>NZ_NFSC01000029.1 GCF_002157505.1 Arthrobacter agilis
GGTCGATCCTGCCCAACGCGGTGCGGGTCCTGACGGAGTTCACGCCCGAGGACTTCTCCAACTACATCAGCGTCTCGGTGTACTTCACCTTCGTCCTGAGGCTCATGCTGGCCTTCGGGATCGCCTTCCTGCTGCCGGTGGTCCTGGTCGGTCTGAACCTGGTGGGCCTCGTCTCGGGCAGGCAGATCCTCAAGGCCTGGCGCATCACCGTGTTCCTCGTCTGTCTCTTCGCCGCGATGGCCGCTCCCGGCGGGGACGCACTGAGCATGTTCTACCTCGCAGTGCCCCTGCTGCTGCTCTTCTTCGTCGCGATCGGGCTGTGCCTGCTCAACGACAAGCGCAGGGCCCGTCGCGCCGCGGCCCGCGAAGCCGCCGTCGAAGCCACCGCTGATACCGCCTCACCCCTCGACGCCATCTAGGACGCCAGCCCACGACCACGGCACGTCCCGCAACTAGGATCAGGAAAAACACTGATCGATCCCGCACAGGGACTCGACTCACACTTCTCGAACGAAGGAGCCTCTCATGTCATCGCTCGATACTTCCACCCTCCGCGTGGCCATCGTTAGTGCTCGATGGCATGCCGACATCGTCGACCGTGCCGTCGACAGCTTTCAGAGGCAACTAAGAGAACTCGGCATCATCCAGGCGGACGTCTATCAAGTGCCCGGAGCCTTCGAAATTCCGCTGCTCGTCCGACGCCTCGCGATATCCGGACGATATGACGGCATCGCCACATCCGCCCTCGTTGTCGATGGGGGTATTTACCGCCATGAGTTTGTTGCACAAAGCGTTGTGGATGCTCTCATGAGGGTTCAATTGGAGACGGACGTTCCAGTATTTTCCGGAGTCCTAACTCCTCACTATTTCCACGAGCACGACGAGCATCGCAAGCAGTTTTCCCAGCACTTTGTGATCAAGGGGAAAGAATTGGCAGAGGCCCTTGCCTCAACTCTTACGACGCTAGGGTCTTTGGAGGCCTGACTACCTACCGCTCGCTTTTGCACCTCCCAGAAATTCGTTTCGTATGCACAAGCGCGGCAGTGCTACAACCCCTCCTAGGCACCCTTGATTAACTGCCGATAACGGATGTTCTGTCAACTGGTCCAGCTTGCACCTCACATCCTTCCAAGAAAGGAAGCACCAACGACGCCTGAACAAGCTCAGCAGCTAGATTTGGACGCGTTAGGGCGCCGTCTCCGCCCGTTTTTTTCTCGTCTAGTTTTCTGCCGGAAACAACGGTGATGTCGACATCGTCATTGTGGTGGAACGCGCGTCGACCTGTCAGAGCGGTCGGTAGCACCCAGACCACCGTCATGTCTTCTGTCAGGATGTCGACGACTGCCTCATAGGACGTGCCCCTCCCTTCCTGCACGATTACACGAGCCTGCGGTTCTAGGCCCGTCCAGTCGTGCCGCTCGGTGCGGATGGTCGATGCGCTGTAAGGGCTCACTGGGTAGGGCTTTCGGCGCCACGCGGATTTGTGCATGCTCAGCACAGTCCTTCCTCGAGTTTGTCGTCAGCCGCGCATCAGGGTGTTGAGACGACCACGAACTTGATGAGCAGGTTTTCAAAAGTTTTAGAGCCTGACCTAGTGGCCAGCGGCATCCGTGGTTGTCGAACCCTTACAACATGAGGTCTTGGCCGTCGTCACTCTGAATGGAATCCGACGGTAAGCCCACCACACATAAAGGTTCTCGCCGGTGAGAAAATCAGAGAGCTCGTTGAAGAAGTATCAAGCGGCATGGGCAACGTCCTCCGGTTAACCGAGCCTGCCGACAGGAACGGAGGACACTATTGCCTTTATCCGTGGCGAGTCCTCAGGGGTTCGCGTTTTTGAATAGCTCAGTGGCGATGGGACCGGGGCCGATCGCGTTGGCGGTGATTCCACCTCAGCCAGCCTCGAGCTTCGAAGCACGGTCAGTCAAATTAGATCGTGACCTGCTCCTATCCGACTCACAGGGACGGCACCTTGTCGTAGTGCGGACGGGATTTGTCTGCCGTTAGGCGGCAGCGGGCACGGTTTGCTCTGCCGTGTTGAGGTGGTTCTTGAGTTCGGTGATGAAGGCTTTGAGGTTCTCGGATCGGCAGTCTCGCCGCCACATCAGCCAGGTTTCTACCATGCCGAGGTTGCCTTCTATTTCATGCACCTGTACCCGGTTTGCTCCCGGCAGTGTCTCGAGGAGGGATCTGGGGATCATGCAGATACCGCCACCGGCCGCGACGCACGCGAGCATGCTGTAGTACGAGGATATTTCGACGATTCGTCCCGGGATCACTCCTTGGGAATCGAGCCAGTCCTCGAAGCGCTGGCGGTAGGAGCAGACGGTGCCGAACATGAAGGCGGTTGGGTGGGACGCCTTGAAGTCGTCGTTGATCTCGGTGACTGTTTGCGGGGTGAGGATGACGAGATCCTCCGCGAAGGCCCTGATGCCGGTGAGTGAAGGCACGGCGGGTTTCCCGTCAGAGAAGGCTGCCATGAGTTGCCCGTTCAGCAGACGGTCGAACAGCACTCCCGAGGAGCCTGCTTCGAGTTCAACATCGACCGCAGGGTAGCGGAGATGGAAGCTTGCCAGGATCGGGGGTATTCGAACTGCTGCCGTGCTTTCAAGGGCGCCGAGACGGAACTTGCCGCGGGGTTCGCCCTGGGCAGTGAAGGCTTTGGCGTCGTTGCACAGGTCGATGATTTTTTGGGCATGATCCCTAAACATCTCCCCATCGGCTGAGAGAGAGCTTTGCCGCTTGTCGCGGACCAGAAGCTTGACTCCAAGTTCTCGCTCCAGCTGCTGGATGCGTGTCGAGACGTTTGAAGGGGCGCGGAGAAGCTTGTTGGCGGCTTTGGTGATGCTGCCCGTCTCTGCTACGGCAAGGAAGATTTCCAGCTGCGAGATCTCCATGGTCCTCGTTCTCTCTCAGTGAAGCGTTGCAAGTCGAATCGTCTCTCCTAGTGAATGATGACAGTCTTCACGGGCCGTTTCAACTGCTCATGCGCCAAGGCGATGCCTCATCGGACCCCCACTGCTGTAGAAGACAAAGGAGGAAGCGAAGGAGGACGCTCACGTTGCGACTGTTCTGTTTTTGAGAAGCAAAGCTTCGGAAACGTCTTATTTATCAAAGTGACGGACGCTTCTAGAGTCGTTGTTAGCTTCATCACACAAACTCGAAGGAACGCAAATATGGGCACCATTGAAGTTGCCGTCGCTAAGTCGACGAACCCCGCTACGGGTGAGGAGGTCGGAGCCTACCCGTACCTGGATGAGCAGGGTGTGGCGGGCATTGTCCGGAAGGCCGCCGATGGTTTCACCGTCTGGAGCGACACCACCCCTGCCGCGAGGGCAGATGTTTTCCGCCGTCTTGCGGAACTGCTGCGACGCGACACGGCAAAGCTCGCCGGCGTGATCACTGCCGAAATGGGCAAGCCTGTCACGCAGGCTCAGGCAGAGGTCACCAAGTGCGCAAACATGCTGGACTGGTACGCCGAACACGGGCCGGCCATGCTGGAGAACACGGCGACAACCATCGGTCCGGAAGCTTACATCTCCTACCTGCCCACCGGCACAGTGCTCGCTATCATGCCGTGGAACTTCCCCGTCTGGCAGATCTTCCGGGGCGCCGCCCCCATCATCCTCGGCGGTAACGGCTACCTCCTTAAGCCCGCATCGAACGTCGTGGGCTGCGCTCTGGCAATGGAGTCGCTGTGGGAGGAAGCAGGGCTTCCGAAGGGCACCTTCGCGGTCGTGAACTGCGACCGCCACCAGATACCTTCGGTCATCCACGATCCTGCGATTACGGGTGTCGCCGTGACCGGCGGGACCGTCGCCGGGCAGAGCGTGGCCGCGGAAGCGGGCCGTGCACTGAAGAAAGTCATCCTGGAACTCGGCGGATCGGATCCGTTCATCGTTCTGGCCGACGCCGACCTGGACAAGGCCGTGGACGCTGCGGCCACCGGGCGCATGATGAACGCGGGCCAGGTATGCATCTCGGCCAAGCGGATCATCGTCGAACGCGCCGTCTATACCGAGTTCACAACCAAACTCGCCAGCAAGGTCAAAAGCTTCAAGGTTGGTGACCCTACGGACCCGGAAACCTTCGTCGGCCCGATGGCCAAGGAAGAAGGATTGCTGGACGTGGACGACCAGGTCAAGCGCTCCGTGGCCGAAGGAGCGGAGCTCCTGACTGGTGGCCACCGCATCCCCGGGCCCGGCTCCTTCTACGCCCCCACCGTCCTGGCCGGTGTCACCGAAGCCATGACGGCATTCAAGGAAGAGATCTTCGGGCCGGTGGCAACCGTCATCGCCGCCGAAGACGCAGAAGACGCACTGGCCAAGGCCAACAACTCAGAATTCGGCCTCAGCGCCGCTATCTGGACTGCCGACAACACGAAAGCCCGCGCCATGGCCCGGAAGATCGACGCCGGCGGGGTCTTCATCAACGGCCTCTCCGTTTCGGACCCCCGAATCCCGATCGGCGGGGTGAAGAAGAGCGGTTTCGGCCGGGAACTTTCCTACCTGGGCGTCCACGAGTTCACCAACATTCAGGCGGTGTGGGATCAGACCCCGCTCAACGCCGCCAAGGAAGCAGCGCAAGGAGTAACACAATGAGCGACACCATGAACCAGGAGCTGTTCGACAAGGGCCTTGCCACCCGCCGGGAAGTCCTTGGCGATGAGTATGTCCAGCGCAGCCTGGACAGCGCGGACGAGTTCTCCATGCCGATGCAGGAACTTGTCACCCAGTACTGCTGGGGTGACGTCTGGAACCGCCCAGGCCTGGAACACGCACAGCGCAGCCTGATCAACCTGGCCATGATCAGCGCCCTGAACCGGCCCCACGAGTTGAAGGTCCACATCCGTGGCGCGATCCGCAACGGTGTTACCAGGGAGCAGATCAAGGAGGTCTTCCTTCAGGTGGCCGTCTACTGCGGAGCCCCCGCTGCCCTGGAAAGCTTCCGGCTCGCCCGTGAGGTCTTCAAGGAAATGGAGGCCGAAGCATGAGCACCATCGGCTTCATCGGCCTGGGCAACATGGGCTTTCCCATGGCCTCACGGCTCGCCAACGCGAACCACGCCCTCATCGTGGACGACCGCGACCCGGGCGCAGTGCAGCGATTCCAGGATCAGAACCCCACATCCCGCACGGCCACGGACGCTAAAGACTGGCAGGACGCCGACATCATCATCACGATGCTGCCCAACTCCGACATCGTCGAAGCCGTACTGACCGGGGGAGTGAGCGGGGCAGCCTCGCTGAACACCCTGTTCATCGATATGTCCTCCTCCGAGCCCATCCGTTCCCGCGAGCTGAGCCAAAAGCTCGAAGGAGAGGGAATGCGGTACCTCGATGCGCCTGTCTCCGGTGGCGTCCGTGGAGCGCAAAACGGACAACTCGCCATCATGGTCGGAGGCCGTTGGCAGGACCTGGACCAGGCCACCGAACTCTTCGATGTCCTGGGTAAATCCGTCATCCACGTCGGCGACGCCGGCTCCGGACACGCGGCCAAAGCCCTGAATAACCTGGTCTCCGCGGCCTCGGTTGCTGCCACCGTTGAAGCCCTACGCGTTGGCGAACGCTTCGGCATCGACCCGGCCATCCTGACCCAGGTCCTGAACGCATCATCTGGTCGCAGCAACACCTCGGAGAACAAGGTCGCGCAGTTCATGATCTCCGGAACGTTCAGCTCCGGTTTCCCGATCGGGCTGATGACCAAGGACATCAAGATCGCCACGGCCCTCGCCGATTCACTGGGTGTTGATGCCCGTCTCAGCCATGACTGCGAAGCCATCTGGCAGTCCGTTCTCGACGCCGGGCACGGCGCCGAGGACCACACGAGGATGTATGAGTACCTCGGCACCCCCACCCCTACTTTCAATGGTGAAAGGCAAATCAATGCTTGACTTCGCGCAGGTGCTGCAGACCGCGACCAAGGACTTCGAGTTCAACCGCGAGATGCGGTACTACACCGGCAAACTTCACGTCGCTATCGGCGACAGAGCATGGACGGCAGCCTATGACGACGGCACATTCCTCTCAGTGGAACCCTCCGGAACCGACCCTCAGGGCGCGGCGATCTGGATCAAGGGCAATGAGGAGCAGTGGTCAGACATGACCGCCGAATATCCGCGGCCGTTCTTCCAATCCCTGCAAAGCTCCTCCATCATGCACGGCGTGCAGCTAAGCAACACCCACCAGTTCTACGCCTACCTGCCGGCCCTCAACCGGCTCATGCAAATTTTCCGCCAGCTCAATCGCGAAGGAGCGTAATAGCCATGGCAAAGTTCGAACCCATCAAGGGTGGTTACGTCTACCTCACCGTCGAAGACATCGAATACCGGGTCTACTACGAGGAAGCCGGTCAGGGCATCCCGCTCATCGTCGGGCACACCGCGGGCTCCGACGGCCGCCAGTACCGGCACCTGCTCAACGACGAAGAGGTCACCTCCCGCTACCGGGTCATCGCCTTCGACCTGCCCTTCCACGGCAAGTCACTGCCCCCGCACGGGGACAAGTGGTGGACCCGTGAATACAACATGACCAAATCCCGCATGATGGCCTTCCCCAACGCACTCTCCGAAGCACTGGAACTGGACCGCCCCGTATACCTGGGCAGCTCCATGGGCGGGCACCTCGCCATCGACCTAGCCTCCAACTTCAACGACCGCTACCGCGCCACAATCTCCGTCGAAGGCGCCCTTCGCTCCGCCGCCGAGTACGTGGAGGTCGGCATGGACGGCATCCGGCGCGAATACGACAACCCCAACATCTCGCGAAACTCAACCGGTGCCGCGATGCTGCTGAACATCTCGCCGTACTCCCCGGAGGCAAACGTGCGGGAAATCCAGTGGGAGTACCAGTGCGGCGGGCCCGGCGTCTTCGCCGGCGATCTCTACTACTACTACTACGACCACAACGTCAGCCCCGAAGAAGCCGCAGCAATCGACACGAGCAAGTGCATGCTGTACTTCCTGACCGGTGAGTACGACCCCAACACCTCACCCGCTGACACGAAGGAAGCCGCGAACCTGGTCAAGGGCTCCAAGTTCTGGGAGATGCCAGAACTCGGCCACTTCCCGGTAACAGAGAACTACGACGCGTTCCGCAATTTCCTCCTGCCGATCCTGGCAGAGATCGAAGGCAAATCCGCCTAGGACCAATGCGCGCCCAAACCCCTCGGCGCACCACCGCATCGCAGGCACTGCTGCCGCCAAGTCCCTAGGCAGCCACACCCAAAAACAGGTGTAACCCCGTCACATCCGTCAGTACCCATCAATGGAGCTGGATCATGTCCTCAGCAAACAGCACGACTTGGCGGCCGGCGCACGTCACCAACCGGCAAATCAAATTCGCGACCATCCTGTGCTTCCTCGCATGGGCGTTCGCCGTCTATGACTTCATCCTCTTCGGCACGCTGCTACCCGAACTGGGCAAAGACCTCGGCCTGAACCAGGCCGAACAGGCCACCATGGTCACATGGATGTCTATCGGGGCCGTCGGCATGGGCCTCATTGCAGGACCCGTCGTCGACAAGTTCGGCCGTAAAGCCGGCCTCGCCTTCACCACCGCGGGAGCAGGCATCGCCTCTGCCCTGACCGCCCTCGGCGGGGTCGTTCCGGTCGCGGCCCTGGTCGCCATCCGGTCCCTCAGCGGTTTGGGCCTGTCCGAACAGGGCGTCAACGGCGCCTACCTCAGCGAACTCTACGGCGCCTCCGATGACCCCCGGATCAAAAAGCGCCAGGGATTCATCTACTCCCTGGTTCAGGGTGGCTGGCCGATCGGTGCCATCCTCGCCGCGGCGCTGACCGCCGTCCTGCTGCCAGTCATCGGCTGGGCCGGCTGCTTCGTCTTCGCCGCCGTCCCATCCCTGATCGTGGCGGCCCTGGCCCGCAAACTGCGCGAATCCCCGCAGTTCGAATCGATCCAGAAGATCCGCCGCCTTCAGAAGGCCGGCAACACAGCCGACGCCGAAAATCTCTCCACCTCCCTCGGAATCGAAGAACACGAAACCCGCAGCACCCTCGCTGACGTCTTCCGCGGCCGGAGCCTGCGCACGACGCTGGCCCTGGGACTGGGCCACATCCTGAACTACTTCCCCGTCCAGGTCTTCAGCGTGCTCGGCACCACCGTCCTGGTCAGCGTCCACAACGTCTCCTTCACCAACTCCCTGGCCATCCTCCTGATGTCCAACGTGATCGCCTACCTCGGCTACCTCACCCACGGCTTCCTCGGCGACAAGTTCGGCAGGCGCAACGTCATCGCCTTCGGCTGGATCACCGGCGGCATCGTCTTCACCGCAATGATCTTCGGCCCCAGCGATTTCTGGACCGTCGTCGCTCTCTACAGCCTCGGAACGTTCTTCCTCATCGGCCCATACTCCTGCGTGCTGTTCTTCGTCGGCGAAAGCTACGACACCCGCATCCGCGGCCGTGGAGCAACCTTCGTCGCCGCCGTCGGCCCCATCGGCGCGATCTTCTCCAGCGCCCTGGCCGCGACCCTGCTCTCCAACGGCGGCAACTGGGCCACCGCAGCGTTCCTCTTCGGAGCGATCCCCTGCGTCCTGTCCGGCGTCGCGGTGCTGTTCTCCCGCAAGCACCAGCACGTTCCCGATCCCGTACACACCCCGGACCTCGCCGGAGTGACCCCCACCGACGAGACAGCCCACTAACAACCCACGACCAGCAGTTGCCGGGGCTTCCACGAGCCCCGGCAACTGCCGTCCAACGGATTGGACCCCCATGCCAGACCTCGAGTACGGCCGCATCGCCGTCATGACCAGTCCCCGGGAGCTCGACTACGCCCAGTACCCGCTCCCCACCCCGGGGCCAGATGCGATCCTGATGAAAGTGATCAGAGCGAATGTCTGCGGCTCTGAACTGCACATCTGGAACGGTAAGCACCCGGTCAAGAAGAGTGGGGGTCTCGGCCACGAGATGGTCGGCACTGTCGCCGCCATCGGGGGCGAACGCCCCACCGACAACGCCGGACAGCCGCTCACGATCGGCGACCGCATCGTGGCCACCTATTTCCAAACCTGCGACCAGTGCACCCGATGCCTAGGCGGCCAGCCCAATCTGTGCGACAACGCTTACGAATTCTTCGGCAAGCAGCCCTCCGAAGCGCCTCACTTCCACGCCGCCTTCGGCACGCACTACTACATCCACCCACGCCAACACGTCTACAGAGTCCCCGATGAAATCCCCGACTCCATCGCGGCCAGCGCCAACTGCGCCCTCTCCCAGGTCACCTTCGGCATTGACCAGATCGGCCTACAGTACGGCGAAACCGTTCTCATCCAGGGAGCCGGCGGACTGGGCCTGAACGCCGTCGCGGTCGCCAAAGAACGCGGCGCCACCGTCATCATCACCGACCCTTCCGAATCCCGGCTAGAACAAGCCCGGCGCTTCGGTGCCGACCACACAGTCCACATGGCAACCATCCCGGATCTGGAGGACAGAATCACCGTCGTCCAGCAACTCACGGCAGGCCAAGGCCCTGACGTCGCCGTCGAACTGACCGGTGTCCCCGACGCCTTTGCTGAAGGGCTGCGCCAGATCCGCCGCGGTGGGCGCTACCTGGTGATGGGCAACCTTTCCCCCGGCAGGACCGTCCCGTTCGATCCCGGCTACGTCACCCGCAAAGCACTGACCATCAAGCACGTGGACCGCTACGAAGGCCGCTACCTCCACAAGTCCCTGGCATTCCTTGCAGAGCACCAGGAAAAGTACCCCTTCGATGCAATGATCGACGCCACGTTCCGCTTGAATGGCGTCAAGGAGGCCCTCGAGAAGTCCTTGGCCCGCGAAGTCACCCGTGCCGCGATCCTCATGGACGAGACGACCGTCTGAGTCGGCCACGATTCTTCGGCCGCCTTCATCCTGAAATGGAACGAACATGACCACAGCACAACTCGTCGGCCTGAGCCCTGATGAGGTCCACCGCAAAAGCCTCATTTCCGGCACCGTCGGCGCGATCATCGAATGGTACGGATACGCCGTTTCCATGATCTCTGCTTGGGCGATGAGGTCGACACGTGTCGGCCCGTTCCCACTCACGTCGTGTTCCGCGGTGTAGGGGTCGGTTACGAGGACTTCCATGCCGAACCCTTGTGCGACGCCGCGACACTTAGCCGGCGGTTGTCGACACTCAGGAGACTAGGCGTTCGCCCACTCTGTAACTACTGGACTGACCAGCCGCCGTCAGTTGGCAGGATGACGCCGTTTATGTTGGTTCCGTCATCGCTGAGAAGGAAGGTGATGGAGGCGGCTATTTGAGCCGGTCCGACAACGGGTGGGATGAGTTTCATGAATTCGGCGAGACGTTCACGGCCGAGTTCTGACGCAAACTTGGCTTCTATGTTGGTAGCGGTAGGGCCGGGTGCGACGGCGTTCACGCGGATGCCCTGCGGTCCGTACATGAAGGCTGAGCTTTTCGTCATTCCGGCAACGGCGTGCTTGGACGCCGTGTACGCCAACCCGGCGGCTGACCCGCGCAGGGATGCTTCGGAAGCGACGTTCACAATCGATCCGCGGCCGGCGTCGAGCATAACGGGCAGCACGTCGCGGGTGAGGAGGAACGTGCCGTCGACGTTGACGGAGAACACGCGCTTCCATACGGCGTCGGTGACCTCGTGGTGCGGGGTCATGTCGTCCATGATCCCCGCGACGTTGGCCAGCGCGTCGATCCTGCCGTTGGCTGCGGTGACGATGCGGGCGACGTCGTCTTCCTTGGTGATGTCACCAGGAACCGTGACGATTGATGAGTCTTCGTGGGCTGCCGCAAAATCCTTCAGGCCTTGCTCGGAGATGTCGACGGCGATGACGGTGCCGCCTTCACGGGCGACACGGGACGCCACTGCCCGCCCGATGCCGGATCCTGCTCCGGTGACGATGACGGTCTGTCCGGTGAACCGGTTGGGGGTTATTTGCTCGGCCCAGGCACCGGTGCCTGCCGTGCCGTCGTCTTCGGGGATGGTCCCTCCGTTCGCTGCGCGGACAAGGTCGTCCACCGCGTTTTGGGAGAGCCGGCCTTGGCTGAGTTCGACCAGCTGTTGGAGCGCAAGGCCGCGCAGCGGTTTGAGGGCCGATTCGTCCTGGCCTGTCTGGGCGAGGAACTCGCGGATGAGAGGTCCCCCCGTTGCGTCTTCAAACCAGGTTCCGATAGTCGTAGCAGTGGTTAACACGGACATAGCTCACTCCAGGTGTGGTGTCGGGTGGGGTCGGTTTTCAAGCGGATGCGGGATCCTGGTGGTGCGCTGAGTGATATCGCGCAGTCTGCCTGGCGGAGCGGTTTATCCAGGAGCGCCCGAAAGCGAGTACTGCTGCTGGATGTTTTCCATCAGGACGAAAATGTCGATGGTGTCCTGCCACCGGTGCCAGGGGTGTTCTTGATGACCTTGCAGGATGGCGATGTTGATCTCGCGCAACATGGGTACGTAGCCGTGGCCTTCACGAGGAGCGCAGAATTCCTGCGTGGCCATGAAGTCCTCGCCCTGAGGGACGTGGGCGGTGAAGCGGGTACCGGCCCAGAACGGAAACGGGATACTGACCCATCCACGGGTGCCGCTGATGGCGGCGGTAGGGTCGACGAACTCGGTCATCGAGCTGGCGAGTTGCGCGAACCGCCCATCTTGATAGTCGAACGTCGCATGTTGGGAGAGATCCAGACCATGTGCCCGGGTGCCCGAAGCGTGTATCCCGTCCGGTGTCCCGAGAACGTCACGGGCGAGCGTGATGGGGTAAATCCCCTGATCGAGGAGGGCACTGCCGTGCAATTCCGCGTTCCAACGGCTTGACTCGTCGCGGGGAAAAGGGATCCCGAAGCTGGCGCGGACGCTGCGAACCTCGCCGATCAGCCCGTCGGCGAGCAGGCGCCGTAGTTCCCGGTACGCGGGATTGAATTTCATCCACATCGCTTCGATGAGGAAAGCGCCGGTGGCTTGGGCGAGTTGGATCAGATCGGCCATCTCTGCCGCGTTAAGTGTGGCCGGCTTCTCGACCACGACGTGTTTTCCGGCGAGCAGCGCGGTTCGGGCTAATGAGTGGTGTGTTGCATAGGGCGTTGCCACGTACACCACGTCGATGTCGTCTCGCTGGAGTATCTGGCTCAGGTCCCCGGCGTGCTCGATGTGATGCTTCTGGGCGAACTGGCGTGCTCGGCCGGCATCACGCGAGACGACCGCGGCGATTGCCGCCCCACGCACGAGCGCGAGGTCGTCCACAATTTGCGTGGAGATTGCTCCCGTTCCAACAACTGCCCACCGCAGTTCGGTCATCTGGCCTGTACCTTCCCACCTGCGGCGCTCTTTTGCGCGATGGAACCGAGATGGGCAAGGCTCGGCTTCGGGTAGCGCGTGAAGGTTTCCCGGTCGACGGCTATCAAGCCGAACGTGGGTCCCCAGTGGCCCCACTCATAGTTGTCAAGCAGGCTCCAGTGGAGGTACCCCCGCACGTCAATGCCATCGTCCATTGCGGAATAGAGGCCCTCGAGCGCGCCATCGATGTAGGCGATGCGGCGCGTGTCATCGCCGGTCGCAATGCCGTTTTCGGTGATGAGGATAGGGATGCCTCCGGTCACTTCGGCCGCGTGCCGCACCGCTATGCCCAGCGCGTCCGGCCGGTAGGCGGCGCCAGTGAGCGTGTTGTCGGGGTGGCTGGGGTGGGGAACGATTCCGTTCGCGTCGACCTGCTGCGAGGAGTATGCCTGTACGCCGACGAAGTCATCTCCGAGAGAGCCGTGTAGGTAGAGGTCTTCTTGGTCGTATCGCACTTCAACGAGCTTCGCTTCGCATCCTGGTACGGCGGTCAGCGCAGGATTCGCGATGGTCCAGCCGACTTTCGCGTCGGTGTTCTGCCGGATGATGTCGCGCACGGCATGGTGGATCTCGACAAACCGGTGCCCGTACCGGGGTTCGGGCACCGGAAGATTCGTGGTGATGGAATCCCGGTCGCTCTGTCCATCCACGGTGGGGCTCAGCCACTGATCAAGACGGCCTTCGCGCGCCGCGTCGGAAAGCATGGTCATCATGGCGAGCATATTGGGCTCGTTGATCGTCGCCACCCATTCGACATCGCCGAGAATACTGCTTGCGGCAGTCACATAGGACGCGAATCGTTCGATTGCGGTAGGTGCTGTCCACCCGCCCTCCTCGGCGAACCACTGAGGGGTCGTGAAATGCTGGAGGGTGATGACGGGTGTGACCCCGAGAGCCAGCGCGGTGTCGATCATGCGCCGGTAGTGTGCGAGCTCGGCGCGTGAGTACTGACCGGGGCGCGGCTCGATGCGAGCCCATTCGATGCCGAACCGGTAGGCGGTCAATCCCGCGGATGCGAGAAGCTGCATGTCTTGTTCGAAGCGGTGGTAACTGTCGGCCGCGTCTCCACTGGGCTCCATTCCTGGAATCTGGCCCTCATTTGCCCACCAGTCGCTGTTGACATTGTTTCCCTCCACCTGGTGAGGGGAGGTGGCTGCCCCCCATAGAAATCCTGGCTGAAGCTCACGCATTGGTTGCTCCGATCGACATGGTTGCTTCTGCACGCAGTTCCCCGCTAGTCGTGGTCTGTGCCTCACCCGGCCAATCGGACTGGATGATCGCGGGGGAGTGCCCGTCGTGGGTATGGCACGCGGATCCCGTGATCAAGACGGTTGCTTCTGCGCGGAGTTCCCCGCACGTTACGGTGATATGCGCCTCGCCCGGCCGGTCGGGCTGGATGATCGCAAGGGCGCGCCCGTCGTGCGTGCGGCATGCGGATCCCGTGACCGGTTCGAGAGGGTTCGGTCGGCCGCTGAGAAGGCCTGCGAGGTGAGCGGCACCCGAAACGCTCACGCTGACGTCGGCGTCCGCGTCGGTGATGAGACGACCGTGGTCGTCGCGCAACTCGATCTCGATGAACGCCGCGTCGTTCCCGGTGTCGGAGATCGTGGAAGCGGATGGGTTCAGCTCGATGTGGGCAGGACCCGTCGCCGAGGTCAGGATTTCTCGTGAGATTTCGGCGCCGGCTTTGTAGGCGATCGCTTCGAGGGTGCCGGGGTCGTAGGTGACGTCGAACTCGGCGATGAAGGCCTTGCCTGCTCCGACGGGCTGGCGCCCGAGCGAACGACCGTTGCATACCAGTTCCACCTCATCGGCGGCGGCATACACATCGACTCGGATCGGGTCCCCGGCGTCCACCGACCAGGTCCAGCTGGCGTGTGCGTCAGGCCACGACCATCCGCCGGTCATTGCGGCCTTTCCATGCAGCTGTGGACGATGCACGGCAATGTATGGTTCGGCGCGAAGCCCGAAGACGATTTCCCGGTAGTAGGAGATCGCGCGGCGTTGGCCCGTCATGTCAAGGTCACCCACCCAGGCGGAAATCCAGGGGTAGGCTGCTTCGAACTGCATGTCATTGTCGTCGAGATAGCGGGTGCGGCCCACGCCTACTTCGCCGAGGTAGTCCCATCCGGCCCAGGTGAAGTCGCCGAGAACCTGGGGGTGGGCTTGCACCAACTTCCAGAGGACGTCGATGTGGCCTGGGAAGGTTTCGGTACCGACGAGGAGCCGGTCGGGGTTGAGATCGGCATCGAGGTCGTATCGGCTGTCGCCGTAATTGATGCCTGCGACGTCGAGAGCCGCGTAGGGCTCTTCCAGACGTGCTGAGACGAGTTCGGATGCGCTGATCTGGTTCATCATGTCCCCGGCACTGCCCATCGCGTCGTTGACCCCGCCCGCAGCGCCGGCGTCGGTGGCCTGGCGCATCATCTGCATGACGTCCTTGAGTGCTGCGACGAACCCGTTGACACCGTTGGTGACGAATCGTGTCGGGTCGAGTTCCCTGACCTTTTCTGCCAGGTGCTGGTTCCATTCAGCTCCTGCCGGGCTGCCGATCTCGGGGATCTCATTTCCGACGGAGTAGAAGATGACGCTGGGGTGGTTGCGGTCTTTGAGGACCATCGACTCGAGGTCTCGTTCCCACCATTCGGGGAAGTCCAGGGAGTAGTCGAAGGTGGATTTGCTTTCGGTCCACACGTCGGAGAGTTCGTCCATGACGATCATGCCGAGCCGGTCGCACGCCTCGAGCATCGGAATGCTCAGTGGATTGTGTGCGCTGCGGATCGCGTTGAATCCGGCGTTCTTCAGGAGCCGCACACGCCGTTCTTCGGCTGCTGCCACGGCGGCCCCGCCGAGGGCGCCGTTGTCGTGGTGCACGCAGGCACCGCGCAGTTTGATCGGGGCGTCGTTGATGCGCAACCCATGCTGAGGGTCCAGGCGGATGGTGCGGATCCCCAGCGGGACGGTCGTTTCGTCGAGGACCTGGTCGGCGTCGGTGAGGCGCACTCGGACGCTATACAGGTACGGGTCCTCGAGGGACCACCGGGTGGGCTCGGGGATGTAGACCCGTGCTCGAGCGATTCCGGTCTTTCCACCGCTGACCGTGGCGGGGCTTTTCCGCTGTGCGACGACCTCGCCTGTGCTATCGAGGACGGTGACTTCCGTGGTCGCCGTCGCGCGGTGGCGGCGGCCGTTCGTCAGGTTGACGGCGACGTCGATCGCTGCGCGTTCGTCATCGATGTCGCTCGCGTGAGCGTGGACGCCGTAGGCGGTGATGCGGTACGGATCAGTGACGTGCAGGAGGACGTCGCGTGTGATCCCGACGCCGCTGTACCAGCGCGAATCGTCCTGGGCGCGGACCTCGACCCGGATCGTGTTGTCTGCGCCGAAGATCAGATAGTCGTCAAGGTGCACGTCGAAGATGGAGTAGCCGTAGGGCCGTTGACCTGCGTATTCATCGTTGATGTACACGACCGCGTCACGGTAGGCGCCTTGGAACTCCAGTCGCACTGCGCGTCCACGCCATTCTTCAGGTGCGTGGAAACTCTTGAGGTACTCGAAGTTCGCAGACCGAGGAAAATAAGCCGTCTTGCCGCTGTTCCCCGCATCGCGGGGTTCGGTGATGAGAGCGTCGTGTGGTAGTCGTACCTTTTGGGTGGTAGCGGACTCCTGGCCGATCTGAGCGAAGATGCTGACCTTCGGGCGGACGGTCCAGTTGTCATTGAAGAGGGTAGTGGTCACGAAACAGCTCCTAGGAGATCGGAGCGGGTGCACCGGCGCGCGATGCACCCGCGAAGGTCAGCGGGTTTTGGTCGCCGGGATGCTCACGGTGCTCGGGAGGCCTGGCCGCACCGGGAGGATCAACAGTCCTCCGACGACGGCGAAACCGGCGGCGACGATGTACACCCAGGTGTAGTCGCCTCCGAACAGGGCAAGGATTCCTGCCGCCAAGAACGGTCCGACGCCCTGTGCTAGCTGGTTGGCCAGGTTGAAGATGCCCATGAAGCGGCCGTTCTGCCCCTGGTCGCTCGGCAGCGTATCCAGGCCGATCGCCTGATCGATCGCGCCGAAAATGCCTACTCCGAAGACCGCAAGCATGCTGCCGATGAAGAACTGCGGTATCGATGTCATGGTGGCGGTGATGACGAGCCCGGCGGCGAGGATGAGCCCGGCGGCGACGATGAATGGCTTGCGGCGACCGATCCGGTCGGACAACGCTCCGCTCAGCAAAGACCCGACGATTGCGACGGCCAAGCCGGCGAGGCCCTGAGTAGCGACCAGTGCGCCGATGGCTGCGGGATCCATTTGAAGACGGGAACCGAGCAGATAGACGGTGTATAGCTGCATGAAGGACAGCGAGAGGAAGATCAGGCATCGGCTGATCCACACCCACGCGAAGTTCGGGTGGCGGCGAGGATTGAACCAGAAGCCCTGGGTGAACTGCCGCAATTCAAACCGTGTTTTCGTGGCTGGTCCGGCTTCGTCCTTCATCAAGAACACGAACACGAGTCCAAGAAGGAACGCAACGGCAGCGGGTGCCGCGAACATGGCCAGGGGAACCGTCGCGAATATGCTCGCGATTCCGACTCCGACGATGGGGGCGATCTGTGTGACTGCGCCGGTGAGCCCGGCTACCTTACCGCGTTGCTTCGCTGGCAGTTTATCTCCGAGGTGAGTGAGGAACATCCCGCCTGCGGCGGTGTATCCGATGAACGCCAGAGTCCACGCGGCCACAAGCAACGGGACTGTCGGCGCCAGACCAACCAGAATCGAACCGATGAGTCCGGTGAGCATTCCGGCCAGCATCCAGGTGCGCCGGCGCCCGAAGCGCAGGCGCGTCCGGTCGCTGAGCACACCGACCAGAGGACCTGTGAACAGAACGATCAAGGAGGGAAGACCCACGGCGATCGCGATGGATGTGTTCCGACCGGCCGGGTCGATCTGTCCGATGCGAACCGCGAGTGAGAATGCGCCCGGGGCGATCCAGGCGATGTAGAGAGCAAAATACGCGAAAATCAGAGCCGCTAAGTACCCCTTCTTCAGGGGAACAGTGGGCTCGCTCCCAGCAGCAAGTGCCGCACCCTCTGCGGCGGCCTCCGCCGATGATGCAAGTCCTGTCGGCGTGAGAAGGACGCCGGCCTCGGGTGCCGGCGGCTGTGTGCGATCGGGCATATCAACTCCATTGTTGGCGTGTGGTGGGTTACGTCGGGTCATTGTGAAACCCGGAGCGCATGCACTGCTTCGGGGTATGCACACGTGATAACAGCTAATTATGCACACGTGATAACGCCTTGGCCAGTACTTTGGCGCATGCGAAGATAAATCTGTGACGACCACTGCGAGAAGACCCTCTACTGCAGCCGACGTAGCGGCCCGAGCGGGGGTGTCCCGCGCCACCGTGAGTCACATCTTCAACGGGCGCGCGGGCAACTTCGCCCCGCAGACGCGGGAGCGTGTGGCGGACGCGGCCAGAGAGCTCGACTACCGGCCCTCGCCCGCTGGCCGGAGCCTCGTCCGCGGTCGCGGTGACACCGTCGTGGCGTTGGTTCCAAACTCCACCATCGGCGAGAATCAGCAAAACGCCCTGGATCGCCTCACGGTGAATACCGCGGGAATGGGTGGAAACGTCGTGCTGCGGTTCGCTGGCCCCGACCCCGACGAGACTGCGACGTCGATCCTTGCATTACGCCCTTTGGCTGTTGTCGACCTCGGTGCCGCGCTGTCTCCCACGGCACGCGAACGTCTCGCTCAGCAGGGTGTTCCCACGGTTCCCCGTTTGGACATCGCTGAAGACGATAGCGTCCACCTGGATGTGTCAATCAGCAACATGCAAGTCGCCGAACTGACTCGGACCGGTCCCCGCCGCATCGTGTACGCCTCTCTCCGAGACCGACGCCCCGATCCTTACAGCCCCATGCGATTCGCGGCAATCGAACGTGCGTGCTTGAAGGCTGGCCTCATGCAACCGGTCCTCATCGACGTTCCCGTCGACCCGGATGGCGCATTCCGTGCTGTTGCAAGCCTTCTGCAGGCGGGTGTGGGTGTGGCTGCGTATAACGACATCGTGGCGGCCGCGGTCGCTCACGTAGCCACTCGCTTGGGTCTGGCCATTCCGGGTGAGGTGAGCATTGTGGGAGTCGACAACACCCCCATCGCGCAACTTATGACCCCACGGCTCACCACCATCGATGTGAACATGGATGCCTTGATGGACCGGGCTGTGCAGGATCTCGCTGAAGAGCTCAATGTCCCGCTCTCCATCATCCCTGTCGCCTCGAATGACGCAATGCTTCGCCTGGTCCAAGGACAGTCCTCCTAAAGCGGTTCCCCAAGCTCAGTCCGCCCGCCGCGACGTCTATCCCTAGCCAGCTGGGACTCTCTGCCTAGGAATGGTGGCGGTCTGTCTGCTTGCGCGGCCCCTTGTGTCAGTAAGTAGCGCGTCCACCGCTGATGTCGTAGACCGCCCCTGTTGAGAAGCTGACTTTGTCTGATGAGAGCCAGGCGACGAGTTCGGCGACTTCCTCCGCCTTACCCACTCGTTTCATGGGAATGAGGCTGGTGATGTGGGCGAGCACCTCCGGCGCTGTGTTGTCATTCATGGGTGTGGCGATGACCGCGGGTGCGATGGCATTGACGAGGACACCGGTGGTGGCCAGTTCTTTTCCGGATGACTTTGTCAGGGCGATGACGGCGGCTTTGGAAGCGGAGTAGATGGACAGATTCGGGTTGCCGTCCTTGCCTGCCATGCTCGCGAAATTGATGACCCGGCCCCACCCTCGGTCCACCATCCCTGGAATGAATGCCCGCATGGTGGCGACGACGCCTAGCACGTTGACGTTGAGGACAGCCTGCCAGTCGCTGGGTGTTGTTGATGTGAGGGGCACGCCTGGCCCGACGATGCCTGCCGAGTTGATCAGGATGTCGATGGGTCCGACGGAGGCGGCTGCCTGAGTGAATGCCTGCTCGTCGGTGATGTCGACGAGGACATCGGCGTCACCTGCGATGTCGAGGGTGATCACCCGGATGCCGTCCGCCCGTAGCCGCTCGGCAGCGGCGGCTCCCAGGCCTCTGGCCCCACCGGTGATAAGTGCTGTTTTCATGGATTCTCCTGGATGAGGTGCGGGTCGACGTGGATTTTGGGGCCGGGACCGGCACTGGCGCCGCGGTGTCCCTCGAGTCGGTCGGGAACGTCTTCGAGGGAGATCACTTCGCTGACGATGGCATCGGGATTGACGGATCCGCTTGCGAATCTCTCGATGGTGCCGGCAAGACCCGGGGAGGCTGAGAGGATTCCCACGACGGTGATGTCCTTCAGTGCGATGTCGCGGGTATCGACGAGGCTGGGTTCGGCGGACAGCCCGATATAGACGACGCGTCCGGCTGGTTTTGTGAGCTGAACCGCGAGGGCGGGCATTGACTCGTTGCTCGTGGCTTCGATGACGGCGTCGAACTCGTCGTGGCGGCCGTCGGCTAGCTCGTGCAGCTGCCATGTGTGCTGTACGCCGAGTGAACGTGCGAGGGCCAGGGAGCCTTCGCGGACACCCGCGACGTGGACCTCGACGCCGTCGGCGAGAGCGAACTGTGCGGCGAGTAGCCCGATGGTGCCTGAGCCCAGCACGAGCACTTTCTGACCCGCGCGGAGGTGTGCTGCACGGACGGCCCGGAGGGAGTTACCGCCCGGCTCCACGAGAGCGGCGGAGGTGACACTGACGTTCTCCGGGATCTCATGGGCGAACCGGGTGGGAACCAGCATCTGCTCGGCCAGTGCTCCAGCCCACCCGTCACGAATCCCGACTTCGAAGCGGTTGGGGCAGACGTGGTGGTGCCCGGACCGGCAGTATTCACACTGTCCGCAGCCGAGCATGGTGTCGCCAGTGACCCGCTTGCCGATCCAACCCTCATCCTCCGGCGAGCCCGCGGCGACGACCCGGCCAGCCCACTCATGGCCGAGTCTGAGCGGGAAGTGGGTGAAGCCCTGGTCGATGTAGGCCATTTCTCCTGTGTAAAGCTCGACGTCCGTTCCGCAGATGCCGACGCGCTCCACATCGACGAGCAGTTCCCCGGATGCCGCGTGGGGGTCGGGAACGTGCTGCACCTCGGCTTGGCGTGGCCCGGTGACCACTAGTGCGCGCATCAGTTGCCGATCACGTGTTGGGTTTGGGTGCCGAGGCGGGTGATGCCAAGGGTCATGGTTTCGCCACCGTGAAGGAAGACCTGGGGTGACATGCCCATTCCGACACCCGGGGGAGTGCCGGTGTTGATGAGGTCTCCGGGTTCCAGGGCCATGAACTGGCTGAGGTAGTGCACGATGAAGGTGGGGCTGAAGATCATGGTGGACGTGGAGCCGGTCTGGCGGCGGGTGCCATCGATGTCGAGCCACATGTCGAGGTCTAGGACGTCGTCGATCTCGTCGGGCGTAACAAGGTAGGGCCCTGCCGGGTTGAAGGTTGGGGCTGATTTTCCCTTGGACCACTGGCCGTTGCGTTCAAGCTGCCATGCCCGCTCGCTGACGTCGTTGACGAGCACGTATCCGGCGATGGCCTCTGCGGCCTCTGTCTCGTCGGCGAGGTAGGAGGCGTGCTGCCCGATGACGATGCCGAGCTCCACCTCCCAATCGGTCTTTTCGGAACCGCGGGGGACCTGCACGTCATCGTTGGGTCCGATGAGGGTGTTCGGGGATTTCGTGAACAGGATGGGTTCGCTGGGTACGGCCTGCCCGGTCTCGGCGGCATGGTCGCTGTAGTTCAGGCCGATGCAGAGGATCTGGTGGGGACGTGCGATGGGGGCGCCAATGCGGCGCCCGCCGAGAGGTTTACCCCGCCCGTCCGCGACGCGGGAAGCGACGATGGCGGGGAGTTTCGCGATCGTCCCCGATGCGAAGAAGGTCCCGTTGTAGTCATCGACGATGTCCGAGAGGTCGACGAACGTGTCGTCGTCAATCAGTGCACCGGGGGTCTCGGAGCCGGCAGCTCCTACTCGTACAAGTCTCATGAGTGTTCTTTCCTCCAGTAGGGGGTCGTGGTGCTGCCAGCCCACCGGTGCGGTGGGAGGCCTTGGGTTCCGACGTCGGCCAGGAACAGGGATCCTGACTGGTCGGTGGGATTGTTCAGGCCTTCGCGGGCGCTGGTGATGGCCAGGGTGTCGAGATTCTGTCCCACGAAGCCAGGGCAGGATGCCTGTTCTGCGTCGACGGAGACGATTGCGAGCAGTTCCCCGGTCGGGGTGTGGCGCCGTATGCTCGCTCCACCCCACTGGGCGACCCAGAGGGCGCCGCTGGCATCCACGGTCAGGCCGTCCGGGTAGGCGGGCAGGTCCTTGAGGACGGTGATCCAGGGCTCATCCGGGTCGAAGGTCCCCTGCCCGTAGGAGTGCCGGGACACTATTCCGGCGAGGGTGTCGACATGGTAGATGGTTGTTCCGTCGGGTGAGAAGGCGACACCGTTGGAGAGGCTGATGCCTTCGCGTAGCGTTTCCACGCGGCCGTCAGGCCAGACGCGCAGGAGGACCTCGGTGTCCGTTCGGTCGGTGAGCGAGAGCGTGCCGACGACGAACGCCCCGTGAGGATCGACGGTTCCGTCGTTCAGTCGCACGTCAGTGCGTTCTCCGAGCAGGTCCGGGCCGATGGACAGGGTGCCGCCGGGGGAGACGGTTGCCAGGCTTCGCGCTGCGGCTACGAGCAGTCCGCCGTCCTCCGCCAGCGCTACCGCGCCGGCAGTTTCCCCCAGTTCCACTTCGCCGACGACATGTATGCGGTCTCCGTTCAATGTGCCGGAGAGGACACGGCCTTCCCAGATGTCCACCCACCGGGCCAGGCCCGCACGGTCATCCCACAGGATGCCTTCGGCAAGGTTGTATTCCGCGGCCGTCGCGGCCGTCGCTGTGAAGGATTCCATGGCTTACTCCGACCGCAGCCTTAGGGCCTGCAGGCCGCCGTCGACGGTGATGGATGTTCCCGTGGTCGATGCGGACAGCGGGCTGGCGAGGTAGGCGACGGCGCCGGCGACCTCGTCCGGCGTGACCAGCCTGCCGTGGGGCTGTCTGGCTTCAAGTGCTGCCCGTTCCCCCACCGGATCGGAGGCGTCCGCCAGGAGCCGGTTGATCCACGGCGTATCGACGGTGCCGGGGAGGACGGCGTTGAAGCGGATTCCCTCCCGGACGTGGTCTGCCGCCATGGCCCGCGTCATGGCGAGCACTGCGCCTTTTGTCGCTGTGTAGAGGACGCGCTGGGGCAGGCCTGCGGTCGCGACGACCGATGACAGGTTGACGACGGAAGCAGCCGGTGACTGCCGGAGGAAGGGGAGGGCTGCGCGCGTCACACGGGCAATACCGATGACGTTGACATTCCACACGCGCATCCACTCGTCATCATCATTGACGGTGACATCGCCTTGCGCGCCGATGCCGGCGTTGTTGACGACGATATCGATGCGCCCGAAGCGTTCGGTGACCGTGGTGATTGCTGACCTCACCGATTCGTCGTCTGCTACATCGGCCGGGACTGCGATATTCGCAGCGCTTGCGGTGTCCGCAGGATCCGTTTCGTCGGCTGAGAAGTCGAGCACGGCGATGCTGGCACCGCGCTGTCGTAGTAGACGGGTCGTCGCCGCGCCGATGCCTGATGAACCTCCTGTGACCACGGCAACCAGGCCCTCGAATTCACTCATGAGTTGTACCTTCCAACGGCGTGGTGGTGTTCGAGGAGGCGATTTTGTCGAGCACCTCGAGAACGTGCAGGTACGGGTGCCCGGTGGCCCTGGTCATGCCGATTTCGCAGGTCCGGTTGCACGAGACGTAGGCGTCGAATTCCTTATCCGTTATCTCGTGCGCTTCGGCCTTGGTGGCACTGGAGGTGAGCTCGGGGTGGAGCATGCCTCGGTCACCGGCGAACGCGCAGCATCCCCAGTTCTCCGGCACCGTCACCTCCGACGCGACCGCCGATGCCAGGACCGCGAGGTTCGCGTTCGATCCGGCACGTGTGCTCGAGCATGTCGGGTGAACGACGACAGTGCCGATCCGGGTGTCGATGTCGAGTCGGGGCAGGATGTGCTCTGCGGTGAAATCGACGGCGTCGACGATCCGCAGGGACTGGCACTGCGGGTGGTCCTTCACCGCTTTTTCCAGCGCCAGGATGAGGCCCTCGGAGCAGGACGAGTTGTCGCACACCACTGGCAGTCGGCCGTTGTCGGAGGCGTCCCAGAGGGCGGCGACCGTGCGCTCGACCATGTCGTGGTATCCGTGGGTGATTCCCTTGGACTTCCAGGGGGTCCCACAGCACAGGTTGCCGATTGAGTCCGGCCGCGTGAGTCCGATGCCTGCTTTCGCTGCCAGGGATTCGAAGGCGACTGCCACGCCGTCACCTCCTTCCGCTGGGCCGAACATGGTCCCCACGCAGGCCTGGAAGTAGACCGCGTCCGCGGTTGCGGTGGACCCGTTGCGGCGTTGCGTGCCGCCTTTGGGCAGGTCCTTGGACCACAGCGGCAGGGTGTCGGCCCCGAGGACGGCTCGGGCCGCCTTGTTCGGCAGTGTGACCAGTGAAGCAGGTATGGCTGCGGCGATCGTGAGTGCCGTGGAAGCGGCTTGCGTGACGGGTTTCCATGCCTTGCCGGCCGCTGTCCAGGTTGCGGCTTCGACTGTGCCGACCGCCTCGGAGCGGAGCCGCCGGACCAGGTCGCCCGTGTTGATGAGCACGGGACACGCGGTCTGGCACATGCCGTCGACGGCGCACGTGTCGACGACCTCATAGTCCCGTGCGCGCCGCAGTTCGGTGGCGAGGGCCGTGTCACCGACGGATTCCGCGTCGGCGATGGCCCGTTGGACGACGATCCGTTGGCGCGGGGTGGTGGTGAGGTCCTTGCTCGGGCAGACCGGTTCGCAGTAGCCGCACTCGACGCAGCGGTCGACTTCGGCCTCGACGGTGGGGGTCGACTTGAGATGCTTTATATGCAGGTCGGGGTCAGCGGTGAGCACCGCGTCAGGGTTCAGGATGCCTGCGGGATCGAAGGCTCTTTTGATGGCCAGCATGATGCCGTAGAGCGCGGGGCCGTACTGGCGGGCCACGAATGGCGCCATGATCCGGCCGGTGCCGTGCTCGGCCTTCAGAGTGCCGCGGGCGGCGAGCACGAGTTCGACCATGTCCTCGGTGAAGGCCGCATACCGGGAGAGATTGGACTCGGTGGCGAAATCCTCATTGATGAGGAAGTGGATGTTGCCGTCCTTTGCGTGGCCGAAGATCACCGCGTCGTCGTAGCCGTGGACCTGGAAGAGCTGCGTGAGTCCGGCACACGTGTCCGATAGTCGCTCGACCGGGACCGCTATGTCCTCGAGGAGGGCGGTCGTTCCCGACGGACGGGAACCGGCGATGGTCGCGTAGAGCCCTTTACGGATGCGCCAGAGGGCAGCGCGCGCTACAGGGTCTTCTGACAGGGCGGCGGTCATGGTCAGCGGCAGGCGTCCGAAGAGTGCCTGGGCTTCGAGGGTCAACGCGGAAAGCTCGTCGGCTGTTGCCGCCTGGTATTCGATGAGCAACGCGCAATGCTCGATGATCTCGAAAGAGGGGAGCGCGGCCCGGGATTGCGGGTCGATCCGCGCAGCGCGCAGGGACGCGGCGTCCATGAGCTCGATGGTTGCCGGGTTGGTGGCGTTCAGGTCGACGAGGGCGCTGGTCGCATCATGCAGGGTGTCGAAGACCAGCAAGGTGGTCGCCGCGAACTGATGGAGCGGAACAGTGTTGAAGGTGGCTTCCGCAACAAAGCCGAGGGTGCCTTCACTGCCGATCATGAGGTGGGCGAGGATCTGTACCGGGGACTGGTGGTCGACGAGGGAGTTCAGTCCGTACCCCATCGTGTTCTTGATGCTGAACTGGCGCCCGATCTCGGCGACCAGCCGCGGATCGGCGAGGACCTGCTCCCGGAGCGCCGTCAGGCAATGCCACAGCTCGGGATCGGTTGCGCGGAGCCTCGCGTCTGCGCCCATCGCGCCCGTATCGACGATGGTGCCGCTCGGCAGGACAATGATCGCTGAACGCAGGGTCTGGTACGTGTTCTGTTGGGTGCCGCAGGCCATCCCGCTCGAGTTGTTGGCGACCACTCCGCCGATGGTGCACGCGATCTCGCTCGCGGGATCGGGGCCGAGCTTGCGACCGTAGCGTAGGAGGCGGGCATTGACTTGCCGGACGGTGGCCCCCGGGCCGACCCGGGCGATAAGCCCGTTCTCGTCGACTGCCACGGACCGGAAGAATTTACGGGTGTCGACGAGGATGTTGCCGCTGGACGCCTGCCCCGACAGGCTCGTGCCTCCCGAGCGGAAGGTCAGCGCCTCACCGTTGGCGGAGGCTGTAGCGAAGAGTGCGGCAATTTCCTGCGCAGTCTGCGGAGTCACGACCGCACGCGGAGTCAGCAGGTAATGGGACGCATCGACTGCGGCTATGACCCGGTCGAAAGCGCTCGTGGAGACCGCGCCCTCCCGGGGCACAGCAGCGCTCAGGGTGGCGGCCAGCGCTGTTTCCGGGCCGGTGAGCGTTGATCGTGAGGCTGTACTAGTGGGACTCACGGCCCACACCTTCACCGCTGGAGCCCACCAGGAAGTCCAGGTCTGCGCCCTGGTCTGCCTGCATGACGTGGTCGACGTACAGCTTCGCCCACCCGCGAACGGGCGCCGCGTAGGCGGCCTCACTGGCTGGTGTCTGCGTTCTCGCCTGCAGTTCCTCCTCGGATACGTCCATGGTGAGGGAGCGGTTGGCGACATCGACCGTGATGATGTCGCCGGTGCGCACGAAGGCCAGCGGACCCCCGGCGGCGGCTTCGGGGGCGACGTGGAGGATGACGGTTCCATAGGCGGTGCCGCTCATACGGGCGTCACTGATGCGGACCATGTCGCGGACGCCCTGCTCGAGGAGCTTGCGGGGCAACGGCATGTTGCCGACTTCGGGGAACCCGGGGTAGCCGCGGGGCCCGCATCCTCGCAGCACGAGCACGGAATCGGCGGTGACCTCCAGATCAGGGTCGTCGATGCGCGCCCGCAGGTCCTCGATGCTGTCGAAGACGACGGCCGGACCAGTGTGCTGCAGCAATTCCGCCGTCGCGGCGGCGGGCTTGATGATCGCTCCCCGTGGGGCCAGGTTGCCACGCAGTACCGCGATACCCGCATCGTCCATCAGCGGGGCGTCACGAGGGAAGATGACTGTGTCGTCATAGACCGGCTGGTCGACGAGATACTCGACGAGCGGGGTGCCGGTGACGGTGATGGGTTCCGGGTGCAGGAGGTCCTTCACCTGCGACAGGAGGGCAAGGACGCCGCCGGCCCGGTACAGGTCGTCCATCAGGAAAGCTCCTGATGGTTGCAGGTTCGCCATGACCGGCACACCGGCGCCGGCCGCGTCGAAGTCCTCGAGGGTCAGGTCAATTCCGAGCCGCCCAGCGATAGCGAGCAGGTGCACGACCGAGTTGGTCGATCCTCCCACCGCTGCGACCGCAATGATGGCATTGAGGAATGATTCCCTGGTCATGATGTCGCTGGGCCGGCGGCCCTGGGCGACCATGTCAACGATGAGCCGGCCGGTGTCATGGGACATGGACAGCAGGCGGGCGTCCGGCGCCGGGATTCCCGCGAACCCGGGAATTGTCATGCCAAGGGCTTCGGCGACGACCGCCATCGTCGAGGCGGTTCCCATCGTGTTGCAGTGGCCCTTGCTGCGGATCATGGACTGCTCAGACTTGATGAACTGGCTGTTGGTGATCGTGCCGGCCCTGGCTTCCTCGCTCAGGCGCCAGACGTCGGTGCCGCAGCCCAGCGCCTGCCCGCGGAAGTGGCCGGTCAGCATCGGACCGCCCGGTACGACGATCGCAGGGATGTTCACCGACGCGGCGGCCATCAGCAGGGCGGGGATCGTCTTGTCGCAGCCGCCCAGCAGGACGAGGCCGTCGATGGGGTTGGCACGGAACATCTCCTCCATCGCCATGGCCGCCATGTTCCGCCACAACATGGCCGTTGGCTTGACCTGCGTCTCACCCAGGGACACCACGGGAAGGTTGAGCGGAACGCCCCCTGCCGCCCAGACGCCCTGCTTGACGGAGTCAGCGACCTCGTTGAGGTGCATGTTGCAGGGAGTGAGATCGGAGGCCGTGTTCGCGATCGCAATCTGGGGCTTCGAGGAACCCAGGGCATCGTCAGGAACACCCCTTCGCATCCATGCCCGATGGATGTAGGCGTTCCGGTCCGAACCGGAGTACCAGTCGGCGCTGCGAAGACGATCCACAATGACCTTTTCCATTTAATAGAATTGTGTACTACTATATGGAATTATGGCACATCAAGGTGAACCGAACCAAGGAGAGCGCCTTGTCGGCTCAGACCGCGTACTCGCGGTGCTCCTTGAACTGGGCAGGCATCCCGAAGGCGCAACGCTCGAGGACATCGCTTCCGCGCTGGCGAGTCCCAAGTCCACGGTGCACCGTGCGCTGGCCTCGCTCCGGAAAGCATCACTCGCCGAACTGACATCGCGCGGGGTCTACGCATTGGGCGATGAATTCTTCCGGCTTGCGTTCAGTAACCACGCTGCGCGGCCGGACACAGCCCGCATAGAACCACTCCTCAGTGCCCTCGCAGCCGAGTACGGCGAGACCGTGCACTACGCGGTACTCGACGGCAAGGACGTGGTCTATCGAGCCAAGGTCGACCCATCCCAGGGGGCCGTCAAATTGACCTCGACAGTGGGTGGGCGCAATCCGGCCTATCGAACAGCCGTCGGCAAGCTACTACTGGCCCACGCGATAACGACCAGGGAGCAGCTCTCGGCATGGCTTCAGGGTGAGGCACTCGAGGCGAAAACGGCATCAACGATTACAGACCCTGACGCTCTCTTCGGTGAACTTCAGGCAACCCTTTCCCGCGGCTACGGCATCGACGACGAGGAGAACGAACTGGGACTCAATTGCGTCGCGGTACCTGTCTTCGGGGAGTCCTCCGCCGCGCCGATGGGCGCTATCAGCGTGAGCGCACTGCGATTCCGGTATCCCCTGGAGCGGTTGATCGAGACGGCACCAATACTTGCCGCCCGTGTTCGCACCACCCTTGCCCGCTAAGGGCCCACACGACACAACAACGCACCGTTCGACTACGGAAATCCCGGCCTGCAACCGGCGTCGCATTTCGCGGTGATTTACAGGTGACCCAGAGGAAAATTCGGCGTGATCTCATGCCGGGCGAGCTATAAGCCGATTCTGGCTGTTACTTAACCCGTCAATACTTGTCAGACCGATGCCGGCGCGGCAGCAGTACCCGAGGCAGTAGTTCGGCTGAGCGCTGTGGATAGCCCGGCCGCCCGGAATCGCAGCCTAAATGACGCAGTGGCACCACGCTAGATGCAGCAGAACAAATCGCCGATAACCCATCTTATGTCAACCTATGTTGACGTGGTCGAGCCACTACCACCCTGCTACTGCAGTGCTACGTAGGAGCATGCGCTGGATGCCGCGTCTACGCTCCTCCGCCCACGGCTGCTTCGGGGCGTAGAGCCGTGTTCAGAGGTGTTTGTGCAGACAGTGTCTGCACAAAAGCCCATCAGTGAAGGTCCGAGCACTGTCCACTCATTTCGAGGACTGGCTGAACTAGCAAAGAGCCCGACCGAACGCGGGAGGACCACGTAAAGCTGTGCTAGTAAACGACGTACTTACAGACTCACAGACCGCTTGAAGTCAGGTGGGCCCGAACATGGTCTGCACAGCACAAACGCCCTTCTCGCGCGAGGTCCTTCCAACCGATAGCTGCCTCATGTCAGCTATCGACTCGGCAAGGACGTAGGTGGATCGCCGCCTACTCCGCGCTCTCCGTTGCGATCTGGTCGAACGCCGCGGTGAGTTCGTCGGCCGCCGGCAGGGCGCGTTGTTCCGCGGCCGGCAGATTCTCGTACGTGTAGGTGGAGACAGCCATGGATGAATCGGTGCGGCCGAGTGCGTAGCGGACGGTGTGGTCGTTCTTGCTACCGCAGATCAGGATTCCGACAGTGCCATTGTGTGTCTTGCGGTGGAGCTTGTCATCGACCAGGGCGACATAGAAGTTCAGCTTGCCGGCGTACTCGGGCTGGAACTTCCCGGTTTTGAGTTTGATGACGAAGTAGCGCAGCTGCTCGACGTGGAAGAACAACAGGTCGATGTAGAAGTCGTCGCCCTCGACCTCGAGGTGTACCTGCCGGCCGACGAACGCGAACCCAGGCCGAGCTCCCGCAGGGTGTCGACGATACGGTTCATGAGGGCCTGCTCGAGGTCCCGCTCAGCAACCTCGCCGGAAAGTCCGAGGAACTCGAAGGCGCATGGGTCCTTGGCGGTCTGCTGCGCCAGTTCGGAGTTAGACGCGGGCAGGCTGCGGATGCAGTTTGACGGCGCCGTGCCGGTGCGCTCCATGGACTTGTTCATGATCATGTTCGCCAGGACGTTCCGGGACCACCCGTACTCCAGCGCTGCCGCAGCGTACCAGTCACGCGATTCACGGGTATCGAGCTTGTCGAGGAGAATCACGACGTGGCCCCACGGCAATTGTCCAACAGGCTGTTGGACAATTGAGCCCTCCTCCCACGCCGCGGCGAAGGCCCGCATGTACTGCAGGTTGCTGCGCGACAATCCGGTCATGTCCGGGAACTCCGCCCGCAGATCATCTGCCAGTCGCTTCATGACTCCGGTCCCCCAACCCTGGCGTTCGCGCTGAATCAGGATCTCGTGGCCCAGATTCGAGTACAGCTCAATCAACTGCGTGTTGACCGTCCGCTGAGCTGCCTGACGAGCACCCCGAACACAGTCCTTCAGCGCCTGCAGGGTCAGGACGTACCCATCAGGCAGAGCGACATCAGAGGTTGTCATACCCCCCCCATCTTTTCAGGATCACCACCAGTGGTCCGCCAGCCGGGATGCCACCGTTCGCCACGGATGACTGATACGGCAGCAGTGCCACATACCACCTCTCCGACCCTTGATCGCCGCGCGGGGTCGCGGCAGCACCAAACCATTCGTGTCTACGAATAGTGGGGTCCAGCCACCAGCGCAACAGGCAGGGCTCACCCCGTATACACCTGTACCCTGTTGCGACGCCTCCCAACGATTGGATTGAGACACACCATGGCAACCGACTACGACGAGCCACGCGTTCGCCCGGAAGATCAGCCAGCGAACGAGTCGCTCGAGGCCATTCAGGCCCAACGCAGCAGCACCACACAAACCTCGGTCATCGACGTCGAGGACAGCGACACCGCTGAAGGCCTTGACCTGCCCGGCGCGATTCTCGAGGAAGAACTCCTGGTGCAGGTCGTTCCCGAGCAGGAGGACGAGTTCACCTGCATGTCCTGCTTCCTAGTCCACCACCGCAGCCAACTCGCGCGCGAGAAGAACGGCGACAAGTACTGCGCCGAATGCGAGAGCTAATACTGTCCCACGCATGACAAGACCGCAGTGGTAGACGAACAAAACCAACCGATAGTGGGTCGCGGAACACCCTTCTTCCACCGTCCATTCAGACCGAATTACACCGCCCCCGGGCAGTAGTGCCATAGAAGAACATTGCTACCCAGGTCCAATGGCGCATCCGTTCCCGACCCAGAAGATAACTAGTTCAACGGTCCTCGAACTCATCGATGCTCCACTCGTCCCTCCAGTGGATGACGGGGCGCTCACCTTCGAAGGTCAAGGGCAGCCAGACGTAGTCGGCAAGGGACGTGTTGACCTCGGCGAATTCCTCCATGCGTATGTCCCCGTCTCGGCCGGGCGCGAAGTGCTCTTCGAACGCCTTGTGGGCTTTGGCGCCGTATTCGAGGTATGTGGGCAGCCAGCGATCGCCGAGGGCGATGTAGAGGTTCTTCTTGGTGGGGTGTTCGAAGACCGAGGAGATCTGGGTGTGGAACGAAGTCCGCGATGCGTCTGTCGGGTGCAGGTCACCGAGGACGGCGTAGGGGCCGTGAATGCTCTTGGCGACAGCGGATTCCGAGGGGTTCGGATAGTAGCCAGTGGTCCCCGATGTGAGGAGGTAGTGCTGGCGGTTGTGCCGGAAGTAGGCCGGTGCTTCCCGCACGAAGGGGGGCTGTGGCTGGGGGAAGTGGGTGGAGTAGTAGCCGGTGACGTCGGTGTAGTCGTCGGTGAGATCCGCGACGATCATCTCGGAGTGCACTCGTTCGAAGATGTAATAGCCCTTGCCGTCGTGGGGGTCGACGACGAGGTCGAAGTCGCCGGCGCTCATGCTGAGCGGCCGCAGCCAGGTTTGCACGATCTTGTAGGGACCCAGGATGTGGTCGGCGACAAGGACCGTGGACCGCTGTACCGATCCCTTGCTCATGACCTTGATCCAGCAGACGAACTGCCCAGTCTGTTGGTTCTGGATGATGTGCGGTCGATCTACTGCCTGGGCGGGGTGGAGGGGGTGGTCCGGGTCGTCTTCGACGGGCGGAACGATCAGGCCGCGGTCCTCCCAGTTGTACAGGTCGGTGGATGAGTAGCATCGGACGCCCCAGTGCCAGATGTCACCGCCCGGGAGCGTGTACTCCTTGTTCTCTCCGTACCAGTAGTAGACGCCGTCCACAGTGATGATGGAACCGCCGTGAGCCTGGATCCTGTTGCCATTCGTGTCGAGCCACGTCTGTCCTGGGTGGAATGCGGTAAGTACGCTCATTGCCTTCTTTCTGTGGTGAGCGGGGCGAGTATCAATGGGCTAATCAAGGATGATCTCGCTCACGGACCAGCCTCAGCGCTGATGCTGTCGCGACCCGAAGCAAGGTCTGAGGCAATGGACCTCCTGAGGCTGCTGGCCAGAACGGCGGCGTCCTTACAGCCGGAAATGACAGTGACCGGCATGTCTCGCGCATAGCAATCCTCCATTAGATCGATGGAGTCAGTGTGTAATGAAGCGATTCATGGTGTCAACACAGATGAGAAAGGAATTCTCAGGCCGCTTGGAAAAGATTGGCTTGAGAGTCGTTGACAAGCTCACCCATCAGGCCTAACTTCTGATGAAGCGCTTCATCACCGGCGTCACATTCAAGGAGGAATTGTGTCTACAGCAAATCAGCGAGCACGCCGAGGAGTCCCCCTCATCGCCTTGCTCAGCGTTGGAGTTCTGGCCATGACCGGTTGCGGTGGCAGCAGCAGCGAAGGCGACGGAGGTGGTGGCGGCAGCACCGCGGAGGCGGGGACGTTCACGTACCTTGGCCAGAACGAGAACACCACCATCGTCGATACGTTGGAAACTTTGGCTGGTGATCAGTGCTCGACGGAGAACGAGGCGGCGAAGTTCACGCCGGATGCTATTCCAGGGGCGACCTGGGATCAGCAGCTTCAGCTTCTGGCAGGGCAGGAAGGGCTGTCTGATTTCGGCATGGCGGCAGGCACGCCGTCACTGATGAAGCAGTTCATTGAGTCCGGTCAGGTGCAGGACATCTCCACGGAACTCGAGGAGATGGGAATCGAGGACAAGATCCTGCCGGCCGCTGCGTCCACCATCCAGGCGCTCCATGGCACCGACAAGCTGTATGCCCTTCCGACCGAGTTCAACATCGAGGGTTTCTGGTACAACAAGCAGCTCCTGGAGGACAACGGCATCACTCCCCCCGAAACGTGGGACGAGCTCGTCGATGCCGCCGCGAAGCTGCAGGCCGCCGGCATCCAGCCGTTCTCCGCATCCGGGGAGCAGGGGTGGCCCGTCACCCGCCTGGTCGGCAACTACCTGATGCGCGATCTGGGCCCGGATGCGCTGCAAAAAGTCGCGGAAGGGGAAGCGAAGCTGACCGACCCCGAGTACGTCAAGGCCGCTGATGAGGTCGCCGCGCTGGGGCAGGCCGGCTACTTCGGCGACGCACCGACCTCGATCGACTACGACACATCCCTCAACCTGTTCATGACCGGTAAAGCCGCCTTCCTCTACATGGGCAGCTGGGCGACGACGGCTTTCAACGATGAAGCCCAGAACAAGATCGGCGTCGACAACGTCGGGTTCTTCTCCTTCCCCGACGTCGATGGCGGCAAGGGCAGCAGCGACCAGGTCCCGGCGAACGTGGGCATCCCGACGATGTTCTCCAGCAAAGGCTTCGACGACTCCACCAAGGCGTGGATGGAGTGCATCGTCAACAACTACGGCGACACCGTCCTCAAGGATAGCGGCGTCGTGTCCGGTTTCAAGGTCGAGAACCCACCTGCGGACCTTCCCGAGACGACGAAGCTGGTCCAGGAACAGATCGCGAACGCGCCCTCGAGCGTGCTGTGGTTCGAGGCGCTCATGACCTCGCAGGCCACGACCGTGAGCCAAAGCAACGGCGGTGGCCTGGCCAATGGCTCCGTCAGCGGGGAGCAGTTCATGAAGCTCGTTCAGGACGCCAACCAGGGCTGAGAAAACACACCATGAGGGGTTCCGAGGCCCCCGTTTCGGAACCCCTCATCATTCGTGAAAGCAGAACATGAACAAAGTCCTCGGAGACCGCAGAGCGATTTTCCTCCTGCTCGGGCCGGCGCTGCTGGTCTACAGCCTCGTCATGCTCGTCCCGATCTTCTGGTCGATGGGCTACACCGCTTTCGACGGAGGCATCCTCACCGGGTTCACCTTCGTCGGATTCGGGAACTTCCTCAAGTTCTTCAACGACCCGACCGCACTGAACGCAACCTGGTTCACGCTTCGCTACGCGCTCATCCTCACGGTCCTTCAGGTCGGCTTCGGGTACCTCCTCGCACTGCTGTACACCTTCCGGATCAAGCACGCCTCGAGCTTCATCCGCACGATCATCTTCTTCCCCGTCGTGCTCCCCACCGTCGGTGTCGGGCTGCTGTTCCAGAAGCTCTTCGAGGCCGCTCCGACGACAGGTCCCGTCAACGGCCTGCTGAACTTCCTCGGATTTCCATCGGTGGATTGGTTCGGGTACCCGGAGCAGTCGTTCTGGGTCATCATCCTCCTGGACCTGTGGCGGTCGATGGGCTTCTACGCGATCCTCCTGTATGCCGGCCTTGTCGACATCCCGGAGGAACTCCTCGAGTCAGCGCGCATCGACGGCGCCTCCGGCTGGCGCCTGGTGCGCTCGATCGTCGTCCCCCTGTCACTGCCGGTGCTGCTCTCATCCCTGATCTTCAGCATCAACGGGACGCTGAAAGTATTCGACACCATCGTCGCCCTCACCAATGGCGGGCCCGGGAATTCGACCACCCCACTGACGCTGTACATGTTCCAGACCTCCTTCGCGTACGGCGAATACGGGTACGGCAGTACCATCGCGACGGTCCTCACCATCCTGTGCCTGCTGGTGACGATCCTCATTTTCCGTTCTACTCGCCGTGACCTCACAAAGGGATGATCATGAGCACAGCGCAATCAACCACAGCGCCCCTGACCAGAAAGAGCTCGCTTACACCTGCTCGGGATTCCCGCAGAGCAAGGCGCATTAAGCGGATCCTGTCACGCCTGCCACTGGACATCGTGATAGTCCTGCTGCTGATCGCAGTCATCTACCCGATCATCTGGCTTGTCCTGAGCTCCTTCAAAAGCCAGTCCGAGTTCCTCAACGCGCCTTTCTGGTCGCTTCCGTCCAGCTGGTCTCCCACCAACTACACAATGGCTTTCGTCGACGGTGGTCTCGGCCGTTTCATCCTCAACAGCGTCATCGTCGTGTTCCCGTCGCTGGCGGTGATCCTGGTTCTCGGGACTGCCGCAGGGTTCGTGCTCGAGGTGATGGTCTGGAAGGGCCGGGCAGCGGTACTTCTGACGTTCCTCGCCGGAGTCATGGTGCCGGCCCAGATGATCCTGCTGCCGCTGTTCACCATCTATTTCCGCCTCCACCTCACCGGAACTCTCTGGCCCCTGTTCTTCACCTACATCGGGATCGGCATGCCCCTGACGGTGTTCATGATGGCCACGTTCTTCCGTGCCATCCCCCGTGAACTATTCGAAGCAGCCACCATCGACGGTGCCAGCATCTTCCGACTGTTCTGGCAGGTCGGGCTTCCCCTGGTCCGCAACGCCCTATTCACGATCGGACTGGTGCAGTTCTTCTTCCTCTGGAACGACCTGCTCATCTCACTGACCTTCACCAATTCCCAGGGCCTGCGCACCATTCAGGCGGGGCTTCTGAACTTCACCGGACAATACGGGGCAGTGCAGTACGGTCCGACTTTCGCAGGCATCGCCGTCAGCGTCCTCGGAACGCTGATCATCTACCTCTTCCTCAACCAGCAGATCATGAAGGGCCTCACCGCAGGCTCCGTGAAAGGATGACCATGCGCGTCACCAGGCCTCGCGCCGAATACCGACCCGATGGCTTCGGCATCGGGACCGCCACCCCCCGACTGTCCTGGCGCATCGAATCCAACACCACCAACCTCGTGCAAATCGGGTACGAGATCCGACTCAGCCTGCCGGACGGCACCGAGCACATTGCCGAGGGCCGGGACACCAGCGAGCAGGTCTTCGTCGACTGGCCCTTCGCACCCCTGCAATCCCGGCAGCGCGGCACCGTCCACGTCCGGGTACAGACGTCCGACGGTCAAAGATCGGGCTGGAGCGAACCCCTGGAACTGGAAGCGGCGCTTCTCCAGCAGGACGACTGGAACAGCAACTTCATCTGCGTTTCCGAAAGCGCACCGGCGGAAGGAGTCCGTCCCGGCTACCTCCTGCGATCCGAATTCGCTGTCGGCGATGACATCAGCTTGGCACGCATCTACGCGACCGCCCACGGAATCTACACACTCACCCTCAACGGCCAACGCGTCGGTGATCAGGAACTCGCACCAGGTTGGACCAGCTACCGCCACCGGCTCCGCTATCAGACCTACGACATCACCAACATCCTGCGACCCGGCACCAACGCCATCGGCGCAGAACTTAGTGACGGCTGGTATCGAGGCAGGCTCGGCTTCCATGGCGGCATCTGGGACAACTACGGCACGGACCTCTCCTTGCTCCTGCAGCTCGAACTGCACCACACAGACGGAACCGTCACCGCGGTCCCGCTCGACACCGCATGGCGGACATCCACAGGCCCAGTCCTCGCAGCGAGCCTCTACGACGGGGAACATTACGACGCCCGTCTGAGCCCGGCCGGCTGGAACGAGCCCGGCTTCGACGACAGCTCCTGGTCACGACCGGTAATCCTTCCCCGTGAGGACTTCACCGCCGAACTCCAAGCACCTGTCGGAGTGCCGGTCCGGGAAACCCAGACACTCGCACCCTGCGATGTCCAACGCATGCCCGATGGGCGGATCCGCCTCGACTTCGGTCAGAACATCGCCGGCCGGCTGCGCATCCGCGTTCATGGCCCGACTGGGCATACCGTCACCCTGCACCACGCGGAAGTCCTCGAAGGCGACGAGCTCGCTGTCCGACCTTTGCGATCGGCTCCGTCAGTGGACAGCTACACCCTCCGCGGCAACGGACAACGAGAAACCTGGACCCCCAGGTTCACCATCCACGGATTCCGGTATGCCGAACTCGAGAATTGGCCGGGGGACTTCCATCCCGATGATGTCGAAGCCGTCGTCATCCACTCCGACATGGAACGCACCGGCTGGTTCGGATCCAACGAGCCCCTGGTGAACCAGCTGCACGAGAACACAGTGTGGAGCATGCGCGACAATTTCGTCGACCTGCCTACCGATTGTCCCCAACGCGACGAGCGGCTGGGCTGGACCGGAGATATCCAGGTATTCGCCCCCGCAGCCAGCTTCCTCTACTCAAGCGGTGGAGTACTCGCCAGCTGGCTCGCTGACGTTGCCGTCGAGCAGGGACCGACCGGCGCCATCCCCAACTTCGTGCCCTGGATCGCCTGCGGATTCCCCGAGGAATCCTCCGCCGCCTGGGGCGACGCCGCCGTCATCGTGCCCTGGACCATGTACCAGCACAACGGCGATACCGCCATCCTGAGCCGGCAGTTCACGAGCATGACGGGATGGGTGGATCACCTGGCCGGCATGACCGACAGCACAGGATTGATCCGCGAAGGCATGCAATTAGGCGACTGGTTGGACCCCGCCGCACCTCCCGAAGACCCTGGAGCAGGAAAAACCGACAGGTACCTCGTCGCATCGGCCTACCTCGCGCACTCTGCCCGACTGACCAGCCAGGCAGCAGAGGTCCTAGGCCGCACTGAGGAAGCGGACAGGTACAGCATGCTCGCCGAGCGCACCACCCGAGCGTTCCAGCACGAGTTCCTTTCACCCGCAGGCCGGCTCGTAGGCGAAACGCCCACGTCGCTGGCGCTGACTCTCGTCTTCAACCTGATCCAAGATCCTGATCAACGCACCCGTGCCGGAAGCCGCCTTGCCGACCTCGTTCGCGAGGGCGACTACCGGGTCCAGACAGGATTCGTCGGCACTCCCGTGATCTGCGACGCCCTGGCCCTCACCGGCAACACGGAAGATGCCTATCGGCTCTTGTTGGAGAAGGAATGTCCTTCATGGTTGTACCCCGTGAGCATGGGCGCAACCACCATCTGGGAACGCTGGGACAGTATGCTCCCCGACGGCACCGTCAACCCCGGTGAGATGACGTCCTTCAACCATTACGCCCTCGGCGCTGTGGTCGACTTCCTCCATCGCGTCCTCGCGGGACTCGCGCCCACTGAACCCGGCTACCGCCGCCTTACCATCGCTCCACAACCCGGGCTGACCTTCACCTCAGCCCGCGCCCAACACGTCACCCCCTATGGACTAGCGTCCGTGGAGTGGACGCTCGACGACGATGTGTTCTCCCTCGAGGTCATCGTTCCTCCAGGAGCAACCGCCGACATCCACCTTCCCGGCATGCACGACGATGTCCGCGAAGTCGGGTCCGGAAAACACCACTTCCGAATCGACACCCGGTCACTGGCAGAAGTCGCCTAGAACGGCCCGTCCAGTGGTGCAGCGAGAGGTGTTGCACCACTGGACAACCGTCCCCGGCAGCGTTCCCCGACCGTTAGGCGCGGCCCACGGAGCTTCCCCTGACCGTTAGGTGCGTCCCACCGAGCTCTCCCTGACCGTTAGACGCGGGGGTATCACGACGTTGCGATGCAGGTGGTGTTCCTCGTTCTGCAGCTCATCCAACAAAAGTTGCATCGCTGAACGCCCCATCTCGAAACCGGGTAGATCGATCGTCGAGATGGGGACTGCACTTCCGTAGGCCGACTTGTTGTCATCACACGCGACGAGGGCGACCTCTGCAGGGATTTGGACACCTCCTTCCAGGAGGCGTTGCATCAGGCCGAAGGCGACAAGGTCGGCCGCCGCAACAATTCCGTCAGTACCACCCGTTCGCTCCGCGAGTAACCGTTCCCCAATCATCTGCCCGTCCTTGACGCGGACGTCTGACGAGTCAAGGTGCTCAAGGGCTGCATAACCGCCGGATTCAGCGACGGCCCGCTGCGCTCCTCGCCATCGGCCACCAACTGCGTGACTGGTGAGCGGTCCACCCGCGAATGCAATGTGCCGCCTACCCAATCCGATCAGGTGGGTTGCCGCTAAATAACCTGCAGCCTCGTAGTCAGTTGTTACCGTGCAACTCGTTGCAGCACAACTCGGGTCGACGTCCAGGAGTACGACATGCTGTCCGGCTCCTCTGGCATCAGGAACCCCCGATAAATCGCTTCCTACAGCTGTCAGTAAGGTGCCGGCGACCTGCTCCTGAGCAAAATGCTCCAGATAAGCTTTTTGCTTCTCCACACGCACGTCAGAATTGGCCAGCAGCAGGTAGAACCCGGACCGTTCCGCTTCCACCTCTGCCCCACGCGCCATGTCCGCGAAGAACGAGTTTGCAAGGTCGACGAGGACAAAGCCGACAGAGCTGCTACTGCCGGCAGCCAGGGACCGCGCAGCGCTATTGCGCACATAACCTAGAGCGCTGATCGCTGACTGAACGCGCTTCACCATTCCAGGATCCACCCGGTCTGGGCGGTTGAGGACGTTCGAAACGGTCCCCGTGGAAACCCCCGCCTGGCGTGCCACATCGCTGATCGTCACCGCAGATCGCTGCCGCGCGCGACGTCCGGACGCCTGGGTACCTCCATGAAGCGGTTCATGAACCATAGTGGGGATACTAACGGTCGAGAGCAGACCCTACTACCTCCTGCTGGTCCAGGTTTCGCGATGCCCCTCCGGAGATCCGTAAATACACGAGGATGCCGACCGGTCCTCCGCACTTGGCACTCGCGCCGGATAAGGAGTTCAGCTTGCTCAGCTGCCGCGGAAGGGAGATGCAGCCCGCGAATCAGCTCACCGGCTCGGCGACAGGGGCAGGGACAGCTAGTGGAGCGGCTTTGGCTGGAACGAGGAGCATCAGGGCCGCCCCGGCGATGGCAGGCAAGGCAAAGGCGGCCGCAACGAGGGGAACCCCTCCGCCGAATCCGATCATGAGAGCCCCGTAGGTGGGTCCTGCGATGGCTCCCAACCGACCGACCGCCAGCGCCCAGCCCAGGCCGGTCGCCCGGATGGCGGCGGGGTAAAACTGGGCGATGTAGTCGTTGATCATGTTCTGGGTGCCCAGGCCTCCGAACCCCGCGACCGCGGCGAGCACGACCAGCAATGCTGCCGGAGGATTCGTCGACATCAGCAGCAGGGCAGTGGCTGCACTGACGAAGCCCACGACGACCAACCTCTTGGGTCCGAAGCGCTGGCTGGCGGCGGCGGCCAGGACTGTCCCGATGACGGCTCCGACCGAATAGGCGAGCAGGAAGGAGACTGATGAGCCGACTCCGTAGCCGGCATTACGCATGACCTGCGGAAGCCAGGTGCTGACACCGAAAATCGTGAGCAGGCTCAGGACGGTGATGGCCCAGATGGTAAGGGTCGGCCGCCCATACCCACTGGCGAAGAGTGACGTCGTGGGTGACGTGAAGCGTGCAGCAGGCGTGGGGGCTTCCGGAGGACGCACCATCCCGTAGGCTGCCTCGATCCTCTCCGCCTGCTCGGTGAGCTGGTGGGCACGAAGGAAGGATGGCGATTCGGGCAGATACTTCCAGGCGAGGGGCACGAGGATCAAGGCAATTGCTCCTGCTGCGTACACAGGGCGAAAACCCGAGCGCTCCAGAAGCGCCAGGGAGGTGAGGGAGGCAACGACAGTTCCCACGGCCGGCCCCGTCAGTACCGCGCCGAGGGTGATCGATTTCCGGGCCGGGTCCGCGAATTCATTGGCCAGGGCGACTGCCGTGGGAAGCAAACCTCCGACGCCGAAGCAAGCGATGAACCGGAATACCGCAAACATCTCCCACGTGGGAGCTACCGCACAGGCAAGCATCGCCAGGGAGAACAATGCCAGGGCACTGATGAGAATCCGGCGCCTACCCAATCGGTCAGTCAGGGTCCCGACGACCAATGACCCGAGCAGCATGCCAACCAGCGCAATGCTCCCGACCGCTCCTGCAGCTGCGGGCGTGATGTTGAACGGTGCAACACCGATCAGCCCAGGAAGCGTGGCTCCGTAGACGTAGAGGTCATAGCCATCCGCCATCAGGCAGAGCCAGCAGAGGACGAATATCCCCAGCAGGGACTTCTTCTTCGGGGTCGTGGAGTTCATCATTGATTCCATTCATGGGTATGGGAGGAGCCGGCGCACGAAGCTCTTCACGCTGCGGTTGCACGTGCGCCGGCACTACGATCCAGGCTTCTGCGATGGAACCAGGCGGGGTTCCGGCGGCCAGGCCCTGTTCTGCGATGGGTTTGTCGATCTCCGTAAGGATTGCGTGCAGGACCTCGAAGGGGATATGCAATTTTCACTGGGTGAAAATACACTCAGTGACGTAGAACACATCGGCACCTTCAAGGGACATCCATGCCTGACCGACCAGCAACCGAGCCTGTGCAAGAGATTCATGCCCAGCACGGGCAGCCCGTGCTGATGCGGGCATTGAGTCTACTTGCAGGGTTTTCTGACAAGAGGCGTTCACTCAGTCTCGTCGAGCTGTCCCGCGCCGCTGGTATGCCGCCGGCCACCGCCCTTCGCTTTCTTCGGCACTTCACCGAGTGGGGTGCGCTGGAGCGGCTGGAAGACGGGAGGTACGTGATCGGTGTCCGGCTGTGGGAGATCGCTTCACTCGCTCCGCGGGGTCATGGAATCAGGGATATCGCACTTCCGTACCTCGAAGATCTTTACGAGATCACGCATCAACATGTCCTTCTTGCAGTCCGGGACGGCCGGGACGCCGTCCTGATCGACAGGCTCTCCTCCAAGGACGCTACGGAGGTGGCCTACAGGGTAGGGGGCAGGCTGCCGTTGCCGACGACTGCGGTGGGACGGATCCTGCTCGCCCACGGCAGCCCGTCGCTTCAGGACGAGGTCCTCGCTTCTCCGATCGACGCCGTGCCAGGCACGGCACCGGTGTCCGCCAGAGAGTTGCGCATGGTACTTGCCGACGTTCGACGCGCAGGGGTGAGTACCGTCCACCGGTCCCTTCCCTCCAAAACGGTTTCAGTCGCCGCGCCCGTGCTCGGGCCGGGGGCTGAGGTGGTCGCGGCGTTATCCATCGTCATGCCGGACAAGGGGATTCTGGAACATGAGGTGATTCCTGCGGTACGGACGGCAGCACGGGCGATCTCCCGCGATCTGGGCTACCAGCCGGCAACCAGCGCAGCAGTCAGGCATCTCCGCGAGGCCCACCCTTGATCCTGATGGTGATTCCCGCACCCGGCACCTCGAACGCGGCGACTAGACTGGGGCCACTATGGACCACATGCGAAAGCTCCGTACCCCGATCGTCTGGCTCATCGTTGCGGCCATGATTCTCAGCGTCGGTGCGGGTTTCTTCTCGGTCGTCTTCTGATTCCACGCCGTCGGATCCCGCTATCCGGCCTGGTATCCACGCGCCTGTAGGCTCCGACGGCACGCCGCGCCACCACCCGTCCGGACTTCCGCGTGACCTTGTCCGGGTTTCCCGACGCGCCTAGGGTGATAAGTAGGCTTAGCTTCAGCGGCCAGTCGACAAACCCACAGCGCCCGACGCGGCGCGGGACACGCATTCTGTACAGGGAGAACACCTATGACCTCCGAGAGCACAGCAGGATCGACCGACCAGTACACCTTCCAGAACCCCGTCACGCGGTTCGAGAGCATCGCGCCTCCGGAGCAGCAGTCCCCTGAACCGGGGCTCGACGCCGAGCTGGCACCCAAGGCCGACCGCGGCGAGACGTCCTACCGCGGGACGGGACGCCTCGAGGGGCGCAAGGCACTCATCACCGGTTCCGATTCCGGTATCGGGGCGGCCGTCGCCATCGCCTACGCACGCGAGGGTGCCGACGTCGCCCTGTCCTACCTCCCCGAGGAGGAGGAAGACGCCCAGGTCATCAAGGGACTCATCGAGGACGCCGGACGGAAGGCGGTGTGCATCCCGGGTGACCTCAAGGATCCCGAGTACTGCACCTCGCTGGTCCAGCAGGCCGTCGACGCACTCGGCGGGCTCGACATCCTCGTCAACAACGCCGCCAAGCAGGTGGCCATCGAATCGCTCGAGGAACTCAGCGACGAGCAGCTGGACCACACGTTCAAAACGAACATCTACTCGTTCTTCCGCGTGACCAGGGAGGCTCTCAAGCACCTCCAGCCCGGCTCGGCCATCATCAACTCCACGTCCATCCAGGCCTACGAGCCGTCGCCTACCCTCCTGGACTACGCGAGCACCAAGGCCGCAATCAACAACTTCACCAAGGGACTCGCTCAGCAGCTCGCACCCAAGGGCATCCGCGTGAACGCCGTGGCACCGGGTCCCATCTGGACGCCGCTGCAGATCTCGGGCGGCCAGCCCAAGGAGGCCCTGCCCGAGTTCGGCAAGAGCACACCGCTGGGCCGCGCCGGCCAGCCCACCGAACTCGCCCCCGCGTACGTCTTCCTGGCGTCGTCCGAGGCTAGCTACGTGCTCGGCGAGACCCTGAACGTCAACGGTGGGATGCCGTCGCCCTGAGCCGTGCAGCACCCAAACGACGGAACAGCCCCGGACTCGTCGAGTCCGGGGCTGTTCCGTTGGTACTGCCGGTGGGCGTGCTACTCGGCGTCGAGGGCGTCGAAGTCGGCGCGGTCGATCTTCCGGTGGTAGCGCATCCCGGCGAGACCGCCCAGGATCGCGCCGAGAAGTGCGACGGCGGCGACCACGAGAAGGCCGATGAGCCCGGGGCCCGTGAGCTCCTGGGCGGAGGGGACGCCGAGGTTCTGGAACCGATCGGTGATGTTCGCCTGGTTACCGACGATGAAGCCGATGATGGCGAGCACGACGGCGACGATGATGGCCCAGAGCCAGACCGCGACGCCCTGCTTCACGCCGCTGAAGCGGGCCATGCGCCCTGCGACATACCCTCCGGCGAAGTAGGAGAGCAGGAGGATGACGCCGAAGACCACGGCGGCGGTCAGGCCCGCGGTCTGCGCTTCACCCGATCCGATCCTCACGTCCGCAGGGGTGAGGTCGGCGCCGACGCCGAAGAGCGCGGCCAGTGCGCCGACGAGGGCCGACAGGAGGACGAACATCCCGGTCGCGGTGAGCCAGCCGAAGAACGCCGAGCCGAACTTCATGCCACCGAAGTGCTCCTTCTCGCGTCGGTGGAGCAGCTTGCGGTCTTCCAGGCTCGGCACCCCGGCTCCAGCAGTCGTGCTTCGTGGCACGTCGCGCTCGCGGTCCCGGTCACCGTCGGTGCGGGCGGACCGCTTGGTGGCGGTCACCGGGACGACCTGCGTCTGGGGCGTCGTGTCCTCGTTGCGCGGCGAGGCATCGCGCGACGCCGAGATCGGCGCCGGGGTGTACGCGCGGGTCGGAGTGCTGTCCGAGGTGTCCGAGTACATGCCCGGGATGTAGTCGCCGCTGGTGTCGTCCTCCGACGAGTAGGCGCCGGGCACGTAGTCGCTCCCGCCGCCGTCGTAGGAGTCGGCCCGTGTCGCGCCGGTCCCGCGGCCGTCGGCAGGAGTGCTGTCGGCACGTCCGGCACTGCTGGCGCCTGCGCCCGACCGCCCGGTGTCGATCAGTTCGGTGGGGTTGTCGGGATCGTCGGCGCGACGGCCCCCCGCCCGACGATCGCCGTCCGTGTTCCCTGTTCCTGGTGTACTCACTGGTCCTCCTGATATCAGGGCCCGCAGGCTCCCTAAGTTGCCTTAGTATTTCCTCCAGTATTCCACGGCGTTCATCCATCGGGCCGGTGCCACTTCGTGCCGCATCCGAGGTGCAAGACTGGGACCATGGATCTACAGGTCTTCATGACGGTCGTGTGCGGGGCGCTGATCGCCGTCGGTATCGCGGGAGTAGTGGTCCCGGTCCTGCCGGGGAGCATCCTGATCATCGTGTCGCTCCTCGCTTGGGCGCTCACCGTGACGAGCACCGAGGGCTGGGCGGTGTTCTCGATCGGCACCGTGTTCGCCGGGGCCGGCCTCGCTGCCGGCCTCGTCCTCACCGGCCGGACCCTCAGGCAGCGTTCCATCCCGGGCAGGTCGGTGACCATCGGAGTCCTAGCCGGGATCATCGGCATGTTCGTGATCCCCGTCGTCGGCCTGTTCGTCGGATTCGCCCTCGGGTTGTTCGCCAGTGAGTACGTACGGCAGCGCGACGCCGGAGCCGCCCTGAGGTCGAGCCTGCACGCGCTCAAGGCGACGGGGCTCGGTATCCTCGCCGAGCTGGCCCTCGCCTGCCTTGCCGGGACCACCTGGGTGATCGGCGTCTGGATCTACTTCGCCACGAGGTGACGGTCAGGATTTACCCGAGATGGACAGGGCCGCCACGATCAGTGCGAGATGGCTCAGTCCCTGGGGGATGTTGCCCATGAAGGAGTTGTCGGAGGGTTCGATCATCTCCGACATGATGCCGACGTCGTTCGCGAGCGGCAGGAGCTCCTCCATCAGGTCCACCGCCTCGTCGCGGCGGCCGACGGCGACGAGCGCCGACACCACCCAGTAGGCGCACGCCACGAAGGTCGCTTCCTCATCCTGCATGCCGCTGTAACGGTAGAGCAGCGGACCCGCGCCGAGTTCCTCGCGCAGGGCGTCGATGGTGGACGACATGCGCGGTCCCGTGTCGAATCCGCTGATCGCATGCAGGAGGATCGAGGCGTCCAGCTCCGTGGTCCCGGGATACCAGATGTAGCTCTGCCGCTTCTCCGACCAGCCGTGCTCGTGCACCCAGTCCCGGATGCGGTCGCGCTCCGCGGACCACCGCTGCACGGGGCCCTGCAACTGGCCGTGCTCGGCGAGCAGCACGGCGCAGCGCAGTGCGTTCCAGCAGCCGAGCTTGGACGTGACGTAGTGCCGTTCCTCCGGCAGTTCCCACATGCCGGCGTCGCGGCGCTGCCAGATGTCGCAAGTGAGGTCCGCGAGGTCGGCGAGCTGCCGCATGGTCGCGGGATCGAGCACGTGGCCGGCCTGGACATACTGCCAGACGATGTCGAACACGTCGCCGAAGACGCCCAGCTGCAGTTGCCCCGCCGCCGGGTTCCCGTCGACCACGGGACCGTTGTTGCGCCATCCGGTGGCATCCGGACGATGGGTGCCCTCAGGGATGCCGCCGTTGAGGCGGGTGAACACCTGGAGGTCGGGGCCCTGGGACCGGAGGTTCTTGAGCATCCAGGACGCGGCACCATGCACCTCCTCGCGGAGCCCTGCGCGGGTCAGGGAATGCAGCGTGTAGGCGGTGTCCCGCACCCACGCGTAGCGGTAGTCCCAGTTCTTGCCGCCCGCCGCGCTTTCCGGCAGGGAGGTGGTCGCGGCGGCAGCAATCGACCCGGACGGACTGTGCAGCAGCAGTTTCAGGGTGAGGGCGCTGCGCAGGACGGCGTGCCGGTAGTTGCCGTCGTAGGCGAAGTTGTCCGACCAAGCCTGCCAGTTGCGGATGGTGCGGTCCACGCCGTCGTCGATGGTCCGCGGGTCGGGGAGCGGCAGCGGCTCGCCGTGCGTGGAGACCACCGCGACGAGGTGCCGCGATCCGGCCGACGTCGTGAAGGCTCCCTCGACGGATTGGCCCTCCGGTGTCTTCAGGCCGTGGTCGATGCCGAGGACACCGAGACCGACCGCGTCGATGCGGAGGACGGGGTGCTCCGGACCGTTGTCGAGCCAAGGCGAGGCGGAGCCGAAGCAGGTGCCCGGCCTGACGCGCCATGCCATCTCCACATGTCCGGTCAGGCCGTCGACCCGGCGGGCCAGTTCACCCCAGGGCAGCCTGCCGGCCACGCCGGTGTTCAGTGAGTCGGTGACGCGGACAGTGCCGGTCGCGGTGGTGTAGGTCGTCTCGAGGACGTTCGAGCCGTCCGCGTACCGGCGTTCCACCGTGAACTCCGCCGTGGGTGCCAGGGCCAGGAAGCCTTCGCCCGCATCGAGCAGGCGGGCGAAGGCCGGCGTGGAATCGAGGTCCGGAGTGGGGTACCAGTCGATGGATCCGTCGAGCGCCACCAGGGCGACCGTGCGCCCGTCACCGATAGCGGCGTAGGAGCGGATGTCGGCGAAGCCGTCCTCGTCACGCAGCGCGATGGCCAGTCCCTTCCCGCTCCCGGGCGGCGCCCGTAGCTGCTACCTGCCGTAGGTGCCCTTGTACCGCGTCTTGTTGGCCCGCGGCTGCTGGGTGGCCCGGCGCTTGTTCAGCACGCGGGACGCGACGATGGGCACCAGGGCCCAGATGATCCTCTTCAGCATGGTGATGTCCTTACGGTCGGTGACCGGCGTCGGCTGGCGCGGTCGTTATCATCATCCTACTTACTATCCCTGGCCCGTCTGCCCCTCGGTGACGAAGGCCCGCAGGGCCCGGAGCTGGGCGTCCCGTGCTACGGGGTTGAGGTACATCATGTGTCCGGCCTCGTGGTAGTGGTGCGTGAACCGGGCGCGCGCGGCGTCATCGAGATTCATGTGCGCCCACACGTACTCGGCGGCGAAGTGCGGCGTCGCGCCGTCGTGGTAGCCGTAGTCCACGTGGACCCGCAGCGTGGGATTGTGCACGAGGAGCCGCTCAAGGACGCCCGAGACGTCCACGGGTGCACCCTCGAACGTCCTGTAGCTCCACGGCTGCACGCGGGCGGTCAGGATCTCGTAGGGGAGGTCGTTCTCGTAGCCGAGCTCGGCACGGACGTAGTGGTTCATGGCGGCCGAGTAGGGCCCCGTGATGGCCCGGATGCTCGGGTCGTCGAAGGAGTCGGACGACTGCAGGTTCTCGGGCCGCGCGGCGAACCGACCATCGATGCGGCCGACGGACAGACCTTCGGACCGCAGGAGCTCTGCGGCGAACTCGTGGTACGCCCAGCGGAGGTTCGTGCGGCGGATGAAGCCCTCGTCGAGGGTGGTGATGGCGTGAAGGCGCGCGACGGCCTCGTCGTACTCCTCGGAGGTCAGCCGCGTGCCCTGCGTCAGGGCGTAGCCGAAGTCCCGGGCTGCGTACTCCTCGGCCTCGCGGACCACCTCCGAGAGCTCCCGGTCGCCGTGCCGGCCGTGGTAGTGGGCGATCGCGGCATAGGTGGGCAGGTGCAGCGCATAGGGGAGGTCGCTTCCGGGGAAGAACCGCAGGGTGGACATGTTGAGCACCGTCGAGATGAGGCCGAGCCCGTTGACCGCCATGCCGTACGCATCGAAGAGCCGCCCGGCCACCGCCACGGCCCGGAGAGTCCCGTAGGACTCCCCGACGAGGTACTTGGGGGAGAGCCAGCGGTTGTTGCGCGTGGTCCAGAGCCGGACGACCTCCGCCACAAGGTCCCTGTCCTGCACGAACGCGTGGAACTCGTCCGCCTTCTCGCCCTCGACGACGCGGGAGAAACCGGTGTTCACGGGATCGATGAGGACGAGGTCGCTCGACTCGAGCAGGCTGTCGGGGTTGTCGACGAGCCCGAAGGGCGCGGGCGTCATGGTCCCGACGTCGCCGGACTCCACGAGGCGCGGCCCCAGCAGGCCCAGATGCAGCCAGACGGAGGCGGAGCCGGGGCCACCGTTGAACGCGAAGGTCACGGGCCGTCCCGGCTCGGCATCCTGTTGCGTGTACGCGACGACGAAGATCTCGGCCTTCGGCTTGAATCCGTCCGCCTTGCCGTCCTTCGTCTCCTCGCGCCGCAGCACGAGGCGTCCGGTCGTCGTGGTGTACTTCAGGCCCGAGGGGGAGGTGTGCTCCCGGACGGCGAAATCGTCCGACACCTCCTTCGCCTCCGAGGTGCCCGACTCCTTCTCTGTGTCCTTCGTCTCATCAGCCATGCCAGAAGACTACCGGTAGTTCCCCGAGGCAACAGCTCAGCTGTCGGCCGCCGTCGCTTCCCGCTGCCGGTCGGACGACGCCGGATGGGCGCCGGGACCGCGGACGGCGCCGGCGTCGCGCTCCCATGCGCGGTTCTGCTGGGGCCTCGCGAAGAACAGGGCTGCCGCGAAACCGACGATGATCACGCTGGCCGGCAGGTAGAGGGACTGCCCCATGGAGAGGGCGTACCCCGCCTTCGCCTCCTCGGGAAGGGCCGTCCCGGGGGTTGCGCTGATTCCCCCACCTCCGAGGTTGGCCATCAGGCGGGACTGCATCACGGCCGCGACGGCGGCACTGCCGAGGACGGCGCCCATCTGCCGGGTCGTGTTGTAGACGCCGGATCCCGCTCCGGCGAGGGACGGTGCGAGGTTGCGGGTGGCCGTCAGGGACACCGGCGCCCAGATCCCGGCGCTCGAGAGGCCGAGCAGGGAGATGGGCAGCAGGAGTTGCCAGATGGGGACGTCCGGGGTGAGGATCGAGCCCATCCAGAAGAGGGCCACGGACATCGCGGCAAAACCGGCGATGGCGATGTACTTGGGGTTGCTGCGCTGCACGTACTTGCCGACGAACGGGGCGAGGACACCCGAGATGACGGCCATCGGGGTCAGCAGGAGGGCTGCCTGCGTGGGCGAGAGGCCTCGCACCGTCTGCGCGTAGAGCATGAGCGGCAGCGACATGGTGGTGATCGAGAAGCCCATCGCGGTGATGGACGTGTTGGCGAGGGAGAAGTTGCGGTCGCGGAACAGCTTGAGGGGAATCAGCGGCTCTCCGCGGTTGAACCTCTGCCAGGCGACGAAGGCGACGAGCAGGAGGATGCCCGTGATGATGAGCGACCACACGGAGAGGGGGCCTGCGATCGTCCCCCAGTCGTAGCTCTCGCCCTCCTGGATGCCGAAGACGAGGCAGAAGAGGCCGGCCGCGCTGAGGAACACCCCGAGCATGTCGAAACGGTGCGACGTCGTCGGGAGGGTGGGAACGAGGCGTGCGGCGAGGATGAATCCCACCACGCCCACGGGGACGTTGATGAAGAAGATCCATTCCCATCCGGCGGAGTCGACGAGCACCCCACCCAGGACGGGCCCGACGAGTGTCGCGACACCGGCCACGGATCCCCAGAGGCCCATGGCCGCGCCGCGGCGCTCGGGCGGGAAGATCCGGGTGATGACGGACATGGTCTGCGGGGTCATGAGCGCGGCGCCCAGGCCCTGCAGGACGCGGGCGATGATGAGGGCTTCAACGGTTCCGGACAGCCCGCACCACGCGCTCGAGAGCGTGAAGACCACGAGCCCCACGAGGTAGACCCGCTTCGGTCCGAAGCGGTCCCCGAGCCTGCCCGTGACGAGCAGCGGTACGGCGTAGGCCAGCAGGTAGGCACTCGTCACCCAGATGACGCTGTCGATGCCTGCGCCCAGCCCCTCCATGATGGCGGGCGTGGCGACGGACACGATGGTCGAATCGACGAGGATCATGAAGAACCCGATGACGAGCGACCACAGGGCCGGCCAGGGCCGGACGTCGTCCTGGAGCGGGGCAGGCGCTGCCTGGGAGGGATTGCTGGACATGGTGGAAAGGCTACTCCCACGGGCTGACGCTCCGGAGGCCGTGCCCGGTCCGTGCGCCGCTTTGGGCTAACGCCGCCCTCTTGGGTACAGTGTTGGTGTTCGGAAGTGGTATCCGGGGCTTTAGCTCAGTTGGTAGAGCGTTTCGTTCGCAATGAAAAGGTCAGGGGTTCGATTCCCCTAAGCTCCACGATTCGAAAAGAAGAGGCGAGGCTCCTGCAGGAGCCTCGCCTCTTTCGTCTCGGGCCGTCGGAGGATGGCCTATTCCTCGGCAGCCTTCCGCGCCCAGGGGCGTGCCGCCAGGATGCGGGCCAGGGGTCCGAGCCACGACATCACCACCAGGAGGGTGAACGTGCTGCTCAGTGAGGATCCCAGGGTGGTCGAGGGGACGAGCTGGTGGAAGCCCACCAGGAGTGCCGCCACCAGCAGGAGCTTCTTGAGGCCGTTGAGCACCTGCTGCGGAACAGGCCGCGGCCACGGTGTGAAATCGACCGTATCGGTGTCCCGGGGCGGATCTTCCGGACTCATGCGGCCCTCCTCTGCAGTGCGGCGTGGAGTCCCATTATCCCCGGTTCCCGCGCCGGCGACGGACCGGATTCCCGAACGGCAGCGCGGGTGTCAGCCGAGGACGGCCCAGGCCCGTGGCGGCAGGGTCGCGGTGCCTGAGCGAGCGTCGAGGGTTGCCTGTCCGGCGAGTACCGACAGCGCCCCCGTAGCCGGAACCGGCTGGGCATCGGAGGAGAGGTTCAGTGCGACCACGAGGGCTTCCGGGTTCTCGGCAGCGACGCGGTAGGCGAGCACCTCGTTGGACAGCTGCAGCACTTCGGTCTTCGCGCGGTGCAGCCAGGGGTGGCGGCGCCGGACGCCGATGAGCTCCTGGTGCACGTCGAAGACGGGCCGTCCCACGGGGGAGAGGTTGCCGGGTGCGGGCGGGAAGAGGGGCCTCACGTCGTCGTCGCCCCCTGCCCGGTCCTCCTTGATGCCGCGGTAGCCCTGCTCGTCGCCGTAGTAGAGGGACGGCGTGCCGCCGACCGTGAGGAGGACCGCGACGGCGTGCGGCAGCAGGGCGGGGTCGGTGAGCCTGCTCGCGATCCGTGTGACGTCGTGGTTGCCGAGGAACGTGAGCGGTGCGAAGGACCCGAGCAGTGCGTTGTGCCGCTCCAGTGCGGCGGCGAGTTCGAAGAGGTTGGCGTCGTTGAGGGAGCTCCACACGGCTTTCCACAGCTCGTACTGGGTCGCGGAATCGAGGCCACCGGCCCGGACCTCGGAGGCGTAGTCGCCGTGGATGTACTCCCCGACGAAGTAGGCGTCGGGGTGGGACGCGCGGACGCGGGCGGTCACGCCGGCCCAGAACGACGATGGGACGGCGTAGGCGGCGTCGAGCCGCCAGCCATCGGCTCCCCGCCGGAGCCAGTGCTCCATCACGTCGGTCACGAAGTCCGCGACGGCCGGCTCGCCGTGGTTCAGGGCCACGAGGTGGTGGTGGCCTTCGAAGTCGCGGTATCCGGGTTCGGCGCCGGGCGTAGCACCTTCGGGCCAGTCCAGGGAGAACCAGGAGGCGGTCGCTGCTCCGGGGCCCTGTGCGAGGACGTCCTGGAACGGGCCGAACGAGCGGCCCGTGTGGTTGAAGACGCCGTCGAGCAGGATCCGGAGCCCGCGCCGGTGCGCTTCGCGCACGAGGGTGTCGAAGTCCTCCGACGTCCCGAGGCGGGCATCGATCCGGAAGTAGTCGGTGGTGTCGTAGCCGTGGGTCTCCGAGGCGAAGACGGGGCCGAGGGCCAGGCCCGACGCTCCCAGTTCCACCGCGTAGTCGAGCCATGGCACCAGGTCCAGGAGCCGGTGCGCGGCGGCGGGATCCTCCGTCGCGGCCTTCTCCGCCCCGACGAACCCCAGGGGATAGACGTGCCACCAGATGGCGTGCTGGACCCAGGCGGGTTCGTTCATGGGGTGCTGCCCTTCCGTGAATCCGCAGCAGGCCTGCGAAGAGGGCTGCGTGCCGGCCCGGACAGGGCCGGCACGCAGCCTAGCCTACGTCGAGGAGGCGTCCTCCCGAGGCGAGCTCCTGGACGTCGGCCGGCTCCAGCTGCGCGGCCTCGGCGATGTCGACGATCGCCGCCCCTGCGTCTGCTGCACGCAGCACGGCGGACTCGAGCTCGTCGGTGAGCTGGTCGAGGTGCCACTGGATCGACTCGAGGTCCGCCGCGGCCGCTGCGACGCGCCGCAGGGCAGGAGACAGGGGGTGTGCGAGTTCGGCGGGCTCCTCGTGCGAGAGCTGGAAGCCGCACGAGCAGGCCCAGACGAGTTCGACGTCGAACCCGGCGGCCGGCTGCGGGATCACCCCGTAGGAGGACCCCACGTAGGAGGTCTCGCGCAGGGTCATGGGCTCACCGCAGTGGAGGGGAGCACCTACGGCCGTATCTCCTGCACCGATAGCACTGATTGTCTGCGTCATGGCTCTCTTACCTTTCGATCAAGAATACGAACCATACTGTCAACTAGTTCTACAAACTAGTTATATGCGGGCTGACATACCGCTGTCCACTTGAGGATGGTGACCGCACGGTGAACAGTCGGCGCTGGTCCGAGGCTGCCGGGAACCGGCAGGGCTATCCGGCGGATCCGGGAAGGGATGCACCGGTTCCCCGCACTGCTTCGCGGTGGAGCCGCCGTCCTGCCTCCCGGTAGACCTGAGCGGAGAACGCCACGAGGAGCATCACGTGGATGGCGTCCCCGCCGTAGTACATGAGGTGCGCCGCCTGCTCCACGTCGGCTGGCATGGCGCCCTGGTCCGCGACGGAGTAGAGATGCTTCGCCACCACCGAGTGGACCGCGATGCCGACGACGATCGCGCTCCCCCTCATCCATGCGGGTGCCCGGTGGGGGTTCGGGTCCACGCCGACGACGGCGTAGGTGAAGAGGACGCCCGACACGAGGAAGTGGAGGTGGAGCAGCGGCCCGAGCACCGGGTGGTGGACCAGCCCGAGCGCGGAGCCGTCCCGGTACAGGAAGGCCAGGGGAATCGTGGAGAGCAGCGTGGCAGTCACCGGATACGTGCCCACCCGCAGCGGCGCCGCGCCGGCGAGCCTGCTCCAGCGGCGCCCGACGGACGCGGGGACGGCCCGGAGGAACAGGGTCACGGGAGCTCCCAGCACGAGCAGCAGCGGGACGAGCATGCCGAGGACGAGGTGGACCGCGGTGTGCGCGGTGAAGCTGCTGCCCGCAGCCCGTGCGAGCGGCCCCGTCGCGGCGAGCCCCAGGCCCGTCGCGGCCAGCCAGGCGGCGGTCCGGCGGATCGGCCATCCGGTCCGCCCTCGCAGGACGGCGCAGCGGCCCGCGAGCAGGTACAGCACGGCGAGTCCCACCCATACGAGCACGATCCCGGTGTCCAGGACGAAGCCGTCGGCGCCTCCCGAAAGATGTGCTGACGCCGAGTGGCCCGGGTCGGAGTGGTCAGTCACGCCGGGTATCCGCACGCCGTGCCGCGAGCAGTACCGAGACCCCCGCGACCAGGAACGCGAGGGCCGCGCCGTTCCATGCCAGATCGTAGGGGAGCAGGTCCACGCCGTACCGGACCTCGTGCAGGTCGAGGAGCTTGTGCTGCACCAGGCCGTCGAACAGCTGGAAGCCGCCGACGCCCGCGAGGATGCCCCCCAGCCAGCGCCGGGCCTGGAGGGCGCTCCGCCGCCGGAGGTCGGCGAAGAGGAAGAGGGATGCCACTGTCGCGAACCAGCTGAAGGCGTGGAAGACGCCGTCGGACACGAGGCCGGCCGCGGACGTGGACCTGTCGTAGAAGTGGTGCCAGTGGAGGAGCTGGTGGAAGACGGCCTCGTCGATGAACGCGATGATCCCGCACCCGAAGAGGACGCCGACCAGGACGTTGCGGCGCTGGAGGGCGACGGCGGCATGCTGCGCGGGCGGTCGAGTGGACGAAGTGATGATGGTCCCCGTCGTCGGAGGGTGTGGACCCTGTCCAGCGTGCCAGCCGCGTGCCCGGACCGTCCAGAGTTTTCCCGGTGCACCGGGGTGTGGTCAGGAGACCTTCTCGCCGTACCACCAGTGGGCGGGCCGGAGCGGTGGGTGCTGCGGCGCGGCCGGGAGTTTCACGATGACGGCGGTGTAGGCGCGGGGGCGCGTCATGGCCATCTGGATTCCTGCGAGCAGCGCGGCGGGGATCGATACCGGCACGATGACGGCCAGCGCATACATGGCGAGCACCGCGTGCAGCGGCGAATGGTAGAGACCCTCCATGAACGCGGCGCTGCCGAGCCACAGCCACAACCAGAACAGGCCGATCACGTAGAGCAGCGACCGCGCACGCCTGTAACGCAACGGAACATGCTTCCGCTCACGTCCCATATTTTGTCTCCCCAGACTTATGTTCGGACCCGCCCCAGGCACGTCCACTGGAGAAATAATAGACCCCGTCCGAGGCTTTCCCGGTGACCGTCACCAGAATGAGACGTGGCGGATCCACGACGGTCGAAACCGCCGCACCTGGGAGCCCGAGGGCCGACCGCGCGGGGTCGCGTCAGAGCGTTACAGCGGCTTCGGGCAGGTCCGCCGTCGCGTCGCCGAGCAGCCGCACGTGGTCCGGGTTGAGGTCCTCGATGCGGTTCACGCCGAGCAGCTGCATGGTGCGCGCTGTCTCCGTGCCGAGGATCTCGATGGTGCGGTCCACACCCTTGCGGCCGCCGGCCATGAGTCCGTAGAGGTAGGCGCGGCCGATCAGCGTGAAGTCCGCTCCGAGGGCCAGGGCAGCTACGACATCGCCACCACTCATGATGCCCGTGTCGAGGATGATGTCCGTCGTGCCCTTGAGCTCGGCTGCGACGCGTGGCAGCAGGTGCAGCGGGATGGGCGCCCGGTCGAGCTGGCGTCCGCCGTGGTTGGACAGGATGATGCCGTCCGCTCCGTGGTCCACAACCTTCTTCGCGTCGTCGAGCGTCTGGATCCCCTTGACCACGAGGTTCCCCTTCCACACGCTGCGCAGCCAGTCCAGGTCCTCGAAGGTGAGCGTCGGATCGAACATCGAGTTGATGAGTTCGGCCACGGTGCCCGAGTAGCGTGAGAGCGAGGCGAACGAGAGCGGCTCGTGGGTCAGGAAGTTGAACCACCAGGCGGGCCGGTACGAGGCGTCGAGAACGGTCTTCACGGTCAGCGCCGGCGGGATGGTCATGCCGTTGCGGACGTCGCGGAGCCGGGCGCCCGCCACCGCGGTGTCGACGGTGACCATGAGGGTGTCGTTCCCGGCCGCTGCCGCGCGGGCGATGAGCTCCATCGAGCGGTCCCGGTCCGTCCACAGGTAGAGCTGGAACCAGTTGCGCCCGTTCGGGGCGGCCTCCGCCACGTCTTCGATGGAGGCCGTGCCCATGGTGGAGAGCGTGTAGGGGATGCCTGCCGCTGCTGCCGCCTGCGAGCCGGCGTACTCGCCCTCCGACTGCATCATGCGCGTGAAGCCGGTGGGTGCGATGCCGAACGGCAGGGCCGAGTCCTTCCCGAGGATCGGCGTGACCGTGCTGACGGACTGCACGTTGCGCAGGATGCCCGGCCGGAACTCGAGGTCGAGGAAGGCGGCCCGCGCGCGGCGGAGCGAGATCTCGGCCTCGGCGGCACCGTCCGTGTAGTCGAACGGCGCCGTGGGTGTCCGCCGCTTCGCCATGTCGCGCAGGTCCCAGACGGTGTTGGCCCGCCGAAGCCGGGCAGCTGCGCTGACCTCGGGCTTCTTGAACTGCACCAGGGGAGCCAGGTCTGCGACCCTGGGGACCCGGCGCCTGAGTGCCGGAGGAACAGGTGCGCTGGAGGAGGTGTGCATGGGTGCCTTTGCTCGTCGTCGGCCGGAATCGCGGTGGTCCCCCACCTGAGCTCTGACCACAGATCGTACGGCCTGTGGTCGGACCACACAAGCTATGCTGGCCGCATGCGCAATCACCAGGTGGTCTCGGCATGGCTCGAGCAGGAACTCGCCGCAGGACGGCTCGCCATCGGGTCCCGGCTGCCCGGCGAGCGCACCATGGCGGAGCAGCTGAAGATCTCCCGGGCATCGGTGCGTGAGGGTACACGGGTACTGGAGGCGCTCGGCGTCGTCCGTGCCGGCGTCGGGTCCGGGCCACAGGCGGGCACGGTCGTCACGGGAAACCCCGCTCGGGCCCTCGACTCCACCCTCCGGCTGCATGTGGCAAGCACCCACCTTCCCGTCAGGGACATCGTGGAGACGCGCCTCCTGCTGGAGACGTGGGCGGCAGCCCATGCGTCGCCGGACTCTCCATCCCTCGAGCGGGCGGCCCGGCTCCTCGACGAGATGGACCAGCACGACGACGGCCCGGCGGGGTTCCTGGAGCGTGACGCGCTCTTCCACGTCGCGCTTGCCGAGGCGGCCGGGAACGTGCTGGTGGGAGCCATGATGGGATCGCTGCGCGGGTCCATCGAGGACTACACGCAGCAGTTGACCGCGGGACTTCCCGACTGGACAGCGACGTCGGAGAGGCTCCGGCGGGAGCACCGCGCGGTCCTCGACGCTGTGCTGGGCGGTGACGGGGGCCGGGCCGCGGAACTGGTGCGGGATCATATCGAAGGCTTCTACCGCGAATCGGGTGTCTCCACCTGAGGTCCGGTCGTTGACAGGGGCCGACCTTTCCAATATGACGCACGTCACCTAGACTGCAGGAACTGTCGAGCAGGCGGCTATGGAACCACCCGGATGTGGAGCTCACTATGGAACACTCGCCGCAAATTCTCGAGCATCCCGCTGCACATCAGGACGCGGCAGCTCCGTCGGGGGGAACCCGGCGTGCACATCTTTCCTCGGTTCCGCAGGGCATGGAGTCCGACTTCCCGAGCAGCCTCACGGAGGCGTCGACGCGCCACCTGCGGATGCTGTGCAACCGCACCTACCAGCTCCTCGACCTGGACCGTCCGGCGCTGGAGACACGGGAGCGGTACGACGCGCTCGTCCAGGAACTCGAACGGCGTGAGCGCCAGGCCGTGCAGCGCGGCGGAGTGGACGACGCCCGTGAGACGTTCCGCGACAACGCCCTCTTCTCCCGGTTCGAGCTGTACCGCAACGGGATGATGGCCGGGTACGTGCAGTACGAGATGCGCGGCGGGGACATCCTCCTGCTGCACGCCGTCGTCGATCCGAAGTTCCGGCACCTGGGCCTCGAGCCGGTACTGATGCAGGCCGTGCTGCTCAATGCGCACCGCCGGCGCCTGGCCGTCATTCCCTACTGCCCCGAGGCGCAGGACTTCCTGGCCGCCCACCCGCAGTTCCTCTCGCTGCTGACCGCCCAGCAGCGCCGGCGGTTCAGGCTGCTGCTGGCGCCGGGTTCCGCTGAAGCCGGACAGGAGCGCCGGTGACGTCGGTCGACGTCCTGACCGAGGCGTACGGGCGACTGCCCGACCTGGTGCGCGGTGCCGTCGACGGCCTCGATGCCGACCAGCTGTCCATCCGGCCGGGCGGGACCGCGAATTCCGTCGCCTGGCTCATCTGGCACCTCTCGCGGATCGAGGACAGCCACTTCGCCGAGGCGTTCGGGCATGAGGAGGTGTGGCTGGCGCATGGCTACGCCGACCGCTGGGCCCTGGAGCTCGACCACGATGACACCGGCTACGGGCATTCGCCGGACCAGGTGGGTGCCGTTCAAGTCGGGTCGGCGCAGCAGCTGCTGGACTACTTCGACGCCGCCCACCAGCTGGCCCAGAGCCTGCTCGTGGGCCTGACGGACGAAGACCTGCGGCAGGTGATCGACGAGCACTGGGACCCGCCGGTGACGCTCCTCGTCCGGCTGGTCAGCGTGGTCGACGACGCCGTGCAGCACGCGGGCCAGGCCGCCTACGCACGGGGAATGGTCCTCGCGGGCTAGCCCAGGCCCGTCTGCCGCACCGTGATGTTGAGCCGCCCCTCGAACCCGATGCCGGGAGGTGCCGTGCCGGGCACGGTCCTGAGGACTCCGTGATAGGCGAACCGTGAGGGACCACCGAACACGAAGAGGTCGCCCGACCTGAGTTCCACGTCCTGCCAGGGGCGGTTCCGGGTCTCGGTGTTGCCGAAGCGGAAGACGCATGCCGTGCCCAGGCTGAGGGACACGACGGGCGCGTTCACCCGTTCCTCCCGGTCCTGGTGCATGCCCATCTTCGCGGCGTCGTCGTAGTAGTTGACGAGGGCGGCGTCGGGTTCGTAGGACGCACCGGCCTCCGGTCCGTAGGCGGCGGTCACGGCGTCACGCCCCAGGGTGCGGAGCACGTCGGGGAACGGCGCGACGGCGCCGCCGCCGGCGTCGTCGGCCGTGCGGCTGTACCGGTAGGGGAGCCAGTGCCAGCCGAGGCTCACGCTCTTCACGGACATGACTCCGCCGTTCGGCATGGTGACGGCGCGCATCGGCACAGGTCCGCTCGCCCAGGCCCGGCACAACCCGACGAGGTCCCGCTGACGCCCGATGTCCAGCCAGTCGGGAAGATGCACGGCGCCCGGTGCCAGCTCCCGGAGAGGACGGGGGATCAGGGCGTCGATCGGATCGGTCATCCGACCATTGTGCGCCGGGATGGCCCGCATCGGCTCCCGGTGCCGGGCCACTGCCGCGACAGGAAGGCGTGATAGCAATAGAGGTGATGAAACCGCCTATCCCGCCGCCCGCCCCGTGAGCGGCCGGATCCTCGCCAGGGTCCCTGGCAGCTATATCCTGCTCGCCTGCATCGGACTGGTGGCCCTCAACCTGAGGGGCCCTTTCGTGGCGGTCGCCCCGGTGGCGGACCTGATGCAGCAGGACCTGCACTTCTCGCCCGTCCTGCTGGGACTGCTCACCAGCATCCCGGTCCTGTGCTTCTCCGTCGCGGCACCACTCGCGTCCCTGGCCGCCAGGAGGCTGGGCGCCGAATTCGCGGTGACGCTGACCATCCTCGGTGTGTTGGCCGGAGTGCTGGTGCGTTCCGCCGGAGGCCCCCTGCTGGTGGTGGCCGGAACCGTGCTGATCGGCCTCGCGATCACGGTGGGCAACATCGCGGTGCCGCTGATCATCCGCCGCGATTTCTCCCCGGCGCGGCAGGGGACGGCGATGGGAATCTACACCGCGGCGCTGAACATCGGATCCTTCCTCACGTCGGTGGTGACGGCGCCGCTGGCCGACGCAGCCGGGTGGAGGATTGCGCTGGCAGCGGTCGCCGTCCTGGCCGTGGGGGCGATCGCCTTCTGGACGCTGGCGGTGGGCCCGAGGGACGCGTTCCTGGTATCCCCCGAGGACGGCGGCGGGACGAAGCTGCCGCCCGTGCAGGGCTCGGGGTGGATCACCGCGGGCCTGACGGTGGCCTTCGCCATGCAGGCCTTCTCCTACTACGGGGTGACGGCGTGGCTGCCCAGCTACCTGCACGACGAGCTGGGGATGTCCGTCGGCGAAGCCGGTGCGGCGTCCTCCATCTTCCAGATCCTCGCCATCGCGGGCGGCCTCGGAGTGCCCTTCGCCGCCAGGTTCCTGAGCACGACGGCGGTGGCCGTCATCCTGGGTGTGCTGTGGACGGCCGTGCCGGCCGGCCTGCTCCTGGCCCCCCACCTCTGGTGGCTCTGGTCCCTCGGTGGGGGCATCGCGCAGGGCGGAGGCATCACGGTGATCTTCATCGCCATCATCCGGCTCGCCCGGGACCAGGTCTCCGCCGGCCGGATGTCCGCCATCGTCCAGGGATCGGGCTACTGCGTCGCCGCCGTGGCGCCGCCCCTGGTAGGTTTCGTCCACGATGCCTCGGGGTCCTGGACGCCGGCATTGCTGGTCCTCCTGGCATCCGTGTTGATCTTCTTCGCCAGTAGCACGCTCTCGGTGCGGCGGGTGCCGAAGGACCGCTGAGCCCGTTCCGCCGGAACCTGCGCGGTTTTTGCACAATTCTTCGGTTTTCCCGCAGGACTGCGTTCGGGGTGCTGCGGCAGACTCGTCCCAGAAGCGCGGCGGCCCGGGGACGGCTGCTCCGCACCACATAGGCCGCTGCATGTCGGGACGACCTGCGGCGGCATCCGGTCTCAGGGGGACGCAGCAGCGATGACGAGGACACCAACCGAACCGGGGCACGACCAACCGGGTGCGGCGGACGTGCTGCCCGCCTACGCGTCGAAGGGCAGGCTCGACCGCATCGTCGGCCTGGTCATCGCGGCCATCGTGACAGCAGCCGCGGCACTGCTGTGGCTCGCCGTGGCGGCCAAGCGCCCGGAATCGACGATCGCCTCGTCGCAGGACGCCGTGATCGGCATCTGGCGCGTCCTCTACAACTCCGATGCGCCCGGGACGAACACCATCCTGACCGCCATCGCGCTCGCTCTGCTGGCGGGTGCCGGGCTCGCGCTGCTGGAGCGGCGCATCGCGACCAAGGCGCGGCGGTCCATGAATCCAGGGAACCACCCGCTTGCTCCGAAGGTCATCATGGCCGCCAACCGCGGACGGTTCGCGGGCGAGGTCACGGTGACGGTCCTCATCCCCGCACACAACGAGGAGGCCTCGCTCCCGCAGACGATCGCTTCCCTCAAGAGCCAGTCTCACCGGCCCGAGCGCATCATCGTCGTCGCCGACAACTGCACGGACGCCACGGTCCGCCTGGCCCGGGAGGCCGGCGTCGAGGTCATCGAGTCGGTGGACAATACGAAGAAGAAAGCCGGCGCCCTCAACCAGGCGCTGAAGGTGATCCTGCCGGAGCAGGGTGACAACGACGTCGTCATGGTCATGGACGCCGATACCCAGCTCGACGACGGCTTCCTGGCCGGCGCTGTGGCACGCTTCGTCGGCGACCGTGCGCTCATGGCCGTGGGCGGGCTCTTCTACGGCGAGCAGGGCCACGGCCTGATCGGCCAGTTCCAGCGCAACGAGTACATCCGCTATGCACGCCAGATGCGCCGTCGTCGTGGCCGTGTCTTCGTCCTCACCGGCACCGCATCGCTCTTCCGGCCGGTGGCGCTGCGGACGATCGCCGAGAGCCGCGGTACGTCGATCCCGGGAGCGGCCGGTGACGTCTACGACACCGTGGCCCTGACCGAGGACAACGAACTGACGATCGCCATCAAGTCCTTGGGTGGCCTGATGGTCTCCCCGCAGCAGTGCACCGTCGTGACCGAGCTGATGCCGTCCTGGCGCACCCTGTGGAACCAGCGCCTGCGCTGGCAGCGGGGGGCCCTCGAGAACATCGGCGCCTACGGGGTCACCGCGCCCACGATGCGGTACTGGGCGCAGCAGCTCGGCATCGGGTACGGGGTGATCGCCCTGGGCGCCTACCTCGCGCTCATCACGCTCACCGTCGTGTCGCTCGAGACCTGGATCTGGTTCCCGTTCTGGCTCGGGCTCGGCATCCTCTTCACGGTCGAGCGCGTCCTGACGGTGTGGAAGGGCGGCTGGAAGGCACGGTTGCTCGCGGTCGCACTGTTCCCGGAACTGGTCTTCGACATGTTCCTCAACCTCGTGTACATCAAGGGCATCATCGACATCTCCTTCGGCCGCCAGGCCAGCTGGAAGCACCTTCCCCATGCCGCTCCGGCGGCCGAACCCTCATTCCAGGAGGCCTGACCCGTGTTTCCCACAGCAGCCGGACCCACCATTCCCGCCGGCATCCTCCTGCCGGAATCGGTGCTGGGCAGCAGCGAATTCGCCGTTCTCGCGGCGTTCGTGGCCATCAACACGGTCATCTACGCCTCACTGGCGCTGGTCAACATCCTGCCCAGGATCTATCCCACGGACTGGGTGACCAACCGCAACCGCCGGACCGAGACCCGCAGCATCTATCCGGACGGTCAGGTCTGAGCTCTTCGGCTGGACAGGGGCCCGGTACCGCCTGATCCGCGTCCGTCCGTCAGCGCAGCGGAACCTTCTCACCGGCCTCGATGGGCGCGTCGACGACGTTGGCGCTCACCGGCATGGGGCAGGTGCCGTACGGGGTGAAGGCGCTGGGATAGTTGATCGCCCTGTTGAAGTCGAGGACCACCGTCCCATCCGGGCGCGGGCGGCGGGCGGCCACCTTCCGCCAGGGAGCAGTGGTCGTGCCGTTGGTCCGGTCGTGGAACGTGATCGTGAGCGAGCCGGCGTCCTCCTGGGAGGCGTGGAGGCGGAACTCCCTGTTCTCGCCCGGAAGGGAGAAGACGACGTCGCCCACTGTCGACGAGGTCCCGGGTACGTCGGGATGGGCCGTCCGGATACTCTCCTCGCGCGGTTCGTCATACGGTTCGAACCGCCCCACGACCACGAGGCCGGGGTTGTAGTCGAACACGGGAACCCCGGTGAACGTGGTCAGCGTCGGCGACTCGGCGTCCCTCGTCCGGATCGCGTAGCGGCCAGCACGGCGTGCGAGCTCCACCACCACCCGGCGGCCGTCCGCACCCCCGTGGGCGACCCACATCAGCGACTCCTCATCGGCCAGGACGGCCGTGAGGGTGCCCTCCACGAGCCGGCCGCTCGCGAGCTCGGTGAGGGCGTCCGCGGAGTGCGCGGTCAGGCTCGCGGTGTCGCCCGCAGCCGACCAGAGACCGGGAACGAGCTCGAGGGCCGCGGGTTTCTCGCTGAGCCACTGGAAGGACGTGAGCGTCAGCCAGCCATGCTGCTCCGCGAGGGCCTCGTTGCGCGCCTGCCGGAAACGCAGCCATCGTTCCTCGGCGGTGTGGGCGGTGGCGGTGGTCATGGTGTCCTCCTGGCTCGGTTGCGTGCACCGCGTAGAACCCGCACGGAGCCGTCGGCATTCCCCCGTCCAGGCAGTTGGGCCGCCTGCCGGGGAACGTCCCGTGCGGACGTTCGCACCGGTCAGTCGTAGCAAGGCCGCCCGAATCCGTCCACCTTGGAGGGGCATCCGCCTCCGGGTGTTTCCACGGCCCTTCGTCTGGGACGATGCGATCAGGGCGGTCGGTCGGGGTTCCGGGTGGGCAGGGGGATTACGCCCTGGGTGGCTGCAACAGGAGGAGGCAGGATGACCGATGAGATGACCGATGAGATGACCGCGGAGCCGACCGACGAGCTGGACGATGAGCCGACGGACGCCCCTGCGGACACGCCCGCAGGCGAGGGCGCCGAGCAGCCCCCGGTCCCCGTGCCGACCCCGGACAGCGACGGCGCGGACCACGTCCTCCTGCCCCACCCGGACCAGCCCACCTGGCGGGAGGACTACCCCTACGACACCAGGATGACCGAGCGCGAATACCAGAAGGCGAAGAGGGCCCTGCAGATCGAACTGCTCAAGATGCAGGGATGGGTCAAGGCCAACCGCACCAAGGTCGCCGTCCTGTTCGAGGGGCGCGATGCCGCGGGCAAGGGAGGCACGATCAAGCGCTTCACGGAGAACCTGAATCCCCGCGGTGCCCGGGTCGTCGCCCTGGACAAGCCGAGCGAGAAGGAACAGACGCAGTGGTACTTCCAGCGCTACATGTCCGTGCTGCCATCGGGCGGTGAGATCGTCCTGTTCGACAGGTCCTGGTACAACCGGGCCGGGGTGGAACGCGTCATGGGCTTCTGCACGCCCACGGAGTACCTGGAGTTCATGCGGCAGGCCCCGGAGCTCGAGCGCATGCTGGTGCGCAGCGACACCCACCTCATCAAGTTCTGGTTCTCGGTGTCCCGCGAGGAACAGCGGCGCCGTTTCGCCCAGCGCCACACGGACCCCGTGCGCCGCTGGAAGCTGAGCCCCATGGACCTCCAGTCACTCGACAAGTGGGACGAGTACACGGAAGCCAAGGAGGCCATGTTCTTCTACACCAATACGGCCGATGCTCCGTGGACGGTGATCAAGAGCAACGACAAGAAGCGGGCCCGGATCGAGGCCCTCCGGTACGTCCTGTCCGTACTCGACTACGACGAGAAGGACTACGACGTCGTCGGCACGCCGGACCCGCTGATCGTGGGGACAGGACCGCACTCGCGCGTCTTCGAAGCGGACGAGCAGTCCACGCGCCTGTTCCCCACGCTGTAAACGGCCGGGCCCCGGGCGTCAGCTGCTGTAGCTGGAGGCCGTGAATCCCGCGAACATGAGGATCGCCAGGAGGATCCCGAACAGGAGGGCGAGGCCGTAGATCGCGACGTTGATCCAGCCGAGCACTTTCCCCGCCGTCGCCGGTACGCCCTGGCGCTCGGCCTTCTTCGCCTGCCAGATCGCCAGCGGCCCCAGGATGAACCCGGCTGCGAAGAGTCCGACGATCCCGAGGATGAGAGAGGTCTGGGCGGCCTTCTCTCCCTCGATGGAGCGGTAGGAGGGAGAGTACTGGCCCGGCTGGTAGGGGCCCGGCTGCCCGGCCTGGTACTGCGGGTAGCCACCCTCGCTCGCGTAGGCGCCGCCGTCGTACGGCTTCGCGTGGCTGCCGGAGAACGGGCGCTCGCTGGGGTAGGGCTCCTGGGACATGGGGTTCCTTCTGCTGGCAGAGACGGATGGTGCTCCCTGGAACCGCAGTTCCCGGGAGCACCATTGTCTCGCGCACCGGCCGCCGGCGCACGTCCCGTCGGAATGGGCGCGGCGAACAGGTCAGGCGTACGAGTGCTGCTGCAGGCGGAGCCGGGAGTGGCGGTTGCCGTAGGCGAAGTAGATGACGAAGCCGATGACCAGCCAGCCGGCGAAGAACAGCCACGTGATGGTGGCCAGGTTGAACATGAGGTAGAGGCATAGGGCGGCGGAGGCGAGCGGGATGACCTTGCCGAACGGAACGCGGAACGCGGGCCTGAGGTCCGGGCGCTTCCGGCGCAGCACGAGGATTCCGAGGCTGACCGTGATGAAGGCGGACAGCGTGCCGATGTTGATCATCTCCGCGAGAACCTCCACCTGCGTGAAGCCTGCGAGCAGGGCGACGACGACGCCGCACAGGATCTGCGTGCGGGCGGGCGTGGCGTGCTTGTCCGAGGTGCGGCTCAGGCCGCGGGGGAGGAGGCCGTCCCGGCTGAGCGCGAAGATCACGCGGGCGAGTCCCATGAGCAGCACCATGATCACCGTGGTCAGGCCGATGAGGCTGCCTAGCGAGATGATGCCGGCGGCCCAGTCGGCGCCGACGAGCTGGAAGGCGGTGGCGAGTGACGGTGCCCCGGAGGCCCCGAGTTCCTTGTAGGACACCATGCCGGTCACCACGAGGGTCACGAGGATGTAGAGGATGCTGACCACGATCAGCCCGGCGAAGATCCCGCGGGGAAGCGTGCGGCTCGGGTTCTTCACTTCCTCGGCCGACGTGGCGACGACGTCGAACCCGATAAACGCGAAGAACACGAGGGCGGCTCCCGAGATGATGCCGGTGAAGCCGAAGGCCGCCGGGGAGGCGCCGCTCAGGAAGGAGAGGAAAGGCTGGTCGGCCCAGCCGGACCCGCTCTCCGCGGCGGCCTCTGCGGCGGGCACGAAGGGGGCGTAGTTCTCGGGGCTGACGTAGAAGAAGCCGACGACGATCACGAACAGCACGATGCCGATCTTGATGACGGTGAAGACGCTGTTGACCCGAGCGGAGAGCTTGGTGCCGTAGATGAGGACGGCCGTGAAGACGGCGACGATCAGCAGTGGGCCCCAGGTGAGGTCGAGGCCCAGGAAGCTGATCTCCGCGGGGATGTCGAGGTTCAGGACACTGAAGAGGTCGCTGAGGTAGACGCCCCAGAACTTCGCGATGACGGCGGCCGCCATGAGCAGTTCGAGGATGAGGTTCCAGCCGATGATCCAGGCGAGCAGCTCACCCATCGTGGCGTAGGTGAAGACGTACGCGCTGCCGGCGACCGGGAGCGCCGTCGCGAATTCCGCGTAGCACATGATGGCGAGGGCGCAGGTGATCGCGGCGAGGACGAAGGAGATGGTCACGGCGGGTCCGGCGTTGAAGGCGGCAGCCTGTGCGCCGACCGAGAAGATGCCCGCGCCCACGGCGACGGCGACACCCATGATCATCAGGTCCCAGGTATTCAGGGAACGCTTGAGGCCGTGTCCCTTTTCGTCGGAGTCCTTGATCGACTGCTCGATGGACTTGGTCCGGAAGAGGTCCATGGGGGGTGCTGGTCCTTCACTTGTGGGGATCGTTGGGAGGGCCGGCGGCCGCGGGTGCGCGGAAGGCCCTCATCGAGGATAGGAGGTCACAGGCCCCGCCGCACATTCGCATGTGCGGCGGGACCGTTTCCCTTCGGGCAGGAAGGCTCTACGCGTCGCGCCTGAGGAGGGCGTGGCGGGGGCTGTCCGGGTTCATGAGGGAATGCTTCCGGCTGTAGAAGAAGTAGACGGCCAGGCCGATCAGGAGCCACACGAAGAAGCGCAGCCAGGTCTCCCAGTGGAGCTGGAGGATCAGGAACAGCGACGCGAGAACGCCGAAGGCGGGGACGATCGGCATCAGCGGCAGCCGGAAGGTGCGGGGCACCTCGGGCCGCGTGCGGCGCAGCACGATCACCGCGATGCAGACGACGATGAACGCCGCGAGGATGCCGATGTTGGTGAGGTCCGCGACGGCGCGGATGGGGAAGACGCCGGCGAGCAGGGCCGAGGCCACGCCTGCGATCCAGGTGACGCGCTGGGGCGTTCCATGCCGGTCCGTCGTCGAGAACCAGGCCGGAAGGAGCCCGTCGCGGCTCATCGAGAACCAGACGCGTGTCACGCCGAGGAGGAAGGTCAGCATGACGGTGAGGATGGAGATCACGGCGAAGGCCGAGATGATCGTGGCGATGACCGGAAGGCCCACGGACTGGAAGGCCGAGGCGAAGCCGGCCGTCGGGCTGATGTCCTTGTAGTTCTGCATGCCGGTGAGGACGAGGGCCGCGAGGACGTACAGCACCATGGCGATCAGCAGGGACAGGAGGATGGCCTTCGGCATGTGCTTCTTGCCATCGGTGGCCTCCTCGGCCGCGGTGCTCATGGCGTCGTAGCCGAAGACCGCGAAGAAGACGGTGGCCGCACCCGTGAAGACGGCGCCGAAGCCCGAGGGCAGGAACGGCGAGTAGTTGTCGGTGTTGACGTAGAAGAAGCCGAGGCCCACGATGCCGAGGATGAGCAGGATCTTGAGCCCGACGGCGACGAGTTCGAACTTGCCGAACGTCTTGGTGCCGCGGCTCAGGATGAACGTGATGATCAGGCACACGACGATCGCGGGAAGGTTGATCACGCCACCCTCGATGGTGTCCGGCGTTCCCTGCATCCACGTCGGTACCGTGACGCCGATACCGGACATGAACTCGGTGAAGTATCCCGAGATGCCGATGGCGACGACGGCCACGATCGCGGTGTACTCGAGCAGCAGGTCCCATCCGATGAACCACCCGATGATCTCGCCCAGGGCCACGTAGCCGTAGGTGTAGGCGGAACCTGCGCGCGGGATCATGCCCGCGAACTCCGCGTAGGACAGGGCGGCGGCGGCGCTGGCGAGCCCGGCGACCAGGAACGAGATCAGGACGGCCGGGCCGACGGGCGCACCGTCCTCCCCGCCGTTCGCGACGAGCCCCGCGAGCGTGAAGATGCCGACACCGATGATGCCGCCGACGCCGATGGCTGTCAGCTGCCACAGTCCGAGGCTCTTGAAGAGGCCGGTGCGGCCCGTCTCGTCCTCGACATTGTCAATGGGTTTGCGCCGCAAGAGCGATTGCGAGCTCTGTACGCCTGAGCTGTCCGACATCGGCATCCAATCCTAGGAGGGAGAGTGCATCACGCACCAGCCAAGTATGGAGGTGGCTGTCCATCAGCGGAAGTCGGCATTACCGAAGGGAAACCGTCGGTTCTGCTTAACCATCCCCGGACGGCACGCGGCGGAGCCCGGCCAGGACGAGGTCCAGGTATCGCTCGAACTCCCCGTCCGGCTCGACGACCCGAAGCGGGGGACGGTCGGGTGCGAGGGATCCGAGCATGCGGATGAGGACGAGCAGGTCCCGCCCGGTGAGGTCCGGCCTCGCCGCACCCCCGCTCCGAAGCCGGAGGGCCAGTTCCTCGGCGGCCGGGGCGATGCGCTGGCGGAGCACCGCCAGCCCGGCCGAGACGAATCCGGAGTCGTGCAGCAGCTCCCGCAGGCCGCGGTCCTCCAGCTGCATCCGGGCGGCGGAGCCGACGAAGAACCGCACTGCAGCCCAGGGATCGGGAGCCGCGAGCGCCTCCCTCGCCACCGCATCGACGTCGTCCACGCGCTGTTCGAGGATCGCTTCGATGAGTGCGCGGCGGTCCGGGAACCGGCGGTAGACGGTGCCCACTCCTACCCCTGCCTCGCGTGCGATGTCCTCGAAGCTGCACTCCGCGCCGTGCACGGCGAACATGCGCCGCGCCGCGGTGAGGACCACCTCGCGATTGCGTTGGGCGTCCCGCCGCAGCGGGCGCGCGGCGCTTGTCGGGGGCGGTTCAGGCGGAAGCGCCACGGAGGGCCGACCGGTGCAGGCGGAACGTCAGGAAGAGGCGGTGGGCGGTGATGACGACGGCGAGCCATGCGACGCCCAGGGTCCAGGCCACCAGTACGTCCGTGAGCCAGTGGTGGCCGAGGTAGACGCGGCTGAGCCCCATGGTCGCAGCGAACAGGACGGCGAGCACGATGGTGAGGGCCCGGGTGCGCTTGCGGTGCTGCCGCAGCACGAGGAGGTAGGCCACGATGCCCGCGATGACGATGGCGTTCAGCGAGTGTCCGCTGGGGAACGACGGCGAGGATTCATAGGGCGGGACGGCGAGTTCGATCGGGGGCCGCAGGCGCCCGATCGCGTCCTTGCCCGCAACGGTCATGAGCAGGGATCCGAAGGCCGCAGCGGGCAGGAGGATCACGGGAGTCCAGGACCTGCGGCGCACCGCGAGCAGCACCATGATCGACACCGCCAGGATGGGCATCCCGATCGGCCCGCCGATGTTCGTGTACCCGGTGATGAAGGCGTTGAGCCAGTCCTGGCGGAGGGACACGGCGAGGTCGAGGGCCGGGTGGTCGAGGGCGGCGACGCCGTCGGCGTCCACGACGGACTCGTACACCTCGGCGGAGGCCGCCGTCAGCGCCGCCGCGACCCCTCCTCCGATGGTGATGATGAGCAGCAGGGCTGTATGGGGCCCGACCCACCGCGCGAGGGGGCGGACGCACCGGACGAGCAGGCGGCCGATCGGCGACGACCACCGCGTGAGGTCTCGTGGTCCTACGTACTGGTCCTGGTGGGCTGGCATCTCCTGACTCTATGCCGTGGGTCCCGGTGGGCACGTCCGGGCCGGCCCTCCAGAGCGCGGCTTGACGGTCCGGAGCTGGTGGATCACCCCCACGCCCGCAGGCAGCACGGTTAGGCTGGCCGCATGAGTGAGCCAGGCCTGATCCGCGACATCGTCCGTGGCGTCCCCGTCTTCCCCGACGAGATGCCGCCCTTCGACCCCGAGACCGCGCCGGCCTCGCCTGTCGACCTGTTCGTCGAGTGGCTGAAGCGTGCGGTGGAGGATGGCATCGCCGCGCCCCACGCGGTCAACCTCGCGACAACAGGAGAGGACGGCGTGCCGGACGCGCGTGTCGTGATCCTCAAGGACGTGACGTCGGCCGGATGGCAGGTGGCGTCCAGCATGGACAGCCCGAAGGGCCGGCAACTGAGGAAGCACCCGACGGCGGCGCTGACCTTCTTCTGGCCGGCGGCCGGCCGCCAGGTGAGGATCCGGGGGTCCGTCTCGACCGGCACCACGGAGGAGAACGACGCCGATTTCCAGCGCCGCCATCCCGTAGCCCGTGCGCTCGTCCTCGCCGGCAGCCAGAGCGCCGTGATGCGCAGCCGGGAGGACCTCGAGGCGGCCGTCGAGGAGCAGGTGCGCCGGATCGAGGCCGCGGACGGCCTCGCCTCGACCACCTGGACGGTCTTCACCGTGGCGCCGGACGTCGTCGAATTCTGGCAGGCGGACCAGGAACGCAGGCACATCCGCCTGCTCTACACGCGGTTCGGGGAGGGCTGGCGCCGGGAGCTGCTCTGGCCGTAGGGCATTCCCCGCTCCGCGCGGACCTCGGGGGGCCGGCGGCCTGCCGCTACACTGCGGCCGGTCCGGCGACCGGTTCTCCGACCCGCACGCGGAGCTTGTGCACGAAGTCGAGCTTGGCGACGACGGCGGGCGGCAGTACGAACGGGTACAGGTCGTTGGCGCCCATGCTGCGGTTCACCTGGTTGAGGGCGACGGAGAGCGGGATCCAGGTCTCCCGGACCACGTCGCCGAAGTCCTCGGACGTGTTCGGGCCGGGACCGGAGGCGAGCCCGTACTGCAGGGCGGTGTCCACCGTGTCGCAGATGTGCAGGTAGTGCGCGAAGGTCTCGGCGAAGTCCTCGTACGGGTGCATCGTCGCGTACTGGGAGATGTGCTCCTTCTCCCAGCCCTCGGGAGCTCCCTCGTCGTAGTGCCGCTTGATGGCGTCCTTGTAGCTGGCGCGGTCGTCACCGAAGATGCTGCGGGCCCGTTCGGTCAGGTCCGGATCGGAGAAGACGAGCGTGCCCTCGAAGTAGTGGCCGGTCTCGTGCCGGAAGTGCCCCAGCATGGTGCGGTAGGGCTCTTCGAGCTTGGCCCGCATCTTCTCGCGGTGGGAGTCGACGGTCTCGGCCAGGTCGATGGTGATCAGGCCGTTCTGGTGCCCGATCACCACTTTCTCCTCGACGCTCGAGAGCAGATCGAAGGCGAGTCCCCGCTCGGGGTTCTGGACCCTGTCCTCGATGGGCAGGCCGAGCACGTCGAGTTCGTAGATCAGGTGGCGCTTCGAGCGTTCGGCGTCGAGGAACTGGGCGAGCCCTGTGGTGTCGTGGTCGTCCGGCCGGGACCGGGTGAGGTTGCAGCTGAAGCATTCGTCGCCCTCCTCCCGGACGAGCCAGGTGCACCCCGACAGCTTGAGGTTGGTGCAGCGTCGCAGGATCTGGCCTTCGAGGTCGCGGTACGCACCGTCGTCGTCCAGTGGCGTGATGGCGCGTTCGCCCCGGTGGAAGCCGAGCTGCGTCCCGCAGGCGAGGCACTGGGAGTTCTCGAAGAACAGGGGCGCGCCGCAGACGGCGCAGGCAAAGCGTTGCATGGGATTCCTGGGTTCGGGGGTGGTCGGTCAGGTGAAGAAGACGATGCGGATCAGCGCTGCGGTGCCGATGACGAGGATCGTGGCACGCAACGCGAGCGGGGAGAGCCTGCGGCCCACGCGGGCGCCGAGAAGGCCGCCCAGGGTGGCGCCGACGGCGATGAGGAGCACGAGCGCCCAGTTGATGGACTCCCAGGCGAACACCATGAAGGTGATGGCCGCGACCCCGTTGACGGCCGTGGTCAGCACGTTCTTGATGGCGTTGATGCGCTGGAGGCTCTCGACCGTGACCATGCTCATCAGGCCGACGATCAGGATGCCCTGGGCGGCGCCGAAGTAGCCGCCGTACACTCCCAGGACGCCGATACCGGCGAGCAGAAGCAGGGCCCGACGGCGTGACGGTCCGGCATCAGGGGCGCTCTCACCGGCCTTGGCCGCCGCGGCCCGCTGGACCCGCGGAGCAAGAGCCACCATGGCGAGGCCCACGAGGATGAGGACGGGCACGATCGCCTGGAAGGCCTCCGCCGGCAGGACGAGCAGCAGGAGCGCTCCCGCGATCCCGCCGAGGACCGAGAGGGGCAGGAGCCGCAGCAGGAGGCCCCGATTCGCGGCGATCTCCCGGCGGTAGCCCCACGAGCCGGACAGTCCGCCGCCCACGAGGCCGATGTTGTTCGAGATGTTGGCCACGATCGGTGGGTAGCCGAAGAGCAGGAGGGCCGGGAACGTCACCAGGGTGCCGGAACCGACGACGACGTTGATCATGCCCGCCCAGAAACCGGCAGCAAGGATCACGGCGATCTCGAGCACGCGTGGGTGTCCTCTCGGTACTGGGGGCGGGCGTCCGGTCGTCCCGCAGCAGCGCCGTCAGGAAAGCTCGGTCGCCGGGCGGGAAGGGCGCCTTGCTCAGGATATGCCGTGCCCCCGCCCGGACCGTCGGAACGCTCAGGCGTCCTCGCGGTTGGGGCTCTCGAGGATGAAGAAGTTGGACTGGTTCCCGTCCTTGCGCTGCTCCTGGTAGATGAAGTTCAGCTGGCGTTCGTCGAACGTCCGGAACCATTCCTCCCAGCTCACGTGGCGCAGCTTGTCCGTGTCCTCGTTGAAGTCGAAGCGCAGCACGCCGAGGTGGTCCCCGTGTTCCGTTCCGTCAACGGTGGCCGGCCGCGCGTTCCGCGCCTCGGCCCACTGCTTGATGACCTCGTGGTGCGTGGTGGCGAGGCTGCGGCCCTCGCGTTCGGGATCCTCGTCGGGAGAGGTGATCTCCTGGGAGTACTTCAGGGACTTGGAGGTCTCGGGCCCGGTGCGGATCCTGCCGCCATCGGGGCCCGCACCGACGTCCTCGGAAGCATCGGTGGGCTCTCCGCCCGAGCCCTTGCCGGACTTCGGGTCCCGCGAACCATCGGCATCGTCCTGTTTCGCCTGGGCGACCGCGTCGACGAGTTCGCCCTTCCGCATCCCGGAGGTGCCTGACAGGCCCTCTTCCTTGGCCTCCTTGCGGAGCTCGTCGACCTTCATCCCGCGCAGTTCGGTCTCGCTGACGTCGGGGGTGTTCGGGGTCTGGTTGCCTGGTTCGTCCGCCATGCTGATCTTCCTTCCGGTCGATGTCCCTCGTACGGTCCCCGCGAACGGGCCGCACCCAGGAACTAAGCGTGCTTATTACTTTCGCGGCGACCGGGTGGCGTGTCAAGGGATTCCGGGGGCGGCTGCGCCGGGATCAGTGGCCGAAGGCGTCCGAATCCACGATCTCGGCCTCGCCCGTGTCGAGCAGGTAGATGCTGGCCAGTTCAGCGCCCGAGAGCTCGAAGTCGAAGATGCCGAGGTTCTGGGCGAGCCGCTGGGGGTTCGACGACTTCGGGATGGCGACCATGCCCTGCTGCACGTGCCAGCGCAGCACCACTTGCGCGGGCGTCCTGCCGTGGGCTTCCGCGATCGCGACGACGCCGGGATCCTCCAGCAGGCCGCTGCCCGGGCCCAGCGGGCTCCAGGACTCCGTCACGATCCCGTGCTCGTTGTGGAACGCGCGCTCCTCGATCCGGGGGCGCTGGGGGTCGAGCTGGATCTGGTTGACGTCGGGCACGATGCCGGCGTCGATGACCTGCTGCAGGTGGGCGGGCTTGTAGTTCGACGTGCCGACGGCGCGCACGAGCCCCTCCTCCATCAGTTTCGCAATGCCCTGCACCGCTTCGACGTGGCGGCCCTGGCCGGGGTTGGGCCAGTGCACGAGCAGCAGGTCGACGTAGTCGAGGCCCAACAGCTCGGTGCTGGCCTGGAAGGCGCGGCGCACGCCGTCGAGGCTGTGGTGCTCGCTGTTGAACTTCGTGGTGACGAAAAGATCCTCGCGGGGTACTCCGGACCGGCGGATCCCCTCGCCCACACCCTTCTCGTTGCGGTAGTTCTCGGCCGTGTCGATGAGCCGGTACCCGGTCTCGATGGCGAGGCTCACGGTCTCTGCCGCCTCGTCGTCGTTCAGCGGCCAGGTACCGAGGCCGAGGAGGGGGAGGCGGGCGCCGCTGCGCAGCTGGACGGTGGGGGCGAGTGCCATGGTGGGGCTCCTGCTCGAGGGGGCGGTGTCAGCCCCAGCTTTTCCCGCAGTCCGCCACCCCGTCAACACGGAGCGGGTCCTACCGGGCGGCCCCTCGGCCCGGTGCAGGACGTCCCGGGCGGTACGGCTAGCCGACCAGCCGCTGTTGCGGAGCGCCCAGGGAGGAGATGCCGCGCGCTGCCGGTGCGCTGCTGTAGGAGGCACGCGGCAGGGGTCCGGACGGGCACGTGGCCAGCACGTCGTCGATCAGTTCGTTGACGGCCTGGGCAATGCAATCCCGCTCCTCACGGGGGAGCGGGGTGAGGCCGTGGAGATAGGCGTCGATCTCCAGCTCATCGAAGCAGCCGCCGGAATTGAGGTAGTGCAGGTGCACGTCATGCAGCGTCAGGGATGATGCCGTCATGGCCGTGGAGGCGGTCTGGAACTGCACAGCGGGCTCCTCTGGTGCACGGTGTCCTCGCACCCGGGCGGCGCGGCGATTCCGCCCACCGTAGTCCCCGCCCACTCAAGGGCTCCCGCAGGAAAACTCAACTTTGTCTCAAGGGGTGTTCGCGCCCCGGAGACGCATGGCCGAAAAAGTAGTAAGGCTACTTAATTTCATTTCGAGCAGGAATGGGCTTATAGTTTCGGCAGGGCCTAGCAGCGGGCCATCGAACCACCATCGTGGAGCTGACCATGGAAACTTCCTCTTTTGTCGATTACCGTCCGCAGGCCGCGCAGCTGCCTGAATCGGAGCAGCTCGGGTGGGGCGCAGTTCCAAGGGTTTCCCCCAGTACTGCCCCCCGGGTGGAGGAGTCGGAGTTCCCCGACGACCTGGCCGCCGTATCCACCCGTCAACTCCGGGTCCTGTGCAACCAGATGTACCGCCTGCTCGACCGGGACTTCCCGCCGATGGACGCGCTGCACCGCTACGAAGTGCTGGTCGAGGAGATCGAGCGGCGTGAGGTGCAGGCCGAGGCCCGGACCGCGCCCGTTCGGGCACGCAGCGGCTTCCGTGACAACTCCCTGTTCTCGCGTTTCGAGCTCTTCAGTGACGGCACCATGGTGGGTCATGTGAAGTACGAGATGAAGGGGTCGCATGCCGTCCTGATCCAGGCCGTCGTCGATCCGCGGTTCGACGCCGTCGACGTCGAACCGGCGCTCATCCGCCAGGTGCTCCTCAACGCGCACAAGCGGCGCATCGCCGTGGTCCCGTACTGCCCGAGGGTCCGTGAGTTCCTCACGGAGTTCCCCCAGTACCGCTCGCTGCTGCCTGCGGACCAGCGGGGACGGCTCGAGGCGACGCTGCGGGCAGCCGGAGACGACTAGCCGGCGGTCGGTGCTGTCGTCAGGAACCGGTTGCGCACCACGATGAGGTGGCGCACGTACGGGCGGAGCAGGATGCGCTCCACCGCCGTGCCGACCACCCCGAACGGTGCGGTGAACTCGATCCTGTCGGTCATCGTCGTTGTGCCGTTGTCCGCCCGGAACTCGTGGACGTGCCGGAAGGCGCGGAACGGGCCCCGGAGCTGCTCGTCGACGAAGCGGTGAGGGGCATCGAACTCCGTGATGATGCTCGTCATCCGGATGGGGAGGCCGAAGTGCCAGGCCCGCCAGGTGACCTGCTCACCCAGGCCGATCAGGCCGCTCGTGACGCCGCCGACGGCGCGTTCACGCGAGAAGCGCATGGACCCGGTGTGTGCATCGATGCTCCGGGAGCGCTCGAACAGTTCTGCCTGCCCCATGGCTGTGGTCGTGGTGCAGGTGAAGGCGACGGTCATGCCGCAAGTATCGCAGCCGGTCCCGGGCACGATGGCGATGCCGGCGTGGGCCGGTCAGGGGCGAACGAGCATCTTCCCCGTGTTGGCGCCGTTCATCATGGCGAGGAAGGCGTCGACGGCGTTCCCGATGCCGTCCACCACGGTCTCGTCGAAGACCACGCTGCCCTCGGTCAGCCAGCGCGTCATCTTCTCCGCGAACTCCGGTTGCAGGTCCTGATGCTGCCCGACGATGAAACCCTCCAGCTTTAGTGACCGCGTGACGAGATTGGCCAGGTTGTCCGGGCCGGGCGTTCGCTCGGTGTCGTTGTACTGCGAGATCGCCCCGCAGAGCGCTGCCCGGCCGCCGGTGGTGAGGCGGTCGAGGGCAGCCTCCAGATGATCGCCGCCCACGTTGTCGAAGTAGACGTCGATGCCGTTTGGCGTCAGGGCGCGCAGCTGCTGCCGTACGGGAGCGTCCTTGTAGTTGAACGCTTCGTCGTATCCGTACCTGTCCTTGAGCAGGGACACCTTCTCCGCCGACCCGGCCGAGCCGAGGACGCGCGAGGCCCCGAGCTTGCGGGCGATCTGCCCGGCGATGGAGCCGACCGCGCCGGCGGCACCGGAGATAAAGACGACGTCGCCTTCCCGGAGGGCCGCGACGCGCTTCAGCCCGGCGTAGGCCGTGAGCCCGGTCATGCCGGCCGCTCCTAGGAAGGCTGACAGGGGCAGTCCTGTCTCCGGCAGGGGCGAGAAATGCTTCGCCGGGGCCTGGGCGAGGTCCCGCCAGCCGTAGCTGTGGAGCACTGCGGCGCCCACAGGCAGGGTGTCGCTTCTCGACTCGACGACCCTGCCCACCGCGCCGCCGGTCATGGTCTCGTCGAGGCCGAAGGGCGGGACGTAGGACCTGGCGTCGTTCATGCGCCCCCGCATGTAGGGATCGACGGATACGTACTCGTTGCGGACGCGCACTTCGTCCTCGCCGAGCTCCGGGAGGTCCACAGGAACGGTTCGGAAATCCGTTGGAGAGGGGGTGCCCACCGGACGGCGGACGAGCTGGATCTGGGTGCTGCTGGTCATGCTGCTCCTCGTGCTGGATTGTTTCCTGCAGGCGGCAACCCGGTATCCGGAGGATTTATTCCGGTTAGAGCGCCCGTGATAACCGGGTCCGCAGTTCGCCTGCCGGTTCGGGCGCCGGGACCGGCTGGGGTGCGCGTCCCCACAGCCACAGGAGCAGCGGTTCCACCTCGTTGCGAACGGTGGGCTGCCCGTCCGCAGTCGCGCCGCGGACGACGACGGGCCGTTCCGTATCGAGGCGGACATCCCAAGCATGCCCGCCCGCTTCAAGGCGGACGGCCGCTCCCGACGCGGCCGGGTCGGGATGGCCCCGCGCGAGCATCACCGTCAACACCTCATCGATGCCGTCCAGCGCCAGGTCCGGATCCAGGGGAGTGGTGCCCGCTGCCAGCGCGTCCTCGAGGTCGAAGCGGTGGATCGCCGTCTCGTGGGTCAGGCGCCGAACCCAGAACCCGACGGTCTGGTCCTCCGGCAGCCAGGTCTCCGCCGGATCGCGGGGGTCGTGAGCATCGAACTGTTCGATCAGCCGCCCGTAGCAGTGGGCGAGGAGTGCCTGCGGTGGAAGGCTCCCCACACTGACGGGCGGCCAGCCGCGACCCGGCCTCCTGCCCGTCCTGATCGTCTCGGCTTTCTGCAGGAAGACGATGGCGGTGTGCCGCACCAGGTCCTCGCCGTTCCAGTCGGGACAGCCCGGTACCGGCTGGTGGAGGGCGGGCCGTACGAGGTCGGAGAGGGCGCGGTACTCCCGGTCCAGCAGCTCCCGATACCGGTCGAATGGAAGGGCATGGGGGGAGGGCTGGTCCATGCACCGAGTGTAGGCGCGCGCAGCCGGGACCAGGCTATGTTACCGGTGAGTAATATGGGCGCCATTCGGTGCGCCACCGGCGGACCTGGTGCTGCCCGCGTGGATCCACGAGCGGCGCCTCGACAACGCACTGCCCAGCACCCGGAAGCCCGCGCCGCACTCCTGGTAGGAGTGGCCGGTGCCGGGCTGCGCCTCGGCCGCGCCGGAAACGTCCTGCAGGCTGACCGGCAGTCCCGCCGGCGGGACTTCCGGTCAGTGGACTGCCCGGCCCCGCACGAACCGCTGCACGCCGTACAGCGCGAGCCCCAGCGCGAGCAGGATGCCGGCCCGGAGCCAGATCTCGCCGGTCTGCTGCGTGAGGAGCAGGAGGCACGATGCGATCGCGAGGTAGGGGAAGACCACCGGGATGCGGAAGTGCTGGTGCTGCACCTCGTCCTTCCGGAGCACGATGACGGCGATATTGGTGCTCAGGAACACGAACAGGAGCAGCAGGACAACCGTCTGGGAGAGCGACTCGAGCCCGCCTGTCAGGGTCAGGGCCATAGCCACGAGCGTCGTTGCGACGATCGCGACCCACGGTGTGCGGCGTTGGGGCAGGACGCGGTCGAAGACCGACGGGAAGAGCCCCTGTTCTGCCATCCCGTAGGTCAGCCGACTGGACATGATCATGGTCAACAGGGCGCCATTGGCCACGGCGATGAGGGCCACCAGGCTGAAGAGCCAGTCCGGGATGCCCGCGCCCGTAGCCGCCACGACGTCGAGCAGTGGCGAACTCGACCCGGCGAGCTGGTCAGGGGCGAGCGCTGCGGAAGCCGCGAGACCGATCAGGAGGTAGACGACGCCGGCCGTCAGCAGGGCGCCGAAGATGGCCTTTGGGTACACGCGGCTGACGTCCCGGACCTCCTCGGCGACGTTCGCGGACACCTCGAACCCGACGAAGGAGTAGTACGCGATCAGGGATGCGGCGAGGACGGCGGAGGCGGCGCTGACCCCGGGCGGGAACTCGTTGACGCGCGAAATGTCCCCGTTGCCCCCGGCGACGAAGATGCCGACGACGACGATCACCAGGACGAGCCCGGACACCTCGATGACGGTCATGACGACGTTGCTGCGCACGGACTCCTTGATACCGCGCATGTTCAGCACGGCCAGCAGGGCGAGGAACACCAGTGCGGCGGGAACGGCGGGTACGTCGATGAACGTGGTGAGGTAACCGCCGGCAAAGGCCTGCGCGAGGCCCGCAGCGCTCGTCACACCGGCCGCGAGCATGCAGAAACCCACGAGGAACGAGATGAACGGCTTCCGGAAGGCGCGGTCGGCGAACACCGCGGCGCCGCCCGCCTTCGGGTACTTCGTCACGAGTTCGGCGTATGATCCCGCGGTCAGGAGGGCCAGGGCCAGGGCCACCATGAGGGGCATCCAGATGGCGCCGCCCACCTCGGCCGAGATCACGCCGACCAGCGCATACACGCCGGCTCCCAGGACGTCGCCGAGTATGAAGAGGTACAGGAGCGGCCCCGAGATGCCTCGCTTCAATCGGGTGTCCGGAACCTGTTCTGTCGTAGCCATGAGGGCCAGTCTAGGCGGGACTACTAAGCCCGCTGGGCAATTATCGGTGCTGGCGCCGTTCAGCGCGCAAGAGATACCGCCGACCGTTCGATGTTCCCCTTCCGGTGGAATGCACAGCATACTTACCCTCATCCACGAGGGCCGGGGGGCGGCCACTCATGCCGGCAGAGAGGTTATCGATGAGTTGGCTCGACCGTGACCACACCATTGCGCCACCGGGGTTCAACCGCTGGCTCATCCCACCCGCCGCGCTGGCCGTCCACCTGTGCATCGGGCAGGCGTATGCAACCAGTGTCTACAAGACGGCGCTGACGGCCCACTTCGGCGCCAGCCTGACGCAGATCGGCGTCATCTTCTCGATCGCGATCGTGATGCTCGGCCTGTCCGCGGCCGTCCTGGGCACGTGGGTGGACCGCAACGGGCCGCGCAAGGCGATGTTCACCTCGGCCCTGTTCTGGACCTCCGGCTTCCTGGTGGGAGCGCTCGGCATCTTCACCCACCAGCTGTGGCTCGTCTACCTGGGGTACGGGATCATCGGCGGCATCGGCCTCGGCATCGGCTACATCTCACCGGTGTCCACCCTGATCAAGTGGTTCCCCGACCGCCCGGGCCTCGCGACCGGCATGGCCATCATGGGTTTCGGCGGCGGCGCGCTGATCGCGAGCCCGCTGTCCACGCAGCTGCTGCGCATGTACGACCCGAACTCCGGCGCCGAGGGCTGGGTGGCCAGCGGTGATGCCGTCGGGAAGCTGTTCCTGACCCTCGCCGCCATCTATCTCGTCTACATGATGTTCGGCGCCTTCACCATCAAGGTGCCGGCCGAGGGCTGGAAGCCCGACGGCTTCGATCCCTCCCAGCTGAAGTCCAAGCCACTGGTCACCACCGACAACGTGTCCGCGGCCAACGCGATCAAGACGCGCCAGTTCTGGCTCGTCTGGATCGTCCTGTTCTGCAACGTGACCGCCGGCATCGGGATCCTCGAACAGGCCTCCCCGATGATCCAGGACTTCTTCCGCGGCGCGGACGGCACGACGGCGGTGTCGGTCGCCGTCGCCGGCGGCTTCGTGGGCCTGCTCTCGATCGGCAACATGGGCGGGCGGTTCGTGTGGTCCACGACGTCGGACATCCTCGGACGCAAGCGCAACTACATGATCTACCTCGGCGTCGGAGCGGTCCTCTACGTGGTGCTGGCCCTGGCCGGATCGTCCACCACCCTGCTGTTCGTCGTGCTCGCCTTCGTGATCATCTCCTTCTACGGCGGCGGATTCGCCACCGTGCCGGCGTACCTCCGCGACCTGTTCGGCACCTACCAGGTCGGCGCGATCCACGGCCGCCTGCTCACCGCGTGGTCGGCCGCGGGCATCGCCGGGCCGCTGATCGTGAACGGCATCCTCGACTCGCAGGGTACGCCCGGCGAGTTGACGGCCGCCGCCTACCAGCCGGCGCTGCTCACCATGGTGGGGCTGCTGATCGTGGGCTTCATCGCCAACCTGCTCGTCCGGCCCGTGGATCCCCGCTTCCACGAACCTGCCGGTGACGCACCCCGAGAATTCGCGAAGGAGGCCTGACATGACCGGAGCACGCATCGCCGCCGTCTGGGCACTCGTGGGAGTGCCCCTCGCCTACGGCGTCTTCCAGACACTCACGCGCGTCGCGGCCCTGTTCGGCGGCTGACGCGCAGGCAGCGAACGCCCGCCCCCGCACTGCGCGGGGGCGGGCGTTCGCGTGCCGGCAGGACGCCGTCGCGGAGCGCCGGACTGGTTGAATGGGGCCAGGCCACCCGGGAGGATCCATGAACAGCACCAGCACGCGCCAGGCGGACGCCGTCGGACGCGGTGAGCTCCCGCCGCTCGACCAGGTGCGCGACGACGTCTGGGCCCTCGCGCAACCCATGCCCGGTGGCCACCTCGCCTACTCCTTCACCTACCTGCTGCAGGGTGCTGACGGGGGTGTCCACGTCATCGACCCGGGCTGGGACTCCGACGCGAACTGGGACCGGCTCACCGCGGCGCTCAGGGAGATCGCCCCTGGGAGGACCGGGGCCGTCACCGGCATCACCGGGACACATCTGCACCCCGACCACGTGGGCATGGCGGCCCGGCTGCGGCACGCATCGGGGGCGCAGCTCGCAATGCACGGCGCCGAGCGCCGCGCGCTCGAAGGGCACAGCACACGGGTGCTCGAGCCCGACGAGGTGATGAGGAGGCTGGAGGAGTGGGGCGTCCCGGCGGAGCGGCGCAGCGAACTCGCCCAGTACGTCGACCGGTCGCCCGAAGGACTCGCCCTGGCCGTGGACGGCGTGCTGTCCGACGGCGACGTCCTGCCCGTTCCGGGGTTCCGGCTCGAGGTCATGGCGACACCCGGCCACACGGCCGGGCACATCTGCCTCCGTGACGACGACCGCGGCCTGCTCTTCACCGGCGACCATGTGCTGCCGACGGTGTTCGCCGGTCTCGGACTCGGCGGCGCGACGGCGTCGAACCCGCTTGCCGACTACCTCGCGTCGATCGACCGCGTGCGCCGCTTCCCGGCCCACGAGGCCCTGCCGGGGCACGGCTACCGGTTCAGGGGGCTGGCCGGGCGGGCGGAGGAGTGCGCCGAGCACCACCTGAAGCGTGCCCGCGAAGTCGCTGCGGTGCTCGCGGAGGCGGATCCGCGATCGGGCGGGCCGAGCATCTGGGACATCGCCGCGCAGCTGACCTGGACCGCCGGCTGGGAGGGGCTCCGGGACTTCCAGCTGCTCTCGGCGCTGACCCAGACGGAGATGCACCGGGACTTCGTCCGCACCTCCTGGTAAGGCGGGCGCACAGGTCCCGGAGATGCGCTAGGCGAGTTTCACCTTCCGGGAGAAGAGCTTCTGCAGCAGGATGAAGGCGAGCAGGAGGGCGCCGATCACGATGCGCGTCCACCAGGAGCTCAGGGTCCCTTCGTAGGAGATGAACGTCTGGACGATGCCGAGGATGAGTACTCCCGCGAGGGATCCGAGGACGTAGCCGTACCCTCCGGTGAGCAGCGTGCCGCCCACCACCACGGCAGCGATCGCATCCAGTTCCATGCCGGTCGCCGCGAGGCTGTACCCGGAGAGGCTGTAGAAGGAGAAGAGGATCCCGCCGATCGCCGAGCACAGGCCGCTGATCCCGTACACGAGCACCTTCGTCCGTGGGACGGCAAGTCCCATGAGGAGTGCGGAGGACTCCCCACCGCCGATGGCGTACACGGTCCGGCCGAACCGGGTCTGGTGCAGGACGTAGAAGGCGACAGCGACGACGACCAGCGCGATCACGACTCCGGGAGAGACGAACAGCTTCTCGGCCAGCGGGATGCGTGCCTGCGCCATGGCGGTGAAGAACGGGTCGGTCACGGTGATGGAATCCACGCTGATCACATAGCAGAGGCCGCGCGCGAGGAAGAGCCCGGCGAGGGTGACGATGAACGGCTGGATCTCGAAGACCTGGATGACCAGGCCCATGAGCAGGCCGAAGGTCGCGCCGGTCAGCAGCACGAGGGCGATCACGACGAAGGGGTTCCACCCGGCCTGCAGGAGCGCCGCCGCGATCATCATCGAGAGGGCGACGACGGACCCGACCGAGAGGTCGATCCCGCCGGTGAGGATGACGAAGGTCATGCCGACCGCGAGCACGATGAGGAAGGTGTTGTCGATGAGGAGGTTGAGGAAGACCTGCCCGGACAGGAAGCCCGGGTACATGCCGGCCCCGATGGCGAACATCGCAAGGAACAGCCCGACGGTCGCCAGGGTGGGCGCGTAGCGGGCCTTGCCCTGGAGACGGCTGATGCGGGTGCGGCCGAGGGGAGTGGGGGTGCGGGTGAGGACGGACATCAGACGGCCACCTTCACGTCGGACTGCTTGGCCACGGGACGCCTGCGTTGTCGAAGGAGGTCGCGTGCCTTGCTGGACTGCAGGAGGCAGACGATGATGACGACCAGGGCCTTGAAGACGAGGGTGACTTCGGGCGGGATCCCCAGCGTGTAGACGGTGGTCGTGAGGGTCTGGATGATCAGGGCCCCCACAAGGGTCCCCACCAGGCTGTACCGCCCGCCGGCCAGCGAGGTGCCACCGATCACGACGGCGAGGATCGCGTCCATCTCGATGTAGAGGCCCGCGTTGTTCGCATCCGCCGCGGTCACGTTCGAGCTGATCATGAGGCCCGCGATGGCCGCGCACAGGCCGCTGAAGACGTAGACGGTCCAGATGATGCTGCGTGCGCTGAGTCCGGCGAGGCGGCTGGCGACCGGATTGATGCCGACCGCTTCGATGAGGGTTCCGAGCGCTGTGCGGCGGGTCAGCAGCCCGGCGACGCCGAAGGCGGCTGCCGCGATGAGGATCGAGATGGGAAGGCCGAGGAAGAAGCCTGCCCCGATCGCCTGGTAGGAGTCGTTCGAGACGGAGATGATCTGGCCGTCCGTCACCAGTTGCGCCAGGCCACGGCCGGCGGTCATGAGGACGAGGGTGGCGATGATGGGCTGGATGCCGATCACCGAGACGAGGAATCCGTTCCACAGCCCGAGCACCAGGCCCGCGACGACGGCGATGGCCACCCCTCCAGCCGCAGTCCGGAGGGACGAGGGGTCGGGAGAATTGTAGATATAGGTGCAGGAGACGGCTCCGGCGATGGCGGCCACCGCTCCGACGGAGAGATCGATACCGCGGGAGGCGATGACGAGGGTCATGCCGAGGGCGATGAGGATGGTCGGGGCCCCGTTCCGGAGGATATCGATCAGGCTGCCGTACAGATGGCCGTCCTGGACGCGCACGGACAGGAAATCCGAACGGAACAGCTGGTTGAGTAGGAGCAGGAGGACCAGTGCGAGTACCGGCCAGGTGAGGCGATGCTTCAGCAGGGCATTCATGCGGGCGTTCCCGCGATGATCGTCATGACGTCTTCCATGGTGACTCCGTCGTTCGGTATATGGCCGACCATCTGCCGGTCCTTGAGGATGGCGATGTGATCACTCAGGCGCAGCACTTCCTCGAGCTCGGCCGAGATGAAGATGATCGACATCCCGTCGGCCGCGAGGCTGCTGATGAGCTTCTGGATCTGGGTCTTCGCACCGATGTCGATGCCCCGGGTGGGCTCGTCGAGGATGAGCAGCCGGGGGTTGGTGATCAGCCAGCGTGCAAGGAGCACCTTCTGCTGGTTGCCGCCGCTGAGGTTCCGGATCAGCGCATCCTTGTTGGCGGGACGGATGTCCAGGGTCCGGATGAATTTCTCGGCCAGCTGGTCCTGGGTGGAGCGGGGGACCCGTCTCAGCCAGCCCTTGCTCGCCTGCATCGCCAGAACGAGGTTGTCCCGGACGGACAGATCACCGATCAGTCCCTCCTCCTTCCGGTTCTCCGAGGAGAAGGCGATCCCTCTGTTGATCGCAGTGCGGGGGCTGCGGAACGTCTGTGCCGTGCCGTCGATGCTCAGGTGTCCCTGGTCCGCCCGGTCCGCGCCGAATAGCAGTCGAGCCGTCTCCGTGCGCCCGGAGCCGAGGAGCCCGGCGAGACCCAGGATCTCTCCTGCGTGGAGGGCGATCGTCACATCCCGGACCGATCCCTTCCGCCCCAGGTCCTGTGCCTGCAGCACCGGTGCCTCGTCCTGCCGGCCCGGCTGCCGGCGGCTTTCGGCGCGTTCCAGTTCCGCAAGGGCATCCATCTCCTTGCCGATCATCTTCGAGATGAGTCCCATCCGCGGCAGTTCCCGCGTCCTGTACTCGCCCACGAGCCTGCCGTTCCGCAGGACGGTCATGCGGTCCGAGATCTCGTACACCTGCTCTAGAAAGTGCGAGACGAACAGGATGGCCACGCCCCGGTCCCGAAGCGTCCGGATGACGGTGAAGAGCTGCTGGACCTCATCGGCGTCGAGGCTCGACGTCGGCTCGTCGAGGATGAGTACCTTGGCATCGACCTGGACCGAACGGGCGATCGCGATGAGCTGCTGGATGGCGATGGAGTGCGTGGAGAGGACGGATCCGGGGTCGATGTGCCCGAGCTGCAGCTGGTCGAGGACCTCCCTCGCCTTCCTCCGCACCTCCTTCCAGTGGATGCCGCCGCGCCGCCGGGGTTCACGTCCCAGGAGGATGTTCTCCTCGACGGACAGGTTGGGGCAGAGGTTCACTTCCTGGTACACAGTGCTGATGCGTGCGGCCTGCGCCTCCGCCGGGCTCGAGAAGCGGTGTGTGGCGCCCAGCACGGTGATCGTCCCGCTGTCGATCGGGTAGACACCGGTCAGCGCCTTGATGAGGGTCGATTTGCCGGCGCCGTTCTCGCCCATCAGGGCATGGACTTCACCCTGGAACAGGCGGAGATCCACGGCGTCCAGCGCTTTCACGCCCGGGAACTCGATGGAGATGCCGCTCATGTCCACCACGGGGACGATCTCGTTCATGTGCTGTCATTTCTCTGTCGGGATGCGGTGGGCGTGCCCACCGCATCCCACGGGATGGCGACCTACCGGCCTAGTATTCGCGGCTGGCGAGGACTTCCTTGGCCTGCTCGGGGGTGAAGGCCGACTCCTCGGTGACGACGCGGGCCGGAACCTCCTCACCGGCGACGACCTTCTCCGCCAGGTCCATGAGCTGATCACCCAGGAGCGGGTTGCACTCGACGATGTAGTTGATCTTGCCCTCGGAGAGTGCCGTCATGCCGTCCTTGACGGCGTCGACGGTGATGATCTTGATGTCCTTGCCGGGGACCTTGCCGGCCGCCTCGATGGCCTCGATGGCGCCGAGGCCCATGTCGTCGTTGTGGGCGTAGACGACGTCGATGTCGGGAGTGTTCTTGAGGAACGCCTCCATGACCTGCTTGCCGCCGCTGCGCGTGAAGTCGCCGGTCTGGGACTGGACGATCTTCAGGTCAGGATCCGCGGCGATGGCCGCTTCGAAGCCTTCCTTGCGGTCGATCGCCGGAGCGGCTCCCGTGGTTCCCTGCAGTTCCACGATGTTGATCGGCCCGTCGGTCGAGGCGGAGTCCTGCACGAGCCAGTCGCCGGCCTTCTTGCCCTCCTCCACGAAATCCGACCCGAGGAAGGTCTTGTACAGCGAGGTGTCGGCCGAGTCGACGGAACGGTCCGTCAGGATGACGGGGATGTCGGCGTCCTTGGCTTCCTTCAGCACGGTGTCCCAGCCCGACTCGACCACCGGTGAGAAGGCGATGACATCCACCTGCTGCTGGATGTAGGACCGGATCGCCTTGATCTGGTTCTCCTGCTTCTGCTGGGCGTCCGAGAACTTGAGGTCGACGCCCGCTTCCTTCGCCGAGTCCTGGACCGACTTGGTGTTGGCCGTGCGCCAGCCGCTTTCCGCGCCGACCTGCGCGAAGCCCATGGTGATCCCGTCATCGGAACCACCACCGCCCCCGGCGTCGGACCCTCCGCCACACGCCGTGAGGGCCAGAGTTGCGGCGACGACCGCCACGAAAGATTTCTTGAACACTGCTGCCTCCTGGATTTCGGAACCACAGCAAGGAGCAAGTGCACCGTCATTGCTGCGCCGGGCCTCGTGCCCTGCGTGTCATTGTGAACGCTAACAATTGGGCGGTCAAGTGATCTTGGACACATTCCGGCAACAGATCCCGGCGGGCGCCGACCACCTCACCGGAGGCGGTATCGCCTGCCGGTTTCCGTGCATACTGGGACTCCATGGGGAGTGAGGTGAGTCCGGATGACCGAAGTGACAACACCGCGGGGCCCGAGCCTCACGGACGTTGCGACCCTGGCAGGCGTCTCCCATCAGACCGTCTCCCGGGTCGTCAACCGGCACCCCAACGTCAGCGAAGCCACGCGCAGGAAAGTCCGCGCGGCCATCTCGGAGCTCGACTACCGTCCGAACGCCGCCGCGCGCTGGCTCGCTACCGGACGCACCCATTCCATCGGGATCCTTGCCGGCGAGCTGGCGCAGTACGGACCGTCGAGCGTGCTCATGGGTATTCAGGATGCCGCGCGCGGCGCGGGGTACTTCCTGACCGTGGTGACCCTCAAGGACTACTCCGAGGCGGCGGTCAATGAAGCACTCACCGATCTCCTCAACCACGGAGTGGAGGGGGTCATCGCGATCACCCCGCACGTCTCGGCCCTCGAAGTGCTCGGGGAGGTGCAGGGCAGCACCCCGATGGTGACGGTAGGTGGCGGCCACGGTCTCGGACGGGACGTCGCACTCGACCAGGAGGCCGGGGCCATCGCTGCTGTCGAGCATCTGGTGGAGCTCGGGCACACCAGAATCGCCCATCTCGCCGGTCCTCTGGACTGGGTGGACGCCCAGCGGCGGCTGGATGGGTGGCGTTCCGCCCTCGGGAAGCACCACCTGGGTGAAGGGCCCGTGTACCAGGGGGACTGGAGCGCGCGGTCGGGATACGAGGCCGGTCTCGCCGTCGATCTCGACGGCGGACCCACCGCCATCTTCGCGGGCAACGACCAGATGGCGCTCGGGCTGGTAAAAGCCCTGCGCGAGCGCGGCTGCCGCATACCCCGGGACGTCAGCGTCATCGGCTTCGACGATGTGCCGGAGGCGGAATTCTACGAGCCGTCGCTGACCACCGTGCGCCAGGAATTCCAGGACCTGGGACGATCCTGCATCGAGGTGCTGATCGACAGGTCCGGGGGAGTAGCGATGGAGGGCGAATCTCTCCGCCCCCGGTTGGTGGTCCGCTCGAGCACGGCTCCCGTCGGCGGCCACCGGCGCTGAGCCCCTACTCCCGGAACCGCCGCCGCCGCAGCGCTGCACGCGGAGCGTGCACCGGGACCCATGTGCGGCGCCCGACCGGCTGAAATCTTTCAACTTTTCCGGCGAATATGCCCCTGCCTGCCTCCGGCCTCTATACGCTTCCTCCATGGAAGCAGCGAAGGGGCCCGACGGCGGGGCATTCGATCGAGCGATCGAGGTGCTGGAGGAGCAGACGAGCGTGCTCTGGCGCCGCGAGCGGACCACGTCCCACGCGCTCGCGAAGAACGTGCATCCCGACATGGAGCCGGCCGCCTACGGGATCCTGACGCTCCTGCAGCGGGAAGGGTCCCTGCGGGCAACGGACATCGCCGCGAGCATCGGGGTGGGAAAGCCCTCGGTGAGCAGGCAGCTTGCGGGGCTCGAACGGCTGGGCCTGGTCAGCCGCCAGCTCGACCCGTACGACGCCCGCTCCCAGCGCGTCCTGCTCACTGCGCTCGGTGAGCAGCAACTCGCCGCCGCGCAGAGCGGGCGGCGCATCGCCTTCACCGCGCTGATGCGGACCTGGAAGCCCGAGGATGTGGAGAACCTCGGTGCGCTGATCGCCCGGCTCAACACCGCCTACACGAAGGACACCTGGTAGCCGGTCAGTCCTCGCTCCAGCCGGAATCCTCGCGGAACCGCCCCACCCTCCGGCCCGCTCCCGACTCCAGGGAATCCCCGGAGTCCTCGAAGAGCTCGCCGGCGTCGGCCTTGCTGTGCTGGAGGAGCTGCTCTGCTTCGATCCGCGCGGCCTCCAGGCTGTCGGCGGCGATGCGGCTGCGCGCAGGCAGGGCGTCGACGTGGATCACCCGCTCGGCGGTCTCGCTGACGGGGACGGTGGAGCCCTCGTTGGCGTCGTCGACTGGCAGTTCCGCCCCGCCGCTTTCCGCAGGGACAAGATACTCGAGGAAGTAGGCCATGCTTCACCCTGTCACCGCAGGACGGGCCCCTGCCAGCACGGAGGTGCGCTCCGCGGCAGCTTGTCCGCCCGTCCAGCGACTGCTATGTCGAAGGGTCCCGGCGCGTGCCGGGCGGCCTGAGCACCCCGTCAAATCGCGGGAGCGGGGCCCGTCCGGATGCGCAGCCTGCTGATCCACGCCTAGATTGGAGGCATGGCCGACACGACACAGCACGAAGAAGCAGTCCCGACGATCCCCTCGCCGCTCGAGCAACTCGCTGAGGCGCACCGGGTAGGGACCACCTTCAAGGGGTGGGACGGCGAGCCGGCACGGGTCGCTCCGGAGACACTCATCACGGTCCTCGCGGCCCTCGGCGTCGACGCCGGATCCGACGCCGCCATCGCCCGGGCCTTGGAGGACGTGGAGGCCGGACCGTGGCGCTCCGTGCTGCCCGCCGTCGTCGTGGTGCGTCAGCGCGACGTCGACCCGGTGGTGCTCCACGTGCCCGCCGGAGCGGAGGTCGAGTTCTGGGCAGTCGACGAGGACGGCGTCCACTACACCGGGACGGTCGCCGGGGCCACGGAGACCCGGACCGTCGACGGGCAGGACCTCGAGCGGCGGCAGGGCACGCTGCCCCACGCCCTGCCCCTCGGCTGGCACACGCTGCACGCAGTTGTCGACGGGCAGCAGTCGTCGTGCACGTTCGTGGTCACGCCCGACCGGCTGAGCACGACGGCGGCCCTGATGGACCACCGCACCTGGGGGCTCATGGCCCAGCTCTACTCGGTCCGGTCGTCGGCGTCCTGGGGCATCGGCGACCTCGCGGACCTGGGCGGGCTGGCGCAGGCCGCCGCGGCACAGGGAGGTGGATTCGTGCTGGTGAACCCGCTGCACGCCGCCGAGCCCGTACCACCCGTGGAGCCGTCCCCGTACCTGCCGACCACGCGGCGCTACTTCCACCCCCTGTACCTCAGGGTCGAGGACATTCCGGAGTACGCGCGGCTCGACGACGCCGGCCGCGCCAGGATCGCTGAACTCGCCGCCCGATTCGCCGGAGCCAACACCGCCACCGATCTCCTCGACCGGGACTCGTCCTACGCCGCCAAGCTCGAAGCCCTCGAGCTCGTGTTCGCCGTCGAGCGGCCCGAACAGCGCCAGCACGACTTCGACGCCTACCGCGCCCACCAAGGTCAGGGGCTCGCCGACTTCGCGCTGTGGTCGGCGCTCGCCGAGACGCTCGCGCCGGGGGCGCCGGAATGGAACGACGTCGGACGCCCCGGTTCGCCGGGCGCCCTCGAGTTCGCGGATCGCCATGCCGCGCGGATCGAGTTCCACGAGTGGCTGCAGTGGCTCGTCGACGAGCAGCTGCAGGAGGCCCAGCTCGAAGCGACCGGGGCCGGGATGTCCATCGGCGTGGTGCATGACCTCGCGGTCGGAGTGCATCCCAGTGGGGCGGACGCGTGGGCGCTGCAAGACGTGCTCGCCTCCGGCATCAGCGTCGGCGCCCCGCCGGACATGTTCAACCAGCACGGCCAGGACTGGAGCCAGCCGCCGTGGCATCCGGAGCGGCTCGCCGAGTCCGGGTACGCAGCCTTCCGTGACATGCTCCGGAACATCCTCCGCCATGCGGGCGGCATCCGCGTGGACCACATCCTCGGCCTGTTCCGCCTGTGGTGGATCCCCCAGGGTGCCCAGCCCGGGGGAGGGGCCTACGTCTACTACGACCACAAGGCGCTGATCGGCATCCTCGCCCTCGAGGCGGAGCGTGCCGGGGCGATCGTCGTCGGCGAGGACCTCGGCGTGTTCGAACCGGGGGTGCAGGAGTACCTGGCGGAGCGCGGCATCTTCGGCACCTCGATCCTCTGGTTCGAACAGGACGAGGACGGGCCCCTGCCTCCCGAGGCCTACCGCAAGGGATGCCTGACCACCGTCACGGTGCACGACCTCCCGCCGAGCGCGGGCTACCTGGCGGGCGAGCACGTGCTGCTGCGCGAGAAGCTCGGCCTGCTCAGCCGGCCCGTGGAGGAGGAGCAGGCCGAGGACCGCGCCACCCAGGAGAAGTTCCTCGCACTCCTGCGGCAGCGCGGCCTGCTCGAGGGCGAGGCCCCGGGCGTCCAGGAGACCGTCGAGGCGCTGCACGCCCTTATCGCGCAGACCCCGTCGGTGCTGCTGGGCGTCGCGCTCGCCGATGCCGTCGGGGAGCGCCGCACGCAGAACCAGCCGGGCACGAACGACGAGTACCCGAACTGGCGGATACCCCTCGCCGACGCCGAGGGGAAGGCCGTCCTCGTCGAGGATCTCGCCGGGAACCAGCGCTTCGCATCGCTCATCGCAGCCCTGGGCGTTCCCGCCACGGAGGGGGCGACCGGGCCCATCGCCTGACCGCAACAAGAATTTGGGGGCGCACGGTACGGTCCCTTCATGGTCCGATGGAGGAATGGACAGCCAGGAAGACCAGAGGTACGACGTCGTCATCATCGGTGGCGGGCTGTCGGGGCTGAGCGCCGCGCTCGTCCTCGGGAGGGCCCGGCGCCGCGTCGTCGTGATCGATGCGGGAACGCCCCGGAATGCTCCGGCCGATGCGGCCTACGGGTTCATCACCAGGGACGGGACCCCGCCCGGGAGCCTCGTCTCGCTCGCGCGGCAGGACCTGGAGCCGTACGGGGTGCGGTTCCTCGACGGCTCTGTGGAGCGCGCCGGACAGGCGCCGGGCGGCTGGTCCGTCAGTACGGCGGACGGGGCGGCCGTGCAGGGACGCCAGCTGGTGCTTGCGACAGGCCTCCGCGACGTCCTCCCCGACCTCCCGGGCGCCCGGGAGGCGTGGGGGCGCGGCCTCCTGCAGTGCCCCTACTGCCACGGCTGGGAGGTCCGCGACCAGGCTCTCGGCGTCCTCGGCTCGGCCCCGACATCCATCCATCAGGCGCTCCTCGTCCGCCAGTGGTCCGACGACGTGACCTTCTTCCCGCATGTCCTCGGCACTTTGTCGGAGGACGACGAGCGACGCCTGCGCAATCGTGGTGTCCGGATCGCGGAGGGGCGGGTCCGGCACCTCGCCCTGGGACCGGATGACGGCGGGCCGCGTTCCCTCCAGGGCGTCCGCCTCGAGGACGGCTCGCTGGTTCCCTGCTCCGCGATCTTCTGCGAGCCCGGCGCCGACGCGGGCCTGCCCCTGCTGGCCGACCTCGGCTGCAAGATGCGCGACGACGGCTGCGTGTCGACCGACGATATCGGGCGCACCTCCATCGAGCGGGTCTGGGCCGTCGGCAACGCCACGGATCCGGCCGCCCAGCTGGTGCCGGCCGCGGGGGACGCCTACCGGATGGCGGTCGCCATCAACGCCATGCTGGTCGAGGAGGACTGCGAGGCCTGCAGGGAGGCCGAGGAAGCGGTCAGCGAGCGCGCCTGAAACCTGCCGCTCGCGCAGGGGCCCGGACACGACGAAGGCCCCGGCTGGACCGGGGCCTTCGCGCGACTGCGACTACCTGGAGAAGTTCACTACCGGTCGAGGTCGGGGCGCGTCTGCCCGTCCTGTGCCTGGAAGGGGGTGTCCTCGGTGAGGAGGGGATCCCCGCCGCTCGGGCCGAGGCCGGCACTTCCCGTGTCCATGGCGGTGACGACCGGCGGAACGTCCAGGGGGAGGTCACCGCTCGCGCCCACGTCCTTGCCCGGGTTCTGGGGTGCCTTGGCGCCGTCGTCCGACTGCGAACCGCCCTTCTTCAGCTTGCCCTTCAGGGAGTCCTGCAGCGCCGGTGCCTTGCTCTTGAGCGTGTCGGTGGTGGAGCTGACCCTGTCCTGCACCGTGGGGCTGTTCCACACCTTCTGGGCCCTCGTCCGCAGCTGCTCGTACGCGCCCCGGCCTGCCCGCGTGCCGAGGACGTAGCCAACACCCATGCCCGCCCCGAAAACCAGTCTGTTCTTCATGCTGTTCTCCCTTCGGTGGATTGCCGTGCTTCCGAATCTAGACCACTGCACCAAGGGGGGCGAGGGGCATTTTCGGTGCGCGGCGCCCGGGCTGCCGGAAAGAGGGCCGACCGGGCCCTGCCCTGTCGGCTCCTGGCCGTCGGAGAGGCCGGACTCAGCCCTACCGGTGCCGCACTGCTGCGGGAAGCGCAGGGCGCTCAGGACAAACGGCGCGCCGCGACGTCGGGCTGGACCGGCTCCGATTCGGGCTGCTGGTCGCGCCGTTCGAGTTCCTCGGTCAGTTCCTCGTGCCGGACCTCCGTCTCCATGGACAGCTCGCCGTCGTGCGTGTACTCGTAATCCAGTTCACGATGGATCTTGCTGTTGAGGACCTCCACCTCGGACAATCCGAGTGCGGTGAGGTCTTGAGGGAAGTCTTCGGACGGCGTCAGTCTGGTGCTCATGGGGGCCTGTTCGGAGGTGTGACGGGGACACGTGGATCGGGCCCGCTTCTAGACCACGTTCGCCGGGCGGGGCCCGGCAAACGGCAATAGTATCGGGCGCCTAGCGTAAACGGAAGCGGCCGCCGCGCTTCTTCGCGGCTTTGGTCGCCTGCCAGTCCGTGAGGTTGTACACCGCCACGAGGACGCCGCCCATGAGCAGCCAGAAGACGCGTGCCTTGCCCTCCCGGGCCACCCCGGTGAGCAGCGGGGCCAGGGCGTACAGGGGCGTGCTGCCCAGGTCCACCGTGCGGTGGGTCCGGAAACTGATCAGCGGCGCGATGGCGAAGGGCTGGTCGGTGATCGCGTTGACGGTGCCCTGGGTGGCACCGAACATCGCGAAGAAAAGCCGTGCCTTGCGGCTCATGCCGAAGAGGGACGGAAGGGTGAGCATCGACGCGGAGAAGCCGTAGTCGATGAGTCCGTGCTGCCGGGGAGTGATGGGCTTTGTCATGCCGCCAACGCTAGGAACACCGGAACCCTGCCACAACGGGTAACCGGTCCCACGCAGCGGTTGACAAGCCCGGCGACGGCTCGCCCCGGCGTCGGTGGCTCATGTCGGAGGCGGAGGCTACCCTTTCGCCGGGATCATTCACGGAGCAGGGAGGGGTCATGCCCGAGGGGGACAGCGTCTTCCGGCTCGCGGCGAGGCTGAGGAAGGTCCTCGACGGCCGCACCCTGAAGCGCGGGGATCTCCGGGTTCCCGCCCATGCCACGACCGCGCTGGACGGCATGCGCGTGACGGAGCATGTGACCCATGGAAAGCACCTGCTGACGCGGTTCGACGGCGGCCTCACCCTCCACACGCACCTGCTGATGCAGGGGTCGTGGACGGTGACGGCCGCAGGCAGGACGCTGCCCCGAAGGCTCCTGCCCGACGCCCGCGTGATCCTCGAGGTGGAGGACGGGCCGACGGCGTACGGCCTGGACCTGCCCGTCGTCGACCTGCTGCCCACCCGCGCGGAGGGGGACGTCGTGGGGTACCTCGGGCCGGACCCGCTGCGCTCCGACTGGTCCGCGGAGGAAGCGGTCCGCAGGCTCGGTCGCGACCCCGACGTGCGCATCGCCGCCGCACTCCTCGACCAGCGCAACGTCGCCGGTTTCGGCAACCTGTGGGTCAACGAGCTCTGCTTCCTGCGGGGACTCCACCCGGATACGGTGATGGCCGACGTCGACGTCCCTGCCCTGGTGGCACTCGGGGCACGGTGCCTGCTCTTCTCCGCCACGCAGCCCGGAGCGCACCAGGTTACCACGGGCACCCTCCGCAGGGGCGAACAGCACTGGGTCGTCGGCCGGGCCGGCAAGCCGTGCCTGCGGTGCGGGACGGCCGTGCGCGTCCGGGCCGAGGTACCCGGCGACCCGGGCCGCCGCCGTACCTGGTGGTGTCCGAGCTGCCAGCCCTCGCGCTCCTCCGGCTGACGCCGTGCTCCGTTCCCGTCAGCGGCGTGCTGCGAGGCCCGCCTTGAACGCGTCGGCCGAGGCGGAGGTGCTGTTGATCCGCCAGTCCGCTTCCTTGTTGACGTGGAACCAGACGAGGGCAACGACGTCCTGCTGCGCGGAGACATAGCGGAACAGGTTGGTGATCCACTGGGGCTTCGATCCGCCGACCTCGGAGGACGCCGTCTCCGCGATCATGATCGGTTTGCCGGGAGCGAGCTGGCGAAGCTGCGTGAGGCCCTCCCCGAAGAGCACCTCGGGTTCCTGCCACGCGCTCCACGACTGCGAGGTGCCCCAGTTGTAGCCGTCCAGCGCCACGACGTCGACGTAGTCCCCGCCCGGGTAGAGCTGATTCACGGGCGTCGAGCCCCAGTAGGGCACGTTCGGGTTCCAGACCCAGCTGATGTTGGTCGCGCCCGTCGACGCGACGACGTCGTGCACGTGCCGGTAGGCGGCGACGTAGTCGCCCGCACCATTGCCGTTGACACCCTCGGCCCACGGGTACCAGTTCCCGTTCATCTCGTGCGCGAACCGGAGGTAGACGGGTTGGCCCCACTGGCCGAGCGCTGTGCCCCACTCACGGAGGTAGGCGTCGAAGTCTCCCGCCGCGATGCGGTCGAGGGAGTAGGCGGGCTGCTCCGTGCCGCCGCCCCACGTCCAGGGTTCCCAAGTCAGGAGCGTCTCGGCGCCCCGGGCCCGCACGGCGTCGAGCTCGGCGAGAGGCGCCACCTGGCTGAAGTCCTTGTAGGACAGCACGATCGAGGGAGCCTCGCCGGCGAGGGCTGCCACCTCGTCCAGCTCACCGCCGGCGGCGGCTCCGCCGTTGGTGCCCACGCCGAACCGGATGCTCCTGGTGCCGGAGGGCACGGGAGCAGGTTCGACGACCGTGAACAGGGCACTGGCGATGGCGCTGCCGGCCGTAGCCGTGACGGTCACGGTGCCGGGCGCGGTGGGCATTGCGATCGACGCCTGGAACGTGCCTGTGGAGGTCGTCGTCACGGCGACCTTGGCGGCGCCCGCGACGACGGTGCCCTTGGTGCGCTTCGGGAACCCGGCGCCCGTCACGGTGACGAGGGAGCCGGCCTCCCCGGACGTGCTGCTCAGGGTGATCGTCGCTGCGGCCTGTGCGGCAGGGGGTGTCAGTCCGAACGTGAGGACCGCCATCGCTGCGACGAGGAGGATGAGGCGGTAGGCGCTTCCGCGGGCGGAGCCGGCGGATACGCAGGAAGCTGGAAGCATGATCGGCACCTAGGAGTTCGGTAGCCCGGCTGACCGCAGGGGTCCCGTGGCTTTGCGTCTCCGGCTCGCGCCGGGTTTGCCTTTGTCGCTGGGCGGCTGCCCGAGCGGCGCGTCTCCCGCAGCGGCGGGAGCCTCTTCCATTGTCCCGAGGAACCTGCCCCGCGACGGTTTTCGCCCCTGAAGTATGCCGAAGGATTCGTGCAGGTCTTCCGCAGGCCGCCCCGCGCTGCGTGGGCCGACGGCACGCACGGACTCGGCCCGTCGAACCGGCATCGGGTGACAGGACGGGCTGATGGAAGGGCTGCCTTGCTGGGAATTCCGTGTGTGGTGGACCACAATTGGTCCTGCCGCGGTATCGAGGCTCCCGTGGCTTGTCTGCTGAGGGGAACAGATGATGCAAAGGCCGGCATTCACGAACACCATCGCTCTGCAGGTGGACGAGTTCAGGTCATCCTTCGAGGCGGAGGTCGGACCGGCGCTCGCCGCCGTCTTCGCCCGCGAGCAGGAGGATCTGCGCCGCGCCGGGCTCCCGCAGGGGATCACCCGGGTGGGCGAGAGACTCCCCGACTCCTTCCTGTACGACGCGGAAGGACGGCGGGCCCGGCTGAGCGAGATCCTCGACGCCGCGGCGGCCATCATCGTGTTCTACCGCGGTTCGTGGTGCCCGTACTGCAGCATCGCGCTGAAGACGTACCAGCGGGAGCTCCGTCCCGTCGTCGAGACGTTCGGGACCCGGCTGATCGCGATCAGCCCGCAGGCGCCGGACACCGCGGTCCGGGCCGCCCGCAACGCGGGGCTGCATTTCGCACTGTACGCGGACAAGGGAAATGCCCTGGCCTCGCGTCTCGGGATCGTGACGGTGCCGAACGCCGAGGCGATGCGCGCGCGGGCAGCCCTGGGCATCGACGTCGCGGGTTCCAACATGGACCGGACTGCGGCCATCCCGTTCCCCACGGTGGTCGTGGTCGACGCGACGGGCACCATCCGCCTCATCGACGCACGCGTCGACTACACGACGCGCACGGAGACCTGCGACATCATCGACGCCCTCGTCGCCCTGTAGTCCTCGTCGCGGCAAAGCGGTTCATCGGGCACTGCGGGCGGGTCAATCCGCGGGGAGCTCCGACGTGATGTCACCGACGGTCGCACCGAGCGACGCCAGCAGCGGATCCGCATCCGTGAACAGCAGATAGTCCCGGGAGCCCGAGCCCATCCCGATACGGCGTCCCGGGATCCGCTCGTCGGCGTAGACCGGAAGGACACTGCTGCTGCCCAGCGGCGTGATGGTCCCGGATTCGTATCCCGTGATGTCGAGTGCCGCCTCCGGTTTCACGAGGGACGCCTTGTTCACCGCCAGCAGCGACCTCAGCTTCGCCCAGTCCAGTCGCCGCGTCCCCGGGATGAGTACGAAGACCGTGGTCCCGCCGCTGACCTTGGCCACCATCGTCTTGACGCCATCGGCGCCGGAGAGGCCCTGGGCCGCCGCCGCGTCGTCGAACGTGCCGTCGTCCTTCCTGGGTACCAGGACGACGTCGAGCCCGCGGGCCGAGGCATCGCGTTCGGCGGGCAGGGGGCGGGCGTCGGGAGAGTCCATGGTGCCCTATGGTAGGGCGCCGGTGCTGGATCGGGCGACGAGGTCGCCGGCAGGCATCCGGGCCGTCTGCACTTCGCCCGTGTCCAGCAGTCCCAGTAACAGTTCCGCGGCCACCCGCCCCTGCATGCCCGGATTGCGGGCCAGCGCCGTGACGGAGGGCGAGGCCAGCTCGCAGTGCAGGGAGTCGTCCCAACTGACCAGGGCGACGTCCTCCGGGCAGCGCAGGCCGACAGCGCGCATCGCGAGCAGGCCACCCATCGACATGAGGTCGTTCCCGAAGACGAGTGCGCTGATCCCCTCCCCGCCGCGGAGGAGCGCCAGGGCCGCATCGCGGCCGGAATCGAGCGAATAGTCCGCCTCGTACTGGACCACCGAGATGCCGTGCCGGCCGGCGCGGTCCTGCACGCCCCTGATCCGCGCTTCCTCGTGCAGGAAGCTGCGGGGGCCGGAGACGTGGGCGATCCGCCGATGACCGGCCTGGTGGAGATGGTCGACGATGGTGGCTGCGTCCAGGGCGTGGTCCGTCGTGGTGCCCGAGCGCGGAGCGACACCTTCCGGGGCCGGGGCACCATGCAGCACGAAGGGAAGCCTCAGCCGCTCGAGCAGTGCGGGTCGGGGGTCGGCGTGGCGGTGGTCGAACAGAATGACGCCGTCCACCTTCCGCTCTCCGGCCCAGCGCTCGTAGGTGGCCCGCTCCTGCGCCGGATCCCTGCCCACCATCCGCAGCATCAGGGCCATGTCTCCCTCGGCGAGCGCAGTCTCGATGCCGGTGAGAAGGCCCATGTAGTACGGTTCCGTGCCGATCAGGAGGGGGTCCGCGGACAGCACCATGCCGACGGCACCTGCCCGGGACCGGGAGAGGGCGCGGGCGGAGGAGCTGGGATACCACCCGAGTTCATCGGCGAGGTCCAGGACACGACGCCGGGTCAGCTCGCTCACTCCCGGCTGGCCGTTGAGCGCATAGGAGACGGAGGCCTTCGAGATGCCCAGGCGCTGCGCGAGACCGGCGATGGTTTCCTTGGCCATGGATTACACAATAGCCCCGCGATTCCTTGACCGGCCCGGGGCTATCGCCTAGGTTCGATCCATTACCTGAACCGGTTCAGTAACCCCGATTTCTCAGCGAGGAGAATAGCCCGTGACGTACTCACTGCAGCTCTACACACTGCGGACAGCCATAGGGGAGGATCTTCCCGGCACCATCAAGCGCGTCGCCGGGCTCGGTTACACCGCCGTCGAGCCCTACAACTTCGTCGCGACCGCCGAGGAACTCGCCGAAGCACTTGCGGCCAACGGGCTGACCGCGCCGTCCGGCCACGCACCGCTCCTGAGCGCAGACCAGGACGAGATCTTCGAGGCAGCGCGCACGCTCGGCATCGGCACCGTGATCGACCCGCACGTCGAGCGGTCCCACTGGACGTCGGCCGCCGACATCAAGGCCACGGCCGAGGCGCTCAACGCGGCGGCGAAGAAGGGTGCCGGGTACGGGATCACGGTCGGCTACCACAACCACGAGTTCGAACTGGAGGAGCGCATCGACGGCGTCTCCGGGCTCGAGGTCCTCGCCGGCCACCTCGATCCCGAGGTGGTCCTCGAGGTGGACACCTACTGGGCCGCAGTGGGGGGCGAGGACCCCGTGGAACTGCTCCGGCGCCTGGGCGACCGCGTGCGCTTCGTCCACATCAAGGACGGCCCGCTCACGAAGAACAACAAGGAGCAGGTAGCCGTCGGCTCCGGCCGGATGCGCGTCTGGGACGTGCTCGACGCCGTTCCCGGTCTCGAGGCCGCCGTCGTGGAACTCGACGACTTCGACGGTGACGTGTTCACCGCCGTCGCCGACAGCCTGACCTACCTGAACGAGGGAAAGAAATGAGCATCGGCACCACCGAGACCCGCCGCACCGGCCCCGTCGGCGTCGCCGTCATCGGCGCCGGGGTCATCAGCAAGGAATACCTGACCAACCTCACGAGCTTCCCGGACGTGAAGGTGCACATCGTCGCCGACATGTTCGAGGAGGTCGCTGCCGCGCGGGCGGCGGAATTCGGCGTCCCGGCATCCGGGAGCGTGCAGGACGCGCTGGATCATCCCGACGTTGAAATCGTGGTGAACCTGACGATTCCCGCCGCGCACGTGGCGGTCGCGACGGCCGCAGTGGGTGCCGGCAAGCACGTGTGGAGCGAGAAGCCCTTCTCGCTGGACCGGGAGAGCGGTATCGGCCTCCTGAAGACGGCCGACGCAGCAGGGGTCCGGCTCGGCTGCGCTCCCGACACCTTCCTCGGTGCGGGCCTCCAGACGGCGCTGCGCATGGTGGCGCGGGGAGACATCGGCGTCCCCCTGACCGCGCTGACACTCATGCAGTCGCCAGGACCGGAGTCCTGGCACCCGAACCCTGCCTTCCTCTTCCAGGAGGGCGCGGGGCCGCTGTTCGACATGGGTCCCTACTACCTGACGGCCCTCGTCCAGACCTTCGGCGCCATCACGAAGGTAGCCGGCATCGGCTCGAAATCCCGCGAGACCCGAACCATCGGATCGGGTCCGAAGGCCGGCGAGGTCTTCGACGTCACCGTCCCGACCCATGTCAGCGCGATCGCCCAATTCGCCGGCGGCGGGTCGTCGCAAAGCATCTTCAGCTTCGATTCGCCGCTCAAGCGCGCGGGTTTCGTCGAGGTCACCGGAACCGAGGGGACGCTCGCTTTCCCTGACCCGAACAACTTCACGGGCGACCTGCTGCTCACCCGCGCTGGAGCGGATGAACCCGAGGGGATCCCGGCCGTCGGGGCGACGTCGACGCGCGGCAGCGGCGTCCTCGAGATGGCCCGCGCCCTCCGGGAGGGCCGTCCGCACCGCGCGCAGGGTGAGATGGCGTACCACGTGCTCGATGCGATGGTCTCGATCTCCGAAAGCATCGAGACGGGCGAGTTCGTCCCGCTGCTGAGCACGGCGACCGCCGCCGAGCCGCTGCCCGAGGACTGGGATCCCTACGTGTCCACCCTCGCGTGACGCCGGAGGCGCGGACCGGCATCTACTGACGTCCGCATGACCCTGCCCGGAAGCCGGACTCCTGCCCGAGGCGTTGCTCCCCTAGGGTGGGGGAGTCCGGATTCATCGATGAAAGGACCGCGCAATGACTATCGACCACGACTTCTGGGATATGCCGGGGGCAGGGCATTCCCATGGGGCTATCGAGCCAGAAGAATGCTGGGCCCTGCTCAGTACCGGTCTCACGGGACGCATGGGGTTCCTCAGGGATGGGCGCGTCTTCATCTTCCCCGTGAACTACGTGGTCCACGACCGCGGCGTCTACTTCCGCACATCGTCCACCGGTGACCTGGGCCGTACATCGCTCGACCGCGTTGCCTTCCAGGTCGATCACGTGGTTCCCGAACGGATGTCCGGCTGGTCCGTCCTGGTGCAGGGGTCGACCGCCGTCGTGACGGACGAGGCACTTCTGTCAGCGGTATGGGGTCATATGGTCAATGAACCGTGGGCAGGCGGGGATCGCCGGCAGCTCGTGCAGGTGGTGCCCACGTCGGTTTCCGGGCGCCGCGTCGGCACGGCCTGATTCCGCTGCTGGTACCGCTGCAGCGGTGCCGACGGAGGACTGGCGTAGGCTGGAAGTCTGCGGACACGTTCGCGCCACCTCAGGCGCCGTCCGCGAGGAGGCGGAATTGGTACAGCGCATGGCAGACCCCACGTATCGGGCCCAGCAATGGGAACAGCGGTACGATCCACAGATCGAGGACGTGAACCGGCTCTGCGACGCGCTGGCCGAGTCCAAGCCGGGGTCGGGCGTGCCGTACATCGATCCCATCCACGACGTCGACGGCTGCAAGATCGTCAGTCTCTTCTCGAATCCGGGAGCATCGCTGCCGTCGGGATTCGTCTCGTTCGAGAACGACGACCCCAGTTCCATCCGCATGGCCGGCATCTACGAGGCGATCGGCCTTCGCCCTGACGCGTTCATGCCGTGGAATGCTCACCCGTGGTACCTCCCGGAGGGCAAGGAACGCGCGTTGACGATGGAGCAGATCACCGATGGAGTGAAGCCCCTCCTGACATTCCTGCAGCAGGTTCCCCGCGCATCGGCACTCGTCGCGCACGGCGCCGATGCCCACAAGGCTGCACGCCGGCTCATGAAGCTCGAGAACCGCGCCATCGCCAAGCGCGGGTTCAAGATCTACGAGGTCCGTTCCCCGGGGGAGCGCGCCTTCAAGGGCACGCCCGCCAATCAGGAGCTGTGGCTCAAGGAGATCCAGTCGGCCTACACCGACGCCATGGGCAGGGCCGGGATCCGGGTCCGACAGTCCATCTAGATCCAGCGGCCGGGCAGGTCCGGGCGTGCGGGTCGTCGCCGAGCCGGAACCGGTCCTGGCAGCGATGTGCTCAACTCCGCCCGGACAGCGGCTGAACTCCGCCCGGGCGGTATGAGCCCTACGGCTCCCGATGTCGCCTGGGGGCGCCTCAGGCCGAGCCGGTCACCGTGCGCAGGGAGGCCCCGACGGGGGCGGCATCATCCAGGGCGCGCCCGAGCGTGAGGCCGCGAAGGGTCGCCGAGATGTCCTCGAGGGACTGCTGTACCCACGCGAAAGCCTCGTCGTCCATGGCGCGCTCGCAGGGGTCGGGGATGCACGAGCGGTGCGCCAGGGCGAGGCGGGCGACGGTTCCCTCGAGCGAGTCGAGCAACCCCTCCGTCTCCGCGGCCAGGTGGTCGGCCAGTACTCCGGCGCCCGGTGCATCGCGTCCGCCGGGCATGACGAGGAGCGTGGTCCTCGGCAGCCGGGAAGCGACGGCGGGCGTGCTGACAGACGGGCGCTGCGTGCTCATATGGGTGAGACCTTTTCTTAGTCAAGAGGGCGCCCTGAAAGTCCCCACGGGCAGAAAACATTGACAGAGATAGTGTGCCACCCATTTCGGGTGTTTCTGCCGCTCAAGACGCAAGAATTCCGCAAATTACCGGTCAGTAGGCTCCGGCGGCCTCCGGGGGGTCCGTCCGTGCGGATGCAGCCTCGTCGCTACGCCCCTGCGCAGGCCTGAAAATCACCTGACCGGCGCGGTTCTCGCGGGCCGCTACTCCCCGTTCCGCCTGAGGTAGGTCGACCCGTCGGGGTTGCGCACCACCGTCCACTGCTGCAGTTCCTCCTGCCGGAGGCGCTGGGCCTCGTCGTCGCGGTAGACGATCGGTCCCGACGTCGTGCCCCGCTGGGCGGGTCCGAGGAACAGGCGCAGCTTTCCGGTGGCCGACATGAAACGCGTGGACAGCGGAACCTTCTTGCTCATGAGTAATCCTTTTCCTGGTGTCATTCGAAAGGTCGGGGTCGAGGGGGCCGCTAGTCGCGCGTCGAGGATGGCAGTTCGGTTCCCGTCGCCCGGATGATGCCGTGCATGGCGTCGTTGAGGGTCTCGACCTGCTCGCGGGTCAGCCCGAGGCGTTCCATCATGGCCACCGGGACCTGGAGTGCGTCGGTGCGAAGCTCACGGCCCGCTGCGGTGAGTTCCACGGCAAGGGCGCGCTCATTGCCCGGAACGCGGGAGCGGGTGACCAGTCCCAGCGTCTCCAGCCGCTTGAGCATCGGCGAGAGGGTGGCGGACTCCATGGCCAGCGCCCGGCTGATGTTCCGCACCGTACGCGGGCTCTCCTCCCACAGGGCGAGCATCACGAGGTACTGCGGATGGGTCAGGTTGAGTTTCTCGAGGACCGGCCGGTAGGCGCCGACCACGCTGCGGGATGCCACGGACAGCGCGAAGCATAGTTGGCGCTCGAGCAGGAGGTCGTCGTCGGTTCTGGTGTCCATGGGAGGGCCTGTTCTGCAGCGGAAAAATTAGTAGTCTAACTGTTAGTGTACTACTGCTCGCGAGCAGGCGGGATTTCCCGCGGAGAGCCGAGCCGCGGACGGGCGCTCAGGAGGCCCGAAAATGTCGGTGGGAGCCGATAGATTGGGGGCAAAGCCGCCACTCGAAAGGTCGCATGCTCCAGCCCAGCAAGCTGCTCCAGATCAGCCGTATCTACGTCGAGCCGGCCGCGGCCGAGCTGCCCAGGGGCAAGGAGATCCTGGCGCGATGGCCGGAGGCCGACGTCGTGGAAGTGGCGAGCCACTGGCGGATCCCCGAACTCAGCGGCGATGAGGCGAACGTCCGCCGGTGGGCGCGGATCAAGACCGAGGCGCTCGTCGTCGGCGTCAAGAAGTCCCTGACGGCCAAGCCCAACGGCAGGTCGGCGGACTTCATCGCACCCTCGACGGCCAATGGCTGCGCGATGGCCTGCGCCTACTGCTACGTCCCACGCCACAAGGGCTACAGCAACCCCATCACGGTCTTCGCGAACATCGACCAGATCAGCGGCTACCTCGAACGGCACGTCGCCCGGCAGGGCATCAAGCTCGAGCCCAACCAGTGCGACGACCATGCGTGGGTCTACGACATCGGGGAGAACAGCGACTGCTCCGTGGACGCGCTCGTCAGCGACAACGTGCGGGACCTGGTCGACCTCTATCGGGAGCTACCCACCGCGAAGCTCTCCTTCGCCACCAAGTACGTGAACCGGGACATGCTGTCGTGGGACCCGCAGGAACGCACGCGCATCCGGTTCTCGCTCATGCCCGAGAGGCTCGCGCGCACGGTGGACGTGCGTACTACTCCCGTCGCCGAGCGGATCGCCGCCATCAACGACTTCGTGGACGCGGGGTACGAGGTGCACGTCAACTTCTCGCCGGTGATCATCACGCCCGGTTGGCAGGAGGACTGGCGCGAACTCTTCCGGCAGCTGGATGCAGCGCTCTCGCCGGCCGCGAAGCAGCAGCTCGCGGCGGAGGTCATCTTCCTGACGCACAACCAGCAGTTGCACGAGGTCAACATGGGCTGGCACCCGCAAGCCGAGGAGATTCTGTGGCGGCCGGACCTGCAGGAGACCAAACGGTCGCAGAATGGTTTCACCAACGTGCGGTACATCGCCTACGAGAAGCGGGGCTACCTCGATGAGTTCCTCCGCCTGGCCGGGGCCGAACTGCCCTACTGCCGGATCCGCTATGCGTTCTAGGGCGCGGTCCGCGTGACGACCGGCCACCGGCAGGACCCGGCCCGGTACCTCGCACCCGCGCTGCCGCGTCCCGTGATCATGGACCAGTGCTGGGCGGACGCGGTGTTCCTGCATTGGCGGATCGCCTCCGAAGTCGCAGCACCCTACCTGCCCCCGGGCGTGGTGCCCGATGAGGTGGACGGCTCGTCCTGGGTGGGGCTGATCGGTTTCCGCATGGTCGGAGCCGGGGTGGGCAGGGGCCTGCCCGTCCCGTACTTCGGGTCCTTTCCGGAGATCAACGTCCGGCTCTACTCACGAGGGCCGGACGGCACGCGCGGCGTCGTCTTCGTGACCCTCGACGCGTCGCGCCTCGCCGTCGTGCTCGCTGCGCGCGCGGCCGGGATCCCGTACGTGTGGTCGAAGTGCTCGCCGATCCAGCGCGGGGAGGGTGCGCGGCGGGAGTACGGGTACGACGTCGTGCGGTACCGCAGGCAGGCCACATCCCGCTTCGCGGTCCGGCCGGATATGGACCGGACAGCGGAGGACACCCTGTCGCTGGAGCTGACCGCGCGTTTCGGGCTGCACAGCGCCCTTGCCGGGAGGACCCTCTACATCCCCAACGCCCACCCTCCCTGGCCGCTACACCCGGCGACGCTGACGGAGTTCGACGACGGGCTGCTGGGCGCGGCCGGATTCCGGGTCGAAGGCCCGCCGGAGTCGGTCCTGTTCTCACCCGGCGTGCAGACGCAGTTCGGCAAGCCGGGCGTGGTCTACCGGGGTTGAGGGGCGGCGTCGAGCACCGGCGTCCCGCGCCGTTCGGCAGCGGCTGCCCGTCGGAGTGTTAGCCGAGCGCTATGCCCGAGGGTCGGATGCTGAGCGACTCGACGGCCGCTTCGCGGGTCGCGTCGACGGCGAGCCGTACGCCCTTCGCCACCTGGTCCGGGCGGATCCAGGCCTCGGGCCGGTAGTCCCTGCCCTCCCAGGCATGCAGTTCCTCCTGCATGTCCGTGGCCACCCTGCCGGGGTGGATGGAGCTGACCCTCACGCCGTTCGGCCGCTCCTCCTCCCGCAGCGCGTCGGTGAAGGCCCGCAGCGCGAACTTGGTGCCGCTGTACACCGCCGATCCGGCCCCGGAGGTGTAGCCCGAGCCGCTGTTGATGGCGATCACCTGGCCGCCCGCCGCGCGCAGTGCCGGCAGCAGGGCGCGGGTGAGGGATGCGACGGCGAAGACGTTGACCTCGAAGCTCTCGCGCCATGCGTCGTCGGGCAGCTCCGCGATCGCGCCCATCCGCAGTACGCCGGCCGAGTGGATCAGGACGTCGAGGCGGGGGATGCCCGCGACTGCCGCGGCGACCTGCCCGGCGTCGCGCAGTTCTGCCGCGAACGGCTCTGCGGACGGGAACGACGACGACAGGTGCGCCAGGGCGGCCAGGTCGCGGCCGCCGAGGAGCAGGTGATGCGTCGAGGCGAGCTCGTCGGCGATGGCGCGGCCGATTCCGCGGGAGGCGCCGGTGATCAGAGCGACGGGATTCGGAGACATGCCTTCACCCTAGCAACGCACCGCCGGGAGCCGAGGGCCGGGAGGTCGCGGCCTGGTCGCTACCGTTGACAACGCCCCGGCGCTCGCAGACACTCGGCACAACAAAAGTGCACTGGCGAAAAACTTCCTCCCGGCACGAAAGGCTCACTGTGACTTCCGGACACCTGACCGAAGAGGACGTGACGCGTGCGGCGTCCGTGCTCGTCGAGGCCTTCCGCGCCACCGACACCCGGGCGTATTTCGGCTGCTTCGCCGAGGATGCGACCTTCGTCTTCCACACCGAGGACCGCAGGCTCGACTCCCGGGGCGCCTACGAGCAGTTGTGGGCCCAGTGGCTGGACGGGGGCTGGCGCGTGATCGGATGCACGAGCAGCAACTCCAGGGTGCAGCTCCTCGGGGACGTCGCGATCTTCACCCACGACGTCCGCACGACCACCTCGACCGGTGGAGATCCGGAGACCACGCACGAGCGCGAGACGATCGTCTTTCACCGCTCCGGCGATGCCCTTCGGGCGGTCCACGAACACCTCAGCCCTGTTCCCGATGACGGCCGGGAGTAAGCGCGCGATGGCATCCTGTCCGCCGATGATACTGAGCACGGAGATCTCAGGCGCGGAGATCTCGAGGGCCTGAGCGCCGACGCCCGCCCTTCTCCAGGAAGCGCGGGCGTCGGTGGTGGCTCGAGCTGCGGCTACCGGGTGCCGGACAGCGTAGCGAGCTCGTCGGCCGAGAGTTCGAGCTCCGCAGCCTGCACCGAGTCGCGGATGCTCTCGGGGCGCGAGGCCCCGGGGATGGGGATGACCGTCGGCGACAGGGCGAGTTCCCAGGCCAGGCACACCTGCTGGGGGCTGACTCCGTGCCTGTCGGCGATCTCCTGGAACGGTGTGAACTGCTCGCCGAGTCCACCCGCCTTCTTGATGCCTCCGAGCGGGCTCCACGGCAGGAAGGCGATGCCGTTCTCGCCGCAGTATCTGAGCTCGTCCTCGCTGGAGCGGAAGGCGGGCGAGAACTGGTTCTGCACCGATACCAGCCTTCCGCCGAGGATCTCGTTCGAGAGCTTGATCTGGTCCACGGTGGCGTTCGAGATGCCCGCCATGCGGATCACGCCCTCGTCGAGCAGGTCCTTCACGGCTCCCACCGAGTCCTCGTAGGGGACCTCAGGGTCCGGTCGGTGGAACTGGTACAGGCCGATCGCGTCGACGCCGAGCCGTTTGAGCGAGGCCTTCGCGGCCTCCTTGAGGTAGTCGGGACGGCCGTTCAGCGTCCACGACCCGTCGCCGGGACGCAGGTGGCCACCCTTGGTCGCAACCAGCACGGACGAGCTGTCCGAGCCGTAGGTCGCCAGGGCCTTCGCGATGAGCAACTCGTTGTGTCCCACCTCGTTCGCGTCGCGGTGGTACGAGTCCGCAGTGTCGATCAGGGTGACGCCGGCGTCGAGCGCTGCGTGGATGGTGCGGATGGAGCGGTCCTCATCGGGGCGTCCCTCGATGGACATGGGCATGCCGCCCAGTCCGAGTGCGCTGACCGGGGTACCGCCGAGTGGGCGTTGCTGCATTGTCGTTCTCCTCTGAATAGACGTGCAGTCGCCATGGTAAGCACGATTCCGGATTTGGTGCCATCAACAACAAATTACTTGTCCAGCGTGAAGATCCGTCGTACCACCCGGCCCTCGGCGAGCGCGTCGAGGCTCTCGTTGAGGTCCTCGATCGGACGCGTGTCGGTATGGAGGAGTTCCACGGGGAGGACGCCCTGCCGCCACAGGTCGAGATAGGCCGGGATGTCGCGCTCAGGAACGGCGTCGCCCATATAGCTACCGAGCAGCCGCCGTCCCATGCCCGCGAACTGCAGGGCCTGCGTGGTGATCTCCTGGTCCGGATGCGGCAGTCCCACGGACACCAGTGCTCCGCCGCGCGCGAGCAGTTGCAGGCCTGCTTCCAGGACGCGGGCACTGCCCACGGCCTCGAGAACGACGTCGGCGCCCCCGTCGGTCGCCTCACCCACCAGACGGGCGGCATCGTCGGGCGCTCCGGCGTGGTGCGCTCCGCAGCGCCGCGCCATGTCCTGCTTGGCCGGAAGGGGATCGATGGCGATCACCGTGGTCCCCGGCACCTGGGCGGCCGCCATCACCGCCATCAGTCCCACAGCCCCCAGGCCGAAGACGACGACGGACTGCCCCTCCCGGAGTGCGGCGGTGTTCAGGACGGCACCGATGCCGGTCAGCGCCGCGCAGCCGAACATCGCGGCGATGTCGAACGGGACGTCGTCGTCGATCACCACCACCGACTCGCGGGCGACGACGGCGTAGTCCGCGAACGCGGAGACGCCGAGGTGGTGATTGATGCGGTTCCCGTCGGGAGTGCGCAGCACGGCGGGCCCATGCAGGAGATCACCGCTTCCGTTGGACTCCGCGCCCGGGTAGCAGAGCGCCGGACGTCCGGCCGAGCAGGCCCGGCACGATCCACACGACGGAACGAACACGAGGACCACGTGGTCACCGGCGCGGACGTCGTCGACACCGTCGCCCACGTGCTCGACGACGCCCGTGGCCTCGTGTCCGAGGGCCATGGGCAGTGGCCGGATACGCGAACCGTTGATGACCGAGAGGTCGGAGTGGCAGAGGCTTGCGCGCGCGATCCGCACCAGCAGCTCGCCCGGCCTCGGCTCGGGCACGGGAACCATCTCGAGGGAGAGGGGCCTGCTCCCTGCATAGGGCGCGGGCACTGCGGCGGCGCGAAGCACTGCGGCGCGCATCATCGGGCTCATGGCATCCCCTCGGAAAGGTACGGACTGCGCCATTCTAGGGCCGGTAGGACTACTTGCGTCCGCCCGAGAAGATGCGGCCGATCACGCGGCTGTCGAGGACGTCGCCGAGCAACTCCACGGGGGCACCGGGCGGGAGGGGCACGCCGGGCCGGCCGCTCAGGGCGCTCACATTCACTCCTGCAAGGAAGCAGGAGCCGAAGGTGTCGAGGGAATGGGGCCCGACGAGGTCGTCCACGGGCACCCGGACCGGGCCGGCGCACCGGTCGCTGTCCGCGCTGTCCTGCCATGCATCGGCGAACCCCGGTTCGGCGGTGGACGTCCAGGAGTAGGGCGCGCGGCAGATGTGTACATCCTCCGCGGGGCAGGTGTCGTCGATGAGTTCGTTGACGGCCTGCGAGACGAGGTCGGCGTCGTCCGGGTCGAGCTCGTACAGGCCGTGCAGGTAGGCGGTGAGCTCGAAGTAGTCGGTGGAACCGCCCATGTTGCAGTAGTGCATCCACGTTCCGTAGGGGGAGAGTCCTGCGAACTCCATCGCCGTCAGGGTGTCCTCGTTCTGCATCGCGCTCAACTCCTCGTCGCGGCCCGCTGCTGAGCCTCTCCGATACTCCCGCGCGCACTTCAACTGAACCGGCCGATCAGGTTCTGTTTTGGCGCAAGGCCGCAACTCCACCTCAAGGCCCCCGCGGGAAAAGCAGAGGATTGGGCCCGCCAGGTCGGTCAGCAGGTCCCTGGGGCGGGGGAAAGAAGTTCAACGGGTGGGTGAGGGCGGCCGGGTGAGGAGGATGTCAGGTACCGGCGCCGATGAGGAACTGCGCGGTGTCCTGCATGTGTTCTTCGACCGCACGGGTCGCACCGACGGCGTCGCCGGTCTTGATGGCCTCGACGATGCTCGCATGGCGGTGGGGGCTCATGTTGCTGAGCGCCCGTTCCACTCCCGCGTACATGACGCTCATCCGGATGGATCCTTCGAGGGATTTCCAGGAGTGGAGGAGTGTCGGGTTCCCTGTCAGGAAGCAGAGCGCCTGGTGGAAGTCGAGATCCGCTTCGATGCGCTCGTCGAGGTCACCGTCGGACGAGTCCTCCATGCGCTGGATCGCGTCCTCGAGCTTCTTCACCACCGCGTCCCGGTTGTCCTGCTCCGACAGCATCCGGGCAGCGAGTCCTTCCAGCGCTGCACGCACCTGGAAGATGTCCCGGACGTCGCTGGCTCCGAGGTGGCGAACGGCAAGCCGCCCCCGCGCCCCGGCTGAGATCAGGCCTTCCTGCTGCAGCTGCCGCATGGCCTCCCGCAGTGTTCCGCGACTGATCTGCAGCTTCTCGGACAACTCCGTCTCCACCAGGTGCGTGCCGGGTGCGAGTTCCCCGGTCGTGATGGCCCGGCGAAGAGCGGTGAGGGCCTGCTCGCGGAGGTTGCTCCTGGCCAGCCCTCCGAGAAGTGATGCTGGTGCTGCCGTCATGGAAATCCTCCGCCAGTCGCTATTGTCGACATTCCGATGTCAACAATGATCCTACAAACCGGCAGATGCAGGTCCGGTCACCGGCGCCGGGGATGCCGGTCGAGCAATACGTCATGACAGCTCGCTGAGGACCTTCTGCACGATCCGCTCGCGGGAGAGCCCGTACTTCTCGTGGAGGGTGGGCAGGGCGCCGGCGTCGAGGAACAGGTCGGGCAGGGCGATCGGCACGATCCTGGTGCCGGCACCATGCCGAACAGCCACGCCGGCCACGGTCTCGAACAGGCCGCCCACCTCGGTGTGGTTCTCGAGGGTGACGACGAGGCGATCCTTGCCCAGCTCGCGGAGGATGGTCTCGTTGTCGAAGGGCTTGATGGTGGGGGAATGGATGACGGCGACGTCGACGTGATGACGTGCGAGTTCCTCGGCCGCCTGGAGCGCCCGCATGGTCATCAGGCCGCTGGAGATGAAGACGACGTCGCGGCCCGGGCGTAGTTCCTTGGCCTTGCCGAGCTCGAACGTGTAGTCGTACTCGTCGAGGACGGTCGGCACGTTGCCCCTGAGCAGGCGGAGATAGGTCGGCCCCTCGGACGCGGCCAGCTGGGGCACGGCCTGCTCGATGTCCACCGAGTCGCAGGGATCCACGATGGTGAGGTTCGGCATGCCGCGGAAGATGGCGATGTCCTCAGTCGCCTGGTGGCTGGGGCCGTACCCCGTCGTCAGCCCCGGGAGACCGCCGACGATGTTGACGTTGAGGTTCGGTTCGGCGATGTCCAGGCAGAGGAAGTCGTAGGCGCGTCGGGCTGCGAAGACCGCGTACGTGGAGGCGAAGGGGACGAGACCGGTTTCTGCCATTCCTGCAGCAGCACCGACCAGGAGTTGTTCGGCCATTCCCATCTGGAAGAAGCGTTCGGGGAATGCCTTGGCGAAGATGTGCATGTCGGTGTACTTGCCGAGATCTGCCGTCAGACCCACGATGCGCGGGTCCTGTTCCGCGGCTTTGACCAGTGCGTGGCCGAAAGGCGCAGGAGCGGTCTTCTGGCCCGGGTCGGCGAAGGACGCGATCATGGCTGAGGTCTTCAGCTTCGGCTTCACGGCTGTCGTGGTGTCGGGGGCCTCGGTGGTGGTGCTCATGCCTGGGACCCTTTCATGTGTCCTTCGGTGAGTTGATTCCTGCAGATCTGCCATTCGTGCTCTTCGATGCGCATGAAGTGGGCCTTTTCCCGCTCTTCGAGCAGGGGTACGCCCTTGCCCACCTTCGTGTCGCACAGGATCACGGAGGGTCGCCCGGTCGCGGCGGCCTCGCGAGTGATGTTGTCGAGTGCCTCCAGGAGGGCGGCTGCGTCGTTTCCGTTCACGCGCTGGGTGTACCAGCCGAAGGACGCCCACTTGTCCGCCGCGGGCTCGATGCTCAACACTGTGCTCGTCGCACCGTCGGCCTGCAGGGCGTTCATGTCCACCAGGGCGGTGAGGTTCCCCAACCGGTGGTGGTGGGCGCCCATGGCTGCTTCCCACGTCGATCCCTCGTCGAGTTCGCCATCGGAGAGGAAGTTGAAGACCCGCGACGGGGACTTCTGGAAGCGGAGCCCCAGTGCCATGCCGACGGCCACGCCCAGGCCGTGGCCCAGCGAGCCTCCCGAGATCTCCATGCCCGGCGTGTAGGACGCCATGCCCGACATGGGCAGCCGGGACTCATCGGAACCATAGGTGTCCAATTCGTCGACGGGGATGATGCCGGCTTCCGCGAGGGCGGCATAGTGGCCGATGGCGTAGTGGCCCGTGGAGAGCAGGAACCGGTCGCGGCCGTTCCAGTGCGGGTCCTCGGGCCGGTACCGGAGCTGGTCCGCGTAGACGGCCGCGAAGATGTCGGCCGAGCCCAGCGCCTGGCCGACGTAGCCCTGTCCCTGGACTTCCCCCATGTCCAGCGCATGGTGTCGGGCCCGGTAGGCAGCTGCTGCGACCTTGCCGACCCGCTCGGGAAAGTCGGTGTGGCCTGCGTCGCGGTCGTGGGTTGTGGTGGATGTCGGGGTTGGTGTCAGGGTCATGAGGTGTTCCTTCTGTTCCCGGTGGGGGTGTCGGTCAGACGTGCTGGGGCAAGGGAACAGACTTGCCGGCCTCGTCGGCGAGCCGGCGTTCCCGGGGGCCCCAGGTCTCACGGGTCATGAGTGCCGCGACGAGGCCGATGAGGGCGTAGGTGGAGAACAGCAGGGCCGGGCCGAGCCAGCCGAGCTGGATGTACAGCAGGGTGGTGATGAACGGGGTGAACCCGGACACCATCGCCGAGATCTGGTAGGACAGGGAGGCTCCGGAGGCCCGGGTCTTGGCCTGGAAGAGCTCCGGGAACCATGCGCCCTGCGCGCCGGCGAGCGAGTTCTGGCAGACGGCGTAGGAGATGACGATGGTGATCATGATGCAGATGAACAGGCCCGTGTTCGCGAGGAGGAACATGGGGATGCCGAAGAGGGCGGCGAAGGCGCAGGACCAGATATAGAGCGGCCGGCGTCCGATGCGATCGGTGAGCCGCGCCCAACCCATGGTGGCGAAGATGCCGATGAATGATGCGACGCACAGGGATGTCAGAGTCTCGGTCCGTGTCGCAAGCTCGGTCGTGTTGAGGTACGAGATCATGTAGGTCACGGCCACGGCATAGCCGGCGGTCTCGGCGACGCGGAGGCAGATGCCGCGCACGATGCTGCGCCAGTCCTGTCGGATGACCTGCACGATCGGGTTCTTGACGATATCGCCGTGGTCCTTGACGTCCTCGAAGACCGGCGACTCGGGAACCTTCGACCGGATGATCAGGCCGACGATGACCAGGAGGATGCTGGCGAGGAAGGGTATCCGCCAGGCCCAGTCGCCGATCAGGTTGGCGCTGGAGAGGAAGACGAGGTTGGCCAGGAGAAGTCCGACGGGGAAGCCTGCCTGGACGATGCCGGTGTACTTGCCCTTGGACTTCCAGGGGGCGTGTTCGTAGCTCATGAGGATCGCCCCACCCCACTCGGCGCCGAACGCGAGCCCCTGGATGATGCGGACGATGACCAGCAGGACCGGGGCGAGGATGCCCACGGTGGCGTACGTGGGCAGCAGGCCGATGGCGAAGGTCGCCAGGCCCATGATGATCAGGGAGGCCACCAGGACGGGCTTGCGGCCGACCTTGTCGCCGAGATGGCCACCGATGATGCCGCCCAGGGGGCGGGCGGCGAAGCCGACCCCGAGGGTGGCGAACGAGGCCAGCGTCGCGGTCACGGGATCGGCTCCGGGGAAGAACGCCGGGCCGAAGTAGAGGGCGGCGGCAGTTCCGAAGCCGATGAAGTCATAGGTCTCGATGACTGCCCCGACGCCGGATCCGACAGCTACTTTGCGGGCATCCTTCGTTCCATGGACGTGGCCTCGCATCTGCAGAGCTTCGTTGCTCATGATCATTCCTTTGCTGAGGAGTGGGTTTGTCGACTGTTAACAGTGAACTGCTTCAAGTGTGACGCGAAGCACATTCACTGTCAACAGTTGACGGAGGGGTATCTCGAGGAGGGAGCGGGGGTCGGGTAATGGGACGCCCGACGGCGGCTGGACGTGGTCCGGCCCGCCCTTAGTGGATGTGACTGCCGCCGTTGATGTCGATCGTGGTCCCGGTGAGGTACGAGGAGTCGTCGGAGGACAGGAACGTGATGACGGCCGCGATCTCCTCCGTCGTCGCGGTGCGGCCGAGGGGGATGTCCCTGGCCAGCGCCGCTTCCTGCTCCGGGGTGCTGCCGACGCGGATGTTGGTATCGACGGCGCCGGGGGTGACTGCGTTGACGGTGACTCCACTGTCGGCCAGTTCCCGCGCCAGGGCCTTCGTGAGCCCCAGGATCGCGGCCTTGGCGGCGGAATAGGGAACCTTCCCGAACACGCCGCCTCCTCGCTGGGCGGAGACCGAGGACATGTTGACGATCCGCCCCCAGCCGTTCTCGAGCATCGCCGGCAGGAAGGCCTTCGTCACCAGGTAGGTGCCGGTGGCGTTGACGGCCATCACCTTGTTCCAGAGCTCGAGCGTCGTATCGAGGAACGGCACAGGGGAGGTGATGCCTGCGATGTTCGCCAGTGCCCCGACGGGAGGCAGATTGCCGGCGGCGACGTCGGCTGCCACGGCATCACGGGCTGCGGTGACGGAGGCTTCGTCGGTGACGTCGATCTCGTAACCGAAGCTGGGGACTGCGAATTCATTTCCGATGTCCGTCGCTACCTTGGCGGACGTCTCCCCGTCGAGGTCGAGGACGACGACGGCCCACCCGTCCCTGGCGTAGCGGCGGGCAGTCGTCACGCCGATTCCGCGAGGGGAGGTGGCTCCCGTGATGACGGCGGTTCGCTGAATGCTGGACATGATTCTCCTAATTCGGGGTCTGGTCGCCGATGCCGGATAGGACACCGGGCGCAGTGCTGTTGGTGATGAGCTGGGAGATGAAGCGCGCGGCTGCTGCCGTGGCTTCCGGTCGTTGATCGTCTCTGACATCCCGCGTTTCGAGCTCGAGGGCGAAGCGCCCCTGATACCCGGCGTCGGCGAGGGCCCGGAGGCCGGCGGCGAAGTCCGCCTGTCCGTTGCCGATACTCAGATTGATGTTGCCGGGAACCGCATCCCGAAGGTGGATGTGGCGGATGCGGTCGGAGAAGAGCCGGACGAATTCCACCGGATCCCCTCCGGACGCGACGATGTGGCTGAAATCCATGACGAGGCCCACGGACTCCTGGGGCACCCTGTCCAGCAGCTGCTGGGTGCGGTCGATGTCCCAGCAGAGGCGGAAGAAGTGGGGTGCCTCGACCCAGATCTCGACGCCTGCCGCGGCTGCGCGGTCGGCTGCATCGGTCAGGGCCGCGGTGATCAGGTCCAGGTCTTCATCGAAGGACACGAGCGGATCGTGAGACTGGGCGCCGCACGGCAGGACAAGTGCTGCCGCCCCGATGGTCGACGCAAGGGCCAGGAGCATGTCGAGGTGCCCGTCCCTGTCGGTGCGCTCGGTTCGGGTCAACCGGGCGTTGAGGTCCCCGATGTCACCGTTGACCGAACGCACGCGCAGGCCCGAGCGCAGGACGTCGGAACTGACCTCGTTGACGGCTTGGGTGTCCAGGACGAACGGAACATGGTTGCACACCCCAGGAAGGGCGCCGAGATCCAGCTCGGCGAAACCTAATCCCTGCATGGTTCCCAGTGCCGTCGGCAGATCCTGGTGCCGGAAGCTGATGGATGAACACACCACTCGGGGATGGAACATCGTCATTGACCCTCACTGTTGCCGAACGTGACGTCAAGCACACTACGCATTTCACTGTTGACAGTCAACACTTGCGTCCACAGGGCGGAGTCGCACCACCGGAGCGAAACCCGTCTCGTTGACAGCCGATGGTCACCGGGAAACACTGAAGTGACGTGGAGCACACGGCCGATCGCGGCAGCGGATGCTGACAGGAGAGAAGGAATGGAACAACTACGACTCGTGATCGGCTGTGACGACGCGGGACTGCGCTACAAGGAGGAACTGAAACGACTCCTCGAGTCGAGCGACCAGGTGGATGCCGTGCTGGACGTCGGGGTTCAGCCGGATGAAGACACCGCGTACCCCAGCGTGGCCTTCGCGGCAGCCGGCGAGATTGCGGCAGGACGGGCCGACAGGGCCCTGCTGATCTGCGGAACGGGCCTGGGGGTCGCCATCAGCGCCAACAAGGTGGCCGGCATACGTGCTGTGACGGCCCATGACTCCTTCTCGGTGGAACGCGCAGTGCTCTCCAACAATGCGCAGGTCCTGTGCCTCGGTGAGCGGGTCATCGGACTCGAACTGGCCAAACGACTGGTCAGGGAGTGGCTCACCTACCGTTTCGACGAGCAGTCGGCGTCCGCGAGCAAGGTCGCAGCAATCACCGAGTACGAGGAGCGGAACGGCGAGGCAGGCTGACCAGGACGGGGATCGCCCAGCTGGCGTGCGTCCTGGGGGCAGCGACGGGCAGGACTGCGGCAGGGCTGCGGCAGGGCTGCGGCAGGGCTGCGGCAGGACAGCGGCAGGGCTGCGGCAGGACAGCTAGTGGACCAGCTTCAGCCCGACGACACCGCCCACGATCATGAGGAGGAACACGACCTTCAGCAGCGACGCGGGTTCGGCTCCGGTGGCCATCGCGTAGATGACGGTCAGGGCGGCGCCGATACCTACCCAGACGGCATAGGCCGTGCCGATCGGAAGGGTGCGCATGGCATAGGCGAGTCCGGCCATGCTGGCGATGATCGCTACCGCGAACACGAGGGTCGGCGCCGGCTTGCTGAAGCCGTCGGACCTTCCCAGTGCTGTGGCCCAGACGGCCTCGAGCACTCCGGATATTACGAGGACGATCCAGGCCATGACTCTCTTCCACGGGCCGACTTGCTGCAGACCGGGTACGGCACCTCGTCCGGGAGGCGGCCGGTGCCTGCCTCGGCTCCATGGTGCCATGGAACGGCAGGGGTCCGCCGGTTCAGCCGACGGTGACCCGTCCGTCCTCGACCTGCCAGCGCTCATCGAGCCGGACGTTCTCGAGGAGCCTCCGGTCGTGGGTGACGAGCAGGAGCGCGCCCGTGTAGGCCTCCAGGGCTTCCTCGAGCTGTTCGATGGCCGGAAGGTCGAGGTGGTTCGTCGGCTCGTCCAGCACCAGGAGGTTGACCCCCCGCGCCTGGAGCAGCGCGAGTCCCGCCCTCGTCCGCTCCCCCGGGGAGAGGGACCCGACGTCAGCACGCACCTGGTCCGCCTTGAGCCCGAACTTCGCCAGCAGGGTCCGCACCTCGCCCTGTGCCAGCTCCGGCACGAGGGCTTCGAAGGCCTCACCGAGGGGGAGGTTCTCGTCGAGTTGTCCCCTCGCCTGGTCGATCTCACCGACCGCCACGTTGGAGCCGAGCGAGGCAGCGCCGTCGTCGGGCTCCTGGTGTCCCAGCAGGAGGCGCAGCAGGGTCGACTTCCCGGCGCCGTTGGGTCCGGTGATGCCGATCCGCTCGCCCGCATTGACCTGGAGCGAGACCGGACCGAGGGTGAAACCGCCCTGGGTCGCGGAGGCGCTGTTCAGGGTGGCGACGACGGAGCTCGACCGCGGAGCGGACCCGATGCTGAACTGCAGCTGCCACTCCTTGCGCGGTTCCTCGACCTCGTCCATGCGTGCGATGCGTGATTCCATCTGGCGCACTTTCTGCGCCTGCTTCTCGGAGGATTCCATGCTCGCCCTGCGCCGGATCTTGTCGTTGTCCGGGCTCTTCTTCATGGCGTTGCGCACGCCCTGCGAGCTCCATTCACGCTGCGTCCGGGCACGTCCCACGAGATCCTGCTTCTTGTCCGAGTACTCCTCGTAGGCCTCGCGGGCGTGGCGGCGTGCCACCGCGCGTTCCTCGAGGAAGGCGTCGTAGCCGCCGTCGTACACGGCCACCCTGTTCTGCGCGAGGTCCAGTTCGACGACGGTGGTCACGCAGCGCGCGAGGAACTCGCGGTCGTGGGAGACGAGGACGACGCCGCCGCGCAGGTTCTGGATGAACCCTTCGAGCCGTTCGAGCCCGGCCAGGTCGAGGTCGTTGGTCGGTTCGTCGAGGAGCACGATGTCGAAGCGGCTCAGCAGCAGGGCTGCGAGCGCGACCCGCGCGAGCTGTCCTCCCGAGAGTGCCGCGGTCGGAGTGCCGGGATCGATGCCGCCGGCGACGTCGGCCAGCACTCCGGGCATGCGGTCCTCGAGGTCTACCGCCCCGGACGCCATCCAGTGGTCGAGCGCCGCCGCGTAGGCGTCGTCGGCGCCCTTGTCCCCGCTGCCCAGCGCCGCTGCGGCGTCCTCCATCGCGAGCGTCGCCGACGTCGTTCCGGTGCGGCGGCCGATGTATCCGGCGACCGTCTCTCCCTCCAGGCGTTCGTGTTCCTGGGGGAGCCAGCCGACGAAGGCGTCGGGCGGAGTGGTCCGGACGGTTCCGCCGAGCGGCGTGTCCGCTCCGGCGAGCAGTCGCAGGAGCGTGGTCTTCCCGGCGCCGTTGGCGCCCACCACGCCGACGACGTCACCCGGTGCGACCGTGAGGTCGAGCTTCGAGAAGAGGGTGCGGTGGGCGTGGCCCCCGGTCAGGTCCTTCGCCACGAGGGTTGCAGTCATTCCTCCAGTCTAGGAGGGGCTGGCCCTCCGCCGGTCAGGCGGCTCAGGCGCTGATCTGCCAGATGCTGTACTCGTCGAGGTGGAGGATGGCCCGGTGCCCGGCCATGTCGTCCCGGATCCAGACCACTCCGAGGCCGGGAGCGGAGTCCTCGACGCACCCGCGGTAGTGCACCTCGTTCTTGCGGCGTGCCTCGACGACGGTTCCGGCGCTGAGCACGCCGAGGTCGAGGATGCGGGCGGTGCTGGGAGGTGCGATGACGGTCATGGATGCTCCTTGGCGGTTCAGGATGTCACCCGTTGAGACTGGCGGGCGGCTTCCTCCATGATTCGGGAGCGGTGTTGCCGGGATATTTCCGGAAGGTTATCTTTTCCGCGGTCCCGCGGAAGTGTTACCCAGGGTTTACAGGGGGGCCCGTCCGCCTGTCGATCGTTGCCTAAGCTACTCGGATGAGTGAACCCACCGAGCCGGACCGGGCCTACCTGCAGTCGATCGACGAGCGGACCCGAAGGCTGCTGGCCCAGGCCGTGCCGGACCCATCGCCGTTCGACGGTGCGCCCGGAGAACTCGCCGACGCCGTCGAACGGAACGTGGACGGCATGTCGGACAGGCTGCGGCACGTGGTCCAGCACCTGCACGCCCACCCGGAGACGGCGTTCCGGGAGCACCGCAGTGCAGCGTTCCTGCAGGAGACACTCGCTGCCCACGGCGTGGAGGCGGTCCTCGGCGAGTACGGGGTCGAGACGTCGGTGCGGGCGGAGGCGGGCAGCGCTGATCGGGGCCCGACCATCGCGATCCTCGCCGAGTACGACGCGCTCCCCGAGATCGGCCATGCCTGCGGACACAATGTCATCGCGGCAGCGGCGCTCGGAGCCTTCCTGGCGCTGTCCTCGGTGGCGGACCGGTTGCCCGGACGCGTCCTGTTCCTCGGCACGCCGGCGGAGGAGGGGCACTCCGGCAAGGAGGTGATGGCCCGCAACGGTGCGTTCGACGACGTCGACGCCGCCATCATGGTCCACCCCTACGGTTACGACCTGGCGGACCAGGTCTGGCTCGGCAGGCGACTGCTCACCGTCGCCTTCACCGGTGTCGAGGCGCATGCCTCCGCGCAGCCCTTTATGGGCCGGAACGCCCTCGACGCCGCGAACCTCGCCTACCAGGGCATCGGGCTGCTGCGCCAGCAGCTGCCGCCGTCCGACCGCGTCCACGCGAACATCACGGAGGGCGGGACGAGCCCCAACATCATCCCGAACCGCGCCGTCCTGAAGCTCTACGCGCGCTCCCAGCAGCCTGCCACCCTCAGGGATCTCAGCGCGCGGCTCGAGGACGTGGCGCGGGGTGCGGCCCTGATGACGGGAACAGGGGTGGAACTGCACTGGGACGAGCACCCACCGTCCCTCCCCATCCGGACCAACACAGCCCTCACGGGCCGGTGGACGGTGGCCCAGCAGCGGCGCGGACGTGCTCCGCTTCCACTCGGGGTGGTCTCCGAGACCCTCGCGGCCTCGACCGATTTCGGCAACGTGAGCTACCGCATCCCCGGCATCCACCCGCTGATCCGCATCGCCGAGCCGTCCACGGCCCTGCATACGCGGGGGTTCGCCGCAGCGGCCAGGAGCGAGGACGCGGAGCGGGGAGCGCTCGACGGCGCCGTCGGCCTCGCCCTCACCGCGCTCGACTATCTCTTCGACGAGCCCCTGCGCACCGCGGTGCACGAGGAGTTCCAGAACCAGGGCGGAGCCATCGACGTGCCGTCCTATTTCGCCTGACACTGGGGCAGCACCGTTCCCGATGCGGCTCCGCGGTGGCACTGCCGTTCGGAGTGGGTGGCCAAGGCTCCGTCATCGGGGTCAGGATGGTACCGGCTCCTTGAACAGACCGCTTCCGGTGCCCTCCCTGGGCGACACTTCGGAACGCTGATCCGGCGGGTGCAGAGGATCTACCAGGAGGTGGGACGCAGTGGTTCACGACGACGATTCCAGTGCACCGCGGCAGACGCCGCCAGGGGCGGGCGTTGGCAGGTCGGGGGTGAGGATGATCCTGCTGGTCGCGATCGCGGTCTTCGCCGTGTCCATCGCGTTCGTCCTCGTCTATGCCACCAGCCTGTCCTGGCCCATGGCCATCCTCATCACCGTCGTGCTCGCCGGTGGCCAGGCCTACGCCCTGCGGGGCACCCTGTTCGGGGGACCCGGTACCGGTACCGGGACCGGAGACAGAGACAGAGACGGCACCAGGGGCGAAGGCGGAGCCGGGGACCGCTAGTCTGGCCTCTACCTCCAGCACCGATCGGAAGGACCTCCGTGACAACGGTCTATGCCCTGCACGAGAACCCCGAGTGGTTCCCGCCCTTTGCCCGCGCCTTCGAGGCGGAAGGCGTCGAGGTGGTGGAGTGGCTGCTCACGGACGGCGTGCTGGATCTCGACTCCGTTCCCCCGGAGGGCATCTTCTGGTCCCGGATCAGCGCCTCGGCCCACACCCGGGACCACGGCCTGTCCAAGGACTATGCCCGCTCCGTGCTGTCCTGGCTCGAGGCGCACGGCCGCCGCACCGTCAACGGGCGGCGGGTGCTCGAACTCGAGATGAGCAAGGTGGACCAGCTCACCGCGCTGAAGGCCTCCGGCATCGACACTCCGCGCACCGTTGCCGCCGTCGGGCGGGACCGCATCCTCGAAGCGGCGGAGGGGTTCGGGACGCCGTTCATCGTCAAGCACAACCAGGGTGGCAAGGGCCTCGGAGTGCGCAAGTTCGACTCGCACGAGGAACTCGCGGACTATGTCGCGTCGGACGAGTTCGAGGAGCCGCAGGACGGCATCACCCTGGTCCAGGAATTCATCCAGGCCGCCGAGCCCTTCATCACCCGGGCGGAGATCGTGGGCGGCACCTTCGTGTACGCCATCGCGGCGGACACGGCGCGCGGCGGCTTCCAGCTGTGCCCCGCGGACGCCTGCGCGCTCGACCCGGAGACCGGCAGGCCCATCATGCCGCCCGGTGCCACCATCGCTCCCGAGCCGGGCCAGCAGCTCTTCAGCCTGCGCGAGGACTTCGACCACCCCGTCATCGCCCGATTCGAGGAGTTCGCGCGGCGGAACAACCTGGAGGTCTGCGGCATCGAGTTCATCGAGACCGCGGACGGCCGCGTGCTGACCTACGACGTCAATACGAACACCAACTACAACGCGGCCGTGGAAGCGGTAGCGCCGAAGTCCGCACCCCGCGAACTGGTCCGCTACCTCGCGACGCTGGGCTGACGGGCGGTAGCGTTCTCGTACCGGCACTGCGTGCCCGCAGGGCCGCCACCAACCTCCCGGAAGGATGGCAGCGATGTCCCGTTTCACGAAGGACGGCAAGGTCAGGACGGAGGCGCTCCCGAGCACGCTGCAGCGATCCGACGAGAAAGCCCAGGACACGTTCGCGGCGACGCTGGACGCAGCGGAGGAGCAGTATGGCGACGGCGAACGCGCCCGCCGTACGGCTTTCGCCTCCCTCAAGCACGGCTTCGAGAAAGTGGGGGACCACTGGGAGCCGAAGGAGAAGAAGGGGCCCTCCGACGCGCAGGCGGCGGGAGGACGCGGGCAGGCCAGGCCGACGGCGGGCGGCGTCGACGCGAACTCCTCGAAGCAGCACCTCTACGACCTCGCCAGGAAGCTCGACGTCCCGGGTCGCTCTCGGATGTCGAAGGACGAGCTCGTCGAGGCACTGCAGAAGGCGAACGATCGGGAGACGCGCAAGGCCCGCGAACAATAGCTATTACGCAACGAAAGCATTTCCTAATTGCGTCGTGCTTAGGCTAGCCTTACTTCTACCCCGTCCCCCAGGCCTCCCGCGAGGCCGTAGAAGCCAAGGAGCCTCATGGCCCCCTCCCGCCTGCGCGGCTTGATCGCCGCTGCTGCCGTCGCCGTCATGTCCCTCTCCGCCTGTTCCACCGGCCCGGCCGACAGCGGAACCGCAGCTACCGGCGGCAGCAGCGCCTCCGCCGACGCCTTCCCCGTCACGATCGAGCATGCCTTCGGCGAGACCACCCTCGCCGAGAAGCCCGAGCGGGTGGCGACGGTGTCCTGGGTCAACGCGGACGTGTCCCTCGCCCTGGGCGTCGTCCCTGTCGGCATGCCGGCCGACTCCTACGGCGGCAACGAGAACCAGTCGACGCCGTGGAAGGACGCCAAGCTCGAGGAGCTGGATGCGGCGATCGGGACCGAGAGCGCCCCCGTGCAGTACTCCGAGACCGACGGCATCGCCTTCGACGACATCGCGGCCACGAACCCCGATGTCATCCTCGCTGCGTACTCCGGACTGTCGCAGGAGGACTACGACACCCTCAGCAAGATCGCGCCCGTCGTCGCGTACCCGGAAGTGGCCTACGGCACCGCGTGGCAGGACTCCACGCGTATCATCGGGAAGGCGCTCGGCCTGTCCGGGGACGCCGAGCAGCTGGTGTCGGAGACGGAGCAGGCCATCACGGACGCTGCTGCCGAGTACCCGCAGCTCGAGGGCAAGACCTTCATCTACGGCAATCTCGAACCCGGCAGCGCGGACGGTGTCAGCGTCTACACGGCGAACGACAACCGTCCGAGGTTCCTGACCGAGCTCGGGATGGTGCAGGCCGACGTCGTCGCCGAGAACACGAAGGGGTCCGAGGAGTTCTTCATCCCGTGGTCCGCGGAGCGCGCCAACGAACTGGACTCGGACATCTTCGTCACCTGGGTTGCCGATGAGGCCACCAAGGAGGCCATCGCCGGCGATCCGCTCCTCGGCCAGATCCCGGCCGTGCAGAAGGGTGCCCTGGTCGCGGACAGCGACAACACCCTGACGCTTTCCATCTCCGCTGCCAACCCGCTGAGCCTGGTGTGGGCACTGGACCGCTTCCTGCCGATGCTCGGCGAGGCTGCGGACAAGGCCTGACGCAACATTGCCCTCCGGCTGCATCTGGGCTGGAATGGACGATGAACCGACTCTTGTTCCGATGAAAGGGAATTCCAATGGCTCAGGCGGAAATCAACAAGCTCCAGGCCGCGACGGCGTGGGACAGCAACGGCAAGAAGCTCGGTGACGTCAACCAGGTGCACCTCGAGAAGGAATCGGGTATCCCGGCCTGGGTCACGGTGTCCACCGGACTGCTGAATTCACGCAAGCACTATGTGCCCCTGGCGAACTCGCACTTCGAGGGCGACGCCCTCCATCTCGCGTGGACGAAGGACCAGATCGCCGATGCGCCGAGCGCCCTCAGCGACATCGAGCTCTCGGCGGAGGAGGAGTCGGCGCTGATCGACTACTACCGGCTGCGCGAAGGTGCGGAAACGTCCTAGCCGGCTCGAACGACAGGAGCCCCGTCCGGATGCGGACGGGGCTCCTGTCGTTGGTGGTGCCTCAGAACAGATCGATGATTCCCACGATGTAGCCGACGAAGTAGAGCAGTGCCAGCACTACCACGATCCCGATGATGGTGACCCAGAGTGCCTGGCGGCCCTTCGAGGTCTTCTCCTCGTCCGCGTGGCCCTGCTGCTGCCAGGCGGTGCTCGATTCTGCGGGCGGCGTCTCGCCCGGCGGCACACCGCCACCGGGCTCGAGGCCGGTGATGTGGCTCTCCACCGGGTCGGGATTTCCTGCGTTCGACGGGTCCGGGCGTTCACTCATGCTGTCCTCCGCGTGGTTGATCGAGCCATTCGTGTCCACCCTACTCCGCAGAAACTAAGTCCGCTTACTGATGTAGGGGCTGTCCTGGCATGCCACGTCGGTGCTACTGGCCCAGTCCCGCGGTGCTGCCGCCCGTCGGGTCGAACCGCTGGCCGGAGGCACTGTGCGGATCGTCGTCGCCCGGTCCGTCTTCATCGGCGCTGTCCCCCGCCGGAAGTGCCGGCGGGGCGGGCGGCAACGCGCCCTGCTCGCGAGGGGTCCAGGACATCGTGATATTCACGCCGTCCTCCGTGTCCTCCACGAAGAGATGGAGGTCTTCGCCGACCAGCGCCTCGTGGTGTACCGGGTCGCCGGCTTCCCGCGCCATGTCCGTGAGGCGGCAGATGGCAACCGCCATGGCTCGCCCCCAATCGTGCGGGTGCTTGCTCGTCGACTCCTCGGTGGCGGTGAATTTCCTGTCGGTCGTCGCCATCGTCCTACCTCCCGTTGGTGAGGAACCAAGTACCCTTGCCTTCCGGGTGACAGCCACTGTAGCAGTGGGTTCCGTAGGGCAACACGTGATATCTGGTTAACAATGAGCATCGATACGTCCCAGCCCCAGGCCGCAGAAGAACGTAGTGCGAGGATCGCGGTGACACTGTTCCCGCTGCTCATCCTTGCCGGCGGGCTCGTGGCAGTGCTGACGCCCGGCACCTTCACGGGGCTCGGGCCGCTGATCAATCCGCTCCTCGGCGTCATCATGTTCGGCATGGGCCTGACGCTCACGCCGGTGGACTTCGCGCTGATCGGGAAGCGCCCCATTCCCGTGGCGATCGGCGTCGTGGCCCAGTTCGTCATCATGCCGCTGCTCGGCTGGGGCGTCGCGACGGCACTCGGGCTTCCATCGGCGCTCGCGGCCGGTGTGATCCTCGTCGGATGCTGCCCCGGCGGAACGGCGTCCAACGTGGTGTCCTACCTCGCCCGTGGCGATGTTGCCCTGTCCGTCGCCATGACCTCGGTGTCCACGATCCTCGCCCCCGTCCTGACGCCGCTGCTCACCCTCTGGCTCGCCGGCCAGTACATGCCGGTGGACGCCGCCGCGATCGGTCTGTCGATCCTGCAGATCGTGCTGCTCCCGGTGGTCGTCGGGCTCGCCGTCCGGTACTTCCTGCCCCGACTCGTCGAACGGCTGCTTCCCGCGCTCCCGTGGATCTCGGTGGCGGCGATCACCGTCGTCGTGATCGCCGTGGTGTCCGGCAGTGCGGCGATCATCTTCTCGGCGGGATTGCTGGTGTTCGCCGCCGTGATCCTGCACAACGGCCTCGGTTACCTGCTGGGGTACGGTGCGGCCCGGCTGTTCGGCCTGCCCACGTCGGCGAAACGGACGACGGCGATCGAGGTGGGCATGCAGAACTCGGGTCTGGCCGCAGGTCTCGCACGGACCTACCTGACTCCTGAGGCCGCACTACCGGGCGCGATCTTCTCGGTATGGCACAACGTGTCCGGTGCGGCGATGGCTGCCTACTGGCGTCGCCGCGATGCACAGGTGCGTGTTCCTGAGGTCGCCGCCCGGCGCTGAACTCGTGCAGGCGTCGAGGGGTCAACTGCCGGTGCCGCCGACGCTGAGCAGTCGCCACTCGTCGCGCCGGGCGTCGAAGCCGATCCTGAATTCCAGGACGGGGGAGGCCGGCCCGGTCTGTGCGGTGAACAGCCAGGCGGGCGGCGTCGCGCCGGTCCGGGCATGCGCTACGCCGGCGGGCTCCGGGACGGGGTCACCGACGACCTGCCAGATGCTGCCGTGCCACCGCAACGCGAGGGGCTTCGCGGCCGGCGTGAAGCGGACCGTCGCCGGCTCATCGAGTGCCCGCAGTGCATCGTCGCCTGCGCCAACCGCCTGTGCTGCCATGCCGGTGTCCTTCGGTCGGTCTCCTGCGTACCGACCAAGAATAGAACACGTATTCGATTCTCGCGTTCCTCGGTGTTCTCCCGCGGCCCCTGCCGTTCCCAGGCCGGGATGCGGTTGGAAGGTGGCCGGAATGTGGCGCGAGGCTTCGTTGTTGTCGCGAAGGAGGCTCAACGGTGCGCCGTCTTACCGGAACACGTACGGAACACGTACGGATCAAGCACAGGAGCACGCATGTCCTTCAGCCCTGCCACCACCACCCGCAGCGCGGATACCCGCGTTCCCATCCTGGCCGAGTTGGCCGAGCGCTGGAGCCCGCGGTCCTTCGACCCGCAGGCGACCATCTCGGAGGACCAGCTGGATGCGCTGCTCGAAGCGGCGCGCTGGGCGCCCTCGGCGAGCAACAACCAGCCCCGCCGGTTCATCGTCGCGCGGCGCGGGACGTCCGCCTTCGACACGATCGTCTCGGCCCTCGTGGGATTCAACGCCGCGTGGGCACACAACGCCTCGGCCCTGATCGTGGGCATCGCCGAGACCTCCTCCGTCGAGGGCGATGTGCGTCCCTACGCGGAGTACGACCTCGGGCAGGCCGTGGCACACCTGAGCGTGCAGGCGGAGGCGGAGGGCCTCGTGACCCACCAGATGGCAGGGGTCGAGTGGGACAGGATCGTCGCTGCGTTCGACCTCTCCGACAACATGAAGCCCATGACCATCACGGCGGTGGGCACGGTCGACGAGGCGGACAGGCTTCCCGAGGCCCTGGCCGAGCGCGAGACCGCACCCCGCAGGCGTCTCCCGCTGGAGGAGCTGGTGCTCCTCCGCAGCTAGGGTGGCACCTACCCGTGCAGGGCCGACCTCGCCGCATGCCCGATGACGGCACTGTACGTGGGGTAGGCGAACTTCACGCGGGCGAGCGTCGCGAGGTCGGTGCCGGCCGCCATGGCGGACGCCACGGCGGTGATGACCTCGACGGCGTTCTCGCCGACGGCGTGCGCGCCGAGGATCAGCTCGCGGCGCCGGTCGACGACCAGCTTGAGGAATCCCTGCTCACGATCGTCGATGATGGGGCGTTCGACGGCTGCGTACGGGACCGTGACGGCGTGGCACTCCGCGTCCCGCTCCCTCGCCTTCGCCTCGGTGAGCCCCACGCCCGCGTAGTCCGGGTCCGTGAAGCCACCCTCGGGCAGGAGATGGTGCGGCGTGGTGCGCGTGGCACCCAGCACGGCGTTCTCGGCCGCGGTCTCGCCCTCGAAGACGGCCGCCTGGACCAGCATGCTGCTGCCGTTGGCGTCGCCGGCCACGAAGATGTGCGGCACGTTGGAGCGCAGGTACTCATCCACCGGGATGAAGGAGCGCGCGGCCTGCACCCCGGCCGCGTCGAGGCCGAGCCCTGCGAGGTTCGCCGGCCACCCGGCCGCCATGAGGACCGCGTCCACCAGCCGGGACTGCGGCTCGCCGTCACGCCTCCACGTGAGCGTGAGGCCGTCCGCCTCCTTCCGGATGCTGTCGATACCGCCGATCCCGGTCTCCACCTGGACGCCCTTGCCCCTGAAGCTCGCGGTGACGGTAGCCGCGACGTCCTCGTCCTCCGTCATCAGGATCCGGGGTGCGAGGTCGAGCAGGAGGACGTCCGAGCCCATCGCATCGAAGATGGTGGTCAGCTGCGCACCCGTGTGCCCTCCGCCGATGATGGCCACCGAGCCGGGCAGGTTCTCCAGCGTCAGCACTTCGTGGGGCAGCACGGCGTGCTCGGCCCCGTCGATGGGCAGGCGGCGGCCGCTGCCGCCGATGCAGAGGATGATCGACGCGGCCGTGACCTCCCGCCCGCCCACGGAGATGCTGTGCGCCCCGGTGAGCTCGGCATCGCCCTCGATCAGTTCGATGTCCAGGCGGTCCATGGTGGGCCCGTACCCTTTGGCCTCGAGGACGCGGGCGACGGTGGCGCGCACCCGCTGCACCGTCCTGTCCCAGTCGACGCTGGGCTCGGCCACGACGATCCCGTAGTCGTAGGCCGTGCGGACCTCGCGGAACAGGCGGGCGGTCTTCGCGAGGACCCGCGTGGGGACGCAGCCTGAATTCACGCAGGTGCCGCCGAGTGCGGAACGTTCGACGACGGCGGTGCGGGCTCCGAGTTCCGCCGCACGGGTGGCGGCCGCCATGCCGGCCGGGCCACCACCGATGACGAGGACATCGAACAGGTAGTCCATGAGAAGCTCCTTTCGTCCGTCCGGGTGGCTCCCATCCTCCACCGGCTGCGGCAGGGACCACAACGCCCGGCGTCGCAAGTACCCGCGGAACTCCCACTCCCGCCCGTTTCGTCCTAGGGTGGTTCGGTCAGCGAATCAGTAGGACGTCCCCGTCCGGCTGGACAGCGGCAACGCGCGGGCGATGAGACCGGTAGCGGCCCGCCCGTTGCCACCGATCCTCCAGGAGGAACCCATGAAGACCGTCAATGCCTATGCCGCCCCGTCCGCCACGGAGCCACTCGTTCCGACGACCATCGAGCGCCGCGACGTGGGACCGAAGGACGTGCTGATCAAGATCGCGTACGCGGGAATCTGCCACTCCGACATCCACACCGTGCGCGGCGAGTGGGGACCCCAGCAGTATCCGCTCACCGTAGGCCACGAGATCGTCGGCGTCGTCGAGGAGGCCGGCAGCGAGGTCACCCTGCACAAGGTCGGCGACCGTGTGGGCGTCGGCTGCATGGTGGATTCCTGCCGCACCTGCGCGAACTGCCAGAAGGGGGAGGAGCAGTACTGCCTGAACGGCAACACCGGGACCTATGCCGGAGTGGACCGCGACGGCTCGATCACCCAGGGCGGCTACTCCACCCACATCGTGGTCGTCGAGGACTTCGTGCTGTCGGTCCCCGAGAGCATCCCCTACGAGGCTGCCGCGCCCCTCCTGTGCGCGGGTGTCACGACCTACTCGCCGCTCGCGCACTGGAACGCGGGACCGGGAAAGAAGGTCGCCGTCGTCGGACTCGGTGGACTCGGGCACATGGCCGTCAAGATCGCGCACGCCATGGGCGCCGAGGTCACCGTCCTGTCGCAGACCCTCAGCAAGGAGGACGACGGCAAGCGCTTCGGGGCCGAGTACTACTACGCCACGAGCGACCCCGACACCTTCAAGCAGCTCGCGAACACCTTCGACCTCATCATCAACACCGTGAGCGCGAAGATCGACCTCGACGCCTACCTCTCGCTCCTCGGTCTGGACGGGACCATGGTCAACGTGGGCGCCCCGGCGGACGCCCTTCCCCTGCACGTGTTCACGCTGTTCAACCAGCGGCGCTCCTTCGCGGGATCCGGGATCGGCAGCATCCGGGAGACCCAGGAGATGCTGGACTTCTGCGCCGAGCACGGCATCGCGCCCGAGATCGAGCTCATCGGGGCCGATGCCATCAACGAGGCGTATGAGCGCGTGCTCGCCTCCGACGTGCGCTACCGCTTCGTGATCGACACGGCGACCCTCGCCTGAGCCGGGACTGCGCAGTGCTGGGGCGGGGTGCCAGGAGGCGCCCCGCTCCAGCGGGGGAACACACGGAGGAAGGTGCCAGCAAGTAAGCTGGGCGACGGTGGCCGGTTCCGGCCCCGTGCCGCCGGTTCTGGTCCGACCGCGGCAGAATTCTTCTGAACGGGTAGTGGCATGGGTGAGGGGCGGATGCAGGCGGTTGCGGGGCGACTGGCGGGGCTGTCTCCGGTGACCCTCCACGTCCTGTTCGCCCTGATGCTCGCCATGGCCGCCGTCTTCGGGCGCCTTACCACCCTCGAGTCCTCGGGCCTCGCCCTCGTGTGGCCCGCCGCGGGCCTCAACTTCCTCTGGGGGTTGTGGGCGTCCCGGACCCGGCGCGACCTCGCCGTAGCCCTTTCCGCCACCATTCCCATCCTCGCCGGGGTCAACCTCTCGACCGGCCTCAGTTTCGCCCTCGCCCTGGCAGTGGCACTGGGGAGTGTGGCGCAGACCGCTGTGGCGGCCTACTTCTTCCGGCGGCTGGTCCCTGCCCTGCGTGTGCAGAGTGTGGGGGACTACCTCCGTCTGGGTGTCATCGCCCTCGGTGCCTGCTCGGTCGGCGCGCTGTTCATCGTCGTCGGCGTCGCCGTGGAGGGTTCGGCGGAGCCGTTCTCCGCCTTCATCCCGTGGCTGGTCCGCCACGCGGTGTCCCTGACCGCGATCGGCTCCCTGGGGATCGTGGCGGCTTCGAGCATCATGGGCCGCGTGACGGGCGAACCCCGCCCGCCCCTCACCGTCGCGCGACGTGTCGAGTACGCACTCCTGGTCCTGGTCTCCGTGATCCTCTACGTCGCCACCTTCGGGACGAGCGCGGCCCTGCCGATCGCCTACACGACCATCCCCGCCCACATGTGGGCAGGTCTCCGGCTCCGGTCCGGGTGGGCCATGCTGCACGGCCTCGTGTGCGGCGCGTTCCTGGTCTTCTTCACCCTTGCGGGTCGCGGGCCGTTCCAGGACCTCGATGCCGATGTCGCCGCCTACGTGGCGCAGTCCTTCATGTTCATCGCGTACTCGCTGTCCGCCGTCCTGGCACTCAGCATGGACGAGCGACGCCGCCTCATCGACCGCCTCTACAGCGCCAACGAGGAGGCGAGGGCCGCGGCGGACCTCCGGAACCTCGTGATCGGCAGGATGAACGACGGCGTCCTGGTCGCGGGACCGGACAAGCGGCTGATCTTCCAGAACGCGGCGAGCGAACGCTGGCTGGGAGCGGGGACCGCCCGACCCGGTGAGGTGTGGCGGCGGGACTACGAGGCCACAACCCCCAGCGGAGGGCAGATCACCGAGGCGGAGAATCCACTGACCCTCGCGCTGCAGGGGACGGTGACGGAGCGGATGGACGTCGACCTCAGGCACTGTTCCGGAGAGGTCATGCACTTGTCCGTCGACGCGATGCCCCTGCCCGGTGAGCGTGGTGCGGTCGTGGTGATGCGCAACGTCACCGAGGAGCGTGCGTACCAGCGCGACCTCGGGCGCTTCGCGTCCGTCGTCGCGCACGACCTCCTGACGCCGCTCACGGTCTTCGACGGCTGGCTCGAGATGCTCGAGGATCCGGATCTACCGCCGGCCGAGCGGCAGGCCAGCATCGAGCGCCTGCAGCAGGCGAGCGTGCGCATGCGCAACCTCATCCGCAACCTCCTCGCCTACAGCCTCGCCAAGGAGGAGAAGCTCACGGCCTCCCGCATCGACGTGGGCTGCGTGGTCGAGGGCATCATCGACCTGCGGACGGCACTTCCGGGCACGCAGCTTCCCGCGGTCCGCTTCGACGTGAGCGCGGCGCACCCCGTCTACGCCGACGAGCGGCTCTTCCTGCAGCTCATGGAGAACCTCGTGGGCAATGCCATGAAGTACGGGCGGACCGACGGCACGGGGCAGGTCGGCGTCGCGACATCGGCCGACGCGGCCACCGGCAGGACCCTCGTCCAGGTGCGCGACAACGGCATCGGTATTCCCGAGGGCGATCTCGAGCGCGTCTTCGAGGAGTTCCACCGCTCGGAGAACGGGCTCAGCCAGGCCACGGGCACGGGCCTCGGCCTCGCGATCTGCCGCCGTATCGCCGAGAGCCACGGTGGATGGATCAGGGTCCGCAACGTGGAGGAGGGCGGCGCCGAGTTCACCGTCAGCCTGCCGGGGTCGCCGGATCAGCTACCCGAGGGCATCCCGCTGGTCAGCGCGGACGAGGCCCCCCGGGTTCCGGCGCCGTAGCCTGACCTCCGCCTGGAGGCCCCCCACCAATGAGGCGTCAGGCCGCGTCCGGGGCCCGGCGCGGGTACATCTTGGGGGAGCCGCCATGGCCGCTGCCGCTGCGCATCCCGGCCAGGATCTCGGCCATCGCCTCGCGCGAGGAATGCCGTGCCTCCCACCCCAGTTGCGTCCTGGCCCTGGTGGTGTCCATGACGGGGCTCTGCGCCGCCATGTCGATCCAGCCCGGATCGGTGCGCTGGACGCCCAGCCTCCAGCTCGCACCGACGAGCAAGCGCAGCACCCGGACGGGGAAATCCATCACGCGGCGCGCGCCCAGCAGGTCGGCGACGCGCTCCGGCGTCAGCTCGGGCTCGGCAGCGATGTTGAATGCCCCGGACGCGCGGCGCGCGACCACGCGCCAGTACGCCTCGGCGACGTCCTCGGCGTGCACCGCCTGGAAGATGAAGGCCTTCGGGATGGGCAGGAGCGGCAGCGGCAGGCCGCCGAGCAGGATCTTCGGGATGAGCGGGCCCAGGAAGTAGCGGCCCACCTCGCTGCCCGCCTGCTCCTGGAAGATCAGCCCCGGCCGCAGGCGTGCTACGGGGATCTCGGGGTGGTCCTGCTCGAAGCTGTCCAGCAGGCGTTCCTGCTCGGCCTTGTGGCGGCTGTAGTGGGAGGACCGGATGCCGCCGGTGGGCCAGGACTCGTCCTTGCGGGTGTCCTTGTCCGACGGGGAGTAGGCGCCGACCGAGGACGCACAGACGAAGTGGCGCACGCCGGCGGCCCCGGCCGCCCGGAGGGCGTTGGCGGTGCCGGTGACATTGGTCCGGTACATGGCCGCCTCGTCGCGGTTGGGCTGGATGGCCCATGCGAGGTGCACGACGGCGTCGGCTCCGGCGAGCGCGAGTGTCAGGGCGTCCCGGCCCTCGTCCTTCCCGACGTCGATCGCGTGCCAGTCCACGCCGGCGTACGGTTCCTGCGAGGTATCCGGGATGGTGCGGGCGATCGCGGTGATCGAGATGCCGCCCGTGTCCGCCGCCGTGTCATAGCTGGACTGCTGGATCGCCTCCCGGTCGCGGGCAGCCCGCTGGAGGCGGGAGAGGACCGCCGTGCCCACGTTTCCGCTGGCGCCGATGACTGCGATGCGCATGGTCTACTCCTAGGCGTGGTGGTTCGGGGACACGAGGGCGGTCCGATCTGAACTGGACTGCTAAGCAAGCTTATGGTGCAGTGGAAGGAACCGTATAGCCGTAAGGACGCCCGACACCGATTCAAGGGCCCGACTGGGAGGTATCCGTGAGCAGTAACAGCAAGGTGCGCAGCGACCCGCAGAGTGAGACGGGCAAGAAGGCGCAGACTGCACCCGACCCCAATGATCCCCGCAAGCCCGACGACCCGAGCGACGTCAAGAAGCCGGCCTGGAAGTACGTCTTCAAACGGTCGCTCAACGAGTTCGGCAAGGACCAGTGCACCGACCTGGCCGCCGCGCTGACCTACTACGCGGTGCTCGCGATCTTCCCGGGCATCCTCGCCCTGCTCTCCCTCCTCGGACTGTTCGGGCAGGCCCAGGCCACCACGGACCAGGTCCTGGAGATCGTCGGCCAGTTCGCGCCGCCGGACACGCTCGAAACGATCAAGCCCACCATCGAGAACCTCGCCTCCAACCAGGCAGCCGGCCTGACCTTCGTGATCGGCCTCCTGGGTGCCATCTGGTCGGCATCGGGCTATGTCAACGCCTTCTCCCGCGCCATGAACCGGGTGTACGAGGTCGAGGAGGGCCGTGGCTTCTTCAAGCTCCGCCCGCAGATGCTCCTCATCACCGTCGTCGTCCTGGTCCTGATCGTCGTCATGGGCCTCATGCTCGTCCTGTCGGGTCCGGTTGCCGAAGCGGTCGGCAACACCATCGGTCTCGGCGGAACCGCGCTCGTCATCTGGAACATCGCCAAGTGGCCCGTCATCGTGGTCTTCGCCGTACTCATGATCGCCGTGCTGTACTACGGCGCACCGAACATCAAGCAGCCCAAGTTCCGTTGGATGAGCCTGGGCGGTTTCATCGCCCTGATCGTCCTCGCGATCACCACGGCGGCGTTCTCCCTCTACGTCGCGAACTTCGGCAACTACAACAAGACCTACGGCGCCATCGCCGGTGTGATCATCCTGCTGCTGTGGATCTGGCTCGCGAACATCTCGCTCCTGTTCGGCGTGGAGTTCGACGCCGAGATGGAGCGTGGCCGCGAACTCCAGGCCGGCATCGAGGCCGAGGACAGCATCCAGTTGCCGCCGCGCGACACCAAGGCCGCCGAGAAGAAGCACGAGAAGCGCCGCAAGCTCGTCAACGAGGGGCGCGAACTGCGCGAGAAGTACGGCCGTGAGGCCGCTGGACGGTAGGTGAACCGCTCGACGCACAGGAGGCCCGGACGTGTCAACGGCCGGGCCTCCTGCCTGTCCGCGGTCCTAGACTGACGGTATGTCCGACACCCAGCAGGCTGACACATCCGAGCACAGCACGAAGGGGTCCTACGTGACCTCCGGGGAGGAGTTCACCCGCGACACCCAGTACATCGAGACGAGGATCACGCGCGACGGCGCCGACGGCTACCCGGTCGAGGCCGGGCGCTACCGCCTCATCGCCGCCCGGGCCTGCCCCTGGGCGAACCGCGCCATCATCGTCCGGCGGCTCCTCGGACTCGAGGACGCCATCTCCCTCGGCACACCGGGGCCTACGCACGACAGCCGGTCCTGGACCTTCGACCTCGATCCGGACGGCCGTGACCCGGTGCTCGGCATCGAGCGGCTGCAGGAAGCGTTCTTCAAGCGCGACCCCCATTACTCCCGCGGCATCACCGTGCCGGCAATCGTGGACACCACCACCGGAGCGGTCGTCACCAACAACTTCCCGCAGATCACGCTCGACTTCTCCAGCGAGTGGAAGGACTTCCACCGCGAGGGTGCGCCGGACCTGTACCCCGAGGAGCTCCGCGGGGAGATCGACTCCGTCAACAAGCGGGTCTTCACCGAGGTGAACAACGGCGTGTACCGCTGCGGTTTCGCGGGCTCGCAGAAGGCCTACGACGCCGCCTACGACCGGCTCTTCACGGCCCTGGACTGGCTCGAGGACCGGCTGTCCACGCAGCGGTTCCTCGTCGGGGACACCATCACGGAGGCCGACGTCCGACTGTTCACGACGCTGGTCCGCTTCGATCCCGTCTACCACGGCCACTTCAAGTGCAACCGGAACAAGCTCACGGAGATGCCCGCCCTCTGGGGCTACGCGCGGGACCTGTTCCAGACCCCCGGCTTCGGCGACACGATCGACTTCGAGCAGATCAAGAAGCACTACTACATCGTCCACGAGGACATCAATCCGACCGGGATCGTGCCCAAGGGCCCGGACCTCTCGGGGTGGACCACCGCGCATGGCCGGGACTCCCTCGGCGGGCGGCCCTTCGGTGACGGGACACCGCCTGCCGCCGCGTAGGGCTGTCGCGGCCTCCACGGCAGCCCCGCCGCCGGGCATTAGGGAACAAACTCGTTTCTTAATTGCGAGGAGCATAGGCTAGCCTTACTTCAGACCGATCGTCCGTCTGAGGGAGGCTCCATGGCAGTCCATGCCTACTCCCTGCGCCCGGCTCCCGTCGGGGATTCCCGCCCCGCCGTCCGCCGTTCCACCGGGGCGCGCACCCTGGTGAAGCTCCTTCTCGCGGCGTTGGTCCTCCTCGCATGCTGCCTCGCCTCGCTCACCATCGGGGCCCGTTCCGTGGGCCTCCCGACGATGATCGACGCCGTCACGGCCTTCGATCCCTCGAACGGCGACCAGGCCGTCGTGCTCTCCCGCGTCCCCCGGACCGTCGTCGGCCTGCTCGTCGGCGCGGCACTGGCGACTGCCGGTGCCGCCCTGCAGGGCATCGCCCGGAACCCGCTGGCAGACCCCGGCATCCTCGGCCTCAACGCCGGGGCCTCACTCGCGGTCGTCGTCGGCATCTACCTCTTCGGCCTCAGCAGCGCCTCCGGCTACATCTGGTTCGCCTTCGCCGGCGCGGGCGCCGCGGCGCTCGCCGTCTACGCCGTGGCGAGCCTTGGGCGGGAGGGCGCGACGCCGGTGAAGCTCGCCCTCGCCGGCGCTGCGCTGGCGGCGGGACTCGCGAGCCTCACGAACGCCGTCCTCGTCTCGAGCCAGGAGACCCTGGACGCCTTCCGTTTCTGGCAGGTCGGCACGCTGTCCGGCCGGGGCTGGGACGTCATCGGCGCCGTGGCCCCGTTCCTCCTCGGAGGACTCCTGCTGACCCTCGCGACGGGCAAGGTCCTCAACAGCCTGGCGCTGGGTGACGACGTCGCGCGCGGCCTCGGCCAGAACGTGAACCTGGCACGCGGCGGCACGGCACTGGGCGTCGTGGTCCTGTGCGGCGCGGCGACGGCCGCTGCCGGACCGGTCGCCTTCGTGGGACTCGTGATCCCGCATCTGGTGCGGCTCGCCGTCGGGCCGGACTACCGCTGGATCCTGCCGTTCTCCGCACTCCTCGGACCCGTGCTGCTGCTCGGAGCCGACATCCTCGGCCGGGTCGTCCTGCCGCCGGGCGAGGTGCAGGTGGGCATCATGACGGCCGTGGTCGGTGCTCCCTTCTTCATCTGGCTCGTGCGCCGGCGCAGAATGGCACAGCTGTGAGCACGTCGCTCCACCGCGGCGCCGTCGCCCCGCTCCCTCCTCCGCCGGCGGCCCCGTCCCCGGGTGCCGGGCTCGCCCTCGTCCGCACGCGACGCCGAAGGAGCAGGGGTGTCCGCATCGGTGCCGCCGCGGGCGTCGTCGTCGTGCTGTTCGCCGTCACCATCCTGCTCGGTTCCTACACCGTGACCATCCCCGACTTCTTCCGGATCCTCGGCGGCGCCGACATCCCGGGGGCCAGCTTCATCGTCCTCGAGAACAAGCTGCCCCGCGCCGTGATCGGCGTCCTGGTCGGCCTGGCCTTCGGCGTCGCCGGCGCGGTCTTCCAGACGATGCTGCGGAACCCGCTGGCCAGTCCGGACATCATCGGCATCAGCTACGGGGCGAGCGCCTCCGCCGTCACGGCCATCGTGCTCTTCGGGGCTGCGGGAGCCGCGGTGTCACTCTCGGCACTCGTCGGAGCGATGGTGGTCGCCGCGGCGATCTACCTCATCTCGCGCCGCGGGGGAGTCGCGGGCTACCGGCTCATCCTCGTCGGCATCGGGTTCGCGGCGGTGATGCATGCGCTGGTGAGCTTCCTCCTCACCCGCACCGACCTCCGCACGGCGGGCGAAGCGCTGCTCTGGCTCAACGGCTCGCTGAATTCGAGCACCTGGGACCGCGCCACCGTGCTGGCTGCCGGTCTCGCGGTCCTCCTGCCCGCCGCGGCCGTCCTCTCGCGCAGCCTGCAGGGCCTGGAACTGGGCGACGACGCCGCAGCCGGCCTCGGGGTACGCGTCGAGGCGTCGCGGCTGGGACTGATGTCCACCGCCGTCGCCCTCGCAGCGGTCGCCACCGCCGCGGCCGGGCCGATCGCCTCCATCGCCTTCCTGTCCGGGCCGATCGCGCGCCGGCTGCTCGGCAACCGACCGTCGCTGGCGATGGCGGCCCTCGTCGGCGCCGTCATCGTCCTCGGGGCGGACTTCCTCGCCGCGAACCTCATCCCCGGGACGTCGCTGCCCGTCGGCGTCGTCACCGGCGCGCTCGGTGCACCGTTCCTGCTGTGGCTGCTCGCCACGGCGAACCGATCAGGCCAGGGAGGCTGAGATGGCTCCGCGCCAGGACCCGATGAGGCCGGACACGCTGTCCGCCGAGGGACTCACGCTCGCATACGACGAGCGCACCGTCGTCGACGGCCTCTCCGTCGACCTGCCGGCCGGCCGGGTGACGGTGATCGTCGGTGCGAACGCGTGCGGCAAGTCGACGCTGCTGCGCGGGCTCGCACGCCTCCTCAAGCCGGCCGGAGGAACCGTGGTGCTCAACGGATCGGACATCCACGAGCAGTCCACGAAGGCTGTCGCACGCGTCCTCGGGCTCCTTCCGCAGACGCCGGTCGCTCCGGACGGCATCAGCGTCGCCGACCTCGTGGGGCGGGGCCGGTACCCCCACCAGGGCTGGTTCCGCCAGTGGACGCCCGACGACGACGCCGCCGTGGCGAGCGCCCTCGAGGCTACCGACACGCTCGCCCTTGCCGACCGCACCGTGGACGAGTTGAGCGGCGGGCAGCGCCAGCGCGTGTGGATCGCCATGGCCCTCGCGCAGCAGACGGGCATCCTGCTGCTCGACGAGCCCACCACCTTCCTCGACGTCACGCACCAGATCGAGGTCCTCGACCTCATCACCGACCTCAACCGGCGCTCGGGCACCACCGTCGTCATGGTGCTGCACGATCTCAACCTGGCCGCGCGCTACGCCGACCACCTCATCGCCATGCGGGACGGCCGGATCGTGGCCGAGGGGCCGCCGGCCGCCGTCGTCACCCGGGAGACGGTGTCACGCGTGTTCGACCTGGAGTGCCGGGTCATCGAGGACCCCGTGTCCGGCACGCCTCTGGTGGTTCCCATCGGCAGGCACCACGGCCCTTCACCCGTCCGCGCCCGGACGTCCCCCGCCGGCGAGCAGGCCCGGGGCTACCGACCCAATCCGCAGGACACCGTTCCGGCCCACGTGGAGGCAGCATCATGACCGAGATGACTCAGCGCAGCGCCCGGCGGACCGCCGCCGACACCGAACCGATGGTGCTGGCGTTCGACGTCGTCGTCATGGCCGTGCAGGATCTCAGCGCAACCTTCCGTCGCATCACCTTCGGCGGTGCATGCCTCGAGGCGTTCGGGGTGGCGGGGGACAGCCTCGACCTCCGGATCAAGCTCATCATCCCGCCGGCCGGCAGGGAGTGCCCCGACATCACAGCCATGATGGGGCGCGGGAACTGGTACCAGCTGTGGCTCGGCATGGACGCGGAGGAGCGCGGGTCCATGCGCACCTACACCGTGCGCACCACCCGCCGCCGGGGCCCGCACACGGAGATCGACGTCGACTTCGTCCTGCACCTCGACGACGACGGCCGCGGCGGCCCGGCGTCGGAATGGGCCGCCGCCGCCCGGCCCGGCGACCGGGTGTGCATGATCGGCCCCAACGCATCGGCGGCGCAGTGCAGGACGGCGGGTGCGTACGGGGGCATCGAGTGGAGCCCCGGCCTCGCCCAGCACGTCCTCCTCGCCGGCGACGAGACGGCCGTGCCGGCCATCAGCGCCATCCTCGAGGCACTTCCCGAGGACATCAGCGGCTCCGCGTTCCTCGAGGTGCCGGACGTGCACGACATCCAGCAGATCGTGACGCGGTCGGCAGTGGCCATCACCTGGCTCGCGCGGAGGGGCCGGCCGCACGGCGTGCTGCTGGAAGCAGCCGTCCGGGACGCGGTGCGCGTCCCGGGCTGGGTGTCGCTCTCGGGCCCGGATGTCATGCAGGGGGGCAGCGAGCCCGAGGATGTCGACGTCGACGGGACCATCCTCTGGGAGACCCCGCAGCTGCTCGACGCTGCCATCGTGCAGTCGACGGTGAATCCCGGGCGGCCATCGGGCACCCAGCCCTTCTACGCCTGGATCGCCGGTGAGGCTGCCGTTGTGCGCGGGTTGCGCCGCTACCTCGTGCGGGACGTGGGCGTGGACCGGAAACAGGTCGCCTTCATGGGCTACTGGCGCAAGGGGCGCGCAGAACTGGCCTGACGCCTCCTCCGAGCTGTCGAGGACAGGGTTCCCGCAGTGCGTGGGGCGACCTTTATCACATTTATCCCCACATGCGATAACGAAATTGTAACTTCAAACGCGCTGACCTAGTGTTTAAGCAGTCAAAGCTGGATTCCAGATCCAGGTCCGCACGCCTAACCCTGTCAGCGGACCGCCTGAACACATCATGACAGGGGTGGAGGACCCACTTTCCGGCGGCCTGAGCCGCCTCGGGGTGAAGCCCTCATGCACTGCATACAGTTCGGCCCCGCCTGCGGCTTTCCCGCGGTGGAGGGCCGCGCAGAGGGGCCGAGTCAACTCTTGCTCGAATCCGACAGCTAACTTCGCGGGCGTCCCAGAGAGGTAAGCAGTTGATCCATACCGTTCTGCCCGAGCGCCGTCGCGCGTCCGACGATCGCGCCCTGCAGTGGGTTTCGCAGCCGACGCGCCGCGACCTCCGGCAGGAAAGGGCCGGAGATACCACGGCGTTCGCGCGACTGCGGAGCAACGCCGCGACGGCCGGCATAGTCCTCGCCTCGGCGGGCCTGCTGCTGGGTGCCGTTGCACCCTCGGCAACGACGGCCGCCCCTGCACCAGGTGCGCAGGCCGTCACGGCTGCCGCGGAAGCGCCCGTGACCTTCACCCTCGAAGGGGCCGGTCGGGCCGTGGAGGGTGTCGAGCCGGGCATCGCGAGTGCCCGGGCCCTCTCCGCGTCACTCACCCCCGCAGCTCGGGACCGCAAGGCCTTCGAGGCCCCGGTGGACAACCCGGTCGTGGCCTCCACCTTCGGCTACCGCGTCAACCCTCTGAGCGGGGCTGCCGACGAACTCCACGAGGGCCTGGACTACGCCGGCGCCTGCGGGACGCCGGTCAAGGCAGCGGATGCCGGCACCGTCGTGGACTCCGGCTGGCATGCCTACGGCGGGGGCCAGCGCATCATGGTCGATCACGGCGACGGGCTGAAGACCACGTACAACCACCTGAGCGCCCTCGACGTGCCGGCCGGCACCGAGGTGAAGCGCGGGGACGTCCTCGGGGCCGTCGGCAGCACGGGGAACTCCACCGGCTGCCACCTCCACTTCGAGGTGATGGTCGACGACAAGAAGGTCGACCCGAAGCCCTGGCTGTAGCCCGGCCGACCCTCCCCTGCTAGGGCAGCGGCTCGCTGACGACGGCGGGATCCTTGTACCCGAGCGGCATCCGCAGGCGCAGCGAATCCGGCTTCACCTCGAACGCCATGTGCGTCGCCTTGCCGAGGGGATCGCCGTCGAGCTGCACCTCCAGCGGCTCGTGCAGGGTGACCTCGGCCGTACGGCACTGGAAGTACTCCAGTGACGGGTCCTTGCCCTTGCCGCGGGTGAACAGCTTCCCGGCGACTGCCAGCCAGCCGAGCTTCCCCCGGGGCGCCAGGGTCATGAGGTCCATCAGGCCGTCGTCGATCTTGGCGCCCGGGAAGATCTCGAGACCGCCCATGATCTTGCCGCAGTTGCCGCCCATCACGCTCCGCAGGCGGCGCTCGAAGGACCTGCCGCCGTCCACCGAGATGGTGGTGCGCGCGGGCCTGCCCGGCAGATTGCGGATCCCGGCGTCGACGTAGGCCAGCCAGCCGACCTTGTCCTTCAGGTCGTCACGCGTGTCCGACATGATGGCGGCGTCGTACCCGATACCGGCCATGACCAGGAACACATGCGCGTCCTGCGCGCGGTCCACCGTCACGTGCACGACGTCGATGGTGCGCTCGGTCCCGCGGAAAGCGGCCTCGACGGCGGCATCCGGATCGTCGACGGCGATATCGAGGTTGCGGGCCAGCAGGTTGCCCGTGCCCAGCGGGACGAGGGCCATCAGAGTGCCGGTCCCCGCGAGCTCCTCGGCCACGCAGCGCACCGTGCCGTCCCCGCCTGCCGCGATCACGAGGTCCACTCCCGCGTCGAGGGCCTCCCGCGCCTGGCCGTGCCCGGGGTCGTCCGCCGTGGTCTCGATGACCAGGGGCTCCTCCCAGCCGTCCTCGGCGGAGATGCGCTGGACAGCGCGCTGCACGTCGACGGTGGTGACCTTGATGGGGTTGATGATGAGCGCGGCACGTCGGCTGCGCGATCCGGCGTCCGGAGTCACATCCGGAGTCACGTCCGTAACCGCGGCCGGAGTCGCTTCGGGAGATGCGTCGGGCATGATGTCCTTCGGGCGGGTGTCAACGACTGGCTCCTTCGAGCTTATCCCGGTACCCGTCGGTGCCGAGGGTAATCTTTTACGGTGACCTTTCCCCAGCGATACGTGGCCCTTGGCGATTCCTTCACCGAAGGGGTGGGTGACTGGGACCCGGCCTCCCCCAACGGCGTCCGCGGCTGGGCCGACCGTGTGGCCGAGCAGCTCATCCTGGCCGACGCGTCCTGGGGCTACGCGAACCTCGCGATCCGCGGCAAGAAGATGCGCCAGATCCTCGACGAGCAGATCGACGCAGCGCTGGCGCTCGCACCGACGCTCGTCACCATCTACGCCGGCGCCAACGACATCCTGCGTCCCCGGATCGACATCGACCGGCTGATGTCCTCCTACGACGACGGCATCGGCAGGCTCCGCGACGCGGGAGCCGAGGTCGTGCTCTTCACCGGTTTCGACGCATCGGGGTCCGCCGTCTTCGGCAAGACCCGTGGGCGCACCGCCGTCTACAACGAGTGGGTGCGCGAGATCGCCGACAGGCGCGGGGCCACCATCGTCGACTACTGGCGCCTGCGCGAGTTCCAGGACTGGAGGTACTGGGACGTCGACCGGATGCACATGTCCACGGCGGGACACACGCTCATGGCCGCCCGGGTCCTGGAGGCCATGAAGGCCTCGCATGCCATCGACCTGCCGGAGCTCGACGCGCGCCCGGCCCTTCGGCGGATGGAACAGCTGCGGGCGGATGCGCAGTGGGCGCGCGAGTACGTCACGCCTTGGGTCGGCAGGCGCCTGCGCGGAGTCTCCTCCGGGGATGCCCTCACGGCGAAGTACCCGGCCCCGGTCCACCCGCACTGGGCCTCCGTTTCCGCCTGAGGGCCTGCGCGAGTACGGCTTCCGCCCCGTCCGCAACCCGTCCGGGGTGCCGGAGGCCCTCTACGGGGCGAGGGAAGGCGTATGCCAGAATGAGCGGATGGCGGCGCAATGGCTCACACCCGACGAGCGGCGGGCATGGCTGGCTCTCTACGCGCTGACGTCCCTGCTCCCGGCATCCCTCGACGCCCACCTGTTCCGTGAGGCCCGGATCACCCTGTTCGACTACCACGTGCTGGCGATGCTCTCCGAGTCGGAAGGGGCGCGCCTGCCCATGAGCGAGCTCGCCGGCCGCTCGGCGGCGTCGCTCTCACGCCTGAGCCACGTGGTGAAGAAGCTGGAGGCGCGGGGCTGGGTCACCAGGCTGCCCTCCGATTCCGACGGACGCGTGACCACCGCCTCGCTCACCCCTGCAGGGCTCGGGATGCTGACCGAACTCGCCGTGTCCCACGTCTCGCAGGTCCGCTCCACGGTGTTCGACGCCCTGGACGGACAGGACGTCGCGGACCTGGAGAGGGTGGGCCGCAAGATCCTTCGGGGCATGGACGGCGCCCACTGGATCCTGTCCGACGGCGAGGCGGCGGCCGAGGCCGCCGTCCTGCACGCCGCATCCCCCTCCGCCGGGGGACCGGTCGCCACCGATCATGAGGCACTCACCACCGGGCAGTGACCCGGCAGGACAAGGACGGCAGATGGACCAGAGCGCACAGTTCGGGCACCAGCCCCGCATCCTCGCGATCGTGCTGGCAGGTGGAGCGGGAGGGCGCCTCGGCGCCCTGACCCACCACCGGGCGAAACCGGCCATGCCGCTGGGGGGCAGCTTCCGGCTGATCGACGTCTCCCTGTCCAACCTGCACCACAGCGGGATCTCCGATGTCTGGATCATGGAGCAGTACCAGCCCAAGACCATCAACGACCACCTCCGCAACGGCCGGCCCTGGGACCTCGACCGCACACGCGGCGGGCTGCTGGTGCTGCCTCCCTTCAGCGGCCACGAGGGGGAGGGGTTCGCCGAGGGGAACGCGGACGGCCTGCTCCGCCAGGCCGCCTTCATCCGCGACTTCGCACCGGACCTGGTCCTGGTGCTCAGCTCCGACCACCTGTACCGCCTGGACTACCGTGACGTCGTCGACACCCACCTCCGCACGGGCGCAGCCCTGACCATGGTCACGGTCGACTTCGACGGCGACGCCTCCAACCACGGCGTCGTCACGGTCGACGACGACGGCAGGGTGACCGGCTTCGCCTACAAGCCCGAGGAGCCGCAGACCAGGATTGTCACGGCGGAGGTCTTCCTCTACACGGCAGCGACACTCCTCGATGCGCTCGGGCACCTGCAGGACCACCAGGACGGGCTCGGGGACTACGGGCACCACCTCGTGCCGCACCTCGTCGAGCAGGGATCCGTCGTCGAGCACCGGCTCGAGGGGTACTGGCGGGACCTCGGCACGCCGGCCAACTACCTCCGCGCTCACCTCGACCTGGTGGACGGCAAGGGCCTGGACCTCGCCGATCCGGACTGGCCGATCCTCACCGAGCCCCCGCAGGTGGCTCCGGCCTTCCTCGGCGAGGGCGCCGTGGTGGCCGATTCCCTTCTGGCCCCCGGGGCCGCGGTGTATGGAACCGTCCGCAGGAGCGTCATCGGTTCCGGGGCCACGGTCGAGGCCGGCGCCGTCGTCGAGGATTCCGTCCTCCTGAACCGGGTCCGGCTGAGGCAGGGCGCGCACGTCAAATACGCGATCGTCGATTCGGGCGCCGACGTCTCCGGGGAGCGGGTGGGCGCCGGACCGGACGCTCCCGCCGTCGTCGACCGGGACGGGCGGCGCACCGACTGACCCGGTTTGGTCGAGCCGGATCCTGTCGGTAGTATGGAAGGGCGTTTGGCTGTGGCCGATGCCGACCCGTTCCAGGACGGGCCGGGATTTGCCCAGCTACCCGTGACTACCTAGAATTTAAGGCTGTGCCGGCCGCAAGGCCGCGCCCGCCTAATCTTCACCGTCTTCCCCGCGGCGAGGCGCTTCGGCAGGTTCTCACCCTGCCAGGTCAACCTCCGGAAAGCTGCAGTAATAACGGTGTCATTACTGGTGGCGGGACGCTCAACAAGTGATTCCGTCACGTTCATCTAATCTGGAGGAGAGTTATGGCAGCCCACTGCCAAGTGACCGGAGCCGAGCCCGGCTTTGGACACAGCATTTCGCACTCGCACCGCCGCAACAAGCGCCGGTTCGACCCCAACATTCAGAAGAAGCGCTACTACGTGCCTTCCCTGCGCCGCAACGTGACGCTGCAGGTCTCCGCCCGCGGCATCAAGACGATTGACGTCCGCGGCATCGACGCTGTCGTGGCGTCCATCCTCGCGAGGGGAGTGAAGCTCTAATGGCAAAGGACAAGGACGTACGTCCGATCATCAAGCTGAAGTCCACCGCTGGTACGGGCTACACCTACGTGACGCGCAAGAACCGTCGTAACGATCCGGACCGCATGGTCCTGATGAAGTACGACCCCAAGATCCGCAAGCACGTCGAATTCCGAGAGGAGCGCTAAACATGGCCAAGAAGTCAAAGATTGCTCGTAACGAGCAGCGCAAGGTCATCGTCGAGCGCTACGCGGCCAAGCGCCTCGAGCTCAAGAAGACCCTCGTCGACGAGAACGCCACCGACGAAGCACGCGAAGCAGCACGCCTCGGCCTGCAGAAGCTTCCCCGCAACGCCTCGCCGGTACGCCTGCGCAACCGCGACCAGATCGATGGCCGCCCCCGTGGCACCATCCAGAAGTTCGGTATCTCGCGTATCCGCTTCCGCGACATGGCTCACAAGGGCGAACTGCCCGGCGTGACCAAGTCGAGCTGGTAGCAGCCCCCGGGACACTCCAGTCCCACAGCACCACGCACCGCCTCGCGCGGTGAGCAGAGAAGCCGGCAACCTTCGGGTTGCCGGCTTCTTCGTTTCCACGCCATGACCAGCCCTGCAATCCCTCGGGGGCAGAGGGATTCCGGCCCCCAGGCCACGGCATGTCTGCGGAACATCTCGACTTCCTGTCCTCACGAGATGGTTCTTCGGCGGCACAACACGTGAGAGGGTGTCTGGAAGGGACCTGTCGAACGGGGTCACGGGGGACAACACGAGGATCGCATCATGGGGCACGACCCGAACGACCCGGCCGATGGCGTGACGGGCCGGGACCGCCTTGCGGCGCTCGAGCAAGTATCGGAGCGGCTGCGGGAAGTAACAGAGAAAGTCGAACACCTGACCATCGCGTTGCAGAGCCGGGACGTGATCGGACAGGCAAAAGGAATCCTGATGGAACGCTACGGGCTGACCGGCGAGCAGGCTTTCGAACTTCTCACCGTGACGAGTTCGAACACCAACACGAAGCTCCTCCAGGTTGCTGTGGAACTCGTCACCACGGGGCGGCTGAGCGGGACCCCGCAGCAATAACTGCACGTCCATGTGCTTGCGCCCGTTACCGACGCGGCAGCCGTCAGGTGTGCACTCATCGGAGTACCCCGGGGATGCCTGTAGCAGCACGTGGATCCGTACCGCTAGCGGCACCCCCAGGAGCACCCCTAAGTTGCCCTCTGTTAAACAACCTAACTAAATTCTATGCCCGGTTACCCACCAGTACGTGCACAACTGGCGGAGCCGGAAAAAACAGCGTCGCAAGCGCAGGAAATCTGCATCATCACCGGGCGGTTGCCTTCCTGATCGCCGGGTCCGGTCGCGAAGGCACCCTCTCACTCAGGCCGTGGAGGTCTTCCTGCTCGCGCGTGGACCCTAATTGAGGGTCGCTGCCGCGGTGCTGGTCTTGATGTCGCGGGCGGTGGCCAGCATCTCACTGGTGGTGATCCCGTGATCAGGACCCCAATAGGCCCGGAGGCCCTTGTCGAGTTCGACCGCTATGGCCTTGGCATCCAATCTGCCGGCGGCGGGTAGGACGTCCCGGACCGCGAATACCAGGGCTCCGGCCATGGTCTGCGGTTCGCCGGCCGTGCCTCGTACCTCAGATCCCATGACGTGCCTGCCGCCCTGGGTTCGACGGCTCAGGCGAGGACGTGTCGGCAGTACTGGGATGTCCTCCTCGAAGGAGTGTGGTGCCGGGCTGATCGGGTTCGGGGGCAAGAAGATTCACGGGTTACTCCACGATGACCGCTTGATGGCCTTCTGCTAGACCGCGGTCCATGGAGCCTAGTTCGAACCGCTCCGGAAAAAAACAAGCACGGTTAGCATCACCAGCGCTTGAGTGGCTTTCGAAGTGCTCGCCTCCGTGAGCTCGACCACGAACACCAGGCTCCATCGGGTCGCCCTGGACCTGATCGTCAGTCGGACACTGCGCGGTCTTCCACAGCAGTAACGGCTGGTGCCGATGACTCGAGCCGGCTGCACCCTGCGCACAGCCCACTGCAGTCGCCGCGGGCCCGAAACATCCTCGAAATGATCGTGTTTAAGCTGAAAAGCCGCGTAAACACGCGGGGCGGGGCGTCCAAGCTGATAGGTTTTCGGACAGAGGCTTTCCGAATACCGGGGAAAGCTCGTTCAGAAGAGTGACGTCCAGGAGGACCTAAATTGGCTAAAAACCGTAGTGAACTTGTTGCCGAGGTAGCAGCGAAGGCTGACACCAGCCAGGCTTCAGTCAACAGCGTCCTTGACGCGCTGTTCGACGTCTTCGCCGAGTCCATCGCCAAGGACGAGAAGATCACCATTCCCGGATGGCTCGCCGTCGAGCGCACCAGCCGTGCCGCCCGCACCGGACGCAACCCCCAGACCGGCGAGACCATCCAGATCGCCGCCGGCCACAGCGTCAAGCTGACCGCCGGTTCGAAGCTCAAGGCTTCCGCCAAGTAGTCCATCGAGTAGTCCACCACGTAGTACGTGCCCCGAAGGACCGCTGCCGGAACGGCAGCGGTCCTTCGTCGCTCCGAGCTGCTGCGCTGCGGGCATCGCCGTCCCCGGTGCTCCCCGGGAGATTAGCCCTATTTTCTACTCCGGGTAGAGAATGGTGTATGTGTCCACAACAGCGAAACACCCGCGCCAGACGCTTGCCGGCGCCTCTCCGGACCGTGCCATCGGCACCGGCTGGCTGATCCTCGCGGGGGTCGTCGTCTTCGCAGCCCTCGTCGTGGCCCTGTTCTACTCGGGCGCGGCCGCCGCACGGCAGCTCGGCGACCCCGGTGCCCTGACGAGGTGGGGCCTGCCCGTCGCCAAGGTGCTGAACAACACGGCGGCTGCCGCCACCATCGGCGCCCTCGTCTTCGCGGTGGTCCTGCTGCCGCGGAAGGTCGGCGACAGCGGCCGGAAGCCGAAGGACGGTGCGGCCGAGCACCCCGCTTTCGCCCGTGTGCTGCTCCTGGCCTCCGTCTCGGCCGTCGTCTGGACGCTCGGGGCGCTCGGTGTCATGGTCTTCACCTACTCCGATGCCGCGGGCCTGCCGCTGAGCACGGACCCCGCGTACACGCAGGGGCTCGCCGCCTTCCTCACCGACTTCTCGACGGGGCGCGCGTGGCTGGTGACGTCCATCGTCTCCGCTGTCCTCGCCACGATCCTCTTCGGTGTCCGGTCGCAGACCGGCCTGGCGCTGACCCTGGTGCTGGCGCTCCTGAACCTCCTGCCCATGGCGCTGATCGGCCATTCCGCGAGCGGGGACGACCACAACGCCGCCGTGAACTCGATCGCGCTGCACCTCGTCGGAGTCTGCCTGTGGATGGGCGGGATCATCGCCCTGTCCGTCGTCAGCGGCACGCTAGGCGGACAGACCCTGCCGGTCCTGAAGCGCTTCTCGGCCCTCGCAGGGTTCGCCTTCGTCCTCGTGGTGGGCTCCGGCGTGGTGAATGCCAGCCTCCGCATCACGGACCTCGCGCAGCTCAGCTCCTCGTGGGGGCTGCTGGTCACCTTCAAGACCATCGCGACGCTGCTCCTCGGCGGTATCGGCTGGATGCACCGGCAGTGGATCATCCCGCAGCTCGAGGCATCCTCCGGCAGCGACGTGTCGAAGCTGTCCGCGCGCCGCGTGCTGTGGCAGCTCGTCGCCGTCGAGCTGGTCATCATGGGGGCCGTCTCCGGTGTGGCCGGTGCCCTCGGACGGACCGCGCCCCCGCGCGCGGAGGAGCTCCCCACCGAGGCCGGCCCGGCCCGCATCCTGTCGGGTTACGACCTCCCGCCGGAGCCGACCGCGGGCCGCTGGCTGACCGAATGGCGGCCGGACTGGCTGTGGATCACGGTCGCGCTGACGCTGGGCGTCGCCTACATCCTGGGCATGGTGAAACTGCACCGCCGCGGGGACTCGTGGTCCGTACCCCGGCTCCTCAGCTGGCTCCTGGGCCTGGCGCTGCTGACCTACTTCACGTCGGGTGCCCCGGCCATCTACGGCATGGTGCTCTTCAGCGCCCACATGATCGATCACATGGCGCTCACCATGGTGGTGCCGCTGTTCCTGGTGCTCGGCGCGCCCGTGACCCTCGCGCTCAAGGCGCTCGGTGCCCGCAGGGACGGCACGCGGGGGCTCCGGGAGTGGATCCTCGTGATCGTGCACTCCTGGCCGTCGAGGATCATCACGCACCCTCTGGTCGCCGCCGGCAACTTCGTGGCGTCCATCATCGTGTTCTACTACTCCCCGCTGTTCGGCTTCGCCCTGCGCGAGCACGTCGGCCACGAGCTGATGATCACGCACTTCCTCCTCACGGGCTACATCTTCGTGCTCTCGATGATCGGCTCGGACCCCGTTCCGCTCCGCGCGCCCTACCCCCTGCGGATCCTGCTCCTCTTCGCGACCATGGCGTTCCATGCCTTCTTCGGGGTGACGCTGATGGGCTCGACGTCGCTGCTCGAGGCATCCTGGTTCGGCAACATGGGCCGCGAATGGGGTGCCTCGGCCCTCGCCGACCAGCAGGTGGGCGGCGCGGTGACCTGGGGAGTCGGCGAGATCCCGACCCTCCTCCTCGCGATCGGCGTGGCCGTTCTGTGGTCGCGGTCGGACGCGCGGGAGACCAAGCGCAAGGACCGGGCGGCGGACAGGAATAACGACGCCGATCTCGAGGCTTACAACAACATGTTCTCCGACCTCGCCGCGCGCGACGTCGGACCCCGTCCGGGAGCCAAGCCCGCGGCGAGGGCCACCACAGCAGGAGACGATGAATGACCGAGACCACCGTGCGCACCGGCTACCGCGTGCGCGGCTCAGAGCTGACCGGCCGTAACTGGCTCAACACCGGCGGCAGGCAGCTGCAGCTCGAGGATCTCCGGGGGAAGATCGTGATCCTCGACTTCTGGACGTTCTGCTGCATCAACTGCCTGCACGTCCTCGACGAGCTGCGGCCCCTCGAGGAGCAGTACTCGGACGTACTCGTGACAGTCGGGGTGCATTCCCCGAAATTCGAGCACGAGGCGGATCCGGTGGCCCTCGCAGCCGCCGTCGAGCGCTACGACATCCACCACCCCGTCCTCGACGACCCCGAGCTCACCACCTGGCAGGCCTACACGGCGAGGGCCTGGCCGACGCTCGTGGTCATCGACCCCGAGGGCTACATCGTGGCGCACCTCTCCGGCGAGGGACACGCCGCCGGCCTGACGTCCCTCGTGGAGGAGCTCGTCGCCGAGCACGAGGCCAAGGGCACGCTGCACCGGGGGAACGGCCCGTACGTGCCGGCCGAGAGCACCGCGGGCGATCTCAAGTTCCCGGGCAAGCTGCTGGCCCTGCCCGCCACCGGCACCTTCCTCGCCGGCGATACGGGTCACCACCGGCTCGTCGAGCTCGAGGCGGACCTCGTCACCGTGCGGCGCACCATCGGCTCCGGGACGAAGGGTTTCCGCGACGGACGTGCCGACGAGGCGCAGTTCAACGAGCCCCAGGGCGTCGCCCTCCTGCCCGCCGGACTGGCCTCCGAGGTCGGGTACGACGTCGTCGTCGCCGATTCCGTCAACCACCGCCTGCGCGGGGTGACCCTCGCCACGGGCGAGGTGCGCACCCTCGCGGGCAACGGGACCCAGCGCCTGCTCGACGCCGGGAACCACACGAAGACGGGGTGGCAGGAGAACGCCTCCGAGGTCGGCGCCCCGAGCGAGACCCCGCGCCTGACGGAGACGCAGCTCGGCACGGACGCCCTGAACGTCTCGCTGTCCTCCCCGTGGGACGTGCTGTACTCGTCGGTGCTGGACCGCGTGGTCGTCGCCATGGCCGGCACGCACCAGATCTTCGGTTACGACCCCCGCACCTCCGCCGTCGAGGTGCTGGCGGGAACCGGCCTCGAGGGACTGCTCGACGGCGACGCCTCCGAGGCGTGGTTCGCCCAGTCCTCCGGCCTCGCGGAAGGCGCGGACGGCACTGTCTGGATCGCCGATTCCGAGACCTCGTCGGTACGCTCCCTGACCTTTGCCGAGGTGGACGGACGCAGCACGGTGCAGGTGCGGACGGCCGTCGGAACCGGCCTCTTCGACTTCGGCTTCCGTGACGGCGACGCGGACCAGGCGCGCCTCCAGCACCCGCTGGGCGTCACCGCGCTCCCGGACGGCTCCATCGCCATCGCCGACACCTACAACGGTGCCGTGCGCCGCTACGACCCGGCCACCCGCCAGGTGTCCACGCTGCTGCGCGGCCTGTCCGAACCGTCCGACGTCCTCGTGGACATGACGCCCGTGGCCGAGGGCGGGGATCCGCTGCTGATCGTCGTCGAGACCAACCGGCACCAGCTGGTCCGGGTGCCCCTGCCCAAGGAGGCGCTCGCCGTCGACGAGGGCGCGTCCCAGACGCAGCGGCCCAAGACCCCGATGTCCGCCGGCCCCGTGGCCCTGACCGTGCGCTTCACCGCCCCCAAGGGGCAGAAGCTCGACGACCGCTGGGGCGATCCCACCCAGCTGAAGATCAGCTCGTCGCCCGAATCCCTCCTGGTGTCCGGGGGCGGCACATCGACCGGGCTGTCACGCGAGCTCGTGCTCGCGCCCGGGGCAGGCGGCGGCGTCCTGCACATCACGGCGCGGGCCGCGTCCTGTGACGGTGAGCCGGGCGGCGAGATCCCCGACCACGCCGCGTGCCACCTGTACCAGCAGGACTGGGGTATCCCCGTCTCCGTGACGGCCGACGGCGACACGACCCTGACCCTGGACCTGCGCGGACTCGACTGACCCTGCGGGGGACGGGAGGGCACCGGTCGGTGCCCTCCCGTACGTCCCGGCTCCGCCCGGTCCGGGTGACCGGGCGGCGATCGGAAGACTGCTCCGGGCGCCGTCGTCAAGTTATTGATCGTGGAACCCGGCTGCAACGCCGCCGAAACGGGCGCTCCGGACAGTGGAGTCATGACACGCTCCACCGGTTCCACTGCCGCCTCCCTCCGATGTGACTCCTGCGGGCAGCTGCCCGAGCCCGGGAAGGTCCGGCTGACACTCGCCAATGTCGCCGTGATGCTTCCCATCGAACTGGCCGTCCACGCCGCGGTGGTCCAGACGCACCTGGCCTATCCGCTCAAGGTCCTCCTCCTCGCCCTCACCGCGACCGCCCTCGTGATCTGGGTGGCGGAGCCCTCCGTGATGCGATTCCTGCGGGCCTGGCTGCACGCTCCGGCCCTCAGGCAGCGCAAGCGCCTGGACACCGCGATGGACCTGTGGCGGGCACGCGTGCTGGTCGAGGACACCCCCGGAGCCCTGGAACGCATCTCCCACCAGCTCGCCCGGCGCGGCGTCAACATCCTGTCACTCCACATCCACCCCGGCACACGCACCAGCGTGGACGAATTCGTCCTCGCCGCACCCGCCGGCGTCGGGGAGCAGGACCTGAGCCGGGCCCTCACGATCGGCGGCGGCACATCGGTGCGCGTCTGGCCGTCCACCGCACTGGCCCTGGCCGACGGGCAGACCAAGGCGCTCGCGCTCGCCTGCCGCGTGGTGCAGGATCCGCTGGAGCTGCGCTACGCCGTCGCCGAGCTCCTCGTAGCGGATCCGGTGGTGGCGCCGTCGCCCGCTGTCCGGTCCTTCATCGAGGGGGCCGAGTTCCTCAAGATCCCCTCCCCGGTCGGGGAGCCCCTGGTGTTCTCCCGGACGGGTGAGCCGTTCACCGCCGCCGAATCCGCGCGAGCCCACCGGCTCGCCGAGCTCGCGGCCCTGGCGACGCACTCCGCCCGCCGCCCCTGAGGAGTTCGCGGTGCTGCTGTACGACCTGGGGTAGGGGCCGCCGCGCCGGGTGTCCAGACCCGTGGCACAGGTTCCCCGGATGGGGGCCGCCGCGCCGGGTGTGCAGACTCACCGTGTACAACTCATTGCGCAGGGGTGAACGGCTGTTGAACGGGTAGCGTAACGGTACTAGTCTGCTATGGGCCCGAGAACGGGTCCGATGTCAGGGGTGTTCGGCGAAGACGCGGGCATCTGGAACGCGAGGGTTGCATGTCTGGCCGGATTCTCCACGTGACCCGACGGGTCGGCGTCGTTCTGGGGCGCGTCCTGGTCTACGTCCTGATCTGGGCGGGACTCGCACTGCTCATCGCCGCCGCGGGCATCCGTTTCTACTGGGGCACGATCTCCGTCAGCCAGATGCTCATGAACCTCGTCTCCGTCGAGACCGACGGCGGAGGCGGATCCATCGTCTGGGTCGGCATCCTGGGGGTCGGGGTCGCGCCGCTGCTCATCACCGTCGGGATCGCCGTGGTGCAGTACTACCGCAGTCGGGCCCGTCGCCGCAGGGGCGAGGACCTGCGTCCCGGCCGCCGGCAGTGGATCCTGCGTACCGTCTCCACCGCCCTGGTGGCCGCGGTGGTTCTCGGCGGGGGCACGGCCTTCTCCACCACGGTGGGCGTGGCGGACTACATCAAGGCGGCGAACTCCGAGTACGACATCGGCGACTACTACGTGGAACCGACCGTCACCAGCGACGAGCACAAGCGCAACCTGGTGCTGATCTTCCTCGAGGCCGGCGAGGCCACCCTCGCGGACGACCAGCTCTTCGAGAAGGATGCGTTCGCTCCCCTCGAGGATGCCACCCGGGCCTCGGACGGCTGGCAGAGCATGGAGGATCTGCAGCAGTACGTGGGTGGAGGCTGGACCATGGGCGGCGTCGTCGCGACGCAGTGCGGCGTCCCACTGAAGGCCGGGGGATCCGCAGCGGGCAGCGCCCCCTCCAACGACCTCGGCGGCGGCGCCGATACCTACCTGGGCGGTCTGACCTGCCTGGGCGATGCCCTGGAGGACCATGGCTACACGAGCGTCTTCCTGGGCGGTGCCAACGCCTCCTTCGCCGCGAAGGACGTCTTCCTGCGCACCCACGGCTACTCCGAGGAGAAGGACCTCTCCGACTGGCGCGCCGCCGGCGAACCGGAGGAGAGTTTCCGCAGCGACTGGGGCCTGAGCGATGAACGACTGATGTCCCACGCCCGGGACGAGATCGACCGGCTGCACGCCGAGGCGGAGGCAACCGGGGAGCCGTTCAACCTCTCTCTGCTGACCCTGGACACCCACGACCCGGCGCACGTCTACGACTACTGCGACGTGGACACCGAGAACGTGGTCATCTCCGTGTACTCCTGCTCCATGGCCCAGGTGGCCGGATTCGTGGGCTACATGAAGGACAAGGGTTACCTCGAGGACACCGCCGTTGTGATCACCGGCGACCACCTCAAGCGTATGAGCGCGGGTGACCCTTTCCACGAGCAGCTGGACGATCACGAGAACCGCACCGTCTTCAACCGGATCTGGGTCCCGGGCGGGGCGACCGGAGGGCTGCGTCCTCGTGTTGACCAGCTGAATATGTACCCCACGATCCTGGAGGCCGCCGGCCTGACCCTGAAGGACTCCGAGGCCGGGCTGGGCGTGTCCGCCTTCGCCTCCGAGGTCCCGGCGGGTTCGGCTCAGGCCTTGAAGCCGGATCTTTATGCCGAGCTGCTGAACGCGAGTTCCCCGCGGTTCTATACGGCGGCCTGGGCCGGTGAGGGCACCGGCCAGGAACCCTGAGCCGGGCAAGGCATCCCTGGCTGCGCTGCTCCCTGCTCCCGGTGGCCCCCGGAATATCCTGCCCATGGGGCGGCTTGTCGATTCCGGGGCCCGGAACGGGCCGAAGGACGCGGGCGGTGCCTGGACCCGCGGGGGCGGGCACCGGCGGCGGCACGACGAGAAGGAGAGCAGCATGACGGCAGGAACCGCAACAGCACCCGACGGGCAGCGGAGGGCTCTCGTGGTGGGAGCCACGGGTATTGCCGGGTCGGCGCTTGTCGAGAAGCTCACCGCCGAGGGATGGCCCGTGCTGGCGCTGTCCCGCACTCCCGGACCGGAGCGCGACGGCGTGCGCCGGCTGTCGGCGGACCTGACGTCGGCCGAGTCCCTGGCAGCCGTCCTCGGGCCGGAGAATCCCACGCATGTCTTCTTCACGGCGTGGTCGCGGCGCGACACCGAGGAGGAGAACATCTCGGTCAATGCCGGCATGCTGCGCGACCTGCTCGCCGCCCTCCGCGGCAAGGACGTGGCACATGTGGCCCTCATGACGGGCCTCAAGCACTACCTCGGCCCATTCGAGGCGTACGCGGCCGGGGAGATGGCGGATACGCCGTTCCACGAGGAGGAGCCGCGCCTGCCGGTGCCGAACTTCTACTACGCGCAGGAGGACGAGCTGTTCGCCGCGGCGGCGGAGCAGGGGTACACGTGGTCGGTGCACCGCTCGCACACGGTGATCGGCCATGCGGTGGGCAACGCCATGAACATGGGGCTCACGCTTGCGGCCCAGGCGACGCTCTGCCGGGAGTCGGGCGAGCCGTTCGTCTTCCCGGGCTCGGAGACGCAGTGGAACGGGTTGACCGACATGACGGACGCGGGGCTCCTCGCCGAGCACATGCTCTGGGCGTCGACGACCCCCGGTGCGGCCGACGAGGCCTTCAACATCGTCAACGGCGACGTGTTCCGGTGGCGCTGGATGTGGCCGAGACTCGCCGCCTACTTCGGTGTCGAGTGGGAGGGCTATGCCGGCGCACCGCGGCCGCTCGAGCAGGCCATGGCCGGACGTGAGGACCAGTGGACGGAGCTCGCGCAGCGCCACGGGCTCGCCGAAACCCGGCTGGACCGCGTGGCCTCCTGGTGGCACACGGACAGCGACCTGGGCCGGGACATCGAGGTGGTGACGGACATGGGCAAGAGCAGGGACGCCGGCTTTCCGGGGTACCGGCGGACCCTCGACGCCTTCCTCTCGCTCTTCGACCGCTACCGTGCCGACAACCTCATCCCCTGACCGGCGTGCCGGCCCGGTACAGCTAGTAGCGGACCACGGGTGTGACCGTGATGGTGTCCTCGGTCACCAGGAGGTCCGCCTCGAATTCGAAGGGGACGGACTCCGACACGTCCCGGATGGCGCCGGAGAAGAAGTCGCGCAGCCGGGTGTCGATGCGGGCGGACCCGCGAAGCGGCGCCAGCGACCACCCGCCGCCGTTCGGCGTGATCGTCGCGGACGGATACTCCTCGATGGACCAGGCGATGCCCCCGGCCAGCCGCTCGTTCGTCGGGTAGTAGAACGGGCAGTTGGTCGGCTGGAAGACGGTCTGGCCGGCGCAGCCGTCGAGGAACGCATGCAGCTGGTCGTTGACAGCCTGAATGAGCTCCGGCGTCGCCTCCGTGGCGAGGGCCAGCGGAGGAGGGGGCGTGTCGCGGCTCGTGACCGCCGTGTGCTGCGGGGGAGCGGAGAAGTACTTCCCCTCGTAGGTCGCGTCGACGACGGCGGGGTAGAAGGATGCCAGCGCGGCCCTGCCGTCGGGCAGTCCGACGTCGACGCCGTTCACTGCAGCCTCGACGCTGTTCAGGGCCGATACCTCGACGGTGGGCAGGACGGTGTGCTCGAACCGCCACACGTTGAAGACGCCCCACTCCGTGCCTGTCCGCCGGAGCGGGAAGACCGTGGTCGTCTCCGCTCCGTCGACGCTGTAGGTCACCGGGACCTCGACCCCGTCATCGCCCGTCGTCCGGGCGTCGCCGACCTCGACGTCCCCGAGGGACGCGGCGGCCCGGCGCAGGGCCTCGCCGTCGAGCAGGGTGGGGTCGGATCCCTCCGGCACGGAGGCGTTGAGCAGGCCCAGGGCCTTGCCACCGTCGCCCTGCCGCAGGGCCTCGAGGTACAGGCCCACCTGGTGTTCCGGGCCGTAGAGCCGTCCGTTGAGGAGGACCACGGTCGCGATGAACCCCGCGCCGACGAGCATGAGGCCGAGCAGCCATGCCGCGAGGACCTTCACTACGGGGGTGTGCACCTCTCAACGGTACCGGCTGTGCCCGTTCAGCCGGGCAGGAAGCCCAGCAGCGCCCCTCCGATGAAGCACGCGAGTCCGACGACGGCGAGGATACGGGTGCCCCGATAGGGCTCCTCCAGCGACCAGTGGCCGGGATTGCGGGCGGAGTAGAAGATGGTCACGTCCTCACCGGGGGCCAGCGGCGCAGGGACGGGGGTTCCCCGTCGCCGCCGCCGCACGCAGCTCGACCACAGGGCCTCCACGATGCGGTAGCGGTGGTCGTGCCAACGCAGGTAGGGATGCCCCTCGTGCTCGAAGGTGATCGCCTGGGTCCGGGTCCATGAGCCGTAGACCAGCCGGATCACGAGGGCGGCGACGAGCAGCCCCAGCCCCAGCGCCGTGAGGGCGGAACCGACGACCTCGATCACGACCGCACCGCCCTGCCCCGTGCCGCGCTGCGCCGCGCTCCTCACTGCCACCCGGCACCGGAACGGGAGGCCGGACGCGCGTGTCCGGCGGCGCTTCCGCCGATCCCGGCGTCATCCTGTTCGGGCATAGGGCCACACTACACAGCAAGACCGGCACCCTTCCGGATGCCGGTCCTGCTGCGCCCTGCCGGAGCAGGGCACGTACGACGGGTCAGCCCGCGCTGCGCTTGCCGCCGGCCGCCGTCGCGCCGCCGGAGCGGGTCGCAGCGGCATCGACCGGGGCGCCGTTCCCCTGTCCGTGCGGAGCGCCGTCCGTCCGACCGGATGTGCCGCTGCTGAAACCGGTGCCGTTACCGTTCCCGTGTCCGTCCGCCTGCTGGGCGGTCGCGATCTCCTCGGCTCGCTCCTCGCCGGCCTGGCGCGTGAGCTCCGCACCCGCCTCCGCGTCGCGTGTCAGATTCTCACCCGTCTCAGCATCGAACAGGTGGAGCTTGCGGGTGTCCAGCCAGAGCTCCGCCTCACGCCCGCCGCGGATCCGGCTCGCGGCGTCCAGGGTGACGACCACCTGCGGGCGCAGCTCGTCGGCGTCCATGTCCCGCGCGAGGTTGTTGAGCAGCTCGCGCATCTCGGGTGCCGGGTCGAAGTTGATGTACCCGTACTGCTCGTTGCCGAGCCACTCGGTGTGCGTCAGTGTCGCCATGAAGGTGGAGCCGTTGGACCGCTTGTGGTCCTCCACGAGCTTGGCGTCCTCGAAGAACTCCGGACGGACACCCACGAGGACGACCTTCTTGCCCGCGGCCTTCCGGGCCTTCTCGGCCGGGATCTCCAGGTCGCCGACGGCCGTCCGGAGCACGTTCCCTTCGAGGGTGGCAGGCAGGAAGTTCATCGACGGTGAACCGATGAACCCGGCCACGAACAGGTTGACAGGCTGCTCGTACAGCTCGCGCGGCGACGCGATCTGCTGCAGTTCGCCCTTCTTCAGCACGGCCACGCGGTCACCGAGCGTCATGGCCTCGGTCTGGTCGTGGGTCACGTAGACGGAGGTGACGCCCAGCCGGCGCTGCATCTGGGAAATCTCCGACCGCATCTGGCCGCGGAGCTTGGCATCCAGGTTGGAGAGCGGCTCGTCGAAGAGGAACGCATCCGCCTGCCGCACGATCGCGCGGCCCATCGCGACGCGCTGCCGCTGGCCGCCGGAGAGGTTGGCCGGCTTGCGCTGCAGGTGGTCCGTGAGTTCCAGGGTGGCCGCGGCCTCGGTGACGAGCTTGTCCACCTGCTCCTCGGAGTGCTTGCCCTTGGCGAGGCGCAACGGGAACGCGATGTTCTCGTACACCGTGAGGTGCGGGTACAGCGCGTAGTTCTGGAACACCATCGCCAGGTTGCGGTCGCGCGGTGCCTTGTCGTTCACGCGCTGTCCGTTGATGAGCAGGTCGCCGTCGGTGATGTCCTCCAGACCCACGATCATGCGCAGCAGCGTGGACTTCCCGCAGCCGGACGGGCCCACGAGGATGATGAACTCGCCGTCGGCGATGTCGATGCTGATGTCGTTGACGGCGGGGAAGCCGTCGCCGTACTTCTTGACCAGGTGGTTGAGGGTGATTGAAGCCATGGTGCGAATCCTTTTCTTGAACCGGGGGCGTTAGCCCTTGACGGCGCCCGAGGTCAGGCCCGAGACGATCTGGCGTTGGAAGAGCAGGACCAGGAGGACGATCGGGATGGTGACGATGATCGCCGCCGCCGAGATGGCTCCTGTCGGTGCCTCGAACTGCGAGGCACCCGTGAAGAACGCGAGCGCTGCGGGGACCGGCCGTGCCGCCTCGGTGGAGGTCAGCGAGATCCCGTACACGAAGTCGTTCCAGGCGATGAAGAACGCGATGATCGCCGTGGTGAACACCCCGGGAGCTGCCAGCGGCACGATCGCCTTGCGGAACGCCTGCCACGTCGTCGCGCCGTCCACCTGCGCGGCCTGCTCGAGCTCCCACGGAATCTGCCGGAAGAAGGCGGCGAGGGTCCAGATGGAGATCGGCAGGGTCAGCGACAGGTAGGGGATGATCAGCCCGAGCCAGGTGTCGTAGAGGCCGATGGTGCGCCACAGGTTGAACAGCGGTGTCACGATCGAGATGACGGGGAAGATCGAGACCGCCAGTGCCGTGGTGAGCACCAGCTTCTTGCCCGGGAAGTCGAGGCGGGCGATCGCGTAGGCGCACAGGGTGGCCAGCACGACGGCGATGAACGTGGCGATCAGCGAGATGCCGATCGAGTTGCGCAGGGCCGAGAGGAACAGTCCCTGCGCGTCGCCGACGAGGATCTGCTCGTAGTTGCTGGTGGTGGCCTTACCCGAGGACGGCAGGAACTTGCCGCTCGTCAGGTCGCTCGGCGCCTTGAAGGACGTCGCGAGGATCGAGATCACGGGGAACAGCGCGTAGATCAGGACGAGGATCGTGACGACGGTCCAGAGGACCTTGCCCCTGGTCTTGGTGTTCGTCATTACTTTCCTCCCTGCGTGCCGGCGAGATCGACCTTGAACAGCTTGATCGCCACGAAGCAGATCAGCAGGACGCAGAGGAACAGGAGGACGGAGACGGCGGAACCGAGACCGATCTCGAGCCTGCTGATGGACTGCCGGTAGGCGAGCAGCGACAGCACTTCCGTGTTGTATGCACCATTGGTCATGATGAAGACGTTGTCGAAGATGCGGAAGGCGTCCAGCGCCCGGAACAGCACGGCCACCATGATCGCGGCCTTCATGTTGGGGATGATCACCTTGCGCATCTGCTCCCACCAGGTGGCGCCGTCGACCTTGGCCGCCTCGCTGAGCTCATCCGCCACCTGAGCGAGGCCGGCGAGGAGGAGCAGTGAGATGAACGGCGTGGTCTTCCAGATCTCCGACGCCATGATGACGAACAGGGCAGTGGGCCCCTGCGCGAACCAGTTGAGGTTCTCGTCGATGCCGGGGAGCCAGCCGAACCAGCTGTTGACGTACCCCGAGCTGATGTCGAAGGCGTAGAACCAGGCGAAGGCCGACACCACGGTGATGATGCCGTAGGGAACGAGGATCGCGGTGCGCAGGAGCCCCCGGACCGACTTCAGGGCCTTGTGCATGACGAGTGCGAGCGCGAAGCCGAGCACGAGTTCGACGGCCACGGTGATGACCGTGATGAGGACCGTGGTCCCCAGGTCCGACCACCAGACGGGGTCGCTGAGGATCACCCCGTAGTTCCCCAGGCCGATGAACTCCCGCTCGTCCGGGGCCGTGAGGCGGAACTGGAACAGGGATTCGTAGATGGCCTGCAGGATCGGGTACAGCGTGACGAGCAGCATGATGACGAAGGCCGGACCGGCGAGTATCCAGCCGAGCCGCCGTTCCGCGCGTACCCGGTCGCTGTACTGTTTCGGCGCGCGGCCGGTCCTGCCGTTGGTCTTGCCGTTGCCTGCGTCGAGGCGCGGGCCGGGGTCGGAGGACGACGCCGTCGTCGTCTTGGCGGGAATGGCGGAGGTCACAGGAGTTGCTCCCCTCTGAGGACCGATGTGATGAAGTCGCTCGACGACCCGGGAGTGCTCTCGGGATCGACGGCGGCGGGCGGCGCCCAGGTCTGCTGGATGCCGGTGGAGACCTCGTTGTAGAACGGTGTCTGCGGACGGGGTGCTGCGACCTGGAGCGAGTCCCTGATCGTTCCGGCCATGGGGAAGGACTCCTCGACGCGGGGATCCTCGTAGGCCTCCGTGTTCGACGGCGGGTTGCCGTTGGTCACGAAGTATTCCGCCTGGTTCTCGACCGAGACGATGCACTGGATCGCCTCGAAGGCCAGCTCCGGGTTGCTGCTCTCGGCGCCGACGCCGAGGTTGATGCCCCCGAGTGGCGGTGCGGACTCCTGGTCCTCCGTCATCCGTGGGTAGATGCCCCAGGCGATGTCGTCCAGGACCGCCTTGTCGACCGTTCCGGCCTCGACGGCGCCGGAGGTGGCCGGCCAGACGAACGGCCAGTTCACCATGAAGGAGCCGGAGTCACCCTGGAAGCCGATGAGGGATTCGTTCTCCGCCTGCGTGGGAAGGCCCGGGCCGCCCAGCCCGTCCTTGCCGATCGTCGAGATCACCTCGGCCGCCGCGATGCCGGCGTCCGAGTCGAGGCCGAGCTCGATCGTGTCCGCCGTGGCCTCGGGATCGACGATGATCGAGCCACCCGCCGACTCGATGAGCGCGTTCACCCACACCGTCATCGATTCCGCCGAGGCGCCCTGCACCCCGAGCGTCTTCTCCTGGCTCCTGGCGGCCTCCATGACCTGCTCCCAGGTCACGGGCTTGGACATGTCCAGGCCGGCTGCCTCGGCCACCGACTTGCGGTACCAGAGGATCTGCGTGTTGGCCCAGAACGGGACCGTGACGAGTTCGTCCTTCCAGGTGGCCCCGGCGAGGGCACCCTCGACGACGTTCTCCGTCGTAGCCTGGGCGATGTCGTCGGGCACCGGCGCCAGGAAGCCCGGCTCGGCCAGTTCGGGGATGAAGGGGGGATCGAGGCTCATGATGTCGAGCGACGAATCGCCCGCGGCCAGGCGGCGTGCAAGCTGTTCGCGCTGCGAGGCAGCGTCGGTCGGGAGGAGCGAGGTCTCGATGCGGTAGCTCCCGCCGGACTCGTCACTGCACTTCTTCGCGATGGCGGCCTGGCCTCCGGCATCGGGATTGATGTACCAGGTGAGCGTGTTGTCCGCCTGGGCCGGACCGCACCCGCTCATGGCCAGCGTCCCCATCATCAGGCCCGCCAGTACGGCGGCCTTCGGACGGTTCTTCGCGACTCTGCGTGTTCTTCGATTCATCGGCATCCGTACCGAGCCTCCACATCCTTGTAGACAACCCGGCTGGCAATTCAATCGAATCGACAGCCTAAGCATGCTTCCTTTTCGACCCTATTCCTGAACGGCCGAAACCGCTAGACAGCCACCTTACTATCTCGCAACGGATAGGGGGGTCGGGAGGGGCCCAGGGGCCGGAGGAAGGGGGTCAGGCGGAGATGGTGGAGTTGTCCAGTGCGAAGGGAGGGCGCTCGACGTCGCCGAGAACTGCCTCTGCCGGATCGGAGCCGAGCTCCACGATGCGGTTCGCAGCATCCACGTGGACGACGGCGGGGACGAAGGTGCGCGCTTCCTCGGTGGTCATCTGCGCGTAGGTGATCAGGATGACGAGGTCGCCGGGCTGCACCAGGTGGGCCGCCGCACCATTGATGCCGAGAACGCCCGAACCCCGCTCGCCGGCGATGGTGTAGGTCTCGAGACGGGCGCCGTTGGTGATGTCCACGATCGACACGAGTTCGCCGGGCAGGATGTCCGCGGCGTCGAGCAGGTCGAGATCGACGGTCACGGACCCGACGTAGTGCAGGTCCGCGTGGGTGACCGTGGCACGGTGGATCTTCGACTTGAACATGGTGCGATTCATCGCTCCAAGGATACTGCTGAACGGAGGGCGGCAGCAGGGCGGGAGAAGTGGCCTCGGGCACATGCGGCGACCCCGGAAGCTCCAATCAAGGAAGCTGAGAGCGGGCGACGGGAATCGAACCCGCGTATCGAGCTTGGGAAGCTAGCGCTCTACCATTGAGCTACGCCCGCATTGCGGTTGGAACCGCTCCATCACCTTACAACAGTTCTTCCGGCTTCCCGGGATCGGTGACGGGTGACGGCGCGGAGCCGGGGACCCGGCCCCCTGCATCCGTACCGCCGATTCCCTCCGGCGGGGCTTCCGCCACGGAACCCCCGACACCGGAACCCGGAGTGGCGGACGCTGCATCCGTCGCACGAGCGCGCTCGATGAGTTCCCGCCACGGGTCGTCGAGCCGGCTCTCGGAGAGGTGTACCTCCGTGTACCCGATGGCGATCCGGTAGGTGAAGCGGTCGCGCTGCAGACCGGGTCCGGACTCCGCGTCAGTGCCACCGGCCTCGGCCTCCGCGAGCGGCAGCCAGCGCTCTTCGGCCTCGGTCCGGCTGACCTCGATGCTCCAGGTCCGGGTGAGCCCGGCGAAACCGCCCGAGCGGGTGATCTCGATCTTCACGCCGGCACGCCGACCCGCGACCAGGCGTCGGCGACCGCGTCGGCCTCGCGGCTGTCGACCCCGAAACGCTTTCCGGCGGCATCGTGGGTGGCCTTCGCGAAGGTGGGGAAGTCGCAGTTCGGGGGGATACCGCCGTTGAGGACGGCGTCGTACCAGATGCGCCCCGCGCCCTTCCAGGCCGGGCCGCCGAGGGCGGTGGCCGCCAGGTAGAAGGCATGGTTGGGGATGCCCGAGTTGATGTGGACCCCGCCGTTGTCCGACGCCGTCTCCACGTAGTCGGCCATCATCGCAGGCTGCGGATCCTTGCCGAGGACGTCGTCGTCGTACGCCGTGCCCGGCGCCCCGAGGGAGCGCAACGCCTTCCCGTCCACGTTCGCGGTGAAGATTCCCGCACCCACGAGCCAGGAGGCGGCAGCGGCGTCCTGCCCGAGTGCGCGCTGCTCCACGAGGACGCCGAACACATCGGACAGCGATTCGTTGAGCGCGCCGGACTGGCCCTGGTACTCGAGGTTGGTGGAGTACTGCGTGAAGCCGTGTGTGAGCTCGTGGCTGATCACCGTCAGGGACGACGTGAAGCGGCCGAAGATCTCGCCGTCGCCGTCCCCGAAGACCATGCGCTCGCCGTCCCAGAAGGCGTTGTCGTAGTGGGCACCGTAGTGCACCGTGGCCTCCAGCGGTTTGCCGGCCCCGTCGATGGACGACCTGCCGTACTCCTCCATGAACAGCCGGTACGTGGCCCCGAGCCCGTCGTAGGCCTCATCCGCGGCGGCGTCCCCGGTGGCGGAGGCCCCTTCGGCCCGCACGGGGTTCCCCGGGAGCTCCTCTCGACCGCCGGCGTCGTGGATCCGACGCACCAGTGTCCCGACGACGGCCGAACCGCGGCGGACCGGGGCACGAAGGGCCTCCGAACGGACCTGCAGGACGGGGTCGAGCTCGAGCAGTGCATGGCGAGCCGCGCCGGTCGCGACGGAGAGTCGCGGATCACGGAGCGCGGCAAGTCGGGTGAGAAGGTGCGGCGGGACGATGCCGCAGTGGATCCGGTGCATGGGCCTCCTTGGGTTCGTCCCAACGTAGCCCGGCAGGCCGACATTCCATGCGACGTAGGCTTGCCGCATGAGTGTCGAGCGGAACACCCGCGATCTGGAGCAGGGCATCGAGAGGGACTTCTCGGACAAGATGAGCTACGGGTCCTATCTGCAGCTCGACAGGCTGCTCGACGCGCAGCACCCCGTGAGTTCGCCCGAGCACCACGACGAGATGCTGTTCATCATCCAGCACCAGACCTCGGAGCTGTGGCTCAAGCTCGTGCTGCACGAGCTCCGCGCCGTGCGCCTCCACCTGCAGGGGGACGACCTGCGTGCCGCCATGAAGGGCATCGCCCGCATCAAGCACATCCAGCGCTCGCTGACCGAGCAGTGGTCCGTGCTCGCCACGCTCACCCCGTCGGAGTACGCGGAGTTCCGCGGCGACCTCGGGTCCTCGAGCGGCTTCCAGTCCTACCAGTACCGCGCCGTCGAGTTCCTGCTGGGCAACAAGAATGCCGCCATGATCCAGGTCTTCGAGTCCGACCCTGCAGCCCGCGCCCTGCTCTCGGACCTCCTCGCGCAGAGCAGCGTGTACGACGAGTTCATCGCGCTCCTCGCGCGGCGGGGCTACGCCATCCCTGGTGACCTCCTGGGGCGGGACGTCACCGTGGCGCACGAGTTCCACCCGGCCCTCGTCGCCGTCTACAAGCAGGTGTACGAGGACGCCGCCGGCCACTGGGACATCTACGAGGCGTGCGAGGAACTCGTGGACCTCGAGGACAACTTCCAGCTGTGGCGGTTCCGGCACCTGAAGACGGTCGCGCGGACCATCGGATTCAAGGCCGGCACGGGAGGCTCGTCCGGCGTCGGCTTCCTCCAGCGTGCCCTCGAGCTCACGTTCTTCCCCGAACTCTTCGCCGTGCGCACCGAGATCGGGCGCTGAACCGCGGATCGGAAGGACGCGTGCAGGGCTGGTAGCTTTGGACGGTGCTGATCTCAGACCGCGACATCCGAGCAGAACTGGCCGCCCAGCGGATCGTCCTCGAACCGCACGATCCCGCGATGGTGCAGCCCTCCAGCGTCGACGTCCGGATCGACCGCTACTTCCGCCTCTTCGACAACCACAAGTACGCGCACATCGACCCCGCCGAGGACCAGCCGGACCTCACGCGCCTGGTGGAGGTGGCCCCGCACGAGCCCTTCATCCTCCACCCCGGCGAGTTCGTGCTCGGATCCACCTACGAGACCGTGACGCTCCCCGACGACATCGCGGCGCGCCTCGAGGGCAAGTCGTCGCTGGGCCGGCTGGGACTGCTCACGCACTCCACCGCGGGCTTCATCGATCCCGGGTTCTCGGGCCATGTGACCCTCGAGCTCTCGAACATGGCGACCCTGCCGATCAAGCTGTGGCCGGGCTCGAAGATCGGGCAGCTGTGCTTCTTCAAGCTGACCTCCCCGGCGCAGCACCCCTACGGCTCGGGCGAGTACGGCAACCGGTACCAGGGCCAGCGGGGCCCGACGGCGTCGCGCAGCCACCTCAACTTCCACCGGACGGACATCTGACCCGCTTCCCGCAGGTAGGGCCGTCCGTCCGCAGCGGCGGGATCAGGCTTCGGGGACGACGGCCCGCACCACCCGGGAGGGCGGGCGAACCGGCAGCAGGACGAGGAGCCCGGCGAGCAGGACCACGAGGATTCCGACCACGCCGTAGAGCTGCGAGCCGAAGATCCCGATGCAGAGGGCGAAGAGCGTCGGGGCCAGGAAACTCACCGCGCGGCCCGTCGTCGCGTAGAGGCCGAAGAGCTCGCCCTCATCCCCGACGGGTGCGAGGCGCGCGAGGTAGGCGCGCGATGATGCCTGGGCGGGCCCGACGAACAGGGTCAGGAGCAGTCCGAAGACCCAGAAGGTCGTGTCCGAGGTCCACTCCATGCCGAAGAAGGAATGCGTTCCCGTCCCGAGCAGGAGGATGGCCGTCCCGGCGACCAGCAGGCCCACCAGGGCCCCCATGATGACGCGTTTCGGCCCGATCCGGTCATCGAGGAAGCCGCCGATCACGGCGCCGGCGGCGGCGATGACGTTGGCGGCGATCGCGAAGACGATCACCTTGCTCGCGGAGAACCCGAAGGCGCCCGCGGCGAGGATGCCGCCGAAGGTGAACACCGCGGCCAGACCGTCCCGGAAGATGGCACTGGCCAGCAGGAAGAAGATCGTGTGGGGGCTTTCCTGGTAGATGGCCTTCACGCGCCGTACCAGCAGCCCGTACGAGGCGAGGAATCCCAGTTGCGCTGCCCGGGCCCTGCGCGGGACCTCCGGCACGGCGAACATCACCGGCAGCGCGAAGGCGGCGAACCACAGCGCCGAGAAGACGGCCACCAGCCGGATGTTCAAACCGTTGTCGCTCGAGGCACCCGGCCAGTCGACCACCGGCTGGATGAACACCACGAGGACCACCACGAGCGCCACGATGCCGCCCACGTAGCCCATCGCCCAGCCGAAACCGCTGACCCGGCCGATCGTGGCCGGCGTCGAGATCTGGGTCAGCATCGCGTTGTAGTTGACTCCGGCGAACTCGAAGAAGATGTTGGCGGCGGCGATGAGGGCCACACCGAGGATCAGCATCCCGGAACTCGGGAACACGAAGAAGCACAGGGCCGTCAGCACGACGACGATGAGGGTGTTCACGCCGAGCCAGAGCTTCCGGCGGCCCCCGCTGTCGGAGCGCTGCCCGGTGACCGGGGCGAGGAGGGCGATCAGCAGGCCGGCGACGGCAAGACCCCATCCGAGTACCTGCGAGGCGCGTTCCTCCCCGCCGAAAGCCTCCGACGTGAGGTACACCGTGAACACGAACGTGGTCATGACCGCGTTGAAGGCGGCCGAGCCCCAGTCCCACGACGCCCACGCGAGGACGGGCTTGCTGAAGATGCGGCCGGAGCCGACGGCCGGAAGGGGTGCAGGGGTTTCCGCGGGCTGCGGAAGCTGCTGGTGCGTACTCATAGGGTGAATGCTAGCGCCGTATGATGCCCGTCACACCGGACCCGTCACGCCTGACCCGTCGCGGCGCGCGGAGCAGCCGGTCATGCGCCGAAAGGGAAGGCGCGGGGACGCCGAGGGGAGGCCGGAGGGAATCCTTGGATAGACTGGTAGGAGCCCGACCGACCCCCAGTGGAAGATCGAGACTCCCATGCTCACCGTGCTGATCGCGATGTTCGCGCTGGCACTCGGGGCGCCTGTTCTCTTTTCCCGGCTCGGCAGGTCGGCGTTCTTCGTCCTGGCTGCAGCACCCGCAGCGGGCTTCGCCTGGCTCCTCCTCCAGCTGCCGGCGGTCCTGGCATCCGATCAGGAGGCTCTTGCCGGGCCCCGCGCCCCGCCGTCGGTCGTCATCCCCTGGATCCCGACCCTGCAGCTCGAGCTGGCCCTCCGGCTCGATGCGCTGGCCGCAGTGCTCTGCATCCTGATCCTCGGTGTCGGAGCGCTCGTACTCTTCTACTGCGCGCGCTACTTCAAGAACGACGATCCGGACGTGGGTGCGTTCGGCGCGCAGCTGCTGGCCTTCGCGGCGTCCATGGTCGGGCTGGTCACGGCCGATGACCTGATCCTGATGTTCATCTTCTGGGAACTGACCACGATCCTGTCCTACCTGCTCATCGGCTACGCGCGCCATCGCCTGTCCGCCCGGCGCTCCGCGCTGCAGGCACTGATCATCACGACCTTCGGCGGCCTGGCCATGCTCGTGGGCCTCGTGATGCTCGGCCAGGAAGCCGGAACCTACCGGATCTCCGAGATCCTCGCCGGCGCCGGGTCCCTCGTGGGGCGCGGGGCACTCGTCGACGTGGCGATCGGGCTGGTGCTGGTCGGAGCCATCACCAAGTCCGCGCTCGTGCCCTTCCACTTCTGGCTGCCCGGCGCCATGGCGGCACCCACGCCCGTCAGCGCCTACCTCCACGCCGCGGCGATGGTGAAGGCCGGCGTCTTCCTCGTCGCGCGCTTCGCCCCGGGATTCTCCGACACCGCGCTGTGGTATCCCGTGATCTTCCTCCTCGGCATGGCGACGATGCTGCTCGGCGGCTGGCGCGCGCTGCGCCAGTTCGACCTCAAGCTCGTCCTCGCCTACGGGACGGTGAGCCAGCTCGGATTCCTGACCATGGTGGTCGGACTCGGCGGGCGGGACGGGGCCGTGGCCGGGCTCGGCCTGCTCCTCGCCCACGGCTTCTTCAAGGCGACGCTCTTCCTGGTCGTCGGCATCATCGACCACCACTCGGGCACGCGCGACCTTCGCGTGCTGTCCGGAATCGGAGGCTCCTCGCCCGTCCTCTTCGCCGTCGCGCTGGTGGCCGCGGGGTCCATGGCGGGAGTGCCGCCACTGCTGGGTTTCGTGGCGAAGGAATCGGTGTTCGAGGCCTTCGCGCACCGCGCGGAGGACGGCCCCGCCGGGGTGCTCCTGCTCGGCGGGATCGTGCTCGGATCCATCCTGACCTTCGCCTACAGCGCCCGTTTCCTGTGGGGCGCCTTCGCGCTGAAGCACGGCGGGCCGCGGACGGCCTTCGAACCGGTCCGGGCCTCCTTCCTGCTGGCACCCGCCGTGCTCACCGTCGCCTCCGTGCTGTTCGGGATCTGGCCGGCCCCGCTCGACGCCACGATCCAGCCCTACGCCGCGCTCTTCGCCGGCGGAGGCGCACCGCACCTCGCCCTGTGGCACGGACTCAACCTGCCCCTGCTGCTGTCGGTCGTCACCATCGGGGCCGGCGCTGCGCTGTACCTCCTGCGCATTCCCGTCGAACGGCTGCAGGCCAGGGTGCCGTCCGTGCGGGAGGCCGAGATGGTCTACCGCTCCACCGTCGGTGTCCTCGACGACGTCGCCGTCTGGGTCACCGGACACACCCAGCGCGGCTCGCTGTCCTTCTACCTTTTCGTCATCCTGGCCACTGCCGTCGTCACACCGCTGAGCGCCCTTGTCCTGTTCGATGCTCCGCTGCCCTCGGATTTCCGCATCGCGGAGTCCCCGGCGCAGGTGGTCGTCGCGGCTGTCATCCTGGTGGGCATTCTCGCAGCGCTGCGGGCGGACAAGCGGTTCATGGCCGTCCTGATGGTCGGCATCACCGGCTACGGCATGGCGGTCATCTACGCCCTCCACGGTGCGCCCGACCTCGCGCTCACCCAGATGCTCGTCGAGACCATCGTGCTCGTCGCGTTCGTCCTCGCCCTGCGCTCGCTGCCGGCCCGGCTGTGGAACCGCGAGGAGACCCGGCACCGGCTGCTCCGCGCCGCCCTGGGGATAGCGTTCGGGGGCATCATGGCGATCATCGCGATGTCGGCCATGGCCTCGAGGAATGCGACACCCATCTCGCTCGCCTACCCCGAGCTGGCGTACACGGACGGCGGGGGCGCCAACGCCGTCAACGTCCTGCTCGTGGACATCCGCGCGTGGGACACCCTCGGCGAGATCACGGTCCTGGCCACCGCCGCCACCGGAATAGCCAGTCTCATCTTCGTCCGAGGCCGCGGCGACAAGCGGCGCCGGGCCGACGGCGTGGAGGACGGCTCGGTCGACAGGGGGCAGGAGCCCCTGCACGGACGCGAGCACGCTGCGCGGACACTGGCGGCACGGTTCGCGGCCGTCGCCCGGGACCCCTGGCTCGTCGCCGGGAGGACCCTCGCGCCCGAACGCCGGTCCATCATCTTCGAGGTCATCACGCGGCTGCTCTTCCACACGATCATCGTGCTGTCGATCTACCTGCTGATCGCCGGCCACAACCTGCCGGGCGGGGGCTTCGCCGGCGGCCTCATGGCGGGCCTCGCCCTGGCCATCCGCTACCTCGCCGGAGGGCGGTTCGAGCTCGCCGAGGCCAGCCCGGTCAGTGCCGGTGCCCTGCTGGGCGTCGGACTCGCCATCGTCTCCCTCACGGCGGCAGCGCCGCTGCTGTTCGGCGGCGAGGTCCTCGAGAGCTACATCCTGGAATTCTGGCTGCCGGTCTTCGGCAACGTGAAGTTCGTGACGTCCACCATCTTCGACATCGGGGTGTACATCATCGTCGTGGGCCTCGTCCTGGACGTCCTCCGGAGCCTCGGGTCGGAGATCGACGAGCGCAGCGAGGCCGACAGCCCCGTCGAGGAAGAGGCCGGACCTGACGCCCTCGTCCCGCCCGCCATCGAAGGAGTCCGGCCATGACGGTCAACATCACGCTCATCGTGCTCATGGCCGCCCTGTTCGCCGCCGGGATCTACCTGCTGCTCGAACGCAGCCTGACGCGCGTGCTCCTCGGCCTGATCCTCGTGGGGAACGGGGCCAACATCCTCATCCTGGCCATGAGCGGAGGCGGCGGGAAGTCCCCCCTCTACGTGACGGGGACAGCGGCGGAGGACTACACCGACAGCCTGCCGCAAGCCCTGATCCTCACGGCGATCGTCATCACGTTCGCCGTCACCGCGTTCATGCTCGGCATCATCTACCGGTCGTGGGTGCTGGGCCGGGAGGACGACGTCCAGGACGATCCGGAGGACCGCCGCGTCGCCGACCAGGACAGCTACGACTACGAGGACGATGCCGACATCGCCGCAGATACCTCCGAATTCCCCGGCGACGACGACGAAGGCCTGGCGGGCGGGCACGACGACGCCGGCCGCACCGCCGGTGCCGGGGGTGCGCGGTGATCGCGGCCGACCTGGCGCCGCTCGCCGTCGTCCTGCCGTTCCTCGGAGCGGCCGTCACCTTTCTCCTCATCCGGCACGCGCGGGCACAGCGGGCCGTGAGCATCACGACGCTCAGCGTCACTTTGCTCATCGAGGTCGGAATGCTCCTCGCCGCGCCCGGTGCCGGAACCCACGCCGTGACGCTCGGCGGGTGGCAGCCCCCGTTCGGCATCGTGCTGGTGGTGGACCAGTTCTCGGCACTCATGCTCGTGGTCTCGTCCGCCGTCAGCCTCGCCGTCCTGATCTACGCCGCGGGGCAGGGGATGACGGACGGCGACGAGGAAGGCCCGGTGTCGATCTTCCATCCCACCTACCTCATCCTCGTCGCCGGAGTGTCCAACGCCTTCCTGACGGGCGACCTGTTCAACCTGTACGTGGGCTTCGAGATCCTCCTGACCTCGAGCTACGTCCTCATGACCCTGGGCGGCACCGCGCCACGCATCCGGGCGGGCGTGACGTACGTCGTCGTGAGCGTGGTGTCCTCGATGCTGTTCCTGATCGCCATCGCGATGATCTACGGCGCGACCGGCACCATCACCATGGCCGACCTCGCGGTTCGGCTGGAGGACGTGGACCCGGCCACGCAGATGGTGCTCCACCTGATGCTGCTGGTGGCGTTCGGCATCAAGGCCGCCGTCTTCCCGCTCTCCTTCTGGCTGCCGGACTCCTACCCGACGGCACCTGCGCCCGTCACAGCGGTGTTCGCCGGGCTGCTGACCAAGGTCGGCGTCTACGCCATGGTCCGTGTCGAGACACTCCTCTTCCCGGGGGACCGCATCAACTCCCTCCTGATGGTGGTCGCGCTGCTCACGATGGTCGTGGGGATCCTGGGCGCGCTGGCGCAGTCGGACATCAAGAGGCTCCTGTCCTTCACCCTCGTCAGTCACATCGGGTACATGGTCTTCGGGCTCGCCATCTCCACCCGTCTCGGACTCGGTGCAGCCGTCTACTACGTGGCCCACCACATCACCGTCCAGACGAGCCTCTTCCTCGTCACGGGACTGATCGAGCGCCGCGGTGGAACGGCCAACGTCGACCGACTCGGCGGGCTCGCGAAGCTGTCGCCGCTCCTGGGCGTCCTCTTCTTCCTCCCGGCCATGAACCTCGCGGGCATCCCGCCCTTCTCGGGTTTCCTCGGGAAGCTCGGACTCATCCAGGCGGGCATCGAGCTCGGGACGCCGCTCGCCTACGTCCTGGTGGCCGGGGGAGTGGTCACCAGCCTGCTGACGCTCCTGGTGATGGCCCGCGTCTGGAACCGGGCGTTCTGGCGGAGCCCGGCGGACGCGGAGGATCCCGATCCCATCCTCCTGGCGAGCACGGCGGACGGCTCCAGCGTGGGGACGTCCCACCACGTCACCGGAGAGGACACGGGGCGCTTCGCCGGCAAGGACCCGGTGACGCTGCTGCCCGGCACCATGACGGGGCCCACGATCGGCCTCGTGGCGCTCGGGCTGGCGCTGACCTTCCTCGCCGGTCCGCTCTTCACGCTCAGCGACGATGCAGCATCCGAGATGCTGGACCGAACCCCATACATCGAAGCCGTCCTGGGAGCGGGGGTGGACCAGTGATCCGCCAGCGCATACCGCTCATCACCGAGCTTCCCCTCGTCATCTGGCTCGTCCTCGTCTGGGGTGCCCTCTGGCAGGACTTCGGCCCGGGCAATCTCGTCTTCGGGGCCCTCATCGCCTACGCCGTGGTGAATGTCTTCTACCTGCCGCCCGTAGAACTGACGGGCCGCTTCAACGTGCTGTGGCTGGTGCCGTTCCTCGGCCGGTTCCTGTACGAACTCGTCACGGCCAGCCTGCAGGTGTTCTGGCTCGCCGTGAGCAAGGGGCCGTCGCTGCGGAGCGCCGTCGTCGCCGTGAAGCTGCGCAGCTCCTCCGACTTCCTCGTCACCGCCACGGGCCACGCGATCTCCCTCATCCCCGGGTCCCTCGTGCTCGAGGTGGACCGTTCGACGTCGACGCTCTACCTGCATTGCCTGAACGTGGTGGACGACGCGGGCGCCGACGCGATCCGCCGGAACGTCCGTACGACGGAAGCGTGGCTGATCCGGATCATGGGAAGCAGCACCGACCTGGCGGCACTCCGGACCGAGGAGGCACGATGACGGCCGTCGCCTATGTCGTCGGAGGAATACTTGCCGCCGGGGCCGTCCTGGCGCTGTACCGGGCCGTGCAGGGTCCATCGATCCTCGACCGTGTCCTCGCACTCGACGTCGTCCTCGCCATCATCGGCGCGGCACTGGTGCTGAACATGGTCGTGAACCGGCACCTCGACAACCTGATCCTCCTCGTCGCGATCTCGCTGATCGGGTTCGTCGGTTCGGTGACTGTGGCCCGCTTCGTCACGGACAGGAAGTAGCGCCGTGACCGACGTCGTCGTCTCCGTCCTCCTGATCGCCGGTGCGCTCCTGTCCCTCGCCGCGGGCATCGGCCTGGTGCGCTTCCCGGATCTGCTCTCGCGCATGCACGCCGCGACCAAGCCGCAGGTCCTCGGGCTCCTGCTCTTCCTGCTGGCGCTCGCGGTCGAGTCCGGGAGCTGGGTGCTGGTGCCGCTGCTGGTGCTGTGCTGGGTGTTCCAGCTGCTGACGAGCCCCGTCTCGGCGCACATGGTCGGCCGTGCCGGATACCGCACCCGGCACCTCCGGCGCGATCTGCTCACGCTGGACGAACTTGACGACGTCGTGGTGCGGGCGGCGGACGACAGTGACGGGCCTGCGCGGCCGGATCTCGGTAGCGGGCGGGGAGCCGGCGGGGGGACCTGAGGACACAGTCGTCTCCGGCGGTGCACCGGCCTGCGTCCGTTGTCCAGCGGATCCCTGGAAGCCCGGGTACGCGCGACAGCTACAGGGCTGCGGCAGGATGAGGTGCATGCGAAGCGGGCAAGCGATCCTGCGCGGAGTGGCCGTCGTAACGGCGGTGGGTGGATTCGTCATGGACCTCAACCGCACCCATATGTTCAACCCGCAGTGGACGCCGCACGCCAAGTTCCACGACGCCCAGACCATCGTCCTCGGAGCGCTGCTCGGTGGCAGCAGCCTCGGACTCCTGGTCCGGCAGGCGCCATCCCCGCAGGTGCGGGCCCCGGCACTCGCCGCCGTGCTGTCGGCATTCTTCTGGATCGCTCTGGAACTCAGTTTCCTCTTCCCCGGTGCTCGGGGCCTCGAGGCCGAGGTCCCCTCCCTCGTGCCGAGGATCAGGGGTGTCTGGATCAACGAACGATTCGCCAGCGTCCTCATGCTGCTCTGCATCGCCGTCGGTTACCTGCTCGAGCGCGGCGCTGCACGGGACTCGTCGGCCCGCTCCTGATCCTTCGTGCGCGATCCGACGGGCCGCGAGGATCGCCGCAGACCCGGTTCCGGACTTCGACGTCGTCCCTCTCCGGCCTCGGCTGGCCACGTTCCGGCGCCGGACGGTAAGCTTGCTTCGAATCGAGGAGCGATGACATTTGGGGCTGGTTTCGGAGTTGGATGTGCGGCAGCGTATCGCCGTGGTGATTGAGGACGACGCCGACATCCGTCAGTTGCTCGTCATCATCCTGTCCTCGAGGGCCTTCGAGGTGCACGAGGCCGTCACGGGTGCCGAGGGACAGCGCCTCCTGGACACCGTGGATCCCTCACTCGTCACCCTGGACCTGAATCTTCCGGACATCGACGGAATCGACCTCTGCGCCCGGCTTCGGGGGACTTCGGATGCGCACATCCTGACGATCTCCGCACGGCCCCCACAACTCACCGAGGAACAGTGCCTCGCGGCCGGATCGGACCATTTCATGGCGAAGCCCTTCAGCCCACGCCTCCTCGGTGCATACCTGGACGGTGTGTTCCCGCGCGAGGGTGCCGCCTAGGCGCATCGATCCACCGGTCATGGTCCGGTGGGCGGGGTGCCGCCCGCGGGGTCCTCTAGGCCGAGGGTCCGGTGAGCGGGGTGCCGGCCCGCGGGGGAGCTTTCGCGGCGAGCCGCCGGGCGGGCAGCGCCAGGCGGAGGGCTAGGCGGAGCGCTTGGTGGGCGAGATGACCCGGATGACCGCCGAGTCGTCCGCAGCGGCCAGGCCCTGTGCCTGACCGAGCAGGTAGAGCTGTTCCGCGGCCGCGGCCACGGGAGCGGCCATTCCGGCGGCCCGGGTCGCCTTTCCCACGATGCCCATGTCCTTGACGAAGATGTCGAGGCGGCTGAGGACCTCGGCTCCCTCGTCCGAATAGGCCTCGAGCATTCGGGGCCCCCGATTCGAGAGCATGAAGGACCCGGCTGCGCCGGCTTCGAGGGCGGCGAGGGTCCGGGCCGGATCGAGTCCGAGGGCGTCCGCGAGGGCCATCGCCTCGGCTGCGGCCGCGATGTGCACGCCGCACAGCAGCTGGTTGACGGTCTTGAGGGCCTGACCGTCCCCGGGCTTGTCCCCGACCACCGTCAGGGTGGATGCCAGGAGCTCGAGCACGGGCCGAGCCAATTCCAGGGCAGCAGGGTCGGCTCCCACGACGATCAGGAGGTCGCCCTCGCCGGCGCGCTTCGGGCCGCCCGAGAGCGGTGCGTCGACCAGTGCGACACCGTACCCCGCGAGCCGCTCCACGGTTGCCGGCACGGCGTCGGTCCCCACGGTGCTGGTGAGGATGACGACGGCGCCTTCCCGCAGCACGGGAGCCACTCCCTTGTCGCCGAACAGGACGTCATCGAGCTGTTCGCCGTTGCGTACGGCGAGCAGGAGCGCGTCGGTGCCGGTCGCTGCCTCCTGGGCGGAGGAGAAGGTGCGGATTCCCGCCTCCCGGGCCAGCGCGAGCCTCGGCTCGGCGATGTCGAAGCCGTGGACCGTGAGGCCTGTGGCCAGGCGGGTGGCCATCGGCAGACCCATGGCGCCGAGGCCGAGGACTGTGACGGAGTAGCTGTCGGTCATGGGTATCGCCATCCAATGCTAGTGCGGGTGCTGTCTGGGGGTGCTGTCTGGGGGTGCTGCCTGAGGGTGCTGCCTGGGGGTGCTGGTCAGAAGGTGGCGCTGAGCTTCCTGGTGACCTGGGCGAGGGAGGAATCGTCTCCCACGTTGCCGGCGAAGACGACGTACGGGATGCCCTTGGCGGGTCCGTCCACCGGCTCCCACAGGCTCACGATCCCCGGGAGCATCGGCCCCCGGACGACTGCCCGCCTGATCTGCAGCCCGTGCGCGGCCACGTCGGAGGAGGTGATGCCCCCCTTGGCGATCACGAAGCGGGGCGGGAAGATCTTCAGCGAACGGTTCACGACGGCGACGACCGCGGCGGAGACGGTCCGCGCGATCCGAAGGCTGGCGGCCGCATCGCTGGTCCGAACGAGCAGGCGGCTCGTATGCAGGATGACGTCGCCCTCCGCGAGGCGTGCCACGACCTCCTCGACGATCCCGTCGAGGTGGCGGGCCGCGCGATCATCGAGGAGTTGCTCGACGTCGATCTCGATGATGTGCGCCCGCTGGTGCTGCTCGGTGAGGATGCGGAGTTGCCGGGTCGTGACCCCGACGTGCGAGCCGACCACGATCAGCCCGCCGGCAGTCGACGGCTCGTTGCCGGCATAGGCCTCGTCCCCGGTCAGTTCGGCCCGGATGTCCTGCCCGATCCGGGCCCGCATGAAGGGCGGTCCCACCCGGTACAGCAGCTTCTTGCCGCGGCGTTCCGCTTCGTCCAGGCCGAGCGCCAGGGCGCGCAGGTCGTTCTCCGTCACGATGTCGGCGACGATCGGTGTGGCATGCGTGGCCGTGCCGATGGCGTCCGCGATGGCCTTCGCCGATGCTGCCGGGCCACCGCCCGCGCTGCCTGCGCGGATGATGCCGAGGTCCAGCACGATCACGGAGTCCGCCGGGACCCGTCCGGCGCTCTTCTCCTCCACGTATTTGGCGAGCGAGGCATTGCGGTAGCCGAAGGTGGCGTCCTGGGCGAACTCGGTGTCGGACACCGGGACGAGCTGACCCGCGCCGGCGTCGGGCGCCCGCACGTAGTGCACCCCGCCGATGGTGACGCGCCCGGCATCGGGGAAGGCCGGGACGATGACGACGCCGTCGGTCGTTTCCCCCGTGGCATCGAGGACGGTGGCGGCGATGGTGTCGGGCTCGAGGGGGTAATGCCCGCGCAGGGTGGAGTCCGACCGGCTGACGAAGCTGACATGGATCCCCGCCGCCTCGGCGGCTGCTGCTGCGGCCAGTGCGTTCCGGACGATCTCCTCGTTCCGTGCTGCCGCCTCCGGCGCGTCGAGGCTCCGGGTGTTCGTGAGCACGTAGACCGCAGGCTTTCCCTGCCGAAAGGCCCAGGAGAAGTCCTCGGCATCCCAGCGCGTCAGGACCGGTAGGTCCGCCACGGACTGCGTCCCGGTCGGGTCGTCGTCGAGGACGACGAAGATCCGGGGCAGGTCCTGTTGCGACGCCTGGACTGCCGTTGCCACCTCCCGTGCGGATATCGGCAGCTCTGCCGGGTAGCCGGACAGGAGGTCGGATTCGGTGGGCATGCAACACTCCGTCGTGTGGTCAGGCGAAAGCCTGGGTCTTCGGTTCCGGGGACGGAATCGACGGCGGCGGGTGGGGGAACCGCGCCGCCGCCGTCGATCCGATGGCCGTCAGTGGCCGGGTACTGCCGCTACCTTCTCGTCCTCCGGCAGCAGGTTGTCCGAGCGTGCCCGCATGTTGCGGGTCAGGATGAACATCACCGCGGCGAGGAAGGCGAAGACTCCGACCGAGATGGTGCCGTAGAGGCCTGTCTCGGTCGTGAAGCGCTCGTCGATCGCGGTGCGCATGATGGGGGCGACGAACCCTCCGAGGTTGCCCAGGGAGTTGATGAGTCCGATACCCGCTGCTGCTGCCGTGCCTGTGAGGAACGCCGTGGGGTAGGACCACGTGATGGGGCCGCAGGCCAGGAAGCTGGAGACGGAGACCACGAGGAAGGCGATCGCCAGGACCGGCATGCCGTTCTCGCCGGCGTAGGCAGCACCGATGGTCGCCAGGCCGGTGAGGGTGTAGAACATCGTGCCCCAGGTGCGGCGGCGCCGGATGGTGTTGGCGCGCTTGCCCACGTTGTAGCAGACGAACAGGCCGACGAGCCAGGGGATGGCCGTGATCAGGCCGACCTGCCAGAACTCGGCGTCGGGGCTGATGATGGCCTTGACCTGCTGCGGGAGGTAGAACGTCGTGCCGTAGACCGCCACCTGCAGGCAGAAGTAGATCACCGTGAAGTACCAGACCTTCCAGTTCCCCATGGCACGCAGGATGCCCGAGGGCCCGTCGGTGCTGCGGACGACGTCCTCCGCCTCCATGACCTTGACCAGGGCGCGCTTCTCGTCCTTGTCGAGCCACTTCGCGTCCTGCGGGCCATTGATCAGGAAGAAGATCGCGGCGATACCGGCGATCACGGCCAGCATCCCCTCGGTGAAGAACATGACCTGCCATCCGTGCCACGGCGTGTACGCGTCGCCGAAGGAGATCAGGGCACCGGACAGGGGGTTGCCGAGCATCTGGGAGAAGGGCTGGGCGAGGTAGAACAGTGCGAACATCTGGACGCGGACCTTGTTGGGGAACCACTCCGAGAGGAACATGATCACGCCCGGGAACAGCCCGGCCTCCGTGACGCCGAGGAGGAACCGCAGGACGATGAACATGGTGTCGCCGGTCGTGAAGGCGAAGGCCGCGGCCACGATGCCCCAGGTGATGGCGATGCGGGCCAGCCACCAGCGTGCGCCCAGCTTCCTGAGCACCAGGTTCGACGGGATCTCGAAGATCGCGTAACCGATGAAGAAGATGCCGGCGCCGAGGGCGAAGGCCCCGGCGGAGACGCCGCGGTCGACCTGGAGGGCTTCTTGTGCGTATCCCACATTCGTACGGTCGAGGAACGCGACGAAGTACAGGATGATGAGCATCGGCATCAGGTGCCGTGCAGCTTTCTTGACGGCTGAGGCAAGCGCGGGGCTGTCCAGGTCGTCTTTGACCGCGTCCGTAGCGGACATGGGCCTCTCCTTAGTGCTGTTGGTGTTGGTGTTGGGTGGTGCGACTCATCCCACGAGCGACGGGAGGATGAGCCAGGCCCCGATCACGACGAGGATGACCCCGACGGCGAGGAACAGGATGCGGGACTTCGACCAGTCGCCCATGTCAGTGCATGTAGAGTCCGCCGTCGACGTTCAGGGTCTGGCCCGTCACGAATCCGGCGTCCTCGCTGATGAGGTAGGCGATGGCTGCTGCGATGTCACGGGGGGTGCCGATCCGCGGGAGGACGCCGTCGGCCGCCATGGCAGCCTTGCGTTCCTCCGTGAGCGTCCCACCCATGATGTCCGTGTCGATGGGACCGGGGGAGATGGCGTTGACGGTGATGCCCGCCCCGCCCAGTTCACGCGCCACGGAGCGCGTGAATCCGATGACCCCGGCCTTCGCCGCGGAGTAGACGGTCTTGGAGAACGTCCCTCCGCCGCGCTGCGCGGAGACCGAGGACAGGTTGACGACCCGCCCGACGCCGTTCCCGACCATGGACTCGACGGCCCGCCGGGTGGCGTAGTGGACGCCGTTCATGTTGATGCTCATGACGCGGTCCCACTCCTCGGAGGTGACCTCGAGGTAAGGCACGGGACTGGAGACCCCGGCGAGGTTCACCAGTGCCACGACCTGCGGGAGCTCGGCCTCAAGACTGTCGAAGGCCGCCCGTACCTCGGACTCGTTGGCGACATTGGCCCCGGCCCCGGCCGCCGTGACGCCGTGCTCCTCCGCGATCTCGCGGGCGACGGCCTTCGCCGCGGCATCGTCGAGGTCGATGATGCCGATGTTCCAGCCGAGTCCTGCAAGGTAGTGGGCGGACGCGCGGCCGATGCCGCGCGGCGAGGCCGCGCCGGTGAGGACGACCGACCTGGAGTCGGGGAATGCTGGTGCCACGATAGGGCCTCCTTGCGATCAGTGGATGGGTGCAGGACCGAGTTCGTCCATGAGTTTCTTGATGGCCACGTAGGCCTTGTTGCGGTAGGCGATCAGCTCGGCGGTGCGCTCCGCCGGGACGTCGAGGTAGCCGGATCCAGTCTTGGTCCCGAAGTGTCCGGCGTCCACGAGTTGCTTCAGCGAATCGGGTGTTGCGAAACGCTCGGGCCAGCGGGTCTGCAGGGACGCGTAGCAGAAGGCGTAGACGTCGAGCCCTGCCATGTCCGCGATGGCGAACGGGCCGAAGACGGGGAGCCGGAAGCCGAAGGTCGTGCGGACGATCGTGTCGACGTCGTCCGCGGTCGCGATGCCCTCCTCGACGATCTGGGTCGCCTCGTGGAACAGGGCGTACTGGAGCCGGTTCAGCACGAAGCCGGTGGCGTCCTTCACGCGCGCCGTCTCCTTGCCCGTGGAGGCGACGATCTCCTCGACCACCGGGATGATCCCGTCATCGGTCCCCGGGTGCGGGATGAGCTCGACGCCGGGGATGAAGGGGGCGGGATTCGAGAAGTGGACGCCGAGGAACCGCTCGGGATGCTCCACGGCCTCCGCGAGGCTGGCGATCAGGATGGTGGAGGTGTTCGAACCGATGATGGCGTCCGGACGGGCGGCCGCCGAGATCCGCCGCAGTGTCTCGTGCTTGATCTCGATCCGTTCCGGCACCGCCTCCTCGATGAACTCCGCGTCGGACACGGCGTCCTCGATGGAGTCGGCGGCGGAGACGTTCGCCTCGATGCGCTGGCGCGCATCCGCGGGGAACAGGCCGTCGGCGGCGAACTGGTCCGCCTCGGACAGCAGCCGCGCGAGGTTCGACGACGCTATCTCGGCGCTCACATCCGCGATCCGGACGGTGTGGCCGGCCAGGGCGAGGACCTGGGCGATGCCGCCGCCCATGTATCCCGATCCGACGACTGCGATTCTCTTCGGTGTCATGCGTCCTTCTTCCCAGGCAGGAGTGAGCGGATGTAGGTCTGGTTGGTGCCGCAGTTCCCGAGGCTGTCCCCGCCGTAGTGCTCGCACAGGAAGATGCCGTCGAAACCGAGCTCGATGGCGTCGCGGATCACCTGGCGGTAATTGATCAGCCCGGCCTCCATCGAGCTGGGAACGCTCGTCGCCCACGAGCCGTCGGCGGCCTCGTCGCGCGTGTAGTTCTTGACGTGCCAGTAGTTGGCGTAGGGGAGGAGCTTCGTGTGGAGTTCACGCCAGTCCTCGACCGGGCGGTGCAGGCGGATGAGGTTGGCGACATCGGGGTTGATCCCCACGTTGTCGAGGCCGATCTCCTCCACGAGGCGCACGGCGCTGTCCGCGGTGCCGAGGTAGGTGTCCTCGTACAGCTCCAGCGACATCTTCAGTCCGACGTCGGCGGCATGCCGACCGAGTTCCCGCAGCCGCGTGACCGCGGCCTGCCATACCTCCGGGTCGTCGGGATCCTTGGGTCCCTCCGCCGTCCAGAACCAGAGGGCGCGGCGCTGTGCCTCGCTGAAGGGCTGGTGGAGTCCGGTGGAGAAGACCTCCATGCCCCATTCGGCTGCCGCGTCGATCGTGCGGTGTGCGTAGGCGAGGTTGCGTTCCTCGTGGCCTGGCATGATGACGCTCTGCCGCTGCAGGTGGACCGACGGGATCCGTACGCCGTGCGAGGCCGCGATGGACAGGAACTCGTCGCGCCGGGACGGCTCGAGGTCGGCGGGACGGACGTGACTGTCGGCCAGTTCGGCGAGCGAGAATCCGACGTGTTCCACCTGGGTGAACATGTCGTCCCACGCCTCCGGGTCGGCGTCGTGGAGGGCGACGCCCTCCTTGCTCACCGTCGGGATGCCGTGCAGGCAGGTGGCGATCGGCCAGTCCTGGGCAGTGAATGCGGGCTGCGAAGGCATGTCGTTGCTCCGTTGCAATCGGGGGGAGGAGGAAAGAAAAGATCCTATAGGAAATATAGACGGACCTCCGGGGCTCTGCAAGACCTCATGCAGCTGTTTTTAAGGTTGCTTCTCAGGTGCCGGGAGAGTCGTCCAGGGAACGGGCGCGCACGCCCTCGATGTGGGCCCGCAGGGCCGCGACGGGCGAGGAGGGGTCCCCGCTGGCGAAGGCCTCCAGGATGGCGGCGTGCTCGACGGCGGCCTCGGAGACATCGCTCGTCCCCCGGATGACGGCCTGGCGCATCCGGTGCGTGAGCGCCCCGAGATTGGCGTACATGTCCTGCACGTAGCGGTTGCCGGCGGCATCCAGGATCACCAGGTGGAAGGCGTTGTCGGCGTCGAAGTAGTCATGGATGGTGCGGATGGGTACCTCGCCGCCCCGCATCGCGTCGGTGACCCGCTCGCCCATCAGGTGGTGGTGTTCGTGGGCCTGCTGCAGGGCGGGCAGGAAGGATGCTGCGCGGGGGGCCGCGAGTCGCGCCGCCTCGACCTCGAGCATGATGCGGGCCTCGAACAGTTCGTCGAGCTGCTCCGGCCCGAGGGGAGGCGCGACGCGGTAGCCCTTGAGGGCCTCGCGAGTCACCAGGCCCGTGCGCTCGAGCTGGACCATGGCCTCGCGGATGGGTGTCGGGGAGACCTTGAGCTGCTTCGCCAGCGTGTCGATCGAGAGCCTCGCCCCCGGTTCCATCTCGCTCGAGAGGAGGATGTCGAGGATCCGGTCGTACACCCGGTCCCGCAGCCCGCGCCGGTCGATGTCCGGAACGGAACGGTCAGAAAGCCCTGCTGCCATCGCCAACCCCAATTCTCCAGGCCTCGTCCAGAATGGCCCCGAACGCAGCCGGGTCGTGTGCGAAGCGACCGAGGAACATGCCGTCGACATCCGGAGCGATGCGCGTCAGGAGGCCGGGGCCGGCACTCCCTCCGTAGATTACCCGTGCATGCTGCAGTAGTCCGTCTCCGGACAGGTGGGAGCGCAGGGCGCGGGTGACGGCGCGGATGTGGGAATCGGGTGCGGGTTCCGGCTGCCCGATCGCCCAGACCGGCTCGTAGGCCACGATGATCGTCCCGCCGGTCCCTTCGCGGCGGGCGACAGCGAGGCACGCCTCGAGCTGGCGCAGGCACGCCTCGACCGCCGACGCATGCTCGCCCCGTTCCTCCTCGCCGATGCAGAGGACCGGCACCAGCCCGTGACGGAGGCTCGCATGGACCTTCCGGGCGGCGGAGGAGTCCGTCTCGCCGAACATCGACCTGCGCTCCGCATGGCCGATCTCCACGAGCCCGACGCCCAGCTCGGCCAGCTCCGCTGCCGAGACCTCCCCGGTGAAGGCGCCGGCGTCCTCCCAATGGACGTCCTGCGCTCCCACGAGCAGGCCCGCGGGAGCAGCCAGGTCCAGGACGGCGGGAATGGAGGGGAAGGTCGGAATGACGAAGGGTTCCACCACTCCGTCCCGTACCGCGGGGTGCGCCGATGCGATCTCCGCCACCCGCCGGGTCCAGTCGACCTGGCGCTGGTGGCCGAAATACATCTTCAGGCTGGAGCCGATGGTGAACCTCGGCATGGGTCGTTACACGCCCTCGTAGGCGAGGATGTCGTCCACCTTGGCCTTCGACGCACTCGAGGTGTCGAACGTGTAGGTCAGCCACTCCCGCACGAGCCGGCGGGCGAGTTCGATGCCGACGACGCGCTGGCCCATGCAGAGCACCTGGCAGTCGTTGGACAGGACGGACCGCTCCACGGAGAAGGGGTCGTGGGCCGTGGCGGCACGGATGCCCTGCACCTTGTTCGCGGCGATGGCGACACCGATCCCGGTGCCGCAGATGAGGAGCGCGCGGTCCGCCTCGCCCCTCGCGACCCGCTCGGCGGCCTCAATGGCGACCTTGGGGTAGGGCGTGTGGCCGTCCGGTCCCACGCCGACGTCGACCACCGACTCGACGAGGTCGTTCTGTTCGAGATCCTTCTTCAGGATCTCCTTGTACTCGTATCCCGCGTCGTCGCAGCCGATGATGAGCCTGAGGGCCATGTTCTCTCCTAGTGATCCTGCGGGCTGGTGCCCGGAGCGCTACTGATGACGTCCGCGACGGTGGTGCAGATGAGCGCGAAGGACACTGCGCCGGGGTCGGGCGTGCCGACTGATTTGTCTCCATGGGCCCGCGCGCGCCCGAGGGTCGCCTTCATCGCCGTCGTGGCTTCCGCCGCGGCGGTGGCTGCGGATGCGGCTCCCGACCACGCCTCGACGAGCCCCTGCCCGTCGCCGATCCGCGCCGACAGTTCGTCGGAGAACGGCACGATCGCGTCGATCATGGTCTTGTCGCCGACCTTCGCTTTCCCGAAGGCCATGACGGCGTCACTGGCTGCCGACACTCCTCGCGCGAGGTCCTCGGCGGTGGGCCGCGCTTCGTCGCCGATCACCGTTCCGAGGGCCTTGAGGATGGTCGCCCAGATGGCGCCCGAGGTCCCGCCGGCGCGGTCGCTCCAGGCGTTGGCGGCGTGCCGCAGTGCCGTCTCGGCGCCGGCGCCCTGCCCGACGGCGGCGCGTGCCGCGTCCCGTGCGGCGTGGGCGCCGCGCTGCATCCCGATGCCGTGGTCGCCGTCGCCCGCCACCTGGTCCAGCCGGCCGAGTTCGTCGGCATGCTCGTCCACGATGCGTGCGACGGCGTCGAGGGCCGTGGCGATGGTGGCCGCGCAGGCGCGGGATTCGGCGGATGAACTGCCGACCGTCTCCTCGGCGTCGTCCTTGACCTCCGCGTCGAAGCGCTGCTGCTCGGCGACCTGTCCGCGGCGGAAGCCGGGGGTGTCCGCCGGCGCTGTCCAGAGGCGTTCGAGCTCGTCGTCGAGCCACAGGAGGGTGAGGGAGCAGCCGGCCATGTCGAAGCTGGTGCACAGTTCGCCGACCTCTGGGTCGACGATGCTGATGCCGCGTTCGCCGAGCAACTGATGGACGGTGCGGTAGACGACGAAGAGCTCCTCGTACTTCACGCTGCCGAGGCCGTTCAGCAGGGGTACGACCCGCGCGCCCTCGAGGGAGACGCCGTCCGGGACCTCTTCGAGGAGGCGGGTGACGAACAGTTCGGCGAGGCCCGCTGCCGTGGGGATGTCCACCTCGTCGATGCCTGGCTCTCCATGGATGCCCAGTCCAACGGCCATGCGGCCTTCCGGAACCTCGAAGAGGGGAGCGTCGGCGCCGGGAAGGGTACAGCCTCCGAAGGCGACTCCGAGGGAGCGCGTCCGATCGTTCGCGCGGCGGGCGACGCGCTCGACGCCGTCGAGGTCGTAGCCCTCCTCACACGCCGCGCCGGCGACCTTGAACACCGTGAGGTCACCTGCGATGCCGCGCCGCTTGTGCTCCTCGCCCTTCGGCGCGCTGAAGATGTCGTCGGTCACGGTCACCGTGCGGACGTCCATCCCGGCCTCGCGCAGTTCGGCCTGCGCCTCGTCGAAGTGCAGGACGTCGCCCGCGTAGTTCCCGTAACTCAGGAGGACGCCCCGGCCCTGGTCGGCGGTCCGGGCGACCGTACGGACCTGGTGTGCCGACGGCGATGCGAAGAGGTTGCCCATCACGGCTCCGTGCGCCAGGCCTGGCCCCACGAGGCCGCCGAACGCCGGGTAGTGTCCGCTGCCGCCCCCGATGACCAGGGAGACCGTCGGTGTTGCCGAGCGGCCCGCGCGGACGACGCCCCCCGGGATCTGCTGGACCCAGCGCGAGGCCGCAGCCGCGAAGCCGCTGATCATCTCGTCGACGAAGTCCCCGGGCTCATTGAACAGTCGCGTCATTGCGATTCCTCCTGGTCGATTCCTACATTCTATAGGATACGCGTTCCGGGGCAACTTCCTCGAGGGAATGTCCCGGCAGGTCGGTGGGTCTACTGACGGAGCGGCAGGTTCCGGACGTCTCCGCGATCAGAGCCGCGTGTCGAAGGAGTCGCAGAAGACGTTCTCATTGAAGGTCCCCTCGAATCCGGACCTGCCCTGGATCTTGTCGATGGTGGCGCGAATGGCCTCCCGGGACCCGGCGTGGGCGTGGATGGCGGTTCGGACCATGGGCACGTCGATCAGGTGGTTGGGCTGGTTGAGTGACACGAACACCGTGGGCACCTCCGCGGCGTACCACGGGATCTCCGCAGCCAAAGGGGTCGACCATTTGATCCTGATCGCCGCTTCCTGGGCGAAGCCCTTGACATTGGCGAAAACCAGCGCCGCGTCGTACTTGTCCGGGTAGTCGCCGGTGGCTTCCTCCGACAGGATCCTCATGAAGTTCATGCCCTTCTCTCCCTCGGCTTGACGCTGGCCGGCGGTCCTGAACAGGTGCACCTCGAAACCGGCGGCTTCCAGTTCTTCCTTGACGGTGTCCAGATATGCCAGGGGATCGGTGCGGGTGAAGTCGGCGTCGCCGGAGATCCCATACAGGCGGATTCGCCTGTGCGTCGTCGGCGTGATGGGCAGGTTGCCGGCGGTGTCCTTGACCAGGGTGACGGTCCTGTCCGCGATCTCCGCTGCGACGGCCCGGTGCGCCTCGCTGCCGATGACTCCGAGTGCCTCCACGGGCGGAACCAGCTGATCTGCAGGCCTGCGGTGCAGCCCGAGGCTCGCCTTCAGCGCCAGGATCCGGCGCAGCGCATCGTGCAGGCGCTGCTCGGTGATCACTCCTGTCGAGTAGCCGTCCAGCATGTAGCGAAAGTCCTCGGCCGGGTTGCGGAAGAACAGGAACATGTCGCAGCCTGCCGCGATGGTGGCAGGCACCAGGTCCTTGCGCTTTCCGGCCTGGGTGAGACCGACCATCTGCGTGGCATCGGTCAGGATCAGTCCGTTGAAACCGAGGTCGCCGCGCAGCAGGTCCTGGAGCAGCTCGGGTGACAGCGTGGCGGGCAGGATGTCCGCATCCGCCATGGCGGGACGGAAGTGCCGGGACAGTCCGGGTGCCCCGATGTGCCCGGCCATGATCGATTGCACACCGTGGTCGATCATCTCCCGGTACACGTGCCCGTAGGTCCGGTTCCATTCCTCGAAGCCGAGGGTGTTGTAGGAGGTGACGACGTGCTGGTCACGTTCATCCACACCATCTCCCGGGAAGTGCTTGATGGCGCAGGCGGTCGCTGATTCGCTGATGCCGTCGAAGTACTCCTTGGCACGCTCCACGACGATCTCCGGTGTATTGCCGAAGGCTCGGGTGGACACGACTGTGTTCCGCCAGTTGTAGTGGATGTCGACGATGGGCGCGAACGCCCAGTTGCAGCCCAAGGCCGTGGTTTCGACCCCGGCCACCTGTCCCATCCGCCGGGCGATCGTCCTGTCCGGGTGTGAGCCTGCCTGCAGGTGCGTCGACACGAACGTCCCGTCGTCGCAGCTTCCGGCTCCCCCCATCTCCGGGTTGGACGCCACCAGCAGCGGGATGCGCGTCTTCGACTGTGCATAGCGGATATGTTCCTGCACCGCAGCTGAGGGGCCGGGGCGGTACCGCATGCCGCCCACGTGGAAGTTCTCCAGGACGCCGTCGAGGTACTCCCGTGAGTAATCGTCGTTGTGGTTGATGAACAGTTGGCCGATCTTCTCCTCGAGGCTCATGCTCGTGATGGTCGATTCCACCCATGTCACAGCGTCGTCGTCGAGAGTGAACGGCGCGGCTCGGAGATCGACGTCGAACTGCCGCCCCCGGGTCTCGGAAGCATTCCTGCTGCGGGCGGCGGAATCCCGGAGGGGAAGGGACCGGTCTGGTTCGGCTGCAATCGAGAAGGGCATGGCTTCATCGTGACGAGGGACCGTTCGCGCGACAAGGGATTGCCATTTGTTGGCGTGGGAACGCGCCAGGGCCATGCCGGCGCTCCCGGTCATGCCGGTCGATCAGCCTCCCCGGGCTCCCAAGGCAGCGCTGCGCAGCTTTCAGCCGGCCGGCAGTGCGCTATGCCGGCTGGTATCCCCCCGCTCCATGGAGGGCCTGGACGGCATCCTCCGGGCGCGAGGCGGCCGCCACGAACCCGTCGGGCCGCACGAGGTACAGCATGCCGGGCCGGAGGGGCGTCGAGCCGGTGGTCGCGAAACGGTGGAGGGGGAGCCCGAACTCCCGCGCCGCGGCTTCCGCATGCCGGATCCCTGCCTCGTCCGCCGCATACAGGTGCAGCTGCCATACCGCAGAGCGCAGCACGTCGAAGTTCTCCCCGGTCCACTGCAGCCGCCTCCCGACGACGGCGTCCCGGCGTCGGCGCACGGTGCTCCCGTCCATCCAGTAGTGGATGCGGATCTGCCCGAGATACCCCGCGAGGCGCCGTCCGACCGGCAGGCGGGGGAACAGGGCGACGGCGACCGGCAGTACGACCCGGGGCACGTACCTGCGCACGGCCATCACGACCTTCGAGGAGGATGTCAGGCCGCGGAACACCAGATCCGTCGTCGTGAGCAGGCGTACCGCCACGGGCCGGCGTTCTGCCTCGTAACGACCGAGGAGGGTCTCGGGCGCGCGCCCGGCGAGGACGTCGGCGAGCTTGAACGCGAGGTTGTGGGCGTCCTGCAGGCCCGTGTTCATGCCCTGGGCGCCGACCGGGGAATGGACGTGGGCCGCATCCCCGGCGAGGAACACGGAACCCGTGCGGAAGTGCGCGGCGATCCGGTGGTGGATGCGGTAGGTGGAGAACCAGCGGTAGTCCTCGTAGGTCACGCCGAACGCGTCGGCCATCCGGCGCCGCGCGAAGTCCTCCGTGACGGACGGGGTGTCGTCGTCGCCGGCGGTGCCGATGAGCCGCTGGCCGTTCCTGCCCGCGTCGTCGGGCCGCATGGGGAAGGCGAGGAGGAACTCGGTCGCCTCCTGGCGGATGTTCACGGAGGCGGGAGGAAGCCCGGTCACTCCCACCGCATCGACCAGGTAGAAGGTCTGCCGGCTGGTGGTGCCCTGGAACGCGATGCCGGACAGGGTGCGGACCCGCGATGACGCCCCGTCGCAGCCGACCGCGAACCGTGCGGACAGGGTTGCGGTTCCCATGGGCCCCTCGACGACGGCCACGACGCCGCCGTCCACCTGGTCGAGGGACGCCAGCCGGTGCCCCCAGCGGACGGATCCGCCGAGCGCCTGCAGGTTGTCGACGAGGAGCCGCTCGTTGGCGCTCTGCTCCAGCATGTGCATGCCGGGGTAGGGGGAGAGCCCCCTGCTGAGCCCGCCCAGCGGGACCGGCGCGAAGGCCCTGCGCCCGAAACCCGGCCGCACGGACTCGGCGTGCACGGACTCCGCCAGTACCCGGTCCACGACGCCGAGCTGGTCGTAGATCTCCATGGACCGCGAATGCACGCCCAGGGCGCGGGACTCCACCGTCGGGCCGTCCTTGCCGTCGATCAGCACGACGCGCACGCCCAGTTTGACCAGCCAGTTCGCCAGCATCAGGCCCGTGGGGCCGGCTCCCACCACCAGGACGTCGACGCTCCCGGCGTCGTGCCGTTCGTCCTGCCCCATCGCGTCCTCGTGCTCCATCGCGGGCCTCCTCGCCGGTGTCCTGGTCAGCGGTCCAGGGTCGTGCAGACGCAGGCCCGGTTGCCCTCGACGTCGGCCAGCACGGTGAAGGACGGCGCCCGGGTGGCGTCGACCACCGTGCCTCCGGCGGCGACCGCCGCCGCGATGCGGGCGTCCGCGGCGTCGTGCGGCACCCAGAGGTCGATGTGGAAGCGCTGCCTCGGCGTCTCGTGTGCGTCGGTGTGCTGGAACCACAGGAGCGGAACCCGCCCGGAGGGATCGACGACGTCGTCGCCGTCCACCGCGCCGGGGTCCCCGGTCAGCAGCGCCGCCCAGAACGGGCCGATCGCGGCCGCGTCGGCGGTATCGAGGGCGAGCTCGACGACGACGGGAGCGGCGGGATCGGCGGCGATGCCGCGCGCGGTGGCGAGGTCGCTGATCGCCCTGGCCAGCCGGACGTCGCGCTCCGTGACACCGGACGCATCATGGCTGAGAAGCTTCACATCGACGTGCGGGTAGGTCAGCACGATGTCGGGGTGGTGGTCCACCTCCTCGGCGAGCTCGCCGATGGCCGCCACGAGGGAGAGGCCGGTGGCGAAGTCACCGGTCAGGAAGCGGGCGTGGAGCGCCTGGGCCAGCTTCCGCCAGTCGCCCAGGCCGGCGTCGAGGATCTGGCGGGTGCCGAGGATAGTCATGCGGCCAGTATGGCCCGGTCGGAGAGGCAGGAGAAGGTCTCCCACCCGAGCAGTCGACGGCCGGCCGGTAAGGCTGTGATTTGACTCTCAGTCCCCTACAGTTCAGGGTTTTATGTCTGTCATATTCGTCCCACCCACGCAACCGCCGCTGCCTTTCTGCCCCGCGGCTGCGGAAGGAACACCTCCTCCATGTCTGATCCCGTTCTCTCGGCGCCCGCCTCCGCCCGCGCCACCGGCCGTTCCAGCTCCTCACCCCACCTGACCCGGGCGCTGAGCAACCGCCACATCCAGCTGCTCGCCATCGGTGGCGCCATCGGCACCGGCCTCTTCATGGGCTCCGGCAAGACCATCTCGCTTGCCGGTCCCTCGGTGATCTTCGTCTACATGATCATCGGATTCATGCTCTTCTTCGTCATGCGCGCCATGGGGGAGATCCTGCTCTCCAACCTCGAGTACAAGTCCTTCAGCGACTTCGCGGGAGACCTGCTCGGACCCTGGGCCGGGTTCTTCACCGGGTGGTCCTACTGGTTCTTCTGGGTCGTGACGGGCGTCGCGGACATCGTCGCCATCTCCGGGTACGTGGACATCCTCGCCCCCGGGACCCCGCTGTGGATCCCGGCGCTGGCCACCCCCGTGGTGCTCCTGCTCCTGAACCTGCCCACGGTGAAGGCCTTCGGCGAGGCCGAGTTCTGGTTCGCCATCATCAAGGTCGTGGCCATCCTGGCCCTGATCGCCACCGGCATCGTCATGATCGCCACGCACTTCACCTCTCCGGCAGGACAGGTCGCGAACCTCGCCAACATCTGGAACGACGGCGGCATGTTCCCGCACGGGCTGTTCGGCTTCATCCTCGGCTTCCAGATCGCGATCTTCGCGTTCGCGGGCATCGAGCTGGTCGGTACCGCCGCCGCCGAGACGAAGGACCCCGAGAAGACGCTGCCCCGAGCGGTGAACTCCATCCCCATCCGAGTGCTGCTCTTCTACGTGGGAGCCCTCACCGTCATCATGGCGGTCAACCCCTGGCGCACCATCGACGCCGCCAACAGCCCCTTCATCGGCATGTTCACCCTTGCCGGCCTCGGTATCGCTGCCGTCGTCGTCAACCTCGTGGTGCTGACCTCGGCCGCCTCGAGCGCGAACTCCGGTATCTACTCGACGTCGCGCATGGTGTTCGGACTCGCACAGGACGGCAATGCCCCGAAGTCCTTCGGCAAGCTCAGCCGCCGCCATGTGCCGCAGAACGCCCTGCTGTTCTCCTGCATCTTCCTGCTCGCCGGGCTGATCCTGCTCTACTCAGGCGACTCCGTGATCGGCGCCTTCACGATCGTCACCTCGGTGGCCTCGGTCCTGACCATGTTCGTCTGGTCCATGATCCTGATCAGCTACCTGGCGTTCCGCCGCCGCCGTCCGGAACTGCACGAGCGGTCCGCGTTCAAGATGCCCGGATCCACGTTCATGCCCTATGTGGTCCTGGCCTTCTTCCTGTTCATGCTCGTCGCGCTCGCGCAGGCCGAGGACACCCGGCTGGCCCTCTTCGTCACGCCGGTGTGGTTCGTGCTGCTCGGAGCGGCCTGGTACGTCAACCGGAAGACACCGTTGCAGCAGGCGCGCATCGAGGAGCACAAGGCCGCACTGCAGGCCGAGCAGGTGGCCCGCGCAGGCCGCTAGTCGCCACCCCTCCGGAACACCGATCCGGGAACATCGATCCGGGAGCACTGCACCGGAAACACCGAAGGACCGCCCCGCGGGGGCGGTCCTTCGTCATCTGCATCGGCTCAGGTGAGGTCGCGGGTCTTCGCGAACCGGTCGATCGCCTTCTGCGTGGAACGGTTGGTGAGCACCTGGATGGTGGTGCTCACAACACCCGAGACGATCGCGAACACCAGGGCGGAGCGCAGGGTGTTCTCCAGACCGTCCTTGCTCTTCGGTGGCGCTTCACCCGTGATCTTCTCCCACAGGAAGTCGACGAGCTTGGTCCCCACGAAGCCGGCGCCGACGCTCATGCCCGCGCCGAGCAGCTTGAACAGTACGTTCATGTCTCTCCTTCTGGTCCGGTAGTCCTCCGCCTAGCCTAGCCGCGGCACGCGGCCCTCGGCACAGGAAGATGCACGCACGGAGCCGGCTGGCGCCCGTCCCTCTCGGCGCGCCCGCCGCCGTGATGCACCGCTGCACGACGACATGCCGGTCTCCCACAAGGGGCAGTTACGGGCTCGACACCATCCGCGGGGCATTGCCTGCGGTGTAGGATCGGTAGCGCTCAACCAACAAACGACAGGGGAGCGCCGATCCGCAGCGTGCTGCGGGAACGGGCGCTGAGAGTGCGGACCGCCGCAGACCCTCGAACCTGATCCGGCTAGTACCGGCGAAGGGAGTCGAGTTCTCAGAGTGCACGGAAACTGCTCCGGCAGCCCCCGGCACTATCCCCTCCTGTGTCCCAGGAGGAAACACCATGGCATCATCAACCGCCCTCAACGGCACCTCTCCCCGTACCCGCCAGTGGCGCGTCGTCGACATCGTGGTGGCCTCGGTCATCGCGGTCGCCGTCGGCGTCCTGTTCTTCGCGTGGTCCGCGGGGTACTCGGGCATCAGCCTGCTCACGGCGGGCTTCCCGCCCCTGGCCGGCCTGTATTCCGGCGGCTGGCTCATCGCCGCCGTCCTGGGCGGGCTCATCATCCGGAAGCCCGGCGCGGCAATCTACTGCGAGGTCCTCGCGGCGGCCGTCGAAGCCCTGCTCGGTTCCCACTTCGGCATGACCGTGCTGCTCTCCGGAGTCATCCAGGGAATCGGCGCGGAGCTCGTCTTCCTGCTCTTCCTGTACCGGAAGTGGAACCTGACAGTGGCGCTGCTCGCCGGTCTCGGTGCAGGCCTCGCGCTCGCGATCAGCGAGAACATCCTCTACAACGCGCTGTGGACGTTCGAATTCAAGCTCCTGTACACGGTGTTCGCAGCCATCTCCGGCATCGTCATCGCCGGTCTGCTGTCCTGGCTCGCCATGCGGGGCCTCGCCAAAACGGGCGTGCTGTCCTCGTTCGCCGCGGGCCGCACGGCGGACGTGTGACACCAGCGCAGGCATCATCCCCGGCCGCCGTGCACGTCCGCGCCCGGGGGTGGGGCTGGCGTCACGGCGGACGGAAGGCCTTCGCCGCACGCGGGCTCGATCTCGACATCCGGCCGGGGGAGCGCGTCCTGCTCCTCGGGGCCTCCGGCGCGGGCAAGTCGACGGTGCTCTCCGGCCTTGCCGGCCTGCTCGGCACCGGCGACGAGGGCGAGCAGGAGGGTGAGCTCCTGCTTGACGGCGCGCATCCGGCCGAAGCCAGGGGGCGCGCCGGGCTCGTCCTGCAGGACCCCGAGACGCAGGTGGTCCTCGCCCGCGTGGGCGACGAGGTGGCTTTCGCGGCCGAGAATCTGTCGGTGCCGCGCGAGGAGATCTGGCGGCGCGTGGGCAGGGCGCTCGACGACGTCGGGCTCGACCTTCCGCTCGACCACCCCACGACGGCGCTCTCCGGCGGCCAGAAGCAGCGGCTCGCGCTCGCGTCCGTCCTCGCGATGGAGCCGGGGCTGCTCCTGCTCGACGAGCCCACCGCGAACCTCGATCCCGAGGGAATCCTCGAGGTGCGCGACGCCGTCGTCCGCGTCCTCGAGCGCACCGGAGCCACGCTCGTCGTCGTCGAGCACCGCGTGGCGGTGTGGGCCGACGTCGTGGACCGCGTGGTCGTGCTCGATGCCGGCGGAGGGGTCCTGGCCGACGGGCCGCCGGGGACGGTGCTCGCCGAGGGCCCGACCCGGGACCGGCTCGCGGCCGCCGGTGTCTGGGTCCCCGGGTGGCAGCCGGACGTGGGCGGACCGCTCCCCGCCGGTGGCGGTGAGGCCCTGCTGTCGGCCTCCGGCCTCACCGTCGCCCGCACGAAGCGGGGACCGGCCGCCGTCGAGGACCTCGGCATCGAGGTGCGGGCAGCCGGGGCGCTGAGCATCACCGGCCCGAACGGGGCCGGGAAGTCGACCGCCGCCCTGACGCTCGGCGCCCTGCTCCGCCCGCGGGCGGGACGGCTCGAGGCATCGGCGGCCCTGGCCGGGACCGCCGATGGCAATCCGTTCCGCTGGCGCTCGTCCGAGCTGGTCCAACGCATCGGGACGGTCTTCCAGGAGCCCGAGCACCAGTTCCTCACAGCGACCGTCGGCGACGAACTGGAGTTCGGGCCCCGGCGGGTCAGCGGAGCTCCGGACCTGCGACGCGTGACGGACGTGGCCGAGCGACTCCGCCTCACCCACCTGCTGAAGGCCAATCCCTTCACACTGTCCGGCGGGGAGAAGCGGCGTCTGTCCGTCGCGACGATGCTCGCGACCGCCCCGCGCATCCTGATCCTCGACGAGCCGACGTTCGGACAGGACGCCGGGACGTGGGCCGAACTCGTCACCCTGCTGCGCGAACTGATCGACGACGGCGTCTCCGTACTCTCCGTCACGCACGACGCCGATTTCATCGCAGCACTGGGTGGCGCCACCCTGCACATCTCCGGCGGAGCGGGACGGCTGGTGACCCGATGAGCACCGACCACCTGACCCCGGTGCTGACCGGGAAGACCCTCCTGCGCGCCAATCCCGTGTCCAAGCTGTTCGCCGCCGTCGTCATCACGCTCGCGCTGATGGCGAGCATCGACTGGGTGAGTGCCGCGGTGGTCCTCGCCTGCGAACTCGTTCTCATGCCCCTGCTGGGCATCAGCGCGGTGGGGCTGGCGCGGCGGATCTGGCCGCTGCTGGTCGCAGCGGCCATCGGCGCCTACGGAACCGCCCTGCTGGCGGAGAAGACGGGGCGCGTGCTGCTCGACGTCGGTCCGCTCCTCTTCACCGAGGGGTCGGTGGCGGCCGGCATCGCGGTCGGGCTGAGGGGCCTGGCACTCGCGCTCCCGGGCATCTTCCTCCTGCTCACCACGGATCCCACGGACCTCGCCGACGCGCTCGCGCAGAAGCTGCGCCTGCCGCACCGCTTCGTCCTGGGGGCGCTGGCGTCGCTGCGGCTGGTCGGCCTCCTGGTGGAGGAGTGGGAGAGCCTCGGGCTGGCCCGGCATGCCCGGGGGATCGGCTCGGACGGCTCGATCGTCGCGCGGACCCGCAACCTGCTGGGGCAGTCCTTCGGGCTGATCGTGCAGGCCATCCGGCGGGCCACCCGGCTGGCGACGGCGATGGAGGCCCGCGGCTTCGGCGGAGGGACACGCACGTGGGCGCGCGAGAGCACCCTGGCGCCGCTCGACGCGGCCGTCGCCGCCGTCGGTCTCCTGATCGCCGGAGGTGCAGTGACGGCGGCCGTCCTGGCCGGGACCTGGAATTTCATCCTGTCCTGACCGGGACGACCGCCGTCGTGGCCGGGGAGTCCTGGGGTAGCGCCTAGAGCACGTCCGAGAGGAACGACTTCAGGCGGGGCGTCTGCGGGTTGTCGAAGAGGGCGGCCGGCGGGCCGGACTCGACGACGACACCGCCGTCCATGAACGTCACGGTGTCCGAGACGTTGCGCGAGAAACCCATCTCGTGGGTCACGACGACCATCGTCATGCCCGCCGCGGCGAGGTCCGCCATGAGGGCGAGGACGCCCTTGACGAGCTCCGGGTCCAGCGCGGAGGTCGCCTCGTCGAAGAACATCACCTCGGGGTCCATGGCGAGCGCCCGGGCGATCGCCACACGCTGCTGCTGGCCGCCGGAGAGGTTCCCGGGCCGAACGTCGGCCTTGTGCTTGAGGCCCACCAGGTCCAGCTGCGCGAGGGCTTTCTCCCGCGCCTCGTCCGCGGGCATCTTCCGGAGCTTCCGCAGCGCGAGGGAGACGTTGTCCACCACGGTCTTGTGGGGGAAGAGGTTGAACTGCTGGAACACCATACCGATGCGGCGGCGCAGCTCGTCGGGGTTGTCCTTCAGGACGGACCGTCCGTCGAGCAGGATGTCGCCCTTGTCCGGTTCGATCAGGCGGTTCAGCACCCGCAGGAGCGTCGACTTGCCGGATCCGGAGGGGCCGATGACCGACGCCGTCGTCCCCCGTTCCACATGCAGGTCGATACCGCGCAGCACGTGGTTGGAGCCGAAGGAAAGGTGGAGGTCCCTGCCGGTCAGGGTTCCCGATTCGAGAGTCTTCACGCCTTCGCTCCTTCGCCGATCTTCGCGGCCAGTTCATCGGGCTCGGGCTTCTCCCGCTTGCCCACCCGCAGCCGGTTGTCGATGTAGTTGACCAGGTGCGTCAGCGGGATGGTCAGGCACAGGTACAGGGCGGCGGAGGCGATGAGCGGCGAGAGGTTGCCCGTGGTGCTGGCCGCATCGTTGCCGATCCGGAACAGCTCACGCTCGCTGGTCAGCAACCCGAGGAAGTAGATGAGCGAGGATTCCTTGATCAGCGCGATGAACTGGTTCACCAGGGCGGGAAGCACGCGCCGCACGCCCTGGGGGACCACGACGAGCTGCATGGAGGAGCGGTAGCTGAAGCCCAGCGCGCGCGAGGCCTCCAGCTGTCCCTTCTCCACGCTCTGGATGCCGGAGCGGAAGATCTCGCCGATGTAGGCGGCGGCCATCAGTGACAGGGCGAGGATGCCCATCGGGAACGGGCTGGTGCTGCCGGTGGCCTGGCGGTAGATCGGGCTGAGGCCGATGCCGATGAGCAGGATGATCACCACGGCGGGCACCCCGCGGAAGATGTCCGTGTAGATGCGCGCCACCCAGCGGAGCAACCGGTTGCGGGAGATCCCCATGATCGCGAGGACCATGCCGAGGAACGTCCCGATGATGCCGGAGGACAGGGCGAGGATCAGGGTGTTCCGCAGTCCGACCGCCAGGAGTTCCGGCAGGACCGCGGCCATCGCCCCCCAGTCGAAGAAGGTCTGCGAGAGCTGTTCAAGGGCATTCATGCAGGGACCGCTACTTTACTTCCACGGCTTTGCTGCCGGGCTTCCAGTCGGAGGGCATCTCGCGGTCCGGGTACCACTCCTTGGTGAGCTCGGTCCACGTGCCGTCCTCGATCACGGCGTCGAGCCCCGAGTTGAGAGCGTCGATCAGGGGCTGGTTCTCGCTGTTGACCGCATAGGCCGTGAAGTTCTCGGTGTTGATGATGGTCTCGGCGATGGTGGTGTCATCGCCCTCCTTCACCTGGCCGGTGGCCTGCTGGGACGGGGCGACCCATGCGTCGACCTGGCCGTTCTTCACGTTCGCGTAGACCGTGTTGTAGTCCGCGAAGCGCACGGGCTCGAGGCCGAGGGTGTTGGTCACGTAGTCGTCCTGGACGGTGCCCTGCACGACGCCGATGCGGGTGCTCTCCGACAGGGAGTCGAAGCCCGTGACCGAGGAGCCGTTCTTCGTCACGACGGCCATGTAGCCGAAGTCGTAGCCGTTGGTGAAACCGACGTTCTCGCGGCGGGCGGCCGTCGTGGAGATCGAGGAGGATCCGACGTCGAACTGCTTGTTCTGGACCTGGGCGAGCAGCGCGGAGAAGTCCGTGGACGCGAACTCGACCTCGAGGCCGAGCTTGTCGCCGATGGCGCGGAGCAGTTCGTTGTCGTAGCCCGTGAAGACGCCGTTCTCGATGAAGATGTTCGGCGGGGCGTCCGAGAGGGTGCCGACGCGCAGGGTGCCCTCCGTGATGAGGCCGAGCTTGGAGGTGTCGATCTCGTCGACCGGCGTGGTGTCCTCGGTCGTGTACTGGTCGAGCGACTGCTGGTCGCTGCCGGCGAGGGCGTCGGTGGTCGCGGTCGGCTCGCTGCTGCTACTGCTGCTGCTGCCGCAGGAGACGGTCAGGGCGAGGAGCGGGACGGCGAGTGCCGCGAGGACTTTACGGGAGATGTTCATGGGGTCCTTCTTCGATGCTGGCCCGGGGTGTGGGCCGACTGGCTGGATTTCGGGGAGGAACGGATGGCTGCCGGGAGGCTGCTGGCTGCTGGGTGACACGCTCGCTGTTCTGGCTGTGCGCGTTGTGGCGGCTGCTGTCCCGGTTACCTCGGGGTGGTCCGCACGACGCCGTACTTGCCAACCGGGGGACTGGTCCCGGCGGCCGAATCTTCACCTGGAGCACCCCACTACGGGAGAGGGTTGCTGTCCAGCCGGCCAGGGCCCAGGGCTGGAGCTCTTGATTTCAACAAAAACGCTAGGGCAGCACGAAGCGCCGGTCAAAACGAAACTGCGCGGGAATCAGCGTTTGACGCGGTAAACGGCCCGTAGGGCAGGCTTTTGTGGGCAAAATTACACGAAGCGGTCCACGAGGTCGGTCAGCTCGGCCGTGAGGGCGGCCGAGGATCGGAGGTCCTGACCGTCGAGCGAGAGGACGGGCGCGAGGAGCCGGATGCTCGAGATCAGCCATACCGCGTCGGCGTCGAGGAGGTCGTGCGGCTCCAGCGGGCCGTAGCCGAGTTCCCACCCCTGCTCCTTCGCCGCAGTGAACAGGGCGCTCTGGGACGTCCCGGCGAGGATGCCGCTCTCGAGCTGCGGTGTCAGGAGTGTCTTCCGTCCGTCGCGGTCGTGGGCCAGCAGCACGGTCGAGGTGGGGCCCTCGAGGACCTTGCCGTCGGAGGACGTGAAGATGACGTCGTCGGCCCCGTGTGCCTTCGCATAGCGGATGGCCGCCATGTTGACGGCGTAGGAGAGGGTCTTGGCGCCCAGCAGCAGCCAGGGCGCGCGCTGCGCCACGGTGCTGTCATACCCGCGTTCGAGGAACAGGACCCTGAGCCCCGTCCTGCGCTGTTCGATCGTCGACGCCGGCACGGGCGCGACCTGGACCCACGCGGTGGCCCGCCCGGCGCCTTCGGCCCCGCGCGTGGCGATGAGCTTCACGACGGCGTCGCGGCGCTCCGGCTCTGCTGCCGCGAACTCCCGCAGGCCGGTGCGGATGGCCCGGCTCCATGCCTCCGCGTCGGGGACCGGAAGGTCCAGGGCCGCTGCGGACGACGCGAGCCTGGTCAGGTGCGCCTGCTCCTTGCGGGGGGACCCGTCGACGGCCAGGAGCGATTCGAAGATCCCGTCGCCGCGGGTGGCGCCCAGATCGGTGGCCAGAAGCTGGGGCTGGGAGGCGTCGACGATCCTGCCGTCGTCGTGGGCCGGGTCGAGGAACACGAGAACAGTCATGGCCCCCAGCGTATCTGCTCGCGGTCGACCACCCCTGTCTGTAGTGTGCGAGGGGATGCCCGGCACTCGGGTACCACCACAGGGGGTTGGGGAGCATGGCGCAAGAACGGGTTGCCGCCGCGGAAGCCTTCGTGGCCGAGCTACGCGCCGAGGTCCTGTGGGTCCAGTGGCAGCACAACGTGAGCGTCGGCGACAGTGATGCTGCGGCACTGATCGAGCAGTCCAACGCGCTGTGCCGGGACGTCTGCCCGCCGATGCTGGTGGAGCTCAACGGCATGGTGTCGCTCACGCGGGGCGCTCTTCACGGTTTCGCGACTGCGCTGAACATCGCAGCCATGGCCATCGTCGGCCCGAGCGCGGTCGACAGGACACTGGCGGACTTCTTCGCCCAGGTGCACAACCCCCCGTACCCCACGCGCTACTTCGAGTGCCCCGCCGAGGCGCTGGCCTGGCTCACCGAGCATCCGTACGGCCCCTGACAACGACGCCGTCAGGAGCTGACGGTGGTCCCCGATCGGGTGAGCGCCGTGATGAGCCTCTCCACGCGGACGAGGCCCGCGAAATCGCCGGCATCGTCCGTCGCCATCACCGGATCGAAGCGGGTCGGGATATCGCGCGTGACGCACCGCTCCAGGGCCTCCGGAATGGGTGTGTCCGTGTTCACGCACATGCCCTGGCCGAGCACACCCAGAAGCGCCGCGTCCTGGGTCAGCACCGCCACCGGCCGGCGCCCCGACACCAGGACGACCTCGGTCAGCGAGGGGTCCCCGGCGAACGCTTCGCGTGCATCATCGATGCTCGTCACGGTCGCCGCGACTTCCAAGACCGAACCAACGGACGGGCGCCTGGCCGGGACCCGGCGGGCGAGACGATGGGCGATCTCGGGGTCGAGTTCACCCCAGGGCAGGGCCGGGCGGCCCAGCAGGTAGCCCTGGACGAGGGGAACACCCAGGGAGGCGAGGACGTCGAGTTCCTCGATCCGCTCGACACCTTCGGCGATGATCCAGGCGTCGAGCCTGCCCGCGAAGGCACCCAGCATGTCGACCAGCGCACGCTTGGCTTCGTCGTGGTGGATATCGGTGATGAAGTCCCGGTCGACCTTGACGAAGGCCGGCCTCAGTGCCAGAAGATGCTGCAGTCCTGCGTACCCCGAGCCGGCATCATCCACGGCGATCAACGCTCCCGCCGCCTTCAGTCTGTTGAGGTCCGGCTCCAACTCCAGGTACGACTCGATCTCTGCGTGCTCGGTCAGTTCGATGATCACTCCGCCCAGGTGTCCGGCCTCATCCCACACGTCCCGGATGGCAGGAGCCGGCAGGAGGTCGGGAGACACGTTGACGGTGAGGAAGCAATTGCGGGGCAGCGACGGGCGATGGGCGAGGGCTGTCCGCAAGGCCGCCGCTTCCAGTTCGGCCGGGCAGCCGGCTCGCCGGGACCGGGCGAACCAGACCTCCGGGTCCTGTTCGGCGAAGCCCGGGAACCGCAGGAGGGCCTCGAACCCGACGACGGTGCCCCGCGCCGTATCCACGATGGGTTGGTACATCGAGACGATGCCCTCGCCCCGGCATGCCGCAGCGAGGTCATCGCTCCAGTTGTCATCCCGCTCAGCCATGGCAGGCCCTGGACGCGGTGCCGGCGGTTGGATCCCGCGGCAACTCGGGGTGCAACAACGTCAGGCAGGCAGCGTGTGGGCCCGGACCGCTTCCCTGACCTCGGGGGGAAGATCGGTCAACCCGTGGGCCGTCGCCGCATGGCTCCGCACGTTGGACAGGATCTCGTCGTCCGAGGCGCATACCCAGTGGGCATCGCACCCGGGAACCACGTCGCCGCAGGCAAAGGACTTCACGGCACTTCCCCCTTCGTGTCGGCCGGGCCTGTCCTTGCAGTCCGCCGGGTCGGTAGGCGCCGGATGGACGCCGGCACCGGCACTATCGTAGGGGCCCGGGCAGTGGCCTGACGAGCGGAAAGTGTGACGACGAGCGCGTGTCCGCGGGCCGCTGGAGGTCCGGACGGGATGGACGGATGTGCCCCTAATGAGGTGTCCACAGCTGCCCGCGGTAAACCGTTCCCCGATACGGCAGTACCGTAGTAGAAAGCCTGCTGACGAATCGCGGGACAGGGACGCACAATAGGCGTCGCGGCGTCGTTCTTCCGACGGCCGGCGCGGAGGACTGGGAATGAATCGGCAGGCACACGTGCAACGGATCAGGGAGGCGCTGTCCAGCACGGGCCTGGGCTTCGAGGAAGTGTGGCTCCGCTATTACTCGTTGGGTGGGCTTGTCTCCCAATTCGAGATCGAAGCGTATGTGGGTGGCGTGCTGGAGCTGCCCGTCGAGGAGTGCGACCTGCTGGCCGATGCGATGAATGAACTCCTGGCCGAGGCCACGGGGGATGGGGGTTTCCGGGTTCCCCGGTGCTCCGAACACCGGTTGGACGCAGCACAGGAATCCTCGAAGGATTCCCGCCAGGCGCTCGGCCTCGCCGGAGCTTTCCTGTTCACCGACGAGGAGCAGGAAGTCGAGCGGCTCGACGCGGTGTCGCGCACCGGACTGCTCGATACGGGGCAAGAGGAGCGCTTCGACAGGATCACGAGGGAAGCCAAGGAGTACTTCCAGTGCAGTTCGGTGATCATCGCGCTGATCGACGACCACCGGCAGTTCCTCAAGTCCGTCATCGGCCCGATCCAGCAGAACATGCCGAGGGAGATCTCCTTCTGCAATGCCACCATCCGGAATGCAGGGGCACTGATCGTGCGGAACGCGCTCGAGGACGATCGTTTCCGGAACAACCCGCTCGTGCTCGGGGAACCCTACATCCGCTTCTACGCCGGCTACCCGCTGCGCGGGCCCGGTGGGTGGACGGTCGGCACCCTCTGCGTGATCGACCAGGAACCACGGGACTACTCCCACCGCGATGGCAGGAAGCTGCGTGCACTGGCGCGTGCGGTGGAGGACGAGATCAACGGCCCCCGAAGCCTTCCCTGACTCCAGGCCGGAGTTCGCGGGCCGTCGGACGGCGGGGTGGGCTAGAGCTGGGCGGCGGCGTCAGTGGTAGAGCTCGACGCACGGGCAGCAGGACCGGCGGCGTCCGCGGCGTCCGCGTCGTCGCGTCGGTCCAACTCCTCGGTGAGCTCCTCGTTGCGCTGACCCGTCTCGGGATCGACTTCGCCGTCGTGAACATACTCATGCGCTATCTCGCGCTGGATCTTGCTGTTCAGTACTTCCACCTCGGACAGGTCCAGGGGCGTCAGGTCATCGGGGAAGGGTTCAGAAGGGGTAAGCCGGGAGTTCATAGCACCTGTCTTCGGGGAATGAGCACGGTAGATACCCGGCTCTCTTCTGAACCGTCGCCGACATCACCGGCTGGTCATCATCCTACTGACCCGGGGCCCGCGACGGCCATCAGGACCTACGGAAGGGCGCGGCGCGTCGCGCCCACCGCTACGTGTCGTCTCGGAGAAGCGCCGCTTTGATAACGAAGTGGGACGGCGCTGGTGTTGCGGGGATGGACAGGCACAATGGAGGTGCAACTGAACGCCACGAGCGACGACAGGGCCATCCGGTTCCATTCGTCGCTTTCCCTGTGTTCGACACCATTGAAAGAGAAGGGCTGGGCGCATCATGTCAGCAGAGGACCGTCACCGGCTTGCCGTCGCAGCAGCGGACAAGGAGGCAGCGGCATTCGAGTTGGATCATGCCGAACTGAACCTTCAGGAAGCCATCGTGGTCGCGCTCGAGCACGGCGAAGACCCGGAGGTCATTGCGGAGGTCGTGGATCTGGAGCCGGAGAAAGTCCTCGAGCTGAAAGGCTCCGTGGACCAGCCGCCCTTGCCCAGCCTGGAGGACCTCACCTCGGTGGCGCCTGACACCGCCCTGCCGGGAAGCGTGTCCGACGCCAGCTAGCGCCCCTGGTCGCGCCGGTTATCAGGGCGGGCTTCCCGCCCCGCGGAGTCTTCCAGGGGAGGGGTCCGCGGTGGTGCTGATCGTCGCGGCGATCCCGTGGCTTCGAACGCCGCAGCGAGGCGCAGCAGTTCGGTGTCACGATAGGCGGGGCCGGCGAACGTCAGCCCCACGGGCATCCCGATGTCGTGCATCACCCCCATGGGTACGGTGACCGTCGGTATGCCGAGGTGTCGGGGGACGAGGTTCCCGTTCGACACCCACACACCATTGCGCCAGGCGATGTTCGCCGACGCGGGGTTCGTGTCGCAGTCGGCCGGCCCGACATCCGCTGCCGCCGGGAAGAGGACGGCATCCAGCCCGAGGCCCTCCATCCAGGACTCGAGGTCCGTCCGCCGTGTCTCCTCGAGCCCCTGCAGTCCCTCCTCCAGGTGCGGGATGTCGGCGAGATTCACGGCCCCGGAGGCCCGGATGTGCTCGGGGTATCCGGCGATGTCGTCGTCGAAGCCCGAGTACCGGTCGGGCAGTGCGCCGCTGTCCGGCGGGAAGATCCCGGCACCGTCGACGTCGGCCAGCGAGTCGAGGTCCGGGTCGCCGTTCGCCTGCAGGAAGTCGTGCCAGGCCCACGCCGAGAGGTCGACGATCTCGCTCTGCAGGTATTCCGCGCTCACCAGGCCACGGGTCCGGATGGTCGGTGCGCCGGGGCGGTCACCCTCGTAGTTCGAGACGACGGGGAAATCCACCTCGATCACTTCCGCCCCGGCCCGTTCGAGGTCGGCCCGGGCTGCGGCCCATAGGTTCAGGATCGAGTCCCGCGTCCGGATGCGCTGCCCGGTCGGCCCGCCGAGTCCTGGGGAGGAAGCCGTGCCGGCGTCAGGGTCCCTGTTGATGTACATGCGCGGGACGCCCAGGCGCTTCCCGGCGAGGTGTGAGCGCGCGTCGTCGGCGGTGCGGGGAGCGAGGGACGGGTAGGAGTCCGGGCGGAGCGACGACGCCGGAGGGATGGCGATCCACGGCTGGACGCGCCAGAAGTCGCCGCGCGCCTCGTCGTCGTCGGCGACGATGACGTCGAGGACCTCCAGCAAGTCTGCCATGGTGCGGGAGTGGGGGACGACGACGTCCATGGTGGGCACGAGGGGCCAGTTCCCGCGCACGGAGATCACGCCGCGCGAGGGCGTGTAGGCGCAGAGTCCGTTGTTCGAGGCCGGCGCCCGGCCGGAGGACCAGGTCTCTTCCGCGAGTCCGAAGGCGGCGAAGCTGGCCGCCGTCGCCGTCCCCGACCCATTGGATGATCCGGAGGCGAATGCGGCGGTGAGGTAGTCCGCGTTGTAGGGGCTTTCCGCCCGCCCGTACACCCCGCGCTGCATGCCCCCGTTGGCCATGGGGGGCATGTTCGTGAGGCCGAGGAGAATGGCTCCGGCGTCGCGCAGCCGGCCGATGGTGAAGGCGTCCTGCTGGGCGACGAGGTCCTGGAACGCCGGCGACCCGGCGGCGACGGTCAGGCCCCTCACCTTATAGCTGTCCTTCGCGGTGTACGGGATGCCGTCCAGCGGTCCCCGCGCCTCGCCGCGCGCCCTCCGCTCGTCCGAGGCACGGGCCTCATCGAGGGCGTCGGGGTTCATCACGACGACCGCGTTGAGGCGTATCCCGTCCTGGTCGTAGGCCTGGATGCGCTGCAGGTAGGCGGTGACGAGTTCTTCGCTGGTGGTCCAGCCCGCCAGAAGGGCCTCGCGAAGGTCCCGGATGGTGGCTTCGACGACTTCGATCGGCATCAGTTCATCTCCTGAGGGGTTCGCGGGGCCGGCTGCTGCTGGGTGATGCAGTGGATTCCTCCGCCGAAGGCGAAGATGTCGCGGGCGTCCACCAGTTCGATCACCCGGTCGGGATACGCCGCCGCCAGGATGTCGGCGGCCACCGCGTCGTTCGGGTCGTCGAAGGCGCAGAGGATGACGACGCCGTTGGCGACATAGTGGTTGATGTAGGACCAGTCGACGAACCCGTCGTCGTCCCGGATGACCGTCGGCGCAGGCAAATCGATGATCGTCAGCGGTGCGCCGTCGGCGTCGACAGCCGAGACGAGCGCGGAACGCAGGAGACGGGTCACCTCGAAGTCCGGGTGCTGGGGGTCGTCCTGCCGGTGGAGGAGCAGTGTCCCGGACGCGGTGAACGCCGCGACGATGTCCACGTGTCCCCGGGTGCCGAAGTCGTCGTAGTCCCGCGTCAGGCCGCGCGGCAGCCAGATGGCATGGCGCGTCCCCAGGCGGGCGTGGATCTCGGCTTCCACGGACTCCTTCGTCGCCGCTGGGTTCCGCCCCGGGTCGAGCTGCACGGTGTCGGTCAGCAGGACGGTGCCGCGGCCGTCGATGTGGAATCCGCCGCCCTCGTTGACGAGAGCGCTCTGCGATGCGCTCACTCCGGCGAGGTGCGCGACGGCTTGGCCGACGTGCTCGTCCCTTGACCATACGGCCCAGTCCTGGGCTCCCCACCCGTTGAAGACCCAGTCGACCGCATCCACTGTTCCGTTGCGCCCGTGGACGAACGTCGGCCCGGAGTCCCGGAGCCACGCATCGTCGAGGGGGACCGTCTCGATGCCGATGCCGGCTCCCAGCATCGTCCGCGCCGAGTCCAGGTCGGCCGGATCGACGAGGACGGTGACCGGCTCGTACCGGGCGATGGTTTCCGCGACCCGGGCCCATGCCGTCCGGGCCCGGTGGAGCGTGCTGCTGCCGGACCGCCCGAACGTGTCGTTCGCCGGAGGGAAAGCCAGCCAGGTCCGGTCGTGCCTGGCCCATTCGGCAGGCATCGTTCCACCGGCGGGCATTGTTCCGCCGACAGGCGCCAGGCCCGGCACCTCGTCAGCCGGTGCGGAGCGGGGGGATCGTACGGTGTTCACGGGGATTCCTTTGCGGAAGGGACAGGAGGCTCACCGCATGGCATAGGGACCCGCAGCGACCTAAAATGAATGGCATTCATTATTTCGGACTACTGTAGGGGACGTGGGGGACCTCACACAAGCACCGGACCGGATATCCGCAGGAGCCGGGTGAAGTCGGGACCTTCAGTCCTCGGCAGGGAAGACGGCGCCGAGCGCGGACAGGACGCCGCGGGCCTTGACGCGCACCTCGTCCCACTCCTCCGCGGGGTCGGAATCGGCGGTGATCGCCCCGCCCACACCGAGCGTGAGGCGGGTGCCTTCGTCGTCGTCCTGCAGGACGAGGGTGCGGATGACGACGGCGAGGTCGGCGGCCCCGGTGAGGCTGAAGTAGCCCGCAGCCCCGGAGTACGGGCCACGCGGGGCTCCCTCGAGGCGGTCGAGGATCGCCATGGTGCTGATCTTGGGTGCGCCGGTCATCGAGCCGGCGGGGAAAGCCGACGCGATGACGCCTGCGCGGGCACTTCCCGGCCGCAGCCGGGCGTCGATGGTGCTGACCATCTGGTGCACGGTGGCATAGGTCTCGATGGCGCACAGCCTGCTGACCGTCACCGAGCCCGGCACTGCATGGTGCGAGAGGTCGTTGCGGAGGAGGTCCACGATCATGATGTTCTCCGCGCGGTCCTTCTCGGAGGTCCTGAGGTCCTCGGAGAGGGCGGCGTCGGCGTCCGGGTCGGCCGAGCGGCCCCGGGTCCCCTTGATCGGTTCCGCCCGCATCCGGCCGTCAGCGGTGAGTTCCAGGAAACGCTCGGGGGACGTGCTCGCGACGGCGAAGCCCGGGAAGCGGAGGAAGTGGGCGAACGGGGCGGGACTCGCGGCGCGCAGGCGGAGGTACGCGGCGAGCGGGTCGGCGCGCTCCACGCGTGCGGACAGCGACGTCGTCAGGCACACCTCGTAGGTGTTCCCCTCCGCGATCTCGTCCTGCGCCCGGCGGATCTTCCCGAGGTACTCCTCGCGCGAGTCGCGGACGGCGAAGCGGGGCACGCCCAGCGGGGGCGACGGCGGAACGGGACGCGGCGCCGCGACGGCGTCCCGTGCCTGCCGCAGCCAGGCGTCGCGTTCCGGATCCGGCCGTCCGTCCGAGAGGGACAGCAGGAAGACGGCGCCGTGGTCGTGGTCGAGAACGACGGCGCGGCCGGCGAAGAGGAGCGCGGCGTCGGGCAGGGCATCGCCGGCGTGCACGGAGTCCCCGCCCCCCGTCTCCCGCTTCAGCTCGTAGCCGAGGTAGCCCAGCCACCCGAGCCCGAACTCGCACCCGGGGATCTGCGGCATCCGGACGGCCCTGCGCCCCCAGACGTCCTCCAGCCACCGGAAGAAGGGCTCGCGGATGCGGGTCGTGACTGCTCCGGCGGTGATCTCCGTGATGCCGTCCCGGTGCAGCGCCTGCTGCCCGAAGACGCCGCCGGCATCGGCCAGGATGCTGAACCGGTTGCGGCCGCCGGGCCGCTGGGCCGCTCCGGTGCCGGCGTCGGAGCTGTCGAGCCACACGGCGGCGGGGGCGCTGCCGTACAGCGCGGAGAAGAGTGCGGCGGGGTCGGGGGCCGCGTCGATGCGCTCGCAGTCGACCGTGAGTCCGCGCCGTCCCGCACGCTCCGGCGCCATCAGGACGGCGCAGGCGGGCAGTCCTGTGAGCGCGAGCCGGACCGCCCGGGGCGACGGACCCTGGTGGCCCTGCACGACGACGTCGGCGACGACGCGCGGATCGTCGGCGGCCAGCCACGTCGACTCCTGGTCCGCCCACCGCTGCCAGAAGGGCGCGTAGGTGTCGCCGTCGCGCTCGAGGGCGGTGCGGCGCCGAACCTCCTCGTCGGCCTCCACCCAGAGAACGACGTCGAGGTGGGCGTGGGCGGCCGCGGCTGCCGCGCCGACCCCTTCGAGGAGGACGATCTCGGCGGCCGGCGTCGTCCGCTCCGGGCCGTCCTGGCCCTTCTCCCAGTCCCAGGCGTTCCATCGGGCGGACCGTCCCGACTTCAGCGGGCGGACCACGCGGTCGACGTACCGGGCTATGCCCTCGCCGAGCCCGTCCCACCCGGGGTAGATGTCCTCGAGGTGGAAGAGGCTGACGGTGTGGTGCTCGCGGAGGAGCGCCGCGAGTTCCACGGCGAGGGTGGTCTTGCCGGCGCCGGAGCGGCCGTCGATCGCGATGAGCAGGGGTGTCTCGGCAGGCACGGCTCAGGCCAGGGCGAGCAGCGCGCCGACGCCGACGAAGAGCGAGCCGAAGGTGCGGTTCAGGAGGACCTGCCCGCGGTCGTCCTGCGTGAAGCGGCGGAAGGAGCGCGCGGTTCCGGCGTAGAAGAACCACATCACCAGGACGTCGATGCCGATGACGGTCGCGGCGAGCACGCCGTACTGGGCGGGCAGCGGTTCCTCCGGCCGGATGAATTGCGGGATGAGGGCGAGGAAGAACACGATGGCCTTCGGATTGAGCAGGTTGACCCACACGCCACGCCGGAACATCGAGAAGACGCCCTCATCGCCCTGCAGCGCGCGGATGTCGCTGTGCTCGGGCTTCTGGAGGAACTTCCGCACGCCGAGGTACGCGAGGTAGGCAGCACCGGTGTACCGGATGAGGTTGAAGGCGAGGGGTGAACTGGCGACGAGGAGCCCGACGCCGGCCGCGGCGATACCGATGTGCACGAGCAACGCGGCCTGTTGCCCGAGGATGCCCCAGATGGAACGGCGGAAGCCTACCGTCAGGGCATTGCTCATGGTGTTCACGGCACCGGCGCCGGGAACGAAGCTGATCAGCGTTCCGGCGCCGAGCAGCGCCAGCCAGAGGGAGGGATTCACCCGTTCATGGTAAGCGCCGCGGGTCAGCCGTCCGAACCGTCGGCGTCGAGCTCGTTGCGGACGTAGCGGACGACGCCGTCCACTGCGGCGTCGACCATCCTCCAGGTGGCTTCGAAGTCGCTCGCGTCGCCGTACCAGGGGTCGTAGATGCCCAGCTCCTCGAGGTCGGTGTCCGTCGTCGAGGGATCGAACTCGCGCAGCAGGTGGATCCTGTCACGGGCGTCGTCGTTCGGTGCTTCCGACCGCAGTTCGCGGTAGTGGTCCAGGTCGAGGGCGAGGATGAGGTCCCGCTCGCGGTACCAGCCCGGTTCGAAACGGCGGGCCCGGTGAAGGTGGCTCTCGATGCCGAGTTCGGTCAGCTTCGTCGCCGCGCGCTCATCGATGGGGCGGCCCGCCTCCCAGTCGGTGGTGCCTGCGGAATCCACGACGACGTCGCCTGCCATGCCGGCCTTCGCGAAGGCGTGGGTCAGCATGAGCTCGGCCATGGGGGAGCGGCAGATATTGCCGGTGCAGACGGTGACGATGCGGTACATCCCGCCAGCCTAGCCGCGGATCCCGCGCTTGCACCTCGCCTGCAGGGGGTGATCGCCGCCGGTCTTGGAGCCTTGCTCAGTCCCGCGCGAGGATCTCGACGCTCGGCATGAGGAACACGGCGTCGTCCATCCGCGCCCACCTGCGCCAGCCCTCGGCGAGGCGGTCGAGCGTCTGCTGGTCGGCGAGTCCGCGTTCGAGGGTCTGTTCCGCGAAGGCCGAGTGCAGGACGCGATCCGCCCAGGACCCGGCGTGGAAGCGGCGCTCGTCGGGTGTGGCGTAGATCCAGTTCGACGACGACACCTCCACGTGCGCGAAACCGGCGGCGGACGCCCAGCCCGGGAGCCTCCGGCCGGCATCCGGCTCGCCACGGTTGCCGCGCGCCAGGTCGCGGTACAGGGTCCTCCACTCCTCCAGTTCGTCGACCGCGGGATGCCAGGCCATGGCCCCGAAGTCGGCGTCACGTGCGGCGACGATGCCGCCGGGGCGCACCACGCGCCGCATCTCGCGGAGCGCGGCCACCGGGTCGGCGACATGCTGGAGGAGCTGGTGCGCATGGACCACGTCGAAGGACTCGTCCGCGAAGTCGAGGTCGTAGACGTTCCCCTCACGGAATTCCACGTTCGCGAGGTCCCGGTGCGTGTCGGCCGCCTGGGCGACGACGTCGGCGGAGCTGTCGATGCCGACCACCGACCCCGGCGCGACGATGTCCGCGAACCCTGCCGTGATGCTGCCGGGGCCACAGCCGATATCCAGCAGGTCCATGCCCGCCTCGAGGAAGGGCTCGAGGTAGGCGGCCGACGACGCGACCGTCCGCGCAGCATGCGCCGCCGTCACGCTCGGGTGGTGTCCGTGGGAATAGACCTCATCGCTCATTCCGGAAGGCTAACCCCCAGCGGGGCCCTCAGCCAGCACCGACGTCGTCCCGCGCCTCATTCTTGGCCGCAACCGTGGCATCGGTTATTTTCCGCATCATGTCGAGCAGGAGCCCCAGCTGCTCGTCCGAATACTGGTCGAACACGCCGCTGATGTGGCGGGCGAGCGGGGCGAACAGCATCGCACCCGTGGCGCGTGCCTTCTCGGTCATCTCCAGGTGCACCTGCCGGCGGTCGACATCGCTGCGACGGCGCGTGACATGGCCTGCGGAATCGAGGCGGTCGACGAGTGCCGTGGTGGCCGGTGAGCTCAGGTTCAGCTCCTCCCGGAGCAGCCCAGGGGTGACCGTGAGGCCGGCACTGGCCGCGCCCATCATGATGCTCAGGGCGTGGAGGTCGGTCCTGTAGAGGCTGTCGCGCTCACTGGCGGCCTCGACATAGCGGTCCGTCTCGATGGTGAACTGCCGCAGGAGTGCCAGAAGATCGTCCCTCATGGCCATCGTTTCGCGCCTCCTTTTCCTCCAGTCTAAATCGGCCCCAACTATCTCCACGATGGATATACTCTGGAATAGAGATAACGCGAGGAAGGCCCGGTTCATGGGAAACAGATGGTTGAGGGCGCTCCTACCCGTCGTCCTCGTGCTGGTCTGGCTGGTGGGTGCGGCAGTGGGCGGTCCGACCTTCGGGCGGCTCGACGAGGTCTCGAGCAACGACTCCGCGTCCTTCCTGCCCGCCAGTGCCGAGTCGACCGAGGCCGGAGAGTTGCAGCAGCGCTTCAACGACTCGGACGCCATCCCCGCCGTGATCGTCGCCGAGTCCGACACCGCGATCGACCCACGCGACCTCGGCTCCTACGAGGAGCTCAGCGTAACGCTCGGCAGGGTCGAGGGGCTCGAGCCCCCGGCCGAGGGGGCCCCTGCGGTCGCCGGGCCCATCCCGTCGGAGGACGGATTCGCCGTTCAGTATCTCGCCTTCGTCCCCTCCGACGCGGAGCTCGCCGAGGTGGTCGGCGAGTTGCGGACGATCCTGGACGACGAGCTGCCCGACGGCGTCACGGGGTACGTGACCGGCCCGGCCGGGTTCACCAACGACCTCGTCGAGGCCTTCGGTGGCATCGACGGCATCCTGCTGGCCGTGGCGCTCCGCGCCGTGTTCGTCATCCTCCTCGCCGTCTACCGCTCGATCGTGCTGCCGTTCCTCGTCCTGCTGACCTCGGTGTTCGCACTGGCGACGTCGATCCTGCTGGTCTTCGGCTTCGCGAAGCTCGACTGGATCCAGCTCACGGGCCAGAGCCAGGGCATCCTGTCGATCCTCGTGATCGGCGCGGCCACGGACTACGCGTTGCTACTCGTCGCGCGGTTCCGGGAGGCGCTCGCGGAGAACGAGACGAAGTGGGAGGCCATGCGCGTGGCCTACCGCGGCTCGTTCGAGCCGATCCTCGCGTCCGGTGCCACGGTGATCCTCGGCCTGCTGTGCCTGCTCTTCTCGGACCTCAACTCGAACCGGAGCCTCGGGCCGATCGCCGCGATCGGCATCGTCTTCTCGCTCGGAGCAGCGCTCACGTTCCTCCCGGCACTCCTGCTCCTCTTCGGCAGGGGTGCTTTCTGGCCCCTGCGACCGCGCTACCGCCCTCGTACCGAAGCGGCGCCCCGGGGCAGGCATGCGGCAGCCGCCGGACCCGACGCCGGACCCGACACCGCACTCGAGCGGCTCGGAGGCGTGTGGAAGCAGGTGGCCCTGCTCGTGGCCCGCCGTCCGCGGGTGCTGTGGATCGCGTCGCTGCTGATCCTGGTCGCCGGTGCCCTCGGGCTGGCCCAGCTGCAGGCCAGCGGCGTGCCGCAGTCCGCCCTGATCCTGACGCCGTCGAACGCGGTCGACGGCCAGGACGCACTCGCCCGCCACTTCGATGCCGGGTCCGGCAGCCCGGTCTACGTCGTCGCGCCCGAGGCCGACCAGGAGGCGGCGCTCGAGGTCGTCGCGGCGCAGGAGGGCATCTCCGAGGCCTCCCTCACCACGGGCCCTCGCGGCACCGCCGTCGTCGAGGACGGGCAGGTGCTCATCAGCGGCACGCTCGAGTACCAGGCGGACTCGGAGAAGGCCGAGGACGTGGTGCGCGAGCTGCGGACCGCGCTCGACGACGGCAGCCCGGACGCACTGGTCGGCGGTGTGACGGCGGTGGCGATCGACACGAACGACACCGCGCTCGCCGACCTCGTCAAGATCATCCCGATCGTCCTGGCGGTCATCCTCGTCGTGCTGATCATCCTGCTCCGCTCCGTGCTCGCACCGGTTCTCCTCGTCGCCAGTGTGGCGCTCTCCAACGCGACGGCCCTCGGAGTCTCGGCGCTGGTGTTCAACAGCGTCTTCGGGTTCGAGGGCGCGGACGCTTCGGTGCCGCTCTTCGCCTTCGTGTTCCTGGTGGCGCTCGGCGTGGACTACAACATCTTCCTCATGACACGGGTGCGGGAGGAGTCCATCCGGATCGGTACGCGGCCGGGGATCCTCCGCGGACTGGGGGTCACCGGAGGCGTGATCACCTCGGCCGGCGTGGTGCTGGCGGCGACCTTCGCGGCGCTCGGCGTGATCCCGATCCTCTTCCTCGCGCAGATCGCCTTCATCGTGGCGTTCGGCGTCCTGCTGGACACCGTGCTGGTGCGCTCGCTGCTGATCCCCGCCCTGGCGTACGACATCGGTCCAAAAATCTGGTGGCCCTCGAAGCTCGGCGCGGTGCCGTCGGCGCGGTAGCGCACATCACGCAGAAGGACCGTCCGGCTCTGCCGGCGGTCCTTCTGCTGTCGAGTAGTGCCACTGTCTGCGTCAGTAGCGGGGGGCTGTGTTCTCTCCGGTCTCCTTCCGTTGCCTGGCTGATGCTTCCAGCGTGCAGCCGCACCCTGTGCCAGGGCTGTCGCCCGCCCCTGTCTTTGCTGAGGACTGTGCTGAAGACGCCGTCTTTCCTGAAAGCTTGCTGCACAGCAACTGCACAGGTTCTGGAAAGCGGCGGTCTAGGTCTGCGCGGGAGAGTTGGAGAACAGACACCACCCGCCAGGAGGACACCATGATCAGCTACCGTCCCACCCCCGAACTGACCGCCGGACGCACGGGCTTCAAGGCTGCCATCGGAGCCATGGCCCTCGCTGCGGTCCTCGGCACCACCGCCTTCGCCCCGATCGGAGCCGAGTCGGACCCCCAGGCCGAGGAGGCCCCTGCGGTCGTCGGGGCCGCCGCCATCGGTGCCATCCCCGCCGAGCAGGCACTCCTCCGCCGGGACGGCTCGCTCGACCAGGGCGCTGCGGCAGGTCCGCTCCAGGCCTGACGCCGGCCCCGGTCCGCCGCTCCGCAAGACCCGTACGGAATACTGGACCACAACGCTCAGCCCGCATTCGCTCCGGCCTCGGCCGGTACCTCCGGAAGACACCAGGAAGACCCGATGGCCGACGCCTCGCACCACTCCATGACCGACAACCTGCCGCGCCTCGCGCATCCCGACGGCAGCCCGATCCGCGCCCTCGTCGTCGACGACGAGACGAGCCTGGCGGAACTCGTCAGTATGGGCCTCCGGATGGCGGGCTGGAGCGTGACGACGGCCAGTGACGGCGCCGCCGCCGTTTCCGCGGCGCGCGACTTCCGCCCCGACGTCCTGGTCCTCGACGTCATGATGCCCGGCGTCGACGGCATCGAGGCGCTCAAGAGGATCCGCACGTTCGCACCGAACGTCCCTGCCCTGTTCCTCACCGCGAAGGACGCCGTACAGGACCGCATCTCCGGGCTCTCCGCCGGCGGCGACGACTACGTCACCAAGCCCTTCAGCATGGAGGAGCTTCTGCTGCGCCTCCACCGCCTGGTCCAGCGTTCCGGCGTCGCGGCGTCGGATTCCGCAGAACTGGTGGTCGGGGACCTCGTGATGAACGTCGACACGCGTGAAGTCACCCGCAATGGAGAGGACATCGCCCTGACCTCCACCCAGTGGGAGCTGCTGCGCTACCTCATGGAGAATCCGCGCCGTGTGGTCAGCAAGTCCCAGATCCTCGACAACGTGTGGAACTATGACTTCGGCGGCCAGGCGAACATCGTCGAGCTGTACATCTCCTACCTCCGCAAGAAGATCGATGCCGGGCGCACACCCATGATCCACACCGTCCGCGGCGCCGGGTACGTGCTCAAACCCGCGGCTTCGTGACTCCTCCGCATCCCGCGGGTGCCCGGCCGGGCCGCCGTCCGCTGCATTTGCGCACGAAACTGATCCTGGCGACTCTCGCGCTGCTCACGGCGATCTGCGTGGCCATCGGTGTCCTCAGCCACCTCGCCATGAGCAGCTACCTCACGGGGCAGCTCGACGACGCACTCATGCCCGCCGCCGGGCGCGCCGGTTTCCCCGGCGGGCGCCCGCCCGGCGACGACGACGACCGGCCCTTCCGGAACGTGGATCCGGAGAACGCGGCCGGCCAGCGTCCGGGCACGCTCAACGCTGTGTTCCTTGATGACGAGGCACAGAACTCCGCGCTCGTGCAGGATGACGGCACCACGGAACCGCTCACCGACGCCGACCTCGACGTACTCTCCGCCGTCGACCCCGGCAGCGGACCCGAGGAACTGGAGCTTTCCAGCGGGCGCTACCGCGTCGACGCCGCGGCCCTGCCCACCGACCTCACCCCCGACGGCTCCGTCCTCGTCACCGGCCTGTCCACCACCGAGCGCGACAGCACCCTCGTCTCCCTCGACATCACGGTGGCCGGACTCTCCCTGGCCGGACTGGCGCTGACCGGGCTCGCCGGAACGGTGATCATCCGGCGGTCCCTGCGCCCCCTCGAGGAACTGTCAGCCGTCGCGACGTCCGTCTCGCAGCTTCCCCTGTCCTCCGGCGAAGTGGCCATCCCCGTGCGGGTCCCCCCTGCCGCGGCCCAGCCCGGCACGGAGGTCGGCACCGTGGGGCTGGCCCTGAACGAGATGATCGACCACGTCACGAGCGCCCTGCGGGAACGCCATGCGAGCGAGATGAAGGTGCGGCAGTTCGTGGCGGACGCGAGCCACGAACTCCGCACGCCCCTGACCTCCATTCGCGGCTACACGGAGCTGGTCCTCATGAGCGAGACCGTGAGCCCGTCCGGACGGTCCGCGCTGGAACGCGTGGACAGTGAGTCGAAGCGCATGTCGTCCCTCGTCGAGGACCTCCTGCTGCTCGCACGCCTCGACGAGGGCCAGCGCGGCGAGGCGTCCGACGTCGACCTCACGGAACTCGTGATCGAGACGACGAGCGACGCGCAGGTGGCCGCACCGGGCTACACCTGGAGCCTGGACCTGCCGGACGAGCCCGTCGAGGTGCGGGCGGTCGAGGCCGAGGTCCGCCAGGTGCTCATCAACCTGCTCTCCAACGCGCACAAGCACACCCCGCCGGGCACGGCGATCTCCACCGCGCTCGCAGTGGGGGAGGGACGCGCGAGCATCACCGTCACGGACTCGGGTCCGGGCATCGATCCGGCCTTCCTCGACACCATCTTCACCCGGTTCAGCAGGGGGGACGCGGCGCGGTCCGCGAGCGCGGGCAGCACGGGCCTCGGCCTCGCGATCGTCCAGGCGCTCGTCGAGGCGAACGGTGGGAGCATCAGCGTGACCAGTGAGCCGGGCCGCACGCAGTTCCGCGTGGACCTCCCGATCTCACAGCCCGCTCACATGCCGGACCAAGAGCACGCCTAGGCTCCGGTCGTAGAACTGGAGTATGACTCCAGCAGCACAGAGCACCACCGCCCGCTTCATCGTCGTCCTGGCAGGCATCGACGGCGCGGGCAAGACGACGGCTGCGCATGCCCTCGGCCGGCTCCTCGGGCCATCCCGGCCCACCCTCGTCCTCGCCAACCACTCGGGACGGCGCACCCTGGCCGCGTGGCTCGACCGATCCGGACGAACCCTTCCGGCGTGTGTCCTCGACGTCGCCGAGTCCGCCGTCCGGTCGGTCAACGTGATCGCGAACCACCTGCGCGCCAGACGGTTCGACGGCGTGGTCATCATGGACCGGCACCTCCACTGCCAGCAGGCGCTGCGCGTCGCCCGCGGGCTCGGCCGTGGTCGGGTCCTCTCTGCCCTGGCACGGATGCTTCCCGCTGACACCGTGGTGTTCCTCGACGCCAGCCCCGAGGAAGCCCACCGCCGGATCACGGCGCGGGGCACCGATGCCGAGAGCCTCGAGCACCTCCGGGCCTACCGGGAGGGCTACCTCGCTCTTCCCGAGTTCGCAGGCTTCCACCGGGTGGCTGCGGATGCACCCTTGCTGGCCGTCCTCGACGACATCGAGGAGGTCATCAGTCGGGGGACGCCGTCGGTGGAGGATCCCCTGATCGGGGCGCACGGATGCACATTCCCGGCTGTGGCAGGGCACAGCGGCGGCACAGCAACGCTGGCGAGGGTTGAGGTGGACCACTAGCCGCCACCAGAAGGACACCATGCCCCGCCCACCGCTCATCGTCTCCACTGCCGTCGCCGTCGCCCTCTCGCTTGCCGGGTGCAGCGCGATCGGCACCGCCGATATCACCGCCCTCAACAGCACGACGGGGGCGGTTCCGGGGCCGGCCACCGGGTCGACCCTCTTCGCCGGCACGTCCCACACCGTGAGCGTCGAGTGGGACGAGGCCGAGTACGACGCCATGATCGATGCCTACGGAACCGACGGGTCGAAGGACTGGATCCATGCCACGATCACGATCGACGGAACGGTGCTCGAGGACGTGGGGGTGCGCCTCAAGGGGAACTCGACCCTCCGCGGGCTCGAGGGTACGGGCGGGATGGGCGGCTTCGGTGGAACCGCTGCCGATGTGTCGGCGGACGCCCCTCAGACCCTGCCGCTGCTCGTCGACTTCGACAAGTACGTCGACGGCCAGGACTACGAGGGCCTCACCCAGCTCGCCATCCGGCCGGGCAGCCCTGTTGTCAACGAGGCCCTGGCTCTGGCCCTCACAGCTGCCTCGGGACAGGCGAGCCAGCGTTACGCATACACCACCTACTCCGTGAACGGCAGTGCGACCGAGACCCGGCTGGTCATCGAGAACCCCGACGAGGCCTACGCCGACGCGCTCGACACGTCCGGCGTGCTGTTCAAGGCCGACGCCGAGTCGAGCTTCACCTACCAGGGTGACGACCTCGCCACGTACGAGGAGCAGTTCAAGCAGCTCAATGCGGAAGGCACGGCGGATTTCCAGCCCATCGTGGACTTCCTCCAGTGGATGGAGGGAGCGAGCGATGAGGAGTTCGATGCCGGCCTCGCCGATCGGGTGGACGTGGACTCCTTCGCACGGTACGCGGCCACCATGAACCTGCTGGTCAACGGCGATGACATGGCAGGGCCGGGCCAGAACTACTACCTGCGCTACGACCTCGAGACCCGGAAGATCTCGGTGCTGTCCTGGGACCTCAACGGGGCTCTGACGGGCGATGCCTCGTTGTCGCCCGACGAGGAACCGACCATCGGCGGGATGGGGGGCCCGGGTGGCGTCCGTCCCGACCGCGGGCAGGCCACTGACGGAACGACCGACGGCACGGCTGGTGGCACGGCCGGTGAAGCAGCACCGTCCGAGCAGTCGTCTGCCGACGCCGCGAGCGGCACGGTCGCGGGAGTGACCACCACGATGGTGGTTTCGCAGGACGACCAGCCGGGCGGGGGCCTGATCGACCCCGGTGCCGTGCCGGCGCCGGGTGTTCCCGGCTCCGGAGGGCAGGATAGCGCTGCTCCAGGGGCCCCCGACGCGCCCGGAGGCAGGGGCGGACGAGGCGGGAACCAGCTCAAGGAGCGCTTCCTGGCGTCGGAAGCCTTCGCGGAGGCATACAGCTCCGCCTACGCGGACCTGTACGAGCAGCTGTACGGCAGTGGCACGGCGGCGGATGTGCTCGACGACATCGCGGCCTCCATCCCCACTTCTGATGCCCTGACGCAGGAGGAGATCGACCAGCAGGTGGAGACCGTGGCGTCGTTCGTCGAGGACCGGACGGAGGCCCTGGCCGGCGACGTCGGCTGAACGGGTGGACGCCCGCGAGGCTCTTGCGGCACCGCGTGGCACCTGCCGCCGTCCTTCCGCAAGCTTTGCGCAAGAACCCGTGGATGCCGCGCCACGGGTGCGGACCGTCGCTACCCTTGGGAGTGTGCCCACCCATCCGACTCCGCCACTTCCTGGCCAGCGCCAGGACAGCGGGACGGTACCCCCGCGCGCCGATGCCGTCCAGGCTCCGAACGCGCGCGGAAAGGCTGCGCCGCTCCTCGATCCTGCCGTCCTCCGGGACATGGAACGGGACTTCCCTGGCACGTCCGTCGTCGAGCGGTTCGCCCGCGACTTCGCGGAGACCCTGGTGGGAAAGCTCGATCGGCTGGAGTTCCGGGTCGCCGAGGGCGACCCGACACGCGCGGAGGATGCCGTCCTGAGCGTCACGACGTCGGCAGCGATGGTGGGCGCCACCCGCCTCACCCATGCCGCGATCGCAACGCAGCGGCTCATCGCGGCCGACGACCTCGAGGGCGCGCAGCGGTCGGTCGCCCTCCTCCGGGCTTGCGCCGCTGACACCATCTGCGAACTGCAGGAAACCTACCCGCGACGTCCCTGACCCGACGCCTGACCTGATGTCTGACCTGATGGCCGGGTGCTAACGCGACCGGGCCTGCCCGGGGAGGATCCGGAACCCGACACCGCGGACCGTGACGATGAGCTCCGGATTCCCGTCGGCGCGGGCCAGCTTCTGGCGGAGGTTGGCGATGTGCACCTCGATGGCCCGTTCGTCGGTCCGGCTCACGAAGTTGTACCCGCGGTAGTCCCGGCCCCGCGAGACACGCACCAGGTCCTCTTTCGTCCGAACGGCACCGTTGCTGCGCATCAGTTCGTGCAGCAGGTTGAACTCCGTCTTCGTGAGCGGCAGCTCGATGCCTGAACAGGTCGCGGTGCGGGCCTCGCCGTCCACCACGAGGCTGCCGTTCCGCAGGAGGTGGTCCGACGACTTCCCGGCTCCGCCGTCGTCGGACGGGGTGCTGGAGGCGACGAGGGCGGGCACCGGCGGCGCAGGCGTGGAGAGTGCGTGCTGGCCGATGCGGGGCCTGCGGAGCATCGCGTCGATGCGCGCCCTCAGCTCGCGGGGCCGGAACGGCTTCAGGATGTAGTCGTCGGCGCCCGCCTGGAGGGCCGTGAGAATGTCCATCTCGTCCGCGCGTCCGCTCAGGACGACCACGTAGCAGTCGGTTGTGGACCTGATCCGCCGGAGGACCTCGTACCCGTCGATATCGGGCAGTCCGATGTCCAGGGTCACCACGATCGGGTGTTCCTGGCGGACCACGTCCACACCCTCGCGCCCGGTGGTCGCACCGCTGACCTGGAAACCGCCCTGCTCGAGGACGGCGGAGACGAGGTTGCGGATGTCGAGATCGTCCTCGATGACGACGGCCGCGCGGCGATCCCCCGAGCTACTCATGACCTGACGCTCCCCGATGGTGCTGGAGTGCCGCGCCCGGTGGATCGACCGACGATGCCTGCGCCAGGGCAAGGGAGCCGGCGGCTGCGGCCATAGTGAAGGCGACGCTGTTGAATTCGCGTGTCCGAGGCATATTCTCTGGACCTGTTCTCTTCGGCGGCCCGGCTGACCTCTTGGGTCCCGTGGCTTTGCGTCCCCGGCTCACACCGGGTTTGCCTTTATCGACGAGCGGCTGCCCGCCCGATGATTTTAGCAACCTCCGGGAGCACGTCTACCCCTTGCCGGTAGTGCCACGTCACTCGCCATGATGCTCGTCCTCCAGGCCCCCGCCGGATGCTCACAGCCGCGGCACAAGAACGGCACACAGCAGCCATAGGGCCGCTCCGTAGAACTGGGGTATGCCAACCTCCACGAAGCCCCGCAAGCCAAGCCGCCTCCGTAAGACCATCCTCGCCTCGTCCCTCGCCGTGACCCTCGCCGCGGGTGGCACCACGGCCTGGGCCCTCGACCGCTTCGTCGTCGAGAAGGTGGAGATCTCGGACGTCTCCGCCTACGAGGCGGCTCAGGCAGGATCGACGGACAGCGCCACGGACAGCGCCACGGACAGCGCCACGGACAGCGCTACGGACAGCGCCACGGACAGCGCTACGGACAGCGCTACGGACAGCGCTACGGACAGCGCTACGGACAGCGCTACGGACAGCGCTACGGACAGCGCCCTGACCGGCACCTCCTACACCTCGGAGGACAGCAGCATCGACATTTCCACCGTCGTCACGGGATCCGGTGACGAGACCGTCACCTACTACGTGGCCGACGTCGAACTCACCGACGCCACGACCCTCCGCTCGGCGTTCGCGGACGACAGCTTCGGCGAGAACATCACCGAGACCACGTCGGCCATCGCCGAGGCCAACAACGCCATCTTCGCCATCAACGGCGACTACTACGGCTTCCGCGATACCGGGATCGTCATCCGCAACGGCGTGGTCTACCGGGACGAAGGCGCACGGCAGGGCCTCGCCTTCTACACGGACGGCACTGTTCAGGTCTACGACGAGACCACCACGACCGCGGAGCAGCTGCTCGCGGACGGCGTCTGGAACACGCTGTCCTTCGGCCCGTCCCTCCTCGACGACGGCGAGATCGCGGCCGGCATCGAGGACGTCGAGGTGGACACCAACTTCGGCAACCACTCGATCCAGGGGGAACAGCCCCGCACCGCCGTCGGCGTGATCGACGAGAACCACCTCGTCTTCGTCGTCGTCGACGGGCGCTCGGACGGCTACAGCGACGGCGTCACGATGACCGAGCTCGCCGGGATCATGCAGGGGCTGGGGGCCACGACGGCGTACAACATCGACGGCGGAGGGTCCTCCACCATGTACTTCGACGGCGAACTGGTGAACAACCCGCTCGGCAAGGGCGAGGAACGCGCCACCTCCGACATCCTGTACATCGGCGAGTAGGGGGCACCGGTGATCATCCTCATCCCCGCCTACGAACCCGACGGCAAGCTCCCGCAGCTCGTCGGCGACCTGCTCGTTGCGGATCCCCGCCTTCTGGTCCTCGTGGTCGACGACGGCAGCGGTCCCCGCTTCAGCACCGTGTTCGACGACGCCCGCCGCGCCGGTGCCACCGTGATCGGGTACCCGCACAATCGCGGGAAAGGGCAGGCGCTCAAGACCGGCTTCGGCTACGCGGAGCGCCACCACCCGGGGGAGGGCGTGGTCTGCGCCGACAGCGACGGCCAGCACGCCGTGCCGGACATCCTCCGCGTGGCCGCCCGCGTCCGGCCGGACGGCTCTCCGCGCTGGACCGGCTCCACGATGGTGCTGGGGGAGCGTGCGTTCGACGGCGACGTGCCGGTGCGGAGCCGCCTCGGCAACGCACTCACGCGCACCCTGTTCCGGGTTGCGGCGGGCGTCGGGCTGCACGACACGCAGACGGGGCTCCGCGGGTACCCCGCGGCGATGCTTCCGTGGCTGCAGTCGGTGCGGGGCGACCGCTACGAGTACGAACTGAACCTGCTGCTGCAGGCCGGCAAGGCGGGCCATCGGATCGACAGCATTCCGATCTCGACCATCTACCTCACCGGCAACAGCTCGTCCCACTTCCGGCCGCTCGTGGACTCCGCACGCATCTACGCCCCGTTGCTCGCGTTCTCCCTGTCCTCGCTGGCCGCATTCGGCATCGACCTGGCAGCCTTCGTGGTCCTCGGCCTGCTGACGGACTCCCTGCTCCTGGCCGTCGTGGGAGCGAGGGCACTCAGCTCGTCGGTCAACTTCCTGGCGAACCGGCGCCTCGTCTTCGCCGAGGGCCGGCACCGGCCGCTGTCCGCCGCCGCTCTGCGGTACTTCACGCTCGTCGTCGCCCTGCTGGCCGCGAACTATGCCGGAATCTTCCTGCTCACCGACGCAGGGGTGCCGGAGGTGGCGGCGAAGGTCTTCACCGAAACCGCTCTCTTCATCACCAGCTTCACCGTGCAGAAACGCTTCCTCTCGGGCAGGGGCGCGGCCCCCACGCCCCGCGTCCCCAGGCCGGCGCTCCCTCGGGGCGCCGGACCGGAGACCGGGCCTGTCCCGCAGGCAGTGCCGGCACCCGACGCGGTGCCGGCCTTCACCCCAGTGCCGACGTCGGATGCGGCACAGGGCCGCCGCGTCGCCTGACCCTCGTCCTGAGTGCTCATATGCCGTGCTCTGCCCCGGCACAGCACCGGCACAGCATGCCCTCGCATCGTAGAAGAAGAACTTCCCCCACCTCCCGGAGAATCCACCATGAACATCCTGATCCTCATCGCCGCCGACCTTCTGGCGATCACCTTCCTCACCGTCGGCCTGTACCTGCGCCGCCACCGCCGTCGCGACCTCGTGGTCTCCTACCTCGGCATGAACGTCGGTGTCCTCGCGGTGGCCACGGCGCTCTCGGGTTCGGCTGCCGGCGTAGGACTCGGCCTCGGGCTGTTCGGCGTGCTCTCGATCATCCGCCTCCGCTCCACCGAGCTCGCCCAGCACGAGGTGGCCTACTACTTCTCAGCGCTGGCCCTAGGGCTCATCGCGGGTCTCGGCGCCGAGCCGCTGTGGCTGCCACTGGCACTCATGGGCCTGATCCTCGTGGTCATGGTCATCGGTGACTCCTCCCGGGTGTTGCCCGGGTACCGGCACCAGACCGTGGTGCTGGACCAGGCCATCGGTGACGAAGAGGTCCTCCAGGCGCGCCTTGCGGAGGTCCTTTCTGCCCGGATCCATTCCGCCACGGTGTCCGAACTGGACCTCGTCAATGACAAGACCGTCGTCGAGGTCCGCTTTGAAGTGGCACCGGCCCGGCCCCGAACGCCGGCGACGCCGTCGATCGCCGTGCTCCCGGAGGGCCGGCCGGCGGGCACCACCTACACGGACCTGCCCGAGACCACGCCTGCCGCGGACCCGGCCCACGTGCCCGAGCAACGGCACGACCGGGACAGCCTGGCGGGCAGCGCACAGGCGGGGGTGTCGTGACCGGCGGCGACTTCGCGGGCCTCGATGCCCGCCCTTCCGTCAGCCTCGACGAGCTCAACACCGCAGCCGCCCTGCAGACCAGGGTGGACCGGAAGTACGTGGTCGGGGCGCGGCTGGCAGGCAGTGTTCTCGATGCCTTCGCCGCCGAGGTCCGCGTCCTCGAGATGCTCGGGCGTCGTTCCTTCACCTACGACTCCGTCTACTTCGACACCCCCGACCTCGACAGCTATCTGCTCGCCGCCCACGGCAGGCGCCGCCGGTACAAGATCCGCACCCGCACGTACGTGGACAGTGGCACCAGCTTCCTCGAAGTGAAGACCGAGGGCGCCCGTGCGGCAACGGTCAAGGAACGCATCCCCTACGCGCTCTCCGACAGCCACCGCCTCACCCCCGAGGGCCTCGCCTACATCAGCGAGACACTGAGCAGCTCCATCGGTTCGTTGCCCTCCGGGGTCCTCGAGCCCGTGATCGAGACCCGGTACCGCCGCATAACGCTGTACCTGCCGGAGTCGGAGAGCCGGGCGACGATCGACCTCGGCGTCACCTGGCGCAGGCCCGGCGGCCGTCCCCACGAACTCGACGGCGCGGTCATCCTCGAGACGAAATCGGGCAGCGCAGCAAGCGCCCTCGATCGCCACCTCTGGGCCTCCGGCATCCGGCCGAGCCGGATCTCCAAGTTCGCCACCGGCATGGCCGCCCTCGACCCGACGCTTCCCGCCAACCGCTGGCACCGCACCATCTCCACATCCCTCCCGCTCCGCCCCCTTTCCCGCTGACCTCCCGCTCTAACCTCCCGCTCCGCCCTCCCGCCCTGACCAAAGGACTCCCATGCTCACCGTTCCCCGCCCCGCCTCCCCCCGCAGCGCCGCCCTCAAGACCTCCGTCGCCGCCCTCGCACTCGCCCTCTCCCTCGCCGGCTGCGGCACGGGCACCACGAACGCCGGCTCGACCACCACCACGCAGGACCCGGCGACAGCAGAGGCGACAGCCGAAGCAACCGCAGCGGATGACGCGGCAGCTGACACGGCAAGCGATACGGCAGACGCGACCGCCGTCGTCGCCGCCGATGCCGTCACCGAGGACACGCACTACGACGCCGACGACCTCACGTGGGATGCTGCGGAAGAGATCCCGGTCACCCTCGCGGACGGTGCGAGCAGCGCGGGTGACGGTGTCACCGTCGACGGCGATACCGTCACCATCACCGCAGCCGGGACCTACCGGCTGTCCGGAAGCCTCAGCGACGGCCAGGTCGTCGTCGCTGCGGGGGAGGAGGACGTGGTCCGCGTCATCCTCGACGGCGTCGAGTTGGCGAGCAGCACCGGATCGCCCTTCGTGGTCACGAGCGCCAATGAGGCTCTCCTGTACCTCGAGGACGGCAGCACCAACATCCTGACCGACGCCGACAGCTACGCGGACCCCGGCACGGACGCCCCGAACGCCGCCCTGTACTCGATGGCCGACCTCACCATCGCCGGCGCCGGATCCCTCACCGTCAACGGCAATGCCAACAACGGCATCGTCTCCAAGGACGGCCTGGTCCTGGCGGCCGGCGACGTCACCGTCGAGGCCGTGGACGACGGTATCGAGGGCAAGGACTACGTGGCCCTGCTCGGCGGGACCTACGACGTCACGGCCGGCGGCGACGGCGTGAAGTCCACCAACGAGGACGAGGACGGCCGCGGCTGGCTCACGGTGTACGGCGGGCAGCTCGTGGTGTCCTCGGGCGACGACGGTGTCAAGGCCGCCACCATCCTCACCGTCGACGCGGGAACGGTGAACGTCACCGAATCCGTCGAAGGCCTGGAAGCGCAGCACATCGCCGTCGACGGCGGCACTGTCGAGGTGACCTCCAGCGACGACGGCGTGAACGCGGCAGGCGGATCGTCCGGCACCACCGGTGGCGGGGGCGGAATGGGCGGCGGTGGCATGGAGGTAGGCGACTACACGGTCAGCGTGACCGGTGGAACCCTGACCATCAACTCCGAGGGCGACGGCCTCGACTCCAACGGCGATGCCAGCATCACGGGAGGCACCGTCGTCGTGAACGGACCGACCGGTGACGGCAACGGCGCACTCGACGTGAACGGCGAGCTGACCGTCGACGGCGGCACCGTCGCCGCGGCAGGCAGCGCCGGCATGGTCGTCACGCCGGGTTCGTCGTCGACGCAGTCGGGTGTGCAGCTCACCCTCGCCTCGACGGTCCCCGCCGGTACCGCCGTCCAGATCGCCTCGGCGGACGGCGCCGTCGTGGGCTCCTTCGTCGCCACCAAGGACATGGCATCGCTGATCTTCTCCTCGGCGTCGATCACGGACGGGGAGACCTACACGGTCTACACCGGTGGCACCACCGCAGCGACGGAAGGCATCACCGAGGGCACTCTGGACGGGGCGGACGAACTCGGAACCGTTACCGCCGGCGAGTACACCCAGTCACAGGGACCCGGAGGCCGCTGACGCAGCACGCGTCGGGCTGTCCCACTCAGGCTGCCGGTGGTCAAGCTAGTACGGAGCCTGCTTCTGGCACAGAACATAGGTAGACTGGTCTACCTATGTCAGAAGGGGTGCACCATGAATCGGGTTGTGGGGTCAGCGCGGGAGCGGTTGTTGGGTGCCGCGTCGCGGTTGTTCTATGCCGATGGCATGACGGCGACGGGTATCGACGCGATCACTGCGGAAGCAGGCGTGGCGAAGATGAGTCTGTACAACAACTTCGCCTCGAAAGAGGACCTGGTGCTCGCATACATCGACGCGCGCCACGAGGAGTGGCTGGAGCTGTACCGTCGCCGGTCCGGGAACGCCACCGGGCCCATAGGCGGGGTGATGGCCGTGTTCGACGCCTACATCGATCACGCATCCGTCGCCTACCTGCACGGCTTCCGTGGGTGCGGTCTCCTGAATGCGGCCGCCGAACTCCCGGTCGGCTCCCCGGGCCGCGAGGCGGTGCGCAGGCACAAGGAACAGGTGGAGTCGATCCTGGCCGGACACCTCACCGGCGTCCTGCCTTCGCCGGTGGCGCGGGACACCGCTGAGCACCTGACATTCCTGCTCGAGGGGGCGATGAGCCGGGCAGGCCTCGAAGGTCAGCCGGATCGCCTCGAGCGTGCCAAAACCATCGCCCGCGGACTGGTCGATTCCCTGTGAACCGGAACCGCCTCGTCGGCCTCGGTGCCATCAGTGCCACGTCCCTGCTCTGGGGGACGACGGGAACTGCCGCAACGTTCGCCTCGGGCGCCGGCCCCCTGGCGATCGGGGCGGCCGCCCTGGGGATCGGAGGCCTGTTGCAGGCCCTCATTGCCCTCCCGGCGCTGAAGGCTGCCCTCCCGGCGCTGCGCGCGAACCTGCCGGCAGTGCTCCTGGGCGCGGTGTCGGTCGGGATCTATCCCCTCGCGTTCTACAGCTCCATGCACTACGCCGGCGTCGCCGTCGGCTCCGTGGTATCCCTGGCCTCCGCGCCATTGGCCTCCGGAGTCCTCGAGCGGCTCATCGACCGCCACCCGCTGAGCCGGTGGTGGATGCTGGCCGCGGGACTCGGCGTCCTGGGCAGCGCGCTGCTGTGCCTGTCCAAGATGCAGGGCCCGGCAGGGGACGCCGCCGGCACCGTCATCGGCACGGGACTGGGCCTGGTAGCAGGAGGCACCTACGCCACCTACTCGTGGGCGGTCCATCGCCTCATGACCCGCCGGATCAGCCGGGCCGCCTCGATGGGTGCCGTCTTCGGCGGGGGAGGGCTCCTGCTGATGCCCGTCCTCCTCATCACCGGCGCCCCGCTCATCGCCACCACGGAGGCGTTCCTGGTGGCCGCCTACATGGCGCTGGTGCCGATGTTCCTCGGCTACCTGCTGTTCGGGTTCGGCCTCACCCGGGTCTCCGCGAGTACCGCCACCACCGTGACCCTCACAGAACCGGCGATCGCGGCGATCCTCGCCGTCGTCATCGTCGGGGAACGGCTCGCCGCCGCAGGGTGGATCGGCCTGGGCATCATTGGCGGAGCGCTGCTGATCCTCGCTTTCGCCCCGACCAATGCCGCGGCCCGGCAGGCGGATCAGCGACGGGAGGAAATCCGGCAACCGTCGCTCGGCGCGTCCACCTAAAACTGTCCACCTAGGACTACTGCTCGCCGTTCGCCCGTGCTTCGATCCAGTCGGTCGCCGCGTCGGAGAGAAAGATGCCGTCGGGCCCGCGCTCGCCCATCCACCACGAGTCGGACGCGATCAGGCCGCCGGCGCGGCTGATGTCGGCGGCTACCTCCGGCGTCAGGGCGCTCCCGTTGTTCTCGATGAGCCAGTCCCGCGTCCGAGGCATCACGGCGGTCCACCACTGTTCAAGGTCCATGCCGGAAGTATGCCACCGGTCCGCTGTCCCAGGCAGGGCGACGGCACGAGCCGCCGGAACAGTTGACCCACCCGGCGGTCTACGTACAGCGCCGGCAGATCGGTACTGCTGAGGCGGTCTGCGACCTGCCGCCACTCGCACTACCCTCGTACTCGGGCATCGATCATGGTCGATGCCCTCCGATGCCATGACCCAGAGAGTTCCAGGAGGCTCCGTGAGCGCCCACCCCGCCGCAGGCACGACCGTCCAGCCCGCCGGGCCGAAGAGGCCGTCGGTCCTGTTCGTCTGCGTCCACAACGCCGGCCGGTCGCAGATGGCCGCCGCATACCTGAACCACCTGTCCGCGGGGCGCATCGAGGTCCTGTCCGCCGGTTCCCAGCCTGCCGGCCAGGTCAACCCGGCGGCCGTCGAGGCGATGGCCGAAGAGGGCATCGACATCACCGCCGAGACGCCGAAGATCCTCACTTCCGAGGCCGTGCAGGCCTCCGACGTCGTCGTGACCATGGGATGCGGCGACGAATGTCCGTACTTCCCGGGCAAGCGCTATGAGGACTGGGTGCTCGAGGATCCGGCAGGCAAGGGCGTCGAGTCGGTCCGGCCGATCCGGGACGAGATCAAGGGTCGCGTCCGCCAGTTGATCGGCGAACTCCTGCCCGCCTGAGGCAGTCCGCGACGGCGGAGGGGTGCAGCAATTCTCCGGCTGCGCGTACCGTGGGCGAATGACCGCCACCGACCCGCGTCAGCAGCACATCGTCAGCACCCTCGTCGAGGCCCACCAGGACCTGATGGGCGCAGATCCGCTCGCCTTCCGTGCCCGTTTCCGGAAGATGGCGGCAGACCCATACGCCTTCTACCGCGGCAGTGCGTCGCTGTTCTACACGGACATGGGGGAACTGGACGACCGGTGGGCGGATGAGCGCACGGGACGGGTCTGGATCCACGGCGACCTGCACGCCGAGAACTTCGGCACCTACATGAGCAATGAGGGGCGGCTGACGTTCGACGTCAACGACTTCGACGAGGCGTACGTAGGCCACTTCTCCTGGGACCTGCGCCGTTTCGTCGCCTCGCTGACCCTGCTCTGCTGGCAGAAGGCACTGCCGACCCGGACGGTGCGCGATCTGGCGCGCACCTACCTCGATGCGTACCTCGGTGCCGTCGAGGACTACGTGGAGGACGAGCAGTCGGCCTTCGCCTTCGGGCTGGGCAACACCGAGGGCACCATCCACACGGTGCTGCAGCAGGCACGTGCGGCGCGGCGGACGGGCCTGCTCGATTCGCTCACCTCGATCGAGGGTTACGAGCGCCAGTTCCGCGACGACGGCTCCATTAGGATCCTCGACGACGAGGAGCGCGCCGAGGTGGCGGACGCGTTCGACCGCTACCTCGACACCATCCCCGAGTCCGGGCGGTCGCGTCGTCGGGTGTTCTACCGCGTGAAGGGCATCGTGGGCAAGAAGGGCTTCGGCATCGGCAGCGCCGGGCTGCCGACCTACAACGTCCTCATCGAGGGGTTCGACGAGGCGCAGGAGAACGACATCATCCTGACCATGAAGCAGTCGAACGTCGCCGCGCCGAGCCGGATCGTCGACGACGAGCGGGTCCGCAGCTATTTCACGGATGACGGACACCGTGCCGTCATCAGTCAGCGGTCGCTGCAGCCGCACACCGATCCGTTCCTCGGCTATACGAGCATCCGCGGCGTCTCGTTCGTGGTCTCCGAACTCTCGCCGTACAAGCAGGACCTGTCCTGGGACGACCTCACCGAGCCCGAGCAAATGGTTCCCGTGCTCGAAGCCCTCGGGAAGGCGACGGCGAAGATCCACTGCTCGACGGACGAGGACAGCGACCACGACCTGGTGCCGTTCCGCACCGAGACGGCCATCCTCGCCGCCGTCGACCCTTCCCGTGACGAGTTCATCGAGGACATCACCGACTTCGGCGAGAGCTACGCCGACACCGTGCGGCAGGACCACGCCCTCTTCGTCGATGCCTTCCGCGAGGGGCTCATCACCGCGGTGCCGGCAGCCTGAGCAGAAGAAGTTGAGTCTGTCAGGCTCAACTTCATTTTGACCTGCGACGCCCCGCGCTTATACTTGAGTGCAGAACGCTCAATCTACGCGCCCGGCGGATGAGCGCCTCGCTAATCCCGGGCAGTCGAAAGGAAAATTGCATGTCACGTGCAGTAGGTATTGACCTCGGAACCACCAACTCGGTCGTCTCGGTTCTCGAAGGTGGCGAACCCACCGTCATCGCGAACGCCGAGGGCGCACGCACCACTCCGTCGATCGTCGCATTCTCCAAGTCCGGCGAGGTGCTGGTCGGCGAGATCGCCAAGCGCCAGGCCGTCAACAACATCGACCGCACCATCTCCTCCGTCAAGCGCCACATGGGCACCGACTGGTCCATCGCCGTCGACGACAAGAAGTACACCGCGCAGGAAATCTCGGCGCGTATCCTCCAGAAGCTGAAGACGGATGCTGAGAGCTACCTCGGCGAGAAGGTCACGGACGCCGTGATCACCGTCCCCGCGTACTTCAACGACGCCGAGCGCCAGGCCACCAAGGAGGCCGGTGAGATTGCGGGCCTCAAGGTCCTGCGCATCGTCAACGAGCCCACCGCGGCAGCTCTCGCCTACGGCCTCGACAAGGGCAAGGAAGACGAGCTGATCCTCGTGTTCGACCTCGGTGGCGGAACGTTCGACGTCTCGCTCCTCGAAGTCGGCAAGGACGAGGACGCCTTCTCCACCATCCAGGTCCGCTCGACCGCCGGTGACAACCGCCTCGGTGGCGACGACTGGGACCAGCGCGTCGTCGACTACCTGCTCTCGCAGGCCAAGGCCAAGGGCGCCGACCTGTCCAAGGACAAGATCGCCCTCCAGCGCCTGAAGGAAGCTGCCGAGCAGGCCAAGAAGGAACTGTCCTCGGCGACGTCCACCAACATCTCGCTGCAGTACCTCTCCGTCACGGCGGACGGTCCCGTCCACCTCGACGAGCACCTCTCGCGCGCGAAGTTCCAGGACCTCACTAAGGACCTGCTGGACCGCACCAAGAAGCCGTTCCACGACGTCATCGCCGAGGCCGGCATCAAGGTGGCCGACATCGACCACATCGTCCTGGTCGGCGGCTCGACCCGCATGCCCGCTGTCGTCGAACTCGTGCGGGAGCTCGCAGGCGGCAAGGAGCCCAACAAGGGTGTCAACCCCGATGAGGTCGTCGCCGTCGGCGCCGCACTGCAGGCCGGTGTCCTGAAGGGCGAGCGCAAGGACGTCCTCCTGATCGACGTCACCCCGCTGTCCCTCGGTATCGAGACCAAGGGTGGCATGATGACCAAGCTCATCGAGCGCAACACGGCCATCCCGACCAAGCGCAGCGAGACGTTCACCACGGCCGACGACAACCAGCCGTCCGTGGCGATCCAGGTCTTCCAGGGCGAGCGCGAGTTCACCCGGGACAACAAGCCGCTGGGCACCTTCGAGCTGACCGGTATCGCACCGGCTCCGCGCGGCGTCCCGCAGGTCGAGGTCACCTTCGACATCGACGCCAACGGCATCGTGCACGTGTCCGCCAAGGACAAGGGCACGGGCACCGAGCAGTCGATGACCATCACCGGTGGTTCGTCCCTCTCCAAGGAGGACATCGACCGTATGGTGCGCGAGGCGGAGGAGCACGCAGCCGAGGACAAGAAGCGCCGTGAGGCCGCTGACACCCGCAACGGTGCCGAGCAGCTCGCCTACTCGGTGGACAAGCTGATCGCTGACAACTCGGACAAGCTGCCCGAGGACGTCCGGACCGATGTCCAGGCCGACGTCGACGCCCTGAAGAAGGCGCTCGAGTCGCAGGACAACGACGACGAGGTGAAGTCGGCCTTCGAGAAGCTGCAGGCTTCCCAGTCGAAGCTCGGCGAAGCGATCTACGCCTCCGCCCAGCAGGACGCCGGCCAGGCCGGCGGCGCCCCAGCCGATGACCAGTCAGCGTCCGCCGGCAGCGACGAGGACATCGTCGACGCCGAGGTCGTTGACGAAGACGCCAGCGAGAAGAAGTAGCCATGCCGCACCACGGAAATGAAGAAGAGCACCAGTCGGAGCCGGTGAGCTTCCGCGACAACCGGAAGATCGACCCTGAGACGGGCGAAGTCCGTGGGCAGCAGGACGACGCCGGCGCTCCGGCCGCGGAGGAACCCGCGGCCGGAGGGCAGGCCGCGCCCGCTGGCGACGCCTCCGAGGGAGATGCCCTGGCACAGGCCGAGGCCATCCTGAACGAGGCCGGCGCCGAGGGTGAGGCCGACCCTACGGCGAACGTCATCGCGGAACTCCGCGACGACCTGCTCCGCCTGCAGGCCGAGTACGTCAACTACCGGCGGCGCGTCGAGCGTGACCGCGATGTCGCGCGGGACCAGGCGGTCATCGGCGTCATCAACTCGCTGATGCCCGTCCTCGACGACATCGACGCCGCTCGCCAGCATGGCGACCTGGCCGAGGGCCCGTTCGCGGCGATCGCGGGCAAGCTCGAGAACGTCCTCAAGACGTACGAGCTCACCCGCATCGACGAGGTCGGCGTCGCATTCGATCCGAACATCCACGAAGCGCTCATGCAGCAGCCGAGCGCGGACGTCCAGGCTGACAGCGTCAGCCAGATCCTCCGCGCCGGCTACCGCAAGGGCGAGCGCGTCCTCCGGGCCGCGCAGGTCATCGTGGCGGTTCCGGAGTAGCTGTAACGCCGGGTGGGGCAGTCTTCCCGGGCCAACGAAATTCCTGAGCTCGCAGAGCTCGCTCGGGAATATTGAAGGCCCTACAGAAGACAGCCCCGCCCGTCTTCCCCGAACTGACCGGTTGAGAGAAAAGGCCGGGCACTCGGGGTACGGCCGGACCCGTCCGGCCCCCCTACAACTTCAGCAGTACCTACGAAAGGAGACGCCAATTGGCTAGTCAGGATTGGGTCGAGAAGGATTTCTACAAGATCCTGGGTGTCTCCAAAGATGCGTCCGACGCAGACATCAAGAAGTCGTACCGGAAGCTCGCACGCAAGTACCACCCTGACCAGAACCAGGGTGACGCAGGCTCCGAGCGGACGTTCAAGGACGTATCGGAGGCCTATTCCGTCCTGTCCGACCCCGAGCAGCGCCAGCAGTACGACGCCATCCGCGCGATGGGCGGCGGTGCGCGGTTCTCCGCCGGCGGTGCAGGCGGCGGAGCCGGCGGCAGCGCCGGATTCGAGGACATCTTCGGGAACCTCTTCGGCCAGGGTGCAGGAACGCGGCAGGGCACCGGCACGCGCCAGCGCACCGGCTTCTCGAACGGCGACCTGCCTCCCGAGTTCGCCGACCTGTTCGGCGGCGGGGGCATGGGTGGCAGCGGCTTCCCCGGCGGATTCCAGTCTCCCCGTCCGCAGAAGGGCGCCGACCGTACTGCCAGCACGACCATCTCGTTCGCCGGGTCCATCAACGGGACCACGATCGGTCTCCGCGAGCCCTCGGGCGAGCAGATCGACGTGCGCATCCCTGCCGGTATCCGGGATGGGCAGAAAGTGCGCGTCAAGGGCAAGGGACAGCCCGGCCAGGCCGGACCCGGCGACCTCATGGTCACTGTCAATGTGAAGGACCACCCGCTCTTCACGCGCGACGGCGACAACATCCGCGTACACGTGCCCGTCAGTTTTCCCGAGGCAGCGCTCGGCGCGCAGATCGAGGTGCCGACCCTCACCGGCGAGATGGTGAAGATGAGGATCCCGGCCGGAACGCCGTCGGGACGGACCCTCCGGCTCAAGGGCCGGGGCGTCAAGACCGCGAAGGCGACGGGTGACCTTCTGGTGACCGTCGACGTCGTCGTCCCGCAGAATCTGTCGAAGGAAGCCGAAGCCGCCGTCGAGGCGTTCCGCGACGCGACGAAGGACGCCGATCCGCGTGCGGGCCTCGCTGCGAAGGCGCGGCTGTAACAGTACATTTGAGCAACCGCCGGGAGCACCGGCAACGGAAGGAGGCATGCAATGGACCACACAGTGCCCATCTACGTCATCTCCGTGGCCGCCGAGCTCGCCGACATGCACCCGCAGACGCTCCGGCAGTACGACCGGCTGGGCCTGGTGACGCCCAGCCGGGCACCGGGCCGCGCCCGGCGCTACTCGCAGAAGGACGTCAGCACGCTGCGCGAGATCCAGAGGCTGTCGCAGGAAGGGGTGTCCCTCGAGGGCATCCGGCGCATCCTCGAACTCGAGAACCAGGTGTCGGCGCTGCAGTCGCGCATCACCGAGCTGACCACGGAACTGGCCTCCCGCCGGGTCCGGGCCGAATCCAGCAGGGTGTTCGCCGCAGGGCTCGCCGGTGATGTGGTCACGCTGGCCCGCGGACAGCGTCCGCGTCCGCGCAGCCAGGCACTCGTCGTGTGGCGACCGGACACGGCCCGGACGGCGCGCTAGCTGTACTACCCAGGGACCTTGGTTGAGGTGTGAGGACGCGTTGTAGGTTCTGGACGCGAGGAGGACCCCCGATCGAAAGTGGAGCTGTCTAGGTTCCGGTACCGATCAGGAGGTCCTCGTGTCTCACGCTAATGCTGCTCTGACGCCGATTCAACGACTACGGATAGGGAAGCTCATCGTCGACGACGGGTGGCCCGTCGCTCATGCCGCCGTGTTCTTCCACGTGTCCTGGCCGACCGCGAAACGGTGGGCCGACAGGTACGCGGCGATGGGCCGGGCGGGCATGCAGGACCGCACCTCACGCCCCCACCACAGCCCCACGAGAACACCGCCGGTCCTGGTGCGGAAGATCGCGCATCTGCGCTGGAAGAAACGCCTCGGACCGATCGGGATCGGCGCTCGTCTGGGGGTGCCGGCGTCCACGGTCCACGCCGTCCTCACCCGCTGCCGGCTCAACCGGCTGCACCACGTCGATGTCCGCACCGGTGATGTCATCCGCCGCTACGAGCACGAGCGGCCCGGGGATCTGATCCACGTCGATGTGAAGAAACTTGGCAACATCCCCGACGGCGGCGGCTGGCGGTACGTCGGTCGGCACCAGGGCGGCCGGAACAGGGCCGGCACCCCGGGCAAGCCCCGTAACAAATACCGCGGCACCATCATGGGCACCGCATTCGTGCACACCGTCATCGATGACCACTCCAGGGTTGCGTACGCCGAGATCCACGACGATGAGACAGCCACCACCGCTATCGGTGTCCTCCGCCGGGCCGTGTCCTGGTTCGCCGCCGGCGGGATCACCGTCCACCGGGTCCTCTCCGACAACGGCTCGGCCTACAAATCGCGTCTCTGGCGTGAGACCTGCACCAGCCTCGGTATCAAAGCCAAGAAGACCCGGCCATACCGACCGCAGACCAACGGGAAAATCGAGCGCTTCCACCGCACCCTCGCCGACGGCTGGGCCTTCAGCCGCCACTACCCCAGCGAACCAGCCCGCAGGGCAGCACTACCGGCATGGCTCCACGAATACAATCACCACAGGCCCCACACCGCCATCGGAGGCAAACCACCCATCACCCGGCTAACTAACCTCCCTGGGCAGTACAGCTAGGTCCGCACGACCCACGCCCGCGTCCCGGCCGGACCTGCGCCCCGGCCGGACCTGCCCCTGCCGGACCTGCGCACCGGCCGGACCTGCGCCTCGGCCGGACCTGCGCCTCGGCCGGACCTGCGCCCCGGTCGGTCCTGCCGTAACGGCGGGCTGGAAACGGCGGCAGCACGACGTCGACCCCCGGTGGAATTTGTCAGGGGACGCGGGCAGACTTGTCAGATGGAATCCACCCCGGAGATGCGCCATGTTTGAAGTTTTCGTCGAAGCCCTGGCCATCGGTGCCGGTGTGCTCACCGCGCTCGGCGCGGGCACGGGCGTGGCCGGCTGGCTGGTGGTCCGCAAGGTCAAGCGGTCGAGGATCATCGAGCGCACGAAGGACCGGGGTCTGCTCGCCGCACGCGCCTACGCACCGGATCGGCTCACCAGGGAGCCCGCCCGCCTCATCGGCGAACTCACGCGCTCCTCCCGCGCAACCCATCTGGCCCTGGCCGAAGCGACGGCGCAGGGCCGTCCGGTCGGTGACCTCCCGCGCGCTGCGGCGGAGATCGATCAGGCAGCGGCATCACTGGACAACCTCCTGCGGGCCGCGGACCGCGAGCCCAACCGCGCGCTGAAGCAGGAATGGACCGCGGACCTCGCCGCGCAGGCACACGCCCTCGATGAGCTCTCGGCCGACCTGCGCCGTTGCCTCCTCCAGACGTCGCGCTCCATCGACACGCTCCAGCTCGAGCAGGCCACCCATCGCCTGCGGACGGAGATCTCCGCCATGACCACCTGGCGGGACAGCTACGGGAACCGGCAGGCCTGGTAACCGGTTACACCAGGTAGCCTCAACCCAACCAGTCCCCGGAGGGTCCGACGTGTCGATCAGACGCCGTATCACGCGCATCGTGCAGGCCAACCGCTCCGCGGCGGCCGAGTCCAGGCAGGATCCGCGCGTCCAGGCGCAGGACGCGCAGCTGGCGCAACGCAGGCTGCTCGACCAGGCACGGCGTGGCGCGGCCGACGTCGCAGCCCACCACCACCGCGTAGGGCTGGCAGCCAATGACGCCGCCGACTACCTCAACCGGGTCGAGGCGGCGGCAGCGGCCGCGGTGCAACGCGGTGACGACGACGCCGCCCGCGCAGCGATCCGTGAGTCGATGACGGCACGACGACGCCTGGAGACACTCACGAGGCAGCTGCACGAAGCGGAGCAGCAGGCCCGCCGGCTCCACGACGACGTGCAGCGGCTGGAGGAGCGCGTGAAGCAGAACGCCATGGAATACGACGCCCTGCTCGCCCGCCGTGCGGCAGCGCAGGCAGCCATCGGCGTCCACGACGCGCTCGCCTCCTCGTCGCGGGAAGCCGCGGCGATCGACGCCGCGCGCCGTAGCGCCGAACTCGAGGTCCGCCGCTTCGAGGCGCAGGCCCAGGCCCGCGAGGAGCTGTCGTGGACCGACCCGTCATCGCCGCGACTCCAGCGGGCCTTCGAGGAGCTCGAAGCCGAGGCGGCCGCCCAGCAGGAGCTCGAGGACCTCAAGCGGAGGAACTCCCGAGGCTATCCTCCAGGGCAGCACTGAGGGCCCGGAGGACCGCGTCATCGACGTCCTCCTCCTGCCGGAGCCGGACGCGCCACGCGAACGGATCACTGGTGCGGACCGGTTCGAGCCCCGGCAGATCCGGCACCGCCAGGCGGAAGAACAGGTCCACCGCGGTCTTGGTGCCGGGCGTGACCTGCGCGAACTTCCGGCGCGACGTCTGCAGTGACACGTAGGTCTTGCGCATCTGGATGACGACCCCGGGGGTCTCGGCGGCCCACAGGAGGATCCGGTCCGCGATGGGTTTCAGGAGCGGCCGGTCCGCGTACTGGCCGTCATAGAGTTCGTCGGCGGATCGGAGGAAGAATTCCGGGAGCCCGAAGACCTCCCAGTCCACGCTCATCAGGTTGTACCCGGTGACGCCCTGGTTTTTCAGCCAGCGGGACAGCTCATCGCGGCAGGTGATCCCTGCATCGCGGGCAGCCGCCGCCCATTCGGCAGGCGTCCGGCCGGTCGTGCGCAGGAGACGCGCAGCATTGGTGTCCACCATCGGCTGCCAGCTCCGCATCTCGCTCATCTCCCCACTGTAGTGGCGCCTCGCTCGCGGCCCGATGCGGCCGGGGATGCGCCGAGGAAGCGCCGAGAAGCCCGGGAAGGCGTTGCTACACTCGGGCGATGACAGAGCTGAGCGGGTCCCACGTCCTCGTCGTCGGCGCTACCGGAGTCCTCGGTGCGGAGCTGTCGCGCCAGCTGGCGGCACAGGGCGCCCAGCTCACGATCTCCGGTCGGTCCGAGGAGAAGCTCTCGCAGCTCGCGGAGGAACTCGGCGACGCCGTCGTCGGCCGCGCTGCCGCCGACCTGGGGAAGCTGACGGGTCCTGCGGACATCGCCGCCGCCGTGTACGGCCGCGAACTCGACGGGGTCGTCTTCGCGTCCGGGGTCGTCGCGTTCGGTCCCGCCGTCGAGGTGGACGACGACACCCTCGACGAACTCATGCTCGTCAACCTCCTCGGCTACATGCGGCTCATGCGTGACGTCGCGCCGAAGCTGGGCAAGGACTCGTTCGTGGCCCAGATCAGCGCCGTCGTCGCCGAGAGCCCCACGGCGGGCATGGCCGCGTACTCGGCCACCAAGGCCGGCCTCAGTGCCTACGGCAAGGCGCTGACGCTGGAGCTCCGGAAGCAGGGTGTCCGCGTTCTGGATGCCCGCCCGCCGCACACCGAGACCGGGCTGGCCTCCAGGCCCATCGCCGGGGATGCGCCGAAGCTCCCGCAGGGCAAGGACCCGGTGGCCGTCGCCGGACGCATCGTCACCGCGATCCGGGAGGGCGAGCGGGACCTGCCGTCGTCGGCGTTCTGAGCGGCTTCCTGGGCCAGATCGGCCGATCGCCCGGATCAGGTCGATCGCGAACCAGAGGCCCAGGACCGGGTAGATGCCCAGGAGGGCGCGGGTGCTGCTGCAGGGAGCCAGGGCTCAGTGGTGTTCTGCTCTGATGGCGCGGCCCCGGCCCCGCCTCTTGGCGGTGTACAGGGCGGCGTCGGCAGCGGCGATAGCGTTGGTGATCCGGTCCGGCCCCGGTGCCAGGGCCGCTATCCCGTAACTGATAGTGGGCAGGGGGAAATCGAAGCCGGACTGGCTCGTGCGGAGGATGCTGCTGATGGCGTCGGTGACCGCTTCTGCACTGTCCATACCTGCTCCGGGGAGCAGGAGAATGAACTCCTCTCCGCCGTAGCGTCCCACCAGATCCGTGGATCGCACGGATCTGATGCAGGCTGCTGCGACCGCCTGGAGCACAGCGTCTCCTGCGGGGTGCCCGTGCGTGTCATTGACCTGTTTGAAGTGGTCCATGTCGGCCAGGACCAGCGTGCAGGGTGTGTTCCTGGTGGGGAGGCGGCGGATCTCGGATCTTGCCAGCTCGAGGAACCCCCGGCGGTTCAGGATCTGGGTCAGTTCGTCATGGCTGGCTTGCGCCCGTAGTTCCCTGAGGGCCTGTTCGTTGCTGAGGGTGGCCATGGTGAAGGACACCACGATCAGCAGGACCATCGTGAAAAGGGTGGTGGGGATGGTTCCGAAGTAGGACTGGAAGGCCGACGATGAGGGGCCTGCGGTCAGGAAGGCCACCCACCGGCAGAGGTAGTACAGCCCCAGGGCACCGGAAGCGACCGCCAGGGGGCGTTGTGTGGTGGTCGTGTTCGGGTCCAGTCGCCATATTTCGGTGGCGGCCAGACCGATGAAGACCGTCATGAACGCCAGGAGGAAAGCTCCGCCGGACCAGGTATTGGTCGAAGGGCTGTCGAAGGCGGACGCGACAACCGTCATGACCGGCGCGAGCAAGATCTGCCATGGTCCGGGCGCTGTCCTCCGGAGGGCCCGTGCGCCGCCCCACACGCAGGCGGACCCTGCCACCAGCAGGGCATTGCCGGCCGGGTTGGCCCAGACCTGATGGGCGGTGCCGTCGAACAGATAGAGACCGGTCCCGGTGAGGAAGCAGGCGATCGCCGCGCACCACCACCTGCTATAGGTCGAGTGGCTGCGCCGCACGCTGACCCCGTAGAACAGGACCAGCAGGGTCAGCGCGATCACCCCGAACGCAACCTGTAGCGTCACAACGTCCAGCCTCATGCAGCTCCCACCATCGCGCTTCATCCCCGGTGATCACCCGGTTCACCCCGCCTCATCCGTCCCTCGCGAAGTCGCGTGCGGTACTAGCGCATTCTTCCATGGGCAGCAGGATGCGCCGTGGCCCTTGCGGGAGTCCGCATCCCGTGATGCGGGGGACGGTATGCGCTGGGCGCCGCTGCGCCATGGCCGGCGCGTATCCGATGACTGTGCCCGATGCCGCCCAGCGCGGGCAGTCACGCGAAATCCTGCACTTTCCTCCAGCCCGGATCGAGAGTGTGCCTCGCGGTGAGGGAACGGCGGCCGCGAGCGGCGGCATCGAAGACGTCCCGCCCGTTCTGGTCCTCCGAGTCAGAGTAGAAGTGGAGCGTCCGGGCGCCCTTCGAGGTCTCGGCGGCCACGAGCATGCCGCGCTGCCCGAGGGCGTGCACCAGCCCGTTCTCGAGATCGTCCAGCTCCTCTCGGACAGCAGGTCGTGGCAGTCCCTGCTCGTCGGCGTCGAACGCGACGCGCAGAGCCGTGTGAAGGTCGAAGCGCGGATGGTCGATCCAGCGCAGCGGCCGCAGCACACGCACCAGGATCGGATGCCCGGAGCCCAGCTTCCCCTCCATCAGGAGCCACCCCGGCTCGGGTGCGGTACGGGCGAGCTCGGTCACCCGGGCGGGCAGGTCGGCCGCCGGGATGCTGTCCACGACGTCGTGGACGATGCAGTCCACGCGGCGGACCCAGCGTTCGACGTCGTCCTCGCCCAGTAGCCATTCGAGCATCAGCACGCAGAGGCCGTGCTCGTCGTCCCACTGGCCCGTGAAACCGGGGTTGTGGACGGACACGACGAGACCGTCCCCGGCGCGGGTCAGGGACGTGTGGATCCGCGTGCGGCGCAGGTCGAACACCCTGCCGCGGTAGGTGATCGTGGACTCCAGCATGTCCGGTTTGGCGCTGCGGGCGGGGACGAACTCCCACCGCCTGCTCGCCGGGGGCGATGCCCTGTACCATCGCTCCGCCACGGGACGCAGCGAAGGATTCCCCCCGCTCGAGACGCAGAGGGTGTGCTCCGCCTCCGTGCCCTTCCGCGTCTCCCATTCGAGGCCGCGGGCGATCGCCTTGACCCGGGTGGTCATCACTTCGACGTACGCATCGAAGTCGCCGGCGCGCGTGGCGGTGGTCAGCAGGTCCTCGCCGCCGTCGGCCCACCACTGCCAGAAGTCCGCAATGGGGTCCCTGCTGATTCCCCGGCCTGCGCCGGCCCGGCGCCTGAAAATACCCATGGTCCTGCGTTCTCCTGGTGCTCGCGTCCCGGATCAGCTCCGACTCCAGTGAATCTACCCGGGTGGACCCGGGATGGGCGACCGCCGGCGGGCCGCGGGGGAGTGCTGTCAGGCGGTCCGGCGGGCCGGAGGGGCGCTGCCGGGCGCGCCGCGCAGCCCGACGACGGCGAGGAGACCGGCCACCACGGCCAGCGTGCCGGTGAACCCGGCGACCCCAGGCCAGCCGAACTGGCCGAAGAACAGGCCGCCCAGCCAGCCGAGGAGGCTCGACCCGGCGTAGTACGCGAAGTTGTAGAGCCCGGACGCCTGGGCGCGTCCGGCGCTCGCAAGGACGGGTGTCCAGCCGGAGGCGACGGAATGGGCGGCGAAGAAGCCGCCCGTGAAGATGACGAGGCCGAGGACCACCAGGGGAATGGAACCCGCGAGTGTTACCCCGAGCCCGGCCAGGATCACGGGAACCGCCGCGAGGAGGACGGGAAGGCGCCCGAACCGGACGCTCAGGCCTCCTGCCATCCGCGAGGTCGCCGTGCCCGAGAGGTAGGCGAGGAACAGCAGGCTCACCAGGGATGCGGGCAGGAGGAACGGGGGTGCCTCGAGGTGGAATCCGAGGTAGTTGTAGACCGCGACGAATCCCCCCATCAGGAGGAACCCCTGCGCATAGACGGCCAGGAGCCGGGGGGAGCGCAGGTTGGTGGCGACACGTCGGATGAGCGACGGGCCCTGCCCCCGGACGACGGGGTGGAAACCGCGCGGCCGGGGAGCGAGCAGGACGAAGGCGACGGCGGCGCCTCCCGCCATGATGCTGACGCTGAGCACGCCCGCCCGCCAGCCGAGCAGATCCCCGACGGGCCCGGCCACCAGGCGCCCGGCGAGCCCACCGAGCGTCGTGCCGGCGATGTAGGTGCCCGCGGCCACGGCGGCGTGAAGCTTCTGCACTTCCTCGTGCAGGTACACGAGCGCCGTCGCGGGGACGCCGCCCAGGGCCACGCCCTCGAGGAAGCGGAGGGCGATCAGCACGCCGAAGGTGGGTGCCAGGGCGGCGAGGAAACCGAGGACGACGGCGGCGCCGATGGCCCACGTCATCGTCCGCCGGCGCCCGGCACGGTCCGCGACGGCGGACCATGGAAGAACGGCGAGCGCCAGGCCCAGCGTCGCAGCGGAGACCGAGAGCGCTGCATCCGCGGGCGAGACCCCGAATTCGGATGCGAGTCCGGTCAACACTCCCTGCAGCGAATACAACTGGGCGAAGGTCGCCAGCCCGGCGAACAGCAGGGCGAGCAGGATCCGCCGGTAGGCGGGTGAATCCTTCGCGTGGCCCGGCCAGGGGTCGCCCCTCATGGGGTTTCCCCAGGGCCGGACGTCGTACGGGTCCAACGTCCCATGCCGCTCGCTCAGCGGCGGCGGTAGGTGAGGTCGAAGACCATCCGCCCGGCCTTGATCGCCTTGTTCTCGAAACTCGTGAGGGTCCGGCCCTCGAAGCGGGGGGCCCATCCACCGAGTTCATCGACGCCCTCGTTGACGCCCGTGTTGCCGGTGCTCACCGGGTCGCGGCCCTCGCGCACCGGGGCACCGCCCACCACGGACTCCACGCCGCTCTCCCACACCTGGGTGAGGGGGCTGTCAGCGCCGGAGCGCTCGCCGTCGTGCAGGTTCTCGAAGTGCCCGCTCGCGTCCAGGACGGCACGCATCTGCACCGCGTAGTTGGACCAGTCGGTGGCGAGGCGGAAGATGCCGCCCGGTTCGATGACCCGGGCGGCGAGGTCCACGTAGTCGTCCTTGACGAGCCTGCGCTTGTGGTGGCGGGCCTTGTGCCAGGGATCGGGGAAGAACGTCCAGAGCTCCGCGACGGACGACGCGGGGATCATGCCTGCGAATGCCTCTGCCGCGTTCACCTGCGCGGTCCGCACGTTGGTCAGGTCCTTCTGGCTGATGCGCAGCATGGTTTGGGCGAGACCCGGACGGTAGACCTCCAGGGCGAGGTAGTCGCGGTCCGGATCGAGTTCGGCCGCATGCGTGATGGCCTCGCCGAGCCCGGAGCCGACCTCGATGACGAGGGGCGCGGACCGCCCGAACGCCGCTTCGATGTCGAGCACGAAGCCGGGCTCCACCGAGGTGTCGGCGTTCTCCACCCGCGGCACGTCGATCAGGAAGGCTTCCGCGAGTTCGTCCCAGGCCTCACGGCGCCTGCCCTGGAGGCGCGAACCCCGCCGGACGAAGGATACGGGCTGGGTGCGGTGCGGCTGGTCGGGGGTCTGTGCTTGTGGCTCCATCACCCCCAAGGCTACCGGCAGCACGGAGGAGCCGGCGTTCCAGCGGGGGGGCTCGACGGGCTCCACGGAGCCCGGTGCGTCAGGGCGCGTCGGAGCCGGAATCCGCGAGTTGCCGTCGACCTGCCGTGGTGAGGTGCCCGCGCAGCTCGGCGCACAATTCCTCGAGGGCCTGCGGGGCGCTTCGACAGATACGCGGGAACGCGAGGAAGCCGTGCGGCATCCCGACATACGTGGTGACACGCACCTGGACGCCGGCCGCCGTGAGCGCGGCGGCATAGCGCAGTCCGTCGTCCCGGATCGGGTCGTGCTCGGCGACCTGGACCAACGCCGCCGGCAGACCGCTGAGATCGTCGGCGAACAGGGGCGAGGCGTAGGGGTTGGAGTGGTCCTTCGGGTCCGGCGCGTAGAGGTCCCGGAATGCGGTGATGTCCTGTTTGGTCAGGATCGGCGCGGTCGCATTCTCCTCGATCGACCTGCTGCCGAGGGTCAGGTCCGTCGCAGGATAGATCAAACCCTGGAAGGCGATCGCCGGACCTGAACGATCCCGTGCCATCAGCGTGACCACCGCTGCCAGGTTTCCCCCGGCACTGTCTCCGACGACCGCGACCCTGGTCGCGTCCGCTTCCCACTCCGGGGCACGGTCGACGATCTCGAGGAACGCGGCATAGCAGTCCTCCGCGGCGGCGGGCCACCGGTGCGTGGGCGCGAGGCGATAGTCGAGGGACACGACGACGGCCTGTGCCTCCTTGGCGAGGCTGCTCGCCAGCCAGTCATAGGTGTCGAGCGTGCCGGTCGCCCAGCCGCCGCCGTGCATGAGGATGACGAGCGGCAAGGCCCGGGCGAAGCCCTCCGGGCGGTAGACCCGTACAGGGATCCTCCCGGCCGCCCCAGCAGCAGTGTCCTCGTGGACGGTCACTCCGGGCGCGAGACCTCCCAGGAGCCAGTCGGTCAGAGGGTTGTGGCCGACGGACCGCTGCTGGGCGGCGATGATCTGCTCATCACTGCTGCCGGCGGGGGACAATCTGGCGATCGCCTTTCCGATCAGCCTCGTCCGTAGATCAAGCTTGGCCATGCCCCTCGCTTTCGTGTCCCGGAACGCACTGACGCCTCGCACAGGACAGCCGGTTCGTGTTGTCGGCGGCCTGCTTCACCAGCGTCGAATATAGCGTCCGGCGGGAGGGTTCACCATCAGGGGCCCCTGATGCTGTCCGGCCTGGAGCAGCGGGAAGCGGTCAGGCATCGATCACCAGATCGGTCCGCGCGGTCGAGCAGCAGGGCAGGAACTTCCCTGCATCTATCTCTCGTGCCCGGATCCCGCCCTGGTGATTCATCTCGACCTCCCCGGAAAGCTTGACCACCTTGCAGGAGCCGCACATGCCTTCCTTGCAGTTCGCTCCGATCCGAACGCCCGCGCGCTGGGCCACCCCGAGGATGTGTTCGGCGGGGTCGATGCGCACGTTGATGCCGGTGCGCAGAAAGGACAGGGTGAGGTCTCCGGTTCCGACCGTGTCGAAGCTCGAGACATCGGGGGGTCCGCCCTCCGCGTCCGGCCCGCCCTCGGGGGCTCCGGGGCGGGGCTCGCCCGGGTCGACGGTTTCCAGCGGCAGCCCCGTGGCCTTCAGGGCTCCGTCGGCGTCGTAGCCGGGCTCGTAGAGCCCGAACGCTGAGGGCTGGCTTTCATAGTAGTCCTCAGCGGAATCAGCGATTTCCTCGGCGATTTCCTCGGCAATGTCCCCTGCAAGCGCGACCTCTGCCTGGTATTCGAGGAGCGTCTGGCGGTCTCCGGAAAAGAATTCCATGTTGATGGAGGTGTCGTCGACGCCGACCTTCCGCAGGAGTTCGGTGGCGGTATTCAGGTAACCCTCGGGGCCGCAGGCATAGACCTGGCGGCCGTTCGCATCGGGCGCCACCTCGTCGAGCATGGCCGCCGTCAGCCTCCCGCTGAGCCATTCCCACCTTTCGGGTTTACTGCGGTCGCCCAGGGCGTAGAAGACCTTCACGCGCGAGTCCACGGACTCGATGTAGGCCAGTTCCTGGTGGAAGGCGAATCCTCCGGCCTCGGCTCCGTGGTAGAGCACCACGACATCGGCCTGTCCGGGCAGCGAGTGGATGGTCCGCACCATCGACATGATGGGGGTGATGCCTGCACCGGCGGCCAGCAGGAGATACCGTGCCCGGCGGTCGGCGTCCGGCAGGTGGAATGCCCCGACCGGTCCGAGCATCTCGAGGACGGTGCCGGGTCGAACGTTCTCGTGCACCCAGGGTGAGACCAGTCCAGTAGGGTCGCGCTTGACCGTGATGTCGAAGGTCCACGGCTGGGTGGGCGAACTGGACAGGGAGTAACTGCGGTCCACCGCGTCCTGGTCCTCGCCGTTCACGGGGAAGGCGACGTTCACGTACTGGCCCGCACGGAACGCGAGGGGTGCACCGTCGCAGCGGCGGAACACGAAGGTCATCATGCCGCCCACCTCGGGGACGGTCTCGACGCATTCGGCCAGAAACTCCTGCGGATGCCAGGGGCCCAGGGCGTGGGCGGCGCGGGCGGGTCCCTCGGTACTCCCCATCACCCTGTTCCACGGCATCTCGAGACCGCGGATGCGCTGTGGCTCCCGGATTGCCGTATCAGTGAGGAGTTCGATCATGCCAAGTGCTCCTGCACGCGCTGCACATACCAGTTGATGAACGCCTCCACCTGGTATTCGCTCTTCATGTACGGGCCGGGCTCGTAGGCGGGGCTGCCGGCGCCCTTCTGGCACAGTTCCACGAACGCCTTGTCCTGCAGATTCGTCTGCTTCCAGGTGTAGGTGAGTTTTTCCAGGTCGTAGTCGACGCCTTCCACGGCGTCGTCGGCCACCAGCCAGGTGGTGCGTACCAGTGTCTGATGTTCATTGACAGGGAAGACGGCGAACGTGATGACGTGGTCCCCCTGGAAATGGAACCAGCTGTTGGGCTGCAGGTGCATCGAGCAGCGACCGAGGCGGAAGTCCCGCAGGTCACCGAGCAGCTTCTTGGAGAGCCTGCGCCCATCGGGGGAAAACGATTCGCCGTCGCCGTCGAGCGATTCCCTGGAGATACGGATTCCCGCCACGCGGGTGTCGAGCTGCTCGACCACCTCGTAGGGAAGGCCATAGCGGCGGCAACGCTCCTCGAGCGAGGACTGCGCTTCCTTGTTGCGGTCCCACACTTCCTCGAGGTGGGCCGGGATCAGCCCCTCCGTCAGGCCCCAGGTGGGAAAGAGGGAACAGGCGAGCTCCGGGTGGCCGTCGCAGTGGTAGCACTCACGGTTGTTCTCCATGACGAGCTTCCAGTTGCCCTCTTCGATGATGTTCTGCTGGTAGGCGATTTTCGTCTTCGCCAGATCGTGGGGTGCGAGGTAGGGCTCGAAGATCTTGGAGGTTTCGTCGAAATCCGTCGGCGGTTCGTCGGCAATGCAGACGAAGACGAGTCCGGCGACCACGCGGCTGTGGGCGCGCTTGAGGCCGAAGCAGCCCTTGTCGAACTTCGTCTCCCCGGGTGCGGAGGCGTGGATCAGATTACCGTCGGGGGAGTAGGTCCAGGAGTGGTAGCCGCACACCAGGTTTCCCGTGGTCCCCGCGGGTTCGGTCAGGACGCGGGCGCCGCGGTGGCGGCACACGTTGTGCAGGACGTTCACGCCGCCGTCGTCATTGCGCAGCACGATCAGGGAGTAGGGCCCGTAGTCGACGGTGACGTAGTCGCCCGGCTCCGGGAGCTCGGCGATGCTGGCGGCGAAGATCCAGTGCCGGCCGAAGATGGCCTGCATGTCGACGCTGAAGATCGTCGGATCGGTGTAGAAGGGGGCGTCGAGGGAGTATCCCGCGCGCCGGAAATCGAACAACTCGGTAATCTCGGCCAGCTGCTCGGCAGGCAAGGAGGAAACGAGTTTCCCGCGTGAGTTGAGCGGCGCATTCACTGGAGCAGACATGGGTTCCTCCCGAGAGGGCTGGGTACGCGATTCGTGGAGACGCCGGGCCAGTGGGCACGAAAGGCGTCACCGAAGATGTTGTTGGCATGAGATTAGTCACAATCGCCGTGCAATAAAAGCGCAAGACTCTGGAGATAACAGTGCACAATAGGTGCATGATCGATCCCCGGCTCATAACACTGCGGGTGTTCGCCCGGTGTGGCACTGTCGGCGCAACCGCGGAGCTCACGGGATTTTCTCCCTCCGCCGTCTCCGCGCAATTGCGGGAACTCCAGCGCGTACTGGGAATGCAGCTGCTGACGAAGGACGGCCGGGGCGTGCGGCTGACCGCCACGGGCCGCTTCCTCGTGGCAGGCTCGGACGCTCTCATTGCGCAATGGGAGAGCCTGCGCGCCGCGGCCCTGGAAGCCGGCGACCAGGTCCAGTCCAATTTCGGTCTCGGCGGATTCTCCACGGCGGCCGCCCAGTTGCTCGCGCCACTGGCCGCCACCCTGCGCTCGACACGCCCCCTGCTGAAGGTACAGGTACTCGAGGCCGAACCGGCCCGCTGCTTCGACTTGCTGGTTGCCGAGCGGATCGACCTCGCGGTCGTCGTCGCCATGCAGTCGGACGTCCATTCGGACGCCCATGTAGAGGACGATCCGCGCTTCGAGCAAACCGTCCTGCTCGACGATCCCCTGGACGTGATCATTCCCTCCGACCATCCGTTGGCGTCGCGGGAGACGGTGACGCTCGACGAGCTGGCATCGGAACCCTGGATCACCGAGGCCGCCGGGTCCACCTACCATTCCCTGTTCACCGCGGCGTTCACGGCAGTCGGGGCGACACCGCGGATCGCCCATGAGGCCGTCGAATGGGAAACCCTGATCGCGTTCGTCGGTGCGGGGCTGGGCGTGGGCCTGCTGCCGCGACTGGCGCCCCTGCATGGTGCCGAGAACGTGGTCCGGATGCGCATCACGGGCAGGGGGAAACCCTCACGGCGCATTGTCGCTGCGGTGCGCAGGGGCAGCATCGCATCGCCCCTGATCCAGGAGTCGCTCGGCATCCTGCAGGTCCGGGCCGATCGGATCCTCACCGCCCGGCCCGACGACGATCGCTGAGATCGCACGGTCACCTCCAAGCCGGAGGTGACGGTGCTGGCTCCAGATGTCCTCGGGCGGCCAGAAGATGTCTTGGTGCTCCCACACGTCCTCAGGACCGCCGTCGCCGTCGTGGACTCGATAGGCGCCGGCGTCATACTCACTCATCCGGAACCTCTGCTCTGCGTCCGAGCGCGGGCGCGCCTCGGCGGCACGGGCCGGAACAGGCCGCATGCCGCCGAGGTGGGTTGCTTTCTCGAGGTGGGCAGCTATTGAGTGTGCGAACCGGAACGCCGGGGCTCGACGGTTGGGATGATGCCCCTCGCGGGTCCTCCGGGACACTCCGAGTCGGAGCACTTCTCCGCGCACTCGTGCTTCGTCACGAGGTCGAACTGCGCGCCGCCGTGTTGTTCCACGCCGGTGCGGATGGCCCGCTCCACGACGGAGGTGGCCAGGCGGCGCCGCAGGGAGAGAGGATCCCGACGCAGGTCCTTGGTGAGCGCGAAGCAGAGCAGCAGCATGACGATGACGAACGGTAGAGCTGCCACGATGGTGATCCGTTGCAGGCCCGCCAGGGCTTCGGATGGTTCATCGCCGCCTGCCAGCAGCATGACCGCCGCCACGGCGCCGGTGAGGCAGCCCCAGAAGATGACGACTCCGCGGCGGGGATGCTCGGCGCCATTGGAACTGAGCGACCCCATCACGATGGACGCAGCATCGGCGCCGGTGATGAAGAAGATCGCGACCAGGACCATGGCCAGCACGATGACGGCAGTGACAGCCCAGCCAGGCATGCTCAGGTTCTTGATCAGGTCGAAGAGTGCCCCGTCGAAGTTGACGGACGGTGTCCCGTCGACCATGGCGACCAGGCCGGGGGTGTTGGCCTCGTCGGCTTTCTGCTGGACGTCGAAGGCGGCGCCTCCGAAGATGGCGAACCAGATGACGCTGACGAGGCTGGGCACCAGCAGCACACCGGTGACGAACTGGCGGATGGTGCGGCCGCGGCTGATGCGGGCGATGAAGAGGCCCACGAAAGGTGTCCAGGACACCCACCAGGCCCAGTAGAAGATCGTCCAGCTGGTCATCCAGCTACGCAGTGACTCATCGCCGACCGCTTCGGTCCGGGACGACATCTCGGCCAGATCGCGGGCGTAGTCGCCGACCGCGGAGGGGATCAGGTTGAGGATGAAAAGGGTGGGGCCGACGACGAAGACGATCAGCGCGAGGACGACGGCCAGGACCATGTTGATATTGGAGAGCCACTGGATGCCGCGGCTGATGCCCGAGACGGCCGAAGCGACGAAGCACAGGGTCAGGACGGCGACGATCGCCACGAGCACGGGGGTGCCGATTTCACCGAACCAACCATTGGAGGTCATGCCGCTGCCGATCTGCAGGGCGCCCAGGCCCAACGATGCGGCGGTCCCGAACAGGGTGGCGAAGATGGCCAGGATATTGATGAACTTCCCGACCGGCCCTTCGACCGTTCGAACGCCGAAAAGAGACGTGAAGGCCACGGAGATCAGTTGCCTGCGACCCAGCCGGTAGGTTCCGTAGGCCATGGCGATACCCACGACGGCATACATGGCCCACGGGTGCAGGGTCCAGTGGAAGATCGAGGTGGCCATAGCCGTCTGGACTGCTGCGGGTGTCCTTCCATCCACTGTTCCGGGCGGGGGAGAGATGTAGTGGTAGAGCGGTTCGGCCACACCGTAGAACATCAGCCCGATACCCATGCCAGCGGCGAACATCATCGAGACCCAGGAGACAGTACGGAATTCGGGCTTCTCGCCGTCCTTACCCAGCGGGATGTCGCCGAACTTACCCAGGGCCAGCCACAGCACGAAGACCACGAAGAGCGATGCCGTGAGCATGAAGAACCATCCGGTGTACTCCATGACCCAGTTGAGGGCACCTGTGGACGTGCTGGACAGGCTGTCGCGTCCCATGAAGCCCCAGATGACGAAGGCGATGGCGATGGCACCTGTGATCCCGAAAATAGTCTTGTCGAGAACGAGCTTGTGGCTCCGGCGATCCGCGACCGCCTGCTCGGTCTTGGCATGACGCAGCTCTTCGAGAATCTGTTCGTACTCGGCGTCGGGCACGGGCGGTGCGCCTCCTTCCTCCGGATCGAGGACAGCAGGGTTCCTGTCTCCTCCGATGCCTTTGTCCGCAGGCGATTCCTCGGGTACGTGGGATTTCAGGTCACTATCAAAAGCCATGAGCGGGTCCTTTGCTCGGTGAGGCATGAGTGTGCGAGGGGCCGCGGCGCTCGGGAATTGAACCGAGCGGAACGGTGCGGCTTTGGCTGGTGCGACGGTCACGAGTGTGCCGGCGACGATGGAAACTGGGTGGGTTCACCCCTTCCACCTTCGGGAGCTCATGTTTCGTGAACACGCTTCGTTCGTGTTCAGGGGTTTAACGCTGATATGTTCTGCCCACGATGCTTGATATATCAGTGGTACTCTAGCGCTTGGCTGGGTCCGCGTCTATAGCTCAGGCGCGGGAATAGGATGAATGGGGAGCTGGGGCGTCGAGACCCTGGGCTCATCGGGAGGAGACCTGGAGATGGCAGACGCCGGCGGAGCACCGACGCAGGCGGGGGTTCCGTCGGCGCCGCTGAGGCAGGACGACGAATCCTTCGCCGACTTCGCCTACCGGATCCTGTGCGACGAACTGATCGTCCTGGACATCAAGCCGGGCGAGCCCCTGAACGACGACATCATCTCCCGGCGACTCGGCGTCGGCAGGACGCCGATCCGCGAAGCCATGAAACGGCTCGAGAGCGACCATCTGGTGGTGGCCTACCCCCGGCGCGGAACATTCGCCGCCGGCGTGGACATCACGGACCTGGCCGAGATCTCCGAGATCAGACAGCTCCTGGAGCCGGCGGCAGCTGCGCGGGCTGCGCGACATGCCTCGCCGCAGCTCCGGAGCGAGCTCCGGGACTTCGCACGGGAAGTCGGGCAGCTGTTGCCGGGGATGCAATCGCAGCAGGATCTCATGCGTCTGGACCTGCGGGTCCATCGCATGATCTACCGGGCCACCGGGAGCAGGCATCTCGAAGACGTCCTGACCCGGTACGACAACCTCGCGACGCGGATCTGGAGCCTGGTGCTCGAGAAGCTTCCGCCGGTGTCCGAGCACATCGCCCAGCATATCGAGCTGCTCGAATACATCGCGGCCGGGGACTCCGACGCTGCTGCGCGGCTGACCACCCGGCACGTCACTGATTTCGAGAACCACATCAGGGCTGTGCTGTAGCCCGGGCGGATACCCGCTCGGCGCCGGCGGATACGGGAAAAGTGGCCCCGAGGACTCCGAGGATGGCAGCGGCCTTGGTGTGGATCTCTGCCAGCTCATCCGCAGGGTCGGAGTCGGCCGTGATGGCCCCGCCGATACCCACGGACAGCCGCTGGACGTCCCCGGGAGGAGTGGAGAACACGGCGCTACGGATGGTGACGGACAGGTCCGCGGCGCCGCCGGGGGAGAAGTAGCCCACCACACCCGAATAGGGTCCGCGCGGGAGGGATTCCAATCGGTCGAGGATGTCCATGCTGCTGATCTTGGGAGCCCCTGTCATCGAACCGGGCGGGTACGCAGCCGCGACGACGGCCGTCCTCGAACCGTCCCGGGCGATGGTGGCTTCAATGGTGCTGACCAGCTGGTGCGACGTCGTGTACGTCTCGACGTCGCAGAGCCGCGTCACCGAGACTGTTCCCGGTTCTGCATGCCGGGAGAGGTCGTTCCGCATCAGGTCCACGATCATGATGTTCTCCGCCCGGTCCTTCGGCGAGGTCTTGAGCTCATGCTTCAGCTGCCTGTCGGCCTGGCGGAACGCACCCCGTCGTCGGGTCCCCTTGATGGGTTCGGCGCGTACGTGGCCCTCGGCCGTGATGCTGAGGAACCGCTCCGGCGAGGAGCTCGCGATCGCCACCGCGCCGAGCTGGACGAAGCTGGCGAACGGTGCCGGGCTGGCCCGGCGGAGCCGGCGATAGAAGTCCAGCGGATCCAGGCTCTCGTGGAGATCGTCGAAGATCTGGGTCGTGAGGCACACCTCGTAGGAGTTCCCCTGCACGATCTCGTCCTGGCATGCAGCGATCTTCCGAAGGTAGAACCCGCTGGAATCCGCTGCGCTGAATTTCACGTCCGGTAGCCGGCTGCTGAGGCGGCGGGGCGCCGAGGGCAGGCTCCGGATGCGTAGGGCGGCGTTCCTGCACCACTGCAGGCCTTCCGGACCGGCTTCCGCCAGAAGGAACACACACCGTGCTTCGTGGTCGAACACCACGGCCCGGGTGCAGCGGATCAACGAGGCATCCGGCAGCGGTGACTCCACCGCATTCCCGCCACACTCCCGCTTGAGCTCGTACCCCAGGTAACCCAGCCAGCCGAGGGCGAACCCCAGCCCGGGAAGACCCTCCGGATCCGGTGCCTGGTCGCTGGACCAGTTCCTTTCCAGCCAGCTGAAGAAGGGACCCGGGATTCGGGTGACCACCAGCTTCGATTCCACGGTCGTCACGCCGTTCGCATGCTGTGCCCTCAGTCCACGGCTGCCCGCATCGTCAGCCATGATGCTGTAGCGGTTGCGTCCGGCCACGGGGTCCGTGGCCGCGTTCGAGCTGTCCAGCCAGACGCGGTGGCTGGAGAGCCCATGGAATTCGAGGAAGGCCGCTTCCGGATCCGGATAGGCGGCAAGCGGGACACAGTGGAGGGACGGGGGGACGGACAGCTGCCCGAGACCGCGGACCGCGGCGAGGGCGGGAAGCTGCGCCAGGGCCCGAGCAGTGTGCAGCGGTGCGTCCGGATGCGACGGGTCCAGGACGGTGATCTCCGTCGGAGCGCCTCCCAGGGAGTCCTGCGGCCCGGGAAGGATCCGGAGCATGCAGGGGCCGGCATCGGCCCGGCCGGTCATGAGGACGACGTCGGGGCATTCGCCGGGCGCGTGCGGCACAGCCCTGTCGGCTTCACGGCCGGAATGAGTCCGTACCGTGCAGAAGGGTTCCAGCAGTTGCACGAGGGCGGACAGGAAGACCCGCCCTCGAGGTGATTCCAGGCCTTCTGTGGAGATGATGACGGGTTCCGCGGGGTGGCAGTCGTGCCCGGGATGGATCATCCGGCCGATCCGGGGACCAGGGTACGCGCCTGTTCCCGCGCGGCCTCGGTCGTGTGCAGGAGGAGCAGGGATGTGGTGACGGAGCCGACGCCGCCCGGGACAGGAGTCAGGGCCGCGGCGATGCCCCGCACGCTGTCCTCGTCGACGTCCCCGACGAGGGATCCGTCGGGAAGGACATTGGTGCCGACGTCGATCACGACGGCCCCGGACAAGACGTGGCTGCCCTTCAGCAGGCCGGTGCGCCCGGCCGCGACGACCACGACGTCGGCCGTCCTGGTGTACTTCTCCAGCGGACCCGACCTGGAGTGGCAGACCGTGACCGCGGCGTCGCGCTCCAGCAGCAGCAGGGACAGCGGCTTTCCCACCACGGCGGAACGGCCGATGACGACCACGTTCCGGCCTGCCAGCGGAATGTCGAAGTGGTCGAGGATCTCGATCACGGCGCGGGCAGTGGCCGGGGCGAACGAAGGACGGCCCACAGCAAGACGGCCGAGGCTCAACGGGTTCGCGCCATCGACGTCCTTCTCCGGGGCAATGTGGCCGACCAGTTCATCTGTTCCCACGCCGGGAGGCAGAGGCGTCTGCAGGATGATGCCGTGGACGGAGGGATCCCCGCTGAGGTCCTGCAGGACCGAGGCCAGGACCTGTTCAGTGGCATCGGGGCCGAGGTCCACGATCCGGCACCCGATGCCGGCGCTTCCGGCGGCACGTTCGATGGACCGGACATACCAGTGCGTGGAGCCGTCGTCGGTGGCGACGACCACTGCGAGCGTGGGGCGGAGCCCGTCGGCTTCGAGCTCCCGGGCCTCCTGGTGGGCCTTCTCCCGAATCGTCTGTGCCAGCTGTTTTCCGGAGAGGAGTACGGCGCTCAACCGAGAATCCTGTTCCGCACGCGCGCCACGAGGGAGTCTGCCGCGCGAACGACCTTCTCCTCGAGGCCGTCGGTCTGGTCTGCCAACCGCGAACGGGCTGCGGCGTCCTTGATGGCCACCACGTTGATGTCGATGTTCACCCGGGCGGTGGTTGCGGCTGCGCGGGCTGCGTCGGCGGCAGCAGCGACATCGCTGATCACGGTGGCATTCGCAACCTCGAAGAGTTCCGTGGCACGATCCACGATGGTGCCGGCGAGCCCGATGAGCTGGGCGGGTGTCTGCGCCGCCAGGATGAGCGCCTCCTGGATGGACGCCGTCCGTGCGGCTCGGAGTTCGTCCGTACCGGACGGAAGCCGATACGCATCGATGACGCCCTGGAACGCGATCTCGTCGGCATCCGCCAGACCCAGGGCCTCGACGACCAGTGAGTCGGCGGCGCTGATGATGCGTCGGACGAGTTCGTCGTGCTGCTCGTATTTGGGGCCTGTGGTGTATCTGGCGACCATGGCGACGAGCGCTGCCCCCTGGGCGGCGTGGAGCGCCGCGGCCGCACCACCGCCTGGGGTCGGTTCGCGCGAGGCAAGCCGTGCGAGGTAAGCGTCGATCGTTTCTGACCTGATCATGTGTCCTCCTGGGCTGAAGCTTGAGTCGACCGGCAGGGTTTGAGGCTGCCCTGGACGAGCAACGGCCCGGACTCTGGTTGCGAGGGAACGAGTCCGGGCCGCGTGCCCGTGGAATGGCCCGGCGGGTGGATCAGCCGCGGAGCCTGGTCATCGTGGGATCGTAGAGCGGATCCGCGGTGACCGTGGCCTGGATGCGCCGGCCGAAGTACTCGATCTCGACCGAGTCCCCCAGGCTGACCTCGGCCGGGAGATACGCGTAGGCGATCGGTTTGGCGACGCTGTAGCCGTAGGCGGCACTGGTGACGTAACCGACTGCCTGGTCCTTGTAGAAGACCGGTTCCTTGCCGAGCACGAGACTCCGGCCGTCGTCGACCGTGAGGCAGCGCAAGCGGCGGGCGGAGTTCTCCTCGGTGCGGCCTTCCAGGGCCGCCTTTCCGACGAAGTCCTCCTTGGTCATCTTCACGGCGAATCCGAGGCCGGCTTCCAGGGGGTCGTGCTCGGTGGTCATGTCGGTACCCCACGAGCGGTAGCCCTTCTCCAGGCGCAGCGAGCTGAAGGCGGCCCGGCCCGCGGCGATGACGCCGTAGGGCTGCCCGGCCTTCCACAGGGCGTCCCAGAGGCGCTGGCCGTTGTCCGCGCTCGTGTACAGTTCCCAGCCCAGCTCGCCGACGTAGGACAAGCGCATCGCGGTCACGGTGACGCCGCCGATGACGACCTGCTTGGCCCGGAAGTAACGCAGACCGTCGTTGGAGAAGTCGTCGCTGCTGACAGTGCTGATCAGGTCCCGGGCGAGGGGGCCCCACAAACCGATGCAGCAGGTCCCGCCTGTCGTGTCGCGCACCTGGACCCAGTCGCCGGCGGTTCCGCTTTCGGTCTGGTGGCGTGCGGCCCGCTCGAAGTAGGCGGTGTCGATGTTTCCGTTGGCTCCGAGCTGGAAGGTGTCTTCGCTCAGCCGGGCCACCGTGATGTCGCTTCGGATGCCGCCGGCGTCGTCCAGCACGAGGGTGTAGGTGACTGCCCCGGGCTTCTTCGACAGGTCCCCGGTGGTGAGCCCCTGCAGCAGCTTCAGTGCTCCCGGGCCGGAGACCTCGAGGCGCTTGAGGGGGGTCATGTCGTACATGGCCACCGCGGTACGGGTCTTCCAGGCTTCAGCGGCCGCGATGGGCGAGCTGAACATCGCGGACCAGGCGTCACGGGCCGGCGGCTGCCACTCGGCCGGCATCTCCTTGAGCAGGTCCGCATTGGCTTCGAACCAGTAGGGGCGCTCCCATCCGCCGGACTCCAGGAAGAACCCTCCCAGTGCCTTGTGTCGGGCGTGGAAAGGGCTGACGCGCAGGTTGCGGGGGGACAGCTTGGGCTGCAGCGGGTGCAGGACATCGTAGATCTCCACGAAGTTCTGCTGGGACGTCTCGCTGACGTATTCAGGGGTCAGCTGGACCTCTTCGAAACGGTGGATGTCGCATTCACCCAGGTCGATCTCGGACTTGCCGGTGGTCAGGAGCTCGGCGACGGCCCGGGCGATACCGGCCGAGTGGGTCACCCAGACGGCTTCGGCCACGAAGAAGTTGTCGAGCTCCTTGGACTCACCCACCAGGGCCCCGCCATCGGGGGTGAAGGAGAAGATGCCGTTGAAGCCGTCCTCGATCTCGCATTCCCGCAGCGCCGGAAGCAGTTGCTTGGTGTCCTCCCAGGCTGGGAGGAAGTCCTCCAGGGTGAAGTCGAGACGGGAAGGCATGTTGTGATCGCTGATGCTGTCCGGGTCGTAGGAGCCCAGGTCCTCGAGGTCCACGGGCATGGGACGGTGCGCGTAGGAACCGATGCCGTAGCGGTCGCCGTGTTCGCGGTAGTAGAGGTCCCGGTCCTGGTGACGCAGGATCGGCAGCGACGCTCCGTTGGGAAGTTCGTTGTGGCCTTTGCGGGCCGGCACCGGAGTGGTTTTCACGTACTGGTGGGCCAGGGGGAGAAGGGGGACGACCATGCCGATCATCTCGCCGATCTTGGCGCCCCAGAAGCCTGCGCAGGAGACCACGATGTCGGCGGGGATGACACCGTCCGAAGTCACGACACCGGTCACGCGACGGTCGGACTGCTCGATGCCCGTGACCGTGGTGTTGCCCCGGTACGTGACGCCTGCGGCCTCCGTGCGCTTGATCAGCAGCTGCACGGCACGGGCGGCACGCGCCAGGCCGTCGGTGGGGACGTGGAGCCCGCCCAGGATGTCCTCCTCGTTCAGGAGCGGGTAGAGCTCCTTGCACTCGGCGCTGGAGAGGATCTTTCCACTGATCCCCCACGAGGCGGCATACCCGAGCTTCCGCTTCAGATCCGCCAGGCGTGTCTCGGTGGTGGCGACTTCGAGGCCACCGACCTGGTCGAAGCAGCTGACGCCGTCCTCGGTCAGGGACAGGAACTTCTCGACGGTGTACTTGGCGAACGCGGCCATGGTCTTCGAGGGGTTCGTCTGGAAGACGAGACCCGGGGCGTGGGACGTGGACCCCCCGGGCATGTTCAGGGGCCCCTGATCCAGGACCGTGATGTTGTTCCACCCCCGGGTGACCAGTTCGTCGGCGAGGTTCGTGCCGACGATTCCAGCTCCGATGATGACGATGTTTGGCGTCGATGCCATGTGGCTTCTCCTGCTGATATCCATGGGTTGTCTCTGCTGGTCTGGTGGTTCGTGCTTACCGGAACACGACGGTGCTGGTTTGGTCCAGCAGCACGCGGTGCTCGCAGTGCCACCGCACCGCGCGTGAGAGAGCCAGTGCTTCGGCGTCCTGGCCGACCGTCGAAAGGGTGTTCGGTCCATAGCTGTGGTCGACCCGAATGACTTCCTGTTCGATGATGGGCCCTTCGTCCAGTTCCGCCGTCACGTAGTGGGCCGTTGCGCCGACCAGCTTGACGCCGCGATCGTAGGCCTGGTGGTAGGGGCGTGCACCCTTGAATCCAGGAAGGAACGAATGGTGGATGTTGATCGCACGGCCCTCGAGGGCACGGCAGAGGTCGTCGGACAGGACCTGCATGTACCGGGCGAGCACCACGAGGTCGATGTCATGCTCGTCCACCAGTTCCAGCAGGCGTTGTTCGGCAGCCGCCTTCGTCTCAGGAGTGACCGGGAGGTAGATGAAGGGGAGGCCGGCGGCCTCGGCCATCGCCCGGTGGGTCTCATGGTTGGAGACCACGAGGGCGATCTCACCCCCCAGGCTGCCGCCGCGCCAGCGGAAGAGCAGGTCGTTCAGGCAGTGGCCGAACTTGGACACCATCACGAGGATGCGTTGCTTCGTCTGGTCATGGAAGCTGAACTTCATGTCGAAGCGGTCGGCGATCGGGCGGAACTCCTCCTGGAGCCGCTCCGGGTTGTAGGCAGAGGAGCCCGAGAAGGCGGAGCGCAGATGCAGTGTCTGGCGGAGGCCGTCATCGAACTGCTGGTGCTCGTCGATGTTGAAACCACGTTCGAAGAGAAAGGTGGTGACCGCCTGGACGATGCCCGCACGTTCGACGCACGACAAGGTCAGGACGAACTTCTGCGTCTGGTCTTCCACGTGGGCCTCCGACTGAGGCAGCGTGCTGGTCGATGAATCTGTCGCCACTAGGGTCATGTCCCCTCCTTCTGGATATATTCTCATGCTTACCACTGATATATTAGGACTGGGAGAGAGCGTATACTGGTTCTGCGGGAAGGGTCAAGAGCCTTCCCAGGTCGAAGGGGAGAGGGGTTCACGCCATGGCTTTCGAAGTTCTGGCAATCGCTGATGCGGCCAAGAGGTCGTTGGCTGACGTAGCCTACGAGCGCATCCGGGACCGGCTGCTGATGCTCGACATCAGGCCCGGCGACCTCATCAACGACGACGAGCTCGCCAAGGAGCTGGGCGTCGGCCGGACCCCGGTGCGTGAAGCCCTGAAGCGGCTGGAGCTGGATCGCCTCGTCGTCTCCTATCCGCGGAGGGGTACTTTTGCCACCCGGGTGGAGGTCACCGATCTCGCGTTCATCTCCGAGATCCGTACCCAGCTCGAGCCTCTTGCCGCCTCCCGGGCAGCGCGGGTGGCGTCGGAGTCGATGAAGGAGCAGTTGCGGGCCGTGATCCGCGCGGTCGAGTCCTTCGACACGAGTGCCGCTTCGGTGGTCGAGACCCTGCGCCTGGACGCCCGCGTGCACCAGGGCATCTACGCGGCCGCCGGCAACCCCCACCTCGAAGACGTCCTGATCCGCTACGACAATCTGGCGACGCGGATCTGGTGCATGGTCCTGGACCGCCTTCCCGACCTCTCCCGCCACGTGCATGAGCATGTAGACCTGCTGCGCGCGGTCATCGACGGAGACGAGGCCCGGGCCGCGGAGCTCGCGCGGGTCCACGTCAGCGGTTTCGAGCACGCGGTGCGCGAAGCGCTGTTCGCCGCCTAGCCCGGATCACCCGAACCGCCCGCCAGCTGTTGACACCCTTCGGGGTCGGTAGAATACTTGTGTCCAATCACTAATATATCAACCGGATATTAGTTGCAGACTTAGGAGAAAACGATGGTCGACGTTCTGACCCGCTCGCTCGCAGAGACCGATCCGCAGGTCCACGCTGCCGTGCAGCAGGAGCTGCTACGCCAGCAGGGCACTCTCGAGATGATCGCCTCCGAGAACTTCGCGCCGACCGCGGTCATGGAGGCGCAGGGATCCGTCCTGACCAACAAGTACGCCGAAGGCTACCCGGGCAAGCGTTATTACGGCGGCTGCGAGCACGTCGACGTCATCGAGCAGCTGGCCATCGACCGCCTCACGTCGTTGTTCGGCGCCGAATTCGCCAATGTGCAGCCCCACTCAGGTGCCCAGGCCAATGCAGCGGCGATGTTCGCCCTCATCCAGCCCGGCGACACCATCCTGGGACTGAACCTCGCGCATGGTGGTCACTTGACACACGGGATGCGCATCAACTTCTCCGGCAAGCTCTACAAGGTCGTCCCGTACGGGGTGCGTGAAGAAGACCACCTGATCGACATGGCCGAGGTCGAGCGCCTGGCGGTCGAGAACAAGCCGCAGCTGATCGTCGCCGGCTGGTCCGCCTACTCCCGGCAGCTGGACTTCGCCGAGTTCCGCCGCATCGCGGACCGGGTAGGTGCCTACCTGATGGTGGACATGGCGCATTTCGCAGGTCTGGTGGCTGCAGGACTCCACCCCAGCCCCGTGCCGCACGCCCACATCGTCACGAGCACCACCCACAAGACCCTCGGCGGCCCGCGCGGTGGTGTGATCCTGACCAATGACGCCGCCATCGCCAAGAAGGTGAACTCCGCGGTGTTCCCCGGACAGCAGGGCGGCCCGCTGGAGCACGTCATCGCCGGAAAGGCTGTTGCGTTCAAGCTCGCTGCCGAGCCGGAATTCCGCGACCGCCAGGAACGCACCCTGGAAGGTGCACGCATCATCGCGGAACGCATGCTGTCCGCCGACGTTGCAGAGTCCGGTGTAACCGTCGTCAGCGGTGGCACTGACGTGCATCTGGTCCTGGTTGATCTCCGCAACTCGGAACTGGACGGCCAGCAGGGAGAAGACCGCCTGCACCGGATCGGCATCACGGTCAACCGCAATGCCGTGCCCTTCGACCCGCGTCCGCCCATGATTTCTTCCGGTCTTCGTATCGGCACGCCGGCGCTGGCCACGCGTGGCTTCGGGAAGGCGGAATTCACCGAGGTCGCGGACATCATCGCCGCAGCACTCAAGCGCGAGTTCAGCGACGAGACCGTGGCGGAACTCCGGCAACGTGTCGAGATCCTGGCCGACAAGTTCCCCCTCTACCCCAACCTCTCCTCCGACGCGACCGAGGTGGCATGATGGCCGATCTGCTTCCGGAGCACCCGGAATTCCTCTGGCACAACCCTGAGCCCAAGAAGAGCTATGACGCCGTGATCGTCGGGGGCGGCGGGCACGGCCTTGCCACCGCCTACTATCTCGCCAAGAACTTTGGGCTGACCAACATCGCGGTCCTCGAGAAGGGGTGGCTGGCCGGCGGCAACATGGCCCGGAACACCACCATCATCCGCTCCAACTACCTCTGGGACGAGAGCGCGGCCATCTACGAGCACGCCCTCAAGCTGTGGGAGATCCTGCCCGAGGAGCTCGACTACGACTTCCTGTTCAGCCAGCGCGGCGTGATGAACCTGGCTCACACCCTGGGGGATGTCCGCGAGAGCATGCGCCGGGTCGGGGCGAACAAGCTCAACGGCGTGGACGCCGAGTGGCTCGACCCCCAGCAGGTCAAGGAACTGTGTCCCATCCTGAACATCAGCGACAACATCCGCTACCCGGTCATGGGCGCCACGTACCAGCCGCGCGCCGGCATCGCGAAGCATGATCATGTGGCCTGGGCCTTCGCGCGCAAATGCGACGAGCTCGGCGTGGACATCATCCAGAACTGCGAGGTCACGGGTTTCCTGAAGGACGGAAACCGCGTCGTGGGCGTCCAGACCACCCAGGGGACCATCCATACCGAGAAGGTAGGCCTGTGCGCTGCCGGCCACAGCTCGGTTCTGGCCGAGATGGCCGGCTTCCGGCTCCCCATCCAGTCCCATCCCCTGCAGGCGCTGGTCTCCGAACTCCACGAACCGGTCCATCCCACCGTGGTGATGTCCAATCACGTCCACGTCTACGTCTCCCAGGCCCACAAGGGCGAACTGGTCATGGGCGCCGGCGTCGACTCCTACAACGGGTACGGCCAGCGTGGCTCCTTCCACGTGATCGAACACCAGATGGCCGCCGCCGTCGAACTGTTCCCCATCTTTGCGCGGGCACACGTGCTGCGGACCTGGGGCGGGATCGTCGACACCACGCTTGACGCCTCACCCATCATGGGCACCACCCCGGTGGACAACATGTTCGTGAACTGCGGCTGGGGTACCGGCGGATTCAAGGGAACCCCCGCGGCCGGGCTCACCTTCGCCCACACCATCGCCACGGGAACGCCGCACGAACTGAACAAGCCGTTCGCGCTGGAGCGGTTCGAGACCGGCGCCCTGATCGACGAACACGGCGCAGCCGCCGTGGCCCACTAGAAGAGAGTCCGGACATGCTCCTCATCTCCTGTCCCAACTGCGGCTCCCGCGACGAGACCGAATTCCACTACGGCGGCCAGGCCCACGTGCCCTACCCCGAGAACCCGAACGAACTGGACGACCGCCAATGGGCCGAGTTCCTGTTCTACCGCGACAACACCAAGGGTGCCTTCGCCGAACGCTGGCTCCACAGCACCGGCTGCCGCCAGTGGTTCAACATGCTCCGCGACACGGTCACCTACGAGATCCAGGCCGTCTACCCCATGGGCGCGGCCCGTCCGGACAAGGCTGCCCCGGCACCCGAGTCCGGTACCGCCAGCACCGCCCCGGACAGCACCACCACCGGGACCGCGGCTCCGGACATCTCCGGCACCAGCACGGCCCCCGCCACTCCAGCAGCCGGCACCATCGCCCCGGAAGGAGCAACCAAGTGACTTCCCAGAACGCGCGCCTCGCCGCCGGTGGACGCATCGACCGCACCATCTCCTGGCGTTTCACCGTGGACGGCGAGGAATTCACCGGCCACCCCGGCGACACCCTCGCCTCGGCACTGCTCGCCAACGGCCGCATCACCGTCGGCAACTCGCTGTACGAGGACCGCCCCCGAGGGATCATGTCCGCCGGAGTCGAGGAATCGAACGCCCTGGTGAAGGTGCAGCCACGGTTCCCCGGCCACGTGGCCGAGTCCATGCTCCCGGCCACGACCGTCACCCTGGTGGACGGCCTGAAGGCGGAGCTGCTCAACGGACTGGGCAAGCTGGACCCGGAAGAGGACCGCGCCGAGTACGACAAGAAGTACGTCCACACCGACGTCCTGGTCATCGGCGGCGGTCCCGCCGGCCTGGCCGCCGCCCGCGAGGCCGTTCGCACCGGCGCCCGGGTGATCCTGATGGACGACCAGCCCGAGTTGGGCGGCTCGCTCCTGTCAGGGTCCACGGCTCCCGGCCTGGCCGAGACCATCGAAGGTAAGCCGGCCCTGGAATGGGTGGCGGACGTCGAAGCCGAACTGGTGTCCGGTGCCGAGTCCACCGTCCTGAACCGCACCACCGCGTTCGGCGCCTACGACGCCAACTACGTCATCGCCGTCCAGAACCGCACCGACCACCTGTCCAGCCCCGCAGCGCCCGGCGTCTCCCGCCAGCGTATCTGGCACGTGAGGGCCCAGCAGGTGGTGCTGGCCCCCGGCGCCCACGAACGCCCCCTGGTCTTCGAGAACAACGACCGTCCCGGGATCATGCTGGCCTCCGCCGTCCGCAGCTACCTCAACCGCTACGCCGTCGCCGCCGGACAGCGCGTGGTCATCAGCACCACCAACGACAGCGCCTACGCCCTCGCCGCGGACCTGCGCGCCGCCGGCGTCGAGGTGGCGGCCGTCGTCGACGCCCGCCCGAGCCTCACGAAGGTGGCATCCGCCGCCGTCGACGCCGGCACCCGGGTGCTGACCGGCAGCGCGGTGGCCGACACTGCCGCGAACGACACCGCTGCGACCGGTACGGCCGGCAGCGACGGCCGCCTGACCACCGTGACCGTCCGCGGCATCACGGACGACGGCGAACTCACCTCCGCCGTCGAAGAGATCGCCTGTGACCTGCTGGCGGTTTCCGGCGGCTGGAGTCCGCTGGTGCACCTCCACTCCCAGCGGCAGGGCAAGCTGCGCTGGGACGATGAGCTGGCCGCTTTCGTGCCGAGCAGCGTGGTCCCCAACCAGCAGACCATCGGTTCCGGGCGCGGCAGCTTCGAACTCGCGGACGTACTGGCCGAAGGCATTTCCGCAGGCGTATCCGCCGCTACCGCAGCCGGTTTCGAGTCAGCCACGCAGCCGTCCGTTCTCGGCGAGCCGAAGTCCTCCGCTCCGACCCGCCAGTTGTGGCTGGTCCCGGGCCAGGCCGGCACGCCCGATGACTGGCACTCCCACTTCGTGGACTTCCAGCGCGACCAGTCCGTGGCCGATGTCCTGCGCTCCACCGGCGCCGGCATGCGCTCGGTGGAACACATCAAGCGCTACACCTCCATCAGCACCGCCAATGACCAGGGAAAGACCTCCGGTGTCAACGCTATCGGCGTCATCGCCGCCGCACTTCGCACAGCCGGAGAAGCCTCCCGCGGCATCGGCGACATCGGCACGACGACGTACCGTGCACCGTTCACCCCCGTGGCCTTCGCGGCCCTCGCCGGGCGCCAGCGCGGCGAACTGTTCGACCCCGCGCGCAGGACGTCCATCCACCCGTGGCACGAGGCGCACGGTGCCCTGTTCGAGGACGTGGGACAGTGGAAGCGTCCCTGGTACTACCCACAGCCCGGCGAGGACATGGATGCAGCCGTGCTACGCGAGTGCGCGGCCGTCCGGGACTCCGTCGGCTTCATGGATGCCACCACCCTCGGAAAGATCGAGATCCGCGGCAAGGATGCCGGTGAATTCCTCAACCGGATCTACACCAACGCCTTCAAGAAGCTCGCCCCGGGTTCAGCCCGCTACGGCGTGATGTGCATGGCGGACGGCATGATCTTCGACGACGGCGTGACCCTCCGTCTCGACGACGACCGCTACTTCATGACCACCACCACCGGCGGCGCGGCCAAGGTGCTGGACTGGCTGGAGGAATGGCTCCAGACCGAATGGCCCGAACTCGACGTGTACTGCACCTCGGTGACCGAACAGTGGAGCACCATCGCCGTCGTCGGACCCAAGTCCCGGGCGGTCATCGCGAAGCTGGCACCGGACCTGGCAGCGGATGGCGGGCTGGAGGCGGAAGCCTTCCCGTTCATGACCTTCCGCGAAACCACCCTCGCCTCCGGCGTGCAGGCCCGGGTCTGCCGGATCTCCTTCTCCGGCGAACTGGCCTACGAGATCAACGTGCCGTCCTGGTACGGGTTCAACACCTGGGAAGCAGTGGCAGCCGCAGGCGCCGAATTCGACATCACCCCCTACGGCACCGAGACCATGCACGTGCTCCGCGCCGAGAAGGGCTACCCGATCGTCGGCCAGGACACTGACGGCACCGTCACCCCGCAGGACGCGGGCATGGAATGGGTGGTCTCCAAGGCCAAGGACTTCATCGGCAAGCGATCCTACGCCCGGGCCGATGCCCAGCGCGAAGACCGCAAGCACCTGGTCAGCGTGCTGCCCGTGGATCGTTCCTTCCGGCTTCCCGAAGGCACGCAGCTGGTGGAGCAGGGAATCAACGTCAACCCTGCCTTCGGTCCCGTCCCGATGCAGGGCTTCGTCACCTCCAGCTACCGCAGTGCCGCCCTGGACCGGACCTTCGCCCTGGCGCTGATCAAGAACGGCCGCAACCGCATCGGTGAGACCCTCGTGGCCGCCGCAGGCGACCAGTGGGTCGACGTCGTCGTCGCCGAAACCGTACTTTTTGACCCCGAAGGGACCCGCAAAGATGGCTAACACAGCAGCACTCAACGGCATCAATGGACTTCGGGACATCCGGCGCAGCCCCGCCTCCCACCTGACCGCCGCGCTGGAAGCCGGCTCCATCGAAGGAACGGTGGTCCTCCAGGAGGGCCCGTTCCAGACCATGGCGGGCATCCGCGTGGACCCCCGCTCCGAGGAGGGCGCACGGGTCGCCGCCGTGGCCGGCGGCCTGCCTGCCCGCTGCGGTGAAGTGGGCGGCGCCGACGGCGTCAGCGTCCTCTGGCTGGGACCATCCGAGTTCCTGGTGGTCGCACCGGAAGAGGCCCACGACTCGCTCGGCGGCAACCTCATCGGTTCCCTCACCGCCGCCCTGGGCGGGGCCCCGGGCCAAGTGGTGGACCTGTCCGCGAACCGCACCACGTTCGAACTCTCCGGCGCCCGGGCCCGTGCCGTCCTGGAAAAGGGCTGCTCCCTGGACCTGCACCCCCGCAGTTTCCCCCCGGGAACAGCCCTGAACACCGAGGTGGGCAACATCCCGGTGGTCCTCGAGAAAACCGGGGAGGAAAGCTTCCGGCTCTTCCCCCGCGCCTCCTTCGCGGACTTCCTGGGCCGGTGGCTCCTCGATGCAATGCGCGAGTACGCCTCGCCGGAGGTCCCCTGACGGCGCTGGCGTCCAGGATTTCTGCTCGGTTCTTCCGAATCCTGAGCCGCCGGATCACCCACGCCCTTCCGGCAGGACCATCTGCCGGGCCACCATCTGCCGGGCGACTCAGACACGAAGGAACCACACCATGGCCGTAGGAGTTTTCGACCTCTTTTCGATCGGGATAGGACCTTCGAGCTCGCACACTGTCGGACCGATGCGGGCCGCGGCGGTGTTCAGTGAGGAACTGAAGGCCTCCGGGATCCTTGCCGATGTGGCATCACTGCGGGTCGACCTCTACGGGTCCCTCGCTGCCACGGGGCACGGGCACGGAACGATGACGGCGATCCTTCTCGGCCTTGAGGGTTTCCACCCCGAGCTGATCCAGCCCGAGGAGGTGGAGGAGCGGCTGGCAACCATCGCCGGCACCGGCATCCTGCAGCTGGGTGGAAGCGTGTCCTTGCCCTACGGGGTCAAGGACATGGTCCTGCGCCCACTGACGATCCTGCCGCGGCACACCAACGGCATGACCTTCACCGTCTACGGCCCGGCCGAGCAGGTTCTTCATACGGCCACGTTCTTCTCGGTCGGCGGAGGTTTCATCGTGCGGGACGGAGAGGAGGACGCCGCCCAGCACGAACTCGAGTCCTCGAAGAAGGAGCTTCCGCTCCCGTTCCGCACCGCTGCAGAGCTGCTGGAGCACTGCCGTCGGACCTCCCTCGGTATCAGCGACGTGATGCTGACCAACGAAAAGGACAGCCGCACGGAGGAGGACATCCGGCAGGGCCTGCTCCACATCTACTCGGTCATGGAAAGCTGTGCGGAGGTCAGCCTCACCCGCGAAGGACTGCTGCCAGGCGGGCTCAAGGTCCGTCGGCGCGCCCCCGACTGGCATGATCGCCTGCTGAAGGAAGACAAGGACCACGACCCCGCGTACTGGCAGGAATGGGTGAACCTGATAGCCCTTGCCGTCAACGAGGAGAACGCATCCGGGGGCAGGGTGGTCACGGCTCCGACCAACGGAGCGGCGGGCATCATCCCCGCCGTGCTGTACTACGCCCTGCATTTCGCGCCCGGCATGCAGAACGCCAGCCAGCACGATCGCGACGACGTGGTGGTCAGGTTCCTTCTGACCGCCGGTGCTGTCGGAGTCCTCTACAAGGAACAGGCCTCGATCTCTGGCGCGGAGATGGGCTGCCAGGGCGAGGTGGGCTCTGCGTCGTCGATGGCTGCCGCCGGCCTGGCCGAAGTGATGGGCGGCAGCCCGTCGCAGGTCGAGAACGCGGCCGAGATCGCGATGGAACACAACCTCGGTCTGACCTGCGATCCCATCGGTGGCCTGGTCCAGGTGCCCTGCATCGAACGGAACGCCATCGCGGCGGCGAAAGCGATCAACGCCGCCAAAATGGCGCTCTGGGGAGACGGCGTCCACCGGGTGTCCCTCGACGAAGTCATCATCACCATGCGGGAAACGGGCAAGGACATGAGCTCCAAGTACAAGGAGACGGCCATGGGTGGGCTGGCCGTCAACGTCGTGGAGTGCTGAGCAGCAATGACAAGGCAGCAGAGTTTCGACGGTCGCGGTACACGCTTGAACCCACCTCCAGAAGTCCGCTTGCGGGCACTGCGTGCACGGCAGCAGGTCACAGACTGTCTTGTCGCCCTCACCGCTCTTCTGATCATGTCGGTCGTCCTGTACTTCACGTTCCAGTACGACGCCCGGTGACCGCTCCGCAGAAAGGTCCTGGCCGGCCTCGGAAGGCATCAGTCGACCCTGCCCCACCGCATGACGCAGAAGCAGCAAATCATTACTGAAGTAGATCGATCACAATCTCGATGAGGAGACAGCATGCAGGAACTCGCGAACCGGCTCGAACGTCTGGGCACCGAAACCGCCTTCAGCGTCGCCCAGGCCGCAGCTGCCTGGAAGTCGAAGGGGAACCTCGTGTACCCCTTCCATCTCGGTGACATCAACATCCCAACGGCTCCGCATATCATCGAAGCCATGAACCGGGCCATCGCCGACGGCTACACGGGCTATTGCCCGGGTCCCGGCATCCCGCAGTTGCGCGAGGCACTCGCCGAGGACATCGGGGCCCGCCGAGGTATCGAGTTCACCCCCGACAACGTGGTCGTGATGACGGGCGGCAAGCCCGTGATCACCAAATTCCTGCAGGCGGTCATGAACCCCGGCCAGGAAGTGCTCTATCCCAACCCCGGCTTCCCGATCTACGAATCGCAGATCGAGTACCTCGGTGGCACAGCCGTGCCGTACCGCTACCTGCCTACCAGTGCGGGCTTCGCGATCGACCTCGACCAGGTGCGTGCATCGATCACCCCGAACACTGTCGCCATCATCTACAACGACCTGCAGAACCCCATTTCGGCTGAATCGACGTCGGCCGAGCGGGAGGCGATCGCACAGCTCGCCCAGGAGCACGACCTCTGGGTACTCTCCGATGAGGCGTACTTCGAGACGCGCTATGAGGGTGTCTCCAGCTCCATCGCCTCGCTTCCCGGCATGATGGAGCGCACCGTGATCCTCTACACGTTCAGCAAGAAGTTCGCCATGACCGGATCCCGTCTGGGCTGCGCCGTCGCCCCGATCGAGATCGCCAGAATTCTCAGCACACTCAACACCAATGATGAGTCGTGCACGACGCACTACGTCCAGTGGGCCGGCATCGAGGCCCTCCGTGGCACCCAGGAACCCGTACAGCAGATGCTCGATATCCTGCGCGAGCGACGGGATGCCGCCTGCGAACTCGTGAACGACATCTCCGGCGTGCAGGTCGCCGTGCCGAAGTCGACGTTCTACCTCTTCCCCGACGTCACCGAGGCCATGCAGCGCATGGGGTACACGGCAGTCGGCGACTTCGCCTCCACAGCCCTCCGAGAGACCGGCGTCTCCTTCTGCACCCGTGAGCACTTCGGACGCCGCCAGCCAGGCGAGGAGCGGCAATACATCCGGCTCGCCTACTCGGGCATCGACGTCGCCGACATCCGCGACGGCCTCGGCCGCCTGCGCAAGTGGATCGAGACGGCATGAGCCGGGTCGTCGTCACGGGACGCGTACCCGAAGCCGCTATCGAGAAGCTTCGCACCGAGCACGAGGTCGACGCCTGGCAGGGTCCGGAGTCGATCGGCCGCGAGGAGCTCCTGCGCCGGGTAGCCGGTGCCGACGCCGTGGTGAGCCTGCTCACCGAACGCATCGACTCCGAGCTGCTCGACGCCGCCGGCCCGCAGCTCAGAGTGGTCGCGAACGTCGCCGTCGGCTACGACAACATCGACGTGCCGGCCTGCACCGAACGGGGCATCGTAGCCACCAACACCCCTGGCGTCCTCACGGACGCCACAGCCGACATCGCGTTCGGCCTGATCCTTCTGGCGACCCGCCGGCTCGGCGAGGGCGAACGGCTCATCCGCTCCGGCCGGCCCTGGAAGTGGGGCATGTTCTTCCTGCTCGGCACCAGCCTGTCCGGCAAGACCCTCGGCATCGTCGGCATGGGCGGCATCGGCCAGGCCACCGCACGCCGCGCCAAAGCCTTCGGCATGGACATCGTCTACCAGTCGCGCAGCGAGCTCGATCCGAGGATCGCCGAAGAGCTGGGCGCCCGGCGCGTCGACCTCGACGAGCTGCTGACCGTCTCCGACGTCGTCTCCCTGCACTGCCCCTACGGGCCCGCCACCCACCACCTGATCGGCGCCGGACAACTTGCGGCCATGAAGGATTCGGCCTACCTCATCAACACTGCCCGCGGGCCCATCGTCGACGAAGCAGCCCTCGCTTCCGCCCTTCGCGAGGCACAGATCGCCGGTGCCGGACTCGACGTCTTCGAGAATGAGCCCCGCGTGCACCCCGGACTGCTCGAGCTCGAGAACGTCGTGCTCGTCCCACACCTCGGCTCCGCCACCGTCGAGACCCGTACCGCCATGGCAATGCTCGCAGCAGACAACACCCTCGCCGTGCTCAGCGACGAACGACCACCCGCGCCGGTCAATTAGGGGTGACCAGCGCACACGCGCGGGACGGCATCGGCAGTCTTGGATTTCGGGTGGCAACTCCGCCAGCCACCTGGCCACCGCTCCGGAAGCCGGTCGTCCGCATCAGGGTAGGGCGCCCTGCCAGTGGGATGCACCGTCACTACTTTGGCCATACTCTGGCCAAGTGAGTACAAACACCATGAAGTCGGGCCAACAGGGCGAACAGATCGACAGGCAGGCCCGCATTCTCGAAGCGGCGCTCGAGCTGCTGTCGCGTCACGGCATCTCAGGTGTCAATATGCGCGCGGTGGCCCGGGAAGCCGGCGTCGCTCTCGGGCTGGTGAACTACTACTACGAAGACAAGATGAGCCTGATCCGTGCGGCCCTGCACAGCGTGGACAAACACGACCTCGCTCTGGTTGCGCCGGATCCGGCGCTGCCCCCGGACGAACAGCTCCGGAATGCCCTGCGCCGGGTTGCGGGCCCGGAACTCCTGACCACGCGGTACCTGTCCCTGCGCCTTCATCTGTGGGCGCTCGCCAAGGCGGACGACGATTTCGCCCTGATCAACGCCGCGGCCTTTGACCGGTACCTGGACGGGCTCGCCGCCCTGATAGGAGAGGCCAAGCCTGAGCTGCCTCCCGAGGAATGCAAAGAGCGGGCCGCTGACATCGTCGTCCTGCAGAACGGCATGTGGCTGACCGCGCTCCTCGGCGTGGACAAAGAATCCATTCGGCGGAGCATCGCCCGCACCGAAGAGATCGCCTTCGCGGCATAGCGGCCGCGAACCACCACTCTCCGGCACGGCGGCACCATGCAATCCCTGAGGTTATGCCTGACCCCAGGTCCCGTCACATACCGGCAGAAGCGCGACACATGGAAAGGGCAAGGGCGCGTTCCCGCACCTCAGCACAGGCCTGAGGTTTCGTGCCCGTAAATTTTGAACGTTTGTCCAGTTTTTCTATTGAACACTCGTTCAAGGTGCACTACTCTCCCTGAATATGACTTACGCCACACCAGGGGATACCGCGGATTCTCCGGCTGACACGGTCAACCTTTCGCTTTCGAAAGAACAACGACCCGCCCTGGCCACTGTGACCGGCGCGAGGTAGAAGGAGAGTTTGCAGCATGACAAAAACCAGCTACGACTACGTCATTGTCGGCGGCGGAAGCGCGGGTTCCGTGCTCGCCAACCGGCTGAGCGACGGCGGCCAGGCCAGCGTCCTGGTCCTCGAGGCCGGACGAAGCGACTACCCCTGGGACCTTTTCATCCAGATGCCGGCCGCGCTCACCTTCCCCAGCGGCAACCCGCTCTATGACTGGCGCTACGAGTCGGACCCGGAGCCCCATATGGGCGGCCGCCGCGTGGCACATGCCCGGGGCAAGGTCCTGGGTGGCTCAAGCTCCATCAACGGCATGATCTTCCAGCGCGGCAACCCTTTGGATTACGAGCGCTGGGGCGCCGACCCCGGCATGGAGACCTGGGACTTCGCGCACTGCCTGCCGTACTTCAACCGGATGGAAAACGCACTCGCCGCCGACCCGGATGATGAGCTCCGCGGGCATGACGGCCCGCTGGTCCTGGAACGCGGCCCCGCTACGAACCCCCTCTTCCAGGCCTTCTTCTCCGCCGCTCAGGAAGCCGGTTACCCGCTGACGGACGACGTCAACGGGTACCGCCAGGAAGGCTTCGCAGCCTTTGACCGCAACGTGCACAAGGGCCAGCGGCTCTCGGCGTCCCGCGCCTACCTGCGGCCAAACTTCGGCCGGGACAACCTGACCGTCCTGACCCGGGCACTGGCCACCAAGATCAACTTCACGGGCAACGTAGCCACCGGCGTCACCTACCGCCGCAACGGCAAAACCCACCAGGTGAACGCGGGCGAAGTGATCCTCGCAGGCGGCGCCATCAACACCCCGCAGCTGCTCCAGCTCTCCGGCGTCGGCGACGCCGCCCACCTGAACTCCCTGGGCATCAACTCCGTGGCCAACCTGCCCGGCGTCGGGCAAAACCTCCAGGACCACCTCGAGGTCTACATCCAGCACGCCTGCACCCAGCCGGTGTCCATGCAGCCGGCCCTGGACGTCTGGCGTATGCCATGGATCGGCCTGCAGTGGCTGCTGGGCCGGAAGGGACCGGCCGCCACCAACCACTTCGAGGGCGGCGGCTTCGTCCGCTCCAACGAGGATGTCGCGTACCCGAACCTGATGTTCCATTTCCTCCCGGTCGCCGTCCGCTACGACGGCCAGAAGGCCGATGCCAAGCACGGCTACCAGGTGCACATCGGCCCCATGTACTCCGACGCCCGCGGCACCCTCAAGATCACGTCCACCGATCCCACCGTGCACCCGTCCATGGTCTTCAACTACCTCTCCACGGACCAGGACCGCCGCGAATGGGTTGAGGCTGTCCGTGTGGCTCGGGACATCCTGGGCCAGTCCGCCATGGGCCCCTTCAACGGGGGCGAGCTCTCCCCGGGGCGGTCCGTCCAGACGGACGCGGAAATCCTCGACTGGGTCGCCCGCGACGCCGAGACAGCGCTGCACCCGTCCTGCACGGCGAAGATGGGTCCCGAGTCCGATCCCATGGCCGTCGTGAACCCCCTGGACATGACCGTCCACGGCACCAAGGGCCTCCGCGTGGTGGACGCGTCCGCCATGCCCTACGTCACGAACGGTAACATCTACGCGCCGGTCATGATGCTCGCCGAGAAGGCGGCCGACCTGATCGCCGGCAAGACCCCACTGGCGCCGCAGCACGCGGAGTTCTACCGGCACGGCGTCAGCCCGCTGGAGCGCACCGGCGACGCCGCCCCTGCGGCCAGGGGCTAGGAATGCCGGATGCACACACTAGAAGGAGAAACAATGACTGCCACGGCTGAGCACGTCCACCAGGCCGGGACATCGCAGGATCCCATCAAGGGCCTCTACATCGGCGGAACCTGGCAGCAGGCGTCCGACGGCGGCACCGCATCCGTGCGCTGCCCGGCAGACGGGCGCGAAGTAGCAGTCGTCGCGGCATCCACCGCGGAGGATGCCGAGCGGGCGATCGCCAGCGCGCGGGCAACATTCGATGGTGGCCCGTGGCGCAGGCTCACGGATATCGAGCGGGGTGCCGTGCTGCTGCGCGTGGCCGACCTGCTCGAGCGGGACAAGGCCGCCTACGCCCGGGCGGAGGCGCTCGACACCGGCAAACGTCTCGTCGAGGCGGAGTACGACATGGACGACATCGCTGCCTGCTTCCGCTACTACGGAAAGATCGCCGGCCTCGATGCGGGCAGGGTGATCGACACGGGCCGGCCGAACGCCATCAGCCGCGTGGTCTACGAGCCGCTGGGCGTCTGTGCCCTCATCGCACCGTGGAACTACCCGCTCCTCCAGGCCGCCTGGAAGGTGGCGCCGGCACTCGTCGCCGGAAACTCGTTCGTGCTGAAGCCCAGCGAGCTCACGCCGTCCACGTCGATCCTCCTCATGGAAACCCTTGAAGAGGCAGGCGTCCCTGCCGGCGTCGCCAACCTCGTCACCGGATCCGGCTCGACAGTGGGCGGCCCACTCAGCTCCGACCCGCGCGTCGACCTCGTCTCCCTGACCGGAAGCCTGGCCACGGGCCAGACGATCATGGCTGCGGCCGCGGAGACGGTCAAGAACGTCGCCTTCGAACTCGGTGGAAAGAACCCGAACGTCGTCTTCGCGGACGCGGACTGGGACGCCGCCGTCGACAACGCCCTGACCGCCATCTTCCTGCACTCCGGGCAGGTCTGCTCGGCAGGGGCACGGCTCGTCGTCGAGGAGTCGATTGCGGACCGTTTCGTGGCCGAGGTCGTGGAACGGGCGCAGAAGATCCGGATGGGCGGGCCGTTCGATCCCGACGCCGAGACCGGGCCGCTCATTTCCGCCAAGCACCGGGACCAGGTCCACGCCTACGTCCAGGCCGGCATCGCGGAGGGCGCCGAGCTCCTGTGTGGGGGCTACATCCCCGACGAGGGACCGCTGGCCGACGGCTATTTCTACCCGCCCACCGTTCTCGGCAACTGCCGCTCCGGCATGAGCGTACTGCGCGACGAATCATTCGGCCCCGTGCTGACCGTCGAGACGTTCCGGACCGAGGATCAGGCGATCGCGATCGCCAACGATACGGAGTACGGCCTGGCCGGCGCGGTATGGACTTCGGACGCCTCCAAGGCGCAGCGCGTCGCGGGCGCCCTCCGTCATGGAACCGTGTGGATCAACGACTACCACCCGTACGTACCCCAGGCCGAGTGGGGCGGCTTCGGGAAGTCCGGGGTCGGCCGTGAACTCGGCCGGGCGGGCCTGAACGAGTACCGCGAGGCAAAGCACATCTGGCAGAACATCCAGCCCGCACCCAGCGGCTGGTTCGGCTCGGCTCCGGCTCCGAAGGAAACGGGGGAGGGCGCGGCCGAGTAGGCAACAGCATTGGGGAAACAGCCGGGCGCCGCAACGGTGCGGCGCCCGGTCTCTTGGTCACTGCGCCCAAAGGCGGTCGCAGGTCACCACCATCGTGCTTTTCTGACTTAGGAGTTCAATTGACGGAACCCAGCAAGAGTACTGATTCGAGCGGCATGGACCAGTTCGGCTATGCCCAGACCCTGGACCGAAGCATCGGCAAGTTCGCCAGCTTCGCGGCCGGAGTCAGCTACATCTCCATCCTCACCGGCGTTTTCCAACTGTTCTACTTCGGTTACGCCATGGCCGGCCCGGCCTACGCCTGGTCCTGGCCGATCGTCTTCGTGGGACAACTGATGGTGGCCTTCTGCTTCGCCGAACTGGCAGGGCGTTACCCTGTGGCCGGGTCGGTCTACAACTGGGCCAAAAGGCTCTCCTCCGGCACTTTCTCCTGGCTGGCCGGGTGGCTGTTGTTGATCTCCTCGATCATGGCCCTGGGTGCCGTGGCGCTGGCCCTCCAGCTCACCCTGCCCCAGATCTGGTCCGGGTTCCAGTTCATCGGTGACGGAACCGGCACCTACGACTTCGCCCTCAACGGGGTAATCCTCGCGAGCACCATGATCGGCATCTCCACCCTCATCAACGCCTTCGGCGTGAAACTCATGACCAAGATCAACAGCGTGGGCGTCTTCGTCGAACTTGTCGCCGCGGTGCTGCTCATCCTCGCACTGGCATGGCATATCGTCCGCGGACCCGGCGTCCTCTTCGAAACCACGGGGTTCGGCGAGGACCACCCCTTGGGCTTCTTCGGAGTCTTCATCATCGGCGCCATGGCATCGGGCTACGTGATGTACGGCTTCGATACTGCCAGCTCCCTCGGCGAAGAGACAAAGGACCCGAAGCGCACGGCACCCAAGGCCATCCTGCGCGCGATCACCGCATCCTTCGTGCTGGGCGGACTGATCCTACTCACCGGACTCCTCGCGGCCCCGGACCTGGATGATCCCAAGCTGGGCTCAGCCGACGGCGGCCTGCAATACATCGTGCTCTCCGTGCTGGGCGGCCCCTTCGGCAAAGCCTTCCTGCTATGCATCGTGGTGGCCGTCATGGTCTGCACGCTGGCCGTCCACGCCGCCGCCATCCGCATGATGTTCGCGATGGCCCGGGACAACAACCTTCCGTTCAGCCGTCACCTGGGCAAGGTGCACCCCGTCCGGAAGACCCCGACGGTCGCCGCCATCGTGATCGGAGTCATCGCAGTCATCCCGCTGATCGTGAACGTCTCCCAGCCCGCCATCTTCACCATCCTCTCCAGCATCAGCATCGTCCTGATCTACCTCTCCTACCTGCTGGTGACCGTGCCCATGCTGCGGAACCGCCTGACCAGGAAGTGGCCGCTGCCCGATGACGGCACCGAGCCCGGCTTCAGCCTCGGCAAGTGGGGACTGCCGGTGAACATCCTCGCGGTCCTGTGGGGCGGCGCCATGACACTGAACCTCATCTGGCCGCGCTCGGAGATCTACAACTCCGTGCCGCCGTTCGAGTGGTACCTGCAGTGGGGCGGGGTTCTCTTCGTCGCTGCCGTCATCCTTACCGGCGTCCTGATGTACCGCCTGAAGCTCCGGCACCAGACGGGTGTCCTCGCCGGGCATGCAGCCGCAACTCCAGCACCTCCGTCGCGGGGCTCCGCCGAGACGAGACCCTTGGCCTCCACCGAACTGGTATAGGCCCGCTGTCCACCCCGGATTGTCCAGACACTGTCTGGACAATTCGGGGTGGAGCCCGTGATCCGCCTGGCGGTTCTCGTGACTCCTGGTCAGGCGGATCGCCTATGCACTTTTCCGGCAGGATCATCTGCCGGGCCACGCCCCGGTCCCGGATTCGGAGCGTGAGATGAGCACCACGAACGTCTTTTCCAGCAAGGGCAGTCTCGCGTACAACGAACTCCGCCAACTGATCCTCTCCGGTGGCCTTGCTCCGGGTTCACGCATCTCGCAGTACGAGCTGGCCGACAATATGCACATGAGCATCACCCCCCTGCGCGAAGCGATCCGCCGGCTTTCGAGCGAGGGCCTGATCATCATGGACACGCACCGGGATTCCAGGGTGGCCACCATGAGTGCCTCCGAAGCGCGGGAACTCCTGGAAGTCCGTCTCTCAATCGAATCATCGGCAACAGAACTGGCAGCCTCCCGCCGGACGGACGCCGACATAGCAGCCATGCGCGCAGCCGCCGAGAAGCTCCTGCCTGTCACGCGGGTCTGGGGCGAGGAGGCGATCACGGTGCACCGGGAATTCCACCGGGCCGTCTACGCCGCCTCGCACAATCACGTCCTGATCAGGCTCCTGGACGACCTGTGGGACAAGTCCGATCGCTACCGCCGGAGCGGCCTGGAACTCCCCTCCGGGGATGAGCCCCGAACGATCGACCTGAACCAGCACCACCAGATACTCGAGCTCGTCGTTGCCGGGGACGGCGCCGGCGCTGCCGGACTCGCCCGCACCCACATCGCCAACAGCCTTACGGCCTCGGTCACCGGAGCTCTGGAGGAACGCGAGACCGTCCAGTCAGCACCCCTGGAGCAGACTGCCTAGTATCCGTCGGTTCTCTTTCTTCGGGATCTGTTGCCCGAGGAGTGGCAGGTCCGCCGCGGAGCTGGGTGTTGTCATCGGTCTGGGTTCGCGAGGCGTGGGTCGAGCCCGTACTGTGCGGGGGCGCCGAGGTGGTCGCGGAGGGTGGAGCCTTCGTAGTCGTGGTGGTAGAGGCCGCGTTCCTGAAGTAGGGGGACGACTTCGTCGACGAAGGTGTCGATGCCGTCTTCGTTGACGTCGATGGATACCCAGAATCCGTCGCAGGCGCCGGCCTCGAACCATTCCTGCATGTGGTCCGCTGTGACGGAGGCGGTGCCGACGGGGGTGGGGTGGTAGTCGATGACTCCATGGGCGAGGACGTCGCGGATCGTCCATCCTTCCCGCGCGACTTCCAGGGCACGCGCGGAGCGGGGGTCGAAAGGGCTCGGGTACGCGTTGGCCAGCTGGGCGGTCGTCAGTGGCCGGTCGAGCTGGCTGACATCCAGTTGCAGGTTCAGCATGGATCCCAGGTAGGGGACTCGGGACGGTGCGGTGAGCTCGCCCAGGGCGACGCGCCGGTCCAGGGCGGCGCGTTTGGTGGAGGCGATGGCCGGCATCACTCCGGCGAAGAACTTGATCTCGTCCGGGTTCCGTCCCGCCCGGCGGGCTGCTTCGCGGTATGCCTGGCGCTGGTTGCGGGCGTCCTCGATGGTGAATACGGCACCGATTGCTCCGTTGGCGTAGCGACCGGCCAGTTCCATCCCGTTCTCTCCGCCGCCGGCGGAGAAAATGACCGGTTGGCCCTGTTCGGAGGGTGGTATGGGCAGCGGCCCGCGGGAAGCGACGTGCTCACCCTGCAGGTTGATGGGCTGAATCCTGGCGGCGTCCGCGAAACGTCCGGTGGCGGCGTCCTTTACCCACGCATCCTGCTGCCAGCTACCCCACAGGGCCTGGGCGATCTGGATGGTCTCGTGGGCGCGCTGGTAGCGCTGCGGGCGTGGGGCGATGGCTTGCCCGTAATTGGCAGCGGACCCTGGGTCACTGGTGGTCACGGCGTTCCACCCGGCACGACCGTGGCTCATCACATCGAGGGCCTTGAACTGCCGGGCGATGGTGAAGGGCTCGTTGAAGGTCGTGGAGCCGGTAGCAACGAGGCCGATGCGTTCGGTTTCCCTGGCGATCGCCGCCAGCGTCATCATTGGGTCGAGGGTGATCATGGGCGACTCGCGTTCCACGTCCGCCTGCAGGGCCAGGAAGTCCGGGAGGAACAGGAATGCGAACTTGCCGCGCTCGGCGGCTCGGGCGTAGCGCACCTGCGCATCGAAGCTGGTGTAGTTGGTGGGGTCGACGCCGGGGAAACGCCAGGCGGATCCTTGCGATCCGTACCCGTTGCCAAGGTGCATACCGAGGATCATCTGGGAAGTCATACCCCCATAGTGCAACGTCCACATTTATGAGAAGGTCAAATCCTTGTCGCCGTGCGGCGGTCCTCACGTGCCCATTTGCCCGTCCGGGGAGCTGTCGGCTACATCCATGGCCTGGATGTATTGGGTAATGGAATCACGATTCTGGGTCAGTACATCGATCTTGCGGGTCATCCGCTCGCGTTCCTCGAGCAGGATCTCGCGTAGCCCGGGATCCGGATCAGCGACAACGATGACCTGCGGCTGCCCGAGGCAGGGCAGAATATCGCCGATGATGCGTGTCGGTATGCCGGCATCGATCAGGCTCCGGATCTTACCCACGCGGTCCACGAGGTGTTCGTCGTACTCCCGGTAGCCATTGTCGAGACGACGCGGGGTCATCAGGCCCTGCTCCTCGTAGTACCGCAGCATCCGGGCCGGCACGCCCGATCTCCGCGCCAGCTCGCCTATACGCATGGCGATTCTCCTCGAACTCCGCCGTGGGCCGGACGCCCACCGATTTGACCTTCACACTAGTGGAAAGGTTCACACTGGAGGTGCCCACACTGGGCTCCAGGACCTGATCGATGCCCTCGAAAAGGCCACCAAGAATCTGATCCCAGAACGCAGGGACCGTGCAATGGCCGCTATCGGGAAAAAGCTCGAAGACAACGAGACCCTGACCTCGCACGACCTCGTGAAGCTCAACCGGGCCATCTACTTCTGAGACGTGCGTCCGGCCCCGGCGCAGAGCGACTCCAGCTCGGGTGTCCAGAGATCATCCGGACAACCGAGCTGGAGTTATACCGTCACCCTGCCGGGAGGGTAACCACTGGGGGCTAGACGAGTGTTGCGGAGCGGGCGAAGAGCCTGTCCGAGGCGATCTGTGCGCCGCGTCCCAGGGACTCGAGCTTCGCGGCGGCGATCTGCGGGTGGATCCTTCCGCCCAGCCCGCAGTCGGTGGAGGCCACGACATTCTCCCGACCTACGAGTGCGGCGAACCGCTCGATGCGCTGGGCGACCAGCTCCGGGTGCTCGACGACGTTGGTCGCGTGCGAGACGACGCCCGGAACCAGCACCTTCCCGGCAGGAAGGTCGACGTCCTGCCAGAGGGTCCATTCGTGTTCGTGGCGCGCGTTGGCTGCCTCAAAGGAGTACGAACCGGCGTTGATGCCCAGCACGAGGTCCACGATGTGGCGGAACTCGATGTCCGTGGTGTGCGGGCCGTGCCAGGATCCCCAGCAGACGTGGAACCGGACCTGTTCCTCGGGTAGTCCCCGCAGCGCATAGTTCAGAGCCTCGACCCGGATCCGCGTGAACTTCTGGTAGTCCTCGATGGTGGGCTCGGGGTTGATCTGGTCCCAGTTCTCCGCGATGGACGGATCGTCGATCTGCACGATCAGGCCTGCTTCGACGATGGCCTTGTACTCCTCGCGCAGGACATCGGCCCAGGCGTAGATGAACTCTTCCTCCGTGGCGTAGAAGTCGTTGCCGATCCTGCTCGCGGACCCCGGTGAGAGGGCCGTGATAAATCCTGTCGGAATACCCGCAGCGCCCAGCCCCGCTTTGAGGTTCGTGATGTCGCTGGCCAGTGCGGCGTGCCCGGTGTAGGAGATCGGTCCGGTCGCGGAAGGAAAGGCCGTGGCGTTCTTGCCGATCTGGATGCCGCTCTCGGGATCCTGGTAGGCCGCCGCAAACCGGGTCCAGTCACGCCGGTCAGCGAACGAGGTCAGCCTGACGGCGCCGGGCTCGCTACGGACAGGCTCGGCGAGGATCGGGTTGAAATCCGTCAGTTCCAGGCCGGAGGTGCGCTGGAAGCTGTAGGTCCACCAGGCGCCGTAATCGACCGGGTTGGACATCGCCTTGCCGTACTCGCCATCGCCCGGGATCGTGATCCCGAACTCCTTCTGGCGTTGGACGAGGTCCACCACGGCAGTCGTGAGCAGTCCCTCGAATTCGGGTGTCCGTTCCAGGGTGAAGCCGTCCTCGGCAAACGTGCGGGCGGCGTTGGCGGCGATCAGTTCCGGTGTGCGAGGCAGCGAGCCGGCGTGGCTGGTGGAGATGCGATCGAGTGTCATGATGCTTTCCTTTCCATCGGTCCTGCCATTAGCACCTTTCCGGACAGGGAATCCGGGGGAAGCTGCAGCGTCACGGAGGCAGGTCTCTCAGCTGCTCTGGATGGTGTGGCTTAGGGCTCTAAATCCACCGGTGACGCAGGCACGTCCCCTCCACAGTTCAAAGACTGAGCACCAATCGGAGGGGCTGGCCCCATCATGGACGACGATCAGGGCGCTGGGAAAACCAGGAGCGTAATATTCCGGAGCAATTTGTGGTGTGAGGCCCCCTGTCGAGCGTTATGGCCCGAAATGTTTACTTCGAGCATCATGCCGTGGTTATACTTCCAACAGCTTCATGAATTGTGGCCGCCAAGCTCCGACTTGGCCACATACCAACCCCGCGCTCGGTGGGTGGTTCGGATGACGAAGCGGTCCGCATTCGCCCCTTCTCGGGGTACCTGGTGCGGGCAAGAGCTCCCGAAAGGACGCGGCCACGTGCCGCCCGCCCATGACTGCTACCTCCTCAATTGCTGCGTCCTCCTCCCCGGTTCCCCTGTCCGTCGTGAGCATCCACGACTACGAGGCACTGATGGCTCCACGCGAAGCGTTCGTGGACTTCCTCCTCAGACCGCATGCGGTCACCAGTCGCATGGAGGACGCTGGTCTGCCTGCGCTGGCAGTCTGAGGAATGGCACCTACAAGCGGCCTCCTTCTGGATACCGACGTCATCGTGGAGTTGCGGAGCCCACGCCCTTCTGCGGCTGTCGTCGACTTTCTCCAGCGGAGGCGACACTTTCGGATATTCGTCTCCGCTCTGACAATCGGAGAGCTGCACCTGGTCAGCCGGGAGAACCAGCAATACCGGTCCGTCGGTGCCTGGGTGCAGGAGTTCGTGGACTCCTACAGCTCGAACATTCTTCCTGTTGACGTCGATATCGCGGCTGTCTGGGGTCCCATGCTGAGTGACTCCGAGGTGTCCGCAGTCGATTCCCTCATTGCTGCGACTGCCATTCATAAGAGCCTCTCCATTGTGTCGGGAAATGTGGAGGTCTACCGGAAATTCGCGGTGTCGGCCATCAATCCCTGGATTCCAGAAGCCCATCCCACCGCGGATGAGGCACCGCCGCTCCCGCGTTCCCGGACAGGACCGGCGACCCAGGCACTTTAGACCGATTCGACCTCAAGCCCTAACTACTTCTGCCGAAGGAGCATCTTCGATGAGTACCGGTGACGCTGGCTGTACGGCCACTTCCCAGATCCATGCAGGTTATGAACCGCAAGCCCCCTACCGGCCGGTGGCGGTTCCCATCTATCAGACCGCGGCGTATGAATTCCCGGATTACGCGTCGGCCCGGCGGATGTTCGCGCTGAAGGAGCCGGGCTTCACCTACACGCGGACCGGCAATCCGACGGTGGCGGTGCTGGAGCAGCGGATCGCTGCGCTCGACGGTGGAGTGGCCGCGCTGGCCACGGCGACCGGACAGGCGGCGGTCGCCGTCGCCCTGTTGTCGCTGGTCCGCGGCGGGCAGCACATCGTGGCGTCGTCGAAGCTGTACGGGGGGACGGTGGACCTGCTCACGGACACCTTCGACGATTTCGGGATCGAGGTCAGCTTCGCCGACCCGGCGCACCCCGGTGCCTGGCAGGCCGCTGTGCGCCCGGCGACGCGGGCCTTCCTGACCGAATCCATCGGCAATCCACTGGCCACGCTGCAGGACCTGCCGGCGATTGCCGCGGTTGCCCATGCCGCCGGGGTGCCGCTGGTGGTGGACAACACTTTGGCGACCCCGGCCCTGTTCCGGCCCCTGGATCACGGGGCCGACATCGTGGTGTATTCGGCCACGAAGTTCCTCGGCGGGCACGGGAGCACCCTCGCAGGTGCCGTGGTGGACGGCGGGCGCTTCGATTTCTCCGCCTACCCGGACCGGTGGCCGCAGCTCACCCGGCCCAAGCGCCGCTACGGCGGGGAGATCCTGTGGGAACGCCACGGCCACGGCGCGTACCTGGCCCTCGCGCGCAGCAAGTACCTGCACGACCTGGGCCCCTCGCTGGCACCGGGCAGTGCCGCGCAGATCCTGCAGGGGCTGGAGACCCTCGACATCCGGGTCGCCCGGCACGCCCAGAACACCGGGGAGGTCATCCGGTTCCTGGCGGGCCACCCGGCCGTCGCCGCGGTGCACCACCCCTCCGTTCCGGGCCACCCGCAGGCCGGACTCGCGGCCCGCGACTTCCCGCAAGGGGCCGGCAGCGTGTTCTCCTTCGACCTGGCCGCCGAGCCAGGGCAGGTGGGGGCCTTCATCGACCGGCTCCGGCTGTTCAAGCTCGTCGCCAATGTGGGGGACACCCGGTCCCTGGTCGCACACCCGGCGGCGATGACGCACTGTCGGCTCACCCCCGAACAGCGCGCCGCCGCCGGGATCGCGGAGACCACCATCCGGCTCTCCGTGGGCCTGGAAACCGCGGCGGACCTCGTCGCGGATCTGGACCTGGCACTGGCCCCGCTGGTGGGCACCGCGGACCTCACAGCCACTTCTCCGGCGGCAGGTGCCGTCGTCGTCCACGCAGGAACAGGGGTCTGAGATGACGAAGTACTCGGGTTTCAACACGACAGCCGTCCACGCCGGGCAGGAGCCTGATCCGTTCACCGGTGCGGTGATCCCGCCGATCTACCAGACCTCCACCTTCGTGCAGGACGGGATCAACGTGCTGCGCGCCGGGCACGAATACAGCCGGGGCTCCAACCCGACCCGTAACGGGTTCGAAGCCCAGTTGGCCGCCCTTGAGCACGGGGCGGCGGCCTTCGCTTTCGCCTCCGGGCTGGCGGCCGAGGATGCGCTGCTGCGGGCACTGCTGCGCCCGGGCGATCACATCGTCCTCGGCGGGGACGGCTACGGCGGTACCAACCGGCTGATCAACGGGCTACTGGGCCCGTGGGGCGTGTCGAACACGGCCGTGGACATCACCGACCTGGCGGCGGTGGCCGCCGCAGTCCGGCCGGGCTCCACCGCACTGCTGTGGGTGGAGACGCCGTCGAACCCGCTGCTGGGCATCGCGGACCTGGTCGGCTGGGCGACGCTGGCACACGACGCCGGAGCCCTGCTCGTGGTGGACAACACGTTCGCCTCGCCCTACCTGCAGCGGCCGCTGGGCCTCGGCGCGGACGTGGTGGTGCACTCCACCACCAAGTACATCGGCGGGCACTCGGACGTGCTCGGCGGGGCCGTGGTCGTGGCGGACCGTTCCTTCCGCGGCACGGCGCTGGCCGAGACCATCGGATACCAGCAGTTCGCCGGCGGCGCGGTCGCCGGGCCGCAGGACTGCTTCCTGGCCGCCCGCGGCCTGAAGACCCTCGGCCTGCGCATGGAGCGGCACACCTCCAATGCCCAGGCCCTCGCCGAATGGCTTCGGGACCAGCCCGGCGTCGCGGAAGTGCTCTACCCCGGCCTGCCCGAGCACCCGGGCCATGCTTTGGCGGCGCGGCAGATGTCAGGCTTCGGGGGGATCGTCTCGCTGCGCTTCAGCGCCGGAGAGGCCGCCGCACGGGCATTCGCCGAATCGACCCGGCTGTTCGCGCTCTCCGTGAGCCTGGGCGGGGTGGAATCACTGGTCTGCTACTGCTCCGAGATGACCCACGCCTCGGTACGCGGGACCCCGCTGGCCGTGCCCACCGACCTGGTCCGGCTGTCCGTCGGCGTCGAGGACCTGGCAGACCTGCAGGAGGACCTGGCCGCTGCGCTGGAGAAGACACATCGGGCTTCCAGGAGCATCGTGGCTCTCAGCGCCTGACCCACGTCCAGCAGCACGCCCCTGTTTCAGGCCTGTTCACTACACAATACGACGGGCGATGACCCCGTGTTTCTCCGTACGACAGCTCGCTTCCCCGGCTCTTGGGTGCGAGCACAAACGGTGATTGATTGAATTCATACGCTACGAAAGGACCCATCATGACGGACATCTCGGACCTCAACCCACAGCGCCTTCGGCATGTGCTGGGACACTTCGCCACTGGGCTGACGGTGATCACAGCGGCGACGCCCACGGGTCCGGCTGGGTTCACCTGCCAGTCCTTCGCTTCCCTCTCGCTCAACCCGGCGCTGGTCACCTTCAGTCCGGCCCGTTCCTCCAGCACCTGGCCTCTGCTGCGTGCAGCCGGACGCTTCACCGTGAACATCCTGTCGGCAGAGCACCAGCACCTGGCCGGCCAGTTCGCACGCTCCGGCACGGACAAGTTCGCCGGCGTCGACTACACCACGTCCCCGCTGGGCAACCCGGTCCTGGATGAGGCACTCGCCTGGGTGGACTGTGAACTGCACCAGGAGTACGACGGCGGCGACCACACCATTGTGGTGGGCAGCGTCCGGTCCCTGAGCGCGCGGCTTGACGCCGAACCCCTGCTGTTCTTCAAGGGCGCCTACGTCGGAGTGCAGTCCCGGGCAGCAGTGCTGGAAAGGACTGCATGACTTTTGCCGGGTCCCGTCCCGGCGTCGTGGCCGCTGCCCCGGACCTTTCACGGTCCAGGGCAGCGCCTTGGCAGGCAGCGCACGACTGACGGCGCATTCCCCTGGGAAGCTCGGTCAGCGCGGAGTTCGGCGCCGGCCATCCCTATGCTGAGCGTTCAGCCCTCACGCCCTGCTCGTCGAGCCCTTTTCGGAAGCAGACGCTGACATCGTCGCCCGCGTAGGGACCGAACGCACAAATGCGATTCCAGCCCTGGCGCGAGTAGAGCGCTATGGCTTCCGGCTGCAGGATCCCGGTCTGCAGGACCAGCTCCTGCGCGCCGAGGGAGCGAGCGACTTCCTCGACGTTAGCCAGTGCCTGCTGAGCGAGAGCCCTTCGCCGGAAGTCGGGTGAGACGTAGACGCGTTTGACTTCCCAGTAATCCGGGGTTCGCAGCAGGGCGGCAGTTGCGGCTGGTCGGTCGCCGATCACAGCCACCCACACTGTCGCGATGTCCTCGGTCCTGGGCGGCAGCGGCCTCCGGTGGCACTGCTCGACAAATGCTCTGTAGCGGGGCCCCAGCTCGGCGTCCATCTGCCCGCGCAGATCTGCTGCCCAGCGGTGGTCCCAGCTGGTTTGCAACCAGACGGGGGTCGATCCGTCTCCGAACGGAGCGGCTACCCCGGCGCTCTGCTGCTGAGCGGGCGATACATGAGTCACGCTGATGCCTTACGTCGTGGCAGTGTGCGAACTGCCAATTGTCTTGACCAGTCACTGTAGGCGCAGCGGAAATCCCGGGCCAAATAACATCCCTATTCCTTCACCATCTGGAACCCGGCGTAAGTTGGCGCAACAGGGCGTAATGCAGGGCAATAACGATGCCCTGCAGGCGCCACGCCCGTGGGAAATCGGCGGTCCAGGCAGAAGATCTCTGTCCGATTGCACCGAATATCTTCACCCAGGCCGACATTTCTTTTTATGACCTCTCGTGATGAACCGGGAAGTCCCGTTACCTTCGATTAACCTTTATGTGGCTCGTGGTCATCAGACTTGGTATCGGCATTTCTGGAGCAAATACTCTTCACAAGCAGTGAGTTCCCGAACTCGCGCCTGACGAAGAAAGTGACCCAAAGTGACAGTAGAACTTGGAGCAACCGCGCAGACCAGCCACTTACTCGTGGCTGACCTGGCGGCCCGGCACCCCGAGATCGAGGTTTGGTCGGCATCGGCCGCCACAATTCCTTACGGCCATGATGCGGCGACGGCGGTCCACGCTGTGACACGGGAGGGCCGCCTCGACCAACCCGGTCCCACCGTTGCCTTCCCTGCCACGGTGCAAGAAGTGCAGGCTGTTGTGCGTGCCGCGGCCAGGAGTGGTGTTTCGGTGGTGCCTCGTGGTGCCGGGTCCGGCCTGTCCGGCGGTGCAACTGCCGCTGGAAGCCAGCTTGTCGTTTCAACCGAGCGGTTGAACCGCATTATCGAAGTCTCGCCGCTGGACGGTGTCGCGGTGGTCGAGCCCGGCGTCATCAATGCGGAACTCAATTCGCACCTCGAGCCTTACGGCCTGTTCTACGCGCCAGACCCGGCGAGCTTTGAAATCTCATCAATCGGCGGGAATATCGCCACTAATGCGGGCGGATTGCGTTGCGCCAAATACGGCGTCACCCGGGAGTCGGTTCTTGCACTCGACGTGGTGCTGGCCGACGGCAGCCTCATCAGCGTCGGTCATCGCTCTATCAAGGGCGTGACGGGCCTTGACCTGACTTCGTTGTTCGTTGGTTCCGAGGGCGTGCTTGGAATCGTGGTGGGGGCCACCCTTCGGCTGCACCCTATCCCGGTGGCACGCAAGACACTCACCGCGTTCTTCGACAGCACCGCTGAAGGCGCGGAAGGCCTGGCGGCCATCACCTTGTCACCCGTTCGGCCGGCCGCCGTCGAGTTTTTCGACACACCCAGCCTGGCGAACATCGACGAACATTCCGGAACCGCGCTGCGCCAGCGCGGCGCGGCGCTGATCCTGATAGAGATCGATGGTTACGGTATCGACGAGCAGGCTGCTGATCTCAGCTCGGCCCTGGCTCTAGCGGGAGCTCGCGTCACAACAGAGACAGAAGCGGAGGCCATCCGGTTCTGGGAACTGCGCAGGCATGGCCGTGGGTTGCCGCACGGGCACTGGTTCATCGGTGAGGACATTGCTGTACCGAAATCGCAGCTACTGAAGGTCTACGAAGCCTTCCCTTCGCTGGAGGAGCGCTTCGGTGTCGAAGTATCGGCCGTTTCGCATGCCGGCGACGGTAACCTCCACCCACTCCTCACCCAGGAGATCGGTTCTGGCGGAGACCCCGCCCACCCCCCGGCTTCCCTGCGTGATGCCGCCACAGAACTGGTCCGCATCGCCCTCGCGCTTGGCGGGACGGTGACCGGCGAGCACGGAGTAGGCACCATCAAACGCGATTGGGCGGCACTGGAGCTTTCCTCACGGAGCCTGCAGGCCCAGAGGGCCATCAAAGCCTCCCTCGACCCCAATCAACTGCTGAATCCCGGTAAGGCCTTCTAGCCGCCCAGGGCAGCGCCCCCTTCAGCCACAGCATCCCCTCATTTCTTCCAAGGAGAATTTCCATGTATCCACCGAAACCACGGCGACGTGCCTTCCTCGCCGGCGGCATCGCCATCATCCTTTCTGGCCTGCTGACTGCCTGCGGCGGCGGCGGCGCGACTTCCACCTCGAACAAGTCCGGAACGCCCGTTGATGGCGGCAACATCACCTTCCTGATCCAGGGCTACGACACCGGCTGGGTTTCCAGTAAAACCTCGATCTCCAGCTATGAGGGCAATCTTTGGGGACAAATCACCGACAAGCTGGTCTACGTCGACGAGAAGGGCGCACTGAGCCCGTGGATCGCCGAAAGCTGGGAGGAACTCAACGGCGCCCGGGAGTTCGTGCTTCACCTGAAGAAGGGTGTGACGTTCTCGGACGGTACCCCGCTGGACGCGGCCGCTGTGGTGGCGAACCTCAACGCATGGGCCAAAGGGGACCCGGCCCGCGGCGTCAGCAAGGTAGGGCTCTTCCCCTCCAGCAACTTCGTCGGTGCCGTGGCGTCAGATGACAGCACCGTCCGGGTGTCCTTCTCCTCGCCCGCGTTGGGCTTCATCGCCACCCTTGGGTACCACGGCTGCATCCTGCTCTCACCCAAGACACTGGCCCTCCCGGTCGAAGCGCAGGCAGACCTCAGCCAGGAGATCGGCAGCGGCCCCTTCAAGGTCAAGTCCTGGAAACAGGGGGACAGTTACGTGCTGGAGAAGCGCCAGGACTATAACTGGGGGCCGGCCGCCCTCGGCCACACCGGCCCGGCCCACCTGGACACCATCACCTACAAAGTCATCAAGGACACCTCTGTCCGAACATCGACCGTCGCGTCCGGCCAGGCCGAGGTTGCCTATAACGTCGAGCCCCAAGAAATTGAATCCCTGAAGTCCCAGGGCTTCACCGTCGGCACGCCCCGCTATCTCGGGTTCGTCGACGGCTTCCAGGTCAACACCGAATCCTTTCCCACGAACGAACTGCCTGTCCGGCAGGCGATCCAGCATGGCATCGACCGCGAGGAAATCCGCAACACGGTTTACACCAGCGACTGGGACGCGGCGACGACCTTCATTCAGGGCAATGTCCCCGAAGCCGGTGACTACAGCAGCTTCTTTGCCTATGACCCCGACCGCGCACAGAAGCTGCTTGACGACGCCGGCTGGAAGGCAGGTGCGGACGGCTACCGTGTGAAGGACGGAAAAACCCTCGAGTTCACCTTGTCCCCGAACCCCTATGTACCGTCCACCGCTGCCGAGGACGAACTCATCGCCCAGCAACTGAAGCGTATCGGCATCAAGGTCGATCTGAAGGTGGTGGACGTGGCAGGCTACTCGGCCATCCAGGCCAGCCGCCCGCCGCTGTTCCAGACCTCCAGAAGCTTCGTCGATGTTGGCACGATCGCAGGGGTCCTGACCAGCCAGAACAACGGCGAGAACTGGTTCAACCTTGGCACCAGCGACCAGAAGCTCAACGACCTCTCCACCGCCATCGCCAGCGCTTCCGACCGTGAGTCCCGGGAAAAGACTGCGGGGGAACTCCAGCAATATGTTCTGGAACAGGGCTACTTCATCCCACTGAACCAGCTGGTGCAGCGTCTCTACCTCATCTCGCCCAAGGTCCAGGGTGTGAGCTACAACGGCCTGGCCTACGCCAACTTCTACACCGCCTGGATAGCGGAATGACGGCCGCCAGAATGTCCGTGAGGGCGGAACGGGGGAGTGGCGGTTGAAGAACCAATACCAGCGGTTTGTCCTCACCCGCGCAGGGCAGGCCGTCGTGGTGGTCCTGCTGGCGTACGTGCTCACCTTCCTCGTGATCAGCGTGCTTCCCGGGGACTCGATCACCAACTCTCTCCGGGACCCCCAGCGCGGCCTCAGCGAGGAAGAGATCCAGCGGATCGTAGCCTTCTACGGGCTGGACAAGCCTGTGGTGGTGCAGCTTGTTCTGTCATTGGGCCGGTTTCTGTCAGGGGATCTCGGTTTCTCCCTGCAGTCGAACCTGCCGGTTGCCCAGCTGATCGGTGACGCCCTGCCATCCACCCTCGCCCTGGCGTCCAGTGCGCTCGCCCTTGCAGTGATTTTCGCTGTTGCCATCGCCTATGGCGCACATTACCTGCCGGGAAAATGGGCTTCGCTGTTGCGTTCCGTTCCGTCCCTGTTCCTGTCCGTGCCCAACTTCGTCATCGGCCTGGTCCTGATCGAGCTGTTCGCATTCCGCCTCCATGCCTTCACCACCATCGATACGAACAGTGCGGCGGCGACGGTCTTCGCCGCGGTTACCTTGGCAATCCCTGTGTCCGCGCCATTGGCCGAAGTGTTCATCGCAAGCCTGGACCACGAATCGCGGCAGGAATACGCGGTGGTGGCCAGGTCTCGTGGACTGTCCGAGGCCCGACTATTCGTCCAGCATCTGGCGAAGCCTTCGGCACTGCCCGCGGTGGCCATGGTGGCCCTGATCGTCGGCGAACTCCTGGGCGGGGCTGTCATCACCGAGACGATCTTCGGCCGTGACGGCATTGGCACGCTCGTTCAGAAGGCGGTTACCGGGGAGGATCAGCCGGTGCTTCAGGCCGTGGTGTCCCTCTCGGCCATTGTCTTCGTAGCCGTGAATCTGGTCGCTGACCTGGCCTCACCCCTGGTGGATCCGCGCATCGAACTCCGGGAAGTGGTGGACGCATGACCAGCACTCTTGCAATAACGCCTTTCCGCCGGGCAGGAGCGGGCGCCCGCCGGACCACCGTCGGTATCCCGCCCACTGTGGTGTTGTCCTTCCTGGTGGTCCTGGTCATGGTGTTGTGGTCGCTGCTGCCAGGCATGTTCACTTCCTTCAGCCCCGTCGAAGGTGCCACCGCAGGCAAGCTTGAAGCACCGAGCTCCGCCCATTGGTTCGGAACCGACTATCTGGGCCGGGACCTCTACTCCCGGGTGGTGTTCGGTACGGCATCGTCGGTCAGCAGTGCGCTGGTGGCGGTCCTCATCGGTCTCGTTGTGGGCAGCGCGATCGGTTTGGCCAGCGGGTTCGGCGGCGGTTGGGTGGATGCCGTGCTGGGTCGATTCGTCGATGTACTCCTGGCTATCCCGGGTTTCCTCCTGGCCGTGGTGATCGTGAGTTCGCTGGGATTCCAGACCATCAACGCTGCGATTGCAACAGGTGTATCCGCCGTCGCCGTGTTCGCCAGGCTGATGCGTGCCGAAGTCCTGAGGATCCGTGGCGCAGCGTTCGTCGAGGCTTCGTACCTCGAAGGAGGGACCCTGCTGCACGCGCTGCTGAAGCATATTCTGCCCAATGCCTACCGCCCCGTGCTGGTGCTGGCAGTACTGCAATTCGGGACCTCCATCCTCGTTATCGCATCGCTGGCCTTCCTCGGCTACGGCGATCCGCCGCCGGCGTCGGACTGGGGGCTGCTGGTGGCATCAGGCAAGACCTATCCGACAGCGCCGTGGCTCGTGTATGCACCCGCCCTGGTCATCGTGATCACCGTCCTCGCCGTGAATCGGATCAGCCGCTGGCTTCGGAAGGTCAAGTGACGACAGTGATACGCCAATGGAAGGACGTCGAAGTGCCGGAACAGAAGAATGCCCCTCTACTCGATGTGGAGGACCTGTCGGTGGCCTACGGCCCCAACGACGTTGTACGCGATGTCAGGTTCTCGATCGCCCGCGGCGAGAGCCTTGCACTGATCGGCGAATCCGGCTCGGGCAAGTCAACGATCGCCAAGTCCATACTCAAGCTGCTGGGAACCGACGACGCCGAAGTGACAGGCAACGTCTGGTTCGAGGGACGAGAGCTGCTGGGGATGCCCGAAAGGCAATTCCGGCCTCTTCGCGGGCGGCGGCTCGGCTACATTCCCCAGGACCCGGGCTCAGCCCTGAACCCGGTCCGCACCATCGGTTCGCAGGCGCAGGAAGCAGCTGCGCTGCTAGGCGAAACCAACCCGGACGCCCGGCGCTCCCACATTTTGAGCGTCCTAGCGGATGTGGGCCTGGCAGACCCTGTCCGCGTCTATGACTCCTACCCGCACCAGCTGTCCGGCGGTATGCTCCAACGCGTCCTCATCGGACTGACGGTGCTCCCGCGGCCCGCGTTGATCGTGGCGGATGAACCGACGTCCGCCCTGGACGTCACCGTGCAGAAACTGACCCTGGACCTACTGGCCGACCTCCGGCAGGAACTGGATATCAGCCTGCTGCTGATCACCCACGACCTCGCCATTGCCGCTGAACGGGCCGACACACTCGTCGTGCTGAGGGATGGCACAGTTCAGGAAACCGGAGCAGCAAGGGAAGTGTTCAAGGCACCGCGATCGGAGTACGCACGCAGCCTGTACTCCGACGTCCCTGCCCTCAACCCGGACCGCTACCGAAGCCAGCGGCTCCTCCCGGACAATCGCCGCAGGGAAAGCACCGCGAACCCGCCTCGGATTGAGATGCAGGGCGTCGAGAAGAGCTTCACCACGGCCGGCAAGCGGGTTCTAGCCCTGGATGGCGTGTCCTTCTCTGTGAGCCCAGGAACCACGCACGCCCTGGTGGGCGAGTCGGGGTCCGGTAAAACCACCGCAGCGCGGCTGCTGCTTGGACTGGAACAGCCAAGCGCGGGTGAGATCAGGGTGAACGGTGATCCTCTACAGGGCCGCCGCCGCAGCGAACTCCGGGACGTCCGCAGGCACCTGCAACTCGTCTACCAGAACCCGTTCACCTCCCTGGACCCCACGTGGCGCGTGAGCCGCATCGTGGGCGAGCCGCTCGACCGGTTCGGCGTCGGTGGCAACAGGTCCCGGCGCGCAGCGCAGGTGCGTGAGGCACTGGAGGCGGTGGGCCTTCCGGAATCCTTCCTCGCACGCCGGCCTGCGCACCTCTCCGGTGGTCAGCGTCAGCGCGTGGCCATAGCGCGCGCACTGGTGCTGCACCCCGACATCGTGGTGCTCGACGAACCGACGTCAGCCCTGGATGTAAGCGTTCAGGCCGGGATCCTTGAGCTCCTGGCCAGACTGCAGCGCGAACGGGGACTCACCTATCTGTTCGTCTCCCATGACCTGGCACTGGTCAGGCAGATTGCCGACACCGTTTCTGTGTTGCAGCACGGCAAAGTGGTCGAAGACGGACCGGTGCAACGCATCTTCGAGCAGCCCCAACATGCCTACACCCGCGCGCTCCTGGCGGCGATTCCTAGGGTCACGGCATCCGAAACACCCACGACAACAATCCCCGCACTTTCGGAGGCGACGTTATGACCATGAACCTGACCGCCCCGGCTAACACGACGACACGCGCCCAAAAGCCTGCCCTGATCACAGCGTTCAGCGCCCCCAAAGGGTTCGGTGACGCCACGTTGCGGGACCAGCGCCCCGATGCGATCGAAATGCTGGGTGGAATACCTGATCCGGGAGTGCTCCCTACAGACGAGCTCGCCGCTGCCACGGCGCGGGTTCTGGCCCGTCCCGGAGTCCCAGCCCTCCAGTACTCCCGCACCGAGGGCATCTCGCCCCTCCGGGAGTGGATTGCAGAACGTGAAGGCGTCCCGGTCAGCCGCGTGGTGATAACAAACGGTGGCTTCCACGGACTGGCACTTGCCATCCAGGCCGTGGTGGAGCGCGGGGACCTGGTGGCCGTGGACAACCCGATCTTCCCGCTGTTCCTCCGGGGACTGGAATTGTCAGCGGCAAGGATCCTGCCCATCCGGGTGGGTCGCCACGGGCTGGATGTGGAGGAGCTTGCAGACCGGCTGCGGAACGGAGCCCGGCCCTCCGCGCTGTACACAGTCCCGGACTTCCACAACCCCACTCAAGGCACGCTTCCGGCAGAGGCACGGATCGAACTGGTACGGCTTGCCGAGCACTATGGCTTCATGATCCTGGCCGACAACCCCTACCGCGAGCTGTGGTACTCCACCGCACCTGAGAGCGTGGAAGCATTCAACGCCTCCGACCACGTGATCCACGTCAACACTTTTACCAAGACCCTCGGGCCCGGGCTGCGACTGGGCTGGGCAGTGGTGCCGGAGCAGCTGACAGATGACTTCGTTGCTCTGCGCAGCAGGCAGGACTCGCACAGTTCCACCTTCGTCCAGGCGGCTGTCGGGGAACTACTGACAGCGCAGACGGGGCTTTTCGATGCAACACTCGATCGGGCCCGGAATATCTACCGGTCACGCGCGGAAACGCTCGTGGCAGGGCTGGAACGTGAAGCGCCGGGCGCCTTCGACGCCGCCGTACCTCAGGGAGGCCTGTTCCTATGGCCCCGCCTGCGGGACGCAGCAATTGACACCGACCAACTCGCTGCTGACGCCAGCGCCGAGGGTGTCGAGTATCAGCGGGGATCGTTCTTCCCGTCGGGCCCCGGCACCGATGCCCACCGCCACCTGCGCCTCGCTTACGGCCACATCAGTGAGCCCCAGCTGGAAGAAGCAGCCGCCCGCCTCGGGCGTGCACTGCGAAAGCAAACCACGTAAATACGCTCGACCGCTGGTTCGCATAGATGGAGGTGGCCTTTCTTGATAGAGTGCGGGGACTACTTTGAATCGTTTCAACCCTGCGGTACCCGACGGCGGGTACCGCAGGGCGAGGCGATCCACCCTCAGCGCAATGCTGCAATTGGAAGGACCATCCAGTGACCAAGCGCCAACTTCCGGTTCCCGCGGAAATGCTCGAACTGATGCAGTTCAAGAAGATCGAACTCAACGGCAAGAAGCGGCGCCTGGACGCCGCGCTCACGATCGGGGACCTGCGGACGATTGCCAAGCGGCGCACCCCGAAGGCCGCCTTCGATTACACCGATGGGGGCGCCGAAGGCGAGCTGTCGCTGGCCCGGGCCCGCCAGGCGTTCGAGGACATCGAGTTCCACCCGTCGATCCTCCGCCCTGCCGAGCACGTCGACACCTCGGTGGAGATCCTCGGTGGACCGAGTGCCCTGCCCTTCGGCATCGCACCCACCGGGTTCACGCGGCTCATGCAGACCGAGGGTGAGACCGCCGGCGCGGGCGCTGCGGCTGCCGCCGGCATCCCCTTCACCCTGTCGACCCTCGGAACGACCTCGATCGAGGGCGTGAAGGCAGCGAACCCGAACGGCCGCAACTGGTTCCAGCTGTATGTGATGCGGCAGCGGGAGATCTCCTACGACCTCGTAAAACGGGCCGGCGAAGCGGGGTTCGACACGCTCATGTTCACCGTCGACACCCCCGTCGCCGGCGCCCGTCTACGGGACAAGCGCAACGGGTTCTCGATCCCGCCCCAGCTGTCCATCGGAACCGTCCTCAATGCGATCCCGCGGCCGTGGTGGTGGGTCGATTTCCTGACCACCCCGAAACTGGAATTCGCGTCCCTGAGTGACACCGGTGGCACGGTGGGTGACCTGCTGAACGCGGCGATGGACCCGACGATCAGCTATGACGATCTCGCCATCATCCGCGACCTGTGGCCCGGCAAGATCCTCATCAAGGGTGTCCAGAACGTCGAGGACTCCGTGCGCCTCGTGGACATGGGGGTCGACGGGATCATCCTGTCCAACCACGGCGGCCGCCAGCTCGACCGCGCACCCATCCCGTTCCACCTGCTGCCGCAGGTCGTCCGCGAAGTCGGAGCCGACGCCACGATCATGGTCGACACGGGCATCATGAACGGAGCCGACATCGTCGCCTGCATGGCGCTCGGCGCGAAATTCACCCTCATCGGCCGGGCCTACCTCTACGGACTCATGGCAGGCGGACGCGAAGGCGTGGACAAGACCATCGCGATCCTGCGGGACGAGATCGAGCGCACCATGCGACTCCTCGGCGTCTCCCACCTCGGCGAACTCGAGCCTAGGCACGTCACGCAGCTCACCCGCCTCGTACCGGTCGCCCAGGCACCCAGCGAGGTGTCAAGGCTCATCTGAGAGAAGTGACCGAGAAACTCGAAGGGCTGAAAGCCTCCTTCAGGCCCTCCGACGCGAGAGGATCCTGCCTGCCGCTACGAGCGGGCAGGATCCGGGCCGGTACACCCGCGTCAACCGCGCGCCGCTTCCCGCCGCGCGGACGCGGAGAACAACCGGGAGATCGCGAGCTGTGCGTAGAGCGCAGCACCGTCGGTGAGGACGCTGTCGTCGAAGACGGCATAGGGGGAGTGGTTGAACGGCGCCGTCACGGGCTCGACGCCGGGAGGTACCGCCGAGAGGAAGAGGAAGCTGCCGGGCACCGCGTCGAGGATCCGCGAGAAGTCCTCCGACCCGCTCATCGGCTGCGGCATGGTGACGTACCGTTCGGCGCCCAGCAGTTCGGCGACCTGGGCCTCGACATGCGCCGTCTCGTCGAGGTCGGTGATGGTGACGGGGTATTCGTGGAGGTACTCGATCTCGGCATCCAGCCCGTGGGCGGCTGCGATGTGCCGCACCAGCCGAGGGGCGACCTCCGTCATCCTGTCCCGGTTCGCCGTCGAGAAGGTCCGGACGGTCGCCTCGATCCTCGCCGTCTCCGGGATGATGTTGCGCTGCGTGCCCGCCTTCAGGACTCCGACGGACAGCACCACGGGGTCGAACATGTTGAACTGCCGCGTGATCAGAACCTGCAGTTGGGTGACGATCTCCGCGGCGACGGTCACCGGGTCCTTCGCGGAGTGCGGTGAGGACCCGTGCCCACCGGCCCCACGCACTGTCACCATCAGGGCGTCCGACGCCGACATCAGGGGACCGCCGCGGCTGGTGAACATGCCGTTCGGCATCAGCGACGACGTCACGTGCAGCCCGTACGCCGCGTCCGGCGTCCTGCCGGCCGCGTCCAGGACTCCTTCCCGGATCATGACGCCCGCGCCGTCGTGGCCCTCTTCGCCGGGTTGGAACATGAGGACGACGTCGCCCGGCAGTTCCGTGCGGCGCTCGGCGAGCAGCGTAGCGGCACCCGCGAGCATTGCCGTGTGGAGGTCGTGGCCGCAGGCGTGCATGACGCCGTCGACCTGGGAGGTGTACGGGACTCCGGTCGTTTCCTGCACCGGGAGCGCATCCATGTCCCCGCGCAGGAGCACCACGGGTGCGCTGCCCTCCGTGCTGGACGCTCCACCACGCAGGACGGCGGTTACCGACGTCGTGTCCGTGCCCAGGGTCACCTCGTAGGGGAGTCCGTCGAGGGCTGCGAGCACCTTCTCCTGGGTACGCGGCAGGTGCAGGCCCAGTTCCGGCTCACGGTGCAGGCGGTGCCGGAGATCAGCGATGTCTCCGGTGAGCGACCGGGCATCCTCGAGAAGTGCCGCTGGGGACAGGGTCATGGATTCCTCCTGGCAGGGACCGGGCTGTTGTCCCACCCTCGCAGAAGAACTCCGAAGAGGCGAGGACGCCAGGCGGACGGGGCCTGCATATGACCAGGCAACGGGACCGGCGGAATCATGCCCGTCCAGACAGATTTGTCAGCCGGAAGGGACTTATGGCCCTAGTGCAAATCCGAAGTGCCCCGTGGAATGGGGACCGATTCGCCGTCGGCTTTTACGGCAGCTCCGCGGATCACCGACGATTGAGGAGCTTTCATCATGACCAGTATCAGCATTATCTGGGACCGACTCGACCCGACAGTGCGGCAGTGGCTCCTGCAGAACCCAGGGTCTATCGTCCTCCCACGGACCATGGCCAACCGTGTCACCGGAGCGGGCGAGGAGTTGCGCGTCGACGAGCACGGGGAGCACTGGTTCTCGCCGGAGGACATCACGTTCCTGAAGGCCCGACGACGGGCGATGGACGCGGACGAATCCACGGCGTCGACCGGTGGAGCGGTGCGCCCTGATGTTCATGAAGAAGCACTGCGCCGCTAAGAGGCCCCCCACGCCATGGATGTGCACCATCGGGTGCACCCTGTCGTAAACGCTACGGAGTGCCGTGCCTGGTTTTCAGGGCCGAAAGGCCCTGATCAGCAGGCACAGTGTCTGGAATGGTTGGAGGTGGTTGCTTGCACGGGCGGCCCGATGAAGCGGGCTCGAGCTGGGACGCCGCGTATCAGTCTGGGGAAGGACACGGATGAAGGCTCTCCCGCCGTTCTGCGACGACGACCAGGAGGGCCTGTCGTGACGGCTTCGTGGGACGGTCCGGTAACTGCCCCCCGGTCGGACAAGCGGAACCGGCCTATCGTGGTGGCGGTCCGCGACACTGCGACGGGCGGGCCGGCCGTCCTGTGGGCTGCACGCCGCGCGGAGTCGCTCGGTGTTCCCCTGACCCTCGTCCATGCCGTGCCGGATCCCGCCCTGATGCCGCCGGGCAGCCCGTACGGAGACGTCGTCGTCGGCGGCCGTGAGGTGCTCCGGGCGGAAGCGAACCGCATCTCTGCCGACTTTCCCGCGCTGCACGTCGGGACATACCTCCACTGCGGTGATGTCGTGGAGGCGCTGCTGGGACTCGCCGCCGAGTCACCGCTGCTCATCCTGGGCTCGGACCGGATGGACGCGGTCAGCGGTGAGTTCCGGGGCTCGGTGTCCCTGCAGGTCGCCCTCGGATCACGTGTGCCCGTCGTCGTCGTACCTTCCGATTACGGGAGGGTGCCCGACGCCGAGCGGACCATCGACGCGACCATCGAAGGGACCACGGACGCGACCACCGGGGGAGTGGTCGTCGGCGTCGACGGATCCTCGCTGGCCGGCATCGCCCTGCTCCGGGCAGCCGATGAGGCTCACGCGATGGGTACCACCCTGACGGTCGTCTCGGCGCCCGTTCACGGATCGGGCGTGCAGCAGGCCCAGGTGATGCAGGAGGGTTCGTCGGCACTGCTGCTCGACGTGCGCGCGCGCTACCCTCACCTCGGGGTGCGCCAGGTCCTCGACGAGGTGCACGACGCCGCACAGGCGCTCGCGCATCACGGCGCGGGCGCGGACCTCCTGGTGATCGGACGCCACGGGAGGGGAGCCCGGACGGGTATGTATCTGGGCTCGGTCACCCACACGCTGCTGCTGCACCCACCATGCCCGACCCTGATCGTCCCTGATCCCGGGCCCGTGCCACCGTTCGACGGAAAGCTCCAGGAGCCGGAGCGGACTCCCGTCCGCTGATCGTTCAGGCACGAGCGCCGTCCATCGAACGGCACGGACTGCTCCCGCTGGGATCACTCCGTGTGGGCGAGAGGGTGGGTCTCCCGATACTGCTGGATGTGAAGCGCGAGTTTTCGCTCTGTCTCCCGGCGGCGTTCGCCTCGTCGCTGGAGAAGGATCTTCGGGTCCGTTTCGTTTCCATGGTTCGGATGTTCCCTGCCCGCGGGCGGCGCCGCATGGGGAACAGCAGGAAGGGTGGACGGGGTCTGGTCGGTGCTCACGGTGACGTCCTCTGCTCGCCTGCGCCTGGAGTGGCGCCGGCCCACGGTTCGGCCGACCGCATGCGGCGGCACGTCCTTTCCCCACGGGCCCGTATCCAATGATCCGTCCAGGAGGTGCTGCCCCCTAGGGTCTTAAGGCTCGATTACGGCGGGGATCGGACGTTGCGTCGTCGGACGCCCTCCCCGTCATTTGTCGAGGGCCTGCATCGGCGATTTCCGTTCGCCGTGGACGCATAGAGCGAGGCGCCCGGAAGCCGCTGCCCACAACAGGTCCCAGCATTTGTGTCCCGGCAGGATCGTCGTCCGTTTACTCTCGGTTTCGATGCAGCAAGACTATGGAGGGGGCCGCATGGCTGCTAAGGTCCTGGGACCCTGTCCCCGCCGGGAATGTCACCTGCTGCAACCGTCTGGAGAGTCGCGTGGGCAATCATCCTGAAGAACTCTTGTCGGCTCCACCGGAGTCCCCGATGGCGGCGGCCGGTATCCAGAACCTCCTGGCCGCCTTCGGTGCGATCGCGGAGGATCTCGGGCTGGAGGCGGTCCTCGAGCGGGTCGCTGCCGCGGCATGCCAGCTGGCCGATGCCCGTTTCGGGGCGTTGGGCGTCATCGGACCGGACCAGAGGCTCAGCCATTTCATCACGGTCGGACTCGACGGTGGCGAGATCCGCAGGATCGGACCACTGCCCACGGGCCATGGCGTGCTCGGCCTCCTGATCACCGAGCCGCAGCCGCTCCGGCTGGCCGACCTGCGACGGCACCCGCTCGCTTTCGGGTTCCCTGCGTACCACCCCCAGATGACATCGTTCCTGGGTGTACCCATCCGCGTCCATGACAGGGTGTTCGGAAACCTGTATCTGACCGAGAAGAACGGGGAAGTGGACTTCTCGGACACCGACGAGCAACTGATGGTCGCCCTCGCGTCCGCGGCCGGCGTCGCTATCGAGAACTCGCGCCTGTTCGATGAATCGACGCGGAGGACGCGGTGGCTCGAGGGTGGGCTGGACGCCGTCCAGGAATTATTGGGACAGCACGACGACGCCCGGAACGAGCTCGAACTCCTCGCCCAGAACGCCCTGCATGCCTCCCAAAGCATCGTGGCGGTAGTGCTCCGGGACTTCGACCATCACCGCGGGCTCATCTGTGAAGCTGCGGAAGGCATCGAAGCGGCCGCGTTCCTGGGGCGGCGGAGCACTGATGATTCCGCGCTCCGAGAGCTCACCGCGTCGGCGAAACCGGTCCTGCTGACCGGTGACGACGTGGCACGGATCCTCCCGGGTGCCCCGGCCGGGATGATCGGCAGCGCACTGTGCAGCAGGTTCCCCGATCAGGGGGACCGGCGTTTCCTCGTCGTCGGCCGCGCCCCGGGAGGAACGTCCTTCTCCGAGGTCGACCACGGGATGATGCGGGCCTTCACCTCCCAGGTGTCACTCGCCCTCGAACTGCTGCGGGTCCACCGCCAGCGGGAGCAGGAGGCCGTCTTCGGCGACCGCGACCGCATCGCACGGGATCTGCACGACCTCGTCATCCAGCGGTTGTTCGCCGCCGGATTGAGCATCCAGAGCCTGCGCAAGTACACGACGGACCCGGAACCGCTCGAACGCATCGCGACGGTGACCCGCGAGCTCGATGCAACGATCAGGGAGCTGCGTGACACGATCTACTCGCTGCGCTCCATCCCGCAGGCTTCACCCACCTTCACGTCCAGTGTCTTCACTTTGGTGGCCGATGCCTTCGACGGGCATGACCTCGAGCCGGTGATCCAGCTCTCCGGCCCCTTGGACGGAGCCCTGGACGGTGAGAAAGCGGACCATGTGCGCGCGGTGCTGCTCGAAGGGCTGTCCAACGCGCTCCGGCACGCCGACGCATGCCGCATCACCGTGACGCTGCGCGCCCTCCAGGAGCACCTGGAATTGCGGATCACCGACGACGGCCGCGGGTTCGAACGCACCGGCCGCAGCAGCGGGCTGGCGAACATGCAGCGCCGCGCAGAACTCTGCAAAGGCCGCTTCTCGATCACCAGTCGGCGTGGCGGCGGGACGGAGATCGCCCTCGATGTTCCCCTGGATGTCCCCCCGGGTGGGCGGCGGGCTGACTAGCTGAAGGGCCTGCTGATGAAGACGGCGGCCTGCGTGCGGCGCTGGAAACCCAGCTTCGACAGCAGCGATGACACGTAGTTCTTCACCGTCTTCTCGGCGAGGAACAGCTCCCCGGCGATGTCCCTGTTCGTCAGGCCGGCTCCGATGAGCGCGAGGACCTTCTTCTCCTGACTGGTCAGCCCCACGAGGCGCGGATCCTCCACCGGGGCAGCACTGAGGCCGGCAACAATGCGTTCCTTCAGGCCCGCATCGAAGAGGGATGCCCCGCGAGCGGCGCGATGCAGCTTGTCGATCAGGTCGGAACCGAGAATCTCCTTCAGGATGTACCCGGAGGCGCCGGCGAGGACGGCTCCGCGCACGGCCTGGTCGTCGTCGTAGCTGGTCAGGATGACGCATGACAGCGAGGGATCGATGGAGCGCACGTCGCGGCACACCTCGATGCCCGTACCGTCGGGGAGCCTGGCGTCGAGGATCGACACGTCCGGGGACAGGGCGGGGATCCGCCGCGTGGCCTCCTCGGCGGAGTCCGATTCCCCGACGACCACGAAGCCCTCGCCCTCGAGCAGCTCCCGCAGACCCCGCCGCACCAACTCGTGATCGTCGAGAAGGAAAACCGTCGATCTCTCCGCCTGCCCGTCCACCATGGCGCCTGTCATCCTCTTCCTTCTGTCTGGACATCCGCACATCCCGCTCGAGTACCATCATGGCCCGTCCCGGCAGACCTCGGGCAGGGCCGAAAGTCACCTTCGACCGCGGGTCTTTCGACCCTGTCGTACCCCTCGCATCCGGGCAACCATGAAGATGTACGCATTCCTGCTTGCCAGGACCAGGAATCCACCAGACCATCGTCCCGCCCCGCCGTCGTTTCGTCGTCGGAGTGGACGCCGACCCGAATTGGAGCAGACAGTGGGTGTATCGGCGTGAACCCGACCAGCACGGGAAGCAAGCCGGTGGTCGCCGGGTACGACGGCTCGGACGGTGCGAAAGGTGCCGTGCTCTGGGCGGCCCGGTACGCGGCAGCGGCAGGCCTGCCGCTCGTCGTCGCCCACTGCTGGCCCTGGCCCCTCTTCACCCGGGACCTCGGCCCCGTGCCAGGTGTCGAGGACAGCGGCCTGCGCCGGCAGGCCGAGATGACGGCAGAGGAAGGACGCGCGCTCGCGGCAGGTTCCGAGCCCGGTCTCGACGTCGGCGAGCGCATCGTCATCGGATTCCCTGCCGAAGCGATGACGCGGATCTCCACCGAAGCATCTCTCCTCGTCACCGGGACGCGAGGCCTCGGTGGCTTCTCCGGGCTGCTGGTCGGATCGGTCAGCCTCCACCTCGCGTCGAGCGCGGCGTGTCCCATCGTGGTGGTCCGGGAAGCGCGGCCCCTGTCCGACGCCGTCCTGGTTCCCGTGGACGGGTCTCCCGAGAGCGACCGCGCAGTGGCGACGGCAGCTGATCTCGCGGTGGCCCTGCGCAAGTCCATGCACCTCCTCCACGTCGAGCAGTCCCGACGGCGCCACCCCATCGAGACCGTCCCTGATCCCGATCCTGTCCTGGAGCGGGCCGCCCTGCTGGCGGCACGTCCGGGCATCACCGTCACGACGGAACACGTGACCGCTCCCTCGATCCCCGGACTGATCCTGCAGCGCGCCCGCAGCGCAGCCGGTGTGGTCATCGGCGCCAAGGGGCACAGCACGCTCGGCGTGCGACTGGGCTCGACGGTCCACGCGGTTCTTCATCACGCCGAGGGAAACGTCGTCGTCGTCCGCTGACCGGCCCGGCCGCCGTTGCCGGCCGACTGTCCGTCAGCGGATGTCGCGGCGGGAGAGCCCGACGGCGGCAACCAGCACGAGGACGCCGCACAGGCCGAGGATGACGGCCATGCCGCCCCAGGCACCGTTCCCGAAGCCGTTCGCGAGCGGAGCCGGGTCGAACGCCCAGGTGTACGGGGAGAAGTGCCTGAGCCATCGCGTCGCCTCTGCCTGGTGGCCGAGGGCATTGAAGGCGTACCCCAGGACGGCGATGCCCGCCCCCGCCGCCACGGACCCGGTCCTCGAACCGGTTCCTGCTCCTGCCGCGACAGCCGCAAGACCGCTCAGGAGGCTCAGCAGGTACAGCGCGACCGTGCCCGCGGCCACGTGGCTGGGCGTCAGCCCGAGCTGGGAGGGACCGTTCAGCACGAGGACGGTCACCAGCAGCATGCCGCAGACGGCGGCGAGGCGCAGAGCCAGCGCGAGGGCCGCTTCGAGAGCGACCTGGAGGCGTGTGACGCCATGCGCCAGGGTGAGCTCCAGGGCACCGCTCTCTTCCTCGCCGCCGATCGCGGCCGCCCCCCACCCCACAGCCGCGATGGTCAGCAGTACGAAACCGAGCAACCCGAAGAGGGTCGCCTGGGCATAGCCCGCACCCGTGGAGATCGAGGCGAAGCCGAGGGTCGTGACCAGTTCCGACGGCAGGGACGAGACGACGGCCTCGAGGTCGCCGGTCGCCCCCATCGACGGATAGATCGGGAGGTAGAGCAGACTCGCCGCGATGAGCCCGACAGACCAGCCGGCCATCCCCACGCGGGAGCGGCGCAATGTGTGCCGGACGACCGGCAGTGCACTACCGGCCATGATGCCCGCCCTCCGCCACGGGTGCCGCCTGCCCGTACAGCCCGAGGACCGCCTGTTCGAGGTCCGGTTCCTCGATGACGACATCCACCAGCCCGAGGCGGGACAGGACGCCTAGTAGCGCGACGGGGGAACCTGACACCTGGCCCTCCACGACCGTGACGGCATCGCCCGGGCGGAGGGGACCGGGCGGATCATCGGCCGCCCGGAACGCCAGGCCCGCCTGCCGGAGGGCTTCCGCCTGCCCCGCCGTCAGCGGGGCGTCCAGCTCGAGCCGGACGCTGCGGGGTGCTTCGTCCCGCAGTTCGGCCACGCGTGCGGAGCGGACGAGATGGCCCTGTCGGATCACGGCGACGTGGTCCGCGCAGTGCTGCACCTCGGAGATCACGTGGGACGAGAGGAAGACGGCCTGGCCGGCTGCTTTCGCTTCGCGCACGAGGGCGAGGAATTCGCGCTGCATCAGGGGGTCGAGGCCGGACGTCGGCTCGTCCAGGACGAGCAGCTCGGGCCGGTGCATGAGCGCCTGGACAAGCCCGAGCTTCTGCTTGTTGCCCTTCGAGAGCGTCCTCACACGGCGTGACGGGTCGAACTCCAGCCGTTCGACGAGTTCGTTCCGGAAGCGCTCGTCGACGGGACCGGAGATGAGGCCGAAGTACCGCAGCGTATCGCGCCCCGTGGCGCCGCCGTCGAGCTTGAGGTCCCCGGGCAGATAGCCCACGCGCCTGCGGAGGGAGGGTCCGCTCCGCCAGGCCTCGGTACCCAGGACGACGGCCGTACCGCCGCTCGGCCTGATCAGGCCGAGGATCAGGCGCATGGTCGTCGACTTGCCCGCGCCGTTCGGGCCGATCACGCCCACGACGCTGCCCGGCGGTACGGAGAGCGAGACCCTGTCCAGCGCTGTCAGGGACCCGTACACCTTGGTCAGGTCCCGCAGTTCGAGTGCGTCCTCCATGCTTCCTCCGTGGGACGGACAGCCGATGGGCCGCCCCGTGCTCCGACTCTCCGATGCGCGGGCCTGGGAGAATACAACCACGCCCGGGCCTGCTGCGGACATGCCAGAATCCTGCAATCTGCCCGCCGCGCTCCTGCCGCCGATGCGGGGATCCGGGCGACCTGCTGGTAAACTGGGAGTACTTGCCTGCGCACGGCGGAAAACTCCAGCCAGTTGAACGCGCAGCCTGCGTCGATAGAACGCATTCTTTTGTCCCGCATCCAGCTCCGAGGATCGTGAGCGCGGTGGACACTGTCTGACTTTTCTTCGGCGAACCCCTGCGCCAACCGGTGCCGGGGAAGATGAGAAGAAAGTTCGTGTTAACTACATGACTACTTTTGCCGCCCTTGGTGTGCCCAAAGCGCTGGTCGAGAACCTCGCCGCGCAGGGAATCACCGAACCATTCCCCATCCAGGTCAAGTCACTTCCCGACTCCCTGGCCGGGCGCGACGTCCTCGGACGCGGCCGCACCGGCTCGGGCAAGACCCTCGCCTTCACCCTTCCCATGGTCGCGCGCCTCGCCGAGCAGGAAGCGGCGTACCGCCGCAAGCCCGGGCGCCCCCTGGCCCTGGTCCTCGCACCGACCCGGGAGCTCGCGACCCAGATCAACGCCACCGTCGAGCCCCTGGCCAGGGAGCTCGGACTCAACACCACCGTGATCTACGGCGGCGTGTCCCAGCAGCGCCAGGAGAAGGCCCTGCGTGCGGGCGTCGACATCGTCATCGCCTGCCCCGGGCGCCTCGAGGACCTGATGCGCCAGAAGCTCATCACGCTCGAGTCCGTGGAGATCACCATCCTCGACGAGGCCGACCACATGGCCGACCTCGGCTTCCTGCCTGTCGTCAAGAAGCTGCTCGACACCACCCCCGCCGACGGTCAGCGCCTGCTGTTCTCGGCGACGCTCGACAACGGCGTGGACAAGGTGGTCAACCGCTACATGACCAACCCCGTCACCCACTCGGTCGACGACCCGCAGGCCGCGGTCACCACAATGGAGCACCACGTGCTCCTGATCGGCGACCAGACACAGAAGAAGCAGCTCATCGTCCAGCTCGCCTCGGGCACCGGACGCCGCCTGCTGTTCATGCGGACCAAGCACCACGCACGCAAGCTCGCCAAGACGCTCACCGACGCCGGCATCCCCGCCGTCGACCTGCACGGCAACCTGTCGCAGAACGCCCGCGACCGGAACCTCGCCGAGTTCTCCACGGGTGACGTCCGCGTCCTCGTGGCCACGGATGTCGCCGCTCGCGGCGTGCACGTGGACGACGTCGAACTCGTGGTCCACGTCGATCCGCCCACGGAGCACAAGGCATACCTGCACCGCTCAGGCCGTACAGCCCGCGCGGGCTCCTCGGGAACGGTGGTCACGATCACCCTGCCCGAGCAGAAGTCCGAGGTGCAGAAGCTCATGAAGGCCGCCGGCGTCGACGTCGCATTCGAGAACGTCAAGGCGACCTCACCGCTCGTCCTGTCGCTCACCGGTGACGTGGCCGACAAGATCGATCCGCGCACCCGCGCCGCGCTCCTCGCATCGCGTGAGGCATCGCGCGGCGAAGGGACCTCGACGGGTGCGAACGCCGAGCGCAAGCGCGCCCGCCGTGGCGCCGCAGCTCCGGCTGCCGGAGGCCGTGGCGGCAGGGGTGGACGCGGACGCGTCTCCGCCGAGCCGCAGGCCCCGCAGGGCAACCGTGCAGAGCGCCGCAAGGACCAGCCGCAGGCCCCGCGCTTCGGCACGGACACCGGTGCTGCCGCCAAGTCCGGCGGTCCCCGCCGTCGCACGGATGAGCCCCGCACGGCGTCGGAGACGACGACGCGCAGCCGCCGTCCGGCGTCCGGCCAGCGTGTCGGCGACGCCGTACGCCGCCCCGCCGCGGGTGCTCCCGCAGCAGGCGGCCAGCGGAGCCACGCGCCGTCCTCGGCTCCGCGGGCCGAAGGCGCACGCCGCGCCGGTGGCTCCCGCAGGGCCAGCGCCCCGGCGTCGAACGACCGACGCACGCGCTAAGCCGCACACCGGAACGACGAAAGGGCTCCCTACCCGGGCGGGTAGGGAGCCCTTCGTCGTCAAGGGTGCTGCGGTGCCCGGCGCTGTGGTGAACAATGGGCGGATGAACACGCTCCTGAATGTCATCTGGCTTTTGTTCGGCGGCATCTGGCTCGCCCTCGGCTACTTCGCGGCGGGCATCATCTGCTGCCTGCTGATCGTGACCATCCCGTTCGGCATCGCCTCGTTTCGGATCGGCGTCTACGCCCTGTGGCCCTTCGGCCAGACGGTGGTGAACCGGAGTGGGCCGACAAGCGGCTTCTCGGCGATCGGCAACGTGATCTGGCTGCTCGTCGCGGGCATCTGGATCGCCATCGGCCATGTGCTCACGGCCATCCCGATGTTCGCGAGCATCATCGGCATCCCGCTGGGCATCGCCAACCTCAAACTCATCCCGGTGTCGCTCGCGCCCCTGGGCAAGGTGATCGTCCCCTCATCGGGAACCTACCTGCCCACCTACCGCTGAAGGGCCGCCGCCGGAACCGACCGGCAGCGGCCCCACACCGACTAGTTCGATCCGTTCACAGCGGCGGACCCGCCCGTGCCGTTCCGGGTGGAGCCGTTCGGGCCGACCTTGTCCGGAGTCTTGAGCAGGTCGCCGAGCAGCGCGATGATGTCGAGCCCGGTGGTGTCCTTCACCAGCTGCGTCGTCTGGTGGACACCGCTCGAGACATTCCTGCTGAGCTGGCTGGCGCCGTCGTTGGAGACCACCGTCATGGTGTCGATCGCCGACATCGGTGCGGCGATCTCGCGTGCCATCGCCGGTAGGACCTCGAGGACCTTCGACAGGATGGCGGCCTGGTTGAACTTCTCGTAGGCCTCCGCCTGGGCGGCGATACCAGCGGCTTCCGCCTTGCCGCGGGCTTCCGTCGACCCGGCCTCGGCGTCACCGCGGGAGGCGATGACGGCGGCCTCGGCCAGGCCCCTGGCTTCACTGATCGCCGCCTCGGCAGTACCGCGCGCAGTGTTCGCGGCGGCGTCGGCCTCTGCTGCCACCCGGTCGCCCTCGGCGACGAGCTTGCGGCGCGCGAGGTCGACGCGGGCCTCGATCTCCGCGGCCTCCGAGGCGCGGCGGCGTTCCTCGAGCTTCGCGTCGGCCTGCTGGATGAGGCGGTACTTCTCGGCGTCGGCCGGCTTGCGCACCTCGGTATCGAGCTCGCGCTCGCGGAGCTCCGCCCGCCGCTGCGCAACCTGCTGCTCGCGGATGATGACCTGCTCCTGCTGTTCGGCCTGGGCGAGGGGGCCGGCGGCGTCGGCGCGTGCCTGGCGGGCATCGGCCTCTTCCTTCAGCTCGGCCCGGCGGATGATCAGCTGCTGCTGCGCGAGGGCGACCTGCTCGTCGGACAGGGCGCGGGCCTGCTCGGACTCCTGCATCGAGCGGGCTTCGGCGATCTTCGCGTTGCGCTCTGCAAGGGCAGCCTCGGGCCGGCCGAGGTTCTTCAGGTAGCCCGAGTCGTCGTCCACGGACTGGATCTGGAACGTGTCGATTTCCAGGCCCTGGTTGTGCATGGAGTGCTCGGCCTCCTCCTTCACGCTCTTGGCGAAGGTGGCGCGGTCGCGGATGATCGATTCGACGGTCAGGGTTCCCACAATGGAGCGCAGGGAACCCGAGAGGGTCTCCTGCGTGTAGTGGTCGATCGCGTCCTGCTGGTTGAGGAAGCGCTGGGCCGCCTTGCGGACGGCGTCGGCGTCGCCGCCCACCTTGACCTGGGCGACACCCGTCAGGTGGAGCTTGATGCCGTTCTTGGAGATGCCCTCGATGCGGAGCGAGACCTGGCGCGATGCCAGGGACAACGGGTAGGCCCGCTGGGAGAACGGGTTGATGAAGATGCGGCCGAAGACGACACGCTGGCTGTCGGGATCCGGCTGCCCCTTGCTGTCCTTCGAGGAGATGATGAGCGCCTGGTCCGGACTGGCGATGTGCAGGGCCATACGGGCGAGCACGATGGCGGCGATGATGGCGACGAGCAGCACCACCGCGCCGATGATGAGCGGGATGAACGTGAGATCCACTGGAACCCTTTCAACGGGCTTCGAATTGCTCCGCCGCAGCGAGTGCGCGCCGGAGGATGAGCAAGCTACTGCGTGCTGACCTGACCCCCCATGTCATTCGAAGTGGACCCGCGGACTGGCCGGCGGGCGCTGGACGTCTACGAAGCGGCACCCGTCAGGAAGGCCTGCATGAGGGGCCCGCCGGAGGTGGAACCCAGCTCGCCTTCCTCGACGAAGACCGCGACGGCGAGGTCGCCCTGGAGCGCGACGACCCATGCGTGCGTCCGAGGGGGAGTCTCGCTGCCGAATTCGGCGGTACCGGTCTTGGCCAGGACGGGCTCGCCCGGCACGTCCTGCAGGAGCTGGGCGCCGCCCTGCCCGACGACGGCGGCCATGAGCGTCTTCAGGGTCGCGGATTCCCCGGCGGTGAATGCGCTCGGCGGAGCCTCGGACGGCGCTTCGGCATCCTCCCCGGCGGACGCCGACGCCGTCGCCTCGTTTGACGGCGCGTCGGTGGCCGCAGCGCTCTCCGAACCCGGATCGAGTTCGGCGGACTCGCCCGGGGCCAGGAGTGTCGGCGTGACCCGCGATCCGGCGCCGACGGAGGCGGCCATGGTGGCCAGTGAGAGGGGTGAGACGAGCACTTCGCCCTGGCCGATCATCGCGGCGGCGTGTGCCGTGCCCTCCGCCTCGGTCGGCACGGAGCCGAAGAACGCCGGGGTTCCGATGGCCGACTCGACCCCGATACCGAGGTCGGCGGCCGCGCTCGCGAGGTCGGCCTGCGTGATCTCATCCCGCGTCGAGATGAATCCGGTGTTGCAGGACTGTGCGAAGGTCTCCAGGAGGGGGATCGTGCCGAGGAACTGTGCGGGATACGTGCTCGCGTTGTTGAATTTCCGGCCGTCCACGGTCACCTCGTCGGTGCACTCCGTGGGAGTCTGCGGCGTGAAGCCTTTCCTCAGGAGTGCGAGGCTCGTGGCGATCTTGAACGTGGACCCGGGCGGGTACTGGCCCAGGAGCGCCGTCTGCAGGCCCTCGCTGCCGGGACCGTTGGCTGCGGCGAGGATCTCCCCCGTGCTGGGGCGGATCGCCACGATGGACGACGCCGAGGGCTCGTCCGCGAGCACCTTCTCGCCGAGGCCCTGCAGCCGGGCATCGATCGTGGTGGCGAGGTCCGTGCCGTCCACCGCGGGGGTGGCGAAGAGCTGCCGGGTGGGCTTGTCCGGGGCATCCACCGGCACGGCGTAGACCTGGAGGCCGGGCGTGCCGCCGAGCTGGGCATTGTGCTGCAGCTGGAGCCCCCCGAGCCCTGTGACGTCTCCGGCCCGGACGGCGCCGTCGGACTGCGCCACGAGCTCTTCCGTCGCTTCGCCTACACTCCCGAGGAGTTCCCGGGCGAAGGTGCGGGTCGGGCCGAGTTCGAGGGTGTCCGCCTGTCGCAGTGCTCCCGGGACGGCATCGATCTGCGCGTCCGTCACCGTCCGGGTGGCGTCGTCCCGCAGCACGAGGGCCACCACGAACGCGTCCGCACCGGCCGTCGTGACCTGCTCCTCGTAGGCGGCCGGATCCAGGTCGAGCAGCGCCGCGAGCGCGCGGGCCGAGGCAGCCTGCTGCGCCTCGGGGACAAGCGTCTTGTCGATGCCCACGCGGATCACCGGCCGTTCGGTGACGAGGACCTCTCCGCCCGCGCCGGTGATGTCCCCGCGGTCTCCGGGTACACGTGTGAGGGTGAGCTTCTCGTTCGGCAGGAGGTCCGGGACGACCACGTCCGGCTCCCACGCGGTCTGCCACACGTCCTCGACACGCGTGAGCTCCGCGGTCGTGCTGTAGGTCCAGTCGGAGTCGGTCTCGTCGAGGTCCCACACGTAGTCGAGGGTCGCCGTGGCGCTGTCCTCCCCGGTCTCCTCGACGTCCGCGACGCTGACCTGCGGCATGTCCGGCGCAAGGCCCTCGGTGATGGTGGCGAGTTGAGCTGTCACCTCGGCCGGTTCCGCCGACGTGAAGGCGGACTGCCCGACGTCGAGCCGGGCCAGTCCCTCCGCCAGGGTCCCGGCCGCGTCCTCCGCCGTCGGGCGATCGTCGGTGCATGCCGCGAGGCTCACCGCGAGGACGGCGGTGGTCAGGACGGTCGTGGCGCGGCGGAGTTTCCCCATACGGTCATTATGACCGAGCCGCGCAACCATCCGAGGGGAGCGGCGTGTGCCCGTCGCTCGCGTGCACGAAGTGCGCCCGTGGGCTGTGCCGGCGGGCCGGGGAATATCTTGCCCACAGCCAAAGTTGAGTCAAGTACACTCAATGTGAACGCCACAGGGACTTCCCCTCCTCGGACCAGAAAGGAACCGCGCGTGGACACCAACTTCACCACCAAGAGCCGTGAGGTGCTTTCAGCCGCTGCCATGAACGCATCCACGGCGGGCAACGCCCAGATCGAGGCGCCGCACTTCCTCAAGGCGCTCCTGGACCAGCGCGACGGGATCGCCGTCGCGCTCCTCAAGGCAGCGGGCGCGGACCCCGACAGCGTGAGCGTGCAGGCGAGCTCCGCGATCAAGGCGCTGCCGTCGTCGTCGGGCTCCTCCGTCGCACAGCCCCAGTTCTCCCGTGGCGCCCTCCAGGTGATCAACGCGGCGAAGCAGGAAGCGGAGACCCTCGGTGACCAGTTCGTCTCCACCGAGCACCTCCTGCTGGCCCTCGCAGCCGACAGCGGTGCCGCCGGCACCATCCTGCGCTCCCTGGGCCTCACGCGCGAAGCCCTCGCCTCCGCACTGCCCGGGGTGCGTGGAGACCGGCGGGTGACCACTCCCGATCCGGAGAACACCTTCCAGGCGCTCGAGAAGTTTGGCGTGGACCTCACCGAGGTGGCCCGCAGCGGCAAGCTCGATCCCGTCATCGGGCGCGATGCCGAGATCCGCCGCGTGGTGCAGGTGCTCAGTCGCCGCACGAAGAACAACCCGGTCCTGATCGGCGAGCCCGGCGTGGGCAAGACCGCCGTCGTCGAGGGCCTGGCCCAGCGCATGGTCGCCGGGGACGTCCCCGAGTCGCTCCGCGGCAAGACGCTGATCAGCCTCGACCTCGGGTCCATGATCGCCGGCGCCAAGTACCGCGGCGAGTTCGAGGAGCGGCTGAAGGCGGTGCTCGAGGAGATCAAGGGCTCCAACGGGCAGGTCGTCACGTTCATCGACGAGCTCCACACGGTCGTGGGCGCGGGCGCCTCCGAGGGCTCGATGGATGCCGGCAACATGCTCAAGCCGATGCTCGCGCGCGGCGAGCTCCGGCTCATCGGCGCGACGACGCTGGACGAGTACCGCGAGAACGTCGAGAAGGATCCGGCCCTGGAGCGCAGGTTCCAGCAGGTCTACGTGGGGGAGCCCTCCGTGCCGGACACGATCGGCATCCTGCGCGGCCTGAAGGAGCGCTACGAGGCGCACCACAAGGTATCGATCGCCGACTCGGCGCTCGTCGCCGCTGCCACGCTGTCCCACCGGTACATCCCTGGCCGTCAGCTGCCCGACAAGGCCATCGACCTCGTGGACGAGGCCGCGTCGCGCCTGCGGATGGAGATCGATTCCGCGCCCGTGGAGATCGACGAGCTGCGCCGGTCCCTCGAGCGGATGCGCATGGAGGAGATGGCGCTCTCCCGCGAGAAGGACGAGGCGTCCCTCGAGCGGCTGCAGACCCTGCGCGCCGAGATGGCCGACCGCCAGGAGGAGCTCGACGGGCTGAACGCACGGTGGGAGGCCGAGAAGGCGGGCCTCAACCGCGTCGGCGACCTGAAGGCATCCCTCGACGAGCTGCGCTCGCAGGCCGACCGGGCCCAGCGCGAGGGGGACCTCGAGACGGCGTCCCGCATCCTCTACGGCCAGATTCCGCAGGTGGAGCGCGAGCTCCGCGAGGCGCAGGCCGCCGAGGAGCAGACCGTGAACTCTCCCGAGCTGATGGTCGCCGAGGAGGTCACCGCGAATGACATCGCGGAGGTCATCTCCGCCTGGACGGGTATCCCGGCCGGACGGATGCTCCAGGGCGAGAGTGAGAAGCTCCTCCATATGGAGGAGGTCATCGGCGCGCGGCTGATCGGCCAGCAGCGGGCGGTGTCCGCGGTGTCCGACGCCGTCCGGCGCGCCCGGGCCGGCGTGTCGGACCCGAACCGCCCGACGGGTTCCTTCCTGTTCCTCGGACCCACCGGCGTGGGCAAGACGGAGCTCGCCAAGGCGCTCGCCGACTTCCTGTTCGACGACGAGCGCGCGATGATCCGGATAGACATGTCCGAGTACTCGGAGAAGCATTCGGTCGCGCGCCTCGTGGGTGCCCCTCCGGGATACGTGGGCTACGAGGAGGGCGGCCAGCTCACCGAGGCCGTGCGGCGCCGCCCCTACAGCGTGGTGCTGCTCGACGAGGTGGAGAAGGCGCACCCGGAAGTGTTCGACCTGCTCCTGCAGGTGCTGGACGACGGGCGCCTCACGGACGGCCAGGGCCGCACCGTGGACTTCCGCAACGTCATCCTCGTGCTGACGTCGAACCTCGGGTCGCAGTTCCTCGTGGACCCCTCGCTCGACGACGCCGCGAAGCGCTCCGCCGTGATGTCCGCCGTGAACGCGAACTTCCGGCCGGAGTTCCTCAACCGGCTCGACGACGTGGTGATCTTCGATCCGTTGAGCCTCGACGAGCTCTCCCGGATCGTGGAGCTGCAGGTCAAGTCGCTCGGTGAGAGGCTGCACGACCGCCGGCTCGAGCTGGACGTCAGCGCCGCGGCCAGCGAATGGCTTGCGCTCACCGGATTCGACCCGGCGTACGGCGCCCGTCCGCTGCGCCGGCTCGTCCAGCGCGAGATCGGCGACCGGCTGGCGAAGGGCATCCTCGCCGGCGAGATCGTCGACGGCGACACCGTCGTCGTCGACCGGCAGGAACCGGACCCTGACGCGGCCGGCGACGTCGGCCTCGACGTGGGCGGACTGCTGGTACACGCCGCGCGGTAGCCGCGAGGATCACGCAAGCGCGAAGGGGAGGAACCACCGGTTCCTCCCCTTCGTGCATCTACGCGCTGCGTCAGGGGTTGAGCAGGCTCTGGCTCACAGTGCCGCTGTTCCCGATCACCGCGAAGCAGTCGACCCGACGGTCGCCGTCCGCCCAGGTCTTCTCCGTCGGCGTGGCGCGGAGGAGGGTCACCTGGAGCTCCTCGGTGACGACGTCCGGATTCACGTCGGCCGAGGCGGTCGCGCAGGCGGCCTCGGCGCGGAGGCCGAGCTGGTCGCGCCCGGGGAACTCCGCATCCTCGGGGTAGTCCTCGCTCGCCAGGAGCTGCGCGTTGTGCGGTTCGCTGCAATCCACGCGCACGGCGTCCTCGGTGACCTCGGTGAAGTCGGCCAGGCACTCACCCGCGGAGAGCGACGACGGATCGACGCGCTCCTCGTCATCCGCTCCGCCCAGGAGGGAGACGAGCAGCCAGGCGAGGAGCCCCAGGAGTACGACGGCGCCGCCGATGAGCAGCAGCAGCGGCAGGACGCTGCTTCCGGCAGGCGTCCTGTCCTCCGCCGCATGCGCACCCGTGTCCTCAGGATCCGGTGCCGTCGGGATCCACGCCGCGCGGGCGCCGTCGGCCGGTCGAGGCTCTGCCGGGGACCCCGGTCCTGCCGTCCCGATGGAGGCCGGGTCGGTGCCCGGGTACAGGCCCGGATGTCCGAGGCCGGGCTCACCACCCTGGGGAGGGAAGGCGTAGGGGCCGCCGACGGGGTCGCCGTCGTCCAGGGGGCCCGGGCCCGAGGGGACGTGCCGGGCCGGCGGAGCGTCGACGGCGTGGCCCCCGGGCGAGGGGGAGCGGTCCTCCGACCCAGGGGTGACAGCGGATCCGGGCGCTGCGTCGCCCGCTGTGCCTCCAGCCGGAGCCGTGCCATCGGGGGCGGCGCGGACCGCCGGCGCAGTCGCCGGCAGAGGTCCGCCCACCAGGGTTCCCGCCTCCTCGGCAGCGGCCGCCACGGCCAGGGCCTCGGCGGCAGCGTCCTCGACCGAGGCGGCTTCCGCGGTGTCCCTGCTGATCTGCGCGGGTCCGAGGGCGGGCTCCTGCAGGTCGAGGGTCTCGGGGGACACCGACAGCTCCGGTTCCAGGGTCCCGGCGGGGACGTCCCCGTCATCGAGCACGATCTCGTCGGCGTCGACCACGTCCGGCCCGTTGGACCCGTCCGACCCCTTGGACCCGTCCGGCCCGGGGTGATTCCCGGAGTCCCTGGGTGCCTGCTCCTCGTTGCTCATGGTGGGCCGCTGTCTCCTTGCATTCCTGGTGCGCGTGCTGCCGGGGCTCCGGCGCGGCTTCGACTCTATCCAAGATCCTCTCGGCGAGGACCGGACGCGGCACCGGAGGACGCATGCACGGACTGCGGTCCGCCGTCGAGCCCTCCACGGAGCTCGACGGAACCCGCGCTCGGATGCCGCGGAAAGCATGTAACCTATACCTACGACAAACTGACCAAATACTCCGGGGCCTCGCTGCAGCCTTGGGCCTCGTGCCCCAGTGACCACCTCCGGATCGACGCACAAAGGGGGTCACGCCATGGGGCGCGGCCGTCAAAAGGCAAAAGCTACCAAGCAGGCCAGGGACATGAAGTACTTCAGCCCGGCCACTGATTATTCGGCACTGCAGCGAGAGCTCACAGGCCCGGGTAGTCGTGCGTCCACGCGGCGTACCGAACCCCTCGAGCCGGTTGAGCCGGATTACTCGGAGTACGCGGACAAGTACGCCGATGATCTCGACGACGATGGTGAGGAGAGCGGCTCGCGCCGCATCGGCTGACCTTCGGTCGACCGATCTCCTCGACACCGCACACGGCGCATCCGTCCCCCGGGACGATGCGCCGTTTTGCGTGCCCGAACGCTGGCCAGCGCCGATTCCGGGCAGGCCAGTCCCCTCAGGACGGGAAGGCGAGGAGCGGCTGGAAGGCGAGTTCCGCCGCACCCACCAGCAGGAGTTCCGGGCCGAGGGCCGCGCGGCGCACGTGCACCCCGCCGGCCAGCGACCCCCGGTTCACCGCCTCGGTGAGCTGGTCGCCGTGGAACCCGAACAGCGAGCCGAGGAAGCCGCCGAGGACGATCAGCTCCGGATCGAAGATGTTGACGAAATTCACCAGGGCGACGGCGAGCAGCTCCAGCTGGCGCTCGGCTTCGTCCCGGACGGCCGGTGCGGGGTCATCGGACAGCACGCCCTCGAGCGCCTCGATACCGCCGCCCGTCAGGCCTGCCGCGTCGAGCAGCCGCTCGAGCCGGACCTCGGCGTCGAGGCAGCCCGAGCGACCGCAATGACAGGCGGACCCGCCCGCCCGGACGAGCGTGTGACCGAGCTCTCCGCCGTAGCCTCGGCTCCCGACCAGCTGTGCGCCTCCGGTGACGATGCCGCCGCCGATGCCGCTCGCACTGCCGTTGAGGTACACCGCGTGGTCCACGCCGATCGCGGCGCCGAAGATGCTCTCGGCGAGTGATCCGAGGGACGCGTCGTTCGCGGCGACGGCGGGAAGGTCCAGTGCCCTGCCGAAGGTTCTGACGAGGTCGGCGTCCCGCCAGCCTAGGTGCGGTGCGATGAGCACGCGGCCGGCGCCCGCATTGACGAGTCCCGGAAGCGCGATGCCGACACCGAGGAGCTGGTCGAGGCGCGCCAGGACAGGGTGGAGGTCGGCGACGATGTCGTCCGTGAGCCGCACCGCGTCGTCGAGGGACGGCACGCTGCGGGTCTCGCGGCGCACACGCGCGTGCACCTTCCCGCCCAGGCCGACGACGCCGACGGTCAGGGCGTCGATGTCGGGGTTCACGGCTATCACGGCGACTCCGGGGTTGGCCGTCACGATGGGGCTGGGACGTCCCACCCTGCCGTCGACCGCCGGTTCCGTCTCGTGCACCAGGTGCTTCTCCGCGAGAGCGGACACGAGGGCGCCGACGGTGGAACGGTTGAAGCCGCTGCGCCGGGTCAGTTCGGAGCGGGAGAGCGGGCCGTTCCGGTGCACCATCGTGAGGATCTGGGACAGGTTCTGTGTGCGAAGGCTTTCAGTGCCGTTCGTTGCGCCGGGTAGTGACCGCACGGCCCTGTGTTCTCCTTCGTCCTGCAGGAGCCCACGGCGCCTGGTCTCGGCCTATCGTATCCAGAAGTGCGTATCCGGAAGTGCGGGCGCTCACGCCCGCTGCGGCACCGGCCTCGCAGCAGGCGCGGCAGGTGTGGAGGGCGCGGCGGTGCTCTGGCGCACCACGAGGCTGGTGGCGAGGTCGAGCCGCAGATTGTTGGGACGCTCGCCGTCACGCAGGCGCAGGACCATGCGCGTGGCTTCCTCGGCCATCTGGATGAGCGGCTGGTGCACGGTGGTCAGGGCAGGGCTGGACCATTGCGCCAGCTGCAGGTCGTCGTAGCCCACGATCGACAGCTCGTCGGGGACCCGCAGCCCGATCTGGCGTGCCGCATCGAGCACGCCCAGTGCCTGGAGGTCGCTGCCCGCGAAGATCGCCGTCGGGGGATTCGGCCCGCGCAGCAGGGCGAAGGCGTGGTCGCGTCCGCCGTCGACATGGAAGTTCCCGTAGCGGATGAGTTCCGGATCGATGGGCAGGGAGGCCAGGTTCATGGCCGAGCGGTAGCCGTCGATCCGGGCGAGGGAGCACATCATGTCCTCCGGCCCGCTGATCGCGGCGATCCGGGTGTGGCCGAGGTCGATCAGGTGCCGGGTGGCCATCATGCCGCCGGACCAGTTCGCCGAACCGACGGAGGGGACATCCGGTGCGGGGTCCCCGGCCGGATCGATGATGACGAACGGGATCGAGCGCGCGTCGAGCTTCTTGCGGAACTCCTGCGGCAGGTCGGAGAAGACCAGGACGACTCCGGCAGGACGCCTCGACAGGATGCCCTCGATCCACTCGGGGCCGGGGGCGTGCCGTGTTCCCGTCTCGGTCAGCACCACGCTCATGCCGTGCTCGCTCGCCACGTTCTCCACCCCGCGGATGAGTTCGAACGCCCACGCACTCTCCAGCTCGTGGAACACGAGTTCCACGAGTCCTGCCTTGGCGGTGGACTCCTTGCGCCGGCGGTAGCCGTGCTCTTCGAGGAGCTCCTCAACTTTCGCCCGGGTTTTCGGGGACACGTCAGCACGCCCGTTGAGCACCTTGGAGATCGTGGAGAGGGATACGCCCGCAACCGCCGCGAGCTGGGCGAGGGTGACGCGCGGTTCTTCCGCCGGAATCGACATGCGGACAGCTTACATGCGGGGTTGGAAGGGTCACGGCTGCCGCCCACTGCGATTTGTGACCAGCAGCACATCCGGCTTGCAAAGTGAGAGCTCGGTTACATACACTCAACCCATCACACAACTTTCGATATTATCGTCGAAACTTTCGAGAGGCGTTCAACGATGAACAACCGAACCTGGATGTCCCGCAGCATTGCGGGCACCGCGGTCATGATGCTGGGCCTCACCCTGGCAGGGTGCGGCGGTGGAGGCGGCGACGCTTCGAGCCGGCCCGAGAACGAGCTGCACCTCGCCGTCTACGGCGATGCCAGCAACAAGGTCGAGCAGGCCATGGTGGACAAGTTCAACAAGACCTCCGACGTCAAGGTCGTGCTCGACACGATCCCCGGCGCGGACTACCAGACCAAGCTGCAGACCATCATCGACACCGATTCCGCTCCGGACATCTTCTTCAACTGGGGCGGGGGCTCCATCGCGAACTTCGTCAAGGCGGATCTGCTGCTGCCCCTCGACGACTTCATCGAGGAGGACCCGCAGCTGAAGGACGCCTTCCTGCCGTCCGTCTTCGACACGGCGGTCGTCGATGACAAGAGCTATGGCGTCCCGATGCGTGGCACGCAGCCCGTCATGCTCTTCAACAACTCCGAGGTCCTCAAGCAGGCCGGCATCGATGCTCCCCCGGCAACCTGGGACGAGCTGCTCGAGGACGTCAAGAAGCTGAAGGCGGCGGGCGTGACACCGATCGCGCTCGGCGGTGCGGACCAGTGGCCGACCCAGATGTGGTTCCAGTACGTCTTCGACCGCGTAGCCGGCGAGGACCTGTTCCAGACCGCGCTCGAGGGTGACACGAGCGTCTGGGACTCCGACGAGAGCCGTGAGGCGCTCGGCAAGCTGCGCGAACTGATCGACGCAGGTGCCTTCGGCACCAACTTCGACTCCGTGAAGTTCACCGATGGCGGGTCTCCCACCCTGCTCTCCAGCGGCCGGGCCGGCTTCGAGCTCATGGGTTCGTGGGCCTACGCGACGCACCTGGATGCCAACCCCGAGTTCGCCAAGAACGCGCTCGGCTACAGCGAGTTCCCCGCGATCGAAGGCGGAGAGGGCGATCCCCACAACCTCGCCGGCAACACGAACAACTTCTACTCCATCACCAAGGACACCCGGTACCCCGAAGAGGCCGCCGAGTTCCTGAAGCTCATGTACTCGGACGAGTTCGTGCAGGATCAGATCGCCATCGGCAATCTCCCCACCACCACGAACACGGAGGAGTTCCTCGATGAGGCCGCCAACCCGGAGTACGCGAAGTACCAGTTCAACCTTGTGAAGGACGCGCCGCACTTCCAGCTCTCCTGGGACCAGGCCTACCCTCCCGAGGCAACCGTCACCATCCACACGGCCGTAGCCCAGTTCTTCAGCGGCCAGATCGATGAAGACGGCTTCATCAAGGCCATGCAGAGCCTCTAGGACACACGATGACAACGCTTGCTACCCGCAGGCGGCCAGCGCCGGGCGGCTCCACCGTGAGCCGCCCGGCCCGCTCGGGCGCCTCGTCCGTCGGACGCCCGGGCTTCGCCTGGGCCCTGCCCGCCACCATCTTCTTCGCGCTCTTCGCGCTCGTTCCCCTCGTAGCAGTCGCCGTCCTGTCCTTCACCTCGTGGAGCGGTCTCGGCGACCCGGAGTTCGTGGGGCTCGACAACTGGAAGACGCTCATCGCCGATCCGGTGATGCTCAAGAGCCTCTGGCTCAGCCTCCTGTTCATCGCCCTCGGGGTGGTCACCCAGACACCGCTGAGCATCCTGCTCGGCGTATGGGCTGCTGGCAACCAGCGCAACCGCGCCGTGCTCAGCGCCATCTACTTCATCCCGCTGCTGCTGTCCTCGGCCGCGATCTCCGTCCTCTGGCGGGCGCTGCTCGATCCCAACTTCGGCATCCCGGGCCAGCTGTCGTGGCTTTTCGGCGACGGCAACCTGCTGGGCACGCAGACGGGGGCCATCGGAGTCCTCATCTTCGTGGGCATGTGGCAGTTCACGCCCTTCCACACCCTGATCTACCAGGGCGCGGCCAAGGGCATCCCGCACGTCCTCTACCAGGCGGCGGCGATCGACGGCGCGGGCATGGTGCGCCAGTTCTTCTCCATCACCCTGCCGCAGCTCCGGAACACGGCCATCACCTCGATCATCCTGATGGTCGTCGGCGGGCTGACGACGTTCGAGACGGTGCTCATCCTGACCAACGGCGGGCCGGGTACCGACACCACCATCACCGCCTTCTACATGTACCAGCAGGCGTTCCGGAGCTTCGACTTCGGAGTCGGCAGCGCCATCGCCCTGGTGCTCGTCATCGTGGCGACCGCGATCTCCCTCGTGGTGGTCAAGGTGTCCGGCTACGACAAGATGAACAGTTCGCTGGAAGGACTCTGATGAAGACCCGTCCCAATTACCTCGCGGGCATCGGCTCCTTCCTCTGGCTGCTGATCGTCGCGATCCCCCTCTATGTCATGATCTCCGGGACGTTCCAGACCCGCGCCGAGTTCGGCGACAACGGGCCCCTGTCCTTCCCGACCAGCTTCACGCTGCAGAATTACGCGGATGCCATCACGAGCGGCTTCGGACGGTATTTCCTGAACACCCTCGTGGTGACCGTCGGCGTCGTCGCGATCGTCCTGCTGCTCGTGCCGCCGCTGAGCTACGCGATCGTGCGCAGCCGGAGCCGTGCGGCGTCGTTCGTGTTCCGCTTCTTCCTGCTGGGCCTCGCGATTCCCGCGCAGGCCGTGATCGTGCCGGTGTTCTACCTGATCAACACCGTGGGGCTCTACGACAACCTGATCGGCGTCATCCTTCCCACGGCGGCCTTCGCGCTGCCGATCTGCACGCTCATCCTCAGCGGCACCATGCGCGACATCACGGGGGAACTGTACGAGGCAATGGCCATGGACGGGGCGAGCCCGGCGCGTGCCTTCTTCCGGCTGGTCCTTCCGCTGTCGAAGGGCGGGATCTCCACGATCGCCGTCTTCTCCGCGCTGCAGGCGTGGAACGGTTTCCTGTTCCCCCTGATCCTGACCCAGTCCGAGAGCACCCGCGTGGTGACCCTCGGCCTCTTCAACTTCCAGACCCAGTACGGCATCAACATCCCAGGCCTGCTCGCCGCGGTCACGCTGTCGATGGTGCCCGTACTGCTCGTCTACCTGTTTGCGCGCCGCGCGCTTGTCCAGGGCCTCATGGGCGCTGGCGGAAAGTAACCATGACTGAAACAACACTGAACGACGCCCCCTGGCGCGACACCACCGCAACACCGGAGGACCGGGTCGAGGCCCTGATCCAGGCGATGACCCTCCGCGAGAAGGTCGCCCAGCTGGTCGGCGTCTGGGTCGGCGCCAACACCGAGGGCGGCGAGGTGGCCCCCCACCAGAACGAGATGAACGAGCCCGTCGACCTCGACGAGCTCCTGCCGCACGGCCTCGGCCAGCTGACCCGGCCCTTCGGCACCGCTCCCGTGGAGCCCGGGCTCGGTGCCCTGTCGCTGCAGCGGACGCAGGAGCGCATCGCAGCGGCCAACCGCTTCGGCATCCCGGCCCTGGTGCACGAGGAATGCCTGGCCGGCTTCGCCGCGTGGAAGGCGACCGCCTATCCGGTTCCCCTGGCATGGGGCGCCACGTTCAACCCGGACCTGGTGCGGACCATGTCCTCGGCGATCGGTGCGGACCTCCGCTCCGTCGGCGTCCACCAGGGACTCGCTCCGGTGCTCGACGTCATGCGCGACGCCCGCTGGGGCCGGGTCGAGGAGACCATCGGCGAGGACCCCTACCTGATCGGCACCATCGCCACGGCCTACGTGCAGGGACTGGAGCAGGCCGGGATCGTCGCGACGCTCAAGCACTTCGTGGGCTATTCGGCGTCCAAGGCCGGCCGCAACCTCGCCCCGGTCTCCATCGGCGAGCGCGAGCGTGCCGACGTGCTCCTGCCTCCGTTCGAGATGGCGATCCGCGAGTCCGGAGTGCGCTCGGTGATGCACGCCTACACGGATATCGACGGTGTACCGACGGCGGCAGACGCCTCACTCCTGACCTCGCTCCTTCGCGACACGTGGGGTTTCGACGGGACCGTGGTCGCCGACTACTTCGGCATCGCCTTCCTCAAGGAGCTCCACCGCGTGGCCGCGACGCTCGGCGAGGCCGCGGCGGCAGCGCTGACGGCCGGCGTGGACGTCGAACTCCCGACGATCCACACCTTCGGCGAGCATCTTCTCGCCGAGATCGACGGCGGCAGGCTGGACGAGTCCTTCGTCGATCGCGCGCTCCGCCGCGTCCTGCAGCAGAAGCTGGACCTCGGCCTGCTCGATCCCGAATGGTCACCGGTTCCTCCGGCCCTGGCCGGCGCCGGGGCCGGTGTCCCGGTCGTCGACCTCGACACTCCGGCCAACCGTGCCATCGCGAGTGAACTCGCCGAGCAGTCCATCGTCCTGGTGCGCAACGGCGGCATCCTGCCGCTCGCGGGCGCTCCCCGTATCGCCCTGATCGGTCCCAACGCGGACACGCACCGGGCCTTCCTGGGCTGCTACTCCTTCCCCGCCCACGTGGGAGAGCAGCACCCCGAGGTGGAGATGGGCCTCACCATCCCCACGGTCGCGGACGCCGTGCAGCGCGAGTTCGCCGGCAGCGACGTCACGATCGCCGCGGGCTGCACCATCGACGGCACCGCGACGACGGGCTTCGACGAGGCGCTCGCCGTCGCCGGCGGGTCTGACGTCGTCGTCGCCGTCCTCGGGGACCGTGCAGGGCTCTTCGGGCGCGGCACGAGCGGCGAGGGGTGCGACGCCGAGTCGCTGGCGCTCCCGGGCGTCCAGCAGCAGCTGCTCGACGAACTGCTCGCGACCGGCAAGCCGGTCGTCGTCGTCCTGCTCACCGGGCGCCCCTATGCCCTCGGTTCCGCCGTGACCGACGCGGCCGCCATCGTGCAGGGATTCTTCCCCGGCGAGGAGGGCGCGGCCGCTGTCGCCGGTGTCCTGAGCGGGAGGATCAACCCGAGCGGGCGCCTGCCGGTCAGCATCCCCGGGACGCAGGGTGCACAGCCGTCCACCTACCTCGCGGCTCCGCTGGCGCAGGTGAACAGCGTGTCCAACATCGATCCGACGGCGGCGTTCGCCTTCGGCCACGGCCTCAGCTACACGGACTTCACCTGGCAGGACGTGGAGTCCTCGGTGGAGACCGCCTCCACGGACGGAGAGGTGACCGTGGAGATCACCGTCGCCAATGCGGGCGAGCGTGACGGAGTCGAGACCGTGCAGCTCTACCTGCACGATCCGGTGGCGTCCGTCGTCCGGCCGGTGCAGCGCCTGATCGCCTACGCACGCGTGCCCCTGGCCGCGGGGGCCTCGGCGCGGGTCGCGTTCACCGTCCCCGCCGACGTCACCGCCTTCACCGGGCGTGAGGGGCTGCGCGTGGTCGAGCCGGGGGCGCTCGATCTGCGGATCGGCGCCTCGAGCAGCGACATCCGCGCATCGGTACCCGTCACGCTGACGGGGGAGGCGCGGTACGTCGACCACACCCGGCGACTGCACTGCGACGTCCGGGTGGACGACGCGGCGTAGGCCTGACGTAGGCACCGCAATAGCAGCAGGAACACAGTGGTCCGCTTCCGGTTCGTCCGGGAGCGGACCACTGGGTTCCTGCTGCCGTGTTTCTGTTGTCTCTTCCTGCTGCCGACCGGATTCCGGAAGGGCGACTACCCGGCGCAGTCACGGCAGGCAAGCGGCGATTCGGCAACACCCTGGGCCGCTTGCGTTCACAGCGCTCCTCGGTCACGGTAGTAAGTAGACTGATCGTTCCGGTCGCGGTGCGCAGCACCGCGCCGTTCCGGTCGTTCCAACTACCGGAGGAGCATCAGCATCATGGCAAATGAGAACACCGCGGGCGCGAGTACCCCGAAGAGTCGGCGCAACGACGTCGTGGCCGCGGAGAAGGAGCAGTTCGGCGGGATGAAGTTCGGGTCGGCCTTCTTCGGCTGGCTCACTGCCATTGGCCTCACCGTCATCCTCAGCGCGCTCGCCACCGCGATCGGCGCCGGAGTCGGTGCGGCGAACACGGCCGGTGTGGACGACGCCGCGAACAAGGCCACGGAGAACGCGCAGACGATCAGCATCGTCAGCGCAATCGTCCTGGCGATCATCCTCTTCGTCGCCTACTACTGCGGTGGCTACGTCGCCGGCCGCATGGCACGGTTCGACGGCGTCAAGCAGGGCGTCGCCGTCTGGCTCTGGGGCATCATCATCGCGATCGTGCTGGCCATCGTGGCCGCCGTGGCCGGCAACCAGTTCAACGTGCTCTCCACCATCCAGGGCGCACCGAGCATCCCCGTGGACGGCAGTGCCCTGACGGCCGGCGGCCTGATCGGTCTGGCCATCGCCATCCTCATCCCGCTTATCGGCGCGATCCTCGGCGGCAAGGCCGGGATGCGCTTCCACCGCAAGGTCGACCAGGTGGGCATCAACCACCAGGCGGGCCTCTAGCCCAGCAGCTCCACCGGAGCTGAAGCAGAACGACACCAGAACGACGACGAGGCACCGACCCGGGTGGGGCGGTGCCTCGTCGTCGTTCTCGGCCGGAAGGCCGTTGTGGTACTGGGCTAGAACGTCACGGACCCGACTGCTGCCGCGTACTGCTCGCGGATGACCGGACGGTGATCCGGGGCCTGATCCTTCACCGTGTCGACCGTCCACCGGGGCCGCGACCCCGTCAGCGCCCAGGCCGCCTGTACCGCGGCACCGCGTGCCACGTACTCTCCGGGCGCCGGGATGCGGACCGGCAGGTCGAACACCTGCGCGGCGACCTCCTGGACGGCGCCGTTCTGGGCTGCTCCGCCGATCAGCAGGAGATGCCGCGGCTCCACGCCCGTTGCCCGCACGGCGTCCAGCGCGTCCGCAAGCCCGCACAGCATCCCTTCGATGGCCGCCCGTGCCAGGTTGGCACGGGTGCTCGAGGCGATGCTCAGGTTGTGGAAGCTCGCCTTGGCTGTCGGCAGGTTCGGGGTGCGCTCACCCTCGAAGTAGGGCACCAGGACGACGCCGTCGGCGCCGGGCGCGGCCTCGCGGGCCAGCCCGGCGAAGCCGTCGTGGTCCACGCCGAGGATCCCCGCCACCGACGACAGCACGCGTGCCGCGTTGAGGGTCGCCACGAGCGGCAGGAACAGTCCGCTGGCGTCGGCGAATCCGGCCACCGCTCCGGTGGAGTCGGCGACCGGTTTCGGCGCGACGGCGAAGACCGTTCCACTCGTTCCGAGGGATACGACGACGTCACCCTCCTCCGCACCGAGCCCGAGGGCGGCGCCTGCATTGTCGCCGGCACCCGCCCCGAGGACGATCCGGTGGGTTTCCGATGCCAGGAACGAGGAGTGCACGGTGCCCGCGACAGCCTCGGCCGGGAGGACCCGGGGGAGGATGACCTCGGTCCCGTCACCGGAGGCCGTCGCCCCGTCGCCCTGCGCTTCGCGCGCGGGGCGGCCGAGGATGTCCTCGAACAGGGCGAGATCGTACCCACCCGTCGCCGGGCTCCAGTAGCCGGTGCCGCTGGCATCGGAGCGATCCGTCACCAGTTCCTCCAGCACGGGGCCGAGGGGCGATTCCCCCTCCGGCCCGAAACCGCGCAGGCGCCAGGTCAGCCAGTCGTGGGGGAGCGCGACGGCGGCGATCGCAGGGACGGCATCGGGTTCGGCGTGGCGTACCCACCGCACCTTGGTGCCGGTGAAGGACGCCACGGGGACCAGCCCGGTGCGTGCCACGAGTTCATCGGCACCGAACTCGCCGATCAGGTCCTGTGCAGCGCCGGCAGACCGCGTGTCGTTCCATAGCAGGGCGTCGCGCAGTACCCTGCCGTCGCGGCCCAGCAGCACCATACCGTGCTGCTGGCCCGCGACCGCGAGGGCGTCGACGTCGTCCGCCAGTCCTCCCGCGGCCTCCAGTGCGGACCGCAGGGCCTCCCACCATGCACCGGGGTCGACCTCCGTGCCCTCCGGGTGGAGGGCACGGCCGCTACGGACCTCCGCGCCGGTCGCCGTGTCGACGACGACGACCTTGCAGCTCTGTGTGGACGAGTCGACGCCAGCAACGAGGGCCATGGATCAGCGGGCGCCGAGCAGGTGCTCGATGAAGAGCTGCTGGAGCTTCACGAAGCCGAAGCCCTTGCCGTTGAAGTACGACTCGGTGTCGAAGTCCTCGTAAGAGGTGCGGTCGGCGCGCAGCGCATCGTAGCTCTCGCCGGCGTTGAGGGTGGGCTCGTTGATCTCCGAGACACGCGAGGCGGCCAGGGCAGCCTGGACCTCGGGGTCCGCGCGGAACGCCGCGGCGCGCTCCTTGAGCAGGAGGTAGGTCTGCATGTTCGCTGCAGCGGAGTCCCAGACGCCGTCCATGTCCTCGGTCCGGCTCGGCTTGTAGTCGAAGTGCCGGGGGCCGTCATACGAGGGGCCGCCTGCCGGTCCGCCGAATTCGAGGAGGTCCACCAGCGAGAAGGCGTTCTGGAGGTCGCCGTGGCCGAAGACGAGGTCCTGGTCGAACTTGATGCTCCGCTGGCCGTTGAGGTCGATGTGGAACAGCTTGCCCTGGTACAGCGCCTGGGCGATGCCGTGAGTGAAGTTCAGGCCCGCCATCTGCTCGTGGCCGGTCTCCGGGTTGATGCCGACGAGCTCGGGGCGCTCGAGGGTCTCGATGAACGCCATCGCGTGGCCGAGGGTGGGCAGGAGGATATCGCCGCGGGGTTCGTTCGGCTTCGGCTCGATGGCGAAGCGGATGTCATAGCCCTTGTCCGTCACGTAGTCGCCGAGCAGGTTGACCGCTTCACGGTAACGCTCCAGCGCGCCGCGGATGTCCTTGGCCGAGTCGTACTCGCTGCCTTCACGGCCGCCCCACATGACGAACGTCTTGGCGCCGAGTTCCGCGGCGAGGTCGATGTTGTCCAGGACCTTGCGCAGGGCGAAGCGCCGCACGCCGCGGTCGTTGCTCGTGAAGCCGCCATCCTTGAAGACCGGGTGGCTGAAGAGGTTCGTGGTGACCATCGGCACGATCAGGCCGGTGGACTTCAGCACGCCGGTCAGGCGGTCGATCTCGCGCTGGCGGTCGGCCGGGGAGCAGCCGAAGGGGAACAGATCGTTGTCGTGGAAGGTGATGCCGTACGCACCGAGGTCGCTCAGGCGGTTGACGGCCTCGACGACGTCGAGCGGTGCTCGGGTCGCTGAGCCGAACTGGTCCTGGGCCTCCCAGCCCACAGTCCAGAGTCCGAAGGAAAATTTGTCATCGCGGGTGGGCTCGATCGCCATTGAGTGCTCCAGGAAGTGTGTGTGACCAATATGTTGCCGTTACAAACATATTAGGTTTACGCCCAGAGTCAAGCCCGGATGTTCTCCTTGCGGAGCGAGCCCTCAGTTGCTGAGCGCTCGCACGCTCGCCCGGGTCACCAGACGCGTGGACAGTTCGATGCGGGGGCTCTCCACCGGCTCGCCGCGGATCAGCCGTACGAGGGTCCGGGCCGCCAGCGTTCCCATCTCCGAGAGCGGCTGCCGGACCGTGGTGAGCGGCGGTGATGCCCACCCTGCCTCGGGGAGGTCGTCGAACCCGATCACGCTGACGTCGTCGGGAACGCGAAGGCCCTGCTGGCGCGCGGCCTCGTAGACGCCGAGGGCCATCTGGTCGCTGGCGGCGAAGATCGCGGTGGGGCGGTCGGCGCGCGAGAGGAGATCCCTTCCCGCGGCGAATCCCGAGGCGTAGTCGAAGTCCCCGCCGATCACGAGGGAGGGGTCGAAATCGATGCCGGCGGCGTCGAGCCCCGCCCGGTACCCGTCGAGGCGTGCACGGCTGCACCACAACCCGGGCCGGCCCGCGACGAACCCGATGCGGCGATGGTTCTGCTGGATCAGGTGCTCCGTTGCGGTGACCGCGCCGGTCCAGTTCGTCGCCCCGATGGTCGGCACCTCCAGATCCGGTACGCCGGCAGGATCGACGACGACCACCGGCAGGTTGAGTCGCTGCAGTTCCGCGTGGAGGAACGAGTCCAGGTCCGTCGTGACGAGGATGGCGCCGTCGCTGGTCCTCGCACCGAGGGTGTCGAGCCACTTGCGCGTGGAGTCGGCGCCTCCCCGGCGGTGGATGGCGGACACCACGACGGACATGCCCTCGGAGTTCAGGGACTCCTCGACGCCCCGGATGATCTCGACGGCCCAGGGGCTGTCCAGATCGTTGAAGACCAGGTCCACCAGGCCGGAGGGCGCCGCCTGCGCTGTTCCGCGGCGGCGATAGCCGTACTCGCGCAGCAGGACCTCGACGCGTTCGCGGGTTGCGGGAGCGACGTCGGAGCGGCCGTTGAGGACGCGCGACACCGTGGGGACGGAGACTCCGGCCGCCGAGGCGATCGCCGAGATCGTCACGGCGGGGTGAGCGTTGTCCTGCATATCAGCCTCCTCGGGCCGCCCTGGGCAGCAAGTGCCTTCCGGGACCAATTTCCTCCGCGCCCTTGACCTCTGCGGCGCAGTGTTCCTAACCTACAGCAACGGTATTTCCGGAAAGTTCCGGAAAAGTTCCGACGAAAGTTTCGGGCACACCGCACCTCAGGTACCTCAAAGGAGAGCTCATGAAGGCCCGTCAGTCTCTTGCCGCCGCAGTCCTCGCGTCGGCGCTGATTCTTCCCACCGCAACCCCCGCACTCGCAGCACAGGAAGCACCCCAGAAGCCCGGAATCGAGAAGCAGGACACCCTCCGCTGGGCAGCCCCGCAGGACCTGAAGATCGGCACGGCCGTCGCAGGCGGCGGCCACCACGAGACCCAGCCCTACCCTGCCCCCTTCACCTACGACTCCGCGTACCGGGAGCACCTCGCTGCCGAATTCAGCTCCGTGTCGCCGGAGAACCAGCTCAAGTGGGAGTTCGTGCACCCCACACGCGACACCTACCGCTTCGCCGAGATGGACGCCATCGTCCAGTTCGCGCAGGAGAACCACCAGGTTGTCCGCGGCCACACCCTGTTCTGGCACAGCCAGAACCCTGCCTGGCTGGAACAGGGCAACTTCTCGAAGGATGAGCTGCGCGCCATCCTGAAGGACCACATCCAGACCGTCGTCGGCCGTTACGCAGGCAAGATCCAGCAGTGGGACGTCGCCAACGAGATCTTCAACGGTGACGGGACCCTGCGCACCACGGACAACATCTGGATCCGTGAACTGGGTCCGGAGATCATCGCCGACGCGTTCCGCTGGGCCCACGAGGCGGATCCCAAGGCGAAGCTCTTTTTCAACGACTACGGCGTGGAGGGCGTCAACGCGAAGAGCAACGCCTACCTCAAGCTCATCCCGCAGCTGAAGGCCCAGGGCGTCCCCGTGGACGGCTTCGCCATCCAGGGTCACCTGAGCACGCGCTACGGCTTCCCCGGCGACCTCCAGGCCAACCTGCAGCGTTTCAACGACCTCGGGCTGGAGACGGCGATCACCGAGATCGACGTGCGGATGGACGTGGCAGCGGGAACCAAGCCCACCGCCGCGCAGCTCGAGAAGCAGGCGAGCTACTATCAGCGGGCGCTCGATGCCTGCATCTCCGTCGAGGAGTGCAACTCCTTCACGATCTGGGGCTTCACCGACAAGTACTCCTGGGTCCCGGTGTTCTTCTCCGGTGAGGGCGAGGCGACCGTGATGTGGAACGACTTCACCCGCAAGCCCGCCTACTACGCACTCCAGGAGAGCCTCGAGCAGGCGTCCCCCGGGCGCGGTAACCGCTAGGCACCACCAGCACGACAAGCAGCACGACAAGCAGCACGACAACCAGCACGACAACCAGCACGACAACCCCCAGCAGTCTGTGGCCCGTCCGTACGCGGACGGGCCACACCATCAAGGAGAATCATGAGACAACGACGTCTGGTCGCAGGCGCTACGGCGTTCGGCCTGATGACGGGAGCCGGCGCCCTCGCGCTGCCGGCGGCCCAGGCCGACGAACCGACAGTACTGCTGAACGAGGATTTCGAGGACGGCAGCTTCAGTCCGCTGGCGCAGAACGGCGGGCCCGCACTATCGGTCGTCGACGCGGACGGCGACAAGGCCCTGCTGGTGAAGGGCAGGACCAACGACTACGACGGCATCAAGACGCCGGCCAACCTCCTGCAGGCGGGAGGAACGTACACCTTCTCCGCGCAGGTGAAACTCTCGGCGGCAGCCGGCACGACGACGTCGGCGCGCTTCGTCGTCGAACCCGCCTACAGCTGGGTGGGCAACACCACGGTGTCGGCGGATGCCTGGACGACGGTGACCGGCACCTTCAACGCCCCGGCCGGAGCCGACCCGGCAACGCTGCGGGCCTACCTCGGAACGGGAGACCTGGGTGCACCCTACGACTACCTCGTGGACGACGTCGTGATCACCGGCACTGCCGCACCCGCCGACGGCGGAGCCTGGCAGCCCACGCCCGACCCCTCCCTCGTCCCGGGTGGTGCGGTCAACCCCACCACCACGCCCCTCGCCTCGGCGCGCGCAACGGGCAACGCCGTCGCCCTGACGTTCGACGACGGGCCGAATCCGGGCGAGACCGCCGCCGTGCTCGACCTCCTGCGGGACAAGGGCATCACGGCGACCTTCTGCATCATCGGGCAGAACGTCGAGGCACCCGGCGGAGCCGAGCTGCTGCGGCGCATCGTCGCCGAGGGGCACACCCTCTGCAACCACGGCACCTCCTATGCGGACATGGGCTCGTGGACCCAGGCGCAGGTCGAGACCGACCTCAAGAAGAACCTCCAGATCATCCGGAGCGCCGTCGGGAACCCGTCCCAGCAGGTGCCCTACTTCCGCGCACCGAACGGCAGCTGGGGCGCCACCGGCGAGGTCGCCGCAGCACTCGGCATGCAGCCGCTCGGCCTCGGCAACATCATCTTCGACTGGGACGGCAACGACCTCAGCGAGGCCACACTGACCGCGAACCTCCGCAAGGCGTTCACCCCCGGCGCCGTGGTCCTCGCCCACGACGGCGGTGGAGACCGCTCGAACACCGTTCGGGCCGTCACGACGGTCGTCACCGAGAAGCTCGCCGAGGGCTGGACGTTCACCCTCCCGCGCGGCGGAGCTGCAGTTGCAGGACCCGTCGGCGTCACCAGCGATTTCGAGACCGGCACCGACGGCTGGACGGCCCGGGGCACCGGCGTGTCCGTCACAGCGAGCAGCGATGCCCGCACCGGTTCCGGCAGCCTGCTCGTCACGAACCGCACGCAGCCCTGGCACGGAGCGGCCCTCGACGTCACAGCCGGCCTGCCGGTCGGAACAGCCGTCGAGGTATCCGTGTGGGCGAAGCTCGCACCGGGCCAGGCTCCGGCATCGCTCAAGGTGTCCGTGCAACGTGACAACGGCGGCGGAAGCGCGTACGACAGCGTCGCCGGTGCCGGGGCATCGGTCACGGCCGACGGCTGGACCCAGCTCAAGGGCACCTATACGCTCGGTGCAGCTGCGGACAAGGCGCAGGTGTACGTCGAGGGTGCGGTGGGAGTCGACTTCCTGCTGGACGACTTCAGCCTCGCCCCATTCGCCGAGAAGTCCATCCAGACGGATGTCCCCGGACTGAAGGACGTGCTCGGCGCTGACGGGATCGAGCACGTCGGCGTGGCGATCGATGCGCGGGAGACCGTGGGAACAGCCGCCGACCTCGTGCGCAAGCACTTCAACGCCTTCACGCCCGAGAACGCGGGCAAGCCGGAGAGCGTGCAGCCGGTCGAGGGACAGTTCACCTTCACCCAGCTGGACCAGCTGCTGGACTTCGCGGACGCCAACGGCGTGCAGGTCTACGGACACGTACTCGCATGGCACTCGCAGACCCCGGCATGGTTCTTCAAGGACGGTACCCGCGACCTCACGAACAGCCCGGCCGACCGGGCGCTCCTCAAGGCACGCATGGAAGCGCACATCAAGGGCATCGCGGACCACATCAACGCCCGCTACCCTGACGGCAACAGCCCCATCTGGGCCTGGGACGTGGTCAACGAGGTCATCGCGGACGGCGACAACGCCAACCCGCACGACATGCGGGACAGCCGCTGGTTCCAGATCCTCGGCGAGGGCTTCGTCGACCAGGCCTTCCGCCTGGCCGACCGCTACTTCCCCGACGCAGCCCTGTTCATCAACGAGTACAACACCGAGATGCCGGAGAAGCGGGCCGACTACCTCGAGCTGATCAGCGCACTCGAGGCCCGCGGCGTGCCGATCGACGGCGTGGGGCACCAGGCCCATGTCGACGTCGCCCGCCCCGTGCAGTGGCTCGAGGACTCCATCAAGGCCGTCGAGGCCCTGGATCCGAAGCTCCTGCAGGCCATCACCGAACTGGACGTCAACGCTTCCACGGAGAACCAGGGTGCCGATGTCAGCGGCGCTCCGGTGGATCCCTACAGCCCGGCGTTCGAGGACGACGCGGACGCAGCGGCGGAGGTCGGCTACTACTACCGCGACCTCTTCGCCATGCTGCGCGAGCACAACGAGTCCGTCGACTCGGTGACCTTCTGGGGTATCAGCAACGCCCGCACCTGGCTGCGGACCTGGCCGATGGCCCGGCCCTGGGAGCAGCCGCTGCCCTTCGACGACGAACTGCAGGTCACACCGGCCTACTGGGGCATCGTCGACCCGTCCCGGCTTCCCGCACGGCCCGCCGATGTGCTGCCGCCGCGGATCGCGGACCAGTCGGACATCACGGCGGTCGCCAACGGGGCCAGCGGCGCCAAGGTGGCCTACGTCCTGCCGTCGGCCATCGACACGCTCGACGGCGTGGTGCCACTGGCCTGCGTACCCCTGTCGGGCAGCCGCTTCCCGATCGGTGTCACCACGGTCACCTGCACGGCCACGGATGACGCCGGGAACTCCCGGACCAGCTCGTTCGACATCGTCGTGACGCGCAAGCAGGCGGGAAAGCCCTGACGCAGGGTACTGAACCGCGCTGAGCACGACGAAGCCCCTGTCCTCGCGGCAGGGGCTTCGTCGTGCTGTTCTTGCTTGCGCGGGGACTCGCCCCGGCCGGTCAGGCGTAGGCGCCGAGCAGCCGCACCGACCCGCCGTCGACGCCCTTGGCGCCCTGCACGTAGTCCGGTCCGTCGGTGCTGCCGTTGCCCGCGGCCCGCACGCTGCCCATGACCCAGGACGGCACGCCGGCCGCGTTCAGCTGGGCGAGGGCGGCATCCGCGCCACCGGCCCCGACGATCGCGATCATGCCGACGCCGAGGTTGAGGGTGCGCTCGAGGTCCGGCAGGGGCACGGAACCGAGCTGCGAGACGAGGGTGAAGATCGGCGGAAGCTCCCACGTGGAGCGATCCACGGTGGCTTCGAGCCCGCGGGGAAGCACCCGGGCGAGGTTCGCCGCGAGCCCGCCGCCGGTGACATGGCTGAAGCCATGCACCTGCGCTGCCTCGTTGCGGGCCAGCGCGAGGCAGTCGGCGGCGTAGATGCGCGTGGGTTCCAGGAGCTCCTCCCCGAGGGTCCGCCCGAGTTCGGTGACCTGCCGGTCGAGGGCCCAGCCGGCCTGGTTGATGACCCGGCGCACCAGCGAGTAGCCGTTGGAGTGGAGGCCCGAGGACGCCATCCCGATCACGACGTCGCCCTCGCGGACGCGCTCGGGACCGAGGACCCGATCGGCTTCGACGACGCCGGTGGCGGCGCCCGCGACGTCGTACTCGTGCTCACCGAGCAGTCCCGGGTGCTCCGCGGTCTCCCCGCCGACCAGCGCCGTGCCGGCGGCCGAGCAGCCGGCGGCGATCCCGCGGACGATGTCCGCGATGCGCTCGGGGACGACCTTCCCGCAGGCGATGTAGTCCGTCATGAAGAGCGGTTCCGCGCCGACCACCACGATGTCATCGACGACCATGCCCACCAGGTCGAACCCGATGGTGTCGTGGATGTCCATGGCCTGCGCGATGGCGACCTTGGTGCCCACGCCGTCGGTCGACGTCGCGAGGAGCGGCCGGGTGTAGGTGAGGAGGCGGGACACGTCGTAGAGCCCGGCGAAACCGCCCACCCCGCCGATGACCTGCTGGCCGTGCGTCGCGCGCACGGCGTCCTTCATGAGCTCGACGGCGCGGTCACCCGCTTCGACGTCCACTCCTGCGCTGGCATACGTGATGGGGTTGGACGCGCTCATACCCGCTCTTTCTTGTCTTCGTCGGTCAGTACGGCTTCGAATTCGGAGTCCGGCCCGGGATCGCATCCCGTGGCTCCGGACTTCTCGGCGGGATTGGAACGCTCGAGCAGGTTCTTGCCGAGACGGTCGTCGTCGGGCAGTTCGATGGGGTACGTCCCGGTGAAGCACGCGGTGCAGAGGCGCTCGCGGGGCTGCTGCGTCGCGTCGATCATGCCGTCCTCGGAGATGTACGCGAGGCTGTCGGCGCCGATGGACTTGCTGATCTCGTCGATCGCGGCACCGTTGGCGATCAGTTCGGCGCGCGAGGCGAAGTCGATGCCGTAGAAGCAGGGCCAGCGCACCGGTGGCGAGGAGATCTTGACGTGGACCTCGGCCGCCCCGGCCTCGCGCAGCATGCGGACGACGGCGCGCTGCGTGTTGCCGCGGACGATCGAGTCGTCGACCACGATGATGCGCTTGCCGCGGATGACCGATTCGAGGGCGTTGAGCTTCAGCCGGATGCCGAGCTGGCGCAGGGTCTGGCTGGGCTGGATGAAGGTGCGGCCCACGTAGGCGTTCTTCACGAAGCCGTGGGCGAAGGGAATGCCCGACTCCTCCGCGAACCCGACGGCGGCCGGCGTGCCGGACTCCGGGACCGGGATCACGATGTCCGCCGCGGCGGCGTTCTCGCGGGCCAGCTGGCGGCCCATCTCGACGCGCGACTCGTACACCGAGCGTCCGGCGATCGCGGCGTCAGGCCGGGCCAGGTACACGTATTCGAAGACGCAGCCCGCCGCGGTCGTCGGCGCGAACCGGCTGCTGCGCACGCCGTCCTCGTCGATGGCGATGAACTCGCCGGGCTCGATCTCGCGGATGTAGCTCGCGCCGACGGTGGCGAGGGCTGCCTGCTCGGAGGCGACGACCCAGCCGCGTTCGAGGCGGCCGAGGACGAGGGGGCGGACGCCGTAGGCGTCGCGCGCGGCGTAGAGGGTGCCCTCGTCCATGAAGACGAAGCAGAATGCACCGCGGATGCTCGGCAGCAGGTCCATGGCCGTCTGCTCCAGCGAGCGGCCGTCGTTCCCGGCGAGCAGCGCGGTCACGAGGGCGGTGTCGGTGGTGTTACCCTGCGCCAGTTCGCCCGCGCGGGGCTTGCCGTGGCGGTCGAGGACCATCTGGTACAGCTCGGCGGAGTTCGTGAGGTTGCCGTTGTGAGCAAGGGCGACGGTGCCGGCCGCGGTCGCTCCAAGTGTGGGCTGGGCGTTGGCCCAGTGGGAGGACCCGGTGGTGGAGTAACGGCAGTGGCCGACGGCGATGTGGCCGGTCAGGGTATTGAGCGTCGCCTCGTCGAAGACCTGGGACACCAGGCCCATGTCCTTGTAGACGTTGATCCTGTGGCCGTCGCTGGTGGCGATACCCGCCGATTCCTGGCCGCGGTGCTGCAACGCGTACAGGCCGTAGTAGGTGAGCTTGGCTACCTCCTCGCCGGGCGCCCAGACGCCGAAAACACCGCAGGCATCCTGGGGTCCTTTTTCGCCGGGAAGAAGATCATGGGAGAGTTGTCCGTCGCCGCGCACCATGCGCCTATTCTCTCACGGCACGCGAAGCCGCCCGCGCGAAGGAAAGCCGGCGTAGGGCACACCACCGCGGGGTAAGGCGGGCGTCGTGCGTGCGGGCGTTCCGCCCCGATCCTCCTGGCGCTGCGGAGTCAGGCCGCGCCGTCGTCGTAGGTGCGCTCCGCACGGGCACGTTCCGCCCGCTTCACGCTCCGCCGGTCGAAGATCAGCACGAGCAGCGCCGCGAGTATCAGGCCCGGGATGGCGAAGGCCACGGTGAAGAAACCGAGGATGGACTCGCGGGTGAGCGTGGGATCGGCCGGGCCCGTGTAGGCGAGCACCAGTGCAGCGAGGAAACCGAGGACTGCACCGAGCATCATGAAGGGCACGAACTTGGGTGCCCTCCGGACGGTCACCTCACGGTAAGCGGGAGCCTCTGCGGCCGCAGGCCCTGGAGAAGCCTCGGCGGTGGAAGTGGTGGAAGCAGCGGGAGCGGCAGGTTCGGGGTGGGCGGGAGCGGCAGGGCCCAGGGGTGCCGGATCCTCGCGGTCGCCGGCTGCCGGCTGCCCGTCCGCAGGCACCGCGCCGCGCGTGTCGGACTGCTCGGAAGGAGTGTTCGGCGAGTGCTGCTCGGAGGTCATGGTTTAAGGCTACCGGGCGTCAGCGATGCCGCTCGACGAGCTGGTAGCCCGCCTCGCTGAAGACGAGCGTGTAGTCGGTTCCGGGGTAGCGCTGCTCCGCGTGGGCCTCGGCGTCGCTCGGCCGGACGGAGCCCCAGCTCCAGTCGTCCGCGTCGACGATGAGGTAGTCCGGCGCCGGGTTGGTGTTGCCGAGCCAGTACACGCGGGTGTCGGGGACGAGGTAGGCCATCAGCACCACGCCGCTCTCCACCGTCGATCCTTCCGGGATGAGGTCCATCATGCGGTGAGCGGCGTCCCAGCGCTCCGACTGCCGGTAGGTCTCCGGCTCCGCGAGGACGGTGAACTTCTGGCCGGGCAACAGCACCAGGCAGGCTGCGACGGCGGCGGGGATCCCGACCATCGCGGTGCTGCGCACCCACCCCCGGCGGCTCGTACGCAGCGTGTGCACACCGTCCAGGAGGGCGAGGAAGAGCACGGGCATCAGCACGGCGCTGTAGTGCCACTCGGGCCCCCAGTACCCTCCCTGGGTGGAGGCGAACCGCCACAGGAGGGTCGGCAGCAGCACCAGGCTCAGCGAGGAGCGGAGGAACAGGACACCGCCGGCGAGCAGGAGCAGCAGGAGCGTCTCGTGCTTCGCCGTCCCGGAGACGAGGTCGACGACGGCGCCCACGGGGTCAGCGATCATCGCGCCCACGTCGATCCGGTCGGAATAGTCGTACTGCCCGGCGGAGTTGAGGGCCGGGAGGATCAGCCGGACCGAGAGGATCAACCACAGGAGTCCCCAGGCGGACAGCCAGAGTCCCGCGACGGCACGGAGGCGCCACGCGAGAATCAGTCCGAGGGCGATGACGGTGAGCCCGAGGTCCTCCTTGACGAAGACGAGCAGCCCACCCCACACGACGGCCGGCAGGACGCGGCGCCGCAGCACGGCCTCGAGGCTCAGCGCGAGGAGAGGGACGGCGAACGCGATCTCGTGGAACTGCGCGGCGACGGCCGACTGCAGCCCCCAGGACAGTGCGTAGGCGACGCCGAGCGCGATCCCGGGGAGCGGACCGAGAAGGCGCGTCCCGGCCCGCGCCACGACGGCCACCGACAGACCGAAGAGGAGGTCCTGCACGACCAGGAGGGCGAGGCCCGACGGCGAGACCGCGTACGCGGGCCCCAGCAGCACGAGCAGCGGGTGGAAGTGGTCGCCCAGCAGGTTGAAGTTTTCGCCCTTGATGGGCACGATCGGTGCACTGAACCCGGCGTACGCCTTCGCCAGCTGCGTGAAGATCCCGAGGTCCCAGGACGGCGAGCTCAGCCGGTACCACTGGGTGACGGAGAAGACGGTGTACAGGGCGGTCGCTGCGAGGCCGGTCAGCCAGGCACCGAGGGGCTGGCTCCGTACGGCTCGGGTCGTACGGCTCGGGAGGGTGCTCAGGTGGGTCCTCAGGGGATCCGGCCGACGCCTGGTGACCGGCCGCCCGGCGGTGGTTGCGGCGCTCGATCGCCCGCCCGGCCCCAGTCCCGCGGCGTCGGCTCTCCGGTCCGTGCTCACGCGCGGAGCCCGGCGAGGGGAAGCCAGGCGCTGAGGTCGGCGCGTTGCCCGGACGCAGCGACCTTGCCCGCCGCGACCGCCGACGGCCAGTCCGTGGCGCCGGTGACGAGGGCGAGCCACGTGGTGGCGTCCGTCTCGACGACGTTCGGTGGTGTGCCGCGGGTATGGCGGGGTCCCTCGACGCACTGCGTGACGCCGAAGGGCGGTACGCGGACCTCGACGCTGTTGCCGGGAGCCAGCTCGGCGAGTTCCTCCAGCGTGAAGCGCACGGCCGTCGCGATCTCGTTCCGGCCGGCCGAACCGTCCGCTACCCGGGCCAGTGCCCGGTGACCGTCCTCGCCCGCGATGCGTCGTCGTGCCATGGTCCGTTCCTAGTCGAGCAGGGCCAGGACCGGAGCGGCGAGCCGCAGGCTGCCGACGGGGCGTCCGCCGCCGAGGACCGGGGGGACGACCTTCTCGAGGACGGCCCCCACCCTGTCGGCGTCGATGGCGCCGGACGCGGCGAGCAGGGTGAGGCCGACGAGGGTGGCGGCCCGGGAGTTGCCGTCGAGGACCTTCAGGGCCAGCGACGCGCCGGTGGGCGCGGCGAGGACGAGGACGCCTTCCGCCCCGCTCTTGGCCAGGACGCCGAGGTCCTCCATGACCACCGAGTTCTCCATGCCGTTGCCGTGGACGGCCCAGGGGTAGTCGAGCATCGCGGTGGCGACCGTCGCCGCCCGGGCGTCGGCGTGCTTGTCCGAGGGGGCCTTGGCGACCTTGCCGATGCCGCGGGCGAGCCCCGTCAGTGACACGGCGGCAACGGGGGCGCCACAGCCGTCGACGCCCCACGCCGCCACGGATTCCTCCGTGTATTCCTCGATGACCGAGGCCACCGAGCGCTGGAGCGGGTGAGTGGGCTCGAGGTAGGTCGCGGTGTCCCAGCCGTTCTCGGTGCAGGCCCACAGGAAGGCCGCGTGCTTGCCCGAGCAGTTGAAGGCGATGCGCTGCTTGCCCTTGCCGCTGCGGACCAGGTCGTTGCGGGCCTCCTCGTCCTGCGGCCAGTCCTCGGGGCACTGCAGGTCGTCCTCGGTGACGCCTGCGGCGTCGAGCATGGTGCGCACCACGTCCATGTGCTCGCGGCTGGCGACGTGGCTCGCAGCGGCGAGGGCCACCTGCGGGCCCCGCAAAGGTACGCCGGCCTTCATGCTGGCGAGCGCCTGGAAGGGCTTGAGGGTGGAGCGGGGGAAGACCGGGCTGCTGATGTCCCCGAGTTCGGTCACCACGGAGCCGTCCGCCGCCAGGACGACGGCGGCACCGACGTGGCGGGACTCGATGAAGCCGTTGCGTTCGAGGACGGCGAAGTCGACGGCGTCAGCCGTCGTGAAGGTGGAGGGCATGGTCCCAGTATTCCCTACCCGCCGTCGACGCCAGTGCCTTCGCAGCGCCCTGGCGTCAACGCTGGTCGAGAGGCTCCTCCCGATCCTCAGGCTCAGGTAGTCCTCCACGGAAGGAGCAGCGGGAAGGAGACCGTCCCCAGGGTCGACAGCGCCCCAACCCCATCGGCGCGGTGCTTCGCCGCCACTATCGCGGTCAGGCGCTGTAGGGGTCGGCGATGCCGATGTACTGGGTGGTGGTGTATTCGGCGAGGCCTTCCGCGCCGCCTTCGCGCCCGAGCCCTGAGTGCTTGACGCCTCCAAAGGGCGCCGCGGCGTTGGAGATGACGCCGGCGTTGAAGCCGACCATGCCGAACTCGATCTGCTCGGCGACCCGCAGCAGGCGGTTGAGGTCCCGGCTGTACAGGTAGGAGGCGAGGCCGTACTCGCTGGCGTTGGCGAGGCGGATCGCGTCCTCCTCGGTGGCGAACGTCGTGACGGGAGCTACGGGGCCGAAGATCTCCTCGCGGAGGATGGCTGCGTCGTTGGGCACATCACCGAGGACGGTGGGCTGGTAGAAGTACCCTGGCCCCTCGACCGGAGCGCCGCCTGTGACGGCGACCGCTCCGGCAGCCATTGCTGCGCTCACGAGGGCGTGGACGTCGTCCCGGGCGCCGGCGTCGATGAGCGGGCCGACCTGGGTTGCCGGGTCGGTGCCGCGCCCGGTCGACAGCGCACCCATGGCGGCGGCGAACTTCCGGGTGAACTCCTCGGCGACACTGTCCTGGACGAGGAACCGGTTGGCGGCCGTGCAGGCCTCACCCATGTTGCGCATCTTCGCGGCCATGGCACCCTCTACTGCCTTGTCCAGATCGGCGTCCTCGAAGACGATGAACGGTGCGTTCCCGCCGAGCTCCATGGAGGTCCGCAGGACGTTCTGCGCTGCGTCGGCCATGAGCCGCTTGCCCACGGGGGTGGACCCGGTGAAGGAGATCTTCCGGAGTCGGGGGTCCCCGAGGAGAGGCCCGGAGATGCCGGAGGCGCTGGACGAGGACACGACGTTCAGGACGCCTGCGGGCAGACCGGCGTCGAGCATGGTCTGGGCGAAGAGCTGCGCGGTGAGAGGTGTGAGTTTGGCGGGTTTGAGGACCATGGTGCACCCGGCGGCGACGGCGGGGGCGACCTTGCGGGTGGCCATGGCCAGCGGGAAGTTCCACGGGGTGATCAGCAGGCAGGGTCCTACCGGCTTGTGCTGGACCAGGATCCTGGTCGTGCCCTCGGGTGCTGTCAGGTAGCGGCCGTAGTCACGGACCGCTTCCTCGGAAAACCAGCGGAGGAACTCGGCACCGTACTTCACTTCGCCGCGCGCCTCCGCCAACGGTTTGCCCATTTCCAGGGTCATGAGCAGGGCGAAGTCCTCGGCGCGCTCGGTGACCAGGTCGAAGGCCCGTCGCAGGATCTCGGAGCGTTCCCGGGGTGCGGTCCGCGCCCAGGAGGCCTGCACGGCGGAGGCCGCATCGAGCGCCGTCACGGCGTCCGTGCTCGTCGCCGAGGCGAGCGTTGCGAGCGTTGCACCGGTGGCGGGATCATGCACGTCGAACGTGCCACCGTCGGAGGCATCCCTCCACCGCCCATCGATCAGGAGACCGGTGGGTACGGACGCGAGGAGCTCGGCTTCACGGGTCGCGGAGATGGCAGGGGCAAGGGCTGGAGCTGTCATGGGAGTCCTTGAAGAGTCAGTAGCTGACGGGGGAGGTGCCGTCAGCGGCGGCGGGAGGGATGAAGGCGGCGGCGAGGGCTTCTGATCCGCGGGCGAGCAGGGCGACGTCGGCGCCGACGAGGACGAAGGATGCCCCGTGATCGAGGTAGTGGCGCGCGGTATCGGCGTTGAAGGCATTCACACCGGCCGGCTTTCCCGCACGTCCGGCTGCTGCGAGGCACCGTTCGACGGCGGCGCGGACGTCGGGGTGTTCCTGCTGTCCGAGCAGGCCCATGGACGCCGCGAGGTCGGAGGGCCCGACGAAGATCGCATCCACCCCGTCGACCGCGAGGATGTCCTCGACCGCGTCCACGGCTGTCGTCGATTCGATCTGGACCGTCAGGCTGATCGTCGTCGACGCGCGGGCGAGGTAGTCCGGGACCCTGTTCCAGCGGGCGGCACGGGCCAGTGCCGAACCGACGCCGCGGACACCCTCGGGCGGATAGCGCGTGGCAGCCACGGCGGCTTCGGCATCGGCCACAGTGTTGACCATCGGTATGAGCAGGTTCCGGACTCCGAGGTCGAGGTACTGCTTGATGAGGACCGTGTCGTTGACCGGCGGCCGGACGAGCGTCCGCACGGGGTAGCCGGAGACGGCCTGGAGCTGGGCGAGGATCGATTCGAGCCCGTTGGGGCTGTGCTCGGCGTCCACCAAGAGCCAGTCCAGTCCCGATCCGGCGCAGATCTCGGCGACGAGCGCACTGCCGGAGCACACCCACATACCGGCGAGCGGACGATCGGCGGCAGCCAGTGCCTCGGCGAAGGTGGGTCCTAGACGAAGCGGCATGTGATGGCTCCCAGCGGTCCGTAGTCGGCGTGGACGGTATCGCCCTTGTCCACCCACATCGGGCGGGTGAAGGACCCGGCGAGGATGATGTCCCCGGCCTTCAAGCCGTCACCGTGGGGGGCGATCTTGTTGGCGAGCCAGTGCACGCCCGCGGCCGGGTGGTCGAGCACCCCGGCGGCTACTCCGGTCTCCTCGACGACCTGGTTCTTGTAGAGGATGGCGGACACCCAGCGCAGGTCGACGGCGTCCGGCCGCACCGGCCTGCCGCCGACGACCATGGCGCCCATGGCCGCGTTGTCGGAGATGGTGTCCACGATGGTCCTGCCTTCCATCTCGATCCGCGAGTCCAGGATCTCCAGGGCCGGCACCACGTAGTCGGTGGCGTTGAGGACGTCGAAGATCGTGCAGCCCGGCCCGGCGAGGTCGGCTTTGAGCACGAACGCGAGCTCCACCTCGACCCGCGGGTGCGTGTACGCATCCCACGCCACCGAGCACCCGGTCTCGAGGACCATGTCGTCGAAGATCGCGCCGTAGTCCGGCTCGGTGATGCCCGTCGCCGCCTGCATCGCCCGCGAGGTGAGGCCGATCTTCCGCCCCACCAGCGTGCGGCCGGCGTCCTCGTTGCGTTGGCGCCACAACCGCTGCACGGCGTAGGAATCCTCCACCGTCATGCCCGGGTAGCGGGCAGTCAGCAGGGGGACAGGGGTGCGGGTCCGGGCGGCGTCGACGAGTTCGTCAGCGATGGACTCGATGGTCGCGGGGTCAAGCATTTCCGTACTCCTCAGGTGTTCGGGCAACTCAGGGGACCTCTGGGAACCGGTCCCGCATCTGGGGGAGGCGGGACCGGCAACGCGATGAGCGGTTAGAGCTGGGCGCCGAGCTTGAAGCCCTCGGCTGCCGCGCCGTCCTTGCGCGTGTACGAGAAGCCGTCGGCACCGACGGTGACAGCCATCTCGCTCTTGTCCTCGCGTGCGATGACGGGCTGAGGGTTGCCGTCGAGGTCCAGGACGAGGGAGGCCTCGGTGTACCAGGACGGCACGACGGCGTTGCCCCACCAGTCGCGGCGCTGGTTGTCGTGGACGTCCCAGGTGACGGTCGGGTTGTCCGGGTCTCCGGTGTAGTAGTCCTGCGTGTAGATCTCGATGCGGTGGTCGTCCGGATCGAGGATGTAGAGGTAGAAGGCGTTGGAGACGCCGTGGCGTCCGGGGCCGCGCTCGATGCGGTCGCTGATGCGCAGGGCACCCATCTTGTCGCAGATCTGGATGATGTTGTGCTTCTCGTGGGTGGCGAACGCAACGTGGTGCATGCGCGGGCCGTCGCCGCCGGTGAGCGCGGTGTCATGGACGGTCTGCTTGCGGTGCATCCAGGCGGCGTAGGTGACGCCGTCGGAGTCCTTGATGTCCTCCGAGACGCGGAAGCCGAGGTCCTCGAGGTACGCCCGTCCGCGCGGCACGTCGGGGGTGACCTGGTTGAAGTGGTCCAGGCGGACCAGCTCTCCGGCGGAGTAGAGGTCGTAGCGCTGGGTGAGGCGCTCGACGTGCTGCACGTCGTAGAAGAACTCGTAGGGGAAGCCCAGCGGGTCCTCGACGCGGACGGAGTCCCCGATGCCCTTGGTGAAACCTTCGGGGCGGCGTTCGGTGCGGCAGCCCAGTTCCTTGTAGTAGGCCTCGGCGGCGTCGACCTCGGCCGGTGACTTCACGCGGTAGGCGAAGGCGGCGACGGCGGCCACCGGTCCCTTGCGGAGCACGAGGTTGTGGTGGATGAATTCCTCGAGGGATCGCAGGTAGATCGCGTTCTCGTCTTCTTCGGTGACGTGCAGGCCGAGGACGTCGACGTAGAACTCGCGGGACTTCGCGAGGTCGGTCACCACGATCTCCATGTAGGCGCAGCGCACGATATCCGGGGCGGGCAGAGTGGGGGTGGGGACGAAATCAGTCATGGGTCTTCTCTTCTTCGAGCAGGGATGGAGGGGTGCGGATTCAGCCTTCGTTGGCAGCGGAGTCCTTGACGCTGCCGAACTTCGGTGTGTGGACGGTGCCGAGCGTGATGTGCACGGCCTGCTGGTCGGTGTAGAAGTCGATGGAGCGGTAGCCGCCTTCATGGCCGAGCCCTGAGGATTTCACGCCGCCGAAGGGGGTGCGAAGGTCGCGGACGTTGTGGCTGTTCAGCCACACCATCCCCGCTTCGACGTTGGAGGAGAAGGTGTGGGCGCGTGTCAGGTTGGAGGTCCAGATGTATGCAGCGAGCCCGTACTTCGTGTTGTTGGCGAGGGCGAGCGCCTCGTCGTCCGTGTCGAACGGTGTGATGGCGACGACGGGACCGAAGATCTCCTCCTGGAAGATCCGCGCGTCGGGGGCTACATCGGCGAAGACGGTGGGGGCGATGTAGTTGCCTTCGGGCAGGTGGTCGGGACGGCCACCGCCGGCGAGGAGCCGGCCCTCGGTCTTGCCGATCTCCACGTAGGACGCGACCTTGTCGTAGTGCTCGGGGTGCACGAGCGCTCCGACCTCGGTCTTCGGATCGTGCGGATCGCCGACGACGATCGTCTTCGCCCTCGCGGCGTACTTGTCGCAGAACTCGTCGTAGACGGCTCGCTCGACGAGGATGCGGGAGCCGGCTGTGCAGCGTTCCCCGTTGAGGGAGAAGACACCGAAAAGAGCCGAGTCGATGGCGGCGTCGATGTCCGCGTCGGCGAAGACGACGCAGGGGGACTTCCCACCGAGCTCCATGGAGAGTCCCTTGAGGTTCGCCGCGGCGTTGCGGAAGATCGTCTGGCCGGTGGTGGTCTCGCCCGTGAAGGAGATCAGGGGGACGTCGGGGTGCTTCACGAGGGCGTCCCCGGCTTCCTCGCCGAGTCCGTTGACGAGGTTGAACACGCCGCCGGGCAGGCCTGCGTCCTGGAAGATCCGGGCCCAGAGCGATGCCGAGAGGGGAGTGAACTCGGCGGGCTTGAGGACGACGGTGTTGCCGGTCGCCAGGGCGGGAGCGAGCTTCCAGGACTCCAGCATGAAGGGCGTGTTCCATGGCGTGATGAGCCCGGCTACGCCGATGGGTTTCCGGTTCACGTAGTTGATCTGCGACCCGGGAACCTTCATGGCGTCGTCGAACTGCGCGACGATCAGGTCGGCGAAGAAGCGGAAGTTCTCCGCTGCGCGCAGGGCCTGGCCCTTGGCCTGCGTGATGGGCAGTCCGGTATCGAAGGTCTCGAGCTCGGCGAGCCGTTCCTCCTGGGCCTCGACGGCGTCGGCGATCCGGTTGAGGATGCGGGCGCGCTCGCGGGGCTTCATCCTCGGCCAGGGCCCGTTCGTGAAGGCCTCCCGCGCGGCCGCTACCGCGAGGTCGATGTCCTCTTTCTGTCCGGCGGCCGCTGTGGCGTAGGTGGTGTTGGACACGGGATCGAGGACGTCGAACGTCTTGCCCCCGATCGAGTCGACGAACGTGCCGCCGATGTAGTGCTGGATGGAGGTGGGCAGGTCCTGCGGCACGTAATGCGCCGTGGTCTGGTCTGCAGTGAACGTCATCGTTGATTCCTTACTGCTCGGGTGATTCGAGGCGTGTGTCAGATGTTCTTGGTCTGGCTGAGGTAGGCGTCGAGGGTGGCACTGCGATGGAGACGGGCGGCGCGTTCTATGTCGGCGGCGTCTGCCCCGGACTGGATGAGCTGAAGGAGCGCCTCGTGTTCCTCCACCGACTCCTGAGCGCGTCCGGGGACGAAGCGGAAGGTCGAGGACCGCAGGGAGGCCAACCGATTCCAGCCGCGATGCACGAGGTCCAGGATGTGCGGATTGGGACAGTTCTCGAACAGCACGCTGTGGAAGTCCTGGTTGAGCCGGGTGAAGCGCACGGGGTCGAAGTGCTCGAGGCAGGCGCGCATCTCCTCGTTCACGGACCGGGCGCGGGCGATGTCGTCCGGTCCGATCAGGGGTGAGGAGAGGGCCGTCGCTGCACCCTCGACAATGCTGAGCGTCTGCATGGTGTAGAGGTACTCCGTGGGATCGATGCCCGCGACCGTCGCGCCGACGTTGCGTTCGAAGGTGACCAGCCCCTCCGCTTCCAGCCGGCGGATGGCCTCGCGGACCGGCACCACGCTGACGCCGAGGTCCTCGGCGATCTTTGCCAGGACCAGCCGGTACCCGGGGGAGTAGGTACCATCCACGATCTGCTTCTTCACGGCGTGATAGGCCTGTTCCGACTTGCTGCCGGCAGTGGCTGCGGCAGAAGGGCCAGCGAGTGTTGTGTCAGCCATCAGCCTTGCTCGCTTCCCAATCCGTGTAGCGGGCCCGCCATTCGGCGTTCATCGGGTAGAGCCCGTCCACACCGTTGCCCTGCTGGACCATGTCGAAGATGAAGACTTCTTCCTTCTCCTGCTGGATGCAGTCGTCCACCAGTTCCTCGGCGATGGCCGGTGGGATCACGAGGATGCCATCTGCGTCGGCCACGATGATGTCGCCGGGCTGGACGGTGGCGCCGCCGCACGCGATGGTGATGTCGGTGTCCCACGGGATGTGGCGGCGGCCCAAAACGGCCGGGTGGGGGTTGGCGTAGTAGGTGGGCATGTCCATTGCCGAGACTGCGGCGAAGTCGCGGACACCGCCGTCGGTGATGATCGCCGCGGCACCGCGGACCTGCGCTCGCAGGGCGAGAATGTCGCCGATGGTGCCGGTGCCCTTCTCGCCCCTCGCCTCCATGACGAGGATCTCGCCTTCGCCGACCGAGTCGATGGCCCGCTTCTGGGCGTTGTAGCCCCCGCCGTGGGCCTGAAAGAGGTCCTCGCGGTTGGGTACGTAGCGCAGCGTACGGGCGAGTCCGACGATGCGCCGGTCGGGCCGGGTCGATGTGAGCCCGTCGATGCTCACGTTGTTCAGTCCGCGCTTGCGCAGTTGGGAGGACAGCGTCGCAGTCGACACGCCCTCAAGCTTCTTCTTCAGCTCAGGGGTCAGCGCAGGCCGGCGTGAAGGAAGTCCCGCGGCTTCCCGTGACCCGTAGGCTTCCTCGCGCTGGGCGTCGTCGATCTTCGGCTGTGCGCCGAAATCCGCGAAGGGCGCCGTCCCGTCCGTGACCCTGGTGGCGAGGCGGCCGGTCGTGAGCCCGCCATCGATCTCCGTGACCTCGACTTCGAGAGTGTCGCCCGGAACGGCGACCGAAGCCCCGGCTGGTGTACCGGTGAGGATGATGTCACCGGTCTCGAGCGTCAGGAGCTGTGACAGGTCGGCGATGAGCCGCGCGAACGGGAACAGCAGGTCTGCGGTGGTGTCATCCTGCACCAGGACGCCGTTGTGCCACGTGCGGACGCGGAGTGCGGCAGGATCGACATCGCCGGCCGGGATCAGCCCCGGTCCCACCGGTGTGAATCCGTCGCCGCCCTTGGACCGGAGGTTGGAGCCCTTGTCCGCGTAGCGGAGGTCGTAGACGCCGAGGTCATTGCTCGCCGTCACCCACGCCACATGGTTCCAGGCATCGGAGATGGACACACGCCGGGCCGGAGTGCCGATGACCAGCGCTATCTCGCCCTCGAAAGCGAGCAGTTCGCAGCCCGCGGGCCGTTCCACCGCCAGGTCCGTGAGGGCAAGCGACGACGACGGCTTCAGGAAGTAGGACGGCTGCTCGGGTGTCCGGCCACGTTGGGCAGCGCGGCTGGGGTAGTTGATGTGCACCGCGATGACTTTGCCGGCGGCAGCCAGCACGTCCTGCGTCACTTCCTGCATGGTCCGCTCCTTTGAGGCCTGATGAGATATGAAATCGTATACGAACACTAGGTCGAGATGCGGCCGCCGTCAAGAGTTCACGAAGGGAAAGCAACACTCGGTGTTGCCTGTGCCACATTCGGGCCGTAGCATTCCAATTGCAATAGTAGAACGACTAGTTCGAATATAGAACACCCATAGCTTTGCGCCACAACGAAGTGAGGACAGCCCCGTGCAATTCCACCACCATGGTTACGTCTCCGGTGAGCCCCGTACCCAGCCCGCAGCAGGGGTCGGAGTGGACCGGCCTGCAGATCTTCCTGACGAGGTCGACGTCCTGATCGTCGGCACCGGGCCGGCCGGCATGATCACGGCGGCGCAGCTCTCGCAGTTCCCCGACATCACGACGCGCATCGTCGAGCGCCGGCCGGAAAGGTTGGCCATCGGTCAGGCCGACGGCATCCAGGCCCGGAGCGTCGAGACGTTCCAGGCGTTCGGCTTCGCTCAGCGGATCACGGAGGAGGCCTACCGGATCGTAGAGATGGCGTTCTGGAAGCCGGACCCCGAGGATCCGTCGCGCATCGTCCGAACGGCCCGCCCCGAGGACGATCCGACGGGCATCAGCGAGTTCCCGCACCTCATCGTCAACCAGGCACGCGTCCTGGACTACTTCGCCGAATTCATGAAGAACTCCCCCACCCGGATGGAGCCCGACTACGGGTTCGAGTTCGTCCGGCTCGAGGTGGACGACGACGCCGACTACCCGGTGACGGTGACGCTCATCGAGACGGCAGGGGAGCGGCAGGGACAGGAGCGCGTTGTCCGCGCTAAGTACGTGGTGGGCGCCGACGGTGCCCGCAGCAAAGTCCGCCAGGCCATCGGCTGCACGCTCGCCGGCGACAAGGCCAACCACGCCTGGGGTGTTATGGATGTCCTCGCCGTCACCGATTTCCCCGACATCCGCTTGAAGTGCGCCATCCAGTCCGGGAGCGGCGGCAGCATCCTGCTGATCCCCCGCGAGGGCGGACACCTCTTCCGCATGTACGTCGACCTCGGCGAGACCGACCCGGACGACAACGGTGCCGTGCGGGGAACGACCATCGAGCAGATCATCGCCAAGGCCAATGCCATCCTCAGCCCCTACACCCTGGACGTTCGCGACGTCCCCTGGCACAGCGTCTACGAGGTGGGTCACCGCCTGACCGACCGGTTCGACGACGTCCTCCCGGAAGATCTCGGTATCCGGACACCCCGCGTGTTCATCACGGGAGATGCCTGCCACACGCACAGTGCGAAGGCCGGTCAGGGGATGAACGTCTCCATGCAGGACGGCTTCAATATCGGCTGGAAGCTCGGCCACGTGCTGGAGGGCCGCAGCCCGGAGAGCCTGCTGGCGACCTACTCGGCGGAGCGCCAGGTCGTGGCGAAGAACCTCATCGATTTCGACAAGCAGTGGTCCACCCTCATGGCCAAGAAGCCGGAGGAGTTCGAGGACCCGTCCGAACTGGAGGACTTCTACGTGCGGACGCAGGAGTTCCCGGCAGGCTTCATGACGCAGTACCAGCCCTCCATGCTCATCGCCGAACCGGTGCACCAGGACCTCGCGCAGGGCTTCCCGATCGGCAAGCGGTTCAAGTCCGCACCCGTCGTGCGCGTCTGCGATGGCATCCCGACGCACCTCGGACATCACGCTGCTGCCGATGGGCGCTGGCGCATCTACGTCTTCGCGGATGGGGCGACGGCCGGCACCTCGTCGAAGACGGCCGGATTCGCCCACTGGCTCACGACGGCTCCCGGCTCGCCCCTGGCGGCCACCCCGGAAGGCGCGGACGCGGACGCGTGGTTCGACGTGAAGGTGATCTACCAGCAGGACCACACCCAGGTGGACATCGGCGGCGTGCCGGCAGCCTTCAAGCCGGCGGTCGGGCCCTTCGGGCTCACCGACTACGAGAAGGTCTATGCCACAGATCCGGCTGCGAACATCTTCGACCTCCGTGGGCTCGACCGATCCGGGGTCGTCGTCGTGGTCCGCCCCGACCAGTACGTTGCCGCCGTGGCTCCCCTCGACGCTACCGGCGAGCTCGAGCAGTTCTTCGCGGGCCTCCACTCGCCGGTCCGCACGGCGCAGCCTGCCACCTAGGATGGGTCCGGTGAGCGAAGTGAACAGTTCGGGAGTGGCCGCGACCGGAGCGAAGGGCGCACCGCAGAGCCAGACGCTCTCTCGGGGTATCCGCGCTCTCGAGATCCTCGCCGATTCCTCCGGCGGCATGTCCATCGCCGAGGTTGCTGCCGCCCTCGGTGTCCACCGTTCCATCGCCTACCGGATCCTGCGGACGCTGGAAGATCATGCCCTCGTCCAGCGGGATCCTGCGGGCAATGTGACGATCGGCCTGGGCATGGCCAGCCTTGCCCGCGGCGTGGCGCGGAACCTGCAGTCCGCCGCGTTGCCGGAGTTGACAGCCTTGGCGACGTCGTTGCAGATGACCGCCTTCATCGCCGTGTGGGACCGCCGCGAGTGCGTGACCCTTGTGGCGGTCGAGCCTCCGCATGGCGAAGGGACCCTCGTCCAGCGGCCCGGCTCGCGCCATTCCTTCAGCGCGGGCGCGCCGGGCATCGCCATCCAGTCCGCGTTCGGCGAGGACGAGTGGGCGCGTCTTGCCCCGGGGGAGCCCTACCGGGTGGAGTCCCGGCAAGCAGCCCGGTGCGGATACGCACTGAGCCACGATGAGGTGATTCCCGGCGTCAGTTCCGTGGGCGCCGCCGTGCGGGTACCAGGGCAGCTTCCGGCTGCCCTCGCGGTCGTGTACCTCAGCAGCGACCTGTCGACCGAACGCATCGGAGCGGAAGTAGCACGTTCCGCCGGGATCATCGAACGGAGCCTGCGCTGATACGGCCCTGGGACCGGGGCCCTGGTCCGGTCGTCTAGGACACCCGCGCCGCGTGCACGCGGAGCCGCTCGGAGGACAACAGGCGCCCGGCGAGGCTGGATGCCGTCATCGCCGTAGCGAGTTCCACCACCATGACACCGAGCATGGCCAGGTGGGTGGAGGGTTGGCTGATGTCCGCCAGATTCCCCGCACCGGAGTGTGCGTGCCCTGCGGAGCCGCCGGCGCAGAGGATGACCAGGTGCAGGGCGACCATTCCCAGTGCTGTTGCGGTGACCCGGCGGGCTGCACCCACACTGGCCCTTCGCCAGAGATGAATGATGCAGGGCAGGCAGAGGGCCACCATCCCCACCAGAAGGGCGCCCATCGCCCAGTTCCCGTGCCTGCCGATCATTGCGAGATGCAGGGCGCACGAGAACGCCGTCGCCGTCGCGCTCAGGCGGGAGTGGATACGGAATCGTATGCTCCCGCCCGAGCCGGCGGAACTCATCGCCTAGCCATGGCAGTGGGAGCCGGACGTGGGAGCCGATGGAGGGACGTCCAGGACCGGGCTGCGATCGAAGAAGCCCTCCGGGCGCAGCTTGAACCCGACGGTGTCGACGGGCATGATCGGCCAGTCCTCGACCCTCGGGAAATGCGTCAGGCCGAAGGTGTGCCAGACGACGATGTCCTCGGCGTCGATCTCGCGGTCCTGCGCCACGTATTCGGGCAGGCCTCCACCGCCACCGTGCTGGTTCACGAAGTCGCCCGTGGGGTAACGCTCCTCGTCGGTATGACGCGTCACCCACACATCCTTCGTAGCGAAGGCGGCGCGTCGAGCAATGGACGATTCCGGGTCGGCCAGCAGGGTGGGCTGGTTCTCGGGCAGCAGCTTGTAGCCGACCGGCTCGCCCAGCCTGTTCAGGGAGTTCGGGTTGGAGATCAGCCAGGTACGACCGACGGAAGCGTCTGCGGTACGGACGCCCTCCGACTCGCGGAGCAGGGGTGTCCGCTTCTTCGTGAAGGCGTTGCCCCGCGGGTTCCCGGGGCCCATGGGCTGGCGGACGATCTCTTCTTCCTCCACGGTGTTCGTGAAGCCGTCGATGGCCATGTCCAGGCGTGCCCCGAACAGGTGCTGGTGATAGGGCGCCCCGAGTCCGGGAGCGAGCTGTGAGATGTTCGCCGATCCCCCCTCGGGGAAAGCGCTCGTGAAGACGACACCGGTCGCTTTCGCCTCGAATTCGATGGTGCCGTCGAGGTAGAGGTACCAGTAGAAGCCGTAGTCGTAGTTCCCGATGGTCGTGAAGAAGGAGATCACCATGCGGCGGTTACGACGGGTGTAATTGACGCCGGACCACAGGTCGGAGTGCTTGGCGAGGATGCCCCAGTCCTCCTCGTGCATGCAGATGCCGTTCCGGATCTCGCGCGGGTTGCCGAAGGCGTCGCTGATGACCGGGCTGAGGTAGGTGATGTCCCCCAGGCAGTCGCATCCGAGCTCCAGGGAGTTGGCGTACTGACCGACGAGGTATTCGCCCGTGTCGAAGTAGTTCTGCCACGACCGGATGGGGGAGGGGTCTCCGTAGGGGACGACCATCTCAGCGATCGACGCACGTTTGACGATGGGTCGGCGACGGTCGCCGTCGTCGAATGCCAGGTTGTGCAGCACCACGCCTTCGCGGACGTCGAACCCGACATCGAGGCTCCATTTCTCCCATTCGAGGTGGTTCCCGTCGGAGATGGTGAAGCTGGGTCCGTCCGGCTGCGTGATCTCGATGGGTTTCTGGGTGGTGCGCAGCGCCCCGGTCAGCTCCGGATCCGTGTAGTTCCCGTGCTCCGCGGGTACGGGGAAGACCTCGGTGTCGATGACCTGATCCACCGTCCGGCCGACGACGTCGACATAGGCGACCAGGCCGTCGACGGGATGCGCCCAGGCGCTGTCCTCCGGGAAGTCCTGGACGAACGCAAGGCCACGGAGGATCCTGCGGCCTCGTTCCTCCGCGTACTCGAAGACACCTGCCGACAAGGGAGCAACCCGGACTTTGTCGACATCCAGACCACGGACAGCCAGCGCCTTGAGCCACCGCTCATCCTCCCGGAGCAGCGTCTCGACCATCTCGAACTCCTCCTCGAGGACCGGCAGCTCACCTGTCTCCCTCGTGTCGAGGGTGACAACCGACAGAATCCGCTCCTCCAGCACGGACACTCGGACATCCGAGGGCAGACCGCCCGACAGATCGTGGATGAACACCCGGAAGACGCGGTCGGCATTTTCCGCAGGAGCCCTGCGGGGAGGGTCGACCAGTCCCAGGTAGGCGATGCGGTGCCGGTTCTCGAGCAACCCGGCGGAGCGGAGGATGCCCTGAACAGAGGTGACCTCGGCAGGGCTCGCCAGGGCGTAGGGGGCGGAAACTTCAGTCATTGAAGAGGTCATAGCAAGCCTTCGGTCAGAACCAGCAGGTCCGGTTTTTATTCTATGAGTGTAGAGAATAAGCGCCAACAGGGAGGCAGGACAAGGGATACTGGGTGAACAGTTCGTGATGGAGGGAGTGAAGTGCCGAAGATCGTCGACCATGATGCACGCCGACTGGAGTTGGTTGAGGCGACCTGGCGGATCATCGCCCAGATGGGACCCGAAGCCGCGACGATGCGACAGATCGCGCTCGAGGCGGGTTTCTCCAATGGAGCGTTGAAGCCCTACTTCCCCTCGAAGGACACCCTGCTGGCGTTCGCGTTCGGACACGTGCTCACCAGGACCAATGCACGCATTGCAGAGGCCAAGCAGGGTCAGCGGGGCCTGGCGGCACTGCGCGTCTTCTGTCAGGAGATTCTGCCACTTGACGCCGAGCGGCTGAACGAGGCCCGGATCGTCATTCCCTTCTGGCAGCAAGCCGCCCAGGATCCGGAGAAGAGCGATCTCTACCGGCGATCGATGGACCAGTGGCGTGCCGCCATCCTCGCGCATCTCCAAGAGGCACGGGTCGACAGCGAGGTCACGACGGCGGTGGAAGACCCGATCATCGCGGCCCAGTTGCTCGATATGCTCCTGGGTGCCCAGGTCACTGCCGTGTTCGGCGACGATCACGCCGACATCCAGCGCCGCATCGACGACTACTTCACGCTTCTCGGCTGAGCTCTGAAGCATTTTTCACCAATTGTAGAAAAACCGTGACAAGCTTCAGACGAGGCGCTAGCCTTGACGCACTGTGTTCCACGGCACATGCAGAATCCCCGCGTCAGGAAGTACCACGATGCCCGCACCCTTGCCCCGGCTGGATCGCCAGAACCTCATGACGTCGACTGCCTCCTCCGTCGAGGAGTGGCGGCACCTCGTCGCGCAGTCGTTCGTGCCCCTGATGACGGAGGCTCCGGCCAGGACCTCGTTCCAGGGAACCATGCGCTCACGCAGCTGGGACCGCACCTCCGTCGTCGAGATCTCCGCGGACGGACACGAGGTGCATCGCACCCCTGGCCTGATCGAGCGAAGCGACCAGAGGTACTTCAAGCTCAACGTCCAGCTCGAAGGTGCCGGCTTCCTTGTGCAGGGCAACCGCGAGGCGGTGCTGCAGCCCGGGAATATGGCCGTGTACGACACCACCAAGCCCTACAGTCTGGTGTTCGAGCGACATGCCCGCGTGGTCGTCGTCATGTTCCCCCATGACGCTCTCACGCTTCCCCCTGATCTGGTCGGTCAACTGTCCGCCGTCCGTATGGCCTCGTCCCAGGGGATCGCAGGTATCGTCGGGCCGTTCATCCGTCAGATGGCGGAGAATCTCTCGGCCCTGGAGGGGCCCAGTGGGGCTCGGCTCGCTTCCAGCGCGTTGGAGTTGGTCGCCACGATGCTGCATTCGGAGCTGGATGAGCATCGCGACGCCATGACGCCCCACGCTCTCCTGCTGGCTTCTGTTCATGACTACATCGAAGCGAATCTGGGAGATCCGAGCCTGTCGCCGGCCTCCATCGCAGCTGCACACTTCATCTCTACACGCCATCTCCACCACCTCTTCCAGGACTCCGGTACCACCGTGGCGAGCTGGATCCGTCATCAGCGGCTGGAGCGTACTGCCCGGGATCTCCGTGATCCGCTGCAGACCGGCAAGCCGGTCTCATCCATCGCGAATCGTTGGGGTTTCGTGGACGCTGCCCATTTCAGCCGTGCTTTCCGTGACGCCTATGGCCAGTCACCGAGTTCGTGGAAGAGCGCGGCCTGAGCAATCCGCTTCTGGAGTCCGCATCAGGCCGCGCCGTAGTGTCCTGCCGGAGTGCCCTACTGTCCGATCGGCTCCTGGTCTGTCTTCCTCCGGTTCTTCCCCCGGCGTGCACTCACGGCTGACTCCGTCAGCAGTCCGACGAGGAATGCCAACGGAACCACCACGAGCAGGGAGATTGCCGTGGTCATGCTGCCGCCGATCAACGCCGTGAAGTTGTTGACCACCAGGTAGAGGACCCATGCGAGCAGGACCAATGCAAGCAGCGGTGCGACCCGGGTCTGCCACTGCCGGCTACCCTCGCGGTGCCGCCTGAAGAAGGCCACCACGGCCAGGGACGTCAGTACGTACAGAACGAGGAGCGCCACGACCGCCAAGCCGCTGAACCAGGAGAAGAGCGCGAGCACGGGATCCAGTCCGAGAATCGCGAACGGCACGACGAGGATCAGCGCGACAACGGTCTGGATACGACCGGCAACAGCGGGAGCCATGTGCTTGTTGGTGCGTGACACCACAGCGGGCATGGACCCGCGGAGCGCCAGTGAGTGGAGGTAGCGGTTGACGCCGTTGTGGAAGGCGACGATGCCCGCGAAGAGTGAGGTGACGAGCAGGATCCCGGTCGCGGTACCCGCCCACGGCCCGAACATGTCCACGATCGGGCCGAGGACGAACGATGTTGCGTCTCCAGACTCGAGGGCAGCCCCGGCCGCCGACCCGACCTGGGACGCTCCGTAGTAGCTGACGAGCATGAAACTGATGAACGAGAAGAACGCCGCGATGACGACGACGGCGAGGTAGGTCGCGCGGGCGACGGTCCGGCCGGGGTCTTTCGCTTCTGCCGAGTAGATCGCCGTGGACTCGAATCCGAACATGGAGGCCACCGCGAACATGATAGCGACCCCTGGCGCTCCACTCGCAATGGCGCCGGGGGAGAAACTGGCACCCACGTCGATGCCTTCGGGACCGCCGCCGCTCAGCAGGACCCCGATGCCGAACGCGAGAAGAATCAGGATCTCCAGGCCGACGAGGACGGCGAGGATGCGTGCGCCCAGCTCGACGTTGAGCGACCCCAGGATCTGCACCAGTGCCATGGTCGCGACGGAGAGCAGCCACCAGGGAAGCGGCAATCCGACGGAGGCGAGCAGGCCGGAGAACGCGGCACCGTACAGCCCGTACATGGCAGCCTGGATGGTGCAGTACGCCAGGAGGGCGAGCCAGCCGGCTCCAGCTCCGACGCGGTCACCGAAAGCTGCTGTGACGTAGGCGTAGAAGGCGCCGTTCGCCTGGATCCTCCGGCTCATGGCCACGAAACCGACCGAGAACACCATGATCACCAGACCGACGACCAGGTAGGCGCCCGGTGCGCCGGCACCGTTGCCGAGCGCTGTCGCAAGGGGAGAGGCCCCGACGATGCCGGTGAGGGGTGCCTGGGCCGACAGCACGAAGAACAGGATGCCGAGCACCCCCACGCTGCCCTCCCGGAGCGCGGTCGGGTGCGCCGCGCCGTCATCCCGGACGGTGAGCGCGGGATCGGGATTGGAAATGCTCATCGGTACCTCTTCGTCGTCGGAGTCGCAGTTCGAAGGCATCCCCGTGTGCCTTGACTCACAGCATGGACCGGGAGTTGTGCACTCGCCTTGTCTCTGCGCGACTGCTTGTTGCGGCAGAGCGCAATCCTGACTGAAACGGCCCCCGACGAAGCCGTGCATCAGCTTCGTACGCGCGTTGGCAATGCCCGTGCGCTCAGAAGAAAGCGGTACGCGCGCCGTTGCTCCAGAATCGGGTGAGACCGGGACACCAGACCCTTTCCGCCATCGTCGGCCCGAAGGGCCCGCTGAGAACAAAGGACACTCCATGACCACGCAGGCCGAGATTTCCACCGCGTATACGAGCGCCGCCGATCTGCTGGGCGTGATCCAGCCGACTCAGGGCGGACGCCCCATTCATGATCCAGCGACGGGGGAGCTGGTGGGTCGTGCACCGGAACACACCGTGGCCGATCTCGAGGTCGCCATTTCAGCCGCCAAGACCGCACAGCCGGCCTGGGCCGCGAAGACCCACGGGGAACGCTCCGACTATCTTCGCCGTGCCGCTGACGCCATTGACGCCAATGCCGAGGCCTTGGCCGAGCTGCTCTCCCGGGAGCAGGGCAAGCCGCTGAACGGTCCCAACGCCCGGTTCGAAGTGGGAGCCTGCTCGGCCTGGCTGCGGCAGACCGCCGCCTTCGACCTCGAGCCGGAGGTCCTCGTCGATGACGAGGGCGGCCGGGTCGAACTGCACTACCGGCCGCTCGGCGTCGTGGGCGCCATCGGCCCCTGGAACTGGCCGATGATGATCAGCGTCTGGCAGCTGGCACCCTCCCTGAGGATGGGCAATACCGTCGTCGTGAAGCCCTCCGGCATGACGCCCCTATCCGTCCTGGCACTCGTGCACGTCCTCAACCTCGCGCTTCCCACCGACGTCCTGCAGGTTGTCTCGGGACGGCGCGACGTGGGAGCTGTCCTCGCAAGCCATGCCGACATCGCCAAGATCATGTTCACCGGATCGACGGCCGCCGGCCAGGACATCATCCGCTCATCGGCCGACACCGTGAAGAGGCTGACCCTGGAGCTCGGCGGCAACGATGCCGGCATCGTCCTGCCCGACGCCGACCCCCGCGCCATTGCCGAAGACCTGTTCTGGGGTGCGTTCATCAACACCGGTCAAACCTGCGCCGCATTGAAGCGGCTCTACGTCCACGAGGACATCTACGAAGAGGTCGTTCAGGCCCTGGCGGACATCGCGCGTGCCATGCCCATGGGTGTGGGGCTCGACGAGAGCAACTTCCTCGGTCCCCTGCAGAACAAGGCGCAGTTCGACATCGTCGCGAACCTCGTCCAGGCGGCCAAGGACTCCAACGCCCGCATCGTGGTCGGCGGTGAACCGAACAAGGGTCAGCCCGGCTACTTCTACCCTGCCACCCTCGTCGCCGACATTGACAACGACAATCCCCTGGTGACTGAGGAGCAGTTCGGCCCCGCCCTGCCGATCATCAAGTACTCCGACGTGGAACAGGCCATTGAATGGGCTAACGGCCTGGACGTGGGGTTGGGCGCGTCCGTCTGGTCCTCCGACAGGGACAAGGCCCTTGCCGTCGCCGCCCGCATTCAGGCGGGATCGGTCTGGATCAACAAGCACGGCACAGTCGACCCCCGCGCGCCCTTCGGTGGCGCGAAGAAGTCGGGATACGGGCTCGAGTTTGGAGTAGAAGGACTGAAGCACCTCGGCCAGCCGCAGGTCATCAGCGCCTGAGCTGCAGCACAACGCTCCTGCCGGAAGGAGCCCGGACCCGAGGGGTCCGGGCTCCTTGCGGTGTCATGACGTCTCACTGTGAAAAGCATTCCTGCCTCGTCCTCTCGAATATGTGAGGTGGCTGTGGTTGACAGCACAGCCTATGGATTGTCTACTGAACATTCGGTCATAAATGATGAGGAGACACAGATGTCCCAGGATCATCCACTCCTGTTGGGAGATCATGCTTCCCGGTGGCTGGGCATCAAGGTGGACCGGGTCGGTGAAGGCCATGCGCAGATCCGGATGACGCTGCGCGAGGAGATGCTCAACGGGTTCGGCATGGCCCACGGCGGCATGATCTTCGCTTTCGCCGATACCTGCTTCGCTTTGGCCTGCAATAGCCCCTCCGGAAGCGATGGCACCATTACGGTGGCGGCCGGTGCGGACATCAACTTCATCTCCTCCGCCAGAGAGGGCCAGACCCTCGTCGCCAAGGGCACGGTCCGAGCCCAGGCCGGACGCAGCGGGGTCTATGACATTCAGGTGACAGCTGACGATGCTCTGGTGGCCGAGTTTCGCGGGCGGAGCCGCACCATCCCGAAGCCCAGACAGAAACCGGCTCTGAGCCACCAATCACCAGCTCACGATGCGGCGGTACCGACCCAGTCCTCCTCCCCTTCCGCACAGCACCCCAAGGAAGCCCGACTATGACTACGTGTTCCGTACCTAACCCGTACACCCCCTCCGTCGTCCCTGCTGATCGATCGCAGCCCGACCTCGAGGAGACCATGAGCCGGGACCAGATCGAGTCGCTCCAGTTCGATCGGCTCCGGTGGACACTGCACTACGCCTACGAGAACGTTCGGGCATACCAGGAGCTCTTTGATGGGCACGGGGTGCACCCCGGCGACTTCAAGGAACTCGAGGACCTCGGGCTCTTCCCGTACACGGACAAGGAATTCCTGCGCAAGGCCTACCCCTTCACGTCCCTCGCTGTGCCGATGAGCGACGTGCGACGTATCCATGCTTCCTCCGGAACCACCGGTCAGCCGACAGTGGTCGCCTACACGGAGAACGACCTGCAGACCTGGGCCTCGCTCGTGGCCCGCTGCTTCCGGTTCTCGGGGATGCGCCCAGGCGACAAGGTGCACAATGCCTACGGCTACGGGCTGTTCACCGGCGGTCTCGGCGCGCACTACGGCGCTGAACGCCTCGGGTGCGCGGTCATCCCCATGTCCGGCGGGCAGACCGAGAAGCAGGTCCAGATGATCCGCGACTTCGAACCCCAGACCATCCTGTCCACGCCGACCTATCTCCTCACGATCGCCGATGGCTTCAGGAAGCTCGGACTGGACCCCCGGAGAACCTCACTCCGGACCGCCGTCCTCGGCGCCGAGCCGTGGACGGAGGAGATGCGGCGCGAGATCGAGAGGACGTTCTCGATCGACGCCTGCGACATCTATGGCCTCTCCGAGGTCATGGGGCCAGGAGTGGCCGGCGAATCAGTGGAGTCCAAGGACGGATCCCACATCTGGGAGGACCACTTCCGGCCCGAGATCATCGATCCCTTCACCGACGAGGTGCAGGAGACGGGCAGGCCGGGTGAACTCGTCTTCACCGCGCTCACCAAGGAAGCGCTCCCTATCATCCGGTACCGCACCCACGACCTCACCCGCCTGCTTCCGGGTACGGAGCGACCCGGCCACCGGCGGATGGGCCGCATCACCGGTCGCTCGGACGACATGATCATCCTGCGCGGAGTCAACCTCTTCCCCTCCCAGATCGAAGAACTCGTCCTGCAGGTCCCCGAGTTGAGCCCTCACTTCACTCTCGAAATCAGCCGCCCGGCCCGCATGGACCAGATGACGATCACCATCGAGCGTCGTGAGGAAGCTCCGGTCGAGGCGGCCGAGATCGGCGGGAAGAAACTCCTCCACGCCATCAAGACGAAGATCGGCTGCTCCGCCACCGTACGTATTGCAGAACCTGACACCCTTGCCCGCTCCTCGGGCAAGCTGCGCCGGGTCTACGACCTGCGGGACAAGGGATGACGGTCGGGGGCAGTAGCCGGCGGCCTGGACCGGCTCCCCGGCTGCAGAACCCGTCATAGACTCGTAGCTTCAGCTTCGTCCTTCCCGTCGGAACAGAGGTCCTCATGACGAACGCACAGGCGCCCGCGCCGACGGACACTCCACGTCGGGGCCGGCCGGGCTACGACCGCGAGACGCTGCTGCGCGTGTGCGTGGATGTCTTCAACCTTCACGGGTACGACGCCACCTCGATGGGTACCCTGTCCGGGCACCTCGGGATCTCCAAGTCGGCCATCTACCACCACGTCGAGTCGAAGGAGGAGATCCTCGAGCAGGCCCTGAACCGGGCCCTCGACGCGCTCGAGGAGGTCATCGCCTCCGAGGACAGCGCTGCCGTGTCGGACCTGGAGCGACTCGAGCACGTGGTGCGGCGCACCGTTTTCGTACTCGTCGAGCAGATGCCCTACGTGACCCTCCTGCTGCGGCTGCGGGGCAACTCGGACGTCGAACTCCGGGCGCTCAAGCGTCGGCGTTCGATCACCGGTCAGGTCGCGGGGTTCATCGAACGAGCCCAGCAGGAAGGCTCGCTGCGGACCGACCTCAGCAGCCGGTCGGCCGCCCGCCTGCTGCTGGGCATGATCAACTCGATCGTCGACTGGTACAAGCCCGAGGCCGGCAAGTCCACGGGTGAGCTCGCTGACACCGTCGTCGCTCTCGCCTTCTCCGGGTTGCGCGCTCCGTAGAACTGGACGCTCGGCTACCACGCGGTCGCATGTGCACGGGCCCCCGGCTCGATGACCGGGGGCCCTGCCATACGGGCTGATCAGGCGGGAGGCCAGGTTTTCGCGACCAGGGTCAGCACGTCGTAGGTCGCCACGATCTCATCATTCTGGTTGTGCAGGATTGCGTCCCAGCAGACTTCGCCGTATTCATCCGTTACTCGGGGTGTGATCTGCTTGGCCGTCAAGGTCACCCGGATGGCGTCGTCGTAGGTAACGGGCGTTATGAACCTCAGGTTCTCCAGCCCGTAGTTGGCCAGGACAGGTCCCGGCGCGGGGTCGACGAACAGTCCTGCAGCCCAGGAGACGAGAAGGTATCCGTGCGCGACCCTGCGGGGGAAGAAGGGGTTGGCTGTAGCAGCTTCCTCGTCGGTATGCGCATAGAAGGTGTCGCCGGTCTTCCCTGCGAAGTCGCTGATGTCCTCGAGGGTCACCGTGCGAAGCTCGGACGCGAACTGGTCTCCGATGCGCAGGTCTTCGAGCGACTTCCGGAAGGGATGAACAGCTGTCCCGTTTTCCAGGTTTTCCCTGGTCACGGTCTCCGCCGCGGCACCGCGGTGCCAGACCCCGGTGATGGCCGTGAGGATGTCCGGCGGGCCCTGGATCGCGGTGCGCTGCATGTAGTGCTTGACGCCGCGGACGCCTCCGAGTTCCTCGCCGCCGCCTGCACGACCGGGCCCGCCGTGGATGAGGTGCGGCATGGGGGAGCCGTGACCGGTCGAGGTCTTGGCGTCCTGACGGTTCAGGTAGTGGAGGCGGCCATGGTGGGCACTGATGCCGGCGGCGAAGCGGGCAGCGGTGGGACCATCGTTGGTGCAGACAGTGGCTACGAGTGAGCCGCCACCGAGGGCTGCCAAGCGTACGGCGTCGTCGATGTCGGTGTAACCGATGACGCTGGTGACGGGACCGAAGGCTTCGACGAAATGCACCTCCGGCGTGAGCGGGTCATCGAAGGACAGGATGGTGACGGGGAAGAAAGCCCCCGCTGAGGCATCGGCGTCACCCGTCGAGGCATCCGGGCCTCCGAGTCGGACGGTGCCCCCGGCTCCCACCAGTCGCTCGACGGCCTTGCGGACCTCGGATTGCTGTTCCTTGGACGCAAGGGCGCCCATCGTAACGCCTTCGGCGCGTGGGTCGCCGATCACCACCCGCTGCTGCACCCGTTCCGCAACAGCCGAGACGACGTCCTCGACCCGGTCCCGCGGCACGATGACGCGACGGATGGCGGTGCATTTCTGGCCGGCCTTCGAGGTGATCTCGACGAAGACGGCTTTGACGAAAGCATCGAATTCCGGGGTGTCAGGCGTGGCATCCGGACCGAGGATGGCGGCGTTCAGCGAGTCCGTCTCCGCGGTGAACCGGATTCCACCGTTGATCACCTTGTCGTGGTTCCGTAGCGTCTGCGCGGTTCCGGCGGATCCGGTGAACGCGACATGGTCGCGGTAGTCCAGGTGATCGAGCAGGTCCCGGGCAGATCCGGAGATCAACTGCAGTGAGCCCTCGGGCAGGATGCCGGAGTCGACCATCAGCCGTACGCAGGCCTCGGTGACGTAACCCGTGGGAGTCGCGGGCTTCACGATGGTCGGCATGCCCGCGAGGAAGGACGGGGCGAACTTTTCGAGGAAACCCCAGACAGGGAAGTTGAAGGCATTGATCTGCACGGCGACGCCCGGCATCCGCGAGTACAGGTGTTCGCCGAGGAACGAGCCGTCCTTGGACAACTGCTCGACGGCGCCGTCGATGATGACGTTCGCGTTGGGCAGCTCGCGGCGACCCTTCGAGGAGAAGGTGAACAGAGTGCCGATTCCGCCGTCCACGTCGAAGAAGTGGTCCTTCAGTGTGCCCCCGGTGAGATAGGAGACGTCGTACAGCGCCTGCTTGTGCTCCGTGAGGTACTGGGCGATCTCCTTGAGCTTGAGCGCCCGTTCATGGATGGTGTACTCGCCGAGGGAGTTCTGGCCAACCGTGCGCCCGAACTCGATGGCCGCGGAGATATCAAGACCATCGGTCGAGACGCGTGCCACTGTCTCACCGGTAGAGGCATCCATGACCTCAGCAACCTTCTGCGGGTTTTCCGGCGTCCACCACTGGCCCTGGATGTAACTGGGGAGAATGGTCTGTGTCTGCGTTGCCACGGAAGTCCTTTCACTGCGATGTAGGGGGAAGGTGGATCTAGTCGTCGTAGGTGAAGAAACCCTTGCCGGTCTTGCGGCCCAATTCTCCGCGGTCAACCATGTCCCGCATCAGCTGCGGGGGTTCGAACCGAGGGCCCAGGGTGGAGGCCAGATACTCCGCGATCCCCAGTCGCACATCGAGGCCGACGATGTCGGTGAGGGCGAGAGGCCCTACCGGAAATTTGTAACCCAGCACCATCGCGTTGTCGATGTCGGTTGGTGAGGCGACGCCTTCCTCCACCATGCGGATAGCTTCGACGGCGATGGCGACGCCCAGTCGCGACGAGGCAAAGCCGGGGGCATCATGAACCACGACCGGAGTCTTTCCCAGGTCCTGGACCCACCGCACGGAGAGGTTCTTGAGTTCAGGCGCGGTGTGCTTGGAGATGACGACCTCGACGAGCTTTGACGCCGGTACCGGGTTGAAGAAGTGCAGACCGCAGAACCGTTCGGGTCGGGCCAACTGCTCGGCTAGTCCGTCCACGGACAGGGAGGAGGTGTTTGTGGCGAGCCAGGCGGTCGGGGAGAGGTGACGTTCCACTTCCTGCAGCGCAGCGACTTTCAGATCCCAGGACTCGGGTACGGCCTCGACGACGAGTTCGGCCGGCGCGAAGTCCGCGTGCTCAAGTGAGACGGTGAGCCGGCTCGCGAGCTCCTCGAAAGTGCTGTCGACGGTCCCGCGTTCCACGGAGGCGGCGAGGTCACGCTCGATCCGTTCGCGGGCGATCGTGGCCGCTTCGTCGTCGCGTTCCACCACCGTGACCGTCGATCCGGCGATGAGGAGGGCGTGCGCTATCCCCCCGCCCATCCTGCCTCCGCCCAGGACGCCCGTGACAGCCGGGATGGTAGGTGGATGGTTCTGGCTCATGTGCTGGGCTCCTGGTGCTTCGGGTTCTTGCGGTCAAGGAAGGCCTGCATGCGGTCGAACTTGGCCTGGGACTCGAAAAGCACGGCCTGGGCGAGCTCATCGATGTGCGGGTGGGCCGACCGGGGCGCGGCGAAGACACGTTTGGAGATCCGCACGGCGAGTGGGTCCTGCCTCGCGATTCGGTCGGCCAACGCGTGGGCGGCTGCTGTCAGGTCGTCGGGGGCGTGCAGTTCGGTGACCAGATGCAGGGCGAGGGCCTCCTCGGCATCGAGGATCCGCCCGGCGAACAGGATGTCCAGCGCGACGGGCTCGCCGACGAGCTCCTTGAGCCGCCACAAGCCGCCTGCGGCGGCAATGATCCCCAGCCCGGTCTCGGGCTGCCCGAGCTTGAGGTGGGGAGTGGCGATGCGGAAGTCGGCTGCGTAGGCAAGTTCCGCGCCCCCACCCAGAGCGAAGCCGTCAATCGCGGCGATCACGGGCAGAGGTAGCTTGTGGATCCGGTCGAAGATCTGCGAATTGATCCCAGTCAGGGCATCGTCACGACGTCGGTCACGCAGCTGGGAAATATCCGCCCCCGAGGCGAAGATGCCTTTGCCATCGACCCTCGTGCCGGAAATGATCAGAATTTTTGGGACGCGCTCCAGGTAGCCGCACACTGTGTGCAGCTCCTCGACCATGATGGCGTCGATGGCATTACGGACCGCGGGGCGGTCGAGGGTGACGTGGAGGCGGTCCTGCTGCTCCTCGACCCGCAGGGCGGTGAACTCTTCGAAGAGCAGCTGGTCCATCAGAGCCCTTCCACGAGAAGGGCAGTGCCCTGCCCGACGCCCACGCACATCGTCGCCAGCCCCCGCGCAGCTCCTTCACGCTCCATCCGTCCGAGCAGTGTGACCACCAAGCGTGAACCTGACGAGCCCAGAGGGTGTCCCAGCGCGATGGCCCCGCCGTACCTGTTGACCACGGAAGGGTCCAGCCCCAGGCGTCGAATGCTGGCGAGGGACTGCGTCGCGAAGGCTTCATTCAGCTCGACGGCACCGAGGTCGGCGATGCTCCAGCCCGTCCGCTCGAGTACCTTCTGCGTGGCTGGAACTGGTCCGAGGCCCATGATGTGCGGTGGAACGCCGGCGGAGGCGCCGTCGACGATCCGCGCCCGCGGGGTCAGCCCGTATTTCTCCACGGCGGCTTCGGATGCGACGAGGATCGCGGAGGCTCCGTCGTTGAGGGAGGAAGAGTTCCCGGCAGTGACGACGGTACCGTGCGTCACAACCGGGCGCAGCCCGGCCAGGGCCTCCATCGTCGTACCGGGGCGCGGGCCCTCGTCGGTATCGACGACGGTCTCGGTTCCCTTCCGGCCCTTGACCGTCACTGGAATGATCTCCCGGTCGAAGTGGCCGGCCTTGATGGCCGCGATCGCCTTGTCATGGGATGTCACGGCGAACGCGTCGGCGTCCTCCCGCGAAATGCCATCGAGCCGGGCAACCTCCTCGGCGGTCTCAGGCATCGAGAACGTCATCTTGTCGATTTTCTTGAAGACGGGATTCGTGAACCGCCAGCCGATGGAGGTGTCGAAGACTTCTCCAGGCTTCGCATAGGCGGTGGTCGGTTTCTCCATGACCCAGGGGGCGCGAGACATCGACTCCACGCCGCCGGCGACGACAAGATCCGCCGCTCCGGCTTTCACCATGTGGGAGGCCATCGTGATCGCACTCAACCCGGAGGCACACAGCCTGTTGACCGTGATCCCGGGCACGGTGTCCCCGAAGCCGGCCAGCAGCCATGCCATACGGGCCACGTTCCGGTTCTCCTCACCGGCGCCGTTGGCGTTGCCCAGGATGACTTCGTCGACATCGTGCGGATCGATTCCGGCATCAACCACGACCTGCTTGACCACCAGGGCCGCCAGGTCGTCAGGACGCACGCTTGCCAGTGACCCCCCGTAACGCCCAACCGGAGTACGCCTGCCGCCAACCAGGAAAGCTTGGGGAAGGAAAGACATGAGTTAGCTCCTGTCACGACGGAGAAGTAGATCGCCGCTGACTATTAGTTACCGACCGTTCGTTCATCAAAGAATCCCACGCGTGACGGAGTGCGTCAACAGGGCACGGCGCTCACAACGACCTGGCCGGGCACAATCCTTCCGAAGCGTTGACGCCACGGTCTCTGATGCATATCCTGAACGAACGATCGGTAGACAATTTTTGTACTCGTAGGCCCCGAACAGGAGCAACCATGGCAACGCAGAACGTGCAGTCAGTGCCCGCCGAGTTATCCCCGGAAGAACTGGAATCCGCAGCTCAACTGGTGGCGGAAGCCCAGGCCGACTTCGACCGCGTCATGGCCGAGGACTCGCGCGTCGAGCCGCGGGACTGGATGCCGGAGGCCTACCGGAAGACGTTGCTGCGCCAGATCTCCCAGCACGCCCACTCCGAAATCATCGGGATGCAGCCTGAGGCCAATTGGATCTCCCGCGCCCCCAGCCTGAAGCGCAAGGCCATCCTCATGGCGAAAGTCCAGGACGAAGCCGGCCACGGGCTGTACCTGTACTCGGCCGCGGAAACCCTGGGGCAAACCAGGGACAAGATGATGGCCGACCTCATCGCCGGCAAGGCACGCTACTCCTCGATCTTCAACTACCCCGCGCTGACCTGGGCGGACATGGGTGCCATCGGCTGGCTGGTGGACGGTGCAGCTATCTGCAACCAGGTTCCGCTCTGCCGCGCCTCGTATGGTCCCTACGGTCGCGCCATGGTGCGCGTGTGCAAGGAGGAATCGTTCCACCAGCGCCAGGGTTTCGAGATCCTCCTGGAGCTCTCCAACGGAACGCCGGAGCAGAAGGCCATGGCCCAGGACGCTGTGAACCGCTGGTACGCCCCGTCCCTGATGATGTTCGGCCCGCCGGACGATGATTCACCCAACTCCAAGCAGTCCATGGCCTGGAACATCAAGCGCTTCAGCAACGATGAGCTGCGTAGCCGCTTCGTAGGCATGATGGTGGAGCAGGTCAAGGTCCTGGGCCTCACACTGCCGGACGACCAGATCCGTTTCAACGAGGACGCCAAGAAGTGGGAGCACGGCCCACTGGACTGGAACGAGTTCCAGGAAGTACTCGCCGGCCGAGGCCCCTGTAACGCGCAGCGCCTGGAACGCCGCAGGCAGGCACACGATGACGGCGCGTGGGTGCGGGAAGCAGCTTCTGCTTACGCCGCGAAGCAGAAGGAACAAGCAGCATGAGCCCGCATGGCAATCCGGACGTTCCCGCCAGTGGCGCCAGTGACGTGATCCGGGGGACCCGGCACGTTCCCGCCGGTCCCCCGACCGCGGAGGCGGCTGACGCCCAGGCGCAGGCCGAATCCACCACGCCCAGGGATCAGGCAAGCAGCCCGACGGTGAGCACCGAGCCGGTAGCTCGTCCGGCAGAACATACCGCTTGGGGGCTGTGGGAGGTTTTCGTCCGGTCCAACCGAGGGTTGAGCCACGTCCACGCCGGTTCGCTCCATGCCCCGGATGCAGCCATGGCCCTGCGCAATGCACGGGACCTCTACACCCGCCGCAATGAAGGCGTGTCTGTCTGGGTTGTTCCTTCGGAGGTGATCACCTCCAGCGACCCCGGCTCCAAGGGGGCATTCTTCGAGTCCCCGCAGGGCAAGGATTACCGGCACGCCACGTATTACACCAAGAGCGAAGGGGTAAAGCACCTGTGAGCAGCCCCGACTCCATCACCGGCCACGGCGATATCTCCACCGGTGTGGCCGGCGGGGACTCGAATGCCTCCGCCACCCGCATCACGCCCGGCAACGCCCTCCGCCCGGAGGACATCGCTCTCGAGGTCCGCACCGGCCTGAGCAAGCCCACCGGAGATGTAGCCGAGTACGCGCTACGCCTGGGCGACGATGCCTTGATCCTGGCTCAGCGGCTGGGTCACTGGATTTCGCGTGCCCCGGAACTGGAGGAAGACGTCGCCCTTGGCAATATCGCCCTCGATCAGTTGGGCCATGCCCGAAGCTTCCTGAGTTACGCCGCAGGTGCATGGGGGAAGTCCGAGGATGACCTCGCCTACTTCCGTCGGGAGCACGAGTTCCGTTCCGCCCATCTCTTCGAGCAGCCCAACGGCGACTTCGCTGTGACCATCGCCCGCCAATTCCTGGTGAGCTACTACCAGTACGAGCTCTACCGCCGCCTCACCGAATCCACCGACTCGACGCTGGCAGCGATTGCCGCGAAGGCTGTGAAGGAAGTGGACTACCACCGGGACCACAGCGCCCAGTGGATCCTGCGCCTGGCCGGCGGCACCGATGAATCCCGACGCCGAATGATTCACGGCCTACGGCTCATGTGGCCGTACGTGAATGAGATCTTCGACGACGACGAGTTGGTCATCCGACTGGCACAGTCAGGTATCGCCGTCGCGCCGTCCAGTGTCCGCAACGACTTCGACCAGCTCACCGGGCAGATCCTCGCCGAAGCGCAGCTCGAGGTGCCCAACGTGCCTGCAGCACCTGGTGGCGGGCGCCGCGGCCAGCACTCCGAACACCTGGGCTACATCCTCGCCGAAATGCAGGTACTGGCGCGCGAGCACCCTGGGGCGAGCTGGTGATGTCCAGGGACATCGACACGCACGATGCCGGAACCCATGCGACCGCCGTGAGGCGAAACCCTGATCACCAGAAGGTGTGGGGCATCGCCTCCACGGTCTGTGATCCCGAGATCCCCGTGCTCACGATTGCGGATCTGGGCATCCTGCGCCGCGTCGAAGTGACGGAGGACCAGAACGTACTCGTCACCATCACGCCTACGTACTCGGGTTGCCCCGCCATGGATGCCATCCGTGACGACCTCAAAACAGCGTTCGCCAAGGAGGGCTACCCCTCGACGGAGGTGGAGCTCGTCCTTGCTCCGGCGTGGACCACGGACTGGATGACCGAAACGGGCAAGGCAAAGTTGCAGGAGTACGGCATCGCCCCGCCCTCGGGAAGAGCGGCGGACGGAGGACACTCCGGCCCTGTCAGGCTGAGTCTGGCCGTCAAATGCCCCCAGTGCTCCTCGCTCAACACCAGGGAACTCACCCGCTTCGGTTCCACCTCCTGCAAAGCGCTCTACGTGTGCCAGGACTGCAAGGAACCGTTCGACTACTTCAAAGTGCTGTAAGGAAGCCTCATGCCTGCTGTCCGCCAGACTGCCGCCGAATCGGCGCAGGCCCCCGGCCGTCGTCGCCCGTCCTTCCACACCCTCGCCGTGCGGAAAGTGCGCCGACTCACCGAGGACGCCATCGAGATCACCTTCGACGTCCCTGCCGGACTTGCCGGTCACTTCGACTACCTGCCCGGACAGTACGTGGCATTGCGTACTGAACTGCCGGACGAGAACGGCACGCCGCACGAAGTGCGTCGAAGCTACTCGATCTGCGCTGAGCCGCGCAGTTTTGCCGATGGCAGCAGTGAGATCCGGGTGGCCGTGAAGAAGGACCTGGGCGGACTCTTCTCCACCTGGGCGAACGCCGAGTTGAAAGCAGGGGACACCCTGGACGTCATGAGTCCCATGGGTGCATTCGTCTCCAGGTACGGCCGCGACGGCACGGCGATGGACCAGAACCGTATGAACTCCATGAATCATCCGGAGGAACTGGCGGGGGATGTCGCCGCCAACGGAGAAGCGAGTTTCGTGGCCATCGCCGCCGGATCCGGGATCACCCCCGTGATCGCCATCGCCCGCACACTGCTGGCCGCGAATCCGGAAACCCGGTTCGACCTCATCTACGCCAACAAGGCTGCTATGGACGTGATGTTCCTCGAGGAGCTTGCGGACCTCAAGGACAAGTACCCGCAGCGGCTGGCAATCCATCATGTCCTTTCCCGCGAGCAGCGCATTGCGCCGCTACTGAGCGGAAGGATCGACGCCGAGAAGCTACAGCAGCTCCTCGGCACGGCCATCCACGCGGACGACGTGGATGAATGGTTCCTTTGCGGGCCGTTCGAGCTGGTGCAGCTGTGCCGGGACACTCTCGCCCAACGCGGCGTCAAACCGGAGAACATCCGCTTCGAGCTGTTCAGTTCTGGCAAGCCCGACCGTCCGGAGGGCAACGCCGGCCGACCCGTGGTGGTGGACGAGGCGCAGGAGACGTACAAGATCACGTTCAAGCTCGACGGACTGCAGGGTGATGTCACCAGCCCCATCCACGCCCGGGAGTCCCTTCTCAACGCGGCCCTGCGCGTCCGTCCCGACGTGCCCTTCGCGTGTGCCGGGGGAGTATGCGGTACCTGCCGTGCCAAGGTAGTCACCGGCAGCGTGACCATGGACGAGAACTACGCCCTCGAACAGGATGAGCTGGACAAAGGGTACGTGCTCACGTGCCAGTCGCATCCCACCAGCAAGGAAGTCACCGTTGATTTCGACGTCTGAGTCCCACCAACATTTCTGACAGGAACCCCCATGATCTCGCTTTCCATCAAGAACGGCGTTGCCGAGGTAGTGCTGGGCGCGCCTCACAAGCTGAACTCACTCGATGAGCAGGCGCTGTCGGATCTTTCCGTGGCCTACGACGACGCCGCCGTCGCTGCAGGCCGCGGTGAGGTGAGAGCGCTGCTCCTGAGGGGAGAGGGAAGGGCCTTCTGTGCGGGCCGGGACATCTCAGGTGTCAGCCCGGACACTGACGATGCGGCTGCCTATCTGGGGGGACTGGTACAGCCACTGCTCAAGAAGATGAGTGCTTTCCCGGCGCCTACTTTCGCGGCCGCCCAGGGTGCCTGTCTGGGCGTCGGACTGGGGCTGCTGTTGGCCACGGACGTCGTGTACGTAGCGGACAACGCCAAGTTCGGCTCACCGTTCGCCAAACTGGGGGCCACGTTGGATTCCGGTGGACACTGGTACTTCACCGAGCGGCTGGGCATGCACCGGACGTTGGACCTGATTTACACCGCTGAGCTGATGAGCGGCACGGAGGCCGTGGCGAAGGGGCTGTTCAGCCGGGCCATGCCGGCTGATGAGCTTTTGCAGACCACGCGCGCAATCGTGGCCAAGGTGGCAGTCGGTGCTACCGGGGCCTTCACGGCCAGCAAGGAGCTGGTGGCTCACATCCGTGACCAGCGCTTGGGACTGTGGGAGTCCATGGCAGAGGAGAACGCGGAGCAGGCACGACTGTGCACAACATCCGACTACGCCGAGGGATTTCAGGCTTTTCAGGACAAGCGCGAACCAGTTTTCGGAGGCAATCGGGCCTCCTGACGGGTGCCTATGCTCCGTCGTGTCAGGACTGTGCGAGCACCGCGGTGAGGTCCTCCCATCCCTTCGGGGCGACCCGCCGCGCAATGCCACCTCTGGTCGGAGTTACTCGCTGCCCGGAGGGTATCCGCCGGCCAGGGAATGTGTCACCACCGCGACGGATGGCGTAACAGGGGATGGGCGCTGTGTGCGCCGGAAGCCACTCCAGTACGCTGTCCTACTGTGAAGGTTCTTGTGCTGGGCCCCGGAGGCCGCGAACATGCCATCGTCCGGGCCTTGCTGGCCGACCCGCTCGTCCGGGAGGTGCACGCGGCCCCAGGCAACGCCGGGATCGCCGAGGACGTTCCAACCCACGACGTCGATGCGAACGACCCCGCCGTGGTGACCGAGCTGGCCCGCCGGCTCGGCTCCGACCTCGTGGTCATCGGTCCCGAGGCACCGCTCGCCGCCGGCGTCGCCGATGCACTGCTGGAAGCGGGCATCCCCGTCTTCGGTCCGACGAAGGCCGCGGCCCAGCTCGAGGCATCCAAGGCGTTCGCGAAGCAGGTCATGGCCGCCGCCGGCGTACCCACCGCCATGGCCCGGGTGGCCGCGACGGACGAGGAGGCGAACGAGGCGCTCTGCACCTTCGGCGCCCCCTACGTCGTGAAGGACGACGGGCTGGCCGCCGGCAAGGGCGTCGTCGTCACCGACGACTTCGAGGCGGCCCGTGCGCATGCATCGGCATGCTTCGCGGCAGGCGGCAGCGTGGTCATCGAGGAATACCTCGACGGACCCGAGGTCTCGCTGTTCGTCCTCTCCGATGGCAGCACCGTGGTTCCGCTCGCACCGGCCCAGGACTTCAAGCGCATCTCCGACGGCGACCAGGGCCCCAACACCGGAGGCATGGGCGCCTACTCGCCGCTGGAATGGGTTCCCGCGAGCCTCGTCGACGAGGTCATCACGCGCGTCGCGCAGCCGGTGATCGACGAGATGGCCCTCCGCGGCACACCCTTCGCCGGTGTCCTCTACGTCGGCCTCGCCCTCACCTCGCGCGGCATGCGCGTCATCGAATTCAACGCACGGTTCGGCGACCCCGAGACGCAGGCGGTACTCGCCCGGCTGACGACACCGCTCGGGGGAGTGCTGCTCGCCGCCGCGAAGGGAACCCTCGACCAGGTGGACCAGCTCAACTGGTCGCCGAAGACGGCAGTCGCCGTCGTCCTCGCGTCCGAGAACTACCCCGATGCTCCCGCGACCGGGCGCCGCATCCGCGGGCTCAAGAAGGCCGCGAAGGTCGACGGCGCGCACGTGCTGCACGCCGGCACCGCGCTGCGTGACGGCAAGGTGGTCAGCGCCGGCGGCCGCGTGCTCGCCGTCGTCGGCCTGGGGGACTCCCTCGAGGACGCACGGTCCACCGCCTACGAAAGCCTGGAGCTGATCGAGCTCGAGGGCGGCCAGTACCGGACGGACATCGCGCTCAAGGCCTCCCGCTCGGAAGTCACGGTCACCGGGCCCGCGGCGGCTCCGGCATGAGCGCCTTCGCCCCCGCCCACCCCGAACTGCCGGGCTGGCGGCACGTCTACTCCGGCAAGGTCCGGGACCTGTACGAACCGGAGGACGGGCGCGACGACGTCGTCCTCGTGGTCGCGAGTGATCGCATCAGCGCGTACGACCACGTCCTGGCGACGGAGATCCCTGACAAGGGACGCGTGCTGACGCAGCTGAGCCTCTGGTGGTTCGAGCGGCTCGCCGGCATCCCCAACCACGTGATCGCCGCCGACGCCGCCGGCGGGGTGCCCGCTGCCGTCGAAGGCCGGGCCATGATCTGCCGGAATCTCGTCATGTACCCGATCGAGTGCATCGCCCGCGGCTACCTCACCGGGAGCGGGCTGCTCGAGTACCGTGAGTCGCACACGGTGTGCTCCCTGCCGCTGCCCGCCGGACTGGTGGACGGTTCGCGCCTCGAGCCGGCCCTGTTCACGCCGTCGGCCAAGGCCGAGGTGGGCGAGCACGACGAGAACATCACCTACGACGCCGTTGTCATGACCGTGGGCGACGACGCCGCAGCGCAACTCCGTTCGCTCACGCTCGATATCTACTCGAGGGCCGAGGCCATCGCCCGGGAGCGTGGCATCATCCTCGCGGACACCAAGGTGGAGTTCGGCCTCGATCCCGTCACCGGGCGCATCACGCTCGGAGACGAGGTGCTGACCCCCGACTCCTCCCGCTTCTGGGATGCCGCCCTCTACGCACCCGGACAGGCGCAGCCCTCCTTCGACAAGCAGTTCGTGCGCGACTGGCTGACGTCCGACGCCTCGGGCTGGGACCGGCACTCCGAACCGCCGGCCCTGCCACACGACGTCGTCGAGCGCACGCGTGCCCGCTACATCGAGGCATACGAGCGGCTGACCGGGCGCACCTTCGTCTGAGGCTCTGCAGCCCTTGCTGTAGCGGTGGGCGGACAGGCACGATGGGGCGTGACCGGAGTGTTATCGCGCTCCGGCCCGTCTTTTGTCGATAGCCGGCCGGTACCGGGGCGACCCGGCTTCACTGTCCGATGATCGACTGTTCGACCCCTTTCCAGAACTCATTCGACACAGCGCCGTGCGGAACCTCCGGAAGGGCCCTCGCGGCGGACCAGCGAGGAGCACAGTGACTACCAGCCAGAACACCAGAGGCCGATCGGCCACCCGCCGCACGGCACGCGCCGCCGTCGCTGCCGTCGCGGCAGGCATCCTCCTGCTGCCGGCCACAGCCGCCGTCGCGGCCCCTCCCTCGCCGCCCTGCGAGGTGGGCTCCGCCTTCTCCCGGCACCAGGACAGCAGCATTCCCCTCCCCGGCGCATCGTCGGCGGAAGGCATCGCCGCCGGCAGGGGCTCGACGTTCTACGCGGGCGACCTCGGCCGGGGGGACATCTTCCGCGGCGACATCCGCAAGGGCACGGCCGAACTCTTCATCGATGCGCCCGAGGGCAGGGCTGCCGTCGGGCTGAAGGCGGACGTCCGGAACAAACTGCTGTTCGTCTCGGGCGGTGCGACGGGCCAGGCGTACGTCTACGACACCCGCACCGGAGCCACGGTCGCGGAGTTCCAGCTGACCACGGGGGATGCGTTCATCAACGACGTCACGCTCACGAAGGACGGAGCCTACTTCACGAACTCCCGCAGGGCCGAGCTGTATTTCCTCCCCGTGGGACCCCGGGGAGCACTCGGGGAACCGCAGACGATCCCGTTGTCCGGACCGGCAGCAGAGGTGACGCCAGGATTCAACCTCAACGGCATCACCTCCGTCGACGGCGGCCGGACGCTGATCGTGGCCCATACGGCGAACCAGGCCCTCTACACGGTGGATCCGGCGACCGGGGCCAGCGCCGTCATCGCGACGGAGGCGCTGCCGAACGTCGACGGCATCCTGGCCAAGGGCGACACGATCTACGCCGTCCAGAACGCGATCAACCAGGTCAGCCGCATCGACCTCTCGAAGGATCTTTCCAGCGGTGAGGTCGAGGACGTCATCACGAGTTGCCAGTTCAACGTCCCCACCACCGTGGCCCTCTTCGGCAACACGCTGGCGCTTGCCAACGCCAAGTTCGGCGCCGTCGATCCCGGCGGGTACGAGGTCGTGACCACCGCGGCCCGCTGACCGCGCCCGGACAGAGGAAAGGCCCGCCGGCATCTGCCGGCGGGCCTTTCCCTGCTTGGTCGGGGTGACAGGATTTGAACCTGCGGCCTCGTCGTCCCGAACGACGCGCGCTACCAAGCTGCGCCACACCCCGGTGTCGCTCCGGAAGGCGTGAACCTCCCGAACAGCAACTGTCCAAGAATAGCCGAGGATCAGCGGCGAGGAAAACCGGACCCGCCGAACGCCGGACGGATCAGACGAGCGAGTCCTTCCACGCCGCGTGCAGGGTGGCGAAACGCCCCGTTCCGCCGATCAGTTCCGCCGGCGTCCCATCCTCCACCACCTGGCCGTCGTGCACCACGAGGACGCGGTCGGCGATGGCCACGGTGGAGAGACGGTGCGCGATGATCAGCGCCGTCCGGTTGCCGAGGAGCTTCTGCAGGCCCTCCTGCACGAGGCGCTCACTCGGGATGTCGAGCGACGACGTCGCCTCGTCGAGGATGAGGACGGCCGGATCGGCGAGGAACGCCCGGGCGAAGCTGATGAGCTGCCGCTGGCCGGCGGACACGCGCCCGCCGCGCTTGTTGACGTCGGTGTCGAAGCCCTCGGGAAGCTCGAGGATGAAATCCTCCGCGCCCACGGCCCGGGCCGCCGCCACGATCTCCTCCCGGCCGGCCTCGGGCTTGCCGAGCGCGATGTTGTCCGCCACGGAGCCGCTGAAGAGGAACGCCTCCTGCGTGACCATGACGATGGCGCGCCGCAGGTCCGTCGGCGCGAGGTCGCGGAGGTCCACGCCGTCGAGCGTCAGGATGCCCTCCGACACGTCGTAGAAGCGGGCGATGAGCTTGGCGATGGTGGACTTGCCGGCTCCCGTCTGGCCTACCAGGGCGACGGTCTGCCCGGCGGAGATGGACAGGTTCAGGGTGGGCAGCACCACCGGACCGTCCCCGTAACGGAACCCGACGTCGGAGAACTCGATGGTTCCGCGCGGATCGGGCAGGGGCACGGGGTTCTTCGGCGGCCGGACGGTGGGCACTTCCTCCAGCAGCCCGGAGACCTTCTCCAGGGCCGCGGCGGCGGACTGGAACGAGTTGTAGAACATGGCCATCTGGTCCACGGGCTGGAAGAAGCGCTTGCTGTAGAGGAGCAGGGCGAGGAGCGCGCCCACCTCGAGGGTTCCGTCGAGCACCCGGAACCCGCCGAACACCAGCACGACGGCGACGGTGACGTTGCCGATCAGTACGAGCCCGGGCTGGAAGACACCGTTGAGGTTGATGGAGCGGATGGTGACCCTGCGGTAGTCCTCGGCCAGTTCGTCGTACCGGCGTGCATTGACCGCCTCCCGCCGGAACGCCTTCACGGCGCGGATGCCGGTCATCGTCTCGATGAAGTGGACGATCAGCTTCGCCGACACCACGCGGGACTCGCGGTAGGCGATCTGCGAGTGCTTCTGGTACCAGCGGGCCAGGAAGAACATGGGGACCGCCGCCGCCAGGATCAGGAGGCCTGTCCGCCAGTCGAGGACGAAGATCGTCGCGGCGGTGAAGAGCATGAAGATGACGCCCGAGGCGAGGGAGCTGACACCGGAGTCGAGCAGCTCCCGCAGCGCATCGAGGTCCGAGGTCTGCCGGGAGATGATGCGCCCGGACGTGTATCTCTCGTGGAACTCGAGGCTCAGCCGCTGTGTGTGGCGGAAGACCCGTACCCGGAGGTCCAGCAGCATGGCCTGACTGAGCTGGGCCGTCGCACGCACGTAGCCCGCGGTCAGGGCCGAGGCGAGTACCGCCGCGAGGAGGTAGGTGCCGCCAGCCGCCCACAGCAGGAGCGGATCGCCCGCGGTCAGGGCGGGCAGGGCGTGGTCGATACCGAAAGCGATGATGGCCGGCCCTGCCACGCGGGCGGCCTGGGAGATGACGACCAGGAGGATGGTCCAGAGGAACTGCCGGCGGTTCGGCCGGATGAGCGAGCCCAGCAGCCGGAAGGACCTCGAGCGCACTGACCTGCTCTGCGCCCGATCGAGCAGGACGTCGTCCTCGTTGAGGACTCCGGAGGAGGTCACCCCCTGCGGTTCCCGCCCGTTGTCCCGGGGCGTCCCGCCGGGTGCTGCCGTACGGCTCATGCCAGGGCCTCCTCGTCGTCGTGCTCCGGCCGGGCCGCGCGTCCCAGCTGCGCGATCTCCTCGTCATCGAGGCTGGCGATGACGTAGCGGTAGTGGTCGTTGCGGGCGAGCAGCTCGGAGTGCGTGCCGACGTCGGCGATGCGCCCGTCCTGCAGGAGCGCCACGCGGTCGGCCAGGGCGACCGTGGACGGCCGGTGCGCCACGATCAGCGTGGTCGTGGACCTGAGCACGGCGCGCAGCCCCTCCTCCACGCGTTCCTCGGTCGCGACGTCGAGCGCCGAGAGCGGGTCGTCGAGCACGAGCACCGTGGGGCGGGCGGCGATCGCCCGTGCCAGGGCGATGCGCTGGCGCTGGCCGCCGGACAGGCTCAGGCCCTCCTCGCCGATGAGGGTGTCGAGCCCCTCCGGCAGGACGAAGGCGAACTGTGCCTGCGCCACCTCCAGCGCCTCGGCGAGGATCCTCTCGGCCTCCGGGCCGGTCGCATCGGAACCCAGCAGGACGTTGTCCCGCACGGAGCTGGAGAAGAGGGTTGTGTCCTCGAAGGCGACCGCCACGAGCGTCCGCAGCTCCCCGAGGCTGAACTCGCGCAGGTCCACGCCGTCGATGGTGATGCTGCCACCCGTGACGTCGTACAGTCGCGGGACGAGCTGGAGGAGGGTGCTCTTGCCGCATCCCGTGACTCCGACCAGGGCCATCGTCTCGCCGGCCCGTAGCTGCAGGTCGATGCCGTCGAGGACGTCGCCGGCGTCGTCCTGCGCATCGGGATAGCGGAAGTGGACGGCCTCGAACACCACGTCGCCGCGGGGCTCGGCGAGGTGGGCGGGCTCGCGGGGATCCGTGATGGTGTTCTCGGAATCCATGACCTCGTAGTGGCGGTCGATGGCCGTCTTCGCCGTGAAGGTCATGGCGAGCAGCGGACCGATGAATTCGACCGGCCCTGCAACGGCTGCGGCGGTCGCGAAGAAGGCGACGAGTGCCCCGATGGACACGTCGCCGCTCGCGGCCAGCATCACACCGACGACGAGGGACGCGCCCAGCGCGAGTTCGGGCAGCAGCGTGACGGTCATCGAGAAAGTGGCGAGCGACTTCGCCTTGAAGATCTCGGTCCGGCGCAGTTCCTCCGCCTGCTCCTCGAAGTCCTCCAGCGCCTCACGGCTCCGCCCGAAGGCCTTCAGGACACGGATGCCGTGGACCGACTCCTCGACCGTGGTGGCGAGGTCGCCGGCCTGGTCCTGGCTCTTCCGGGAGACCCGGCTGTAGGACCTGCGGAAGCGGTAGCCGTAGACCACGAGGGGCACTGCGGCCGCGAGGAAGATCAGGGCGAGCACCCAGCTGGTCAGGAACATGACGGTCACGCCCATGACCACGGTCAGCGAGGTGACCACCAGCATGATGAGCCCGAACGCCATCCAGCGGCGCATGAGGTTCAGGTCGCTCATGGCGCGGGAGAGGAGCTGGCCGCTGCCCCAGCGATCGTGGAACTCGACCGTCAGATCCTGCAGGTGGCGGTAGAAGGACGTGCGCATGCTCGTCTCCACCGCCGTGGCCGGCGCGATGACGAATTGCCGCCGCAGCGCCACGAAGGTCGCCTCGAGGACTCCCAGCAGGAGGACGACGCCGGACGCGATCCATACGGTGCGTGCAGATCCTCCCTCCGCCAGGGCGTCATTGATCAGGACACGCAGCACCTGGGGGATGGCGAGCGCCATGACGCTCGCTCCGAGGGCGCAGAGCAGGCCGAGAAGCAGGCGCGGGATGATGGGCCGGACGTGCGGGTAGAGCCGTCCGAGCGATTGCCACAGTGTGATCTGGTTCGTCATGCCAACTCTTCGGTGATCGATGGTTGTTGGTGTCCCGTAGCAACCATGCTAGGGCAGGGCGGTTGGTCCGCCGATCACGTCCCGTGAACCCGCAGGGAGATGCCGGCTAGCGGGAACTCCGGGGAGTAAGCGTCAGGAGCACTGCTTCCGGTCGGCAGGCGAACCGGATCGGCGCGAAACGCGAGGTTCCGATACCGGCGGAGACGTTGAGCGGTACGGTGCGGCCGCTGGAGTCCCACTGGGTGAGTCCGCGGGCGCGCCAGGTCGGCAGGTCGCAGTTGCTGACGAGCGCACCGTAGCCCGGGATGCACACCTGGCCGCCATGCGTGTGGCCAGCGAGGATCAGGTCCGCTCCACCGTCGGTGAAGTAGTCGAGGACACGCTGGTAGGGTGCATGCGCGACGGCGATCCGGATGTGCGGAGCATCGGCCGAGGTGCTGCTTCCCGGAGGGTAGGGAGCGTACCGGTCCCGGCCGAGGTGCGGATCGTCGACTCCCGTGAAGTCGATGCGCATGTTCCCGAAACCGATGGACTGCGCCCGGTTGGTCAGGTCGACCCAGCCGGCGGCACCGAAGGCGCTGAACAGGTCCGCCCACGGCAGGTCCTGGGGGCCCTTCGGGGTGATCGACGGGCCTGCGAAGTACCGCAGCGGGTTCTTGAACGCCGGAGCGTAGTAGTCGTTCGATCCCGGCACGAAGACGCCCGGAACCCTCAGCAGCGGCTCCAGCGCCTCGAGCAGCGGACCGACGGCTTTTTTGGAGCTGAGGTTGTCGCCGGTATTGACCACGAGGTCGGGCTTCAGGCTCGCCAGGCTGGAGAGCCAGTCGGCCTTGGACTTCTGTCCGGGAACCATGTGGATGTCCGACAGGTGGAGGACCCGCAGGGGAGCGGCGCCCCGCGGGAGGATCGGAAGCGTCTCCTCCCGCAACTGGTACAGCGTGCGCTCGACCGCGGATGCGTAGGCGAGGGTTGCGGCTGCGGTGGTCAGGGTGAGCCCTGCCGCCCAGCCGAGCGGTGCCCCGCTCCGGGTTGTCTGAGTCGATTTCACGCTAGCTGCTTCCTCCGTCGTCGTCCGCCTATCCCCCAGTGGTACCACCGGTGGAGTCGCCCGTGCCAGTCCCGCCGTTGTTGGTGCCCGGTGTGGCAGGAACCGCCGTGCGGGACGTGCCGGGGATCGGGCGCTGGGGGCCGTTGATCATGCTGGCTGGAGGGTTGGCGAACGGCGCCCCCACGTACAGGCCGGGGATCTGCTGCATGAAGCGGGCCCAGGACGGTCCCGCGATGAGTGAACCGTCGATCTCGGGGTAGACCTGGCCGCCGATCTGCAGGCCACCGAGCGAGCTGGCCTCGCCCTCACCCTGCCAGTTCCCGACCCAGCTGGCGGTGACCATGCCGGAGTTGTAGCCCATGAACCAGGTCTGTGAGCGTGCGTCGTTGGTGCCGGTCTTGCCCGCCATGGGGATGTCACCGTATTCCAGGAGCTGCCCGGAACCGTTCGTCATGACGCGCTGGGTGGCGTAGTTGACTCCGCGCGCCACATCCTGGGAGATCTTCCGCTCACAGGACACGGCGGGGACGGGGTAGCTCGTTCCGTCGACGGCAGTCACCTCGGTGAGTGCACGGGGGTCGCAGACGACACCCTCGTTGGCGAAGCCGGAGTACGCCTTGGCCATCGACATGGGCGCAGCCTCGCCGCCGCCGCCGATCAGGGCCGATGGCTGGAAACCGAACTTCGCTTCCTCGCCCTCGGAGCTCTTCGCCTGGTGGACGCCGAGGTCATAGGCGATGTCGCGGATCCGACAGAGGTCGAGCTGCCTGGCGCTGGCCATCGTCATGGTGTTCAGCGACTGTGCGAGACCGTCCAGGACGGTGGTGAAGCGGTAGTTGATGTCACCGTAGTTCTGCGGCGTGTAGCCGTCCTCTTCCTGGATCAGGAACTTCCCGCCCTGCGCGCAGCTCGCCTTCCACTCGTCGAACTGGCGGTAGGTCTTCTTGGTGCCGTCGAGGACCTGGTTCAGGCTTCTCCCGTCCTCCACCCACGCTGCCACGGTGAACGGCTTGTAGGTCGAGCCCGGCTGGAACCCGCCGCCGCCGCCGAGGCTCTTCGCCGGATCCCCGCCGTCGAACTGGTCGACGTTGAAGTTCAGCACGGTGTTGCCCTGGCCGGCTGCCGGGTTGTACCGGGTGTTCTGCGCCATGGACAGGATGTTGCCGGTCTTCGGGTCGAGGCTGATCATCGTGTGACCCACCTTGCCGTCCGTGGTGTCCGGATTGGCCGTCTCGGTGACGGCGGTCTGCGCCGCGGCCTGCACCCGGGAGTCGAGCGTCGTCTTGATCGTCAGGCCCGAGCGGAACAGGACCTTCTCGCGATCCTCCGCGGTCTCGCCGTAGGCGGGATCGTTCATGATGAGGTGCGTGACGTAGTCACAGAAGTAGGGGGCCTGTGCGGCGCCGACGCAGCCGCTCAGGGTCGGGCTGATGTTCAGCCCGAGGTCCGTGGCGAGGGCGGCGTCGTGCTGCTCCTGCGTGATCTTGCCGCGCGTCAGCATGGCGTCGATGACGATGTTGCGGCGCTGCAGCGCTCCCCCCGGGTTGGACTCGGGGCTGTAGGCGCTCGGTCCGTTCACAAGACCGGCCAGCAGCGCGCTCTGCTGGATGTTGAGGTCCTTGGCGTCGACGTTGAAGAAGTACTTCGAGGCAGCCTGGACGCCGTAGGTGGTGCCGCTGAACGGCACGATGTTGAGGTAGCCCTCGAGGATCTCGTCCTTGCTGAGCTCCTTCTCGACGGCGATGGCGAGCTTCATCTCGCGGAGCTTGTCACCCACCGTCTTTCCGCCACCACTGAGCGTGAGGGTTCCGCCGTTCTGGCGGGCGGTATCGATCAGGACGTTGTTGACGAACTGCTGCGTGATCGTCGACGCGCCGCGCTGCGTGCCGCTCGAGACGTTGCTGGCGATCGCGCCGAGGATACCCTCGAGGTCCACACCACCGTGCTCGTAGTAGCGGTAGTCCTCGATGGAGATCAGCGCGTCGCGCATGGTCGGCGACACCTGGTCGAGCGTCACCGGCTGGCGGTTCTCCTCGTAGAGAGTCGCGATGAGGGACCCGTCGCTCGCCACGATCTTGGTGGGCTGGGCGAGCGCCTCGCGCTCCAGCTCAGCCGGGAGTTCCTCGAAGAACTGGATCGAGGCGGAGGCTCCCGTCCCCGCGGCGGCAGCCACGGGTACGAGCAGGCCTGCGGCGAGCACGCCGGCGAGCCCACTGATCCCGAGGAATGCCATGATCCTGCCGAAGGTGGTTGCCGTGTCGAACAGGGGTGATTTGCGCGCAGCCATTATTCCAGTTTACAAGCACGCGCTAGGCTTTCCCCATGAAGAAATGGGAGTACTCTACGATTCCGCTCATCATCCACGCAACGAAGCAGATCCTGGACCAGTGGGGCGATGATGGATGGGAGCTCGTGCAGGTGGTTCCCGGACCGGACGGAAACGGTCTCGTCGCGTACCTCAAGAGGGAGAAGAGCTAGCGGTGTCTGCTGGAAATACAGCGGTTTCGGCGGTCGAGGCGCGTCTCGCGGACCTCGGGATCACTCTTCCCGAGGTGGCTCCGCCGGTCGCCTCCTACGTCCCTGCGGTGGTCACCGGCAGCTACGTATACACCTCCGGACAGCTGCCGTTCATTAAGGGCAAACTCCCAGCTTCGGGCAAGGTCGGCGCGGCCGACGGCGGTGTCGACGCCGAGACGGCGGCGTCCCTCGCCGCTACCTGCGCGGTCAACGCGCTGGCGGCGATCAAGAGCCAGATCGGCGACCTGGACCGCATCACCCGCATCGTGAAGGTCGTGGGCTTCGTGGCGTCCGACCCCTCGTTCACCGGGCAGCCCGCCGTCATCAACGGCGCATCGGACCTGCTCGGAGCCGTCCTCGGTGATGCCGGCGTCCATGCCCGCTCCGCCGTCGGTGTTGCCGTCCTTCCCCTCGACTCACCCGTAGAGGTCGAGCTCCTCGCGGAGTTCGTCTAGGCCGTGGACCGCGTCAGCACCAGACTCTTCCCCGTGCATCCCGATCAGCGCACGGCAGCGGAGAGCTGGATCGAACACGGGGAGCGCACACCCCTGAAGGCCCGGCCGGCGTCGTCGGTGGTCCTCCTGCGGGACAGTGCGATCGGCACGGAGACGTACCTCTCCTACCGCCGGGGGCAGTCACCGCTCGGCGTCATCGGGTTCCCGGGCGGAAGCATCGAGGAGTCGGACGACGACGACCTCCCGTGGTTCGGGCCCACGCCGTCGATGTGGGCGAAGACCCTCGGCGTCGAGGACCATCGGGTGGCCCGCCGGCACGTGCTCTGCGCCATCCGCGAGCTGTTCGAGGAGACCGGTGTGCTCCTCGCCGGCCCCGACGCCTCGTCGATGGTGGAGGGCACGCAGGCCAAGGAATGGATGAAGGCCCGCGAGGCCATCAACGAGGGCGAGAGCCACTTCTCGGAGATCCTCGCCCGCCGCGGCCTGGGCGTCCGCACGGACCTCATCAAGCCGCTCTCGCACTGGCTCACCCCCGATTTCGCCCACCGCCGTTTCGACACGCACTATTTCGCGGCGGCGCAGCCCGTGAACCAGGAGCCCAGCATCCTCGAGAGCAAGGGCGTCTGGGGCCAGTGGCGCTGGGCTGCGCAGGAGGTCGCGAACCGCGACACCACCAGGCTCGGCGACGAAGTGGGCCAGGCGAACACCGTGGGCCGCACGCTCGGCGAGCTCGCGGTCCCGGCGGTCGAGATCATCCTCGAGAAGATCGGCTCCTCGCGCGGCTGCATCGCCTACCTCTCCCACAAGCGCCCCGTGAAGATCTACCACCCGCAACTCTCCGAGCACGACGGCGACCTCGTGCTGCAGGTCGAGTGTTCGAAGCTCAGTGAGGGCGGCTCGGTCCAGCGGGGTCGCTGACCCATCCGGCCCCGTCGGAAAGGCAGAAAAGACTGCTTTCCGCGCCCCGAGACGGTCATATCCGTCCTCTCGGGCCTTCCCGGACCCGGCGGGATGCCCCGCACAACGACGGCGCCCTGCACAACGAAGAAGGCACCTGCCCGCGGTCAGGTGCCTTCTTCGTCCGGCAGGAATCAGCGGCTGCGCTGGCGCAACCTCTGGATGTCGAGGATGACGACGGCGCGGGCTTCCAGGCGGAGCCAGCCGCGCTGCACGAACTCGGCAAGGGCCTTGTTGACCGTCTCGCGGGAGGCGCCGACGAGCTGGGCCAGTTCCTCCTGGGTGAGCTCGTGGGCGACGAGGATGCCGTCCGTCGCGGGCCGGCCGAAGCGGTCCGCAAGGTCGAGCAAGGCTTTCGCCACGCGGCCGGGAACGTCGGAGAACACGAGGTCGGCGAGCGACTCGTTGGTGCGGCGCAGCCGTCGGGCGAGAGCCTGCAGCAGCTGGGCCGAGACCTCGGGACGGGTTTCGAGCAGCGTGCGGAGGTTCTCGTTCTTGAGGCCGGCCAGGCGCGTCTCGGACACCGCGGTGGCGGTCGCGGTGCGCGGGCTCGGGTCGAACAGGGCCATCTCGCCGAACAGCTCGCCGGGGCCGAGGATCGCGAGGAGGTTCTCGCGGCCGTCCTGGGCGGTGCGGCCGAGCTTGATCTTGCCGGAGACGATGAAGTACAACTGGTCGCCCTGGTCTCCTTCACGGAACACCGACGAGCCGCGGGGGAGGTCCACTTCGATCAACTCGTCGGTGAGTGCGGCGAAGACGTCGTCTCCCAATGATGCGAAGAGGGGCGCCCGGCGCAGTACCTCGATATCCATGAATTCTCCTGATGCGTCTCTGATGCGTCTCAATGCGGCGGTCCGCGCTGTCTTCTCCTCTCCATCTTGCCGTACTGGAGCGGATGTGACGACTGATACGCGCTTCAGCGGCCCGTATTCGCACCCCATTCCCGCTCCAATCCCACTTCATTCCCGCGGCCGCACCCTTCCTTCCCACCTCGCTCCCATGCTTCGCCGCTAGAATCGCTCGCAGTGCCGGGAGGTAGGCCTCCTTCCGTCGTCCATAGCCAGGGGAGAATAGACGTGCCGGAATTGAATCTCGCGGGGTTCACCCTCCTCGACGTCGTCCTGGCGGTGATCCTCCTCGGCTACCTCGTGGCCGGGATCCGAAAGGGGTTCCTCGTCACGCTCGGCGGCATCGCAGGCTTCGTCGCAGGCGCGGTCGCAGCGTTCTTCGCGATCCCCCTCGTCAGCGGATGGGTTCCGGACAATCCGTGGCGCCTGATCGCCGTGATCGCGACGGTGATCGTCCTCGTCCTCGTGGGCCAGGCGGTCGGCTCCGCGCTGGGTGCATTTATCCGCCGCTGGTCCGACTTCCCACCCCTGCGCCTCATCGACCGCCTCCTCGGTGGCGTGGTGAACATCGTGGTCGCGGCGCTCGTCCTCTCGATGCTCGCCTTCAGCGTGGGGACCCTCGGTGTCCCGCTGGTGTCCCAGCAGCTCGCCTCCTCGCAGGTGATCCGCGGAATCGATACGGCGACGCCGGGACCGGTGCGTTCGTGGATGGCGCAGCTGAGGACGATCGCCGTCGACGACGGCATCCCCACGCTGCTCGAGGGTGTCGCACCCGTGCCCGCGGAGGTGCCGGACGCATCGGTGGACACTCCCGAGCTCGCCGCTGCTGCGGCCTCCGTGGTCCGCATCACCGGCACGGCCTACCAGTGCGGCCAGAACCAGACGGGCTCGGGCTTCGTCATCGCTCCCGGCCGCGTCGTCACCAACGCCCACGTCGTCGCCGGCGTGAACGAGCCCGTCGTCGAGGTGCCCGGCGGAGGCGCCCTGCCGGGCCGGGTGGTGCAGCTCGATACGGCGCGCGACATCGCCGTGATCGCCGTCGACGACCTCGAGGCGACCCCGCTGCCGCTCGGCGAGGAACTGGCCAACGGAACGACGGCCGCCTTCGCGGGTTATCCGGCCGGCGGGCCCTACCGCATCCAGCCCGCCAGCGTGCAGGGCCTCTCGCCCGTGCTCGTGAACAACATCTACGGTGCGGACCCGCACCCCCTCCAGGTCTACAGCCTGGCCGCGAACGTGCAGCAGGGGAACTCGGGCGGACCGCTGCTCGACCTCCAGGGCCGCGTGGCCGGCGTCGTGTTCGCCAAGTCCACGGCGGACGCCCCCGTCGGCTACGCGCTCTCCCTCGAGGAGCTGCGGCCCATCGCCGAGAGTGCCGCCGGACTGAGCGACTCCGTCTCGGCCGGACAGTGCACGCGGGGCTGAGTTCGCGCGCTGGTACGCTTCAGCGCATACCTCGCTCTTCCATGAAGGGGACATCATCTCCAGATCAGCCGTCCGCGCCGGGCGGGTCCGAGTGACCACACCCCCGGTGTTCATGTACCACTCCATCAGCCGATCGAGCCTGCCGGATCCGCACCGGTTGCGGGTCCACCCGGATCGGCTGGACCGACACCTGAGGTTGCTGCGGCGGTCGGGCTTTCGCGGAGTGTCCCTGTCGGAGTTGCTGCGCGCCCAGGAACGGGGGGAAGCCCGCGGCCTCGTCGGGCTCACTTTCGATGATGGTTACACCGACTATGTGGAGCACGCGCTCCCGGCCCTGCAGCGCTATGGGATGACCAGCACTCTGTATGCGGTGGCCGGTCGCCTCGGCGGAAGCAACGAGTGGGATGACGGCCCCCGGCTCAGCCTGATGGACAGCGACCAGTTGCGCGCCGTTGCTGCTGCCGGGCAGGAGGTAGGCAGCCATACCATGACCCATCCCCATCTGCCAGGAGCCGATGCAGATCACCTGATCGCGGAGATCGGCGGCAGCCGTGAGGTCCTGCAGGACGTCCTGCAGGCCGAGATTGCAAGCTTTTGCTACCCGTACGGCGAATTCGACGACGCCGCCGCCGCTGCAGTGCGTGCGGCAGGCTACGACCACGGCTGCGTCATCGGGGATTACGAGCCGGGCGATCGGTTCACTCTGCCGCGCTGCTACGTCAGCCCGCGTGACACGTACGCTCACCTGGTTGCACGCATGATGCGGCACTCGGTGCGCCTGCGCCTGCACTGAATGGCGCGCCCGCGATGCCAAATCGTAACCACTAAGCGCCGGGAAATGCCGCTCGCGGGTCTCCCGGAAGTTAGGCTCGTCACACGGATCAGCGCGCTCGCCGCTGCGGTCCCCATGGCTGCCGGTAGATCCGGTAGGAATCACTCGTTCACCAGGGAGCAACACATGTCTAACAAAGGCACTTCCGTGCGAGGCGCAGGAATCGCGAGAAAACGCGCTGCGCTCACCGCCGGTTTCTCCATCGCCGCCCTCCTCCTCACCGGCTGCGTGCAGAGCCAGCGCGAGGAGAACACCGGCACCGAGGGCGAGGCCGCCGTCGACTCCACCTTCGTCTTCGCCGCATCCGCCGACCCGAAATCGCTTGACCCGGCCTTCGCCAGCGACGGCGAGTCCTTCCGCGTCAGCCGCCAGATCTTCGAGGGCCTTGTAGGCGTCAAGGAAGGCACCCCCGATCCCGAGCCCCTGCTCGCGGAGTCGTGGGAGACCTCCGAGGACGGCCTCTCGACGACCTTCACGCTGAAGGAAGGCGTCACCTTCCACGACGGCACCGATTTCAACGCCGACGCCGTCTGCTTCAACTTCGACCGGTGGTACAACTGGACGGGCCTCCAGCAGGCGCCGACCGTTTCCACCTACTACAACGACCTGTTCCGCGGCTTCGCCGACAAGCCGGAGAAGGCCATCTACGAGTCCTGCGAAGTGAACGGAGACAATGAAGTCACCGTCAAGCTCGCCAAGCCCTTCGCCGGGTTCGTCGCCGCACTCTCCCTCCCGGCTTTCTCCATGCAGAGCCCCACGGCCCTCGAGCAGTACAAGGCCGACGAGATCGGCGGCTCGGCTGAATCCCCGAAACAAAGTGAATACGCGACGGGCCACCCCGTCGGCACCGGCCCGTTCAAGTTCGACTCCTGGGACGTCGGACAGCAGCTCGAGCTGTCGATCTTCGAGGACTACTGGGGAGAGAAGGGACAGATCACCAACACGATCTTCCGGATCATCGACGACCCGCAGGCCCGCCGCCAGGCCCTGGAGGCCGGAACGATCGACGGGTACGACCTCGTCGCGCCGGCCGACGTCCAGTCGCTGAAGGACGCCGGCTACAACGTCGTCGCCCGCGATCCGTTCACCATCCTGTACCTGGGCTTCAACCACAAGGTCGAGCAGCTCGCCAACCCCAAGGTGCGCGAAGCGATCGCCTACGCCATCGACAAGCAAGCCCTCGTTGACCAGACGCTTCCCGAAGGCACCAAGGTCGCCACCCAGTTCATACCGGACGTCGTCGACGGCTACAACGAAGATGTCGAGACGTACGACTTCGATCCGGAGAAGGCGAAGGAGCTCCTCGCCGAAGCCGGTTACCCCGACGGGTTCGAGATCCAGTTCAACTACCCGACGAACGTCTCCCGTCCCTACATGCCCACCCCGGAACAGGTCTTCACCAACCTCCAGGCGCAGCTCGCCGACGTCGGGATCACGGTCACCCCGGCACCGGCAGCCTGGTCCCCCGACTACCTCGACCAGGTTCAGGGAACCGAGGACCACGGCCTGCACCTGCTCGGCTGGACCGGTGACTACAACGACACCGACAACTTCGTCGGTGTGTTCTTCGGCCAGGAGAAGCCGGAATTCGGCTTCAACAACCCCGAGCTGTTCGCCGCACTGAGCGAGGCGCGCGGCATGAGCGACCGTGACGAGCAGACCAAGGCGTACGAGGAGATCAACAAGCAGATCTCCGAGTTCATCCCGGCCATCCCGCTGGCGCACCCGGCTCCTTCGCTGGCGTTCAACGAGCGCGTCACGTCCTACCCTGCCAGCCCCGTCAATGACGAGGTCTTCAACAACATCGAGCTCAGCAAGTAGCACCGGCGTCTCCAGTGGAGCCGGACCCGCACTCGAGGTCCGGCTCCACTGTGTTGGCGAGCACATCCTGGTTCATCCGCGAGAGGACACCGTGTTACGCGTCATAGGCAAGCGAATTGCCCTGCTCATCCCTACTTTGTTCGGGCTGTCGGTCCTGCTGTTCCTGTGGGTGCGCAGCCTTCCGGGCGGTCCTGCGACCGCGCTGCTCGGTGAGAAGGCAACCCCCGAGGCTATCGCCCGAGTCAATGAGCTCTATGGGTTCGACCGCCCGCTCCTGGTCCAGTACTTCACCTACATGGGCAAGCTGCTGCGGGGAGACTTCGGCGTCTCCATCAATACCGGGCGTCCCGTCCTGGAAGAATTCGCCACGCGGTTCCCCGCAACGATCGAACTCACGATCGTGGCCCTGATCTTCGCCATCGGCGTCGGCGTGCCGCTGGGCTATGCGGCAGCACGTCACTACGGGCGTCTCGTCGACCACAGCTCCGTCGTTCTCAGCCTGATCGGCATCACCGTTCCGGTGTTCTTCCTGGCGTTCATCCTCAAGTACCTGTTCGCCATCCAGTGGTCCATCCTGCCCCCCGATGGCCGGCAGAACCCGCGCATCGACGCCACCCACTTCACCGACTTCTATGTCCTCGACGGCATACTGACAGGGGAGTGGGACGCCGCCTGGGACGCCGTCCTGCACCTGATCCTCCCCGGCCTGGCCCTGGGCACCATTCCGTTGGCGATCATCGTCCGCATCACGCGGGCTTCGGTCCTCGAGGTACAGAACGCGGACTACGTCCGTACCGCCCGTGCGAAGGGCCTGATGGAGCGCACCATCAGGGGCAGCTTCATCCTGCGGAACGCGATGCTCCCCGTCGTCACCACCATCGGCCTCCAGCTGGGCCTGCTGATCTCGGGTGCGGTGCTGACCGAGACCGTCTTCGCCTTCAATGGGATCGGCCGGTTCCTGCGGGACGCGATCTTCGGGCTGGACTACCCCGTGCTGCAGGGCTTCATCATCTTCATCGCGATCCTGTACGCCCTGATCAACCTGATCGTCGACCTCTCCTACTCCGTCATCGACCCGAGGGTGCGTGTGCAATGAGTGCCATCCTGCCCCCCGCAGCTGCCGGTTCAGCGGCACCGAACGATCCCGCCATCGACACCGGACGCGGCACCGGACTGTGGAGGGATGCGTTCCTCCGCTTGCGCGGGAACCCGCAGGCGATCGTGGGCGCCGCCATCATCGGGATCTTCCTGCTCGTCGCGATCCTCGCCCCGATCCTGGCGCCCTACGGCGGCGACGACCTCCCCGGCCGCACCTCTATCACTCCCACCACCATCCCCGGACCGGGTGAGATCGACGGCTTCCCGTTGGGCCTCGACCGCTTCGGCGGCGACGTCCTGAGCAAGCTCATCTGGGGCGCGCAGGCGTCTCTCCTGATCGGCATCGTCTCGACGGGGCTGGGACTCGCCGGCGGGATGCTCCTCGGTGTCCTCGCCGGCGGCCTCGGCGGCTGGGTGGACAACGTGATCATGCGCTTCGTGGACATCCTGCTGTCTGTTCCGAACCTCCTCCTGGCCGTCAGCATCGCCGCCGTGCTCGGCCAGAGTTCCTATGCGATCATGATCGCCATCGGCGTCTCACAGATCCCGATCTTCGCGCGGCTCCTGCGGTCCTCGATGCTGTCGCAGCGCGGAGCGGACTACATCCTGGCGGCGCAGACCCTCGGGCTCAGCCGCAGGACGATCACCATGAGCCACCTGCTGCCCAACAGCATGGGGCCCCTGATCGTGCAGGCGACCCTCACCCTGGCGACCGCTGTCATCGACGCGGCCGCCCTGTCCTTCCTCGGTCTCGGCGGCGGACTGCCGCAGGCCGCGGAGTGGGGTCGCATGCTCACCTATGCGCAGGTGGAACTCGCCGTAGCCCCGCAGCTCGCCTTCCTCCCGGGTGCGTGCATCGCGATCACGGCCCTGGGATTCACCCTGCTGGGTGAATCCCTGCGCGAGGCCCTCGATCCGAAGACCCGCAGGAAGTAGGCTCGCCCGTTCGACGAAGCGGCCACCGACCTCCGGGTCGGTGGCCGCTTCCGTCGTCGTGGGGCCCCGTGGCCGGCCGCGGTGTCCTAGCGGGCGGTCGTGGCCAGGTGCCCTGATCGCTCATCGTGTCCTCCACCGTCGTGGGGCCTCCCGGCCAACCTATTCGTCGCTGCCCCCGAGTACAGGACGTTGGCTGTAGCTTAAGGCGATGGCGCGTGCGGCTGAGGCCCAGCGACTCGTCCGGATCGCTCGGCTGCAGACGCTAGGAGGCGAGGTCCTCGTCGATCTTCAGCTCGTTGCCGGGGATGGAGGCCAGCAGCTTCCGCGTGTACGGGTGACGGGGGTTCTGGAAGACCTCCTCGGAACTGGCGGCCTCCACCAGTTCGCCGTCCTTCATCACGCAGACGTAGTCCGAGATGAGGCGCACCACGGCGAGGTCGTGCGAGATGAACAGGTAGCTCAGGCCCAGCTCGGACTGCAGGTCGCCGAGGAGCTTGAGGATCTGGGCCTGGACCAGGACGTCGAGGGCGGAGACCGGCTCGTCGCAGACGATCAGCTCGGGCTGCAGCGCGAGCGCCCGTGCGATCGCGACGCGCTGCCGCTGCCCGCCGGAGAGTTCCGCCGGATACCTGCGCAGGGCGTTCTGGGGGAGCGAGACCTGGTCCATCAGCTCCCGGACCCGTGCCGAGCGTTCCTTCTTCGACCCGCGCTTGTAGGCGTTGAGTGGCTCCTCCACGATGCGCTCGATCGTGAACATCGGGTTCAGCGAGGAGTAGGGGTCCTGGAAGATGGGCTGCACACGCTGGCGGAAGTCGTTGAGCTGCGCCTTGTCGAGGGTGGCCACGTCCATGCCGTCGAAGGTCATGGTGCCGGACGTGGGCTCGATGAGCTTCAGCAGCATGCGTGCCGTGGTGGTCTTGCCGGACCCCGATTCGCCGACGATCGCCACGGTCTGCCCCCGCGGGACATCGAGCGTGACGTTCTTCGCGGCGTAGAAGTCCTCCTTGCTGCCGCGGCGCTTGTAGACCTTGGTGAGGTCCCGGATCTCCACGATGTTCGGGGGAGCGGAGGCGTGGTCCGCGGGGCCGGCGGGCCGGTCGGCGGACGACGTCGCGGCGTGGGCACCGGCCGGGGAGGACGGAGCCGGGCTGCCTCCTGCGGCAGAGGCCTGCCCGGAGTCCAGGGAGGCCGCGGTCCCGTGTCCGGCCTCGTGCTCCGCGAACGCTTCTTCGGCGAGTTTCCGCCGGGTGGCGGAATCCGCCGTGAAGGCACCGGGGCGCAGACGGACGGCAGCGACGCTCGGGGCGGCGCGGACGAGCGACTGGGTGTAGGGGTGCTGCGGATCGTTGAGCAGCTGGTCGGCGGGCCCGGTCTCCACGACGCGTCCGCGGTGCATGACCACGAGCTGCGAGGCGCGCTCGGCGGCGAGCCCCAGGTCATGGGTGATGAGGAGCACCGACGTGCCGAGCTGGTCCGTCATCGTCTCGATCTGGTCGAGGATGGTGCGCTGCACCGTGACGTCCAGGGCCGACGTCGGCTCGTCGGCGATGAGGAGCCGGGGCTGGCAGGCGAGGCCGATCGCGATGAGGGCCCGCTGGCGCATCCCGCCCGAGAACTCGTGCGGGTACTGCTTGGCGCGCTCGCCGGCGTCGGGCAGGCCGGCGGCCGTCAGTACCTCGATGACGCGCTGCTTGACGTTCTTCTTGGTGGCCATGCCGTGGACGAGGAGCGTCTCGGCGACCTGCGTGCCGATCTTCGTCACCGGGTTCAGGTTGGACATCGGGTCCTGCGGCACGAGGCCGATCGCCCTGCCGCGGATCGAGCGCATCCTCGCTTCCGGCAGCTCCACGAGGTCCTGGCCCTCGAAGAGGATGCTGCCGGAGGTCACCCGGCCGTTCCCGGGCAGGAGGCCGATGCACGCCATCGCCGTCGTCGACTTGCCGGATCCGGATTCGCCGACGATCGCGAGGGCGCTGCCACGTCGAAGGGTGAAGCTGGCATCCTCGACCGCCCGGACCTCACCGCCGGTCGTACGAAAACTGACCGCCAGGTTGCGCACTTCCAGCAGGGGTGCGTCGGGGTCGTCGGTCAGGTCGGTCATGCTGCCGGCCGGGGTGATGTCCGTCATAGCACCATCGTGCCCTATGGGCCGGGCGGTCGCCGCCCATTCGGCAGGAGCAGGGCTAACTTTTCGGCAACGGTGCGGCGCCCGCGGCGGAGGGGCGTGCGGTGAGGCGCGCGGCGAGGTGGTCCACCGCCAGGCGGTAGCCGTCGATCCCTGCACCGACGATCACCGCGTCCGCCACGGCGGAGATGTACGAGTGGTGCCGGAACTCCTCGCGCCGGTGAACGTTGCTGATGTGGACCTCCACCACCGGCAGCTCGACGCCGGCGAGGGCGTCACGGATGGCGATCGAGGTATGCGTGAAGGCCCCGGCGTTGATGACGATCCCGTCCGACCCCGAGCGCGCGGAATGGATGGCGTCGATGATCTCGCCCTCGTGGTTGGACTGCATGGCGGTGGTGGTGCACCCGCGCTCCCGTGCGGTGTCCGATGCGAGGCGGACGACGTCGTCGAGCGTCGCCGTCCCGTACACGGCCGGTTCCCTGCTGCCGAGCAGGTTCAGGTTCGGTCCGTTGATCACGAGGATGCTGGGTGTGCGTGCCGGGTTCATGCCCTAACTATGCCGCACTGCGGGCGGCGGGCACGGGATCCGCCGCTCGCGCGCGCAGGGCCACCGCGCCCAGCGCTCCGGCCACGGTCACGAGGCTCAGGACCGCCAGGACGACGCCGGGGTGCCACCAGGCGCCGCCCGTCGCGATCCCCAACCGCTGCGTGATCGACGGGACGAAGCCCGCCACGATGGCGGCGATGCTGTAGGCGAAGGACAGGGCGGTGAACGCCGTCGCCGGCTGGAAGATGTCCGCCATTAGTCCGCCGAGGGCGGCCCAACTGGCGGTCGGGAGGATGCCGCCGAGGATGATCGCGGCGATGTACATCGGCTCGTTCGCGATGCTGATGACCCAGTAGAGGGGGAACGCGATCAGGGCCGTGCCCAGCGCGCCGCCGGCGACGACCTTCGCGGAACCGATGCGCATGGCCAGGTAGCCGAAGGCGGGGATGGTGGCGAGCTGGAGGACGGATCCCACGAGGGCGGCGTTCAGGACGGTCTCCTGCGAGAGTCCGAGGGTCTGCGTGCCGTAGGCCTGCGTGTACGTGACCATCAGGAAATAGGAACCGATCCCCAGCACCGCGGAAGCGATGGCGACCACGATGGCGACGGGCTGGGACTTCAGGACCTCGAGGAAGGGGGCGCGGGGGAGCGCGTGTCTCCGGTCCGTTTCCTGGAAGACGGGCGTCTCGTCGATGGCGAGCCGGAGGTAGATCGCGACGGCGAGGAACGGGAAGGCGAGCAGGAACGGGATACGCCAGCCCCAGGTGGTCATGACGTCGGGGGCGACGACGGCGAGGACGAGGAAGATGGCGGAGATCAGCATGGTGCCCACAGGGGACCCGAGCTGCGGGATGGACGCGTACAGCGCCCGCTTGCGCGGTTCGGCATGCTCGGTGGCGATGAGGATGGAACCGCCCCACTCGCCGCCGAGCGACAGGCCCTGCAGCAGCCGGAGCACGGTGAGGATGATCGGGGCCCAGACACCGATGGTGGTGTAGTCCGGCAGCAGCCCGACGGCGCCCGTGGCCAGTCCCATCAGGGTGATGGTCCAGATGAGGGTGCGCTTGCGGCCGATCCGGTCACCGAGGTGCCCGAACAGGATGGCACCGAGGGGACGTGCGACGAACCCCATCGCGAAGACGAGGAAGGCCGAGAGCGTGCCGGCGAGCGGATCCTGCTCGGTGAAGAAGACGGTGTTGAAGACGAGTGCGGCGGCTGTGCCGAAAACGTAGAAGTCGTAGGACTCGAGGGCTGTTCCGACGAAGGAGGCTCCGGCGACGCGGCGGGCCATGCGTGGATTCGATACGGGGGGCTGCTGAAGGGTTGTGGACACGCTGAAATTGTCCTCTTGCCCGCGGGTCCGGGCCATCTTTTCGGACCAACGTCACACCGGCGGCAGGGCGCCGTTCCCGCCGGCAGCGCCGGTCGCGGCCTCCGCGGGTGCACCAGGAGATGCTCCGCGTCCCTCAGGCGGGGAGCACGGTGTGTCAGGCGGGGAGCGGGGCGGGGACGTGGGCGGCGACGATGGCGCGCCCGGCGGTCACGAGGGACCCGGTGACGGCGGACGCATCGTCCATGAAGCCGTGCACCATCGCGCCGTCGCGCAGCATGATGAGCTGGTCCGCGACGACGTCGGGCTGGTCCGCTCCCAGCTCGGCCAGGAGGTCGGCGACCACGCCGTGCAGCCACGTCCGGTAACGTTCGACGGCGCCCCGGACCGGATTGCCGTCCGCCGGGTACTCCGCCGCCGCGTTGATGAAGGTGCACCCGCGGAAGCCCGGCCGGCAGGCCGCCGTGCCATTGACGGCGGCGAGACGGAGCAGGACGGCGCACGCGTCCCGGTCCATCCGCTCCCGGGACACCACGGTCTTCAGCTGCTCGAGCTGGCCGTCCAGGTACGCGACCACGAGGTGGTCCTTCGACTGGAAATGCCGGTAGAACGTCACCTTGGTGGTGCCGGCGTCGGCGATGACCTTGTCGGCGCTGACGGAGCGGATGCTGGTGGTGTCGAACAGCCGGGTGGCTGAGGCGAGGATGCGCTCGCGGACGGAAAGCTGCGCGTTCATGATGCTCCATTGTGGGTCAGCGGCAGGACGCCGCAGGATTTGGAGGAAGTAGAGTTACTAGTTAGTCTACCTCGTACGACGGGTGCCAGTCAGGCCCCGGAACGAAAGGATCGACAGCATGAGTGCTCTCTACACGGCAGTGGCAACGGCGAGCGGCGACGGACGCAACGGCAAGGCACGCACCGAGGACGGTGAACTCGTCGTCGACCTGGCGGTCCCGAAGGAGATGGGTGGCACCGGCGGCGCGACGAACCCCGAGCAACTCTTCGCCGCCGGCTACGCTGCCTGCTTCCACGGTGCACTGAAGCTCGTCGCGAGCCGCGGCAAGGCGAAGATCAGCGACACGGCGGTCACCGCCGAGGTGAGCATTCACCCGGTCGACGGCGGGGCATTCCAGCTGGCCGTCGCCCTACACGCCGAGATCGGCGGAGTGGACCAGGAGACCGCGGACCGGCTCGTCGAGCAGGCGCACCAGGTGTGCCCCTACTCCAACGCGACCCGCGGCAACATCGAGGTCACCGTGGACGCCACCATCGGCTGACCGCTCCTCGATTCGGTTCCGTCGGCGTGCCGGCGGAACTCCGTCGGCATCCCGCCGCAACGAGGAAGGACCCCCGCAGATGCGGGGGTCCTTCCTCGTGTTGCTGCCTCAGACCGCAGCCTCAGGGCCGCGGCCGAGCCGCTACTTGCGGAGCGAGACGGCGATCTGCTGCATGATCGTCGGATCGGACAGCGTCGTGGCATCGCCCACCTCGCGGCCCTCGGCGACGTCCTTGAGCAGGCGCCGCATGATCTTCCCGCTGCGCGTCTTCGGCAGTTCCGGGACCACCAGGATGTTCCGCGGCTTGGCGATGGGGCCGATCTCCTTGCCCACGTGATTGCGCAGGGTGGTCACGATGTCGTCGTCGTCCTTCGCCGAACCACGCAGGATGACGAACGCGACCACCGCCTCGCCCGTCGTCTCGTCACTCGCTCCGACGACGGCGGCCTCCGCCACGGACGGGTGGCTCACCAGCGCGGACTCGATCTCCGTGGTCGACAGGCGGTGACCGGAGATGTTCATGACGTCGTCGACCCGGCCGAGGAGCCAGATGTCACCGTCCTCGTCCTTCTTGGCGCCGTCCCCTGCGAAGTACATGTCGTCGAAGCGGGACCAGTAGGTCTCCTTGAAGCGCTCGGGGTCACCCCAGATGCCGCGGAGCATGGCCGGCCACGGCTCCCGGATGACCAGGTAGCCGCCTGACCCGTTGGGCACGGACTCGCCCATCTCGTCGACGACGTCGACGGCGATCCCCGGCACGGCGACCTGTGCGGAACCGGGCTTGGTCGCGGTCACGCCCGGCATCGGCGCGATCATGTGGGCGCCGGTCTCCGTCTGCCACCAGGTGTCCACGATGGGAGCCTTGCCTCCGCCGATGACCTCGCGGTACCACATCCACGCCTCGGGATTGATCGGCTCCCCGACGGATCCGAGGACGCGGATGGAAGACAGGTCGTACTTCTTGGGGATGTCGCGGCCCCACTTCATGAACGTGCGGATGGCTGTCGGCGCCGTGTAGAGGATGGTGACCTTGTACTTCTCGATGAGCTCCCACCAGCGGCCCTGGTGCGGCGTGTCCGGCGTACCCTCGTACATCAGCTGCGTCGCGCCGTTCACGAGGGGTGCGTAGGCGACGTAGCTGTGCCCGGTGACCCAGCCGATGTCCGCCGTGCACCAGAAGACGTCCGTTTCGGGGCGCAGGTCGAAGGTGTTCAGGTGGGTGAATGCGGTCTGGGTGAGGAAGCCGCCGGTCGTGTGGAGGATGCCCTTCGGCTTCCCGGTGGTGCCCGAGGTGTACAGGATGAACAGGGGGTGCTCGGCGTCGTGTGCCACGGCCGTGTGCTCGTCCGAGGCGGTGTCGACGACGTCGTGCCACCAGAGGTCGCGTCCCTCCGTCCACTGGACCGGCTCGTTGTTGCGCCGCACCACCACCACGTTGGTGATGGTGTGTCCCTCCCTCTCGAGCGCGCCGTCGACGGCCGGCTTGAGCGGACTCGGCTTGCCGCGGCGGTAGGTGCCGTCCGAAGTCACGACGATCTTCGCCTCGGCGTCGTCGATGCGGCTGCGGAGGGCTTCTGCCGAGAAGCCACCGAACACCACGGAATGGACGGCACCGATCCGGGCGCAGGCGAGCATCGTGACGACGGCCTCGGGGATCATGGGCAGGTAGACCGCCACGCGGTCACCCTTCTGCACGCCGAGGGCCTCGAAGGCATTCGCCGCCTTCTTGACCTCGCGGGTCAGCTCCGCGTACGTGATGGTGCGGGTGTCACCGGGCTCGCCCTCGAAGTGGATGGCCACCCGGTCCCCGAGTCCCGCCTCGACGTGTCGGTCCAGGGCGTTGTACGCCGCGTTAACGGTGCCGCCGACGAACCACTTGGCGAACGGCGCGTCCGACCAGTCGAGCGTCTGGGTGAAATCCTTGTCCCAGGTGAGGAGGTTCCTGGCCTGCCGGCCCCAGAACTCCGTTCCCTGTTCCCGCGCCTCGTCGTAGAGCGACGGCTGCGCGACGGCGTTCGCGGCGAATTCTTCGCTGGGCGGGAAACGGCGTTCCTCATGCAGCAGGTTCTCGAAGGCGTCGCCTTGTCGTTCGGCGCTCATGGTCTACCCCTTTGTGACGTGTTGTGGAACGGACGGGACGCAGGGCGCCGCGACGACTCGCAGCACCGCCACGTGCTCTAGGGGAACACTATCGAGTTCTTTGCCCGGCGTGTGCCCGGCGTCACAGGACCTAGCCGAGTTGCGGCGATTGTGCGGTGAGCGGCTGGAGGCCGCGCCCCCGTCGTTGCTGGAGAAGGCGGGTGCCGGTGGCTAGGGTGGAAGGAGGTAATCGACGCCGGCCGTCGAGAGTGGGCCGCCGGTGACCAGCGCTAGAAACGGGAGTAAGAGATGACCGAAGCATCCGAGGGGCAGCGCACGATTCGCCCTGAATCGTCGACGTCCGGACAGGGCTCCTCGCCCAGTACGGACGAATCGGCTCCAGGGACGACGGGCGCGAGTGGCGCTTCGGCCTCCGGTGCATCGTCCCTCGCGGCAGGGAAGACGGGACAGGCGGCAGGAAAGGCTGCGGTTCAGACGGCTGGACCATCGGCGGCGAGTGGCCTGGTCGGTCCGGGCTCTGCCGGTCCGGGTTCTGCCGGTCCGAGTTCTGCCGGTCCGAGTTCTGCGGCCCTCGGTCCCTTCACCCTGCGTGAACTCGTCTTCGGCGGCGGTGTCGTGATCGTCTTCATCGGAACGCTGCTGCCCTTCACCGACGGCAGGGTGCTGTACGCGAACTTCTGGAACAGTGTCCCGCTCTTCTTCATAGGAATCGGGATCCTGCTGCCCGTGATCGCGCTGGCCCTGCTCGCGGGACGGCGCCTGGGCAGTACCGGCCTGCGTGTAGGGTCCCTGTCGGTCGATCAGTTCGCGTCGGTCTCCGCGGTCCTCGCGGCGACGTTCTTCTTCCTCCAGACCGTCACCGCGTTCCATCCAGGGGCACTGTTGGCGCTGATCGGCTCTCTGCTCATGCTGGCAGCCACCGTCGTCGGGCCATTCCTCCCCGTATTCCGGAACGACTTCGCGGATCGGCCCGAGGTGGCGGCACATGCTGCGGCGCGGCCCATCACCGCGGCGCGTCCCCGCCCGCCGAAGCCGGCGAAGCCCGCCGCTGCAGTGAAGACCGACCCGACCGTGACAGCGTCCCGCAGCGAGGCGGGTTCGGCCGGGGTGAACCCTGCGGCTGCAGCGGTCCTGCAGAACGGAGCCGGGCTGTACGGCGCGGGCGGAGCTGGGGCGGTGGGCGCCGGGGCCGCGGCCTCGGGCCAGTCGGGCATGGAGCGCGAGGGGTCCCAGAACAGTTCGACGTCCGTTTCATCCGCATCCGCGTCCGCATCGCACGGGCCGCGTCATGTGGAGAGCGGAGCCCACGCCGTAGGTACTGACGAGGAGAACGGCGTGCAGAGGACACAGGACGGGCGCCATCCTTCCCCGGACAGTTCCTCCGACGCCGTCCCGTCGCAGCCCGCTGCGGAGACCGTCGGCGGAACGCGCATCCAGGATGTCGTCCACGACGACTCCACCCGCACCTCCGCCCCCGCTGCCTCCACTTCCTCCGTCACGGAGGAACGCCGCCAGGAGCCCATCACGGCGACCCGGTCCACGGACGAGGAGCCGGTCGTCGAGGCTTTCTGGTTCGCTGTCGGCTCGTCCCGCCCTGTCTTCGACGAGCAGACGGGACGCCAGGTCTTCACCCTCCAGCCCGGCGACTGGGAAGTGGGTATCGAGGATCGCGGCAGCGAGTTCCTGGTGCAGGACAAGCGCACGGGGGCAGTCGGCATCCTGCGGGACCTGCGCAACATCGAGCGCGCCCCCCGCGACTGACGCCTGCCACTGGTGCCCAGTGGTCCGGAAAGCACCACCGAGAGGAGATACGCGAGTGGCAGGCAGGAAAGCGAAGCCCGAGGAGGAATCGCCCGTCGCCCTGAAGTGCCGAGCTCGGAAGATCGGTCGGGTCCTCGCCGAGACGTACCCGTACGCGGTGGCCGAACTCGACTTCAGCAATGCCTTCGAACTCCTCGTGGCAACGGTGCTCTCCGCGCAGACCACCGATGTCCGGGTCAATCTCACCACCCCTGCACTGTTCGAGCGATACCCCGACGCCCGTGCGATGTCCGAGGCCCAGGAACTTGAGTTGCAGGAGATCATCCGTCCCACGGGGTTCTACCGGGCGAAGGCCAACAGTCTTCTTGCACTTTCCCGGCGCCTGGTCGACGAGTTCGACGGCGAGGTCCCGGGAAGGCTCGAGGACCTGGTGACCCTTCCCGGTGTCGGGCGGAAGACCGCGAACGTGGTCCTGGGTAATGCCTTCGGGCTCCCGGGCATCACGGTGGACACCCACTTCGGGCGACTGTCCCGACGGTTCCGCTGGACGGCCTCGGAGGATCCCGTCACGGTGGAACTCGAAGTCGGCGCCCTGTTCGACCGCAAGGACTGGACGATGCTGTCCCACCAGGTCATCTTCCATGGGCGTCGGATCTGCCATGCCAAGAAGCCCGCGTGCGGGGTGTGTCCCATCGCCGCCCTGTGTCCGTCCTACGGCGAGGGCGAGGTGGATCCGATGAAGGCGGCGAAGCTGCTCAAGTACGAGCTGGCGCCCGGCCGCGAGGAACTGCTGGAGTTGATGCGAGCCGGACGGACCCGCGCGGAGCTCCGCGAGGCCGGGTACGGTCTGGGTGCCTAGGCTCCGGCCCACCCCGACCCCGGGCACGGCTGCGGGACCGGTCCTGCTGTGACGGTGTACGACGAACTGGCGGCCTGGGCGAGGTCCATGGACCGCCCCGACGCCACCTTGGTACGGGCGAGCGGCTGGCAGTTCGCACGGCTCGATCCGGCACGAGCCCGGCGTGCGGCGGTCCTCATCCTGGTCGGTCCGCGCGACGGCGGACCCTCCGCGCGAGACTCCGGACATCCAGGTCCCGACGAGGTCCCCTCTCGCGACGACCTGGACATCCTGTTCGTGATGCGCGCCAGCTCGCTGTCCAACCACCCCGGCCAGGTCGCCTTCCCCGGCGGTGCCATCGACCCGGGGGACACGGACGAAGGTGCGGCGGCCCTGCGCGAAGCCCGGGAGGAGACAGGTGTGGATTCGGACGGCATCGAGATCCTGGGCCTGCTGCCGGAGGTCGGGCTTCCCATCAGCAATTTCATGGTCACGCCGGTGCTCGGATGGTGGGCCGAGCAGTCGCCGATCCACGCCGTCGATACGGCGGAATCGGAGCTGGTCTTTCGGGCTCCCGTGAGCACCCTTCTCGACCCGGTGCACCGCAGGACGGCCGTGGTCCGGCGCGACGGATTCGTCAGCAGGACCCCTGCCTTCCTCGTGCCGGAAGCCGTGATCTGGGGTTTCACGGCGATGCTGCTGGACGCGATGTTCGACGGGCTCGGCTGGACGCGCCCCTGGGACCGGTCCCGCGAGATTCCCGCACCCCTGTGAGCCGGCCGGGACCCCGGACAGCGGCCCCCGGGATCCGGATGCGATCCGGGGAGTACCGGTCCTTCAGTGAACCCGGAAGTGCAGCCAGGCCGGTGACCGTGTCGATCCGGCCCTTGGTCCTGAGGGCCGCCTCGACGGCGGGAATGCCGGGCGAGGCGCCGAAGCGGGAGCTCCGCAGCACCGCCAGGGCCTGATCCGCCCCGCTACCCCGGACCGCCCCGGGCCCGAGCACGGCGCGCCGTACCTGGTAGGACAGGAAACCCCGCGTCAGAGCGGCAGGGTTCGACAGTGCGACGGAGACCGCCGTCGAATCGAGCCCGCGGAGTCCGGCCGCTCCGATGGGCCGGACGATGCGCACGGCCGGCGCGAGGCGGGAAAGGCGGCACGTTGCGGCAAGGGCGCTCGGGGCCGATCCGAGCGCCCGACGAGCGGACCGGACGGTGGACCCGAGAAGGGCCGGAGCCCTCAGGCTCTGCAGTCCGGTGCCCAACCTCACTGCTCCGGGTATGCGCACCGCAACGACCGGGACGGTCCGCGCGAGCGCGTTCAGCCGAGCAAGAACCTGATGTACCCGGGCCACCATCTGCACGGTACGGGCCGCACCGACCAGGGCGGTGATAGCGGCCGAACCACCGAGCGTGGCGAAGCTCAGCGCGGTTCCGACGGCTGCCAGCGCGGCGCACTCCAGGGCGAACGACCGGGTCTCGTCGATCAGCTCCTGGTGCGCCTGTTCCACGGCGGTGGCGAGCGAGGCGCACCCGGTGGCGATGTCCCTCGACGCCTCGGCAACACGATGGCCACAACTCTGAAGCAGCGCACTCCTCGTCCGGAGGAGCGCGAGATCCTCGGCCAGCAGGCCGTCGAGGATCACCCGGGACCGGGAGGCGGGACCGTCGAGGGTCGCGTCGACGTCAGCGGCGAGGACGGCCCAGGACGTCCCGGCCGAACGGAGGAGCTCCGGATCGCCGGAGGGCCAGGCAACGCCGGCGATTCCTGCGACGATGTCCCAGCACGGAGGGGGCCAGCCGGGATTGACGTCGCAGGCGGAGGGCGGGCATGGGCCTGCCGCCTCCCCGACTGCCGGCTGAAGCGACGGACGAATCAGCGCCGACACGCCCATGGATGCGACGTGCTCCGCGAGGATGTAGTTTCCTGCCGAGATGGTCAACGCCTGCGAGGTGTCGGACGATGCGAGCGCGAGTTCGTGGCATGCAGCCAGGACCTCGCGGGCCGCCGGGTCGTAGGAGGCGGCCCAGTCGGCACCCATGGCGTCCCACCCTGCCATGCCGGCGGTCCGCAGCAGTGCCGCACTTGCCGCACCCGCGGCGTCGGCGATCCCGCGGGCGGCGACCGAGGCGAGCACTGCTGCTTCCGTGTACCGGTCGGTATCGATCCTCAGGACGTTCACGCACTCCGCCTTTCCGTACTCCGCCTTTCCGGACTCGTGCTGCCACCGTACGAGGAGGCCGATCAGTGCTCTAAGCGTCCTCGAACGATGTGGATAACCGGTTCTAGTCCCGGCTACTTCGCGTCGGCGTAGGAGGAGACCGTGACCGTGTTGATGGAGAACTCGATGGGGATGTCGCCGTAGATCAGGCGTGTCGCCGCCCGCGCGGCGAGGTCGAGGATGGTGCCCGCCTCGGCCGCCTGCTGCATGGGGACATGCAGCACCACTTCATCGTGCAGGAAGAAGACGATGCGGCTTCGCGGTTCCGGGATGCTGCTCGCGGCCAGTCGCCGTCGGATCTCGGCGAGCCAGCACAGCGCCCACTCCGCTGCTGAGGCCTGGACCACGAAGTTCCGGGTGAAGCGGCCGCGAGCCCGGGCCGCGCCGTCCGCCCGGCGTTGCTCCTCCGCCGTCGTCGTCCGCTGCCTCGCTCGCCATTCCTCCGATGCAGGCGGGCAGCCGCGCCCGAGGTAGCTCGAAACGCCGCCCCCTGCTTCGCCGGCACGGGCGGCAGATTCCACGACGCCGATGGCACGTGGATAGGCGCGCGTCAGCTGCGGCATCAGTCTGCCCGATTCACCGCTCGTCGCGCCGTACATCGCGCCGAGCATGGCGAGTTTCGCCTGGGCGCGGTCGCCGCCGAACCCCTGGTCCGCGATCCCCTGGTAGAGGTCCCGTCCGCGCGCCGCCGCTGCGAGCGCCGTGTCCTGCCCGAGGGCTGCCAGGACCCTCGGCTCGAGCTGCGCTGCGTCGGCGACGAGGAAGACATGGCCCTCGTCGGGCCGCACGGCATCGCGCACCTGCCTCGGGATCTGCAGCGCACCTCCGCCGCGCGACGCCCATCGTCCCGATACGACCCCGCCCACCACGTACTCGGGCCGGAACCGGCCGTCCCGGACCCAGGCGTCGAGCCAGTTCCAGCCGTTGGCTGTCAGCAGTCGCGAGAGCTTCTTGTAGGCGAGGAGCGGTTCGATGGCCGGATGCTCCTGCCGCTCGAGTTCCCAGGAGCGCGTCGTCCGAACCTCGATACCGGCGCGGTGCAGGGCCCTGAGAACCTCCTGCGGTGAATCGGGATTGAGCGAGGGATTGTTCAGCGCCGTGCGCAGCTCCTGGGCGAGCCGCTCCAGCTCAGCCGGTCTCGAGCCCTCCGGCGGGCGCGGTCCGAGGGTTCGTTCCAGCAGGTCCTCATGGACATCCCGGCGCCAGGGAAGCCCCCAGTGCTCCATCTCGGCGGCGATGAGGGAGCCCGCGGATTCCGCGGCGACGAGGAGGTGGAGCCGACCAGGCTCGGCACCAGACACGGCGGCGAGCTGCTCCCTGAACTGCCTCACGACGTCGTCCATGGGAGGGCCCACGGGGTCCTGTGGTTCGTCGAACAGCGAGTGCTGGTTCGGCGCCGCCGGGGGAGGCAGCAGCAGGCGGGGAGGCTCCGTGCCGTCGTCCGTACCGGCCGTGGCCCTCAGGGAGTCGATGTACGGAGAGGGACGGCACGACGGCGAGTGCGCGAGGATGTTCCCCGTCAGCGCCAGATCCCAGCACCTGTCCACGGACACACCGGCGGACAGGAGATCGGGGTACCAGAGCCGCGTGCTGCTCCAGACCCAGCGCGGCCGTCGATGCTCCGCCTGCGCGACGGCGGCCGCGAACGCGTCGTGATCCACGACGTCGGGCTCACCGAGGTGCCGGCCCTCGGCATCCAGGTGCTGAAGCGCCATCGCCGCGCTGCCACCGCGACTCGACGGCATGGAGGCCACGGCAATGTACATGAGCACATTGTCGGCGGTGGGGGTGTCATTCCTTGAATCGGGAGGATTGTCCACATAGCGGGGGTGGCCGCTCCGGAGGGGACCTGCTGCGATGACGCTTGACCGATGACGCAGGCGATGTGGGCCCTGAACGCCCGACGGGGACCGGTGGTCCTTGCGGGCGGCTCACAGCTGGTCAAGGACCAGGTGGCGAGGGCCTGTGCTGCCGCCGGTGTCGCACCGACGCTCGTTCCCGTCCTCGGAGAAGCCCTGTCCCTTGATCCGCTGGTGCTCCTTGTCGGCTGCGAGCAGGCCGCGGGAGGGTTGCACGGTCAGCGTGAGGTCATCGTGGTCGGGGCAGCCGAGGATGAAGCGAGGGCATGGGGGAGCGCCGCCGGCCTCCCGTCGTCCCGCGTCGTCATCCTGCCCCAGGGCGCAGGCTGGCTCGCCGAACACCTCGGACGACTCCTGAACCCGGCCGCCACCGGGCCCGTGGTCGGTGTCCTCGGGACCGCCGGTGGATGCGGGGTCAGCACGTTCGCCTTCTGGTGCGCACGCCACGCAGCGGCCGAGGGGGGATCCGCCTTGCTGGTGGACGGGAATCCCCTGGGCGGGGGTCTCGATCTCGCGCTCGGCCTCGAGGACCGGCCCGGCGTGCGATGGCACGACCTCGGGGAGATCCGAGGCACGTTGAGTGCCGAGCAGCTCGCGGCGGCACTGCCGGCGGACGGTACCTTCTCCCTGCTGTCGCATGCGGCGTCGTCCGAAATTGTCCATGCTCCGTCGGGGGACGGTATGGGGTCCGCCGGAGTCGTCCTCGAAGCTGCACGCGGCGCCTTCGACACCAGTTTCATCGACCTGGGCAGCAGCGGTGCCGCCGTCCCGTCACTGGCGTCGGCGTGCGACCGGCTGATCCTCCTCGTGCCGGCCAGGCCCCGCAGCGTCGCCGCAGCTGCCGGCGTCCTGCAGGCCCAGGGGGCGATACCCGTGACGGTGGTGCTGCGCGGTCCGGTACTCGACGGCCTGGACCCGTGGTTCGTCGCCGAATCGATCGGACGGGCCGGACCCCTCCCGTATCTTCCCTTCGTGCGGGGAGCGGCGCAGGCGGAAGCCGACGGCAGGATGTTCGGTTTCCGTCTGCCCGGAAAGGCGCGGAAGCTCGTCGAATCCGTCGTCCATGGTGTCGTCGATGGCGTGGTCGCCGGCGTCGCCGCGAGCAGGGAGCGGACGGAATGAGGGGCGGCGACATGCAGGGCGGGCCGACCCGGCGCCAGCTGCGTGCTGCCCTTGGCAGTGCCCCTTCCTACCAGGATCTCCCGGGGTGGTCGGCCGGTGACAGGGCAGGGAACAGGAATCCCGGCGGGGCCTCCGGGGCCTCGGGGGCCTCGGGGGCATCCGGGGCCTCCATGGTCGAGTCGGTGCGGAGGGCTGTCCTTGCGGGAGATGTACCGGCGACCGGAGCGGCCTTCGCCGACGCCGTGGGAGCGAGCGGGAAACTGCTCGGGTCGGAGGGAACCCTCTCCGCCCTCGATCACGTCCGTGCGGAACTCAAGGGACTGGGGCCGCTCGAGTATCTCCTCGCGGAGGAAACCGTCACGGACATCCTCGTCAACGGACCCGATGACGTCTGGGTCGACGGCGCGACGGGCCTGCGGTGGATCGGCCGCATGTTCGACGCCGACGAGGAGGTGCGCGCGCTCGCCGTCCGCCTCGTGGCCGCCGGCGGAAGGCGCCTCGACGACGGGTGCCCCGCCGTGGACGTGCGTCTAGGAGGCCTGCGGATCCACGCAGTCCTCCCACCGATCTCGACGACGGGGACACTCCTCTCGATCCGGATCCGGAGGCCGAGGGTGTTCACCCTTCCCGAACTCGTCGATGGCGGGACGGTGGCCCCCGCGATGGCGGAGGCCCTGACGCTGATGATGCGGCACCGCCTGAATTTCCTCGTCAGCGGCGCGACGGGAACAGGGAAGACCACACTCCTCTCCACACTCCTCGGCCTGGCAGGGCACCAGGAGCGCGTGGTGCTGGTCGAGGATGCGGCAGAGCTCAACCCGTCCCACCCGCACACGGTCGGTCTCCAGTCCCGGCACGGCAACCTCGAGGGGGCAGGCGTGCTCGACCTCACCGAACTCGTGCGGCAGGCGCTGAGGATGAGGCCGGACCGGCTGGTGGTCGGGGAATGCCGCGGCGCGGAGGTCCGCGAGTTGCTGTCGGCGATGAACACCGGGCATGACGGCGGCGGGGGAACGGTGCATGCGAATTCAGCAGACGCCGTCCCGGCCCGTCTGAGCGCGCTCGCCGCGCTCGCGGGCCTGACGGCGGAGGCCCTCGCACTGCAGGCGGCCAGCGGCCTGGACGTGGTGGTGCATGTCGTGCGCGATGCCCGGGGCCGACGCGTCGAAAGCATCGGGCTTCTGGAGTTGAGCGCGGGCAAGGATCTCGAGGTGAGGCCTGCCCTGGTCGACTCCGGGGAGGGCTGCCGACGGGCGGCGGGGTGGAGCGGCTTCGCGGTCCGGGTGGGCTGGACCGGGCCCGATCCGTGACCGGGATGGTCGTCGCATTCCTGCTGGCGTGTGCTTCCGTCGTGCTCGCACTCCCCAGGACGGTCCAGCGGAGCAGGAGGCCGCAGCCGGGTACGGTCCTCGCCGGGACGTCGGGTGTGCGGGCGGTCGGCGTCCGGGTAGGGCGAGGGCCGGCCGGGCGAAGGACGGTCGATCTGCACGAATTGCCGCTGTTCGTGCACCAGCTGGCCGGGCTCCTCAGGGCGGGGCGGCCACCCCATGTCCTGTGGGCCGACCTCGAGGTCGTCTACGCAGACCACCACAGCGCTTTCGGCGATGCAGCCCTACCGGTGATCGCGACGGCACGCCGGGCGGCCGGTCTCGGCCTCAGCGTTCCCGATGCCCTCCGTCAGGCTGCCGGGGGCCCCAGCGATACAGGCCGCAGGGCCTCGAGCAGCCCTCACGTAGACCGCCTGTGGATCGACCTGGCAGGCTGCCTGGAGGTCGCGGAGCGCAGCGGGGCGCCGCTGGCAGGCATCCTCGAGCACTACGCCGCCCAGCTCGACGCCCAGCTCGACGGACTCTCCGCCCGGGACACTGCGCTCGCAGGACCCCGGGCAACAGTCGTCCTCCTCGCCTGGCTGCCGGTCGTCGGACTGGTCCTCGGCTTCGCCCTCGGCATCAACCCGTTCGAGGTGCTCGCCGGCTCGGCGCTGGGACGGCTCGCCCTCATGACGGGCGTCGTCCTGATGGTCGCATCCCGTGTATGGTCCCGGCGCCTGGTGCAACGCGCAGGAGGAGCGCCATGATGGCCGGGCCGCTGGTCTCCCTGCTGCTGGCCGCTGCGGCCTTCACTCTGATAGCCGGATCAGGGCGGGCCAGGTCCAGGATCCCGCCACCCGAACGTCCGGGAGCACGACGGGGAATCGGGGACGCGCCGCTCATCCTCGACCTGCTGGCCGCCGGGTTGTCCTCCGGGGCCTCGGTCGAGAAGGCATTGTTCCTCGTCGCGGAAACCTGTGAGCCCCGGATCCGTTCGTCCCTGGTGCGGGTCCACGCCGCCCGGGTCCTCGGCGCTTCATGGGAGGCCGCCTGGGAGGCCGCATGGGAGGTCGCAGGGGACGCCGCGGGGGAATCCGCCGGTGGGGCCGCGTGGCACATCGGGCTGACCGGGCGGAGCCATCCCGCTGCCTCGGATCGGCTGGCACCCCGGCGCGGCCGGAGACGTGCAGTACTGGATCAGGATGGGGTCGTTGACGACGTCCGGCAGGGCCTTCGCTTCGCCACTTCCACGGGCGCGCCGTCCGCGGCACTCCTGCATGCCCACGCGGCCCAGCTGCGACGGCGGCACAACCGTGAAGTGGAGAGGAAAGCCGCGGCACTGGGAGTGCAACTCGTCCTGCCCCTCGGGCTGTGTTCGCTGCCTGCCTTCATCTGCCTCGGAGTCGTGCCCGTCGTCCTGGGTCTCCTGCCCACCCTCTAGTCCCGGCCGCCGCGGTTATCCACTTAGCCCATCGGGGATCCCGACGGACGTTCCCGTGTCGCGAGAGTTGTTCCTGCGGCGAGTGCCGCTCCCAGCACGGGGGACCGACGTCCTCCGTCGACAGAAGGAGTTCCCATGTCATCGGAAACGCACGCCAGGACGCTGGAAGGTTCCTCGTTCCGGGTCCCCGCCGAAACCCAGAATGACGGATCGTCCTGCACGATCAGCGAGTCCCCGGTTGACGCGGTCAGCCCCGAGTGGATCCCCGGCCAGGACGGCAGGGGTGGTTTCGGGGACCCGGAACACGCGGGCGACCGTGCCGCCCGTCGGGCCGACGCCCGGCGACGGCGGTCGAACGCTCGGATCATCCGACACCGCCAGGATGGCGTGCCCGGCGGGGAGGCAGGCATGGCGACCGCCGAGTACGCCATCGCCACGCTCGCTGCAGTCGCTTTCGCGGCATTGCTCGTCGCGGTGCTGTCCAGTGGCGAGGTCAAGGGCCTCCTGATGTCCCTGATCACGTCTGCGCTGAACTTCGGCTGATGGGCGCGGACCAGGACGGGCCGAGGTGGGGACGCACGCGATGGCACGTGCCCAGGCGTCCCAGCGTCCCTTCCGGTGGTCTCGGCGGGACGCCTGCCGCCCGGGGCCGGGGCATGGGGCGCGCCGGCCACGGTCAGAGGGGGGCGGTCACCGCCGAAGTCGCCGTCGTCCTTCCCATCCTGGTCGTCCTGCTCGCTCTCCTGCTCGGTACCGCGCACATCGGCACGGTTCAACTGCAACTGGAGGAAGCGGCACGGGCAGGAGCACGCGAGGCCATGCGGGGCGAGAGCAGCGCGTCCGTGGAACAGACGGTACGGCGGCTTGCGGGAAGCAACGCGACCACTTCCGTGGCGGTCAGGTCGGGCTGGACCACCGTGGAGGTGAGAGCGCGGGTCGAAGGGCCTGTCGTCGACCTGATGGGAATCGAACTGACTGCGACAGCCTCGGGGAAGGAGGAAGACGATGGGTAGGAGCACGACCGCTGGCAGCGCAGGGCCGCGCACAGCACTAGTGGGCAGCGCGGGGCCGCCCACCGACTCCGAGGGCGGTGCCGGCACGCTCCTGATGGCAGGCCTCGCCATGCTGGCACTCCTGTTGATTGCCTCCGCGGCCCTCCTGCTGCAGGCTGCGTCGGGCGCATCGAAAGCGGCAACAGCAGCAGATCTCGCGGCCCTGGCCGCAGCGGACGCTGCCCGGGGACTCACAGCCGGCGACCCGTGCTCGGTTGCCGGGACAGTTGCGGAACACCATGGTGCAGCCGTGCAGGACTGCGTCATCGGCGAGACGGGTCCGGGAACTGCCCTGGTCCGCGTCTCCGTCAGCATCGCGGGCCTGCTTCCTGATGCAGTGGGCGCGGCGCGGGCTGGACCTCCGCCATGACGTCGGGCGCGGCGCGGGCTGGGCCTCCGCCTTGACGTCGGGCGCGGCGCGGGCTGGGCCTCCGCCTTGACGTCGGGCGCGGCGCGGGCTGGGCCTCCGCCATGACGGGGCGTCCTGGTCCTGGCGGTCTAGGCTTTCCGGCCCAACGCGACGGTGGATCCGGACGCTGCTCCGGACGGCGGTGCACCGCCGGAGGCGGATCCCGTTCCAGGTGTCGGCTCGGCTCCGGTAGCCGCGCCGGCGGCCTGCTTCAGGATGAGTGAGAGGACTGCGACGGCACCGCCCTTGCTGAGCGGGTTGTTGCGGTTGCCGCACTTCGGAGACTGGACGCAGGAGGGGCAGCCGGACTCGCACTCGCAGGCTTCGATCGCGTCGCGGGTGGCGGACAGCCAGGTCCGTGCCGCCTCGAAACCACGCTCGGCGAAGCCTGCACCCCCAGGGTGGCCGTCGTACACGAAGATGGTCGGCAGCCCCGTGTCGGCGTGCAGGGCGGTCGACACCCCGCCGATGTCCCACCGATCACTCGACGCCACCAGGGGCAGCAGCCCGATCGCGGCATGTTCCGCCGCATGGAGTGCTCCGGGAAGCTCCTCCGCGAGGATGCCTTCCGCCTCGAGGAGTTCCGGGCTGATCTCGAACCACACGCTCTTGGTGAAGAGGTCCCGTGCCCCGAGCTCGAGCGGTTCCTCACCCAGGATCTCGTTGGAGGAGAAAGCTTTGCGCTGGAAGGACACCACCTGGGTGGTGACCTTCACGTCACCGAAGTTGGCGAGGACACCACCCCACAGCCGGCTGACGTCGCGCCCGATCACCTCGATCTGCGTGACGTCCCGCGCCTGCGTGTAGTAGTCGGGATGGGCGCGGGAGACAACGGCGCAGTGGTCCTGCTCGTTGAGTTCCTGTACGACGTAGGTGCGCCCCTGATGGACGTACACCGCGCCCGGATGTGCCTGGTAGTGGCTCTGGGGTGAGTCCATCGTCCCGAGCAGCGCCCCGGAATCCGCCTCCACGATATTGATCGGTCCGCCCCCGTCAGCGCGCAGGTTGACCATCGCGGCGGCGCTCTGCGGGTGCGTCCAGAACCATCCCGCGGGACGGCGCCGAAGGAAGCCCTGGTCGCACAGGGTCCCGAGCAGATCCTCCGAGGTGGCACCGAACAGGCCGAGGTCCCCGTCGGTGAGGGGCAGTTCTGCCGCGGCGGCGCACAGGTGCGGACCGAGGACGTAGGGATTGGAGGGATCGAACACGGTCGCCTCGACGGCGAGGTCGAAGACCGCCTCGGGATGGTGCACCAGGTAGGTGTCCAGCGGATCATCGCTGGCGACGAAAGCCGCGATGGCGTCCTGCCCTGACCGCCCGGCGCGGCCGATCTGCTGCATGAGGGATGCTCTCGTCCCGGGCCAGCCGGCCACCAGGACGGCGTCGAGACCGGAGATGTCGATGCCGAGTTCCAGCGCCGACGTGCTGGCGACACCCAGCAGTTCCCCGCTCCGCAGCGCAGCTTCGAGCGCCCGGCGTTCCTCGGGCAGGTATCCGGACCGGTAGGCCGCAATGCGATGCGGGAGGCTAGGATGCACATCCTCGAGCATCCTCCGGGAGGTCTGAGCGATGCTCTCGGCGCCCCGCCTCGACTTGATGAACGCGATGGTCCTCACCCGGGAGGACACGAGGTTGGCGAGCAGGTCGGACGTCTCGGCAATGACCGTCCGCCGGGTGGGAGCGCCGTTCTCGCCCTTCATGCCCGTGAGCTGGGGCTCCCAGAACGCGACCGTCGTCGAGCCGTGCGGCGAGCTGTCTTCGGCGACGGCGGACACCGGTGCGCCGATCAGCCGTCCGAAGGATGCGGCGGGTTCGGCAGACGTGGCCGAAGCGCCGATGAACACGGGATTGGCGCCGTAGCTCGCGCAGATCCGCCGCAACCGTCGGAGGAGGTTCGCGACGTGGGAACCGAACACTCCCCGGTAGCTGTGCGCTTCGTCGATGATCACGTACTTGAGGCGGCGGAAGAAGCGGGCCCACCAGGTGTGGTTGGGCAGGATGCCGTAGTGCAGCATGTCCGGGTTCGCGAGGACCAGGTTGGCATGGTCGCGGATCCAGCGGCGCGCACCCGACTCCGTGTCGCCGTCGTACGTCTCGGCCCTGACCGTGGGCAGTTTCAGTGCGTTGATGGCGGACAGCTGGTCCGCGGCCAGGGCCTTCGTGGGCGCGAGGTACAGGGCCACGGACCCGTTCGGTGCGAGGGTCGCGCGATTCAGGAGTTCGCTGCGATGGATCTCGTCGAGGACCGGAAGCTGGTAGCAGAGGGACTTCCCCGAGGCGGTGCCCGTCGCGATGATGGTGTGCGTTCCGTCGTGGGCGGACGTGGCACCTTCCACCTGGTGCCGCCACGGTTCGACCACTCCCCGGGTCCCGAACGCCTCGACGACGTCCTGGTGCGCCCACTCGGGCCAGGGCGCGTGCTCGGCCTCCCGGGCCGGGATCTCGCGGACGTGCAGCAGCTGCTCAGGGTCCGGTCCACCTCCGAGCAGCGGGATCAGGGAGTTCTGCGCAGCCACGCCGCAATTGTCCCATCGGGAATCCCGCACGCACGGCGCAAACGGCCCTTATCCTCTGATAACGAACACGTCGGCGAGATGCTGCCAGCCGAGGAATGCGTAGAGGGCCCGGCCGTCCGCCGAGGCCATGAGCAGGCCGGTGGTGATGTCGTCCTCCAGCACCCCGGCGGTCAGGGTGCGCATGACGTAGCTGCCCAGCCCCCGCCGCCGGTAGCCCTCCTCCGTGACGATGCGATCGTAGACCGCGTAGTCGCCCACGACGGACACCGATCCCCGGGCCGCGAGCTCTCCGCCGACATGGACCGTCACGCTGCGGCAGGCACCCTCGCTGGAGCGCTGGAGGGTGTAGTCGTCGCCGGGCACCCGCGGGTCCTCGACGTCCTGGCCCCGCATGTCGACGCTCATCAGGGACTGCTGGCGGTCCGTCACGTGCATGCGCAGCGGTTGGGCCGCATCGATGAGCTCCTGCATACGGTTGGTGACGACCGTCAGCACCCGTCCGGGGTCCTGCCGGGTCTCGGACGCCAGCTCGAGGAACCGTTCGGTGGTGGGTTCGAAGAGGAAGTGCTCCGTCTGGTTCTGCTGGTCCGTCAGGAGGACGGAGGTGCTGCGCCCGTCCCTGTGCGGTTCGTATCCCCGGCACGCGGACCATCCGTCGATCCAGGTCTGGAGGAGCTCGTCGTCTGCATGTGCGCCCATGTGCTGAACCATAGTTCCCAGGGGAGTGCGAATCACAGGGACGGCAGCGGAGGCGGCCGTTTGAACCCGCAAAGTAGGCTTTAAGTCGTGTCGATGAACCGTATTGCCCTTTATTACGCCTTCTCACCCTTGCCGGATCCTGAAGCAATCCGCCTGTGGCAGCGCGCACTCTGCGAGAAGTGGGGACTGCGCGGGAGGATCCTCATCTCCAAGGACGGCATCAACGGAACGGTCGGAGGCGAGATCTCGGCCGTGAAGCAGTACGTCAAGACCACGCGGGAGTACCCGGCCTTTCGTGGCATGGAGATCAAGTGGTCCGACGGCGGCGCGGCCGACTTCCCGAGGCTGAGCGTCAAGGTGCGGGACGAGATCGTCTCCTTCGGTGCTCCGGGTGAACTGAAGGTCGACGAGAACGGGGTCGTGGGCGGCGGCACGCACCTTGCGCCGGAAGAGTTGCATGCGCTGGTCGACGCCAAGCGTGCAGCGGGGGAGGAGGTCGTCTTCTTCGACGGCCGGAACGCGCTCGAGGCGCAGATCGGCCGCTTCAAGGGTGCTGTGGTCCCCGACGTGCGCACCACGCACGACTTCGTCCGCGAACTGGACTCCGGCAAGTACGACGGCCTCAAGGACAAGCCTGTCGTGACCTACTGCACGGGTGGTATCCGCTGCGAGGTGCTCTCCAGCCTCATGGTCAACCGGGGCTTCCAGGAGGTCTATCAGCTCGACGGCGGCATCGTGCGCTACGGCGAGAAGTACCGCGACGGCGGGCTCTGGGAGGGCTCCCTCTATGTCTTCGACAAGCGCATGCACCTCGAATTCAGCGACGACGCCGTGACGATCGGCAAATGCGTGCGCTGCCAGGCGCCCTCTAACAAGTTCGAGAACTGCTCGAACACGTCCTGCCGCAACCTGACCCTGTACTGCGCCGAGTGCGCGGCGGACCCCGCAACCCTGCGTTGCCCCCAGGGGTGCGAGTCCGACGAGGCCGAGGCAACGGCAGCAGGCGCTGCCTGATGGCTGTCACCGAGGGCGCGGGCCGGCAGGAGTTCGACGACGACGTCGCTTCCGCGCCGTCGAGCACGAACCTGCCCGCGCTCGAGGCGCTCGCCGGGGACCTGGCTGCCCTCGATTACACCGTCGACGGCGTCGAAGCCCTTCTCGGCGCTCCGGCGTACTCCGCCCTCGGCCGGGGGCAGCTGGTTCCGGCGCTCCTGGAATGCCGGCGCCTCCTGCACGCAGGCGGGAGCGCGCAGGTCATCCCGGTGCTGCTGTGGCTCCTCGGGGAGACCGTTCCGGAAGAGGGCCTCCAGGCCGCTTTCCCCGGCATCGGCGTGCCCGGCCTCGAACGGCTGAGGCTCATCGAGAGGGTCCCGGAAGACGTCGCCGCTGAAGGCGCCGCGGAAGCCGCGGCCGGAAGTGCCGGGGATGACGCCACCGGTCGCGATACGGGAACGGACCCGACGCGCTGGCGCGCCGCCGTCGAGCTGCGACCCTACGGCTCGGACGTCGGAGGCAACCTGTGGGTGGCGAGCGACCTCGGGGCGGAACAGCGCCCCGGCCCCCTGCGCCACGACCACGTCCTGGGGATCGGAGGAGCGTCGCTGACCCTTGCCCAGACCGTCATGAGGACGCCCGTGGACCGGGCCCTGGACCTCGGAACAGGGTGCGGCATCCAGGTCTTCCACCTCCTGGCGCATGCCCGCCACGTGACCGCGACGGACATCTCCGACCGCGCCCTCGCTTTCGCCCGGTTCAACCTCCTGCTCAACGCACCCGCGCTGGACATCGACGCCCAGCGGCTCGGGGACCGGGTCAGTCTCCGCCTGGGCAGCCTGCTCGCGCCGATCGAGGGGGAGCGGTTCGACCTGGTGGTCTCCAACCCGCCTTTCGTGATCACGCCGCGCACCGGGGAGGAGGGCTATACCTACCGTGACGGCGGACTGCCCGGGGACGCCATCGTCGAGACCCTGGTCCGGGACCTGCCCGGGATCCTCGCGCCTGGCGGCGCCGCGCAGCTGCTCGGCAACTGGGAGATCACCGAGGGCACGGCCTGGGACCGCCGCATCCGGAGCTTCGTCCCTCCCGGCGCCGACGCCTGGATCATCCAGCGCGAGCAGCTGACGCCGGTGCAGTACGCCGAGACGTGGCTGCGTGACGCCGCGGAGAACCGCGACCGCAGCGCCTACCTCGACAGCTTCGCCGCCTACCTGACGGACTTCGCCTCACGGAACGTCGAGGCGATCGGCTTCGGCTCGGTGTGGCTGCGCAGGCCGGGCACCCCCAGCAACCTCGTCCGGGTGACGCTCGAAGAGATCACCCACGATATCGAGCAGCCCGTGGGCCCGCACCTGGCCGCCGCCGTCGGCCGCAGCGACTGGCTGGCGGCCCACACCGAGCACGCCGCCTCGGGCATCGGCATCGCCGACGAGTTCCTGCTCGTCGCCGACGACGTCACCGAGGAACGCCACCAGCGGCCCGGGGCCGAGCACCCCGGAGTCATCCTGCTGAGGCAGGGAGCCGGCCTCCGGCGCACCACGCTCCTGAGCACCGAGCTCGCCGGATTCGTCTCCGCGTGCGACGGTGATCTCACGGCGGGACAGATCGCAGGCGCCCTCGCCATGCTGCTGGAGAGGCCCGATGCGGCCTTCACCTCGGCACTGCTGGTCGACGTCGAGCAGCTCATCCGGGAGGGCTTCCTGATTCCTGCCCCCTGAAACCAGCGGTTACCCTTGTGCAGGTACGCATGACGCATACTGTGAGGTGAGGCCCAGCAGCGGGATCCGGACCGGATATCCGCGTTACTGCTGCGGCATCGCACCCGTATATATAGGAGAGAAGTGCCGACCAAGGCCACGGACAAGAAGCACGGCAAGAAACTCGTCATCGTTGAGTCCCCCAGCAAGATCAAGAGCATCTCGGGCTACCTCGGCGAGGGTTTCCAGGTCGCGGCGTCCATGGGGCACATCCGCGACCTGCCGCAGCCCTCCGACCTCCCCGCCGAACTCAAGAAGTCCTCCGTGGGCAAGTTCGCGGTGGACCTCGACAAGGATTTCGAGCCGTACTACGTCGTGTCCCCCGAGAAGCGGAAGACCGTCGCGGAGCTCAAGGCCGCCCTGAAGGACGCCGACGAGCTCTACCTCGCAACCGATGCGGACCGCGAGGGCGAGGCCATCGCCTGGCACCTGCTGCAGGTCCTCAAGCCCAAGGTCCCCGTCTACCGGCTGACGTTCGGCGAGATCACCAAGGAAGCCGTCACGCGCGCCATGGGTGAACTGCGCGACGTCGACATCCCCATGGTGGACGCCCAGGAGACCCGGCGCATCCTCGACCGCCTCTACGGCTACGAGATCTCGCCCGTCCTCTGGCGCAAGGTGGCCCGCGGCCTGTCCGCCGGCCGCGTGCAGTCCGTGGCCACCCGCCTCGTCGTCGAACGCGAACGCGAGCGCATGGCGTTCCGCGCGGCGTCGTACTGGGACCTCACGGGTACCTTCACCCCCGAGGATTCCTCGAAGGGCAGCACCTTCCCGGCGAAGCTCGTCGCCGTCGACGGCAGCCGCATCGCCTCCGGCAAGGACTTCTCCGACCGCGGGGAGCTGAAGGCGGCCAACGTCGTCCGGCTCGACGAGAACGCCGCGCGCTCCCTCGCCGTGGGGCTGGAGAGCGCCGCGTTCACAGTGCGGTCCGTGGAGACCAAGCCCTACACGCGCCGTCCCGCAGCGCCGTTCACGACGTCGACGCTGCAGCAGGAGGCGGCCCGCAAGCTGCGCTTCAGCTCGAAGGTCACCATGCAGGTGGCGCAGCGGCTGTACGAGAACGGGTACATCACCTACATGCGTACCGATTCGTCGGCGCTGTCGGACCAGGCCATCAATGCCGCCCGCCGCCAGGCGTCGGAGCTGTACGGCCCCGAGTACGTCCCCGGGTCGCCCCGCGTCTACAAGGGCAAGGCCAAGAACGCGCAGGAGGCGCACGAGGCCATCCGTCCCGCCGGCGACTCCTTCCGCACGCCGGCCCAGGTTGCCCAGGGCCTGCGCGGCGACGAATTCCGGCTCTACGAGCTGATCTGGAAGCGGACCGTCGCCTCTCAGATGGCGGACGCCAAGGGCTCGACGGCGTCGCTGCGCCTCGGTGCCAGGAGTGCCGACGGCCGGGAAGCCGAATTCGCCGCGTCCGGTACCGTCATCACCTTCCGTGGCTTCATGGCCGCCTACGAGGAAGGCCGTGACGCGGACCGCAACGAGGACGGAACCGACGACGACGCGCAGGGCACGCGCCTGCCGAACGTCGTCCAGGGCGATGCCCTCGGCGCGACGGCGATCGAGGCTTCCGGCCACGAGACGTCGCCGCCCCCGCGCTACACCGAGGCGTCCCTGGTGAAGGTCCTCGACGAGCGCGGCATCGGCCGCCCGTCGACCTACGCCGCGACGATGTCCACCATCATGGACCGCGGCTACGTCCGGACCAGGGGCCAGGCCCTCGTGCCCAGCTGGATCGCGTTCTCCGTGGTGCGCCTGCTCGAGGAGCACTTCAACGACTACGTCGACTACGACTTCACGGCGGAGCTCGAGGAGGACCTGGACCGCATCTCCCGCGGGGAGACCGGCCGCGTGGAGTGGCTCAACCACTTCTACTACGGCGACCGCAAGGACACGGGCCTCCACACCATCGTCAGCGAGCTCGGCGAGATCGACGCGCGCCGCATCAACTCGGTGGAGATCGCCGACGGCATCACGCTGCGCGTGGGCAAGTTCGGGCCGTACCTCGAGAAGCCCCTGCCCCCGGACGCCCCGGAGGGCACCGAGCCGCAGCGCGCCAACGTGCCCGAGGACCTCGCGCCGGACGAGCTGACCGCCGAGAAGGCGATCGAGCTGATGGAAGCCCCGACGTCGGAGGAGCGTGTCCTCGGGACCGACCCGGAGACCGGGCGGACCATCGTGGCACGCGACGGCCGCTACGGACCGTACGTGATCGAGTTGATCCCCGAGCAGACGGCCGAGGAACTGGCCAGCCAGCCGGTCGAGTACTACAAGAACGGCAAGCCCAAGCCCCCGAAGAAGCCCGCGAAGGTCAAGCCGCGCACCGGCTCGCTCTTCAAGTCCATGACGGTGGACACGGTCACGCTCGAGGACGCCCTCAAGCTGATGAACCTGCCGCGCGTCCTCGGGACGGACGAGGACGGCAAGGAGATCACGGTGCAGAACGGCCGGTTCGGCCCGTACCTGAAGAAGGGCAGCGACTCCCGTTCCATCGGCTCCGAGGAGGAGATCTTCACGATCACCTTCGAGCAGGCGCAGGAGATCTACAAGCAGCCCAAGCAGCGTGCCGGCAGGACGGTCACCCCACCGCTGGCCGAGTTCGGGGACGATCCCGTGAGCGAGAAGCCCATCGTGGTGAAGGACGGCCGCTTCGGCCCCTACATCACCGACGGCGTCACCAACATCACGGTGCCCAGCTCCATGGCGATCGAGGAACTGACACGCGAACAGGCGATCGACATGCTCGCCGAGAAACGCGCCAAGGGCCCGGCCCCGAAGAAGACCACCCGGCGGGCGCCCGCGAAGCGCAAGGTCGCTGCGGGCAAGTAACGCAGTACGGGAGACAGACGATAACGGGGGATGAGCGGGAAGCGCGGGAACAATGCGGCTAGGTGTGCTGGACATAGGGTCGAACACGGTCCATTTGCTGCTCGTGGACGCCCACCCGGGTGGGCGTCCCGTGCCGTTCGCCTCCCACAAGAAGCCCCTTCAGCTCGTGGCCTATCTCGACGAGGACGGCAGCATCTCGCGGGAGGGCCAGGACGAGCTCGTGGGTTTCGTCAGTGAGGCGCGCGAATTCGCGGCCGGGCACGACGCCGAGGACTTCCTGGCGTTCTGCACCTCGGCCATCCGCGAGGCCGGCAACGGCAGCGAGGTCCTCGCGCGCGTGCGCGAGGAGACCGGCGTCGACCTCCAGGAACTGTCCGGGGACCAGGAAGCCGCGGTGACCTTCCAGGCCGTCCGCCGCTGGTACGGCTGGGGCGCAAAATCCATCCTCAACCTCGACATCGGCGGTGGGTCCTTCGAGATGGCGATGGGCACGGACGAGCTCCCCGAGGTGGCGCTGTCCGTTCCGCTCGGCGCGGGCCGGCTCACCCGCGACTGGCTCCGCGGGGATCCGCCATCGGCGAAGAGCGTGAAGGAACTGCGCCGCTACATCCGGGCGACCCTCCGGGAAGCGGTGCCGCAGTTCGCCCACCTCGGCAGTCCCCACCTCGTGGCCGGCACCTCGAAGACCTTCCGCTCGCTCGCGCGCATAGCAGGGGCGGCCCCGTCGGCCGCCGGGCCCTTCGTGCGCCGGGAGCTGCGCCTCGAGGACCTCAAGCTGTGGACCAAGCGCCTGGCCGCGATGAGCGTCAAGGACCGCATCAACCTCGACGGCGTCTCCGAACTCCGTGCGCCGCAGGTCCTGGCGGGTGCGCTCGTCGCCGAGTGCGCCCTCGAACTGTTCGACGTCCCGTCCATGGACATCTGCCCCTGGGCCCTGCGGGAGGGCCTGCTGCTGAGGCGGTTCGACGCCAAGATGTTCGAGGCCGACGAGCCGCTGCCCGGAGTCGGGGTGGGCCACGTCCAGCTCGATTCGGCACGACGCGTGTCCCTGCCCGGGGGAGCCTGACGTGGCGCAACCCGACGGCCGCATCCCGATCGCGCTGTCCAGCGCCTCCGTCTATCCGCTCTCCGTCCACGACGCCTTCGCGCTCGCGCAGGACCTCGGCTACGACGGCGTGGAAGTCATGGTCACCAACAACTCCGTCAGTCAGGACCCCGACCAGCTCAGCGTGCTCAGCCAGCGCTATGAGATGCCGATCCTTGCCATCCACGCACCGACACTCCTGTTGACGCAGCAGGTGTGGGGCAAGGCCTGGACGAAGATCGAGCTCTCCGCTGCCATGGCCGCGGAGGTGGGGGCGAAGACCGTGGTGACGCACCCGCCGTTCCGGTGGCAGACGGGCTATGCCGAGGAGTTCCCGGAGGGCATCACGCGGGTCGCCCGCGAGTACGGCATCGAGATCGCCGTCGAGAACATGTACCCGTGGAAGGTCCGGGGCCGCGAGGCGAAAGCATACCTGCCGCACTGGAACCCCGTTCCCGAGCCGTACGAGCGCATCACGTGGGACTTCTCCCATGCCGCGATCGCCGGGATGGACTCCTACGAGGAGATCCGGGCCCTGGGGAACAGGCTCGCGCACGTGCACCTGACGGACGGCACGCCGAACGGCAAGGACGAGCACCTGCTGCCGGGCCAGGGCCAGCAGCGGTGCGCCGAGGCGCTCAACCACCTCGCCGACGCGGAGTGGGACGGAGTGGTGGCCGTGGAGGTCAGCACCCGCCGGGCACGCGGTGCGGGCGAGCGCGAGGAGTGGCTCGCGGAGACGCTCCGATTCGCGCGGATGAACCTGGGCCACTGAGGCGGGGCCGCCGGAACGGGAGCCTGGCGGGGGTCAGGCCCGGTTGATGACAACGATGCGCACGAAGTGCACGGGTGTGTCGGACGGGTTGATGTAGGAGTAGGAGCGATCGGTGGCGATTCTGGCGGCCGATCCCGTAGGGACGACCTGTCTGTCGTTGGCGACGGCCAGGGCCAGCTCGCCGCGGGTGACGAGGAGAATTTCTTCTGATCCCTCCGGGTCGGGTTCGGCGTCGTACCGGTCGTGGGGTCCGAGCGTCCAGTCCCACAGTTCGGCTGCGCCGTGGCTGTGGGAGGTGACGAAGACACGGCCGGCGCTTTCCTCGGCGGCTCCCGCCCACACTGCCCTGGCGTCGTCGTCGTGCACGATCTCGATGGGGGTATCTCTTCGGGAGCGGACGAGGACGGAGAAGTCGACCCCGAGGGCGCGGGCGATCTTGTCCAGTGTGACGAGGGAGGCGTTGGCACTGCCACCCTCGATGGCTGTCAGCATGCGTCGGCTGACATCAGCGCGGCGGGCGAGGTCGGTGACGGAGACCTTCTGCTGCGCCCGGAGTTGGCGGATCGTCGAACCGACGAGGGCGACCAGGTCCCTGCCCTCCCGTGCTTCTGCCATGCTGTCCCCTTGCGTGGGCGATAAAGTGCGCGTCCGGGTAACGCTACCAGCGCCTCTGGATGGTCCCTGTTCACGATCCCGCCCCCTTGACTTCCATTTCCCCTCTGGGCAATATAAGTAACAAAAATTCGACGGGAAGCTCCACCAGCGGTGGGGACGTTGTGAAGATGGGGAGTTGCCATGAAGATCAGAAGTTTCGGCGTCGAGATCTGGATGAACCGCTATGAGAACGAGTGTGCCTACAACCTCGGTGAGACGTGCGTGGAGTCCCTGACCGTCGATCAGCTGCTGACTCTCGCCGGGCGGAAGGAAACGTTCCTCGAGGAAATTCTTCCGCTGAAACTCACCTACGGGGCCATCGAGGGAACCGACGAGCTGCGGAGCCTCATCGCCGGCCTGTACGAGACGTTGGGGCCGGAAAACACGATCACGACCCATGGTGCGATCGGTGCGAACGCGTTGATCCATGAGACCCTCGTCGAGCCCGGGGACCGGGTCATCTCCGTGCTGCCGACCTACCAGCAGCACTACTCGATTCCCGAGAGCTACGGCGCCGACGTGCAGCTGCTCAAGCTCCGCCCCGAGAACGGGTACCTGCCCGACCTCGAGGAGCTGAAGTCCCTCGTCACCCACACCACACGCCTGATCGTCCTCAACAACCCGAACAACCCCTCGGGATCCGTGATGGACCGGGCGATGCTGCAGGCGGTCGCGGACATCGCTGACACCGTCGGTGCCTACGTTCTGTGTGATGAGGTATACCGGGGAACCGCGCAGGAAGGCGACGGCAACACCGCATCCATCGCCGACGTCTATTCCCGCGGGATCAGCACCGCCAGCATGTCCAAAGCCTTCTCCCTGGCCGGGCTCCGCCTCGGCTGGGTCGCCGGTCCCGTCGAGGTCATCGAACGCGTATCGATCCGCCGCGACTACAACACCATCAGTGTCGGCATGATCGACGACGTCCTGGCCCGCATCGCCCTCGAGAACAAGGACAAGATCCTAGAACGCTCACGCTCCATCGTGCGCACCAATCTGCAGATCCTCGACGACTGGGTGCAAAACGAACCCTCGATCACCTACCTCAAACCAGCAGGAGGCACCACGGCGCTGCTGGAATACAACACGGGTGAACCCTCCGCCGACCTCGCCGCAGCTCTGATGGACGAGGTCGGGGTCCTCATGACGCCGGGCAGCGCGTTCGACCTCGAAGGGTGCCTGCGCATCGGGTACGCGAACAACGAAACAGTCCTCCGCGAAGGCCTCGCCCGAGTCAGCGAATTCCTCGCGAACCGTGCCGACCGGACCAGTAGCGCCACCCCCCGGCTCCGCCGTTAAAGCGGAATGGCGCCGGTGGGTACGGATGTTGGGGGATCATCCGCTGCCACCGACGCCGGGCCGGATCAGGAATTCCGGCCCCATCACTCGCACCTTTATGGGGTAGTCGCAACACTAGGCGCCTTCCTTGTGCCGCAACACCGAGAACGCTGGGAACAGGCTGGAAACCGCTCGTGGCAGGATGGGGCCATGACTACGGAAACCACGCAGCGTATCGCCTTCCTCGGCTGCGGATCGATGAACGAGTCCATCCTGGCCGGGCTCCTGGCAGCCGGCCTCGACCCCGCCCTGGTCACGGCCACCGTGCGGCGCGCCGAGCGGGCGGAGGAACTCCGGCAGCGCCACGGGATCGACGCGCAGGCCACCTCCGAGGTCGACGGCGCGAACACCGCAGCCGTACGGGACGCCGACGTCGTCATCCTGGGGGTGAAACCCGTGGGCATCGTTCCGCTCGCCCGGGAGGTCGCTCCGGCGCTGAAGCCCTCCGCCGTGGTCCTGAGCGTTGCCGCCGCGGTGTCCATCGCGATGATCGAGGCCGCCCTGCCCGCGGGGCAGCCTGTCATCCGATCGATGCCCAACACCCCCTCACGGCTGGGCAGGGGAGTGCTGTCCATCTCCGCAGGATCCTCCGCCGGACCGGACCTCATGGCGCAGGCCCGCGACCTGCTGCGGCCGGCCGGCACCGTCGTCGAGATCCCGGAGGAGCAGGTCGACGCGCTGTCGGCCGTCAGCGGCTCCGGTCCCGCGTACGCGTTCTACCTCGCCGAGGCCATGGCCGCTGCAGGCGAGGAGCTCGGGCTCGATCCGGACCTGGCCGGGCTGATCGCCCGCGAGACGGTCGCCGGGGCAGGCTTCATGCTCGCCGAGGAGGGTGCTGACGCCTCGGCACTGCGCCGGGCGGTCACCAGCCCGAACGGCACCACGCAAAGCGCTATCGAGACCTTCGACAAGCTCGGGCTGGCGCACATCGTCGCGGACGGTGCCCAGGCCGCCACCGCTCGCGCTGCGGAGATCACGCGCGAGCTGGCGGAGCCGGCGTCGTCCTGACCACGGCCGGCCGCCGGCACTGACGCAGGCGGACCGGGCCGGTTCAGCTAGGGCCGGCCGGCGAAGCGCTCGAGCAGGTCCACATGACCCGAGACGATCAGCATGTCGCGGCCGGACACCTTCGTCTCGGGCCGCGCATAGGTGAAGTCCTCGCCGGGCGATTTCACGCCGACCACCGTGACGCCGTACTTCGAGCGCACGGACGACTCGGCGAGCGTGAAGCCCTGGGTCTCCTTCGGCGGGTACATCTTCACGATCGCGAACCCGTCGTCGAACTCGATGAAGTCGAGCATGCGCCCGCCGACGAGGTGCGCGGCCCGCTGGCCGGCGTCGGCCTCGGGATAGATGACGTGGTTGGCGCCGATGCGCTTGAGGATCTTGCCGTGCGAGGGGGTGATGGCCTTGACCCACAGGTGGTCGATGCCGAGGTCCACGAGATTGGCGGCGATGAGCACACTGGACTCGATCGAGGTTCCGACCCCGACCACGGCGGCGGAGAACTCCTGGGCGCCGAGCTGCCGGAGTGCGTCGATGTTCGTCGCATCCGCCTCCACGACGTGCGTGAGGATGCCCGCGAACTTCTGGACCAGTTGCGGGTCCCGCTCGATGGCCAGGACCTCGCGGCCCTGGCGGACCAGTTGCTCGGCCGTGGCCGCGCCGAAGCGGCCGAGTCCGATCACGAGGACGGGTGCGTTGTGTGCGGGTCTTTCAGCCAATGATCGGCCTCTCGTCGGGGTAGTGGTACAGCGTGCTGCGTTGCCTCAGCGCGAGAGCCGAGGCGAGGGTGATGGTGCCCATGCGCCCCGCGAACATCAGGGCGGACAGGACATACTTGCCGGCAGGCGGCAGTTCGGCGCTCAGGTTGGTGCTGAGGCCGACGGTCGCGAACGCGGAGATGACCTCGAAGACCACCTTGTCCAGCGGTTCGTCCGAGAGGGCGAGGATGAGGCCGCTGCCGACCAGGACGAGCGTGGCGCCCATGAAGATCACCGAGATGGCGACGCGCATCACGCTGTGCGGGATGGTGCGCCCCCAGGCGCGCACGTCGGAGTCGCCGCGCGCTTCGGCGACGATCGCGAGGAACATGACGGCGATGGTGGTGACCTTGATCCCGCCGGCTGTCGACGCCGACCCGCCGCCCGCGAACATGAGGGCGTCCGTCAGGAGCATCGTCGTCGTGTTCATGTCGTTCTGGTCCACGAGGTTGAACCCGCCGGAGCGCGTCATGACCGAGGCGAAGAGGGCATGGATGGTCTTGTCGGCGACGCTGAGGTTGGCGATCGTGCGGTCGTTCTCCCACTCGAGGAACCCCCATGCGAAGGTGCCCGCGACGAGCAGGATCAGCGAGACGGACACCGTGAGTTTTGCATGCAGCGTCCACTTCCTGAACCGGTGGCCCACCTGCACGAGGACCATGACCACGGGGAAGCCGAGGCTGCCGAGGAAGACACCGACCATGAGCGGGGTGAGGATCCAGAGGTCCGTCTCGTAGGGCACCAGGCCGTCGCTGTGGGGGGTGAAGCCTGCGTTGTTGAAGGCGGAGATGGAGTAGAAGATGCCGTGCCAGAGCGCCTGCCACCACGGTTCACCGAGGAGCATGAAACGGGGGATCAGGACGACGGCGAGCACCACCTCGATCACCACGGAGGTAGTGATGACGATCCTCAGGAGCGTACCGATCTCACCGAGGCGGCTGGCATTGTTGAGGGCTTCCTGCGCCAGGAGCTTCCCCCGGACCCCGAGGCGCTTGCTGACGATCAGGGCCAGGAGGGACGCGAGGGTGAGGGTGCCGAGACCGCCGATGAAGATGCCGAGCAGGATCACCAGTTGCCCGAAGAAGGACCAGTGCGTCGCGGTGGACACGACGGTGAGGCCGGTGACGCAGACGGAGGACACCGCTGTGAAGAACGCATCGTGCAGGGGGGTGACCGTGCCGCTGCTGGTCGACATGGGCAGGCTGAGCAGCGCGGTGAAGACCAGGATGACGGCGATGAAGATGAAGAGGGCGAGCCGGGCGGGCGAGCTGTTCGCGAAGGAGTCGACGAAGTCGCGGATCGAGGCCAGCAGCCTGAAGTACCCGTTCTGATCGTCCTTCAGCCGTCGAGGCTGGAAACTCACCATTGCCGCCCGCTCTGCCCCGTTCGCTGGTCCTCCCGCCGAAGCGGCACCGGAATCATCCCTTATTCTCCCTTGCAGTAGTAAAGCATCTCACCCGGCTGCGTCGTCGTAATATCCCCCATCGCGTAGCCTTGCAGGGATGTCTACGCATTCAGGGCCAGCGGTACCCCTCCAGGTCGTCTGGGACGAATCGATGCTGGCCTACGACTTCGGCGCACAGCACCCCATGAACCCGGAGAGGCTGCATCTCACGGCCCGGCTCACGCGTGAGTGCGGCCTGCTCGACCTCGGCCATGTGACGGTCGCATCGCCCTTCGTGGCCTCGGACGACGACCTCGCGACGGTCCACAGCCCCGACTACATCAGCGCCGTCCGCATGGTCAGCAGCAACCCGGACCGCTCGGACGCCGGAAGGGGACTCGGCACGGAGGACACCCCCGCGTTCGCGGGCATGCACGAGGCGAGTGCCCGTCTCGCGGGCGGTTCGCTGGGCGCGGCGGAGGCAGTGATGCAGGGCTCTGTCGTGCGGGCGGTCAATTTCGGCGGTGGCATGCACCATGCGGCCCGTTCGCGCGCCAGCGGCTTCTGCATCTACAACGACGCCGCAGCGGCCATCCAGCGGCTGCTCGACCGCGGCGCCCGGCGCGTCCTCTACATCGACGTCGACGCCCATCACGGCGACGGCACCCAGAGCATCTTCTGGGACGACCCCCGCGTCATGACGATCTCCCTCCACGAGACGGGCATGAGCCTCTTCCCCGGGACCGGCTTCGCCAACGAGACGGGCGGACCGGGTGCCGAGGGCTATGCCGTGAACGTGGCGCTGCCGACGGTCGCGGGAGATTCCGCCGTGCTGCGGGCCTTCCACGCCGTCGTGCCGCAGCTCGCCGGGGCCTTCGCGCCCGATGTCATCGTCAGCCAGCACGGGTGCGACTCCCACCGGGAGGATCCCCTCACCAACCTGCGCGTCAGCGTCGACGCGCAGCACGCGATGATGCTCGGGGTACGGGAGCTGGCGGACCGGCTCTGCGACGGGCGGTGGATCTCGACCGGCGGCGGCGGCTATGCCCTGGCGAGCGTCGTGCCACGGTCCTGGACATTGCTCGTCGCCGTGGCGGCCGGAGCCGCAATAGCGCCGGCGACCCCGGTGCCCGCGGCGTGGCGGGACTACGTGCTCGAGCGGCACGGCATCGACACCCCGGCGCTCATGGGCGACGGCGCCGATCCGTGGTGGCGCTCCTGGGAGATCGGGTACGACCCGAACGACGACCTGGATCGCACGGTGATGGCCACCCGCAAGGCGGTGTTCCCACTCCACGGGCTCGACCCCTGGTTCGACTGATTCGCCGGGCGTCAAGATGCCGTCCGGCGTATATATCGCTAGGGTGGGCGGATGGGAATCGATGATGTATTCGCTGTCATCGCCGAAGGAACGCGCAGGCAGATCCTCAAGCACCTGCGCGACGGCGACAAAGCGGTGGGGGAGCTCGTTGTCGAGCTGCAGGTGAGTCAGCCGACGGTGTCCAAGCACCTGAAGGTCCTGCGGGAGGCAGGACTGGTCAGCATGAGGGCGCAGGGCCAGAAGCGCTACTACTCGCTGGACACCGCCCCGCTCGGACTCGTGCGGGACTGGCTCGCCGAATTCGAGCCACGGGCCGTGCAGCCCGGGGTGCCCGAACCGGCCGGAGGAAACGCACAGGCCGCCGCCGGTCCCGAGGCAGGGTCCGGAGCGGGACCTGATGCGGAACCGGCGGCTGTACCGGATGCCGCCCCCGCGGCGGGATCGGAGGCTGTGCCGGATGCTGTACCGGATACTGCACCGGAGGTTGTGTCCGGCGCGGTCGCCGAGGCGACGCCGGCAGAAGTGGGAGTCCTTGCCGCTGCGGTCCTGGCAGGCCCGGAAGTCCCGACCGAACCGGGGGCCCCGAGACCCCAGATCGGCAGGACCATGGGCAGGGCGGCCGAGCGCGCCGCCGATCTCCTGTCGCAGTTGCGCCGTCGTCGCGATTCGTGAGGCCCTGTCCGCAGGGCCGGAGCAGGGCTTCCTTTTCGTTTGGTTCCACCAGCCACTAAAGTGATTCCTTAGGCGGATCATCCTTTGCTACAAGGCGACACGCCGTGCAGTCGCTCCGGGCATCCTTCCCGATGCCGGTCTCGGAGCGAGATCCAGGCCTCCATGCAAAGGAATAGTGGTGTGATGGCAGACGGGAATCACTTCTCGGATGTGCAGTTTCTGACGGTCGCGGAAGTGGCCGAGCTCATGCGTGTCTCCCGGATGACCGTGTACAGGCTGGTCCACGCGGGAGACCTGCCCGCAGTCCAGTTCGGACGGTCCTACCGGGTCCCCGAGTCGGCAGTGGGGGAGTTCCTCCACCGGGCGCAGGTCGACGTCCAGACCGAGAGCGCCTGAGCGGCGGGCGGACCGTCCAGTCCGTTCTCCAAACGGATGTACCCTGTTAAGGAGCGTTTTGGGCGGGCCTAGGCCCGCTCGACTTTTTGCACCATCCGGGCAACTGCCAGCAGGCATGCGCCTTTCGTCATCACAGCGCTGGCCTCCTGGCTTCCTGCCTGGGTCCGCGCTGGCTACACAACAGTTTGTGAGGACTCTATGGGTTCAGTAATCAAGAAGCGCCGCAAGCGTATGGCAAAGAAGAAGCACCGCAAGCTGCTTCGCAAGACCCGTCACCAGCGCCGCAACAAGAAGTAGTCAGGCGCCCGGCCCTGTGCCGGAGTGTGCCGACCGGCCCGGATCCCCGCCTCGCGGGGAGCCGGGCCGTCGTCGTTCCCGGGTTGTCCGGAGGGCATTTTGAGTTGTCCGGAGGGATATGCAGCTGCGTCAGTGGGCCCTGAAGCGGGAGAACCCGCGCCAGAGTCCATAGACGGATCCGGCGACGGTGGCCGCGCGCAGGCCGAACGTCGCGGCCCGCCGACCGCTGCGGAAGTCGTAGACCGGCCAGTTGTTCGCGCGGGCGTGGCGGCGGAGCCTGCTGTCCGGATTGATGGCGACGGGATGTCCCACGACCGTCAGGAGCGGGATGTCGTTGTAGGAGTCGCTGTAGCCCCAGCAGCGCGCGAGGTCGAGGTTCTCGCGCTCCGCCAGTGCAATGATGGCGGCGGCCTTTGCAGGTCCGTGCAGGAACTCGCCGACGAGCTTCCCGGTGTAGAGGCCTTCCGCGACCTCGCCGACCGTGCCGAGGGCGCCGGTCAGCCCGAGACGGCTGGAGATGACTGCCGCAACCTCCACGGGGGTCCCGGTGACGAGCCAGACCTGCCGGTTCGAGGACAGGTGCTGCTCCGCGAGGGCGCGGGCGCCGGGCCAGATCTTCGAGGCGATCATCTCGTCGTACACCTCCTCGCCGAGGGCGAGGATGTCCTCGTGGGCGATCCCGATGGCGAAGGCGAGGGCGGCATCGCGGACGGAATTGACGTCCGTCATCGTCTCGCCGCGCATGATGAAGCGAAGCTGCTTCCACGCCAGCCCCGCGGCGAAGCGGAGGGTGAAGGCCTTGCGCTGGTACATCTTGCGGGCCACGTGGAACAGGCTCGCACCGCGCATCAGTGTGTTGTCGACATCGAAGAAGGCTGCTTCGCCCTCCACCGGCGCCGGAGGCTCTTGAGGGGGGTGCGTGCCCCGGGCTGCGTCCGGCATGATCCGAGTCTAGTTCTTCCCCTGCCGCGCCTGCCCTGCGGCGCGGCAGTACGGTTGGAGGATGGAAAAGCCCGCGGATCCGCCTGGTACCGGCGTCGTGCTCCTGACCCGCCCGGAGTGCCACCTCTGCGAGGACGCGCGCATCGTCGTGGGGCGGGTGGCGGCGGACCTCGGTGTCAGCTGGCGGGAGCTGTCCGTGACGGACGCGCCCGCACTCGGGAAACGGTTCGCCGAGGAACTGCCCGTCCTGTTCATCGACGGAGTGCAGCGGGACTTCTGGTCCATCGACGAGGCGAGGCTGCGCCGGTTGCTGTCCTAGCAGTACACCTACCCGTACTGCGTAGGCCTGCCGGCCGGTGGCGGTCCCGGCGACGTGGGCCCGGCTTGGAGGCCCCGCGTCGTCGGCATACAGTGGTTCTACTTCCGCCCCCGACGCCGGGGGATACCAGGAGCTGCCGCCCTGACACCGGGCGCGGCGGTGCTAGCAACGGAGCCGATGACAGTGACAACGCCGGAGATGCCAGGCCTTCACCCCGTGGGCGACACGGCGCGTCACATTCCGCCTGCGTCCGTCGCCCGGCTCACCATCTACCTGCGGGCGCTCAACTCTCTGCTCGCCGAGGGTATCGAACGCGTGTCGTCGGAGGAGCTGGCGGATGCCGCCGGCGTCAACTCTCCGAAGCTCCGGAAGGACCTCTCCTACCTCGGGTCCTACGGCACGCGCGGGGTCGGGTACGACGTGCAGTACCTCAACCGGCAGATCTCGATCGCCCTCGGGCTCACGCTGGACTGGCGCGTGGCCATTCTCGGCGCAGGTAATCTCGGCCGCGCACTGGCAGGTTACTCCGGTTTCGTCTCACGCGGCTTCGAGATCGTCGCGATCTTCGATGCGGACCAGCTCGTCGTCGGTTCCGAAGTCGGCTACCTCCGCGTCAGCGCCGTCGACGACCTCGAGACCGTGCTGGAGCGTACCCGTACCAACATGGCGGTCCTCGCCGTGCCGGCATCCGTGGCGCAGGAGCTGTGCGACCGGCTCGTCGCTGCAGGCATCTCGAGTATCCTCAGCTTCGCCCCGGTGGTGCTCCAGGTGCCGCCGCACGTGCAGCTGCGGAAGGTGGACATGTCCACGGAACTGCAGATCCTTGCGTACCACGCGCAGAGGGCACAGGAGCCAGACCTCGGTCCCATCTCCCGCGCCCAGTAGGCCGCTCGGCATCAGGCCGCGACCGCTCATTCGTCGGCGGGCGTGCGGCGAGTGTTCGGGATGCGGTGTGCGGGACCAGGGCCTTAACGCCGACGGCCGGCGTCGCTGAACGACGCCGGCCGAGAGCCGCGGTGCCTTCCGGCAGGGAAGCCGGGCGGGAGATCAGACCGTTGCGACGGCGGAAGCCACGAAGGCGGCTTCGATGGTGATGGTCACCTTGTCGCCGACGAGGACGCCGCCGGCTTCGAGGGCCGCGTTCCAGGTCAGGCCGAAGTCCTTGCGGGAGATGCTGGTGGAGGCGGAGACACCGGCGCGCGTGGCACCGAAGGGATCGACCGCGACGCCGTTGAATTCAGCGTCGAGGACGACGGGCCGGGTGATGCCGCGGATGGTGAGGTCGCCGTGGATCTTGTAGGTCTCGCCCGAGCCCTCGTGGGAGGTCGAGACGAAGGTCATCTCGGGGAATTCCTCGACGTCGAAGAAGTCGGCGCCCTTGACGTGCGCGTCGCGGTTCTCGTCGCCCGAGGTGAAGGATGCGGTCTTGATGGTCGCCGTGATGCGCGAGTCCTCGAGCGAGGAGCCGACCGCGAGGGACGCGTCGACGTCCTTGAACGAGCCGCGGACCTTGCTGATGCCTGCGTGGCGGACGCTGAAGCCGACTTCGCTGTGAGCGGGGTCGAAGGACCAGGTGCCGGTGGTAAGGCCTGAGGGGACAGTCATGGTGAACTCCTGAGTGAGTGGGTGGCGCATGCTTACGAGATACAAAAGCATGCGTATGCATCTTTTATTCCAGAGATCGGTAGAACCTTCAAGTAAAGCGCCGTCGAGGGCGGGTGGTGATGATTCCCCGATTGGCCGTTGCACGCGGCCATGCGGGAAACTGGAGGCATGCAGAGATCAACCGTCCACCTGGTGCGCCACGGTGAGGTCCACAATCCCGAGGGAGTCCTCTACGGGAGGCTCCCCGAGTTCCACCTCTCCGAACTCGGCCGGCAGATGGCTGCGCAGATGGCGGGCTACTTCGAACAGCGCCGGGATGAGGGAGCCAACATCGTCCACCTCGTGGCGTCTCCGCTCACCCGGGCGCAGGAGACGGCGCAGCCCGTTGCCGATGCCCTGAGCCTCTCGATCACGACCGATGAGCGCATCATCGAGGCGGAGAACGGCTTCGAGGGTATGTCGAAGATCAAGAGCAGGCTCCGCCAGCCGCGCTACTGGCCGCTCCTCGTCAACCCGTTCCGGCCCTCGTGGGGTGAGCCCTACCACCAGCAGGTGGAGCGCGTCATGGCGGGTGTGCAGGATGCCCGACGCCGGGCTGTCGAGCTCGCCGGGCAGGAGGGCTCGGATCGTCCGGCCGAGGCCATCCTGGTCAGCCACCAGCTGCCGATCTGGGTGACGAGGCTGGCCGCCGAGCACCGCCGCCTGTGGCACGACCCGCGCCAGCGCGAGTGCACTCTCACGTCCGTCACATCCCTCGACTTCGAGGGAGACACCATCCGGCGGGTGCGCTACGCGGAGCCCTGCGCCGATCTGCTGCCCGGTGCGGCGAATGTCCCCGGCGCGTAATAGAATTACTACACGCCGTAGAAATCATCGGAAGAAGCCGTGACCCCAACCGCCCGTTCTCCCAAGCGCCGCCTCCTGCTCAAGCTGGGCATGGTGCTCGCCTTCAGCCTGCCGGTTTCGCTCGTGGCGTCCTGCGCCGCTGAGGATCCTCTCGCCCAGCAGGCCGCAGCGGGGGACGGCAAGAACTACATCGCGGGGGACGGCTCCGTCACCGAGTACGCGGAGGCGGACCGGGGCGAGCCCGTGGACGTGACCGGCAGCCTGTTCGACGGCACCTCCGTCTCCAGTTCCGACTGGAGCGGCCAGGTCACCGTCCTGAACTTCTGGTACGCCTCCTGCGCACCCTGCCGTGAGGAGGCCCCCGACCTCGTGGCGCTCCATGATGAGTACGGACCCCAGGGTGCCGCGTTCTACGGCGTGAACATCCGCGACGAGCAGGCGACGGCAGAGGCCTTCGAGCGCACCTTCGGCATCCCCTACGAGAGTTTCAACGACAAGGACGGCGGGGTGCTGCTCGACATGACGCAGTATGTTCCCCCGCAGGCCGTTCCCACCACGATCGTCCTCGATCGCGAGGGCCGGGTCTCCGCACGGATCCTCGGACTCGCCGATCGCGGGACCCTCAAGGCCCTCATCTCCGATGCCCTCGCCGAGTAGCGCGGTCGCCGCGCCATGCCGATGACCCTGCCGATGAACGGGACGATGACGGGCCAGCTGGCCGCGTCCGTTCCCCTCGTGGCGGGGAACGCCTTCGCCGACGCCGTCCTGAACGGTTCCATGCTCCTCGCGCTGCCGGTTGCGCTGTTGGCGGGCCTCGTCTCCTTCGCGTCCCCCTGCGTCCTTCCCCTGGTCCCGGGCTACCTCGGGTACGTCACGGGACTGACGGGGGTGGACCTCGAGAAGCAGAAGAAGGGGAGGATGCTCGCCGGGATCGGGCTCTTCGTGCTCGGTTTCTCGGTCGTCTTCATGGCCTACGGAACGCTGTTCGGCCAGCTCGGAGCGTTCCTGCGGGTTTCGCAGGGATGGCTCATCCAGGTGTTCGGCCTCGTCGTGATCCTGCTGGGCATCGTCTTCATGGGAGGCATCTCCTGGTTCCAGCGCGAGAGCCGCGTGCACGCGAAGGTGCCCGCGGGACTCCTGGGTGCCCCCCTGCTCGGTGTGACCTTCGGGCTGGGGTGGGCTCCGTGCATCGGCCCGACACTGGGGGCCGTGCAGCTGCTCGCCATCTCGGGGAACGACGCGACGGCCCTGAAGGGCGCCGTCCTGACGTTCGTCTACTGCCTGGGCCTGGGCCTGCCGTTCCTGCTGATCGCACTGGGCGTGCGGCGCGGCATGGGAGCACTCGCCTTCTTCCGGAAGCACCGGCTCCTGCTGCAGCGGGCCGGGGGAGGGCTGTTGGTACTCGTGGGAGTCCTCATGGTGACCGGCGTCTGGAACTACTGGATCACGCAACTCCAGGACCTCCTCATCGGCAACGTCGTCCTGCCGATCTGACCGATGACGATCCATGGAAGCCACGCGAGGACCGATGCGAAGGGAAAGGGCACAGTGAAGCAGGACGCTCCGCAGGACACGAGGGAACGGGCAGGCGCCCAGGGCGCGACGTCCGACGTCGTGCTGCCCTCACTCGGGTTCTTCGGCACCCTGCGGTGGGCCTGGACGCAGCTCACGAGCATGCGCACGGCGCTGTTCCTGCTCCTCCTGCTCGCCGTCGCCGCCGTTCCCGGCTCGCTGTTCCCACAGCGCCCCGCCAATCCCGCCGTCGTCACCCGGTACCTCCAGGACAACCCCGACACCGGGCCCGTCCTCGACTGGTTCCAGCTGTTCGACGTCTACTCGTCGGTCTGGTTCTCCGCGATCTACCTCCTGCTCTTCATCTCCCTCATCGGGTGCGTGGTGCCGCGGGCGATCGCCCACTTCAAAGCCGTCCGTTTCAAGCCCCCGCGCACTCCCAAGCGGCTCTCCCGCCTGCCCGTCTACGGAACCCTTGAGGTGCCTGCCCACGCCGCACGCGAAGCCGGCCTCACCCCGGCGTCCGCCGCTGAGGAGGCCGCTGCCGTCCTGCGGAAGCGCGGCTACCGCGTGGACGTGCGCGACGCCGGGACCGACCGTCCCTCCGTCGGCGCGGAGCGCGGCCTGGCCAAGGAGCTCGGCAACCTCGTCTTCCACACCTCACTCATCGGCGTCCTGGTCTCGGTCGCCGTCGGTGGGCTCTTCGGCTACAACGGCCAGAAGGTCGTCGTCGAGGGTGAAAGCTTCGTCAACACCCTCATCGGCTACGACACCTTCAACCCGGGCTCCAACTTCTCCGACGACCAGCTCGAGCCGTACTCGCTCCGCCTCGACTCGTTCGACGTCCGCTTCGACCGCGAGCAGGAGAGCCACTACGGCCAGCCGCTCGACTTCACCGCGAACGTCACCACCCAGGACGGCCCGGGGGAGGACGAGACGCAGCAGGTCCTCAAGGTCAACGCGCCGCTCACGATCGGCGGGACGAACGTGTACCTCGTCGGTAACGGCTACGCGCCCGTGGTGACCGTGCGGGACGGCGAGGGGAACATCGCCCAGCAGGGCCCCGTCGTCTCGGTCCCGTCGGACGGCCTCTACACCTCCCTGATGGTCATCAAGGCTCCGGATGCCAAGCCGGACCAGCTCGGGTTCGTGGGGTTCTTCCTCCCCACCGCCTTCGTCGACGAGCAGGGCGTCTCCTTCTCGCGCGACCCGGACCCCTTCAACCCGCAGCTCAACCTGAACTCCTACTACGGGGACCTGGGGCTGGACGACGGCACGCCCGAGAACGTCTACGTCCTCGACACCGAGAACCTCACCGAGCTCAACAGCCGGAACAGCGACGACGGCGGCATCGTGCTCGGCGTGGGCCAGACCTTCGACCTGCCCGAGGGCAAGGGGTCGATCACCTTCGACGGGCTCAAGCGCTACGTCGCACTCGACATCCACCACGATCCAGGCGAGGCCGGGGCCCTCGTGTTCTCGACCCTCGCGCTGCTCGGACTCTCCGCGTCCCTGTTCATCGGGCGCCGCAGGCTCTGGGTGCGGACGGGCGAACACCCGGACGGGCGCCTGATGGTCGAGTACGGGCTCCTTGCACGCGGTGAGGACAACCGGCTGCCGGCCGAGGGCCAGGCCGTCGAGAAGCTGCTGGCGGACCGCTGGTTGGTGCCGTCCGGCACGGCGGGGGAAAATGGACAGCAGGAGGTCGGCGCCTCGACGGCAGCCGGCGCGGGGCAGTCGCACCACAACTCAAAGGACAACTCATGACAGCACCAGTCAACGCTGAGCTCGGGCAGGTCAGTGAGCTCTTCATGCTGCTGGCCTCTATCGCCTACGTGGTGGCCCTCGTCTTCTTCGTGCTCGACCTCGTGAAGTCGAGCCCGACCATCGGTTCCCTCGAGGCGCGCCTCGCCGGCGAGCAGGCGGCCTCGGCGCGTGCCCTGGCCGGTGTCGGCTCCCGTGGAGCCGGTTCGACGCCGGTGGCCGCCCGCACGTCGTCCGTGGCCGACTCCATGGACTACGGGTCCGGGCCCCGGCGCAGGACCGCGCGGATCGCCGTCTCGCTGACGGTACTGGCCGCCGTCATCCACGGTGCCGCCGTCATCACCCGCGGGGTCGCCGCGCACCGCGTGCCGTGGGGCAACATGTACGAGTTCTGCACCACGGGTGCATTCCTCGTCGCTGCCATCTTCCTCATCACTCTCACCCGCAAGGATCTGCGCTTCGTCGGCTCCTTCGTGGTGGGACTCGTGGTCATCATGCTGTGCGCCGCCACCGTCGGCTTCCCCACGCCGGTCGCGCGGCTGATCCCGGCCCTGCAGAGCTACTGGCTGATCGTGCACGTGTCCATCGCCGTCGCGTCCTCGGCACTGTTCACGATCACGTTCTCGATGTCCGTGCTCCAGCTCCTGCAGACCTCGCGCGAGGCCAAGCTCTCGGCGGGCAAGGCGGATCCCGCGAGATTCCTCCGCCTGGTGCCGTCCGCCCTCAGCCTCGAGAACCTGTCCTACCGCCTCAACGCCATCGCCTTCGTCGGCTGGACCTTCACCCTCATGGCCGGCGCCATCTGGGCCGAGCAGGCGTGGGGCCGCTACTGGGGCTGGGACACCAAGGAAGTCTGGACCTTCGTGATCTGGACGGTCTACGCCGGGTACCTGCACGCACGGGCTACGCGCGGCTGGACCGGGACGCGTGCGGCGTGGCTCTCGATCGTCGGGTACCTGTGCATCGTCTTCAACTTCACGATCGTGAACATCTACTTCTCGGGCCTCCACAGCTACTCGGGGGTCTAGGCAGGGTCGCCCGTCCGGGCGAGCGCCGGGTACGCAAAAGCCCCGCGGCAGATGCCGCGGGGCTTCTGCGTACCCGCGAGGGAGCGCGGGCGCCACCGGGAGGGAGTGCGGGTGCCCGGGCGCACAGAGGCTGACGTCGCCGCGCTGAGCAGGAGACGTCATGCCTCGAGCCGCGTCAGGGGCGGTGGACTCCCGCAGGACCGGACCCGGCGTCGTCGTTGCCCTCGCCGTCGTGCTTGTCATCCTTGAGGCCCCCGTCGGTGTCGCGGGCCTTGGCCTCGCGCTCCCGCTGTTCCTTCTCGCGGAGGCGCCTCTCCTGCTCGCGGGCCCTCTGCCGGCGCTGGGCCTCGAGGTTCTGGAGGAAGGCGGGGTCGTCGTCGGGAGCGGTCGGTGTGCGGGGCGCCGGGCGGCGCGGCCCGGAGGGACCCTCGCTCCGCGGGCGGCCGAACAGGAACCACATTCCCGCACCGATGAGCGGCAGCACGAGGATCGTGACGAACCACGCGGTCTTCGAGATGCTCCGCACTTCGTGTTTTCGGCTCATGACGCAGTCGATCAGCGCATAGATCACGACGGCGACCCCCAGGATCGCGGCGAAGAGCAGGAGGCGGGGCATGCGCCAATTGTAGGCGAGTAAACTTGCAGCGTGGCCTTCCTCAAATTCACCGCCCTCCGCCTGCTGCTGATCGTCGTGTTCTATGTGGCGTGCGTGCTGCTCGGGCTGGGACTCTTCCTGTCTGCGGTGGTGGCAGCCATCCTCGCCTGGTGCGTGACGTACCTCTTCTTCCGCAACCTCCGGGATGCCGCAGGGGCCACCCTGCAGCGCCGGCTCACGCCCGGTGCCCCGCCGATCCGCACGGCCGTCGAGCTCGACGACGCCGCGGCCGAGGACTCGCTGGATCCCAACACCCCGGTGAACTCGGACCGCCGGCCCCGCGGCAGCGCGAACGCGGCCTGACCCTTCGGCGGGCCCGGTCGCTCAGCCCCGCAGGAGGACCGTGGTGACGATGCCCGCAGCGAAGAGCAGGCTGAACGCGAGGTTGATCAGGCCTGTCTGCTTCAGCACCGGGATTAGGCTCCTGCGCTTCTCGCCCTTCAGCATGAGCCGGCTCGGCGCCAGGCAGGCCGGGATGAGCAGCAGGACGAGCAGCACCCACGGGTAGTCGGAGATCAAGAACACGGGCAGCAGGATAGCTGCGGCCAGCATCAGGACGTAGCTGATACGGGCAGCAGGGTCCCCCAGCCGGACGGCGAGCGTCCTCTTGCCGACGACGCTGTCCGTCGGGATATCCCGGACGTTGTTGGCCATCAGGAGCGCCATGGCGATCAGGCCCGTGCTCACGGCACCGATCCACGCCGCGCCGCTGAGTTGGTCCGCCTGGGTGAACGTGGTTCCGAGGGTGGCGACCAGTCCGAAGAACACGAAGACGAACAGGTCGCCCAGACCGAGGTACCCATAGGGATTCTTTCCGCCGGTATAGCCCCACGCGGCCGCGATGCAGCCCACGCCGACGAGGAGCAGCACCCAGGTCTGCGACAGGAGAACCAGGGCCAGGCCGGCGAGCATGGCGAGGCCGAAGCACGCGAAGGCGGCGAGCTTGACCTGCCGCGGCTGCGCTGCGCCCGACCCCGTCAGGCGCAGCGGACCGACACGCTCGTCGTCCGTCCCCCGGATGCCGTCGGAGTAGTCGTTCGCGTAGTTCACGCCGACCTGCAGCAGCACGGAGACGACCGCCGCGAGCACGGCGTTGACGGGTTTGAAGGATCCGAGGCCGAACGCGGCGGCGCTCCCGATGATCACGGGCGCGAGAGCCATGGGGAGGGTGCGGGGACGGGCTCCTTCAAGCCATTGAGCGGCAGTCGCCACGGAGTTCCTTCTTGTCGGTCGGTCGGTCGGGCGGTCGTGCTTCGGGTGCCTCGAACGTCCTAGGCGCGTTCGAGGAGCGCCTGGATGGTCCGCCGATCGGGCTTGCCACCGGGTAGCAGGGGGAGCGCGTCGAGGCTCACGATGGCCTTGGGTACGGCGTGCGCTCCCAGTTCGACGTGGACCGCCTGCCGGATGACGTCGGCGTCGACGTGGCCCACGATCGCCACGGCGACGGCCGTGCCCCATTCCTCGCTGCGGATGCCGAGCACCATCGCCTGTTCCACGCCCGGAAGGGCCTGGATCACATCGGAGACCTTCGCTGCCGACACCTTGAGTGCGCCCGTGATGATGACGTCGTCCAGACGCCCGTGGACGGTGACGGAGCCGTCGAGTGCCACGTCGCCGGCGTCGTCCGTGACGAACCAGCGCTGGCCGGAATTGAAGACGAACTTCTCCTCCGTGAGCTCGGGGGCGTCGAGGTAGCCGTCGGCGAGGACGGACCCGCCGATGCGCAGCCGGCCCGCGACCGAGCGGACCTCGACGCCCTCGAGCGGAGTCCCGTCGTAGACGCAGCCGCCACAGGTCTCGCTCATGCCATAGGTCTCGACGATCTTCAGGTCCTGGCTGCGGGCGAGGGCGCGCAGGGGTGCCCCGGCCCGTGCTCCGCCGAGGAGGATGGCGTCGAAACGGCGCAGGAGCCGGAGGGTCTCGGCGGACGGATCCGTCAGCAGCCGGTGGAGCTGCGTCGGGACCAGCGACGTGAGACGGACCCGGTCGGTCAGTTCCGTCGCAGCCTCGGTGAAGGCCTGCGGCGTGAAGCCCGCGGAGGTGTCCATGACCCAGGGCTGCGTGCCGGCGTAGAGCGACCGGACGAGCACCTGGAAACCGGCGACGTAGTGCACGGGGAGGGTGAGGAGCCACTGGCCCTCCGCCTTCAGGGCGAAGGCTGTACCCATGGCCGACGCGGCGAGGGCGTCGACGCTGAGCATCGTCTGCTTGGGTGCGCCGGTGGATCCCGACGTGCTGATGACGGCGGCGATCTCGTCGTTCGGCAGCGAGCCGCCGAAGGTCTGGTCCGGCTGCACGTGGGGCGCGACGGCGGGGCCTTCGCCTGCCAGCGCGGCGGCGAGGGGCTTCAGCAGTCCGAGGGGGTCGAAGCCCTCGGGGGTGTGCACGGGGAGGAGTTCCACGTGTCTCCTAGAAGTAGTAGGGGAACGAGGACCAGTCCGGAGCGCGTTTCTCGAGGAACGCTTCCTTGCCTTCCACGGCCTCGTCGGTCATGTAGGCGAGGCGGGTCGCTTCACCGGCGAACACCTGCTGGCCCGCGAGGCCGTCGTCGGCGAGGTTGAAGGCGAACTTGAGCATGCGGATGGCCTGCGGACTCTGCCGCGCGATGTCCGCGGCGTAGGCCAGCGCCGTCGTCTCGAGTTCCGCGTGGTCGACCGCCTCGTTGACCGCGCCCATGTCCACCATGTCCTGTGCGGAATATTCGCGGGCCAGGAAGAAGATCTCGCGTGCCTTCTTCTGGCCGATCTGGCGGGCCAGGAGCGCGGAGCCGTAGCCGGCGTCGAAGCTGCCCACGGTGGCATCGGTCTGCTTGAACTTCCCGTGCTGGGCCGAAGCGATCGTCAGGTCCGCGACGACGTGCAGGCTGTGTCCGCCGCCGGCCGCCCAGCCGTTGACGACGGCGATGACGACCTTCGGCATGGTCCGGATGAGCCTCTGGACCTCGAGGATGTGAAGGCGACCCGCACGGGCGGGGTCGATCGTCTCCTTCGTCTCGCCCTCCGCATACCGGTACCCGTCACGGCCCCGGATGCGCTGGTCGCCGCCCGAGCAGAAGGAATGCCCGCCGTCCCGCGGGCTGGGACCGTTGCCGGTCAGCAGCACGGTTGCGACGTCGGGGCTCATGCGGGCGTGATCGAGGGCACGGTACAGCTCATCCACCGTTCCGGGGCGGAAGGCGTTGCGGACCTCGGGGCGGTCGAACGCGATGCGTACGGTGGGGAGGTCGCGCACTACGGCGCCGTCGCGCTCCACCTGGCGGTGGTAGGTCAGATCCGTGAAGTCCTCGAAACCCGCCACGACGCGCCAGCGGGTGGGATCGAAGATGTCGGATACCTTGGCGGGAAGCTCTGAAGTCACCCGTCGAGTCTAGCGGCGAGGCAACCCAGGGCCGGTCCGGACATCCCGCTGCACGAGGGGGCCGGCGCGGGGCCGGCTGCACCGGGCCGGGCAGGACGGATCAGCAGCGCCCTAGCGCTGGAGTCGGGCGAAGTTGACCGCGCTCCGCACCGCCGGGTAGTACCCGGACTTGTAGCCCTTGGCCGTGGGGTGCAGGTTGTCGACGGCGCCCGGCTGGAAGGTGATCCACGGGTTGCGGGAACCGAGCCCGTGTCGCTCGAACCTCGGCACCAGATCCACGAAGATGAAGCCGTGCGCTTCGGCCTGTTGGCGGATCACGGCGTTCAGGGCGTCGGTGCCTTCGTTGAATGTCTCCTGCGACGCCAGGGGAATCAGCGCGTTGCCGAAGTCGGGCGAGAACAGGTGAGGGTAGCCGGTGACGACGACGGTGGCGTCGGGGGCCTTTTCCTGGATGCTGTCGTACAGTGCGTCGAGATTTGCAGCGAGCACCGGCAGCGCTGTCGCACTCGTGGCTGCGATCACCTGCTGGCAGACATCGGTGGGCTGCGTCGCGCAGGCCCCTGCCACGGTTCCGAAGCCGGCGTCATTGCCGCCCGCCGAGATGGTGACGAGGTCGGTATCAGCGGACAGTGCGGCCAGCTGCGCCTGGAGGTCGATGGCGCCTCCGGGCTCCGTGGCGACCTTCGCGCCGGCACACGTCGCGTCCTCGTCCAGATCGATCTGCTTCTTGGCGTCCAGGAGTCCGGGTAGGCCGAGGTCAGACCGGCCACAGAAGCCGTAGCGCTCCGTGTCGGAACCCGATAGAGCGCCGAAGCCGGACGCGTAGGAGTCGCCGAGGGCGACATAGGACAGGGGCTCCTTGGGCGTTGCCGCGGCAGGACCCGCGGAACCGCCGAGCAGCGCGGCGGAGGCCGCGGCGGCAAGGGCGATGAACCTGGTGGAGCGGAACCTGAGGGTGCGCGTCGCTGGAGTCATGGCTCAACGCTACGCACGGTTGCGGGTTTGTCGAGGAGGAGGTTGGTGATGCGGAGCGTGCAGAGCCGCCGGCCGGCCTCGTCGGTCAGGAGCACCTCGTGGGTCGTGAGGGTCCGGCCGAGGTGGATCGGGGTCGCCGTGATCGTGACCGTTCCGTCCCGCGCGCTGCGGTGGTGGGTGGCCGACACGTCCACTCCGACGGCGGTCTTCCCGAGGGTGGACGCGTGGATCACCGCGGCCCAGGAGCCGACGGCCTCGCCCACGGCAAGGGAGGCGCCTCCGTGGAGGAGCCCGAAGGACTGGCGGTTGCCTTCCACGGGCATCGTCGCCACGACCCGCTCGGCTGATTGCTCGAGGATGGACACGCCCATCTTCTCGTCGAGTTCACCGAGCGAGATGGTCCAGGGGGGAAGGGATTCGTGCGTCATCGCCCGGCTGCTCCTGATCGGGGTCCTGGTGGGTCGTCCACCACTCTAACGGTGGGGGCGCCGGGAGGTGACGCGGCGTAACGATCGGATCACGGGTAAGCAAACAAGACCGCCCTGACGCGCGGCTATACGTTTCGAAAGAGAAATTTCGCTGCCGTGGAAGCGCTCCCACTTGACAGTGTTCTGTGTCACAGTCAGGATGGGTGCACAGCGTGAGAGCGCTCCCACGGCGCCTGATCAGTCCGTGGGTCCGCGGTCTCTCCTGCTTCGAACCACTCTCTTCGGCAGGGTTCCGGATACTCCCGCAACCGCCGCCGCCACCGTCCTGGACCGGGTCCGCAGGAACCGGCTCCGCAGGCGGATCCCCCTCCGGCAGTTCCTGCCGGGATGTTCCACCCAGACTCCGCTGCACCCCGCAGCGGTATCCAAGCTGACAAAGGAGTCACCCGTGCACAGCAGAGCACGTATCACCGCACTTTCGGCCGCGGCAGCATGCCTCGCCATGGCCCTCACCGCCTGCGGGTCCGGCGGATCCGGCGAGGCCGGCGTCGACGGCGAGACCGGTACCGAGGACGTCACCCTCTCCATCGGCACGTTCAACGAGTTCGGCTACGAGGAGCTGTTCGACGAATACGAGCAGCTCAACCCGAACGTCACCATCCAGCACAAGAAGGCAGCCACCTCCAACGAGGCCCGGGACAACCTCACCACGAGGCTCGCCGCCGGTTCCGGCCTCTCCGACATCGAGGCGATCGAGGTGGACTGGCTGCCCGAGCTGCTCGAGTATCCCGACCAGTTCGCCGACCTCACCGACCCCGCCGTCGAGGGCCGCTGGCTGGACTGGAAGACCGCCGCCGCGACCACGGAGGACGGGCAACTCATCGGCTACGGCACCGACGCCGGGCCCCAGGGTGTGTGCTACCGCGCCGACCTGTTCGAGAAGGCCGGACTGCCGAGCGACCGGGAGTCCGTCGCCGAGATGCTCGACGGCTCGTGGCAGGACTACTTCGATGCGGGCAAGAAGTTCGTCGCCGCCAGCGACGGCGTGGCCTGGTTCGACTCCGCCGGAGCCACCTACCAGGGCATGATCAACCAGGTCCAGAACGCCTACGAGGATGACGACGCGGCCGTGATCGCCACCGAGAACCCCGAGGTCAAGGACATCTACGAGCAGGTCCTGCAGGCGTCCGTCACCGACGGGCTCTCCGCCCACCTGACGCAGTGGGAGGACGACTGGGTAGCGAGCTTCCAGTCCGACGCCTTCGCCACGAAGCTCTGCCCGGGCTGGATGCTCGGCATCATCGAGGGCAACGCCGAGGGTGTCGAGGGCTGGGACATCGCCGATGTCTTCCCGGGCGGCGGCGGCAACTGGGGCGGTTCGTACCTGACCGTTCCCACCCAGGGCGCCCACCAGGCCGAAGCCAAGAAGCTTGCCGAGTGGCTGACCGCCCCGGAGCAGCAGATCAAGGCCTTCGAGTCGAAGGGCACGTTCCCCAGCCAGGTCGAGGCGCTCGAGAGCGAGGAACTCCAGGGACAGGTCGACCCGTTCTTCAACGATGCACCGACCGGTGAGATCCTCGCCAACCGCGCTGCCGCCGTCGACGTCACGCCGTTCAAGGGCCCCAAGTACTTTGCGATCAACGACGCGATGCAGCAGGCCCTGACCCGGGTCGACGTCGACAAGACCGACGACCCCGCCTCCTCCTGGGAGAAGTTCGTCACCGCTGTGGGCGCTCTGTAGCCGATGGCCGTCACGGACCGGGTCCAACCTCCTCCCGACACGAAACAGAGGGCCTCACGCGACAAGAGCGTCAAGCGGCTGGCCCTCGCCCAGAAGGTGTCGAAGTGGGACGTCAAGCTGTCCCCCTACCTCTACATCTCACCGTTCTTCCTGCTCTTCGCGATCACGGGCCTGTTCCCCCTGCTGTACACGGCATGGGTCTCGCTCCACACCTGGAACCTCATCGGGGGCCAGGGCGAGTTCACGGGGCTGGAGAACTACGAGTTCGTGCTCGCGCAGCCGTTCTTCTGGAATGCGGTAGGGAACACGTTCAGCATCTTCCTCCTCTCGTCCATCCCGCAGGTCGTCGTCGCCATCGCCATCGCCGCGGTGCTGGACGCCAACCTGAGGGCCAGGACGTTCTGGCGGATGGGCGTCCTCGTTCCCTTCGTCGTGGCCCCCGTGGCCGTCGGGTTGATCTTCAACAACCTCTTCGCTGACCAGGCCGGCCTGTTCAACGAGCTGTTGACGGGGATAGGGCTGGACCCGGTCCGCTGGCACTCGGAGTCCCTGGCGAGCCACGCGGCGATCGCCACGATGGTGAACTTCCGGTGGACCGGTTACAACGCGCTGATCTTCCTGGCCGCCATGCAGGCCATCCCTCGGGATGTCTACGAAGCGGCAACCATCGACGGTGCCGGACGCCTCCGGCAGTTCTTCTCCGTCACCGTCCCCATGCTGCGGCCGACCATCATCTTCGTGGTCATCACCGCCACCATCGGCGGACTCCAGATCTTCGACGAGGCCAGGGTCTTCGACCAGGCGGGCCTCGGCGGCGCGGACCGGCAATGGCAGACGCTCACCATGTACATCTGGGAGCTCGGCTGGGGCCAGCGCAACTTCGGCAGGGCCTCGGCGGTCGCCTGGCTCCTGTTCCTGATCATCGTCCTCATCGCGATGGCCAACTTCCTCATCACCCGCCGCATCGCAAGCCAGGGAGGCCGACGATGAGCTCCATCCCCATGATCGAGCAGACTGCAGGCAAGGGCGCTGCCCGTGCGGCCCAGCGGGGGCTCGGCGCGAGGCGCCGCGGCGCTCCAGGCGGCACCATGCGCCGCCCCGGCTTCCTGACCTACGGCTTCCTCGGCGCGGTCATCCTGGGCTCCGTGTTCCCGCTGTGGTGGTCCTTCCTGGTGGGCAGCCACGACAGCTCTGTGATCAGCAAGGGGGTGCCCCTGCTTCCCGGGGGCAACTTCCTCGCCAACGCCGCTACGGTGCTCGACAGCATCCCGTTCTGGAAGGCACTCGGCAACAGCTTCATCGTCTCCACGGTCACGGCGGCATCGGTGGTGCTGTTCTCGACCCTCGCCGGCTTCGCCTTCGCCAAGCTCCGCTTCCGGGGCAGCAAGGCACTGCTGGTGTTCGTGGTCGCCACGATGGCCGTCCCCACCCAGCTGGGTGTGGTGCCCCTGTTCATCGTCATGGCGAAGCTCGGCTGGACCGGCTCGCTCTGGGCCGTCATCGTCCCGGGCGTCGTGACGGCGTTCGGGGTGTTCTGGATGACCCAATACCTGAGGGACGCGCTGCCGGACGAACTGATCGAGGCTGTGCGGATCGACGGCGCCTCCATGATCCAGGCGTTCTGGTACGTTGGCCTTCCAGCGGCCCGACCGGCGGCGGCGATGCTCGCACTGTTCACGTTCGTTGCCACGTGGACCAACTTCTTCTGGCCGTTCATCGTGCTGGATCCGTCCAACCCCACACTCCCGGTGGCGCTGCAGCTGCTCCAGGCCGCACACTTCGTCGATTACTCGATCGTGCTCGCCGGAGCGGTTCTCTCCACCATCCCGCTGCTGCTCCTCTTCGCGGTCGCGGGACGCCAACTCGTTTCAGGAATCATGCAAGGAGCAGTCAAAGGATGAGCAGCACCGAACGAACCTTCCCCGAGGGCTTCCTCTGGGGCGCGGCGACAGCCGCCTACCAGATCGAGGGCGCCGCCCGCGAAGGCGGCAGGGGACCGTCCATCTGGGACACGTTCTCCCGCGTCCCGGGAGCGGTGGCCGACGCGCACAACGGTGACGTCGCCTGCGACCACTACCACCGGTCCGCCGAGGACGTCGCGCTCATGCAGAGCCTCAACCTGCAGGCCTACCGCTTCTCGACGTCCTGGTCGCGCTGCATGCCGGACGGAGTGACGCCCAACATCGAGGGGATCCGGTTCTACTCCACCCTCGTGGACCAGCTCCTCGAGGCCGGCATCAAGCCGTGGCTCACCCTCTACCACTGGGACCTGCCGCAGGCCCTCGAGGACAAGGGCGGCTGGACCAATCGGGATACCGCCTACCGCTTCGCCGAGTACGCAGCGGTGATGCACGAGGCCCTCGGCGACCGCGTCCGGGTCTGGACGACCCTCAACGAACCCTGGTGCGCGGCGTTCCTCGGCTACGCGGCCGGTGTGCACGCGCCCGGACGGCAGGAGCCGACCGCGGCACTCGCCGCCGCCCACCACCTGTTGCTTGCACACGGTCTGGCAACCCAGGAACTGCGCCGCCGGGACGAGGACGCCACGCTCGGCATCACCCTGAACCTCACCGTCCCTGATCCCCTCGATCCCTCCAGCGAGGACGACCGGGACGCCGCCCGGCGCATCGACGGCCAGTTCAACCGCATCTTCCTCGACCCCGTGCTGCGCGGCACGTACCCGGAGGACGTGCTCCGGGACGTCGAGCACCTGGGGCTGACCGATTTCATCCGGAAGGGCGACCTGGAGATCATCGGCACGCCGATCGACGTGCTGGGCGTCAACTACTACCACGGCGAGGCCGTGACCAAGACGCCGACGGACGAGGCGGCACCGCAGGAGGGCCACGCGCCCATCCAGCGCCCGGTCTCCTCGCCCTACGTCGCCGCCTCCGGCGTACGCTCCGTTCCACGGGGCCTGCCCGTCACCGCGATGGACTGGGAGGTGCAGCCGGACGGCCTCCGCCGCCTGCTCAACAGGCTGCAGGACGAGTACACCGGCCCTGCGGGCATCCCGATCTACATCACGGAGAACGGTGCCGCCTACGACGACGTCCCCGACGGGTCCGGCTTCGTGGACGACCAGGACCGCCTCGGGTTCTTCGACGTCCACCTCCGAGCCATGAAGGACGCGATCGACGACGGCGTGGACCTCCGGGGCTACCTGGCCTGGTCGCTGCTGGACAACTTCGAGTGGGCGTGGGGGTACCACCAACGCTTCGGGCTGGTCCGCGTGGACTACGGGACGCAGGAGCGGACCCCGAAGGCGAGCGCCCTCTGGTACGCACGTGTCGCGGCGTCCAATGCGGTCCCGTCCGGCTCCCCGACGCCTGACGGCGAAAGCGCGGGTGTCGTATTGTCGAGGTGATGAACACGTCCCCGCCCCGGTCGCTGCGGCACGCAGCAGCTCGCCCGAGCCCCACGCTCGAGGATCTCGCCGTGGCCGCCGGGGTGTCGCGCTCCACCGCGTCGCGCGCCATCAACGGCGGGGACCGTGTCAGCGCCGAGGCGCAGGCCGCGGTGGACCGCGCCGTCGTCGCCCTCGGGTACATCCCGAACCGGGCCGCCCGCAGCCTCGTGACCCGCCGGACGTCCTCCATCGCCCTGGTGATTCCGGAGCCGGACGTCCGGGTCATGATGGACCCGTTCTTCGCCGTCGTCATCACCGGCATCACAGAGGCCCTCCGCGAGACCGACGTGCAGCTGGTGTTGCTGATGTCGAGGACCGACGACGACTCGTCCCGCACGCTGCGCTACCTGCGGGGCGGTCACGTGGACGGGGCCATCGTCGTCTCGCACCACAAGGCCGACTCCTGGGCGAGGTCCCTCGCCGAGACCGGCCTCCCGACCATCTTCATCGGACGCCCGTGGGACATGGCGTTCGACGTCACGTATGTCGATAGCGACAACGTGGGCGGCGGACGCCTCGCCGCACGTCACCTCGCGGGCATCGGGCGACGGCGCCTCGCGACGGTCGCGGGCCCTGCGGACATGACAGCCGCCGTCGACCGCCTCCGCGGCTGGAGGGAGGGCCTGGCCGAGGCAGGGCTACCCGAAGGGCCCGTGGTCCATGCCGACTTCACCACCAACGGCGCCGTGGCCGCGGCACGGAGACTGCTCGCCGAGCACCCCGACATCGACGGGATCTTCGCGGCATCGGACCTCATGGCGCTCGGAGTCCTGGACGTCATCCACGCTGCCGGCATGACGGTCCCCGGGGACATCGCGCTGATGGGGTACGACAACCATGCCGTGGCAGAGACCGCGCCGACGCCCCTCACCACCATCACCCAGCCCATGGTGGAGATGGCCGTGAAGGCCGGGTCCATGCTCCTCGAGGAGATCGAGGCTCCGGGTTCGCACCCGGAGCCGGTGATCTACTCCACGGAGCTGGTGGAACGCGCCAGCACCTCGGTGGCGCCCACCGCATCCGCCGCAAAGGCGTAGTCCCAGGCGACGTCACGCCAGCGGGAGTATCGTCCGCTGGCCCCGCCGTGGCCGCCGTCCATCTCGGTCTTCAGGACGATCGGCTCGCTGCCCGTGGTCGTCTCGCGGAGCTGCGCCACCCACTTCGCCGGTTCGACGTAGAGCACCCGGGTGTCGTTGTAGCTCGTGACGGCCGCGATGCGCGGGTACGCCACCGGCCGCACGTTCTCGTAGGGCGTGTACTCCTTCATGTAGCGGTACACCTCGGGGTCGGTGATCGGGTTGCCCCATTCCTCCCATTCGAGCGCCGAGAGGGGCAGCTCCGGGTCGAGGATGGTGGTGAGGGCGTCCACGAACGGCACCTGCGCCACGATCGCCCGGTACTTCTCGGGAGCGAGGTTGGCGACGGCGCCCATGAGAAGGCCGCCGGCTGACCCGCCCATTGCTGCGATCCGCCCGGGATCGGCCCAGCCCGAGGTGCCGAGGTAGGTGGTGGCATCGACGAAATCGGTGAAGGTGTTCTTCTTCGAGAGTTTCTTGCCCTGGTCGTACCAGCTGCGGCCCATCTCGCCGCCACCGCGGATGTGCGCGGTGACGAAGACGATGCCGCGGTCCAGCAGGGACAGCCGCGCGATGGAGAAGGCCGGATCCATGCTGACCTCGTAGCTGCCGTACGCGTAGATCACCGCGGGGTTCGTGCCGTCCGGGGCGAGCCCGGCCCGCCGGACGACCGAGAGCGGGATCAGTGTGCCATCCGCCGCCGGCGCCCAGTGTCGCTCCGCCACATAGTCCGAGGGGTCGTAGCCTCCGCGGACCTCGGTCTCCTTGCGCAGCTCCAGCGAGCCGTCCTCGAGCACGTAGTCGTAGACGCGCGGGGGTGTGAGGTAGGAGGTGTAGGACAGCCGGATGATCGGGGAATCGAACTCGGCGTTGGCGAGGTTGCTCGTGAAGAGCGCCTCGTCGAAGTCCGGCTCCGTCGGCAGCCCCTGGTCCGCGGTCCCGAGCCCGGCCAGCGGCAGGACCTGCACGCGCTCGACGGTGTCCTTCCGCACCGACAGCACGAGGTGGGTGCGCGTGACCGAGACGCCGTTCACCCGGACGGCGTCGTCGTGCGGGATGACCGTGGTCCATTGCTGCTCCGTGAGCGGCTTGGCGAACTCGCCCGCGGCGACGAGGCTCACCATGGAGTTCTTCGCGTTGCGGTCGTGCGTCAGCAGGTAGTGCGAGGCGTCACCGATGGTGACGGGCTCGGCGTCGTACAGGATGCGCTCGTCGCGGGAGATCAGCGTGGTCAGCCCGTCCTCCGGCCTCGCGAGGTCGAGGACGCGGTACTCGCTGTACTCGGAGCATCCGATGCTGATGAGGAGCTGCGTGCGGTCGGCAGAGACCTCGAAGCCGGTCCACATCGCGACGTCGTCCTCCTGGTAGACGACGACGTCGTCCGCGACCGGGGTGCCCAGCGTGTGCACGCGTACCTGATAGGGGCGCCAGGCGTCATCGACGACCGTGTAGTAGACGCGCGTGCCGTCGGGGGAGAAGGACAGCCCGTAGAAGATGTTCGGCACCTCGTCGGGGAGGAGTTCCCCCGTCTCGAGGTTCTTGATGCGCAGCGTGAACCGCTCGTCGCCGGCATTGTCCTCGCAGTAGGCGAGCAGGGTGCCGTCCTCCGTGACGGACAGGCCCCCGAGGGAGAAGAACGGCTTGCCATCGGCGAGTTCATTGCCGTCGAGCAGAATCTGCTCGCCCGGAACGGGTACGCCCGGTACGACCTCGGGTGGCGTCCAGTCGCGGCTGAGGTCGCCGGTGTCCTCCGCGGCAGTGCGGCACTGGATGCCGTACTGCTTCCCTTCCTCGGTCCGCGAGTAGTACCACCAGCCCTTCTTGCGGGCCGGCACCGACAGGTCGGTCTCCTGTGTCCGTTCCCTGATCTCGTTGAAGATCGCTTCCCGCAGTGGTTCCTGGTGGCGCGTGACGGCGTCGGTGTACTCGTTCTCGCGCGTGAGGTAGTCGATCAGTTCGGGGCTCTCCTTGTCGCGCATCCACTCGTAGGAGTCGACGAACGTGTCGCCATGGTGCGTGCGCAGCTGAGGCACCTTCCTGGCCGGCGGCGGAACGGGGACAACGAGTGCGATGGCGTCAGCGGTCATGGCTCCCATCTTGCCACTGCCGCTCCGGCGTCCGGCGACTCCGGCAGGCGGCACGCGCCCTTGGACCGGGGCGGTTTGCCGTGCTGTTCCGGCGTCATGAACCGGATAAATGTAGTTAGTAAGCATACTTATCAGTAAACTCACTACTGATCGTCCGTTTCCTGCTTTCGAGAGGCCGTTCCATGGCGACGACATCCTGGGAGGTTCGCCTGAGGGCCCTGACGGCCTTCGTCGCCGCCGAAGGGCGGGAACCCTCCGGTCGCGCAGCCTCGCCCGGTGAGCACCGGCTCGCCCTCTGGCTCGAGGAGCAGCGGAAGTCGGTGCGGGCCGGGAGGCTGGCCGCCGGTCGTGTAGGCGCCTTGCAGGAGGCAGGGCTGCTGCAGGCGCGGGAACAGCGCGACAGTAGCCACAGCGGTGCAGTGTGGCTGAAGGTCGAGAGCATCGCCGACTTCCTCGAGGAGGAGGGGCGGCTACCGTCCTTGACGTCGCCGCAGTCGGCCGGAGAGAAGCGCCTGGCAGTCTGGCAGCACGCGCAGCTCGCCGGACGCTCGAATGCCGAACCGGCCGCTGCCCTGCGGCACCTCGTGCAGGCGGCCGAAGCGGCCGAAGCGGCCAAGGCGTCGGAAGCGGCTGAGGCTGCCAAGGCGGCGGAGGCCCGCAAAGCAGCACTCCTCGCCCACTCGCGCTGATCCGGCCGTCGCCCCGCGGCCCGAGCGGTACCGACAGCGTCGGCAGGCGACCAGTGTTGCGCTGCCGCCCAGCGATCCCGGCCGAGGTTCACCCTGGCGGCATGCCGGTGCTGGCCGATCCCGACCGCGAACACTCGGACCGGAGGCGTCCCTCCGGCCGGTCGTCATGATATCTTCTGGCTCATCCGGCGTCACCGCGCGCACTTCGCGGCAGCGCGGTAAGCGCGGCCGCCGGGGCCTCGTCCGAAAGGGGACCATGGAAAGCCTGATGGCAGCAGGCGGAAGGGCTACGGTCCGGCTGGTGGCAGCGGACCTCCAGCACCTCGCCTGGGCTGCGCGCGTGGCTATCACTCCTGACGACGCACGGTCCGTCCTCGCCGTGAGCAGGCAGCTGTCGGGTGGGCGCCCCTACGCGATCCTCGTCGAGATGACCGAGATCGTCGATCTTCACCCCGGTGCGCGTGCTGCGTTCAATGCTGAGTCGCTCGTGGTCGCGGCGGCATTGCTGGGGGACGGGCCCATGGATGAGGTACTGGCGGCCGGGGCGCGCCGTGCCGTTCATCCCACCCGCTTCTTCACCTCGGAAGCCAGCGCCTATGAGTGGCTGCGGGCTTCCCTCAATGATTCCAGATCAGGTTGACCAAGCCGTAGTTCCGCTGCTTTCGGGCTGTATCCACGCCGACAAACGGGAGAGGCTGTTCGGCTCCGCTCCACCCGTGGCCAGGACCTGGCACGCCGCAGGCACTTCCAGCCACCGCGGGAAGTGCCTGCAATCGCCGTGTGGGTACTGAGTAGCTCAGGGTGCGAGCACCGCGCAGACGTCCGTCACTGTGCCGGGGCCGGAGAACAGCCTCTGCTCGGATCCGTCCGCAGTGAGGGCGAAGTTGACGTTGCCCGTCGTGAGGAAAAGGCCCTCGGGATGCTCAGCCGTCTCGGGACGAGTCCCTGCCGTGAGACCATTCAGATGCGCGCGCCGATCAAGGGCGTCACCGCACCATGACAGGGTCAAGGGTCGGACGGGGTGGCAACAATCCCGGGGGAGCCGGGTGAGTCGGATGACGGCGCTGCATTTCTCCGCACAGTCGTTTCGGCGCCGCCTCAGCGCGTCTGAACTCAGCGCGTGTCGAGGTCCTCGAAGACGAGGAACGTCTGCGTATCGAGTACGCCGGGCATCGATTGCAGCTGGTCGAAGATGACGCGTCGCAGCCCGACGTTGTCTTCCGCCCGCACCAGGAGGATCACGTCGAAGTCGCCGCCCACCAGTGCGATGTGGTGGATCTCGGGGATGTTCCGGAGGCTGTCGCGGAGCTCCCGCCACGAATCCTGCCGCACCTTCAGGGTGACATAGGCGGAGGACCGCAGTCCCGCCTTGGCATGATCGATGATCGCCGTGAACCGTGTCAGGACGCCGTCCTCGGTCAGCCTCGCGATCCGTGAGTAGGCGTGGGCGCGGGAGATGTGCACGCGCTCCGCCACCGAGGTGACCGACTGCCGGCCGTCCCGCGTGAGCTCGGCGAGGATCTTCCGATCGACGTCGTCCAGGCCGGCATCCGCCACGTGTCCATACTCCTCCGCGTAATGCAGCTCACACTGCAGATTCGTCCAAACAGTAGCCCGTTTTCAGCCCGAAAATCCACACCTCGTGCACTTATGGATACAAAAGCAGCGCCTGCTCATACTGATCTGTACAGCATCCAGCGCCGGAGCTACCGCCGGCGCATCGCGACGGGCGACGACGGCACCCAGGAGGTGGTGCGGGTGGACGGCGTCAACCTCGGAATCGCAGCGCAGACGGACCGGGGGCTCGTCGTGACCAGCATCCGTCGGGCGGACACCCTGGCCGCCCGCGAGCTCAACGCGGAGATCCGCCGCCTCGCCACCCGTGCCCGCGAGGGGAAAGCCTCCCCGTCGGACGTGTCCTCAGGCACCTTCACCCTGAACAATTACAGTGTGTTCGGCGTCGACGGCAGCGCGGCGATCATCAATTACCCGGAGTCGGCGATCCTCGGTCTGGGCCGCATCCTCGATCGTCCCTGGGTCGTGGACGGGCAGTTGGCGGTGCGCAAGGTGACCGAACTGACGCTCGCGTTCGACCACCGCGTCTGCGACGGCGGCACCGCGGGCGGGTTCCTGCGGTTCGTCGCGGACGCGATGGAGGACCCGGGCGCCATCCTCGCCGACCTGTAGCCGCGGTCCTCCAGCAGGGGGTCGCGGCGAGGGGTAGGCGAGGGGTATCAGGCGGGCCGGTGTCAGGCGTCGGGGTCGCCGAGCAATCCCCGCTGCGCCAGGTCGGCCTCAGGTGCGGAGCCTTCGGGCAGCGGATCCGTGGCGTCCGGGACGTCGTCCGGCACGTAGTCCTTCAGGCCGAGGGCGACTTCCTCGCGCTCGGTGGCGAGGGCGAGGGCGTCGTCGTCCACGTGGTCATCGGCCTTCCCGTGCGTCTGGCGGGAGGGGCGCGGCAGGGCGTCGTTGTCGGGGTTGAGGTCGTCCAGCGTGGGGAACTCTTCGTTGATATCAGCCATTCCACCACCCTAGGAGCGCGACCTCGTCCGGTCGATGCGAATCCACCGGTACCGGGCGCCTTCCGCTTCAATTCCAGGCGGCCTATGATCCGCCATCCGGTCGCCGTGCTCCGGTACGGTTGAAGGACCGTAGGGTGGGACTGGTGATCGAATCGTTGAACGACGCCCCTGCTGAGATGTCGAGTGTCCGGGACGGGTTCGTCCGAGTACGCGGCGCGAGCGAGAACAACCTGCGCGGGATCGACGTCGACTGCCCGAGGGACGCCGTCGTCGCCTTCACAGGTGTGTCCGGCTCGGGGAAATCCTCGCTGGCCTTCGGGACGATCTACGCGGAAGCCCAGCGACGTTACCTCGAATCCGTCGCTCCCTATGCGCGCAGGCTCATCCAGCAGGGGCACACGCCGCACGTCGGCTCAATCACCGGGCTTCCTCCCGCGGTCGCCCTCCAGCAGCGCCGCGGCACGCCGAGCGTTCGCTCCACCGTCGGCACACTGACGACGCTCTCGAACTCCCTCCGCATGCTGTACTCACGGGCGGGGACGTACCCGGCGGGTGCCACAGGCAGGCTGGAGTCGGACGCTTTCTCGCCGAACACGGCCGCCGGAGCGTGCCCCCGCTGCCATGGACTCGGGATCGCCCGGGACGTCACGGAGAAGTCGCTCGTGCCTGACGAGTCCCTGACGATCCGCGAAGGCGCCATCGCTGCCTGGCCCGGTGCCTGGCAGGGCAAGAACCTCCGTGATGTCGTCAGCGAGCTCGGCCACGACATCGACGTCCCCTGGCGTGAGCTTCCTGAGGAAGCACGGGCCTGGCTCCTGTTCACCGAGGAACAACCCATCGTCGAGGTCACCCCGCAGCGGGACCGCGTGGCCAAGCCGTACAAGGGACGCTTCTGGAGTGCGAAGAGCTACGTGCTGCACACGCTGCACGACTCCAAGAGCCAGCAGATGCGCGACCGCGTCCTGCCCTTTCTGGAATCCGGGCCCTGCGGCATGTGCGGAGGCAGCGGATTGCGTCCGGAGGCGCTCGCCGTGACGTTCGGCGGGCTCTCGATCGCCGACGCCAACGCGTTGCCGCTGGGGGAGCTGGCGGCCCGGCTCGAGCCCGCGGCGTCCGTCCAGCATCCGGCAGCCGCGCACCGGTCCTCCACCTCGGGCGAGGGTACGGAGGTGTCCGTCACCATCAGCAGGGACCTCGTCCAGCGGCTGGGCGTCCTGGTCGACCTCGGTCTGGGGTACCTGAGCCTCAACCGGGCCACGCCCACGCTCTCACCCGGTGAGATGCAGCGGCTGCGGATCGCCACGCAGCTCCGTTCGGGCCTGTTCGGTGTGGTCTACGTGCTCGACGAGCCCTCTGCGGGCCTGCATCCTGCCGACGTCGAGCCGCTCCTCGGCGTGCTGGAGGCCCTGAAGGACGCGGGGAACACCGTCTTCGTGGTCGAGCACAACATGGACGTCGTCCGACGGTCGGACTGGATCGTCGATGTCGGACCGCTCGCCGGTGAGGGGGGAGGCACCATCATCTACAGCGGGCCTGCCGACGGGCTCGCAGCCGTCCGCGATTCCCTGACGGCACCCTTCCTGTCCGGAACCGCGCCGTCCGGTGACCGGCAGGGCGAGGTGCGGACCCCTACCGCATGGTTGCGGCTGGAGGGGATCCACCGACACAACCTCCAGGGGCTCGACGCGGAAATCCCGGTGGGAGTGCTGACAGCAGTGACCGGTGTCTCCGGCTCCGGCAAGTCCACGCTCGTGAGCAAGGTCCTGGCGGAGGCTGTCGGTTCGCACGTACGGGATGACACGCCGGCCGACGGCGAACCGGGCGACGACCTCCCGGACTCGGCGGCCACCACCGTCGGACGCATCAGCGGACTCGAGTGCATCGACCGCCTGGTCAGCGTGGACCAGAAGCCGATCGGCAGGACACCGCGCTCCAACCTCGCCACCTACACCGGGCTCTTCGACGCGGTGCGGAAAGCCTTCGCTGCGACGCCCGCCGCGAGAGCGGAGGGCTACGGCGCGGGCCGGTTCTCCTTCAACGTGCAGGGTGGCCGGTGCGAGACCTGCCAGGGCGAAGGCTTCGTGTCGGTCGAGCTCCTCTTCCTGCCCGGAAGCTACGGGCCCTGCCCCACCTGCCACGGCTCCCGCTACAACGAGGAAACCCTGTCGGTGAGGTTCAACGGACGCACCATCGCCGATGTTCTCGGGATGACGGTCGATGACGCGGCGGGCTTCCTCGGCGATGTCCCGGGCGCGGCCCGTTCCCTCGCCACGCTCCGGGAGGTCGGGCTCGGCTACCTGCGGCTCGGCCAGCCTGCCACCGAGTTGTCCGGGGGCGAGGCCCAGCGCATCAAACTGGCTACCGAACTTCAGCGTGCCCGGCGCGGTTCCACCCTCTACCTGCTCGACGAACCGACCACGGGGCTGCATCCCGCGGACGTCGTCCTGCTCCTCGCCCAGCTACGGAAGCTGGTGGAAACCGGCAACACGGTCGTCGTCGTGGAGCACACCATGGCTGTCGTCGCCGCTGCCGACTGGGTGGTCGACCTCGGTCCCGGCGGCGGCTCGGCCGGTGGCTGCATCGTCGCCACCGGCACTCCGCAGCAAGTTGCCGCGCTCGCTTCGGGGACGAGCGTCACGGCGCCCTACCTCGCGGACTACCTCGACGGGCGCCCTCCGGCAGCGTGACGTTCCAGATCCGTCGGGTCCCTCCAGGAGAGGTCAGCTGGATTCCTGCAGGCACGAGCTGAGGCGTTTGATGCCGTCGCGGATTCGCGTCTTCGCGGTCGGCACGGGGATGCCCAGATGGTCGGCGACCTGGGTGTAGGTCATGCCGGCGTAGTACGCGAGATGGATGGCCTCACGCTGCACCTCGGAGAGCATGCCCAGGCACGCCCGGACCGCGTCGGTCTCAGTCCGCTGGACGACAGCGTCGACTACCTGGTCGTAGTCGACCTCGCGGTTCCGGATGCCCCAGCGCAGATCCCTGGCGCGGTGGGATTCCTCGGCGCGGACCTTGTCCACTGCGCGGCGATGCGCGAGAGTCAGAATCCATGACATCCCCGAGCCCAGGCCGGGATCGAAACGGGCTGCATCACCGAGCCAGAGGGTGAGGTACACATCCTGCGTCGTTTCGGCGCTCATCTCCGCGTCCACCAGTACCCTGCGCACAAGCCCGTAGACGCGGTGCGAGGTGCGCTCATACAGCGCGGTGAACGCCGGGACATCACCGTCAGCGATACGAAGCAGCAACGCACCCACCGATACGGGTTCGCCGGTGTCGGCGGGTGCAGATCGATCGGACGGACTCGGACCGGGGGAAAGGATGGGCAGCTGAGCAGTGAGCATATGACTGAGACCTTCTAGGAACCACCATGGTCAATCAGATGCCCACGACACTGTGCGCCACGACCCGCCTGATTGCTAAGTAACCTAAGGACATCCAACCACAGGTCGCCGGGTGCCACCAGAGACCCGGCCCAACCACCGGATCGAGCGCTTGCGCATCAGGTCCAGTAGAGGAGCCGAGCAGCCGGTAGACGCCGCTCGAGCTCCTCCGTGAACCACTCGCGCATCTCCGTCATGGTCTGCTTCGGGTACACGTATTTCACTCCGCCGAATTTCGAACGTTTCTGGCTCCGCAGATCCTCGTCCATCTCGAGCTTGGTCTTCGGATACCACCCCAGCAACACCTCCTTGCTCGCGGGGGTGAAGCGGTGCGTGATGATCTCGGCCGTGAGATCCAGGTCGCCGATGTCGGCGACCGCGCCGGCGATGTCGTCCAGCAAGACGCCATACTGCTCCCGCCAGCCCGGTACCGGCATGATGGGGGCGATCGTCAGGCCCACCCGGTAGCCGGCCGCTGCTACCGCGCGGAGAGCGGCGAGGCGCGCAGGCATTCGCGCGGTTCCCCCCTCGAAACGGTTCGCTACCTCTGCAGCATTGACCGAGAACCGGATCCGCGTCTGACGCCCATGATCCAGGGTCACCAGTTCACCGACGTCGTCGAACTTCGTCGTGAACCGCAACTGCACATCGCTACCGAACTCACCCGCCCCGACGCGGGAGATCGCGGCGGCGAGCGAACCGGTGACGCTCTCGATCCCGAGGGGGTCTGTGTAGCAGGACATCTCGAAGGTCGTACCCTCGTTCCCGCGCTCCAGGGTCCCGCGGGTGACGGAGCCCCTACCGGCGTGAGTGCGTATGCCATCCAGCACATCATCGATATTGGCGTACACGCGGGTCACCGGGGGCCCCTGCAGGGATCCGGCGAGGTAACAGTACTGGCAGTGGGCAGGGCAACCCTTCGCGAGGTCGATCCGCCAGTCAGCGCTCGGCGGGATCGGCTGCGGCTTGAGGGCGCTGGGAGGGGCTACGACGACCGCAAGCGTGTTCTTCGCGGACGCATATGTCTCGCGCTCACTGGCACCACGGAGGCCCGTGAGCGCATTTCCGGGCAGAAACCGGATGTCTTCGACTCCGGCACGCTCGCAACGCGTGATGATCTCGGCCGTGTGCGGTAGGTCCGCCGCGGCCCGTGTAATCATGACGTGTTTGGGAACCCACAGACGCGTGGGAGAGATAGAGGTCAAATCCAGTTCCTGAGGTGTCGTCATCACTCTGTACAACAACCTGAACGACGGGTGTGTTCCGTCAGATTCCGGTTCCGAAGGGTCATCGACGCCGAAGAATCGGCTCGTTGCCTCGAAGGAAAGGGCGAACATGGACGTGTGGGCAGGCACCCCGTATCCGTTGGGGGCGACCTATGACGGCAACGGCACGAATTTTGCGGTGTTCAGTGAAGCGGCCACGGCCGTACATCTGTGCCTGTTCGACGAGGCCGGCACCGAGTACCGGATTCCGCTGGAGGCTGTGGACGCCTTCGTGTGCATTGCTATCTACCGCATGTGATCCCGGGGCAGAAGTACGGATACCGGGTGGAGGGCCCCTTTGACCCGTTCCGGGGTGTGCGATGCAACCCGGCCAAACTGTTGCTGGACCCCTATGCCAAGGCGATCAGTGGAGACGTCCGTTGGGGGCCGGAGGTGTTCTCCCACGACCCCGGTGATCCCGGATCCTTCAACGCCGAGGACTCGGCTGCCTCGATGATGCGGTCGGTGGTGATCAGCCCGTTCTTCGACTGGCAGGGTGACAGGCCCCCACGGATCCCCTACAGCGACTCGGTGATCTACGAGGCTCATGTGAGAGGCCTGACCATGCTGCACCCCGAGGTGCCGGCCGCAGAACGGGGCACGTTTGCCGGGGTGGCTCATCCGGCGGTCATCGAGCATCTGCAGAAGGTCGGGGTGACCGCGATCGAACTGATGCCGGTCCACCAGTTCGTCCATGACGGGCTGTTGCTGGAGAAGGGGCTGTCCAACTACTGGGGATACAACAGCATCGGCTTCTTCGCCCCGCACAACGGCTACAGTTCAACTCCGGAACCGGGACAGCAGGTCCAGGAGTTCAAGGCGATGGTTAGGTCCCTGCACCAGGCCGGGATCGAGGTGATCCTCGACGTGGTGTACAACCACACGGCCGAGGGAAACCACCTGGGCCCCACCCTGTCGTTCAAGGGACTGGACAACCAGGCCTACTACCGGCTCGTGGAAGGCGACCGGCAGTACTACACGGACTACACAGGCACCGGGAATACCCTCAACGTCCGCCATCCCCACTCCTTGCAGCTGATCATGGACTCCCTGCGCTACTGGGTCACCGAGATGCACGTGGACGGCTTCCGCTTCGATCTCGCCTCGGCGTTGGCTCGTGAGTTCTACGAGGTGGACCGGCTGGCCAGTTTCTTCGACCTGGTGCAGCAGGACCCGGTCGTCTCCCAGGTCAAGTTGATCGCCGAGCCCTGGGACGTCGGACCCGGCGGCTACCAGGTGGGCAACTTCCCGCCGCAGTGGACGGAGTGGAACGGCAAGTACCGGGACGCGGTGCGTGACTTCTGGCGCGGAGCGCCGGCCACCTTGGGAGAGTTCGCCTCACGGCTTGCCGGATCGGCCGACCTCTACGAGTCCTCAGGCCGCCGCCCGGTCGCCTCGATCAACTTCGTCACGGCCCACGACGGCTTCACCCTGCGCGACCTGGTGTCCTACAACGACAAGCACAACCAGGCCAATGGCGAGAACAACACCGACGGGGAGTCCCACAACCGCTCCTGGAACTGCGGAGTGGAAGGCCGCACCGACAACGCCGAAATCCTGACCCTCCGCGCCCGGCAGCAGCGGAACTTCCTGGCTACCCTGATGGTCTCCCAGGGCGTGCCGATGCTGGTGCACGGCGATGAGTTGGGTCGTAGCCAAGAGGGCAACAACAACGCGTACTGCCAGGACAACGAGTTGACCTGGGTGAACTGGGACGACGTCGACAAGCCGCTGAGCGAATTCGTCGCAGTACTTTCCCGGCTGCGCCGCCGGCACCCCACCTTCCGGCGCAACCGATTCTTCAGCGGACGGCCTATCGACCGGGAACAAGGCCAGCCGCTGCCTGACATCGTGTGGTTGAACCCCGACGGTGCGCCCATGCTGCCCTTCGACTGGGGTCAGCCGCTGGCCCGTGCACTGGGGGTTTTCTACAACGGAGCCTCGATCGGCAAGGACTGGCGCGGACGCCCCATCACGGACGTGAACTTCCTGCTGTGCTTCAACTCCCACGACCGGCCCGTGACCTTCACGCTGCCGCCCGATGAATACTCCCCGCAGTGGGAGGTGGTTCTGGACACCGCAGGCACGAGCCCCGGTACAGCTACGGTGGCAGCCGGCACGAACCTTGAGGTGGCAGACAAATCGGTCCTCATCCTTCGCGCCCACACTGCTCCCACTGAGGAACCAGATCACTCCGTGGCCGCGTCCCTGGCTGCCCTCGCCGCGGGACCGGATGAGGGAGACCGGTCAGCTGCTCAGGCAGAACAGGAGGATCACGATCAGGGGTAGGTCCAGGGTGTAACCGGTGAGGGCCCCTACACCAGCGCCGGGGCGAAGTCGTCGTGGACCGACACCCCCGGATCCAGCGAGTGCCAGGCGGAGGACAGGATGTCGACGGCCTGGCGCGTGTCCTCGAGCGGGTAGCTGAACGGGACGCGGAGGAAGCGCTCGAAGACCCCGCCGATGCCGAAGCGTGGCCCCGCTCCCAGCAGCAGGCCCCGGTCCCGGGCCGCGAGGGCGAGCTGCGAACTGACGGGCGCACCGAGGTTGACCCACGTGCACAGTCCGCCGGCCACGTGTGGAACCTCCCACTCCGGCAGGACCCCGCGCAGGAGCGACTCGAGGTTCCCGCGGCCTTCCGCCAGCTGGCCCGCGCGGAACCGCAGCAGCTCGTCATAGTTCCCGAGCATCTCGAGTGCTATCAGTTGCTCGAGGATCGGTGTCCCCAGATCCTGCGAGTACCGGGACTGGACGAGCCGGTGGATCAGCTCCTCGCCCGCGCGGATCCATCCGATGCGAAGCCCGCCCCAGACCGTCTTGCCCATGGATCCGATCAGGACGGCCGGCCCGTAGGCGGCAAGGGGGAGTTCTGCACGGCCGTCGATGCGCAGCTCGGCCATGGTCTCATCAGCGACGACGACCGTGTCCTGGCGTGCGGCTGCACCCATCAGCCTCTGCCGCTGCTCGGCGGGCATGACGGCGCCGGTCGGGTTGTGGAAGTCGGGCATGACATAGGCCAGGGCCGGTTGCGCACGCCGGAGGGCCTGGTCGAGTCCGTCGTCGTCCCAGCCGCGGTGCACATCCACCGCGACGGGAACGAGGCGCCGACCGGCCGACCGGAGGGCCTCGTAGGCGTGGGGGTAGCTGGGCGCCTCCACGAGGACCGTGTCGCTGCGCCTCAGCAGGGTTCGCGCGAGGAGCGCGATGGCGTGCTGTGCACCGAGGGTGACCATGATCTGGTGCGGACCGGTAGGAACGCCGCGCGCCGTGTACCGGTCCGCGAGGGCCTGCCGCAGGCGCGGAAGTCCGTGCAGGTCGTAGCCGCTCGCATTCAGGTAGGCGGGAAGCTCCGCGGCTGCCCTGGCCGCGGCCTCGCCGACCTGGGGCGCTGCCGGAAGGGCCGCCTTGCTGAGGTCGAGGACGACGGCGGTGCCACCGTCGTCGTGCGCGGCTCCGCGCCCGGGCATGGCGACGACGCTTCCCGAACCCCGCGTGCTCTCGAGGTAGCCGGCAGACCTGAGCCGCGCATAGGACGCAGCCACCAGGGTGCGGCTCACGGCAAGCTGTGCGGCGAGCTCGCGCTCCGCCGGCAGCCGTGTGCCGAGGGGGATCCGGCCGTCCAGCGTGAGCAGCCGGATGCGGTCCGCCAGGGCGACGTAGGCGGGGCCGGTGGAGCGCCAGACACCGAGTTCCGTGACCAGGCGGCGGGCGGGAAGAACCATCATGGGGCCACGATGCCACGATTGGCATCTTGATGTAAGTCCAATCACCCGCTCTACTGGGAGGATGACCTTTCTCGGCGCCCGGCGCGGGCTGCAGCTCCTTCTCGGTCTCTTCCTCTATGGGTTCTCGCTCGCCATGATGATCCGGGCCACCCTCGGGGTGTCGCCGTGGGACGTCCTCAGCCAGGGCAGCTCCCTCCGGACCGGGATTCCCTTTGGTTTCATGACCAACATCATCGGCTTGATCGTCCTGCTCCTCTGGATACCGCTCCGGCAGCGCCCGGGCATCGGGACCATCCTGAACGCGCTGCTCGTGGGACCGAGCGCCGAGGTGGGCCTGGCGCTCCTGGCCGAGCCGGGTCCGCTGTGGGCGCGGATCCTGCTGTTCACGGGTGGACTGGTGCTGCTGGCCACCGCAAGCGGACTCTACATCGGTGCGCGGCTCGGCCCAGGGCCCCGCGACGGCCTCATGACCGGTCTCCACGACCGCTTCGGCCTGCCGATCTGGCTCGTGCGCACCGCGATCGAGGGCACTGTCCTGCTGCTCGGCTGGCTGCTCGGAGGATCGGTGGGCCTTGGAACCGTGGCCTTCGCACTCCTCATCGGGCCGCTGGTCAATGTCGCGCTGCCGCTGTTCCGTATCCCCGAGCGTCCCCGTCGGATGAGGGAGGCCGTGGCCGGGTGATCCCGGCCCGGCGCAGGTCCCGCCCGGCCCCCCGAGGTATCGGACGCACGCCCGCCTAGACTGGTAGTCCTGCCGCCACCGAGAGGATCCCATGACCACCGTTGTCCCCGCCGCCGAAACCCTCAGCCCCTGGCGGGAGGTGGGGCAGGGCATCCACGTGCTGCGCACCGCCGGTTTCCGGATGAACGTCGGACTCGTCGTCGGGACGGACCGGGCACTCGTTGTCGACACCGGTGCCGGCCCCCTCGGTGCCGCCGAGGTGTTCGCGCACGTGCGGGACATCACCGGGCTGCCGCTGATCGTCGTGAACACGCACGCCCATGCCGACCACTTCTTCGGCAACAGCTACTTCGCCTCGCAGGGCGTCGAGGAGTTCTGGGCGACGTCGCGCTGCAGTACCGTGCAGGCAGAGACCGGTGAGGAGCAGCGGACCCTGGTGGCCGCCGTCGAGCCCGCCATGGGCGCGGGCGACGGCGCCCAGACGGACGTCCTGCCTGCCAACCGCCTGGTCGAGGGCACACCCGTGGACCTCGACCTCGGCGGCGTATCCGTGACCCTGTTCCACCTCGGCCGGGGCCACACCGACCACGACCTCCTGGTCGGAGCGGGCAACGTCCTCTTCACGGGGGACCTCGTCGAGGAGGGGGCCGACCCGGCGTTCGAGGACTCGTTCCCCACCGAATGGGTGCGGACGCTCGGCAAGATGGTGGCGCTGGAGGACCTCTACGACGTCTTCGTGCCCGGACACGGCGAGCCCGTGGCGGTGGCCGAGGTCATCACGCAGATGAACAAGATGCGCACCGCCGTCCGCGTGACCCGCCTGGCGATGGATGAGGCGTCCCTGGACGTGACGAAGGCCATCCCCATCCTGCCGTACGGTCCCGAGCAGTCGCGGGTTCTGCTGACCCGCCTGCGCACGCTGGCGCACTGGAAGTGGCTGACGCGCAAGCACTAGTGCCGGGCCGGCAGCGATGGAGTGGTGTCGGCCGTGCCTCTCGGGTGCCTCGCATACGGCGACCAGAAAACCACGCGCGGCAGGCTCAGAGCGGCCCGCCCGGCGTAGGCTGACATGCAGCTGCTTGCCGGTTCCGGGCAAGGCATGATCGCTCCCTAAGGTGGTGGATCGCATGGGTATCCGGATCAGGGATCTCCTCGGGCAGCAGGTGGGTGAGTGGCGGTTCGAACCGACCGGAAAACGCATCCGCGGCATACTCGACGGTGAGACACTCCTCGACAGCAGGCGCGCAGTCCTGGCCTGGGAACCACGGCGGGTGCTACCGTCCTACGCTGTGCCTGCCGGGGACATTGCAGGTGACCTCGTCGAGCTGTCCCAGGCCGCTGAGGGTGCGGCCTGGGCCCCCGGTGACGGGCTCCCGGACGTCGCCATGAACGGACCGATCCTCCCTCCGACCGTCCCGTTCAGGATCCACAGCGGTGCCGGCATCCCGCTGGAGGCGCGGATGCCCGGAAGCGCCCGGGCGGCGGAGGCCTTCCGGCCTGACGATCCCGACCTCCGGGGCTACATCGTGTTCGGCTTCGACTCCCTCGACACCTGGCTCGAAGAGGACGACGAGGCGATCGGCCACCCGCGCGACCCCTATTGGCGGGTCGATGTCCGGAGCAGCTCGCAGGTCGTCGAGATCCAACTCGACGGGCAGACGCTGGCCGCCTCGAACCGTCCGCTCCTCGCCTTCGAGACGATGCTTCCTGTGCGCTACTACTTCCATCCGGAGGACGTCCAGGTGCCTCTGGTTCCCAGCCCGACCCGGACCATCTGCCCGTACAAGGGCAGGGCGAAGTACTGGTCCCTGAACCTCCTGGGACAGGTGCACCGCGACCTGGCGTGGACCTACGCGGAGCCGTTCGGCGACGCCTCGGCACTGGCCGGGCACGTCTGCTTCTTCGACGAGCGGCTCGATCTGGTGCTGGACGGCTCGCGGAGGCCTCGCCCCCGGACCCCCTGGAGCTAGGGCGCCGGCTTTCTTCGATCAACCCGAGGCACGAAGCGGGAGCACTGTGCTCTCACGGCGGGGTACCCCCTCTACCTAACGCGCTTACGGGACAATCCCCCCTCTGTACCTAACAGGTCACTCCGCGTTACTCCTCCACCCCTAGCCTTTGCGCTACACGGGAATTCCCCAAGTAGGAAGCGATATAAAAGCGAGTACCCGCTACTGGTGTTTAGCCGGGTTGGTCGACTATATGCTCGGGGGTCACTGGCTCCCACATCAGGGCGTCCCAGCGGCCAAAGTAATCTACACGCCATGAAGTGGTGAGGCATTTGTCTATTTCCATCCAGCCCTCGATCTCGTTCTCCAAGCCCGCGGCAGCGCCGGTGAGAGCGTCGATAAGCGTCGTAATTCCAACTTTGAACGAGGCCAAAAATATCCCTTGGGTCCTTCGGCGTATGCCTTTGTACGTGGACGAGGTCGTGATTGTCGACGGTCGTTCCACGGACAATACCGTCGGGGTGGCGCAGGCACTGCGCAGCGATATCGTCGTGGTCAATGAACTGCGCAAGGGCAAGGGTGTCGCGCTACGGTCAGGATTTGCTGCAGCAACGGGCGACATCATCGTCATGCTGGACGCTGATGGAAGCATGGATCCCCAGGAGATCGGCTGGTTCGTCTCTCCACTTCAGCACGACTACGACTTCGTCAAGGGTTCCCGGTACGTCACCGGCGGAGGGTCGGAGGACCTGACGTGGCTGCGGCGTGCAGGGAACCGTGCGCTGACCGGGCTGGCCAACGCGGTCCTGCACAGCAACTACTCGGATCTCTGCTACGGCTACATCGCGTTCCGGCGGGAGTGCCTGGAAGTCCTGCAGCTGGAATCCGACGGATTCGAGATCGAGACGGAGCTGATCGTCAGGGCCGCGAGGGCGGGCCTCAGGATTGCCGAGGTCCCCAGCTTCGAACTGGACCGCATCTCGGGAGCGTCGAACCTCCAGACTTTCAGGGACGGCTGGCGGGTGCTGGGGACGATGGCCCATGAGTGCCTCCTCTGGGAGGCCCCCACTGCCGGCGCACGTCCCGAGGCGCTGCGCCGCGTGAAGTACGCCTACGCCAACGTGACCTTCCCGCGAACGCCCACCGATCCGACAAGCGTTCTTCCAGTGATAAGCGTGGCCTGACCTGACCCGGCTGACACCGCCCACCAGCACGACAATCCGATCTACACCACATCCAGACAGGGGACGACCATGCGCACCTCGCAGACCGAGGCACTGTATTTCGACATCCACGGCCGCGTCACGATCCGCGTCGACGCACAAGCGCCGGCAGCGATGCAGCTCAAGAGCATGTTGGCGTGCTTCGCCACCGACACGGAACGGCCGGCCGACATCGTCGTCGATGCCCGACCGGAGCCGATGCCCGAGGCCGGCCTGCTCGAGCACGAGCTCGCGTACACGGAGAACAGCGTTCGTTTCCAGGACGATCGGGTCCAGATCGTGAGGGACGCAGAGCAGTGGCGCATCCACGGGCCGGGAGAGCTGCTGACTTCCGTGGTCCCTGTTCTCGATGCCGCCATGGTCAGTCGGGGAGCCGGCATGATCCACGCGGCGACGATGGCATACCGGGGTCACGCGATCGCGCTTCCCGCCGCCGGAGGGACCGGCAAGACGAGCACCGCCGCCAAGCTGATGCGACGCGAGGGATGGTCGTTCATCGGCGACGACTGGGCCTTCCTCTCCGAGGACGCCAGGCTGCTCGGCTACGCGAAGCCGATGTTCATCAAGCCGCACCACCGGACCATTTACCCGCATCTGTTCGAAGGTGTCCGGAAGCCCCTCGTCCCGTCACAGCTCTCCCAGAGCGTCGGCCGTCTCACCACGGTGGTGCATCCGTACGTCATCCGGTATCCGCGCCTCGCGGACTTCTCCCGACGCTGGTCACCCGAGCACCGCATGGTCGAGCCGGCAACCGCGTTCCCGGGGCAGGAAGTGACGACCTCGGCCCCACTCGCGGCCGTCATCTACATCGAGCGCTTCGAGGGCACCCGGTCCCGGCTCGTCGAGAAGTCGAAGGAGTGGATGGTCGACCGCATGATCGGCAACTTCCACATCGAGATGGCAGGCTTCTCGCAGCAGGTTGTCACCGGCCTGGCGGCTACGTCCGTCGTCCCGTGGCGCGAGCACTTCGCGGCCAAGGGGGACGTGCTGAGCAAGGCGCTCGACGGACGACCCTGCCACCTGCTGCAGGTGCCCTCCGCGTACTCCGCCGACGAGGCGTCGGACGACATCGTCCGGTACCTCGAGGAGCTGCTGCCGTCGGTCCTCGAGCAGGTCTGAGGGGGACACCGTGGGTCACAGCCCTGCCGAGGTCACTGCGGTCGTTCCGGCCCGCAACGCCGAGCAACTGCTTCCGCGCTGCCTGGAGGCCCTGCGGGCGTCCGGTGTCGCCGAGATCATCCTGGTGGACGGATTGTCCACGGACCGCACCGTCGAGCTCGCCCGCGCGGCCGGGGCCCGGGTCCTGAGCGACGAGGGCCGCGGTCTGCCATGGGCGCGAACGCTCGGCGTGCAGAGCAGCACCACCCGTTGGGTCCTCCTCTGTGACGCCGACGTCGTCTTCGGGCCCACGGGGGTCGCCGACCTGCTCACGGAGCTGGTCGAGGGCAACTACGACGCCCTCCAGGCCGGTCTGGAGAGTGTCGCCGGACCGGGCTACTGGGGACAGGCGCTGGCGCATCACCACCGCACCGGCCGCAGCCGGAACTGGTTCGGGCTGGTGGCGACGCTCGTCGACCGGGACCTGATGCTGGGCATGGGGTTCGACGACTCCTTCAAATCGGGGGAGGACATCGAGCTGCGCTGGCGGATGAGGGAGTCGGGGCTGCGAACTGCGGTGTCGGACCGGGTCATGGTCGAACATCGTTTCGCTGCAGACGACTTCGACTTCGCGCTCGACCAGTTCCTCATGGACGGAACGGGACTGGGCCGCATGATCCGGAAGCACGGCTGGCGCGGGGCGAGGCTGGCGCTGCTGCCGGCCGCCGCAGCAGTCCGCGGTAGCGCCCTGAGCCTGGTCGCAGGTCAGCCGCGGTGGCTGCGCTACTACGTCGCTTTCTGCTGGTACAACTATGCGGGCCTGGCGAGGGGAGTCTCGCGCCGTGAGGGCTAGGCGGGGGACCGCAGTAGCGGATGCGGCGATCGTCCGCCATTCCGCCCTGCGCAGCTCGCTCGGCCTCATCGTGGGCAAGGTCGCCCAGACAGGCTCGGGTTTCGCCTTCTGGGTCGTGGCTGCCCATGCCACGGCGGATCGTGAGATCGGTCTTACCGCGGCCGCGGTATCGGCGGTGATGATCTGCACGCAGCTGGCCGTGCTGGGCGCCGGGTCCGCCGTGATCGTCGCGGTGGGCCGAGGGGAGCCGCCCGCGCGGGTGCTGGATGGGGCGTTCGCCATCGTGGGGCTGGCCGGCACCGCGCTGGCCCTTGGCTACCTCGTGCTGCAGTCCGCCCTGGCACCGGACACGTCCTCGGAATCTGTGCTCTTCTGGCTCACGTTTCTCGTGGCTGCCGTCGCCGGTACCGTCGCCATCGTCCTGGACCAGGCGCTCGTGGCGTTGGGTCGAGGTGCTACCGCTACCGCGAGGTACATCCTGGGCGGCGGGGTCTCCCTTGCGGCCGCGGCGCTCGTCGCGTGGCAGGCGCAGGGTGCATACGCCGACGTGCTGATGGCTTGCTGGGCGCTTGGATCGATCACGGCGTGCGCCGTCGGTGCGGTCCAGCTGCGACGGCTGGTCGGTTACCGGCCGCGACCGTCCTTCCGCTCCGCGCGAGGCCTCCCACTGCTGTCGCTCGGCATCCCGAACCAGCTCCTCACCCTCACCGAGCGCCTCCCCGGGCTGGTGCTGCCGCTGCTGCTTGCACACATGGTGGCGCCGGAGGCCGCTGCCTACTGGTATCCCGCATGGATGATGGCCTGGGCTGCCTACACCGCCCCGATGCTGATGGGCATCGTCCAGTTCTCGGAGGGAGTCCGCGAACCGAGCCGCCTGGTGTCGACCACCTGGGCGAGTCTCCGGTGGTCGCTCGCGGTAGGAGGCCTGGCTTCCGTCGTCCTCATGCTCTTCGCCCACCCGCTGCTCACCCTGCTGGGGGAGCGGTACGCGGACTCGTCCGCCGGCGCCCTGCGATGGTTGGCGGCCGGAGTGGTGGCGTACGCGGTGCTGCAGTCCTACAACGCCGTGTGCCGGGCCCGCGGTCGGTACGCGGAGGCGATCGCGGTCGGCCTCGTGCTCGGCATCGCCCTCTGCACCGCAGCAGTGTGGGCCGCCGACAGGGGCGCCACGGCGATGGCCCTGGCGTGGCTCGTGGTGCTCTCCATCGGGGCCGTGGCGATCGGTCTCCGACTGATCGCCGTCCTCCACCGTCTGACGAAGGAGGCACGATGACGACCAGCACGCTGGATGTGGCCAGCAGCCGCACCGCCGGACGCTGGAAGCCGCGCGACGTGGTGTGTGTGCTGGCCGGCGTCGTGGCGCTGGCACTCGCGGTGGGGGCCGCCTCCACGGTGGCTGTGCCCGTGAACAGCGACCTGGGGCTCGTCGCCGTGCTGCCCTACCCGTTCTGGGTGGGGGTCCTGCTGCTGAACGTCGCCTTCGTCGTGGCGTTGCGGGGGGATGCCGCCGGCCCGGCGCGTCGCCCGGTCATGATCTGGCTCCTGGTGGTGCTCGTGCTCGTGCTCTTCGGGACCGCAGCCTTCGTGACGGACGTACCGCGGGGGGAAGTCTCCTTCCGTCACCTCGGCATCGCCGACGCCCTCGCGCGCACCCAGGGGATCGACCCGACCATCGACGCGTACTTCAACTGGCCGGGTTTCTTCGCCCTCCTGGCGACGGTGCTCGGGGCGACCGGACTCGACCCGGTGACCCTCGCCCTGTGGGCACCGGTGCTCAACATGGGTTTATGGCTCGC
>NZ_NFSC01000003.1 GCF_002157505.1 Arthrobacter agilis
CACCTCGAGTGTGAGAGGCCCCCAGCCAGACCACTGGGTTGATAGGCCGGATGTGGAAGCAGGGACCAAAGACCTGTGAAGCTGACCGGTACTAATAAGCCGATAACTTACACCACACACCCACCCCGTCACCGGGACCCCTGGGCAACCAGGACACCAGTGACACCCAAGGGGAGGGTGAAGATCACACATGCTACGCGTCCACTATGCGGTTCCCAACCAACAACGGAACCACCGAACTACCACCGGAAACCCCAGGATCCCCACCAGGAACCTGCAGGGGGACTGGTACGGGGATCGGCACCATAATTGAAGATCGGGCTGAACAGAGCCCCTTTACATCCAGCACGACGGATGTAACCCACAGATTTGCCGGCACCACCCCCCCCGAACCCGGGGACAGGAGGCGCGTCAGGTAGCAAGGGTTACGGCGGTCATAGCGTGGGGGAAACGCCCGGTCCCATT
>NZ_NFSC01000030.1 GCF_002157505.1 Arthrobacter agilis
GCGTGGAAGCGCTGCTGGGCTGATACGAGCCCCTCGGTGATGAGCTGTTCCACGGCGTCGGCGGCGTCGTCGAGCAGGAACGGGAGTTCCTTCTTCTCGACCGTGCCGAAGTCCTTCAGCACGAAGTCTGCGGGATCCTGGCGGCCGGGAGGGCGTCCGACGCCGACCCGCACGCTGGCGGAGGTCGTCGACGTGAAGGAACCATAGGTGCCGAGGCCGGCAACCGAGGCACGACGCGCAGCAGGGCGACTGAGGCCAGGACCTTACCCGAAACGGACTTCATGTTGACGCGGGAGTTACGAGCGGTGCGAGCCACGGAGGATGGGTCGCTACTGCATGCGCTAAGCCGGATTTATCCCACACGTAGGAAATCACTCAAACCCGAGTGGTCATAGGCGACAGAGCAGTAGCGACCACGGTCGCCTAACCACATTCACCCCGCAAGCATGTAGAGCATGCTCACTGCCTGGTCTGGTCGCCCGCTGCCGCACGTCAACTCAACAACACCTATTGAACCGATCCATGATGCGGACGATGGTGATGAACGTTGCCGCATGTGCGGGCATCAGGGCGACGGACGATTCCCGGGCGCCGTTAGTACCTGGACCCGTGCAACCTTTGGGCTACAGCCAGCGAAGATCAGGTGCGCGAGTTACCACCGCGATACCCCAATGTACGATCCAGCATTCTGTGAATGTTCCGCGTCGATACATAGCATCAGTCCTGCGGAAGAACCGCACGGCGTCGAGGGTTAGGCCTCCAACCGGCTCGATGGTGGACGTATGCGAAACACTTCGTTCCTCCAGGTACAGTGGCCCACCATACTCGATGGCCTGATTGATTACTTGAAGAAGGACAAGCCGCTGACGCTGATCATTCTCGGCGTCGTCCTCTCCGGCGCCGCCGTGGGGTTGAACGAGGGCCACCTCGACGGAAGCGCGATTAACTTGTTCGCGATAATCCTGCCAGGGCCGTCTGTTTCCCGACGCGGAAACGTACTGCATCCAGTTTTAGGGAACTGAGTACAAGCAAAGGTGGCATTTAGTACAGTCGACGCCGAGCACGCCCAATGTCGTACCACCAGACAAACTAGCTTGACGCTCCTCTTTAGGCCGGACCTCGCCTGATGTCTTGCATTGCCGGCCTGGATACGGCTCTAAACTGGTCCCATAAACAGGCGCTCGCTATTCGGCGGCACGTGCTGTGGCTCGGCGCAGAGCATGTCTTAGCACCCAAGCAACCTCTGACAATCCGTCTTGGGACCGCCGATCGTTATGTTGAAAGCGCGTAGGACCGTCGATTTGAAGGATCGCGCTGGGCACGCTTCATCCAAAAGTACGGTTAGCCCGAACTTGAACTGGCTAGGCGGGGGCGTGGAAGCGCTGCTGGGCTGATACGAGCCCCTCGGTGATGAGCTGTTCCACGGCGTCGGCGGCGTCGTCGAGCAGGAACGGGAGTTCCTTCTTCTCGACCGTGCCGAAGTCCTTCAGCACGAAGTCGGCGGGATCCTGGCGGCCGGGAGGGCGTCCGACGCCGACCCGCACGCGGTAGTAGTCCTTGGTGCCGAGGGCCTTGCTGATGTCCCGCAGCCCGTTGTGGCCGCCTTCTCCCCCGCCGAGCTTGAGCTTGAGGGTGTTGAAGGGGATGTCGATCTCGTCGTGGACGGCGATGACGTGGTCGGGCGCCACGTCATGGAAACGGGCGAGCGTCGAGACGGGGCCACCCGTCGTGTTCATGTAGGTGAGCGGCTTGGCCAGGACCACCCGCGGTCCTCCGATGCCGAGCCGTCCCTCGAGCGTGACGGCCTGGGCCTTCGACGAGGTGAACCGGCCGCGGAGGCGGTCGGCGAGGAGGTCCAGCACCATCTGGCCCACGTTGTGGCGGTTGCCGCTGTAGCCGGGCCCGGGATTCCCGAGCCCGGCTACGAGCCAGGTGTCAGACACCGTGCGGAGCCTGCTTACTGCTCGTCGGCGTCGGTGATGACGGCGTCGGCGTCAGCGTGGGCTGCCGTCGCGCCTTCGGAGGTGCCTTCGGTGTCGGCGTCGGACTCGGGAGCCTCGCCGAGGTCCTGATCGCTCTCACCGGAGAGGTTGACGATGAGGGTGTCCGCGTCCACGAGGAGGAGGACGCCCGCGGGGAGCACGATGTCGGAGGCGTGGACGTGCTGTCCGACCTCGCGGCCCTCGATGCTGACCGTGAGGGTCTCGGGAAGAGCGGTCGCGTCGGCCTCGACGAGGACCGTGTTGGCCTCGAGGTTGGCGACGACGTCCGCTGCGGGCTCGCCCTCGACGTGGATCGCGACGTCGACCTGGACCTTCTCGCCGCGGCGGACGGTCAGGAGGTCGAGGTGCTCGACGATCTGCTTGAGGGGGTTGCGCTGGATGTCCTTGACGAGGGCAAGGTGGTTCTCGCCCTCGATGTCCAGCGTGAGCAGGGCGTTGGGGGTGCGCACTGCCAGCGTGGTGGCCTTGGCGGGCAGCAGGACGTGGATGGGGTCTGCACCGTGGCCGTACACGACGGCGGGGATCATGTTGGCGCGGCGGGCCTGGCGGGCCGAGCCCTTGCCGAACTCGGTGCGGACGTGTGCTGCGAGCTTCTGCTCGGACATGGTTTCTCCTGGACGTTGCGGCTCGGCGCTGTTTGCGGGAGCACTGGGACGTTGCCGGGGCGGAAGGAACACGCGAGGAGGGCAGTCGTCTAGAAACCAGTTGAGTCGCTAGCCACCGTCGATCACGGAGTACGGCCGGAATTCCTGCAATCCGGCCCGCTCCCTCGCCTAGGCATCGCGTTCAATGGTACAGGACTGCGCGCCGTCGGCTCTCCCTCAGCGGGGTCGGTGATAATGGGGGCACCCATCAGCCGTCCGGCCCGTTCCTCGAAGGATTCCCCCTGACCACTGCGCCGCTGCCCTCCCGCAGGTACAAGACAGTGACCGGGGGCCTGTGTGCCGTCTGGCTGGTCGCCGTCGCGTTCATCGTCCTGTGGCCGACGCCGGTGGACCATGAGGCGGCCGGCATCCTGCGGCGTGGACTGGGATTCCTGCACCGGCACGGGTTTCCGGCGTTCATCACGTACAACGTCGTGGAGTTCACCTCCAACGTCCTGATGTTCGTCCCGCTCGGTCTGTTCTGGTTCATCCTCGCCCCGCACCGCTGGCGGTGGTGGGGCCCGGTAGCGGGGTTCGCCCTCTCCGCCCTCATCGAGGTCACGCAACTCGTTCTGCTTCCGCAGCGCTTCGCCACACCGTACGACGTGCTGGCGAACACCACCGGGGCAATGACGGGAACCGTCCTTGCGTGGCTACTACTGCGTTCCCAACGCAATTCCTCTCGCTGGTTCACCGGCAGGTAAGGCTTTCATCCTCTAGTTATTAAGGTCCATCCGCACCTGCCTAGAGTTGTTCAGGATTCGGTCACTCGCGATAGGACAAAGAGATCCTCACAAGATCGACAAACTACAGGCGGGTCGGACTCACTTCTTCAAGCCACCCTCCCCAAGTTGCTGGCAGAAGTTCTCGCCACTGGTCACCTGAAGTTGAGCCCGAACATGCCCGCCAGCGTGCACGTGTTCACTCCTCCGCCTGGGCACTCTGCAGGGGAAGGGCAAGTGATTGCCGGGCCTTCGGCTACTTGACGACGTCTTCCGGCCCCTAGCGGACTCCTTGAGTTGCACAACGTCGCAGTTGGAGAATCAACGGTTTTATGGGGACTTGTTGCTGTCTGGCGGACGAACTCGACTGAAGTATCGGGCGATTCCACATCGCTGCGTCTGAGCCGCGAGCCAGTCCAAAGATTACAGGGAGGCGGTGCAGCTCTTATCGACAGGTCTGATGCCGCACCAGTCGATTGCTCTACGAACCATTGCGATCGAGTTCCCGCGATTGAAATGCGAAGCAGCCCCTGTACCGAGCCCGATTCATGACGGGCGGGCGAGCGGGAGGGGCATAATCGGTAAAGGTCTCGGAAAGTGGGGAAGCAATGCCGTGCATCCGAAAGAAGAAACGTCGCCCGTCGATATCGAAACGGGCGAGTATCGTCGCCGTAAGCTGTGCAGTGCTAGCAGCTGTTCTCTGCTTAACCGGGCTCTACCTGGGGAAGCGAGAAACGCTGCAGTCGAACGCGGAAGCAGCAAACGAGTACACAACAGCACCTCTTGCGCTACCATCCCACCTGACGATGCCACCGCTACCTCCCGAGTCGAAGGTGCTTTTCATTGGCGACTCGTGGGCGCAAGGGGTCGGTGCCGTCGACCAGGTCGACGGCAATTGGGCGGCGCTGACCGCTGATTATTTCGGCTGGGATAGAACGATCGACGGCATGGGTGGGACTGGGTTTACTGCACGCGGCGCCTCTGGAACTGACGACAATCGGTGTTCAAACCGACTAGATCGTTGGATTGATCAAGGAATGGAACAGGATCTTGTTGTACTTGAGGGTGGTTTGAACGATGACGATGTTGAACCCTCTAACCTGCAAGCCGCCGTCCGAGATGCCGTGACAAAAGCTAGGGGTGCGTGGCCAGAGTCGTCGATTCTAGTAATCGGGCCCGCCGCTCCCCAACCGCTGGCTGACATGGTGAAGCGGATCGCGGAACCGATAAGGTTGGGCGCAATCGACGCAGGGGCGTTCTCAATCCAACCAGCACTACTGGGATGGTTCACCGAGGAAAACTCAGAGGCATTCCTTATCCCTGCGGATGGAGCTCATGTTAATGACGAAAGTCACCAGTACACTTCCGAACGTCTGATAGACGCCATTCAGAAACTTCAGGGTGACCAGCAAGGATGACTGCTGGGCGGTCCCCGTGAAGAAGGAGGAGGTAACCAGTCTGGCCTTCCTCGGGGCGGTGCTCCTTATGGCCGCTGTCTGGACGAGCGCGGCTACCGCGATGCAAACTTCTTTACGCTCATTTTGCTGACGATCCCAGGTGCCGCGCGCTTAGGTGCGGCGCTTTCGCTCGAACTATGCGTGACCCCAAACCAGAGCTGACCTCGGGACTGGCGCCCCTCATAGTGTGCAGGATGCCCACCGCCCACCAAAATGGGATAGCACCGAAGGGCGCCTCCAGGACAACCCCAAACATGGCAATAGGAAGTGTGGCGAGGAAGATGAACGACGCCGTACTCATCAGCTCGTCCCCACCAACGCGTCCTCGGTTCCGGGCGACTAGTCGCACCACTGAAGCGAGCACCACGAGCGCCAATGCCACACCGACTACGCCGGTCCGGGCCAAGACGCCAACCAACCAGTTGTGCGGGCTCCGAACGTTGTCGTAGGTCGTTCCCTCCAAATAGGCGAGAACACCGGCCTCCTCGAGGAAGTTGTTGCCGAACCCGGACCCGAACACACCGCGCAAGTCGTTCTCGAACGTCCAGTCGGCGACACCAGACCACGCGAATTGACGAGCGCGCTCCGTGCCCTGGGCGTTGAGTTCGTTCTCCCCACCTGTGTGCGTGTTGAATACGCTGGCAATGAGCCTTTCACCTGGCGTGGTTTGCGCGATCGCGGCGACACCGACAGCGAGTATGACAGGGAACGCGAGCACCATCAGGACACGCTTATTCCCGTCTTTGGGAGCCGAAGCATAGGACACAACGTATGCCGCCAACAGCGCCAACGCCAGGGACATGAGGCCGGCCCGGGAGTGGAATCCCAACGTGGTGACGAGCGTCAGTGCCAACGCCACAGCACCCCAAAACTTATTCTCGCCGAGAATGAGCCTGCGTAAGAGAAGAGCCGCTGTGACGGACAGGACGGCCATGTCGATGTCAGGGCGGACCGAGAACAGGTTCACTCCCGACCCTGGAAGCTGGGGAAATGCTGATTCTGCGAGCCCCCCAAGTCGTACGGTCGAGGTCCATAGCAGATGGAAAATCAGCGCCGCCCAGATGAGTTTCATCGTTTTGGCACGACTCGGGCCATTAGCGCGGGCTAGGGACCAAGCGGAAAGGAATGCAAGACCCGAATACAGGAATGGAACGTAATCACGGAGCCACACGAAGGTGAAAACGTATTCGGTGGAGAGCATCGCTCGAAGCAGCAGGTAACTGAAGAACGCTATGAAAACAACTGGCGGGCCCGAACGCATCTTCGCGCTGGGGGTTTGCCTACCGTGAACCTTCTGCCCGAGGACTGCGTCCATCACGGCTAAAGCGATCAGGACGTCTGCAATGAACAACGGCGGAGACCCAATGTAGGATCCCCACCTAGTCCCCCCCAGTAGGACCGCGACTGCCAGCGCCCCTAAAATTGTTCTGCTCGGTCTTTCTTTCGCGACTGCCACCTGAGTCCCCTCCATCCGCTCATCCTAGCAACGGTAGCCGCGTCTAAAGCTTCGAGCCTGCCAGCTAGCTTCCGACAATGGGACCATGGATGGGCGGTGATCTCCTCGCGCCAGACCGTCGAGGTCAAAATTCCGCGTCGTGACTGGCCGTTACCCACGGAATCTACTCGAAACCAGGTGTTCCGGATTCCCTGCTATTTCCGCGGCCGAAGGTGGTCTCCAGGCATGGAGAACAACCACCCGAACCCGATCATGGTGGAGAATCGCCGCAGCCCGAGTGATGCGATCACAAGTGCGACCGTAGTAACAACAGGATAGAGGGTGGCAAAGAGGTAAGGAAGCCATCCTCCGTCAGACTGGAGTGCGATCGAATGGCTAAGTAACGCCAGGAGCGGGAGATGCAGAACATAGACAGGCAGAGTGTTCCTTCCAACGAACTGCCCTACTTTAGCCAACCACGAAAAACGAGCGAGGACTGCTACAACGGTCACTCCACCCCACGTTGCGACGGCAGCAGCGGCCGGCCTTACTCCCGCAATATCGTCAGCACCCGCCACGTAGAGTCCGACGACTCCCAGGTAGAGGCAAGCGGCTATGAGAGCGCGGGACGGACATGCTCGGTCAGCGGTTGCTTCAACCAGTCGGGGAAAGTATGCGCCAATCACGAAGAAGACGAAGTTGCCCACGACTCCCAATTGGACGGTCAGTGGCCACATCGAGGCAACAACCGCTAAAGACACCGCGATTGCCATGCTTGCGGGTCGAGGCAGGCCTGCTAAGGCTTTCGCGAAGAGGAAGTAGGCGCCTAATGCATACAGGTACCAGAGGCTTGACGAGGGGAACGCGAGGCTTCGCAGGACGCCTGAAAGGCTAGCCGCACCCATGCCATCTACGGGTGCGGCTAGGGCCGCATAAAACGCACCGGATAGCACCAGCCAAACCACGTAGAGGTAGTAGGGCTGCGCTACTCTCCGCTGCAGGACTTTGCTCCAAGGCCTGTTTATCGACGGGGCAGCGAGAAACCCGGACATGAGGAAGAAGAGAGGCATCCGTACAGGATTTAGCCCGCGACTCAGGACATCCCAGAAAGCGTGCACCGATTCTGGCCCGGAGACAGCAGGATATTGCTTGTTGGTCACGTGAACGAGGACCACCAAGACGATACAGACGCCCTTTATTACATCCGCCCAGACGAAACGACCGCCAGCGGTCACGTTACTCTTGTTCGTCAACGCCGAACCACCAAGTGAGACCATCTTGGTTATCCTAAGTCGACTTACCTGCCACACAAGCAACTTGCGTACTTCTTGAGTCGGAATTTCGCACTTCCGCCGGGCTCGGTACGAAGCCGGCGTGCTACATCCCCGCGGGCTAAGAAAACTCGAAGAAGATCCGGCTTGCGCTTAGCGCCTACCCTTCATGAGGCGGGCTATCCCGTTACGGGCGGGTACCCTCCCCCATGCAACAAGCACCTCAGCTCGAGCTGGCTCCCAATCCCATCGTTGCAGCTACGGCTTGTTTCCTGATGGTGCGGGATGGGGTGCGGAACCATACGTGAGTGCCACGTGACGCTGTTCTGACGGATGCCGGGTGGGTTCGGTTTCGTCCATTGCTGCCCTCGTCCTCCGGCGGAGGGGGCGGGCGTCCGTTCCAGAACGATCGGCAGGCGTTCGAAGGAATTGTCTGCCAACACCGTTGAAGGCGCCCTGGCTGGACGTGCCCCGGTACTTCGGGCCGTGGTAAGGCTGTGGAAACGACACTGCCGCTTCTAGTGTGATGGAATCTGCGACAGATTGCACGCCCCGCTGCTGGCTGACGCGGACCCGACAGGGAAAGCCGGCTGAAAGGCAAGCGCGGATTCACGATCAACCGCGCTCATCAGCACGCAACGGCACCCTCTCACATGTAAATGATACGAGGGGCTGTCGAGTTTCAAGAAACTCCGAGACGAGCCCGCTCATCACGAAATCGGCCGATTCCGGGCGGCTGAGCACAAAGGTCTATCACCTCGTCAAAGGACGAAGCCCGCCGCTGGTGGTCCTCATCGACCGGGTCAGGCTGGAACACGCTGATGTTCCCGATCCTTGTGGACCACCTCCACGCTGCCCGACCAGGACATCCACGCGCGTGCCCTATGGCACGGACCCGCGGCGATTGCTTCTGCTGACCGAGTGGAACGAATGCAGGTCCCCGCACGGGCAGCTGGTTTGGCTCGTAGGAGCAACCTTCACAGCGGGCACGACGTCATGGACTACGGATGCTGGCCGGAGGCCGACTCGAACATCAGGGAGTCGGCCGGGCATGAGGTTGGCGGTGATCGACTCTGCGGTGCGTACAAGAACCGGCGGAAGGTAGGGTCAGTATGCAGTTCTCCGTGCACTGCTGCCGCAGACTTTCCGCGTCGGGCATACTTGAAAGGAACTGGGCCATGACAACGGATACTCCCTTCCGCATTCTCGCTGTATGCACCGGCAACGTCTGCCGCTCCCCCATGGTCGAGCGACTGCTTCAGGGAGCTTTAGCCAGCATCGCGCCGGGCGAGTTCGTAATTTCCAGCGCTGGCACCGGCGCTTTAGTCGACCGCCCGATGGATGCGCAGGTGGCTGGTCTTGTAAGACAGTTTGACGGCGATCCTGAAGGGTTCCATGCCCGCCAGCTTGAGGAACATGTCATTCGAGACAATGATCTCGTTTTGGCGCTGACTCGCGAACACAGGAGTCGCGTGATCGAGATGGCCCCATCACTGCTGCGCAAAACCTTCACCCTCCGCGAGTTCGCGCGCCTGATTGCCCCTCTCGACGGCGATTCATCTCTGGACGGTCCCCTACGGTGGCGCACTATCCTGCCAAAGGTGGCTCGTGCACGTAGCGCTCACCCGTCGGACCCCTCGCAGGATGACGTAATTGACCCCTATCGCCGCCCTAACGAGGTGTACCAACAGATGGTGGGCGAGCTGGTACCTGCAGTGAAGTCCCTTATTGACTGGGAACACAACTACCGGTGACCGCTGAAACGCAAGTAACGAGTTGATCCAGAACTCTGAGCCCTCGTTCGGGTGGTGTTGTAGTGCGTTGTAATCCGCGTGCTTCCGGGCTTTTTATGATTGTTAGCGTAGGTCGGTAGCAGGGGTTTTGCGGACTTCTTGCGGACTATCTGCGGACTGCACCACCACTATCCCTACCGTGCGTCAATTTGTGGAACTGTCTACTAGGCTCACGGCTATGGGCATTGAAGACGAACTGCGGCAGTACCTGAGCGACGAAGATGAAACCGACAATCCTGCCAAACCAAAGCGCCAGGTAGTTGTCGAGCTGATAGCCGAGGTGCAATCCACCGCGGTCGAGATCGCCAACGCTCGCGGATCCCGCGGAGTACCCACAGAACCAATAATGGTTATGTCGGACAAGCCGTCCTCTGCGATCACGCACTTCTTCAAGGGCGATTTGGCAAAGCCTTGGATCGAGGCGGATCGGGGATGGGCAGTCTTGCCTTACATGCTCCTGGTAGATAATTTTGGCGGCCTCTGGGGATGGGGGCGCATCATCGTCGGAGCGGAACACGAGGGCGGGCGCAACGGCTGGGTCCCTCTTGGCAAGCTCGAATCCTGGCAACACCAGTTCTCCCGTGACATACCTGCCTCCCACGCTTTCGTCCTGCTAGGCAATTCGGACTCGTTGCAAGTGGAGCAAGACGGTGACTCCTCGCAACTGATCTTGAATCTTGGAACACGAGTCGGGAATCATTATGAATATGATCGCCGGCCCCGCCGCGAACACATGATTCGCGGCGCCGCCGAACTCATATCGGCATCGCGCTAACTTCGAAAGAGTCCCACTCTTCGCCGGACTGGACTCCTGCGTATTAGGCAGATGGCCCCCTTCTCAGTGGGGCCGACGATCCTCGAGTTGCCGGCGTTGAACCTTATCGGCAGGCACCCAAGCCTCACGGGCCATCGAGTACTCCACCCACTGCACCTGCACGAGATCCCGCGTCCACGCCATCGCGAAGCCCTTCACAGTCTGCACGACGCCGCCAGGATAGGTCAGCCCATACGGGCGGGGCTTTCTCCGTCGTTCAGTGGACGCCCACAGGGGGTGTGGGCAGAGACTCGGGTGGGATGAACCTATCCCGTGATGGTGGTCTTCCGTGCCAGCCAGGGTGCGGCGCTCTTTCCATGCCCGTCAACGTAGCGGCCACCAACGACAGAACACCCCTACCCAGTAAGGGTGGGGCGTAAGCCGGATTTATGCGCCGTACCATTGGGTCAGTATTGGTTTCAACACATGGGGAAAAAATGGTCTCTACTCTTACTAGCTCGCGCTCCAAATCGCCGCGCCCGAAAGGCAGAAAGTCAGGAAGCGCGCTGCGCCCGGACATTCAAGGCCTCCGAGCTCTCGCTGTTATTGCGGTGATCCTCGATCACCTGCTGGGATGGCCCAGCGGCGGCTTCGTAGGCGTGGACATCTTCTTTGTTCTTTCCGGGTTCCTGATCACAGGGCTCCTTCTGCGGGAGTACGAGCGCACGGGTCGCATCTCGTTCTCGGGCTTCTACCGGCGTCGCATCAAACGCATCCTGCCAGCAGCGATGCTGGTTCTCGTTCTCACTGTTGCCGGCGCCTTCCTTGTGTTCAACGACGCTCGGGCGAAAAGTACTTTGGTCGATTCGGTATGGGCCTTGCTGTTTGGCGCTAACTGGCATCAAGCGATCGTCGGCACTGACTACTTCGCGGTGGGTGATCCCGAATCACCTGTTCAGCACTATTGGTCACTGGCGGTTGAAGAGCAGTTCTACATCGTCTGGCCCTGGCTCATGGTCGCTCTTTTCATGGTCGCCGCACGGCTATTCAACTCCCGCGACCGGCCTCGCCTCATCGCAGGATCCGCCATGCTGGCACTGTCAATCGCATCGTTTGCCTGGTCCGTCTTCGAGACAAGCACCTCACCGACCACCGCCTACTTCTCTACCTTTTCTCGGGCCTGGGAGCTAGGCGTTGGCGCCTTTCTTGCTTGCGCGTCGACACTGCTACCGCGTCTGCCGGCGGCGCTTCGTCCCTACCTTGCATGGGCAGGGCTTGCCGGTATCATCGCCTCCCTCTTCACCATCAATGCTGAGACAGCGTTCCCCGGCCCCTCGGCAGCTCTTCCCGTGCTCTCTACTGCCCTCGTGATCGCTGCGGGCACGGGCGCTGCCACGCACCGCGGTCTAGCGCCGCTGACCAACAGGGTAAGCGGCTACATCGGGGGCGTCTCTTACTCCCTATACCTGTGGCATTTCCCGGTCATCATCATCGGCACCACGCTGTTCGGCAACGGTCCGGTGCAAAACGCAGTGATGGCGTTGGTGTTCACGACGGGGGCTATCTACGCGTACCACCTGGTCGAAGATCCCATTCGGAGATCCGACTGGCTGAAGGATGGCTGGCACGGGCGCCGTTCGAGGGGCGCTTGGATAGCGCCCGCCACGTACAAGATGACCGCATTCAGTCTTCTCGTAGTAGTTACAGCGGGTGCTGTTTGGATATCCCTGATCCCGACGAAACCTTCCGTTGCCGCGGTGGCACCTGTGCCGATCAGCGGCATCCCTGCCGATGCTGCGGCAACGACGAAGCCTCAGATGGAAGCCCTCCAAGCCAACCTGGCGAAGGCCCTCGCGACACCGGAGTGGCCCGAGGGCCTCAGGCCCGCGCTTGACGAGGCGCTCGTGAGCCCGCAGGCCCCACCGGACGTGGCGCCCTGTAGCGACGGCGTAGTGGATGAGACTCAGTGCACGTGGGGTGACCCCCAAGCCGAGCACACGGCGATGACTATCGGCAACTCGATCAGCATGACGTACGTAGAGGCACTTCGTACCGCCCTCGGAACGGACGACGGATGGAACCTGATGAGCTACGGGAAATTTGGTTGCCCGATAGTCGACTCCGAAAGCATCCCAGTTGATGAGTGTAGCGAGCGGCTCGATCAAACCGTTGACGCCATCAACCGAGTTCACCCGGATGTGGTTTTTATAGCCGGGGTGGAAGATGGTCCCTCAGCCAAGATTCAATTAGACAAGGTCACTGTCAGCACAATGTTCGTATTTCTCCCGGGCCCTCCAGGCGATAACGACCTGAGCACTTGCTACACAAGGCTGAGCAGTCCCGCTGATTGTGCAGGCAGTGTGCAGGGGAACTTCGGGAGCGTTGAGAAGGGCCTAGCGAAAGCCTTCGATGGATCCTATGTGGATTCGAGTGGCTGGTTCTGCCATGAAGGCCGGTGCCCAAGCTTTGTCGAAGGCACCGTAATGAAGCTCGATGCCCGCCATATGACACCGGAGTACGCCAGGTACATCGCCCCAGTGATACGGGAGAACCTAGAGCAGTCGGGCATTATCCAGTTCACTGCGAAGTAACTAACCCCGCTGTTCTGCAGTCACACGAGGCAGCCCTAGCCGATGGCTGGGGCTGCCTCGTGTGAAAGAATCGCCGCCGAGAGCGGGTTACGCGTACTGCCAGGCCTTTGCCCGCAGGGAGGCACTGCCTGTGAGCGTCCAATTCCGGGCTTTGCCGTCCGTGAAGTCTTCGTCCACGAACACGGTCCCGACGCCGCCCTGCACCGCGCCGCCAAGATAGGTCAGGTCGGCCCAAATGGGTGGGGCCTTCTCTGTCGTCCAGTGCACGCTCTCCGTCGGCGTCGGCAGGGACTCGGGCGGGACAAAGCGTTCCGTGATGGGGGTATCCCGTGCCAGCCAGGGCGCCGCTCTCTCCATGGACACTGAAATAGCCCCACCCTCTGACAGCGCAGAGGGTGGGGCATAATCATGGAGGGTCTCAAACATGGAGGAAGCATTGCCGTACATCCGGAAGAAAAAGCGCCGTCCGTCGATCTCAAGACGAGCCAGCATTGTCGCCGTGGTGTGCGCGGTTCTCGCGGTCGTTCTCTGTTTCACCGGGCTCTTCGTAACCCAGCGAGAAGTCGTGCAGGCGAACGCTGAAGCGGCAAGCGAGTTCACATCAGCACCTGTTGCGCCGCCATCCCGCCCAACGATGCCCCCCCTACCTCCCGGGTCGAAGGTGCTTTTCATCGGTGACTCGTGGGCGCAAGGAGTCGGTGCCATCGACCAGGTCAACGGCAATTGGGCGGCGCTAACCGCTGATCATTTCGGTTGGGATAGAACGATCGATGGCATTGGTGGCACCGGCTTCACCCGAGGGGGCGGCGCCGGCGGAGGCGCGATTGGAACTGACAACAAGCAGTACGTCAACCGGTTAGACCGCTGGATTGCCGAAGGAATGAATCCGGACCTCGTCGTGCTTGAGGGCGGCCTGAACGACGATAAGGCCGACCCTGCCGTCCTGCGTGCAGCAGTCCGCCAAGCAGTGGAAAAGGCCAAGACCGCCTGGCCCGGAGCCGCCGTTCTAGTAATTGGCCCCGCTGCTCCCCAACCACTGGCTAGCATGATCAAACGCATGGCCGAGCCCATCAGAATAGGCGCCCTTGATGCAGGGGCCTTCTCGATCCAGCCTGTGCTGGAAAATTGGTTCACGAGCGGAAACTCTCCACAGTTCCTGCTCCCCGGGGACGGCGCCCACGTTAACGACATCGGCCACCAGTACACGTCAGAGCGGGTTGTTCAGGCAATTAAGGACAGGCAGGACTTAGACGCTTCGCCGTAGCGTAGCTACGGCGGATACCTGCGGCGTCGCAGCCTTTTCTAGAGCGGAACGCCGCAGCGAGGGTCTGCGGGTCAATTGCCGCGGTTGCCCGCCCGTGGACCCATGCAGCCCAGTCGGACCAATTCGTTGGCCGCGAGGGCCGAAACATACTGGTAAAGCATAATATGCCTCCTAAAGGCATAGAAAAGCCCCGCCACCAAGCACTGACAGGGCACAAATTGCGGACCTATAGAAACGCAAACGGGGGAACGACTAATACTCCGCGCTCATTAGGGGTGGCAGTGAGCCCCTCCCCACCCCGAAACATCGCACCTCTGGCCTAGCGAGGCATATCCCCCCGCAGTTTCTTTTCCACGTCCAACTACCCCAAAGACACCCTGGGGAGCCCTCAGAATGGCGCTGAGGGTTCCCGCTAATGGGTGTGGGAAGAGCTAGAGAGATAGGCACTAAGCCAGAGGCGTGCCTTCAGGGTGTTTCGGCCCTCCCCCGCCCACCCTCTGAATCAATTGCCAACTCAGAGCCTGAGTAAAAAAGCCATGATTGAGAATGGCGCTACGCCAGAGGAGCGAACGGGACTCTTGGCGGACTGGACCTGTTCTACACGCTGACTAGGCGTTATGCCTGCTGGGGCGGATTGATCCAGCTTAAACGATTTACATTGACCATCTTCTTGGCGACCCTCTGATGGCAGAGCACCAGCAGCTGTGGAGCGAACTCTAGGCAACAACCCACGAACCATGTAGAGACATCGCGTAGCCGACCGACGGGGACCTCGCTAAGGACGCTCGCAGAATTTCTACTGAAAGTGTGGATGGGGCGCTGAGCCCAGATTTTGACCAAGAACGATATGCGACGGAAGATTGACGCAAACCTGCAGATAAGGACCGCGGTTTCGCTGCCTTGAATCCCTTTCTACCAAATAGAAAGGATGACGAAGCCTTCTCCCGCACAGAGGCAGAGCAACCGGATTGGGACGAAGGACTCCTGCCAAAATAGGACTCGCCTAGTCGCCTAAAGGTCGCAAGCTTGAGAAGCTTTACGCAGTCGTGATTCAGCAGCACGCAAGCTAGTCCTACGACAGGTTCACGCCCGCGCCCTCACCTCAGGTGCTCGTAACATCACGACACTTTGTCTCGTAGCTCGCCTTCTCGTGAACACAACCGGTACGCACGACAACTCGCATGTGGCGGCAATCCCGTTCCAATGCGGAGTCGAGGAGACCCGAGAGACGGAAACAGAATCGCGGGTGCCGGGCTGCCGCGCGAAGCAACTAGCCACTGGCTAGTCTGGTTAACCGACAGAGGCGATGGGCCCCACCGCCGCGTACTATGACTACGATGAAAGCAGGTGCCGGCTGTGGAATAAGTTCTCAGCTATCATCGAGTCGGAAAAACCCGCCGACTACCGCGATGAGTAACTAAGCCGCCAGACCGTTTCAGTGCTGTAACAGTATGTCCAGCGACGTTGCGGCTTGGCAACCACCGCGCTCACTCATCCAGACGCTCATCGGCGTCTCCAGCTTCCGCCACGCGAAAACTCAACGCTCCGCTCGGCAACCACGCTACTAATCGATAAGGCTTCGAATGACTCAGAAGGTGCCCCTCGGTCACATTAACTTCACCCTCGCCTCTGCCACTGAGGCACCGCACAACCTGATCAAGGCGGCCGTGGGGCTGAAAGAAAATGGGATGGCAGTCAATTTCGCGAATGCCTACACTATCGCCTTGGCCCGAGCAGACGAATCCTACCGGCAAGTGCTCAACATGTCCGCCTTCGTGTTTGCAGACGGACGCCCAGTGGCGTGGATGTCGCGCCTGCTACATCGTGCACCGCACCTTCACCAAGTACGCGGGCCTGAATTCTTCAGAGACGTTTTCAGAATTGCCGAATCGGGAGACATAAGGCACTACCTCCTCGGCTCTACGCCTGATGTGCTAGAGAAACTTGTGTCCAATCTCAAACGCGACTTCCCACACGCGGCCATTGTCGGATCCTATAGCCCTCCGTTCAGGTCAATGACACAGGAGGAATTAGCCGCCCAGGACAGTGCAATCGAAAGCAGCGGCGCGAACGTAGTATGGGTGGGGCTCGGTACTCCAAAGCAAGACCTTGAGGTAGCCCGGCTAGCAAGCTCGCTCCCCGTTGTTGCAGTAGCCATCGGGGCCGCATTCGACTTCAGCGCGGGCACAAAGCGAGAAGCGCCGCGCTGGCTTTCCCCACTCGGTCTTGAATGGACATTCAGGCTCATCACCGAGCCCCGCAGACTTTGGAAACGTTACCTATTCGGTAATATTGGGTTTGTTAAAGCATGCATCGAGCAGAAGCTAAAGCGTGAAGTGTCGGGGCGAGCTTAGGTTGGAGCAGCACAGTAAAGAATCACCGCATGTGTTGGTGGTGAGTCAGGTTCCGCCTCCCATCCACGGGTCCACGGTTATGACCGCAACTCTCCTGGAATCGCTCCGCGACGGAGGAGCAGGAGTGCAGCTCGTCAATAAGCGCTTCAGCCGCTCGATTGACGAAGTAGGGCGGTTCACGGGTAGAAAACTAGTACTTATACTTGCTCTAGCGCGGGAAGTTTGGACTGCAAGCTCAAAAAAGCCCAAGGTCGCGATCCTGTTTGCGACGACCCGCAAAGGCTCGTTTATTGTGGATCTCCTAATAAATGAGATTCTGCGTATGCATCGAACACCCAGAATCCTCTACATACACACGGTGGGCTTCACCGCCCTCGCAAACTCGAGCAAGATCTGGCATATTCTTGTTCGACGTATGTTCCGCGGCGCGCAAAAAGTTGTCGTTCTATCCGAAAGACTCACAAAGGATCTGGAACCCTTTGTGAGTGAGCATACATTTGAAACGATCAGCAACTGCGCCCCCGATGAAAGTTTCGCGCTCCTGAGAGAGACAGCACCAGAGCGCAGTAGTATAACGTTCATCTCTAATCTCATTCCGTCCAAAGGCGCGCATGACTTCGTTCATATTGCTGAGAGACTGACATCTGACCACAAACATTCATTCGAACTCGTAGGCGCGGATGCGGACGAGGACTACACCCAGATGTTGCGTTCCGAAATCGCCCGCATTAAAAACAAGAGCATAATCCTGCATGGACCACTATTCGGCGATGACAAAAAGGACATCCTTCGCCGCTCGAAAGTTCTCGTTTTCCCGAGCACTTATAAATATGAAGCGCAACCACTAACACTCATAGAGGCATTACAACATGGAGTACCTGTTGTTGCATATGACGTGGGCGGAATCGGCGATATTGTTCAGGACGGAGTCGAGGGATTCGTCGTCCCCGTGGGCGACAAAGTTGCCCTTGAACATGCCGTTGAGAAGATAGTGAATGACGAGCATAGATGCGCGATGATGGCCGATGCGTGTCGACAAAAGTTCAGATCAACGTTCTCTCGGCCGTCGTTCGACGAGTCTTGGAAGGAACTATTGCATGACTTCTTGTGAGCACCCACGGTCACTGCTGGACCTTATGAAGAGCGACTGGCGGGCCAATCCAAATGACGCCAAGGCGAGGTTCGTTTGTCTGTCCTTTCGCTTAGCGCATTGGGCCAGAGTTCATAGTGGATCCGCTGCGTTCCTCCCGATTGTTATCCTCTATCGGTTCATCGTTGAGTGGGTGATGGGCATCGAGATCAGGCCGCGCACTCGAGTTGGGGCTGGATTGACGATTTATCACGGAATCGGGCTTGTCGTGAACGACGGTTCAGTCTTGGGAAATAATATTACCCTTCGCCACGCGGTCACGATAGGCAGCAGGGAACACGGAGGGGCAAGCCCGGTGTTGATGGATGACGTAGAGGTAGGCGCTGGGGCGATGATCCTGGGCGGCATAACCATCGGCAAAGGCGCGCAGATCGGCGCCGGCGCAATAGTAGTCAGATCGGTGCCTGATCATGCCGTGGTGAGGGGAACGGCAGCGGATGTCTATCGCCCGTAGGAATAGGGGTCAGAAGAGCAGGTATCACCCTGGAAAGGGAATGTTGTCGTGAGCGGCATCGCACCAGCTCGGAGAACGAGTCTGCTCGGCATTGGAGACCAAGGTCTTATCGCCATCACTAACCTGGCACTCGTGATCTTCGCTGCCCAGGGGGGCACGCACAGCATTGCAGCTTTCGCACTTGTAACTGCTGTCTACTTCGGGCTGCTTAGTTTGGGTCGTGCACTACTCGCGGAGCCACTCCTAGCTTTGCCTTCAGCAGAACGGGGAGGACCATACCTCCGCCTCGCTCTAGTCGTCGCTGTGCTTAGCGGAGGACTTGCAGCGCTCGCGACAGCAGTTTTCTTGCCCTTCGCTGCAGAATATTGGGCCATAGGAATGGCAACAAGCGCGCTTCTCATCGCAGAGTTTTCGAGGATCAGAGCGTACGCCTTTGAGAAACCAGCAGCCGCTCTCGCAGCGGGCGTCAGCTCACTATTGATCGTGCTTGGAGCAGGGTTGCTTGATCAGAACTACGATTCCGAGCGCTGGCAGCGCTTGTTAGTGTACTGGGCGCTAGCAGGCTTAGTTTCAACTTCAATAACTTTGGCGTTAGCTGGAAGTGGCCGGGAGCGTCTCGGAAGTAACAAAGGGTGGTACCGGACGAAGATTTGGTCCAACGCTCGTAGCCTTGTCGTGGATGCCACAGGGACAGTTCTAATCGCCCATGCCTCGTTGTACATCATTAGCTACTTCGGCGCAGCCAGCGACGTAGCCTCTATCCGCGCACTGTCCACCATTCTGTCCCCGCTTTCGCTTGTATTTACAGGGCTGACTCTCAGCCTCACTCCTCTTCTTAGTCGAACCAGGACCCAGCAATCCGATGGCGCCCTGAGAGTATTTTGGATTGCGATTGTAGGAGTCACGGTGGTTGGGGGAACGGTTGCGTTGTCCGTTGGGCAGATGATCATTACTGCGGTTTTCGGCATCGAGGCGACGCCAAATAAGCTCACTCTCGTTATCGCTGTTCTTTCTGCGGTGATCTTCGCTTTAGGGTCACCGATGCTCGCCCAAGTCAGAGTTTCTGGCAGGTACGCGACGATAGGTTGGGTTCGCCTAGCTTCTTCGGGCGTGCTGCTCGTCGGTTTGGTTGCGCTTGCAACGGGGAAGAACCTTCCAGCTGTTTTCTTCGTCCTGCAGGCACTACAGGCGATCATAATTGCAACCACCGCAATTCTGTTGACAAGGGAAGCTAATAGGAGTCGTCTTCGTTCCGCGGAGGCCGAGGCTGCTAAGTGATGGGCGTGGAAATAGCACTACGGAGCGGAGCGCCGAATTCATCATCAAGACTGGCCTTCGACCTCGTATAAATGAAGTGAGTCTCACTTGAGCACCTTGGACTTCACTTGGCGAAGTAACACGCCGCTGGCCAAAGGAACGCGGCTGGGTGGACACTGATGTGATTACCGGGTCGGTGATCAAGGCCCTGACGCTTGCACTGCACCGCTAACGCTGGCGAACTGATGCCGCTTATGCTGCATGCACCTCAGGGCATAACTTCTGCCTCACACCTGTTGTTGAGATTGCGCTGAAATCGTCCTCTGCGACCTTTATTGTTCTCCCTGCCCTCCGACCCGTTGCTGACACATGGCATTGGCGATCGAAGCAACCCGCGACTTGTGCGTTACCGCTAATGTACGTGTCGATGAAGGTGGGACGGCCGGGTTCGCAGATCTGCGGGCTGCGTTGTGAATCGCGACTGGGCGATCCGGTCCTGTGATGGTCCCAACTGATGTAACCTCCCTAAGGGGAGTCATCAGGAGACGGTGTCCGCCCCCACGTTTGTGAAAGCCACGGAACATCGGGCGAGAAATTTTTCCGCAAGAATTCGGAAAGCCAGCTCCGGTACGGCGGTCTGGCTGGCTTTCCACGCAGGCTGCATGGCCAGTGAGGGTACGCTCGATCCTCCAGGTTCTCCGGGTCCCCAAACAGAAAGTACTTGATTCATGACCAAGAAGGCACTGATCACCGGGATCACCGGGCAGGACGGCTCGTATCTCGCGGAGCTCCTGCTAAAGAAGGGCTACGAAGTTCACGGCCTCATTAGGCGTGCTTCAACCTTCAACACCACTCGTGTAGACCACCTGTACGTGGATCCCCATGACCCTGCCGCACGGCTGTTCCTTCATTACGGGGACTTGAGTGACGGTTCACGTCTTGTGACGCTGCTCGCCGATATTCGGCCCGACGAGGTCTACAATCTTGCCGCGCAGTCGCACGTGCGCGTTTCCTTTGACGAGCCCGAGCACACGGCGGACACCACCGGGATGGGTACCGTTCGCCTGCTTGAGGCGGTCCGGCTCGCCGGCATTGAAACGAAGTTCTACCAGGCGTCGTCGTCGGAGATGTTCGGCGCAACTCCCCCTCCCCAGAACGAGGAAACGCCTTTTTACCCCCGGTCGCCTTACGGCGCGGCGAAGGTTTACAGCTACTGGATCACGAAGAACTATCGTGAGGCCTATGGCATGTACGCGGTGAATGGCATCCTCTTCAACCACGAGTCTCCCCGCAGAGGCGAAACTTTCGTGACGCGTAAGATCACGCGCGCCGTCGCCGCCATCAAGGCTGGTCAGCAGGAACACGTATATATGGGCAACCTCGATGCAGTCCGTGACTGGGGATACGCCGCCGAATATGTCGAGGGTATGTGGCGGATGCTGCAGGCCGATGAGCCCGACGACTTCGTCTTGGCCACCGGGGGCAACTACACGGTGAAAGACTTCCTACGCATCGCTTTTGAACACGCGGGCTTGAACTGGGAAGACCATGTCAAATTCGACGAGCGCTATCTCCGCCCCACCGAGGTCGACGCTCTGGTCGGTGACGCTTCCAAGGCTCAGGACAAGCTCGGATGGAAGGCCACAATTCACACGCCCGATCTCGCCCGACTGATGGTGGACGCTGATATCGAGGCCCTCAAGCACTCCGGACGCCACTGGATCGACTCGGTCGACCTCGAGTGCTGGAAGGTCTGACGTGACAACAACGTTCACCCCTGGTCCTCTCGACCGCGATTCCGCGTTCTACATCGCCGGACACCGCGGACTCGTCGGCTCTGCCATTTGGCGCGTGCTTGAGAACGCGGGCTTCTCCGACCTTCATGGACAGACATCCAGAGAGTTGGACCTGAAAAACCGCTCGGCAGTCTTCGAGTATTTCGCCGCCGTCAAGCCGCGGTACGTAGTCCTGGCGGCAGCCAAAGTGGGCGGCATCATGGCGAACAACACCTACCCGGTTGACTTCCTCACGGAGAACCTCCAAATCCAGGTGAACGTGCTTGACGCCGCTCGGGAATATAACGTGGAGCGAGTCCTTTTTCTCGGATCCTCTTGTATCTACCCCAAGTTTGCGCCTCAGCCCATCCGGGAAGACTCGCTCCTTACGGGGCATCTTGAGCCGACCAATGACGCGTACGCCATCGCGAAAATCGCCGGTATCATGCATATCCAGGCCGTGCGTCGCCAGTACGGTCTCCCGTGGATTTCGGCGATGCCCACCAATTTGTACGGTCCCGGCGACAACTTCTCGCCTGAAGGCTCCCACGTGCTGCCAGCACTCATTCGCCGGTATGACGAAGCCGCGCGGAGTGGTAGCGAAACAGTGACCAACTGGGGAACTGGCTCGCCTCGACGGGAATTTCTCCACGTAGACGACATGGCTGCGGCATGCTTGCACCTTTTGGAGCACTACGACGGGCCCGAGCAGGTCAACGTCGGTACCGGAACGGACGTCACAATCAAGGAACTTGCCGAGACCGTGGCCGCTGCCGTGGGCTTTGAAGGCAGCATTGAATGGGACACCAGTAAGCCCGACGGCACCCCACAGAAACTTCTTGATGTGTCCAAGCTGACTCAGGCCGGTTGGACTGCAGGAATCAGCCTGGAAGATGGCGTGAAGAACACGGTCGGCTGGTACCGCGCGAATCAGACAAGCCTGCGCGGTTAGACTCGGCAAGGCAATCCCCGCTTATCGGCATGGCCGCTGACTTCGCCCCTGAGGCGTCCAGTACCAACAAGCATCTAGAGAGGTCTCCTTTGGAGCTGAGTGACTACCTACGTATTCTGCGGCGTAACTGGCTGCTCATCACTGTGTGCGCCGTCGTCGGCCTACTACTAGGCGCCGTCGCGTCCTTCGCGGTTCGCCCCACCTACACCGCTCAAACGAAGCTCTTCGTTGCAACTCAAAGTTCTGGCAGTGTGCAGGATCTGCAGCAGGGCAATACCTTCACGCAAGCACGCGTGCAGTCGTACGTAGAAACGGTGACCGAGCCGCTGGTACTGCAGCCTGTTGTTGATTCGCTCGGTCTCGACATGAGTTCCGCCGAGCTAGCGGATAAAGTGTCCGCCACTGCTGACCTGAATACAGTGATCATCACAATCGCTGTCGAAGACACCTCTCCTGTCCAGGCTGCTGCAATCGCACAGGCCACCGCCGATAGTCTCGTAGATTCGGTCGGTGGTCTCGAGAGTCCGGCAGAGGGGGGTAACTCCCCCGTCAACCTCACGGTCATCACGCCTGCCATCGCTCCCGCCCAACCGTCTGCACCGAATACGCTCTTGAATCTGGCGCTGGGACTTCTTGTGGGGCTTGCCCTAGGGCTTGGCGCCGCCGTACTTCGGACAGCATTGGATACCAAGGTGCGCGGGGAATCCGACCTGCGTCGAATTAGTGATGCCCCGTTGCTCGGGGGGATTTCTTTCGACGCGGACGCGCAAAAGAAACCTCTACTCACCCAGGCGCCGACGCAAAGTCCTCGAGCCGAGTCCTTTCGCCAGATCCGGACGAACCTGCAGTTCGCTCACGTAAGTCATAAGTCCAAGTCCGTGCTGGTGACGTCTTCGCTGCCTGGAGAAGGTAAGAGCACTACAGCAACGAACTTGGCGCTCGCCATCGCACAGGGTGGCCAGTCCGTAGTGCTCGTCGACGCTGATCTCCGGCGTCCCCGGGTGAATGAGTACCTGGGACTGGAGCGCAATGCTGGCCTCACTACTGTCCTGATTGGGCGCGCTGACCTCGAAGACCTCCTGCAGCCGTGGGGTACCGACGAGCTGTACGTCCTGACGGCTGGCCAGATTCCGCCGAACCCGAGCGAGTTGCTCGGTTCCGAGGCAATGAAGAATTTGATCGCGCGACTCGAACAGAAATTTGACGCCGTGATCATCGATGCGCCTCCCCTGCTTCCCGTAACCGACGCCGCGGTCCTCGCTCAACAGGTGGGTGGTGTAGTGCTCGTCGTCGGATCGTCCAAGGTAAATCTGCCTAACCTCCAGAAGTCGCTTCAGAACCTTGAGATGGTCAACGCCGAGCTATTAGGCGTCGTCATCAACCTGTTGCCGAGCAAGGGCCCGGACGCGTACGCCTACAACTACTACTCCTACGATTCGAAAGTGACTCTCCCGGAGGCCGAGGCGCCAGCCACCACCAGGAGCTCTCCTAAGAGCAGTCGCTCCGACTTCGACGAGCGGATTTTCGGGTTACGGTCTCAGGAAGAGTAACGAGCAGGGCGCTGACAAGCGCCGCGCCACAGGCTATGGGGAACTGGTGTCGGTCATAAAAGAATGTAACGGATGGGCCCAGCGCTATGGGCGCCGGTTGGCGGTCGTCGACGCTGCTGTTGTTCTTTGGGCAACAGTCGGGGCGTTGCTTGTTCGATTCGGTGTGCCGGAGACGGAGCGACTTAGCGCGACTGAACAGCCCTACGTGGTCTTGTCTCTTGTCCTCTCTGCCGGATGGTGGGTGATGCTCTCTCTGCGGGGTAGCCGCGAGGCTACTGTCCTTGGCCACGGCACGGAGGAGTACAAGCGGGTGGTTAGTGCCTCCCTGATTCTCTTCGGACTGGTCGCCATCGTCAGCTACGCACTGCAACTCGATACGGCCAGAGGCTACGTGGGGGTCGCGCTCCCGGCCGGCCTCGTGATGCTGTTGCTATCGCGTCTCATAGTGCGGCGACTGCTCCATGTTGAACGCACCCAGGGCAGGAGCTCGCTCCGCGTGTTGGTGATTGGAAGCACCAGCGGGGTACAACACCTTGCGGACTCCCTTCGGGCGCAACCCATGGCTGGTTACATTCCCGTAGGGGCGTACCTCCCGGGAGTCGAATCGCACGCGAGTACTGCCGAAGGCCTGGACCTGCCGATCGTCGGTAGGGCGATCGAGGCTGACGGGATTGTCGCGGATATCAAAGAATTCCAGCCGGACGCGGTAGCGCTCTCGAGTAGCACCCAACTGGCACCGGAAACCATTCGAGCGCTTGGCTGGGCCCTTGCAGACCTCAACATCCGCCTCATTTTGGCGCCTGCGCTCACAGATGTCGCGGGACCGCGCATCCACACGCAGCCGATGGCCGGTCTCCCCCTGATTCACGTGTCAACTCCCAACCTCGAAAAAGGTCAGCGCTTCGTAAAGCGCACAACGGACATCGTCGGAGCCAGCTTCCTGATTGTCGCGTTGTCGCCATTGCTGGTTCTGATAGCCCTGCTCGTCCGGTTCGGGTCAGAGGGACCGGTTCTTTTCCGTCAGGAGCGAGTGGGAACTGCTGGCCAGCGCTTCGAAATGTACAAGTTCCGATCAATGGTGATGGATGCCGAAGCTCGGCTTGAAGAACTTCGCGAGAACCACGAAGGCAATGAGGTCCTGTTTAAGCTAAAGAACGACCCCCGCATTACCAAAGTGGGCGGAGTATTGAGGAAGTTCAGCCTCGATGAGCTGCCTCAGTTGTTCAATGTTCTTGAGGGTTCGATGTCCCTCGTGGGACCACGGCCTCCACTGGCAGCCGAAGTGGAGCGCTACGACATTCGGGCCCATCGTCGGCTCCTAGTCCGCCCGGGCATGACGGGCCTCTGGCAGGTCAGCGGTAGGTCGCTGCTCTCGTGGGACGAAACCGTTCGGCTCGATCTCTACTACGTGGAGAACTGGTCCTTCCTGGGTGACTTGACCATCCTGCTCCGTACCTTCAAAGCCGTTGTCGGCCGCCACGGCGCCTTCTGAGTTTCCCCTTGCCCACTGCACAAAGGACCTCCTGAATGACTGACGGATACTCGACGAGCGCCGGGTCAGCACGACCTGGTGCAATTCGGGCGGCAAGTGAACGGTCGCGTACGCGAAAGAGCGACCGCGGCAAGCGCATTCGCCTGCTACTTGTGGTTGTCGCTGCCGTCCTGGTGCTTCTCGCAGCAGTGGGCAGTTGGTTGACTTACCGAGCACAGCAGATCCGGAGCAATCTCGAAAGCAGCATATCGCTGTTGCCCGAACTGCAGGCGGCCGTCATCGAGCGCAACACAGAGCGCGCCAGCGCGGTCACAGCACAACTGCAGTACCACACGAGTGCAGCTCGTGCTGCCGGCACCGATCCTCTCTGGACAGCCGCTGGCGTTCTTCCGTTCGTCGGACAGAATTTCAGTGCAGTATCCGAGGTAACGGTGTCGGCCGACGACGTCGTGAGTCGCGCCGTCGCGCCGATGGTCGACAAGTTCGCAGCTTTGGATTGGGACTCCCTAACCCCCGTTGACGGGCGAATCGACACCGCTCCCCTATCCCACATCTCGCCGACCTTGTCCGCGGCAGCCAACACGGTTGAGCTTTCCTACGGCCGTCTTGAGGGCATCGACCGTTCAAGGTTGCTTCCGCAGATTGCCAAGCCGCTCGAAGACGCCGTTGAGGCACTTGACGAAGTGCGCAAACCCATCAATGGTGCGTCCCGAGCGAGCCAGTTGCTGCCATCGATGCTGGGGGCCGAGGGATCCCGCAAGTACCTGGTGCTGGTGCAAAACAGTGCGGAAGTCCGGGCAACGGGCGGCATTGCCGGTGCATTGGCCGTTCTCACCGTCGATGATGGTCGTATTTCCTTGACCGACCAGGGCAGCGCCTCCGAAATGGGGAGGTTCAGCCCGCCGCTCGAGGTGGATCCCGAGCAGGAACAGATCTATTCGTTCCGGATGGCCTCATTCATGCAGAGCGTGAACCTGACCCCCGACTTCCCGACTGCCGCTTCGACGGCACAGCGAATGTGGGAGGATCGCCACCCTGAATCGCGCATTGACGGTGTGATCGCCATTGATCCAATGGTGTTAGCCAACATTCTGTCAGCGACAGGACCCGTAGAAGTTGGTGACTACGGGGATCCGGCAGTCGATGCACTGCTCGCGGAGACCGAGCTGCCTTCTGCCCTCGACTCAACCAACGTGGTGCCGACACTCCTCTCTGATGTCTATGCCCAAATCGAGGACCCTGCTCTACAAGACAAGTACTTCGCAGCTGTGGCCGGCAAGGTCTTCGGAGCGCTGACGGACGTGCAGGAGGACGGTACGCAACTGGTGGAGGCACTAGTCACGAGCGCAGAGCAGGGCCGCATGTACCTGTGGTCCGCGTCGCCGGATGAGCAGGACCTCTTGGCGCAGACTGGACTTGCCGGCGCGACTCTTGGACCTACTGTCGGAGGAACCGCCTTCGGCGTGTATTTCAATGACGGCACCGGGGCCAAGATGGATTACTACGTCCGACGTACCGTGCAACTAGTCAGGACCTGCCCGGGCGACGGTTATTCTCAGTACACCGTTCGGGTTACCCTCAGGAACACTGCGCCGGCCGACGCGGCCACGTCATTGCCGGCCTACGTGACCGGTGCTGGCGTTTTTGGCGTCGCACCTGGAAGAGTCCGGACCAATACGATCGCCTACGGTCCCGCGCAGTCCCTCCTGCAGACCGCCCGGATCAACGGCAACGAAGTATCACTGGGCTCCTTCGGTCACGGCAATCGGCCGGTAGGCGTTCTGACGACGGAGTTGGGGCCCGGCGATGCAGCGACGATCGAGATGGACTTCACGAAGGTGGTTCAGGACAACGAACCCGTCCTGGACGTCACCCCCACCGTGCAGGATCCCGCCGACGTCATCCTTCCGCTCGAGTCGACCGGGCCCTGTAATTAGCTGCCTCAAGGGGACGGCGCGTTAACACTGCGTTACATCTCGCCGGACCAAGGTCCCGGCCTTTTCATACCTAGGTGGCACTGCTAGCTTGTGAGTGGAGATGCTTCTCATCCAAGTAGCACAGGTTGGTTATTAGAGTAATTCCGGGCTGTGCTATATGGTGTGAAAAGTCGATCCAGGGCGTTTGGGGAACGAAGGCCCGGTCACTTCACCTGTTTTTCTCTCGTCTCATTCATCTTTTCTGGGGAGCCATCATGAACAAAACCGCCTCCGTCCTGGCCATCGCCGGGACCCTTACTTTCCTCGGAGCAGGCGCCGCCCAGGCAGCACCCGTGTCCACTCCCGCCTACGTACCCTCACAGGGCGGTGCCGTCAGCGACGGCACCGTTACTCCGGGCGCAACCGTCACCTTCACCGGCGTCGATGGCTTCTTCGGTCCGTTCGAAACAATCACCATTACCGTTGATCGCTCCAACGGCAGGCCCGGGGGTCCTGGATTCAGTCCCCAAGGGGCTGGTACGGCCCGCGGCGGCCTCATTGTGCTCAATGCTGTTGTCCTGACCGAACAGGTCAAGGCTGACGCGAACGGGAACTTCTCCTACTCCGTCAAGCTTCAGGAAGAGGGCGTCTACACGCTGACCGCTTCCAACGCATCGGGCAAGTCGCTGACCCAGACCGTCGTCGTCGACGCTGCCAACGCAGTCGATGGCACCACCGGCACGACCGGCGGCACGACCACCACCAAGGGCGGCCTGGCCAACACCGGCATCGATTCCGGCATGCTCCTCTGGGGCGCAGCGGGCATCGGCGCACTCGGCCTGGGCGCTGGCAGCATCGTCGTATCGCGTCGCCGCGCAGGCGCCGAAGCGTAACAACCCCGCACCACTCTCGAAGCGGACAGGCCCTACCCGGCCTGTTCGCTTCGTTCGTTTAAGGGTCCCGGACAACAATCGAGTGGACCGAGTAGGGACGCCATGCCTACCTGTGAACCGACGCTCCCCGGGCTTCCCCACACGTGGTGCTACGTTCAACCCCGCGCGCCATACCTGCCTTTTCATAAGTACCTACTCGTTCTTCCTCAGTCCCCGGACAAGGGCGCCCGGCGTAGAAAGAATCGACTTGGAGAACTTTCGGTCTCTCTCGGTCACCTCTACGTTGGGAATAACTTATGAGAAGAATTCTGGCTACTGTCGCCATCGCCGGCGCTATAACCCTCTCGGGTGCGACAGCCGCTGCTGCCCTCGAGTACCCTGCCGCTCCCGCCCGGGGAGGAGTGGATACCGGCACCGTCTCTCCCGGAGGGGCCGCGACGTTCACCGGTTCCGGCATGACCCCCGGGGAGTCCGTGACGATCACCGTCACCTGCAACGGGAGTGACTATTCATCAATCGAGTCGGCCACCGTCGTCGCCGATGCACAGGGCAATTTCACCTATCGCGCCGTTCTGAACGTTCCCGGGGTCTGCACGCTCAAGGCCGTCGGAGCAGGGTCGGGTGCGACGGCGACAGCGCAGGTATCGGTCTCCGGCGCTGCCAGGACTGTCGCGTCCAGCCAGGGCCCTGCCAGCACGGGTCAGGGCCTTGCCAACACGGGTCAGGGCCTTGCCAACACCGGCCTCGATGGCTCGATGATCCTGTGGGGAGCCACCGGTATCGGCGCCCTGACGCTCGGAACCGTCGCCGTGGCCGCTTCCCGCCGCCGCGCGAAGGACATTACGACCTGAGACTCCCGTCTCCGGTTTCCAGCAGAGGCTCCGGGCATCCGCCCGGAGCCTCTGCTGTTTGCCTACCTGTACAGCGTGGGCCGGCCGGAGCGAGGACGGGCCCGTTAAAGCGAACCGGCCCCCCGTCATTGGAGGGCCGATCCGCTATCCGATGCTCCTGACACCTCTCGAGGTGCTCCGGGAGCGAGTATGAGGGTCGGCGACGGCTGGGGACGAAGTCCTGGTCTCAAGAGAACTCCTACGCCGCCGACCCAGAACATGGGCCGTAGATGGTGTCCGGATTTCCGGTTTTGCCATCTTCGACTGAAACAACTCTAGGCGGCTGACGGGAGGCCATCACGAGTAATCCAGACCCTAATCAAATCGGGAACTACTCAGATAAACCCCGGGATTACCTATCCGGACGGCCCCTGCTACGTACCGCGCAACAGTGGTTCGAGTTCGGCCGCAAGCTCTTCGCGCCGGCCTATTCCCAGCTTGACGTAGATGCGGTAGAGGTGTCCCTCGACGGTCCGGGTGGAGACGGTCAGGCTCCGCGCGATCTCCTTGTTGGACAGTCCCCGCAGGGCAAGCAGGGCGATCTCCCGTTCCCGCGACGTGAGGGGCGAAGAACCCTCGAGTTCGACAGGCTCCACGAGCAGGCCGCCGTCGATCATGCCACGGCGCCGACGGACGACGGCGGCAAGCGCCCGCTGCGACCTCGCATCTCCCACCTCGGCATACGCCTCCATGGCCCGACGGCAGGCATCCGTTGCAAGCAGGTATTTCTGGAACAACTCGGCGCGATCACCGGCTTCGGCCAGGCCGGCCGCATCATGCGAGACCAGCGCCGAGGCATAGGCGTGCAGGACGTCCGCTTCCGCTCCCTCGAGCGTGCCGGACACACGTGCCAACAGCTCCGGCGACTGCTCGTTGCCGAGCGCCGTGGCGAGTTCGAGGATGTCCTTCTCGCAGCTGAACCACCCGCTGCCGTGGGCCTCGGCGGCGTACTCCAGCAGGGCCGACTGCCTGGCACCCCTGAGGAGGAGTGTCTGGGCGGCATCATCGAACGCCCTGCCGAGCAATGAGTACTGACGGCTCCCGCGGTGCTGGACGTGCGCCAGCTCCGCCGAGCAGAGGGCCACGAGCTCCGGTTGGCCCAGGGCAGCAGCAGCCCAGGCGGTGACGCCCAGGGCATAGGGCAGGAGGGCGTCCTGGTCGGAGACACGCAGGGAGGCCAGCGCCGGCCGGAGTTTCCCCAGGCCACTGGAGAATTGCCCGCGGCGGATGTCGGTGGCCGCGTCGAGGACAGCGAGGCTCCCACTGATGAACGAGTAGTCACGGCCCTCCCCCGGCGCATACTCGTCCACTGCCTGTTGGGCCGCCAGGAAATCCCCGCTGTGCACGAGCAGACTCACATGGCGGAAGAACACCAGCCGGTGGAGGTCCAGCATCGGTTGCGCGTTCGACTCCGCGAGGGTGAGGGCGGTGGCGGAGTGCTGCCGGCCCTCGGAGCCCCGCCCGAGCGCACCGAGTGCTTCGGCCAGGAAGGCATGTGCCAGGACCATCACGCGCTGGCTGCTGCTGCCGCCCGTGATGAGTGGGCGGAGTGTCTCGACGGTCTCGCCGTAACGGCCGATGAGGTTCCACCCGAATCCCTGGGTGACGACGCGGTGCTGCTCGCTCGTGAGCAGGTCTTCCGCGAAGATCCCGCCCGGGATTTTTCCTGGCCCGGAATCCTCCGCCTCACCGGGAAGAGGGGAATCGGGGGAATCCGGCCCCAGGGCGTTCAGCGCGTCGGACCAGCGGGCCACGATGTCCTCCGTCCTCGCGACGTCCTCGCCAGCGGCGAGGAGCTGCCTCACCTCGAGGACACCCGCAGCGGCGATCAGGCCGGGAGTCCCGCCCTCCTCGAGGAGCCCCTTCGACAGGTTCCGGGACTCCTCGAGCCGGGACAGTTCGAACAGGGCGATCGCGCGGTTCACCTGCGCTGCCACCCCGAGGCGCTCTGCCCGCACTGCGCTCGCGAGCCTCAGTGCCGATCGGGGATCCAGAAGGGTCAGCGCCAGGCCGGCCAATTCGAGCAGCTGCTCGTCCGCCACAGGTTCGCCGCAGTCCAGGCTCCACAGCGCGTGCCGGATCTGTGCCCGTGGCGGAAGGGGCAGCAAATGGCTTTTCGAGCGTAATTCCCGGTGGAGTGCATTACTGCGGCCCACCGGGATCAGCTTGCGCGCGATGCGCCCGTACAGGTCGTGCATGTGCATGGCGAACGCCGGATTGTCGGGCGCGCTCTGGATGAGCCCCTCGGAGAGCAGCGCGAACACGGCCTCTTCGCTGCTCACGCTCACGAGGTCGGCGAAGGCGACCACCTCGCCCAGGGCGAGCACGTCGAACGCCTTCCGCTCGACGTCGTCCATCTCCAACGTGATGGCGCGCACGAGATCGATCAGGGCGGCCGGCACATTGAGCTCGCCGTCGGCCAGGGTCCAGACGCCCTCGGGCTTGGTCAGGCTCCCGTTCATCAACGCTTCGTCGAGGATCGCCTTGAGGAACAGCGGGTTCCCGGAGGCCTCGTCGCACAGGCGGTCGCTTGCCCCGCGGACGATGCCGGCGCCAAGGACCTGCGTGCACAGTTCCCGCGCCTCCACGTAGCCGAGCGGCGCGACGTCGTACCTCTCGAGCAGGCCGTCGCGGCACAGTGACACGAGTTCGTCGGACACCGGCGTGACGGACCGGGAGAACACGGCAAGCCGAACAGTCCTCGACGTGACGAGTTGGGCCAGCAAGTGGCTGCTGTCGTCATCGAGCAGGTGTGCGTCGTCGACGATGACGAGGATCGGGCGCCCGTTGGCCCTCCCCCGGAGGAACGACATCACCATACGGAGGACGGAAAGCGGTGAGGCCATGTCCTCCGCGGTCGCGTCCGTCAGGAACGGGCCGAGTGCGCCGTACGGAATGGCACCGAGAGCGGAAGCCGGTGTCACGAGGAACGGGGCGAACTCGCCTTGCAGGCGCTTCAGGAGGTGCCGCGCCATGACGCTCTTGCCCGTGCCGGTGTCCCCATAGATGAAGGCACCGTAGACATCATCCTGTCCGAGCGTCCCCTCGATGTCCGAGAGCAGTGTGCTCCGGCCAACGAGGGGAACATCACCGGACAGCGCAGAGAACATCAGAAGTCGCTCTCCGCCGGAACGAGTTCAGCGAGTTCGGCCCGGGTACTGACGCTGAGCTTCGAGTACACCTGATACAGATGGCCCTCCACCGTCCGAACGGAGACGAACAGCTTCTGGGCGATCACCCGGTTGCTGCTGCCGGCCGCAGCCATCGCGGCGACCTCGCGCTCGCGGGCGGTGAGGAGGTCGAGGTTCGCAGCGGCGGCCGTGGCCTGGGGTGCATCGGGTAGCAGTTCCTTCAGCCGCCGCTGGATGATCCGCAATCCGGACCGGTCCTGGTTGCGGGTGGTGGCGTTGATGCCGGACTGTGCGATGTCCGCCACCAGGCGGTAGTCACCGGAGGTGGCCGCGCATTCCATCGCCTCGATCAGCACCCCGACGTCGGAGTGCAGAAGCGCCCGCGAGTACAGGGAACAGGCCCGTGCCAGCGGTCCCTGCAGCGAAGCGGCAAGCACCCCGAGGTCGGCAACAGCTTCCTGGCGACCGAGGCGCACTGCGGCGGCGAGGCTCACGAGGGCCCAGATGCTCGCGCCGTCCTGCAGGTCCTTAGAAGCGCGCTCCTGCAACCTGCGTGCAGCCTCCCCGCGGTTCTCGGTACGGGCCGATGCCAGGAGCTGGTAGTGCCGCGCAGCACGGCGTACGACCCATGAGTTCCCGCGTCCCGGCTCGGACAAGGGAAGGTATGCGATCACGTGCTCCAGGGGGCTGGCGAGCGCGTGACAATAGGTGAGCGCGGCTCCGGCAAGCGGCAGGATCCCGTGCGGGTCGGTGACGCGCAACTGCTCGACCACCGGTTCCAGGACGTTCACGGCGTCACGGGCACGGCCGAGCCCGACCATGGCCAGGCCCTCGGACAGCTGGGTGAGTGAACCCCGCCTGAACGACCACCGGTCGGAGGAACGCTGGATCGATTCCAGGAGTTCGGCCACCTCGCTCCAGCCGCCTGTCAGCAGGAACGCGGTCTCGACGCGGAGCAGTGCGGCATCTGCGACCCGATACGACACGTCGGGATGCGCAAGGCGGCGTACGAGCGATTGCGCCAGTTCATAACCCGCGGACCGCTGGTCCACCGTGGCCTGCGCTTCGAGGAGCAGTGACTGGACCGCGACCTGGAACTCGCGTTCCTCGCGGTCCGCGGACCCGAACGGGTCGGTCTCGACGAGGCCTGGCAGGGTCTCGAGGTTGTCGCGGTAGCGCCCTTCGAACGACGCGAGTTCGGCACGCGCGATGAACACTTTGCGGTCAAGCCGGACCAGGTCGGCCGCTGCACGCTCATCCCCTGCTGCCTGCGCTTCACGCTGCCAGTCGGCCAGCTTCTCCGCAGCCTTGGTGAGCGGTTCGGCCGCATCGACGGGCGAGCGCAGGCGCCGCGCCCGGGACTCCTCGATCTTGTACAGGGTCCATGCTGCGGGGTCGAGCTGGTCCTCCACCGTGGCAAGGACCGCCAGGTGGGCCGTGGCAGCCTCGAGGTCACCCTGCCCGAGAGCGGCCACGACCGCCTGGTACGCCAGCCGGTGCGAGCGGGACACCGTGCCCAGCGTGGCGATGAGTTCAGTCGCCCGGGCGTAGTGGCCGTCGTCGTTCAGGGCAGTGGCAGCGGCCACGGCCTGGTCTTCGCTCACGGGGAGTGCGGCCCGCAGCAACCACGCCACCAGGCGGGCCGGGTCTGCTGCGATCTGCCGGGACGCTGCCGGGAGCCCCTGAAGGTGCTGGTACAGGTCCAATGCCTCTGCGGTGCCGATGGCCTGGGCCACGGCGACGGACAGTCCGGGCGTCGCAAGGCGTACCCGGGGCTCCACCTCGGAGTCGACGACGAGGATGCCGGCGTCCTGCAGTGTGTCGAGGTCGGCGGGGTCGGCACGCCGGGCGAGGTCGAACCAGTCCAGCGCTCCTGCGAGGGCTACCAGGTTCACGATGTTCCGCTGGTCAGGCGTGAGCGCGAGGAGCAGCGGCGAATTGCCGACGACTTCCTGCCCGGCGCCCAGCCGGTCCGGCAGGAGTACCCAGGCCTCCCCGCGCCGCGTGAGGGTACCGCGTTGCACGAAGCCTTTGAGTGCGGCGCGGGTTGCCGGCAGGTTGCCTCCGCCCACGGCCCACAGTGCCTCGACGCATTCCCTGCTCGCCGGAGCACCGAGCTCCGACTCGACGAAGAGCCCGGTGTCCGCGAAGGTGAAGGGTCGAAGGTCGAAACGCCGGAGGGAGGCGTTGCGCCACAGCGTCATGAAGGCGGGATCTGCTTTCGCGAAGTCCGTGACCGTCAGGATCACGGACGCCACGTTCCCCGCGACGAGCTGTCCGATCAGCGCGGACGACGACCTGTCCAGGTGCTCGGCATTGTCGACGGCGAAGACCACGCGTCGCCCGCCGGCCTCGGCCTGCAGGTGGGTCGACACGGCACCGAACACGAGTGCCGGGTGCGTGACCGTGGCGGCCAGTTCCGAGAGCAGGAAGCTCAGGGCCCGGTAGGGGAACGGTGCGGCAGAGTGCAGTCCGCGGACGTGGATGAGGTAGGTGTCACCGAGGAACCGCTGCACGTGCTGCAGCACGGCGGTCTTCCCTGCGCCGTGCGCACCCACCACGACGGCGCCGGCGGAGCCGGGCTCCCGCACCGCGCGCAGTATGCCCGTCATCTCCTCCGCCCGCCCGATGAAGGGCCCGTGCACCGGCGACTGGTCGGGCCGGGGAGCCGCCACCCGTAAGGGCTGGGCAGCGGGCGGGAGTGAGTGGGACTGGACGAGATTGTGAGACCGCATGAAGGATCAGCTTCTTCCCAGCTTGTGACAGGTTTCTGAAAGTCAGCCTAGGAAGGGAACCGTGACGCGGCACGAGTGGCGGCTACGGAATCGTCAGGTCTCTTACTTGAATCTCCTACGTAGCACTGGTCCGCACTACTCGCTTTTGGGTGCACTCTACTCGGCGGCGGCGAGGCTCGTATGGGGTATCCCGCATGCTTCCGCGCCCCGCCGTCCCACGTAGAGGGGGCCGAGTATTGACGAAATCAGGATCTCTCAGGCGTTGCCGTCGAACAGGCTCGTCACTGATCCGTCGTCGAATACTTCGCGGATCGCACGTGCGATCAGCGGTGCGATCGAAAGGACCGTGAGCTGCGGGAAGCGCTTCTCGGATGGTATCGGCAGAGTGTTCGTCACCACAACTTCACGCGCACCCGACTCCGCCAGGCGCCGCGATGCGGGTTCCGAGAAGACCGCGTGCGTCGCGGCGATGATGACATCCTTGGCGCCGGCGTTCTTCAGCACCTGCACGGCACCGGAGATCGTTCCGCCCGTGTCGATCATGTCGTCGATGAGCACACAGGTGCGCCCCTCGACCTGCCCGACGACCTGCTTGGACACTGCCTGGTTGGGAACCGTGAGGTCACGGCTCTTGTGCACGAAAGCCAGGGGCGCACCTCCGAGGCGCTCCGCCCACTGCTCGGCCACCCGCACGCGCCCCGTATCAGGGGACACGACCGTGACGTTGTCCGCGTCGACCCGGGTGCGGATGTAGTCCGCGAGCAGCGGGATCGCCATGAGGTGGTCCACGGGCCCGTCGAAGAAGCCCTGGATCTGCGAGGTGTGGAGGTCCACCGACATCAGGCGGTTGGCGCCTGCGGTCTTGTAGAGGTCGGCGACGAGCCGGGCCGAGATCGGCTCGCGGCCGCGGCCCTTCTTGTCCTGGCGCGCGTAGGGGTAGAACGGCGAGACGACCGTGATGCGCTTCGCCGACGCCCTCTTCAGGGAGTCGACCATGATGAGCTGCTCCATGAGCCAGTTGTTCAGGGGTGCCGGGTGCGCCTGGATGACGAAGACATCGGTGCCGCGGACGCTCTCACCGGACCGTACGTAGATCTCCCCGTTCGCGAAGTCGTACGCCGACACCGGGAGGAGTTCGGTGCCGAGCCAGGAGGCGATCTCCTCGGCGAGTTCGGGGTGCGCACGCCCAGAGGCGAGCACCAGTTTCTTTTCGCCGTGCGCCGTGATCTCGCTCATGACTGACCGCTTTCCTGTGGTTCCGGGAGGTGTGCTGGAGGGGTTTTCGGTGTGCTTGCGGCCGCTGCCTCCGCTGATGCGGTGCCCGGCCGCTTGGCGGCGGTCCACCCGTCGATGGTGCGCTGCGGGGCGACACTGAGACCGAGCGACCCGGCGGGGATGTCCTTGCGGATGACAGCACCAGCGCCCGTGTACGCGCCGTCACCGACGGAGACCGGGGCGACGAAGACAGTGTTGGAGCTCGTCCTGACGTGGGATCCAATGACGGTACGGTGCTTGTTCACCCCGTCGTAGTTGGCCGTGATGTTTCCGCAGCCGATGTTGGTGTATTCGCCGATCTCGGCATCGCCCGCGTACCCGAGGTGCGACAGCTTGGAGCCTCGTCCGATGGTCACGTTCTTCGTCTCGTAGAACGCGCCGATCTTCCCGTCCTCGCCCAGGACCGTTCCGGGACGCAGGTAGGTGAAGGGACCGACACTCGCGCCGGCCCCGATGCGCGCACCGCTTCCGTGCGTGCGGACCACGTGCGCGCCTTCGCCGACGACGACGTCCGTCAGCGTGGTGTCGGGACCGACGACGGCTTCGCGGGCGATGACGGTGGTGCCGTGCAGTTGGGTCCCGGGCAGCACGGTCACGTCCTCGTCCAGTTCGACCGAGGCGTCGATCCACGTGGTGCCGGGGTCGATGATGCTGACGCCGGCGCGCATCCACCGCTCGAGGATCCTGCGATTGAGTTCGGCACCGAGGTGGGCGAGCTGCACCCGGTCATTGGCGCCCTCGACCTGCCAGCGGTCCTGCACCAGGAGACCGGCGACGCGTCCGCCGTCGGCGCGGGCGATACCGAGAACGTCGGTGAGGTAGAGCTCGCCCTGGGCGTTGCTGGCATCGATCCGGCCCAGTGCGGAGCGCAGGACCGCCGCGTCGAAGGCGTAGATCCCGGAGTTGACCTCACGGATGGCCCGCTGGCCCTCATCCGCATCCTTGTGCTCGACGATGCCGAGGACGGTGCCGTCGCCGGCCCGAACGATGCGCCCGTACCCCGTGGCGTCGTCGAGCTCGGCGGTGAGCACGGTGACGGCATTGCCGGCCTGGGTGTGGGCTTCGACGAGACTCCTCAACGTGGACGTCTCGAGCAGGGGGACGTCCCCGTAGGTGACGACGACCGTGCCCTCGATGGTCCCCCTCGTCGCGTCGAGCGCGTGGAGCGCCACCTGGACGGCCCGCCCGGTCCCGGGGATCTCGTCCTGGTCGACGAGCACCGCCTCGGGTTCGATCGCGGCGACGTGGCCTGCGACCAGTTCGCGTTCATGGCGGACGACGACGGCGAGCTCACGGGGAGCGATGCCCCTCGCTGCCGCGAGTGCGTGTCCGACCATCGAGCGTCCACCGAGGGTGTGGAGGATCTTGGGGGTCCGGGACTTCATCCGCGTGCCGGCACCAGCTGCGAGGACGATGACCGCCGCCGGATGGATGTGCTGGGACGTCATCGTGGTCTCTTCGCTCTGGGGGCTCACGAAGCGGGCACTCCTACCTGTGGTCTCGTGGCCGGCCCCGTGTTCCAGAGGGAACACGTCACCGGGGCTTGCGCCGTTCCGCCCATAGGATTCGAACCTATACTCCACAGCTCCAAAGGCTGGGGTGCTGCCGTTACACCAGGGCGGACCATGCGGCAGCAGCACCTCCGACGAGGAGCACCTGCGCACGGTTATCCAGTTTGCCATGGAGTTTCGACGGCAGCGACTTCGCCCAGCCCGCCATCGACCGACCAGCTAGCATGTTGCTGTCTCTGTTCGACTATCCCGGGGAAAATCTGTGGCTGTTACGCCCGTGCGCAACGCGCAAGAACCACCTGCAGCGCCACGCCGGAACGGTGACGGAAGGACCGACGCTCCCTCCGCAGGCAGCGGTTGCCCTTTCTGCGGCCATTCGTCCCCCGGGGTGCCTCCGGGGCTCCTCGACCGGGTACTGGACAGGATCTTCCGCGGGCGTGATGCCGTCATCTGCCCCGTCCCGCAGCAGCAGCATGGGCTCGGCGCCCCGAAGCCGTGCTCGTGCGCGCACCCCTTCCACAGGTCGTGATCCTGACCGAGGGGTGACCGCGGCTGGTCCATTGAAGCCGGTCGGCAGCGGGGGCTACATTACGAGCATGCGTCCTACCCGGCCGGAGATGTCCAACGCCGTTCCACCGCCCATCATGAGGGAACACACACCTCCCCCGCTGCTCCGCGTCGCGGGCGGAGCGGAGCTTCTCGGTGTTGTCACCGGGGCCGTCTCGCTCGTCTTCGCGTTCCTCGACCGCGAAGCGCGCCTCGACGATCTCCGGGAGACCGCGCGCTCCCTCGACAGCCAGATGGAGGCTGCCCGGGTCGACGAGGTGGTCTTGATCGCCCTGTGGGGAACTATGGGGGCATTCGCGCTCGTCCTGCTGGTCCAAGCACTGCTGGTCGGGCCACTGCTCCGGGGTCAGGGCTGGGCCCGGTGGGCTCTCCTCGGAACGGTGGTCCTCAATGCAGGTGCCGTGCTGCTGGTGCTGGCGTTCCTCGGGAACGACTCCCCCGGGTTCCAACCAGCTCCGCACCTTGCCGTTGCCCAGCTGCTGCTCGCCGTCGTGGCCCTCGTCCTGAGCCTGCTTCCTCCTGCTTCCCGCTGGTTCAGGGAGCGGCGTGCCTCGCGCTGACGGCGGGGCCGACTGACGCGGTGTCAGCCGTGCGCCGGTTCCGTGTCGGCTCGCTGCCCTGTGTCGGCTCTGTGCCGGCCCCGTGCTGGTTCGCCGCCCTGCGGAACCGAGCCCGCCAGCACCACCAGTTCCTCGCAGGACCGGAGCACCACATGGCAGGCCTCCAGCGCCCCCCGATCGGTCAGCGGGTTCTCCGCCAGCACCCGCCAGCGGTGGAGCGTCCCGAGCGAGGCGGACCGGATGTCCTCGGCGTCGACCCCCGGTGGAAGGGCGAGACGGTCCGCAGCACCGGTACCGGAGCCTCCCACCAGCCGCTCCGCCTCTTCCGCTGCCCGCGCAGGCAGTGGGACCCCGCCCGAGCGCAGTGCGGACAGCAGCCTCAGTTCATTGATCTCGTGTGCATTGGCCTTGACCCTCTCGACACCGGCCAGCAGCCCGGCGGCGGCCTCCCGCGGGTTGCTGCGGACCAGCGCCTCGAGTCCGGTCAGCGCCGTCCGGACCCGCAGGGTGGTGGCCCGTGCGCTGAACTGCCGCGTCACGAGGGCCATCAGGTGGTCGAGTCCGCTGCGCCGGGCGAGTTCGTGCGCCAGCGCCGTCGGATCGCTGGTGCCGCCGCGGACCAGCGCGGCTCCCAGCCGGAGGCCGAACATGCCGAAGCGGTCGAGGAGCCGCGCTGCGTCCTCCGGCGGGATGCCGATGGCGGTGCTGCCGGTGACGAAGCGGTCAGCGGACAGCAGCATGCGTTCGCGCTCCGTCTTCCCCAACGCAGCCAAAGCGACGAACGCCTCGTACTCCGCCTGCCGCAGCGTCCTGGCGCTCTGCGCGAGCAGCCCTGCCATGGGGAGCACATCGAGCACCAGTGATTTCAGCGACGGATCGCTGCGGTACCGATCAGCGATCCGCGAGGCGGAGATCAGGGAGTCGATGCGTCCCGACCCGACCTCATCGGCCCGGGACAGGACCGCGAGCGCGTTGACCGTCCCCGAGGAGGCGGCACTGGTATCGCGGAAGGCCTCGAGGAACTTCAGGTCCGAGCCGTGAAGGTGCCGCATCAGGTAGATCACGGCGTCCGCCTCGGACGGCGCGTCCTCGGGGAGAAGGAACCGCGTGCTGCGGGCCGATACCTCGGCGGAGAGGGACGCGATGCCGGGGGTGTCGATCAGGGTCATGGAGCGCAGGTTCACGGCCGGCCACTCGACGACGAGCCGGGACACGTCGTCGGCCTGCTGCCCGCCGAGGTCGAACACGAGCCGACCCTCGACCCTCTTCAGTGGGAGCAGCCGTGGTTCGCCCTCCACCGGGTATGCAGTGATGCGGGGAGTCGCTGCGTGGCGGTACCAGGTGACGATACGGGTGCACTCCCCCGTGTCGGTCGGAGCTATCTCCTCACCGATGATCGCGTTGAGGAGGGTGGACTTGCCGGCCTTGACCATGCCCGCGACGGCGACCCGCAGCGGCTCCCGCAATCGTCGTGCGTAGCCCTCGAGTTCGGCGCGCAACGCCGGGTCGTCGTCGTACACCTCAGCCGCCTCCAGGAGGAGGGCTTCGACGTCACCGCTGTCCCTCATGCTCCCGCGCCCACGTCCGCGGATGCCTGCGGAACCGGTACGGCTTCGGGGAGGAGCCGCTTCGCCTTCGCATGCAGCTGGTCGATCCGGGCGAGTTGGGCCTTCAGTTCGGTGACCCGCTCGTCGCGTTCCTGCCGGAAGGTCGAGGCGGACCGCTGGGCGGCGGCCACCGAGTCCGCGAGGGAGCGGTGGTGCTCCTCGGCGATATCCCCGAAGTGGTCGCGGATCTCGCGCTGGACGAGGCGCAACCGGTCCTTCAGCTGCTTGCCCACCTGGAAGACGACGTCGTCCATCTGCCGCCGGACGAGGCTCTTCGCCTCCGCCTGACGGCGCTTCAGCCGGGCATCCTTGTCCTCGCGGTATGCCTTGCGCCCCAGCAGCAGGCCGGCGCCGACCGACAGCGGGTTGATGAGCGACATGCCGATGATGCCGGTCAGCAGCCCGAACATCAGCACGCCGCCGTAGCTTCCGCGCATACCGATCAGCACCTTCCCGGCCGCACTGACGCGTCCGGGATCCAGATACGGCACCTCCTCGACGGGCGCGAGGACGCCGTCGGTACTGGACACCTCCAGAAGAGGCAGCGGCACCTCGTCGAGCGCGAACAGCTCCGCCACCTGCTCGGCAAGCCAGCGTGAGCGCTCATTCGTCCAGACGAACGTATCCGACACCGCGGAGGCGACCCGCTGCTCGAGCCATTCCGCGAACTGGTCCCAGACGGGCCCGGGGTCGCCGTCGTCGATGGCGGCCTCGGCCTCCCGCTGGATCGAGCGGAGCCGGTCGCGGAGATCGTGCTCCATGTCGGAGATCAGGTCGGAAGCGCCATCGTTGAGCAGGGTCTGCCAGCGCGAGGAACGCTTCCGTTGCTGGTCTGCCTTCGCCTTGGCCTCCTCCAACTGGGCGAGCAGGACGGGCACTCCCTCGGGATGCTGGAGCGCCTGGAGTTCGGACGTCACCGACAGGCGAAGGTGCTCGGTCGTGGACAGCAGGTCCTGCGCAACGGAATTCCTGCGCAGGGCCTGCGCCTTGCCCACGACGTCATTCCTGAGATAGGCGACGAGTTGCGGGAACCCCGACTCACGATTCAGCTCGGAATCCTTCGTCTGCGACGCGACCAGGCGGAGGTCCGACGACACGGGTAGCAGCGGGACGGTTCCGACGCCGGCCTGCGCGAGGTGTGCCCTGTCGAGGTCGGCGACGGCCCTCCATTGCGGGTAGAGGTCGGTCTTGGACAGAACGCAGCCCACGTTGGGGACGATCCGCTGCGCCTGCTTGAGGAAGCGCAGCTCCGGCTCGGTGTACTCCTGCGAGGCATCCGAGACGAGGAGCATGGCATCGGCTGTGGGCAGTGCGGTGAGGGTCGTCAGCGCATGCGCGGATTCGAGGCCGCCCACGCCCGGCGAATCGATGATAGACAGTCCGTCGGCGAGCACCCGCCGGGGAAGACGGACCTCCGCCGACGCGAGGCCCTGCCGGTTCGACGGGTTCCCCCGTTCGGACACGAAGCCGGCGATGTCCTCGAGCGCGACAGGCCGGCGCTCGAACGCTGCAGGGTCCTGCTCCGGACCGCCACCATCCCGGGGTACCAGGACGGCGGCACTTGCAGGGTCGCCGAAGCTCACGACCGTGGGGACGGAGGTTGCGATGTCATCATCGACGGGACAGACCGGGGCGTTCACGAGGGCATTGATCAGCTTGCTCTTTCCCTGCTTGAACTCCCCGACCACGATGACGCGGATGTCGGGATTCGCCAGTCGGGCAAGCGTTTGATCCAGCCTCTGGCGGAGGTCCGCCCGGTCACCGGTCGCGACCAGGCCGAGTCCGCTGTTCACGAGCGTGATGAGGTCGTCCATGCAAAGCTCCCCGTTCGTCATCGAATGAGACCACAGGCAAGCCCGACGGGGAGATTTCCCCGTCGGGCTTGCCTGATGCGTACTGGAATTAGAAGTTATTGTCTTCCACGTTGAGATCGGTGTCGACCGCCACGTCCAGCTCGTTGTCGACGAAGATCGCCGAATCGTCGATCTCGGTGTACGCGTTCTCCGAGTTGTCGTTGAACGCGTCGTCGATCGCCACATCGGTGTTGATCGAGTTGTCCGAGTTGTCGGTGACGACCGCCGTCTCGTTGAACGCGTCCTCGATCGCCACATCGGTGTTGATCGAGTTGTCCGAGTTGTCATTGAAGGAGTCCTCAACGGCGACGTCGGTGTTGATCGAGTTGTCCGAGTTGTCGGTGTTGAACGAGTCCTCGATCTCGACATCAAGGTCTGCGTCCACGGAGTTGTCGGTGACGGTGGTCGTCTCCGAGTTGTCCGTGTTGAAGGAGTCCTCCACGACGACGTCCGTGTCGATCGAGTTGTCGGTATTGTCCGTGACGACCGAGTTGTCGGAATTGTCCGAGTTGTCCGAGTTGTCCGAGTTGTCGGTGTTCAGGGAGTCCTCGATGTCCACATCGATGTCCGCGTCGATGTCCGTGTCGACCGAGTTGTCGGAGTTGTCGGAGTTGTCCGTGACGACCGAGTTGTCCGAGTTGTCGGAATTGTCCGAGTTGTCGGAATTGTCCGAGTTGTCGGAATTGTCCGAATTGTCGTTGTAGGAGTCCTCGTTGTAGGAGTCCGAGACGGAGTTATCGGAGTTGTCCGAGTTGTCGGAGTTGTCCGAGTTGTCGTTGTTCGAATCGGTGGTGTTCCCGATGGCGACGCTTGCCGAGCCACCCGCGGTGACGTTCGTGGAGCTGTTCTGGGAGTGGTCGTCCGAGTTGTCCACGGAGTTGTCGACCCTGGCGTCGCCGTTCGCCGCGACCGCACCGTTGCCCGAGGCGACGAAGGCGTCGTTGTCGAACATCTGGCTGACGTCACCGTTGGCCCAGATGTTCTGGTTCACGGACTGGTCCGTGATGGTGTCACGGTCATCGACGGACGAGGTGTACGAGTAGTTGTTGACCACGTGCATGATCTGCTGGACCGCGTTGCCATGGTCGCTGTCGTCCCCGCCCGTGGCAGGTGTTCCCGGCCCACCCGTAGCCGGCGTTCCCGGCGTTCCCGGCGTTCCCGGCGTTCCCGGCGTTCCCGGCGTTCCGCCCGTGGAGGGCGCTCCCGGCGTCGGCGTTACAACCCCGCCGCCTGTACCGGGGGTGACGGGTACCGGTGCACCGACAACCGGCGTCACGTCGCCCGAAGAATTGCCGCCCGTGTTGTAGTTGCGCTCGAACGAGCCACCGTTCCCGCCGCCGAAGTTGACCGGAGCGTAGTCCATGACCACGGGCATGACCGCGTCGACGTCGTCCATGCAGACGTCGCCGAGGCCCGCGGCAGCAAGGACTCCCTCCGGGTCGCTGATGAATTCGCTGGCTGCTTCCTGGTCGTTGAAGAGGTTCATGAGGAAATCGAGGAGGTCTGAAGCGAGAGTAGTCATGCGATGTTCCTTAGGTATGTGGGTTCGCCGGCGGCTCTGCCTGGCTTGTTTTCAAAGTAGGAGCGGTGGTGGCACCGCGGCATCGGTAGTTCCACCCCTAACCGCGGTCACCCATTAGGGGTTTCGCCCGTTTCCGTTAGGGGTCCTGATGGGAGCACCCCCGGGTGCCGTACTGCCGCCGGCAGCCGGGTCGAGTGATAGGCGAAGCCGTGCCAGCAGCTCGGAGCGCGACGAAGCCCCCAGGCGGCGCCGGATTCGCGCGACATGGTGCTCCACTGTCCTGGGAGAGATGAAGATCTCCTCGCTGATCTCCCGGTACGTCCGTCCCCGGAGGACCAGCTGCGCGATCTCGCGTTCCCGTCCGCTGAGGGACGGCCCTCCCGGCGGCCGCGCGTCGTCCCTGGAAGCGGCACGTGCGCCGGCCCCTGCGTCAGCCCGTGCCGCGGTGCCCGCATGCTCGTTCGGTGTTTCCCGGTGAGGCCCGGCCGGCCCCGGTATCCGCTCACGAGTGGGGCGGAGGTCCCGGGCGCAGGAGAGCAGCCGCGTCATGTCCTTGCGGTCCGCCGCCCGCGCTGACGCATGCCCTGCCAGCCGCGCTCCCTCCCAGCCGAAGCCTGCGGCTCCGAGGCCCACCGCGGCAGCCTCGACCGCGTCGACCGTGAACCGCCCGGCCAGGACCGATACCCACGCCTTACCTGCAACCGCAAAGGTGGCCGCCAGTGGATAGGTCCTCGCCTGGCGTACGAGCGCAGCGGCGTGCGGAGCCAGGTAGTCCGGCCGCTCGAGCAGGAGGCCCGCCTGGACCGCCGCCCAATGCACAGGCACGGACCAGAGAGGAGGATTCCCCAGTTTCGAGAGGAGCAGCCAGGCCTCTTCGAGGTGTGGCTTGAGCCCCTCGAGATCACGGAGCCGGGCCGCCGCGACGACAAGTTCGGTGAGCGGCAGGACGGTCAGCAGGTCCACGGATACGTGCAGCAAAGCCTCACGGGCCCCTTGCCATGCCCGCACCAGTGCGGCAGCGTCCCCCGACCGCCGGGCCAGTCCTACCTCTAGTGCCTGCAGCAGCAATTCGTCGCGGGGAATGGGCTTCTGATCGCGCACTCCTGCCTCGACGATGAACGTCCGCGTCAGGGCCGGCTGGTCGAGGAGCATCGCCGCCCAGCCGCCCAGGAGACTAAGGCGGGTTCGTGCAACACGGCCCCCTTGTCCACTGGCCAGGGCCGCCTGGATCACGGAGAGCGCAGTCTGCGGGCTGCCGCCCAGGAGCGCGACCGTCGCGGCGAAGCCCGCAGGCATGTCGGGAGCCGGCACGGCCGTCCGAGTCGCGTTCACGGTGTCGGAGGCACGGATGAGCATGGGCAGGGCGCCATAGGGTTCGGGGCTGAGGGAGAGCAGGGCTCCCTCAGCCAGGAGCATGTGCCCGACGTCGTGGAGTGAGGGGGACGGCGCGGGAGCTCCGCCCTCGACCAGCGACTGCGCCCCCGCAGCATCACCTGCCGCCAGGAGTGCCAGCGCGCCGAGGGCGTCGGTCCCTGATGGATGCAGCCCTGCCGCCCAGCGTTGCACGTCCGCCGCACGGGACATCATGCCCCGGTGTGCCCAGAGCGCGCAGGACACCCGCACTGCCCGGGCGAAATCCGGGAGCGTCAAGCCGGCATCAGGGGACTGATGCGCGAAGTAGGTGTCCAGGATCCTCGAGGCGGCATCGAGGTCGCCGAGACCCAGCGCCGCCTCGGCCTGACGCGGTGCAGTGCCCAGGGCATCCGCACCGGCGGCCACCGCGAGCTCGAGAAGTTCCAGGGCGCCGCCGGGATCAGCGCCGAGGAGGGCGGTTCCCTTCTCGTGGAGCACGCGCGCGAGGCGTTCGTCGACGAAACCATCCGCAGCGAGCTGACGAGCGAGTGTGCCCAGGGGCAGTGATTCGGCGCAGTAGGCGTCGACGAGGGCACGCTGCAGCCGTCGCACCTGGTGCACCCCGGCGTCCCTCAAGACGGCAGCGCGCAGCTCCGGCGACGGCCGCCCGTCGGCCTGCAGGACTCCGGCGCTTTTCGCGCGTGCCACCAGTTGCCCGGGCGGCACGCCCTCGCTGTGCAGCAGCGGCGGGACGAGGCCCGGTATCGAGAACCCGACGCACAGGGCGAGGACGACCTCGTAGGTCGCGGTATCCAGGTCAAGTGGAAGGGCGTCCTGTGCCGGGCGCACGCCTGCCTCGGGAAAGTTGCGAACCACGGTCAGGACTCCGGCGCGGCGAAGGATGCGGAACCATCGCCCGTGGGCACCGGATCCGGGGGCGCAAGCTCCCCCGTCGTCGGCCCGGGCGCAGACTCGGTGCTGCCGGGATCCGGCGAAACAGGTGACGTCGTGGCGCTTGCGGACGGGTCAGGAGCAGGCGGCGGGACGGTGGGTTCCAGGACGGGAGGTTCCTCGACCGGAGGTTCCGTGACGGGAGGTTCCGTGACGGGAGGTTCCGTGACGGGAGGTTCGGGTGAAGGAGTTGGCGCCGGGGTGGGAGCCGGAGCGGGTTCCGTCGTGGGTTCCCCCGGGGGAACGTCGGGGAGTGGATCGGTGGGGGCCGGGGTGGGACTTGCCGGCGGGAAGGGCACCGGCGGCGTGGGGTCCACCGGGGTGATGCCTGGCTTCTGGGGAGCACCGGGAGAGGTCGCCGCGGAGGGGGACGGAGCCGGCGTCGAGCCGTTCCCCAGCGGGGCACCGTCGGGCGACTCCTGGGCGGTCGCCGCTCCCTGGTCTGCAGCGTCCTTGGCTTTGCTCGTGGTCCGGCTCGTGGTCCGGCTCGTGGTCCGGCTCGTGCTGTCGGGCGAGGGGGAAGAAGTGGCTTCTGCGCTCTTCGCCCCACCCGCCGCCGTTGGTTCCGCAACCAGGATTCCTGCGCGGTCCAGAAAGTTCGAACTGTCATATGGGGCCACGACGGGTCCGAGCATCCCCTCGATGCCTTCTGCCTCCACAGGAGTGGTAGCACCCTCCGTTGCCTGAGCAGCCACGGGCTCCTCGGCGGCCTCTGCCCGCGGGTCGCCCGCCAGGGCCGAGAGCGCTGCGAACGGATTGGGAGAATTGGTGGCTGATGCGGTCGCGATGCCCAGCAACGCCACTGCTGCTGCGATGGCCCCCATGCGCACTCCGAGCCGCCTGTTCGACGCCATGGCCGCCGGTCCGTGGCGCGGTACAGGGACCCTGGAGGGTAGCCCGAATCCGGCCGCATTGGTGCCCGGGGTGGACTTGTCGAGGCCGTGCGAACCGTTGGAGGCGACGCTCTCGGAAGCAGTCCCCGCAGCGGGAACCGCCTCCTGGTCCGGGGCATCCTCCAGGGCGGCTGTTGCGAAGGCTGCACCGAGGGCGACCGACGCCTTGGGGTCCAGGTCGATGGCGAGCGGGCGGTCGAATTCGCCGGACAGCAGCTGTGCGACCAACGGAATCCGCGATGATCCGCCGACCAGCAGGATCGCGGTGAGGTCATCGGCGCTGACCTGCGCACTCTCGAGGGCTGCATGCAGTGTGTCGACCGTCTCGGCGAGGGCGGGTTCGATCATCGCCTCGAACTCCGACCGCACCAGGCGCACCGAGGAGTGGGTTCCGGGAACCATCACGGAGACGGTCACCTCGGAGTCCGATGACAGCGCTTCCTTGGCTTCCGCGCACTCCCTGCGCAGGCGGTTGAGTGCCGCGACGACGTCGGGATCGGCCGGATCCAGCTCCGAGGTGGGGATCTTCGCACTGTCGAGGACGCTGTGGAAGATCTCCTGGTCGAAGTCCGCCCCGCCGAGGCGTTCGAGCCCCTGGGGAATGCCGAGGACGTCGAAGGTGTCCGCGTCGGTCTTCCGCACGACCGTCGCGTCGAACGTGCCGCCGCCCAGATCGTAGACAGCAAGGGTGCTGCCGCCGGCTACGTGCTCCCGCGAGGCGTACGACAGCGCGGCCGCCTCGGGCTCGGTCATCAGGACGACGTCGCCGATGCCCGCCTCGGACAGTGCCCGCGTGAGGCGGGACGTCCTGTGCCCACCCCAACTCGCGGGATGTGTCAGGGTGACCACGTCGGGAAGTTCGCCCTCCCTCTCGGCGGCCACCTCCACCACCCAGGCGACCACGGCAGCGAAGAGGTCTTCCGGCAGGACCTCGCTGCCCCCCACGATCAACGGGACGTCGTCGCCCATCCGCCGCTTGAATTCCCTGGCGACGCATTCCGGGTGGGAGAGTCCGCGGCGTTCTGCGGCCTCACCGACCAGCCGGGTGCCGTCCTCTCCGAGAAAGACGACCGTCGGTATGGATGCGGATCGTGTCCCCAGCGGGAGGATCTGTGGCGTGTCCGGCCCGGAGCTGCCTGCACGGACGACAGCGGCGGCCGTGAAGATAGTGCCTACATCGATGCCGAGACCGTAGCTCATAGATTCCCCACGTCATGCTCGTCTTTGACCACTCTTTCCCAGCTAACAGGACGGCACGGAGCAAAACGAGAGTGTTGTCGCACACCCCCTACTTGTCTTCCGCGCAGGACTACTTGCTTCAGGCAGCGACGAGTGGCGCCCTTGATACCCGGGACCCGCAGGAGCGACGTCACCGGGCGGAGAGGGCCGACCTCAGGGCATCGCGTGAGGCGTCGCTGCTGTCGATGCGCCAGTCGGACTCCTTCTGGTAGTCGAACCAGATGAACGCCTGGACGTCGGGTTGTGCGGCGAGGTAGGCCACCAGCCCTTCGGTCCACTCCGGTTTCGATCCGCCCGCTTCCGTCGAGGCCGTCTCACCGATGACGATGGGGAGACCGGGAGCCACCTGGCGCAGCTGGCGCAGTCCTTCCGCGAAGAGCTCCCGCGGGCTGCGCCACACCTCGTTCTCCCGGGTGGTGCCCCAGTTGTAGGCGTCCAGCGCCACGACGTCGACGTACCCGTCTCCGGGGTAGAAGTCCTGCAGCGGCAGGGAGTCGCAGGTCGGTGCCTGGGGGTTCCAGACCCACGAGACGTTGGTCGCGCCGGCGTCGGCGAACAGCTCGTGCACGTGGCGCCACGCGTCGACGTAGTCGGCGGGCGCATTGCCGTTGGTACCGGCTCCCCAGGGATACCAGGGGTAGTTCATCTCGTGCGCGAAGCGGAGAAGGACGGGCTTGCCGTAGGCATGCAGGGCGCCGGCCCACTGCTGCAGGTACGCGTCGTGGTGGCCTGCCGCGATACTGGTCAGCGCGAAGCGCGTCTGGTCGCCGCCGGCTGAGGGATCCCAGGGTTCCCAGGTCACGACGGGCGTGGCGCCACGGGCGGCGACTGCCTCCAGGCCCGCCCAGGGCACGGGTTCGGTGAAGTTGGAGTAGGCCATGATCAGGGACGGGCTCTCACCGAGGGCGGTGGCGGCCTCGTCCCACTGCCAGGGCGAGCTGAACCCGCCCTCCGTCGCGATCCCGAAGGCGGGACGCTTTCCGCTGATGGCCGGAAGACCGGCAGGCCCTGAACCGCCGGAAGCGGGCAGGGCGCTGACCGCCGATGGTTCGCCGCCCGTCGGAGCGTTCCCGCATACCCCCTCCTGGCCGCTCTCCTGGCCGTCCTCCGACCCGCCCTCCGGGCCGCCCTGCTGGCCGGGCAGGAACAGGACGACGGCCAGGCAGGCGACGAGCACCGCAGCCAGGACCAGGACAGCGCTCCGCATTCCGGTGGCCCCTCCTGGCTTCGGCATGGGTTTACTCCCCCAGGACCTCTGCGGCTTCCATCCACTGGCCCTCGAGGTCCTCGATCTCCGCCTGCAGCTCCTGCAGGCGGAGGTTGAGGCCGGCGATGTGCTCGAAGTCGGCGTCCGGCTTCGCGCCGGCGTCGTTCATCTGCTCCTGCAGCTTGCCCTTCTGCGCGTCGACCTTGGTGATCTGCCGTTCGATGCGGGCGAGGTCCTTGCGGGCCTGCCGCAGCTCCGCCTCGGAGGAGTTCCCCGTGGATCCGCCGCTGATGGCGGGTGAGGCAGCGCTCCCGGTGGCCGTCAACGGACCCGCGGCCTTGCGCAGCTCGAGGTACTGGTCCACCCCGCCGGGCAGGTCCCGCAGCCTGCCGTCGCCGAGCAGCGCCATCTGGCTGTCGGTTACGCGCTCCAGAAGGTAGCGGTCGTGGGAGACCACCACGAGGGTCCCGGGCCAGCCGTCCAGGACGTCCTCGATCGCGGACAGGGTGTCGGTGTCGAGGTCGTTGGTCGGCTCGTCGAGCATCAGGACGTTGGGCTCCCCGACGAGCAGCCGGAGCAGCTGCAGGCGCCGTCGCTCACCGCCGGAGAGCTCGCTGACCCGCGTCCACTGCTTCTCGTTCGTGAAGCCGAGCTGCTCCACCAGCTGGCTCGCGGAGACTTCCTTGCCGCCGACGGCGAAGACGCGCTTCTCGGATTCGATGACCTCGATGACCCGGCTGTTGCTCACGTCGTCGAGCTCGCGCACCTCCTGCGACAGCACCGCGGTCTGGACGGTCTTGCCCTTCTTCACCTTGCCGGCCGTAGGATTCACTTCCCCGTTGAGGAGCCGCAGCAGGGTGGTCTTCCCGGATCCGTTGACCCCGACGAGCCCGAGGCGCTGGCCCGGCGCCAGCCGCAGCGTGATCTTGTCGAACAGCTGCCGGTCTTCGCCGTCGTCGAGGGTCAGGCTCACGTCCTCGAGGTCCAGGACGTCCTTGCCGAGTCGGGACATGGCCATCTTGCTGAGGGCGAGGGAGTCCCTCGGCTCGGGGACGTCCGCGATGAGCTCATTGGCCGCTTCGATGCGGAACTTCGGCTTGGCGGTCCGGGCCGGAGCACCACGGCGCAGCCACGCGAGCTCCTTCTTGACGAGCTGCACGCGCTTGGACTCGACGACGGAGGCCATCCGGTCCCGCTCGGCGCGTGCGAGGACGTAGGCGGCATAGCCGCCGTCGAAGTCGTCGACCATGGCGTCGTGGACTTCCCACGTGTGGTTGCAGATCTCGTCGAGGAACCAGCGGTCGTGGGTGACCACGAGCAGGCCGCCCTCGGTGGCACGCCAGCGCTGCTTGAGGTGGGTGGCCAGCCAGGCCACGCCTTCGACGTCGAGGTGGTTGGTGGGCTCGTCGAGCATGATGACGTCGTCGTCGCCGATGAGGAGCTTGGCGAGGGCCACGCGCCGCTTCTGCCCGCCGGAGAGGGAGGACACCCTGGCGTGCCAGTCGACCTCGGAGACGAGGCCGCCCATGACGTCGCGGATCTTGGGGTTCGAAGCCCACTCGTGGTCCGCCTGGTCGCCGACGATCGCCTGGCCTACCTCGAGGTCGCCGTCGAGCACGTCCGACTGGTCGAGGTAGCCCACAGAGACATCACGTCGCTTGGTGACGCGGCCGGAGTCGGGAGTGCTCCGCTGCGCGAGCAGGCGCATGAGCGTGGACTTGCCGTCGCCGTTGCGGCCGACCATGCCGATGCGGTCGCCGTCCTCGAGGCCGAGGGACACGTTGTCCAGGATGGTGCGGGTGACGAAGGCGACGCTGAGGTTTTCCGCGCCGAGGAGGTGTGCCAAGGAGATGCTGCTTTCGGTTGGAACGGGCGTCAGCCCGCGAAGTCTTTGGTGATCCGAGCCCCGTGCGCCGGGCCGTGCACGGACGCCGCCTGCAGTCCCTCGGACTCGAGGAGGGTCTCCAGCTCGGCGGCGTGGCCGGAGCTCTGGGTCAGGAAGGCGATGGTTGGACCGGAACCGGACACGATGCCGGCCAGTGCACCGGCGGCCTTTCCCCTATCAAGGATATCGCCCAATCCCGGCGCGAGTTCGAGCGAGGCCTGCTCGAGGTCGTTATGCAGCAGCGGAGCGAGGCCGAGCGCGTCCCCGGCCCGCATGGCGCCGAGGATCGCAGGGTCGATCGACGGCTGCGGATCGGCGTCCACGCCGTCGCGCAGGCGGATCTCGTCGAGGGTGCGGTAGACCTCCGGTGTGGACAGCCCGTAGTCGGAGGTCACCAGGACCCAGTGCAGGGGCGTCTTCGAGATGGCCGGGGTGAGCTGGTCGCCCACGCCCAGTCCGACGGCGGTGCCCCCGACGAGCGCGAACGGCACATCCGCGCCCAGGTCGACGGCGATCTTGGCCAGCTCGTCCCGGGAGAAGCCGCTGCCCCAGAGGGCGTCGCAGGCGAGCAGGGCCGCGGCGGCGTCCGCCGAGCCGCCGCCCATGCCGCCGGAGATGGGAACGCGCTTCGTGATGTCGAGGTGCACGCCGGTGCGGCCCGGGCTGACGTCCGCGAGGAGCTCGGCGGCACGCACCGCGAGGTTGGTCCTGTCGAGCGGAATGGAGTCGACGGGCAGGTTGAGCGTGCCCTGCCCGTTCACCGTCACACTGATGCCGCTGCCTGCGGTCTCGGTGGCGGTGACCTCCTCGTAGAGGGACACCGCCAGGAACACGCTGGCGATCCCGTGGTAGCCGTCCTCGCGGGGCGGGCCGACCTTGAGGGTGACGTTGATCTTCCCGGGGGCCTTCACACGCACCGAGCGTGCGCCGGAGCGGATGTCGACTGTTCTGCCCGAGACCATACCCACCAACCTAGCCCACCGGCTCAGATCACGCCGGGCCGGTCCGCTGCTTCCGCTCGGGCCTCCGCGATGCGCGCGAAGGCGACGACGTCGAGGACTTCGCCGCGGGCCGTGGGGTCCACCCCGGCGGCGCGCAGGGCCTGCTCCGCCAGAACGGGGCTTCCGGCCCAGCCGGCGAGCGCCGCGCGCAGGGTCTTCCTCCGCTGGGCGAAGGCCGCGTCGATGACGGCGAAGACCTGCTCGCGGGTGGCGGTGGTGGCTGGAGGTTCCCTGCGGGTGAAACGGACCAGGCCCGAGGCGATCTTCGGCGCCGGCCAGAACACGTTCATGCCGATCACCCCGGCCTTGGCCATGCTCGAGTACCACGCCGCCTTGACGGACGGGACGCCGTAGGTCTTCGACCCCGGAGGAGCTGCGAGCCGGTCGGCCACCTCGTCCTGCACCATGACGAGGCCGTGGCGCAGGGAGGGGAACCGCTCGAGGAGGTTGAGGACCACGGGAACGGCGACGTTGTAGGGCAGGTTGGCTACGAGGGACGTGGGCTGGTGCGGCAGTTCCGTCACCCGCAGGGCGTCCTCGAGGACGACGTCGAGCGCGGCCGCGCGCTCCGGCCGCCACTGGGCGATGGTGCTGGGCAGCTTGGCGGCCAGGACGGGATCGATCTCGACGGCAACGACGCGCTCGGCGGCGTCGAGCAGGCCGAGGGTCAGGGAACCGAGTCCGGGCCCCACCTCCAGGACGGTCTCGTCCGTCCCGAGGTTCGCGGCGGCGACGATCCTGCGGATGGTGTTGCCGTCGATCACGAAGTTCTGCCCGAGGGTCTTGGTGGGCCGGATGTCCACCTCGGCCGCCAGGCGCCGGATGTCTGCGGCTCCGAGGAGAGGGGCGGGCGGGCCGGCGTCAGGGGGCGTGGTCACCCGATCATCGTATCCGTCCCGCTGGAACGCTCCGCCCCGGCCGGCGCCGTGCGGCACCTCAGCCGCGAGCCGGCGACGCCTCGAGGGGAACCCTGGTCTCAGGAGGGTTCCCGGCGCCGCCGACCCGCTAGGGGGCAGCTTCCCAGCTGGGGGAGGAAGCTGCCGGTGCACCGCCGCCCTCCGGTCTCAGGGGAAGGACGGCAGGAGGGGTCCGCCGCTCACGCGGAGTGCCGGGCGGACAGTGCTTCCTCCTCCGGAAACCCTACGGAGAAGTGCCTGCCCCGGGCACGAGTGCCGTCCACCCGAGTTGACCGGCCGGGCACTCGGATAGCGTCGGGGAACTACCCGCCGCGGCAGCAGGAGGGCCCACTGCCGGCGCACATTTTCGCTCGGCCTCCGCTGCCGGCGGGCCGCCGGGTTCAGTCCCAGCTGCCGTAGACGGCCTCTGTGTTCGCGGTCAGCCGGGCGCAGAGGGAGTCGAGGTCCGCTCCGAGGATCCCGGCCATGGCCCGCACGGTGTAGGGGACCAGATAGGAGGCGTTGGGGCGGCCCCGGTGGGGGTGCGGAGTCAGGAACGGCGCATCGGTCTCCGTCAGCACCAGGGCCGGATCGGCGACCCGCAGCGCCTCCCGCAGGTTCCCGGCGTTCCGGAAGGTCACGGTTCCCGCGAAGGACATGTACCAGCCGTGCTCGTTGCAGGTGCGTGCCAGGTCCGCGTCGCCCGAGAAGCAGTGCAGCACCACGCGCTCCGGGGCGCCGTCGGCGAGGAGAGTGGCCACCACGTCGTCGTGCGCGTCGCGGTCATGGATCTGAAGTGCCTTGCCCAGGCGCTTGGCGATGTCGATGTGGCTGCGGAAGGACCGGAGCTGGCCGCCCCGGCCCTCCTCGCCGGTGCGGAAGTAGTCCAGGCCCGTCTCCCCCAGCGCACGGATGCGCGGACCGGCGGCGAGCTGCTCGATCTCGGCGAGCGCGTCGTCGAGGGTGCCCGCCTCCTCGAGGAGCGGTGCGTCGTTGGGGTGCAGGGCCACGGCTCCGAGGAGCCTCGTATCCTGCCCGACGACGTCGGCGGTGAAGCGTGAGGAGGCCAGGTCGGTGCCCACCTGGACTGCTCCCCTCACCCCGGCAGCCTCGGCGGCGTCCAGGGCCTGCCGGATCGACACCTCGACCGATCCCTCCCGGAAGTCGAAGTGCGTGTGGTTGTCGATCACGGGAACGGGCAACGGTTCAGGCAGCGGCGGGTACCCGCCCTTCCGCCGTCGCCGCTCTGCGGGCGCGCCACCGTCTGCTGTGTCCGTGCCGTCCGTGCTCTCCGGCTCCCGATAGGCCGGTGGGGTCTCCCCCGCCGCGTAGGGGTGGGAGGCATGGGTTGCGCTGTTACACATGGTTCAAGCCTAGTCAGCACACGGAACTTATCTCGCCGGGAGCAGGTTGAGCTAGTAATCTGTTGATTCATTCAGCCCTGCCCGTCCTGCCCCGAGCCGGACGGGCTGCGGCCGTTCCCTGCGTGTCGATGAACACGGTCCTCCGGCCGACGTCTGCCGCCGCAGCCGCACATGGAAGGCGCCCATGGACGTCCAGCACAACATCGCCGAATCTCCTGCGGATCCCCGGTTGGCGGCACCAGCGGACCCCGACGTTCCAGGCGCGACCTTCCACGACATCAGCACGCGCATCCTCCACACCATCGAGACGGTCATCGACGGCAAACCGGAAGCGGCGCGCCTCGCGCTCACCGTGCTGCTGGCCCAGGGTCATCTGCTCCTCGAGGACGTACCGGGCGTCGGCAAGACCCTGCTCGCGAAGTCGCTCGCCCGCACGATCGACTGCACGGTCAACCGCATCCAGTTCACGCCCGACCTGCTGCCCTCCGACGTCACAGGGGTGTCGATCTTCAACCAGGATTCCCGGCGCTTCGAGTTCCGGCCCGGCCCCGTCTTCGCGAACATCGTCATCGGCGACGAGATCAACCGGGCGTCGGCCAAGACCCAGTCCTCGCTCCTCGAATGCATGGAGGAGCACCAGGTGACCGTGGACGGGCACACCCACTTACTCGGCGAACCGTTCATGGTGGTCGCCACGCAGAACCCGATCGAGATGGAGGGGACCTATCCCCTGCCCGAGGCGCAGCGCGACCGCTTCATGGCCCGGATCTCCATGGGCTACCCCGACGCCGACGCGGAAGCCGCGATGCTCGAGACCCACCAGTCCGTCTCCCCGCTCGAGGCGATCCGTCCGGTGGCGAGCGTGGCGGACATCGCCGGCATGATGCGGCAGGTGCGCGGGGTGTACGTCTCGCCGGCCGTGAAGGACTACACCGTGGCGATCGGGCGTGCCACCCGCGAGCACCCGCGGCTCCGGCTCGGCGCGAGCCCCCGGTCACTGCTGCAGCTCCTGAGGGCCGCGAAGGCCGGAGCAGCGCTCGAGGGCCGCGATTTCGTCCTTCCCGACGACATCGCGGCCACCGCTGACGCCGTCCTCGCCCACCGGCTCCTGCTGGACCGCAAGGCCACCAGCGCCGGCGACACGGCGTCGGGCATCGTGCACGACGTCCTCTCACGGGTTCCGGTGGCCCGCGAGGTGCACCGGCGATGAAGCCGCCCTCCCCATGCCTTTCCTAGCCCTGATGGATACCTGATGGCCCTCCTCGACAAGCTCCCCTCGCGGATCCTGACCGTGCGCGGCTGGGGCTTCATCCTCACCGCCGTCGTGGCCCTGCTGTTCGCGCAGGTCCTGGGCCGGCGCGACCTCCTGTACGTGGGCGTGCTGCTCCTGGCGCTGCCGCTGGCCTCGCTGATCGTGCTGAGGCTCGTCAAGCCCCGGTTCACGGTGGCCCGCCGCTTCCAGCCGCAGTCCATGGAGATCGGCTCGACGACGACGGTCACCCTCTCCCTCACCGCCGCGGTCACGGGAGGCGCGAGCGTCTCGATGGAGGAGCAGCTGCCCGCCCGCTTCGGCCAGGCACCCCAGTTCACGTACCCCTCGCGCAATCCCCGGAACGGTGTCTCCCTCTACGAGTACCGGCTTCGTTCCACCTCGCGCGGGGTCTACGACATCGGCCCGGTCACCGCGGAGTTCACCGACCCGTTCGGGCTCGGGAAGTCACGGCACGTGCTCGGCGGCACGGCTGCCCTCGTGGTCACCCCGGCTCCCGTCGAACTGCTGGCCTCCGCACTCTCGGGGTCCCGCGGCAACGACGGCATGGCCACCACCCACCGCCAGGCGAACCCCAGCGACGACGACGTCATGACGCGCGAGTACCGGCACGGGGACTCGATGCGGCGCGTCCACTGGGCTGCGACGGCGCGCCACAGCGAGCTCATGGTGCGGCAGGAGGAATCCGTGACCACACCGCAGGCCACCCTGCTGATGGATCAGCGGCACCACAGCTTCAGTACGGGCTTCAGCGTGGCCTTCGGCAGCGACGGAGCCGGTGGCAACGGGCTCTCCAGCTCCCCGACCTTCGAGTGGGCCGTCACCGCGGTCATGTCCATCAGCGCACACCTGCTGGAGCGCAACTATGCCCTGCGGTTCCTCGACCACCACGGTGCCCCCGCACTGCTGCACTCGCCGTCCGCGCCGTTCCCGGCCGATGAGGAGCACCAGGGCCCGGGCGCCGTCGCCGGGATCGCGGAGGGTCTTGCCGCCCTCGAACTCGCTCCGGAGACGGGGCGCCGGCCTTCGACCGAGGAGTACGGGAGTACGGCGGTCCGGGCCGGCGAGGCGGCCCGCAGTGCCGTGCGCCGCATCCGCAGCACTGCGGCCGAGACGTCCCAGGCGGCGTCCCATGCAGCCTTCGGGGACGACCTGCTCGACAAGCTGGTCGCGACCCGCCACCGCGGACCCCTCATCGCCGTCCTCGGCCTCATCACCCTGGACGAGGCACGGGCGCTCGCGTCGGCGTCCGACTACGGGTCGGCGTCGTACGCCATCATCTCGTCCGAGCGGCCCGCCGATTCGCGGCGGCAGCTCGACATCCTGCGGGACGCCGGCTGGCATGCGGCGGCCGCGTCCCCCTCAGCGGAGCTGCCCGCAGTCTGGGCAGGGCTCGAGAACGCGGTCGGCCAGGCATCCGTCCCCTCCAGCACGTCCTCCACCTCTTCCTCCGCTTCTTCCAGCACGGCGCCGGCCCGCTCCCCGCACCGCGCCCACCCTTCCCGAGACACTTCGCACAGAGGACCGGCATGACCTCGACACTCTCCCGCCCGGCACCCGCCCCCGCACCGGTGCCCCCTACGCCGGGCCAGCCAACCCCCGCCGCCGATCCCTGGCACTGGTCCGTGACGGGCGCATCCCTCCTCGCCGTCCTCGCCGCGACCACCAGCCTCAACGGCGTCGTGGAACCCTGGACGTGGCTGATGCCCGTGCTCCGCACGCTTGTCCCCGTGCTGCTGGCAATGGCACTGACACGGGCCCTCCGCCTGAGCGCCGTGCTGGCCCCCCTCGCGGGCGTGCTCGCGCTCATCGGCGCCCTCACCGCCCAGTTCTTCCCGCGGCAGAGCATCCTCGGCGTCGTGCCGGGGCCGGGAACCTCGCTCCAGCTCCAGCGCCTCCTCGCCCAGGCCGAGGAGACCGTCGTCTCCCAGGTGGCTCCCGTGCTGCCCGGCGCCGGGATCTTCCTCGTCACGTGCGCAGCCCTGGGGCTCATCGCCATCATCGTGGACCTCTTCGCGGTGACGATGCGCATGCCGGCCGCAAGCGGCCTCGGGCTCATCACCGTCATGGTCGCGCCGGCCATCGTGAAGCCCAACGGCGTCGGGATGTTCGCCTTCATCACCACCGTCCTGGCCTACCTGCTGCTCCTCGCCGTGGCGCAGTGGCGCGAGAACCGGCTCGCATCGGGCGGCGCGCGGGCATCCTCGGGCTTTGCGGGCCGGAGCATGATCATCGGCGCGGCAGCCCTCGCCGTGACCGTGATCCTGCCGCTCTTCGTCCCCGGCTTCAACTCCGGGGCCTTCCCCCAGGGCGCGCGCCTGAACGTGTGGGGCAACGCCACCGGACTGAATCCCGCAGTGACGCTCGGCAACGACCTCCGCAATCCCACGGGCTTCGGACGGATCGCCTACTCCACCAACTCGGACACCCCTTTGTACCTCCGGGCGGTCACCCTCGAGGACTTCAGCGGCAGGCGGTGGGAGCCCGACCAGAGGATCGGGGACCGCGAACGGGGCGTCTCCGAGATCGGGGAGGAACAGGGCGAGCCTGAAATCGCACCGGAGTCAGAGACCGTCTTCACCCGCATCACCACGCAGAGCTACGCGAGCCCCTGGCTCCTGGCACCCTATTCGCCGGTGGGCGTCTCGAACCTCCTGGGTTCCTGGGCCTGGGACCCGGCCAACCTGTCCATCCTCGCCACGGACGGAGGCTCGACGGCGCGCCAGCGGTACCTCGTGGAGAGCCGTTCGGCGGAGCTCACCCGCGACGGGCTCGGCGCCATCCGGCCCTCGGACCCCGACGTCGTCCCGGAAATCTTCACGCAGTTGCCGAAGGACACGCCGGACATCGTGCGCACCACGACCGAGGAGGTCGCCGGCGACTTCGTGAACCCCTACGACAAGGCGCTCGCGATCCAGAGCTTCCTGCGTGGCCCCGACTTCACCTACTCGGTGGAAGCACCCGTCGACGGCGGGTACGACGGCAGCGGCATGGACGTGATGGCGCGGTTCCTCGAGTCGAAGTCCGGGTACTGCGTGCATTACGCGGGGACGATGGCCGTCATGGCCCGAGCGGCCGGAATCCCGAGCCGCATCGCCATCGGCTACACGCCCGGCAGCCCCACGGGCAACACGGAGGAAGGCCCCGAGGGGACGGAGCTGCGCGAATTCATCGTCGACTCCCGTAACGCTCACGCATGGCCGGAGCTGTACTTCGAGGGCGTGGGGTGGGTCCAGTTCGAACCGACCCCGTCGCGCGGCGTCGTTCCCACGTATGCCCAGCAGGCGTTCGCGCCGGTCGGGCCCCGCGCCGACGATACCGACTCGCTCAACCCCGGCGGCCTCCCCGACGTGTCCGGGCAGTCGGGATCGACGGCGGAGGGGTCGGACGCGGCCGACGACGCCGGAGCGAACGGGCCCTCCGACGAGGCACGGCCCGTCGACGGCCTGCTCGCCGTCACGGGCATCGCACTGTTGGCCTTCCTGCCGTTCCTCGCCCGCACGGCCAGGACGAGGTCGCGCCGGCGGGCCGTAGCCGGAACCGACGGCGCCGCAGACACCAGTGGTGCCGCGACCGCAGCGTGGGCCGAGACGACGGAGATCGCCGGCGACTACGGCTTCCCGCTTCAGCCCACGGACACGCCGCGCACCTTCGCCGGCCGCCTCGCCCGCGATGCCACCCTTGCAACAGAACCGGCCACCTCCCTCGCGCGGCTGAGGACCGCCTTCGAGTACGAGGAGTACGCCGGGCAGGGCGCGGGCAGCGGTTTGCCCGGCATCTCCGGCGGCATCCGGTCGCCGGCGACCCTGGCACGGCCCACGGCGCTCCCCCGATGGGACGACGTCGACACCCTCACCCGCGCTCTGCGCAGCGGCAGTTCCTTGCGCACCAGGATCCGGGCGCGGCTGTTCCCGCAGTCACTCCTCAACCGCTTCCGGAGCAGCGTCCGCGGCTGAGGCACGGGCCGGGCCGGGCGGGGGCCGGGCGCCTTTCAGCAACCGGGCCAACCTCCCCGGAGGAGTACCTGATCCGACACAAGAAAGACCCGCAGCGTCGTCGTCCGTGGACGACGACGCTGCGGGTCCGATTTTCATCCCGGTCAGGACACAGAGGACGTCCTGACCGGGCGCGCGCGGTTCATGATGCAGTGAGGCATCCAAGAGGACGCCCCGGAGGACGCCTAGGAGGCGTACGGGTTCGCGATGCCCACGTACTGGGTGTAGAGGTACTCCTCGATTCCCTCGGCGCCGCCCTCACGCCCGAGGCCGGACTGCTTCACGCCGCCGAAGGGAGCGGCAGCGTTGGACACGACGCCCGCGTTCAGGCCCATCATGCCCGTCTCGAGCCGCTCGCCCATGCGGAGCCCGCGGTTGAAGTCGCGCGTGAAGACGTAGGCCACCAGCCCGTACTCCGTGTCGTTGGCAAGCTCCACCGCCTCGTCCTCGGTGCGGAAGGTGACGATCGGCGCGACCGGACCGAAGATCTCCTCCTGCATGATGCGGGCGGACCGGGGCACGTTCTTGAGCACCGTGGCCTGGTAGAAGTAGCCGTCGCCCGTCACGGGCGATCCGCCGGTCACTGTCTCCGCGCCGGCACCGACGGCCGCGGTCACCAGTTCGTGCACCTTGTCGCGGCTCTTCTGGTCGATCAGGGGGCCGAGCTTCGACTCGTCCTCCGTGCCCCGGGCCGTGGTCATGCCCTCCATGCGCTCGGCGAGCGCCGCGGCGAACCGATCCGCGACGGACTCGTGGACGATGAAGCGGTTGGCGGCAGTGCAGGCCTCTCCCATGTTCCGGAGCTTGGCGAGCATTGCGCCGTTGACCGCAGCGTCGAGGTCGGCGTCCTCGAACACCAGGAACGGCGCGTTGCCACCGAGTTCCATCGAGGTCCGCAGCACGTTCTTCGAAGCCGCTGCGAGGAGGTTGCGTCCCACGGGCGTGGAACCCGTGAAGGAGAGCTTCCGCAGGCGCGGGTCCTCGATGAGCGGTCCGGTGACGGCACCCGCGGTGGTGGTGTTGACGATGTTGAGCACGCCGGCGGGAAGGCCGGCCTCCTGCAGGACCGTCGCGAACAGGGAGGACGTCAGCGGCGTGAGGTTCGCCGGCTTGAGCACCATGGTGCAGCCCGCCGCGACCGCGGGTGCGATCTTCCGGGTGGCCATGGCCAGCGGGAAGTTCCAGGGCGTGATGAGCAGGCAGGGTCCCACCGGCTTCTTGTTCACGAGCAGCCGCGACTTGCCGTCGGGCGACATCGAGTAGCGGCCGGAGGTACGCACGGCCTCCTCGGAGAACCAGCGCAGGAATTCGGCGCCGTAGGTGACCTCGCCGCGGGCTTCGGCCAGCGGCTTGCCCATTTCGAGGGTCATCAGGAGTGCGAACTCGTCGGCACGCGCGGTGACCATGTCGAAAGCGCGGCGCAGGATCTCGCCACGCTCGCGGGGAGCGGTGCGCGCCCAGTCGGCCTGTGCTGCGGCGGCGGCGTCGAGCGCAGCCATGCCGTCCTCCGGTGTGGCATCCGCGAGCGTGAGGAGGGTGCGTCCGGTCGAGGGGTCCTCGACGTTGAAGGTCGCGCCCGAGGACGATGCCCGCCACTCCCCGTCGATGAAGAGCCCCGTGGGCACCTTGTCGAGTACTGCCTTCTCCTGGTCGGCCGTGACAGCCATACTGAGCTCCTTCGCGAAGTTTCCGGGGCACATCCCGGTGGGGACATTCCCGCTCACGCTAGACCCGGCGGCGAAGCAGTGTCCAGTGAAGGGTGCACCGCGAAGTAGTGCTTCCTTTGGTCGAGTGCACAGCGCTGGTCAGCGCGCCGCGATCACCGCCGCGTACAGTTCTCGCTTGCTGACGCGGGTGTCAGCGGACACGGCAGCGACGGCATCCTTGAGCCTCATGCCACCCTCGATGAGCGCGTTGACGTCCGCCACGTGGTCCTCCGGGCGGGTCGGAGCTGCCTCCGGCGCACCGGCGACGACGACGGCGATCTCGCCCCGCACCTCGGTGGCCTGAGTCCACTGGAGGAGCTCGAGGAGCGATCCCCGGATGACCTGCTCATGCACCTTGGTCAGCTCGCGGGCCACCGCTGCCGGGCGGTCGGACCCGAAGGCCTGCTGCAGCGAGCGCAGCATCGGCTCGAGGCGATGCGGTGCCTCGAAGAAGACCATCGTGCGGCGCTCGGCAGCGAGGTCCGCCAGGCGTCCGGCGCGTACGCCGGGCTTCCGCGGGAGGAACCCCTCGAAGCAGAACCGGTCCGTGGGCAGACCGGACAATGCCAGCGCCGCGAGGACGGCGGAGGCGCCCGGCACAGCAGTCAGGTCGAGGCCCTCCGCGACCGCTGCCTCGACGAGGCGGTAACCCGGGTCGGAGACCGAGGGCATGCCGGCGTCGGTCACCATCAGGAGGGTGGCACCGTCGCGGACCAGATCGAGGAGTTCCGGCGTCCGCTCCCCCTCATTGTGTTCGTGATAGCTGATGACCCGGCCCGCCACCGTCACGCCGAGCGCCTGCACCAGGCGGTGCAGGCGGCGCGTGTCCTCCGCCGCGACGACGTCGGCGGACTGGAGCAGGCCGATCAGCCGTTCCGTCGCGTCGCCCATGTTGCCGATCGGGGTGGCAGCCAGGACGATGCGACCGCGCCCGCTGTCATCCCCGGCCGTCCCCCGGTACGCCGTCAGGGGCGCGCGGGCCTCCGCCTGGTCATCGGGAGTCTCGTCCGGGTGCTCGTCCGCCTGGCCATCAAGAGTCTCGTCCAGGTGCTCGTCCGCCTGGTCGTTCAGGTGCTCGTCCGGGCGCCCGGACGGGTCCTCGTGGCTGAGGTCGGGGGCGGCGTCGTCGTATGGCTGGTTCACCGGTCCAGCCTAGCCGCCATCGTAGGCGAGACCCATGGAACAGCCGGGCGTTGTGCAGAGCCTGCACAGGCACCGCCGGTAGCATGTCAGGGTGAGTTACACCGCCGTCCGTCCCCGGGGGGACAGTCCGAAGTACGGCGGGTCCTGGGTCCTTTCCCCCGGGTACGCCTACACACGCGATGCCCTGACCGCCCGCCTCCTCGGTGCCGCCTCCGCGGGAGGATCCCTCCGCTGGATCATCCCCCTTGCCGTGGCCCTGCTCGGCGGCGTGTTGCGCTTCATCCGGCTCGGCGAACCCGGATCGCTCGTCTTCGATGAGACGTACTACGTCAAGGACGCCTACTCGATGCTGCAGTCGGGCTACGAGCGGGAATGGCCGGACAACGCGAACGACTCCTTCAACGCCGGCAACCCCGACGTGCTGCTCGACGCCCCGAACTACGTGGTCCACCCGCCCGTCGGCAAGTGGATGATCGCCTTCGGCATGCTGCTGTTCGGCTCCGACAACGCCTTCGGCTGGCGGTTCTCTGCCGCGGCGATCGGGACCCTGTCCGTCCTCCTGCTCGCCGTCGTCGCCCGGCGCCTGTTCGGCTCGGCACTCCTCGGGGCGGCCGCGGGGCTCCTCCTGGCCGTCGACGGCCACCACCTGGTGGAGTCGCGCACGTCGCTGCTCGACATCTTCCTGAGCTTCTGGCTCCTCGCCGCGTTCGCGGCCCTCCTCCTGGACCGCGACGACGGGCGACGACGCCTGGCCCGTCGTCTCGCCGCTCTCGCGGGGCGGAACGGTGACGGCCTGCCGACCCGTGCCGAACTGTCGTGGGGTCCCTTCCTCGGGTTCCGCCCCTGGCGCCTCGCTGCCGGTGTGTGCCTCGGGCTGGCGCTGGGCACCAAGTGGTCCGCCCTCCCGTTCATCGCCGCGTTCGGCCTGATGACGGTGGCGTGGGACATGAATGCCCGGCGCATCGCCGGTGTGCACCACTGGTTCCTCGGCGGCGCGGTTCGGGACGGCCTGCTCGCCTTCACGTGCATCATCCCCGTGGCACTGCTGACCTACCTGGGCACGTGGACGGGCTGGTTCCTCTCCGAGGACGCCTATGACCGGACGTGGGCCGAGCGGAACCCGTCGGAGCAGTGGGGCTGGGTGCCGGACAGCCTGCGCTCCCTGGCCGAGTACCACCGCAGCGCCTACACGTTCCACCAGGGCCTCAGCTCGGACCACCCCTACGAGGCGAGCGCGTGGTCCTGGCTGGTCATGGGCCGGCCGACGTCGTTCTACTACCAGAAGCCGACCGGTTGCGGGGCGGACGCCTGCTCGCAGGCCGTCACCGTGCTCGGCAACCCGCTCATCTGGTGGAGCGCCGCGCTGTCCCTGCTCGTGCTGCTGTTCTTCTGGCTCGGCCGGCGCGACTGGCGTGCCGCCGCCATCCTCACCGGCGTCGCGGCGGGCTACCTGCCCTGGTTCCTCTACCCGGAACGAACCACGTTCTACTTCTACGCGGTGGCCTTCGAGCCGTTCCTCGTCCTGTCGCTGGTCTACAGCCTCGGACTCGTGCTGGGCGGTCCGGGATCGGACCGGGCCCGGCGCCGAAGGGGTATCGTGCTGGTGGGGGTCTTCCTGGCCGCTTCCGTGGCCCTCTCGGCCTACTTCCTCCCGATCTGGACGGCCGAGATCATCCCCTATGACCAGTGGCGCATGCGCATGTGGCTGCCGAGCTGGATCTAGGGCAGGGTCCACGAGGTTCATCGGACCTCCGGAACGAAAGCGAGCACTGGTGCGCGAAGCCATCACGGAACTCCTGGTCGACCTCCCACCGGCCGGCAACATCACCGACCTCCTCCTCAGGACCCACGACGCCGACCCCGGGCGGGCGTTGTACGCGCTGCAGTCGGGCGGGCAGTGGCGGGACCTGTCGGCCGCGGAGTTCCTCCAGCAGGTGTCGGCGCTCGCCAAGGGGTTGCTGGCCTCCGGCATCCAGCCGGGCGACGCCGTCGCCGTGATGAGCCGCACGCGCTACGAGTGGACCCTCGCCGACGTCGCCATCTGGTTCGCCGGCGCGGTGACCGTCCCGATCTACGAGACCTCGTCCGCCTACCAGGTTGCCTGGATCCTCGAGGACGCGCGTCCCGCCGTCGTCTTCGTCGAGGACCGCCAGAAGGCTGAGATCGTCCTCGACGCCGCCGGACGGGCAGGCCGCGCGGATACGACGACGGTGGTGCGCCTGACTCCCGGGGACTCCGGCGACCTCGGCGACGTGGCCACCCTCGCATCGCTCACCGGGGCCGGCACAGCCGTGTCCGATGCTGCGCTGGAGGCGGCGCGCTCGTCTCGCAGCCTGGCTGACGCGGCGTCCATCGTCTACACCTCCGGCACCACGGGGAGGCCGAAGGGCTGCGTCATCACCCACGGCAATTTCGCGCTGTTCGCCGTCAATACGCTGGAGTTCCTACCCGAGTTCCTGAAGCAGGAGGACGCCAGGACGCTCATGTTCCTGCCGCTCGCCCACGTGCTGGCGCGTGCCGTGCAGGTCGTCTGCTTCACCGGCGGCATCAAGCTCGCGCACTCCGGCTCCGCGGCGCAGCTGCTCGAGGACCTGACGACCTTTCGGCCCACATTCCTCCTCGCCGTCCCCCGGATCTTCGAGAAGATCCACGCCACCGCCGGGCAGCGTGCCGCGGAGACCGGCAAGGGTCGTCTCTTCGCTGCCGCAGAGCGCACCGCCGTCGCCTATTCGCGGGCCGTGGACGCCCGCGGTCGGGACGGGCGCGGTCCCTCGCCCGTCCTGCGGGCGGCGCACGCGCTCTTCGACCGCATCCTGTATCCGCGGCTGCGTGCCGTGTTCGGTGGCGAGGTCAGGTACACGGTGTCCGGGGCCAGCCCGCTCAGCGAGCACCTCACGCACTTCTTCCGCGGCGCCGGCATCCTGGTCCAGGAGGGCTACGGACTGACCGAGAGCACGGCTCCCTGCACCGTGAACACCGTGCGCCTGACGCGGGTCGGGTCGGTCGGCATTCCCATGCCCGGCATGAGCGTCAGGATCGACGACGAGGGCGAGGTACAGGTGAGGGGCGCCGCCATCTTCGCCGGGTACTACCGCAATGACGAGGCCACGGCCGAGGCGTTCACGGCCGACGGGTACTTCCGCACCGGTGACCTCGGTGTCCTCGACGAGGACGGGTTCCTGACCATCACCGGCCGCAAGAAGGACCTGCTCGTGACGGCCGGCGGCAAGAACGTGGCCCCCGGCCCCCTCGAGGAGAAGCTCCGCGAGAACGTGCTCGTGGCACAGGCCGTCGTGGTGGGCGAGGGCAAACCCTTCATCGGCGCGCTCATCACCCTGGACCGCGAGGCGCTCGGACCCTGGGCGGCCGCGCACGGGAAGCCCGGCCTGACCGCGGAGCAGGCCGCCGCCGACGCCGAGGTCCTCGCCGAACTGCAGTCGGCCGTGGACGCCGCGAACGCCACCGTCTCCCAGGCCGAGCAGATCCGGCGCTTCACCGTCCTCGACGTCGAGTTCACCGTAGAGTCCGGGCACCTGACGCCGACCCTCAAGCTGAAGCGTGCCGCCGTCGTCGCCGATTACGCGGATGCCCTCGACGAGCTGTACAGCAAGGGGAAGCGCTAGCCCCTAGGGTTTGCGGGTCTGTCCAGCCCCCGGAGTGCGCACACCCTTGGCCCCGGAGTGCCCACACCCGGCGCGGCGGCCCCGATTCGCCGAACATTCCCACCGGATCTGCACACCCGGCGCGGCGGCCCGCCCGCTAGGAAGCCTCGAGGGCCTCACGGTACCGGGTCTGTGCCGCTTCCTGCGCCAGCATCGAGCGTTCCCGCCGTGCCCGGGTGGGCCAGGTGAGGACGAGCGTGAGGATGGTCGCCGCCAGGACGAGCACCGCGATCGTGACGGCGGAGTCCGTCCAGAACTGCTCCGGGAACAGCCTGATCAGCGTGTCGTCGATGCGGAAGGTCCAGGTGCCGTTGGCGAAGAACAGTGCGTGCACCTGCGTGAAGAAGGTCTCCCACGCTAGGACCGCGAGGACGGTCAGGACGGCGATGCCGACGAGCGTGAGGACGGCACCCGAGAACAGCGCGCGCCTCACTCCGCCCTTGTACTTCCGCGCGAGGTAGACGCAGGCAAGCACTGCCAGCACGAACAGGACGAGGGCGATGAGGAAGGACAGACCCAGCACGCCCTTCACATCCGCCATGTGGTCGACCTCCGACTCGAGGAACAGCGGATCGCCCTCCGGGGTCACGAGACCCCCGAGGTACCGCGGCGGCGCAAGGTTCACCACATAGTCCAGTGCGTAGGAGCCGTAGGTCATGCGGTCGTCCAGCGAGAAACCGAACTGGTCGGCCGGGAAGCCCGGCCGGTGGTATTCGAGCCACAGGAACGACGACGTCGCGACGGCACGGACGGCCGCTGCCACCACGATGACGGGGAAGAAGAGCGCGACGACGACCTGCAGGAAACGCGGGAGGGCGGGCTTCGCAGCCACAGCCTGGTCCCGTACGGCCGCTCGGCGTGCTGCGTCCTTGTCGGGTGGGCGCACTGAGAGTGCAGCGGTGTCCGTCGAGGGCTCCTCGCGGACCGACGACGCATGGCCCCCGCTGCTCTGCGCACCGGCCGAGTGCTGGCCGCTGGCTGAGGGCCCGTCTCCCAAGGACGGCTCGTCGCTGGCCGAGGGCTGGTCGTCGACGGGCGTGTGCGCCGTCGGGGAAGGAAGTGCGGCCCCGGCACTAGCCGAAGCACCAGCCTCTGCGCCATCCGGTCGGTCTGCAGGCTCTGCGTCCGGGTTCGCGTCCGGGTTAGCGTCCGGGTTCGATCCATCGCCGGCCGCATGCGCTCCTCGAGAGTGCGCCTCACCGGAATGGGTGCCAACAGAATGCGCATCAGCAGAATGGGTGCCGGCGGAGTGGGCGCCATGGCCATGGGTGTCATCGGCGGTTCCACTCGACGCAGGCGCACCACCGGAGGGATCGGCAGGACGCTCTGCCCTCGCCTCCGCATTGTCGAGCCGTCCGTCCTGCACGACGGGCAGCATCCGGGTCTCGGGTTCGCCCCCGTCGGCGCGGCTGCCCTCCTCGGAGCCGGGCCGCTCTTCCGGGCCCTCCCCCAGCCGGGAGACCTCGGGCAGCGTGCCCGTCTTCCGCATCGGCAGGTTGTGGTGCTGGGCTACGCCCGATACCGGGACGTCGTCCGGCACTGCTGCGCGAGCACCCGACCGGCCCGCCGCCGCTTCATCGTCGTCCGGGCGGCGCGCGCCGGAAGCGGTTGAACGTGTGCTGTCGGTCTCTGACACTGCGCTGTCTCCTCGTTTGTCGCCACCGGCGCTGGCCCCGGCATCTCCGACATTACCGGCCGCGTAGGCGACCGGCCGGGAGACTCCCCGGCACCCGATGCGTCACCCCGTGCTTGCCGCGCCCGGTCACCTCACGCCGTGATGACGAACCGATTACCTCACCCGGTGATGACGGCACCCGATGTCATGACGCGGTGACGACGGCACTCCATGTCGTCCCGCTGCGACGGCGGCACCCGGTCACCTCACGCCGTGATGACGGCGTCACCCCGGTCGACGGTCCCGAGGTCCCCCCGGTACCCCGCGGCGACGGCGCGGCGGCCGAGGACCAGCGTGTAGGCCCAGTACGCGGCGAGGACGAGGAGTCCGATCGTGAGGCGGAGCCAGTGCGGCAGCCCGCTCGGTGTCACGAAGCCCTCGACCAGGCCGGAGACGAGCAGCACCAGGACCAGGCCGAGCGCCACGGTGATCAGGGCCCGCCCTTCCTCCGCCAGGGCCGCGGAGCGGAGCCTGCGCCCCGGCGCGACCCACGCCCAGAAGATGCGCAGGCCGGCCGCCGTGGCGATGAAGATCGCGGTGAGCTCCATGAAGCCGTGCGGCAGGATGTAGAAGAAGAAGACGTCGAGCCTGTCGTGGGCGGCCATCATGCCGGCGGCCACGCCGAGGCCCTGCGCGTTCTGGTACAGCATGAAGGCCGGCCAGATGCCCGTCACTCCGAAGGCGACCGCCTGCAGCGCGATCCAGGCGTTGTTGGTCCACACCATGCCCGAGAAGGAGGCCGCGGGGTTCTCCGAGTAGTAGTTGATGAAGTCCTCCTCCACATAGCGCCGGAGGTCCTCGTCCGTCCCGAGCGCCTGGATCACGCCGGGCGTCCCGACCACCCATTGCGCGTAGAGCCACGTGACGGCGATGAAGAGCACGCCCACCACGATGGTGAGCCACCGGATGCGGTAGAAGGCGGCCGGCAGGGAGAACACGAAGAAGGAGGCGACGTCCTCCAGGGCGTTGGACCTCGCTCCGGTGAAGCGCGTGCGGGCGCGCGAGAGGCGCGTGGACAGCGACCCCGACAGCGCGCTCTCGGGGTCGACCGAGCGGATGATGGACAGGTGCGTCGACACCCGCTGGTAGAGGCCCAGCAGTTCGTCCGATTCCGCGCCGTCCAGCTTCCGCCGGCGCACGAGGTCGTCCAGGCGTTGCCAGTCGCTGCGGTGCACGGCGATGAATGCGTCCACGTCCATGCGCCTAACCCTATAGTCCGCTCCCGCCGGCGATAGGCTGGGCGCACGGCGTCGCGGGCAGTTATCCGCCCCGGCGCCGGTATCGCACCAGCAGCAGCTGTCCAGGGGGAACATCATGAGTTCGGTCGTCACCGGTGAAGCAGTCGTCCTGGAGCTCAGACCCGCGGGCTTCGGCGCGCGCGGACTGAGCATCCTGATCGACATCGTCGCCCAGATCATCCTCGCGGTCCTCCTCCTGCTGCTGATCGGGAACGTCTTCGACGGCGTCCTCGACACCGCGCTCACGAGGGCGCTCCTGCTCGTCGTCGTCGTCCTGCTCCTGGTCGTCCTTCCGGTGACCGTGGAGACCCTCACGCGCGGTAAGTCGCTGGGACGCCTGGTGATGGGCCTGCGGATCGTGCGCGACGACGGCGGTGCGATCCGCTTCCGCCACGCCTTCATCCGCGGCATGCTCGCCATCCTGGAGATCTACATGCTCGGCGGATCACTCGCGTTCATCGTGTCCCTGTTCAACGAGAGGTCCAAGCGCCTCGGCGACCTCCTCGCCGGAACCTATGCGATGCGGGAGCGCGTCGTCGTCCGGCCACGCGCACTCGCGGTCATGCCGCCGAGGCTGCAGCAGTGGTCGGAGACCGCCGACATCGGCCGCCTCCCGGATCCCCTCGCCCGCAGGATGTCGCAGTTCCTCGCCTCCGCGCCGAAGCTCACGCCCCAGGCACGGCACACGCTGTCCCTCGACCTCGCGGCCGAGGCGAGCCACCACGTCTGGCCCACGCCGCCCGGGGACACGCATCCGGAGGAATTCCTGCACGCGGTCATCGCCGCGCGCAGGGACCGCGACTACGCGGCGATGATGCGGCAGCGGGAACGGACGGAGGCGACGGCGAAGAGGCTCCACACGCTGCCGTTCAGCTAGCGCTCGGAGCCGCATCGACGGTCCGCCTACGGCTGGTTGATCCACTCGTCCCAGGGGACGTTCCAGTCACCGAAGCCGTCCCAGACGTACATGGGTCCGTACCCCGTGTTCAGGATCTGCACCACGTCGCCGGGGCCGAAGGTGTTGTAGAAGTACTCCGCGCCCTCGGGTGACATCCCGATGCAGCCGTGGGAGACATTGAAGCTGCCGAGGGCAACCTGCGCCGCGGGCAGTGCTTCATGGACGAAGGCACCGCCGTTGCTCAGCCGGCTCGCGTGGTTCACGACCGTGGGCGGGTAGTACGCCGCGTCGCCGGGCTTGAGCCCGATCGACTCCGCCCTGAACTGCGTGGAGGCGTAGTGCTCCATCACCACCATGTACCCCTCGGTGGAGGGCCACTCCTCGGTGCCGAGCGTGACGGGGAAGGTCCGGTCCAGCTTCCCGTCGAGGTACACGTTCATGGTCTTGGTCGCGTTGTCGACGACGGCGATGCGAGCGTTGTGGGTTTTCACGGTCAGAGTCCTGTCGGCGTTGCCGATCATGCCGTTTCCGAAGTCGACCCCGAAGAGATTGAGCTTCACCGTGATGGTGCTGTTCGGCGCCCAGAACGTCTCCGGGCGGTACCGGACCTTCGTGTCCGACAACCAGTAGAAGGCGCCGGGCTGGCCACTCGTGCTGGTCACCGTGATGGCCTTCTCCACCGCGTCGCGGTTCGTGACGGGCTCGCTGAAGGTGAATTCCAGCGGCTGGCCGGTGCCGACGGTGCTTCCGTCGAGCGGGAACAGCGAGGCATCGGCCGCATTGGCGGGTTCGACGGTCACGAACGTCGATATCGTGTTGTGGGCCTGGCCCGCGGAGTCGAGCACCGTGTAGGAGAACGTGTACGCGGTGTTGAAGGCGAGCCGCTCGGTCGCGGTCCAGCTTGCACCGTCGGCGGAGATGGCCCCGGCCACCGGCGTGCCGCCCGCGCTGGGCACCAGTTCGACGGCGTCGAGCGTGGCGCCCTCGACCGTCACGGCCGCGAGCGTGGCCGGGTTGACCGCGTAGGCCTGATCGGTGGGGGTGACGCCCACGGTGTATTCACCGGCGGGACCCGGGGAGGCCGCAGGCTGCGGAGCTGCCGGAGCGGTCTGCGCCGGGGCCGACGACGGGGCCGGCTGCGGGGACGACGACGGCGAGGCGGAGGACGACGACTCGCCGGCCGTGGCGTCGTTCCAGGGTGAGGCCGTGGCGATCCCGACGCCGCCCCCGACGACGACGACCGCCGCAGCCCCGATGGCGGCGATCTTCCAGCCCTTACGGCGTGCCGCGGTCTCGTTCGATTCCTGCTTCATGCGCATGCATCCGCCCCTCACGTAGCTGCCCGGAAGCGATATTACGCGACAGGGCAGGCCCCGCCGGGCAGGCGGGGTGCAGTTTTGACAACGATTCGGCCGCTACCGGAGCCCTTGTGGGTGCGGCAGCGGCCGAAGGAGAAGCGCTCGAAGGAACGGCGCCCGAAGGGATCTAGTAGCGGTACTGCTCGGGCTTGTACGGCCCGGCCACATCGATGTCGAGGTACTCGGCCTGGCCCTTGGTCAGCTCCGTGAGCTCGACGCCGAGGGCGTCCAGGTGCAGGCGCGCGACCTTCTCGTCGAGGATCTTGGGCAGGACGTAGACCTCGTTCTCGTACTCGCGGTTGCCCTCGGCGTCCTCCTTCTCGAACTTGGTGAAGAGTTCGATCTGGGCGATCGTCTGGTTCGCGAAGGAGTTGCTCATGACGAACGACGGGTGGCCGGTCGCGTTGCCGAGGTTCAGCAGGCGGCCTTCGGACAGCATGATGATCGAGTGCTTCTCCACGCCCTCGGCCTCGTTCGCCGGGACGACCCACTCGTGGACCTGGGGCTTGATCTCGATCTTCTCGACACCCGGGATGCGGGCGAGTCCGGCGATGTCGATCTCGTTGTCGAAGTGGCCGATGTTGCCCACGATCGCCTGGTGCTTCATGCCTGCCATGTGGCGGGCCATGATGACGTCCTTGTTGCCCGTGGTGGTGATGAAGATGTCGCCCTGGCCGAGGACGGTCTCGAGCTTCGCGACCTGGTAGCCGTCCATGGCGGCCTGCAGGGCGCAGATCGGGTCGATCTCCGTCACGATGACGCGGGCACCCTGGCCGCGGAGGGCCTCGGCAGCGCCCTTGCCGACGTCGCCGTAGCCGCAGACGACGGCGACCTTGCCGCCGATGAGGACGTCCGTGGCGCGGTTCAGTCCGTCGGGGAGGGAGTGGCGGATCCCGTACTTGTTGTCGAACTTGGACTTCGTGACGGAGTCGTTCACGTTGATGGCCGGGAAGAGGAGCTTGCCCTGCGCGGCGAGCTGGTACAGGCGGTGCACGCCCGTCGTCGTCTCCTCGGTGACGCCCCGGATACCGGCGGCGATCGCCGTCCATTTCTGCGGCTCGGACTCGATCGTGGCGCGCAGGGTGTCGAGGAACACCGTGTACTCGTGGGAGTAGTCGGCGTCGCCCTCCTGGGGGTTCGCCGGCACTGCGCCCAGGGCCTCGAACTCGGCGCCCTTGTGCACGAGCATGGTCGCGTCGCCGCCGTCGTCCAGGATCATGTTGGGCCCGAGGCCCTCGGCCTGTCCCGGCCAGGTGAGGATCTGGGTGGCGGTCCACCAGTAGTCCTCGAGCGACTCGTTCTTCCAGGCGAAGACGGGGACGCCGGCGGGCTCCTCGACGGTGCCCTTCCCGACGACGACGGCCGCCGCGGCCTCGTCCTGGGTGGAGAAGATGTTGCAGGAGGCCCAGCGGACCTCGGCCCCGAGGGCGGTCAGGGTCTCGATGAGCACGGCCGTCTGCACGGTCATGTGCAGCGAGCCTGCGATACGGGCGCCCGCGAGGGGCTGCGCGTCGGCGTACTCACGGCGCAGTGCCATGAGTCCGGGCATCTCGTGCTCCGCGAGGCGGATCTGGTGGCGCCCCGCCTCGGCGAGCGAAAGGTCGGCAACTTTGTAGTCGAACGTCATGGTGTGCTGTTCCTAGCTGGAGTTCGGAGGATGCGGGGCAGTGCGTGCGCTGCTGCCCTAGGAGGCGCGGACGACGCGCCGTTCGGCGGGGAGGAGCACGGGGATGCCCTCGTCGAGTTCGTAGGTCAACGCCCCGCCGTCGGGCCCTTCGGCGGTGGACCGGAGGACGGCGCCTTCCTGGACCAGCCTGGACCCGGTGACGGGGCACCGCAGGACGTCGAGCAGCTGTTGTGGGAGGTTCGCCATGGGGAAAGCTTTCGCTCGGGGAGGACGGAGATTCTGCGTCCCATTCTACCGCGAGGGGGTTCGGCAGCCTCAATCGGCGCCGGACGAAGCGATGTCAGGGATCCCGCAGGATCCTCAGGTGGCCGCGCCGGGGACCGCTGACGCCTGCCGGGGGCTCCATGGGCGCCCTGCTTCCGCGCTGGGTGGTCGCGGGCTGCTCCGTCGAAGGCTCCGCCGCGGCTTCGCGAACCGCGTCAGCCAGGGCCAGGAGGTCGTCCGAATTGTGCTCCGGCACGACGTCGGGAAGCGTCAGGCGGACCACCTCCCACCCCCTGGGCACGGTCAGGCGCTCGGCGTGGACCGCGCAGAGGTCGTAGGTGTGGGGTTCCGCGTACGTCGCGAGGGGACCGAGCACCGCCGTCGAGTCGGCGTAGACATAGGTGAGTGTGGCTACCGCCGGCCGCTGGCAGGCTGATCTGGAGCATTGACGGAGTGATCCCACGATCGGCAAGCCTACCGGGGATTGCGGCCAGCGGGTCTAATGACGCGCTCCGGGGCCCGCGTATCCCGCGATGACAACGCCTTTCGGGGAGTGCAGGCGGGAGGTTCAAGGCTTACAGTTCTTTACATGCACGATGCTTCCACTTTTTCGGTCAACCTGACCGATCCGACGGCCTCGGAAGGCCGTTCGGCGAGGTCGTTCTACGAGCGCCGGCGGAACCGCCGTGGACGCGGCATGCGCGGCGAGCTGCTCCCGCCGCACCTGCCCGGCTCGCGCTCGAGGTCGGAGCAGTTCGACGACTGGGTGATGGAATCGGCGCAGCGGCTCGAGCGGCTGTGGGGCGAGCGCATCCAGGACCTGCAGATCGTGGTGCAGGAGATTCCCGACGGACTCGAGGACATGACGCCCGAGACCCTGCGGGGCCTGCTCGGATCATGTTCCCCTGCCGCGCCCGGGCGACCGGCGGTCATCACCATCTACCGGCATCCCGTGCTGATGGCGGCCAAGGCCCTCATGCCGGTCAACGAACTCATCCACGACGTCGTCGTCGAACAGACCGCGGAGCTCATGGGACTGGCGCCGGAGGCCGTGGATCCTGCCTACGGTCGCTCCCAGGCCTGAGCCCGCAGCAGTCTCCGCCGGGCCGAACGGCCTGCTAGTAGCCGAGTTCCACGGGGATGCTCAGCGGGCCCGTGGTGCCGGCCGGCACGCCTGCCACCGAGATCCCGGCCCCCGCCCCCGGAAGTGTCATGACCTGCGCGCCGTAGACCGGATCACCCGTCGCAGCGATGAGGACGGCGGCAGGTGCCCGGCCGAGTGACGACGACGGCACCGACACCGAGGTGCCTCCCGCAATCCCGATCACGACCGGGGTCCCGAGTCCGCCGCCGGCGGCGACGGGGGTGAGCGTGACCTCGCCCCTGCCGCTCGGCGCGCCGAGCACGAGGGACGTGTCCACGCCCTCGGCGAGGGACATGGCGGAATCGCTCCCCAGACGGACGGCGGCGGGGGCCGAAGCGAAGTCGACGGGATCGCCGTCGTCGATGCCGCGTGTGACGCGCGCCGATGCCACCACCGAGACGTCGGAGGCGATGGCGATGGTGTAGCTGCCCTCCGGCAGGGACGCCAGCGGCACGGCGGCCACGGATCCGGCGGCCGCCGTCACGACTCCCCCGCCGGGTAGCTCGACTTCCCCGTCGGGGCCATAGACCTTGATATCGAGGACGGCGTCGCTCGACCCGGGTACGAGCACCTGCAGTTCAGGGGCGGCGGCCGCATATCCCTTCTGTTCACGGATGCGACGCGCCGTCGCCGCGTCCTGGACGACGACGCCGGGCACCACCTGGGCAGTACCGGCAGGCGCGCTGGGAGCGAGCAATTCCACCCCACCGGGGGTGAGGCGGCGGAGGACACTCTGCTGGATGACGCCTGCGATGCGTCCGCCGTCGCTGCGGACACGGACGGCTACGCGGTCCTGGTCGCCGGTCAGCCCTGCGAGCACGATGCTGCGGGTCTCGCCGGGCGCGACCAGCTGCCCGCGCGTGCCGGCTGCCTCGATGGGTCCGTCCTGTCCGTACAGCTCGAGGGTCACGGTGGCCGGCGTCCCGGTCGGGTTCGTCAGCATCAGGATCGAGGACTGGCCGACGGTCGTGGCGGCACCCACGAGCCAGAAGTTGCTCGAGGGCACCTGGCAGGCCGTCGCGGCGAGCCCGCGGAGGTCACCGTCACTGGCGGTATAGGTGGAGGTCGCGGCGGCGACGGGCGTGAGGCCGCCCTGCGGCTGCGCGCGGAACACCGAGGCGGCATCGACTGCGACGCCGCGGGACACACCGGCGACGCGATTGGTCAGGCCGTCCGCGCCGCTGCTTGCCGGACGGTCCGCCAGGGACGCCTCGGGCGCGAACTCCTCGATGAGCGACAGCGGTTTGCCCCCTCCGACCGGCAGCAGCCCGCTTCCGGTCAGCGTTGCGCTCAGGTCACTGAGCACCATCCCGGACACGGTCGTCTTCGCGGTGGCGGACGCCGGGCTGAACTCGGGATCCGCACCCTCGACGGCTGCCTCGAGCAGGCGGGGCGGGGCGGGGCAGACCGCCGTGTAGTCGCCGGCCGGCACTGCGGCCACCGGCACCGGGCGGGCAGTGTCCGAGGGCCGGACAAGAGCATCGGTCACGGTGCCCGACGCGATAGCTGCTGTCGCCGCAAGGAGGACGACACCCGTCGCCGCGCCGACCGCGGTACCGACCCGGGCCCGACGCACTGCGCTGGCGCCGGTCCCTGCCGCCTTGTCACGGGCGACTGCCCGGGCAGCGACGGCGGTGTCGATGGACTCCTCCGAGGGGGTCCCGGCACCGGGCTCGCCTCCCCCGTCACGGCCCTGCAGCCCGCCGGTCATCGCCGTGCTGTCGCGCTTGCGTCCGCGGATCACGGTCGGCCTCTTCCACTGGTCACGGGCTGGGAATCGTCCTCCAGGCTGTCGGCCTCCGCGCCCGATCCGCTGGTCGGGCCGGTCGGGTCGGTCGGGTCGGTCGGGCCTGTAAAGGCGGTCAATCCGGTCGGGCTGGTCGGGTCGGTCGCGTCTGACGGACGACGCCGGTCGGAGGGCTGCGGGCGGCGGCCGCCCGCCGGCCGGACGACCCGGGGTCGCGACGGGACGGGAACCGCCAGGAGCACGGTGAGCGCGAGGATGATCGCCTGCACGGCCTCGGCCCAGGGCTGGTAGGGACTCACGTAGGAGACTTCCACCGTTCCGCCGTCTGGGGGCAGCGCGAAGGCCTGGTGCCAGCCTGCCGACGTCGTCTCCAGCCTGCGACCGTCGAGGGTCGCCTGCCAGCCGGGGTCGGCTTCCTCGGCGAGGATGAGCATCCTGCCATCAGCCCCCGCCGCGATGGTCCCTCCTGCGTCCACCGCTCCGGACGCAACCGTGGCCTCCGTGCGGCCCTCCGCGTCGACCACCCGGACGCGCGCCGTGCGGCTGCCCGCGTCCTCCGTGCCGTCGTCGAGCACAGGGGCGACGCGCCACAGCCGCCCGGCGTCCGTGTCGCCCACGGTCGTGAGGCCGGGCACGGAGTCGATGCGGCCGCTGAGGAAATCGCCCGCCGTGCCGGATTGCTGGAGGACCACGAACCCGACGCCGAGGTCGCGGAGGTCCTCCCGCGGGTCTGCACCGGTAGCGCCGACGATCACGGCGACCGTGGTCCGGAGGATCCGCGCGGACTCGCTGTCCTCGCGCAGTGCGTCTCCGCCTCCCTGCAGGGTGCGGGCGGCGAATATCGGGTTCAGCGCATCCAGGGTGGTCCCGGATCCGCGCATGAGGGAAGCGCCCACGTTGTCGTCGTCGTCGACGGTGATGACGAGCGTGCGCGTGCGGTCGGGTCCGGTGCCCCGGTCCGCGGCGGTGGCGGGCAGGGGGCGCTCGGCTGCGGGTTCGAGCACGATGCCGGTGCCGAAATCGGTGGTGCCGGCCCCGGTGTCGGGCGCCTCCTCCGCCGGGGTGCCCGGAAGGATCACGGGTTCGGCGGTCACGGCGGGGGGACCGGCGATCTCGGGTGCCAGCCACAGGCCGAGGCTGAGCAGCGGTCCGGCGGCGAGGACGACGCCGCCCGCGATCCGCACCAGCCGACGCCGGGTGCCAGGTCGTGCGGCCGGCGCCTCCCCATCCTGCGACCCGGGCAGCCCCGAGAGTCCGGCCGCCAGGAGGCACAGGGACATCACCGACACGAGCGGACCGGAGAAGGGCTGGATCAGGGAAGCGGCGGCCACCGCGACAGGCAGCACCGGCGCAGCGGCCGCCAGTGCGAGGGCGAGGACCGCGAGCAGCCAGAAGAAGCGCGCAGCGGTGCGGTGCCCGCCCCGGCTGAACAGCGCGGCAGCCGCCAGGACGAGAACCGGCCCGCCGATGACGACGGCGGCCACGAGCGCCGGCCCCATCCCGAGGACGCCGGCCGGCGGGAGCAGGGGCTGGAAGGACACGGGGAAACCGAGGAGCTGCTGCCACGGGGCAGCAGGAGCGAAGGGAACCGGGACGCCGGGATCACCCAGGAGTCCGCGCGGGTTCCGCAGCGCTGACAGGGCATACGGCAGGTGGAGCGCCACGACGGGCAGGAGCGCCCACCACAGCGTACGGGCGCGGCGTCGACCCGTCACCAGCGCGAGGACCAGCCCGATGAGCACGAAGGGGAGAAGGGACGGCGCGGAGGCGGTCACGACAGCAAGGACCAGCCCGGCGGCCGCCGCGGCGGTCCAGCTCCGTGTGCCGTTGATGCCCGGCTTGATGATGCCCTCGGGCAGCGCGCGTGCCGCCGGCGCACCCCCGACCGCCCGGACGACCCCGAGCAGCGCCAGCGGCAGCATGATGTGGGCGATCAGGGCGCCGAGGCGCCCACTGCCCAGTGCGACCTGAAGGGCGGGTGCCGCTCCCCAGAAGAGGGCGGCCCACAGGCGCAGGCCGCGCGAGCGTGTGAAGGCCGCGGAGGCGAACCACGCGGAGAGACCCGCCAGTGGCAGGGCACAGACGATCATGACGACGACGGCGGTGTTCGCCGAACCCAGTCCCAGCAGCGAGAGGAGCCACAGGACGTAGGAGAACGGGGAACCGTGGGCGGCGAATCCGGTGCCGAGGCCCGTCCACCATGCCGTCGCGCTGTCCCAGACCGCACCGGGTGTCTGCGCCACCGGCAGCAAGGCGCCGCCTGCGAGGGCCGGCGCTCCGACCAGCCGGTGCAGGCCCACGAGGGCCGCGGCCAGAAGCATGACGACGGCGACGACGGCGCCCGCGCCGACCCACGGCCGGGCGGGAGCTGTGAGTGCGGCGAAGTCATCATGGCTGTCGCCCGAGGGTATGTACTCCTCCGTGGCCTGCAGTCCCTCCGGTCCGCTGTAGCCACCGCGTGAGGTGAAGGCGTCGAGGACGGATTTGCGGTGGGACCAGACGTCGCGGCGGGAGGTGACCAGCGACCGGACGATCGACCGGGGCAGTTTCCTGCTGCGGGCGGCGGAGCGGCGGGAACGCACGAGGTGGAGTGGCCGGAAGACGCCGCCGAGGCTCCCGAGCAGTTGTCCGGTGCCGTGCCCGGGATCTTTCGCCAGGAGCCCGAGGAGGAACCGGACCAGGCCCCCGAGGACGGCTCCGACGGCAAGGAAGGGCACGTTCCACGGGGCGGCGTGCTTGAGCCTGAGGTACACCTCGGCGGCCCGGGCGGCGTGGGGGGTGGACGCGGGATGCGGCCTGGAGCTCGCGTGGCGCAGGACGGCGTGCGGTACCACCACCACCCGGTTGCCGGCGAGGCGGTTCCGCCAGCACAGGTCGACGTCGTCGCCCACGCCGTGGAAGGCGGGGTCGAACCCGCCGAGGGCGTCCCACACGTCGCGGCGCACGAGCATCCCCGCGGAGTTGACGGCGAAGACGTCGCTTCGGGCGTCGTACTGCCCCTGGTCGTGCTCGTCGACGTCGATAAGCGTGAGGCGCTCGGCCCATCTGCTGATGGACAGGCCGACATCCACGAGTTCGCGGGGGTCGTCCCAGGCCACCTGCTTCGCTCCCGCGACAGTCACCGAGGGCGCACGCTCCACGGCGAGGAGGAGCTCGGCGAGCGCGTCGGGCTCGGGCGCGGAATCGTCGTGGAGGAGCCAGAGCCAGTGCTGGGTGCTCCCGTCCTCCGATGTCAGGCGCGCAGGGATCTCGGCGACAGCGGTCCGCACCGCGGTGCCGAATCCGGCCCGCGCAGGTGCTCCGACGACCGGGCTCCCGGTCGGCAGGTGAAGCTGGAGGATGGAGGCCGACTCGTCCGTCGACCCACTGTCAACGCCGACGCAGAAGTCGGCTCGGCGGGTCTGGCGTTCGAGGGCTTCCAGTGTTCGCGGGAGGTACTGGGCGCCATTGTGGGCTACGACGATGGCGGTGACGCGGAGGTGGAGCTGAATCAGACTGCTCGCTTCCGCAATCTGCGCCGCTCGCGCTCGGAGAGGCCACCCCAGATACCGAAGCGCTCGTCGTTCTCCAGCGCGTACTCGAGGCATTCGGACTTCACGATGCAGGCACCGCAGACCTTCTTGGCGTCACGGGTGGAGCCGCCCTTCTCGGGGAAGAACGCTTCGGGGTCCGTCTGCGCGCACAACGCGTCGGCCTGCCAGGAGAGTTCGCCGTCGTCGTCCGGGTTGCCCGGCGCCAGTGGCAGGCCGACCCAGACCGGCTGCCCGGCGGGGGCCGACTGCGGCCGTGCGTCCTCGAGTTCATCCGGCAGGATGCTGGAGGTTTCCGGATCCAGGCCGGGCAGGACGAACAGGCTGCTCGGACGGTCCTCGACGTCGGGGAGTGCGGTCAGCGCCTCATGCGCGGCGAGGAAGGCCGTTGCCTGGTCCTCGAGCACGGAGCGGGTTTCTTCGAGGTACCGCTCCCCTGCCAGGGGGTCTGCTGGGTCGAGGAACCAGTCGGCAGGAACGCCCCGTGAGCCGTAGCGGGCCGAGGCCTGCGCTGCGATGTCTGGTCGTTCCTGAATGCGTTCTGCCTGCCCCATGGTCAGCCTTCCCGGTGTTGCCGTTCCAACATCAGCATGGGTCGACCCTCGCGCCCCGCTGCTGGAACAAATCCGATGAGCTAATTACACGTGTGTAAGTCCGACCCGTCAAGCGGGGAGGGAATCTTATAGACTCGGAAGCAGACATTCACGGGCGCCACGCCGATTTGACTACCTGTTCGACTACCTGCTTTTGGCGGCGAATCCGAGTAGCCCGGCCACACAAAACGGAAGGGCCATCATGCCACAGACACCTGCAGGGATCCTGGCCCGGCTGAGGTCCGTCCATCCCTCCTCGCCCCGCCTCGTCTGGCACGGCCGGGACGGCCGGATCGAACTGTCAGGGCGAGTGTTCGACAACTGGGTGGCCAAGAGTTCGAACCTCCTCGCGGACGAACTCGACGCCGCCGGTGGAACCCTCGTGGCGTTCGACCTCCCCGTGCACTGGAAGTCCGTGGCGCTCGCTTTCGCGTGCTGGCAGGTCGGCGCCATCGCCGTCCTGCAGGACGGTGTCCGTCCCGGCTCTGCTTCCCCCACTGCCCCAACTTCCCCCGCTTCCCCCGAGGACCCGCAGGGTGAAGCCGACATCGTGCTGTCATCGCGCGAGGGTGTCGACGTCGATCCGCCCCGCCTGCTCGTCTGCGTGGCCCTCGGGTCCCTCGCGCTCCGGTGGGACGGTCCGCTGCCCCGAGGCGCAGTGGACTTCGCGGCGGACGTCCGCTCGCACGGCGACGTCTACCTCGGAGCGCCCGACGACGCCGGCGACGCACCGCTCATTCGCACCGGCGGCCGGTCCCTGGCAGCCGGGGACCTTGCAGGCCTCGTGACGCTGCCGGCCGACACTAACTCCGGCAGCTCCGGGGATGCTCCCACGGTGCTCCTCGAACCAGGAACGGACCTCCTGCGCGCGCTCGCTACCGCCCTCGCCGTGTGGCAGCAGGACGGCACGCTCGTCCTCGTGGAAGAGGGCGTCCCCGTCACCGACCGCTTGCTGGCCGGCGAACGGGTCACGGGCCGGCTGGGGACTGCCTGACCGGTTCGCCCGCCTCGACGGGCTGGTCGGCCGGCTCGCCCGCCTCGACCGGCTGGTCGACCGAACCCGTGCCGTGCGGGTGGATGATCTCCTGGTCGTGGCTGAACTCGGGCTCGGCGTCGAGCTCGGCGCTGAACACCCAGAAGCGGTAGGCCACGAAGCGCACCAGGGTGGCGAGCGCGGTGCCGAAGATACCGACGAGGAACAGGGGGCTCGGCTCCGTGATGTCGAAGACGTACTTCGCGATCCAGACGCAGCCGGCGGCGATGCCCATGCCGATGACGTTGATGAAGATGAACATGACGAGCTCGCGGGCGGCGTTGGGCTGCCGCCGGTGCCGGAAGGTCCAGTAGCGGTTGGCCACCCAGGCGAAGATCGTCGCGACGCCGGCAGAGACGAAGCGGGCCTTCACCTCGCTACCGCTCATGGGGCCGTGGATCAGATACCAGTACAGGCCGTTGTCTATGACGAAGGCCACTCCGCCGACGGCGCCGAACTTCGCGACTTCGCGCCAGAAGAGGGACGCAAGGCCCCGTATCCGATCCATGAGTCCTGCCACTACAACCTCCACGGTCTGGGTGAGAACGCCGTGAATCCCGGGGTGAAAACCCCCGTGATTGCAGGACGAACCGTGACAGGGGCCAGCAGAGCGAGCCACCCCGGCTGACCTTTGCATGGCGTGTTTCTCCCTATTTTACGGTGTGAGTGCCCCCGCAGAGTTGCCGAAGGGACGACGGCAGCCTGAGAGTCCACCGGGAATCCGTGGTAGCGGACCTGTGCACGGTTCTCCGGAGGACGTGCAGTTCGGGAGCGATGCCGGGAGCTGCCCGCCCGGTGGGTACCCTGTGATGGTGACTTTTCCAGTGATAGGCGTGGTCGGCGGCGGCCAACTCGCGCGCATGATGGCCGGTCCCGCAGTCGAACTCGGGCTCACGCTCCACGTGCTTGCGGAGGGCCCCGACGTGTCCGCGGTGGCCGCCGTGGCCCACTCGAGCGTCGGCGACTACCGCGACCCCGAGACGCTGCGGGCGTTCGCCGCCGGGGTCGACGTCGTGACCTTCGACCACGAGCACGTACCGGGCGAGCTCCTCGACGAGCTCGCCCGCGAGGGCGTCGCCATCCATCCCTCGCCGGCTGCGCTCCGCCATGCCCAGGACAAACTGGTGATGCGACGGGCCGTGGAGGAGCTGGGCCTGCCGAATCCCCGGTGGCGGGCCGTGAGTGACACGTCCGACGTCGAGGCCTTCGCGGCGGAGACGGGGTGGCCCGTGGTCCTGAAGACCCCGCGCGGCGGGTACGACGGCAAGGGAGTCCTCGTCCTGCGCGACGCCGGCGGACTCGCGGCCGCGGAGTCCTGGTTCACCGGCGGAGAGCTGCTGGTGGAGCAGTTCGTCCCGTTCAGCCGGGAGCTGTCCGTGCTGGTGGCGCGCCGCCCGTCCGGCGAAGCCGTCACATGGCCGGTCGTCGAATCGATCCAGGTGAACAGCGTCTGCGACGAGGTGATCGCACCCGCACCGGAACTGCCCGACGACGTCGCCGCTGCCGTCACCGCAGCCGCGCTGCGCCTCGCCGAGAGCCTCGATGTCACCGGTGTCATGGCCGTCGAACTGTTCGAGACGCCCGGCCTCGGCGCCGGGTACCTCGTCAACGAGCTCGCCATGCGTCCGCACAACTCGGGTCACTGGACCATGGACGGGGCCGTGACTGGCCAGTTCGAGCAGCACCTGCGCGCGGTCCTCGACCTGCCGCTCGGAGCGACGGACCCCGTGGGCCGGCACACCGTGATGAAGAACATTCTCGGCGGACCGAACACCGACATCTACGCGGCGTACCGGTCGGCTTTGTCCTCAGGACCATCGGCTAAAGTGCACTTCTACGGCAAGGACGTGCGTCCCGGCCGCAAGATCGGACACGTCAATGCGCTGGCGGCCCCGGAGGAACCGCTCGAAGCTGTCCGGGCCAGGGCCACGAGGGTTGCCGCGATACTCCGCGACGGCGCCTGACGACCCGCCAGGACCGACTGACCGGGATCGACCGGCCCGGATCGACGGACGAGGATCGTCCGGATTACGCAGGATTACCCAGGATCAACCGGAGGAATGCAGTGACCAACGCTCAGGTAGGCCTTGTGATGGGCTCGGATTCCGACTGGCCTGTCATGGAGGCCGCAGCGGCGGCGCTGGCCGAGTTCTCCATCCACTACGAGGCCGACGTCGTCTCCGCGCACCGCATGCCCACCGCCATGATCGAGTACGGCCGGACCGCGCATGAGCGGGGCCTACGCGTCATCATCGCCGGTGCCGGAGGAGCAGCGCACCTTCCCGGCATGCTCGCCTCCGTGACTCCGCTTCCCGTGATTGGCGTGCCGGTCCCCCTGCGCTACCTCGACGGTATGGATTCCCTGCTGTCGATCGTGCAGATGCCGGCAGGCGTTCCCGTCGCGACAGTGTCGATCGGCGGGGCCCGCAACGCCGGCCTCCTCGCCGTGCGGATGCTCGCCGCCGGCACGGACGAGCAGGCGCAGGTGCTGCGCAGGCAGCTCGTCGAGTTCGCGGGAGCGCTCCGGGAGACCGCGGAGAACAAGGGCGCGGCGCTGCGGGACCGCATCGCGGCGTCGACCGCCGAGAACGCATGATGACCGGCACGCGCGTGCAGGACACGGATGGCGAGGGCACTACCGGCCTCACCAATCCCGTGAGGTACCCGGAGGCCGCATCACCTGCGGTCCGCACGAAGCGCGCCTTCGTCCTCCTGGCGCTGACGCTCGTCCTTCCGGGGTCCGCGCAGGTCGTGGCCGGCGACCGCCGCCTGGGCCGCCGGGCCTTGAGGACCACCTTCACCTGCTGGGCGCTCGTCCTCCTCGGACTGGTCCTCGCCCTGACCAACCGCAGCCTCGTCGTCGGCGTCGTCACCCACCGCTGGTGGTCCCTCCTGCTGATCGTTGCGCTGCTGGGCATGGCCGTGGCCTGGGCCCTGCTGTTCATCAACACCCTGCGCCTCATCAGGATGCCCCTGCTCAACCGCGGGGCACGTCCCCTCGTGGCCGGCGCCCTGGCCCTGCTCATGGCGCTCACCAGCGGATCCCTGGCCTACGGCGCCTACGTGCTCGGGGTCGGCCGGTCGACCGTGGGGTCGATCTTCCAGACCGGTCCGGCCTTCGACCCCGTGGACGGACGGTACAACTTCCTGCTCATGGGCGGAGACGCCGGCGAGGACCGCACGGGCCGCCGGCCCGACAGCATCTCGGTCATCAGCGTCGATGCCGAGACAGGCTCGACAGTGACCTTCAGCATCCCCCGCAACTTCCAGAACGCACAGTTCTCCGACGACTCCCCACTCTGGGAGGCCTACCCCGACGGGTACAACTGCGGAGACCCCTGCATCATCAACAGCCTGTACACCGACGTGACCCAGAACTACGCCGACCTGTACCCGGGTGCTGCGGACCCGGGTGCCGAAGCGATGATGGACGCCGCGAGCGGCGTCCTCGGGATCGAGGTCCAGGCCTACCTCCTGGTCGACATGAACGGCTTCGAGCAGCTGGTGGACGCCATGGGCGGCATCAGGATCGACGCAGGCGGCTGGGTCCCGATCACGGCAGGCGAGATCCCGGGCTCGGACCCCATCCGCCACTACCCGCCCGACGGCTGGATCAAGCCGGGCGTCCAGACGCTCGACGGCTATCACGCCCTCTGGTACGCGAGGTCGCGCGAGTTCGTGACGGACTACGACCGCATCTCGCGCCAGCAGTGCGTCCAGCAGGCCATGATCGCCCAGCTCGATCCCGCCACCGTGCTGACCCGGTTCCAGTCCCTCGCGGCAGCCGGCACCCAGATCGTCGAGACGGACATCTCCCAGGACCAGCTGGCGAGCTTCGTGGACCTCGGGCTGAAGGCGCAGGGCCAGGAGACCCGCCGCCTGACCATCGGCCCCCCGGACTTCGGCACGCCCGCGGAGAACTTCGTGACCTACCCGGACTTCGACCTCATCCACAGCCGGGTACAGGAGACCTTGGCGCAGGGTGCTGCGGAACCGGGCGCGGCGGGCCCGCTGCAGCTCGACCGCGCGGCGCTCGTGGAGGAACTGCCGGAAGAGACCGCGGACGACGGCATCACCGAGGAATACCTGCAGGAACTCGCCACCATCGGTGACGACGCCACCCTCGGGGAACTGCTGGCGAACAACGGCGAGTGCTCGCCCGCCTGACCCCGTCCTGACCGCAAGCCCGACCCCCAGCCGAAGGATCCGACGATGTACCTCCTGGACAACACCCTCCGCCCCTACGCGTGGGGCTCGGAACGCGCGATCGCGGACCTGCTCGGCCGGGAGCCGTCCGGCGGGCCCGAGGCCGAGCTGTGGGTTGGCGCCCACCCCGACTCGCCCTCGCAGGCCGTTCAGCCGGACGGCACCCGGCGCAGCCTCGCGGACCTGATCGCCGAGGACCCCCAGGGGCTCCTCGGCGAGGCGACGGCAGCGCGCTTCGACGGGCGCCTCCCCTTCCTCCTCAAGGTCCTCGCTGCGGGGTCCGCCCTGTCCCTCCAGGTGCATCCGAGCCTGGAACAGGCTGCCGCCGGGTACGACGCCGAGGAGTCCGCCGGTGTTCCCCGCGATGCCCCGCACCGCAACTACCGGGACCGGAACCACAAGCCCGAGATGATCTACGCGCTCACCCCGTTCGAGGCGCTGTGCGGGTTCAGGCCGCTGCCCGAAGCTCTGCGTACCTTCACGGCCCTCGCGTCCGCCGTCGAGCCTGGCTCCTGGACGCATGAGCTCCTCGACTCCGTCGCCGCCCAGCTGTCGTCCGGCACGGACACGGCGCTGCGGTCGGCCTTCACCCTGCTGCTCGAGGCGGCGCCGGAGGCCGTCGACGCCGTGGTGGCCGCCGTCGCCGGCGGTACGGGCGCAACGGGTCCGGCCCAGGGCACCAGCGCCGAGGATGCGGACGCCGTGGCCGCCGACTTCGCGACCGTCTCCGAGCTGGCCGCGCAGTACCCCGGCGACCCGGGGGTGCTCGTCGCGCTGCTGCTCAACCGTGTCTCGCTCCGGCCCGGGGAGGCCCTCTACCTGCCGGCGGGGAACATCCACGCCTACCTGCAGGGCCTGGGGATCGAAGTCATGGCGTCGTCGGACAACGTGCTGCGCGGCGGCCTCACGCCCAAGCACGTCGACACAGCCGAACTGCTCTCCACCGTGGTCTTCGAGCCCATCGCACCGCCCGCGCTCGCACCGCAGTACACGCTCCTGGACCAGGAGCTGTACCGCCCGCCGTTCGAGGAGTTCCAGCTCCAGCGGATCGTCCTGGGCGACCCCGCCGCGGGACCGCAGGGCGAACCGGCGGACGGCGCGGACGACGGCCGCGAGGACAGCCCGCTGCCCGCCGGTGAGAGCCTCACCCCGGCGCACGTCCCCGTGCTGCAGAACGGTCCCGTGCTGGTCCTCGCGGTCAGTGGGCCGATCCTGCTCGACACCCCCAACTCGACCCTCGAGGTTCCCCGCGGCGGCAGCGCCTTCGTCGCCGCCTCGGAAGCACCGCTCGTCGTGCGTCCCGCCGCGGACGAACACGGCGCGACGGACGGCCCCGTACTGGCGTTCGCCGTCACGACGGGCGGCGAGGCACCGGCGCTTTAGGAGCGGCCCGCCCGCGCCTGCCGCACCACGCCGACGACCCGTCCAGCCTGCCTGCGCGCTACCTGCATGCTGCGCTTGGCGAGCGGCAGCGCCCGGCTGAACAGCGGGTAGAACGGCGAGAGCGGCAGGTCCCAGGTACCGGCGAGCTGGTCCTCGTGCTTCGCCCAGCCCATCTTGAAGCGGGAGACACCGTCATTGAGCAGTCCGTTGAAGTCGTAGCGCACCACGCCGCGAGCCTTCATCTCCGAGATGGCGAACCACTTGAGGGCGTAGTTCGCGCGCAGGCGCTCACCCTCGTCCGTCATGCCGCCGTAAAGCTCGAAGGACGTGGTGTCCGTCGTTGACAGCCACAGGAAAGCGACAACGTCGTCCCCGGAGAACGCTGCATACACCGGCGAGGCGTCACCGAGGTTGTCGAAGATGTCCAGGTAGTAGGAGTCCTCGTGGATGCCGAACCTGGCACGCTCCGCCGTCAGCCGGTAGACGTCGAGGCACGCGCCGATCTCGCTGCGAACGACCCGCCGGATCTCGAGGCCCTCCCGGCCGGACTTGCGGATGTACTGGCGGTGCTTCTTGGTCATGTCGGCCAGCAGTTCGTCCTCCGACCTGCGCAGGTCGAGGATGAGCGTCCGTCCGATGAGGATGGTGTTCGTGCTCGCCTTCCAGCCGGCGGCGGGCAGCGCACTGACGACGTCGCTCGCTGCGTCCCAGTCCGGTTCGATGGACAGTGCAACCGAGCGATGGGCAGCGCGGACGTATCCCGCAACAGCTTCAAGGACCTCGATCTCTCGCCCCGGGGCAGTCTGGGGACCACGGGGAATGTAGGCCAGGTTCCGCAATGGGAGCGGCAGGGACCTGCAGACGATTTGCGCCGCGCCGACGACCACGCCGTTCTCCGCGACGATCACGCGGTCGGCGCTCCAGCCGTGCGCCGCCTTCGTCTCGCCCCATCCCCACAGCTGCTGGGGATGGCCTCCCAGCTGGTTGACGGTGGTGTCCCACAGGGCACGGTCGAAGCAGGGCGATACGGAAAGGGTCATTCGACCAGCCTATAGGGGCGCGCCGCCGGTCCGTTCCCGGGCGGCGCGCCGCACTCCCCCGCCGCGCTCCTACTCCTTGATGCGGGCGTACGTCTCCCACTTGTGGGCCTGGTGCTCGCCGTCGACGACCCGGATGGTGCCGGACTTGGAGCGCATGACCATCGACTGCGTCAGGACCTTGTCCTTGCTGTAGCGTACGCCGCGGAGCAGGTCGCCGTCGGTGATGCCGGTCGCGGCGAAGTAGCAGTTGTCGCTCGTCACGAGGTCGTTGGTCGAGAGCACGCGGTCGAGGTCGTGGCCGGCGTCGAGGGCCTTCTGCTTCTCCTCGTCACTCGTGGGCCACAGGCGGCCCTGGATGACCCCGCCCAGGGACTTGATGGCGCACGCTGCGACGATGCCCTCGGGCGTGCCGCCGATGCCCATAAGGGCGTCGACGTCGGTGCCCTCGCGGGCCGCAGCAATGGCGCCGGCGACGTCGCCGTCCATGATGAACTTGGTGCGCGCACCGGCCGCCCGGATCTCCTCGACGAGCGGCTTGTGCCGGTCGCGGTCCAGGATCATGACGTTGAGCTGGCTGACCTTCTTGTTGTTCGCTTTCGCGATCAGGTGCAGGTTCTGCTTCACCGGCAGGCGCAGGTCCACCATGTCGGCGGCCTCGGGGCCGGTGACGAGCTTCTCCATGTAGAACACCGCGGACGGGTCGAACATCGAACCGCGCTCGGCGACCGCGAGGACCGCCAGGGCGTTATTGATGCCCAGGGCGGTCAGGCGGGTCCCGTCGATCGGGTCGACGGCGACGTCGCACTCGGGTCCGCTGCCATCTCCCACGCGCTCACCGTTGAACAGCATGGGCGCCTCGTCCTTCTCGCCCTCACCGATCACCACGACGCCGTTGAAGTGGACGGTCTGCAGGAGCGAGCGCATGGCATCCACCGCGGCGCCGTCGGCCAGGTTCTTGTCGCCGAAGCCGACCCAGTGGCCGCCCGCGATCGCTGCGGCCTCCGTGACACGGACGAGCTCCAGCGCGAGGTTCCGGTCCGGTTCGTCATCCCCGACGGCAAGAGCCGGTGACAGTGTCGAGTACTGGGCATTCTTAGCGTTCTGGGACACGTCTATCCTCATCGTCGAAGGTGTTCAGGCACTGCGCGGGCGTGCCTGTCCGTGGTGTCATCATAAGCGGGCTGCGCGCCGACGTCCCTGTGATGCTGCATACGTGCCCGCCGATGAAGCCCCTTCCGGTTAGGTGGCGCGGCCGGCATCAGCGAAAATGGAGGGGTGAGCAATTCAGGCGAAGAGCGGGCGACCCCGGGAACCGAGGCAGGCTCCGGTGTGCAGCACGCGGGAGGACGAGCCGTCCAGCGGCCGGCCGGAAGTCCCCGTCCAGACAGCGACCGGGACGACGGCCTGCACGACGACGCGCCTCCCATCACGCTCACGTCGAGCCAGGCGAAGCGTGCCAGTTCGACGGCCCGTGGGATGCTGATCGCCACCGGGGCGACCATCGCCGTCGTCCTGCCCGTCTACTTCCTGAACCCCACCTACACGGCCGAGACGTACAAGCGCGACATCGATGTCGCGACCGTGGCACGTCAGGCTGCGGGCGACGCCGGCTACCTTCCGGCCTCACCGGACCTTCCCGAGGGCTGGTCCTCCAACTACGCCCGCTGGGTCACGGGCCGCAGCGACAGCGTGGATTTCTGGGAGGTCGGGTTCCTCACCTCGGACAGCGGCTTCATCCAGCTCACCCAGTCCGACGACGCCAATCCCACCTGGGTGGCCCAGCGGATCGGCGATGCGCAGGTATCCGGCACACGGACCATCAGCGGTCTGGAGTGGGAGCTCCTGGACGCGCCGAACGGCGACACGGTGCTGAGGTCCGACGTCGACGGCGCGACCGTCATCCTCAATGGGGAGGCGTCGCTCACCGAGTTCGACACCATGGGCGCAGCGGTCATCCAGGACGTGCGGCAGAACGCCGTCGAGGAGGCCGAGCGCCTGTCATCTTCCGACACGGACGGGTGAGAACGGCCGGGCCCAGTACAGTGGTCGGCGTGACTCAGCAACTGACCCCGGCCGCGGCATGGCGCCGACTCCAGGAGGGCAACGCCCGGTTCGTCGCCTCGGACGTCTCGCATCCCAACCAGGACGCATCCCGCCGGACCGCCCTCGTGAACAACCAGAACCCGTTCGCCGTCATCTTCGGCTGCTCGGACTCGCGCCTGGCTGCGGAGATCATCTTCGACCTCGGCCTCGGCGACGTCTTCGTGGTGCGGACGGCCGGCCAGGTGATCGACGACGCCGTCCTCGGCTCGCTCGAGTACAGCGTCAGCGTCCTGAACGTGCCGCTGATCGTGATCCTCGGCCACGACAGCTGCGGGGCGGTCACCGCGACCATGAACGCCGTCGAGACCGGGAACATGCCTGTCGGGTTCATCCGCGACCTCGTGGAGCGCATCACGCCGTCGGTTCTCACGGCGCGCAGGGAAGGCATCACCGACATCAACACGACGGTCATCGAGCACACGAAGCAGACGTCGGCGCGGCTCGTCGACAGCTCGCGGGTGATCACGGAGGCCGTGGAGAACGGTTCCGTCGCCGTCATCGGCGTCTCCTACCGCCTGGACGAGGGCAAGGCCGTGCTCGTGTCAGGATTTGGCGCACTGTAGCGCCAGCGGTGAGAATTGCCGCATGACTCCAACGCCTGCAGCCAGCCCTGAATCCCGCTCCACGACCGGCGCGACGCCCGGCACGGAGGATGCGGAGTACCGCATCGAACACGACACCATGGGCGAGGTGCGCGTCCCGGTCAACGCCCTGTACCGGGCCCAGACGCAGCGCGCCGTCGAGAACTTCCCGATCTCCGGCACCACCCTCGAGCGCGCGCACATCGAGGCGCTCGCCCGCATCAAGAAGGCCGCGGCGACGGCCAACGCCGAACTCGGAGTGCTCGACGAGGAGCGCGCCCGGGCCATCGAGGCGGCAGCCGAAGACGTCGCCTCGGGCCGGTACGACGGCGACTTCCCCGTGGACATCTACCAGACCGGCTCGGGGACGTCCTCGAACATGAACGCCAACGAGGTCATCGCGACCCTCGCAAGCCGGGCGCTCGAAGCCGCGGGCAGCTCCACCTCGGTCCACCCCAACGACCACGTCAATGCGTCGCAGTCCTCCAACGACGTCTTCCCGACGTCCGTCCACGTGGCAGCGACATCGGCCCTGGTGAAGGACCTCATCCCGGCCCTGGCCCACCTCGCGGAGGCGCTGGAGCGCAAGGCGGAGGAATTCAGCACCGTCGTGAAGTCCGGCCGCACGCACCTCATGGACGCCACACCGGTCACGCTCGGCCAGGAGTTCGGCGGCTACGCGGCGCAGGTCCGCTACGGTATCGAGCGCATCGAGGCGTCGCTGCCCCGCGTCGCGGAGGTCCCCTTGGGCGGCACGGCCGTCGGCACCGGCATCAACACCCCGGCCGGCTTCTCGGCACGCGTCATCGAGCTCCTCGCCGAGGACACCGGGCTCCCCCTCACCGAGGCACGGGACCACTTCGAGGCCCAGGCCAACCGCGACGCCCTCGTCGAGGTCTCGGGCATGCTGCGCACCATCGCCGTCTCCCTCACCAAGATCCACAATGACCTCCGCTGGCTCGGGTCCGGCCCCAACACCGGCCTGGGCGAGATCGCTCTGCCCGACCTGCAGCCCGGCTCGTCGATCATGCCCGGCAAGGTCAACCCGGTCATCGCCGAAGCCGTCCTCATGGTCTGCGCCCAGGTGGTCGGCAACGACGCCACGGTGGCCTGGTCGGGGACGAACGGTGCCTTCGAGCTGAATGTCGGCATCCCCGTAATCGCCCGCAACGTGCTCGAGTCCATCCGCCTGCTCAGCAATTCGACGCGGGTCTCGGCCGACCGCATGATCGACGGAATCACCGCCAACGTCGAGCGCGCCCGCTTCCTGGCGGAGGCCTCCCCCTCGATCGTGACGCCGCTGAACAAGTACATCGGCTACGAGAACGCGGCCAAGATCGCGAAGAAGGCCGTCGCTGAGGGCCTCACCGTCCGCGAGGCCGTCGTCGCGCTCGGCTTCGTGGAGCGCGGCGAGCTCACCGAGGAGCAGCTGGACTCCGCTCTCGACGTCCTGTCGATGACGCGGCCGCCACAGGCCTGACCGCAGCGGGCACCCGTTCGGGGAGGGCGCACCACATGGTGCGCCCTCCTTTTTTCTGCCCGCAGGCAGGGAATTTGCACTATCGGAGGTCCGGTGCAAATGTGTACTCTGTGACGATAAGTGCAACAAAAGGTGAGCTCGGGCTGCGGGAGCGCAAGCGCCGACAGACGAGGGCCTCCCTCGTGTCCGCTGCCCGGCGGCTGACGCTCGACCACGGTCTCAGCGGATTCACGGTCGAGCAGCTGTGCGACGAGGTCGGCATCTCCCGCCGGACGTTCTTCAACTACTTCCCCTCCAAGGAGGACGCCGTCCTCGGCTCCTCCGACGAGGGACTCCCGGAGCAGCTGCTCTCCGACTTCGTCGAATCAGGCCGGGGAGATTCGCCCCGCCCCCTCCTCGACGCGCTCGCCACCCTGTTCGCCGAGTTCGGCAACAGGATCGGCATCTCCCGTGAGGAGTACGAGACGATGTCCGCCGTCCTCCACCGGGAGCCGCAGCTCCTGGCCCGGATGTTCGCGAAGGCCGAGTCGAAGACCCAGCTCCTGACCGACCTCATCACCACGCGGGAAGGCCTGCCCCCGGGGCATCCCACTGCCCGCGTCGCCGTCCACGTGTTCGGAGAGCTCTTCCGCCGGTCACTGGACGAGTTCTTCGCCGAGGGCAACGACCTGAGCTACGCACAGGTCTTCCGCCGCAACCTGGACGCCCTGCACTCCCTCTTCACCTCCTCCGCTCCCCAGGTCCTCTCCGACCGCCCCTCCCAGAACCAGGAACCAGCATGAGCACAAAGACGGCGCCGGACGGCCCGCTCCTCCTGACCCAGAGGCGCATCTGGATCATCTTCTCGGCGCTCATCGCCGGGATGCTGCTCTCCAGCCTCGACCAGACGATCGTCTCCACGGCGATGCCCACCATCGTGGGCCAGCTCGGCGGCGTCGAGCACCAGACCTGGATCACGACGGCGTACCTGCTTGCCACGACGATCGTGATGCCGATCTACGGCAAGTTCGGCGACGTCCTCGGACGCCGGAACCTGTTCCTCTTCGCGATCGCGCTCTTCACGGTCGCCTCCATCGGGTGCGCCTTCGCCACCGACTTCTGGGCCTTCGTGGTCTTCCGCGCCATCCAGGGCCTGGGCGGCGGCGGCCTGATGATCCTGTCCCAGGCGATCATCGCCGACATCGTGCCCGCCAACGAGCGCGGCAAGTACATGGGCCCCCTCGGCGGCATCTTCGGCCTCAGCGCCGTCGCCGGCCCCCTCCTCGGTGGATACTTCGTGGACCACCTGACCTGGAACTGGGCCTTCTACATCAATATCCCTGTCGGCATCGCAGCCTTCACGATCGCGTGGTTCACGCTGCGCCTCCCCTCCAAGAAGGCCACCCGACGCATCGACATCCCCGGCGTCGTGCTGCTGTCCATCGCCACGACCTGCCTGATCTTCTTCACGGACTTCGGCGGCGACGCGGCCGAGGGCTGGACCTCGCCGCTCACCTGGACCTTCGGCGCGGGCATGGTCCTCGCCGGCGTCGCTTTCGTCCTGGTGGAGCACCGCGCGGAGGATCCCATCATCCCGCTCGAACTCTTCCGCAACCGGACCTTCGTCACCAGCACCGGCATCGGCCTCACGCTGGGACTCGGCATGTTCGCCGCGCTGGCCTTCATGCCCACCTTCCTGCAGATGGCATCGGGCACCTCGGCCGCGGTGTCCGGCCTGCTCCTCGTCCCGATGATCGTGGGCCTCATGGGCACCTCGATCTTCTCCGGCATCGCCATCTCGCGCACCGGACGGTACCGCAAGTACCCGATCATCGGCGTCTCGCTGACGCTCGCGACGCTGCTCTGGATGTCCACACTGGCCGCGACCACGCCCATCTGGGTCATCTGCACCATGCTCTTCTTCTTCGGCGCGGGCCTCGGACTCATCATGCAGGTCATCGTGCTCGTGGTGCAGAACTCGGTGGCCCCCACCATGGTCGGCGTCGCGACCAGCACCAACAACTACTTCCGCGAGGTGGGCGCGTCCCTCGGCGTCGCCGTCTTCGGCGCGATCTTCACCAGCCGCCTCTCGGAGCGCCTGAACGGAACGTTCGCTTCCTTCGGCGCCAGCCCCGAAGCAGCAGGGCAGGCGACGTCCAGGCTCGATCCGGCCGCCCTGAACGCCCTGCCGGACCAGGTGCGCGACGCCGTCGTGAGCGACTATGCCGAGTCGCTCGCACCGGTCTTCCTGTACCTGGTGCCGTTCCTCGTTCTCGCCCTGATCCTCGCGCTGCTGCTGCGGGAGATCCCGCTGTCCGATACGGCTGGGATGGTGGCGCGCGGCGAGGCGATCGGCGGCGAGGAAGCGGTCCGGCTGGAGCGCGAGCGCGCCGCGGCGTCTGCCGGCGGAGGGCCGGTCGATCAGGCGGACGCCCCGTCCCTGCAGGGGGAACCGGCGGGCTCCCGTACCACTTCCGGAACCGGGACTCCGGGACGTTCCGACGCCTGAGCCGCAGCGCGCGGTTCCCTGATCCGCAGCGGAGAATCTCCGGCCCGGCGGCCCTTCGGCTGCCGGGCCGGCGGCGTTCCGGGGTTGGTCAGGGATGGGGCGAGGTCGTCAGGGATGGGGCAGGGTCGTCAGGGATGGGGCGGGGTCGCCAGGGATGGGGCAGGGGTCGTCAGCTGACGAAGCGGGTGACGCCGTCGAAGCCGCCCGCGCCCTGCACCAGCCGGAGGTGCCGCGCGTTGAGCTCCGGGAGGTCGTCCAGTGGGAACCATCGGACGTCGAGTGACTCGTCGTCGTTCACGCGAGCGGTTCCGCTGACCCAGCGGCACCGGAAGTCGAGGGTGAGGAAGGTGCACACGTCGCCGTTCGGGTAGGTGATCGGGCCCACGACCGACGTGTCGAGCAGGTACTCGACCTCGACGACGACGCCGGTCTCCTCCAGGACCTCCCGCCGCAGCGCCTCGGCTGGTTCCTCACCGGGGTCGACCATCCCCGTGATGATGGTCCATCGGCCGTTGTCCGAGCGCTGCCCGAGGAGCACCTGCCCCTCGTCGTTGAACACCACGCCCCCGACGCCGGGCAGCCACAGCGGATCGTGGCCGATCTTGCGCCGCAGGGCGACGACGAACTCCGGGGTAGGCATGGTTTTCACCCTAGTACACAAGGGCCAGCGCGGCTCCGGCGATGAGGAAGGGCCCGAACGCCACCGAGGAACGGAGCGTGGCCCTGCGCGCGGCGACGAGTGCGAGGCTCCAGAGACCGCCCAGCACGACGGCGAGGAAAGGCCCCCACCACACCTCCGGCCACCCGGCGAAGCCGAGGTAGAGGCCGAGCAGTCCGGCGAGCTTGACGTCGCCGAAGCCCAGTCCGTGCCGATGCAGCAGGTGCAGTGCCGCGAAGCCCGCCCCCAGGAGTGCACCCCCGGCGAGCATCCCTCCGATGCGGTGCCACTCCCCGGCGGCGCCGGCCGCGGCGCCCAGCAGGAGGATGGCGGCGGGGTAGGACGGGAGGATGATGCTGTCGGGCAGCCGGTGCGTCCGCCAGTCGACCAGGCTCAGCCGCACACCGACCACGACGAAAGCGGCGAGCGCGATGGCGAGGAGGGCGAAGGCGAAGGGCTCTTCGCCCCGGTACCCGGCGAGAACGGGGATCACGCGCCCCACGGTACGCGACGGCCCTGATGCCGCGACAGGGGTCCGGATACACTGTGGAAATGGCGGCCCAGAACAGTTCCGGTACCAGTTCCGAGGAGACCTTCCGCTCCCTCTGCCGCTCCTCCCCCTGGCGCTGGGAGACCCTGCGGTTCACCATCACCTGGCGCGCGCCGTCGGCCCAGGGCATCGACACGCCGCCACCCCTCAAGGCATGGCTGCGAAGGCCCGCGGCGCTTCGCGTGGAGGCGGCGGACGGCTCGCTGCTCCACTCGACGACGGGCACCGAGACCTCCCGCGACACGCTGTACGTGAGCGCGACGCGGAAGTCGTGGCTCCTCCCCCCGCGGCTCGTGACCCCCGTGTACGACCACGCCGGCCTCGTACGGCGGCGACCCGAAGCCGCCTACGGCGAGGCGGCCTTCGGCGACCCGCGCTGGTCCTCGATGCTCGACCCCGTGGAACTTGCCGGCAATGCGCCGGTCGCGATGGTGTTCCCCGGCGCGAACCGCGTCGAGGTGGAGGACCTCGCCGAGGAGACGTTCGCCGGCCGGCCCGTCCTCGCCGCCACCGTCCGGCCCAATGCGTCCTATGTACCCACTGCGCCGGGCCGGCCGCTCGTGGGCGACGGACGGACCCGCGTGGTGGTCGATACCGGCACGGCGGTGTGCGTATCGACGACGGCCCTCGACGGCCCGACACGTGGTGCCGGGCACGACCTCCACATCCTCGGCGTCGACGAGTACCTCACCGACGACTACTTCCGGGCTGCTCCTCCGGAGTTGAGCGACGTCAGCAGACACGTGCCCTGGGTCGTCGGCTGACCCTACCCATGCTTTTCGGCACCGACAGCACGGCCGGAACGGCCCGGGACAGCCGGAGGCCCCGCGAAGCTGGGCCTCCGGCTGTCCTAGATCTCCGTCCCCTCGAGCAGCTCGGTGACGAGGGCCGCTATGGGTGAGCGCTCGGAGCGGGTCAGGGTGACGTGGCCGAAGAGGGGATGCCCCTTCAGGATCTCGACCACGGCCGCGATGCCGTCGTGGCGCCCCACGCGGAGGTTGTCCCGCTGGGCGACGTCGTGCGTGAGCACGATCTTGGAGTTCTGCCCGATGCGGCTCATGACCGTGAGGAGCACGTTCTTCTCGAGGGACTGCGCTTCGTCGACGATCACGAAGGAGTCGTGCAGGCTGCGCCCCCGGATATGGGTGAGCGGCAGCACCTCCAGCATGCCGCGGTCCATGACCTCCTCCATGACTTCCTGCGACACGAGGGCTCCGAGCGTGTCAAAGACCGCCTGCGCCCACGGGTTCATCTTCTCGTTCTCGCTGCCGGGCAGGTAGCCGAGTTCCTGGCCGCCCACGGCGTAGAGGGGACGGAAGACGACGACCTTGCGGTGCTCACGCCGCTCGAGGACCGCCTCGAGGCCGGCGCACAATGCCAGCGCCGACTTGCCGGTTCCCGCGCGTCCGCCGAGGGACACGATTCCCACGTCGGGGTCCATCAGGAGGTCGATCGCGAGCCGCTGCTCAGCCGAGCGCCCGTGCAGTCCGAAGACGTCGCGGTCGCCGCGAACCAGCCGGATCTGCTTGTCGGCGCCGACGCGGCCCAGGGCCGACCCGCGCGGAGAGAGCATGATGACACCCGTGTTGACGGGCTGCTCCGCCCCGGCCGGGGTGAAGACCGCCTGGTGGTCGTACAGGGCGTTCACCTCCTCGGTCGTTGCATCGAGCTCCGCCACTCCCGTCCAGCCCGAGTCCTTCACGAACTCGTTGCGGTACTCGTCGGCCTGCAGGCCCATCGCGGAGGCCTTCACGCGCATCGGCAGGTCCTTCGAGACGACCGTGACGTCGCACCCCTCGACGGCGAGGTTCTTCGCGACCGCGAGGATCCGGGAGTCGTTGTCGCCGCTCCGGAAACCCACGGGGAGCACCTCGGGCGACACGTGGTTCAACTCGACGCGCAGCGTCCCACCTTCCTGCCCGAGGGGGACGGCCCTGTCGAGTCCACCGTTCTCGACCCTGAGGTCGTCCAGCAGCCGGAGTGCCTTCCGCGCGAAGTAGCCGAGTTCCGGGTCGTGGCGCTTGCTCTCGAGTTCGGAGATGACGACGACGGGCAGGATCACTTCGTGTTCCGCGAACCGCAGGATGGCGCGGGGATCGGACAACAGCACCGAGGTGTCGATGACGTAGCTGCGGCGGGCCGCCGCTCCGTCGTGGTCCTCAGGCGACGCGGCACCAGCTGCGTCGGGGGTACTGGTGGTGGCGTCCTGCCGGGAGGTGTTGGTTGTAGCCACGTGAACTCCGCTCCGGGGTGAGCACACCCCGAATTCGTAGGGTTGGGGTGGATCGCTCCGGCCTGGAGGCCGGGCGCGGCCTCCCCGACTCGTACGAGATGCCTGTCAGCACCATCGGCGTCATCAGCGGCCTTCCATCGACGGATTCGGACTCCCGTCGATGGGTCGACCCTACGCCGTCCCGGGGCGTGGCGCAGTCCTTTTTCCCGTGGTAATTGTTACGAAGTGGTGAACTCTCAGGACCCGAACCGCCGCTGCCTGCGGCCGAAGTCGCGGAGGGCCCGCAGGAAGTCGACGCGCCGGAAATCGGGCCACAGGGCCTCGCAGAAATAGAACTCGCTGTAGGCGCTCTGCCACATGAGGAAACCGGACAGCCGCTGCTCGCCGGAGGTCCGGATGACCAGGTCCGGGTCCTGCTGGCCGCGGGTGTAGAGGAAGGACGAGATGTGCTGGTCCGTCAGTTCCTCGGCCAGGGTCTCGAGCGACATGCCCTTGCCCGCGGCGTCGCGCATCAGTTCCTTGACGGCGTCGACGATCTCCCGCCGCCCTCCGTAGCCCACCGCCACGTTGACGTGGAGCCCGTCGATCTTCTCCGTGGACGCCGCAAGGCTGGTGAGCTTCTCGCTCAGGTCCTGCGGCAGCAGGTCGAGGGCACCCACGGGCTGGACCCGCACCCGGTTGCTCTCGCCCAGCCTGTCCAGGGTGTTGGCGATGATGTCGAGGAGCTGGTCGATCTCCTCCTGGGGCCGGCCCATGTTGTCCGTGGACAGCATGTAGAGCGTCACGACGTCGACGCCGAGTTCCTCGCACCAACCGAGGAACTCGTGGATCTTGTCGGCACCAGCCTGGTGCCCGTGGCTCGTGGGCGCGCCCGCGAGCTTCGCCCAGCGACGGTTGCCGTCCACCATGACGCCGATGTGGTGCGGGATGCGCTCGGGCGCGAGATTCCGCTGCAACCTGCGCTCGTAGAAGCTGTAGCCGACTTCGGGGAACTTCCACGTCACGCCCGGCTGCCCTCCCCTGGTCCAGCTCCGGCCCGGCCGGAGGAATTCTCGATACGGAACGCCTGCGCCCCGGATGCCTCCTCCTACCGTACCGGCAGTTGCCTGACAACAGGCTGCATTGACGGTACCGGCCATCGTCGTCGGCACCGTCGCAGGCCCGGGCACCGGCCTCGTCGGCAGCTCCGCCTCCTGGGCTGTGAGTTCCCTCATTCTCCGCGGGAACCCGGCAGTGAGCCTGGGACGCTTGGGCTAGAATCCGGGCATGACCTCGCGCCATCCGACCCCCGGTCCGGGCCCTTCGGAACCCGCCGGCGACCGCGACAGGACACTCGGGGATGCCGTCCAGTCGGTGGCCGGACCCCTGGCGGATGCGATGGCGACCAAGCCGCTCTGGCGCGGCTGGATCCACGCCGTCGCCACTCCGCTCGCGGTCGCTGCGGGGATCGTCCTGGTGGTCCTGGCGCCGACTCCGGGACTCAGGATCGCGTCCGCCATCTACGCCCTGACCGGTGTCCTGCTCTTCGGTGTGAGCGCGGTCTACCACCGGGGCGACTGGAGCCCGCGCGTGAAGGTGGTCCTGAAGCGCCTGGACCACACGAACATCATGTTGGTCATCGCAGGCTCCTACACTCCGCTGGCCTGGGCCCTGCTCGAGCGTGGAAGGGCGGGCACCCTCCTCTGGATCATCTGGGGCGGCGCGATCGCCGGCGTGCTCTTCCGGAACCTGTGGGTCAATGCCCCGCGCTGGCTCTACGTACCGATCTACGTGGCACTGGGGCTCGGCTCCGTGTTCTACATGCCCGACTTCTTCGCGGCGAACGCCCCCGCCGCGGCACTGATCTGCGTCGGCGGCGTCTTCTACATCGCGGGAGCGGTGTTCTACGGGATCAAGCGCCCCAACTTCTCCCTGCGCGTGTTCGGCTTCCACGAGCTCTTCCACGCCTTCACGGTGGCCGCGTTCGCCGCGCACTTCGTCGCGATCATGCTCGCCGTCCTCCATCCGGTCCAGACCTAGCGGCGGACGCCGGCACCTGGCCCTATCCCCCGATATCCGGCGCTCGGCCCGCCCGACGCCGCCTTCGCGGCCCGAGGCCGGCCCGGCCGGCTACGCTCCCCGAAGTCCGTGGGGAGGGGGTCCGATCAGCGGTTGTCCGGTCCGTGCTTCCCGCCGGGCATTGGCAGATCGTTCCCGTCCGGGCCCTGCGGGCGGCGCTGTCCGCCATCACCGGCTCCTGCCGGGGGAACGGGCCCGCTGTCCGTGGCGCCGCGCTGCACCCGGGCCTCCTGCACCTCGGCGGTGTACCGGACCCTGCGGATGCGCTTGGTCATGTCCCGGATCAGGAAGATCACCACCACGACGACGAACAGTGTCGCCAGGAAGCCCAGGGTCCCGGGCGTCACGGACGACGGATCAAGGCCCGGACGCAGCGTCGGGTCCCCCGACGGCGTCGTCGTTGCAGCCAGGTTGAGGGTAAGCACCACGCATGCACCACTTTCGAAGCTCACGGCGGATTCCGATGGTCCGCCGCCTGCAATTCTACGCGGGATAGAAATTCCCCGTAGACGACCCGTAGACGATGGGTCAGGGCGTGATGCCCGTGAAGAAGTCGTCCTCGGGCAGTGGCGACTCGACCCGCGACGTGATGAGGGAGTAGTCCTCCCACGGCCACACCTTCTGCTGCAACTCGACGGACACAGCGAAGAAGAAGCCTTCGGGGTCGACCTGCGTCCGGTGCGCGAGGAGGGCCCGCTCACGATGCCCGAAGTAGTCGCCGCAGTCGATCTGGGTGGTGGTGGGGTGGGCCGGGGGCGGAGGCTGGTGGCCTTCGGCGTCCGCCTCGAGCCACTGTGCGAGCCGCTCGGCGTACGGCGACTGCAGGCCGGCTTCCTCGAGGGCGAAGTGCAGCGCGCGGAAGCGCTCCGGGTTGAATGCACGGTCGTAGTAGAGCTTCGACACGCTCCACGCCTCGCCGGTTCCCGGATACCGCTCCGGGTCCGCTGCGGCGTCGAACGCTTCGACGGCGATGCGGTGCGCCATGATGTGGTCCGGGTGCGGGTACCCGCCGTTCTCGTCGTAGCTGATGATCACGTGCGGACGGAACTCCCGCACGAGTTTCACGAGCGGAGCGGCCGCCCGCTCGAGGGGCTGGAGGGCGAAGCAGCCGAAGGGGAGGTCCGGGAGCGGGTCGCCCTCGGGCAGTCCGGAATCGGTGAAGCCGAGCCACCTCTGCTGTACGCCGAGTTCGGCGACCGCGCGCGCCATCTCGATCCTTCGCAGGCCCGGGAGGTCGCGCTTCGCATGGGGGTCGTCGTTCATGGCCGCGTTGAGGATGTCGCCGCGCTCGCCCCCGGTGCAGGTTGCGACCAGGACCTCTGCTCCCGCTGCGACGTAGCTGGCCATGGTGGCAGCGCCCTTGCTCGACTCATCGTCCGGGTGGGCGTGGACCGCGAGGAGGCGGAAGCCCTCACGGGACGCGCGGGGATGATCCTGGTTCGGCAACACGTGCTCCTGGCTCTGCGGGGGAAGGACAGCGGCCGGAGGAGGCCGTGCCGGGCGGACGGTAAAATAACAGCGTGAGCTCCGCCTATACGCCAACACCAAGAGTAGCCAATCGCTACGGCGCCCCAAAGCCGAAGAGGCCGATCGGCCGGGTGCGGATGCTGCTGGTTGCGGTGCTCCTCGCTGCAGTGGCAGCGGTAGCCGCCGTCGCCCTGACCTCGGGAAGCCCTGGTGTCTCCTCCAAGGACGTCGGGTTCTCCCTCACCTCCGAGGGCCGGGCGAGCGTCGACTTCGAGGTGACGAAGGACCCCACGGCCACTGCGCAGTGCGCTGTGCAGGCGCTGAGCGAGAACTACGCGGTGGTCGGCTGGAAGGTCGTGACCATCGGACCGAACAGCGCCGGTGAAGGTGCGAACGACGGCGGCACCACGGCGCACCGCACCGACGTGCGCACCGATTCGCCCGCCGTTTCGGGCGGCGTGAACGCCTGCTGGATCGTCGAGGACTGAGCGGGGCCCGCGGGGGCTTCTTGGGTTATGGCCTTCCCCCCTCTAGACTTGAGGGATACGTATCGCCCCGCTTCACCGGCGTACCGGCCTACCGGTCCCACGAGGCGGGGTGTTTGCTTGCCGGTGACAATGGCCCCGCCATTGCCCGGTCGAGTGACCATGAGCCCCGCCGTAGCCGGCGGCGGCCGTACCTAAGGAGTTATCCCGTGTCCACTAACAGTGCACCTGTCGCCTGGCTCACGCAGGAGTCCTACAACCGGCTCAAGAGCGAGCTGGAGCACCTGTCGGGTCCCGGCCGCACCGAGATCGTCGCCCGTATCGAGCAGGCCCGCTCCGAGGGCGATCTCAAGGAGAACGGCGGGTACCACGCCGCCAAGGAGGAGCAGGGCAAGGCCGAGGCCCGTATCCGCCAGCTCACCCACCTGCTGAACAACGCGCACGTCGGTGAGGCTCCGGCCGACAACGGCGTCGTCGAGCCCGGCATGATGGTCTCCGCGAAAATCGCTGGCGACGTGGAGAACTTCCTGCTCGGCAGCCGCGAGGTGGCCGGCGACACGGACATCGACGTCTACAGCGAGAAGTCCCCGCTCGGCGCGGCGATCCAGGGCAAGAAGGCCGGCGACACCGTCATCTATGCAGCCCCCAACGGCAAGCAGATCACCGTCGAGATCATCTCGGCGACGCCGTACGTCGGCTGACAGCTAGGCGCCGAACCTGTTGCGGTCCGTCCCCCCGGGGACGGACCGCTTCCGTTTGAGCAGGAATGCGGCGAGGATCCCGCCGAGCGCCCCGAAGAGGTGTGCCTGCCAGGAGATGCTGGAACCGACGATCGGCAGGATGCCCCACAGGATGGACCCGTAGCAGGCGAACAGGACGACTGCGAGCAGGATCTGCTTCCAGTCCCGGTTGTAGAAGCCGCGCGTGATCAGGTAGGTGAAGAGGCCGAAGACCACGCCCGAGGCGCCGATGGTCAGGCCGCCCCCGAACAGCCAGGTCCCCAGGCCCGAGGCGAGCCAGCTCGTGCCGATGGCCACGAGGAAGCGCCGCGCCCCCTCCAAAAAGGCGAGGAATCCGAGGACGAGCAGGGGCAGTGTGTTGCTGGCCAGGTGTCCGATGCCCCCGTGCAGGAGCGGGGCGAACACGACGCCGTCGAGCCCGTCCATGCGCCGCGGCGCGATCCCGAACGTCCGGACGAGGACGTTCCCGAGGACGAGGTTCAGCAGGAACACCGCCCACATCAGGGCGACGAGGCCGACGACGGTCACGAGGCCCGCCTGCGCCCGGCGTGCGAGGGGCGTCACTGTGGCCCCTCAGCCCTGGATGACCACCGGCTGGAAGCCCTCGGCGCGCAGGTTGCTGAGGACCTGCTCGCAGTGCTCATGGCCCTTGGTCTCCATGTTGATGGTGATCGCGACGTCGCCCATGCTGATCGACCCGCCCACTCTCGTGTGGTCCACGCCGGTGACGTTCGCATCCGATTCCGCGATGATCCGGGAGATGGTGGCGAGTGAACCGGGCCGGTCGTCGAGCAGCATACGCACCACGAGGTAGCGGCCGGCAGCGGCGAGTCCGCGCTGGATGACCTTGAGCATGAGCATCGGATCGATGTTGCCGCCCGAGAGCACCACCACGGTGTTGCCCGGGTTTGCCCCGTTCTCCGTCAGCTTCCCGTCGAGGAGGGCCGCCACGCCCACGGCTCCGGCGGGTTCCACGACCATCTTCGAGCGTTCCAGGAGGAAGATGAGCGCCCGTGCGAGGGAATCCTCGCTGACGGTCACGACGTCGTCCACGAGTTCGCGGATGATCGAGAACGGCAGCTGGCCGGGGCGCCCGACGGCGATGCCGTCCGCGATGGTCGAGACCTTGGTCAGCGGCACGAGGGCGTCGGCGGCGAGGGACGGCGGGTATGCGGCGGCGTTCTCCGCCTGCACCCCGATGATGCGGATCTCCCGGCCCAGCTCCCGGGCCCGGGCCTTGACGGCCACGGCCACGCCCGCGAGGAGTCCGCCTCCACCCACTCCCATGAGGATGGTGTCGACGTCCGGGACCTGCTCGAGGATCTCGAGGCCGATGGTCCCCTGGCCCGCCACCACGTCCACGTTGTCGAACGGGTGGACGAACACCGCACCGGTCTCGTCGGCGTATCTCTTCGCCTCGGCGAGTGCCTCGTCGACGTTGTGTCCGTGCAGCACGACTTCGGCGCCGTGCCCGCGCGTCGCAGCGAGCTTGGGCAGTGCGACGCCGAGGGGCATGTAGATGCGGGCGGCGATGCCGAGCCGGGACGCGGCCACGGCCACACCCTGCGCGTGGTTGCCAGCGGACGCCGCAACGACCCCGCGGGCACGCTCGGCCGCGCTGAGCTTCGCCATCCGGTTGTACGCGCCGCGGACCTTGAAGGAACCGGCGCGCTGCAGGTTCTCGCACTTGAAGGAGACCGTCGATCCGGTGAGCCGTCCGAGGGCGCGCGACTGCTCGATGGGCGTGCGGGCGATGACGCCCTCGAGCGTCCGGTGCGCGGCCTCGACGTCGGCGAGGGTCACCGGAAGATCGGTCGCGGGGGGAAAGTCCAGCACGGTGGTCGTCGCGGGAGTCGCGGGGGCGCTCGCGGTGCCTGCGGAGAGTGTCGCGGGGTTCGTCGTGGGGTCGGTCGTGGGGTTCGCTACGGATTGCTCGGTCACGGGGTGATCTCTTCCTGAAGGGCTGGCGCCGGCTGCGCGGAGTAGGGTTCCGGGGTGCTGGCCGGCGACGCAGGATGTTCCGCAGTCGCCGGCCTGCTAATGCCGGACCCTCCCTGATCGAGCCGGTACTCCTGCGCGACGACCGGGTCGTATTCCCAGGCCCGTTGCGCGATGTAGCGCACGGAGGTGTTGAGGACCGCCAGGATCGGGACGGAGAAGAGCGCGCCGGGGATGCCTGCGAGCAGTGTTCCGCCGGCGACCGCGAGGACGACGGCGAGCGGGTGCAGGGCGACGGCCGGTCCCATGATGAGCGGCTGGAGGACGTGGCCTTCGAGCTGCTGGACCAGCAGGACGATCGCGAGCATCACGAGGGCGTTGACCCACCCGTTGGCGACGAGCGCGAGCAGGACCGCGACGGACCCCGTGGCGAGCGCGCCGACGATCGGTATGAAGGACCCGATGAAGACGAGGACGCCGAGGGGCAGGGCGAGCGGGACGCCGATGACTGCGGCGCCGACACCGATGCCGATGGCGTCGACGGCCGCGACGAGCATCTGCACGCGGACGTAGCTGGCCATCGACATCCAGCCCCTGCGGCCGGCGCCGTCCAGCGCCGCGCGGGCAGGTAGCGGCGCGAGCCCGACGACGAAGCGCCAGATGCGTCCGCCGTCGAGCAGGAAGAAGATCAGGGCGAACACGGTGAGCAGGGTTCCGGCGCCCACATGGCCCGCCGTCGTCCCGAAGGACAGCGCTCCATTGAGGATCGAGGCGCTGTTGTTCTGGAGCGCGTCCCCGATGTCCTGGAGATACTGGTCGATCTGGGTGGCCGTGAGCTGCAGCGGCCCCTGGGCCAGCCAGTCGAGCATCTGCTGCATCCCGGCGCGGGCCTCTGCCCAGAGGCTGGACAGGCCGAGCGCGAGCTGGCTGCCGACAAGGAGGAGGGCGGCCGTGATGAGGCCGAAGAACCCGACGAGCGTCACGGCGACCGCCAGCCCGTTCGGCGCCCCCCGGCGTCGGAGGGCGTTCTTGAGCGGCAGGAGCAGGGCGGCGAGCAGTCCGGCGATCATGAGCGGGATGACGAGGAGGGAGACCTGGCTGAGCAGGTAGATCAGCACGCCCCCGACGACGACGACGAGCCCCAGCCGCCAGGACCAGGACGCAGCGACACGCAACGCGAAGGGAACGTCCGAACGGTCATCGGAGCGCGGTGGCTGCCGGGCGGCGGTGGGCTGCTGTGGCAGCGGCTCCGGCAGCGCGGCGGCGCCGCGACTCACGGCACGCTGGAGGGCGCGCTGGGGTTTCGCTCCGCGGAGACGCTGCATGACCCAATCTTTCCACAGAAGACTGGAGGGCCCCTATCCGAGAGCTGGCAGTATGCCCCACCTGGCGGAGAAGGAAGCTCCCGGTTCGAGCCAGCGGAGACCCTCCCCCGAATTGAAGGCGTTGGCCGGCGCCGTCATGGGCTCGATGGCCACCGCCTTGCTCACGCCGGGGTAGCTGGTGCTCACGTAGACATGCACGTACGCGAAGGATTCGTCGGCCCAGAGGGTGACGCGTCGGCCGTCCGGCGCCGACAGGACGTGCTCATGCCGACCCTCGACAGCCCCAAGTCCGGTGAAAGCGGCATCCAGCTGTATGTCGCCGATCCGCCGTCCGCTCCGGAGATCGTGCTGCCCGGACACCGGACGCTTGCCGGTGGGAATGGACCGCTCGTCCGACTCGAACACCTCGTCCGCGAGGATCCTCAGCGTGAGCTCCTCGGTGGGGACGTCGGAGATCTTGAGGTACGGATGCGCCCCCAGCGCGAAGGGAGCGGCCTCCGGCGAGAGGTTCGTGAGCTCCTGGGTGACGGTGAGCTGCTCCTCGGTGAGGCTGTAGGTGGCTTGATGTCGCAGGTGGAAGGGGTATCCGTGCTGCGGGAACACCTCGGCCTCGAGGACGACGTCCGACGGACCGGTGTGGACGGCCCGGTAGCCGGTGTTGCGGAGGAGCCCGTGGCTGGCGTTGCCCTTCGACGGCTCGGTGATGTCGAGCTGCTGCTCCTTGCCGTGCAGGGTCCAGCGGCCGCCCGCCACGCGGTTGGGCCAGGGCGCGAGGAGGATCCCGCCGCCGCCCGCGGGGATGTCGCCGTCCCCCCAGGTCTCGGTGAGGGCGACACCGCCGCACTCGTAGGACCTCAGCGCCGCGGCGAGGCTGGCGACGACGACGGTCGAGGAACCGGCCCTCAGAGTGAAGTTGGCGCCGCTTGCCGGGCGGGGAGTCGACTCAGTCATGGAGCGATGCTACCGCTGCCTGGATGCGATCCTGCCCGTTCCGTTTCTGCGGAGGTGCTTCTATGATAGGTTTTGTTCGTTTTAGTGCGGACTCGTTCACTTCGCGCTTCCCGTCCCGTCCCGGCCCGTCAGGAGGATCATGCTCGCAGCAGAGCGTCACGCAGCCATCCTCGAGCGCCTTGCCCACCAGTCCGCGGTCCGGGTCAGCGACGTCGCACTCGCGCTGGGGGTCTCGGAGATGACCGTGCGCCGGGACATCGACGTCCTCGAGTCCCGGGGAGCACTGGTGCGCGTGCATGGCGGAGCCGTACGGCCGGGCAGCCTGAGTTCGGTGGAGCCCGGCTTCGACGCCAACCGGAGCCGGGGCGGCCAGGCCAAGCAGGGGATCGCGGCCGCGGCCGTCTCCCTCCTGGTTCCCGGCATGACGGTCTCCATCACGGGTGGCACCACGACCTACGCCCTGGCTCCCCTCCTGTCGCGAGTGCGGGGACTGACCGTCATCACCAACTCCCTCCCCCTGGCGGACGAGCTCCACCGCCTGAACGCTGCATCGGCGCCCGACGGCGCACCCCGGGTGCTGCTGTCGGGCGGCGAGCTCACGCCATCGAAGGCGCTCGTCGGCCCCCTCGCCACGAGCACCATCGCATCCCTCCGGGCGGACCTGTGCTTCATGGGAGCACACGGCGTGGACGCGGCCGCCGGGATCACCACACCCAACCTGGCGGAAGCCGACACGAACCAGGCCTTCGCCCGCACCTGCGGCAAGCTCGTCGTCCTCGCGGACACGACGAAGATCGGCGTTGTGAGCCTCGCCCGGGTCGCCCCGCTCGACGCCGCCTCAGCCCTCGTCACCGACCAGCAGCCCGGCGCCGAGTACGCCGCGCTCACCCGGATCCTCTGCGACCCCGCCTCCGACCCCCACCTGGAAGAGCGCCCATGACCTCCATCACCCCGACCCGCCTGTCCGACGGGCGCGAGCTGATCTACTTCGATGCGACCGAAGGCGGTGCTGCACGGCACCGCGACGCGGCGGCGAGCGCCGACACCCGCGGGCTGCCTCCTCGCGGCCCGGCCGGTACGGCGCGGTACGACGCCCTGACCGGCGAGTGGATCGCCGTCGCGGCGCACCGCCAGTCACGCACGCACCTTCCTCCCGCGGACCAGTGCCCGCTGTGCCCCACGACGTCCGCCAACCTCTCCGAGATCCCCGCAGCGGACTACGAGGTCGTGGTGTTCGAGAACCGCTTCTCCTCGTTCGGCCCGGACCTGGGGAACCTCCCGGGGGATCCCTCCTGGGGCACGACGGCGACGGCGTACGGACGGTGCGAGGTGGTCGCGTTCGACTCCGCTCATGAGGGCTCCTTCGGCTCCCTCAGTCCCGAACGGGCCCGGACGGTCGTCGACGCATGGGCCCAGCGCACCGAGGCCCTGTCCGCGATGCCCGGCATCAAGCAGGTCTTCTGCTTCGAGAACCGGGGCGCCGACATCGGCGTCACCCTGCTGCACCCGCACGGGCAGATCTACGCGTATCCGTTCATCCCGCCCCGCGCGGCGGTGCTCGCGGCGAGGGCGGCCGCGTTCTTCGAGGCCTCCGGGGGGAAGCAGACGCTGATGGGCTATGCCCTCTCCTCGGAGCGGAGTTCCGGCGAGCGCATGGTGATCGAGGGCGAGCACTTCAGCGCCTTCGTACCCTTCGCGGCGCGCTGGCCGCTCGAGGTGCACCTGGTCCCCCACCGCCAGGTGGCCGACCTCGCCGGACTGACGGACGCGGAGCGCGACGAGCTCACCACCGTCTACCTCGACCTCCTCGGCAGGCTCGATGCCCTGTACCCGACTCCCACGCCGTACATCGCGGCCTGGCAGCAGGCACCGGTCGACGACGTCCTCCGGCCGGCCGGCTACCTGCACCTCCAGCTGACGTCACCGCGCAGGGCCGCCGACAAGCTGAAGTTCCTGGCAGGCTCGGAGGCCGCCATGGGGGCTTTCATCAACGACACCACCCCGGAGAAGGTCGCGGAGGCACTCCGCAGCGCAACTCCCGCAACCCGGAAGGACGCCGCATGAACACCCCCCTCGACCTCGCAGCCGCATTCACCGACCGCTTCGGCAGCGAACCGGACGGCCTGTGGTCCGCCCCCGGACGCGTGAACGTCATCGGCGAGCACACCGACTACAACGGCGGCTTCGTGCTGCCGTTCGCCATCCGCCACTCGACGACGGTCGCCGCGGCCGTCCGCCCCGACCGGACCGTCCGGGTCGCATCCACCTTCGCGCCCGACGACGATCCCGTGACGGCCGACCTCGACGCACTCGAGGAAGGAAGCGTGAAGGGCTGGGCGGCGTATCCTCTCGGCGTCTTCTGGGCCATGGAGCAGTCGGGGTACCGCTGCCCCGGGATGGACATCCTCGTCGACTCGTCCGTGCCCGTGGGTGCAGGCCTCTCCTCGTCCGCGGCGCTCGAGTGCTCCGTCGCCGTCGCCGTCAACGAGCTCTCGGAGGCCGGCGTGTCCCGGCGGGAACTCGCAGGAATCGGGCAGCTCGCGGAGAACCGCATGGTCGGGGCGCCCACCGGCATCATGGACCAGTCGGCGTCCCTGCTCGGTGAACCCGGGCACGCCGTCTTCCTCGACTGCCGATCCGGCGATTCCCGGCTCGTCCCCCTCGACCTGGAGGGTGCCGGACTGGAGCTGATGGTCATCGACACCCGCGTCAGCCACTCACACGCGACCGGCGGGTATGCGGCGCGCCGCCGCTCCTGCGAACTCGGCGCCGAGCTGATGGGGGTACCCGCGCTGCGCGACCTGTCGGTCAAGGACCTCGCCGAAGCAGCCGGCGTGCTCGACGAGGAGACGTTCCGGCGTGTGCGCCACATCGTGACGGAGAACGCGCGCGTCGAGGACGCCGTGCAGGTCCTGACGGCCAAGGGACCCGCGGACCTCGGGTCACTCCTCGTCGCCAGCCACGCGTCGATGCGCGACGACTTCGAGATCTCCTGTGCCGAACTGGACACGGCGGTGGAGGCGGCACTCGACGCCGGCGCCCTCGGTGCCCGCATGACGGGCGGCGGTTTCGGCGGGTCCGCCATCGCCCTGGCGCGGGTCGACGACGTGCCTGCCATCCGCGAGGCCGTCGAGGACGCATTCTCCGCTGCCGGATTCCGGGCGCCGGTCATCTTCAGCGTCCTGCCCGGTGCGGGTGCAGCCCGGATCGCCTGAGGACCACCCACCTGCCGGCTGACGACCGGGGCCACACACACGAAGGGGCCCGCAACCGGATGGTTGCGGGCCCCTTCGTTCTGCTTCAGATCGGAGACCGTTCCGGAAGGAACGGGTCCGGTCGTATCAGTCGACCTGTATCAGTGGTCCTGTATCAGTCGTCGCCGCGAAGGATCGCGAGCAGGCGGAGGATCTCCACGTAGAGCCAGACGAGCGTGACGGTGAGACCGAAAGCAGCCGTCCACGAGTACTTCTGCGGCGCACCGTGGCGCACTCCCTCGCTGATCGACGTGAAGTCGATGATGAGCGAGAAGGCCGCGAGGCCGATGGCGAAGAGCCCGATGACCACTCCGAAGGGGATGTTGGTACCGGGGATGTCTGCACTGCGGACTCCGAACATGCCGTCCGTGACGCCGAACACCATCATGCCGAGGTTGACCAGCGAGAACAGCGCGTAGCTGACGATCGCGATCATGAAGAACTTCATGGCCTTCGGGGTGGCCCGTACCTTGCCGCTCTTGAACAGCGCCAGCGTGACACCGAAGACGATGAGCGTTCCGGTCAGTGCCTGCAGGGCGATGCCCGGCCAAATGGCCTCGAAGAACATGGTGAGTCCGCCGAGGAACAGGCCCTCGAGCCCGGCGTAGGCCAGGATCAGCGCGGGGGACGGCTCGCGCTTGAACGAGTTCACGAGGCCGAGCACGAAACCGCCGAGCGCACCGACCACCATCAGCGGAACGGCGAGGCCCGGAACGAGGAACGCCGGAACCGCGGCACCCAGCAGCACGACACCCAGGCACAGCAGTGTCTTGACGATGACGTCGTCGAACGTCATGCGTCCCGTCTGCGCAGGCCCTGCGGACGGCTGGTTGTACATGTGCTCCAGCTGCTGCTGGTTGGCGATCGTCTGGCCCGCGTACGTCGCAGTGCCGTATCCCGCCATCTGGTTGCCTCGGGTAGCGGAACGGAAGGTCTTTCCGTTGAATACCGGATTACCGCCAAGTGCCATTTCTGTTAGTCCTCCATTAGGGGGCTGAGTGTCCTGCAACCCTACCAATTCCAACGGTTCGAGCGGATTTTTGTTCCCGGACAGGCCCCGGCGGCATGCTGCCCGGGAGCGGAATTACAACACCAAGGCGGCTGGGTAAAACTTTCGTTACCGAATCGCTACCTCTGTCGGATGCTTTTGCGAAATGCCGAAACATGCCGCTAGTAACATGAGCCCCACGCCCGTGACACTCGTCACAACTGTTGATCCCGGCGCCCGCCGCCGGGCCTGCCCCCACCGTGGAGGTTCCCATCGTGTTTCCCCTATTGACACCTGCGCGGATCAGGAGACCCCTGCTGCTGGTGCTCGGCCTCCTGGCCACCGTGCTGCTCGGTGCCCCCGCGGCGCACGCGTCCCCCCAGCCGCCCGTCCCTGGAATCCACCAGATCCAGGCCGCCTGGAGCGTCCAGGCCCAGGATTTCGACTATTCGATCGGCGGCGTTCTCCGCGGTGTCGACGGTCCCATCGCCGACGTGACGGTCACGGCGACAGGCAACGGCTTCGAGGGTGAGACCACCTCGGGCCCCAACGGCGCCTGGAGCATCGATGTGCCCGAGCAGGGCACCTACGAGGTGGCGATCGACGAGGACACCCTTCCCGAGGGCATCGCCCTCGCGGAGGGACAGCAGAACCCCCGAGAGGTGACGTTCGCCAACACGTCGAGCGCCACGACGCTCTTCCTCTTCGGCGAGGGCATCGTCGCCCAGCAGACAGCCTTCCTGGACACGCTCGCGGAGCGTGCCCTCGCAGGATTCAGCTTCGGTCTGCTCCTGGCGCTGAGCGCCGTCGGCCTCTCCCTCATTTTCGGCACCACGGGCCTGACCAACTTCGCGCACGGCGAGATGGTGACCCTCGGCGCCGTCCTCGCCTTCGCCTTCGCTTCTGTCGGACTCCCGATCGCGGTCTCGATCGTGCTCGCCGTCCTCGGTGGCGGACTCCTCGGCTACGTGCAGGACGCCGGGCTCTGGAAGCCCCTGCGGCGCCGCGGCACGGGTCTTGTGCCGATGATGATCGTGAGCATCGGTTTCGCACTCGCGCTGCGCTACATCATCCAGTTCTTCTTCGGTGGCGCAACACAGCAGCTGCCCGGTTCGCAGAGCGAGATCATCGACATCGGTTCCGTGTCCATCTCCCGCAACAACCTGACGTCGCTGATCGTGAGCCTCGTGATCATCCTGGCGGTCGCATTCCTGCTCCTTCGGACCCGCATCGGCAAGGCCACCCGCGCGGTCGCCGACAACCCCGCCCTCGCCGCTGCGTCCGGTATCGACGTGGACCGCGTCATCCGGATCGTCTGGGTCCTCGGCGGGATGCTTGCGGCCCTCGGCGGCATCCTCTGGGCCTACTACCGTCCGGGCGTGTCCTTCAACATGGGCCAGCAGATCCTGCTGCTCATCTTCGCCGGCGTCACCCTCGGCGGACTCGGCACCGTCTTCGGCGCACTCGTCGGTTCCATCATCGTCGGGCTGTTCGTGGAGATCTCCACGATCTGGCTCGAGGCAGACCTCAAATACGTGGGAGCTCTGCTGATCATGATTCTCGTGCTCCTGTTCCGGCCGCAGGGTATCCTCGGCCGCCGTGAGCGCATAGGTTAGGGACTCGTCATGGACTTCGCAAACATCTTTGTCAACGCCTTCGGCGAACTGATCAGCCCGACGACGGCGGCCTACGCGCTCGCCGCCCTCGGCCTCGCCGTCCACTTCGGCTATTCGGGCCTCCTGAACTTCGGGCAGGCCGGATTCATGGCCGTCGGAGCCTACGGTTACGCCATCTCGACCCTCAGTTTCAACGCCCCACTGCCCGTGGCCGTCCTCGTGGCGCTGCTGTCCTCGGTGGTCTTCGCGATCGTGCTGGGCATCCCCACCTTGCGCCTCCGGGCGGACTACCTGGCCATCGTGACGATCGCGGCGGCGGAGATCATCCGCTACATCGTGACGACCAACGGCCTGACGGACGTCACGGGTTCCGCGAACGGCCTCGCAGCCTTTGAGGGGGGTTTCTTCGGGCTCAACCCGTTCCCACCGGGCAGGTACAACATCGGCCCACTCGGCATGAACGAGCGGGACTTCTGGATCCGGATCGTCGCCTGGACGGTCGTCATCCTCGCGTGCATCGTCATCTGGCTCCTCATGCGCAGCCCCTGGGGCCGCGTGCTCAAGGGCATCCGCGAGGACGAGAACGCCGTGCGCTCCCTGGGCAAGAACGTGTACGCCTACAAGATGCAGGCCCTCGTGATCGGCGGTGTGCTCGGCTCCCTTGCGGGCATCGTCTTCACGCTGCCACGCGGTGCCGTACAGCCCGGCAACTACGCGACGGAGCTGACGTTCTTCCTCTACACCTGCCTCCTCCTCGGGGGCGTGGCCACCGTCCTCGGACCGGTCATCGGGGCGATGATCTTCTGGGTGGTGCTCTCATTAACGCAGGGACTCCTGTCCGGAGCGATCGACGTCGGCGTCATCACGTTCCTGTCCAATACACAGGCCGGCCAGCTGCGCTACATCCTCGTGGGTGTGGCACTGATGCTGCTCATGGTCTTCAGGCCGCAGGGCGTCCTGGGTAACAAGAAGGAGTTGGCGTTCGCATGACCTCCAACCAGAACGACGGCACACCCGACACCGGCGGCGACGCACCGGGTACGGGCGGTGCCCACGCGGCACATGTCCCGGTCGAGGCCGCAGGAGGAGCCGCCCCCGGGGACACGGCTTCACGCGACACGGGTTCACGTGAGGGTGCTTCAAGCGACGCGGCCTCCACGGAACGCGACTACATGATGGACTCCGAGCCGATCACCACCGACCCGGCCGGTCCGGGGTGCCGCAAGCGCGATCCCATCGTCGTCGCCCGCAACGTCACGCGAAGCTTCGGCGGCATCAATGCCGTCGACGTGGAGTACCTCGAGATCCCCCGGCACAAGATCACCGCGCTGATCGGTCCCAACGGAGCCGGCAAGACCACGCTGTTCAACCTGCTGACCGGTTTCGACGTGCCCAACAGCGGGGACTGGGAGTTCGACGGCAAGCCCCTCGCCAAGGTCGCCTCGCACAAGGTGGCGCGCATGGGCATGGTCCGCACGTTCCAGCTCACCAAGGTCATGGGCAAGCTCACCGTCATGGAGAACATGCGGCTGGGCGCCACGGATCAGCCCGGTGAGAGCCTGGCCCGCGCCCTCTTCAAGGGCATGTGGGGTGGACGCGAGCGGGAGATCACCCAGCAGGCAGAGGTGCTGCTCGCGAAATTCAAGCTCGACACCAAGCGCGACGACTACGCAGCCTCCCTCTCGGGCGGGCAGCGCAAGCTCCTCGAGATGGCGCGGGCGCTCATGGTCCGGCCTCGGCTCGTGATGCTCGACGAGCCGATGGCAGGGGTCAACCCGGCGCTGACGCAATCGCTCCTCGACCACATCAAGAACCTCAAGGCCGAGGGCATGACCGTCCTCTTCGTCGAGCACGACATGCACATGGTCCGGCACATCGCCGACTGGGTGGTGGTCATGGCGGAAGGCAAGGTCGTCGCGGAAGGACCGCCGGACATCGTCATGAAGGACCAGGCCGTCATCGACGCCTACCTGGGCGCCCACCACGATGTCGATCTCGGTGACGAGACCGGGATCGAGCGCCTCGAGGAGGAGCTCGCCCACGACGACGCGTCGATCGTCGGTACCGAGAACGAGGGCATCCTCGGCCACGGCGTCACCGAGGTCGGAGGCGCCCATGCCGCCGGCCGCCACCACAAGGATGAGGAGACGAAGTGAGAGAGGAATTCGAGGGAGACTCGGTGGTCAAGGTCACCGACCTCGTTGCGGGCTACATTCCCGGCGTGAACATCCTGAACGGTTGCAGCATCGAGGCCCGCCGTGGCGAGCTGATCGGCATCATCGGTCCGAACGGAGCCGGCAAGTCGACGCTCCTTAAGGCGATGTTCGGCCTCGTCAAGGTCCACTCGGGGACCGTCGTCGTGCGCGGCCAGGACCTCACGGGCCTCAAGGCGAATCGGCTCGTGAGCCGTGGTGTCGGCTTCGTGCCGCAGAACAACAACGTCTTCGGCACGCTGACCATCGAGGAGAACCTCCAGATGGGCATGTACCAGCGGCCCAAGGACTTCAAGGAGCGCTTCGACTTCGTGACCGGCCTCTTCCCCGAACTGGGGAGGCGGAAGGCGCAGCGTGCCGGTTCCCTGTCCGGCGGTGAGCGCCAGATGGTTGCGATGGGTCGCGCGCTCATGATGGATCCCGCGGTGCTGCTGCTGGACGAGCCGTCGGCCGGGCTCTCTCCCGTCAAGCAGGACGAGACGTTCCTCCGCGTCCACGAGATCAACCGGGCCGGTGTCTCCGTGATCATGGTGGAGCAGAACGCCCGTCGTTGCCTGCAGATCTGCGACCGTGCCTACGTGCTGGACCAGGGCAAGGACGCCTACACGGGCACCGGGCGTGAGCTGATGAAGGATCCGAAGGTCATCCAGCTCTACCTCGGCACGCTGGCCGACACCGCCTGAGGCATCCGGGCGGACCGTGGGCGCAGAGCGCAAGGGATGGGTGGAACCGGCAACGGTTCCACCCATCCCTTTTAATGACCGCTACCTTGGGGAGGGCAGAAGGAGCGAGTACCACGGGAAGGACGGACGGCACATGGCAGCAGTGAGTGATGCGATCGGCAAGGGGTTCGAGGTGGTGTTCCGCGGCATCAAGCACCTGCGGCGGCACCGCCCCATCCACTCACGGGGGTTGAGACTCGACGGCACGGCCGTGGTGCACGACCACGGACTGAGGAGCGGGATCGCCTGGATCGACCGGCCGGGTGAGTCTCCCGCCACCGCACGGGTCTCACGCTCCGTGGGCACCCCGGACGGATTGCCCGACGTCGTCGGGCTCGCGGTGCGGTTCCACCACCCCGACTCCGGGCCCATGCCGCCGTTCTCTGACATCCTGCTGTCCTCGACCGGCTGGTCCTTCCCGGGCCGCTTCGCGCTGATTCCCCGGCTCCGCGCCTCGCGGGCTCCCCTGACCACGATGATGCCGTACCGCGGCGAGGACGGCCCGGTACTGCTCGGGGCGCGGACACTATCCCCTACCGGGCTGCCGTCCTCCCTGCGGGGCTTCGAGCGGGCCCTGGGGACCTCTCCGTGGCAACTCGGCCTGTACTTCGCCACACCCCGCGGGTTATGGCAGCACTTCGGCACCCTCACGCTGCGCCTGGACCCCGAGGGGGAGGAGAAGGACCTGCGCTTCGACGCCGTCCTGCACCCTCTGGCCGGCGCCCAGACCTATGACTGGACACGCAGGGTCCGCGAGCCCTCCTATGCCGTCTCCAGGCGCGCACCAGGCGATGCCTGAGCACAGCGGCTGCCCGGTCCTCCCAGTCCTCCCAGCACAGCACAAAGCCCCGGCCGCACCTTCCATAGGAAGGGCTGCCGGGGCCTTGAACCACCTACCGGAGCAGGCTCCGGGATGAGTCCCTAGAGCTTTCCGGTCTCGGACCGGCTCGGCTGGGGCTTGTTGTCGGCATCGTACTTGTAGATGCCGATGGTGGCCTCGGTGGGGTCACCGTTGGCGTCGAAGGCGACGGGACCGGAGATGCCGTCGTAGTCAATGTCCTCGCCGTTGCGCAGGAGCGTGACGCAGCCTGCGAAGTCGAAGCACTTGGTGCCGTCCTTCGACACCCCCTCGAGCTGCTTCGCGATCTCCGTCCCCTCGATGCTCCCCGCTGCCTCGGAGGCCAGCGAGATCAGGTTTACGGCGTCATAACTCGCACCGGCATAGGCGTAGCTGGTCAGCTTGGGATCGACGGTTGCCAGGGCTTCCTGGAACCCGGTGCCGATGAAGGGACCGGGAATGGTGCCCTGGGCTCCTTCCAGGGTCCCCTGCTCGAGGTCCGCGCTGTAGTCGCCGGTGTTGCCGTCGACCATGAACAGCGTGCTGGGATCGATGCCCTTGGCCACGAGCAGCGGGACGATGCTCTTGGCCTCGTCGAAGCTGATGAGCACGAGAGCATCGGGCTTTGCCGCGGCGATGGCGTCGACCTGGCTCGAGAACTGCGAGTCACCCGTGTTGTAGATCTCGTTGGCGACGACCTGACCGCCTGCAGCCTCGACGGTCTCCTGGATGGTGCCCTGCAGACCGGTCCCGTAGGGATCGTTGATGGTGATCATGCCGACGGTCTGGGCACCGCACGTCATGATGTAGTTACCGAGCGTGCGGCCCTGGAGCACGTCCGAGGGAGCGGTGCGCCAGTACAGGCCGTTGTCGTCCCAGGTGCTGAACTCGGCCGCCGTGTTGGCGGGCGAGAACTGCACGACGCCGGCGCCGGTGATCTGGCCGATAACGGTCTTGGAGACGCCCGAGGACGCGGCACCGATGATCGCGCTGACGTCCTGCGAGAGCAGGTCCGTGACGGACTGGGTCGCGATGTCGGTCGTGGTGTCACCGGAGTCACGCTGCGTGATCGAGACATCCTGGCCCAGGACGCCACCGGCCGCGTTGACCTCATTGACGGCGAGGTTGACGCCCGCGATCTCGGGCGGGCCGAGGTACGCGAGATTTCCGGTCGTCGGCAGGAGGGATCCGAGCTTCAGGGGCTCGGGACTCGTGGTCTTGCTCGCCGGTACGGCCTCAGGGTCACCCTTCTCGCCCTGCTCCTCGCCGGCGCCACCCTCGCTCTCGGGGCATGCCAGAGCCGACGTTGCGGCGGCAGCAGTGGTCTCGGTGTCGCCGGCGCCATCGGAACTCGTGGTTCCGCCGCCGCCGCAGCCGGAGGCAAAGAGCGCGATCCCCAGGCTCAGGGCAGCGACCTTTCCCGCGCGCGTGGCATTGTCCCCGATGCCGAGCAGCGCGGAGTTGCGTGTTGCAGTCATGAATTAGTCTCCTCGACCGAAAGGCTCTTGCTGCCTTTGATGCGATCACCAGGTGTTCCTGGCTTATGGAAAAGCTAATCGATAAATGTGTCTCAGATAAGGGAATCCGGTTACATCCTTGTAACGCTCGTCACAGCGGTGACGGCGGACTCTTGACAGCGGGCACTACTCAGTGGGCTTTCCATCTGGGCCACGGCGGCGCGGTAGCGGCACCACGTCGGGGAGGGAAGTGCCCCAGCAGGGACTCGAACCCTGACTGAACAGATTTTAAGTCTGCTGCCTCTGCCATTGGGCTACTGGGGCCGGCCAGCCTGTCCAGCGTACCGCGGACGCACCGGACTCGTTCACCGGGGGGACAGACGAAGAACGACGGCGACCCCGGAAAGGAGGTCGCCGTCGTTCGTCGGTTCAAGCCGTGTCAGCCCGGTGTCAGCCGGGTGTCAGGCCGGGTCAGGCCGTGTCAGCCCGGTGTCAGCCGGGTGTCAGGCCGTGTCAGCCCGGTGTCAGCCGGGTGTCAGGCCGTGGTCTTCGCTGCTGCGGCCTGCCCTGCCGGCGTCGGCGGCTGGCTCTGCAGCGCCGTGTCCTTCCTCGGCGGCGGGGTCGCCGCTTCGCGGAACTGGCGCTGCGGGTTCTGCAGATCCGAGAGCGGGGCGAGGTCGCGGCCGAAGAGGAAGCTCATGCTCCAGTTGACGATCACGCGGGCCTTGCGCTCGTACATCGGCATCGCGAAGCCGTGGTAGCCACGGTGGGCGAGCCAGGCCGGGAAGCCCTTCATGCCGAAGCCCATGATGTTCGCGACGCCCTTGAACTGGCCGAAGCCTGCGACCGCACCGAGGTTGGTGTGGCGGTATTCCTTGACCTCACCCACGCCGTAGCTGGCGGCGAGGATGTTGGCGGCGAGGAGCTTGGCCTGGCGCACGGCGTGCTGGGCGTTGGGGACGCAGAAGCCTCCGACTCCCCCACCGGTCAGGTCGGGCACAGCGGCGACGTCGCCCGCGGTCCAGGCGTTCTGGAGGGGTCCGTCGTCGCCCGTGATCCGGAGTTCGGCGTTGGCACGCAGGCGGCCGCGCTCGTCGACCGGGAAGTCCGTGGAGCGGACCACGGGGTTGGCCTGGACGCCTGCGGTCCAGATGAGGGTGTCGGTCTCGAACTCGTCGGCCGGCGTCTTGTCCGGCATGTTGATGAGTTTCAGCGTGCCGTCGACGGCGCTGGACAGCGACGTGTTGAGCAGGACCTCGATCTCGCGCGAACGGAGGTGTTCGACGACCCACTCGGCCTGCTCGGCAGTGACCTCGGGCATGATGCGCCCCATGGCCTCGACGAGGACGAAGCGCAGGTCGGAGCGGCTGAGGCGGGCGTTCGCCTTGACCGCGTCGCGGGCGGCGTCCTCCATCTCCGTGATGGTCTCGATACCGGCGAAACCGCCGCCGACGACGACGAAGGTCAGGGCGCGGTCGCGCTCGGGGCCCTCGGGCATGACGGAGGCGGTCTCGATGCGCTCGAGCATCTTGTTGCGCAGTGCCACCGCTTCCTCGATGGTCTTCAGACCGATGCCCTGGTCCTTGAGGCCCTCGATCGGGAAGGTGCGCGTGATGGACCCGGCAGCGACGACGACGTCGCTGTAGCCGAGCTCGAAGGACTCGCCACCGCCCGTGGGCTCGATGGTGGCGGTACGGCCGGCGTGGTTGATCGACGTGACCTTGCCCGAGATCAGCTCGGTCTTCCGCAGGTGCTTGCGATGGGACACGATCGCGTGGCGCGCCTCGATGCTTCCGGCGGCGACCTCGGGAAGGAAGGGCTGGTAGGTCATGTAGGGCAGGGGATCGACCAGCGTGACGATTCCGCCGTGGTCCTTGACCTTTTTCTGCAGCCTGTGCGCGACGTACAGGCCTACGTAACCGCCGCCGACGACAAGGATGCGCGGGCGGTCAGAGAAGTGTGGGTTCGATGCCATTCCTCGATGCTACCGGACTTTGTGAAAATCTTCACTAGCTCGGCGAGGGAGCCGGAGCCCCGATCACCACCGGTCGTTCCCGCCTCCGGGGACGGGTTCGATGCGTCGCGGGTGGCCGTCGGTGGGCAGAGATGTACGCCTCCTGACGCGGGCCACATGCAGGGTCCCGCCCAGAAGCACGGCGAGCATCAGCCCGCTGAATCCGAGCACCACGAGCGCGGGCACGTCGTGCACGGAGGTGAGCGGATCCTCGGCCTGCGGCACCGGCGGAACCGGGATCACCTCGGCCGGGGGGTGGCTCGGCAGGGCCGGAGCGGAGGCCGGGGTCTGCCCGCCGCGCCGGTAGAGCTGGATCCACTGGGCCATGCTGCCCAGCCGGTTCTCCTCGGGCACCGCGATGTCGGCGTCGACGGCGGCCGCGACGTCGAGAACCCCATAGCCGTAGAGCGTGTCGAAACCGGGCTGGCCGGCATCACGCGCCGTGTCCACGATGCGGTTGACGACCTGCGCGGCCGTCAGCTCCGGATAGCGGGAACGGATCAGGGCTGCGACGCCGGAGACCAGCGGTGCCGCGCCGGACGTGCCCGACCAGTTCGCATAGAAGCCGCCGGGCAGTCCCCCGACGAGGTTCTCGGACGGGGCGGCGACTGCGATGCTGATGCCCTCGGAGGACGCCTCGGCGCTCGCGAGGCCCGAACGGTCGAGCCCTGCGACGGCGAGGACGCCGGGTATCGTCGCGGGCGCCCCGACCTGTGTCAGCCCGCCGGCCCGGTTGCCGGCCGCGGCGACGATGACGACGTCGTGCTGCTCCGCGTAGAGGAAGGCCTGGTCCCAACTCTCGGGCCAGGCGGTGCTCGTGCTCCCCAGCGACATGTTGATGACATCCGCGCCGTTGTCGACGGCCCAGCGGACCGCCGAGGGGACCTGCTCGTCGACCGACACGCCGGCCGGATTGGGGCCGCTGCTCTGGCCCTCGATCCAGAGGGAGACGGCGAGCAGGTCGGCCTTCGGCGCGACGCCGACGATGCCGTCCGGACCCTCCCCGTACTGGCTGAAGGGCTCCGGGAGCGGCGAAGGGGCCCTGCCGGAACCGGAGGGCCTCGGCGTGGCCGGGTCGGTGTGGCCCCGCCCGGCCAGGAGGGTGCTGACCAGTGTTCCGTGGCCCGGTACTTCCCCTATGCCGCGCTGTCCGCCGGGATCGCCTGCGCCCGAGGCATCCGTTCCGCCGATCACGGCTCCGGCGAGGTCGGGGTGGGTCGCGTCGATCCCGCTGTCGATCACCGCCACCGTGACACCTTCACCCTGCGTGCTCTGCCAGGCTTCCTCGATGCCGTAGTCCTCGAGCCAGTACTCCTTGCCGCGGATGTCGTCCGCGGCGGCCGGGGTGGCCGGCAGGAGGACGGCGAGGCACACGACGACGAGAGCCCCCGCACGGAGGGCGAGGCGCGCTCGGGAGAGCATCAGCTCACCGTTCCCGCTCCGCAACGCTCAGGGCTATCCCGTCGAGGATGTCGTGCTCGCTCGTGATCGCGGTCGTAACGCGGCCGTCCGTGACCGCCGCGATGCGCTCGAGAATCGATTTCCAGATCAGGGCACCCGCCCCGATGACGTCGACGCGGCCGGGATGCATGTAGGGCAGGGCGGCCCGCGCGGCCCGCGGCATGTGCAGGAGGTCCGACGCCGCCGCCGAGAGGACGGGAATGGGCAGCTCGGCGCCGTGGATGCGTTCGGCCTGGTAGCCAGGGAGCCCGAGTGCGTGGGCGGTGACGGTGGTGATGCTGCCGGCGACCCCGACGATCTTCGTGATCCGGTCCAGGGGAACCTCGGCCGCGGCTTCATCCATCATCCGGCCTACCTCGGCCTCCATGGCCTCGATCTGCCCGGTGCTGGGCGGATCGTCCGTGAGGAACCGCTCGGTGTAGCGCACGCAGCCCATGTCCGTGCTCCGTGCAGCGATCAGCCCGTCAGCGGTGCCCGCCACGAACTCCGTGCTGCCGCCGCCGAGGTCGATGACCAGGACGATCTCGTCGCGGTCCGTCTCCAGGACGCTCACGGCGCCGTCGAAGGACAGGCGCGCCTCCTCGTCCCCGGAGACGACCTCGGGCTCAACGCCCAGCCGGGCACGGATGCCATCGACGAAGTCCTGGCGGTTCTCGGCATCGCGCGATGCCGAGGTCGCCACGAACCGCACGGGCGGGTTGCCGTGCTTCTCGATGAGCGCTGCGTACTCTTCCGTCGCGGCGAACGTCCGGGCGAGCGCAGCCTCCGACAGGCGTCCGGTCGCGTCCACTCCCTCGCCGAGCCGCACCACACGCATGAGCCGTTCGACGTCGGTCAGGACGCCGTCCTCGATGTCGGCGATCAGGAGCCGGATGGAATTGGTGCCGCAGTCGATGGCAGCTGTGCGCATTACTTCTCCTCGTCGGGTGCGGTGGATTCGGATGCGGTGGATTCGGATGTGGTGGGTCCGGATGCGGTGGTGGTTACCTGCGCCCCGCCGGTTGCGGCATCGGCATCCCGGCGTCGCGCCGCCCGTTTGGCCTCGAGTTCCTCGGGGCTCAGTCCCTGGGTCCTGGTGTGCCTGCTGAGGTCGGCGTGCGGTGCCTGGCCCGTGGTGTCCCAGGCGCCCTCGCAGTAGCAGCGGTCGGGCGTCCACCACTGCGCTATGCCGGCGATGGCCTCGTCGCCCAGCGGATTCACGCCCGGCCCCGCCGCGAGGGCGTGGCCCACCAGGACGTGCAGGCACTTCACGCGGGTCGGCATGCCTCCCGCCGAGACTCCGGCGATCTCCGGCACGCCACCCGTGCCGGCACGTTCGCCCACCGCGTCCCGCGCGGCGAGGTAGGCCTCATGGGCGGCGCGGTACCCCTCGGCGAGCGCCGCGTCGGCGGTCAGGCGATCGCTCATCTCTGTCATGACGCCCTCGGCCTCGAGCCGCGACACCGCGGCGGTGATCACCGGATGGCTGAGGTAGTAGGTCGTCGGGAACGGGATGCCGTTCGACAGGCGCGGAGCGGTGGTGGCGACGAGCGGATTTCCGCAGACACACCGCGCACCGATCTCAACGACGTCCCGTACGGGCCGGCCGAGCTGGCGGCTGAGGACATCGAGGTCGCGCCCGCTCGGAATCCGCGGGTCCTGGCCGAGCCGGCCATGCTGATCGTGCGGATCATCCTGGCCGTCCTGGCCGTCCTGGCCGAGCTGATCGTGCTGGTCGTGCTGGGTCACGCTGTTCCTTCCTGGGACGCCGCTCCAGGCGTCCGGTTCGCGGCGGGCGGTCGCACTCGCGGCAGCGCCCCGCCGCTCAATCTGTCGCTGCGCGGGCGACCGAGCTCCAGAGCGAGTCGACCCACGGCAGGTCGGCGGGTCCGGTGGCCGATCCCTCGCCGGTGCTCTCCTCGATCCCGTCGCCGCCCTTGACGAGGTAACGGGTCTCCCCGGGCATCACGAGGAAGATGCGCTCGCGCGCCTGCTGCCGGACGAAGGCCGGATCATCCCAGCGGGCGAGCTCCGACTGGTAGTCCGCCTGCTCCTGCTGCTGCCGGGCGATATCCGCGCGCAGGGCATCGAGTTCCGACTGCTGCTGCAGGTAGCGGCTCACCGACGGCGCCAGCAGCACGATCACGGCGATGAGCACGACGGCGAGGGCGAGCAGGCGGCCCGAGAAGGACTTCGCCGGGATGGGCGTGGCCTCCTCGGCCGGCTCGATCACCGACTCGGCACGCTTCGATCCGAGCCGTCCACGGCGGATGCTTCCCGCGAGCTGCGACCGCTCGGCGGCACGCGCCTCCGAGGGGGATGCCGGCGCGGACCTCCCCGTCGTTGCCGGACGCGCTGTCCGCGGCGGCGTCGTTCCGGCCACCCCTGGCGCCGCGCGGGGGTCCCTCGTCCCGGAAGGGCCCAGGGCACGCGGGTCCTTCGTCGCGGAAGGGCCGGCCGCACGGGGCGGAGACGGCTTGCGCTGGCCCGACCCGGCAGGGCGGGGCTGCGCGGGACGGGAAGGGGCCGGCACGTGGCCCGCTCCGCGGGTACCCGCGGCGGAACCGGTGTCGGTCGGGAAACTGCCGGCCCGGGAGCCGGCAGGAGGCTGGCCCTTGGCCGCTCCGGGGGCCGGCCGTTCCTCCGCGGAAGGCGAAGGACGGCCGGCTCGCGGCACGTTGGGGCGGCGGGCAGTCATGAAGCTCCTCGTCAATACTGTCGCGTCTGGTCGCGTCGGATTCCTCGCGAAACCCGTTTAACGAGGGTAACCGCCCGCCCGATCAACTCGGACCGTACTACGCCGTGAAACGCGGGAAGGCGCTGCGACCGGCGTAGCGTGCGGCGTCGTCGAGCTCCTCCTCGATGCGCAGCAGCTGGTTGTACTTGGCGACGCGCTCGCTGCGGGCAGGAGCACCGGTCTTGATCTGGCCGGCGTTCGTGGCCACGCAGATGTCGGCGATGGTGGTGTCCTCGGTCTCGCCGGAGCGGTGCGAGGTGATCGTCGTGTACCCGGCACGCTGCGCCATCGAGATGGCATCGAGCGTCTCGGTCAGGGTGCCGATCTGGTTGACCTTCACCAGCAGCGAGTTCGCCGTCTGGCTGGAGATGCCCCTGGCCAGGCGCGTGGGGTTCGTGACGAAGAGGTCGTCGCCGACGAGCTGGACCTTGTCGCCGATCGCGTCGGTAAGGTGCTTCCAGCCCTCCCAGTCGTCCTCGTCGAGGGGGTCCTCGATGGAGACCAGCGGGTAGTCGCGGACGAGCTCCTCGAAGTAGGCGCTCATCTCCTGGGTGCTGAGCGTCCGGCCCTCGAAGGTGTACGAGCCGTCCTTGTAGAACTCGGATGCGGCGACGTCGAGGGCGAACGCAATGTCCGTACCGGGCGTGTACCCGGCGCGCTCGACGGCGGTGGTGATGAGGTCGAGTGCGTCGCGGTTGGACGGCAGGTTCGGGGCGAAGCCGCCCTCGTCGCCCAGGCCGGTGGCCAGGCCCTTCTCCTTCAGCACGGACTTGAGCTCGTGGTAGACCTCGACGCCCCAGCGGAGGCCCTCGGAGTAGGACTGCGCGCCGAGCGGCACGATCATGAATTCCTGGATGTCGACGTCGGAGTCCGCGTGCGAACCGCCGTTCAGGATGTTCATGAGCGGCACCGGCAGGACGTGGGCGTTGGGGCCACCGAGATAGCGGTAGAGCGGCAGCGCGGCAGATTCGGCGGCTGCGCGGGCGATGGCGAGGGAGACGCCGAGCATCGCGTTGGCGCCCAGGTTCGACTTGTTCTCGGTGCCGTCCAGGTCGATCATCGCCTGGTCGATGGCGCGCTGGTCCGCGGCGTCGAAACCGAGGAGGGCCGGCTGGATCTGCTCGATGACGGCTTCGACGGCCTGGAGGACGCCCTTCCCGAGATACCGGTCCTTCTCCCCGTCGCGGCGCTCGTTGGCCTCGAACGCCCCGGTGGAGGCACCGGAGGGGACGGCCGCGCGGCCGAAGGTGTCGTCGTCGAGCAGGACCTCGACCTCGACCGTGGGGTTGCCGCGGGAATCAAGGATTTCCCTCGCGTGGATGGCATCGATGATGGCCATGGATTTGCTCCTCTTCGTTGGAGTGTAGGGGTTCACATCTTGTTGGGACGTCTTTGTCAGAGCAACGGAGGTGTTGCTCCCAGCCTAGTTCACGCGCGTCCGGACGTGCGCTGGGTCACCCGGTTGTGACGCCGGCGTCCGGATTCCGCCGGCCGTCAGCCGCCGTCGGCGACGTCCTGCTGGTAGTCCAGCACCGCCCGGCGGAGGGCACGCTCAGGGTCCACCCCGGCAGCCAGCGCACACCGGGTCAGCTCCAGCAGTTCCCTGCCGAACCGCGCCTCGGCGTCCGGAGCTCCCTCGGCGTCCGCTGCGTCGGCTGTCTCGACATCGCCGCCGGCCGCGGCTGGGCCGCCCTCCCCCGCGCGCTTGAGGGTCTTGGCGGCCAGGGCGAGCGCGGGCAGGTGGTGCGGTATCCCCTCGAAGGGCGAGGTGCGCCCGGGCCGCTCCTGCGCCTTCACCGCATGCCAGGTGGCGACGATCTCCTCCACCGAGGCGGGGAAGCTCCGGCGGAGGGCACCGTCGGGCGAGAAGACGTGCGGGTTGCGGCGGACCAGCTTCGCGGTCAGCCCGTCCGCCACCTCGGCGAGCCCGAAGGACCCGAGCTCCGCCTGCAGCTGCGCGTGGAGCACCACCTGGAAGAGCACATCCCCGAGTTCGCTGCGCAGCGCGTCGACGAGGCCGGCGCCGGGGTGGTCCGTCCTCGCGACGTCGTCGACGGCCTCGTAGAGCTCGTAGGTCTCCTCGACGAGGTATTCGAGCAGGGCCGCGTGGTCCAGCGCCGCCGTCCACGGACAGTGCCGGCGGAGGAGGCCGACCACCTCGACGAGGCGCTCGACCGCTGCGCCCGGGGGCGGACCGGGCGCGGCGGGCCGCTGGGCGGGGGCGTCCACTAGGACGCCTGGCGGGCGACCCTGTCGAAGGTGGACGTGATGTGCTCGGCCAGGGCTTCGCGGTCCTCGAGCGGCAGGAAGGCGGCGTCGACCGCGTTGAGGGTGAGCTCGAGCAGGTCGGCGAGGTCGTAGCCGAACGTATTGACGAGCAGTTCGAACTCGTCCGTCAGGGTCACACCGCTCATGAGCCGGTTGTCGGTGTTGACGGTGACCTTGAACCCCAGCTGGTACAGCAGGTCGAAGGGGTGGGCGTCGATGGTGTTCCCGAAGGCCTCGATCGCCCCGGTCTGGAGGTTCGACGACGGGCACAGCTCGAGCGGGATGCCGCGGTCGCGGACCCACGACGCGATGCGTCCGAGGTTGGCGATGCCGACCTCCTCGCCGTCGGAAGATTCGTCGTCGGCGGACTCCTCGATCTCGATGTCCTCGGCGATGCGGACGCCGTGACCGAGGCGCAGGGCCCGTCCGGCGACGAGCGCGTCGTGGATGCTGTCCAGGCCGGCAGCCTCGCCCGCGTGGATCGTCACGGGGAACTGCTCGGAGGCGAGGTAGGTGAACGCCTCGGTGAAGCGTGAGGGCGGGAAGCCGTTCTCCGCGCCGGCGATGTCGAAACCGACCGCCCCGCGGTCACGGTGGCGTACGGCGAGCTCGGCGATCTCCTGGCCGCGGTCGGCGTGACGCATGGCGGTGATGAGCTGGCCCACCTGGACGACGCGGCCGGCGGCGATGGCTGCGGCAGCGCCCGCCTCGAGCCCCTCCTGCACGGCCTCGACGGCCTCGTCGAGCGTCAGGCCCTTCTGCGTGTGCTGTTCAGGGGCCCAGCGGACCTCCCCGTACACGACGCCGTCGAGCGCGAGGTCCTCGACGAATTCCCGGGCGACCCGGATCAGGCCCTCGCGCGTCTGCATGACGGCGATGGTGTGGTCGAAGGTCTCGAGGTACCGCTCGAGCGAGCCGGAGTCCGCGGACTCGCGGAACCAGGCTCCGAGCGACTCGGGGTCGGACGCCGGCAGTTCGTGCCCGATCGCGGCCGCGAGTTCGAGGATGGTGGCCGGCCGCAGGCCGCCGTCGAGGTGGTCGTGGAGGGAGATCTTCGGCAGGGTCTGGATGTCGATGGCAGCGTCTGAAACGAGGTCGTTCGGGATCTGGGTCACGCTGCCAAGCCTACGCGATGCGCCTCAGGACGGGTTCGTCCCGCGGGCCGGTTCGAGCTCGTCCCGGAGCTGCAGGGCAGGAGCCTCGAGCGGGGTGGCGCCCCGGACGAAGGCGGTTCCGCGGTCCACGAGAATGCCGATGACGACCGCGATCCCGACGGCCACCGCGACGCCGAGCAGGTGGTTGTGCTGGAACCAGGTACCGGCGACGGCGCCGATACCCACCGAGTAGCCGGCCCACACCGTTCCGGAGAGTGCTGTCAGTGCGACGAAGCGGCGCTGGGAGTAGCCGGTGGCGCCGGCGGTGAGGTTGACGGCCACGCGGCCGATCGGGATGAAGCGTGCCACGAGGATGAGCGACGCCGCCCGTTTCACGAGCTCGTCGCCTGCCCGGCCGAACGACCGCTGCATCCGGGGACGCCGCATCCACCGGAAGCGCGTGGTGCCGATACCCCTGCCGATGCCGTACGCGATGTTGTCGCCGAGGAAGGCGCCGAGTGCCGCGACCAGGATCAGCAGCCACGGGTTCAGCACACCCTGGGTGAGGACGAGGGACGCGAGGCCGACCACGACGGACTCGCTGGGGAACGGCGGGAAGAACCCGTCCACCACGCAGCACACGAGGACGAGGAGGTATACCCAGGGCTGTTCGGCGGCAGCGAGGACGAAGTCGCTGATGCCTCCGAGTGCGCTGGTGATCGCGTCCATCCTGGCTCCTCCGCCGTCGCTCCGTGCGGGCGGCCGCCGGGGTGGCGAGGGCCGGCACGGGGCCGGACGCGGGGTGCTGCGGTTCGGGTCGAGCCGCGATGCGCTGCCTGCGTCTGCATATGACGCTACCGGCCGCCCGCACGCGGGTCGTCGCCCCTGAGGGCGATCTACGCCGCGGCCGGCGTCACCCCTCGGGATGAGGCCGGCCGCGGATCCCCTAGGGGTCGACCCTGTGAGGGGCCCGGTGGCGCCTAGGCGATGCGGTCGATGATGAGCTGCTGCGCCGGGCGCGAGCCCTCGGGAGCGATGACGACGGCGTCGGCTAGGGCCTCCCGCGCGCGCTCGAACCTGTCCGGGGTGTCGGTCAGCAGCGTCATCAGCGGCTCGCCCGCCCGCACCAGGGCGCCGGGCTTCGCATGCATCCGCACGCCGGCTCCCGCCTGCACCTGGTCCTCCTTGCGTGCGCGGCCCGCACCGAGCCGCCACGCGGCGACACCGACCGAGAGGGCGTCCAGTCCCACGAGCACGCCGTCGGCCGGCGCGAGGAGAACGTCCGACTCCCGGGCGACGGGCAGCGTGGCCCAGGGATCCCCGCCCTGCGCCTCGATCATCCGGTTCCAGACGTCCATCGCGCGGCCGTCCTTCAGGGCGGCGGCGGGATTGGCGTCGTGCACGCCCGCACAGGCGAGCATCTCCTCCGCGAGGCGGACGGTGAGCTCGACGACGTCGGCGGGCCCTCCGCCTGCGAGGACCTCCACGGATTCCTCGACCTCGATCGCGTTGCCCGCGGTGAGGCCGAGCGGAGTGCTCATGTCGGTGAGCAGGGCCACGGTGTTCACGCCGGCGTCCTTGCCGAGCGCGACCATGGTCTCCGCGAGCTCCCGCGCCTGGCCGACGTCCTTCATGAACGCGCCGCTGCCCACCTTCACGTCCAGGACGAGCGACCCGGTTCCCTCGGCGATCTTCTTGCTCATGATCGAGGACGCGATGAGCGGGATGGCCTCCACCGTGCCGGTGACATCGCGCAGCGCGTAGAGCTTCTTGTCGGCGGGAGCGAGCCCCGTGCCGGCGGCACAGATGACGGCGCCGACCTCGGCGAGCTGGCGCAGCATGTCCTCGTTGCTGAGGTGCGCCTGCCAGCCCGGGATGGACTCCAGCTTGTCCAGCGTGCCCCCGGTGTGGCCGAGGCCGCGCCCGGAGAGCTGCGGCACGGCGACGCCGAACACGGCGACGAGCGGAGCCAGTGGCAGGGTGATCTTGTCCCCGACGCCGCCGGTGGAATGCTTGTCGCTCGTCGGACGTCCGAGGGACGAGAAGTCCATGCGCTCGCCGGAGGCGATCATCGCGGCCGTCCAGCGGGAGATCTCGGCACGGTCCATGCCGTTGAGCAGGATCGCCATGTTGAGTGCGGCCATCTGCTCGTCGGCGATGACGCCGCGCGTGTAGGCGTCGATGGTCCAGTCGATCTGCTCGGGTGAGAGCGTTCCCCTGTCGCGCTTGGTACGGATGATGTCGACGGCGTCGAAGGCTTCGGTCATGGAGGATCCTCGGGTTGTTCGGGTGGTGGTCCGGATCCTTGTGGGAGCCGGCCGGGAAGGCGCGGCGGGATGGGCCGCGCCGGGTCAGGCGAGGTGCTGCGGACCGAAGGCGTCCGGCAGGACCTCGTCCATGGTGCGGATGCCGCTGACGGTCAGGAGCACCATGTCCGGCGCCCGGAACTCGTACAGCAGCTGGCGGCACCGGCCGCAGGGCATGAGGGCGTTGCCCTTCCCGTCGACGCAGGCGAAGGCACGGATGCGCCCGCCTCCGCTCATCGCCAGGGCGCTGACGAGGGCGCACTCGGCGCACAGCGTCAGGCCGTAGGAGGCGTTCTCGACGTTGCAGCCGGAGATGATCCGGCCGTCGTCGATCAGCGCCGCCACCCCGACGGGGAACTTCGAATAGGGCACGTAGGCCTTGGTCATGGCCTCCCGCGCCGTGGCGGTGAGGTCGTCCCAGGGAATGTCGTTCTCGCTCATGGTGGTCCTAACCCTTGATGTACGGGATGCCGCTGGCTCCCGGTGCCCTCGACCTGCCGACGAGGCCGGCGACCGCGAAGACCGTGACCACGTAGGGCAGCATGCGCAGGAACTGGTCCGGCACCGGCGTGCCGAGGAGGCTCAGCACGTTCGAGAGGTTCGTCGCGAAGCCGAACAGCAGTGCCGCGAAGAAGGCCCCGATGGGGTTCCAGCGGCCGAAGATGAGTGCCGCCAGCGCGATGTAGCCCTGGCCCGCCGTCATGTCCCGGCCGAAGCCCGAGACGGCGACGAGCGTGAAGAAGGATCCTCCGACGCCTGCCACGACTCCGGCGAGGAGCACGTTCACGAAGCGCATGCGGTTGACGTTCACGCCGAGGGTGTCGGCGGCCTTCGGGTGCTCGCCGACCGCGCGGGTCCGCAGGCCCCAGCGCGAGTGGTACAGGGCCACGTAGATGACAGCGACCGCGATGTACATGAGGTAGCCCACGATGGTCTGCTGGAAGAGGATCGGGCCGATCACCGGGATGTCCGCGAGGAGCGGGATCTCGATCACGGGCAGGCGCGGCGGCGAGTTCCAGCGCTCGGAGTCCTCGCTGAGGACGGCGGAGAACAGGAAACCCGTGAGGCCGGAGACCAGCACGTTGAGCACGACGCCGACGATCACCTGGTTCACGACGTAGCGGATGCTGAAGACGGCGAGGACGAGCGATACCAGGACACCCGCGACGGCTGCGGCGAGCAGGCCGACGAAGGCGCTGCCGGACAGCGACGCGGCGACGGCCGCCGCGAAGGCGCCGAAGAGGAGCTGGCCCTCGATGGCGATGTTGACGACGCCGGACCGCTCGCAGAGGACGCCCGAGAGCGAGCCGAAGATCAGCGGCACCGCCAGCGTGACGGAGCCCGCGAGCAGCCCGTAGAGGGCGACGTTCGGGGTGCGGGCGCTGCCCACGACCCAGGTGAGGAACGCGATGAGGAACAGGATCGCGAAGACGGCCGGCACCCAGGTGGGGACCTTCCGCCGGGCGCGGGTGTGCAGGATCGCGAGGACGGCGAGGGCGATCATGGCGATCGCGGCGAGCCACCCGATCAGCTGCGCGGACACCACGATCGACGGCAGGACGATCGGATCGTTCTCCTCGGACAGCCGGAACGTCACGTCGTTGCCCGGCGCCCCGAGCGCGAACACGAGGAGGGCGAAGAGTGCGACGACGGAGAGGATGATCGGGTTCTTCCAGCTCCGCACGGTGGCGTCGCCGGTGCCGCGGGCGGGCGCGGTGGTTGCTGTGCTCATGCTGCTGCTCCGGTCGAGGCTGGCGTGCGGGTCGTGGTGCCGCCCTTGCCGGCGCGCGGGGCTCCGGGCGCCGGGAGGCGGAACAGCGCGCGGACGAGCGGCGGCGCTGCGATGAAGAGGACGATGAGCGACTGGACCACGAGGACGATGTCGATGCTCGTACCCGTGGAGGCCTGCATCGCGACGCCTCCAGCGCGGAATGCGCCGAAGAGGATGCCTGCCGCGAACGTGCCCCAGGGCGAGGAACGCCCGAGGAGCGCGACCGTGATGGCGTCGAAGCCGAAGCTCGCGGCCACGCCCGAGGTGAGGACCTTCTCCGTGCCCGACACCTGGGCGACCCCGGCGAGGCCGGCGAGCGCTCCGGCGATGGCCATGGCGAGGATGTAGCCCCTGCTGACGTTCACGCCCGCGGTGCGGGCCGCACTGGCATTGGCGCCGACGGCGCGGAGTTCGAAGCCCACCGTCGAGCGGTTGAGCAGCCACCACACGAAGACGGTGGCCAGGACGGCGACGACGAAGCCCCAGTGCAGGCGGAAGGCGGACCCCAGGAGCGGCGGATACAGGGCCGTCGCATCGAGCTGGGGGCTGATCGGGTTCGTGGACCCCGGGCGCTGGAACGCCGGGGTGCTCAGGAAGTACAGCACGAGGTTCGTCGCGATGTAGTTGAACATGATCGTCAGGATGACCTCGTGGGCGCCGGTGCGGGCCTTGAGGAGCCCTACGAGTCCGGCCCACACGGCGCCACCCACCATGCCCGCGAGGATCACGAGCAGCAGGTGGATGCCCGCCGGGAGGTGCAGCGTGAAGCCGACCCAGCCGGCGAAGGTGGCGCCGATCAGGATCTGGCCCTGCGCGCCGATGTTGAACAGGCCCGCCCGGAAGGCCAGCGCCACGCCGAGGCCCGCGCAGATGAGCGGGGTCGCGACGGTCAGGGTCTGCGTCAGGGGGTAGATCCTCTGGGAGAAGGACTCCCCGCGGACGTTGAAGACGGAACCCTGGAAGAGCGCGCTGTACGCGCCCGATGCCGCTGTCCAGGCCGCACCGAGCGTGTCCTGGGGGCGGCCGAAGAAGTACGACGACGCCCGCGCCACGTTCGGGTCGGTCAGGGCGATGAGCAGCCCGCCGAGGATCAGGGACAGCACCACGGACAGGAAGGCGACGAGTGCGTTCCCCGTCATGATGCGCTGCAGGAGCGTCGATTCCGGCGCGGCGGCGGTGCCGGCAGGGGCCGGGACGGCGGGCGGCGGGAGCTCCCCTCCGGCCGTCTCCACCGCGTTCTCGAGGCGTACCTCGTCCTGGCGCGCGGTGTCCTTCGCTTGCCGACGGGTCAGCGGAGCTCCGCCGTCGGTAGCCGGGGGTACCGGCCGGTCGTCCTGCGGGGTCACAGGTTTCCTCCTTGAACGTCGTGGGCCTGCGCCAGCGCTTCGTCGGCGGGCATGCCGGCCATCATGAGGCCGAGGACATCGCGCGAGACCGTGCCGGGCACGATGCCCATGAGGCGCCCGCGGTAGAGCACCGCGATGCGGTCGGCCAGTTCCAGGACCTCGTCGAGTTCCGTGGAGACGATGATGACGGGCGTTCCGCCGTCGCGCTCTGCGACGATGCGGCGGTGCAGGAATTCGATGGATCCGACGTCGACGCCGCGCGTGGGCTGCGATGCGATGAACAGCTTGAGCGGCCGCGAGAACTCGCGGGCCATGACGACCTTCTGCTGGTTGCCGCCCGAGAGCGTGCCGGCGGCGGCGGACGCCGACTGCGTGCGCACGTCGAACTCGGCGATCTTCTCGTCGGCGTTCTTCTCGACGGCAGACGGGGACATCGACAGGCCCCGGGCGAAGGGGGCGTCGTCGTACCGGTTGAGGATGAGGTTCTCGGCCACGGAGAAGGTGCCGACGAGTCCCTCGACGCTGCGGTCCTCGGGGACGAACCCGACACCGGCGCGGATGACGTCCTTGACCTTGCGGCCGACGAGCTCGTTCCCGCCGAGGGTGATCGATCCGGTCACATGGTCCTGCAGTCCCATGATCGCTTCGGTGAGTTCGGTCTGGCCGTTGCCCTGCACGCCGGCGATGGCGAGGATCTCGCCTTCCGCGACGTCGAAACTCAGGCCGTCGACCACGCGCTGGCCGTTGTCCGCCTGCACGGTGAGGTCGCGGACCCGGAAGGTGACCTCGCCGGGCGTCGCCGGCTTCTTGTCGAGCGTCAGGCTGACCGAGCGCCCCACCATGAGGGACGCGAGTTCGGTGGTGGGTGCGCTGGGATCGGCGGTCCCCACGACCTTGCCGCGGCGGATCACGGTGATGACGTCGGACACGGCCTTGACCTCGCGCAGCTTGTGCGAGATGAAGACGATGGACTTGCCGTCCGCCGTGAGCTGCGCCATGATCCCGAGCAGTTCGTCGGTCTCCTTGGGCGTCAGCACGGCCGTCGGCTCGTCGAGGATCAGCACCTCGGCGTTGCGCACGAGGGCCTTGATGATCTCGACGCGCTGCTGCACACCGACCGGGAGGTCCTCGACCACGGCGTCGGGGTCGACGTCGAACCCGTACTGGTCCGAGATGCGGCGGATGCGGGTGCGGGTCTCCTGCAGGTTCAGCATGCCGCCGCCCCTCACGGCTTCGTTGCCAAGGGCGACGTTCTCCGCGACGGTGAAGACCGGCACGAGCATGAAGTGCTGGTGCACCATGCCGATCCCGGCGGCCATCGCGTCCCCCGGGCCCCGGAAGGTCACGGGCTTGTCATCGACGCGGATCTCACCCTCGGTGGGGTCGTACAGTCCGTACAGCACGTTCATGAGGGTGGACTTGCCCGCCCCGTTCTCACCGAGCAGGCTGTGGACCTGTCCTGGTTCCACGACGAGGTCGATGGAGTCGTTGGCAACGAGCGATCCGAAGCGCTTCGTGATGCCGATCAGTTCGAGTTTCACAACCCAGCCTGTTCTGTTCTGTTGTCTCCGGTGGAAGTCACCGGCAAGGATACCGGCTGCGGCTTCGGGGCACGCAGCCGGGACGAACGCGAACCGCCTTCCTCCCGGCGGAGATCCGCGGGAGGAAGGCGGTTCGGTGGTGCTGTCGTGCTACTTCGGGCTGGCCGCGGATTCGACCGTGATCTCGCCGGAGATGATCTGATCCTTCAGCTCGTCGAGCTTCGTCTGCAGATCGGCGGGGACGTTGGCTTCCTGGTCGTGGAACGGAGCCAGTGCGACGCCGCCGTTCTCCAGGGTGCCGACGTACGGGGTGCTGTCGAAGGTGCCCTCGACGTCGGTGCTGATGACGTCCTCGACGGCGCCGCCCATGAGCTTCATGACGGAGGTGAGGATGAACTCCTCGGCCTTGCCGGCGGTCTCGTATCCGTCGGAGTCGACCCAGACGGCCTTGACGTCCTTGCCGGCGGCGTTGGCCTCGGTGACGGCGTCGAGCGTTCCGGACCCGACCGGGCCGGCCACCGGCATGATGATGTCGGCGCCCTCGTTGATGAAGTTCTGGGTGTTGGTCTTGCCTGCTGCTGCATCATTGAAGTTGCCGACGAAGGTGCCGTTCTGGCTCTCCTTGTCCCAGCCGAGGAGCTGTACGTCGCCGCCGGTCTCCTCGTTGAAGTAGTCCACACCCTCGGCGAAGCCGTCCATGAAGATGGTGACGGTCGGGATGTTGATGCCGCCGTAGGTGGCCACCTTGCCGGTCTCGCTGGTCGCCGCGGCTGCGTACCCCGCGAGGAATGCGGCCTGCGCCGTGTCGTAGATGATCGGCTTGACGTTGGGCAGGTCGATCGAGTTGTCGTCGATGATCGCGAACTTGGACTCCGGGTTCGCCTCCGCGGCTTCCTTCGTGGTGTCGGCGAGCAGGAAGCCGACGGTGATCGTCAGGTTGCAGCCGCCCTTGACCATCGTGTCGACGTTCGGGCCGAAGTCGGTCTCGGCCTGCGACTCGGCCTGGTTGATCTTGATGCCGAGGTCCGCCTCGGCCTTCTTCAGTCCCTCGTAGCTGGACTGGTTGAACGAGCGGTCGTCGAATCCACCGGAGTCGGAGACGATGCAGCCCAGGTAGTCGCTGTTCGCCTCGGCGCTCGCGCCACCGCCGGCCGATTCCTCGGCCGGCGGCGCACCGCAACCGGAGAGGACGAGAGCCGATACGCCGAGAACGGCGGCGGACAGGCCTGTTCCGCGCGAAAATTTGCGCAGTGAGTTCTTCAAAATGCCTCCAGGAAAGAAATGCGCCACGGGGACGAATGCCAGTGAGTGTCCAACACGGGTCAGATGGATCCGAGGCTCTGTTTTCACTGTAAGACCGTGGCGCCGCGACACCGTCGGTGCAGCACGTATGCGAACATCCTAGGGGTTAGGTGACCGGGAGCACTACACGGAGGCCCGGCCCGGCCTGATCGTTCGGATTTCGTTATCCGCAGACGCACTCTCCCCGAGCCGAGGTGCCCGCTAGCGCCCCCGGTGGCGCCCACCGGTGGCGAACGGGGGCCTACCGGCTCAGTGCTTGCGGCCGAGCACGGCCTGCAGGGCGGCGGCTGCCATCACGCGGATCCCGCTCTCGATGGCGCGCTCGTCCGGCGCGTAGTCGCCGCGGTGGAGGTCGTACGTCTCCCCGCCGGGCGTGCGCGTCCCGAGCCGCATCATGGCGCCGGGCACCTCCTGCGTCATCCAGGCGAAGTCCTCGCCGCCCATCGACTGCGGGGTCAGGACGACGGCGTCCGACCCGAGTTCCGCGCGTGCGGCTGCCTCGAGGAGTCCCGTCTCGGCCTCCTGGTTCACCACCGGCGGCACCCCGCGGATGTGCTCGAGCTTCACGTCGACACCGAAGGGGGCCGCGACCTCGCGCACGGCGCGGTCGAGCAGCTCGCCCGCCGATTCCCAGGCCTCCCCGTCCAGGCAGCGGAGCGTCCCCGACATGAAGCCGTGGGCGGGGATGGCGTTGGGCGCGGAGCCGGAATGGATCTGCCCCCACACCACGGACACCGCGCTGCGTACGTCGATACGGCGTGACAGGACGGCCGGGACGTTCACTGCGATGGCGGCGAGCGCGAACACGAGGTCCTCCGTCAGGTGCGGGCGCGAGGTGTGGCCGCCGCGTCCGCTGAGCTCGACCCGGATGGTATCGGAGGCCGAGGTGATGGCCCCGATGCGCGTGCCGACGAGCCCGACGTCGATCCTCGGATCGCAGTGCAGCGCCAGGATCCTCGGGATGCCCGTGAGGACCCCCTGGGCGATGACGTCGATGGCACCGCCGGGCATCATCTCCTCGGCGGGCTGGAAGATGATCCGCACCGTCCCGGGAAGCGGCACGTCGGAGTTCAGGTCCGCGAGCACGAGCGCGACGCCGAGCATGACGGTCGTGTGGATGTCATGGCCGCACGCGTGGGTGACGCCCGGCGACTCCGACGCGTAGGGAAGCCCCGTCTCCTCGATGATGGGCAGGGCGTCGATGTCGGCGCGCAGGCCGATCCGGAGGGGCCCCTGGCCGATGTCGACGAACGCGCCGGTACCCTCGAGGCGCTTGGGAGCGAGGCCTGCACGCTCCAGCCTGTCGACGATCAGGTCCGTGGTGTGGTGTTCCTTGTAGGACAGTTCCGGGTGCCGGTGGATGTCGCGCCGGATCCCGGTCAGCTCGCCGAGCAGCGGCTCGAGGGCCATCCCGATACGGGAGACCGGCGGACTCTGGGTGCTGGACGTTTCCACTCCCTCAGCCTACCGACCGCGGGCCCGGCGCCTGACCGCTACTCCAATACGTCATCGTGTTGGGGGCGCGTGCTACAGGACGTCCGTGTCGCCGCTGGCACGCAGCCGTTCCACGGCCTTCTTGACTTCCTGGGCGTGCTCCTTGGTCGTGACGAGCAGCGCGTCCGGGGTGTCGACGATGACGACGTCGTCGATGCCGATCAGTGCGATGACACGCTTGGTGTCGGAGACGACGATGCCGGAGGCATTCTCGGAGAAGACGCGCGCGCCCTCCCCCATCACCCTGAGCTCGCTGTTCTCCTCCGCCGGGTTCAGGCGGCCGATGGCGGCGAAGTCCCCGACGTCGTCCCAGCTGAAGTCGCCGGGGATCATCGCGACGTCGCCGGAAGCCGCAGCGGGCTCCGCGACGGCGTAGTCGATGGCGATCTTGGGCAGGGTGGGCCAGACACGGCGGGCGACCTCGACCCGGTGGGGCGTGTCCCAGGCCTCCGCGATCTCCATGAGCCCGCTGTAGAGCTCGGGCTCGTTGATGGACAGATGCTTCAGCATCAGATCGACCGGCGCGACGAACATGCCGGCGTTCCAGGAGTAGCTGCCGCTCTCGATATAGCTGTCGGCGACCTCCTGCGAGGGCTTCTCCACGAACTCCACGACGGCGCGGGCACTGGGCGCCCCGTCGACCGCGAGGGAGTCACCCGCCCGGATGTAGCCGAATCCCGTGGAGGCATGCGTCGGTTTGATGCCGATGGTGACGATGTAGCCCAGCGCGGCCGTGTGGATGGCCTCGCGCACCACGTCCTGGAACACCTCGACCGGCGAGATCACATGGTCGGCGGCGAAGGACCCCATGATGATGCCCGGATCCCGCTGGTGCAGGATCGCGGCGGCGAGTCCGATCGCGGCCCCCGAATCTTTCGGCTCGGCCTCGAGCACCAGGTTCAGGTCCTCGATCTCGGGAAGCTGCGCGAGGACCGCGCGCCTGTGCACGATGCCGGTGACCACCATGATGCGGCCGTCGCACAGCGGACGGAGGCGTTCGTAGGTCGCGCGGATCAGGGTGCTGCCCGAACCGGTGAGGTCGTGCAGGAACTTCGGTGCGGCCGCACGCGAGAGCGGCCAGAGGCGCGTGCCCGTGCCTCCCGCGGGAATGACGGCGTGGAAACGGTCCAGCACATTGTCAGGGGTCCGGGCAGCCGCCCTCTCGGTACTCATCGCACCACGGTAACCGACGAAGGGCGCGCAAGGGCATACCCCGCGTGCCCCGATCTCGTTCAGACCGGTGCTCGGGCCCCGCGATCCGCGGGTCCAGCCACCCCTGCCCTCCCTGCTTTTCCCCGATCATGCCCTGCCGCACCACGGCCCGACAGCACCCTGCGGATGTTCACCCGGGTGTTGACGCGGGCAGTGGCGCGGGTGTTAACAAGGTCACATGTGAGGGGCCCCTAAATTGAACCGGAAGTGTCACCGGCCTAGATTATTCTTATCGGAAGAGTGCTGTCGCACCGGCGTAATCCCTGCGTATAACGCGCTAACGCCCATGCGATGCAGGGAGGTAATTTCAATGCCGAAGACACTGACACCAGCAGGCACCCTCTACCGTGGCCGGGAAGGCCAATGGTCCTGGGTGGCCCACCGCATCACCGGGGTAGTGATTTTCTTCTTCCTCCTCGTGCACGTCCTGGACACATCCCTCGTCCGCGTTTCGCCCGAAGCCTACGACGCCGTCATCGCGTCGTACAAGAACCCGCTCATGGGTCTCGGGGAACTCGGGCTCGTCGCCGCCATCATGTTCCACGCCTTCAACGGGATCCGCCTGATCCTCGTGGACTTCTGGAAGGACGGCCCCAAGTACCACCGCCAGATGCTCTGGGGCGTCGTAGGCCTCTGGGCGGTCGTCATGATCGCCTTCTCGATCCGCCATCTCTCGCACGTCTTCGGAGGTTAATACCATGGCTACCCCAACCATCGATAGCCCCCGTTCCGGCCGTGTCACCCCGGGCTACTCGCGCACGCCGGGATCGCGCGGCAACTTCGAGATGGTCGCCTGGCTGTTCATGCGCCTCTCGGGTGCCATCCTCCTCGTGATGATCACCGTCCACCTGTACGTGAACCTCGTCGCCGGGGACGGCATCACCGGGGTGGACTTCGGTTTCGTCGCCGGCAAGTGGGCCAATCCCATCTGGCAGGTCTGGGACCTGGTGCTGCTGTGGCTGTCCATGCTCCACGGCACCAACGGCGTCCGCGTGATCATCAACGACTACGCCGACAAGAACAGCACGCGCATGTGGCTCAAGGGAGTCCTCTACACGGCGACCGTCGTCATCGTGGTCCTCGGCACCCTCGTGATCTTCACCTTCGATCCCTGCCCCGTCATCGACGGAGTCGCGCACGTAGCGGACTACTGCCCCGCACCGTAAGCCCTGCCGGACCTCGGCAGTTCCCGCATGACCGGCCCCGTAGGGCCCCTTCATGCACGACCGGTTCCAACAGAAAGAGCGACCAGCATGCAGGTCCACAAGTACGACGTCGTCATCGTCGGCGCCGGTGGCGCGGGAATGCGCGCAGCCATCGAGTCGGGGCAGCGCGCCCACACCGCCGTCCTGACGAAGCTCTACCCCACCCGTTCGCACACGGGCGCGGCTCAGGGTGGCATGTGCGCTGCACTCGCCAACGTCGAAGAGGACAACTGGGAGTGGCACACCTTCGACACCGTCAAGGGTGGCGACTACCTCGTCGACCAGGACGCTGCCGAGGTCATGGCCAAGGAGGCCATCGAGGCGGTCCTCGACCTCGAGAGGATGGGCCTGCCGTTCAACCGCACGCCCGAGGGACGTATCGACCAGCGGCGCTTCGGCGGCCACACCCGCGACCACGGCAAGGCTCCGGTCCGCCGGTCCTGCTATGCAGCGGACCGCACGGGTCACATGATCCTGCAGACGCTGTATCAAAACTGCGTCAAGCACAATGTGGAGTTCTACAACGAGTACTACGTGCTCGACCTGCTGATGGTGGACCAGGAAGTCACCGTCGACGGCGTGACCCGCATCGAGAAGCGCGTCGCCGGCGTCGTCTCCTATGACCTCGCCTCGGGTGAACTGCACATCTTCCAGGCGAAGTCCGTCGTGTTCGCCTCGGGCGGTGTCGGCAAGGTCTACAAGACGACGTCGAACGCCCACACGCTGACCGGCGACGGCATGGGCATCGCCTTCCGCCGCGGTATCCCCCTCGAGGACATGGAGTTCTTCCAGTTCCACCCGACCGGCCTCGCCGGCCTGGGCATCCTGCTGTCCGAGGCGGCGCGCGGCGAAGGCGCGATCCTGCGGAACTCGGAGGGAGAGCGCTTCATGGAGCGCTACGCCCCCACCATCAAGGACCTCGCACCGCGTGACATCGTGGCCCGTTCCATGGCGAACGAGGTCCGCGAGGGCCGTGGGGCCGGGCCGAACAAGGACTACGTCCTCCTCGACCTGACGCACCTCGAGCCCGCGCACATCGACGCGAAGCTCCCCGACATCACCGAGTTCGCCCGCACCTACCTCGGTGTGGAGCCCTACACGGAGCCCGTCCCGGTCTTCCCGACGGCGCACTACGCCATGGGCGGCATCCCGACCAACATCAAGGCCGAGGTCCTGGCGGACAACGACACCGTCGTCCCCGGACTGTATGCCGCGGGCGAGGTCGCGTGCGTCTCCGTGCACGGTTCGAACCGCCTGGGGACCAACTCGCTCCTCGACATCAACGTCTTCGGCAAGCGCGCCGGCATCGCCGCCGCGCAGTACGCCCTGACGGCCGACTTCGTCGAGATCCCCGAGAACCCCGCGGCCGAGACCGAGCTGCTCCTCAACCGGGCGCGCAGCTCGGAAGGCGGAGAGCGCGTCGCGCAGATCCGCAAGGAGCTCCAGGACGTCATGGACGCGAATGTCCAGGTGTTCCGCACCGAGCAGACACTGCTCGAGGCGCTGCGCGTGATCGATACGCTGGAGGAGCGGTACACGCGCATCACCGTCCAGGACAAGGGCAAGAGGTTTAACCTCGACCTGCTGGAGGCCGTGGAACTCGGGTTCCTCCTCGACATGGCGAAGGTCATGACAGCGGCCGCGCTGCACCGCAAGGAATCCCGCGGGGGTCACTTCCGCGAGGACTATCCTGAGCGTGACGACGAGAACTTCATGACCCATTCCATGGCCTACAAGGACCCGAGCGCCACCGAAACCAGTGGCGTCCGCCTTGAGACCAAACCGGTTATCTTCACCCGATACCAGCCCATGGAGCGTAAGTACTGATGAGCACCGAAGCGATGGAAAAGGAACCGGCCTCCAAGGTCGAGCTCGCACCGGACGTCGCCGGCGGGGAGGTCCCCACCTTCGACGTCACCCTCAAGGTCCGGCGCTACAACCCGGAGGTCTCGGACGAGGCCCACTGGGACGAGTGGAAGCTGACCATGTACGGCACGGACCGCGTGCTGGACGCCCTGCACAAGGTCAAGTGGGAGCACGACGGCTCGGTGTCCTTCCGCCGGTCCTGCGCCCACGGCGTGTGCGGCTCCGATGCCATGCGCATCAACGGCCGCAACCGCCTGGCCTGCAAGACGCTGCTGAAGGATCTCGACACGTCCAAGCCCATCCTCGTGGAGCCCATCAAGGGCCTGCCGGTGGAGAAGGACCTGATCGTGGACATGGAGCCTTTCTTCCAGTCCTACCGCGAGATCATGCCGTTCCTGATCAGCAAGGGCCACGAGCCCGCGAAGGAGCGCCTGCAGTCCTCGGAGGAGCGCGACCGTTACGACGACACCACCAAGTGCATCCTGTGCGCCGCGTGCACGTCCTCCTGCCCCGTGTTCTGGACCGACGGCCAGTACTTCGGACCCGCCGCGATCGTGAACGCGCACCGCTTCATCTTCGACTCGCGTGACGATGCCGGGGACATGCGCCTCGAGATCCTCAACGACAAGGAAGGCGTCTGGCGCTGCCGGACCACCTTCAACTGCTCGGAGGCCTGCCCGCGAGGCATCCAGGTCACCAAGGCCATCTCCGAGGTCAAGCAGGCCATCCTGACCCGCAAGGTCTGATCGGCAGCAACACCCCGCCGGACCACCGTCCGGCCAGCAAGGGCGGCCCGCACCAGCGGGCCGCCCTTGCTCGTTCCTGTCACCCCTGCCTCGTTCCTGACACGCCTGCAGGTCGTCGCCACGAGTGATCCGCAGCACGGCAGGTCAGGTGGGAGGGTTGCCGGTGCCCGGCTTCCGGCGGCGCCGCTGGCGCAGCGTGCCGCCCTTCGCCTCATGGTCGCGCTCGGCCCGCCCGGCGGCGTCCGCGGACCCGATGGCGCACCAGGCCGTCGCCAGCAGATAGACCTGGCTGAGCAGGAAGAACCAGATGAACAGGGCGAGGATCACGGCGAAGGACAGCAGGAGCGGATTGTTGCTGAAACTGCCGAGGATCTGTGCCGAGAAGGTGCGCAGCAGGGTGGTCCCGAGCCCCGCGATGACCGCCCCCTGCAGCAGGACGGAGCGCGGCATCTCGATGGCCGAGGCGGAGTGGAACAGGACCACGGCCACGAGGATGTCGAGCAGGATCATGACGGCGAAACCCGCCCCCTGCGTCAGGATCGAACTTACGGCGGTCAGGTGGAGGACCGAGAGGAGTGCGCCGAGGGTATTGGTGGCGATCACTCCGAGCCCCGTGGTCACGAGCATGATGACTCCGAGCAGCGCGAGGGTGCCGAGATCCTTCAGCCAGAGCACCACCGGATGGACCGCTACGGGCTGCAGCGCGAAGATACCGCGCATCGCCTGCCGGATCCCGCCGATCCAGGCGAGGGCGGTCACGAGCATGACCGCGGAGGAGACCACGAGCGCCCGGCCCAAGCCGCTGGTGGCCTCGAAGAGGCGCTCGGGCGTCACCAGCCCTCCCTCGCCGTCCGCCGTGGCGATCAGTCCGGGCACCCCCCGGTCGAGTGCGCCCACCGCGAGCTGGCGCAGGTCGTCATCGCCGGCGAGGACGATGCCGAGAGCGGCGAACGCGACGACGAGCAGCGCCGCGATAGCGAAGAACAGGCGGTAGGCCAGCCCGGCCGCCATCAGAGGGCCGCGCCGTTCGACATAGAGCAGGAACACCCGCACGGGTCGCAGCGTGTAGAACCGGCAGAGGGCCAGGTCGAGGCGAGCGAGCAGGAGCTTCGTGCCGCCGGCCCCGGATCGGGTCAGGCGGCCCAGCCGCACCTGCGCGTCGATGACTTTGCGGCGGAGGTCGGGCAGGCTGGCAGGGGACGGCTGCTCAACCTGCGGCGGTTTCGGAGCCGTCAGCGACTTGGCCAAAGTGCAGCTCCTCCCTCAGCTTCCAGAGCCCCGACGGCACGTGCTCGTACAGGCCCATGGACCGCACCTCGAACGAGGCCTCGAAGGCGTGGAGCTCCTCGACCGCCGCATCCATTCCGGCCTCGGAGACATCGTGCGCCACGGTGACGTGCGGATGGAAGGGGAAATCGAGGTCGCGTTCGAGGGGGCCGCTCTGGAGCTTCGCGTGCAGGTCGACGCACTCGTCGAAGCCCTCGACGAGGTTCAGGAACACCACCGGGGATACCGGGCGGAAGGAACCGGTGCTGCGCAGGCGCACCTCGAAGGGCCGTTGCTGCCGGGCGACGGCCCGCACGTGATCGATCGTCGCGTCCCAGTCGGACGCCGGCGTCGTCGTGATGAGGGTGATGTGGGGCGGGACGACCGCCGCCAGGGGGTCGCCGAAGGACGCCCTCCACGACTCCAGGTCACCGGCGAGGGGTTCCGGGATGGGTATGGTGATCCCCACGCAGCTACCGCTCAGGCCGGCACGGGACGTGGCTGGTGCCGCTCCGCTGGGCTGACCTGTGGGCGCGCACATGGGTCAGCGGGCTCCCGCGGCAGGGAGGAAGCCCACACGCGCATAGACGTCGGCCAGGGTGGGAGCAGCCAGCTCGCGAGCCTTCGCGGCGCCCTTCGCCAGCAGGCGGTCGAGCTCGGCGGGGTCGGACAGCAGTTCCTCCGCGCGGTTCCGGACCGGGGTCAGCGCCTCCACGACGACGTCGGCGAGATCCACCTTGAGGTGCCCGTACATGCGGCCCGCGTAGTCCGCCTCGAGTTCGGCGATGCCCTTGCCGGACAGGGCCGAGTAGATCGCCAGCAGGTTCGAGATGCCGGGCTTCTCCGCCGTGTCGAAGCGGATTTCCGTCCCGGCATCGGTGACCGCGGACTTGATGCGCTTGGCCGTGACCTTGGGATCATCGAGCAGGTTGATCAGCCCGGCAGCCGACGAGGCAGATTTTGACATCTTCGCCGTCGGGTTCTGCAGGTCGTAGATCTTGGCGGACTCCTTCTGGATGAGGGGTTTCGGCACCACGAAGGTCTCGCCGAAGCGCGAGTTGAAGCGCTGGGCCAGGTCGCGGCTCAGTTCGACGTGCTGCCGCTGGTCCTCGCCGACGGGGACGCCGTCGGGCTGGTAGAGGAGGATATCCGCGGCCTGGAGGACCGGGTACGTGAAGAGGCCCACGCTGGCGGCGTCCGTGCCCTGCTTCGACGCCTTGTCCTTGAACTGGGTCATGCGCGATGCTTCGCCGAACCCCGTGAGGCAGTTCAGCACCCACGCGAGCTGGGCGTGCTCCGGAACGTGGGACTGCACGAAGAGGGTCGCCCTGTCGGGGTCGACACCGCCCGCGATGTACTGGGCGGCCGTGATCCGGGTGCGGTGGGCCAGTTCCTGCGGGTCCTGGGGCACGGTGATCGCGTGCAGGTCGGGGATGAAGAAGACGGCGTCGTACGTGTCCTGCAGGCGCACCCAGTGCACCAGGGCTCCGAGGTAGTTGCCGAGGTGCAGGGAACCCGCGGACGGCTGCATCCCGGAGAGGATGCGCTGGCGCCGGTTCGTGCCCGGAGTCGGGGTGGGGTTCGTCCCCGTGGTGGGAAGTGTCATGAAGCTGTCCTGCACTCTAGATCTGGTAGTCGACGACGAGCGGCGCGTGGTCCGAGAACCGCGTGTCCCAGCTCGGCGCCCTGTCGACGTCGGCGGTCACCGCACTCTTCGCGAGGGCCTGCGTGGCCATCTGGTAGTCGATGCGCCAGCCGGTGTCGTTGTCGAACGCCTTGCCCCGCCAGGACCACCAGGTGTACGGGCCGTCGACGTCCCCGGCGAGAAGGCGGGCCACGTCCAGGAAGCCGCACTCGTCCGAAAAGAACCGGTCGAAATACGCCCGCTCCTCGGGCAGGAAGCCGGCGTTCTTGACGTTGCCCTTCCAGTTCCGGATATCGAGCTGGGTGTGGCCGACGTTCAGGTCGCCGACCACGACGGCGTGGTCCGCCCCGTCCCGGAGCTGCGGCAGCCGGGTGATCATGGCGTCGAGGAAGCGGTACTTGTCGTCCTGCTTGGGGGTGCCGACGTCGCCCGAATGGACGTACGCGCTCACGACCGTCAGGGTCGAGCCGTCCACGGTGAAGTCGGCTTCCACCCACCGGCCGGACGTGTCGAAGTAGCTGTCACCGATGGTCGTGCGCGTCGCCGTGGGCTCCTGGCGGGAGGCGATCGCCACACCCGCGCGGCCCTTAGCCTCCGCCTCGGTGTGCAGGATGTGCCAGTCGTCGCCCAGCAGGCCGCGGACGATGGCATCGGGCGCCCGGACTTCCTGCAGGCAGAGGATGTCGACGTCCCGTCCGTCCAGCCATTCCTGCATGCCGCGCTTGTAGGCGGCGCGGATTCCGTTGACGTTGACGGACGCGATGCGCAGGGATTTCTGCGGAGGATTCGATGCCGGACTCACTCGATCCACCTTACCCCGGAGGGTTTTCCGATTCATCCCGGGCGCGGGCGCGTCAGTCGACGACGGTGCCCTCGACGGGGCCCTCCGTCGATCCCTTCATCATCGAGCGGGCGTTGTGCGAAGTGATTTCGATGGTCTCGAGCGCGCGCTCCACCATCCCCTCGTCCTTGCCGAGGTACTCCCGGACCACGCCGACCTGCACCTGGACGATCTTGAAGCTGTGGTCCAGCTTCATGTCCCGGGCCCGATCGACGGCGACGGGCGCGGCCGAGGACTGCCCCGACCCGCCGAACCCGCTGCCCTGGAGGCGTGCGGCGGCCTTCCGCGCCGCCGAGCGGAGGCTGAAGACCACGAAGCTGAAGACCAGGAGCCAGCCGAGGGAGATGATCACCACCAGCCAGCCGACGACGTCGTTCTGGTTCGCCGCGAAGACGACGGCGACCAGGAACACGACGATCATGATGGCCATCCCGGCGCTGCCCATGCGCATGCTCATACCCCGGCCCGCCGGCCGCCCATTACTTCCTAATGACTGCATCCGACCATTCTCCCGTATGGCCAGGACCGCCTCCGTTCCTTCCACCGCGGGCGAACTGCCAGGCTCCTCAAAGATTCCTCCCATCTCCTCCCATCCGTGACAGGGCTCACCCCGAAGTACTGTCACGCGCCCCACACGGCGCCTCATTCGCACAATGGAGGAATTTCCGATGAACAAGAAGATGCGTTTCCTCGCAGTACCCGCCCTCGCCATCAGCGCCGTCGCTATGGCAGGCTCGCCCGCAATGGCCGCCGATGCCACCTACTCCTCGACCCTGGGTCAGCTCAGCGGAACCACCGGTACGGGCACCATCACCCTGGACGTCACCGGCGATAAGGCCATGGTGAACCTGCAGGTCTCCGGCCTCGCCCAGACCTTCATGGACGCCCCGTACCCCCACGTCCAGCACATCCACGGTGGAGCCAAGGGTACGTGCCCGACAACCGCCGATGACGCCAACGCCGATGGGATCCTCAGCACCACCGAGGGCGCAGCTTCCTACGGTGGCATCCAGACGACGCTGTCCACCTCCGGTGCCACCACCCCCGCTGAGGGCCTGAACCTCCAGCTCGGCGGCCAGGGCGGCAGCTACACCATCCAGCGTGAAATCACCCTGGATGCAGCCACCAAGGCGTCCCTCGAAGCCGGCACCGCCGTCGTCGTCGTCCACGGCTTGGATCCCGCCACGGTCACCGGCACCGCCGAAGCCTTCAGCGCACCGAGCGACCTGGAGCCCTCCCTGCCCCTGGGCGCGACCTCCCCGGCACTGTGCGGCACGCTCGTCGCCTCCCAGATGGGCTCCATGCCCAGCGGTGGCGCTGATACCGGCGTAGCTCAGGACACCGGCTCCAACACCGGCGTCCTCGCCCTCGGTGGCGGCCTCGTCCTGGCAGCAGCAGCCGGCGGAACCTACGCAGTGCGCCGCCGCGCCAACGCATAATCCTGATCCCACTCCATGATCAGTAAAGTAACCGGCCACCGCTGGGGCCTCACGGCTCCGGCGGTGGCCGCCCTTTTCCTCCTTGCCGGCTGCGGATCCGGGACCTCCCCGGCCACGACGCCGGAGTCGGCCGCCGCGAGTACCAGCACGCCAGGCACCGCTGCAGCCCCGACATCTTCTGCAGCCCCCACCGCGGCCGCATCCTCGGCGCCCGCCGCAACCCCCTCCACTCCTGCGGCGGCCCCGGCCCCCGCAGCTCCGGCACAGCCGGCGGTGCTTCCTGCATCGGCACCGGTCACGCTGGAGATCCCGTCCATCGGCGTGCGCACCGACCTGGTCAGCCTGGGCCTGCGCGAGAACCGGAGCCTCGAGGTGCCGCCGGACGGCCCCGGTGCTCCCGCCGGCTGGTACAACCGGTCCCCCACCCCGGGCGACCGCGGACCGGCCGTGATGCTCGGCCACGTCAACGCCACCGACGGCGGCAAGGGCGTCTTCGCCGACCTCCGCGCCCTCAAGGCCGGCGACCGCATGAACGTGACCCGCGAGGACGGCACGACGGCGGTGTTCGAGTTCCAGCGCGGCGAGGCCTACCGGAAGGACGGGTTCCCCACCCTGACGGTGTACGGGAACACGCCCGGATCGGAACTGCGGCTCATCACCTGCGACGGTTACAACCCGGACACCGGGCTGTTCGACGACAACTACGTGGTCTACGCGACCCTCGTACCCTGAGGCCTGTTCCCGAGCCTTGTTTCTGGGCCTACCTGAGGAAGAGCTTCCGCAGGCGCAGCGTGGTCAGCAGCATCCCCACGGCGATCATGACGAGGAAGTAGCTGAGGTGGAGGACCGCCGCCGGTGTGAACGAGGCGACGCTGATTTGGCGCAGCAGCTCGACTCCGTGCCACAGGGGCAAGGCCTGGATGAACCACTGGATGCCCTGCGGATAGACGCTGAGGGGGTAGAAGGTGGCGGAGAACAGGAACATCGGCAGCAGCACGAAGTTGACCCACTCCATCTGCTGGAACGTCTTCATGAAGCTGGTGATCCCCATGCCGAAGGACGCGAAGCCGAACGCGATCACCACCGACGCCGGGATCACGAGCAGGGCCACCGGAGTGGTGATGAGTCCCATCAGCGCCATCACCGCGGTGAAGCCCGTGGCGTACATGGCTCCGCGCAGGAGGGCCAGGAAGATCTCCCCGATCGCGACGTCCAGCGGGCCGAGCGAGGTGTAGAGCATGCCCTGGTACAGCTTCGAGAAGTTCATCTTGAAGAACACGTTCCACGTGCTGTCGTACACGGCGCCGTTCATGGCCGACACGGCGAGCAGCGCGGGCGCGATATAGGCCGCGTAGCTGATCTCCTCGCCGTTCGGTCCGGTGACCGTGCCGACCAGCGCACCGAGTCCCACTCCCATGGAGAGGAGATAGAGGACCGGCTCGAAGAAGCCGGACACCATGATCAGCCAGTTGCTGCTGCGGGTGGCCAGGAGTCCGCGCGCTATGACGGCCCTCGCATTGCGCGAGTACAGCGCGGCCATCGGCCGCTTCGATCCGCTGAGTGCGTAGTCCTTCGCAGTCAGCTGGGCGCTCATCGGCCCAGCCTCCTCGCGTAGACGATGCGTGCCCTGCGCAGGCCGACGACGGCGAGGACCACCAGGAACAGCACGTGGACGACGGCGAGCCCCGGCGGCAAGTGGTACCCGTAGGTCAGGGCGCGGCCGAGTTCGGTCCCGTGCCACAACGGTGAGACCCAGCCGATCCAGCGCAGGAACACCGGAAGGGTGTCGAGCGGGAAGAAGGTCCCCGAGAAGAGGAACAGCGGCGTGACGATGAAGCGCATCACGAGCGCGAACTGCCCCCTGTCCTCCTCGATGCCGGCCGAATAGGCCATCAGCGGGAGGCCGAAGGCGAGCCCGCTGAGCACGGCCACCGGGACGGCGACGACGCCGGTGGCCGACGGGGATGCTCCGAACGCCGCGACGATGAGGAAGTAGATCAGGGTGGCGGCCGTCAGCCGCACAGTGACCGCGAGGATGTGCCCGTGGGCGATCTGGTCGGTGCTGAGCGGCGAAGCGTGCGGGCCGTAGTAGACCCGCCGCCACTTGAAGCCGTCCATCACGGGGTAGGTGAACTCGGTCGCCGCGGTCATGATGGTCGCCGATGCCAGCAGGGCCGGAGCGATGAACGCGAGGTAGCTGACACCGCCGAAGGCGCCGGCGGAGTTCTGGTCGACGAGCGTGGCGAGGCCGACCCCCATCGCGAAGAGGTACATGACCGGAGTACCGACGCTGGAGGCGAGCAGGGTCCAGCGGTAGCTGTTCATGGATCGCAGGACGTGCTCGGCGTAGTACCAGGAACCGAACCTCCGGGCGCGCCGCGCGGACACCTCGGGCCGGTGGGCGGAGAGGCGGTACGGCTGGGTGGCTTCCTGGAGGGGAGCGCTGGGAGCACCAGGATCGTCAGTCAACGAGGCTCCGTCCGGTCAGGCGCAGGAAGACGTCCTCGAGGGAGGAACGCCGGACGAGGGACGTGAGAGGCCGGAGCCCGCGGGAGTTGACCTGTTCCAGCGCCGCCTCGCCGTCGTGCGCGTAGATCAGGACGCGGTCGGGCAACGGTTCGAGGCGCTCCCCGATGCCCTGCAGTTCAGCCGCGACGGTGGTGTTGCGCTCGGATCCGAAGCGCAGCTCGAGCACCTCGCGCGTCGAGTGTTCGCGGATGAGCTGGGCCGGTGACCCCTCGGCCATGATCCGGCCCTTGTCGACGACGACGAGGCGGTCGCAGAGCTGCTCCGCCTCGTCCATGTAGTGCGTGGTGAGGATCAGCGTCACGCCCGATTCCTTGAGGCGGAACAGGCGGTCCCACAGGATGTGGCGGGCCTGCGGATCGAGGCCCGTGGTGGGCTCGTCGAGCAGGAGGATCTTCGGCTCGTTGATGAGGGAGCGCGCGATGGTCAGGCGCCGCTTCATGCCGCCCGAGAGCGCATCCACCTTCGCCGCAGCCTTGTCCGTGAGCTGCGCGAACTCGAGCAGCTCGTCGGCCTTGGGCTTCAGGTAGCTCATCGGCAGGCCGAAGTAGCGCCCGTAGACGAGGAGGTTGTCCCGCACCCGGAGTTCCTCGTCGAGGTTGTCCTGCTGCGGCACGACGCCGAGGTGCGCCCGCACCTCGGGCCCGTGCTGCTCCGGGTCGAGGCCCATGATGGTGAGCTCTCCCGAGGTGCGCTGCGAGACGCCGCCGATCATGCGCATGGTCGTCGACTTGCCGGCGCCGTTCGGGCCCAGGAGTCCGAAGGATTCGCCCGCCGGCACCTCGAAGGAGATCCCGTCGACAGCCCGGAAGTCGCCGTAGTGCTTGCTCAGCTGCCGGGCGGAGATCACCGGCGGTCCGGCGGGGATTGTCGACACCCGCCCAGCCTAGGCGAGAACTCCCGGTGGGAGAATCCACCGGGAGTTCTTGGACGCTGTACGGTCAGGCGCGCGACGCCTGGCGCTCGGCCGCCTCGACGACGTTGGCCAGGAGCATGGCCCGCGTCATCGGCCCCACTCCCCCGGGGTTGGGCGAGAGCCAGCTCGCCACCGAGGCAGCTCCCGGATCGACGTCGCCCGTGAGCTTCGCCTTCCCGGTGTCCGGATTCTCGACCCGGCTGACGCCGACGTCGAGCACGATCGCGCCCGGCTTGAGCTGCTCCGCCGTGATCATGTGGGCGATGCCGGCAGCGGCGACGACGACGTCGGCCCGGCCGAGGTGGTCGGCGAGGTCGACGGTCCCGGTGTGGGCGAGGGTTACGGTCGCGTTGATCTGCTTGCGGGTCAGCAGCAGGCCCAGCGGGCGCCCGACCGTCACGCCGCGTCCCACGACGAGCACGTTCCGGCCCTTGAGGTCGACGTCGTGCCGGAGCAGGAGCTCCACGATGCCGTGCGGGGTGCAGGGCAGGGGCGAATCCATCGGAGCGTTGACGTTCAGGACCAGCTTGCCCAGGTTGGTGGGATGCAGGCCGTCGGCGTCCTTCGCCGGGTCGATGCGGCCCAGGATCGCGTTCGTGTCGATGTGCGCGGGGAGCGGGAGCTGCACGATGTACCCCGTGGTGGTGGCGTCCTCGTTCAGCTCGTCGAGGACCGCCTCGAGCTCCTCCTGCGTGATCGTGTCCGGCAGGTCCCGGCGCACGGACGTGATGCCGACCTCCGCGCAGTCGCGGTGCTTGCCGGCCACGTAGGAATGGCTGCCGGGATCGTCCCCGACGAGGACCGTCCCGAGGCCCGGTGTCACGCCCCGCTCGCGCAGTGCCGTCACGCGTTCGGCGAGTTCGGCCTTGATCTGCGCGGCGGTTGCCTTCCCGTCAAGAATGCGGGCTGTCGTGCTCATGCGATTCGTCCTTCTCGGAGTGCTTGTCCAGTTGCTCGAGCAGGAATGCCTTGCCGCGGTCGCAGCAGCCGGTGAAGCAGCACTCCTCGGTGGGGATGTCGAAGTCGGTCGACGCCGCAGCCTTCGATCGAAGGGCGCCTGGCGGCAGCGGCTCTACCACTCCTCCTGGCCCGGGTAGAGCGGGAAGTTCGCGGCGAGCGCGGACACGCGGGCGCGCAGTGCCTCCACGTCGGGCGACGGCTTGAGCGCGGCGGCGATGATCTCGCCCACCTCCGTGAACTCGGCGGCGCCGAAACCGCGGGTGGCGAGCGCCGGGGTGCCGATGCGGAGGCCGGAGGTGACCATCGGCGGACGGGGGTCGAACGGCACGGCGTTGCGGTTGACCGTGATCCCCACCGAGTGCAGGACGTCCTCGGCCTGCTGGCCGTCCAGCGACGAGTTGCGCAGGTCCACCAGGACGAGGTGGACGTCGGTGCCCCCGGTGAGGACCGAGACGCCGTGCTCGGCGACGTCGGACGCGGTCAGGCGCTCGGCGATGATGCGGGCGCCCTCGAGGACGCGCTCCTGGCGTTCCTTGAACTCCGGCGATCCGGCGATCTTGAACGCCGTGGCCTTGCCTGCGATGACGTGCATCAGCGGGCCGCCCTGCTGGCCGGGGAAGACGCTGGAGTTGAGCTTCTTGGCCCACTCCTGCTTGGCGAGGATGACGCCGGAGCGGGGTCCTGCGAGGGTCTTGTGCACGGTGGACGTGACGACGTCGGAGTGGGGGACGGGGTTGGGGTGGACACCGGCGGCGACGAGGCCTGCGAAGTGGGCCATGTCCGTCCACAGGAGGGCGCCGACCTCGTCGGCGATGGACCGGAAGGCCGCGAAGTCGAGCTGGCGCGGGTAGGCGGACCAGCCGGCGATGATGACCTGGGGCTTCTCGGCCAGGGCCTGCTCGCGGACGCGCTCCATGTCCAGGCGGTGCGTGTCCTCCTCGACGCCGTAGGCGGCGACCTCGTACAGCTTGCCGGAGAAGTTGAGCTTCATGCCGTGCGTCAGGTGTCCGCCGTGCGCGAGGGACAGGCCCATGATCTTGTCGCCCGGCTTGATCATGGCGGCGAGCGCTGCGGCGTTGGCCTGGGCGCCGGAGTGGGGCTGGACGTTCGCGAATTCGGCGCCGAACAGCGCCTTGACGCGCTCGATCGCGAGGTTCTCGGCGACGTCGACGTGTTCGCACCCACCGTAGTACCGGCGTCCGGGGTAGCCCTCGGCGTACTTGTTGGTCAGCACGCTGCCCTGCGCCTCGAGGACGGCGCGGGGTGCGAAGTTCTCGGAGGCGATCATCTCGAGGGTGTCGCGCTGCCGTGCGAGCTCGTCCCGGAGGACGGCGGCGATCTCCGGGTCCACCTCGGACAGCGGGGCATTGGTGACGGAATCTGCGGCAGCGTGGGATGGGGCCATGGGCGACGTTGTCATCGGTTGATCCTTCTCTGGGTCTCGCGTCGAGGTCAGCTTGAGTCGCGGGCGGGATGCGGATCGACTGTCCGCGCCCGGCCGCTCGTGAAACGTGACCCGCGGCCCAGGCGTGCGATCCGTGGTCTGCACCGGAAGCACAGGACGCCCCGAAGGATAATCCTGGCCCCACGCCGCTTCCTGGTGGTTGCCCACCCTACGCCAGTCGCGACGCTCCCATGCTAGCCGTACCGCTGGCCGGGCCGCCACCGGCGCCGCGGCTTCCGGATGGGTGGATCATCCGCCCGTCCCACCCTCCCGGGGCACCGGAGGATTGGGCGGGCGGAATACGGCGTTACCACGAGGTGGTTGGCACTGGTGGGCCGGAGCTCCGAGAGTCGGGATCAGGCCGGGAGAGGTCGGGAGATGCGCGGGTCGTCAGCTGGGCAGACCGGACAGGTTCTGGACGGACCGGTCCGCCGTGTTCGCGTCGTGGTGATCGGCGCCGGTCAGGCGGGGCTGAGCAGCGCGTACCACCTGAGGCGCCGGGGGCTCGAGCCGCACCGCGACTTCGTGGTCCTCGATGCGAATCCCGCTCCCGGGGGTGCCTGGCTGCACCGCTGGCCCGCCCTCACCTTCGACGCCGCCCACGCACTCCACGACCTCCCGGGCTTCCCGCTCGGTACGCCGGACCCCAAGGAGCCGGCGTCCTCCGTGGTGAACCGCTACTACGGGGCCTTCGAGCGGGAGTTCGACCTCCCGGTGGTCCGCCCGGTCTCCGTGGTCCGCGTCGACTCGGGATCCGACGGTGACACATCCGGCGGCGGGGCATCCGACCGCACTGTATTCGAGGGCGACGTATTCGACGGCGGGGACCGCGGCCCCCTGCACGTGACCACCACGGGCGGCACCTGGGTGGCGGACGTCGTCATCAATGCGACCGGGACGTGGGACCGCCCGTACTGGCCCTATTACCGCGGCCGCGACGTCTTCGCGGGCCGCCAGCTGCACACGCAGAACTACCGTTCGGCCGACGAGTTCACGGGCCGGAGCGTCCTCGTCGTCGGCGGCGGGACGTCCGCCGTGCAGTTCCTGCTCCAGCTCCACGAAGCGGGTGCCAGGCCCCTCTGGTCGACCCGGCGTCCTCCGGAATTCACCCGCCGGCCGTTCGACCCGGAATGGGGCAGGGAGGTCGAGGCGGAGGTGAATGCCAGGACGAGTGCGGGTCTCCCTCCTGCCAGCGTCGTGTCGGTCACCGGACTGTCCCTGACCGCGCAGTACCAGGCGGGCATCGACGCCGGCATCCTGGTGTCGCGGGGCCCCCTGGCCGAGCTGCGCGAGCGGTCCGCGGTCTTCGCCGACGGTTCCGAGGAGCCTGTCGACGCGGTCCTGTGGGCCACCGGCTTCCGGGCCGCCCTGGACCACCTGGCTCCGTTGCACCTCCGTGAGCCGGGCGGCGGCATCCGGATGGACGGCGTGCACGTGCTGAAGGAGCCGCGCCTTCTGCTCGTCGGCTACGGCGCATCCGCATCGACGCTCGGCGCATCCCGGGCCGGCCGGGCCGCCGCAACCGCAGCCCTCGGCAGACTCCGGAGCATCGCGGACAGCGGGGCTACCGGTAATCTTGCGGGGTGACTTCCCCCGACGCGCCCCGCTCCTATTCCCTGACACTGTCCTGTCCCGACCGGCCCGGCATCGTCCACGGGGTGAGCGGAGCACTGGTCGCGGTGGGGGCCAACATCACCGAATCGCAGCAGTACGGCAGCCCGGACACCGGCTCGTTCTTCATGCGGGTGGCGCTGAGCACGGCCTCCCCGGAGCAGGCCCTGCACTCGGCACTCGAGCCCGTCGCCGCGGAGTTCGGCATGGAGTGGTCGCTGGTCGAGTCCGAGCGTCGCACCCGGACGCTCATCATGGTCTCGAAGGCTGCGCACTGCCTCAATGACCTCCTGTTCCAGCACCGTTCGGGCACCCTCGCCATCGACATCCCCGTCATCGTCTCCAACCACCGCGACCTCGAGGACCTCGCCGCCTTCTACGGCGTCGAGTTCCACTACATCCCCGTGACCGCGGAGACCAAGGACGACGCCGAGGACGCCCTGCGCGCCCTCATGGACCAGCACGACATCGAACTGGTGGTCCTCGCCCGCTACATGCAGATCCTCAGCGACAAGCTCTGCGAGGACCTGCGGGGCCGGGCCATCAACATCCACCACTCGTTCCTGCCGTCCTTCAAGGGTGCCCGGCCGTATCACCAGGCGCACGCACGCGGGGTCAAGCTGATCGGCGCGACCGCCCACTACGTCACGGCGGCCCTCGACGAGGGGCCGATCATCGAGCAGGAGGTGATCCGGGTGGACCACGCCCGCACCGCCGAGCAGTTGGCGTCGATCGGACGCGAGCTCGAGGGACGCGCGCTGGTCCAGGCCGTGCAGTGGTACGCGGAGCGCCGCGTCCTCCTCGACGGGCGCCGCACCATCGTCTTCAACTGACCGATCTCAACTGACGGGCAGCGATCGCTGCCCAGCCGACAGGGCGTCGCCTAGGCTGGCGCCATGGCACACCTGATCCCCTTCCGGGGCAACACCCCCGACGTCAGCGATTCCGCGTTCACCGCCCCGACGGCCTCCCTCATCGGCGAGGTGGTGCTGGGGCCCTTCGCCAGCGTGTTCTACGGCGCCACCGTTCGCGCGGACACCGCGCCCATCACCATCGGCGAGGGCACCAACCTGCAGGACAACGTGGTGGTGCACGCTGACCCGGGTCACCCGGCCAGAATCGGCGACCGCGTCAGCGTGGGGCACGGCGCCGTCGTCCACGGGTGCACCATCGAGGACGACTGCCTCATCGGCATGGGCGCGACGGTGCTGAACGGCGCCGTCGTCGGCTCCGGCTCCCTCGTCGCCGCGGGTGCCGTGGTCCTCGAAGGCATGGTCGTTCCTCCCCGCTCGCTCGTCGCAGGAGTGCCCGCGAAGGTGCGCCGGGAGCTCGACGACGACGAGGTCGCCGCCGTGAGGGCGAACGCCGATCGCTATCGAACTCTCGCGCAGGAACATCGTCAAGCGTTAACTTCTTGACTACAAGGGAGCCCTGCGGCACCCTAGAGATCATGCCCGTAGACTCCCCCTCGACGGCGAGGACAAGCTTGAGCGCCGCGCTCCCGAAGCCGGGTTCCCAATCCGCCCTGCGCGAGCAGAACCAGCAGCGGGTCATCGCGGCACTCATGAGCGGCGGACCCCAGACGCAGGCAGAACTGTCACGGCAGACCGGACTGTCGACCGCCACCGTCTCCAACATCGTCAAGGTCATGGCCGCCACGGGCATCGTCAGCACGGCGCCGACCACCAGCTCGGGCCGGCGAGCCCTCTCGGTGATCCTCAACGACAACGGACAGGTCGCGGCCGGCATCGACATCGGCCGCCGGCACCTCCGCGTCGTCCTCGCGAGCCCCAACTACCGGGTCGTCCAGGAAGCCTCCGTCGCACTCCCTCTGGGACACAGCGCCGTGGAGGGACTCACGGCGGCCTCGGACCTCCTCGACAGGCTGCTCGAGAACGGCGGGATCGGCCGTCGTGCCCTCCTTGGCGCCGGCATCGGCATCCCGGGGCCCATCGACCGCCGGACCGGGACGGTGATCCAGGGCGCCATCCTGCCCGAGTGGGTGGGCATCAACATCCACGAGACCTTCAGCGAACGGCTCCAGGTGCCCGTCTTCATCGACAACGACGCCAATCTGGGCGCGCTGGCGCAGGTGACGTGGGGTCCTCACAGCGCCGTCGAGAACCTGATGTTCATGAAGGTGGGCTCCGGCATCGGGTCCGGCCTCGTGCTCAACGGAGCGCTCTACTACGGCAACGTCGGTGTCACCGGAGAACTGGGCCACACGACCATCAACGAGCACGGCGTCGTCTGCCGGTGCGGAAACCGGGGCTGCCTCGAGACGGTCGCTTCGACGTCGACGATGATCGAGTTGCTCAGCCGCGGCAGCAACGAGACCGTCGATACCCAGCGCATCATCGACTGGGCCCTGGCCGGCGACACGGCCGCGCTGCGCGTGATCGACGACGCCGGCGTCGCCATCGGCCGGGCGCTGGCCCACACGGCCAACCTCATCAACCCGGAGACCATCGTCATCGGGGGCCCGCTCACCAGCCTCGGGGACATCCTTCTCGGGCCCATCCGCCGAGGACTGGCCCGGCACGCGGTGCCCATCATCGGCGAGACGACGAGCGTCTGCATGTCATCACTCGGCGACCGCGCGGAGGCCCTGGGGGGCGCCGCCGTCGTCCTCGCCCAGCCCGGGCTGTCCCCGCGGCTGGCGAGTTCCGCATAACGTTCGCATCTCTATTTCGTGCGCTTTGCGTTCAACAGTTGACGACAAGGCGATACAGCGTGTTCAATTCTTTCGGGCCGTGGTTGGGCCTGCACCAAGACAACGCCGTCACCGCGGGAGGCCACATGAATAACCACACCATCCTCGAGATGCGTTCCATCACCAAGGAATTCCCGGGAGTCAAAGCCCTCTCCGACGTATCCCTCGAAGTCCAGGCGGGCGAGATCCACGCCATCTGCGGAGAGAACGGCGCCGGCAAGTCCACGCTCATGAAGGTCCTCTCGGGGCTCTACCCGCACGGTGACTACACGGGCGAGATCTTCTTCCAGGGCAAGGAGGTCCAGTTCAAGGACATCCGGTCCAGCGAGGCGGCGGGCATCGTCATCATCCACCAGGAACTCGCGCTCATCCCGGAACTCTCGATCGCCGAGAACATCTTCCTCGGCAACGAACCCACCCGCTTCGGCGTCATCGACTGGGACTACGTCAACCGCACCACGCTGGAGCTCATGGCCCGCGTAGGCCTCAGCGAGGACCCGGTCACCAAGGTCAAGGACATCGGCGTCGGCAAGCAGCAGCTCGTCGAGATCGCTAAGGCGCTCAACAAGTCCGTGAAGCTGCTGATCCTCGATGAGCCCACAGCGGCCCTCAACGAATCCGACTCCCAGCACCTGCTGGACCTCATGTCGGGACTGCGCTCCAAGGGCATCTCGTGCATCATGATCTCGCACAAGCTCAACGAGATCGAGCAGATCGCCGACTCGATCACCATCATCCGCGACGGCAAGTCGATCGAGACGCTGCACGTCAAGAACGACGGCGTCGACGAGGACCGCATCATCCGCGGCATGGTGGGCCGGTCGCTCGAATCCCGTTTCCCCGAGCACACCCCGAAGATCGGTGAGACGTTCTTCGAGGTCCGCAACTGGACCGTCGGCCACCCCACGGTCTCCGACCGCCTCGTCTGCAAGAACGCGAGTTTCCACGTGCGCCGCGGTGAGATCGTCGGTTTCGCCGGGCTGATGGGCGCCGGGCGCACGGAGCTCGCGCGCTCCGTGTTCGGCCGGTCCTACGGCAACTTCAAGTCGGGGCAGATCTTCATCAACGGCAAGGAGGTCACGCTCCGCACTGTGCCCCAGGCGATCAACGCCGGCCTTGCGTACGTGACGGAGGACCGGAAGTCGCTCGGGCTGAACCTTCTCGACGACATCAAGTCCACCACGGTGTCCGCCGACCTGAAGAAGATCACCCGCGGACTCGTCGTCGACAAGGACGAGGAGTTCCGCGTCGCCGAGGAGTACCGGAAGTCGCTGCGCACCAAGACGCCGAGCGTCAATGAGGGCGTAGCGAAGCTCTCCGGTGGCAACCAGCAGAAGGTGGTCCTGTCCAAGTGGATGTTCACCGATCCCGAACTCCTGATCCTCGACGAGCCCACGCGTGGCATCGACGTCGGTGCGAAGTACGAGATCTACGGCATCATCCAGAAGCTCGCAGACCAGGGGAAGGGCGTCATCGTCATCTCCTCGGAACTGCCCGAACTGCTCGGCCTCTCGGATCGGATCTACACGATCTTCGAGGGCGCGATCACGGGAGAAGTCTCCCGCGACGACGCGAACCAGGAATCCCTGATGAAACTCATGACCGCCAGCAGGAAATCTGCCTGACCGTAGCTCCCTAGGAAAGACACCATGAATTCCCTCAAACAAATCTTTGGCGGAGACACCCGCCAGTTCGGGATGATCTTCGCCCTGGTCGCGCTTGTCGTGTTCTTCCAGTGGCGCACGGGCGGCAAGACGCTCACGTCCGTGAACATGATGAACCTCTTCAACGGCAATTCGTACATCCTGATCCTGGCCATCGGCATGGTGCTCGTGATCATCGCCGGCCACATCGACCTCTCGGTCGGTTCGGTCGCGGCGTTCGTCGGCATCGTGGTCGCGATCGCCATGAGGGACTGGGGCATTCCCTGGTACCTCGGCGCGCTGCTCGGCCTCGCCCTCGGTGCGCTCATCGGGGCCTGGCACGGTTTCTGGGTGGCCTACGTGGGCATACCGGCCTTCATCGTCACCCTGGCGGGCATGCTCCTGTTCCGCGGCGCCAACCAGTCCGTGGGCAACTCCCTCACCGTCCCGGTGCCCGAAGGATTCCGCTACCTCGGCGCAGGCTACCTTCCCGAGGTCGGCCCCAACACCGGCTACAACAACATCACGCTGCTGATGGGCCTGGCCCTGGTGGCGTTCGTGATCTACAGCGAATTCCGCAACCGCCGCAAGCTGGCCAAGATCCACGCCGACCTGCCCCCCACCTGGGTTCCGGTCACCAAGGTCGTCCTGCTCTCCGCCGTCATCCTCTACGCGACCTACCTGTTCGCGACCGGCCGTCCCGGCACCTCGTTCCCCGTTCCCGGCCTGATCCTCGGCATCCTCGTGATCATCTACGCGTTCATCTCGAACAAGACGATCCTCGGACGCCACGTCTACGCCGTCGGCGGCAACCGCCACGCGGCCGAGCTGTCCGGCGTGCAGAGCAAGCGCGTGAACTTCATGGTCATGATGAACATGTCCATCCTCGCCGCCCTCGCCGGCATGATCTTCGTCGGCCGCTCGACGGCGTCGGGCCCGTCCGACGGCGTCGGCTGGGAACTGGACGCCATCGCGGCCGTCTTCATCGGTGGCGCAGCCGTCACCGGTGGCGTCGGCACCGTGGTCGGATCCATCATCGGGGGCCTCGTCATGGCCGTCCTCAACAACGGCCTCCAGCTGCTCGGCGCCGGCGCTGACGACACCCAGATCATCAAGGGAGTCGTCCTGCTCGTCGCGGTCGCCTTCGATGTCTACAACAAGAGCCAGGGCAAGCCGTCCATCATAGGCCTGCTCACCAGGAACTTCGGCGGAGGCAGCGGCGGCGGCAAGACGCCCACCCCCACCCCGCAACCCGCTCCCACCGAGCAGGCTGTCGGGACGAAGGAAGTCATCTCCCACGAGGTCTAGGACCGGGACACCCGGTTCGAAGGCACCAACGCTCCACCCCACTCCCAGAGCAAGAGCAACAGAAAGAGAACGAGAATGCGTAAGTTCGCAAAGTCCTTCGCAGCCATCGCTGCGATATCAGCGCTGGCGTTGACAGGATGCGGTCGCGAAGAAGCGACCCCCGCAGCCGAGGGCGGCGACGCTGCCACCTCCGGTTTCGAGAAGGGATCCGCCATCGGTGTCGCGCTCCCGCAGAAGACGTCGGAGAACTGGGTACTCGCCGAGACCCTCTTCAACGACGGCCTGACCGAGGCCGGCTACAAGCCGGATGTGCAGTTCGCCAACGGCGGCGTCTCCGAGCAGCAGAACCAGATCAGCTCGATGATCACCAACGGCGTGAAGGTCCTCGTCGTCGGAGCCATCGACAGCGCGCAGCTTGGTACCCAGCTGCAGCAGGCCGCCGACGCCGACATCCCCGTCATCGCCTACGACCGCCTCCTGACCAATACGGAGAACGTCGACTACTACGTGGCGTACGACAACTTCCAGGTCGGCGAGCTCCAGGGCCAGGCCCTGCTCGACGGACTGAAGGCCGCCAAACCCGAAGGCCCCTACAACATCGAGCTGTTCGCCGGATCGCCCGACGACGCCAACGCGAAGGTCTTCTTCGACGGCGCCATGAGCATCCTCCAGCCCGAGATCGACAACGGGAACCTCGTCGTCGTCTCCGGACAGAAGACCTTCGACCAGGCCGTCACCCAGGGCTGGAAGGCCGAGAACGCGCAGAAGCGCATGGACACCCTGCTCTCCGGCAACTACAGCTCCGAAGAGCTCGACGGCGTCCTCTCCCCCAACGACACGCTCGCCCGTGCGATCCTGACTTCTGTCGAGGGTGCCGGCAAGGCCATCCCGGTCGTCACCGGCCAGGACTCCGAGGTCGAGTCCGTGAAGCTCATCATGGAGGGCAAGCAGTACTCCACGATCAACAAGGACACCCGTGCCCTCGTCGAGCACGTCATCGAGATGGTCGGCAACCTCCAGGCCGGCGAGGAGCCCGAGATCAACGATCCCGACTCCTACAACAACGGCATCAAGACTGTTCCCGCCTACCTCCTCGAGCCGCAGATCGTGACCAAGGAAAACGCAGCCGACGCGTACAAGAACGACCCCACGCTGTCCGCTCTCACCAAGTAGCACCGGTCCGGATTTCTCCGGCAGCAGGACCAGAAGCGCCCCGGCTCCGGCCGGGGCGCTTCTTCGTGCAACTGCAGGGTTCGGCGTAACGCTGGTGCACGCGATGGACGCGGGACCACCCAGCGGCAAGGATGGGTTCATGAACCTCCCGAACCGTATCGCCGTTCCCCCCTGCGCCGAAGCAGGAGCCCCCAGCCCGGTCGTGGCCACAGGTCGTCCGCTGAAGTGGGGAGTCATCGCCACGGGCGGCATCGCCGCAAAGGTCACGCAGGACATCGCATTGCTCGAGGACGCCGTCCTCCACGCGGTGAGTTCACGCAGTGCGGACAGTGCCGCGGCCTTCGCCGACCGCTTCGGCTTCGCCACGAGCTACGGGAACGACGGCGGCGCGACGGGCTACCAGCGCCTCGTGGACGATCCCGAGGTGGACGTCGTCTACATCACGACTCCGCACGCCCAGCACTACGACGTGGCCAAGGCAGCGCTGACCGGCGGCAAGCACGTGCTGTGCGAGAAGCCGTTCACCATCAACGCCACCGAGGCGGAGGAACTGGCAGGACTGGCGGCCGAGCGCGGGCTGTTCCTCATGGAAGCGGTGTGGACGCGCTTCCTGCCGAGCATCAACCGTGCGTGGGAGATCATCCACTCCGGCGAACTGGGAGACATCCGCTGGGTGCAGGGCGACCTCGGGTTCCCCGCACCGGAAGACCCCTCGAGCCGTCTCTGGGACCCGAAGGCCGGTGGCGGTGCCCTGATGGACCTCACCGTCTACCCGCTCACCTGGGCTCTTGGCTCTCTCGGGTTCCCGGACTCCGTCGTCGCCGTCGGAACGCTCAACGATGACGGCGTCGACCTGCAGAACGCAGTGACCCTGAGTTACGAGGGCGGCGCGTACGCGCAGTTGTCGTCGTCGCTCATCGCCTCGTGCCCGGGCCAGGCGACAGTCTCCGGTTCGAAGGGCTGGCTGAAGACCGGTGGCGGCAACCTCCACAATCCGAAGGAACTGACCGTCATGATCGGCCGGGACGACGCCCGGGTGGAGCACTTCGAGCAGGTCGGCGAGGGGTACACCTACGAATTGCGCGAGGTCACCCGCTGCATCCAGCAGGGACTGACCGAGAGCCCCACCATGCCCGTCGGGGACACCGTGAAGACCATGCGGCTGCTCGACGGCGTACGGGGGCAGATCGGCCTGCGGTACGCGAATGACGACGCCGCAGCCTGACCGTTTCTCCTCCACCTCCCGCTTCTCCCCGCTTCGTCCCGCTCTGTCCCGCTTCGTCCCGCACTGAAGGACGGGTCCCCCGCGGTTCCTGCCGCAAGGGACCCGTCCTTCCCTGTCTCCGGGAGCTATCGGGCTAGGCGACTGCCTTCGGCCGGCGGGCGACCAGCAGGCCACCCGCTCCACTGAGGAGCAGGAGTGCACCGGACAGCAGGACCTGCTGTCCGTCGAAGCCCGTGGTGGCAAGGGCCTTCGGCGTCGACGACCCGGAGGCCGCAGGAACCGCTGCGGGAGCGGCGACCTTCACCGTCGTGATTGCGAACGAGACCGCACCGGCTGAGCTGACGTCGGTCGTGGCACCCGTGCTGACGCCCGTGCTGACGCCGGGGTTGCTGGCTGAGTTGCGGGCTGGGTTGCTGGCTGAGTTGGTACCGACGGAAGTGCCGATGGGCGTTCCCGCCGATCCGCCATTGCCCGAGCCACCGGTGTTCGACCCGTCCGTGTCCGCCCCGCCGTTACCGCCTGAGGCCGGCACATCAGGACCGGGCGTCGTCGGGGTCGCAGGGTTGGTCGGCGTCGCAGGGTTGGTCGGCGTCGCCGGGTTGGTCGGCGTCGCAGGAGTTGCGGCACAGTCGGCGCTGGTGTCACCGATCAGGGCGACCCCGTTGCAACCGACGGTGACCGGAACGATGACCTCAGGCGCGATGACGTTGCCGTCCAGGATTCCGCCGTCGAGCAGTCTTCCGTCGAGGACTCCGCCATCAGTGGAACCGTCGGTGTTGCCGCCGCTCGAACCACCCGTGCTGTCACCGGTCGTTTCCCCGGTCGCGCCCGTCGTGCAATCCGACGCGCTGTCACCGACCAGGGTCACGGTGTTGCAACCGGCATTCACCGGAACCACAACCTCAGGCGAGACCACATTCCCGTCCAGCAGGCCGCCGTCAGTTGACCCTGCGGTCGAACCGCCCGTGCTGCCACCGGAGGTTCCACCAGCCGCACCCGAGCCACCCGTCGACGACGAATCCCCGACCACCGACACCGAGTTCCCGGACACGTTCACCGGAACCACGACCTCAGGGGCGACCACATTCCCGTTCAGGATCCCGCCATCCAGCGCTCCGACGTTCGTGGAACCGTCCAGCAGTCCGTCGTCGGACCCAAGTCCGACGCCGAGATCGAGCGACCCGTCGAGGGAGACAACGGCCTCCTCGATGATCGACCCGCTCGTCGTTCCGGACGGAAGGGGCGCGGTGATGATGGCGCCGAGGCCGGAAGCAGCCTCTGCATCCGATGTCGTTGCCAGGTCCGCAGCTGTCGCCGCTCCTGCTCCGAGGACCACGAGGCCCCCGGCTAGGAGGACCCCGTAGAGCCCTCGCTGCACGTATGTACGCATGATGTTCTCCTGTAGATCAAAGTGGGTTGGAGGTGCCCGAGGCACCATGAGCCGTCAGCCACGCACGAAGGCGCGGCAGGGCAACCACTAATCAGGAGATGAACCGGGATCGAACGTCGGGCCCGCGGGCAGACCGGCCGACGCCCCACGGAGACCTGCGCGGACAAGCGCCAGGAAGACCAGGAGGGCAGCGCCGCCGATGGCGGCGAAAGGGCCCCCCGTCCCGGCACCTGTCATGGAGGACAGGGTGCCGGCCCATGACGCGAGGGGCGCCGCGGGCAGTTCGGGAAGATCGTGCGCCATCCGGGCGACGCCCGCCACAACAGCCGGCACGACGACGTCGACCGAGGCATCGGCGATGGTCACGAACGCGTGCACCGCGAACCCGGTACCGGAGCTCCTGGCGGCAACACCCTCGCCGGCGTCAGGCATCAGCCCTTCGGAGGGCGCCGCGATCGCGGAGCCGCCAGGCGTTCGGTCGGCAGCAGTCGGGTCGGCAGCAGCCGCAGGAGAAGCGGCTTCAGGACCCGAATCACCCGGCACATCGGCGCTCGGCACATCGGGAAGGACTTCGGCCACCGGCGACGGGAGGGGCACGACCGGAATAGCTGCGTCGATCCCCGGAACGGGTACGACGACGTCGACCACCGGATCGATGATGCCCACGACAGGAGCGACCACCTCGAGTACCGGTTCCGCGACGCCACCGACCGTCCCGTCGACGGCATCGACGACCGGCGTGGTCACCTCCGTGACCGTCCCGGCGGGTATCACCGACTCCACGATGGGCACCTCGGCGACGACCTCGTCGACGAGGGACGTCACCGGGGTAAGAATCGTCCCGGTCGGCTGGGACGTGAGGTGAGGCACCTGTGCCGCGAGATCGGAAACCAGGGGGACGGTGCCGGAAAGGCTGCTGGTTGTGCCCGCCGCAGGCAGCCCCTCCGCCTTTGTCGTCGAAAGGGGGTCCACAATGGCGAACAGAGTCGACGACACTGGAGAGCTGCTCTCGACAGCGCCTGTCACCGAGCCGAGCAGCCCGGCATCGGAAGGTACTTCGGCGGCTGACGCTCCACTGGCGCCGAAGGCGATCCAGCCCAGCGCTCCGGCTCCTGCAAGGAGGGACAGGCGCACGGACGTAGCGAGAGACCGACGCTTCTGCATCTTCATCGCACGTACACCCCCAGGCTGAGACCTGAGGCAACCATAAACCGCCGTGCGGCGCACTGTAAATGGCACGGCCTTAAAATTCATCAGCCGGTGGACCATAACGGTCCACCGGCTGACGGGAAGGCGGGACGGGCCTACTTGGCGAGGATCGCGAGGACCTCGGACAGCTTGGCCGACGGGCGCATCACCTGGGTGACCTTGGTGACGTCGGGGTGGTAGTAACCGCCGATGTCGACGGGTGAACCCTGCACGGCCAGCAACTCGGACACGATGGTGTCCTCGTTCCCGGTCAGGGCCTCGGCAACGCGGGAGAAGCTCTCCGCGAGTTCGACGTCCTGCTCCTGCTTGGCGAGCTCCTCCGCCCAGTAGCGGGCGAGGAAGTAGTGGCTGCCGCGGTTGTCGATTTCTCCGACCCGACGGCTGGGTGACTTGTTCTCGAGCAGGAACGTGCCCGTGGCGCGGTCGAGCGTGTCGGCGAGGATCTGCGCGCGGGCGTTTCCGGTCGACGTCGCAAGGTGCTCGAAGCTCACGGCGAGGGCGAGGAACTCGCCCAGGCTGTCCCAGCGCAGGTGGTTCTCCTTCACGAGCTGCTGCACGTGCTTGGGAGCGGAGCCACCGGCGCCCGTCTCGAAGAGTCCGCCACCGTTCATCAGCGGCACCACCGAGAGCATCTTGGCGCTGGTACCGAGTTCGAGGATGGGGAACAGGTCGGTCAGGTAGTCACGCAGCACGTTGCCGGTCACCGAGATGGTGTCGTCGCCCTCACGGATGCGCTTGAGGGTGAAGGCCGTCGCGTCGACGGGCGTCATGATCTCGAGCGAGACGTCGTCGGTCCCGTGCTCGGCCAGGTACTCCTTGACCTTGGAGATCAGGTTCGCGTCGTGGGCCCGGCCCTCGTCGAGCCAGAAGACGGCCGGAGTCGCCGAGGCACGGGCACGGTTGACCGCGAGCTTCACCCAGTCGAGGATGGCGGCGTCTTTGGTCTGGCAGGCGCGCCAGATGTCGCCGGGTGCGACGTCGTGCTCGATCAGCACGGAGCCGTCGGCATCGACCACCTGCACCTTGCCGGCGGCGGAGATCTCGAAGGTCTTGTCGTGGCTGCCGTACTCCTCGGCCGCCTGCGCCATGAGTCCGACGTTGGGCACGGTGCCCATGGTCGTCGGGTCGAACGCGCCGTTGGCACGGCAGTCGTCGAGGACGACCTGGTAGATGCCGGCGTAGCTGCTGTCGGGAATGACGGCGAGCGTATCGGCTTCCTTGCCGTCCGGACCCCACATGTGGCCGGACGAGCGGATCATCGCGGGCATCGACGCGTCGACGATGACATCGCTCGGCACGTGCAGGTTGGTGATGCCCTTGTCGGAGTCCACCATGGCGATCGCAGGGCCGTCCTCCATGCCCTTCGTGATGGCCTGCTGCACTCCCTCGCGGACGTCCTCGGGAAGCTTGTCGAGACCGCCGAGGATCGAGGCCAGGCCGTTGTTGGGGCTCAGGCCGGCGGCGGTCAGCTGCTCGCCGTACGTCTCGAAGAGCTCGGGGAGGAAGGCACGGACCACGTGTCCGAAGATGATGGGGTCGGAGACCTTCATCATGGTGGCCTTGAGGTGTGCCGAGAAGAGCACGCCCTCCTCCTTGGCGCGGGCGACCTGGGCCTTGAGGAAGCTGTTGAGCGCGTCGGCCCGCATGACCGTTCCGTCGACGACCTCGCCGGCAAGGACCGGGAACGGGGCCTTCAGGACACTCGTCGAACCGTCGGCGGCGACGTGCTGGATCGAGATGGTGCTGTCCGCGGGGATCACGACGGACTGCTCGTTGGAGCGGAAGTCGTCGCTCGTCATGTGCGCGACGTTCGTCTTGGACTCCGGTGTCCAGGCACCCATGCTGTGCGGGTTCTGGCGCGCGTAGTTCTTGACCGACGCGGGAGCGCGGCGGTCCGAGTTGCCCTCACGGAGGACGGGGTTCACGGCGCTGCCCTTGACCTTGTCATAGCGGGCGCGGATGTCCTTCTCCTCGTCCGTGGACGGGTGGTCGGGATAGTCCGGCAGGGCGTAGCCCTGGCCCTGGAGCTCGGCGATGGCCGCCTTGAGCTGCGGGATGGACGCGCTGATGTTGGGCAGCTTGATGATGTTGGCTTCCGGCGTCTTCGCCAGCGCGCCGAGTTCGGCGAGCGCGTCCGCCATCTGCTGGTCCTCGGTGAGGTGGTCGTTGAAGAGCGCGATGATGCGTCCCGACAGCGAGATGTCCCGGGTCTCCACCTCGACACCCGCCGTGGACGCGAACGCCTCGATGATCGGCAGGAACGAATAGGTAGCCAGCATCGGCGCTTCGTCGGTGTGGGTGTAGATGATCTTGGCCATGGGTAGCGTCTCCCTGGTGCTCTGACGTTGTGCGGTCGGTTGGGCGATGCCCATCGTCTCTAACTTACCGAGGTCTCCGGGCTTCGCCTAACGGCGGGCAGGCAGGGAACGACGGCGTTGACGGGCGGGTTTCGCAGGTCGCCGGCCGTACGAGCCGCCCGGCGACCTGCGGGAATCATCAGTGGAAGAAGTGGCGGGCCCCGGTGAAGTACAGCGTCACGCCGGCTGCGTTCGCCGCGTCGATCACTTCCTGGTCGCGCACCGAACCGCCCGGCTGGACGACGGCGCGGACACCGGCGTCGACCAGGATCTGGAGTCCGTCGGCGAAGGGGAAGAAGGCATCGGACGCCGCGACGGAGCCCCTCGCGCGCTCGGTGTCGGCGAGGGTGTTGGCCCGCTCGACGGCGAGGCGGCAGGAGTCGACGCGGTTGACCTGGCCCATACCGACGCCCACGGATGCGCCGTCGCGTGCCAGCAGGATGGCGTTGGACTTCGCAGCGCGGCACGCCTTCCAGGCGAAGCTGAGGTCGGCGAGCGTGGCGTCGTCGGCCGCGTCTCCCGCCGCGAGGGTCCAGCCGGCCGGGTCATCGCCGTCGGCGTCGAGCCTGTCGGCGACCTGCATGAGCACTCCCCCGGACACCTGGCGGAATTCCACGGGGTTCCGCCCGTAGCCCTCGGGCAGGGTCAGCAGGCGGATGTTCTTCTTCTGCGAGAGGATCTCGACCGCCTCGGCCGAGAACGACGGCGCGATCACGACCTCCGTGAAGATGTCCTTCACCGTCGCGGCCATGCCCGCGGTGACCTCCCGGTTCGCGGCGATGACGCCGCCGAACGCGGACACCGGATCGCAGGCGTGGGCCTTGGCGTGGGCGTCCGCGATGGGATCCTCCGCGTCCGCGGAACCGACGGCGACGCCGCAGGGGTTGGCATGCTTGATGATCGCGACGGCGGGCTCGTCGAAGTCGAAGGCCGCACGCAGGGCCGCGTCGGCGTCGACGAAGTTGTTGTAGCTCATCGCCTTGCCGTGGAGCTGGTCCGCCTGGGCGATGCCCGGCGTCGCGCCCTTCTCCACATACAGCGCCGCCTGCTGGTGGGGGTTCTCGCCGTAGCGCAGCACCTCGGAACGCTCGAGGGCGAGGCCCGCGTAGCCGGGCCAGGTGAAGGCGTCGTCGTCCGTCTCGAACTGCTCGGCCGTCCAGGACGCCACGGCGGTGTCGTAGGCGGCGGTGTGCGCGAAGGCGAGCGCAGCCAGCCGGCGTCGTGCCTTCAGGTCGAACCCGCCTTCCGCGGCGGCCGTGACCACGTCGGCGTACGCGGCGGGATCCACGACGACGGCGACCGACGGGTGGTTCTTGGCGGCGGACCGGACCATCGCGGGCCCGCCGATGTCGATCTGCTCGACGACGGCGTCGGGCTCCGCGCCCGACCGCACGGTCTCGACGAAGGGGTAGAGGTTCACGACCACGAGGTCGAAGGCCTCGATCTCGAGTTCGGCGAGCTGGTCGATGTGCTCCTGGCGCCGGCGGTCGGCGAGGATGCCGGCGTGGACCTTGGGGTGCAGGGTCTTCACGCGGCCGTCGAGGGTCTCGGAGAAGCCCGTCACCTCGGAGACCTCGGTCACCGGCACACCCGCGGCGGCGATCCGCTGCGCGGTCGAACCCGTGGAGACGATGGAGACGCCCGCGCGGTGCAGGCCCTGCGCCAGCTCCTCCAGGCCGGTCTTGTCGAACACCGAGATGAGTGCTCGACGGATGGGGACACGGTCAAGGTGGGTGAGGCTCACGCAGATCTCCGTCAGTTCGCTTCGCTGGGGGTCGCTCCAAGTCTATAGGTGCGGAGTTTGTCGCCGAAGAGATGACGAACGAGCGAACTCGGGACGCTCGAGAGGACAGAAAATACCGGCGAATGGGCGATACGGGGGTTATTTCTGTCCTCTCGGCGGACGCAACGGAAGCAGGAGGAGCGCCACTCACCCAGCTCACGTCCGGTCGGGTGTGGCACAACGAGTCAGCGCCTGGCTGATCCGTGCCAGGGCATCCTCCCTCCCTGCACCGAGATGGCGTTTCGTGAAGCGCAGGACGGTCCAGCCCAGTGCACGGAGCCGGTCGTCGCGATCGATGTCCCGCGACCACTGCCGCGGATCCGTGAGGTGGTGCTCCCCTTCGTACTCGAGAGCTATGCGCTGGACGCGGTACTGGAGGTCCGGCCGTGAGACCCGGCGACCGGCGTCGTCCGTGATCCACTGATTGACCTCCGGCTCGGGCAGCCCGGCAGCGACGATGAGCAGGCGGAGCAGGCTCTCCGGCGCGGAATCGACTCCCGCCCGAAGAAGCGGCAGCGCGTCGCGAGCCGTGGCCATGCCACGAGCTCCAGCCCGGGGAAGCAGTGCCGCGGTCAGCGCAGCAACGCTGCACAGCGGATCCGGCAGGTTGATGGCAGCCGGCCGCCGGGGCGCATCGGAGCGCCGGAGCAGCCCGTCACCCGCGGCGACGAGTTCGGGAAGCGCGAGGTGTGCAGCGAGGTCGCACCACGTGCGTGCCGGAGAGGTGATCGGCACGCCATAGACCATCACGACGTCGCCGTCGCGCAACGTGGAGACGTGCCCGACGACGCCTGCCCGTCGGGGTCGAGAAGCTCCAACGGGCCGCGTGAGATGAAGTGGGGCATCGTCGGGCCGAAGCGGCAGGGGCAGCCCCCAGAGCAGTGCCGCCGTCTCGTGGCTCGCGGCCGTGCCGGGCGTCAGTGACCCGAGGCATGCCACGATGTCGGACAGCTCCGCCGGAGCGGCATCGAGGAAGCGGAGGCTCCTGGATGATCGCCGGTACAGCGCGCGACGCAGGATGTGGCCGGGCAGGCCGAGGTCCCGGGCATCCTCCACGGAGAAACACCGCCGTGCAGTCAGGCGCATCAGCGCCGCGTCGTGGGGATCCGGTTGCATCACCCCATCGTGGGCAGTTCCTGGGGTACCTCGGCGTTCTCCACAGGAGCAGCACGGCCATCCGCGTCGAGACGACAGAAAAAACCGGTGGATGGGCCCTTTGGTGGTCATTTCTGCCCTTTCGGCGGGCGGGCGCGCTGGCGGTACAGTTCTCGCAGTAACCGGCCCCTCTCCGAAGGCATCATGAGCATCAATACCCAGCTCCCCACCGGCGACCAGGTGGTGCAGGACCTCCCCTGGCGATGGAAGGTCCAGGGGAGGATCTTCCTCATCGGCGGCCTCGGCTTCATGTTCGACGCCTGGGACGTCACCCTCAACGCCTACCTGATCCCGCTGCTGATCGGCGACTGGGGACTGTCCCCCGGGCAGGCGGGGTGGATCGCGACGTCGAACCTCATCGGCATGGCCGTCGGAGCCTTCGCCTGGGGGTCCGTCGCGGACATCATCGGGCGCAAGAGGGCGTTCACCCTCACCCTGCTCGTCTTCTCGGCCTTCACGGTGCTCGGGGCGTTCTCGCCCGGCATCGTCTGGTTCTGCATCTTCCGGTTCCTCGCCGGTTTCGGCCTGGGCGGGTGCATCCCCGTTGACTACGCGCTCGTGGGCGAGTTCACGCCGCGTCGCCAGCGCGGCCGGGTCCTCACGGCGATGGACGCCTGGTGGCCGGTGGGCGCCTTCCTGTGCGGAGCGGTCACGACGGCGGTCGTCGCGCAGTTCGGCGACTGGCGCTACGCGATGCTCGTGATGGTGCTCCCCGCACTGCTCGTGTTCTGGGTGCGGCGCGGGGTCCCCGAGTCGCCGCTCTACCTCGTCCAGCGCGGCCGTCGGGAGGAGGCCCGGGCCGTCATCGACGACCTCGTGGCCAGGACCGGCGGTGAGCAGCGCGCCTGGCGGCTGCCGGATCCGGAGGAGACGCCACGGCTGTCCCTCGGCAGCATCTCGGGACAGCTCACGGGGCTGTGGCGCTACAACTGGCGCATCACCCTGACTGCCTGGACCCTGTTCCTGACCATCCTCCTCGTGTACTACGGGGCGCTCACATGGATGCCGCGCATCCTGATCGCCTCCGGCTACGCGCAGTCGGTCGCCTTCATCACCACGACGTTCATGACCGGCGTCGGCTTCCTCGGCGTGATCGCCGCGGCGCTCCTCGTGGAGCGTGTGGGCCGGAAGTGGCTCCTGGCCATCACCGGCCCGGGGTCCGCAGCGATCCTCGTGGTCTTCGCGCTCACGCTCGACCTGCCGGCCGTCGCGACGGCCTGGCTGCTGGGCTTCGGCTTCGTGGTGCAGGTGGCCATCCCCGTCCTGTACACCTACGTCTCGGAGCTGTACCCGACGGAGCTGCGGGGCAGCGGCTTCGGCTGGGCGTCGACCATCTCGCGGATCGGCGCGGGCCTCGTGCCGCTGATCTTCGGCACCCTCCTGTGGCCTTCCCTCGGGCTCCCGCTCACCTTCACCCTGACCGGCGCGCTCGTGGTGCTCGCCGTCGTCTTCATGGCCTTCAACGCGCCGGAGACGCGGAGCGCCAAGCTGCGCTGACACCTACGACGACGTAAGGGGTGCCACCAAGGTGGCACCCCTTCCGGTAGTGGCGAGGATCAGGCCTCGGGCAGTTCCGCGTCCGGGGTCTCCTCGAGCGCCGTGACCTTCCATGCCCCATCGGCGTAGCGGATCGTGGCGCTGTAGATGGTGCCCGCCGGGGAGAACGGCCGCTGCTCGCTGATGGAACCGTCCTCGGAGAACTCGGTGTACGCATCGGGATTGACGGGGATCAGGGCGGTGACGTCCACGCCCTCTGCCACATCCTCCGTGGTGAGGAAGACGTTCTCCACCTTCGGCTGGCCGCCGAGCACCCAGCCGCCGTCGTCGTACACGGCCTGCAGCCGTTCCGCTTCGGCCTGCTCGCTCGCGGCTCCGTCGAGGACCTCGAGCATCGCGGGCGCATCCCCGGTCTGCAGGACGTAGGCCTTCAGATCGAAGTAGTAGTACAGGAACGCGCGGGCTCCCTCAGGGCTCATCTCGCCGACGAGGTCGTTGCTCGGGGGCCGCTGGATGTTCGCGGCTGCGGCGGAGGAGCTGGCGGGCGAGGGCCTGGCGTCCGCCGGGGTCGCCGGCGCGGACTCGGAGGTGCCGGCACAGGATGTGAGTACCAGCAGTGGAAGGGCGGCGGTGGCCGCGATGCGGAAGAGATTCATGGTGGTCCCAACGGTGTTCGAGAACGGAGGTGGCCAAGGGCCTCCCCTACCCTACCGGTGCCCCAGGCAACTTCCGGCGCGAGCGTCCTAGAGCCAGTCGTTGCGCTTGAAGATCCCGTAGAGGCCCAGTCCCATGCCCACCATGAGGACGAGGGCGAACGGGTACCCGAGAGTCCAGTGCAGCTCGGGCATCACGTCGAAGTTCATGCCGTAGATCGACGCGATCAGGGTCGGCGCGAAGAGGATCGCGGCCCACGAGGAGATACGCTTCACTTCCTCGCCCTGCGTGAGGGACGTCTCCGTCAGGCGCGTCATCTCCTCGTTCTGGCGCTGCGCCACGAGAGTGGAGTGGACGGTCAGGGCGTTCTGCAGCAGCGCCCGGAACGTATTGACGCGCTCGACGACGCGGATCACGTGGTCCTGGACGTCGCGCAGGCTGCGCCCCAGTTCGGGGTCCATCCGGTACTTCTCGGACCCGACCAGCAGCGCCTCCATCATGGCCTGCAGGGGCTGGGCGGCGCGCTGGAACTCGATGACCTCGCGGTGCAGCTCGTAGATGCGGCGCGACACGTCGGGAGCTCCACCGAACAGCTCGTCCTCGATCTCGTCGATGTCGTTCTCGAGCCCCTGGACCACGGGCCCGTACTCGTCGACGACCTGGTCGAGCAGCGCGTACAGGACGGCCTGCGGACCGGTGCGCATCAGCACCGGATCGGCCTCGAGCCTCCGCCGCACGATGCCGAGGTCCGGTGACTCGGCATGCCGGATGGTCACGACGAAGTCGCTGCCGATGAAGATGTGTACCTCCCCGAACTCCACCTTCTCCTCGGCATCGAGGTAGCGGGCGGGACGCAGCACCACGAAGAGCGTGTCGCCGTAGCGTTCGAGCTTGGCGCGCTGGTGCCCGTTGGTGGCGTCCTCCACGGCGAGGGGGTGCAGCCCGAACTCCTCCTCGACGGCGTGGATCTCCTCGCGTTCGGGACGGTACAGCCCGATCCAGCCCATGCCGCCGTTCTCGCGCATGATCTCGAAGGTCTGGTCGAGCGTCTCGGGGATGTGCTTCTCCCCGCCGACGTAGACGGCGTTTGCGACGAGGGGCATGTCAGGCTGCGCCGGTTCCGCCGGCGGCGAGCGATCCGAGCGTCGCGATCAGGAGCCTGCGCTCCTCGACCTTGATGCGCTCGTGCAGGGTCTCCTCCGTGTCCTCGGGCAGGACGGCGACGGGAGCCTGGGCGAGGATGGGGCCGGTGTCCACGCCGGCATCCGCGATCATGACGGTGCAGCCGGTCACCTTGACGCCGTAGGCCAGTGCGTCGCGGACGCCGTGCGCGCCGGGGAAGCTGGGCAGCAGCGCGGGGTGCGTGTTCAGGTAGCGGTTCGGGAACCGGTCGAGGAAGTGCTGGTCGACGATCCGCATGAATCCGGAGGACACCACGTAGTCCGGCTCGTACGCGGCGACGGCTTCGGTGAGGGCCCGGTTCCAGTCCGCCCGGTCGTCGTACTGCCGGAAGTCGACCTCGAAGGACGCGATCCCCGCGTTCCGCGCCCGCTCCACCCCGCCGGTTCCGGGCCGGTCGGCGCCGACGGCGGCGATGGTCACGGGGAGGCTGCCGTCGGCGACGGCGTCGATCACGGCCTGGAGGTTCGATCCGCTTCCGGAGACGAGGACTACGATGCGCATGGCTCAACCTTAGGGTCTCGCCTCGCCTAGGGTTGAACCATGCCGAGGGAGGAAACGATGAAGGAGCAGGGCACCAGGCCGGGCGGGTCGCGCAGTCCGGGGACCGGACGCAAAAGCCCCGACGACGCCGCGGGCGCGCGGGCCGCGTCCGCAGGACTGTGGCTGCGCCTGTTCCTGCTGGCGTTTTTCGCGGCAGCCCTGGCAAGCAGCCTGATGCTGCCCTGGAAGGTTCTCGGGCTCGTGCTGGCGCTGTTCGCCCTGGGCGCCGGCGTCGTCGCCCTCGTCAAGGCGATCGGTGCGAAGCTGTCCCCGCTCGTGGTGCTCGCGACATCCTTGGGCCTGGCTGCCGCCCTGTTCCTCACGGCCGGCACGGGCGTCTCGGTGCTCCTCTGGCCCGTCACGCGGAACTACGAGGACTGCATGTCCCGGGCCCTGACGCTGCAGGCGCAGGACGACTGCCAGGAGGGCCTGCAGAAGCTCGAGGGCTTCGGGCTGGGCAGCACGGGCCGGTAACACCCGACACCTGGCTCCCGGCAGCCCGTCGGCGGGCGGGGTCAGCGGCGCCGGGGCTCCCGCTCGAGCAGCGGCCCGACGGCGTGGCCCAGCACAGCGCCTACGGCCACCTCCAGCGCGAGCCACAGGCCGACCGCCAGCGGATCCGGCCCGAGGTCGATGAAGCGCCCGAGACCGAGCGAGGCACGGGAGATGAGGGCGACGACGACGCCGCCCAGTCCGGCAGCGATGCCGATGAGCACCGCGAGGACCAGGGTGGAGGCCGTCGAGGTCAGCCACCGCTGGCTGCTGCGGAGGACGAGCCACTCGTCGAAGTGGTTCTCCCCATCCCGGAAGAACCACCATCCTGCGAGGAGGCCGGCGAGGACGGGGATGGCCAGCGCGGCGTAGCCGTACTCGAGCGTCCCTGCCGGCAGCGCTCCCAGGATGGGCAGCGCCGGCAGCGGACCCACGGTGCTGGCGAGCGGCGTCAGTGAACTGCCCGTGCCGAGGGCGAATCCCGCCCCGGTGGACCAGGCCATCGTCCAGACCGCGAGGTTGGGCAGGAGCCCGAGCTGGAGCAGGGTCACCACCGTGGCACCCGGGATCCCGCCGTCGATCCGCTCGTAGATCGCCGAGATACCCGCCCAGTTCAGCCCGATCGCGACGGCGAGCAGTACTGCCGACAGGCATGCGGCGACCATCACCGCGAGGAAGCCGGAGCGGAGGATCGACCAGGCGTAGGACCCTGCCCACCGCGAGTGCTGGCTCGTGCGGCCGACCCAGGCGGCGAAGTCGACGCCGACGAGCCTGCTCCAGGCCCCCGCTTCGCGGTAGGCACCGGTGATCAGGCCGATGGCCGCGGACACCGGCGGGATCAGGGCCCCGGCGGCCAGCGGAGCGGAGGCATCGGGAGTGGTGGACGCATAGGCCACGGCCGCGCCGATAGCGGCATAGGCGACCATCGCGCCGAGGAACGCCTGCCACAACTGGTCGGTGTAGGAGGCCCGGGCGAGCCGGCGTCCTGCCCGCCAGGCGAGCAGGAGCGGCACCAGGATCAGTCCGAGCGGAAGGACGTGGAGCAGGCCCGACACGGCGTCGGCGCCGGCCACGCCTGCCGGGAACTGGAGGACGAGCGGCACCCCGTGCATGACGAGCCACGCCTGGCCGGCCAGGCGGGCGGCGGACTCGGGCGAGCGGTCCGCGAACCCGCCGGTCAGCCATACCGCGGCTACCGGAACGGCTACGAGCAGTGCCGAGATCACGGCGGCCTGGCCGAGCTCGAGCACCCCCTGCAGCCACAGGGGCATGGGGAGGGAACGGGGTTTGGTGGGGAGTTTCATCCCTTCCATGGTGCCATCGGCAGCCGCCGTCGGAGTCGAGCGACGCGGGGCCGGAGCCGGTTCTGGCGCCGTGGTGCCGTCACCCGAGCATGTCGGCGAGGCCTTTGGCGACGGCGAGGCCGGCCCCGATGAACGCGATCACGACGACGAAGAACCGCGCCTGGTCGTCGCGGACGAACCGCGCGAGCTTCTCACCCGTGAAGATGCCGGTCACGATGGCCGCGCCGATCGCGATCCACATCCACGGCGCCAGGACCGGGGCCTGGGACGGGTCGAGGAGCAGCTTCGCGACCAGCGTGACGGTGCCGATGCAGACGAAGAAGGGCTGGAGCGTGGCCGCGAACGGCCGCTGCGGCCACCGCGCCAGGAGGGCGTAGGCGCTCACGGCAGGGCCACCCACGCCTGCCATCGAGTTCGTGACCCCGGCCGTGAATCCCGCCACGGCCTTCGGAACGTTGCCGCGCACCACGACGTCGGACCGCTGGAGCACCAGGGAGATGGTGAGCGCCACGAGCACGACGGCGCCGACGGTGACCGACAGGGGCGCCGACGGGACGGACACGGCGAGGATCGAGCCGGGGATCGACCCGAACAGGGAGGGGACCACGAGCCACCGGAACATGCTCCAGTCGATGTCCCTCCAGACGCGGCCCACGATGATGGTCGAGGAGACGACGCCGCAGATGTTCACGAGGAGTACCCCTGCGTGGGGTCCGAGGATGATCACGAGGAACGGGGCGATCAGCAGGGCGAAGCCGAGGCCGGCGATGCGCTGCGCGACGGCCCCGACGAGGATGGAGGCCAGCACGATGCAGAAGATGCCGAGAGTCACCCCAGCTACAGTACGCAACCCCGCGTCCCGTCCCTGCCGTGGACGGCGGCACCGGCGGTAGCCTGAAGCCATGACGGCCCTCACCACCGCACTGGCCACGGCAGACTGGCGCCGGCGCGTCTTCGGCCTCTACGGCGCCGTCCGCGAGCGCGCGGTGTCCGAGTCGCCCGAAGCCGCCCACGCCCTGTGGCGGGTGGGCCGTGACGAGCTGTTCCGCGACCATCCGGCGTCCGCCCTGTCAGGAGACGCCAGGGCATCATTCGCGGGACTGGCGATTGCACCCTACGACCCGGCGTTCCGCTTCGAGGCGGTCCTGAACGACGACGGAGCCGGCGAGGTGATGGACGTGGAGACAGGCACGGACGGCGTCGTGCCGTTCCGCCGCCTCGGCACCCTTCTGCTGCCAGGGCTCGGACAGCTCGCGCTGTGGAGGCTCGCCTCCTACGGGGGTGGGCTCTTCCTGCCGCTGCGGGACGGCACGGCAGGCAGGACCGGCGGGACCTACGGCGGTGGCCGCTACGTCCTGGACACCATCAAGGGCGCGCACCTCGGGGAGGGACGCGCTGCCGGCAGCCTCGTCGTCGACCTCAACTTCGCCTACAACCCGTCGTGCGCCTACGACGAGGAGTGGGCCTGCCCCCTGCCGGGTCCGGACAACCGGCTCGTGGACGACGTCCCGGTCGGTGAGCTCTACCGGAAGTACTGACCGCACAAGCCCAGGAAAGAGCACTGAACGATGAGCAGGGTCCGATGAAGCAGCTCCAGTGGCAGCGCCGCACCGAGGTACCGCTGATCGTCGCGGCCGTCGTCTATCTCGTCGCCTACTCGGTGCAGGTGACGATGCAGCCCGAGGCCGCCCTGGGCCGCGCCCTCGAGGGCATCATCTGGGGCGTCTGGGCCCTCTTCCTCGTCGACTACCTCGTGAGCCTCCTCTCCGCACCGGCGCGCGGCCGCTGGTTCGTCCGGCACCTGCACGAACTCGTCATCCTGCTGCTGCCCATGCTGCGGCCCCTGCGGCTGCTGCGGCTCCTCCCGCTGCTGCGCATCCTCAACCGCTCCGGCGGCAACGCCCTGCGGGGGCACATCGTCCTGTACGTCATCGGCGCCATGACCGTGCTCGGCTATGCGGGCGCGCTCGCGGTGCTCGACGTCGAGCAGGACGCCCCCGACGCGACCATCCTCACCCTTCCGGACGCGCTCTGGTGGGCACTGACCACCGTCACCTCGGTCGGCTACGGCGACTACTACCCGGTGACGGGTGCAGGACGGCTCGTGGCGGCCGGGCTCATGATCGGCGGCATCGGCGTGCTGAGCGCCGTGACGGCGGCGTTCGCCTCGTGGCTGGTCGAGAACGTCGCCACTGCACGCGCTGCGGAGGCGAAGACCGCGGAATCGGACGCCCAGATGCAGGACCAGCTGAAGAGCGTGAGCCTGCAGATCGACACCCTCACGCGGCAGCTGGCGCACGGCTCCCACCCGGGACGCCCGGGACAGGAGTAGCAGCCAGGAGTAGGGGCCTCCGCCCGGATTTCGCCTGGCGTTCATCGGTCCTCCACCCGGCGGTGGCCTCGACTCCGCCCGAAGGGGTCAGGATTTATGTGAGTGTGCGCCCCGCTTGCCGCAACCCTTAACCTGTCGGCCGGGGGTCTGGACGGCATCGCCCCGAGGCGGTATCGTTCGTCTTCGCATTCCCGGCGTCCCTGCAGGCCCTATCATGGGAAACAAACCCATCCACTTTCCGGAGGCTCCGATTACAGACCTGGTTACCCAACACGACATTTATTTCGGCGCACCAGAGCCGGAAAATGAAGCCGAGATCCTTGAATCGGCCTCTCGCGCCGCGGTAGCCCGTCTCGAAGGCCGTTCCGACATCACGACCGTCAAGCGGCGTTTCACCCTCATCAACTCCGACCGCACGCCGCACCAGGCGATGGTGGAGGACCTGCTGTTCATCCGCTCCGTACTGGACACCGCAGGCATCGGGTTCCTCCTCGTCCGCGGCAACGACCAGCGTCCCGTCATCGCCGTCGACCTCAACGACCGTGAAGCCCTCCGCGCGGCGCTCGTCGAGGCGTGCCGTGACGAGCCCTTCTACTCCCGCACGGTCGACACGAAGCGCCGGACCACACTGCTGGTCAGCGACGGAGACCTGTCCCACAGCGGCAAGGCCCGCATCTTCCGCCTGTTCCGCCCCCGCATCGAACCCGTGGGCGGCCTCGCCTACGGGCCGTCGGCCGGTGTGCAGATCGAACTCTGGGCGCTCGGCGGGATGACGATCGAACTGCCCGTGGAGAACAGCCTGACCCGGCGTGCGCTGCCGGCGGCCGAAGTGGTGCGCGGGGAGGTGGAGCGCCACGGCCTCACCTGGCCCACGATCGACAACATGTTCGCCGACCACGCGACGGACATCGACTTCGAGATCGACCTCGTCTTCTCGTGGGTGGACGGCAGCAGCCCCGAGTACCGCGCCGCCCGCGCCGCCCGGATGCAGGGCGTGGTGGTGGGCGAAGGCGATGACCACGAAGCCCGCTTCCGCCAGATCAACGAACTCAAGTACGCGCTGCGCTCGGTCTACATGTTCGCGCCCTGGATCCGCCGGATCTTCATCGCCACCGACTCCGAGCGGCCGGCGTGGCTCGCCGACCACCCGTCCGTGACGTTCGTACCGTCGGAGGAGCACTTCCGGGACCCCTCCGTCCTGCCCACGCACAACTCGCAGGCCGTCGAAGCCCAACTGCAGCACATCCCCGGACTGTCCGAGTACTTCCTCTACTCGAACGACGACATGTTCTTCGGGCGTCCCGTGGCACCGGACATGTTCTTCTCCCCCGGCGGGATCACCAAGTTCATCGAGGCGGACACCCGCATCGGGTTGGGTGAGAACGACGCCGAGCGGAGCGGTTTCGAGAACGCGGCGCGCGTCAACCGGCGCCTGCTGCATGCGCGCTTCGGCCGCATCACCACGCGGCACCTCGAACACACCGCGGCGCCCCTGCGGAGGAGCGTCCTGCTCGAGATGGAGGCAGAGTTTGCCGCCGATTTCGCCGCCACCGCCGCATCCCGCTTCCGCGCCAAGGACAACATCTCGGTCACGAACTCGCTGTACCACTACTACGCCCTGCTGACGGGCCGCGCGGTGACGCAGGAGATGGCGAGGGTGAAGTACGTGGACACGACGATGCGCTCCGGGCTCAAGAGCCTCAACAAGCTTCTCGACAAGCGGAACCACGACTTCTTCTGCCTGAACGACGGGAGCTTCCCCGAGGTCCCGGCCGAGGAGCGGGCGCACCTGGTGACCGAATTCCTCGAGAAGTACTTCCCGGTCAAGGCCCCTTGGGAGATCTGAGCCTCCCGGGCCGGCTGCGGCGGTGCGTGCAAGACTGGCCGCATGCAGACCTTCCTGCCCTACCCCGACTTCGCGGCGAGCGCCGCGGTCCTGGACCAGGCGAGGCTCGGCAAGCAGCGGGTGGAGACCCTGCAGGCTCTGCGCGCCCTCGTGATCCCCGACTACGGCTGGCGGCAGCACCCGGCGATTCGCATGTGGATGGGCTACGTCCCCGCCCTGACCGTCTACGGGCTGGCCATGGTCGCCGAATGGGTGTCACGGGGCCATGCGGACTCCACGCACCGGCAGATCCTGGAGTTCGCCCCGCACGTGCTGGACGATCCCGCCGTGCCGATGCCACCCTGGCTCGGGGATCCAGCATTCCACGTGAGCCACCAGTCCAACCTGATCCAGAAAGCGCCGGAGATCTACCGGAGCAGATTCCCGGGCGTCCCCGAGGACCTGCCGTACTACTGGCCCTCCCCCGAGCAGGAACGCATCCCCGCGGAGCCGGAGGGACCGCGCCTGTGGGTCTGGCGGGCGGCGTCGCATCCACCGGAGGGTGAAGCCACGCTGCTCATGCCGCCCGAACCGCCCAGCGGACGCGCGGCACCGAAGTGGGAGCGGCAGCTCCACACGTTCGAGGAGGCCATCGAGGACGGGGACGCGGTGGCGATCGCCGATCCTGACGGTGAGCACTTCCGCACCGGGCGGGTAGGCCCGGTGCTCATGCACGAGGACGGGCTTCTGCGGCCGGCCCGGCTGCACGGTTCACTGCGGCGCTCCGATTTCGACCCGCCTGCGCTGCTGCAGGACCCGAGGACGCTCTTTTCCGTCGGCCTGCCCGTGTCACTGGTTCCCTGACGTGTCACTGGTTCCCTGACGCACGGTCGTCCGGCGTCCGGTCGGCGCGGGGATCGGAAGGCGAGGGTACGGCCGGTACGCCGGTTACCCGGGACCGCCGGCCGCCGTGAGCCGGCGGCGGGCCCTGCTTCCGTCGTCGATCGTCACGGCATGGGCCTCGAGCCGGCGCCGGGCTTCCTCCCGCGGGACCACCTCTCCCACGGACGCGTGCCGGCCGGAGGGGACCACCGAGTGGACGATGGTCTCCTCATACACGTGCACGAGGTTGTAGGACTGGGCGCCGTCCTGTCCGCGGGTGCCGCCTGCCTCGAACAGGAGGTCCTGCGTGTAGCAGGTGGCGCTCGCCACCGAGACGGGGACACCGGCGAACATCGCCGTCGTCGAGTAGTGGAGGTGGCCGGCGAGGATGGTCCTCACGTCGGAGCCGCGGACGACGTCGGCGAGCGAGCGCTGGTCGCGCAGTTCCACCAGCACGGCGAGCTCCTGCACGCTGGGGACGGGAGGGTGGTGCAGGGCGAGGATGGTCCCATGGGGCGCCGGGACCGCCAGCTGGTGGGCGAGCCAGCGGAGCTGGCCGGTCGTGAACTCGCCGTGGTGGTGGCCGGGGACCGTGGAGTCCATGGCGATGATGCGCAGGCCGTCGACGAAGTGCACGGCGTCCACCGGCGCATCGGGATGGGCGGAGGCGGGGTGTCCGTCGAGGAGGCCTGCCCTGAAGGCGGCGCGATCGTCGTGGTTGCCCATGGCCCAGATGACCCGGGCCCCGAGCCGGGCGGCTGCCGGATCCACGATGGCCCGCAGCTTCGCGTACGCCCCCGGCTCCCCCTTGTCCGCGAGGTCCCCCGTGAAGACGATCGCCTGCGGCCGCGCGCCCGACGCCTCGAGGTCCTCGAACAGCTCCCGGAGGCGCTGCTCGCTGTCCACCGCCCCATAGAGGGGACCGTCCCCGCCGGGGAGGTGCGTGTCGCTCAGGTGCAGGAGGAAGTGCTGTGGCCGGGGGTGTTCTGCTGTCCGGGGGTGCATGGGAACCTACTCCGCTAGCTGGTGGTCAGGCTCCCCCCATTCCAGCAGAGGCACCTGCCGATCGCCTGAACCCGCTCCGGCAGGTCGGAGAACATCAGGGAAACTTCTACCGGTCCGGCTCCGCGGTGCGGCTCCCTTCTCCTCCGGTGTGATCCCGGCCCGGGGTTGTTTGCCAAGGCTCACGGTGGTGCGTGCGGGTGCTGGCGGGGCGACAGCGCCCGTCGTAGGCTTCCAGTCGAAGCTCCAACCCCGCAGCGAAAGGAAGCACCATGGCATTCCAGCTCAGCCACATCCCCCTCCGCCTCACCACGGGGGCCTTCATTCTGAACTCCGGACTCGGGAAGACCAACCTGGACGAGGGTTCCGCAGGATACATGCAGGCCATGGCGTCGAAGGCCTTCCCGCAGATCGGCCAGCTCCAGGCACAGCAGTTCGGCAAGGCGCTCGCGGCGTCGGAGATCGCCATCGGCTCGGCGCTGCTCGCCCCGTTCATCCCGAGCAAGCTGGCCGGCCTCGCCCTGCTCGCCTTCTCGACGGGGATGATGACCATGTACTTCAGGACTCCGGAGCTCACGCAGGAGGACGGCATCCGCCCGACGCAGGACGGCACGTCCGTGGCGAAGGACGTCTGGCTCGTGGGCGTCGCCCTGTCGCTCCTGCTCGACACCAAGAAGAAGTAGGCTCGGCGGACCAGCGTGGCCCTGCCGCCGGCGGGGCCACGCTGGGGCTGGAACAGAGGAGACCTGGGTATGTGCGGACGCTTCGTCATCGCGGGGAACAAGGCCGACCTCATCGACGCCTTCGACGTCGACGAGTCGCTGGTGGACGAGGTCGAACCCTCGTGGAACGTCGCACCCACGAACACCGTCCAGCTCGTCGTCGAGCGGCTCGATCCGGAGACCGGGGAGCTCACGCGACGGCTCGAACCCGCACGCTGGGGCCTGATCCCCTCCTGGGCGAAGTCCGCAGCGGTGGGTGCACGCATGATCAACGCCCGCAGCGAGACGGTCCTGGAGAAGCCGTCCTTCCGCGCGGCCGCGCTGAAGCGCCGCGGGATCGTCCCGGCGGACGGGTACTACGAGTGGCGGAAGAACGACGACGGCTCCAAGACCCCCCTCTACCTGCACGACCCCGACGGGGCAGCCCTCGGCTTCGCCGGCCTGTACGAGTTCTGGCGGGATCCGGCAACGGCATCGGAGGAGCACCCGCAGGGGTCCTGGGTGGTGAGCTGCACCATCATCACCCGACCGGCAAGCGACGCCCTCGGCGAGATCCACGACCGCACGCCCGTGATCGTGCCGCCCGTGTTGCGCGGCGACTGGCTCGATCCGCGCAACGACTCACGCCCCGCCGTCCAGGAACTGCTCGACGCCATCCCCGATCCGCACCTCGTTCCCCGCCGCGTGGGGACCCGTGTCGGCTCGGTGCGGAACAACGGCCCGGACCTCATCGAGCCCCTCCCGGATGACGTGACGGCCGACGGCGAGCAGCAGATGCTCCTCTAGCTCCGGGCGGCTCGCGTCAGGTCACGCCAGGTCCGCCCGCCTCCGGGTCAGGTCCTCTCCGTGCTGAAGGTGGCGCGGGGAGCCGGTGGCAGGTCGGCGATGTACTCGTTGACGGCGAGCGCGAGGATGTCCCGTTCGAACGGCGGGAGCAACAGAGAGCTGTAGAGGTAGGCGTCGATCTCCTCCTCCCCGGCGTTGCCGCCGAGGCTGAAGTACCGCAGCCAGAGGTCGTAGATGGTCAGGCCCGTCGAGCGGAAGGCAGCGCACGTACCGCTCCGCTGCTCGTGTTCACCCATGCCCGTCGCCATCTCCGTGCCTTCCGGGAACGCTCCGGACGCGCGCGTCCGGAGCTGCACCGTCGTCGTGTCCTGTCCGTCCGGCTCCCAAGCTAGCGATGCGCACGGAATAAGGGAAGCCCGCGGGGCCGCCCTGGTGCTCCCTTGTTGCCGCGCCCCGCCGCGCCTAGGGTCGGACGCAGGCGACGACGGAAGGAGAGGCATGATCAGGACGGATATCGCTCCCGGGATCCACTACCTGGAGCATGCGCGGACCAACGTCTACCTGGTGGAGGACGACCACGGTGTCCTGCTGGTGGACACCGGCCTGCCCCGCTCGAAGGCCCTGCTGCTGCAGGCGCTCTCCCGCATCGGCAGGTCCGTTCAGGATATCCGTGCCGTCGTCCTGACCCACGGTCACTTCGACCATGTGGGCACGGCGGAGCACCTCAGGACGAAGTACGGGATCCCCGTGTACTGCCACCCCGACGACGCCTTTATCGCCGCTCACCCCTACAGCTACGAGCACGAGCGTTCCCCCTTCCTGTATCCGGTCCGGTATCCGCGCGCCATTCCCGGCCTGCTGCGCATGAGCGCGGCGGGAGCCCTTGCCGTCAAGGGCGTGCCGGACATCCTCCCGCTCACTCCTGAGGCCGCCGCGGCCCTGCCCGGTTCTCCGCTTCTGGTCCCGACGCCCGGGCACACGAAGGGCCACTGCGCCCTGCACTTCCCCGACCGCGAGTCCGTGATCAGCGGGGACGCGCTGGTGACACTCGACCCCTATACCGGCCATCCCGGTCCGCAGGTCGTCGCGCGCGCGGCGACCGCCGACACCGCGACCGCCCTGCGCTCCCTCGAGGGGCTGCGCTCCACCGGGGCCCGGTCCGTCCTGCCGGGACACGGCTTCCCCTGGAGCGGCGGCGTGGAGTCCGCTGTGGCGCAGGCTATCGCAGTCGGCGGTCACTAGGCGCTCTCGTCGTGACGACACCCGGCCCGGCCGGGGGCGATACGCTGGGCGCATGGGCTGGCTGAAGCATCAAACGGTTATGGGCTTCGCCCGCAGCACGGTCAAGCGTGCCGCGATCGCGCTCTTCTCGGCGCAGGCGGTGGTCATCGCCGGGCTTGTGGGCGTGGATACATATCAGAAGCGTCAGCGCACCAGGCGTCCGGGTTTCCCCCAGCCCGGAACGTTCAAAACGACGATCGCCGACACGGAGACGACGGTTTACACCTATGGCGAGGACCTCTACGACGCCATGATCGCGGCGATCGACAGGGCCGAGCACCAGGTCCTGCTCGAGACCTACATCTGGAAGGGCGACGTCGTCGGCACCCGTTTCCGGGACGCCGTGAACCGCGCTGCGGAGCGTGGCGTGAAGGTCTTCGTCATCTACGACGGTTTCGCCAACCTCGTAGTCAACCCCTTCTTCTACAGGTTCCATCCGCTCGTCAACACCTACCGCTTCCCGGTCGTCCGCCCGTCGATCGTCTTCACGAACATCCGCGGAACGGGCTTCGACCACCGCAAGGTGCTCGTGGTCGACGACGAGGTCGGGTTCGTCGGCGGGTACAACATCGGCTCGGACTACGCGACGAAGTGGCGCGATACCCACCTCGAGATCCGCGGGCCGTCGGTCTGGGAGCTCCGGGAGGCGTTCGTCAGTTTCTGGAACTTCCGCGCCATCCCGCGCCGGCCCGAACTCCCCGACCTCAGCGCCTCCTTCTGGGAGCCGCGCATCCGGGCGGTGAACAACATCCCGGCGAACCTCGTGTTCCCGATCCGCGGCGTCTACCTGGACGCGATCAACCGGGCCGACCGGCACATCTTCATCACGATGGCGTATTTCATCCCCGACCGGCAGATCCTCGACGCCCTGCTGCGGGCGAGCCGCCGGGGCGTCGACGTCCGGGTGATCCTGCCCGAGGAATCGAACCACGTGGTCTCCGACTGGCTGTCCCGCGGCTTCTACTCGGCGCTGATCGGCGCCGGGGTGCAGATCCTGCTGTACCAGAACTCGATGATCCATGCGAAGACGGCGACGATCGACGGCGAGTGGAGCACGGTCGGTACCGCCAACATCGACCGCCTCAGCCTCACCGGGAACTACGAGATCAACCTGGAGATCTTCGACCGCGCACTCGCGGCGACCATGGAGGAGATCTTCGCGGTGGACTCCTCCAACTGCCGGCAGCTGACCCGGGAGGAATGGGAGAGCCGCCACCTCGTGGCCCGCGCCAGCGAACTCATCCTCGCTCCGCTGCGCCCGTTCCTGTAGTCCCGGCGCTGCCCACCGGGCTGTCCGGTCCGGCGCTGCCCCGTCCGACTGCCCGTTCGAGGAGGCTCAGTTCGAGGAGGCCGCACCCGGGGCCGGCCGATCCGGCGCGGAGAACCGCTCCATGTATCCGTGCTGCGAGGATTCCACGTGACCGGCCATCAGCCGCTCCGCCTCGGCCTCGTTCCCCGCGTCGATCGCCGCGAGGATCGGCCGGTGCTCCCCCCACGACTGCTTCCCGCGGTTGTCGACGTCGGCGGCGTAGAGCCACTCGATCTTCCCCGAGATCTGCCGGAGGAGCGCGGTCAGTGAGGCGCTGCCGCTGAGTTCGGCGACCCCGAGGTGGAAGCGGATGTTCAGTTCGGGCAGGTCCCCGAGGGCGTCGGCCGCCACGGCGCGGTCTCCGTCGTCGAGGATGTCCGCGAGGGCACGCCGCGCGGAGAACCACTCCGTGCTCGGTGCATCGGCCGCGAACTGCGCTGCCGCCCGGCGTGCCGCGCGCCGTGCGATCGTCGCTTCGATGACGCGCCGGACGGCGAAGAGGTCCTCGGCGTCGTCGAGCGGGATCTCCGCCACCGTGGAACCCGCGTAGGGTTTCGACTCGACGAAGCCCTCCGCCTCCAGCGCACGCAGCGCCTCCCGCACAGGCACGCGCGACACCCCGTACTTGGCGGCCAGCGCGGCCTCCGTGACCCGGACGCCCGGATGCAGTGCGCCGAAGATGATGTCGCGGCGGATGGCGTCGAGGACGCGCTGTGGCGCTGCGGCGTCCTGCTCAGGCCGCAAACGCCGCGCCCGTCCGGTGTTCAGCGTCCTGCGGCATAACCCTGTGCTCCCCGCGGGTTGGCGGCGGCGGACAGCACGCCGGTCTCGGAGTCCCTGGTGACGCAGGACAGCCTGCCGAGGGCCCAGTCCCCCGCCCGGGTGATGACATGGCCCCGGCGTTCGAGGTCCGCGATGACGTCCTCGCCCAGCCGGTCCTCGACCACGGCACCGCCCGGTTCCCAGGTGCGGGGCCAGAAGGAGCCGGGGATGGACGTGGTGTGGAGGGACGGTGCGTCGATGGCCTGCTGCGGCGTGTAACCTCCGACGATGGTGCGGAGGATGTAGAGCAGCTGCCACTGGTCCTGCTGGTCGCCACCGGGTGAGCCGAGGGCGACGACGGGCTGGCCGTCCTTGAGGATGAGCGTCGGGGTGAGCGTGGTGCGGGGCCGCTTGCCCGGCTGCAGCGTGGACGGCGCGCCGTCCTCCAGCCAGGTCATCTGCAGCCGGGAGCCGAGACAGAACCCGAGCTCGGGGATGGTGGGTGAGGACTGCAGCCAGCCTCCGCTCGGTGTCGCGGAGACCATGTTGCCCTGCGAGTCGACGACGTCGATATGGCACGTGTCGCCGCGCGTCTCCCCGCTGCGCGAGACCGTCGGTTCGCCCACCCCGGCGAACCGGCTGCCGCCGGCGGCAGGCGGCGTGTAGTCGACCCGCAGCGGAGGGGTGAAGGGTTCGAAGCCCGGGACCCTCCCGGGCCGGAACTCAAGCGAGGCCTCGTCCCCGATGAGGGCACGCCGCTCGGCGGCGTACTCCTGGGAGAGCAGGTAGTCCAGGGGGACGTCGGCGTCGCCGTAGTACGCCTCCCGGTCGGCGATGGCGAGCTTCTGCGCCTCGAGGATGGTGTGCGCGCCGATCGCGGTGGACGGATCGAGGCGCTCGTCGTCGAACCCGTCGAGGATGGCGAGGGTCTGCAGCAGCGCCGGGCCCTGGCCCCAGGGGCCGGTCTTGGCGATGGTGTGGCCGCGGAACTCGAGGGTTGTCGCCTCCTCGTACTCTGCTTCGAAGCCGGCGAAGTCCTCGACGGTGAGGACGCCGGCGTGGTCCAGCCCGGAGGAGTGCCGGTGGGGCGTCCGGACGAACTTGGCGGCTGCCTGGGCCACGAGTCCGGTGCGCCACTCGAGGCGGGCGGCGTCGATGCGCTCGGCCCGCGTCACGCCGTCGGCAGCCGCCGCGACCAGGGACCCGAGGACGCGGGCGTACGCCTCGTTGCGGATGACCTCGCCCTCGCGCGGCGGCCTGCCCTCCGGCATCCAGAGGGCAGCCGACGTGGGCCAGTGCTCGGTGAAGAGGTCCGCCACGGCCGCGATAGTGGCTCCGACGCGCCCGAGGGCGGGGTGGCCCTCGCGGGCATAGCCGATCGCGAAGGCCAGGACGTCCCCGAGCTCCCACGTCCCGTGATCGCGCAGCAGGACCAGCCAGGCGTCGACGGCGGCCGGGACCGCAGCGGCGAGGGCCCCTGCGCCCGGGACGAGTTCGAGGCCCTCCTCGAGGTAGTGCTCCCGGGTGGCGGCGGCCGGTGCAGGGCCCTGCCCCATGAGAACCACGGGCCGGCCCGGCTCCTCGGCCGTGGCGAAGACGCCGGTCATGTCGCCTCCCGGTCCGTTGAGGTGCGGCTCGACGACGTGCAGGACGAATGCTCCGGCGACGGCGGCGTCGAACGCGTTGCCGCCGCGCTCCAGCACGGCCTGCGCCGATGCTGTGGCCAGCCAGTGCGTCGATGCGCTCATGCCGAAGGTGCCCTGGAGGGTGGGCCGCGTGGTGAAGGAGGGAGGGGAGGTGTACGTCATCGGCTACCTTTCATCGGGAGCGCCCAGGACGATCATGCGAAGCGGCGGGAGCGTTCTCATGGGCAGGTGCGGATTGAATACAATCGACTCCACGACGATAGGCGTCGTATACATTCGCGGCAAGACCGTAGGCGAGGGACATCATCGTGAAGAACCGCGTGGCGACGGACCGGCTCCATCTCTGGCTCATGCTCAGCCTGACGTTCTCGACCGGCGTCATCGACGCCGTCGGCTACCTCGGCCTCGACCGCGTGTTCACGGGCAACATGACGGGCAACGTCGTCCTCCTCGGTATGGCCTTCACGGGTGGCACAGGCCTGCCCGTCCTCCGGCCCGCGCTCGCCCTCGCCTTCTTCATGGTCGGAGCGGCACTCGCCGGCCGTGTCCTGCGGAAGGGGCCGGAGGGATGGTCGGGCCGCACCTCGAGCACGCTCCTCACGGTGGCCCTCGGGCTGACCGCCCTCGCGGTGTACGTCGCGCTCGTCGACGTGCAGGCCGAGGAGGTGCTCGGCAGTATCACCACATCGGTGCTCGCGACCATGATGGGCATCCAGGCCGCGACGGCGAAACGCCTGAAGGTCGCCGAGATCACCACCGTCGTCGTCACCTCCACGATCACGGGCCTCGCCTCGGACTCCCGGCTCGCCGGCGGGAAGAGCCCCTTCTGGGCGCGGCGCTTCTCCGCCATCGCGCTCATCATGGCCGGGGCCGTCATCGGCGCCCTCACGCTGAAGGTGGACCTCTGGCTCGGCGTGGCCGTCTCCGCACTGCTCTCCGCCGTCGTCACCCTCCTGGGCCACCTCCGCCACCGTCGGGACCGCAAGGAAGCAGTCGCAGGAAGCGCCAAGGAAACCGCACTACGGTAGAAGCATGCAACAGCTCGACCAGCAGTTCGAATTCCACCGCCTGGCCCGCTCGTCGCCGCAGTACCGCTGGTGGAAAACGCTCCTCACGGCGCTGCTCGGAGTCGCTCTCTACCTGGTCTTCACGGTGGTCCTGCTGATCGCCGGAGCGATCGTGGCACTCAGTACGTCGGCGGACGTCTCGCAGTACCTGGACGCGGCGGCGGCGATCGATATGAGCGACCCCGTGATCTTCGCCTTCACCCTGGTCTCCCTGATCCTCATGATCCCGGCGCTCGCGCTCGCCGTGCTGATCACGGGACCCCGGCCCATCGGCCTGCTCTCGTCCGTGGCCGGCCGTATCCGCTGGCGGTGGCTGGGCGTGTGCGCCGCCGCGGCCCTGGCCGTGTTCCTGGTGAGCCTCGGCATCTCGACCGTTCTCGGCTTCCTCTCCCCGGAGGAGGCCGCAGCGGCGCCCGTGCAGCAGGATACGTCCACCCTGCTCGTCCTGCTGGTCCTCTCCATCCTTGCCGTCCCCTTTCAGGCTGCGGCCGAGGAGTACGTGTTCCGCGGCTTCCTGATGCAGGCCATCGGCGGCTGGCTCCGCCACCCCGCCTTCGCGATCCTGCTGCCCGTGCCGCTGTTCGTCCTCGGCCACGTCTACGGACCGCTCGGCCAGGCCGACGTGGCGATCTTCGCCATCTTCGCCGGCTGGATCAGCTGGCGCACCGGCGGTTTGGAAGCGGCCATCGCGGTCCATGCGATCAACAACATGACCATCTTCGTGCTCGGCGCCTTCGGGCTGGTCGACGTGAACTCCACCGAGGGATCCGTGAGCGGGCTCCTCGTGTCCGTGGCGACCATGGCGGTGACCGCTGGAGTCATCGTCCGCCTCGCGAACCGCCGCGGCATCGACCGGACCCGCACGGTCGTTCCGCAGCCCGCAATCCAGTCTGCCCACCCCTACCGTGCGTATGTGGTTGCCGGTGCAGGCACGCAAACATCGTCCGGACATCAGGGGGTACCGGACGGCCGGAACCCCTGGGCACAGGAGCATGGACTGCCCCACACTACGCCGGCCGCTCACGATCCGTCGCAGTACGATCCCTCGCGCTACGGGACGCGACCCGCATCGTCCCCCCAGCGCGTCGTCGTGCCGACGGAGTCGTACGTGCCGCCCGTGCAGCCCGCTCCACCGACCGCCTTCTCGCCACCGGGTCCCCCCGCATCCCCCACCCGCCCGAACTCCCCGGCGACGCCTGCTGCCCCCGCTCGGGACTACAGCGCCGACCGGCACCCTTCCGGACCTACCCACCCGCCAGGTCCGGGTCACCCGGCGGGGCCGGGCTACCCCCGATCCCACCTAGACACTGCAGAATCCGAGTGACACGAGAAGAGGGCCGGCACCGGATGTAAAGAGCGCCGTTATCTTCGAGGCGTGACCGATCTAACGGGGCATTTGTTTTGTACAAATCAAAACAACAAATAAACTGAGTTCATGGGGACTTCCGCCGATCAGCACTTGCGGACGGACGCGCTCCGCGCGTCGATCCGGGCGGCGGGACTGAAGGTCACGGCACCGCGCCTCGCGGTGCTGCAGGCAGTGCAGGACAACCCGCACTCGAGTACGGAGCAGGTGACGGCGGTGGTACGCGCCGTCCTGAACGGTTCGTCCAGCCAGGCCGTGTACGGCATCCTCGCCGTCTTCACCGGCGCAGGACTCGTCCGGCGCTTCGATCCCCCGGGGTCGCCTGCGCTGTTCGAGTGCAGGGTGGGTGACAACCACCACCATCTGGTATGTATCCGGTGCGGCGCGATCAGGGACGTCGACTGCGTCGTGGGTGAGGCGCCATGCCTCGCTCCGTCGGATACATCGGGCTTCGCCGTCCTCACAGCGAATGTCACCTTCACTGGCCTCTGCGAGGAGTGCCAGAACCCGCCGTCGGACGCCATCCCCGTCTAGGCAGCCGTCAGGCGGCTGGTCCACTGCGGCCGGGTCCAGCAAGGACCGCCGTTCGACGCTGCCAGAAATCAGGCGCGGGAGCGAGATAGCGCCCGTGCCCCATTCCGTGCCCAGCGCACACATCAAAGGAGACACCATGTCACTGCTCGACCGCGCCACAACCCGTTCCACGGCGGACGCCACGACCCTTCCCGCCACCTTCGCGCCTCTGGGCGGCCGTTACGTATCGAGCCGTCCCCGTCGTTCAGGCATGGAGGGGACCTATGTGACGCTGGGCGCACCCACGCGGCCGACGCACCGCGGGACCTACGTCACGACGCCGACCCCGGCACCGGTCTCCGGAGGCCGGTACACCTTCTCGGAGTGACCCGGGCCGGGCCTGACGCCCGGCCCCTCGCACCCGTCAGCCCTCGACGCGCAGGCCCATGCTGTCGGCGAGGAACGGGGCCAGCAGCTGCAGCTGGTACTCGTCGATCGTGGCGCCGCGCAGGCCATCGAGGCCGCTGATGCCCCGGAAGCTGCTGGTGCGGAGGTCCGCGTCCTTCAGCTGGGCACCGTCCAGCGTGAGCGTGCCGATCGTGCAGTCCTGCAGCGCCAGCCGGTTCGCCCGCACGCCCGTGAGGTCCAGTTCCCCGATGATGCACCCGCTCACGAGGACATCCGTCAGCTGGGCGCTGCGGAAATTCACGTAGTCGAGCTTGCCGCCGTCGAGGTGCACGCCGTCGAGCCGGCTGTCGTAGAGCTCCGCCGAACCCCACCGCGTGCTCCGCAGCGACGTCTCACGCCAACTGCTCCGCGGAGCACGGAACACCGGTGCGAAGAGGTCCTCGAAGGCGCACTCGATGAAACGCGCGCCGCGCAGCTCGGTGTCGTTGAGCGACACTCCCTGCAGCACACACTCCTGTAGCGTGATCCCGGCGAGCTCCTCGCCGTCGAAGGATGCGCGTTCATACAGCTCCCCTTCCCGGTGGTCGCCGTCGAGCAGGTGCGGCTCCTCGACCCGGGAGACGTCCCGCGGTGCCCGCAGGGAAAGTCGCGGGGCGTTCGTGGCGCTCGCCAGTGTTTTCCTGACCATGGTCCCTCCGGAACATCGCGTCGTATATCCGTCGTCGATGCGACTGCACCGGCTCGCCAGTCTAGCTGCGCCGTCCGGGGCGGCCGGCCCTGCGCTGCTGTGCAGGGGGCGAACGGACGCCGCCCGTGCTTTACTGGCATTCGTTCTTCCAGGGGGGAAACCGATGGTCAGCGACCGCATGCAGAACACGTACGACCCGCGCTACGACGGGATCTACCAGCGCGGGGCCGCGGAGGCCGCGTCCCGGGCAGTGCCTCCCGCGCCGCACGCGCCAGCACTGCCCCGGCCGGCAGAAGATGCCGCTGCCCCCTCGGTGATCCGCGAGGTGGGTTCCGAAGCACCCGGGCAGCCAGAGCCCAGCACGCCGCCCCGCAATCCCTTCGATGTCTGGGCCTGGGTCGTCGCGGCCCTGCTCGTGGCCCTCGGGGTGTACTTCCTCTCGGCCCCGATGATGTACGAGCAGCAGTACGTGGAGCAGTCCGCCCAGGGACAGATGGGCACGCCCTACAGCAACCCCTGGTTCAACTACACGGTGGCGGCCGCCCCGCCCCTGATCTTCCTCGGCGTCGCCACTGCCGTCGTCCAGCTCTTCGTGCTCTCCATCCGCCACACGCTGCGCACCCGCTGACGGTCTGTGCACGGGGAAGGCGCGGCTGCCGTCCCCGTAGGGTGGACAGCATGGAATCGCCGATCGAAAGCTACCTCAGGACCATCCACCGGGAGATCTCCGATCTGCGGGACGGGAAGCCCTACAGCACCATTCCCGCGATGGCGAACGTCGATCCCGACAACTTCGGCATCTGCCTGACCACCGTCGACGGGTACATGTACGAGATCGGTGACACCCGGGAGGAGTTCACCATCCAGTCGATCTCCAAGCCCTTCACGTACGGACTGGCCCTGTCGGACCTGGGGATCGAGGCGGTCGACGCGAAGGTCGACGTGGAGCCCTCGGGCGACTCCTTCAACGAGATCTCGCTGGCACCGGGCAGCGGACGCCCCTCGAACGCGATGATCAACGCCGGCGCCCTGACGGCGACCTCGCTCGTCCAGTCCCGGGGCGGCAACACGCGCTTCCGGCGCATCGTGAACACGTACTCGCAGTTCGCGGGCCGGCAGCTGGGCGTCAACCAGGAGATCTTCCGGTCCGAGCTCGAGCACGGCCACCGCAACCGTGCCCTGGCCTACCTGCTGCGGTCCTTCGACATCATCGAGGACGACCCCACGCCCGTCATCGAGGACTACTTCCGGCAGTGCTCGGTGATGGTGAACTGCATCGACCTCTCCGTCATGGCGGCGACGCTCGCCAACTCCGGGCGGAACCCGCTGACGGGTGTCGAAGCGATGGACCTGCTGGCCGTCGAGAGGGTCCTGTCCGTGATGACCACGTGCGGCATGTACGACGACGCCGGATCGTGGATCAGCACCGTGGGCATGCCGGCCAAGAGTGGAGTGGGCGGCGGCACCATCGCCGTCCTGCCCGGCCAGGTGGGCCTCGCCGTGTACTCGCCACCGCTCGACGAACACGGCAGCAGCGTGCGGGGCATGGCCACGAGCCAGCGGCTGTCCCGCGACATGGAACTGCACTTCGTGCGTGCGGCGCGGGCCGGGCGGTCCGCCATCCGGGCCACCTACGACATCACGGCCGCACCCTCGGGCATCCGTCGGACCGACGAGGCGATGGAGGTCCTGCGTGACCAGGGGCACCGCGCCATGGTGATCGAACTCAACGGCGATCTCCTGTTCGCCGGCACCGAGTCGATGGTGCGTGCATTGAGCAGCCTGGACGATGACGTCGATTTCGTCATCCTCGACCTGCGCCGGGTGGACGAGGTGGCCGACGTCTCCCTCCGCCTGCTGGGCCAGTGCCGCGAGAACCTGGCGAAGGTGGACCGCGAGCTGGTCCTGATCGACGGCGAGGGCACCCTGGCGGAGACCTTCCGGGACGTCGACCGACCCGTGCCCACCTTCGATACGCGCACCGCCGCCGTCGAATGGTGCGAGAACGAACTCATCACGCGGTACGGCGGGGACCTCATCCTCCCGTCGGAGGTGGAGGTGGCGCAGTGCCCTGCACTGAGCCCCCTCAGCGCCGAAGATGTCGAGGCGCTCACGCGCCGGATGGAGGACCGCACCTACGAGAAGGGCCACGTGGTGCGCAGGGTCGGGCAGTCCTTCGGGGGCGTCTTCTTCATCCTCTCGGGCAAGATCGTGACCTCCGTCCCCGGGCCCTCCGGCGAGCGCCTCAAGCTGACCACCCTGAGTGCCGGGATGACCTTCGGCGAACTGGCGCTGGGCAGCGACAACCGGCAGGAGACCACGGTGAAGGCGCTGGACACGGTGCACGTGAAGGTGCTGACCGCACAGGCCATCCGGACCGTCGAGAAGGAGGACCCGCGGCTCGCCGTCGAACTCTGGAAGGCCCTGACCCGTGACGCCTACACGCGCGTGGACCTGTACCTGCGGGAGACCGCGGTGCGGATCCGCGACTAGAGCGGACGGCTCCGACCCCGGACGCGACTAAGGGGTCGCAGTGCACAGAAGCCGGACCGGACCACGAGCCCTTGCCTCTCCCCCGAGTGTCAACTAGTGTTGACGAATGGAGGTGGAGGGATTGAAGACACTCGTTGGATCGATGGATGGTAAGGGGCCCGCTGAGTCCCTGCAGGTCATTGCTGAACTGCACCGGGAGGTAGGGCGTGCAGAGGCCGGCCTCGTCCGGAGCGCCCGTCAGGCCGGATTGTCATGGGAGGCCATCGCCCAGTGCCTCGGGGTGAGCAAGCAGGCAGTCCACCGGAAGTACGGCAAGCAGTAGCGCGAGGCCCAGAGCCACTCGGTCCGCAGGAGATTCACCATCCCGGGACCCCTTAGCGACCTTTGCCTCCTGCCGCCCTCATGCCGTCGTGATCTCCCGCCGCTTTATGCCGAGGAGGGACGTGAGAGCGGCAAGGACAGCGATGCCGAGCATCCACCACACACCGGTCCAGCCCGTCGTAGTACCGTCCGGCGCAGGGGTGTGGGAGAACGGGAAGATGTTCCGGACATCCTGGTCCAGCCCCACCATCCCACCGAAGATGCCGAGGACGACGCCGGCTCCCAGGAGTGCCCAGCCCATCGCGATGGTGGCCGAGGGTCGGAGGACGAACACCAGCGCGGGGACGGCGAGGTAGATGAGTGCTGCGGGAAGCTGGGCCGCGGCTGTCTCCCACACGGTCCACCCCTCCACGGAGGTGTCGTGCGAGACGGTCAGGGAGACCCAGGCGCCGAATGCCGTCAGGACCATGACCAGCACCACCGAGGCCGCTCCCAGCACCAAGGCGATCCTCCGGCTGCGCCAGGAGGAGGCGGGCGGCACCGCGGAACTACTGCTTGCCGCCTCCGTTGGCCGGATGCGATGGCTGGCGAGCTACCTAGGTTTCGCCGCTGGAGAGATTGGGCCACAGCCGCACGTCACCGGGGACGTAGGCCAGGCGGCGGTGCACCTGCACTGACTGCGCCCATGGGTCGAGACCGAAGACGCGGGCCGTGCCGGCCGTGGCCCTGGCCAGGCCCAGCAGGATTCGGAGGGTGATGGACTTGCCCGCACCGTTGGGCCCGAGGAATCCGTGGATCTCGCCGCGGCGGACCTCGAGGTCGAGTCCGTCGAGCGCGCGGACCCTGCCGAAGTGCTTGTGCAGGTCAACGGTCTGGATGATGGTGCCCATAGCCCGAACACTACTCAGATCTGCTCGCTGGAGAAGTGGCAACGTCATTCTGGAGCGCCCATTCCGTCCTGGTCCGAGGGACGGCACCTGTTCGTGGAATGGTCAGGAGCCCGGACTAGGACGATGCCGGACTGGTAAGCCGCAGGTCCCATCCTGTGGTGGACGTCCTCGCGGTTTACGCGGGGGACGATCAACGAAGCTGGGGAAAGGTACCGCTGCCAAGCCCGACGCTCTCTAGATCGTCCCAGAGTCAGCGTGCAGCCACACTGGGCGCAGGCCGCACGTTGGACATGTCGTCTGCACCCGTGCTACTCCATCCAACGCCGCCGATGAGTTCGCGGTTGTGTTCAGAGAGCCAAGAACTAATTCGCTCGGCAGTCGCGGAGTGTCGATTCCAGTCATCTATCTGCTCGCTCCTGGAATGCGTAACCACTGCCGGCCTCGACAACGACCAAACCTTCTCACCCCCGGTGAGCTCGAATTCCGGCATCATGGCCATCGGTACCCGCATCACGGTCACGCCCGGGATGTCACCGAGCCGGGAACCACTGTCGAACGACATATCCAAGATGACCCCGAACGGGGCAAGCGCTGAACTCGGCATGGACTATTCAAGCCGAGCGAACGCGCGCATGTCCTCATCAGGTCGGGCTCGACTAACCTGCATGCCGAGATAGCGGTGGATGAGGAGCAGGTGAATAACCTCGAGGCGGATTGGGGTGCGCTGACCGACTTCTTGCGGGTCGTCACCAATAACAGCGAGGACAGCGTGGGCGGAAGCCCGCAGCCCCTGGGCTCGTGATGTACAGCAGGGCGGCCACGCGCACGGGGGCCGCCCTTTCGTTTGTCAAAGGCGGACGCAGTATCTGCACAATATTGGCTCTCCTGGCCGTCTGAGTATTTCTTCACTCCAGGACCACGGGTAACACTGGTCACATCTCAATCACCTAGTTCTGAAAGCCCGGCGCTGCGGTCTCATCCACTCGTGGAACAACGCTCCGGGGCCCTTCATGGTGCTGTGTCGTCTGGGGAGGCGTCAGCTTGTTCGCGTGGCTTTCTCAGCCATGCCCATCAGAAAGTGAACGTCATTAAAAAATCAACAAGCGCTCTACTTGATCGGTCCTCTCTATGAGGAAGTTATTGACCGTGGTCGCCCTGTCGGCGTTGGTTGCCACAGGGTGCTCAGCACCAACATTTGAAGGGACTCGTGCAGCGGTAAGCGCACCAATCTCCATCGCTCCGGTAGCGGACACGTACGTTCAGGCCGATTTCCCGACCACGAACTACGGCAACAGCGTCCGTTGGAGCACAGAGGGCCGCAACTCCATGCGGCGCAACGCCCTCCTCAAGTTCAATGTGGTCGTACCGGCAGGAGAGCGGATCGTGTCCGCCAAGCTCCGGGCCTACTCAGAGGCGAGCGCAACGGCCACTGAGTTCGTCAACGTGCACAAGACGACCGGCGACTGGACCGAGACGGGTGTTACGTGGAACAACGCACCCGCCCGTGGGACGTGGCTGGGCAAGACTGGTGGCTTCGCAGGTAGCTCGTGGGTGGAGTGGGACGTGACAGCCGCTACGGTGGCTGGGGCGAACAACTTCAAGCTCGAATCGGATGCCCAGAAGTGGATCGGGTTCAAGTCCGACGAGTCCCCTGACCCCGCTCTCCGCCCGAAGCTCGTCATCACCACAGAGCCGACCGGGACCACCCCGACAACGCCTCCTCATCCCCTAACGGGTGATGGTACGACAGCTGCTTCCACCCAGAACTGGGGTCCTGTGGTAGCTGGGGACGAGTTCAACTACACAGGAGCGCCTGACGCCGCTAAATGGAGTGTCTACAACTCGGCTGGTCACGCAGGTAAGGGGCTCCGCAGCCCAGCGCAGGTCACCGTCGACGGGACGAAGGCAGTCCTGACTGGCACCCCGGATGGTACGACAGCCGGGATGAGCGCGAAGTTCGCCAACCAGATGTACGGGCGTTGGGAAGTCAGGGCCGCAGGCTCAGGCGACGACGAGTACCACATGGTCAGCATCCTCTGGCCTGACAGTGGGAACTGGCCGTGCGACGGTGAAGTTGATTTCGCTGAGACAACCGGCGACTGGAACGTCATCAAGTTCTTCAACCACTACTCGTGTGACAACCTGCAGACCTCAGGGTCGAAGGCCCTCGATGTTAGCCAGTTCCACAACTACGCGGTCGATTGGTCCCCAGCCGGGATTGTCGGATACGTGGATGGTGTGAAGTGGTTCGAGGACAAGACGCCCGGCCATCAGCCTCCCGGCCCGATGCACCAGACTCTGCAGCTTGACTGGTTCCCGAACAGCTCCGCTAACGGTGCAGGTGAAATGCGGGTCGATTGGGTCCGCGTCCACAACCCCGCAACCATCACGCAGCCGACTCCTACGCCTACCCCGACGCCGCCTCCTTCGACAGGAGGGTCGTTCGACTTCGCCGCCGTGGGTGACATGAATCCGTCAGGCAACACATCAACGACCTCAGCTTCGGGCAAGAACGCCAGCAGCATCAAGGCGGGACTGGCCGATGGGACGCTCGACAACTTCATCGGTATCGGTGACTTCCAGTACAGCGCCGGCAACTGCACGAACAGTAGCTACACGGGTGACACGTTCGCCAAGTGGGAAGCCGCAGGATGGGGTCCCGTAAAGGCGAAGACCCTGTGGACGGCTGGACCGAACCACGACCACGAGCCCGGACGTAACGCCGAGTTCGACAAGTGGATGGACGGTGCGTGTGGAAGCACCGCCAAGTCGGCCACCAGCACTGACCCGACCCGCACGAACGCTAAAGGCTCAGGCACGGCGGCAGGTTTTCAGGCCGCTCACGAGTGGTACTCCGTAGACAAGGGCAACTGGCACATCCTGTTCGCCCCCACCGGAGCGTGGCGCTACAACGCCATACGTGCTCAGGCGATGACAGCCGAGATTGACGCCAACCTTGCAGCCGCCAAGGCTCGGGGGAAGCACCTGGCAGTCGTCTACCACGACCCGTACTTCACGTCGAACACGTCCTCACACAGCCGCTTCACGGAGGCCAAGCCTTGGATCGACGTTTTCCACAAGAACAGGGTGAAGGTCCTGCTCTCGGGTAGCCAGCACAACTACGAGCGCACGTGCCCGGTCAACAACGCTGACCAGTGCACCACCGATGGGATGCAGCAGTTTCAGGTATCCACAGGCGGTATCGGCCTGAGGGCGTTCACGTCCAGCCCGGCGTACGTCCAGAAGCGTTTCAGCGATACGTGGGGTCACCTGCGTATGAGCCTGAACGATAACGGCTCGTACACATGGCGGTTCGTAGGCGTACATGGCGGCACAGGAACCGATAGCGGTTCCCGCCAGTAGTCCAACTACCTGTGGGGGCTGCCGTGTGGTGGCCCCCACAGTCCCATATCTGAAAGGAGGCGAATCGTGAGCGTCACCATGTTTGCGGCTGGTATCACCGAATTGATCGCCTCCGTAACCACCCGACCGGCGCATCCACGTTTACCGCTGCGCCACCACCGGTACAAGCGTCACCGCAGCTGACTGGCGTGGACACACAAGGGCACGTCGCAGACGTGCATGAGAGGGTTGCCGGGGTGCAGGATTTCTTCGGTGAGGTGTTCGTAGGCGTGGCGTTGCGGCCGCAGGGTGCGTTGCTCGCCGTCCCGGGTGACCCAGAACCGCCCGCAGTCGTCGTCGGCGACGGCGGCGGTCCAGATCCAGCAGCCTTACGGTCGCAGGCCCTGTCTTGCCACCCTGTCGCGTAAGCAGAGGCGTCGACTTATGACGAAAGAGTCGGCTTCAAGATACTTCTGGGTGAGGCATCGTGGCGCCATGATCACATTGGGTGCCGCTCCGCCGGTCACGCTACCGCGAATGAGACCCTGAAGGCCGGAGGCCAAGCCCATCAAGGCTAAGGGCTCGAGTGCGACCAGCTCGCCGAACGCAGCAGGGCCGGTGAAACCTGCGCGAGAATCTCCTCGCCTACATCAACGCGTTCTCCGACAACGTCCGTGACATCTTCACCAAGTACAAAATCGAGGACCGCATCGAAGAACTGGAGGAAAGGAATCTCCTCCTGCTTGTCCTTCAACGGTTTGCTGAGGTCGATCTCCACCCCGCACGGCAGGACCACGCAAGGCACCTAGACTGGCGTTTGGCCGGCCACCAGGACGGGCCGGTGGAGTGAGGACGGACATGCGATGACGGTGCTGATAGCGGGCTGCGGGGACCTGGGCACCGAAGTGGGGCTGCGGCTGGCAGCTCGCGGCGAGCGGGTGATCGGATGGCGCCGCTCACCCAAACGCATCCCCGAAGGCATCGAGGGTAGAGCCGCCGACCTGACGCAGCCGCTGCCACCGATCCCGCAGGACACCGACGTCGTCGTCATCGCCACCGCCGCCGGTGACCGGAGCGAGGCCGCCTACCGCAGTGCGTACGTCGACGCCACCCGCAACGTACTGGATGCCCTCGAGCGCGACGGCGTGACGCCCCGGCGCATCCTCTTCGTCTCCTCGACGGCGGTCTACGGGGATTTCGACGGCGGCTGGGTCACCGAACAATCACCCGCGGAGAGTGACGCGCCGACTGCCCGTCTGATCAGAGAGGCCGAGGAAGTGCTCCTGGGCCGGACGGACCGCGGCACGGTCCTTCGACTCTCCGGCATCTACGGGCCGGGACGTACGCGCCTGATCGACCAGGTGGAGGGCGGAACGGCGGTCCTACCCGCCGGAACCCAGTGGACCAACAGGATCCATCGCGACGACGCCGCGGCGGCGATCGTGCACCTGACCACGGAGGTCGAGTCTCCTGCGCCGATCTACGTCGGCAGCGACGAACTGCCCGTGGACCTCGGCGAGGTGCTGCAGTTCCTCGCCGCCGAACTCGGCCTGCCGGAGCCGCCGCGCGGCGAGACGTCGTACACCCGCGGTGGCGCCCGGCGCATGGACAGCAGCCTCCTGCGGTCCACCGGTTTCTCCTTCGCCTACCCGACGTACCGGGAGGGCTACCGGGCTGTCCTCGCGGGGCAGGGCGTCAGGCACCCCTAGGCGAGCCGGCGACTGCGGGAAGGCGGGCCCGTCAGGCGCGCCTGGGCGAGCCGGCGGCGGCGGGGAAAGCTGGGCCCGTCAGGCGCGCCTGGGCGAGCCGGCGGCGGCGGGGAAAGCTGGGCCCGTCAGGCGCGCCTGGGCGAGCCGGCGGCCGTAGGGACGCGGGCCTTCGCCGTCAGGCGTCCCAGCCGCACCAGCGACCAGACGAAGATGCTGACCACGAGCAGGTTGCGGAGGGTGAGCAGGAGGGCGACGGCGGGATTGAGCTCGTAGCGCAGGGCGTCGTAGAACACCGGATAGACGAGCGTGGTCAGGCCGGCGGTCGCCAGCATGGCGATCGCCGGGTAGCGCCACTCGGCCGCACGGTCGAGCACGAGTCCGGCGGCGATGACGGCCGCGATCCACAGCATGAACTGCGGCGAGCCGACCTTGTTGAAGACCACGAGCGTGCTCACGAGGGCCAGTGACCCGGTGGCGAGCAGGGCGCCGGCCTCGGCACCGCGGTGGAGCGCGATCGCGAGGAACGCGGCGACCAGGACGACGGTCAGGGCGAGCAGCGGCGTCATCAGGTCCCCGACCAGCCCGCTCAGCGCACCCCGCACCTCCATGGTGTTGATGACCTCGTCCTCGAAGAAGTAGGCGCCCGACGTCCCGGTGATCGCCTGCCACACCCCGGGCGTGCTCAGTGGAGCCTCCAGCTGCATGCCGCGCGCGCCCTGGGCGCTGAGGAATCCGGTGAGGTTGCGGATATCCCCGAAGGCCGCGACGACGCCTGCGATGCCTGCGGTGAGCGCGATGCCGGCGCCGAGGATGCGGAGCCGCCCCCGTCGGAGAACCACGAGCGACGCGAGCACGACGGCGGCGGGCCACACCTTCATCCACGTCGCCGCGCTGAGCACGAGCGACGCCACGAACGGGCGTGCGGCGACGATGAGCAGTGCGGCCACCACCAGGGGGGCGGTCAGGCCGTCGATCCTGCCGACCGCGACCGGCCCGAGGAGCGCCGTGGCCGCAAGCCACCAGTATGCGGCGGTGAACGACGACGGCGTGCGCTGCCGGATCAGGGCCGCGGTGCCGACGGCGTTGAGGCCGGCGAAGAGGAGGAACCAGGCGAGCTGGTAGAGGGACGGACCGAAGACCGTGGCCACGACCATCGGCACGAGGGCACCCACGGGGTAGACCCAGGCGGTGTCGATGCCCTGCCAGACGCCGTCGTTCAGGGCCTGGTACGCCCACTCACGGTAGAACCGGAGGTCGCTGAGCACGCCGCCGCCGAGGATGAAGGGCAGTAGCCGCGCGAGGAACCCCGCATGGAGAAGGGCGAAGAACAGCCAGACCGAGCGCGCCCTATTGCGGGTCTCCGGATGGGGCAGGCGGATGCGCACGGGAGCTCCTGGTCGGCGGGGTGGCGGCAGCGGCAAGTCTCTCATTTCCGGCGGGGCCTCCGCTAATTCCCGGGTCGGGCACCTCTCAGGTTGCGCACGGCCGAAGGCCCAGCTGGCCGGCAAGGCGCTGGACGGTGTAGTCGAAGAGGACGTCGGGACGTGCGAAGGTCGTGGCCCCGTACTGCCCGAACACCTCGAACGACACGGCGCCGAACAGCGCGGACCAGGCCTGCACGGTCCCCGCGATGAGCCCGTCCGGAGCGGCCAGGGCCAGCTCGTCCCGGATGGCCTGGAAATCGGCGGCGAGCTCCGGGGGCGCCCCGGCATGTCCGCCCTCGAGGTGACCTGCACGCCAGGCGTCGTCCAGGATGTGCGCGATCAGCGTGACGACGCGGGTCCCCTGGGACGTGGTCCTCTCCGCCGGGGCCGCGTAGCCGGGGACGGGGCTGCCGTAGAGGAGCGCATAGCGCGACGGTTCGCGGACGGCCCAGTGGCGGACCGCTCCGGCGAGGGCGGTGAAACGGTCGACGGCGGCGCTGCCCGCTGCCTCGACGGCGGCATCGACCTCGTCGCCGAGTTCGGTGTAGGCGTCGACCACCAGGAGTGTCAGCAGTTCATCGCGGTTCGCGACGTAGCGGTAAACCGCGGAGGACACGACTCCGAGTTCACGGGCCACAGCGCGGAGGGACAGCGCCGCGGCTCCGACCTCGCCGAGCTGCCGGCGTCCGATCCGGGTGATGTCGCTGAGCGTCTGTTCGCGGGCGCGTTCGCGCGGTGTTCCGGGCATGGAGCCACTGTGGCAGCCGCATGAGAGCAGTGTCAACTTTTCAGAGCAGTGCTCTTGACTTCGCCGATGAAGGGGGCCACCCTTGATCCTGAGAGCACTGCTCTCACTCTCCTACCGCCCGAAAGGCGCACCATGAGCCAGTACATCGTCACCGGAGCAGGACCCGTCGGCTGGACCATCGCAGAACAACTCGCAGAGCGCGGCAACTCCGTGCGCATCCTGACCCGCTCCGGCAGCGGCCCGGACCACCCCCTCGTCGAGAAGCTGGTCGTCGACGTGTCCGACGCCGCCGCTCTCGCAACCGCCATCGCCGGGGCGGACGCGGTCTTCCACTGCATCCACGGAAGCGCCTACTCCACGGCAGCCTGGCAGCGGGAACTGCCGGCGGCCGAGTCCGTGGTGCTCGAGGCCGCAGGACGGGAGGGGGCCGTCGTCGTATTCCCCGAGAGTCTGTATTCCTATAGCCGGCCGGACCAGGTCATGACGGAGCAGAGCGAGCGTGCAGCGGAGGGCGGCAAACGCGGTGTCCGCACGGCACTGCTGGCGGCACGGGCAGCGTCGGAGACGAACACCGTCTCGGTGGTTGCGTCGGACTTCTTCGGGCCGAGGGTGCGGATGGCCCACGCCGGTGAGCGCATGGTGCCGGCAGTGCTGAACGGCACCGGGATCCAGCTCGTGGGCAGCCCCGATGCACCGCACTCGTTCACCTATATCCCCGACTTGGCAGCCGCCATGATCGCGGCCGCGGACCTGCCGCGCGTCCGCGACAGGGTGCTGCACGCCCCAACCCTCCCCGCCCTCACGCAGCGCGCGCTCGTCGAGGCATTCGCGGAGACCGCTGGAGTCGCCGCACCCCGGCTGAGGGGAACACCGGGCTGGCTGTTCCGCGCGATCGGCGTCGTGATGCCGTCCATGCGCGAGCTGGCCGAGATGTCTTACCAGTTCGACCGGCCGTTCGTGATGGACTCGACGTCATCACAGCTGCTGCTGGGCCTGTCACCCACTCCGCTCGATGCCGCCGTCGCCGAGACGGTGCAGTGGTGGCGCGGGGAGCTGGCAGCCACGGCGTCGGCCTAGCCGCCGGACGAACGCCCGGACGGCACGTACCCCAGGGCCTTGTCGACGACACCGGGCAGGGGCCGCCCCTCCACCCACAGCAGGAAGTTGCGCTCGAACTGCACGGCGAGGTCGTCCAGCCAGGAATCGGCATTGCTCGCCATGTGCGGGGTGACGAGCACCGTCGGCAGGGACCACAGCGGATTCTCCGGGGGCAGCGGCTCGATGGCGAAGGTGTCGAGGACAGCGCCCGCCAGTGCCCCGCTCCGCAGGCTGTCCACGAGGGCCGCTTCGTCCACGAGCCGGCCGCGGCCCACGTTGATGAGGACGGCGGACGGCTTCATCGCCCCGATCACAGCGGCGCTCACGAGGTTCTCGGTGGCAGGAGTCAGGGGCGCCACGAGGACGACCCAGTCGAACCCGGGGACCACGCGGGCCAGGTCGGCAGAAGCATGCACCCGGCCGAAATCGTCGTCGTGCTCCACCGCCGTCCGCCCTGCCCCCTCGACGTGCACCCCAACCGCCTTCAGGAGCCGCGCGGTATGCCGGCCGATGCTGCCCGTTCCCACGACCAGGGCCCGGGAGCCGGCGATGTTGCGGCCCTCCCTCCACACCCACCGGATGTCCCGCTGCTGGTCGTGCAGCGGACCGAAGCCCTTCGCGGCGTACAGCATGGCGCCGAGGACGTACTCCGCCATGGGCTGGTCGAAGATGCCGTGCGCATTGGTCACCACGACGTCGGAAGCCACCAGTTCGGGGAAGAGGAGCTTGTCCACCCCGGCTGCGGCCACGTGCAGCCAGCGCAGGGAACCGGCCGCATGCCAGGCGGCGGGCAGGGCCCCGGAGAAGTAGTCCCAGAGGTAGAGCACGTCCGCGCCGTCGAGGGCCCTGTCCAGGGTCTGCGCCTGCGCCACCCGCACGTCCGCGAGTTCCGCGACGCGCTCCAGTCCCCGCACCGGTCGTTCACCCTCGAGCACCGCCACCACGGGCCGCCTAGTCATCGCCCGGCTCCGCTCGGTGCCCCACGGCACCGCTGGTGGGCAGGGCGGCGTCCTGCATGCGCCCGGCTGCTCCGTCGTCTGCCGGGTTCACGGGGACCGCATCGGGATTCCCGGAGGCGACGCCGGTCTCCGGCCGGTTCTCGATGGACAGGTCGCGCAGGTACCGGAGCACCACGATGGCCACCGCGGTCGTCGGGACGGCGAGGAACGCCCCGATGATGCCGAACAGGGTGCCGCCCGCCGTGACGGACGCCAGGACGACTGCCGGATGGATTTCGAGCGTCCGGCCCACGAGCAGGGGCTGGATGAAGTTGCTCTCGAGCTGCTGCACGAGCACCACCAGCCCGAGCACGATCAGGGCCGTGAGCCAGCCGTAGGCGAGGAAGGCCACGAGGGTCGCGATGAGGCCGGAGACGATGGCCCCGACCACCGGGATGAACGCGGAGAAGAACACGAGCACGGCCAGCGGGATGGCGAGCGGGATGTGCAGCAGCACGAGACCCAGCCCGATGAACACGGCGTCGACCAGCGCGACGGTGGCCTGGGCGAAGATGTAGGAGGACAGCGTCTTCCAGGAGCCGCTCGCGATCGTGGAGGCATGCGCGTAGGCCGTGGAGTTGGTCCAGCGTGACGCCCACGGCAGGAAGCGGTCCCCGTCCTTGAGGCAGAAGAACGTGAAGACGAGCGCCAGCAGCACGACGACGGTTCCCGAGGTCAGTTCGCCCAGTCCCGTGGTGATACCGCTGACGACGTTCCCGACATTCGCCTGCAGCTGCCCCAGGGCGGTGTCGACGATGCCGTCGAGGTTCGCCGCGTCCAGGTTGAGCGGTGGACGCGCGATGAAATCGGTGAGGTCGGCCACGTTGTCCCGGGCCAGTCCCGAGAGATCAGCGATCCCGCTCGCGATGGCCGGGACGGTCAGAGCGCCGATCCCGACGACGATGCCGATGAACCCGAACAGCGTCACGAGCGCGGCGAGAACCTTCGGGAGGCCCTTGCGGAGGAACCGGTTGACCGGCCAAAGGACAGAGGCCAGCAGCAACGCGAACAGCGTCGGCAGGATGATCGACCACAGCGCCCTGGTGAGGTACCAGAGGATCACCAGGCCCGCGAGGACGACGATGCTGCGCCCCGTCCACACCGCACTGACCCTGAGCCCATCGGAGAAGGCGTGGGGCCGGAACCGGCGGGCCACCGACGAGCCGTGCGACTCCGCGGCGGCGTGCGGTGCAACGCGCGGCCTCCACCGCCGAGGGCGGGCTGCGGCTCGAGGGGTATCAGGGGAGTTCGCGCGTGTCACGTAGCCATCCTGCCCTAGTCCGGGACGCCCGGCGCGCTCCGATCCGACACCAGGACCGTCTGTCGCACAATGGGGACATGAGGCGAGCAGCACTCCCCGTCCGGCCCTCCCCCATGCCGGGCACCTTCCCCGTCCCGTCCCTGCGATCCCGCACCTGTACCGACGCGTGCAGTCCGTCGGGTAGGGGCTCGTAGTGGCGCCCCAGGAACGTGCCGTGGCCACACGATCGGCGATCATCCTCGCCGCTGCCATGGTGTTCGAGGAGCATGGCTACGGCGGCACCTCCATTGCAGCGGTGGCGACGCATGCCGGGGTCACCAAGGGGGCGCTGTACTTCCATTTCGCGGCGAAGGAGGACCTCGCCGCGGCCGTGATCGGGGAGCAGCACGCGATCGCCTCGGCAGAGGGTGCCCGGGTGCGTGCCCTGGGACGGTCAGCCCTGGAGACGATGATCCTCATCTGCCGCGGATTCGCGCTGCAGCTCATCGAACATTCGGTCATGCGCGCAGGCGTCCGGCTGACGTTCGAGGCATCGGCCTTCGGGCACGATGTCCATCAGCCGTACCTCGACTGGACATCCCGGTTTGGTGAGTTCGCGCGCACGGCCATCCAGGACGGTGACCTGCGTCCCGACCTCGACGCCGATGCGTTCGCCCGCCTGCTCGTCGGCGCCTACACCGGCGTGCAGATGGTCTCCAACATCCTGACCGGCAGGTCGGACGTCCTCGACCGGCTCGGCGACCTGTGGGAGATGCTGCTGCCGGGAGTGGTGGCCCGGGATCTGCAGGACGACGTGCCACGATTCGTGGCCCTCTTCCGCGAAGGCCTCCCTCACTAAACCGGCCGACCGGTTTTTTTCAGTGCCGATCCGGACTAGGCTTGTCCATGGCAGCGCAGGGGCTCCGTGGGGGAGGTCCCTGCCGGACCCGGAAGGGTCCTGCCTGCGGGCTCCCCGCGGGTGCGAACCGCATCCCCGGGGCGCCCGCCTTACCCGCTGCAGTTCCCGAAGCGAAGCGTGTCGCCATTCCCCTTCTACAGAGCGGGCCGCACTAGGGTGGAGGAGAACCTCCGACGCCAGCAAAGGGAACCCATGCGCTACGTGAAACTCGGCTCCACAGGCCTCGACATCTCGCCGCTCGCCCTCGGATGCATGAGCTACGGCACTCCCGACCGCGGCAACCACGCGTGGACCCTGCCGGAGGAGGAGAGCCGCCCCCTCATCCGGGCCGCCGTCGACGCCGGCATCAATTTCTTCGACACCGCGAACGTCTACTCGGACGGATCCAGCGAGGAGATCGTCGGACGCGCCCTGGCGGAGTTCACGCGCCGCGAGGACACCGTGATCGCGACGAAGGTCCACGGCCGGATGCACGAGGGGCCCAACGGCGCAGGGCTGTCCCGGAAGGCCATCCTGGCGGAGCTGGACAACAGCCTCCGGCGCCTGGGGACGGACTACGTGGACCTCTACCAGATCCACCGCTTCGACCCCGAGACTCCCCTCGAGGAGACCCTCGAAGCGCTGCACGGCGTCGTGAAGGCGGGCAAGGTCCGCTATATCGGTGCGTCGTCGATGTATGCCTGGCAGTTCTCGAAGGCGCTCTACCTGCAGCGCATCAACGGCTGGACCCGCTTCGTCACCATGCAGGACCACTACAACCTCATCAACCGCGAGGAAGAACGCGAGATGTACGGGCTGTGCGCGGACCAGGGCATCGGCGTGCTGCCGTGGAGCCCGCTCGCACGCGGCAAGCTCGCCCGGCCGTGGGACGAGACCACGTCGCGCTCCGAGTCGGACTCCTTCGGCAAGACCCTCTACGGCACGCAGGATTCCGACCGTCGGGTGTCCGACGCCGTCGGCGCCGTCGCGGAAGCGCGCGGCGTGCCCCGCGCCCAGGTGGCCCTCGCCTGGGTGTCGCGCAATCCCGTGGTGTCCGCCCCGATCGTCGGCGTCGGCAAGCCGCGCCATCTCGAGGACGCCCTGGCCTCGCTGGAGCTCGAACTGACGGAGGACGAGGTCCGCGCCCTGGAGGAGCACTACGTTCCCCACACGCTCGTCGGCTTCTGATCGCCCTGCCGCAGGGCCGCATGCGGGCTGACCTCGTCGTCTCCAATGGGCGCGTCTTCGACGGTGCCGCGGTCCACCCCACGGCCACCGCGGTAGCCGTCGGGTCGCGGTGGGCCTGACCGTCGTGGGCGGGCACGTGGTCTTCGAGCGGTGAGCACTACAGTGCAGGCTTCATAGCGCAGGCCCCTCCGGACATCAACAGCCCTGTGCAGCGTCGAGGCGGTGCTGTAGGTTGTGTTCACCCCGAACCCGGAAGGTACACCATGACCATTTCCAGACGGCAGATTCTCGGCGGAGCAGGATTCCTGGCAGCAGCGGCAGCCCTCAATGGCTGTTCCGGGTTCTCGGGCGGAGGAAACAGCGACAGCGGGGAGGGCGGGGAGAACACCCTCACCTTCACGACCTGGGGTAGCCCTGCGGAGGAGGAGGGCTTCCGGCGCGGTATCGCGGCCTTCGAGGAAGCCAATTCCGGCGCCAAGGTCGAACTCAACCTCGTGCCCTACGAACAGATCTTCCAGAACATCGACGCGCAACTGCAGGCCGGCACTGCACCCGATCTGTTCCGCGTGGACTACGGCACCATCGGAGCCTACAGCAGCCAGGACCAGCTCCTGGACCTCAGCAGCTACTTCGACACCGCGGCCGGTGAGGAGTTCCTGCCGGCCATGTGGGAAGCCATCCAGTTCGATGGCAAGCCCTACGGCGTGCCCCACCAGACGGACACCTCCGCCCTCGTCTATCGCACGGACCTCTTCGAGCAGGCGGGTATCAAGAACGTCCCCGACAGTCTCGATTCGGCCTGGACGTGGGACGAATTCCGGCAGGTGGCCGAGCAGCTCCGCGGTTCCCTCCCCGACGACCTCTACCCCTTCGTGTACAACTGGCAGCTGGGCGGTTCCACCCGGTGGCTGAGCTGGCTGTTCCAGGCGGGCGGGCGGCTGTTCAACGACGACCTCACAGGGTCGGCTATCGAGTCCGAGGCCGGCACCAAGGCCCTTTCCTTCACCCAGGGATTCTTCACCGACGGCTTGGTGCCTCCGAGCAGTTCGGTGAAGTCCTCCACCTACGCTGACGGCGCGTTCTCCGCGGGTACCACCGCCATGGCCTTCGTCGGCAACTTCGTCCTCCCGAGCCTCGATGAGGCCGTCACCGATTTCGAGTGGAGCGCCACCTACCTTCCGCGCGACGAGCGCGGAGCCTGCGATCTCGGCGGCAACGCCCTCGTGGCAACGAAGAACGCCCGCAATCCGGACCTTGCGGCCGACTTCCTGAAATTCATGACACAACCGGACCAGATGTCCGACTTCTGCGCACGGGCCATGGAGCTGCCGACCCTGAACAGTCTTGTGGGGACGAAACTGGACTACCAGACGAGGCCGGACATCGCTGGCATCTTCGTGGAGCAGGCGACCACCCTTGAGCCGGGTGACGTCCAGCAGCTCACCGCCCCCGCAATGGCGACGATCAACCCGAAGCTCCGGGACGAGCTGGAGGCCGCGTTCACGCAGGGGCAGCCGGTCGAGAAGACGCTGGCGAACATCGCTGCCGCCGTCGATGGAGCAGCCGGCTGATGTCCGCCGGCACCTCGTCCCGCGAGGAGTCGACCGACGATACCGGGCCGCCGCCTTCTCCGGCGGCCACCTACGAAGCGGCGCCGGGGAGGGCATCCCGGCGCCAGCGCGCCACCCTCGCCTCCTACGGCTTCCTCGGGCCCAACCTCGTCCTCCTCGGGGTCTTCCTGTTCCTGCCACTGGCCTGGGCCTTCCTCATCAGCTTCCAGGAGTCCAGCGGATTCGGCGCCAGCGGCTGGGTGGGGCTCGACAACTACCGGCGCCTCGTCACGGACCCCACATTCTGGCGGTCGGCGCTCAACACGGCGACCTTCACGCTTCTCACCGTGCCGCTGAGCCTGGCCCTCGGACTCGGCCTCGCCGTCCTCATGAACTCCGTACTCCCCGGGCGGAGGCTGTTCCGCACCCTCATCTACCTGCCCATGGTCATCTCGGGAGTCGCCACCGCCCTCATGGGTGTCCTCCTGTTCGACGAGGCGACCGGCATCATCAACAAGCTGCTGCGCGGGGGCGGCCTGGCGGGCATCCCCTGGCAGTCGCAGGGATCCGCCGCTTTCGCCTCGATCATCCTGGTGACGCTGTGGATCCGCGTGGGGTTCAACATGGTGATCTACCTGGCCGGGCTGCAGGGCATCTCGCCGGAACTCTACGAGGCCGCACGGCTCGAGGGTGCGAGCTCCTGGCAGCAGTTCCGCTACCTCACGGTGCCGCTCGTGGGCCCCTCTACGTTCTTCCTGCTGATCATGGACGTCATCTACTCGTTCCAGGTCTTCGACACCATCTTCGTGATGACGGGCGGAGGCCCGGGCCGATCGACGTCGGTGCTGGTCACGTACGCCTACGAGAACGGATTTGTCACGCGCGACCAGAGCTATGCCGCGGCCATCGGCATCGTGATCTTCCTGCTCACCCTCAGCTTCACGGCAATCCAATGGCGCGGTAACCGCTCGCGCGACACCGTCGGATAGCATTCCCCGATCACACGACAGGACTCCCATGGCCCACCCACTCCCCCACTCGGGCGACGGCGCGTCCACCAGGACCGCCGGGCTCTCCACCGGACCGGGCAGCTTCGCCCCTCGGGTGAAGCGGGTTCCGCCTGCCCAGCGCGTGTCCGCCATCGCGCGTCTGGTGACCGCCGTCGTCGTCGGCCTCGTCATGATGTTCCCGCTGTACTGGATGGTCACGCTCGCCTTCTCACCGAACGCGGACGTCTTCAGCCGGGAGCTGCGCATCTGGCCGTCCTCGTGGACGCTCGACAACTTCCGCACCGTCTTCGGCAGCTTTCCCACCGCCACGTGGTTCGGCAACTCCGTGGTCATCACCGCGATCGTCACGGTCCTCACCGTCACGGGAAACCTGCTGGCGGGCTACGCCTTCGCGAAGCTCGACTTCCGTGGCAAGGGTGCCATCTTCCTGCTGGTGCTGAGCACCATGATGATCCCCGTACAGGTCCTGATGGTGGCGCAGTTCCGGCTCGTCACCGAACTCGGCATCTACGGCACGTTCTGGGCCGTCATCTTCCCGTCGGCGGCCTCCGCGTTCGGCATCTTCCTCGCACGGCAGTTCATCATCGCGATCCCCGACGAACTCATCGAGGCAGCGAAGGTCGACGGCGCGGGAACCGTCCGGATCTTCCTGCAGATCGTCCTGCCGCTGTGCAAGCCGCTCATCGCGGTCCTCGTGCTGCTCACGGTGATGTACCAGTGGAACGACTTCGCGTGGCCGCTGATCGCCCTCAAGGACAGCCGGCTCTTCACGCTGCCCATCGGTCTGCTGTACCTGCGGGGACAGTACGGCGCCGACTACGGGGCCATCATGGCCCTGGCGCTGGTCTCCATCACGCCGATCATCATCATGTTCCTCGCGTTCCAGAAATACTTCGTGCAGGGCCTCGCTCGGAGCGGAATCCGCTAGTCCGGTGATCCGCAGCTCGAGCGGTGCCGGCGTACGAGTCGCCCTTCGCTAGGCTGGGAAGGAACCCACCGTTCCCCACCCGTGTCCTACCCGCATCGAGGAGATCCATGCGCCGCCTGCCCAGTTCCCGTGTCCTGGCTGCCGGGCTGTGCACGGCGGTACTCGCGCTGACCGGCTGCGTCGGCGGCCCGGCGCTCGGTCTCCTCGACCAGGAACAGACCGAGCAGGACATCCTGACCATCCAGACGGACCTCGACGGCATCGACCTCGCAAGCACCCGTTTCCTTGCCGAACGCGACGGCGTCGAGTACTTCGCGGCCAGGCCGGTGGATGGGAACGGGACCGAGGGCACGGTCTGCCTGCTGGTCGAGGAGGGTCTCGGCGTCGGTCTGGAGTGCGCCCCGCTCGAACGCGGAGCGGCCGGTGCCACGATCCGTGACAGCAGGGTCACGGCCGTGCTGCTCCCGGACGACATGGACCGGAACACGCTGACCGATGAGGGCTTCGAACTGCTGCATCCGAACCTCGCGGTCCGCCCGGCCGGCGCCGGCTAGCCTCGTCCAGCACACCCATCGATCGTCGCTGTCCGACCGGCGCCGGTGCTGTCCGAAGAAAGAGTGGACACCGCCGTCCCGGCCGCGCCTAGCATGGGAGGAACAGGCGGACCGGAGGAGGAGCCATGGCAGTTGCAGAGGACGACGGCGGCGAGATGATCGTCGGTGACGTGACGCACACGGGCGGCCGCGCGGTAGCGGTCGGGCTCTCCTCCTCGGCGGACGGCCAGGGCCGGCCGCTGATCAGCATCGGGTGGGTCGAACAGGGCGAGCGCCTCGAAGTCAGCGTCGACGAGGCCGTGGCACTGCGGGACGAGCTGACACGCATCATCAACGACGCGGACGGCTTCAAGGCCTGAAGGCAGGTCTCCGGGCTTGGATCTGGGTCTACGCCTGGATCTGGGTCTGCCCCACGGTGATCCTGTGGTTCTCCTCGCACTGGAAGACGGCGAGGGTTCCGGCGGGAACCGGCCCCTCGGCAGGCCACTGGTCCTCTCCCAGTTCGATCAGGGCTGAACCGCAGCTCGGGCAACGTGCTTCCATGGCGAATATCCTTTCAGGTCCACGTCCGGCTGGTCCATCGACGGACCCGGCACCTCGTCCCAGTACACACGGCCTCCTCGGCGAACGCCACCGGATGCTGGAGCGGCTGCGCGGACTGGACGGGCCGGCCGACAGCTAGGGCGATCGGCGAAGTGCTCGCCACGCCGCGGCCACAGCCAAACCGGACCCCGCGGCGGACACGACCACGGTCCCCCAGGGGAACGGGGGCTTGCGGGCGATGTACCGCGTGGAGGGGTCCTCCCCGGACCGCATGATCGGCAGCAGCTCGACGGCGTGCGACGCCCGCGCCAGCCCCGAGCTGACCCGGTGGAGCGCTGGGACGAGCCGGTCCGGAGCACCGAGGAGTGCGGAGTCCACGACGTCGCGTCCCCGGTCGAGGACCGACAACGGCAGGGCGGCGACGACATTCCCGGGTGGGCGGCGCGCAACGACGGGATGCGCACGGGTCGGGGCGACGCGCCGCACCAGCTCCCAGAGGACGCCCAGCACCTGCAGTTCCCGGCGCGAGACCCGGGACTGGAGCCGGGGGAACAGGGCGTCCTCCTCGTCGCGCACGTCGTCGTCGAGCACCTCCGTGAGCCGCCCGAGCACGTCCGCCCGTTCCGGGGAGCCGTCCTCGAGCCCTTCGAGCTTCTTCACCAGCTCGTTCACTTCCTGGTGCTCGCGCTCGACCTCCAGTGTGAGTTCACCGCCGTCGGGCAGTACCCTGCGCAGAACGGGCCACAGGACGGATTCCTCCGCGAAGGCGTGCGGGAACACGAGGCGGTAGATGTCGAGCAGCACGCCGGCCTGGTCCTCGCCGGACGTTCCGCGCAGCCTCTCGAGCAGGGCACTGAGCTTCACATGGTCCCGCTTCTGCCGCACGAGGACGCTGAGCGGTCCGCCGAGCTGGTCGGTGGTCTGGTCTGCAACCGAGGTGTACACGGGTTCTCCTGGAGGCGTGGGACGAGCACGGTGACAGGACGGAGCCTGTCGGCTTCCCTCCATCTGTACGCGTGCACTGCCAACGGATACAGGTGCACTCTCCCCTGTCGCCCCGTGTCCCCGGTGCCTATAATCGGGCGAGCCTCGCGGAAGGACGCAGACGACATGGACCTGGTGGAACAGGCGGCCGCCCTCTACGCCCTGCCGCTCGATCGCTTCACGGAGGAGCGGAACGCCGCCGCGAAGAAGGCGACGCAGGAGGGCGACAAGGAACTCGCCGCAACGCTGCGCAAACTGCCCAAACCCGCATCGGCTGCATGGCTGGTCAACGTGCTCGTCGACCGACGCCGTGAGGAGGTGGAGCAGGTACTCGAACTCGGCGCATCCCTCAAGGAAGCGCAGGCGAGCCTCGACCGGGCGCAGCTGCATGCGCTCGGCCAGCAGCGCCAGCGTCTCCTCGCCGCCGTCGCCCGTCAGTCCCTCGACGCCGCCGCTGACGTGGGACACGACGTCGGGCCCGGGGCCCTGCCGGGCGTGGAGCAGACCCTGCGGGCTGCCCTGGCCGACCCGGCAGCTGCCGCAGCGGTGCTCACCGGGAGGCTCATCCGGACGCTCGAGGCTTCCGGCTGGGACCCCGTGGACCTCGAGGGCGCCGTTGCCGGCCCCTTCACTCCCCCTCTCCAGGGCGGAGACACAACCGGGACGGACGTGGAGGACGGCCTGCCGGACACTCCGGCGGGGCGCCCGAAGGTGTCCGCCCGGCAGCGTAGGGACGCCGAAGCACGGCTCTCCGCGGCGCGGGAGGCGCGCGCTTCCGCCGAGGACGCGGCGGCGGACCTGCTGCGGAAGTCGCAGCGCCTTACGGTCCGGAGGGACGGGCTGACCGCTTCCCTGGAGGACCTCGAGGAGCGCCTGGACGCGCTCCGGCGGGAGCTCGCCGACCTCGATGCCGAGGCTGCAGCCCTCGACCGGAAGGTGTCCGATGCCAGCCGCTCGCTCGCCGAGGCGAGGGACGAGGAGGAATCCGCGGAAGCCGACGCCGCAAGCCTGGGGGGCTGAGCGATTCCGACGCCGCGGCCGCAACCACGGCGTAGTCTATGAGGGACATCAGCTGTATCCGCCTGGCCGAGGAAGAGCTGTGACTGAGCAGGAACTACTGAGCGACGTCAACGACGAGCTGTTCTCCCTCCTGACCGAAACGGCGGGCATCCAGGAGTTCCTCGACGGTTTCGCGATGACGGCCGCCCACCGGCTCTCCGGGGAGCATGCGGTGTCCTGTGCCATCACCCTGGTCCGGCAGAAGAGGGCCGGCACCCTGGCAGCAAGTGACGCACCCGCCCGCAAGGCGGACGAGTTCCAGGCTCGCTTCCAGGAGGGCCCGTGCCTCGAAGCCGCCGTGACGCAACACTCGGTGCACTGTGCCGATACGCTGACGGATTCGCGGTGGCCCGTCTACCTGAAGCGCCTGGACACCGGGCAGATCCGTTCGATCGTCGCCGTCCCCTTCGCCCTCGAGGACAGTGGGCGCGCGGCCCTGAACCTCTACTCCGCACAGCCCCACTCCTTCTCGCCGGCGACCATCAGGGCTGCGGAAACGCTTGCAGAGACCGCGTCCTCGTCCCTGAGGTTCGCCGTCAGGGCAGCGTCGCTGGATGATGAAGCGCACAACCTGGAAGCGGCGCTGGCGTCGCGGCAGACGATCAACACCGCCGTCGGGATCATCATGTTCCAGAACAAGTGTTCGCAGGGCGAAGCTCTCGCGATCCTGCAGCGCGCGTCGAGCAGCAGGAACATGAAGCTCCGGCTGGTGGCCGAACGCGTCGTGGAGTCGATCACTTCCCAGCCATGACGTCCACCGCGCGATGAGGCGCGATGATGCGGCAGCGGGGCACTTCGTGGAGGTGCGTCAGTCGAAATGCGTGGTCACGGGTGCGTCCACGGTGCTAGTGAGGACGTTCAGGGCGAGGTCGCGGAGCTTCATGTTGCGGGCAGTGGATGCCGCCCGCAGGATCTCGATCGCTTCGTCCTGGCTGCACCGGTTCTGGGACATGATCACGCCTGCGGCCAGATCGATGGTCGTGCGTGACTCCATCGCCGCGGCGAGGTGCTCCGCCCTGTCCGTCAGCCTGGCCAGGCGTATCGCAAGGCGCAGCGGCGTCGATGCCTCTCCGGCGAAGCGTTCCGCGAGTTCGACCTTCTCCTCGTGAAAAGCGCCCGCCTGGCGCGAGAAGTAGGTGACGACGGCCTTCTCCGGTCCATCCAGGCGAATCGGAACACTCAGGGCCGAGCGGATACCCTTCTGCAGGGCTGCCGAACTGTAGAGCGGAAAGGTGGCGTCGACACCCGAATCCTCGACGACGACGGCGCCCCCCGTGGTGGCGGCCTTCATGCAGGGGCCGTCGTCGAACCGGCACTGGATGTCTGCGAGACGGCGCGCGGTCTGGCTCGTGCCCGCGATCGTGGCCTTGGTACGGGGCCGCAGGAGGACCACGCTGGCGAGGATCTCGATGTGCCCGTCCGACAGCACCGCCGCCGCGGCCTCCACGAAGCTTTCGAGGAACTCGTCGAGACCCGCGCTGGCGACCAGCATCTGCTCGAGCACGCTCCCCGCATACGCGTCGGGCCGCAAGCTGAGACCGTCATCCATTGCACATTCCCCTTGAATTGCGTGCATGCAAGGCAGGCACTGCGGACAGGAAAGCTGCTGGCTGCTGAACAACTGGACCCAATGCTAGCCAGCACTGCGCCCCAGCGACAGGAGCGCGTGCCGATTGGCCGGAAGCAGGTAGTCGAGGCGATCGACGGCGGTACCGGGAAGATTTGCCTCGTTCCCCGACGTTGATTATCTTGGATGGGTCTAGAAGTGGGCGCTGTATATCGCCGGTGTGCCCGGCGCCAGGACATTTCGAGGCTTATCTTGGATTCTGAGCCCAACCTGAATGAACTCGCGGTAGTCTTCGGTCGCGTTCGCGGACTCCTGCTCACCGAAGAAACCGTGCAGCACGCCGTGGACCTCCTCGCCGAAGCGGCCCGCGACCTGATCCCGGGCGCCACCGGAGCAGGAGTCTCCCTGATCCACCACGGACAGCGCACGAGTACCGGCGCCACCGACACCCTGGTGCGACGTGCAGACGAACTGCAGTACGAGCTGTCCGAAGGCCCCTGCCTCACCGCCTGGTCCACCAGCGCCCCCGTGCGGACGGACGACACCACCACACCGGACCAGCGCTGGCCCAGGTGGGCTGCCGCCGCGGCCGAGATGTCGGTACGGTCCTGCCAGAGCGTGCCGCTGATCCAGGGCCGCACCACGATCGGTGCCATGAAGGTGTACTCCACCGAGGCCGGCGCTTTCGACGAGACCACCGAGCGTGCCCTCACCCGCTTCTCGGTTCCCGCTGCCGCACTGCTGAGCCACGTGCAGACAACGGACACCCCCCAGCAGATCCGCTCCGAACTGGCGGCCGCCCTGCAGATGCGCGACCGCGTCGGCATGGCGAAGGGCATGCTCATGGCGCAACTCGGCGTCGACGATCGCAGTGCCTTCCGCGAGCTGGTGGCACGTGCCGAACGGGCCAGGCGTTCGGTCTCGGACATCGCGTTCGAGCTGACCGGAGGGTCGACGGGCACCTGAGTCCGGCTTCACTGCCCCGGCTTCGCTCGGCTTCCGGCTTCACCGTCCGCTGGCGGGTGCCGGAACCACTCCGGTTCCGGCACCCGCCGTCGTCAGCGCATTCCTGCTGCGGGGCCGACGAGTGTGACGATGTTCCCGAGGAGCGCCGCGTTGAAATCGACGCCGAGCTGGTTCGGGATGGTCACCAGGAGCGTGTCGGCGGCCTGCACGGCGGCATCGGCCGCGAGCTGCTCCGCGATGACGTCCGGAGGTCCGATGTAGCTGCGGCCGAACCGGGACCGGGCGCCGTCCAGGATGCCGACCTGATCCGTCGACTCGCGCTGTGCCCGGAGCCCGAAATAGTACTCGTCGGTCTCGCTCACGATGGGCAGGATGCTGCGGCTCACGGAGACCCTCGGCGACCACGCGTGTCCGGCTTCCGCCCACGCCTTGCGGAAGATCTCGATCTGCTCGGCCTGCAGCTCGTCGAACGGTACTCCCGTGTCCTCGGTCAGCAGCGTGGAGCTCATGAGGTTCATCCCCTGCTCCCCCGCCCACTGCGCGGTAGCCCTCGTGCCGGAGCCCCACCAGATGCGCTCGGGCAGCCCCGGCGAAAGCGGGTCGATCGGCAGCTTTCCGGTGCTGCCGGTCATGCGCGGGTTGGCGTCGGCGATGCCGTGGCCCGCGATCGCCCGTCGGAACAGCGCGGCCTTGTCGCGCGCCAGGTCGGCGTCGGTGGAGCCATCCTCGGGGAGATAGCCGAACGTGCGCGAACCGTCGAGCGCGGTTTCCGGTGATCCCCGGCTGATGCCGAGCTGCAGGCGCCCATTGCTGATGAGGTCGGTGACGGCGGCTTCCTCCGCCATGTAGAGCGGGTTCTCGTAGCGCATGTCGATCACGCCGGTACCGAGTTCGATGGTCTTCGTCCGCGCGGCCATCGCGGCCAGCAGCGGGAAGGGCGCCGAGTACTGCGGCGCGAAGTGGTGGACGCGCATGTACGCGCCGTCAACGCCGAGTTCCTCCGCGACGACTGCGAGCTCGACGGCCTGCACCAGGGACTCGCGTGCGTTCGGCACCAGCGAACCACGCACGTCCTGGTAGTGGCCGAATGACAGGAAACCGATCTTCTTCATGCACGGTCAAGCGCTGGAGAGCGCCCCGGCATTCCCGCGTCCGACGTCGGGCCCCGCCTAGCCCAGCGGGTCCGGCCGGACGTTCGCGGGGGCGAGCCCGCGCACCAGCACGACGGCGGTCAGCGCACCGGCAGCCATGATGGAGGCAAGGACGACGATCTGGAAGCGGCCGGCCTCGAGCGGGGAGATCCCGCCGAAGATGGCGCCGACGAAGGCGCCCGGGAGCGTGACGAGGCCCGTGGTCTTCGTCTGGTCGGTGGACGGGATGAGCGCCGCATGGACGGCGGCCCGCGCCATGTCCAGGGTGGCCTGCCGCGGCTGCGCGCCCAGCGCCAGCCAGCCCTCCACCTCGTCCCAGCGATCCAGGGTCGATTCCCGGAGTCGGCGTCCGGCGAGCGCCGCGATGGACATGGTGTTGCCGATGACGATGCCGCCGAGGGCGAGCAGGTAGCGCGGTTCCGCGAGGATCGCTCCCGTGCTGAACACGACGACGAGGGCCACGACGACGCCCAGCCCCATGCCGAGGACCACCAGCGTGGCGTGGCGGACCGTGAATCCGATGCGCCCGGTCGCTGTCGCTGCGGCGACGGCGAACATGACGAGGAGCGCGCAGGCAACCCAGAGCGGACTCGTGATGACTCCGCCCAGGATGAGGCTGATCAGCCCGAGCTGTACCGCCCCGCGCAGGACGGCGAGTGCCGGAGCGAATCGCTGGGGCGACCGCGACCAGGCGAGGACGCCGACGGTGATCACCATCAGGAGCACGACGGCGCCCGCGGTCGGGGCGAGGGCGGCGAGGGTGTCCCGGATGGCAGTCACCCGGCCAGCCTAGCGAGGACCTAGCACACCGACGCGGCACGTGCATGCCGCGTCGGAGGGCGGAACCACGGGCCGCAGGACCGTGCGAGACTTCGGCCATGACGATTCCCATCACGGCCTATGCCCACGTCCGACTGACGGTCACCGATATCGACGCCTCCCGCGCGTTCTACGACTCGCTGTTCGGCCTTCCGGTCGCCTTCGAGGTACCGGAAGGGGCTGACGAAGCCACCCGCGAGCAGCTCGGTTTCCTGTACGACGGCGTCATCTACCAGCTCGGAAACAGCCTGCTCGGGCTCCGGCCCGTGGCAGACGACACATTCAGCGAAGACCGCGTGGGCCTCGACCACGTCTCCTTCAGCGTCGACGGCCGGCAGGTACTCGACGACGCCGCAGCCCTGCTGGACGGCAAGGGCATCGCACATGGCGGGGTGAAGGACATCGGCGGCGGGTACATCCTGGAGTTCCGGGATCCCGACAACATCGCACTCGAACTCTTCGCGGCCAAGGGCTAGGAGTCGGCGCCGACGACGCGAGTCTCCCGGACTGATAGCTCCCGTGCCGGCCTAGCCTGCACTGCGGACCGCGTGCGGTGCTGCCTCGCGCCCACGTGCTGGTCCGCTTCCACCGACGGGCTGCTCGGATGGCGCCGGCACGCCCCTATTCTGTCGGTGGCGCGCGCGATGATGAGTCATGGAAGCGGTGGCGCAGCTGACGGGTGAGCTTGATGAAGCCCTTGCCGAGCTCTCCTCCCTCGAGGCGGAGAAGGCGCGATTGCAGGCCTGCATCGTCGTGGCCGTGGACCGGGTCCGGTGCCTCATCGATCGCAGGGCCAGCGCACGTTCCCTGCAGCCGGCGCGGAGCCGCGGCGGCAACCTGGGCGACACGCTGGCCGCGGCCGAGGTGGCCTGCCTCCTCCGCACGTCGGAGCGCAGCGCCTTCCGGCTTGTTCAGCAGGCCCAGGTGCTCTGCACCTACCATCCCGCCACCCTTGCGGCCCTCCGCGATGGCAGTATCTCCTGGAGCCACGCCACCGCTCTGATCCACGAATACGCCGGGGTGCCTGCCGCGACTGCACTGGCCGTGGAAGCCGCCCTGCTGCCCGTGGCGATACGCACGACGACGACGAAGCTGGCCTATCAGGCGCGACGGCTCCGGAACCAATACCACCCGGACACCATCGACCAGCGTGCCCGGTCTGCCGAGGCACGGCGCCGGGTGGAGATGGAACCGGACGACGACGCCATGGCCTGGCTCAGCGTCTACCTGCCCGCTACCTCCGCGACAGCGATCGACGCCTCCCTCACCGGCGCCGCCCGGCAGCTGCAGGGGCCCGCCGAGCGCCGCACGCTGGCTCAGCTGCGCACCGACATCCTCGTCGACCTTCTGCTTCCCGTTCCTGCATCCGGCCCCCGGCTGGTGCGGCCCGGTCCGGATGCAGGACTCCTGGGAGCATTCGGGGGTCCGCGTGCGCGTGACCCCAGGGCGTCCGGTGAGGGACACCCGCATGCCGCGGATCATGGAGCGAATCATGGCGAGAATACCGGCGGTGCCGAGCCATCGACCGCGACCCCTCTCCCTGACGGCCTGCGGGCGCACATCAACGTCACCGTGCCGGTCCTGTCGCTGCTCGGTGTCGATGATGCACCCGCTCAGCTGGAGGGCTACGGGCCGATTCCGGCCGAACTCGCCCGGCGCATCGCAGCTCATGCCCCCTCCTTCACGAGGCTCCTGACGCACCCGGAAACCGGCGCCGTCCTCAGCGTCGGCCGCACCACCTACGCCGTACCCTCCGACCTCAAGAACTGGCTGCGCGTCCGTGACCGTACGTGTCGACACCCCGGCTGCAACATCCCCGCCTCGCGCAGCGAGCTCGACCACACCACGCCGTGGGCGCGCGGAGGCGGGACGGACCACGACAACCTGGCACACCTGTGCCGTAAGCATCACATGTTCAAGAGTGAAGGCCTCTGGCACTACGAACAGCCACGCCCCGGAGTGCTCACCGCGACGTCCATTGCAGGCCGAACGTACACCGCCACAGCCGACGACCCGCCGTTCTAGCTACCGGTCACGGATCAATCGACGGTAGCGGTGCCTGATGGGCGCGATGCCCGGGTGACGGCCTGGGTGGCCGCAGGCGCCCACCGGCTGTGCACGCACCCGCGCTACGGCCATGCATCACCGCCACGCAGAACGACGGCGGACCACCCCTTCCGGGGTGACCCGCCGTCGTCGCGTGCAAGAACCGTCAGGGTAGCTTGACCGCCAGGACGTTGCAGCGGGCGGACAGCAGGATGTTCTGCGCCGTCGAGCCCATGATGAGCTTGCCTACCGGCGTCCGGTGCCGCAGGCCGATCACGATCAGCTCGGCATCCAGCTCCTCCGCCGTGTCCACGACCTCCTCGGCCGCGGTCGCTTCCGAGATGCTGTGCCGTACGGAGTAGCGCACGCCGGTGGCGTTGAGCATCTCCTCGAGCTTCGAGACATCCTCGGAGTCGGCGTAGGCCGGGTTGACGAGGCGGTCGGCGCGCGTGGTGTTGATGACCACGAGCTCGGCGTCCCGCCGTCGCGCCTCCTCGACCGCCTCGGTGACAGCAGCGTCGCCCAGGGCGTTGGGCACGTAGCCCACGACGATGGTGCTCATCGGTCTGTGTCCTCTCGGCTCGGTGCGGTGGCGGTGGCGGTGGATGCAGGGGCGGTGGATGCGGTCGCGGCTGGTGCGGCGAGCGCTTCAGGAGCCTCTGCGGACCCGCGGACGACGTCGGGTGCGTCCGCGTTCTCCGCGACCATCGCCTCGAACTGGCGTTGGCGGCGCTTGAGCAGGAAGGACAGCCCGAAGATGATGATCAGCACGACGTAGATCGTCGCGGCGACCGGCGACTGCACGAGGGCCACGGGATCGCCCTGCGAGATCGCGAGCGACCTGCGGAGCTGACTCTCGAAGATGGGACCGAGGATCAGGCCCACCACCATCGGTGCGATCGGGTAGCCGAAGCGCCGCATGAAGAACCCGAGGATGCCGACGATCAGCAGGATGATCACGTCGATGGGAGTGAAGTTCACCGAGAACGCGCCCAGCACGGCGAACACCAGGATGCCCGCGTACAGGTAGGGCCGGGGGATCTGGAGAATCTTGACCCAGATACCCACGAGCGGGAGGTTCAGCACGAGCAGCATGAGGTTGCCGACGTAGAGGCTCGCGATGAGCGCCCAGACGAGCGCGCTGTTGGATTCGAAGAGCTGCGGTCCGACGGGGATCTGGTACCGCTGGAAGGCGACGAGCATCATGGCAGCCGTGGCCGTCGTCGGGATACCGAGCGTCAGCAGGGGCACCAGGACACCGGCGGCAGCTGCGTTGTTCGCGGCTTCCGGGCCTGCAACGCCTTCGATCGCGCCCTTGCCGAACTGCTTCTTGTTCTCGCCCTTCGCGAGCTTGCGCTCGGATGCGTAGGAGAGGAAGGTCGCGACGTCGGCACCACCGGCGGGGATGGTACCCACCGGGAAACCGATCAGGGTGCCGCGGAGCCAGGGCTTCCAGGAGCGGCGGAGGTCGTCCTTGCGGAGCCAGCTCGTCCAGCCACCGGTCACCGGGATGACCTTGATGGGTCCGTGCCGGAGGCGGGACGCCACGTACAGTGCCTCGCCGACGGCGAAGAGGCCGACGGCGACGAGGACGACGTCGATCCCGTCCGCCAGGAAGGGACTGCCGAAGGTGTAGCGCTGCTGGGCGGTGAGCGAGTCGAAGCCGACTGTAGCGATGAACAGGCCGAGGCCCAGCGACGCGAGGCCACGCAGCACGGACGAGCCGAGGAGCGCGCCGACGGTCAGGAAGGCCACCACCATCAGCGCCACGTACTCGACCGGACCGATCTGCACCGCGAACGCCGCGACGTAGGGAGCCAGGAAGCTGAGCAGGACGGTCGCGATGGTGCCGGCGACGAACGAGCCGACGGCAGCGGTGGCCAGCGCCGCCGCTCCCCTGCCCGCCTTTGCCATCTTGTTGCCTTCGAGCGCCGTGACGATCGAGGACGATTCACCGGGGGTGTTGAGCAGGATGGATGTGGTGGACCCGCCGTACATGCCGCCGTAGTAGATGCCGGCGAAGACGATGATCGCGGCCGTCGGCTCGAGGCTGTACGTGATGGGCATGAGCAGCGCGACGGTCATGGCCGGGCCGATGCCGGGCAGGACGCCCACAGCGGTGCCGACGAGCACGCCGCCGAGTGCGAAGAGGAGGTACATGGGCTGCATCGCCGTGGCGAAGCCCTGCATCAGCATGAGGAAGTTATCCACCGAAGACACCGAACCCTTCGAGGAAGCCGGGAGGCAGCGAGACACCGAGGAGCCCGCCGAAGACGAATTGCAGCACCAGTGCCAGGAGGATGGCGGTGATGAGGTTGCGCCACCATGGGCGGGCGCCGAGGGACCAGGCCGCTCCGAAGAACAGGATCGCGGCGGCGATGGGCCAGCCGAGCGGAACGATGAGGAACGCGTGCAGCAGGACCAGCCCGGCGAGCTTGCCGACCGTCAGCCAGTCGGTGCTCGCGTCGAGGTCCACGTCCTCGCCCTCGTCAGCCGAGCCGCGGTGGCCGCGGAGGACCTGGATGACCAGGCCCGCGCCGACGACGACGAGCAGGCCTGACACGGCGAACGGGAAGGCACGCGGCCCGATGTCGCTGGCCGACGGCGGGGTCTGGATGCCCGCGCCTGCCACGAAGCCGACCACGCCGATGCTGACGATGATGAGCGCGAAGATCAGCTCACCGATCGGCAGCCCGGGAGCGGCGGCCGTGCCGCTCCCGGGAGCGTTCTGTACTGAGGTACTCATGGGCTACAGCAGTCCGATGTCGGTGAGCGTGGTCTTGACGCTGGCGATGTCCTCGTCGAGGAAGCTCTGGAACTCCTCGCCGGCCAGGAATGCGTCCGACCAGTTGTTCTCCTCGAGGGTGGCCTTCCAGGTGTCGGTCTCGTGGAGGTCGGTGACGAGCTCGGTGAGCTTCTCGGCCTGCGCCTCGTCGATGCTGCCGGGGGCGACGACGCCGCGCCAGTTGGTCAGCACGAGGTCGATGCCCTCGTCCGTGAGGGTCGGGGTGTCGGGCAGCTGGGGGGCCGCCTCGTCGCCGGAGACCGCGAGAGCACGCAGCTTGCCGGACTCGACCTGCTCGGCGTATTCGCCGACGCCGGAGATGCCGGCGTTGACCTTGTTGCCGAGGAGTGCCGCGAGGGATTCACCGCCGCCGGAGTAGGGGATGTAGTTGAGGTTGTCGGGCGCGATGCCGGCTTCCTTGAGGATCGATCCGGCGAGGATGTGGTCGGCGCCGCCGGCGGAGCCGCCGGTGATGGAGACGCCCTGGCCCTTCGCCTCGATGTCCGCCAGCAGGTCGTCGATGGTCTGGTAGGGCGAGTTCGCGGGAACCACGACCACGAGGGGCTCCTCGGTGAGTCGCGCGATCGGCGTCGTGTCCTCGATGCGGTTGGCCGCGTTGTTGGTCTCGACGGCACCGACCATCACGTACCCCATGACCATGAGGGTGTTGGGGTCGGTCTCGGTGGCGAGCTTCGCGAGGCCGTTGGTGCCGCCGGCTCCGCCGACGTTGACCACGGTGGCGTTGCTGACGAGGTCGTTCTCCTTGAGGTCGGACTCCATGGCCCGGCCGGTCTGGTCCCAGCCTCCACCGGGATCGGCGGGGACCACGATGTTGAGCTTCTCGATGGTCCCTTCCTCGTCCGAGGCGGTGGTGCTCTGCGTCATCGAACCGCAGGCCGAGAGGGCGAGGGCCGAGACGAGGGCGAGGGTTGTGAGAGTCGAACGGCGCGCCGTTGTGCGATCGATCATCGTGATGTTCTCTTCCTTGAGGTGTACTGCGGAATGTGTGATGCGTGTCACCACTGCTGTTTTCAGGTTAGGAAGGCCGCGGACCGGCGGTAAAGCATGCGGTCGTAGTGCTCGTATTGGTCTTTGTGGTCACGGGGCATCGGGGCGGTCGGGAGCGCCCGCATGTGACGCGATAGGGCGTGTCACACTAAGAGGATGATCCGGACGATGTCGCTTCGATCGCAGCTGTTCCTCCTGCAACTGGCCATCGTGCTCGTCATCGTCGCCGTGGCGGGTTCCACCGCCGTCACGATGCAGCGGCTGCAGATCCGGGAGCAGTACGAGGACCGCATGGTCGGTGTCGCCCAGTCGGTCGCGCAGCTGCCCTCCGTCGTCGAGGCCTTCGACTCGGCCGATCCCAGCGCCACCATCCAGCCCATCGCCGACCTCATCCGCCAGTCCACGCGCGTGACCTACGTCGTCGTCACGGACCGGGAGGGCATCCGCTACTCCCACCCGAATCCGGACCTGATCGGCGAGCGGGTGTCCACCGATCCGTCGATCCCGCTCTCGGGCGAGACCTTCGTGGGAACCCAGACCGGTACCCTCGGCAGATCCTGGCGCGTGAAGGTTCCGATCTACGACACCGATGGCGGCATCATCGGCACGGCGTCGGTGGGCACCCTCGAATCGGAGCTCGACGCCGACCTCTACGAGGACCTCCCGCGCCTGCTGGCCTGGCTGATCGTCGCGGCGCTCGTCGGGTCGGCCGGGGCCATCTGGATCTCCCGGCTCGTGTGGCGGCGCATCTACCGCCTGGAGCCCGAGCAGATCGCCTCCCTCCTCGAGACCCGCGACGCCATGATCCACGGCATCAGCGAGGGCATGGTCGCCGTCGACGCGAACCACCGCATCGCGCTCCTCAACGACGAGGCGAAGAGACTGCTGGACCTCGACGACGCCGCCACCGGCCACCCCGTGGACGACGTCATGGAGTCGGCCCTCGCACGCCTCCTGACGGATCCGGCCGACACCGACGAGACCGTCCTGTCCGGCGAGCGCGTACTCCTGGCCCGTACCTCCGACGCGCTGGTGGACGGCGTACGCGTGGGCCGGGTCATGATCCTCCGCGACCGCACGGAGCTCTACCAGCTGCTCACGGACCTCGACGGCGAGCGCGACGTCACGCAGGCGCTGCGCGCCCAGGCTCACGAGTTCGCGAACCGCATGCACACCATCTCCGGGCTGCTCGAGCTCGGCCGCACCGAGCAGGCGGTCGACTTCATCTCGCGTTCGGGCCACGGGGGCTCACTCGTCTCGGGGTCCATCGCCCCCGGCATCCAGGACCCGGACGCGGCGAGCCTGCTCATGACCAAGAGCACCATCGCCGCCGAGAAGGGCATCACCCTGTCCATCGACGACACCTCGGTGCTGGAGCCCGACGGGACCACCGACGTCGTCACCGTCCTCGGCATCCTCATCGACAACGCGATGGAAGCCGTGACAGGCGGCGCGAGCCCCGACGGGCAGGTCGCCGTCCACCTCGAATCCACCGATGACGCCGTCCGTATCACCGTCTCCGACAACGGTCCCGGCGTCGCCCCCGAGGACGTCGACGGCATCTTCTCGTCCGGGTACTCCACCAAGGACGGCGGCCATACCGGCACGCGCGGCTTCGGCCTGGCACTCGTGGACCGCATCGCGCGCCGGCGCTCCGGGCAGGTCGTCGTCGACGACTCCGAGCTCGGCGGTGCCGAATTCACGGTCTGGCTCGCGCCGTCGCTCATCGACGCTCCCCGCCCCCTGCAGGTGCCATGACGGACGCCGCTCCCCCATCGGGTCCCCCGCTGATCCCGACCCTGGTCGTCGACGACGATCACCAGGTCGCCGGGATCCACACCGGCTTCCTGCTCGCCCATGGTGCCTTCGACGTCGTCGGAGCCGCCCATACCGGCGCACGGGCGCTCGAACTCGCGGACGAGTTCCGGCCCAGGCTCGTCCTGCTGGACATCCACCTCCCGGACATGACGGGCATCGAGGTGCTGCGCGCGCTGCGGAACCGGCCGGGCGAGCCGCTCGACGTCATCGCCATCACCGCAGCACGCGAACTCGACACCGTGCGTGCCGCGGTGGCGGGCGGGGTGCTGCACTACCTCGTGAAGCCGTTCAGCGCTGCAGTGCTGAATCAGCGGCTCGACTCCTACGTGGCGTACCGACGGAACCTCGACACGCACGCGGCCGACGGTTCCGCGTCCCTCGACCAGGGCAGGATCGACGAACTCCTGGGGACGACGACGGCAGGCGCCGGGGCCGGCAGCGCGAGTGCGTCGTCGGGCACGGCGACCCTCACGACGCCGAAGGGCCTCTCGGCTCCGACGCTCGACGCCGTGATGCTCGATCTCCGGAGCCACGGCCGGGGGACCTCGGCATCCGATGTCGCCGACCGCCTGGGCATGGCCCGGGTGAGCGCCCGGCGGTACCTCGAGTTCCTGGTGTCGCGGGGGCAGGCGCGGATCGTCCCGCAGTACGGTTCGGCGGGGCGCCCGGAGAAGTTCTACGTCTGGACGGACGGCGCCCCGCGGGCGTGAGGAATAACTTCTGCGAACGGAGGTTGTGCTGGGCATGAGTGAATCCACGACAGCCAGGGAACCCGCATCGCGCAGCACGATCGGTTTCATCGGCAGCGGCCATATCGGCTCGCAGCTCGCCCGTCTCGCCGTAGCGAACGGCTACCGCGTGATTCTGAGCAACTCCCGCGGTCCGGAGACGCTGCAGGGCCTCGTCGGCGAGCTGGGCGATGCGGCGCGGGCCGGGTCCGTCGAGGACGCGGCGAGGGAGGGCGACGTCGTCGTCGTCACGATCCCGCTGAAGGACATCGGCTCGGTTCCCGTGGAGCCGCTCGCCGGCAAGCTCGTGATCGACACCTGCAACTACTACCCCCAGCGCGACGGGCAGATCGCCGAACTCGACGACGAGAGCACGACGACGAGTGAACTCCTGCAGCGTCACCTCCCGGGTTCCTCGGTGGTCAAGGTCTTCAACAACATCCTCGCCGCCGAGCTGACCACCGACGGTACTCCCGCCGGCACGCCGAACCGCCGTGCACTGGCCATCGCCGGAGACGATTCCGACGCCAAGCAGGCCGTGGTGGAGTTCCTCGACGAGTTCGGCTTCGACGCCGTGGACGCGGGGCCCCTCGCGGAGGGCTGGCGCTTCCAGCGGGACACTCCGGCCTACGTCGCTGCGCACGACGCCGACGGGGTGCGCGAGGCCCTCGGGCAGGCTCGGCGATACGCCGACATGGCCTGACCCGCCCGGCCCTTCATCGAACTCCCGCCTGCGGACCTGCCGCTCCGGGGCGGTAGCACAAAAATCGCCCGGCATCACCGCAGCCCGCGTCGTCGAACGGGCGGCACGCAGGACCGGGTACCTTTGTTCAAGTGCTTGATGGCCCCTGAGGGGCCGGTGGGCGTCTCAGTGCTGCCATCCCGGCACACACAAGTCACCGGAGCAGTGCCTCGCGCACACCGAGCAGGAAGTGGAGTGCTGGAGCATGGGGCCGTCACCAAGCGATTCTTTCCAGAGCGACCAGGAAAGCGCCGACCAGAATGCCACATCGGGCGGGCGGACCCTGCTGATCCGGGCGATCGTCCTCGTCACGGCAGTCCTGGGGCTGAACTACATCGTCTGGCGGTGGCTGTTCTCGATCAACTGGGACGCCTGGTGGATCGCCATCCCGCTGGTGCTCGCCGAGACGTACTCGCTCATCGATTCGCTCCTGTTCGGCTTCACGGTGTGGAAGCTGAAGAAGCGTGTGCCGCCGAAGGCTCCCGAGGGCCTCACCGTCGATGTCTTCATCACCACCTACAACGAGCCGCTGGACCTCGTCCTCACGACGGCCCGCGCCGCGAAGGCCATCCGCTACCCGCACAAGACGTGGATCCTCGATGACGGGAACCGGGCGGAGGTGCGCGAGGCCGCCGAGGCCGAGGGCATCGGCTGGATCACCCGGTCTGCCGACTGGAAGGACATGCCGCGCCATGCGAAGGCGGGCAACCTCAACAACGCACTGGCTTCCACGGACGGCGAGTTCCTGCTCATCCTCGACGCCGACCAGATCCCCGACCCGCTGATCCTGGACAGGACCCTCGGCTACTTCACCAACGAGAAGATGGCGCTGGTCCAGACTCCGCAGTGGTTCATCAACGTGCCGGACTCCGACCCGCTGGGCAGCCAGGCACCGCTCTTCTACGGACCGATCCAGCAGGGCAAGGACGGCTGGAACGCCGCCTTCTTCTGCGGGTCGAACGCGCTCATCCGCCGCGAAGCCCTCATGCAGCTCGGCGTCACCCGGTATGTCACGGAGATCGAACTCGCGCTCTATAAGGCGCTCAAGACGTCCAACAAGGTGCTCGCGAAGGCCAAGAAGAACCTCGGGCCGGGCAACGACCGCGTCCGCGACGCCCTGGACCTGGTCGCCAAGGACCTCCGCAGGGTCCGGCGCCGGCTGCAGAAGGGCCACGGCATCTCCGAGGTCACCTACGAGTTCCAGCAGCGCGTCGCCGCCGTGACACGGGACCTCGTCGCCGCGGACATCGCCGCGTTCCGCGCCGACCTCTCATCCCTCGAGGACCTGGACATCGACGGACTAGAGGCGAACCTCCAGGACGCGTCCGGGAGCACCCCCGGCCTCGCCGTCGTCGACGACGCGGCCCTGGACCAGCTCGCCCAGCGCGCCTGGTCCCCCCTCGCGGCGATCGATGCCGTCCGCGTCCTGATCGATTCGGTCAACGCCGATCGCGGCGGTGAGGCCCAGGCCGTCATGCCGATGGCCACCATCTCCGTCACCGAGGACATGGCCACCTGCATGCGCCTCCACGGCCTCGGCTGGGAATCGGCCTACCACCACGAGAAGCTGGCCGACGGCCTGGCTCCCGAGGACCTGAACTCGATGCTCACGCAGCGCCTCCGCTGGGCGCAGGGCACAGCGCAGGTGATGTTCCGCGAGAACCCGTTCGCCCAGAAGGGGCTCTCGTTCGCGCAGCGCCTCATGTACGCGTCGACCATGTGGAGCTACCTCTCCGGGTTCGCCGCCGTCGTCTACATCGGCGCGCCCATCATCTACCTGATCTTCGGCATCCTTCCGGTCAACTCGATCAGCACGGAGTTCTTCGTCCGGCTGATCCCGTTCCTGCTGGTCAACCAGCTGCTGTTCGCCGTCGTCGGCAAAGGCGTCAAGACGTGGCGCGGCCAGCAGTACTCGCTGGCCCTGTTCCCTGTCTGGATCCGGTCCATCACCTCCGCGTTCGGCAACGTCTACCTCGGGCGGAGCCTCGATTTCGCCGTGACGCCGAAGACCCTGCAGCAGGACGCCCAGCTGCGGTGGGACCTCGTGAAGCCGCAGCTCTGGGCCATGGGCCTGCTCGTGGCAGCGGTGATCATCGGGATCATCCGGATGGCCGTGGGCCAGGCCGACCTCCTGGGGACGTCGGTGAACATCGTCTGGGTGATCTTCGACCTGGTCATCTTCAGCGTCATCATCGAGGCCGTCCGCTACCGCGGATACGAGCACTACCAGTCCGACATCGCGGAAGCGAAGGCGCAGCGGGAATCAGCCCGATGACGGCGACCACGTCGCGGACGCAGGCGTGGATGGCTGCCTGGGTCCTGGTGGCATCGATGATCGGGCTCCTCGCCGGGGGCACCCCCGCACAGGCGGCCGGTCTGCCCGCGACCACGACCACCTCCGATCAGCCGCCCGTCGAGGATCCGACCGCACTCCCGGACGGCCGCTACTTCGGGCCCGAACTCGACTGGTCCTCCGACAACGCCCGCGCCTACGCGGACCGCACGGGGATCACGCCGTCGTTCTTCAGCCGTCCGATCCCCTACCCGCTCGACGACGCAGCCGAGCGCGACCTCTTCGACCTTGCACGGCAGGAGGCACCGCTGGGGTCCCTCGCGGTGGTCACCCTCGAACCGTCGAAGCCGCTGGACGAACTGACCGACGACGATGCCACGCAGCTCGCCGGGACGCTCGGGCGCATCAGCGACGAGTTCCGCACCGCGTTCTTCCTCCGTTTCGCGCCCGAGATGAACGGCACCTGGTTCAGCTGGGGGCAGCAGCCCGACGAGTACATCGAGGCGTTTCGAACCGTCGCGGACGCCGTCCATGACGGAGCGCCCAGCGCGGCCATGGTGTGGTCGCCGTCGTACGCGGCCGGTTATCCGTTCACCGAGGCGTACGGCGCGGTGGACGGCCTCGAGTCCGGAGCCGTCACCGGGCTGGACACGAACGGCAACGGCCTGATCGACACCGGCGACGACCCCTACGAGCCCTACTACCCCGGCGACGACGCCGTGGACTGGGTGGGCCTGTCGCTCTACCACTACGGCAGCTACGAGCAGGGCGCGACGAGGAATGCGGACGGGACGCGGGAGTATTCCGGCGCGATCAGCACCTCCGTGGTGCCCGAGCCGGACAAGTTCGCCGACCAGCTCACGGGCACCTACGGTGCAGCCCCCGGCGCTCCGCACATCGACTTCGCGAAGCAGTACGCGGCGGCGAAGGGCAAGCGGTTCCTCGTCCAGACGGCCGCGCTGTACGACCCGGAGGACGCCGACAGCGCACCCGAAGCCGACATCAAGCGCGCATGGCTCGACCAGCTGTTCGACCCGGCGATCGCCGAGGAGTACCCGGAGATCGGGATGGTGGCCTGGCTCGAGGCGGAGCGCCCCGAGCCCGAAGCACAGGGCCACACCGTCGACTGGAGGCTCGGCGCGGACGACGCGACGAAAGCGGCACTGCAGGAGACCCTCGACGCTGCGCCGGACGTCCGGCTAGGACCTGTGACCCAGGTGGTCGCGCAGGAGGACGCGAACGAATCGACGCGGCAGGTGTGGCAGGCCGGAGCCCCGGTCAGCGCCGTGATGGGCTACCTGGTCGCGTGCGTCGTCGGGCTCTTCGCCCTGATCCTCCTGGCCGGACTCGCCAGGCGCGTGGTTCCGCAGTGGCGGTATCCGGACGAGCATGCTCCCCGGGACGGCCGGATCGACCTGCTGCGCGGCTGGATCATCACCTCGGTGGTCGTCACCCACATCGAGGTCGCCGGTCCGTGGTCCTTCATCTCACGCAACCTCATCGGAACGGTTACGGGTGCCGAGCTGTTCGTGATGCTGTCCGGCGTCGTGCTCGGGATGGTGCACCCTCTGGCCGTCAAGCGCCGCGGGGCCGTAGAGGCGGCGAAGGGAACCACCAGGCGGGCGGTCAAGCTCTACCTCACGTCCCTCGCCGTGGTCCTCACCGTCTACCTGCTCTCCCTGGTGCCGTTCATCGACGCGTCCGTCCTCACCACCTTCACGGACCGCGGGACGGGTGGGGCCGGGACCGGGGCCGCCGGCCGCGTGTACGACCTCTACCCGAACGTCCAGCGGCTGCTGGACTACCCGCCGCCCGGGTACGCGGTGCGGGACCTGCTGCTCCTCAACATGGGACCGTGGGCCTTCAACATCATGGGTCTCTACGTGGTGCTGACGCTGACGGTTCCACTACTGGTCCTGATGCTCCGGAAGAAGCTGTGGTGGCTGCTGCTCGCCATCAGCTGGGCGCTCTACCTCCTCGATGCGATCTTCTCCCTGCGGATCTTCAACTCGCAGTTCCAGGACGTCTTCCCGTTGCTCACCTGGCAGGTGATCTTCGTCCACGGCGTCACGATCGGCTACCACCGCCGGGCGATCATCAACGCGCTCAGCACCCCGCGGGGGAAGATCCTGATCGGTGTCGCCACCGGCGCGTATGCGCTCGTCCTGGGAGGGCTCTGGCTGAACTACACCCTGGGACTGGGCCTGCCCTTCATCCCGGCGGGCTTCTACGAGACCCTGTACGAATCCGCGTACGTGCGCGTGATCCTGCAGCCCGGGCGGCTCCTGAACCTGGCCTTCTTCATCGTCGCGGCGCACGTGATCCTGACCTCGTTCTGGCGGCCCATCAACAGGCTGACCGGCTGGCTGTACATCCCGCTGGGGCGTGCGAGCCTGTACGTCTTCATCGTCCACGTGTACTTCGTGCTCGCGGTCGCCAACATCCCCGGGCTCGACCGGGCGAGCGCCTGGCAGGGACTCGTCATCCACGCCATCGTGATCTTGGTCATCTGGCTGATGGTCAAGAGGAAGGTATTGTTCGGGATCATCCCGAACTGACCGTTGACAGCGCGGTTTCCTCTCGCACGGCGTGCGGTCGCGATAGTAACGGCTCGATCCGTATCGTGCCAGCCCGTCGTGGGCCCAGGGGTGGGTGTTGTGGCGGTAGACTGGACCGTGTCCCGTAGCAGTGCTGCAGGATCATGAGGGCCCTCCGGGGTCGCTCGTCCCAGTTCTGGTCTCGCCGTTGACGACCCCGTCCGGCCGGCCAGCTTCCGCGGACACCCTTCACCGGTTCAGGACGACTGCGAACGCCGCCGATGTCGATCCCCAACGTGACGTCCGTTCACGTCCACGCCACACCAATGAAGGCGATCAACACCATGACCTCACTCCCCGCCCGGGCGCGCCTGTCATCCTTGAGCGCGCTCCTCTTCGACCTCGACGGCGTCCTCACGCCGACCGCCGACGTGCACATGCATGCGTGGGCGCGGCTCTTCACGGCCTACCTCGAGGCGCAGGGGATCGAAGAGGCCTACACCGACGCGGACTACTTCACCTACATCGATGGCCGCCCCCGCTACGACGGTGTCCGCGCGCTCCTCACCTCCCGCGGCATCACGCTGCCCGAGGGCCTGCCCGAGGATCCGCCCGAGCTCGAGACCGTCTGCGGACTCGGCAACCGCAAGAACAAGGCCTTCAACGAGACCCTCCAAGTGGAAGGGGTCACGCCGTATGCCGGGTCCCTCGCGTTCCTCGATGCAGCCGTCGCCGCCGGCGTGCAGGTGGCGGTCGTGACCAGCTCCCGCAACGGCGTCCCCGTCCTCGTGGCGGCCGGGCTCCGCAATCGCTTCGAGGTCGTCGTCGACGGCGTCCTCGCGGCCGGCCGGGGCATTGCAGGCAAACCCGCTCCCGACACCTACCTCTACGCCGCGGAACTGCTCGGCCTCCCCGCCTCGGCGTGCGCGGTGGTCGAGGACGCCCACTCCGGGGTCGCTGCCGGGCGTGCCGGCGCCTTCGGTCTCGTGGTCGGGGTCGACCGCGGTGTCGGCGCCGACACCCTCCTCGCACATGGCGCGGACACCGTCGTCGACGACCTCGCCGAACTCATCCCATTCCTCCCTGCCCGGCCGGCCGTCGCCGGTCCGAGCGCGCACCTCGTACCCCAGGACATCCCTTCATGAACCTCATCTCCTCCGACCCCCTGGACCGCAACCACTTCCTGGTGGACGAGTGGGCGCTCGTCGAGACGGAGTTCGACGTCTCCCTCCAGGGCCGTACCGAGACCCTCTTCTCCGTCGGCAACGGCTACCTCGGCCTCCGCGGCAACGTGGATGAAGGCAGGGACGGGTACCACTACGGCACCTTCATCAACGGCTTCCACGAGACGTGGCCCATCCAGCACGCGGAGGAGGCCTTCGGCTTCGCCCGCGTGGGGCAGACGATCGTCAACGTCCCCGACGCGAGGATCATCCGCCTGTACGTCGACGACGAACCGTTCGTCCTGACGGAAGCGGAGATCCTGCGCTACACGCGGCGCCTCGATTTCTCCGACGGCGTGCTGGTACGGGAGCTCGAGTGGCGCACGCCCTCGGGCAAGCGCGTCCTCATCCGGACGCGCCGCATGGTCTCGTTCACGGATCGACACCTGGCAACCGTCGACTACCAGGTCGAGATGCTCGACGCCGAAGCGTCCATCCTCATCTCGAGCCAGATCCTCAACCGCCAGGACGGCGTGGACGGGGATCAGGTGCACCCCGTCGCCGACAGCGCGGCGTTCGACCCGCGCAAGGCGGATTCGTTCAAGGACCGGGTCCTCCAGCCGCGCCTCAAGCGTGTCGACGGTTCGCGCTACCTGCTCGGCTACCGCACCACCAACTCGTCGATGACCATAGCGTGCGGCGTCGAGCACGACCTGGTCACGGACAACGAGTGGGATCAGCGGTCCCACCTCGAGGACGACCTCGCCAAGCACGTCTACCGGGTGAAGGCGAAGCCCGGCCGGCCCATCCGGCTCGTCAAGACCATCACGTACCACACCTCCCGCGGCGTGCCCGTGCGCGAGCTCGCCGACCGCTGCGGCCGCACGCTCGACCGCGCCCGCGAAGTCCCCGTCGAGGAGCAGTACCGGAAACAGCGGGAATGGCTGGCCGACTTCTGGTCGCGCTCCGACGTCGAGGTGGAAGGGCAGCCCGCCATCCAGCAGGCCGTGCGCTGGAACATCTTCCAGCTCGCCCAGTCCACGGCCCGCACCGACGGCGGCGGCATCGCGGCGAAGGGCGTCTCCGGCTCCGGGTACGGAGGCCACTACTTCTGGGACACCGAGGTCTACGTCCTTCCCTTCCTCAGTTACACCGCTCCCCTCGTGGCACGGAACGCCCTGCGCTTCCGCCAGTCCATGCTCGAACCGGCTCGCTCGCGCGCGGTCGAACTCAACCAGCGCGGGGCACTGTTCCCCTGGCGCACGATCAACGGGCAGGAGTCCTCGGCCTACTACGCCGCGAGCACCGCGCAGTACCACATCGACGCCGACATCTCCCACGCGCTCATGCAGTACGTCGCCGCGACAGGCGACGAGGACTTCCTCATCCGCGGAGCGATCGACATCCTCGTCGAGACCGCGCGGATGTGGGCAGACCTCGGTTTCTGGCGCAGCAACGGTGATGACAACTTCCACATCCACGGGGTCACGGGACCCGACGAGTACACGACCGTCGTCAACGACAACCTGTATACGAACGTCATGGCGCGAGCCAACCTCAAATCTGCGACGCGTGCTGTCGAGTCGCTCCGGGCCGACGATCCCGTCGCCTATGAGCGGATGGTCTCGCGCCTGAAGCTCTCCGAGGACGAGATCTACGAATGGGCGCTTGCCGCCGAGAAGATGTACATCCCCTTCGACAAGCGCGCAGGCATCCATCCCCAGGACGCCGCATTCCTGGAGAAGGAGCTGTGGGACCTCGAGAACACCCCCGCGAGCAAGCGACCCCTGCTGCTGCACTACCACCCGCTGGTGATCTACCGCTTCCAGGTCCTCAAGCAGGCCGACGTCGTTCTTGCCCTCCTCCTGCAGGGCAATGAATTCACCCCGGAGCAGAAGCGCGCCGACTTCGAGTACTACGAAGCCCTGACGACCGGGGATTCGACCCTCTCCGCGGTGGTCCAGTCGATCATCGCGGCCGAGGTCGGGTACCAGGACCTGGCGATGAAGTATTTCCTGTCCGCTCTGTTCGTGGACCTCGCCGATCTGCACCGCAACACCTCGGACGGCATCCACGTCGCATCGACCGGCGGCGTGTGGAGTGCCCTCACCTACGGGTTCGGTGGCATGCGTGACCACGGCGGCCGCATCACCTTCGATCCGCGCCTTCCCGAGGGCTGGACCCGCATGAGCTTCCGGGTGACCCTGCAGGGTACGCGTGTGCGTGCCGACGTGACCCAGCATGCGATGACACTGACGGTCGAAGCAGGCCTGAGTGCGACGGTCTCCGTCCGCGGTGAGCGCGTGCATGTGGGGGCGGACCATCCCGTCACGGTTCCGCTCGACCACCAGGGCCCGCGCCTGACCGGCACTCCGAGCACACGTGACATCGAAGGGACCCGCCGGGCGGACGGCACGCTGGTGACGGCATCGATCCCCACCATCTCGGTGGGCTCCTAGCAGGTCACCGAGATGGTGGCTGTTCCGCTGCGGAGTCGCTGAGGCTGCTGCCTGCGCCACGGGTCCGGACATCCGGCGCGGGTGCTCAGACCCGGGGTACACGCGCCACGGGTCTGAGCGGCCGCGCCGCGAACACCACCCAGCGGCTCAGGTGCCGCCGCGGCTCAGGTAGGGCCGCCGCTCAGGTGCCGCCGCGCCAGATGCGCCGCCAGAAGGATGCCTTCGGCGGTTCGGGCGGCGCGGCGGCCTCCGCCGCACGACGGGCAGCAGCCCGGCGCTCACGCCACCGCTCCACCTCCGCGTCGACATCGCGCAGCTTGGTGATCACCGGAGGGCCGCCGAGGAGCTGGCGCCTGGCGTCGATCACGCGGTAGTTGAAGTCCTCGAGGACCTCCCGCACCTGCTTCTCGGTGTACTGGCGGTCGAGGCGGTCGTCGAGCTCCGCGTCCTCCGTGCGCAGCAGGATGGCCCGTGGACCGAGCCCGGTGATGTTCTCGCGCTGGATCAGGCCCTTGACCCACCAGTCGGGATCGTGGCTCTCCCCCAGTCCCGGGATCGGCTTGCCAGCGAGCGCGAGGTTGTCGAAGTCGCCGCGTGCCACGGCCCGGTCCACGATCAGCCGTGCGCGTTTGACCTCGTCCTCACCCTCACGCAGCGGGGCCATCTCGCCGGAGGCGGGGTCGCCGTCGTCGTTCTGCCGTTCCAGCTCGGCCATCGCGTCACCGGCGTCCCCTCGGGCAGCGCGGAACTGGGCTGCTTTCCGCAGCCGCTCCTCGTGCTCCTGGGACCTGCTGATGTCGCTGCCCTCCGCGTCGATCGTGCCGGTCTTTCCAGTATTCCGACGTCCCACCGGCCCTCGCAACCGATTCTCCTGCGGATGAACGGGCTCGCGTTTCGTCGTCGTGCGCACCGCAGACACCGGCACCGAGGAGGACGATGGCGTCGGATGGGCTGCGGGGCACTATCTCTGCCCCAGGTCCGCACACCCGGCGCAGCGGCCCAGATCCGGGGTACACGCGCAACGGGTCTGGGCGCCAGCGCCGCAAACACCACCGACGACGACGGCTACCCACCAACGAGCCCCGGGTACCTGCGCCACTGGTCTGCACACCCGGCGCGGCGGCCTACATGCGGGGGTACACGCGCCACGGGTCTTGGCACCCGCGCCGCAAACACCACCGCTACCTGGCGCGCAGCACCGACGACGACGGCGGGCCACCCTGGGAGGGCGACCCGCCGTCGTCGACTGGAAGGAAGGGCGGCTCAAGCGAAACCGCCACAGCGGGCCCGCCGCAAGAAGCTGCCGGTACGAAGGCGCTAGGCGATCCAGGCCGTCGTGTCAGCCGGGAGCCTGCCGTCCACGAGCGGGGAGCTGCTCAGCAGCACAGTGCCCTCGGGCAGGTCCGCCGGCTCCGAGCCGAAGTTGGTGACGCAGTGCCAGCCGCTCGGGCGCGTGAAGTGCAGGACCTCGGGCGACGGCTCCTCGATCCACTCGAAGTCCTCCTCGCCCTGCAGTTCCCGGCGCAGCTGGAGCGCCCGGCGGTAGAAGCTGAGGGTGGAGTCGGGATCGCCCTCCTGCACCTCGACGGCGTACTCGCCGAACCACTCGGGCTGCGGCAGGTGCGCGCCGGCAAAGCCGAAACCGAAGGACTCGCCGTCCCTGGTCCAGGGCAGCGGCACGCGGCAGCCGTCGCGGCCCACATCCACGCCGGTGTTGCGGAAGAACGTGGGATCCTGGCGGTCCTCGTCGGCGATGTCGGCGACCTCGTGCAGGCCGAGCTCCTCCCCCTGGTACAGGTAGGCGGAGCCGGGCAGCGCCAGCATGAGCTGCGTGACGGCGCGGGCCCGGCGCTCCCCCAGCTCGCGGTCCAGCTCGGGTTCGGTGCCACCGCTCAGGAGCCAGGCCGAACCGTCCTGGCTGTCCGTGCCGCCCTGGCCGGGCTTGCTCACGCTGTCGGGGCCGGCCGGTGGCAGGCCGTAGCGCGTGGCGTGGCGGACGACGTCGTGGTTGGAGAAGACCCACGTCGACGACGCACCAGAGGTCTTCGCCTCGACGAGGTTCTTGGTGATGGTGTCGCGGAACTGGCGGGGGCCCCAGTCCGCCTTCAGGAGGTCGAAGTTGAACGCCTGGCCGAGTCCCTCGGGGCTGGCGTAGCGGGCGCGGCGGTCGGCATGCACCCAGGCCTCGGCGACTGCGGTGCGCGGCGGGGTGTACTCGTTGAACACCGTCCGCCACTCGGCGAAGACCTCGTGCACCTCGTCGCGGTCCCAGAAGGGGTGCTTGCCGTTGTGGTTCCCGCCCTCGGGGCCGAGCTCCGCCTTGGACGGCAGCGGCTCGCTCATGTCCTTGGTCAGGGCGTGCGCGACGTCCACGCGGAAGCCGTCGACGCCGCGGTCGGACCAGAAGCGCAGTGTCGCCAGGAAGTCGTCGCGGACCTCGCGGTTGTCCCAGTTCAGGTCGGGCTGCTCACGGGCGAAGATGTGCATGTACCACTGGCCGTCCTCGACCCGCTCCCACGCCGGCCCGCCGAACACGGAGTCCCAGTCCGACGGCGGCTCGTCGCCGTTGGGGCCCTTGCCGTCCCGGAAGATGTAGCGGTCGCGGGCCGCCGATCCCTTCGGCGATGCCAGCGCCTCCTGGAACCAGGCGTGCCGGTTGGAGGTGTGGTTGGGCACGATGTCGGCGATGAGCTTGATGCCGGCCTGATGCAGTGCGGCGATCATCTCGTCGAAGTCCTCGAGGCTGCCGAGCTTCGGGTCGACGTCGCGGTAGTCGTCGACGTCGTACCCGCCGTCCGCGAGCGCGGAGGGATAGAAGGGGCTCAGCCAGACGGCGTCGATACCGAGGGATTTGAGGTACGGAATCCGGGAGGTGATGCCCTTGAGGTCGCCGATGCCGTCGCCGTTGGAATCGGCGAAGCTGCGCGGATAGACCTGGTAGACGGCGGCCTGGCGCCACCAGTCCGGGTCCTGCATGCGCTCGGCGAGCGCCTCTGCAGACAACTCCGTAGCGGCATCGACGGCGGATTCAACGTCGGGATTAACGGTGGAAGTCACAGGTGTCGTCCCTCTTTGATGTGGAAGTGTGGGCACTGGGGGTTGCCGGCACGGCCCTGCTGAAAGAGTTCTCCGGTAATGCACCCCAGACATTATTTTTACGATAGAAATAAGAGACGTGTCAATGGACGGAAAAGCTGAAGGAGGACTTGCGATGGAGGCGGTTCGGTCGCTAGCACTCCACAGCCCGGCCCGCGCCCTGGCACGGGAAGTCCTCGTCCGCGGCCCCATCTCCCGTGCCGACCTCGCCGCCCGCCTGGGCCTGTCGATCGCGAGCCTGACACGCCTGAGCAAGCCGCTCCTGGACGCCGGCGTCCTCCGCGAATCGGAGGAGCACGTCGCCGCACCGATCGGCCGGCCGACGCGCCCACTGGAGATCAGCCCGGACGCGCACCGGTTCGTCGGCATCAAGCTCACCGGCCGCAGCGCGGCAGCAGTGGCGACAAACCTGAAGTCCGACGTCGTCGACACGAGCGAGCGCGTCCTGCCCGGCCAGGACGTGGACGACGTCGTGGGCGCGATCGTCGATGCCATCACCGACCTCGGCCCCCTCGACGACTTCAGCGGCGTGGGCATCAGCATCGGCGGCAAGGTCGGCTCCGGTGCCCGGGTGGTTCGCGCCCCCTTCCTCGGCTGGCGCGACGTACCCCTCGCCGACCTCCTGCATCAGAGAACCGGCCTGCCGGTCGTGGTCGAGAACGACGTCGTCGCCCTCACCATCGCGGAACAGTGGTTCGGCGCCGGGCGCGGCGAGAAGGACTTCGCCGTCCTGACGATCGGTGTGGGCGTCGGGTACGGCCTCGTCATCAACGACTCCGTCATCGCACCGCCGGACGCCGGACTCGGACTCGTGGGCCACTACCCGCTGGAGGCCTCGGGGCCGGAATGTCCCGAAGGTCACGAAGGCTGCGCCTCCGCAGTCCTGACCATCCCGGCCATCTGCTCGCAGTTCACCGGGGCGACGGGCGAGCAACGGTCCTACGAGGACATCCTCAGGCTCGCAGCGGAGGGACACCCCGCGGCGAGCGGGATCGTCGAGGCGGCCGGCTGGAGGCTCGGCGTGCTGGTGTCCGCCGTCGCGAACCTGACGATGGTGGACCTCGTCATCCTGTCCGGCGAAGGCATGGACCTCGCGGAGGTCGCCGCAACTCCCCTGCAGGATTCGGTCACCTACCACCGCGACCGGGAGGCAGCCCCCCTCCGGTTGAGGCGGCAGCCCACGGACTTCGCGCAGTGGGCCCGCGGCGCTGCCGCCGTCGCCATCCAGCGCACCATCCTCGGAACCCTCGGCTGAAGAGTCCGGGGTCACGGAATTATCAAGCAGCCTGATCGATTGCACCGGGTATGACTACTCTCGCAATCATCGGAGCAGGACGCGGCCTCGGAGCCGCAGTGGCACGGCGTTTCGGGGCGGAGGGGTTCTCCGTAGCCCTCATCTCCCGGAGCCAGGGCAAGGTGGACGCCCTCGCGGAGGACCTCGGCAAGGAAGGGATCCACGCCCGGGGCTTCGCCGCGGACGTCCGGAATCCGGAGTCCATCGCAGCTGCCCTGGAGTCCGCAACCGAGACGCTCGGACCGATCGAGGTGCTGCAGTACAGCCCTCTCCCCCAGAAGGACTTCATGCGGCCCGTCCTCGAGACGACGCCGGCGGACCTCAAGGGTCCGGTGGAATTCTCGATCTACGGACCCGTGGCCGCAGTGCATCAGGTGCTGCCCGGCATGCGGTTCCTCGGTCAGAATCGCGGCACCATCCTCTTCGTCAACGGCGGCTCCGCGGTCAAACCCGGGCGCGCTGTCACGGGCACATCGGTGGCGTTCGCGGGCCAGGCCGCCTACGCCCAGCTGCTGCACGAGGTGCTCGCCGAGGAGGGCATCCACGTATCGCAGCTCATCATCGGCGGCCGCATCGTCGAGGGCGATCCGGAGAAGGACCCCAATGTGCTCGCCGGCGTCCTGTGGGACCTCCACGCCCGGCGGGACACCTTCCGCCGGCAGATCAGCGCCGACTGATTCGGCACCTGCCGGGAGACCCGATAGGTGCCGCGGGGTCCCCTCCTCACGGACTGAGCAGCGTCCGCCGTCCCGGGCCGGAAGGCCGGGCCCGCAAGGCCCGGGACGCCGTCCCGGGTGCAGCAGGCCGCGCCGACGGGGAAGGCCTGAGCCCTCCCCGCCGCGCGCCGGACTTCAGTCGCTGGACTTCCCGATCAGGCGAAACGTCCGGGCCGGAAGGTCTCCAGCATCGGGTGCTTCCGGCCGGTCACGATCTCGTTGGCGAGCAGTTCGCCTCCGATGAGCCCGAGCGTGGCCCCGGAGTGGGTGAACGCGACGAAGCATCCGGGCACGGTCTCCAGTTCACCGAACACGGGTTCCCCGTCGCCGGGGATGGGCTTGCGGCCGATCTTCCATGACGCCGCCGTGAGCTGCGGCTCGCCCTCCAGCAGCTTGGCGGCCTCGTCGGCGAGCTCGTTCACGACCTCCTCCGGGATGGAGTACGTCCCGTCGGCGTTCTGCGTGATGCTTTCCTCGTACCAGTCGTGGTCGAGCGCGAAGGTGTTGCCCGGGTTGGGACGCACGGCCGCCCTCGGCGTGTTCATCACCGTCTTCGCGGGGTGTTCCACGGGAGCGGTGGTCACGAGCATCGACACCGGGGACGCGTCGGCGATCTCCACGCCCAGTTCGGCGACGACGGCGGGGGTCTGCGGTCCGCAGGCCACGACGACGTCGTCGGCCGGGAAGGTCCCGGCGTTCGGGGTCTCGATGCCGGCTGCGCGCCCGTCCTCGACGAGGACGCGTGCTGTGCCGGCGTGCGTCACGAGCTCGCCGCCGCGGGCGGTGAACTCCTCCATCAGGAAGTCGATCAGGTGCGGCAGGCTCACCCAGCCCTCACCCGGGTTGAAGATCGACACGGTGGCGACCGCGTCCTCGCTGATACCCGGCGTGTGGTCGTTCACGCTGGCCGGAGACACCAGGACGGAGTCGTAGGCGTGGGCCTTCTCGTATTCGTGACGCGCCACCGTGTCCTGGTCCGAGCCGACGCCAGCCCAGTGGAGGCCGCCGTCGAAGCGCAGCCAGTCGCGGGACGGGTCCGCGGCGAACAGCGTCCGGTACCGGTCGATGCCGCACACGCGCAACTGGTGGTACGGCGAGGTCCGCTCCCCCGCGCTGTTGAGCCAGGACAGGGACCTGCCCGAGGCTCCGCTCGCGAGCTCCGCCTCGGTGACCAGGACAACGGATGCGCCCTCGCGCAGGAGGTGCACCGCCGTCGAGACCCCGAGGATCCCGCCGCCGAGGACTGCGACGCGTCGTGTTGGTTCAGCCGTGCTCATGGATCGATTCCTTCGTGGTAGATGACGTAGTGGATGACGGTGCTGATGAAGCCGGAGCCGGGTGTCCGCTTCGGGAGTGCAGGTCCTCGATGATCCGCAGGACGTCGATGGAGTCCTGCGGATCGACGGGCAGTGGACCCTCGCCGCGCAGTGCGCGCGCCAGGAGGTCGTAGAAGGCGGGATAGTCCCCGCGTTCGGGCCGGACGAGGCACTCCGAGGTCCCGTCCGACACGGTGCCCCAGGCCTCCTCCGGTTCGACGCCGTACTCCTCGGCGGCGGGGTTGGCACCTGCTGCCAGGGCAGGCTCCTGGGTGTCGAGCCCCCACTTCGTGTAGGCGCCGGAGGACCCGGATACGGAGAAGCGGGCGCCGGGCAGGGCTGCGAACCCGCTCATCCACAGCCGCGAACGGACTCCCGAGGCGTGGCGCAGGGAGACGAAGCTGTCCTGGTCCGCGGCCGCATCGGCCGTCCTGCGGTCCAGTTCGCCGTACGCTTCCTGCACCGGACCGAACAGCCGGATGGCCTGGTCGATGAGGTGGGCTCCGAGGTCGTGGAGGATGCCGCCACCCTCCGCGACGGTCGTGGTGTCACGCCAGTTGCCGAAGCCGCCCGGCCGCCACCATTCGAAGCGGCTCTCGAACGTGTGGACGTCCCCCAGCTCGCCCGATGCGAGGAGCTTCCCGAGCGTCAGGAAGTCCGCGTCCCACCGGCGGTTCTGGAAGACGGTCAGCATCACGCCGGCCTCGGCCGCCTCGCGCAGGAGGAGCGTTCCCTCGGAGCTCGTGGGGACGAACGGCTTGTCGGCGACGACATGGATACCCCGCGCGAAGGCCTGCCGCGCCTGCTCGGCGTGCGTTCCCGGCGGAGTGCCGAGCACGACGACGTCCAGCTCGACCTCCCCGGCGTCGATCAGTGCGAACAGCTCGGCAGGGGTGCCGACGATCCGGGCGGCGGGATAGCTCGCCCCGGCGTCCTGCGCGCGCTGCGGATCAGCGGTGACGATCACGTCGAGGCGAAAATCCTTGTTCGCCTCGACGAGCGGAGCGTGGAAGACCTTGCCGGAGATCCCGAACCCGAGGATCGCCGTTCGAAAGGGTACCCGGCCCATCAGAGCACCTCCGAGAGGAAGCGCTGCAGCCGTGCGCTACGGGGGTTGTCGAAGATGTCTTCCGGGCGGCCGGCCTCGACGACCTCGCCCTCGTCCATGAAGACCACCTGGTCGGCGACCCTGCGGGCGAAGCCCATCTCGTGCGTCACCACCGCCATGGTCATGCCGCGTTCGCACAGTCCGGCCATGAGGGTGAGGACCCCCTTGACGAGTTCCGGGTCGAGGGCGGACGTGGCTTCGTCGAAGAGCATGACCTCGGGTTCCATCGCCAGTGCGCGGGCGATGGCCACCCGCTGCTGCTGCCCGCCCGACAGGTCGCGTGGCCGGTGGTCGGCGCGCTCCCCCAGCCCCACTTCGGTGAGGCGCCGTCGTGCCCGCTCGGTCGCCTCGCTCTTCGACATCCCCTTGACCTTCCACAGGGCGAGGGCGACGTTCTCCAGCGCGGTGTGGTCGGGGAAGAGGTTGAAGTGCTGGAACACCATGCCGATCCTGCGGCGCAGGACGTCCGGCCGGACGCGCAGGGCATCCTCGCCGTCGAGCAGGACGTCGCCCGAGCTGGGCTCGTGCAGGCGGTTGATGCCGCGCAGCAGGGTCGACTTGCCGGACCCGGACGGACCGATGATGCAGGTGGTGGTGCCGGGAGCGATCTGGAGGCTGACGTTGCGGAGGACCGGGACGTCGCCGTACGCCATGCACAGGTTCTTCAGCTGGAGGCTGGAACCGCGGAAGGTGAGCTGGTCGGCGGAGGTACTGGTGGTGCTGCTCATGTGTTGCTCCCTGTGGTGAGCGGGGTGACCGCATCGAGTTCTGTGACTTCCTTGAGTCCGCTCGTCGGAGCCGTGGGCCGACGGCGGCCGGTGCGGAAGCGCTGGTCGAAGTAGTTCACGAGGTGCGTGAGCGGGACGGTGACGACGAGGTAGAAGATGCCCGCCAGCACGAGCGGCGAGAGGTTGCCGGTGTTCACTGCGGCGTCCTGGCCGACGCGGAAGAGTTCGCGCTCGGAGACCAGCAGTCCCAGGAAGTAGACCAGGGACGAATCCTTGACGATCGCGATGAACTGGTTCACGAGTGCGGGCAGCACCCGCCGGACGCCCTGCGGGATGACCACGAGTGCCATGGCCCGACCGTAGTTCATCCCGAGAGCGCGGCAGGCCTCCAGCTGGCCCTTGTCCACGCTCTGGATGCCGGCGCGGAAGATCTCACCGATGTAGGCGCTGGCGATGAGGCTCAGCGCGATGATGCCGAGCGGGTACGGTGACGGCCCGAAGATGCTCTGGCTGAACTTCGCGAAGCCCTGCCCGATCAGGAGGATGGTCAGGATCGCGGGAAGGCCCCGGAACAGGTCGGTGTAGATCCGTGCGGGGATCCGCAGCCAGCGTGAGGGGGAGATGCCCATGACGGCGACCACCATCCCGAGGACGAGGCCGATGACGGTGGAGGCGGCGGAGATCACGAGCGTGTTCACGAGGCCCACCGTCAGGAGCTGTGGTGCGACGGTGAGCATCGAGTCGACGTCGAAGAAGGTCTTGACGAGGTTGTCGAGGAAGTCCATGAGGGGCTCTCAGTTCGTTGGGTGCGTCACCGGGGAGGTGCGCCGTGCCGGCGGTGCGGCTACTTGCTGGTGGGCGCCGGGGTCGCCGTCTGCTCGGCGCTCGGCAGGTACTGCTCGGGCATCGGGGATCCGGGGAACCACTTCTCGTAGAGTTCCTTCCACGTGCCGTCCTCCATGGCGTCGCCGAGGGCCTCGTTGAGCGCGGCCTTGAACTCCTCCTTGTCCTTGGCGATGGCGAAGCCTGCCGGTGCGTCGAAGGACGGGATGTCCGCAGCGGACACCAGGCCGAACTTCTCCATGTAGTCCTGGGCGGCTTCGTAGTCGAGGAAATGCGCGTCGACGGCGCCGCTGTTCACGGCGGCGATCGCGGTGTTGTTGTCGGGGAACCGTACGAGGTCCGACTCCGTGAAGTGCTTCACCGCGTAGGCCTCCTGCAGGGTTCCCTGCACCACGCCGATGCGGTGGCCGGCTACTTCCTGCTCGTTGCCGATTCCCGAGTCCTCGCGGGTGATGAGGGTCAGGTAGCCGGCGAGGTAGCCGTCGCTGAAGTCGACGGTCTGCTGGCGTTCCTCGGTGCTACCGATCGCCGCCACTCCCACGTCGAACTGCTCGTTGGCGACGGCGGAGAGCAGGCCGGAAAAGTCCTGGCCGGTGAAGACGACGTCGTCGACGCCGATGCGGTGGGCGACGTCGGTGAACAGCTCGACGTCGAAGCCCGTGAAGTTCCCCGACTCGTCGGTGAAGGTGTACGGCTTCGAATCCCCGAGGCTCGCCACGCGGATGGTACCGGGCTCGATCAGGCCGTAGGGGTTCTCCTCCCCGCTCGAGGCTGCGGTGCCGCCGCAGCCGCTCAGGGTGAGGGTTGCTACGAGTGCGGCCGCAGCCAGGGCGAGGGGGCGGGAGATGGTGCGCATCATGTCCGGGTACTCCAAAGGTTTCTGGTGGGGGTGGTGGCCCATGCTCGCTACTGCAATGCCTTGGCCTTGCTTGTTGAGTCCGGTCTCACCTGCCTAGAATGAGACCGGACTCACACGGGTTGGTGAAGAACGTACCCCGCGCTCCGACGTAGGTCAACTCTTTTCGGAAAGGGCTTCATGGAATCTTCTTCAGCGTCCCGCTACACGACGGTGGCCGATGTCGCACGCCTCGCGCAGGTATCGAAAGCCCAGGCGGCCCGCGCCCTCGGGGGCTACGGCGCCGTCAGCGACGAGGTGCGCTCCCGCGTGCTGGCCGCTGCCGAGACGCTGCAGTACCACCCCAACGAACTGGCCCGGAGCATGAATACGGGCCGCTCGAAGACGATCGGCGTCGTGGTCGGGGACATCGAGAACCCCTACTTCAGCCTCGCGATGCGCGGCATCTACGACACCTCGAAGGCCGGTGGCTTCGACGTCATCCTGATCAACACCGGCGAGGACCTCGCCACAGAGATCGACGCCGTCAACGTCCTCCTGGACAAGCGGGTGGACGGGATGATCGTCGCGCCCGTCACTCGGTCCTCCAGCACGCACCTCAACCGCGTGGTCGATTCGGGACGCCCGGTCGTCCTGCTGGACCGGAAGCTGCCGAGCCTGCCGGTGGATTCCGTCGTCGCCGAGATGCGGCAGGTGTCCTACGAGGCCACGCGCCACCTCCTCGACGAGGGGCACACGCGGGTCGGCTACATCTCCTCCCTCGACGTCGGCGGTGTCGAGTTCACCGTGGACCTGGATCTCGGCACCAATCCCGTCACCGAGAGGCTCGCAGGCATGCGCCGGGCCTTCGACGAGGCCGACGTGCCCCTGCCGGCCGACCTGATCCGCCTCGGGGCCGGCAAGCAGTACAGCATCGGCGATCTGGTGCAGGCATTGGTCACGGGCCCGGATCCGGCTACCGCCATCGTCGCCTCCGACAGCGTGATCGCCCTCGAGGCCCTCGCGGAACTCCAGCGCGCCGAGGTCCGGATCCCCGACGACGTCTCGTTCCTCATGTTCGACGAGCTGCCCTGGGCCGGCTTGATGACGCCGCCCATCACGGTGGTCGCCCAGCCGGTGTACGACCAGGGCGTCGCTGCGGCGGCGATACTGCTCCGACGGATCGGTGGGGACCGCAGCGAGCCCGAGCACCTGGCCCTGCCGTCCCGGCTCATCCGCCGGGGATCCGTCGCGCCGGTCGGTTCCGCGGTAGTCGGTGCCTCGGCCTGACGCCTGTGCGCCGGCCGGCCCTGGGCGCTGGCTGGCTCTGCGCATGCGGTCCTGCAATTAGTTCCTCGGCCTGACCCCGCGCCCTGAATTCGGGGCATGCACCGGAAAGGCTGATACTGGCAGGACGACCATTTCCCACCCGGAGGATTCATGAAGATCGCACTGCTCGGCGTCGGACGCATGGGCCACGAACTCGGCGTGCACCTGCTCGCAGCCGGCCACCAAGTCACCGCCTGGAACCGGACCGCCGCCGCCGTCGGACGGCTCCGCGATGCCGGGGCCACTCAGGCGGATTCACCCGAGGACACCGTCCGCGACGCCGATGTCGTCCTGACGGTGCTCTTCGGACCGGACACCGTGCGCGAGGTGGTGCTGTCCGGGCTGGAACTGCCCGCCGAGGCCGTGTGGTTCGACGTCACGACCGTCTCCCCCGACGACGCCCGCGAGTTCGCCGAGTACGCGGCCGCCGCCGGGGTCCGCTACGTCCACGGACCCGTCATCGGGAGCCTCGCCCCGGCCCGCGCGGGCCAGCTCGGCGTGCTGCTCGGCGGCGCGCCCGAGGATGTCGACGTCGTCGAACCCCTTGCCGCGCTGTGGGGCGACAGTGAGCGCCTCCGCCGCGTCGCGACGCCGTCCGACGCCGCGACCGGGAAGCTGCTCGCCAACCTCGCCCTCGGCATCACCCTGCAGGGCCTCGTCGAGGCACTGCGCCTGGGCAAGGCGAACGGGCTCGATGCCGAAGCCGTCCTCGACCTACTCAAGGGGACCGGCCTCGGGGCCATTGCGGGCATGAAGGGCCCGGTCATCACCGGGGGCACGTTCGGGGACACCCAGTTCTCCGCGGACCTGCTCGCCAAGGATGTGCGGCTGATGCTGCGCTCCACCCCCGATCCCCTCCCCGCGGTCACGGCGGTCCTGCAGTCGCTCACCGAGGCGCAGCGTGCGGGAGCGGGCGACGACGACATCGCCGTCATCGCGAAGCCGGAACTCACCTAGAAGCCGGAGTTCACCCAGGAGTCGGTCCGGGAACAGGAACGACGACGGCGCACCTGCCGCCGTCGTCGTTCCTCGGTTTTTGCCGTTCCGGAGCCAACGCTCCGGTGTCACCGGGACTTCCGGAACCGCCGCCGGCGCACCTGCCGCCGCAGTCGTTCCTAAGTTCTGCCATTCCTCAGTCTGCGCGGCTACTTCTTCGCTGCGGCGAGGAGGTCCGCCGTGCTGCGGGCATCCGCCTCGTCAACGTCGAGGAGTGAGATGCCGCGGGTCTCGCGGAGCAGGAGCACCGCGACGACGGTCACGCAGCAGGCAAGCATCAGGTAGACGGCGACCGGAGTCGCGGACCCGTAGTCCCGGAGCAGGGTCGTCGCGATGATCGGCGCGAGGGAACCGGCGACGATCGAGGTCACCTGGTAGCCCAGGGAGACGCCCGAGTACCGCATGCGGGTCGGGAACATCTCGGCCATGATGGCGGGCTGCCCGGCGTACATGAGGGCGTGGAAGATCAGTCCGATGCTGACGGCCGCCAGGATGATCGCGTCGTTGCCGGTGTCCATCATCGGGAAGGCGAAGAAGCCCCAGGTGGCGCCGAGCACGGCTCCGGCGAGGTACACCGGTTTGCGTCCTACCTTGTCCGAGAAGCGCCCGACGATGGGCACAGCGCAGAAGTGCAGGAAGTGCGCGACGAGGAGGAGCAGGAGGATCCGGGTGCGGTCCTCGCCGACAACCGTGCTCAGGTAGGTGATGCTGAAGGTGACCACGAGGTAGTACAGGATGTTCTCGGCGAAGCAAAGGCCCATGGCGGTGAAGACGCCGCGGGGATAGCGCTTGAAGACCTCGGCCACTCCGTAGCCCTTGGCTTCCTCGACGACCTCCTTGCGTGCCTCGAGGAAGATCGGGGCGTCATTGACCTTGGTGCGGATGTAGTACCCGACGATGACGATCACCGCGGAGAGCCAGAACGCCACCCGCCAGCCCCAGCCGAGGAAGGCTGCCTCGTCGAGGACGGCCGACAGGCCGAACAGGACGCCGGTGGCGAGGAGGTTGCCCAGGGGCACGGCGGACTGGGGCCAGCTGGCCCAGAAGCCGCGGCTGCGGCTCGGGCTGTGCTCGGCGACCAGGAGGACGGCGCCGCCCCACTCGCCGCCGACGGCGAATCCCTGGATGAAGCGCAGCGCCACGAGGAGACCCGGGGCCCAGTAGCCTACCTGGTCGAACGTGGGCAGGCAGCCCATGAGGAACGTCGAGACGCCCACGAGGATGATGCTCACCTGCAGCAGCTGCTTGCGCCCGTACTTGTCGCCGAAGTGGCCGAAGACGATCCCGCCGATGGGACGGGCCACGAACCCGACCGCGTAGGTCAGGAAGCCGGCGATGATCGCGTCCAGCTCCGAGTCCGCGCTGGGGAAGAAGACGCTGGCGAAGACGAGCGTCGCCGCCGCCGCGTAGAGGAAGAACTCGTACCACTCGACCACGGTGCCGGCCATCGATGCGACGACGACCTTCTTCAAGCCCGACTGTTCGACGTCGGGCTCCTGCCGTTGCGATGGGGTGTGCTGCGTTGAACTCATGCGGGCTACTCCTTCGGTGTCTTCGTTGACACGTCCTTGGTGACGCGGCTCGCCGTGACCGGCCTCGGCCGGCCGGTGCGCACTGGGATGGAAGGCACACCGGAGCGTTAGAAGTATTTCGCCGGGCGGGGACCTGATCAACGCCGATTAGTGCAGAGCACTTCTGCATTTACGCACAAAGCGAAGCTGCAGGTGGGCGTGCCGATGATTCGGAAAATGCCTGTCTGAGGGGCGAATCATCCGGGTACGGTACGAAGTATGGCTACCCTCGATACTCCCGGTCCCGACGCAACCCACCAGCGCCCCAAGGGCGTTCCCGATATCACGGTCGAAGCACTCGGAAAACTGTCCGAAGCACTCGAGGTCGTGGAACATGCCCGCGGACTCCTCTACGGGTTCCACCGGCTCACCGGCACGGCCGATCTCAACCTCTCCGAAGCCGAGGAACTGTTCCGCAAGGCCGGTCATGCTGACATCGCCGACAGGCTAGCGAGCGAGATCATCGGGCGCAACGTGATCGAGGGGCGGTGGACGTTCCAGATCATGGAGGACTACGACGATCACTACTACTCCGAATTCAAGGCATTCGAGAAGGAAGCCCGCGACGCCCTGGTCGAGGGAAAACGCCACCTCTTCGAAGCGGAGATGAAGGAAGACCGCCGCAGCAAAGGCAAGGAACACCACGAAGCCCTGCCGCCCGAAGCCTGAGCGGCGCTGCTTCTCGAGAGATTTCCAGTACCACCCCTACGTGTTGTCACTACCGACCGAGCACACTGACCGCTCATGCCCCTTTACAGCGTCTTTCCTGCGTTTTCGAGATTGTCCGGAGCATCTGTTAGACAAGGGAAGTCACTAATGGAATTCTGCGAGTGGAGCGGGTCGTAGTGACTACGTAGCTGGGGGCACAATTACATGCAATTCGGGGATATGCTGCGCCAGGCGCGCAGCGCCAAGGGACTGACCCAGGAGGAACTCGGTGCAGGGGTGTATTCCACCCACTACATCTCCCTCCTCGAGCGCGGACAGCGCCAACCGACTCCCGAAATGGTGCAGCATTTCGCGATGCGCCTCGGCATGGACGCGCAGACTCTCAACTGGTGGGTCGAGCCACCGGCTCCCGACGACCACCCCGCCCTTGCCACGGCCATGTTCGCAGCCAACTACGCGCGGGACATGCACGACGACGCCCTCGCGGCATCCGAGGCCGAGTACGCTGCCAGCAGCGCGTTCGAGCAGCGCAATGCCGCGGCATGGTGGGACATGTCCATGCTGCAGGCGCAGTCACTGATCGCACTGCGCCGGTTGGAGGAGGCTGAGACCGTCCTCCTGCGGATGGAGAACTCGTCGCTCATGGTCGCCACCCCGGAACTCCGGTCGGTCGTCCAGGGACGCCTGTCCACCATCGCCCGCAGCACGGGACGCCTGCTCGAGGGCATCGACCTCGCCCGCCGGTCGGTGGAGTCCGCAGCGGAACTTCCCGAGCAGTCCCCCGCGCGTCTGCAGGCCGCCTTCATCCTGATCGCCGCGCTGTCCGTGAAGGGTGACCTCGACGAGGCGTGGGAGGTCGCCCAAACCCTCAGCATCTGTGAGGGCGCGCCATCCGTGCCGTCACTTTTGGTAGCGCGGGGGGCCTGGGCGGTCGGGAACGTCGCCTTCCGTCGAGGCGAGGTCGAAGTCGGACGTGAGCAGCACGCACTTGCGGCCAGGCTCCTGCTTCCGCAGACGGACCTGACCGCCTGGGCAGAGTTCCACAAAGCGAGTGCCACCTTCAAGCTGCAGGCGGGCATCGTCGACAATTCCGTCCAAGAATCTCTGGGCAAGGCGGAACAGGGTCTGGACCTTATCGGTACGCCCGGCCAGCACCTCGAACTGGCCATCGCCAAGGCTTACTTCGCTATCCTCACGGAGGATCTGGACACGGCAGGCAAACTCCTCGGAGGGGTCGCCGACCAGCGGAACCTCCTCGAGTTCGAGTTCACGGTAGATCTCGAGGCTTGCCTCGGCCAGTACTACGCTGCGCGGAGGTTCCGCAAGCAGGCCGCACACCACCTGTCCCAAGCGGCCCGCCTCTACTCCGAGGCCGGAGCGGACGAGAAGGCCCGCGAGCTGATGGACCGGGTGCGGGCACTCTCTGACTGAGCACCCCTCCTGCCCCATCGGCACCGGGGGTCGTCACGTTCGGCGACACCGTAGACACTCGTCGAGGGCGGTCCTACGCTTTTCCCAGCACGCGATTCCTTGGGGGAACAACAGGGCTGTGCGTGGACTACAGCGGCCGTGCCGCTGCTCGGTGCTGGGGCCGGTCAGAGCGTCTCGACGATCTCTCGCACCCCCGAAGGACAAGCCTCATGAAGGGTACAAGCACGCCCATCGTCGCGGCCGCACTCGCGGTCGCCCTTCTCTCTCCAGCCGGTGCCGCAACCGCAGCGCCCGGCTCCTTTCAGCACAGCTGGACAGTCACCGCCGGTGAGCCGGACACACTTGCGACCGGCCTCGTCGGGCCACTTCGCGTCGCCGTGGGCCGGGGCAATACCGCCTACGTGTCGCAGAATTTCGGCGGACAGCTCACCAGCGTGGACCGCAACGGCGCCCTGGCCACGCTCGTCGACGAACCCGGCATCGAGGTCGGGGGCGTGTCCACCCATCACGGCGAGGTGTACTTCACGGAGAGCGTCGGCACAAACCCCGGGGATCTGCGCCCTCTAGCAACCACTGTCAAGGTGATCGAGAAGGGGAAGGTCCGGGTGCTCGCCGACCTGGCAGCGCTGGAGACCGCGAACAACTACGACGAGGGCACCACGTACGGGTTCAAGGATCTTCCCGCTCGTTGTGCTGCAAAGCTCCCACCTGAGCTTGCACCCGAGCTGCTCCCGCACCCTGGTGACATCAACTCGCACCCCTATGCAACGGCGGTTTCGAACTCCGGCCGCTATGTGTACGTCGCCGACGCCGGCGCCAATGCCGTGTTCACCATCGATACGCGGAGCAACACCGTGACCGCGACCGTCCTCGAACCGGTGCCGACGCTGATTACCGCGGAGCTGGTCGCCTCCATCAGCGTCGGCTTGAAGCCGTCCTTGCCCGAATGTCTTGTCGGCGAGACCTTCATCGCCGAGCCCGTTCCCACGGACATCGAGATCGGCCCGGACGGCCTGCTGTACCTGACAACCCTTCAGGGCAGTCCGGAGGATCCGACCCTTGGGACGGTTCGCCGCCTCGACCCGGCGACCGGCACCGAGGAAGTCATCACCTCCGGCCTCACGACATCAACGGGGCTGGCACTTGATCGGCGGGGCAACATCTTCGTCGCCGAGCTCTATGCAAATAGGATCTCGATCATCCCCGCGGGAACCAACCGGGCTGCGCCCCTTCTGGAGGCAGTCCTCCCGGCCGACGTCGAGATCGATGGCAAGTATCTCTACGCCACGACGAACGCAGTGCCGAGCGATTTCGAAGAGCCGAACGGCCCGGAAGCGCCGGGCGACCCAGAAGCGCCGAGCGGCGCACTCGTCCGCGCTCCGTTGGACTACAGCAGGCAGTAGTCCGCACCACTGCGACGACGCCGTGTCCCAAGACCGGGGCACGGCGTCGTCGCGTGCTACCTCGCCGGGGCACGGCGTCGTCGCGTGTGTCGAACAAAGCGGTGCCGTCAGGCGTAGATGCCCTTGAAATAGCGCCCCCACGGCCCGGCCTGGTCGCGGCCGGTGCCGGAGAAGTCGTGCACCGTCATCCCGACCGTGGCCCCCCACGCATTCCGGCCGAAGAACCGGTACAGGGTGTCGTCGGTGCGCAGGCCGAGGAAGTGTTCCGTCAGGTAGTCGAGCTCGGCGTCGAGCGGTGCGCCGTCGGGTCCGATCACCGTGACGCGCTCCCCCTGCACCGCCCCGTCGAGCTCCAGCGCGCTGATGAGGCGGGTGAAGCCGTCGGGTACGGCGGAGGAGGCCGGAGCCTGGATGTCCGTGAACGTGACGGGCATGCCGTCGAAGTAACGCAGGTACTGATCGAGGGTGTGGAGATAGAAGTGCGTGTGCAGCGAGGCGCCGTCGTACTGCTGGTCCCAGTCATCGACGAAGATGCCGCTGTGCACGTAGTGGAGCTTCGTCCGGTCGTCGCCCAGCGGTTCGAGGACGTGCTCGAGCTGGTTGAACCAGCCGTCCTCGCCGTCCATGCGGTTGACGAGGTGGTGCGGCCTCTCCTCCACCGGGAAGGAGGAGGGCCAGTCATCGGTGGGGAACATCCACGCGGGCGTGCCCGTGGTTACGGCCTCCCACACCCGGTCGGGCGAACCACCCACGATGGTGTCCACGACGATCTCGAAGGACCCGTTCTCGTTCATTGCTTCTCCTCAAGGGCTGGCCCGGCGGCCGGGCTGGTAGCGGGGGTATCGATCGGTGCCGGGCGCTCCGCCCGTGCATCCTTCAGCGTCGGATGGAGCGCGACGACGACCCGGTGGCGCCGTCCGCCCGCGTCTGGCCGGTGGTAGCGAGCCGCAAGCTGCCCGACGGCGGTACCGAGCTCCTCCGCGAAGGCCGCACGGTCGGCAGCGGAGGCGAAGGTCACCTCACCGTCAATCGCGAAGGTCGGCAGGGCCTTCCCCTCCGTCGCGGCGCCGGTGATGAGCCGGCCCACTTCCTCGACGAGGCGCGCTGCGAGGGCCAGCAGCCAAAAGGCAGAGAAGCGGTCGGTGAACCGCCGCGGGTCTGGTGCAACGGAGGCCAGAGCCGACGGTGAGATCACGAACGACGCCGCAGTCGCCTGCAGCACCCGCTCGGTCATGTTGCCGCGCCGCCGCTCCTCGACCAGTTCGACCAGGCCGACGGCTTCGAGCGCGCGCAGGTGGTAGTTGACCTTCTGCCGCGGCAGGTCGGTCAGGGACGCGAGCGACGACGCCGAGCCGGGCTCGCGGAGCAGGTCGAGTAGCCGCGACCGGGTCGGGTCCAGGGACGCGACGGCGGCTGCAGGGTCCTCGATGACACGGATGTCGTCCATGCGTCCACTGTCCCGCCGACAAATCTTTTTGTCAATACTGTTTTTACTGTCCGTCGGCGGCGGGATTTTCGGCGCCCTTCTGCCATGGCCACTTGCCGCTGATCTCGAGCTCGAGGGACCAGCTGAGGAAGGTGCGGATGAACACGATCACCCCCAGCACGCCGATCGATTCGAAGGTCGGCGCCACCGCTACCGTGCGGATGATGTCGGCGGCGACGAGCAGTTCGAGGCCCAGGAGGATCGAGCGGCCAAGGCGCTGACGGTACCGGTGGTACACGCTGTCTTCCCTGCGGCGCCGCAGCAGCGCTGCGCCGGCGATGAGGGTCGCGATGATCCCGCCGATGACCATCGCCGCTATTCCTGCAGCGTCGACCGCCTGGCCCACGCGCTCCACGATGTCCTGGAAGTTCACCCGGCCGCCTTGTCGGTATACGTCGGTATGGGTCGGGCGTCCGTCATCGTGATGCTCCTTCGTGCAATAACCGTCTTTCGGTGCTTTCCCGACGCTACGCCAGCCTGTGCCGTCACCGGGCGCTTCGCCCGCCGGCAGGCTCGTGTCAGGTCTGGGGCCGGAACCGCCGGATGCTGTAGACGATGAAGGCCGCGGCAAGGAGCCCGGAGATGATGAGGCCAGAACCCACGCTCCAGCCACCGGTCAGCCACCAGCGGTCCTCGAGCGGCCACCAGCCAGGAACGGCGGGGCGCACGGTCCACAGGACGCCGAGCAGCACAAGGATCAGGGCGCCGGCGAAACTGAGCACGATGTTCCGTTTCGTCTTCACTCCCTGGGCAGCCGCCGAGAACGCCTTCCGCTTGACCGGCTGCAGCCAGCGCCGCGCCCACTCGTACTGCTGCGCGAGAACGGCGAGACCGGCCACGAGGGCCAGCAGCCCGGGCCCGGGCAGCACCAGGGCGGCAAGTCCGATCAGCACCAGCAGCCATCCGACCACCAGCCCGATGATCCGGCTGGCCCCGCGGGGCGTGGTCCGGCCGGCGAACACTGCACCGTGAGTCCTGCGTTGTCGAGGAGTCCGCGCCATCAAAAATTCCTCAGTAGGCTTCGCATTCCTCTATCGTTGAACTGATCGGTGCTGGTGGCAACACCGGATGCTTCGAGGACTGTACCTTGCCGTAGCGCAACAGGCAGGGCCTTGGAGTGTTCCAGCCACCAGCCAGGCTTCCCGCTCACCGCGGGTCCACCAGAAGGAGATTGACCATGATCGGATTCATCCTCGCCGGCCTCATCATCGGCGCACTCGCACGGCTCATCAAGCCCGGCAAGCAGAACCTCGGCCTGCTCGCCACGCTGCTGCTGGGCCTCGTCGGCTCCATCATCGGCGGTGCCATCGCGAGCTTCTTCGGCACCGGCAACATGTGGGAACTCAACATCTTCGGCTTCATCGTGTCCGTTATCGCGGCGGTGCTGCTGATCGGCGTCGCCGAGAGCGTTATGGGTCGCCGTCACGTGAGGCGCTAGAACTTCTCGGCACCACGAAGGGGCGGCTTCGGCCGCTCCTTCCGCGTGTCAGGACCGGTGCCCGACGTCGTCCTTCCGTGGTTCAGCACGTGTCCGGCACGTCCCGTCCCTCCCACTCGTTTAGACCCAGGAAGCGCCTCACCCCTGCCAGCTTGCAGGTGTAGCGTTGACGTCAGATGGGGCGAAGATTCGTTCGGAAGGCTCAATCATGAACAAGAACTGGCGCTGGCTCCCCGCCGGCATCGTTCCGGTGGTCATCGTCACTGCTGCCGTGAGCGGTTCCGCCGTCGCCGAGGCCCAGCCGCAACTCCCTGCCAGGACCGCGCAGGAGCTGCTCGAGTTCGTGGCCACCAGTACCGACGACGCCTACTCCGGCACCGTCGAGCAGTCCTCGAACCTCGGCCTGCCCGACCTGAGCCTCGCCTCTCCCCCGGGCCGTACCCCCAGCTCGGACCCGACGTCCATGGTCCTCGAACTCCTGACCGGTGAGCACTCCGCCCAGGTCTACGTCGACGGGCCGGACAAAGCCAAGGTCCAGGTGCTCGATCAGCTGGCCCAGCGCAGCGTCGTCATCAATGAGACCGACGCCTGGTACTACGACTCCAGCGCCAATGAAGCCGCCCACGCCGTCCTGCCCGACAAGGACGCCGCAAAGGCCGCACTCGAGGCGAAGCTGCAGGAGAAGGTCGCCGAACACCCCGAGCTGCAGAACATCCCCCGCACGCCGGCGGAACTCGCGCAGGCCTTCCTCGCGACGATCGATCCCAGTACCGAGGTGACCGTCGACGGCACCAGCCGCGTCGCGGGCCGCAGTGCCTACGAACTCCTGCTGACCCCCGAGGACGCAACGACCCTGATCGGGTCCATCGCCGTGAGCATTGATTCCGAGACCGGCGTCCCGCTCAGCGTCTCCGTGCAGGCCAGGGGCCAGGACGAGGCCGCGTTCGAGGCCGGCTTCAGCGCCGTGGACTTCAGCACCCCCGATGCGGACATCTTCGAGTTCACCCCGCCGGAGGGCGCCACCGTCACGGAAGCACCCACCGCCGACGAGGCGAAGGCTCACATCGACGAGGCGAAAGCGCGGGTCGACGGCAAGGACCAGCCCGCCCCCGCCGAAGAGCCCGTAGTGATCGGCGAGGGCTGGAGCACCATCGTGGAACTGCCGGCCGGCACCGCCGCGCAGCTCGGGCTGAACCTCGGCACCGGTGAAGCGGCCGGCATGGGCGACATCATGGAGGTCAAGCCCGGCATGGACCCAGAGGAAGTCGCGGGCGCCCAGGCCATGCTGGAGCAGGCACTCACCGAGGTCGACGGCGGCCACGCCCTGCAGACGTCGCTCGTCTCGGTGCTGATCACCGACGACGGACGCATCCTCGCAGGAGCCGTCAGCGCCGACCAGCTCGTCGCCGCGTCCCGCCGGTGACCGCGAGCGCCCGTGCGACCCGCACGCCGAGTGCGGGTCCGCGGGTCAGCGCGGGTCCGCAGGTGAGCGCGGGCGAGTTCGCGATCGAGACGCGCGGACTGACCAAGGTCTTCGGTCGGCAGAAAGCAGTGGACGGCGTCGACCTCGCAGTACCCCGCGGCTCGGTCTTCGGATTCCTCGGCCCCAACGGGTCGGGGAAGACCACCACCATCCGCATGCTCCTCGGTCTCGCCTCGGCCTCCAGCGGCGACATCCGGCTGCTCGACGGCGACATGCCGAATGACGCCCGCGCCGTCCTGCCGCAGGTGGGGGCCCTCGTCGAGGGTCCCGCCATCTATCCGTTCCTATCAGGGCGGGCGAACCTCCAGCGGTTCGACGCCGCCGACCGCCACACGTCCCCCGCCACCCGGGACAAGCGCGTCGACGCCGCCCTCGAGCGCGTGGGCCTCAGCCATGCGGCAAGGAAACGGGCGCATGCCTATTCCCTCGGCATGAAGCAGCGCCTCGGCATCGCCAACGCGCTGCTCGCCCCACGGGACCTGCTGATCCTCGATGAGCCCACCAACGGCCTCGACCCCCAGGGCACGCGCGAGGTCCGCAACCTCATCCGGTCCCTGTCCGACGACGGCACCACCGTCTTCGTCTCCAGCCACCTGCTCGCCGAGGTGGAACAGATGTGCACCATGATCGCCATCATGAGCGCCGGACGCCTCGTGGCGCAGGGCACCCTCGACGAGCTCCGCGCCGAGGGCACCGCCCATGTCCGCGTCACGACGCCCGACCATGCCGACGCCCACCGCGTCCTCACCGGGCTCGGCCTCACCCCCGAGCGCCACGGGCGCGACGACGTCCTCACCGCGGAGCTCTCCGTTCCCGGCCTCCAGCCGGAGACCGTCAACGCCGCCCTGGTGCATGCCGATGTCCGAGTGCGAGGGTTCGAGGCCAGCGGCGCCTCCCTCGAGGACCGTTTCGTCGCCCTGACCGGGGAGGGGTTCGACGTTGCCGGCTGAATCCACAGAGATCCGTATACGCGCCGGAGGCCTCGGACTGACGCTCGTGCTCTCCGAGATCAGCGTCCTGTTCCGCAGGCTACGCACCTGGGCGATGATCGGCGCCCTGGCGCTCATCCCGATCCTTATCGCCGTCGTCGTCCGGGTGTCCTCGGACGAGTCAGCGAGCGGCCGGGGTCCGGCGTTCCTCAACAGCATCACCCAGAACGGCCTGTTCGTGTCGCTGACGGCGCTGACGGTCGCCATTCCCCTGTTCCTGCCGCTGACCATCGGCGTCGTCGCGGGCGACACGATTGCGGGCGAAGCAAACCTCGGCACGTTGCGCTACCTGCTGGTGGCCCCGGCCGGACGCATCCGGCTGCTCCTCGTGAAGTATGCGGGGGCGGCGCTGTTCTGCTTCGTGGCGACCCTGACCGTGGTCGTCACGGGCGCCATCATCGGGGCGCTGCTGTTCCCGATCGGACCCGTGACGCTGCTGTCCGGGGACACCGTCGGCATCCCCGGCTACTTCGTGCGGCTGCTGCTCCTGGCGCTCTACGTGACGGTGTCCCTGATGGGCCTCAGTGCCATCGGCCTCTTCATCTCGACGCTCACGACCATCCCGGTCGGCGCCATGGCCGCGACGGCCGCGCTGGCCGCCGTCTCGCAGATCCTCGGCGCCCTGCCGCAGCTCGAGTGGCTGCACCCGTGGCTGTTCACGAACTACTGGCTGGGCTTCGGGGACCTGCTGCGGCAGCCGATCGTCTGGAACTCGTTCGCCGACAACGCGCTGCTGCAGTTCGGCTACATCGCGGTGTTCGGGACGCTGGCCTACGGGCGGTTCAGCACCAAAGACATCCTGAGCTAGCCCTTAATGGGAAACGGCCCCCGACAGTGTGCCGGGGGCCGTTCCTCGTTGTCCTACTCGACGACGACTGCGAGTTCCTGGAAGTCGTCCTCCGCGGAGCGGCCGACGAGTACCTGGAACTGCCCGGCTTCGTACTGCCAGCCGTCCTCGTAGTGCGCGAAGGCGCGGGCGGGAACGGGAACCTCGACGGTGCCGGTTGCGCCGGGTTCGAGCGTGACCGAGCCGAAACCGGCCAGCCAGCGCACGGGCCGTTCCACCGCGGAGTCGGTGCGGGCGACGTACACCTGCACCACTTCGCGGCCGGTCCGGGAGCCGGTGTTCGTCACGGGGACGGACACGGTCAGGCCCTCCCCCGCTACTACTGAGGCATCCGCCGAGGCCTCGCCCAGGTCGAAGGAGGTGTACCCGAGGCCGAAGCCGAACGGGTAAGCCGGGCTCGCGCCGCCGTCGGCGGCCTGCTTCAGCCAGGCGCGGTAGCCGACGTGGATGCCCTCCTCGTAGTGCACCTTGCCGTCCACCGGCGTGGTGTTGAGCACGGGGACGTCCTGAAGCGCCGCGGGCCAGGAGGTGGGCAGGCGTCCGCCCGGCTCCTCGGTTCCGAGCAGGACGTCGGCGATGGCCGCGCCGAATTCCTGGCCGCCGAACCAGCCCAGCAGGATCGCGTCGACGTCGTTGCGCCACGGCATCAGGACGGGCGAACCGGAGTTCACGACGACGACGGTGCGCGGGTTCGCCGCCGCGACCGCGGCGACGAGGCGGTCCTGGTGCCCGGGCAGGTCCAGGTCCTTGCGGTCGAAGCCCTCGGACTCGATGGCTGCGCTGGTGCCCACGACGACGACGGCGACGTCGGCCTCGCGTGCAGCCTCCACCGCGGCGGCGATCTCGGCGTCGGCGTCGTCCACCACGGCCTCCTCACCGAGCAGGATGGCGGAGAACGGGATGACCTGGCTCGCCGGGATCGTGAAGATCGCTTCCACGGACACCTGCTGGCCGGCCGTGGTGGAGACCGGGAAGGTCTTCTGCGGCGGGGAGAACAGCGCCGCCCCGAGCACGTCGTGCTCGTCGACGAGCTCGCCGTCGAACACCACGTCGCCGTCGAGGACGAGCTTCACCTCACCGACGGTGCCGACGCCGAGGTGGTGCACGCCGTCGTCGGGCGCTGTCCACTCGGTCTGGATGCGGATGTGCGAGGTGCCCTCGGGGATGCCCACACCGAACCAGATGAGGTGGGAGGCGAGGCGGTCCTCGCCCGAGATCTCCGCGCCGGTGGCGTCGAAGAAGGAGACACGGAGACCGGGCACGCCGGACACCGGGTTGGAGAGGGAAGTGCGGGGGAACTCCTGCAACCCGTCCGCCACCTTCGCGCCGCGCGAGTAGGTGAGCTCGACGTCGTCGGGCAGTGCCTCCCGCAGGCCCTCGAGCGGGGAGATTATCTGCAGCGGCATGACGGTGGCGCTGCCGCCGCCCTGCGTGCGGGCCTCGGAGGCGTTGTGCCCGATGACGGCGACGCGCTTGAGCGATGCGGCGTTCAGGGGCAGCAGGTTGTTCTCGTTGCGCACGAGCACCGAGCCGCGGACGGCGGCTTCACGGGCGAAGGCGCGACCGTCGATCTCGCCCGGCACGTCGGTCACGGCGGGCTCGAAGCCTTCCAGGACGCCGACCCTTGCGGCGAGGCGCAGGATCCGGGTGACCTTCTCGAGGATCGCCTCGCGGGACACCTCGCCGGCTTCGACGGCGGCGACGAGCTTCGGACCCCAGTGGCCGACGGGGCCGGGCATCTCGAGGTCCTGGTGTGCCTTTGCGGCGTCGATAGAGCGTACGCCGGTCCAGTCGGAGACCACGACGCCGTCGAAGCCCCACTCGGTGGACAGCGGCGTCTCCAGCAGCGGGTTCTCGCTCGCCGTCGTGCCGTTTATGGAGTTGTAGGAGCTCATGACGAGCCAGGCCTTCGCCTCGGTGACGGCCTGCTCGAACGCCGCGAGGTACAGCTCGCGCAGCGGCCGCTCAGCGACGACTGAGTCCGCGGTGAAGCGGTCCGTCTCGGCGTCGTTGGCGACGAAGTGCTTGGGCGTGGCGCCGATACCCATGGACTGCACACCCGTCACGTAGCCCGCGGCGAGCTGCGCGGTGAGGACCGGGTCCTCACTCATGCACTCGAAGTGCCGGCCGCCCAACGGGGAGCGGTGCAGGTTGATCGTGGGCCCGAGGACCACGTGGACGCCCTTGCGGTGCGCCTCCTGGCCAAGAACCTGGCCGTAGCGGCGGGCGAGGTCCACGGACCACGCGGCGGAGAGGGAGGACGACGACGGCAGGCTGATGGAATCGTGCCGCTCGTCGAAGTCCTCGCCGCGGACACCCGCGGGGCCGTCGCTGAGGACGATGCGGCCGAGCCCGATCTGGGGGATGGCCACGGTGCTCCACACGTCCGCGCCGGTCAGCAGGCTCACCTGCTGCTCGAGGGTGAGGTTCTCTGCGAGCTCGCGGATGCGGGGGTCGACGGCGATGGGAGTGGTTGCTGTGACGGTCATTTACTTGACTCCTTTGATGCGGGTGACGAGGGCGGCGCCGATGAGTCCGACCGCCGCTCCTCCAAGGAACAGGCCGGGGTAGCCGGCGAGGGCGATGACCGGTGCGGCAATGGCGGGAACGAGGGACTGCGGCAGCGCCTGGGCGATGTTGAAGACGCCGAAGGTCTTGGCGTTCTCGTTCTGGTCAGCGGGCAGCAGGTCGGTGATGAGGGCGACGTCGACCGCGGTGAAGCAGCCGAGGCCGATGCCCGCGATGGCCTGGCCGAGGAGGACCTGGCTGAAGTCGCTGCTGGTAGCGATGGTGATGAGCCCGGCCATGATGACGACGGCGGAGAGAATCACGAGGTTCTTGCGGCGGCCGATGCGGTCGCTGATCCAGCCGCCGAGGAAGCTGGTGGCGACGGTTCCGGCCGCGCTGACGAGGGTCAATTGGAAGACGAGGGTGGCCACGTTGTCCTGTGCGACGCCGAGGTGGTCGCCGAGGAAGTAGGGCATGTAGAGCAGGCCACAGCAGTAGGCGATGTAGACGAGGAACTTGGTGAACCAGGCCCAGCCGAGGCCGGGGTGCTGGACCGGGTTGAAGTAGAACGAGCCGAGGAAGTCCTTGATCGTGTACTTGTCCTTGGGTTTCTCGGTGAGCACGCGGTCCTTGAAGGTGAACGCGAAGGCCAGGGCGATGATGACGCCGACCGCTCCGGGGACGACGGCCATCAGGAAGGCGGTGTCGAACAACTGGGCGAAGAAGGCCGCGGCGACGAGGCCGATGGGCAGTGTCATGCCGACGAGGCCGGAGAGCTTGCCGCGCTGGTCGGGCGCCGCCTGGTCGGGCAGTGCTGCGACGAGGGCTGCGAGCGCCGCGTTGAAGGAGAGCTGCGCGACGATCCAGCCGATCAGCACGCCGGTAACGCCGGTGGCGGAGCCGAGGACGAACAGGCCGGCCAGTCCAAGGAGGGAGCCGCCGATGATCCAGGGCTTCCGCATGCCGAACCGCGAGGTGGTCCGGTCGCTGAGGCGGCCGAAGACCGGGTTTGCCAGGAGGGCAACCAGGGCACCGACGCCGGCCACAAGGCTGTAGGCGCCGGCGCGCGTGTCGGGGGTGGTGAGTTCTGCGATCTTGATCGCCAGGACCACGAGTGCCGGTGCGAGGACCGCCATCCACAGGCCCGCGCTCGCGATCGGGAGTCCGATCATGAACGCGCGGCTTGCGCGCTGGGTGGACTGTGCGTCCTGGACGAAAGTTGGAAGGTTGGCCACGTTGCCTCCTTGTAAGGGCCCGTCGTTGGGATTGGAACGAGAGTACACGCTAAAACTGAGTGTTACTAGGTTTTTACGCGTCGACGTGCGCTGGCGACTCCTAGACTGGGTCGGTGACTACACGAGGACTACGGGGACCGTACGCAAAAGGGGAAGAGCGACGACGGACGATCGTGCAGACGGCGACGGACGTCTTCGCCACGGAAGGCTTCGAGGGTGCGGCGCTCAAGCACGTAGCGGAGCTCGTCGGTGTCCGGGAGGCGACACTCTTCCACTACTTCAGCAGCAAGCAGGAGCTGCAGCAGGCAGTCCTGGCCGAGCGTGACGAGCGGGCGCGTGAACTGATGGGCGAGACGCAGGTCAGCGTGGATGACCTCCCTGCTGTCGCCGAGCGGAACGAGCAGCAGCCGGGGCTGACGGCGCTCTATGCGGTGGCGTCGGCGACCGCCCATGACGCGTCTCACGCGTCCCATCAGTACTTCCGTGAGCGTTACGAGATGCTGGTACGCGAAATGGCCCGGGAGGTGGCTGAGCGCCAGCGGTCGGGTGAGTACCGCGCGGATATCGACCCCCAGTGGGCGGCGCGCCTGCTCATCGGGGTTTTCGACGGCATCCAGGTGCAATGGCTCTACGACAAGGGCGTGAGCATGCAGGAGGGATTGCGGCAGGCGATCGCGCTGTTTAAGGCGCCGGAGGCTTAGTTTCCTACTTCACCCGGCGTCGTTCGATCCAGGCGAGCAGGCCGGTAACCGCCGACTCGAGCGTTCCCAGAACGTCTGCCGGAGTCTCCTCGATGGAGTCCTCGGGCCGATCCAGGCCGAGCCACTCGCGCAGCTCGCACTCGCTGACGGCGCGGATGGTCTGGCCCGCACCGATGTACTGGAGCGCCTTCCGCTCCTTGCCGCTACCCGGTGTCAGAAAGACCGTGCGTCGGCTGGCATCCTCCTGGCCGACGACGAGCATCGTGGTCTTCTTCGTGACGTTGTTGGCCGGCGTCGCTCCGGCGGCAGCGATCCGGTCCATCGCTTCCTCGCGCGTCAGGGTTGCGAGGTCCCCTGTGAACGCCACGATCTGGCCATGAAGGGGGTTCGACGGGTCAGCCTGACCATCCGCCTGGGGAAGTTCGGCGAGGGTCGGGGTCCTGGCGTAGCGGTGGGAACCGGTCGACGACGTCGGCTTCTTCGCCGGCCAGAGCAGGTCCAGCGAGTGGAGTGCATGCTTCTGAGCGATGGCGACGACGGCGGCCGCGCAGATCTCGGCATCGCTACCGGCATCGTGATGCTGGAACGCGCCGAGCCCCAGAGCTCTCGCGACGTCCGGCAGCTTGTTCTGCTCGAGGTCGAGGAGGCGACGGGCGAGGTCGACGGAGCAGTGGAAGGAGTTCCCGGGCACCGTCAGGCCCGACTCCGCGCACGCACCGCGCAGCACCGAGCGGTCGAAGGACGCGTTGTGGGCGATGAATCGGTCGTCGCCGGCAAATACCAGGATGCGCTGCAGGCTCTCGGTCCACGAGGGTGCTCTCTGCACGTCGGCAGGGCGGATGCCGTGGACGGCGATGTTCATGGAAGAGAATTCGCTGACGGAGTGCGGGGGCTTGATCAGCCACGATGCGGTATCGACGACGACGCCGTTCCTGACCTTCGCCAGACCGACGGCGCAGACCGAGCCGCGCTTGCTGTTCGCCGTCTCGAAGTCGATCGCGGTGAAGTTGAGACCCTGCACTGTTCCCCCTGAGGCTGTCGCCGCTCATTCGCGGCCCTGCTCAGCCTATCGGCCCGTCCCGGGCAGGCTGTCGCCCGCCGGTTCACGCAGTGTGCAAATCCTGAGGCAATCCTGCCTCCAACCGGGCGGACGAACCGGTGTGCCGCTGCGCATAGCCCGGTAGATTCGACCTACCCGGGCGAGGCTTAGCTCGCCCGGGCCTTCAGGTCCAGGGGGACTCGCATGGCTTCGGGAAGCGGAACATGAGCGCGGCTGTTCCGCTCGACGGCGACGAAGCGTACGTCGAGCCCGAGACGCTCGGGCTGCTCAAGCGGCGAGTCCCCGGCCAGTCCGTCATGGAGGAGCTGCTCGACGGCCACGGCGCGGAGGACCCACGCGGACCGCTGGCACGGGTTTTCGGTGTCCGCCCTCTGAGTCCTGACAGGATCCCCTGGTACTGGGGAGCACTCGGGGAGCGTGCGGTGGGTCGCACCCTTGCCTCGCTGGGGCCGGAGTGGACCGTGCTGCACGCCGTCCCGGTCGGTGAGAAATCGTCAGACATCGACCACGTGGTCATCGGCCCGACAGGCATCTTCACGATCAACACGAAGCGGCATCCCGGCCAGAACGTCTGGACTGCGAAGGGCACGTTCATGGTCGCCGGGACGAGATACCCCTACGTCCGCAACTCCGAGCACGAGGCAGCCCGGGCAGGGAAGCTGCTCTCCGCCGCTATCCGGCAAAATGTTCCTACCTCGGCCGCGATCGTCGTTGTGGGAGCACGTCAGGTCACCGTGAAGGAGAAGCACCGGTCCGTGGCGGTGCTGCGCCAGGACCAGCTCCTGCGGTGGATCACGCGGCGTCCGGTCATCTACACCGAGCAGCAGGTCGCCCTCCTGTCGGCGGCTGCGGCGCAGCCATCGACCTGGCGGCGGACCGCGCCCGTGCTGCGGGACCCGGCCGACATCGTCGGGCCCTTTGAAGCATTGCACCGGTTGGTGGAACAGGCACGAGGACGGCGGATCGGCTGGCTTCTCGCGGTGCCCGCGACGTTCTTCGCGTCGGCCGTGGGCATCCTGCCCCTCTGAGCTGCTGCCATTTAGATTCCCGCTGATCGTCGCACCCACCCGGAAGATACCGTGCTTCATTTCCCCTCGAGTAGTACTGCTGCCCACACGGCGGCCCCCGTCGATGTGCATCGCCTGCACCAACTTCTGGGCGACCACATTTGGGCTTTCAGTAACTGCCGCGTTGACGCGCCAGGGCTGCAAGTCGCCGAAGTGGACTGGCTTTTCTACAATTCCGTCAAGGGGACCTTCATCCTCAGCGAATGGAAGCGGTACCCGGCTCCGGTGTCCCAGGTGATGGATGAGGGCAAGCCGTGGGTTTTGCGGAACGGAACCGAGGTCCCGAACCCGGTAGAACAAGCACGTAAACAACTCGATGCGGTGCGCTGGGTTGTCCGCTTCAAAGTCGCGACGGAGCACTTTCCGTTCGTAGGTCAGCAGGCGATCAACCCCTACCTGAGTGTGTACTCTCCGCAGGTTGGTCCCACGACCCGAGAAGAACGGTTGCGATTCGGAGCGGTCCACGGGTCCCTCGAGGAACTGGTCGAGACCATTGAACGGCGGTACTCCCCTGACCCCCTCGTGGTCCCAACGGAGGCGGGGAGAATGCTGTTGGCCGAGGCATTGGCCGACCATTTCCGATGCTCGATTTCTAACGCCGTCCGTAAAAAGATCGCACCTCCGGTTCCCGTCGCGCAGAATCCGCAAGTGAGGATCGCGGCCATTCACCGCGAATTGGCCGCGCTCCATCTCGAACTCGCCGCACTCGTCGACTCGTGGTCTGCTTTGGCCGCGACACCGGTCACGCTCACGCCCGAACTCGTGGCCAAGCCGTCGACAGCAGCACCGATGCCTGCTTCCAAGCCTTCGACGGTTGCGTTGATCGCTGCACCCAAGTCGCCTGCAGTAGCGCTCCTCACTGCACCCGTTCCTCAGAAGGCAGCACTACCTGTCTCCGCACCAGCTAAGAAGACGTCACCCGTCAACGGACACCTGCAGCATCACGTCATCAAGCACGTTCCGTCGAAAGCGGCTGGGCCGGATCACGTGCGGGCTGCCTTCCTCGCAGCACTGCAGGACGGGCAGTTGCGCAAGAGCGGTGTCCATGTCGGGCAGTTCGGCAGCCTCGTGGGCCAGCGTCTCGAGGGGAATCGCAACCTCGCAAGTCTCGCACTGGGCAGTCTCGTGAAGTGGTGCCTAGCGCAGGCGGCTGCTGCCGGGATAGCTGCCGCGAAAGATGCCGCTGATCCGTCCATCGTCAGGTTGAAGGGATAGCGGAGACTGCCACCAGTGTCGCGACCACCAGCGGCGCCTGATGCGCCTTTAGCTCAAACACGCTTCGCCGACCTGTGACGAGATCAGGGTTCAAAGTTGGCAGCACCATTTCAGACAATAACTGTCACCGAGCTTCATTACGCTCACCTGACCGGGAAGGAGGAGACGCAATGCCGGCACGAAAGCGACATCGCGTGAGTAGGGGTGTAACAGGCACGGCGCTTCCTCCGCGCTCGGCCCCAGACCGCCCTACCTTCCATCGGCTGACGGAGGCATCCGGCGCAACCGAGCTCGCTGAACTCCTGTTGGATCCACAGCGCCAACATCCTGTGGTGGTCGTCTCGCAGTGGAAGTTCAAGGGCGATGATGCCGTGGACGTCCAAGACCTGGCTAGCAAGCTGGGCGATGACGCGGACCTGTGGATCGTGCCGAATGGGCCAGTCACCAGGGCCCTCGCCGAACTCCTGCCACCTGAGACAGAGGCTTTCCGGGACGCTCTCCGTGTGTATCCCACGCACCTAGGTTGGACGGACGACCCTTACCAAAGTCCGCTGCACATTCTGGAGACGCCTGCTGACGTCCGGCCCGCCGTAGCGCGGGTCCTTCAAGAGGTCGAGGATCTTGCGTCCTCGAGGCACTGGGCTCAGTCCAGACAACAAGCCCGAGACACCACAACAACCACGGTGCGAAAGGGAACAGTACAGGCTTTCATCGCAGAAGGGTCCCGCGCAGTTATTGAACTAGATGATGGCGGCCAAGCCATGGTGTGCCAGGAAGAACTCGTGCCGGAGATTCCGGTGTCCTGGCTGTTGTCCCCCGGGCAGCGCGTTGTCGGCGTCGTCGAGCCCGCAGTCAACCGGATGCGCTGCGAGTTGCTCGAAGTCCCTAGCCTTGCTGCCCATTACCCGAAAGGCTCCCTCGCCCTCGGTCTCGTGACGTCGCTCAACACGACCAGTGCGGAGGTCATGCTCTACCCGGGCATGACGTTTGCGCTGGCCGTCGGGGCTATTTCGACGAACGAGATGGACACCGTTGAGGACCTCCTGTCGCCGGGCGAGGCCGTTGTCGTTCGTGTCGGCCGCGACGCAGGTCGGGTTCAACTCACCATGCTGGACATTGATGACGATGAACCGGTAATTCCGGCTCCCGTTCTTGTCGCTGAGGGAACACCTTGGCTCGAATTCGGCCGCAACCTCAATCCTGCTCCGGACGAACCCGCGCCTGCTCCTGATCTTGGTGGCAGCACCGAGTTGATGCCGGCGATTTCCAAGGTGAGGCGCGGCACCGCCCTGCGCGACACCCAGCTGGCGCTGGAGAGCGCAAGGGCTGAAATCATGACGCTCCGCGAGGAACGCCTGAGGCTCAGTAGCAACACACCGGACAGCACGGCTATCCGTACACAGGCGGCAGTGGATGGCGAAGCTCTCGCTCGCCTCGGAACCGAGCTGGGCCGCGTCGAACGACGTAATCAGCAGCTGACGGAACAGGTTGCGCACCTCAACGAGCAGCTCGCGAGGCTCAGGAGAAAACGTCGTCCACTCCGGGCCGGCGAGGGAAGGCAATCAGCCTCTCCGGCCTTCCTCACTGCCAACGAGCAGGTCCAACATGATCTTTACTTAGCGTGGGTTGAGCGGGTTCCGGCTACAGAAAAGGAGGCGCACCCGCTCGGCGAGTACCGCTTCGGCGACGAATTCGCGGCTTCCCTCAACCTGCTCCCTGTAGACAAGAAGCAGAAAGCACTGAAGGCCGTCGTCGATCTCCTTTCGGCGTTGCCCGGTGCCCTCCGCGCACGAGATGCTCATGTTCTCCGCACCTCGCCCGCCGGTGATGCGCCTCCGGTGACGCGAGCGGGAGGATCGGAGACTTGCTGGCGACTGAGCGTAGAGCTGGGAGTCGAGGCAGCCCGGCGGCTGCACTACTGGAAGTGCTCCGACGGAGTCATCGAACTGTCGCGCGTGGTCGTGCATGAGGACTTCAAGCCCTGACGATAGGTCCCGCAGGTGGGCCTTACGCCGCCTCCAGATCTCCGTATGAGGCCTGAATGAGGTCAAAGAACGCGAAAGACACCTCTTCACGTTGATTCTCTGCCTCCAGCTGATCCTGCAACCTCTGCAACAGCTCGCAGACGTGGTCCCAGTCGTCCGTCAGGAGGTCCTCTCCCGGGCGAAAAAGGCTCCCTCCATCGTCTTCATTGATGCTTTCTGACAGAAGAGCGTCGGACAACGCCGACAGGATGACGATCGCGGCACGCACACCGAAGACCTGCGACACCTCGTGTGCGCGGAGGCCCGCTCCGCAATAGCTGATGACAGTCCAACCGTCGCACAGCGGCATGCTGGCCAACTCCTGCTTGGTCAGCCCCGTCTCCTCCAAGGGAACGGTGATTCCGCCCATCACATAGCGAAAGTCGGCGGCATAACCGGAACCGAGTGGTGCGTTGGTCACCTGCGATGCGATGGCGGGGTACAACGTGACGTCGAGCAATGGAAGCCCATGCTCATCCTCCCCCTGAACGCAGAGCTCGATAGCGAAGGCACCGTCGATATACGTGGATTCCTGCTTGTTCATTGTTCCCAACTCCTTAAAATAGGGCATAAAAAAGACCCTCGACGCGAGAGGCGTCAGGGGTCGGGCGAACTTCGTATTCTTCCTATGATCTACAGTCCGGCAACTTCCGTTACATGAGCAACTGCCGATAGTTCAATTATTCAAGAACTTCCGGGACAGCGTCAACCAGCCACGGCGAAGACGCCAGGTTAACTTGACCCTGAGAGTCTAAATCTCTCGTTACCCCTCACAGGAAGTGCCTCGACCACAGAGCGACGCCAGCCGACTCGCGCACTCCTCCCACCGGCGCTCCCGGAGCGTGGCGAACTAGTGGTCAGCGAGTCGACGAATGAAGCTATCGAGCACCAGGATTGCTCGTGTCGTACGACGCCGCCCGGGAGCGGGCGGGCAACTACCAATCGACATCTTCAGCGAAATCTGGATCGAGCGGCTGTATAACCAAGGCCTGTGGATGCACAAGAGCCCTGCCGCAGGCAATCTGCTCCAGGCGCCGCGGACCTGACAAAGAACTAGTCAGCTTCCGCCGACTCGCTGGCGAGGTCTACTCTGTCTCTTCCAAGTAGGCCTCATCTCAGGACAGCGTGCCGCGCGGTGCATCGCACGAGCCGAATCATGCACTTCAGATCCATGCCAAGCAACTAACAACAAGTACCAGCGAAAGATCGTTCAACATGAAGCTCAATTCCCTCGCGACAGTCTTTGACAGCTGGATGGACCTGCTTGCAATGGCTTTGTGGCCGCTGCTTGTGCTGTTCGTCTTCCTGGAACTGAAGCCGCAATTACTGAATCTAATCCGGCGGGTGCGGAGTGTCGAAGTGAACGGGACCTCCGTGACAGCAAGCTTCCAAGAAGTTGATGCCGCGATCAATGGAGCGATAGCGCAACTTGTGAAGACCGGCCATACGAATATCCAAGATTTGTCCAATGGCGCAGTGTTGCAATTCCTGCGGCTACTAAAGCAGCGACCTTACGACGCTTCAAGCCGCAGCATTCGCCCCCTTTTGTGGGTGGATGATCAGCCAAATAACAACCGATATGAGGCAGAAGCCTTGCAGGCGCTGGGCCTAGACATCCACATTGCTCTTTCTACCGACGAGGCGCTTACGCTGCTTCGCAACAATGTCTACAGCTTGATCATCTCGGACATGTCACGGCCTGGCGATACAAGGGCGGGCTACACCCTCCTCAAGGAGATTCGCGAGAAGATTGGCAATGTACCTTATGTTATTTACGCTGGCTCGAACGCGCCCGAGCACGTACGAGAGGCACGACTTGCAGGTGCGGCTGGAAGCACGAACAGGCCGGATGAGCTTTTTGACCTCATTTTGAAGACAATCGCGTAAGCCTCGGCGGATCTACTCATCGATGTTGAGCCTATGGTGACTCCCGCAGGCATCCGGCGCCCGCTTGGCCCACCCCGTCGCCTGCTCGAATGCATAAGCAACCTGCAGCAGCTCGACGTCTTTTCCGTGTGGCATCACAAGTTGCAGCCCCACCGGCAAGCCGTCGTCGCTGAAGCCCGCCGGCACGGACACTGCGGGCAAGCCCGTTGCCGAGATCAGGGTGGCCGAGCGCATCCAGTCCAGGTACGTGTCGAACTCCACCCCGTTGACCGACGTCGGGAACCGCTGCGAGGCATCGAACGGCAGCACCTGCGCGGTCGGACTCGCGAAGACGTCGTACTTCCCGAAGTAGCGCCGAACACTCGTATCGAGGCGGGTCCGGGCGAGGGCGGCGTCGACCATGTCCTGCGCCGTCAACTGCAGCCCCTGCTCCACGTTCCAGCGGATTTCGGGCTTGATTGCGTCGCCGTGCTTCTTCACGAGCTCACCGAGGCCGAGCACGAAGTCGAAAGCGCGAGTCGTCCCGAACACCTGGTCGGCTGCCCGCAGGTCGGGCGCCGCTTCCTCCACGATGGCGCCGAGGTCCCTGAAGACCTGCAGTTGGCCCTCGAGGACCCGCAGCACCTCGTGATCCACCGGCACCCCGAGTCCGAAGTCGGGCGACCAGCCGATCCGCAACCCAATGAGGTCCCGCTGGAGCGGCGCCGCGAACGAACCCGCGACGGGGTAAGGGTAGGGAACGGCGGGGTCGGCCCCGGCGATCGCCGCCATCCCCAGGGCGATGTCCTCGACGTCGCGCGCCATCAGTCCGTTGCGGTTCAGCCACGCCCAGGCGTTGCGGGTCGGCACGGAGGGAACGACGCCGATCGACGGCCGGTACCCGACGACATTGCAGAACGACGCCGGGTTGCGGAGCGAGCCGCCCATGTCGCTGCCTTCACCCAACGGTTGGATCCCGGCCGCGATCGAGGCCGCCACTCCCCCGCTGCTGCCGCCAGCACTCCGCGAGGTGTCATAGGGGTTGACCGTCGTGCCGAACAGTTCGTTGAAGGTGTGCGCGCCGGCGGCGAACTCCGGCACGTTGGTCTTGCCCGTCGTCACGACGCCGGCCTTCTTGAGGCGGCCGATGATCAGGTCATCGAACGTCGGCACGAAGTCCTTGAAGACCACCGATCCCTGCGTGGTGCGCAGCCCCTTCGTATTGTGCGTGTCCTTGTGCGTCATCGGCAGTCCATGGAGCGGCGGAAGGTCCGCGCTCGACATCGTCAGTTCATCAGCCGCCTCCGCGAGCGCTGCGGCTCCCTCCCGGTCCTCGGTGATGACGGCGTTGATGGAACCGTTGACGGCATCGATGCGGTCGAAGTGGGCGTCGAGCGCTTCCCGGGCGGACACCTTCCGACGCCGGATAGCCCCCGTCAGTTCGACGGCGGACAGTTCGTGAAGCTCAGCCCTCACGCGGTTCCTACCTTCGACAACAGCGCCGTCATCGCCGCCCGGACACCGGTGGTCAGTGTCGGCTCGATCATCGGCGCGAAGAACGGCGAGTGGTTGCCCGGGACCGGGTCGTCGCCGTCGAGCAGTTCCTGCGGGTGCCCGCCGAAGAACCAGTAGACGCTCGGGACGCCGATGGCCTCGGCCAGAAGACCGAAGTCCTCGCTGCCCATCACAGGCGGTGCCTCGATGACGGCGTCCTCTCCCAGCACCTCGCCGAGGGCAGCCATCAGATCATCCGTCGAGGAAGGGTCGTTGTAGCACTGCGGGAAGCTGGAGATCTCCTCGATGGTCGGCTCTGGTGCACCCGACGCCGCAGCCTCCGCGCTGATGATCCGCCGCAGCGAGCCGAGGACGCGCTCGCGTACATCGACGTCGAACGTGCGCACATTGAGCGTGAACTCCGCCGATGCGGGAATGATGTTCTCCTTCAGACCACCGTGGAACGTGCCGATCGTGACGACGGCCGACTGCATGGGGTGCACCTCGCGGGAGACGATCGTCTGGATGCGCACCACCATGTGGGCGCCGAGGACGATCGGGTCGATCGACTGCTCCGGCTGCGAGCCGTGCGCCTGCTTGCCATGCACAGTCACCCTCCAGGAGTCGGCCATCGCCATGGCCGTGCCCTTGCTGATGTTCACCGTGCCGGCGAGCCCTGGCCAGACGTGCTGCCCGTAAATGATCGACGGCATGGGCGCCTTGTCCCACAGCCCGTCCTCCACCATGGCCTCCGCGCCCTCGCCGATCTCCTCGCCCGGCTGGAAGATGAACACCACAGTGCCGGACCACGCCTCGCAGCTCTCGGTCAGGAGCTGTGCAGCGGTCAGTCCCACGGTGATGTGGGTGTCGTGCCCGCAGCCGTGCATGACCGGCACCGCCGTCCCGTCGGCGAGCGTACCCGTCGTCGTGCTCGCGTACGCCAGCCCGGTGCTTTCCTCGATGGGCAGGCCGTCCGTGTCGGCGCGGTAGCCGACCACCGGCCCGTCCCCGTTGCGCAGGATCCCGACGACGCCGGTGCCGCCGCACATGAACGTCTCCAGGCCGAGGTGGGTCAGCTTCTCGAGGATGAACGCGGCCGTGTGGATCTCCTGCATGGAGAGCTCAGGGTGCGCGTGCAGGTGCCGGTAGAGCTCGTGCATGGCGGTGGTGTGCGCGTCGGAGAGCTCGAAGACGGCGGGGTCGATGGTCATGGTGTCCTTTCGGGAGGCAATCCTGATCCCGAGTACATCAGGTGTGGCGGGCGGAACGCGAGGGAAACGCTTCGCGGGTTGTTCATCACGAGTCCCAGCGGAAGTCATCCGCCCGTGGCTCCCCCTCTACAGCGTGGATCCCAGAACACCGCTGTCGAACGAGGAGCCACCCTTGAGAGCAATCTTCCGCACACTGTCTGTCCTTCTGTCCGCCGTCCTGGTCACCGGCGCCGCGAAGCCCGCCGTCGAGGACTTCCCCGCCACGGTCGACGGCGCAGCCTGGCCCGCCGGGCACGTGCAGGGCATCGCCGTCGACACCGAGAACGAGTTCGTCTACTACTCCTTCACCTCGATGCTCGTGAAGACCGACCTCGATGGAACCGTCCTCGGCACCGTCACCGGCTTCACCGGACACCTTGGCGACCTCGACTTCAACGAGAAGGACGGCCGCGTCTACGGGTCACTGGAGTACAAGGCAGCCGAGTCCTTCTATATCGCCATCTTCGACGTGGACCGGATCACGGGGATGGACATGGACGCCGAGACGGACGGCATCGTCACCGCGGTCTACCTCGAGGAAGTGGTGCAGGACTTCACCGCGGACATGGACGGCAACGGCGTCTTCGACGGCGACATCGCCGACACCTCCGACCACCGCTACGGCAGCAGCGGGATCGACGGCGTCTCCTTCGGTCCCGCGTTCGGCCGGAAGAACGGCAAGCAACTGCTAACCGTCGCGTACGGCGTCTACTCGAACACCGGGCGGACGGACAACGACCACCAGGTGCTCCTTCAGTACGACGTCACGCGCTGGAAGAAGTTCGAGCAGCCGCTGACCCAGACCGCTCCGCACACCAGCGGACCCGCCACAACGGACGGCAAGTACTTCGTCTACACGGGCAACACCACGTACGGCGTGCAGAACCTCAATTACGACGCCTTCACCCACACCTGGCTCCTCGGCGTCTACAAGGGCAAGAAGGAGCAGTTCCCCAACTACTCGCTCTTTGCCATCGACGGTTCATCCCGTCCCACGAAGGGCGTCCTCGAAGGCCAGCCCACGCATGAGGAAGGCCTGCTCCTGCCCCTCCTCCAGCAGGGCCTCCACCACGCGCACACCGGCATCCGCGGCTGGAACTTCACCGCCGACGTCGGCCTCGAATCCTTGGGCGGCGGCTACTTCTACATCGCCACCCAGGGGCGGGCCATCGACGACGGCGTTGTGAAGCAGACCGCCGTGCTGGATCTCTACCGGTGGACGGGAGCGGCGTCGTCGCCCTTCGAACTCGTGGTCCGTTAACTCGCACCCGAAGTTCCGATCTGGCGACCTCGGGTGGAAATGGGACAGAATGCGTTCATGGACATCACCGACAACGGACCCAACCCGAACGCGTTCGATATCGAGAGTGCTACGACGGGGAACACCGATTACCGCCGCGTTGCCTGGACGGGCAAGCACCTGCAGGTGACGCTCATGTCGATCGAGCCCGGCGGCGCGATCGGCCTCGAGGTGCATCACGGTACCGACCAGTTCCTGCGCATCGATGCCGGGAAGGGCCGCGTGAAGATGGGACCCTCGAAGGACGACCTCTCATTCCAGCAGGACGTCGGGGACGGCTGGAGCATCCAGGTGCCCGCAGGCACGTGGCACGACGTCGAGAACATCGGGGACGAACCACTGCGCCTGTACACCATCTACGCGCCGACCCACCACGCGCAGGGCATCGTGCAGGAGACACCGGAGGACGCCGAGAAGGACGAGGAGCAGGGCCGCGACGAGCCGCCGTCGTGGGTCGAGGAAGTCGACGACAAGGGTGAGGAGAGCGCCTGAGTCGCCCCACCGCGAGAACCACCGAGGAATGCGCTACTCATCCGGTCCGTAACAGACGCTTCGGGCCGGTGCTTCATCTCCGAGTCCGACGCGAAGAAAAGGGCACCCATGACCAGCACCGTTCTCGTCGCGGGTGCCACTGGCGACCTCGGGTCCCGAATAGTCCGCGAGCTGCTCGGCAATAGTGACCCGGACACCCTTGTCCGGGTCCTGACGCGCCCCGGCAGCGGGACAGCTCAGGGCATGTACGCCAGGGAGGACCGGGTAGAGGTCCACGAGGCTGCTTATACGGACGGACCCGCCCTCGTTACTGCGTTGTCGGGCGTCGACGCGGTCATCTCGGCTGTCAGCGGTGCGGATACCGTCATCCTCGACGCCCAGCGGGTCCTCCTAGCGGCTGCGGTGGAAGCGGGCGTGAAGCGGTTCATCCCGTCGGATTACTCGGCGGATTACCGCCGGGTGACTCCCGGCAGCAATCGTAACTTCGAGCTACGGCGCGAGTTCGCCGCCAGTCTCGACGCCGCGCCACTCCGTGGAACTTCCATCCTGAACGGCGCCTTCACCGACATGCTCACGGGACAGGCCCCCATGATCCTGTTCGCGCGGCGCCGCGTCCTGTTCTGGTCCTCCCCTGACCAGGTCCTCGATTTCACCACCAAGGACGACGTCGCACGTGTCGTCGCGCTCGTGGCCCTCGATGCAGATGCTCCCCGCGTCGTCGAGGTCGCAGGCGACCGCGTCACCGCCCGCGGCATCGCCCAGACCCTGAGCGACCTGACTGGTACACCCTTCACCACACAGTGGGCCGGCACCACGAGGACCCTGTCCGTCATGAGCAAGATCGGGCGGACCCTATCGAAGGACAAGAACGCGGCGTTCCCGGCCTGGCAGGGCATGCAGTACTTCGTCAGCATGTTCAGCGGCGAGGCCGAACTGCACCATGTCGACAACGAACGCTACGGTCCGCACAACTCGACCTCTGTGCGTGATGTGCTTCAGGCGCACCTGCAGAGAACGACGGTCGATTCCAAGTAGGCAGGATGTTCCGCGGCCAGCTTCCAGCGTTTGGAGCAGCCGACGCCTGAGCTGTCACAGTTTCAGACAGAGGACCATTCAATAGTCCGTGTGCTATATCTTTTCCTGTCATCCGCTCCGGCGATGTCAGGAGCATTTCATTCACTTGCGAAGGGGCAATCATGAAGAAGAGCACCGCGACGATCACCCTGGGCGCCGCAGCAGCGTTCACCGCACTGTCTGCCGCACCGGCCCAGGCCTTCCCGTACCAGAACTGTGACGAGGCTGCAGCCTCGGCCGTCTACAACATCCCGGTCGGCTCGCCGGCCTACACGCCGGCCCTCGACGTCGACGGCGACGGTATCGCCTGCGAGAGTGACCTCTACGTCTACCGCCCCGAGTTCGTCCCGGGTGGCACGACGGAGATCCGCGGTGCGGAACCCCAGGTCGGCCAGATGCCTGTGGGCGGCGCGAACACCGGCGTTACCCAGGAGCCTGCGGACGATACCGCGCAGTTGGCCCTCGGCGCCGGCCTCGTCCTCGCGGCAGTTGCGGGCGCAACCTTCGTCGTCCGTCGTCGCGAGGCTGCAGCCTGAGCCGGCAGTCCCTCCGAATCGAACGAGTCCACCACCGGTGACCAACAGGTCGGGCGATCGCCGCAGGAGCGTCTTCGTTCCTGTGGCGATCGCCGCTGCACTGCTGGCAGGCTGCGCGGGCGAACCCGCGACCGCGCCGCCATCCCAGCAACCTCTCCCGTCCGTCAGCCCGGCTCCTGTCCTGAGTCCTGCGGTTCCGGACGCAGAGGTCACAAATTCCCAGCCAGCGGTCCTGCCGGCATCACGCCCGGTGTCCCTCGCCATTCCGTCGACGGGCACCACGTCTCAGCTCATCTCGCTCGGTCTGCAGGATGACCGCACCCTCGAGGTGCCTCCGGGCGACCCTGGTGCGCCGGCCGGTTGGTACAACCTCTCCCCGACGCCGGGCGAGCGCGGCCCAACAGTCCTCCTCGGCCACGTGAATGCCACCGACGGCGGGCCTGGCGTCTTCGCGAAGCTTCGGGAACTGGGCGTCGGCGACACCATCGACGTCACGCGCGAGGACGGTTCGACGGCAACCTTCGAGGTCCAGCGCGGCGAGCAGTACGCGAAGGACGCCTTCCCTACCCAGGAGGTGTACGGCAACACCGAGGGTGCCGAACTGCGCTTGATCACCTGCGACGGATTCGATCCCGAGACGGGACAGTTCGACGACAACTACGTGGTCTACGCGACGCTCGTCGCCGGATAGGCAGGGCCCCGTTGTCTGCAGAGCACGGAACCGCTGAAGTGAGGCCACTGGACGGGTGGGCCGTCGTCGCCCTTCGACCGGGTGACCTGATCTCCGGGTTTCAGTCGAGCGTGAAGTGCGTCCAGCGACCGCCGAGCATCGTTGCCGACACCTGAAGATTCCGCAATTGCTCGTCGCTGGCAACAAGCGGATCCAGCTCGGTGATCACGAGGTCCGCGACCGACCCCGCCAGGAGCGTCGCACGCCCGTCAGTGGACGCTGCGAGGGCCACCGAGGACAGAACGCGTTGCTCCGGGTGCCATGCTTCCCGACCGTCTCGCGCACGGAACACGGCGGCGGCCATCGAGACCCACGGATCGAGCTGCGCGACGGGCGCATCCGAGCCGAGGGTGATCCTCGCGCCTGCTGCCACCAGGCTCGCGAAGGCAAACGCCCTGTGTGTCCGCCCGGGCCAGTAACGGTCCGCGACGTCACGATCATCCATCGCGTGCTCCGGTTGGACGCTGGCCGTGATACCGAGCCGCGCGAAACGCCCGACGTCGTGCTCATGGACGAGCTGGGCATGCTCGATGCTGCCGCGACAGCCGACTTCCTCGAACGCGTCGAGCGCGAGGGCGTTCGCGGCATCGCCGATCGCATGAACCGCGGGCACAAGCCCGGCCGATGACGCGCGGCGGAGATAATCAACAAGGTTGTTCCCGTCCACGATGGAGATCCCGTGCCCTTCGTCTGCGCCCTCGAGCCCGGGATAGGGGTCGTGGCAGAACGCGGTTCGGGTGTTCAGTGAACCGTCGGTGATGATCTTGAAGGGTCCCATCGTGACCAAACCATCGGTGCCGTCGATGACATCCCCTGTGCGCAGGCCTCTCGCAATCACGGCGTCGAGATCCTTCGGGTACACACCGGCCCGCACCCTCAGTCCGCGGGTGCCGGCAGCGACACGATGCACCCAGCGGTCGATGGAGAGCGTCATCTCGAGGTCGACAACGCCGACGACACCCCGGGCGGCCGCGGCGTCAACCGCATCTGCGACCCAGCCATCGAGGTGCTGCTCGGGAACCGCGCTGATCCGGGTGTTGACGTCGAAGGCGGCCTGCTCGCGCAGCAACCCCGTGGGATGGTCGGCATGACCGTGGTTGGCGAGGGCCGGAGAATTGAGCCACGCCGCATGGAGGTCCTTGCTCACCAGGACAACGGGCACATCCGCACTCACGGCATCGAGCAGCTCTGCCGACGGTGCATCCGGCCACAATCCGTCCTGGAAGCCGTAGCCGATCAGGGGCTGCCCGGCGGGAGGCGGTGTCGAACGCAGGCGTTCGGCCACGAGTATCGCCACCTCGGCAGCAGATGTCGCCGACGACAGGTCGAGGCGCTGTCGCATGAGGGCCCACTGGCCCATGTGCACATGCGAGTCCCAGAGGCCCGGTGCCACCCACCGTCCACCGACATCCACGACCTCGGCTGCGCGGGAACCGATGGATTCGCCAATAGCCGTGATCATCCCGTCTCGGACCAGGATGTCGAGCGGATTCCCCGCCGTCCCGACCAGCCGGGCCGAGCGGAGCAGGACGTCAGCCAGCTCGCTGCTCATCCGTGGACCCGCCGCATCTCACGGGCGAGGGCAGGATTCCGGTAGTGCTCGCCGTGCTCGAGCTCGTCGACGATACGCTCGACCACGGCGGGGGCCTTGTCCTGGCTGAGTTTCAGTCTCGCGTCGAAGCGCGTCACGCGCAGGCGAATCCCCACTGTCCCCGCGGCGACGTGGCGCGATCCTTCGGGGTCCAGTGCCAGTGAGCTGGGCTCCGGCATGACGCGTTCGAAGTGGTCGACCAGCTTCCCCAACACCAGGAAGTTCTCCTCATCGGACAGGATCTCCGGCGTCGCGTACAGGTGGGCTGTGACGTGGTTCCACGTCGGGATGATCTGGTCGCTGGGGTACCAGCCGGGCGAGATGTAGCCGTGCGGCCCCTGCACGATCAGCAGCACCTCATGGTCGCCGAGTTCATGCAACTGCTCGTCGGGGCGGCCGACATGACTAACAATGCTGATGGTGTCATCGGCAGTCTCTTCGAGGATCACCGGGTAGTGGGACGCTACGAGACCACCGCCGGGTGAGGACACGAGAGTCGCCCACGGGTTCTCCCGGACGAGTCGCTTGACCTCGCCGACATCGGACAGGACGAAAGAGGGCGTGTGGCGCATGCTCGTCACTCTGCCACGATTGTCACTGGCCTTCGACGACATCCAGGAATGCGCCGTCGACGGCACCGCTTGGGGTGCCGGGCACTTCCAGACGACTGGATCGTTTGGCAGACATCGGGCTTTGCTGAGCGACCCCATTGGAAAGAGCCGAGCATGCTGAGACACATCCCCCTCACCGGCCTCGTCGTCGCCACCCTGGCCACCGGCTGCACGACGGGCAGCAGTGCCGGCCCGTCGGGAAACTCCACCGATGGAACTTCGGGATCCGACGTCGGCGTGAACGCAGCGGCCGGCGCGCGGGACATCACAACAGGTCTGGCCCTGCCCTGGTCCATGGCGTTCCTCGACGGCACCCTCCTCATCAGCGAGCGGGACACCGCACGGATCTTCGAACTGGACGACGCGGGAAACAGGCGTGAGATCGGCACGGTCGAGGGCGTGCGACACGGCGGAGAAGGTGGGTTGCTCGGTCTCGCCGTCGACGACCAGGACCGCCTGTATGCCTACTCGACCGGTACGGACGGGAACCGGATCCAGCGCCTGACGCTCGACGGCGCTCCCGGTTCCCTGGCCCTGGGGGACGCTGAAACCCTCGTCGACGAGCTGCCGTCGAACAGCATCCACAACGGTGGTCGCATCGCCTTCGGGCCCGACGGCATGCTGTATGCCGGGGTGGGCGACGCCGGTCAACCGGACCGTGCGCAGGACCTCGACTCGCCGGCAGGGAAGATCCTCCGCATGATGCCGGACGGTGAGGTTCCCGCGGACAACCCCTACCCCGGATCCCTCGTCTTCAGCTATGGTCACCGCAACGTTCAGGGGCTTGCCTGGGCGGCGGACGGCACCATGTTCGCCAGTGAGTTCGGGCAGAACACGTGGGACGAACTGAACGTCATCGAGGCCGGCAAGAACTACGGCTGGCCGATCGTCGAGGGCATCGCCGAGGAGAAGGGATTCGTTGATCCGGCCCAGCAGTGGAGTCCGTCCGAGGCGAGCCCGAGCGGGATCGCGGTCGTCGACGACACGGTCTTCATCGCCAACCTGCGCGGTGAGAGGCTGCGTGCCGTACCTGTGGGCGACCCCACCGCCGGCACCGACTACCTGGTGGGTGAGTACGGCAGACTCCGGGCGGTGATCGAGTCGCCGGACGGGCGCCTGTGGGTGCTCACCAACAACACCAACGGACGGAGCAAGCCGCGTCCGGGTGACGACCGCATCGTCAGCATCGATATCCCGGCCTGACATCGCAGGTGAGTCGCCCTAGTACGCCACAACGACGGCGGGGCAACCACTGTTCGTGACTGCCCCGCCGTCGTTCTGTGTCGTATGTGACGCTAGCTGTCGCAGCCCCATCCGTCGCCGTCGCCGTCGAACTTCGGCTGGAAACCGGGCGAACCCGCGGCGATCGGGGCCGCACCCGCGGCGCGGACTTCCGAGCAGTTGGCGTAGTACGGAGCGGCGGGTGCCGGAGCGACCGGGGCCGGAGCGACCGGAGCCGGAGCGACCGGAGCCGGAGCCACGGGGGCAGGTGCCGGCACAACGGGCGCAGGTGCCACCGGTGCAGGAGCCACCGGCTCAGGAGCAGGAGCTGCTGGAGGGGCAACGGGTTCCGGTACGACGGGGGCGGGCGCCTCGGTCTTAACTGGTGCCGGGGGCTGGGTGACGGACGGCGCCATCTGGTTGGTCGGTGCGAGGATGCCATTGCAGTCCGAGAGGATCCCGGCCATGGCGTCGTGCTCGGCCTGCGTGACCCACAGGGCGTAGGTCGCCTTGACCGAAACCTGCCGCGCCACGTACTCACAGCGGTAGGACTTGTTCGGCGGCAACCATGTAGCGGCGTCGCCGTCGCTCTTCTGCTGGTTGGTGGGGCCATCGGTGGACTGCAGGTTCAGCGGGTCGTTGGCGAACGCGACGCGCTGGTCAAAGGTCAACTGCTGCGCACCCTTCTGCCAGGCGTCGGACAGGGCGACGACGTGGTCGATCTGCACGTCGCTGCTCGTCGCCTGCCCGCGCAGGAACGGGATGACGGTCCCGGTGTACGGATCGTCGAGCACGCCGGACTGCACCTTGCAGGGCACGGAGTTGGCGTGGACGATGTCCGTCAGGTCGCGGTTCAGCATGTCGTTGCGGGTATCGCACCCATTGTGGTCGACGTCGGCCCAGGCCTGCCCGAACTGCTCACGGTCGTACCCGGTCTTCGGCGCCCGGCCCTTGATCGGCAAGGTCTCTAGTAGGGCGAGCGCTTCAGTGTTGGCTGCCGGCTGGTCCGAGGGCGCCCGGGGCGCGCCGTCCACGTCCGGCACGGCGTCGGAATCGAGCGGAGCAACCTCGGACGACGTCGGGCTCGGGGTTGGTGACGACGTCGGCTTTGCAGTCGGCGTGGGCTTCGCAGACGCGGTCGCCGTCGCGGACGGCGAAGTCGTGCTGGGCTCGCTGGTGGGTTCGACTGTCGCGGTCACCTGTTTAGCAACAGCGGTGGGGACCGTGTCGTCCGAGGGCGCGATGGCACCACCAATGAGGAGCGCGACGACGGCGGCTCCTGCGGTGATGGCCCCGGCCTTGCGCCCGCCGAGTCGCGCCCAGGACGGGCGGTTGGTCAGGACCGTGTAGAGGCCCGTGAAGAGGGCGAAAAGCGCGGCCATGATGAGCGCCCCGCTGAGACCGCTGATGATGAGACCGATGACAATAGAGAACAGGGCGAGCCCGGCAACGATGGCGGTGGAAACCCGCACCTCTAGTTTGATCGTTGATGACGGAGTGCGCGCAGGCGGACGGGATGACGAATTAATGGAAAGCCCCCAGTGTTGATGCAGTGTCTCGAGGAAGTTTACGCGGGTGAATCCCGAGGATCTGAACTGCCCGCGCCTGTCCGTCGATCAGTCGGACTGTGACGCTGTTCAGGCTCAGCTTTTGCTCAGGATCGACGACACCTCATGCCCCCTCCGACGTTGCCAACGAGGTCTGCTCAACAAAGGTGGACCCATCAGTAAAGCCATCCGCAGCGGTATCCAGCTTCCCGTCGGCCGAAAAGATGTGACGCTGGCGTCTGATGAACGATTGTCACTCTCTGTGGCCGGACACGCAGGAGTATTGATTTGTGCTAAACCTTTGGAGTTATCTGCTTCGTCAGGAGCTTGCTGCAAGGCGTCGACCATCAACGCCGTTGCTGAGTCGCAGCGGGTGACCATTCCAATCCAGCGGTGTCGGTGGCTATCGGCCGCCGCCATAGCATTCCTATTCGTACCCGTAGAAGAAGACTGATGAATCCTGCTCGATTCCGTCGCCTCGCGCCGTCGACCCTCCTGACCGCGGCGGTTCTCGCCTCAACCCTGACTGCCTGCTCCGGTTCGGGCGCCGCCGGCGAGACGGCAGTGGATGGCCCACTTGGCACCGTGGTGCGGGTGGTGGACGGCGATACCCTCGTCATCAACTTCGACGGCGCAGATCAGACCGTCCGTCTGCTGAACGTGGACACACCTGAGACCAAGCACCCTGATAAGCCTGTCGAGTGCCTCGGCCCGGAGGCCACCCAGAAACTCGAATCCCTGACCCCGCCTGGCACGAAGGTCGGTCTGGACTTCGACGTCGAGCGTACGGACAAGTACGACCGCGTGCTGGCCGCCGTGTTCATCGAAGACCAAACCCTGGTCAATGCGGAGATTGCTCGAGTGGGCTTGGGCGTCCCCATCCTCATCGAGCCGAACAAGAAGTACTACGACGAAGTGCAAGCGGCATACAACGAGGCCACCGCACAGGGCGTCGGATTGCTGGATCCCACTGCGGGTTGCACCCTTCCGGCAGAGGTGGACGATGCGGTGGAAACCCTCGCCGCGGCCACCGATGCTCCCGTCGGCGAGACAGGAGCAGCTGTTGCTGCGACCGCTGCCGGCATCCTCGCCGCCCTCACGACCGCCAAGGCCGCTCGAGAAGCGCTCGAAGCAGGCAAGGACACCGTGCGCGTTATCGCTGTCGGAGCGGATCGCACTGCCGCGATGGTGCGAGACCTCGACACCCAGATCGCCAAGGGCGAGCAGTCACTGGCCGCTGCCAACACCAAAGCAGCGACTCTTGAGGAAGCCGAAGCCGAAGCCACGGCCGAACGCGAACGAGTAGAAGCAGAGAAGGCTGCGGCGGCTGAGGTAGAAGCCGCCAGGGTGGCAGAAGCCGCGCGGGTGGAGGCCGAACGCGTCCAGGCCGAAGCCGCCGAAGCAGCACGCCTCGAAGCCGCGCGGATCCAGGCAGAAGCCAATGCCCGTGCTGAGGCTGACCGTCTGGCCGCCGAAGCGGCAGCAGCCGCTGAGCAGGAACGGATCCGGAACCTCCCGCCTGTACCCGAACCCTACATACCGCCCGCTGCGCCCTACATTCCTCCCGCTCCCCCTGCGGCACAGGATCCGTATCCGGGCTACACCGGTCCTCGTTGCTATGCGCCGGGCGGGAAGACCTACCGTCCCTGCTAATCGTGGCCGAACCGCGTGACCAAGCCACGTGGCCAACCGTGATTTCGCCACAACCCCGTCCACGCATCTGATCTCAGCGTTGCGGTTACATCGTTGCTCTCTGAAGTCCCTATCCTTGTTTTTCTCCTTCTGCCCGGAAGCCCGCCTGTGAAAACGCTCCCCAGGTTCCTGTCAACCCTCTCCGTCGGTACGATCATCGTCGCGATGCTTGCCAGCGGTTCGGTTGCCCGGGCCACTTCCGCCGAAGCAGCATCGCAGGTCACCAATCCGTGCTCGCGGCTGAGTTCCGGTCAGAGCAAGTACTCCGGGTTCAGCGCCAACCGGGTCACTTTCGCAACCACTACGGACCGTGGCCAGACCAGAGCCTTGGTCACCACCTGCGTGCGTGCCGGCAACTCATATCAGCAGGAGTGGCAGAGCGCCGGTTATGTGGGCCGCAGCGGCTTCAAAGCGCCCGGCGTTCCCAGTGGGCATACGCAATACGAGTTCTCGCCCACCGGGTCCTACTCGGTGACGGAGGGTTTCGGGCTGTGGAATCCCGGCACACGGCTGAGGTTTCAGGTCCTGAACAGGAACTCGCGCTGGGGTGGGCGGCCCAACAGCAACTACAACCGCTACTTCGAGTCAAGCAGCGACATTTGGCCCGATGAGAACATGTGGTCGTTTGCAACCCGTCCGACGGGCGACTACCGCCAAGGCGTCGTCATCAATTACAACCGTCCACCCGACTCCTCCATCCGTGCCGGTGAAGGATTCGCGATCTTTTTGCACTCGAATCCGGAGCCCACCGCCGGGTGTATCTCGTTGCCGGAGTCCGTTGTTACCCGGTATCTCCGAAATGCGCAGCCGGGTGACCGCATCATCATGGGAGCGGTGGACGATATCTTCACGCCGTACTCCTCCAATCCCTTCGGATCGATCACGCAAAAGTATGCGCAGCTAGGGGGTCAGGTCGTACTGGGAAACCCGATCTCGAACGAAACCGGCGGTCTGCCTGGTGGCGGCGCATACCAGGACTTTCAGCGCGGCTCCATCGTCTGGTCCCCAGCAGGAGGTGCGCACCTTTCCGACGGGGCGATCCGTGACGCTTGGCAACGCAGCGGGTTCGAGCGCGGTGCACTCGGGTATCCGACGTCCGACACGATCGCCCTACGTTTCGGTGGTTCCTACCAGAACTACCAGGGCGGAGCGATCATCTACTCCCCGGCCACCGGGGCGCAGCCGTCCTTCGGACCCATCCGAGGCGCCTACCAGCAGTCAGGATTCGAGAACGGGCCCCTGGGGTACCCCACCACCGGGGTCGTGTCGCTACCCGGCGGCGGTTCCTACCAGAACTACCAAGGCGGAGCGATCGTCTACTCTCCTTCGTCGGGTGCATGGGCTTCCACCGGTACGATCCGGACAGCATGGGCGCGGCTAGGATTCGAGCAGGGCATCCTCGGCTACCCGACCTCGAACGAAACCCGCGGCCTCAAGGACGGCGGGACATACCAGAACTACCAGGGCGGAGCGATCATCTACTCCCCGGCCACCGGGGCGCAGCCGTCCTTCGGACCCATCCGAGGCGCCTACCAGCAGTCAGGATTCGAGAACGGGCCCCTGGGGTACCCCACCACCGGGGTCGTGTCGCTACCCGGCGGTGGTTCCTACCAGAACTACCAAGGCGGAGCGATCGTCTACTCTCCTTCGTCGGGTGCATGGGCTTCCACCGGTACGATCCGGACAGCATGGGCGCGGCTAGGATTCGAGCAGGGCATCCTCGGCTACCCGACCTCGAACGAAACCCGCGGCCTCAAGGACGGCGGGACATACCAGAACTACCAGGGCGGAGCGATCATCTACTCCCCGGCCACCGGGGCGCAGCCGTCCTTCGGACCCATCCGAGGCGCCTACCAGCAGTCAGGATTCGAGAACGGGCCCCTGGGGTACCCCACCACCGGGGTCGTGTCGCTACCCGGCGGTGGTTCCTACCAGAACTACCAAGGCGGAGCGATCGTCTCCTCTGTGGCTGGCACTTATGGGACCTGGGGACCCATACGGGCCGCATGGGGGAAGGAAGGGTTCGAACGAGGCCCGCTGGGCTACCCCACCTCCGGACAGTACGAGTCCAGCCCGGGCGTCACCGCGCAGGACTTCCAAGGCGGGCTCATCACCACGTCGGCAACCGGAACGACGGTCTCCCTCAATCCCTGACCCGTCCATCTGAGGGCGTGGGAACGCAGGGTGAAGGGTGGGCCCAGCGCGTCCGAGGGGGTTGCTGCGAAAACGAGGCAGCAGCATCGGTCATCCTTGCAAGCCCGACGTCGAGTGGTGACAGGAGTATTGCCTCCCTGGTTGGTGGGCGGGGATGCGCGGCGGCTCGAAACACCGGAGGTTGGCCAACCAGTCCGGCACGACGGTCGCCATTCTGGGCTGCGGCACCGGTCCTCGAGTATAAGGATCAACGCGCAGTCACGCTCATACAGCCACTTCTCCGACTGCGCCTGGGCGACGCCAGCACGGAGCTGCCGTGGTGCAGCGGCCAGCGATCTGCAGGAGGAGCAGCTGACCGCGACCGGCCTGACTCCCCGTGCTGAGCAGGTGTGAACGGCGATTACCGATGTGTTCGGCAGGCAGAGCCTGGGCGGCTTGGAACCGGGCAGGGTAGTACACGGGCACGGCGGCGACTCCACGCACTACGACGGGCGGACCATCGACGTCTTCTTCCGACCGGTAATCGAGGAGAACCGGCGAGAGGGATGGTTACTGGCGCATGGCTGGTTGCCCACGCCGAGGACCTGGACATCCACTACGTCATCCTGGACGCTCAGTTCTGGAGCGCGCACATCGCCCGAGGGCAGTGGCATGAGTACGAGGCACCGGCTCCTGCGAACGAGATCCTGCGCCACCTGGACCACGTACACGTGGACGTGCGTGGCGGGACCAGTTCGTAGGCGAGCAGGATCTCGTTCCGCTTGGTTCTCTTCAACGACTCCGACATTCAGTTCACTCCGAGACGAAAAGCTCGTTCCTACTGCTTAGATAATGGGATGGACCCACAAAGTCAGGAACTCGGGCTTTTCATCTCTGGTGATGAGGTTGCAGTCGTCGGCGGTACAGATCTTGTACAGAAATTCATGCAGGAACTGGCCGTACGACCGGAGCTCGGGCAGAAGGCGAAGCGCGCAACCATCGATGCTGTCGCCGCCGCGACCGGCCTGAGTGCGCTTGCTGGTTCCTCCGTTGTTGGAACCACTTTCACGATGACTTCAGATTCAGCGGATCTGTTGAAGAAGTACAGCCAGTTCAACCCGGATGGTCCGGTCGCCGGCATTATCAGGGGAGCCAAGGGCCGGATTGCATCTACTGCAAAATTCGAACCTGCTCAGATGAATCCCATGGCGATGTCCAATGTCGCTGCGCTCAGCGCAGCCGCCGCGCTGAAAGCCGCTCTCGCTGACCTCGAACAGCTCGTCGAAGCGATGGACATCAAGCTCGCCCGGTTGCTTTCCGACAACCGGGCGCGTGCGCTGGGTGACGTGCAGGGCGTCACGCTTGTGCTGGAGAAGGCTTACGAGATGTACGAAGAGACCGGTCGAGTGAGCGAAACGACCTGGACGCAAGTGTCCGGCCACAGCACGTCGCTGGCGCAATCAAGCTCGTACGCTCTCAGCCAACTCGACGCCATCGTCGATTCTCTGACCACGGGCGGCGCAGCCGAACGGTCAGATGCCATCAAGCTTGCGAGTCGTACAGAGCTTCAGTCTTGGCTGGTCCTGTTAGCCGCGTGCCAAGCTAATCAGGACAGATTCGACGCTCTCGAAATTGCCCATGTTGCGAAGTCTGAGCCCCACGAGGTAGAGCACCATGTTCGGGCGGTCGAAACTGCCACTGCACGTCGTCGTGAGCACACTGCACAACGTCTTCAGAAACTCAATGACACCGTAAGTAGCACGGCAACCATCAATGACTTTTCCCGGGTCATCAGTCCTCTACGGAGCAAGTCCACCTTGGACGCTGCCGAAACTATTCAACAAACGGTCGCGAAGTTCGCGACGATCTACGGGCTTGAGAATCTCGTCTATGGTGCTGTGGAACGTGAGAGCTGGCGGAAGTCACTTAGTGACCTCACGGCCCAAACGCGGCAGATCGTAGGCACTGCAGCCAGCTCTGTACCTGGAGCCGTGGGCAAGGCGAAACCCCAGGTACAGAAGCTGCGTGAGATCGAGTTTTCTCGTCCGAAGTGGACCAAGCGGATAAGGAACGACCAATCTAAAGAACTCGACACGTTGGAAGATCAGCAGGCGATCAACCAGCCGCGAGATATGCCCTGACACTGGAGCGAAGAGTATCTGCATGCTCATAGATCTCATCGAGCGAGGTGATGGGGATGCGCTGTTCAACTTTCTGGTCGTCGAAGACGCCTAGGTACTTCTGCACCCGGTTGAAGTGCAATCGGGCAATCGGCTTCCGGTTGTTGTCATCAAGCAGCACCGCGAAGTAGGACTTCGCGTCGCGCTGCACCACGCGAACGGGTTTCACTTCGTTGCACACGATTGCCCGCACGATCTGGTACCCCTCCAGCTCCTCCAGGGTTGTTTCGACTCCTGTGTCCGCAAGGTCGTCTTCGACGACCTGCTCGCTCGTCACAGTCGCGGCAATCACTGAATCACTTGCCATGGGAAAGTTCGGAGCACCGAGGGCAGTCTTAAGTCGCTCATTCACTTGCTCATTCAGGAACTGCTTCGTAGCTTTCGTGACGAGCGTCGTGAACTGGTCCCGGACCTTCTGCGTATACGCACCGCCGTCATAGACGCGCATCGTCAGGGACTTGATCCACTCTGCGTCCGGCTCCTTGAACTGCGACGCCAGTGTCCTCTTGATCTGGCCGATGTACTTTAGCTCACCGGCCGCGTTGACGATCGAATCAAGATCGAAGACGTCTTTAGTAAGCTTCATCAGTTCAGGTATCAGGGTCTCGTCGATATCGTTGAGGTCGAGCACCAGGAACGGCTTGGCGTCCATGCGGTTCGGCGCGTCCAGGTCTGTGAAGAACTCGTACACCTCACCGTTCGTCAGGATGGCGATGCGAGCGTTCGTGACGGCGAAGTACCGATACAACTGGGAGGCGTGCTCAATCTTCAGCGGTTCCTTCGACTTTTTGCACTCGATGAGTATCTGAACCGTGCCGCCATGCATGATCGCATAGTCGATCTTCTCCCCTTTTTTCACACCGACATCAGCTGTGAACTCGGGTACAACCTCCAGCGGATTGAAGACGTCGTACCCCAGGATCGTCGAGATGAAAGGCATGATGAAGGCGTTCTTCGTCGCTTCTTCAGTTTCAATCTGAGCCCTCTGCTGCCGCACCTTTGCCGCGAGCGCTGTCAATCGTTCTGCAAATTCCACAAATCCCCCTGCGTTGAATGGTTGCTTCACCCTAATCCTGCGCAGCGACCTTTTGCGTCAGTCGACACGCGAGACACGAAACGGCGGGCCCGCGCACCCGAAGGTTACCGGCCCCGCCGTCGGGTGCTAGGACTTAGAACATGCAGCAAGAAATCCCCCCGCCTGCATCATCTATGCGCCACTAATGACTCCCCCGCGCGCTAAGGCAGTGGTCGGCATGGACTGCGGAAGCTAGAGATGAGTAACTCCTAGCAGCAAGACTGAAAGCGACACTCACCTGAGACCGTTATCTGGACGTTCTCATATAGTGCGTTTATCTATACTCTGCAGGCACGCGGCACTTTCTGTCCGAGACAGGACAGCGCCGCGCGGTCAATACAGAGAAAGCAACAGCGTAGTCTTTGCTGCACCGTCTCGAGCAATGCCCTCCCGATTCGGCGGACGGGCTTACGGGTTAGGGTAGGTCCATTCCCATCCGGCGGGTGCTCCTGCGTACTTGAAGACAAGAGTTCCGGTGGGGTTGGTGACGTCGAGGACGAGTTTGCCGGTGACGTTCTCACCCGGGCCAACTTCCTGCGGCAAAACTTCTGCGTCCGGCAGGCAGCTGTAGGTCGCCATGGTGCCCAGGTCAGCATTCGAGGTCGTGCCGTTGGGCGCGATCTCAGTGAAGTCGTATGGGTTCATGTAGAACGTGGGGCTGATGGATTCTGCGAGAGCGGGTTCAGTGACGATGGAAACGTCGAGAACGAGGATGTGCCCGTTCTCGACAGGTGAGGGGTAGTTGCCAGTGCAGGGAACGTCGACGGCGATTGAGTTCACGACAAAGGTAACGACCTGCTTTCCCTCGTCGGTCAGTCCGGCACCTTCGCCGATCTGCTTGATGAGGTTTCCACGGGCTGATTTCTCGGCTTCGGGAGCGGCGGACGTAGCCTCGGCACTCGGCTCCTCCGACGTGGCCTCCGATGCTTCAGTGGTGGCTACGTCAGCAGAATCGGACGCAGATTGTGCTGCCGGCTCAACGGTCGGCGCCGCAGGCGAGTTCGCGCCAGTGGAGCACCCCGCCAGCAGCAGCGCGGACAGAGCGACCGGCACAAGTGATTTCTTCATGATTCCCCCAGAGAAGTAAATGCCGGTCAGTTGTTACACGGCACCACTGAAGCTTATCGGCGGACCAGACATTTTGGAGCCATAGATCAGCAAGCTGATCAATACCTCTGTCTAACGGACTCAGGCATCCTACGAACCTCCGTTCACAGTTCACTGTTTCGCTATGAATGCCAAAGGATTGCGTTCGTAACCTGGGTTCCAACCCGCTGGACAGAAGCATCGGTGCTGGAGTCACCGCAGGAGAATGACTCCAGCTGTGCCCTGACCGACGATGCCAGGGCCCCCCACGAAATCCAGCACACGACGTCGTCCACGCGATCCATCAACTCGTCTTCCGAGAAACGGGTGAAGCCCGCCCGCTCAAGGACAGCAGGAAGGTACAGCCGTATAGCGTCGTGCAGCGGCATCTTGCCGAGTCCCTTGACCGACACGGGCGGCTCGACGCCGAGCAGGAACAACAGTGGCGTACGCTCCGCAGCATTACTCATCACCGCTACGTACTCCCGCGCGAGTTGTTCGGGTTGGAAGGCGCTGGTCTTGATGCGCTTTGCCTCGACGAAAGCGAAGACATCCCCTGTGGAAATAACCGCATCCGGTTGCACAATAAACTTCTTCGCTGCTGCTCCGAACGGGTTCACCGACATGTCACCGGGCAGAAGCGATATCTCTGCCACCTCGGCCTGTTCGGCAAATTGAGCCCTGGTGCCGGCGGCTCCCGAGCATGAGTCGATGACAGCAGCAAAGAAGTGCCTCCTTGGCAGGAGGTCCAGCGCGATGAGCACCTCCGCCGTCAGGACGTTTTCCATCCCACGCCCACCGCGTCGGTACTTCACTGCTTTCTCCCATGAAATTTCCTCAAGGAGTCGGGCAATCATCGACGGTGGCAGGGTGTCATGTTCCATGACCTGATCCTCCCTCATCGAGGCGAGTGCAGGTCGCAACCATTGTGGGGAGCGGGGGCGAAGCCTATGCTTCAGCCGGGGAAGAACCTGGTCTCGGCCGATTCCGTGAGGGGCAATCCCATGACCGACTTCTTCACCATGAAACCCGGCGAGACTGCAGCGCCACTGCCATCAGGGCCCATCCTCTGCACCGGATCGGCGAGCATGCGGCAGATCCACCGCTTCTTCCTGTGGGCGTACGGCGAGGCGCCCGGCTTGGTGAGGTCCGTCGAGCCTGGTGACACCGCCCGCGCCGCCTACGTCGGCGAGGTGCTGGGGAACTTCGACAAGGTGCTCCATGTGCATCATGAAGGCGAGGACCTCCTCATGTACCCCCGGCTGGCGGAGAGAGCACCGGGGTGCGCGCTGCATATCGAGCAGATGCTCGAGCAGCATCGGCAGGTCACCCAACGGCTCGAGAGCATCGAGCCGGTTCGCCTGCGCTGGATGGAGACAGCCGATGCAGGCGTGAGCGCGGACCTCGCCGGTCGGTACGAGGACCTATCGACCGTCCTCCAGGTGCACCTACGCCGCGAGGTCACCGAGGTGATGCCCGCTGTGGACAGAGTGCTGACCGAGAAGGAGGGGAAAGGGATCGGAAAGCACGGGGTGGAGACGTTCGACAAGAAGTTCCTGGTCGGATACCTCGGGATGGTGCTGGCCACGAACCCGCCCGGCGAGCGGGAGGAGTTCTTCAAGGAGATCCCGCCTCCGGTCCGCCTCGCCTACCGGCTGGTCGGGCGCAGACTGTACCGGAAGCAGTACGCAGCCCTCTTCCCGGGGCGTATCGTTCCCGACACGCTTTGAGCCGCTCTGATGGTGGATCGCCGTACTGGGGAAGCCTGACCCGGCCCTGCAGGCGCACGGGGCCGAAAGCCTCTGAATACCAGCCGTGAATCGGGCTGACGATCGGACCCTACGCGGGCGCGGTCGTACCGGAAGTCGTGCAGGGCAAGGGCTTGGCGCGACCGCTTTATATCCAGGACGCCGGATAGCAGCGCCAACGACTCCGAGGAGAAGAGCATGTCCAGGAAACCATTCCCGACCGGTGAGGAATGATGTCCGAGTTCCTGGACAGGACCGATGCCGGCCGGCTGTTGGGGCAGCGGCTCGCAGGATTGCGGGGCCAGGACGTTGTGGTGTTGGGTCTGCCCCGAGGCGGTGTTCCGGTTGCCTTCGAGGTGGCGAAAGCCCTCCATGCCCCGCTCGATGTGATCGTGGTGCGAAAACTGGGGGTCCCGTTCCAGCCAGAACTTGCCATGGGCGCCATCGGCGAGGGAGGCGCCCGGGTCCTCGACGCGCACATCCTGTCGCTGGCCCAGGTCACGGAGGAGGACCTACAAACGGTCGAGAGGCAGGAACGCCAACTACTGGAGGGACGCCTGACCCGGTACCGGCAGGGCAGGACCCGGGCGGATCTCCACGGGCACACCGCCGTCGTGGTGGACGACGGCATCGCCACCGGCTCCACTGCCCGTGCGGCGTGCCAGGTCGCCAGGCAACTCGGCGCGGCACGAGTAATCCTCGCGGTGCCCGTCGCGCCGGCCCGGACAGTCGCCTCGTTCACGGACGCGGACGAGATCGTGTGCCTGGTCTCACCGCGGCACTTCCACGCGGTGGGCCACTACTATCACGACTTCTCAACCACTGAGGACGACGACGTGGTGCGCCTGCTCGACGACGCCGCCCGCTCACTGCATCGATCCCAGGACATGAATGTCACCGCTCACGGCAGTGACAGCAGCAGGCCGAACCGACCGACATCCGGGCCGTCGTGAAGACAGGAGCGGGCCCAACAGGCCAGAGCAGACCTAGAATGTCTGGACGGCACGAAGGGAACTGCCGCCGGGGTCAGCCTCGGGGTGTCAGTCGGTGGTCCTCTCCGTCCGAGAAACGGGCCGAGTGGGTGGGATACCCGGCCGAGAGCTGTCGCTTGATCTGCTCGAGCTCGTCCTTGAGCGAATCGACAGTCGCACTGTACTTCGTGAACTCAGCCTTCCGGCGTCGAGTTCTGGCGAAGCTGACAAAAGCGGCAAAAACGACCAGCGGAACTGACACCAGCAAAGCCCACCCAGATGCAGCGAGGAACTCGAACGTCACGGGAAGGGCCTGCTGGAAGGCCCGGAAGTCGTTTACGCCGCCCACGACCCCTTCCATTGCGGAGTCGAGGGGCACCAGGAACTCGCCCACCAGAGGCGTCTCGGAGAGCGACGGAGCGCTCAGTAGCGCCATTCCCTCCGGGGACCACCGCGAATCACTGAAGTGATTCAGGATGTAGACCCCAGCTGCAGCGTTCAAGGCAGCGAACAGGAAAACGGCGCCGAGCGCAATCAGGTGAAAGTTGCGTCGCAGGACGAAGCCCGCCACCAGCGCGACGGCAGCGGGCACAAGCCACGTAAGAATGCGAAGTAGGTCAAGGCTCACGCCGCCCAGTAGATCCAAGGAATGCCCCCATAGAGATGAAATTGATGAAGGCCCACACGCGTCGAGACCCGCCGTCAGGCTATAGGTCCTCACCGACAGTGACGGGCAGCGACACCACGATGGGAGGGCGCTCGGTACATACCCGCATCAACGTCGGCGGTACATACCCTCTCGAAGATGAGCCGAGGGCGATGAGCCTCAACGCGCAGAACAACGGCGGGGCCCACACCCACAGGTGCGAGCCCCGCCGTCGTACGCAGTAGAACTAGAACACTCGGATAGGAATCTCCGCCGGATCCATGAGCAGCGATTCGATCTCGTCATCGAGCCTGACCAGCGTGATCGATGCGCCGGCCATGTCCCGGGACGTGCAGTGCTCCCCACCTAGCTGCGACCCACGCTGATGCCCTGCTCGGCGGGGCGCTTGTGCGCCTGTCCGTACAGCAGGTACAGCTCGTTGATCGGGGTGCCGCCTAGGCCGTTGATCATGAGCGCTACGCGGTCGCCCTCCTTGAAGGGCAGGTCCCGCACCACCGGGCCGAGCAGTTCCTCGACGATCTCGTTCGCCGGCATCATCTTCGCCCTGTGCCGCCCCGGCTCGCCGTGGATGTCGACGCCCATCTCGATCTCGTCCTCACCGAGCTCGAACAGCGGGCTGCCCTTGGTCCGGGTCACCGAGTTAAAGTGCGTGCAACGAAGTGGCGGTTGCCGCAACGGCTTATCCGCGGACTATCACGGACAGCCGAGACCCCTCACGAGTCTAAAGCTACTGGGACGCTGTCCACGAGCGTATGGAAACAACTACAAGAGCCGCACCTACTCAGCACTCATGCTCCGCTCATGTATCGTCGAAAAATGGCGACTACCTCGTTCCGCACCAACCCCTATCAGCTGCACGACCTCTTGAAGGACTGTGACCTCGGAAAGCTCCAATTGCCAGACTTCCAGCGAAGCTGGGTGTGGGACGAAGATCGGATAAAGAGTCTGATTGCCTCGGTCTCCCTAGCGTTTCCTATTGGTGCACTCATGACTCTGGACACAGGCGGCGGCATCGAATTCAAGCCCCGGATAGTAGAGGGCGCGCCCAGCTCGTCAAGTGCAACGTCACCGGACTCGCTCCTGCTCGACGGGCAACAACGCATGACTTCGCTTTATCAGGTGACGCTTAGGAATCAAGTGGTGCGGACCGTAACGCCGAAGAAGAAGCGAGTAGACCGGTGGTTCTACATCGACATTGATCGCGCTATGGACGAATCCTTCGACCGCGAATCAGCAATTATAGGAGTACCAGAAACGCGCATTTTGAAGGGCGCATTCGGGCGAGATATAGAACTGGACCTATCGACGCAGCAGGCCGAGTTTAAACAGCTCATGTATCCAGTAAGCGCTGTATTCAGATGGGATGACTGGAGTTCGGCCTATCTGCAGTGGGCCCTGGAATATCCCGACTTTAAAGAGCGTTGGGCGAAGATGGCGGCATTCAAGACGCGAATCATCGACAACTTTGACAAGTATCAAGTCCCAGTCATTGCGTTGGATAAGTCTACTTCCAAAGAAGCGGTCTGCGTTGTCTTCGAAAAAGTGAATACCGGCGGTAAGGCTCTTGATGCATTCGAACTGATTACGGCGATGTACGCTGCCGAAGGTCATGAACTGCGCAAGGATTGGTATGGAGGGGGAGAGAACGAGGGCCGCCACCGGCGCCTCGCGCGTGCATACAGATCCGCCGATCAAGCCGAGGGAATCCTGGCTAAGGTAACCAACACCGACTTCCTACAGGTGGTCTCTCTTTTCCACACCAGGGATCGTCGGTTGGAAGCTGTCGAAGAAGGGAAGTCCGGGAAAGAGCTGCCCCAAATTACTGGGAATCGCCAAGCCTTGCTGAACCTTCCGCTTGCTTCTTACTTAAAATACGAAAACCTCGCGGAAGAAGGCTTCCGACGCGCAGCGAAATTCTTGCACATGCTCCATATCTACCGAATCTATGACTTGCCATATCAGTCACAACTCATTCCACTTGCAGCGATTCTCGCCGACCTCGGTGCTTCTTGGGAACACGAGGCAAATCGAGCAAAGCTGGTTCGATGGTATTGGAACGGGGTATTCGGGGAACTTTACGGTTCCACAATAGACACACTAATAGCAAAAGACTTCCAACAAGTCCCAGCGTGGCTGGCCGGCGGACCCGAACCTGAAACGGTCGCGAACACAGTATTCAACTCTAATCGACTCAAGACAATGCGCATGCGACTTTCTGCCGCCTATAAGGGCATGAACGCATTACTAATGCTCGAGGGGGCACGAGACTTCCGAACGAGCCAAGGTTTTGATCACACTGTATTCTTTGGGGAGAATGTGGACATTCATCACATCTTTCCCAAGAAGTGGTGCGAAACAAACGGCATCCCTCCTCGAGTCTACGATTCCATCATCAACAAGACTCCCCTCTCATACCGAACGAATCGCATCATTGGCGGTGTGGCACCATCACGATACCTCGAGCAACTAGAGCGAGGAAACTCTGAAACTCCGCCGATCGCTCGCCAGAATCTTGACGAGTACCTTACTAGCCATCTGATCGATCCGGAGTTGCTGCGAACTGACAACTTCGCTGCATTCATCGCCGACCGTCAGTTGAAGCTGGTTTCATTAATCGAGCGCGCAACGGGGAATCGCGTGTTCAACAGCGAAGTCTCATCCCTCGATGAGGAATTGGATGATGATGCGGCAGAGGCCGAAATGACCTCGTGACTTAGACTCAAGTGCTTTCATCAATGGCATCGATGTGGGTCGGCCACCGAAAGGTGACCGACCCGCCGTCGTACGCCGTAGACCTAGAACACGCGAATGGGAATCTCCGCCGGGTCCATGAGCAGCGACTCGATCTCATCGTCGAGCCTGACCAGCGTGATGGACGCACCGGCCATGTCCAGGGACGTGCAATACTCCCCCACATAGCTGCGGCCCACGCTGATGCCCTGCTCCGCGAGGCGCTTGTGCGCCTGCCCGTACAGCAGGTACAGCTCGCTGATCGGGGTCCCGCCGAGGCCGTTGACCATGAGGGCCACGCGGTCGCCGTCGCCGAACGGCAGATCCTTCACAACCGGGCCCAGCAACTCCTCGACGATCTCGTTCGCCGGCATCATCTTCGCCCTGTGCCGTCCCGGCTCGCCGTGGATGCCGACACCCATCTCGATCTCGTCCTCACCCAGCTCGAACAGCGGGCTGCCCTTCGCCGGCGGAGTGCAGGCGGTCAGCGCGACGCCCATCGTCCGGGTCACCGAGTTCACCTTCTCGCCGATGCGGATGACCTCGTCGAGGTCAGCTCCCCGCTCAGCGGCCGCAGCCACAGCCTTGATGACGAAGAAGTTGCCGGCCACCCCGCGCCGCCCGATCGTGTAGGTTGAGTCCTCCACGGAGACGTCGTCGTTGATGAACAGCGTCCGAACCTCGATGCCCTCGGCGGAGGTCATCTCCTGCGCCATCTCGAACACCATCTTGTCGCCCGTGTAGTTGTTCACCAGCAGGAGCACGCCCTTCGGCGAGGCCATGAGCTTAGTCGTCTCGTACACGTAGTCGAACGGCGGCGCCGCGAAGACGTCGCCCGGGCAGGCGGCGTCGAGCATGCCCTTGCCGACGATCATCACGTGCGCCGGCTCGTGCCCAGACCCCGAGCCCTGCACGATCGACACCTTGTTCTGGTCCGGGCCGTCCGCGCGCATGATCAGGTTGTACTCGGGCACGTACTTCAGCGTGTCCGGGTTCGCGAGCGCCAGGCCCTCGAGCATCTCCGGGACGAACTGCTGCGGATCATTGACGAACTTCTTCATGAGGGCTCCACGTCATTGTGAGTAGGGATGAGTTGTGATGGGTGGGTGAACAAACCTCAGGGCCAGTCGGCGACGATGCGCTCTGCAATGATTGCGACCGCCACCGCGCCGGCATCCGGGGAACCGATGCTGCGTTCCCCGCTGTAGCTGGCGCGTCCCCGCTTGGCCTGAAGGCTCGACGTCGCGTCAGCGCACTCGCGGATCTTCGCTGCGAATGCTGCACGGCACTCCTCCGGGGACGCACCGGCTGCGAGCTGACGCTCGAGCTCGTCGGTAGCCGGGATCAGGGCGTCGAGCAGGGTCTTGTCGCCGAGGTCTGCATTGCCGCGTGTCTTGATGCCGTCGGTGGCTCCGCGCAGCATAGCGACGACGGCGGCGCCGTCGATCGTGTCCACCGCCTTCGCTGCCGCGGACGCCCGCAGGAACGCCGTCCCCCACAACGGTCCCGAGGTTCCGCCGATCCTGCTGGAGATGGCGAGCGCGATCTGCTGCAGGAAGGTGGCGACGTCGTCGCGCTTGAGCGAGTCCCAGTCCGCGAGGACCTTCTCGAAGCCGCGGGCCAGGGAGTAGCCGAGGTCGCCGTCGCCCACCACGGCGTCGAGGTCACCGAACTCCTTCTCCTTGTCCACGGCGGTCTGCGCCAGGGAGTGGACAACGTATTCGACGTCGGCGAGGTCGGTGGCGCTCATGGGTTCTCCGTTTCGTGGGTCGCGGCGTGGGGAGCGGGTGCAGCCAACAGCTTCTGCAGCGTGGCGAGGGTGACGACGCCGGACGGGCGGGCATCGTACGGGTCGGCGAGGACTTCCGCCTGCTCGCCGTTGGGATCCCCGAGGGAACTGACCACGAGGGATGCACCCGTGAAGTCCTCCTCACGGGTGAAGCCGCTGACCGTCACAACGGTGCGCAGTCCGGCTCCGAGGGCGGCCTGGAGTCCGTTGCCGCTGTCCTCGACGACGATCGCGTCATCGGCCGTCACCCCAAGCTCCGACAGCGCCAGGAGGTAGATATCCGGTGCGGGTTTCTTGGCGGGCACCACATCCCCGGCGAACACGGAAAAGTCTGCCGCGAGCGATTCCCCGACAGCGTGCGTCAGGACCGCGCGGACCGCGGGTTCCGCGGAGGTGGATGCGACAGCGAGGGTCCAACCGGCGTCGTGCGCTTCCTGGACGATCCGGGCGATGCCGGGCCGTGCCGGCATGACACCGCTCTCGACGAGGCCCTTGTAGACCTCGGTCTTCCGCTTGTGCCAGGAGAGGATCGCGGAGTCGACAGCGTCCTCGTCGTCAAGACCGAGCGATGCAGTGAGTGACGGAGTGAGGATGCTGCGCATGCGCTCCTTGCCGCCTCCGATCTTCACCTTCTCGGCGTACTCCTCGACGTTCCACTGCACGGGCACGCCGAAGTCGGTGAATGTCTGGTTGAAGGCGGGGAGGTGGCCGTACTGCTCGGTGTCGGCGAGCACGCCGTCGCAGTCGAAGATCAGGGCCGGCATGGTCAGCGGCCGCCCTTGCCCGCGCTGCCGAACTGGGTGCAGAGGTCTGTCACCATCGCGACGACGTCGGCCCGCGTGTGCTTGAACAGCGACGGCGGGTCCCACTTGCTGTTCTGTTCGGCCTGCTTGAGGAACGCCAGGCTGGACTGCATGTACGTCTCCTTGAGCGCCGTGGAGATGTTGACCTTCGCGCAGCCGCGGGCGATGAGGTCGGCGAACTGCTCGGCGCTCAGGCCGCTGCCGCCGTGCAGGGCGATGGGCAGGTTGCGGGCCTCGACGATCTGCGTTACGCGTTCGACGTCGAGCACGGGGGCGGCCTTGTAGCTGCCGTGGGCGTTGCCGATGGACGGGGCGAAGACGTCGATCCCGGTGGCGTCGATGAATGCGAGCGCCACTTCGAGGCTTTGCTGCTTGGACACCTCGTCGGAGCCGTGGTCGTCCTCGACGCCGGTGATCGCCTCGATCTCGCCCTCCACCTGGGCGCCGTAGCTGCGGGCCTCGGCGACGACCTCGACGGTCTGGCGCTGGTTCTCCTCCACGGGGAGGTTGGACGCGTCGAAGAGCACCGAGTTCCAGCCGGCCTTCAGGCATTCTGTGACGACGTCGCGGTCCGGGCAGTGGTCCAGATGCAGGGTGACGGGTACCTCGATGCCGCGCGTCATCGACTGCCACATGTCGAACAGCACCCGCGAGCCGATGCTGCGCACGGTCTTCACCGAGGTCTGCAGGATCACCGGGGAGTTGGCCTCCACGGCGCCGGCGAGCACGCCCTCCATGGTCAGGTCATTGAAGATGTTGATGGCGGGCACTCCGTAGCGTGCCTCGAATGCCGGATCGACGATGTCCTTCAGCGGTACAACACCCACGACTGCTCCTCCTGGTTAGGCTCCTCCCCACGCTAGGTGTGCCGCCGCCGCTCCGGAATGGGTGGTACCCCTCCCTTCCCTCTGGGGGTAATCACCACCTCGCCACGCGCCGACGTCGATGGTTGAGTAGGGCGCGGCCGCTCCGGCCATTCTTTTTCCAGCTCCGCCACGACTTCGACGACGAAGGACACCTCATGCCCCAGGGATCAGTGCTCGAGACCATCACCTCCGAGGAAGCCCGTCGCGTCATCGACGCCGCCGCGGCGAAGGCCACGGAAATCGGCCAGCCGATGGATATCGCCGTCGTGGACGCCGGCGGCAACCTGAAGGCCCATGTGCGGATGGACGGCGCGAACATCGGCAGCATCACCATCGCCATCAACAAGGCCTACACGACCATCGCATTCCAGTGCGAGACCGGCGACCTGCAGGCCGTCACCCGGCCGGACGGCCCTATCTATGGGCTAAGCGACGCCCACGGCGGCCGGCTCGCGGTGTTCCCCGGAGGCATCCCGCTGGTGCGCGACGGCAGCATCATGGGCGCCATCGGCGTCTCCACCGGCACCATCGAGCAGGACCAGGAAGTGGCGACGGCGGGCGCGGCCGCCTACTGAGGCGCGTCCTGCTGCAGAGTCAGCGCGCTAGAACCGGTCATCCTCACGTGACGTGGCGGACTCGACGATCCGCTTGATGGCGGCAAGCGTCTTCGGGATGCCGTCGAGCGCCTGCTGGGTCCTATCGATGATCTGCGCGGGCGCATCATCGCCGAACTTCTCCTCGAACATGGCGATGCCGCCCGGCAGGAAATCCCAGGTTTCGGTGAGAGTGGTCCCGGTGCCGACTGGCGTCAGCGTGTAGCCCCAGCGGACCCTGTCGCCACCGACCACCCAGGCGAACTCACGTCCGCGCTCCGCGGCCACGACCTGCGATCGGGTCTCCCAGGTGCGGTGTGGAAGTTCATTGCGCCCCGTGAACCACGCACCGACCTGGCCTGCAGTGACGTCGTCATCCCACCAGCACTGCGTACACACCGGGCTCCACTCGCCGGTGCGGGTGATGTCGGAGACCAGGTCGTAGATGCTTTCCGCCGACGCCTGAATCGTGACGGACTCCTGGTGGTGGCGGATCTCTGTCTGGCTCATGCGCCCATTCTCACAGAAGAATCCCCTCGTCCTGCGGGATCGGCTGCAGCGATGTGTGCCCGCATAGACTGGCTTCTCGCGCTGGCTACGGAAGGCCCCCACATGTTGAACACCGAACGAACCGGCACCGGAAAGCCACTCGTCCTCGTGCATGGGCTCGGCTCGAGCGTCCGCACCTGGGACCTCGTCCTCCCCCTCCTGCAGGAACAGCGCGAGCTTATCGCCATCGACCTCCCCGGGTTCGGCAGCAGCGAGCCGCTCACGGGCGAGGTGACCATCGCGACCCTCACGGACGCCGTCGAGCAGTTCCTCGAGCAGGAGAACCTGCGCGACGCGGATATCGTCGGAAGCTCGATGGGTGCGCGGATCGTGGTCGAGCTGGCGCGGCGGGGGCACGCCGGCAACGTCGTAGCCCTCGATCCCGGAGGATTCTGGAACGACACCCAGGTGCGCATCTTCAACGGCAGCATCACCGCGTCCATTGCACTGGTACGGCGCCTCCAGCCCGTCCTGCCGTCACTCGTGCAGCAGGCTGCGGGCCGGACGGCGCTGCTCGCCCAGTTCTCCGCGGCCCCCTGGAAGCTCGACCCGGACCTTGTCCTGACGGAGCTCCGCGGATTCGCCACCTCGCCCAGTCTTGATGAAGCACGCAAGTCGCTCGCGCACGGACCGCGCCAGGCAGGCGCGCCACAGGGGACGATCAAGGGCACGCTGGCGTTCGGCTGGGGCCGGTCGGACAGGGTCACCCCGCTCAGTGAGGCCGCCGTCGCCATGTCGCTCTATCCGGACGCCACCCTGCACGTCTTCGAGGACTGCGGGCACTTCCCGCACTGGGACCAGCCGCAGGAGACAGCCCGGTTCATCCTCGACGCCACTGCCGCTAGCTATTCGTAGCTATCAACTGAGCCGCACACCTGGCAGGCGTGCTGGTGACGGCTCAGTATGCAGGTTGAAGACGGGTGCCGTCGCCTACGTGGAGTTCGCGGTCGCCTAACGCGTGTCCTGCTGGAGGGTCACAAGCATAGTGCGGTTGCGGGCTCCGGTCTTCCGGAGCATCGCGCCTACGTGCTTCTCCACCGTCTTGACGGAAATCCCGAGGCGCGTGGCAATTTGCTTGTCCGCCAGCCCCTCGGCGAGCAGGTCGCGCACCTCCAGTTCGCGGACCGTCAGGTGGGCGGCGGTCGACGCCGACTCGGCGGTCTGCCGCGTCTCGGCGAGGCGGGTGAACATCGCCCCGTCCAGCAGGGCGTCGCCGCGGGCAGCGGCGACGACAACGCGCGCCACCTCCGCGGGCGTCGACGACAACGAGAGGAAGCCCCGCACCCCCGATGACGCAGCGGCCGCCAGCAGTTCGTCCGCGAAACGATCGACGACGGCGACGACCGGACGTTCGACTGTGTCAGCGTCCGTCACCCGGGCTTTGGCATACCGGGACAACAGGTGCTCGTCGAGGACGATCATGTCCGGCTGCAGGAGGGACACCGATTCCGTGAGGTCCTCCAGCGTCCCGAACTCACCGAGTATCTGTACCGAAGGCTCGGACGTCTCGAGCAGCCGGACGAGCCCGGCCCGGAGAAGGGGCTGGGTGCAGGCGACGAGGACCTTCCACCGTTCACGGGAGGCGTCGCCGTTCGAGGAGTACGGCACCCGCGCTCGGACGCTCGTCCCCCAGCCCAGCGTCGACTCCACGTGCAGTTCGCCCCGCAGGTAGTGGACCCGGGCTGCCATGCCGTGCAGGCCGAGCCGACTGCCCTTCAGGTCCGCGCTCTCCCGGCCCTCGAACCCGCGGCCGTTGTCCTCGACGACGGCCGTGATGCCGGTGGTGTCGTAGAAGATGCCCACCCGGCACCTGGTGGCGCAGGCATGCGCCACTGCGTTGGCCACGGCCTCCTGGATGATCATGAAGAGCTGATGGGCTACGACGGGTGCCAGTTCGTGGGGGTTGCCGGTCACGAGGAGCGTCACGTCCATCGGATCGTTCGCGCCTACCCGGTCGAGTTCCTGGCGGACTGCATCCTCCAACGAGCGGTCGGCCACACTGGAGGGACCGAGTCCCAGCACGGTGCGGCGGGTCTCGAAGAGGGCCTCATGGGCGAGCACCCGGGCGGAGTCGATGTGCTGGGTGGAGGGTGATTTGCCTGGCGTCGCCTTGTCCGCACGGTCGAGGTGCAGCAGGAGCGAGCCAAGGGACCGGCCGATGGTCTCGTGGACCTCCTGTACGGCGCGCTCGCGTTCACCCGCCACGGCCGCCTCGCGTTCCTTCGCTGCAGCGGCCTGGTGGAGCCGCGAGTTCATGATGGCGATGGCAGCGTGGTTGGCGAACAGTTCCACGAGGGAGGCGTCGCCGGGGCTGAAGACGCGGCCGGGACCGTCGCTGAAGATGGCGAACGTTCCGATGATGGTGCCGGCCCAGGAGATGGGGACGCCGATGACGGCGCTCCCCCACCGAGGGTCCGCCGGGTCGATGTGGCCCGAGGGTACGGACGCGTAGCGGTCGAGGATGACGGTGCCGCGGGTCTTCACGATCTGTCCGGTAAGGCCTTCGGTCAGGGGGAAGGTCTGGCCCTCGCGGCAGCCAACGCCCTGGTCCACTTCCTTGCGGTAGTAGCCCTCGGCCTCGTGAACAATGGAAATGGAGCCGCTCTCACACCCGAGGAGGGCGGCGGCGTGCCCGAGGACACGCTCAAGGAGCGGCACCAGCTCGAATTGTCCGGCGAGGTCGCTGGCGAGTTCCGTGATGCGGTCGAGCTCGGAGAGTGGGGTCTCACTCGGGCGATTCTGGCTCTGGTTCGGCGTGGGAAGCTGCTGCATGTACGGCACCTGTCTCCTGCAACCCGGCGCGACGCTGCGCTCGGGCCTTCAGAATAGCGGGCCCTGCAGATTAACTGCGCAAAACGACTCCGGTGAAGCTCGCCATCCGTTGTTACGCCGAACAGGGCATCAGTTCGGCATCCTCTGAATAAAGGTCGGCCCCGCGAGGTGTAACCGTTCTATTCATCGGCATCATGCCAGCGGCGGTACTGCTGCGCCTCCCAGTGCCAGCCTCACCAGCTGAAAGACTAAGCGGGACAGACAGGGTCAACGGAAACCTAGCCCAGAGCCGTGGAACTAGAAGGCGAGTCGACCACGGCAAGACACTACCGAACTGATAACAATCAGAGGAGCGATGGAGTGACTAACTACTGGTGGGCAAATCAGTCCGACAATTTCGAACAAGTAGAAGGAACTTTGTGGACCAACTTTGTCAACGAAGGCGGGGCTCGGCGGCCCGGCGCCGCTGCCCTAGGCAACACGAGGCCGGGCGACGTGGTGTTTCACTGCGATAAGCAGCTCATCAAGACCGTCAGCATCATCGTCAGCGATCCCGTCACCGCATATCGTCCACCTGCCTACCAAAGCAGGCAAAGCGGGAGTGACACCGACGAGGGGTGGCTCGTATTGGTCAAACCGCTTGTCACCGACTTGAGGATAAATCGGCGTGAAGAGCTGTCATCCGTCGAGCTGGGTGGCACTGGCCCACTCAATAAGCTGGGAGGGCTGAAGCGAGGCGTGTACTTGTCCCCGATACCCGAAGGCAGCGCTGAGAAGCTACTAGCGATATCCGGTGTTGAGGTACCAGACATCCCAGAGATGGACCTCGATGAGTACGCACAGCCGTTCTCAGATGCGGGTTTGGCCGGGACGGACAAACTGGTGCTGGCGAAGCGACGAGTGGAACAGCATTACCTACGGTCAATCTTGCTCCAGGAATCAGAGACGAAATGCTCGATATGTCACCGCGAGGTGCCGGAGAATCTGCTGGTGGCTGGGCACATAAAGCCGCGATGGGCATGCAGCGAAGAGGAACGCAAGAATTTCCTATCTATAGCGATGCTGATCTGTCTGCTTGGCTGCGACAGTCTGTACGAACGTGGATTGATTGCAGTCGATGCCCGTGGCAACGTTACCCGCACATCCCAGTCCGTGACGCCCGACGTCGATCGATTGCTGGACGCACTCGCTGGTAACGAGTGCCTCGCTCATAACGGCTCGACAGCCGACTTCTTCCAATGGCATCGAGGAAACACCTTCGTCGGCTAAGTCCATCGTGCGACCTGCTTTGGCTAGGGAGGCTGCTATGGCGTCAAATTGACCACGGTGATCTTTATTACGACTGCCTTTGTAAGTGCAGACTGGCTATTGCGCCGCTGCGGCGGCCTCCGCGTACTACAACTGGACGAAAGATTCCCTAGCAAGACGCGCGGATTCCTTCATTAGCGCTGCAGGCATGGACCCGCTGTGCACGACGACGAGTTCCAGGTTCGCGCGTGTGAGCGATGTGTAGAGCCTGCCATCGGACCCCGAATTTGCTCGAAAGGTAGATGGTTCAACGACTACAACCGCATCGAATTCAAGACCGCGAGCTTCCTCTGGGGTCAGGAAAGAACAGCGGTGAAGATCTGTGTCTGCCCAGGTCCACCGGTCCTCGGCCGTCCAGCCTGAGATCCTCGCTTCTCGAAGAACTCTCTCAATGGGAGGAGTGATGACGGCAATCGTGCCCCCAGGATGGTCGAGCGACAACCTGCGGCACTGCTCGAGCGCGATTGCCTCGACAGTCCGACGAAGGTCGGCTGCGTTGATTACTCGCGGTGGAATGCCGCGACCCAAAGGCGATGCGCGGCGCAAACCGGCAGACTTCGGCAGAAGACGGGCTGCGAACTCGGCAATCGCTTGTGATGTGCGATAGCCGTCGTTCATAACCCGCTCGTCCCACGCGGTGCCCGTAATGCGGCTAGTGACGTCTGACCAAGACTTCACCTGCTGGGAATGACGCTGTTGCATGTCGCCGACAAGGGTCCAGGATCCGACGTTCATTTCCTCGAGTACTCGCCACTCAAAGAGACTGAGATCCTGCGCTTCATCGATGATGACGTGCTCGAAGACGTCGCCCGGTTCAATGAGGACATACATGTAAGCAAGAAGCGGCCAGAGCAAGGGATTTCTTCTAGCTCCCTTGAATGTGGACGGTAAATCCCCAGCCCAGTCCTTAATCTCAGACGACACTCCATTCAGGTGCAGCTGGGTGACGAACGAGTGATAGAACTCTTCAAGTGCGTTCAGGCCCTTGCTCCCGCTGCTTCGGGCACCTAGAGCAGCTTTGCGAACGAGAGCGTCGGCGTCAGTGGGTACGCGTATGGCGTCGACTGGACGCAGGCGGACTCCCTCAGATTCGAAACCGAGTATCTCGAGAATTAGGCTGTGCAGGGAACTGACAGCGATGTTTTTGTCGGCGCCGCCCAATTCACCGATAGCGCTGGACACGTGTGCCTCCCATGCCGGGGTCGGCCCGAGAAGTAGAACGGCTCCCAACGCGTGAGTGCGATTTTCGTCGACGAGCCATGCGGCACGGTGAGTCGCGACGATTGTCTTACCCGTCCCGGCGTGCCCCTGGACAACCAAGGACCTGTCCTCTGAGTACGTGACCAGGTCATACTGGTCCGCTTGGAGCGTCGACAGCACCGATGTGAGGCCACCCGACCGTGGACTGGCAAGAGTGTCGCGGAGCAAGTCCTCCATCGTGGCAACAGGAGCTTCTTGTTGCGCGGGTATGCGCGGCGCAGCCTCGACAGGCACGGAATCCGTCGACTTGGTCGTGTTCACCCTGGCTCGCGCCTTCGCCTCGGAAAGCCAGCTCGATGTTTTGGCCGGACGGGAAGGTTGCTCGGCCTTGGCACTGCTCAGAGGAAACGGTTCCCCACTGGGTCGGCCGACCCAGACATCGGCGTAGTTCGTCAGTTTGCGCACCTGTTGAACGAAGCGTCGTCGAACGCGGACAGGCTTCGAGTCCCAGGTGCTCAGATTTTTGAAGAACACCGCGGCCGCCGGTGCCGCCCAACTGATGACGAACAGATCGTCCTGGTTGATGTGCATGGGCCCGATGTAGTAGTTCTTCACCTCGCCCGGTCGGTCACCTTGGATCGATATACGCCCGGAGAGGGGACCGAAATCAGTTCTCCTTCGCTGGACCACGCCGGCCGCGTGTGGCCTGGCCCTCGTTTCAACCTGCTGCAAGTACAGGTCGTTCATGGAATTCTCGTACGCCAGGACTTGCTTCTTGTCATTCAAGGACTCAGATCACCTCCAACTGCAGGAGAGCGAGATTTTCCATGTCAAGGCTCGAATGCGCACTGCTGGCAATCCTCGCCAGCGCATCATTTCGTCGTTCCTCTGCCCGCCTCAATTGACCCTCGAACATGCGAATCGTCTGTACGGTGGCTTCACGAATCCGTTCCTGAATCGATCGTTGGTGGTTCTTGAAAATTTCTTCCGCGCGTACCTGCCTGTCGAGGATGAGAGCGTCGTTCTCTCCCCGACGCTTCTCCTGCTCGTCATGGCGCCTCAGTTCGAGGTCGGTCAAAAGCTGCTCGCAATAAACGTCGGCGTCAGGGTGAACGCTTAGGTCGTTTGCAGGTTTCAGAGCGCCTTCGGCCACCGCAGTCATGAGCAAGGCACCGGCTTCCGCGCTCACGCTACGGCCTGATTCAAGATCGACAGCTTCTACCCAGAGTTCACTAGTGGGCCGCAGGCCCTTCCACCCGGTCGCGGCGAGTGCGATGAGATAAGTGCCTTGAGGGCAGTGCGAATCACCAGTGGTGCGAAGGACCGCAAACCGGGGGGTGTGATGGCTTTCGTAATCTTCGCTGGCCACCCGGACTAAGGGGTGATGCCCGTTGAGAAGCGACCCGCCGTTCACTCGCGCCTCTTCTGCATCGAGGCACATGATCAGCGGTGCTTTGGCCTGCCCTGCACGCTCGACACGCGTAACCTCTGCTGATGTGAGGCCTTCCCCCCGCCGCCATTCGACAATTTTGTGAAGCATTTCTTGATTGACATTCACTCGGAGGGTCTTGTCCTGTTGATTCACAACGGCAAGACCTCCACGGAGTCGAGCCCAGTCTGCTACCAGATGGGCGAGTTCGATCTGTCCCAGGTAGCGCCCACGGCTGATTCGTTCTTCAACAGACTTGATCCCGAACTGGTCCTCGGCCTGGAGCCTTGAGGATGACTCTTCGAGTTCCGCCGCGTCCGATTTGCCCTGCTCGACAGCAGCTATTGCCTCGTTGATGCGTCGCTCCCGTTCGTCAGCGGTTAAGCGGAAGTCGACCACGATGTCGGATAGGCTTTCAAACTTTTCAGCCAGAATCGGTTCAAGCTCACCGATAGAGTGCTCGAAGACTCCGACACGGTCCAACAATCGCTCAAGGATGCTGGACTCGATGGTGCCGGGGGTGGAGAAGTTCAGGATAAGGATCTTGTCCGATGTTTGGCCGATGCGGTCCAGGCGTCCGATGCGTTGTTCAACTTCCATCGGATTCCAGGGCAGGTCATAGTTCACAATCATCGAGCAGAACTCGAAGTCAAGGCCCTCGCTTGCAACGCGCGTCGCGATGACGAGCTCAAACTCGCCGGCACGGAACCTCTTCATGATCGACTCGCGGTCCTCGGGCACGATTCCGCCATGGAGGACCGCTACACGATGGGTCTGCGACAGGTGACGGTGGAGGTAGTCCAGGGTGTTCCGTGAGAAAGTGAAAACGAGCGTAGAGCGCCTCGCCATCTCAGGGCTGGCCAGTGCCGCGGTGAACGCCGCGAATTTGGTGTCGAGCTTCAGGACTTTCTCCGCGAGGGACTTAACGTTCGATGGCGGGACCTCGGATGCGAGGAAGCTGCTCGGGCGGGAGGCCGAGGGGCTGTCGCCGTCGCCGTCGCTCGGTTGGGTGACCTTAAGACCCAGCACTTGTTTCGCCGCGGCTGGAAGGCAGGAGCTGGCAAGGCGCAGTGGCATCTGGAGAGCGAAACCAGTCGGAATTTCTCGCTCTGCGGCGATTTGACGTAGCCACTCGACATACGCGTCGTAGAACGCCTGCTCATCGGCCGTCCATATGACTTCCGCGTTCTTTGCTTCGCGCACGGCTCGCGTTGTGCGAACCTCCGTCTTTCGCGTTCTGGTAATCGCCGAGGAAAGCCCGTGGAGTTGGTTGCATGCATCCCTGATGATGGGCGCGGAGGCGACGGTGTAGTCGTCCTGTATCAGGAGTTCCTCAAGTTCCTTGAACGCGGCGCGCGCGCGAAGTGCTCGTCCCATACGTGAACTAGCAATTTCAAGGAGCCACTGGCGCCGCATGAGGTTTGAGATGGAGGGATCGGTCGCGCTTTTGCGAAGGGCTTGGAGCGGTTTGTGGTGATCAATACGGAGTTCGAGGTCGGCTTGGCTCTCGACTTCGCCCGGCATGATCAGGCGCATCATCGATAGCAGGTCTCGATTGCCGAGGTTGAGCGGCGTTGCGCTCAAGAGAACCAGCGAGCCAGAGACGTCCCGAAGGAAGAAGCCGAGCCTAAGACTCGCAGTCCCCTGATTACGCATTTGATGCGCCTCATCCACGATGCACAGATCCAGCCCGAAGTTGAGTTCTTCCATACGCTGTAGTCGATCGAACGTTCGAAATGTCTGGATGGACACGATAACCGCGAAAGTCTGCGGGACCGTTCCGGCTTCGAGCCGGTCGACGAGCCGGCGAAGATCAGGCGTTGTGTAGTGCTCAAGGGTGAACCCGAACCGTTCGCTCATCTCTCGCTGCCACTTAGGTACGAGCGCTGCCGGACACACCACCATGACTCGATTTGCCTGGCCGCGCGCCGCCATCTCCGTCCAAAGCAGTCCCGCTTCGATGGTCTTGCCCAGACCAACTTCATCGGCAATCAACATCCGCTCCATGGAGGAGTCCAAATACTTCAGTACTGGCTTGAACTGGAAGGGATTGATAATCGTTTTCGTTACACCATAGGAGAAAAGAGCGTCGGTGACCCCCCGATTCAATTTTGCTCTTGTGATCATCGCTGAAAAGGACTCCGCCGTAGCGGGCTTGTGGTGGAGCCACGAAGTGGATGCGGAGACTTCGGGGATGGGTGCTAGCTCCGATTCGGAGACCGTCACTGTTCGCCCATCCTGGCGTACCACATATGACCAGTTGGACCCCGTCAACTGACGGCGTCTGATGATCACGTCACGGCCCGAACTGCGCGAGATTGCTCCGCCGGAAGCTGGGAAGGCGGGAGATGCGATAGTTCTGGCAAACCCCCACCACTCGTCGAGCCATTCCATGCCGACAACGCCCAGGGAGCTCTCATCCGCATTCGAGAGCGCTACTTCTTCCGCCGGGCGAGGGGTTCGCTCGGGAACTGCCTCCGGGTCCACGACCAGAGCGTTCCACTCGTTGTCGACCTTCGCCCAATAAATGCCAGGGCGCAGTGAGATGTCGTGATCTGGGCTGTGCAGCACCCGATATTCATGATCGACACCTAGATCTTTCGACCTAGGTGCAACTAGAAGAACTCGGCCAGTCGAGCCGCTGACTAGCGACGCGAGATCCGAAATCTGTGGGTGGTAACCGCAGCTGTTGTCAGCGAGCATGGTTGTGCCCATCGAAATCGGACGCGACGACTGTACTCAATCTCAAACCCATTACCCCCACGCTGCGGATGCCGCCTGTCCGACGGTCGTGAAATGAGTGTAAATGTGAGGCACGACAATCTGCGTCTTCAACCACTGTGTCGCGCTCGATCTGACCGGTGGTTTCGTTGCGGTGGTTGTCGACACAGCTCGCTGGTCAGGGTGCCGCCGAGAGGTTTGACCGTGAAGGCGACGCCGTTGCTGGGCTACGCAGATCTACAACTCGTAACCACGGTGGGGAAAGCGGCACCCAACTTGCTCAACTACGAACTGGTTGAGCTTTCCAGACTCGTCTCAACAGCTTCTAGGAGGCGCCCGTTCGGCTCCCGATTCCAAACATTCCCTTTATTGTCCCTGAACTTCAGTGTTGCCATGTAGTCGGCGTTGCCATTGATTGGCTGGGTTTCAGTGGAACGAGCCATCGGTTCTGGCCAGCGAGAGTCATCCGCGATGAAGTATCGCCCGGGAGGGAGTACGTCGGCTTTGGCTTGCATGAGTGGTATGGCGACGGAGTTGTTGCGGCTTGTTCCAGCTTTGCGATGGGCAGCGAACTTGAATACGGGGGCAGGGGAGGCATTCACGACCTCCACTCCCCAAACCCAGCGATCACCCGATTGACGCCTAGCAGGCCAACATGATATCTGTGTGGCCTGCTGCCGCTTCTCAAACTCTACTGCTTGCAGATCGCGCTCTCGCTCCAACGAATGCATCTTGCGCGCCTCGGCAACTGCCTCGTTCGACGACCTTGTTTGAAGGGCGATGAAAAATAGAGCCACTGCTGTCGCAAGTGAGCCGACGATCTGTGCCACGTCAGTGATGTTCATGGTTCCTTCGGATTAGGGCTGGATTGCTTTCACGGTCACAGGACAGTTGATGCCGCGGCTGGCCGGGACGCAATCTGGTGCTTGGCCAACCCTATAGTGATCAACTGCGTACCCTCGTCGGCCCGTCGGCTCGTCGAAGGAGAAGGACCCTGAAGGCTGCGGGTCGAACCATTCGATCACCAAGATACTGAAGTTCGACTTTTGAGGACTGTGGTGAGCGTTTGTTCAACGTCCCCTCAGTTCCTGCTCAAGAAGTGATGCCACGGCGAGCATGTCCTCGTGCTCCCAAACTCTATACACCCTCCATCCCAGTGCTCGAAGCGTCGAATCAGTTTCTCGGTCTCGCTTCACATTCATCTCCAGCTTCTGCACCCACCACTCCTTGTTGTTCTTCGGAGTGGATCCGTGCAGAGGACATGAATGCCAGAAGCATCCGTCGACGAACACTGCGACCTTCCTGCTCCTGAACAAGATGTCGGCGCGCCGACGGGGGAGGCTCGGAAGAGGGGCATCTACGCGATACCTCAGGCCTCGTGCGTGGAGGTGCTGCCGTAGAAGCAACTCAGGCTTGGTATCGCGGCGACGTTGTCGTGACATGCGGGACCGCACCCTATCCGTGGCTGCCAACCTTGACGTGTCACTCGGATCACCCGTGTCGCTCATGACTTCATTGTTCGCTTTCGCTTGGCGACCCGCGGCCTGTAGATGCTCGAATCAGCTTCATGTACTTTGGGACTTCTGGAGCGCGGAGGTTGCGTCCCACCTGTCAGCGGGAGTTGGAACCACTTCCTGAGGTTGTAGCGGCGACATGGACGCGGTGGCGCGTTGCTTACGGCCGAGAACCAGCTCAGGGATTGCAGCGGATCTAGCCACTCCTACCTGCATGCTTCCTTGCACGCCACGGCGGCTCTGCAGTTCCCAACCGGAGACCAGTGGACCTACGTGGAGGGGTTCGTGGTCCTTCACCTCTATTGTTGAGGAACCGCTCTCGGCAGTCGACGAGACCGACAAGTGGCTAGTTTTGACTACCGAGTTCGGACGAGGGCTTGGCCGACGCATCACAGCAGCACCAGCAGAATCGAGCACGATGAACCAGGACGCAACGATCCTCAGTCTCTTCGCAGGTATCGGCGGCTTCGAACAGGCCTTTCGGCGAGCAGGATACAGCGGCGACATCGTGGCATACGAGAATTGGTCTTCTGCCAGGGCAGTACTGGAGAAACGCTTTCCTTCGTCGCAGCTCTACTCCGACGTCAAGCACCTGCCCGCGACTCTTCATGACGCCGAAATCCTGACCGCCGGTTTCCCATGCACGGATCTGTCCCCCGCCGGCAGGCTCGCGGGGATCGAGGGCGATGCTTCGGGCCTGATCCTGGGGGTACTGCAGGAGATACAGCGACGGCAGCCGGAGTGGGTCCTTCTCGAGAATGTACCGAACATGCTCCGGCTCAAAGGGGGCGCAGCCATGACCATCATCGGATCGATGCTCAGCGCAGCGGGGTACCAGTGGTGCTACAGAATTCTGGATGCTCAGCACTTTGGTCTTGCTCAGCGTCGGAAACGAGTTTTTTTGCTGGCCAGCCGCCACTACGACCCGGTGAAAGTACTCTTTCGAGATTACGCGAACACCTCGACGAGTGAGTGCCGTTCTGTGCGCCTACGGGTGAAGGCGAATGGCTTCTACTGGACGGAGGGAAACCGGGGCGTCGGATGGGGCGAAGGAGTTGTACCGACCATCAAGGGCTCAACGACTGCCGGAATTCCATCTGCTCCCGCTGTGTGGGTGCACGAGTCGCCCATTGAGTCGCGCTTTCGCACGCCTTCCATCGAATCGCTGGAGAGTCTGCAGGGCTTCCGTCCGGGGTGGACCAATACGGCTCCGCCGCGCGACCGATGGAAACTGGTCGGCAATGCTGTGGCTGTGCCAGCCGTGGAATGGATAGCGGCAGGTCTTGGACAGTATCGGGACTTGCCGGAGGTGAATCTGCCGAGCAGCCTCGACGCGAAATACGGTTGGGGAACAGCAGGGTTGTCGAACGACGGAAGCGTGCGCAGCATCCGAGCGACAGAGGGTCCGTTGACCGGTGCTCTGCGTCGAACGTTCACGCTTCAAAGGCTACTGGCCGAGAGAGGTTCGAATGCCCTGTCCGTCAAGGCGGCACTCGGGTTCTCGACGAGGCTCCGTAAAAGCTCGCTCCGCTATGACCATTCCTTCATGCGAGACCTCATCGAGTACGCCTCCCTGTGATGTCGGGACCCACGTGTATAAATAGTTGGAGTAACAACAAGATGGATAAATGGGGGAGCAATAATGACAGTCGCGCCTGCGGCGTCAGTAGTTCACGACGAACTGCCTGAAGTCGGTCAACTGGTCACGGTTCGAGGGTCGAAATGGATCGTCACCAACGTCGCCGCACAGGCCTTGGAACGCTCGAGTGCAGATGATGGAAAAGCTGAGCTCCAGCATGCAGTGTCCCTGCAGTCCATCGAGGAGGAGCACTACGGTCGCGAGATGACGGCCATTTGGCAGCTCGAGCCGGGACGTGGCGTCATCCTCGATCAGGGTCTTCCCCTCGCAGTGGATCCCGAGCATTTTGACGATCCGACTACGTTCGCCGCCTACGTCGATGCCCTCCGCTGGGGAGCATTGACCTCGGCGGATGCCCGGACGCTCCAGGCTCCGTTCCGCAGCAGCGCGACCATCGAGGCGTACCAGCTCGAGCCCCTACGTCGGGCGTTGGAAGCACCCCGGGCGAACCTCCTCCTTGCCGACGACGTCGGACTCGGCAAAACGGTCGAAGCGGGCCTGGTCGTGCAGGAGTTGCTGCTTCGTCATCGTGCCCGATCGGTGATCATCGTGTGTCCAGCCGGCCTGGTTATCAAGTGGCAAGAGGAAATGCGTGACAAGTTCGGCCTTGGTTTTGAAATCGTCAACTCCAACACCATGCGTGATTTCCGTCGCCGTTTCGGCGTTCATGCGAATCCGTTCGTCCTGTTTCCGCGGGTCATCGTCTCCATGTCCTGGTTGCCGTCACCGCGAGCCGAGCGCCTCCTCCGGGACGTCTATGCCCGCGCAGACGACAAGCGTGTAGCCGACCGCTACGCCTTCGATGTCGTCATTGTCGACGAAGCTCACCACGTCGCCCCGGCCACACCTTCGCGAAGTGGCAATGACAAGAGCCGCTATGCGGTTGACAGCCAGCGCACGGTGTCGGTCCGCGAACTCGCGAAGCGCTGCGAGCACCGGCTCTTCCTCAGCGCCACACCGCACAACGGTTATACAGAGTCCTTCACGGCACTCATGGAGATGGTCGACCCGCAACGCTTCGCCCGTGGCGCCGATCTCGATGCGAAAGCACTGCGTGAAGTGGCAGTCCGCCGGCTCAAGAAGGACCTCCCTGATGAGGGCTTCAAACTACGTCAGGTCCACGCTCTGCTGTTCAGTCCCTCGGCCGACGAATCCGAAGCTTATGACCGGCTGATTGCCTTCACCAAAAGGCGCAACGCGGCCGTGAAAGCCGAAAAGGGCAAACGAGCCGCCGACCTCGCAACGCTGATCCTGAAGAAGCGATTCTTCTCCTCGCCCACAGCATTCGCCTCGACGGCGGAAACGTATCTCGCCACCCGCTTGCGTGGCGACGACGACATCGATTTGCCCGACTACGACGAGGTGCTCGGCGACGAAGCCTCCGATGAAGAAGAAGGGCGCCTGGAGCAGCCTGAGCTCGAGGCACTTCGCTCAGCGCAGCGCGCCCAGGTCCCGCTAACCCCTGAAGACATCGCTGACCTCGAATGGCTCATCAACTGGGGATGGCGCTACGCCTCGCTTCCCGACACGAAGCTCCAGGCGCTCATCGACATGATCAGAGGTCAACTGCTGACTCCCGACGGGAAGTGGCTGAACGAACGCCTGGTCATCTTCACTGAGTACGTCTCCACGCTGAACTGGGTACGCGACGTCCTCAATGCGGTGAACCTCGGAGGCGACCGCCTCGCAGTCATCGAGGGCTCGACCGATGCCGATGAGCGCGAGCTCATCCGGGTCCGTTTCACCGAAAATCCGTCCAAGGACCCCGTGCGGATTCTCATCGCAACCGATGCCGCGGGCGAGGGAATCGACCTGCAGACACATTGTCATCGTCTGGTCAGTTTTGACATTCCCTTTAACCCCAACCGGCTTGAGCAGCGCATCGGCCGTATCGACCGTTATGGCCAGAACGAGCGCCCACAGATTTACCACCCGGACCCGGCAGACAAGTCGGCCACCTCCTCGAACTACGCCAGAGACACGGACTATCTAGCTCGGGTGGCCCGCAAGATTTCCCGGGTGCAGGAGGATCTCGGGTCTGCCGGGGACATCATCGATCCGGATATCCAGCGAACCCTGGGCTACGGCGATCTGCCCGCTCGACCGAAACCTGCCAAAGGTTCCGGCGAACACATCATTCAGACAGCCATGCAAGGCGAGCACAATCTCCGCCGTGAACTCACGACCCTCGCCGGGAGGCTCGAGAGTTCCCGCGACCGCCTGCACCTTCACGGTCGCAATCTACGCCGCGTCCTGGAAACCGGACTGCGAGTTTCCGGGCAGCCGGGTCTCATCGACACGGCGGACCCTTTCGAGCTGGTCGATGTCTACGACCTGCCGTCCGGACTCGACCGGACCTGGACTCCAGGACTGGAGGGGCTGCGCACCCGTCTACGTCCGGATGTAGCTCGCCCCATCACGTTCGATGGTGAAGAAGCGAAGGGCAGGGCCGACATCGTTTATGCCCACCTAGGGCACCCGCTCATCCAACGCGCCGCCCGTGAACTGCGCGGCCAGATATGGACCCGATCCAGTCACATCCACGGTGTCAGCGCCGTGGTGATCGACGGGTTGGATGAGTCATTTGTGGCCGGCGTTGCACGCCTGGTGGTGGTGGGTGACGGCGGCACTCGCCTCCACGAGGAAGTCTTCCTCGCCGGCACCCGGCTTACCCGACGCCAGGAACTCGGTCTCGATCGCTCGGAAGATCTTCTGGCCACTGCTCTGGACGCTGAGAAGCTGACGGCGCCCTCCCCTGGCGTGTTCTCAGAACTCGCCGACATTTGGAATGCACACGGCGCCGCCGACGGCGGCATCCGCCAGCGCGTTGCAGACGCTGTTGCCTCCCGAGCTCGAAGGCTGCGCATGGGTATCGAGCAGGATCTGGTCAAGCGCAAAACCGCTGACCTCGAACGTGTTGATGAAGTTTTCGCCCGCTTCCGCCAAACATTGGCTGGCACACTCAGCAATGCCGAAGAGCGCAAGCGCGAACTCGAAGACATGCTGTTCCACGAGGAACAACGCCAGCGCGAGAAGGACCTTACGAACATCAGACGGCGCCTCGACGCCCTGACCGAGGAACAGCATGGCGAGCGGGACGCGGTGTCCCGACGCTACGCCAATCTGCAACCACACACATTCGTCGCCGCCGTCGTGTTCGCGTTGAGCCCGGCTGATGCAGAGAGACTGGGTAAGAACGATGGTAACTAAGGACCCTTGGGAGTGGCTTTCCCTCGTCGACGCTGATGGGCCTTTCCTTTCGCGCGCTGCCCTCAAATCGGTGTTCCCTACCGGACTCGATCGACCGTACAACGCCATCGACGACGTCAACAGCACCTTCGTCTACGAGCACACGTTATGGTCGAAAGCGTGGGCTGCTGATCGAAGTCAGCCAGGAGCCACTAAGGACCTCGCCTGGCGCGACCGCTGGATTACAGCTGTTCTCCGCGATCTCCTGCAGTGGGGTGAGCATCTGAACGATCGACCCGACTCTACGATCGTCGCCAGTTCGCCTGACGGAGACGTAACGGTGCGCCCGTGGGCGGCGTTGGACACCGGTGACGGCCCGGACGCGCTGGTCATAGTTGTCGACCCGACCGACGATCTACGGCGAACCGGAGTCGACGGGTGGGCCGCCGACGCCATCGACCGCACTGCCGCCCTCCTGCGTGAGGCGAAAGTCAGTGTCGGGCTGGTCACTGACGGCCGCTGGTGGGGCATCGTCTCCGCGGTCCAGAATGTCACCACAGCGAGCGGCGTCTTCGATTCGCTCATCTGGCGTGAGGAGCGGGACAGCAGAGATGCTTTCCTGGCCCTCGCCGGGCTGGTCTCACTCGCTGGTGGCGCCACCGAGAAACGGCTTCCGAAACTGTTCGAGCTCAGCGTCGCGAGCGCGGAAGCAATTACCGAGGCCTTGGGCGACCAAGTCCGTCGCGCGGTCGAGCTCGTGCTCCAGGCAATGTCCGAATCACACTTGCGCGCGACCGCCAGCGGGGAGCCGTCTCCTCTCCCACCCGACGGTAAGCAAGTCTACGAAGCCGCAGTGTCCGTGCTGATGCGCGTCGTATTCCTCCTCTTCGCCGAGGAACGCGCCTTGCTGCCGCAGCACCAGATGTACCGCGACTCGTACGCCATCTCCGGAGTGCGCATCAACCTGGAACAGTCGGCACAGAACGGCACCGAAGAAGCACTTGATCACACCTGGGAGACGTGGCATCGTCTACTCGCCGCCAGCACCGCTATATACTCCGGGGCCACCTTCGAGGACACCCGGATGCCGGCGTACGGCGGGTCGTTGTTCGATCCGAATCGTTTCCCATGGCTTCAAACCACGACTGCGGAGGGGCAGCTCGCCATACGCGTTTCTGACCGAGTCATGCTGCAAGTCCTCAGAGCCGTGCAGATCGCACGGGTAGCCGGGGAAGCCCGGCAACTGTCGTTCCGCGACCTCGACGTCGAGCAGATTGGCTACGTCTACGAGGGTCTGCTGGGCTACTCGGCTGAGTACACCAACGACGTTGTCGTCGGGCTCCAGGGTAAGAGTGGGTATGAGCCCGAAATCACTCTGACCGATCTCCGCACTATCGCTGACCTCGCCACAGGAGGGGTGGACTTTGCCAAGAAGCTCATCGAACATTTGAGCAAAGCCCAACCCAACGCGAAGCCTGCTACAGCACGACAAATCGCTAAAGCATTCGATACGGATGACGCAACGAGCGCCGCAGACGCCCGCACTCGCCTCGGTTTCGTGCTTCTCGGTCGTACTGAGTTGGTCGACCAGCTCGCGCCGCTGCACGCCCTGATCCGAAACGATCTGCGTGATTTCCCATACGTGGTGCCTGCGGGCGGTCTGGTGATGACCGAGTCCCCTCAGCGAGCCAACACCGGAACCCACTACACTCCTCGGTCATTGGCCGAGGAGGTAGTACTTCACGCGCTGGAACCGCTCGTCTTCTCGCCTGGTCCCCTCGACTCCAAGAACAGGGATGATTGGGTCCTGAAGAGCTCCACCGAAATCCTCAACCTCAAGGTCGCAGACATCGCCGTCGGATCTGGTGCGTTTCTTGTTGCTGCGGCCCGATATCTCGCGGAACGCCTCATCGAAGCCCGTTCGAAGGAGGGACTCAGCGCGGCTGCCAATGAGGACGCAAAGCGGTGGGCCATACGCGAAGTAGTTGCTCGATGCCTTTACGGCGCAGACATCAATGGCATGGCCGTGGAAATGTGTAAGCTCTCGCTCTGGCTCGTCTCCATGGACCCTGGCAAGCCGTTTTCCTTCGTAGATGACCGAGTCTTCCACGGCAACTCCTTGCTCGGCATCACCAGTGAGCGGCAGCTACGAGCGCAGCATATTGACCCCAGCCACAGCCGCGTCAACCAGCGAAAGCTCCTGCAGATCAACGTCGATAGTGATCTCGCACGTGCCGCTCAGCTCCGTCGAGAACTGTCCAGCGGCCAAGTCGACGATGGCGACCGGATGCGCTCCACCCGCGCCAAGCGGAAGCTTCTAGAAGAGTCCCGCGAAGTTACTGCGCGATTGCGCGACGTAGCTGACGGCATCATCGCGGCCGGACTCCGAGAAGGAGGCAAGCCGGGTAAGGCTCTAGAAGCCAGGTATGAAGACCTTGCCGACGCACTTTACATTGCGTACCCGTCGAGTGGAGCCCTAGGTGACCGCAGCCGGCTCGATTCGGTCCTCAGCGTTGGGCTCACGCCCGCGGTCGACACCGGTGACTCCAGTTGGAAGCCGCTGCACTGGGTGATTGAGGCTCCCGATGTCATTCTCGACCACGGCGGCTTTGACGCAATCATTGGCAACCCACCATTCCTGGGAGGACAGAAACTAACAAGTGCTATGGGGACGGACATCCGGGACTGGCTGGTTTTTGTAATCGCTGCGGGAAGACGGGGAAGTGCTGACTTGGTCGCGTACTTCTTCTTGCGGGCCGCAGAATTGGTTCACCCGAAGCGCGGTCAGATAGGACTTGTAGCAACTAACACGGTCGCCCAGGGTGCTACGAGGGAGGTGGGACTGGACGCTCTTTTGATAGACGGCCTCACGATACATCGGGCCGTGCAGAGCGCCTCCTGGCCCGCTCGGAGCGCAAATCTTCAATATGCTGCCGTATGGGGGGGATACGGCCTCCCACAGGCTTTCTCTTGGGCAATCTCAGATGGGATAATTGTTCGCTCAATCTCATCCTTGCTTGAGCCTGAAGGAAGAATTTCAGGACCCCCTCAGGTTCTCTCCGAGAATTTGGGGACTGTATTTCAAGGCACAATTGCGCTCGGTGCTGGCTTCGCTGTAAGTGCAGCAGAGGCCACAGAAATGGTGCTACAAAGGCCTGCTAATCAAGTTGTGTTGCGCCCATACATGAATGGGGAGGATATGAACTCGCGACCCGATAGCTCTCCGAGCCGATTTGTCATCGACTTTCAGGACTGGGACCTAGAAAAAGCCAGCGCCTATCCAGAACCGCTGAGAGTAGTGGAGAAACGAGTTAAGCCCGAGCGGCTTCGACAGAAGGATCCTGCAGCGCGCGAATACTGGTGGCGCTTTTTGCGGCGCAGAAACGAGCTCTATCGAACAATTGCACCGCTTGATCGAGTGGTTGCCATTACAATCGTCAGTAAGACGGTCATGCCACTCTCTGTTCCAAGCACCATGGTGTTTAGCAATGCGCTAGCGATCTTCGCCACTGACGATTTTGCCGATTTGGCGCTCCTGTCATCGATGCCCCACCAAACATGGGCAATCAAGTATGGCTCTGGGATGCGCAACGACCCTCGGTACACGCCTTCCGACGTCTTCGAAACGCTCCCGCGGCCCGCTTACACCACGCCGATGCGTCGATTGGGTGAGACGTTGGATCGCGAACGCCGCCAAATCATGCTCCGCCGCGATCTGGGCCTCACCACGCTCTACAATCTCGTGAACGACCCCAACATCATGGGTGATCCAGATGTCACCCGCCTGCGCGACATCCACGTCGCAATCGATCTGGCCGTAATGGAAGCGTACGGATGGACAGACATCCCACTGGACCACGGGTTTCACACCTACCGTCAGATGGAGCGGTTTACTGTGAGCCCTGCTGCCCGTGTTGAAATTCTTGACCGCCTGTTGGAAGAGAATCACCGTCGAGCGGCGCTTGAGGCCTTGAATGGCGGCAAAGCAGTCCCTGCGATGGAGCTCGACCTTGATCCGGAGACTGCCCCTGAAGGAGCCATGTTCTAGATGACCACCGAGACATCTTCCCTCCAACCAGCTACCTCCGCGCAAGTGCGCGACAAGCTCATCGACCTGTTGCAGCGCGACCTAATCGGCCCATGGGGTGAGTCGGATGAGACGGTCAACGGCACGCCAAGAGCCCGCTACCTCGTCGGAGCGCTCGCGCCGGTGGCGATCGGTGACGGCGATCCTCCACCTCAGGCAAAGGCGCAGTCGGAAGTCAACAGCTCGGCCGACTTTCGTGACTCTGACGCCGCGACAGTCGTAAACACAGACGCAGGCAATGACGTGCAAGGCGTTCCGGAGGAAACTGAAGAAGCTGTCACTGATGCAGGCGGCGGTGACGCGGACGAGGACCGGGGCCCAGAGTCCAAACTCATCGCCCCTTCGTCGATGGGTCTCCGCTTCCAGGTCGGTCCGGAGGTGGACAACCTTGTCTTCACGGCGAAGTGGGGTCAGTACGAGTCCCGCCGAGAGACAGATGAAGAAGGGCGTACTCAGACTTTCTACGACCGTTCAGAGTATGTCAAACCTCGGACAATCAGCATCGCGAACGTTGGTCGCGAGCAGACTTACACCGAGGTAATCGTCGAGGGCCATGTGGCGATATCTGTCGAGGTTTTCGACCACGACGGGCTGCGGGTGGTCGAAGCCGCACTCCAGAACACCAAGGTCACTGGAAAAGAGCTCCCGCCCAAGGTGTGGCTGTTCCAAACTCAGTTGGAGGTCAGCGCCGTCGACGGAAGTGCCGTCTTCCGCCCCACCCGCGACGCACTTGTACAGGCCCGTGACTTCGGCGACCCGGAGGTGCTCCAGCTCGATCTTCTGTACCGCGACCGTCTCGAGTTCGCCGTCGGACGCACGGCCTCCGCTACATGGACTCTGCCAGATCCGGCTTCCCGCACGGCCGCCGCAGTGCGAACCACCTGGTTACCGACAGCCGAAGTCCCACAAACCCTTGCTCCCACCATCTCCGGCGCAGAGATGAGTATGCGCCTACTGATGGACGCGTCCCCTCACGAGCTAGGAACGTACCTCAAGCCGTTGATAGACGGCTACGAAGAATGGCTGGGTGACCGACGCGTCGATGCCGAGGCACTGCCGGAGCACCTTCGAGAGGTTGCCGAGAGCGGAATCATGGACGGCGAGGACGCGCTCGAGCGTCTGCGTGCCGGCCTCGATCTGCTGACGGATCCTGACCCGACCGCCCACGCAAGCGAAGAAGCACGTAAGGCCTTCGCCTTCATGAACCGCACCATGCGGGAGCAGCGCATCCGCTCGCAGATTGCAGCGCTCCGAAATGCCGACCGTGACATCACCGTCAAGGATGCGACGATGGTGATCGAAGGGAAAGGTGACAACGCGGCATCTTGGCGGGCATTCCAGCTCGCGTTCATCCTGATGCAGCTGCCCTCGATCGTCGACCCGACCGTGCCTCGGCGGTCCGGGGACCTGCCCCGGGCGGAGCTGCTGTTCTTCCCCACCGGTGGCGGCAAGACCGAGGCCTACCTGGGGCTCGCGGCCTTCACATTCGGCATACGTCGCCTTCAAGGCGTCATCGATACACCAGGTGGCCTCATCGATGGCCGCGACGGTGTCGCCGTGCTGATGCGCTACACGCTACGGTTGCTCACCTCTCAGCAGTTCCTGCGCGCCACGACGCTCATGTGTGCCGCTGAGCTCGTACGACGTGGAGACCCCACCACGTGGGGTCAGGAACCGTTCCGCATCGGTCTGTGGGTAGGCTCAAGCGTCAGCCCGAAACGCTTCTTGGAAGCCGAGCAACAAGTACGTGACGTACGCAACGACGACGGCAACTCCGCCTACGGACTCACGGTGCTTCAGTTCAGCAGTTGTCCATGGTGCGGGACGCCGATCAACCCCAAGGCGGATGTCGTTGCCGTGAAAACGACTCAGCGCATCCATGTCTACTGCGGGGACAAGATGGGACGGTGCCCGTTCTCTGCGGGAGGCAGTGCAGCGGACGGTCTTCCCGTGCTGACTGTCGATGACGAGATCTACCGAAACCCACCGACATTCCTGTTGGCGACCGTCGACAAGTTCGCACGACTAGCCCGCGAAGGTGAGGCCGCGAGCCTGTTCGGCTATGTCTCTCAGCGTTGTGAGCGGCACGGCTACAAGCACCCGGACACAATGACCTCGGTATGCGGAGCCAGTGTTCATACTTCCAAGTCGGAGGGCGGCCGCGTCTATCCGAAGGCAACGGTCAGGTCCGTGGACCGGTTACGCCCGCCAGATCTCATCATTCAGGACGAGCTCCACCTCATCACCGGAGCCCTCGGTACCGCAGTGGGATTGTTCGAAGCAGCAATAGACACCCTGTCGACATGGGAAAAGGGCCCTGCTGACAGCGCAGCACTTGTGAAGCCCCTCGTCATCGCTTCCACCGCGACGGTGCGGAACGCTCGTGATCAGGTGTTGAAGCTGTACGCGCGCCAGGTACAGATCTTCCCGCCGCAAGTCCTGTCAGTGACGGACACCTTCTTCTCGAAGGAAGTCTCCATCAGTGAGAAGGACCCCGGGCGGCGTTATATCGGGGTCTGTGCTCACGGAGCACGTCTCACCCTCGCGGAAATTCGAGTCAGTGAGATTTTGCTTCTGGCCGGACAGAAGCTGTTCGACGACCACGGGGCTGCCGCTGAGCCGTACGTGACCTTGGTTGATTACTTCTCGGCCACCCGGGAGCTGGCAGGAATGCGCCGCTATCTCGAGGACGACATCGTCACACGAACCAGTAACCCCGACAAAGACTCGGGCTACCCGCGACGCGGGTCCAGCGGGTTACGGATCGGGGAATTGACTTCCCGTATCTCGTCTGCGGATATCTCAAAGACGCTCACCAACCTCGGTGTTCCCTTTGACCCGGAACGGGACACGACTACTGCTAAACGGCAGTATGGCGAACTGGCAGCACTGGCCAAAAAGGCCAGAAAGAAGTTGCCTCCGCGGGACATGCCTTACGATGTCGTCCTCGCAACGTCGATGCTCCAAGTAGGCGTGGATGTGCCGCGGCTTGGCTTGATGCTGGTGGTTGGTCAACCGAAGAACACTGCGGAGTATATTCAGGCGTCGTCGCGCGTTGGCCGCGAAGCCTCTAAACCTGGTCTTGTGGTGACGTTGGCCAACCGGTCCAGGCCCCGGGACATGGCGCACTACGAGCAGTTCGAGCACTACCACGACACTTTCTACGCACACGTCGAGGCGCTGTCAGTGACCCCGTTCTCCGATGCCGCTTTGGAGCGCGGCCTCACTGGCGTTCTGGTGTCGGCGGCCCGCGTCGCTGACCAACGGAATGCCCCTTCCCTATCGCCCGAGACCGGCGCCGGCACGATTGCCCAGCGGCGACTCTCTGTGGACACCCTCGTGGATCGGCTTGTAACGCGAATCAAAATCGCCAGCGGCGGTGATGAGACGGTCGCTGAGGAGGCCAGGAGCAAGTTGATTCTGCGTCTCGACAAATGGACGGATGAGTCTGACAAGTGGTCGGGCGCATTGACATACCAGAAGGACTCCGTAGGTGGTGGCCAGATCGTGTCACCACTGCTTGTGAGTCCTGAGACAGTGGCTCCGGACGAAGACAGTCGCCTGTTTCAGGTGGCTAATTCGATGCGCGAAGTGCAGCCTGAGATCAACTTGCTTGTGACACCGGCTGTCGGCAAATTGGCGGAGCCGCTGAGTGCAGGGGCACCGAAATGGATCTTCTCGAAGAAGGATGCAAAATGAGCCAGGTCGTAGCGGACGAGTCAGCCGGCGTTGCGGGAGTGGTGGCAAACCCCTTCGGGGAACTGGAAGCTATCCCCGGGAAGAACCACAGTCGTGTCGGTTCAGTGCGACCCAGCGCTTTGTTGTACACATCGGGCATAGGGGCCACAGTTGACATGCCTCACATCGCGGTGATGCCTCAGGGGCTCGACGCGTGGGAGATTGCATACTCGAAGCAGGGAGGCCCACAACTTGTTCTGGTGCCACGACTGCTCGATGCAGTGCGCAAGGTTCTGCCGCGGGTAGAAGAGCTCCGGCAGCCCCCATGGCTGCCGGAAAAAGCTTATGAGAGCGGCACACCCATCGGAATTCCGACCCGTGTGTTTCCGCAGTGGCTGCGCTGTACCGGCTGCGACCTCCTGGCACCTGTTTCGGAGTCGCCCAAGTTCGAGTTCGTGAACACGAGCAGGCATCGGCCTGATAAAGCGCAGTTTGTCCACAAGTCGTGTAAAGGCCGGCCAAAGAAGGGGCAGAGACAAGGAACTCTCGACGCGCGTGACCGTTTGGCTGTGCCCGCGCGGTACTTGATTGCGTGCACGGATGGACACCTCGACGAGTTTCCGTATGTCGAATGGGTGCACGGCGCCGACGGCGAGCCCGTGAAGTGCAAGGTAGCCAAGCCAGAAATGCGAATGATGGAGTGGCGCTCGAACCTCGGACCGCAGGTGAAGATCTCTTGTGCAGCCTGTGACGCTTCGCGCAATATCGCGGAGTTGACGCGGGCCGGCGGAGAAGACATGCTCCCGGACTGCCGTGGGCGGCACCCACACCTTCCTACTTACGCGCCGGCCGACAGCCCATGTCAGGCGGACGTACGACTCATGCTGCTAGGCGCCGCTAACCAGTGGTTTCCCGCCTCGGTGAGTGTCCTCGTACTGCCCGCACGCAAACACGTCACAGCCATTGACGTTGCAGAGACGGTCAAGGGCTTGCCGGCCGCCACTTTCGCTGACGTGCAGACGATCGATGATCTACTTGGGTGGCGGAAGTTCGGCCCGAAGGATATCCGTTCACTCTTCGAAGGCATTGCAGATGATGCGCTCTGGAACGGGATCGAGGTTGCGCGAGGCCATGCCACTGCCGCGGCCAACACCGACGCCCCAACCACTCCGTCAGGTTTTGACCCGATCAGCCTTCTCGAGCCCGAGTGGGACACTCTCGTCCACCCCGAAGATTTCGAACGCGAAGACCGCAGGGCTGGCTTCCGCGTCCGCGCTGTGGACGTAGCCAGCGCCCTGCAACCGGTACTTTCGGATGTAGTCGCAGTGGAGCGAGTCAAGAAAGCGAACGCCTTCATAGGCTTCACTCGAATTGATGCCTTGGACCGAGTCGGTGACGCTTCCAACCGGATTGCTCCCCTCGTGCAGTCCGGTAACCCGAAGTGGGTTCCAGCGACGGAGGACCGCGGCGAAGGAGTGTTTCTGCGGTTCGACGAGGCGGTGATTCGGGCGTGGGAGGACGATGTGCTCGACTCCGACGTGTGGAAGGCGCACCTTGCAGCACATGAGCGAAATGTGGGGCGTCGACAAAGTCGCACGGCAGAGAAGATCGATGCCGCCGATCGGATGCCGCCGCCGCGGTACTGGGCGATGCACACGATGTCACATCTGCTCATCCGTGAGATGGCGATGTCGAGCGGCTATGGCTCGGCATCCCTGTCGGAGCGCCTGTATGCATGGCGGGGAACGGAAGACCGAGAAGCTGCCGCAGGCATTCTTATCGCCACAACCTCTCCTGATAGCGAAGGAACCCTGGGGGGGCTGGTGGACCTGGCAAGAACAGACCGGCTGGAGAAAGTGTTCCGAGATGCATTGCGGCGAGCGGAACGTTGTTCCTCGGACCCGATTTGTGCGCACCGAGTGCCCAGCGGTCAGGAAGACTTTCTCCATGGAGCCGCCTGCCACTTCTGCTTGTTCGTGTCAGAAACGTCGTGTGAGAAGGCGAACCGATTCCTGGATCGTCGGTTCGCACTGACGCTCAATGCAGGGCCCGAGTACGCGGTCAATGGCTTGTTCCATTCAGTGGTTGCAACCATTAGAGAACAAGTAGAGTGACAGACGCACTGCTTCAGCTGGCCGAAGCCTTGACTCCGTCACAAGCAACGAGCATCGCCGCTTCGCTAGAGATTGACGGGCGGGTGAAGAACGCGGCCTCATTTCTGCCGCACCCGGCACATCCCGCGGTCGAGCTGCTCGGACAGGCACTCTCATTGCTCGGCGGGCCAGCGATTTTGGCGTCAGTGCTGCGAGGCTACGCAGCCTCGGCGAGTCGGGCACCCGCCCCGCCGCGAGCTGTGTGGAGTGGCCCGAGCTTTCCTGGTGACAGTGACCATACGACGGCAGCTGTCGCGCACCTGGTCGACGAGGCGAAGGAGGACGTTCTCGCTTCGACTTACTCGGCGACGATCGGCTCCCCGTTCGTCGACGCTCTTTGGCGAGCGATTGCCAGAGGGGTCTCCGTCACCCTCGTGCTCGAGGGTGCAAGGATGGAAGAGACCGTCACGAAGCTCCAGGTAAGACTGGAAGGCGCTCGCTTCCTGAAGTACGTTCCTCCGGACGGACAGTATGGGATCCAACATTCGAAAGTCGTCATAGTCGACTCGGCCATAGCTCTCGTGACGAGCGCTAATTTCAGTGACGCCGCCGCGCACCGAAATCTGGAAGCAGGTGTACTTATCCGTGATCCCGGGTATTCCTCGAAACTGAGGCAGCGCTTCACGTCACTAGCCAAACAGGGTTACTTGGCTCCGCTGTTGCCAGAGAGTGCTAACGGCTAACTTTTCGAGAGACAGAAGCATCCCGTACTGGTCTTCTAGCTCACGCGGCGAGGCACTGGCCGGAGACCCTGAAGCTACGGCGAAGGGCTGGCCCTAGCGCAGGTTTCTCCCTCGCTGTCCGCTCGTGCCGGCAGTTCGACCTCAACCCGAGGTCGATGACGCGCGAAGCCTGCGGGTTTGAGACAACGACCCCGTATATGCTGTGAATTGTTCCTAGACACTCGGTCACGGACTCCAATATCGGCTACTTCGAAATGTTCACAGGGGGTCCCTCAGTGGCACACCAGACCGTCCACAAAGGCACATGACTTCACGTTGACTGAATGGTTCAGCGTCATTCACACGGGACAGATCAAGTTGCCTCGCTTCCAACGCCATCAAGCGTGGGACTCGAGGAGGATTCAGAGCCTTCTCGAGACTGTCGTGCGTAACCTTCCACTCGGGGTAGCGCTCGTGCTGCGGGTGTCAGGCAAGGAATCATTCGAGTCCCGCTTCCTCGCAACTGCAGAGCCCGGGTCACCCGCGCCAACCACCATGCACCTCCTTGATGGGCAACAGCGTCTTACTGCCTTCTGGCGCGCCATGCAGGACAACTATGAGCGTGAAACTTTCTTCGTGCACTCTCCCGCGCTCGATAGGAGCGCTGAGGAAGATGACGTGGAGTTGTCCATCCGGTGCCAGAAGACATGGCGCAACCGGGAGGGCCTGGTGATGCCACGCTGGATCGAAGACCCAGCTGAATGCTATGACCGAGGGCTGATACCCGTTCGATTGCTTACTCCGATGGATATCGATCAGGAGATCACGGAATGGACGACTCGTGCGCTTTCCAAGCTGCGTCCCAACCCCTCTGGAACAGTTGAGGAGCGCCTGGCGGCCTTCGAGAATCTTGAACCTGCGAAGGACGCGATCAGTAGCCTCATATCCTCATTACGATCGACCGTCGCTCATTACAATCTTCCTTATCTGGCGCTCCCAGAGGACACTCCGAAGGAAGTGGCGCTGCGTGTGTTCATCAACATGAACACGAACAGCAAGCCCTTGACGATGTATGACGTTGTCGTGGCGGAGGTGGAGGACGCAGCAGAAACATCACTCCACGAGCTCGTTGATCAGCTTCGACAGGAGTTTCCCGAAGTTGCCCGATACGGAGAGCTCGAAGAGCTTGTTCTCTCCACCTCAGCGCTCATACAGGATAAACCACCCATAATTCCTGGTTTTCTCGACATCGACAAAGAGCGCATGGTCGCTGACTGGCCCGAGCTCAAGCAGTGTCTTGCTAGGATGGCAGAATTTCTGCAGGGCGAAAAAGTTTTCGATGGCAAACGGCTCCCAATCTATGCTGTTCTTCCCGTTATTGCCGCAACCTTCTTCTACGCAGACAAACACGGGGACAAGGTCGGGCGCGATCACCGTTTGCTGCGTCGTTACTTATGGTCAAGTTTTTTCAGCGACAGGTACGGGAAAACAGCGTCCACGCGGTCCCTCATAGATTTCCGGAGTCTGAGGAACTTGACATCAGACCCGAACTCCTTGGGACGGGATTTCACGGCGAAGCAACTGGCTACTGTGCCGGTCCTCGACCGGTCCGCGCACCCTCTGGCCTCGGTCGAAAATCTCATGTCAGCTGGATGGCCGAGTAAGAAGGAAAGTCTGTCCCGCGCCGTCCTCAATGCATCCTTGTACTTCGGTGGTCGAGATTTCGCTGATGATTCATTAGCCTCCTTCACAACTATACAGAGAAGGGAATACCATCATCTCTTTCCTGACAAGCTTCTTTCGGATTGTGGGCTACCAAGTTCATTCGCTTTGAATTGCGCACTCATCACCACGTCCACGAACCGCACCATCGGCAGGAAAGATCCCATTCGATACTTGAAGGACCGCGTGGGCTGGACCACCGAAGAGGAGATAAACGACCGCCTGAGGTCGCATCTCGTTGAATTCAAGCTACTCAGCCATCGGTCTTACTCGACCCTTTCAGACTCAGAACTCAGGTCAGCCGTCGAGCCCGACTTTCGCGCATTCATGCGCGGCCGCGCTCTAGCCATACGCGCGTTGGTTGAGCTCCTTGCAGCAGGAGAGAAGCCTGAGTTGCATCGAGTCCTTCCCTCCCTGTCAGCTGATACGTCGGGGTCGGCTGGGGCAATTGCATCATGATCGGCGTGAGCGCACGCTACCCCGATGAAGGAAGCATGAAGCACCGTGGGCTGATGTGAGGCTTAGGCCCAACCTTTGCAGGTGTCGATCAGGCTGCGCCTAAACCGGAATGATCTGTGCATGCTAGCTCGGCCATGTGCGGTTCGATCCTGCGCTACGGTGCTGCTATCAATGAGGGGGAACAATGCGGTCGATTCCAGGAGAGCCTGACTTCACAGAGGCGCAGTCTGCCGAGAAGGTTGTCTGGGAAAAGCTGCGCCAAGACCTGCCCGATGATGTCGTCATCGCGCATTCCGTGCAGGTGCGCGACGGCCGCGCAGAGTGTGAAATAGACCTGCTGGTGTTCTGGCCCGGCGTCGGCCTTGCTGCCATTGAAGTCAAGGGTGGCCTCGTATCGATTGAGGGCGGTCAGTGGTACCAGTCCGGCGGCACCGACGGGCGGCACAAGATTCAGAGCCCCGTCGTCCAGTCCCAGAGCTCCATGCATGCCTTTCGCACCTGGATGGAAAAGCAGCTGGGTAGCCGTGTTTCGAGCAGGTTCGCGTACATGGCGTGCTTCCCTACACGCAAGTTCCACAGCAGTGGGAGATGGCGGGTTGTGCTAGAACCCTGATTCTCGACGCGGATGACCTCGTCTCCCCCGCCATTCGTATTCGTGAAGCCATCGAGCGCGAGGGCGGTGGCACCAATCCGCTCGCCACCTCTTTCATGGAGCGCATGCTGCCGAAGTTAGGGCAGCTCGAATCAGTAGTTGACCTGTCCTATTCAGCCCGCGAAGCGGAGGACACCCAGGACCACCTCACCGAGCGCCAGGCGATCCTCCTCGCCGCCACGCGCTCACTGCCGCGGGTGCGGTACGTGGGCGGGGCTGGAAGTGGCAAGACCTGGTTGGCCATCGAGAAGGCCAAGCGGCTGGCAAAGGAAGGCAAGCGGGTCGGCCTTCTCTGCTACAACAAGGGGCTCAGCCAGCACCTCCGAAACCAGGTGCAGGGCTGGCGTCAGGCCGCCCCGGTTTTCACGGGCGGGTTCCACGAATATGCCCTCGCACTCGGTGTACAGGACGGCAAAGGACAGGAGTACTTCGACGAACAGCTTCCTCAGGAGCTACTGGTTCTTGCGGAGTCCCTGCCGCAAACGGAGAAGCTCGACGCCGTCGTCGTCGACGAGGCGCAGGACTTCGCCCCGCTTTGGTGGCAGGCCCTGAAGATGTGCCTGAAGGACCCGGAGGCAGGCGAGATCTACGCTTTCATGGACGACCAGCAGGACGTGTACCGGCGCTGGAAGGCTCACACGCTTGAAGAGGGAACCGCTCCGCTTGCCGACCTCGTCCCGATTCACATCGATGACAACCTCCGCAATACCCGCAGGATCGCAGAGACCTTCAAAGGCTTCGCTGGCCCCCACTTCAGACCCAGAGGTGCAACCGGCCTGCCTGTCCGCCGTGTCCGCTGCTCAACCGAGGACGCCCTCGACCTGGCCGGGGACTGCGTGGATGCCCTCATCGAGGAGGGCTGGGCCACAAATCAGATAGCGCTCCTCACCACTCGCCACCGCCATCCCGTGCACCAGGAACACTTCGACAACGGCACCATTGGCGACTACTGGCGCGAGTTCCATCAGGACGACGCCGAGTTCTACGGACACGTCCTCGGGTTCAAGGGTCTTGAACGCTCCGTCATCATTCTGTGCGTCAACGGCTTCCGCGATATGGAACGGGCGGCCGAGCAGCTGTATGTCGGGCTGTCCCGAGCGAGAAGTCTTCTCGTCATCGTCGGTGACGATGCCGAGATTACGGCAGCTGGCGACCGAAATCTTGGCCTGGCACTGCGGGGTGCCGAGCAATGGCTCCCCACCGCCGGTACGCCCGCTACTCAGGTCTGACGTTGGCGACGACCGCAACGAGACGTTTCAGAGAATCGAAGGACAGCTCGGACAACGGTACATTCGGGCGGCGTTTCCATTCGGACTCGCGCAGGATTGCAGCAGCGCGGTGGAACTCCTCAATCTCCTCGAGGTGCCCGAGAAAGGCGCCCATGCGATGGTGATAAGCATCCGATCCAGCCGCTTTCGGTACTGCCGTGAAACTGAGTTCAATGGACGTTGAACTCGCCGTGTAGTGATACACGTAGACGTGCCCGGTTGTGCCGTCGTCGTCCACCACGATCTGAAGGGACCCAGCCGGCACGCCCTTCTCCCGCTTCACTGAACCGACGAACGGAATACTGCGGTTCCGGGCCTCTTCGAGGAGTAGATCGAACCTGGACAGGTTCTCCGGGTCGTTGTCCCGCATCCATGAACGACATTCCTCCTCGGTCCAGCGCCCGTGGGTCCGCTCCGCAGCAGCAGTCTTAGCCTCAGCGAGTTCCTCCCCGTACGTGGTCGGCATGAGGATCTCGGTGTGCTCGGTCAGCAGCCGCTTGTATGCAACGGCAATGACCGACGTTGCCGGTCCGGACGTCGCGTTCAGGTACTCGACAATGCGCTTGAGATCGTCGTTGATGGCGTCCACCGCCAGAACGATATTGAAGCGCCCCTCTTTCAGGTTCGCAGCGACGGCGCCGGCGAAGTCGGGATTCGCCGAGGCGACGCTATCGGAGAGGCTTATGCCGGACCGAGCAAGCCATCGCTGTTCGAAATCGGCCAGCGGCATCCGCCAGAACGCCGACGCGTAGTCGAACATCTGCCCGATGATTTCGCGCCGCACCTGGCGGTTCGAGGCGAGCTTGCACTCGACCAATGTCAGGCCGCCTGCCTGATCCACAACGATCAGATCGGCAGGGCCTGCACCGGACTGCAACTCCTTACAGGCAACGGCGTCCTCTCCTACCCCCGGGATGAGACCTGGATGGTCGGCAAGAATCTGCTGCAGGTCGGCCTCACGCTCGTAGCCGACCTGCAGAGGCTCGCTCCAAAAGCCACCCAGCGGACGCACGAGGATCGAGGACATCCTTACTCCTCGGGATCAGCTATGTCACCGTCATTGTCAGGCTCAATCCCAAGCTCGATGCCATGCATCCACAGCACGATGTCCATCACTCGCAGCGCCGAGATGTGCTTAGGAGCATCAGCGGCGTCGCGTATAGCCTCCAGGCGCCCAGGGAGATCGGTACCATCAGTCAGCGCGGCGTGCCATGTGGTCCACTGGCCTCCGGAGTCCTTCAGTCCCATGAGGGGACGAACCACGGAGTCGTAGATGGGGATCAGACGCGGGCGTTTGCGAGCCATGATCTTGCTTGCCCGAGTGGGGCCGATGCCCCACTGCCCGTACTTCCTGCCCCGTAGAAGACGCCACAGCTCGTCTGCGGGATTACCCGTTGCATTCAGCTCGTCGATGTCCGCATCCCAGAGGTCGACGTCAGCCGGAAGCTGGCGAAGCAGGTCAGCAATTTCGTCGGCGTGCTTCTCCAGCAAACCGATAGCTGCGCGTCCCTTGATATGCACCGACAGGAAGGACACAGCTACCAGGTCGTCGGCAGTGATGAGGTCAGCAACGTCCGGTCGATCGCCGCCCCCCGCCCAGTCATCGAACCGCGTCCCCGTGCGAGGACTGGAATTGCCCGCGATAGGTCGGTAGTACCGTCGGACCAGGCCCGCGGCCTGGGTCACGTGGTCTTCGTCGAGGATTGCAGGATAATTCATGCTGCTTCTTCCTGTAGGTGTCACCGTGCCAAACACTGACGGTTCCGGTCAGCAAGGCAACGTCGTTGCCGTACTAGCTTCCTGCCTGACTACCGCCAACAGTGCCCGCAGCTTCCACTCAGGCATTCTCATTAGGGCACTTCGTACTCCGCCACGCCATTGTCAAAACTGAGCTTCTTTCCTTCTACCATGGGGCAACCTGCGATGACTATCTCCGGGTGCGTGTCGATGCTGATTGGAACACCATGCTGTCCATGATGAGCCACGCCCATACGCACAAACAGGACAGCCCACGTTTTCATTCAGATGCTCTTGTTCGCTCGTCCGCCGCAGAAGATATTCAATTACGCACAAAATGTTCCGATCTCCCTGCGCAGAGGGCGAGCTTGTTTATGGCACCTCCCGCGGCGGCCTGAGCAGCCCGCCAGCGGGAGCACTCGAGATGAAGTTCCATTTCTGCCGCATAGGCGCCGCCCAGTCGGGCTGCACGTCAAGCGCGTGCGCCAACAGCCCATCGACGTGGCGAAGGTAGCTCTCAATCGATGCGAAGCCACGGGAGGCTGAATATTCAGCAATGCCGAAACGCTCTGACCCGTATACGTGCCATTCAATTAAGCGCTTGAAGTCGTGCCTGAGTCTCGGATACTCGGAATCCACGAGCATCCCGAGCACTAGGAGGCGGCTTCCCGGAGGCCGAATACGTATCTTGTCCTCGTTGAGAGTGAAGCCGTGGGCAGCAACCTTGCTTCGCACCTGCCTGACAATGCGAAGTGCCTTCGATCGCGAAAAGGTCCCGGAGGATGAAAAAATCAAATCATCTGAATACCGGCTGTAACGGAGATTTAGATGTTGGGCGAATAACACAAGTGACTCGTCCAAAGCGGCGGCAACAAGATTCGCTAGTAACCCGCTAGTCGGCGCTCCTTGAGGCAGGAACCGCGTTCCCTCTTCACCTGCTCGCCTCGTACAGATGAACGCCAGTTGCGAGGAAAATTCTTCCGTGAGACCAATGCTACTGAACGCTGCCGCAACCCGAACTGCGCTGACCGAACCGAAGAAATCCTTCAGGTCGAGCTTGACCAACCATCTAGCCGGGGAATGTACCCTCGCACAATCGGTGATGGATACTCCCCTGTGATAAGCGAAGCTTTGTGATGCTCGTTGGGGGGCCGACAAAATATTGTCTAGAATTGACCGCTGCAACTTCCCAAGATCACGCGAAGGAGCAGCGATGATACGGAAGGCGCCGTTCCGTCCTTTCGGGATACGAAACTCAGTATATGGATCCACCTGGCCCCGCATAAGATCGAACAAAGCGGTTTCGGATACTTGAGTCTTTTGCATGAGCTGCTGCAGATTCGTCAGTTCCACCGCTCCCCCAAAGGTCCAACTCGTGAGCGATGCCGACGTTTCCGCAAGAGACCGCTGGCGACTACTCAGTATCTACCAATCAGAACCATCATCAAACAAGAACCGACACAATTGGGCGGCCCAGCGCTTCGCGAGACGCTAATAGGGATCGCCGATCTGTCCGGAGTAATCGGCTGGCCCAGGCTAGGCGCCAACGGCCTCCTGCTATCCGGACTGTATCTTCCTGTCCTACCTCGGTCAATTCGGCCAGATCGTGTCTTCACAATCTCATCAAGCCGTCCTCGAAGCGGACCTCGCTGAATCATGAGAGTGGTCTCCGTACAGCACCGGCTTTCAGTGATCGTTCGATTCCTCACAGACGTCCCGTCTGCTCGATCACTGGTGATGACCAGCTGGCGTGGCGCGTACGCTGTTGGTTCCAGGCTCCCGTGATGCTCTGGGAACCCATTTCCTCGTACCTTGGCGGTGCGCAGGACGACCACGAGAGCCGCCGCACGTCAGGTTCGAGTAATTCTTATGGACGGGCAGGAGTCCCGACTTCGGGATGAGCTTGAGAACCTTGTTGCAGATAGAACATTTTCCTTCGATATTTTGTCCCCCGACCGACCTCCGATCCTCGATGCGTTCGCCCGAGAGGTCGCAGCTCCTGCCGTTTGGTGCTACGTGATCCGGCACGATCAGCTCGAATTGAAACTTGAGTCTGGCACCACACAGGCGGCATCGTTTCTCGGCGCCCGGCAATCTCTCGGTCATCCAATCAGGGTACGGATTTGACTGATAGTACGGGGGTTTGCAGACGAAGGCTTCACCAAGCTTTTGAGTAGTTTCTCGGACGGCTGGATCACGCTGATTTCCTGACAGGTCTGGTCCGCGCACCCAGGAGAGTCAGATGCACGACGGACAACGGCAGTTGGGGTGCTGGCGCAAGGAGTGTCCTGGCGGCACGTTCTAGCCCTCCGGATCCGAGGTCGTGTGCTGAGCTTCTACACCGTCCAAGCACCGCATGGGTTTGGGACGGAGCGTCACAATCCGGATACGGGGCATGATCAGATCTCGGCGGGTCGTCAATGACGCAACCATTTGCAGCCCTGCTCAGAGCCGGACGTGCGCGGTAAATAGCTCACGTATCCTGGCTCGATGGCTGAAGCACGGGGTAGTGACTGGACGGACGCGGAGGTGGGCGCCATCGTGTCCAGCTATCTGGGGATGCTGCGGCTGGAACTGGCCGGGGAGCCCTTCAATAAGGCTGAGGAGAACCGGAAGCTTCAAGAAAGTATTGGCCGCACCAAGGGCTCTATCGAGTTCAAACACCAAAACATCTCAGCCGTCATCATCGAAGCCAAGGGCATCCCCATTGACGGCTACAAGCCGATGCGGAACGTCCAGGACCGCCTACGCACAGCGGTCCTCGATGCCTTTCAGGGTGACGCCGAGTTGCGGCAGCTCATGCTCCGCTCGGTTGAAGACACGGTGCTGCCGATAAACGGTCCTGCAGATTTGCTGTTCCAAGCGGACGCGCCAGTTTTGGAGCTGACCAACACGCATGGAAGGCATCCCCGAGCGGGGCGCTTCGTCGATTTCCAGCAAGTAGAGGCTCAGCGAAGGGATCTCGGCTTAGCGGGGGAACTGGCTGTCGTCGCCCACGAACAACGCACTTTGAGAAACCTTGGTAAGGCGAAACTAGCGGATCGGGTAGAGCATATGTCCCTCACGCGTGGTGATGGATTGGGCTATGACGTGCAATCCTTCGAGCCATCCGGTAAGGAAAAGTTCATCGAAGTGAAGACGACCCGAAGCATCAAGCAGCTTCCGTTCCTGGTCTCACGCAACGAGGTCGAATTCTCGACTGAAGTTCCCGACAGATTCCATCTGTACCGCGTGTTCCAGTTCGGCAAACCCCAGATGGGCTTCTACAGCCTTGCAGGTTCACTGCGAAGCACGGCGACGCTCGACCCAGTGGTCTATCAGGGACGGCCCGCCTAAGCCGACCTGGGCGTAAGCAAGAGCAGTGGCCCCTCAGCCCACCACGGCTTTGTTCTGCAGAAGCTCTAGGTAGGTGATGAAGAAGGCGCTTGCAGGTTGCTTGACCTGCAACTTCTTCCTCCCGAGTGCAGTAGACCTGCCCTCAACTCGTCCCTCGTCGCGCGCGTCTCCAAAGCCTCAATGCTGATGGTTTCGGACTAAAGCTCCGGTCGGTTATATGCACGCCGCAGGGCGGCTTGTTGGTGCAAGCGGGAAGCCCGTCCTTGTGTGACCCACTGCACTCTCCGTACCCTTGGTACTACTTGTCCGTACTAGTTGTACGCACTCTTCCGCGCACAGAGAGAAGATTCGCCATGGCAGCCGAATCGCTTCCGAAGTCCCGCATCCCCCTGTTCGACGGCATGAACCGCATCCCCGGCGGCCTCATGCTCATCCCCCTGATCCTCGGTTCGATCGTCGGGACGTTCGCCCCCGGCTTCCTCGAACTCGGCAGCTTCACCACCGCCCTGTTCGCCGACTCGGCCCTTCCCTTGATCGCCGTCCTGATCTTCGCCACCGGCATGCAGATCACGGCCAAGGCGTCGGGACCCGTCCTCGCGACGACCGGCGTCATCCTGCTCTTCAAGACGATCATCCCCGCCGCCCTCGTCGCGGGCCTCGGCCTGCTCGTTGGCGTCGAGGGCATCCTCGGGATCTCGATCCTCGCCCTCCTCGCCAGCTTCGACAACAGCAACGGCGGCCTCTGGCTCGCTTTCACCGGCCGCTACGGCGACTACCGCGACCGCGGCGCCTACATGGCCTCCGCCATCAATGATGGCCCCTTCTTCACGCTGCTCTTCCTCGGTATCTCCGGCCTTGGCAACATCCCGTTCCTCACCCTCCTCGCCGCCGCCATCCCCCTGATCCTTGGGTTCATCGTCGGCAACCTCGACGCCAAGTGGACCGAGGTCATGCGGCCCGTGCCGAACATCGTCATCCCGTTCTTCGCCTTCGCCCTCGGCACCGGCATCGACCTGAGGAACGTCATCACGGGCGGTATCGGCGGCATCTTCGTCGGCATCGCCGCCACCCTCATCACCGGAGCCCTGGTCTACATCGGCTACCGCTTCGTCCTCCGCCGCGGCGGGAAGTCCGGCATCGGCATCGCCGCGGCGACCACGGCCGGCAACTCGATCGCCACGCCGGCGATCGTCGCCGCCGCGGACCCAACGTTCGCCCCGTTCGTCGAGGTCGCTACAGCGCAGGTCGCCTCGGCCGTCCTGGTCACCGCGATCTTCGCTCCCCTTCTCGCCACCTGGGTGCTCAAGCGCCAGGGCGGCCTGGACACGGACGACGCCGTCGGGGTCCTCCCCACCTCCGCCTCCGAGCTTCCGCCCGCAGGCAATCCGTCGGCACCGACCACCGAACCGCGTCGGACGCAGGAAACCGACTGACGTGGCGTCTACCGCACCCATCGTTGGCATCGCGGCCGACGACGTCACCGGCGCCACGGACTCCGTGGTGCAGTTCTCCCGTACCGGCTGGTCCTCCCGGCTGCTGCTGGGCGAACTGCTCCCGGACTCGGTGGAGCCGGGCAGCGCCCTGGCCGTGAACACCGACGCCCGAGCCCTGGACTCGTCCGCTGCCCGTGAGGCCACGGCGAGCGCCATCGGCGACCTCGTCACCGCCGGGGCCGACCGCCTGTACCTGAAGATCGACTCCACCATGCGGGGCAGCGTCCCGGCCCAGGTGGCCGGCGCCCTCGACGCCTGGCAGGAGCGGCACCCCGACTGCTTCGCCGTCGTGTGTCCGGCCTATCCAGCCATGGGGCGGACTATCGAGGACGGCCTGCTGCGCGTGCACGGCGGACCCGTCGAGGACTCCCCCGCGGGCCGTGACCCGGTCACGCCGGTTCCAACCAGCGAGTTGTCCCAACTCCTGCCCGGCACGACGACCATCAGCCTCAGCGGGTCCCCCGAGCAGGATGCGCACTCGCTTCGGGAGGCGGCGAGCGACGGCGTCGTGGTCGTCAACGCGGGGTCCGACGACGACCTCCGCACCCTCGCGGCCGCCCTCGTCGTGGCCGGCCCGACGGCGATCCCCGCCGGATCGGCCGGCCTCGCCGCCGCGCTGGCAACAGCATGGGCGGGTGCCGCCACCGAACTGACTCCCCCGGAGCCGGCCCCGGCCGCGCAGGGGCAGCGGATCGTCGTCGTCGTCAGTTCGCTGCACGACGTCGCCCGCGCCCAGACCGACCACCTGCGCGCCCAGCTGGACCCGGCCGATCTCCGCATCCTGCAGCCCGACGAGTCGCTGCTCGACCAGCCGAACCGGCTCGCGCAGTGGGCCGCCGGAGAGCTCGAGTTTCCGGAGTCCCTTCCGCGGGTGGTGGTCATCATCTCCCCCGAGGCGGTCGGCGGTTCCGCGCTCTCCCTCAGCGGTGCTGCCATCGCCCGCAGTCTCGCCTCGGTGGTGCAGCAGACCCTGGCCCACGCATCCGTCGGCGCCCTGGTGCTCGTGGGCGGTGACGGCGCCCGCGCCGTCCTCGACGCGACCCGCGCCCAGGCGCTGCGCATCACCGGCGCCATTCAGGAGGGCATCCCGGTCGGCGTCGTCGAAGGCGGCACCGCGACTGGAAAGATCGTCGTAACGAAAGCCGGCGGCTTCGGGCCGGCCACTGCCCTGCTCGACACCGTCGCCGAACTCACCACCACCCTCGCCCACTCAACGGAGGCATCCACATGAGCATCCCCACCCTCGCCGTCACCCTCGGCGACGTCGCCGGCATCGGGCCGGAGATCACCGCGAAATCCCTCCTCGGGCACGACGACGTCCGGCAGGAGTGCAGGCCCGTCGTCATCGGCGACGAGGCCGCCATGCGCCAGGGCGTGTCCAACGTGGGCGGCGACCCGGACAAGGTCCGTGTGCTGTCCTCGATCGAGGATGCAGCCAACGAGCCCGGCATCATCGAACTCCTCCAGACTGGTCCGTCGCTCGCGGACGTGAAGCTCGGCGAGCTCAGCCCCGCCGCGGGCGACGGCTCCTACCGCTTCGTCGTCGAGGCCTGCCGCCTGGCCCGTGAAGGCAAGGTCCAGGGCATCGTCACCGCGCCGCTCAACAAGGCCGCGATGCACGCCGGCGGGCACAAGTGGCCCGGCCACACGGAGCTGCTCGCGCACGAGTTCGGGGTGGAGAACTTCAGCCTCGTGCTCTCCGCGGGCGACCTCTACTTCTTCCACCTCACCACCCACGTCTCCCTGCGGCAGGCCATCGAGGACGTCACGCCGCAGCGGACCACCAACGTGATCGAACTCGTCAGCGCGTTCACGAAGGCACTCGGCAACCCGGACGAGCCGATCGGCCTCGCCGGGTTGAACCCGCACGCCGGCGAGAACCGCCTGTTCGGCGACGAGGACGCCGACGTCTTGGCCCCCGCCGTCGCCGCCGCCCGCGAGAACGGCATCAACGTGCACGGGCCCATCCCCGCGGACGCGCTCATCCCCGCCGCGGTCAAGGGGAAGTGGAACATGGTCATCGCCTGCTACCACGACCAGGGCCACGCGCCCTTCAAGGCGGTCTACGGCGACGACGGCGTGAACATCACCGTCGGCCTGCCCGTCGTGCGCGTCTCCGTGGACCACGGCACGGCCTTCGACATCGCCGGTCAGGGCATCGCCCGCGAGGCGAGCCTCGTGCTGTCGATGCGTCGCGCGGCGGCGCTGGCTCCGGGTTGGGACCACGTGTGGCGGACCGCGCAGAAGAAGTAGGAGTTCGAACGAATAGCTGGGCGCGGCTGCGGAGGTTAGGTCTGCATTGCTGATGGTCGGCACCTAGGATCGACATCATGACAAGCGACGAAGACCTGGATCCTCCCGTGCCCAGCTACCTCGAGGGCATCACGCTCAAGCGGGTCCACGACGGTCAGGTTACCGAAGAGCACGACGACGAGGGCTCGTCACCAGCGGACGGCCCAGGCGAGTAGCCCCTCGACCATCATCCTGAACCGGAGCAGACCTCATGGCTGGAATAGACACCCCTGATGCCTCGGGACGTCCGCTGGACGCCGGAAGCAGCGAGCCGCTGCACCTTCAACTCCGCGGACACCTACGGGCGCAGATCCTGAATCACTCGCTGCCGCCCGGCACCTCGCTGCCCAGCGAAGCGCAGCTGCAGGTGCGGTACGGGGTGTCCCGATCCGTGGTGCGCCAGGCCCTTGGTGCGCTGGCCGACGAAGGGCTCATTGAGCGGGGGCGTGGACGTGGCAGCACTGTGGCGCCCCGGCGGGAGCACCACCGATTGGTGCACCAAACGTCGGGGCTCTCGGCGCAGATCGGCAGTACCGGGGCGAGCGTCGGCACCGAGGTGCTCTCGCTGACGGTTCAGGACGCCGATGCGTCGACGGCGGTTCTCGGGACTCCTCAGGTTCTCTCGCTCGAGCGGCTGCGCACGGCCGACGGAGTGCCCATCGCCGTCATCCACACGTCGCTACCGGCGCCAGCCTTCGCCTCACTGGCCACCGAGGACCTCCGCGACGCGTCGCTGCATGCGGTGCTCGGGGAGAAGTTCGGCGTGCAGATCACCTCCGGCAAACGCCAGATCCGGGCCGTGCCGGGCGACCGGGACCTGCTGCGGCTGCTGCAGTTGGAGGCGTCGTCGCCTGTACTGCTGCTCGAGGGTACGAGCTTTGATCAGAACGGGCGGCCCGTGGAGGTCTTCTCGACGTGGCACCACCCGGACCACGTGGTGTTCGACATCGACATCCAGCGGGACGCTTCGGCGCCGAGTGGTTCAGGCGGTCCGTCGCCGTCGTTCGTTGACGCCCCGAACGCGCTTGCAGACCGGGCCCGCCAACTCGGCACGGAACTGCTCCGGTTTGCCGACCAGCTCTCCGAGCCGGGCCGTTGACCTGACGTCGTTCTCGCCATCGGCGTCGGTCTGCGTCCTAAACACGAACGTCCCACGTCCGTCCCACCTCCCGAGACAGCAGGACGAGGCACTTCAACGTCGCCGGCGTCACACTAAAACTCGGGAAGTTGCTGCAGCTCCGTGGAGCCACAGATGAAGGACAGCAAATAACGCCCCTCCGCCGACCGGGAAGGGCGTTATCTACGTTCTCAAGCAGGCTACTGGATCAGCGCTTCTTGCCGTCTCCAAGCCTGCGTTCCAGGTTTTCGATGGCCGGCGGCTCATCGTTGGTACCCGGTGCCGTGCTCTGAGCTCCCGCCGCATCCTCCAGGCTTGCCGGCTTTTCGGCGGTGAACAGCCATTCGTCGAACAGCGGGTTCAGTTCCTCGCCCGAGATCTTCTCTGCGAGGGTTACGAAATCGTCCGTGGAGACGTTGCCGTCGGCGTGGAGTTGCGCCCACTCGCGCAGGATGCGGAAGAAGTCCTCGTCGCCGACGGCTTGCCGCAGCGCGTGCAGGGTCATGGCTCCCCGGGCGTAGACCGCGTAGTCAAATATCGCGTCTGGCCCAGGATCGCCGATTTTGACGCTCCAAAACGGACTGTCGGCCGGGATCGCGGCAATGGCATCGAAGTTCTCCTGAACGGTTCCCAGGCTCTCGCGTTCACTCCACAGCCATTCGGCATAGGTGGCGAATCCCTCGTTGAGCCAGATATGCTGCCAAGTCTCCACGGAGACACTGTCCCCAACCCACTGGTGCGCCAACTCGTGCACCACCACTGAATCGCCCTGCACCCGGTCAGTGAAGAAATCCCTGGAGTAGATGGGCCGCGTCTGGTTCTCCAGGGCAAAGCTCAGCCCCCGGAGGTCATCCACGATCCCGCCTGCGTCCCGGAACGGATACCGACCGAAGTAGCCTTCGAGGAATCCGATAATTTCCGGCTGCCTGGCGAAGGAAGCCTGCACGTTTTCCCCGACGCCCGGGTAAGCCTCGTCCGTTACGATCCAGTCGTTCTCATTGCCTGGGCTGCCCGCCGGCGGCCCGGTGACCGCCCAGCCGTCCAGGGTGTCGCCGTCGTCCTCGAAGGAGGTGCTGCCCTCACCCGTGGAGACCACCACATCGTCGACGAATACGCCGGGGCGCTGAGTGATGCTGACGTAGCTGATGGACACTTCGACCTCACTGCCGGCGAAGTCGGCCAGGTCGACCAACCACTGTTCCCAGCCTTCGCTGGCGCCACTTGCCGCCCACCATGCGCCGGAACTGCCCACCGTCGTGCAACCGCCTGCGGCGTCGTCCGTCTGATAGTGCGTCAGGAACGGATGCAGACCGTGCCACGCGGGGCAGACCACGCCTGTCTCCCCGGAAGTATGCCCGTTGGCATCGGGCAGGGTCGTCCAGTCTTCGGCGCCGATGGTGCGGGCCTCCACGAAGGCGAAATCCCAGTCGGGCTCGGTATCGCGGGTCATCCAGAAGGATAACTCCGCCCCGCCGTCCGGGACCGTGATGGTCCGGGTGAGCCTCTTATAGGAACCTTCCGCTATCTGGGACCAGGCGAAATTGGTGCCGGTCCGCGGTTCCGCAACCGGGTCGAAGAGGTCGGGGTCCAACGCATCCAGGTAATTGATCCGCCCGACCTTGTACTGGTTGAAGTCCCACTGCCCGACACTGGCTGTTGCAAGATAGGACGCCATCGGTTCGCGCGCCTCCCACGTCCAGGTGGTCAGGCCGTCCCGCGTCCGGTCGTCGACCAAGCGACCGTTGGCCACGACTTCGAGCCCTTCAGGAACCGTTATGTGGAAGGTGTAGGAGGCCTTGTCGAGCGGATGGTCATTGACCGGGAACCAGGTCGCCGCCACATGTGGCTCGCCGATGACCAGGGAGCCATCGTCGGTGTGAAAGAACCCGGACTGCCCGAACTGGTCGTCGATGGTTTCCGGAATGCCGTCGTAGCGTACCTGCGTAATGAAGCGGCGACCGTCCCTGATACCCCGCTGCGGAGTAACGGTCAGTTCGCTGCCGTCGCGCGTGAACTGGGCCGGACGTCCTTTGACCGTCACCTCACGGACCGTCAGACCGTGCAGATCCAGGTTGAATGCCGAGAGGTCCTGCGTGGCTTTGGCGGTGATGGTCGCTGTTCCACTCAGGATGTCGGTTTGCGGATCGTAGCTGAGATCCAACTCATACTGGTCGACGTCGTAGCCGCCGTTGCCGTCCAGCGGAAAGTAGGGATCACCCAGCCCGGGCGCCCCTGGTTGGTAATCGGCTCCGCCTGAAAAGGACTCTTCCTGGGCCGATTCCGAGGATGTTTCTGAGGCCGTGGCGGCAGAAGCCGGCAACACGCCAGCGCAGAGCAGCAGTGCCGCCAGCGCAGAAGTGCGCCGGCGTCGGCCGGAGGCATGAGGACCGGTCCCGGGGGCCGGAGGTTGGAACGACGACATCGGCGATTCCTGCTTTCCTGACTAATCCGGGAAGGATGCTGCCGTCCACAACGTGAAGCACCTGCGTTTCGCAGCTACCCCTACACCGGCCCAGACGACCGCGGGCGCGGCGCCGGGTTCCATTGCACTGCCGGTGGCGTTACTACGCCGTTACCGAGGCGTTACTGGGCCGTTACTCCCCCGCACCCGTCGTCGTGGTCGACACGGTGCTTCGAGCAATCTTCAGCGGATGTGCGCGATGAAAAAGTGGGACGGTTCATTGACACTGTCCACCCGGGTGAGGATCCTAGTTTCTGCACACTCCACCGTTCTGACGAACCGAGATCAGGTTCCCATGGGCTACTCCAACGACGGAGAATTTGGACTCCACCTTCTGGGGACCTGGATGCTCCACCGGCACGGAGTGATTGTTCATGTTGCACCACGCCAACAGCGCCTCATTGCCGCGCTTGCCGTCAAGGGCCCAAGCCTCCGAAGTCACCTTGTCGGCCTGCTGTGGCCGGAATACCCCGATGCAAAGGCTCTGGAGAGCCTAAGGGTCAGCATGCACCTGGTTTCTCGCCAGGTTCCGGGCCTCATAGTCAACAATGGCCCGATGCTTTCTCTATGTGAGCGGGCCGATGTGGACCTGCACACTGTCCGAGTCCGTCTCCGAGATTTCAGGAGGGTGGCATCTGAGGTGGAGGCAGCAGCACTGTTGTGTGATCTGCGTGATGCACGGCTACTACCCGGCTGGTATGACGACTGGGTCGTGTCCGAACAGAGCCGATTGCAACAGGACCGCCTTCGCGCATTCACCATCATCGCCAGACAGTCTCTTGATCAGGGTCATTGCGAAACTGCAGGTGCTGCCGCAGAGGCGGCTCTGGAGATCGAGCCGCTGTATGAGGCAGCAGTCCAAATCCTCATCGAAGGTGAATTGAAGCACGGCAATCCGGCCGCTGCGCTCCGGAACTACCAGCGGTATCAGAAAAAACTGGAGGAGGACATGGGACTGCAGCCTTCTGATTCACTCACCAGACTTGTAGCTCGTGTTCTCGACGGTCAAGCGCGCACCAGGAAGGAACGCTTGGTTCCTACCAACGAGTTTCGGGTACGCGAAAAGCCGGTGTTCAACCACACGTAGCATTCCTGCTGGGTCGGAAGCGGCTCCGACCCTCGGCTCGATTCCGGATAATGTCCCACCTGCCTCGCTTCCGCGAGCGGCAGGGGCTCCGAAAGTCTGGAGTTCCAGCGAAGACCTCGTCGGGGGCGCTCATGACTGCTTCATGGAGCAAAATCCGACGCATCTCAAGCGTTGATGCATCGGTTCGATTTATCCTTCAGTAGTTTCATTGAGCCCAGGATCGCAAAAGGGGTCTACCTTTTCGTCATGGTGGTCATCGGACCGCTTTTGCGATGTTCTGACCTTCACCCGAAACCTCCTCGCCGGGAAACCGGTGGGATAGCGGACCATGGCGGTGAGAACGTGCCGTGAGCACAACGCACCCCGACGGGTCAGTTGCTCAGAAGCTCCTCCACCGCCGCACCGATCTGCGTCGTTTCAGCGGCCCGGATACCCGGACGCCCCGCAAGATGACCCAGACCGGATACCAGCGGGCGCAGCTCCCCATACTGCAGGAGCTCCACCTCACGCTCGCTGTCGGCCTGCGGGAAGTAGAGGTCAGTGCTGCCCGGCATCACGATGGCCCGCGCCGTGATGCTTCGCATCGCACCCTCGAATCCGCCCGGGTGGTGCTTGCCGACATCGGCCCGCTGCCAGGTGCCGAGCATCGCGAGGAGGTCATTTGCGTCCTCGCCCTCGTGATCGGTGGCCCAGCCCTGGACGACCGCGTTCACCGACGCGTACCCGAGCTCGCGGTACGTGCCCTGGCGGAAGAACTCCTGCGAATACGCCCACCCCGCGTAGACCGTGCCGAACGCGCGGAGCCCCTGCACCGGCGGCGCGGTGTAGCGACCCGCCCGGAAAGCAGGATCGGCCAGCAGCGCCGACTTCACGCCCTCGAGGAAGACGAAATTGTGCGGAGAGCACCGTGCCGCACCGGCGATCGGCAGGATCGCCTCCACCAGGTCCGGGTACCGCACCGCCCACTCGTACGCCTGGAGCGCGCCCATGGACCAGCCCGCGACCAGCCGGATACGCTGCACTCCGAGGTGGGCCAGGAGCCGGTGCTGGGCGATCACGTTGTCGGCGATGTCCACCTCGGGGAACGCAGCGCCCGCGGTGTCTGGATGGGCCCGCGAGGGCGACGTCGACACCCCGTTCCCGAAGAGGTTCACCGCGACGATGAACCATTCCGCCGGGTCGAACACCCGGCCCGGCCCGATCCACGGTTTATAGCTCGCAGACGTGCCCGTGTAGTACGAGGGCAACAGGATGCAGTTGCTGCCCTCGTCGTCGAGCTCGCCGTATGTCTCGTAAGCGAGGTGCGCCGCGGGCAGGTCCGTGCCGGAAATGAGCTCGAACCTGCCGAGGTCGAAGTCGGAGCGCATGAGGATCAGAAGAACTTGAGGTAGCGCTTGGTCTCCCACTCGGAGACGTGGGCCTGGTATTCGTCCCATTCCTGGCTCTTGTAGTCGATGTACGCGTTGTACATCTTCTCGCCGAACACCTCGCGGGACAGGCTGTCCGCCGCGAACTCCTCGATGGCCTCCCCGAGGCTGCGCGGCAGCAGGCCGAGACCGTTGGAGATGATCTCCGCCTCGGTGTAGTTGTACATGTTCTCGGTGTGCGGCTCCCCCGGGTCCAGGTTCTCGCGGATGCCTTGGAGGCCGGCAGCGAGGATGATGGCGGCGCCGAGGTATGGGTTGCCGCTGATGTCGGCGGCCCGGCACTCGACCCGGCCTCCCACGAGGGGCACCCGGATCATGTTGGTGCGGTTGTTGTTGCCGTAGCTGACGAACACCGGTGCCCACGTGGACCCGGACATGCTGCCCTTGCGGACCAGCCGCTTGTAGCTGTTGACCGTCGGGGCAATGACGGCGCAGATGGCGGGCGCGTGCTTGAGCACGCCGGCGATGAACTGGTAGCCGAGCTCGGAAATGCCGCAACCGCGGGGATCGTTGTCCGTCTCGAAAAGGTTCTCGCCCGTCTCGATGTCCGCGAGGGACATATTGAAGTGCGCGCCGGATCCGCTACGGTCCGCGAAGGGTTTGGGCATGAACGTGGCGAAGTAGCCGTGCTTGCGGACCATTTCGTTGGCCATGAGCCGGAAGAAGACGGCGCGGTCGGCCATGGTGAGCGCGTCCGCGTACTTGAAGTCGATCTCGAACTGGCCCTGGGCGTCCTCGTGGTCGAAGGAGTAGACGCCCCAACCCATCTCGTTCATCGCCTCCACCATCTCGGTGAGCCAGTCGAAGTTGTCGAGTGCAGCCGGGGCCGTGTAGCAGGGCTTGCTCAGGTTGTCCCGGTCGCTGACCTCGACGGGCCCCTCAGGTGTGTCCTTGAGGACGAAGAACTCGGTCTCGATCCCCAGGTTGAAGGTGAACCCGAGCTCCTTGGCAGCGTCGAGCTGGCGCTTGAGGATGTTCCGGGACGCCGCCTCGAACGGCTTGCCCTCGTGGTAGAGGTCGCTGGAGAAGTACGCGACCTCCTTGCGCCAGGGCAGCTGCACTGCGCTGTCGAGGTCGGGCCGCGCCGAGAGCTCCTCGTCGCTGATGTCCTGCGGCAGACCGTCAAGTGCCGCTCCGGTGAAGAGTTCCGACCCGGCGGCCATCTGCGGCAGGTGGGACAGGGGGACGAACTTCGTCTTGATGTTGCCGTGGAGGTCGACGAAGCTCGACATCGCGTACTTGACGCCCGCCTCCTGAAGCTTGCGCTGGACGGTTTGGACGGCTGCTTCTGCTGTTGTCACACTCATGTCGATCTCCTGTTGGGTAGCTGCGGTGCCGGCCGCTGTTTCGATAAGCTATAGAAAGTCTCACGCGGTGTAATTTCGATGCAGTGTCGAATGTGTTTCGACGTCGTAAATCCTGCCCCTCCGGGCTCCCGATGGCAGCTCGGGCCTGCGGCCCGCAGCTAGTCTTCAAGCCGGACCATACGAGGAGTAGCAATGGGATCAGCGAAAACTGTGGGAGCCACAGCGGGCCGGCCGCGCTTGAGCGGTTCGGCCGGCGGGTCACCACGCCAGGAGATCATCCGGGAGGCGACGGCGCTGTTCATCGCCAAGGGGTACGCCGAGACAACGATGAGCGAGATCGCCCGCAGCGCCGGACTCCGGCAGTCATCGGTCTACTACTGGTTCGCGCGCAAGGAACACATCCTGCAGGCCCTCCTCGAGGAGAACCGAGGCTCACTCCAGGTGGCACGGGCACTGGAACCGGCGTCGGAACCCGCAGCGGCGAGGCTCTACGCGGTACTCCACGCGGACGCCGTCCAGCTGTGCGCCTCTCCCCTGGACTTCTACGAGTTCGAACGCGTGGCACGCTCGCAACCCCAGAACTTCGGCGCCTTCTTCGAGGACTACAGCGAACTGCATCGGCTCGCCTCCTCGATCATCCAGCAGGGCATCGACTCGGGAGAACTTCGAGCCGTCGACCCCGAGGCGGCTGCGACCGCCGCCCTCAGCCTCAATGAAGGCCTGCAGCGCCACTACCGCCAGCCGCTCCCCGGCCTGCGCACCTACACGGCCGACGACGTCTCGACACTGAGTGCCGACACCACCCTCGCCTCACTCCTCCGGGTTCCGGGAAAGCTTCCCGGAGTCCGGACCCAGGCGGCCGCCCTTGCTGCGGTCAACAGCCCGGCCGAGAGTTAACGCACCCGTAACGATATCGATATCGCATCGAAAAGGCTGTCGCCAAGCATTTGGATAGCGTATCGAAACGCTGCTGCCCGCGACTGTCGCGGAGTGCATGCTTCTAGCCGTCATGGAGATTCGAATGGACACTGCTGCAATCGCCGGCAATACGGCGTGGGTTCTGACCGCCGTCATCGCCGTCGCGCTGATGCTTCCGGGGCTCGCCCTCTTCTACGGCGGAATGGTGAGCCGCAGGACCACCATGAACATGATGCTCATGGTGCTCGGCGCCTTCTGTGTCGTCGGAGTCCTCTGGGTGGCCTTCGGCTACTCGGCCGTCTTCGGCAACTCGATCGGTGGGCTGGGACTGCTGGCCGACCCGCTCGAATTCGCGGGCCTCGGGCAGCTGCTCACGGCCCCTGCGGATGCCGCCCTGCCACCCCTGGCCCTGGCCGCCCTGCACCTGATGTTCGCCGGCCTCACCGCGGGCATCGTCGCCGGTGCCGCTGCTGACCGCATGAAGTTCAGCGCCTGGCTCGTCTTCGCGGGTCTGTGGGCCACCCTCGTGTACTTCCCGGTGGCGCACTGGGTGTTCGCCTTCGACTCGGCCGACGGGGCGGTACAGGGCGGCTGGATCGCCAACACCCTGGGCGCCATCGACTACGCCGGGAGCACCGCCATCCACGTCAACTCGGGTGTCGCCGCCCTTGCACTGGCGCTCGTCCTGGGCAAGCGCCGCACATGGCCCGTCCAGCCGAAGGCACACAATCTGCCCTTCACGCTGCTGGGCGTAGGGCTCCTGTTCACCGGGTGGATCGGCTTCGACGGCAGCGGCCTCGGCGCCGCCGACAACAACGCGGCAGTCGCGGCCTTCAACACGGTCGCCGCCACCTGCGCGGGTGTCTGTGTCTGGCTCCTGGTCGAGCGCATCCGTGATGGACATGCGACCACCCTCGGCGCCTCCTCCGGTGCCATCGCCGCGCTGGTCGCGATCACGCCGTCATGTGGTGCCGTCACTCCCCTCGGAGCGCTGGCCGTCGGCGCCGCCGCCGGAGCCGTCTGCTACTTCGCCGTATCGCTGAAGTACAAGCTGGGCTTTGATGACGCGCTGGACGTTACGGCCCTGCACTTCATCGGCGGAGTGGTGGGTGGACTGCTGATCGGCCTCATCGCCACACCGGAGGCGCCGAGCGGAGCGACGGGCCTGCTCTACGGCGGCGGATTCGACCTTCTAGGCCGTCAGGCAGTCGCGATCCTCGCCGTCTTCGCCTACACGTTCACCGTGACCTGGGTGCTTGCTACGGTTCTCGATCGGACCATGGGCATCCGGGTCCCGGCGGACGTCGAGGCGCGGGGACTCGACCTCGCACTCCACGCGGAGAACGCCTACGAGAACGGCTCGGACAAGGCGCACTCCCCCCGGGGCCATGCAGAGCAACTGCACGATCTGGAGAAGGCCGACGCGGCCGCTGAACCCGGAGTGGAGGAAGAGGTCCCACAGAACCGCCGGTAGCAGGACCGCAGGCGCTTCGGGACATGCGGGCCGTCGGACCACCCGTTCGACAGCCCGCATGTCCTGGCGTGGTGGCTGGACAGCAGGAGAACAACTACGCGACGACGGCGACGCCCGTGGCCGCGCGCCGGCACGGGTCCGCGCCCTTCCTGAGGCCACGACCCCGCCGTGCCTATGCTGGGCTGGGTCGTGGCCGCCGCCGCGTCCATCCGTCGTCCACATTGTCGTCTGCACAGGAGCACCGCATGACCTACGAACTCCGCACGTACACAGCCAACCCGGGCAAGATGGACGCCCTGATGGCGCGCTTCCGGGACAACACGATCAATCTCTTCATCGAGCACAACATGAAGAGCCTCGGCTACTGGACCCCCGTAGGAACCGACGACGTCCTCGTCTACCTCCTCGAGCACGACGGCGATCCGAAGGCAAACTGGGCGGCCTTTCAGGCTGACCAGCGATGGATCGACGCGAAGTCGGCGTCCGAGGTGGACGGCGCCCTGTCGGCGAAGATCGAGTCCGTGATGCTCGAGGGCACCGACCTCTACCCGATCGCCGTCGCCCGGTAGCTACCGCGCCGCCGTCGTGCGCCCGCCGCACCACGGCACGCACGCCGTTCCCGACACCGTTCCGTCCAATCCGCTGCGGCTCTACAGTTGTTCATGGCCGGGATCACCGTTCAGCTTCTCGGGCCTCCGTCCATCGCGCAGGCGACCGAAGGAGACCGGCAGCCCCGCGGCCGGAAAGCGTGGGGACTGCTCGCCTACCTCCTCCTCCAGCCCGCTCCCACACCGCGGAACCAGCTGGCCGCGATGCTTTTTCCCGACGCCCATGACCCACTCGGAGCGCTGCGCTGGTATCTGGCCGACCTCCGGCGGGTGCTGGGTCCGGAAGCTTTCGTGGGAGGTGACCCACTCATGCTGCGGCTGCCGCCGGGTTCCAGGGTGGATGCCGGGATGGGTGGCGTCCCGCGGTCCGCGGTGCCGCTGTCCGCTGAACTGCTCAGCGGGCTCGACTACTCGGACTACCCCGCCTTCGACGCCTGGCTGACCGTGGAGCGGCACCGCCTGCGGCACTTCGTCGAGACCCTGATGTACGAGGGTGGATTGGCCGCACTGGCGAGCGGCGACACCTCGACGGCCATACGGCTCGGGACGCAGGCCGTCGAACTGGATCCCCTCAATGCGGATTTCCATGCCCTCCTGGTCCGGGCCCTCGTGGGGTCCGGCGACCGAGCCGGAGCCCGGAACAAGGCCGCGCGCTGCAAGGCGATCTTCGAGGAACAGCTCGGCGAAGGGTTGCCCGCCGAGGTTCAGCAGGCGCTGGCGGCGCCTGACATCCAGGCGGGTGCGCTGCCGGCAACCGCCGTCGTCGTCACCTCCTACCTCGAATCCGCCGAGGCCTGCCTGTCCGCGGGCGCGACGTCAACCGCCCTCGGACACCTCCGGGTCGCGGGCGGGCTCGCCGAGCGCACCGGAGACTGCACGCTGCAGGCCCAGTCCCTGCTGGCCCTGGCCGGCGCACTCATCCACGGGGCGGGCGGCCGCGGCACCGAGGTGTCGAATCTCCTGCACCGCGTGCTGTCCCTGGCCGGGGACGGAAATCCCGCGATCCTCTCGTCGGCCTACCGGGAGCTCGGCTTCCTCGCGGTACAGCGCGGCTTCCCGGCGAGCGGCCGTGTCTGGCTGGCCAAGGCAAATGCCGCCGCGCAGGACCTGCCCGACGAGCGGGCACGGGCACTCGGCGTTGCCGGGATGCTGGCGACGGATACCGCGGACTATCCGGGCGCGCGTGCCGCTCTGGCGGAATCGGTCCGCCTCAGCGTCGAACTGCCCCGTCCCCGGCAGGAGGCGTTCGCGCGCGCCATGCTCGGCCGGGTGCACCTCCTGACAGGCGACGGCGACCGCGCCGCCGTCGAGCTGGATTCGTCCCTGCGCATCATCGCAGCAGAGCACTGGACGGCGTTCCGACCGTTCGTGGAGTCCCTTCGGAGCGAGGTGTACCTCGCAGCTGACGACGCACAGATGGCCGAGGAGATGGCAGACCACGCAACCGCGCTCGCCGAGTCCGTCGCCGATCGCTGCTTCATGGATGCGGCGGCCCATGCCAAGGCGCAGGTGTTGCTGGCCCGGGGCGAGAACGACGCCGCGCGGGTGTGGATCACGCGCGGTGTGCAGCCCGACCCCTGGTATCGCTGGTTCCGCGGCCGGAACCTCGACCTCGCCTGCACTGCGGCGCTGACCGGTGACCTGTACCGGGCCCGTGTCCTGGCCGCGGAACTGGGCGAGCTGTCGAGCCGCTACGGCCATGACGAACTCACCATCCGCGCCTACTCCGCACGAGCCGTACTCGGAGACGAGGCAGTCCTGTCGACCATCGCACTTCTTGCACGCCGCATCGATAACCCGCTGCTGACCGAATACCTCGCGGCGCGGCACCAGCTCTGACTCCCTCACCCGAGGTCCTCGGCGTCACACGCCTGCTCACACGGTCGGCGCACACACTGGTTCCGTCAGGCAGAACCAGCGGCGGAATTCCTTGGAGGACGAGACCATCATGACTGATACGACAACCGCGATCGACGCGGACCGGGAACTCAAGGCAAAACATCGTGCGACGTGGGCGCAGGGCAACTACGCCGCCGTCGCCTCCGACCTCATCCCGAGCCTCGGCCCGGTACTGGTCGACGCCGCCGCCATCACCACCGGGGACCGCGTCCTGGACGTGGCGGCCGGCACGGGCAACGCAGCCATCCCCGCAGCGGAACGGGGGGCGCAGGTCATCGCGTCGGATCTGACGCCCGAGCTCCTCGACATCGGCAAGGGCATCGCGCGCGATCGCGGCGTGGATCTCGAATGGGTGGTTGCCGATGCCGAAGCCCTGCCCTTCGAGACGGCGTCCTTCGACGTCGTCGTGTCCTGCGTCGGGGCGATGTTCGCCCCGCACCATCAACGGACGGCCGATGAGCTGGTGCGGGTGTGCCGGCCCGGCGGCAGGATCGGGCTGATCAGCTGGACGCCCGAGGGCTTCATCGGCCGCATGTTCGCGACTCTGAAGCCGTATGCGCCGCCGCCCCCTCCCGGAGCTCAGCCGCCGCCGCTCTGGGGCAACGAGGCGCACGTCGAATCCCTGTTCGGCGAGCAGGTGCGCGATCTGCACGCCGAACGGCGGGCGGTCCGGATCGATCACTTCGAGAGGCCGGAGGACTTCCTCGGCTACTTCAAGGCGAACTACGGACCCACCATCGGCGTCTACAGGTCGCTCGCGGCCACCCCGGAGCGGGCTGCCGCGCTCGACGCGGAACTCGTGTCCCTCGCTGCTGCCTTCAGTGCCGGCACCGAGGGGGCGATGGACTGGGAGTACCTGCTGGTCACCATGCACCGGAAGTGAGGCGGGGTGCGGGGCCCCGCGGGGGCCCGCACCGGTTCGCCCATGCCTACCGCGCCGCGGTCGCCCGGCGAAGTCGCAGCATCCGCCGGTCCCGCCACGCACCCGTGGACCACAGCGCCCAGAGCACCAGCACGGGCTGGAAGAACAGGCGGATGAGGCGGGCGCCGTCGGTGTCCAGTCCGAAGGCGCTCACGCCATCGACATACTGGGCGATGTTGCCGGGAAAGATGGCGACGAAGAACGCCGCGACGACCCAGCCGACCAGCACGCGGTACCGCCCGAGGAACACCAGGCCCGCTCCGAGCGCCAGTTCGACGACGCCGGACGCCACCACCACGACGTCTGCATCGAACGGCAACCAGGACGGGACCTGAGCCGTGAACTCGGACCGCGCCACGGTCAGGTGAGCGGTCCCGGCGGCGAAGAGGAACGCTCCGAGAGCGATGCGCGCGATTGTCCGGGGGAGGGAGGTGTGCGCGGGAGCCGTCATCCGGCGCAGCCTAGCACCGAGTCGTCGGCTGACTGGTGCGAGCGCAGGCGAGCTGGACCACAGGATGCACGCTTTACTCGATCCACTACACCACCGGCCGGGCAGGGAGCATCCCGGCTGCACACCGCCAGACGAGCACGTCCTCTGGCTATCGTTGACGTCGAACGGAAGAGCCGGAATCCTGCAACTGCCACCGGTGCTGATCCCGACGTTGAAGGAGTTTCCTGCTATGACCGATGCCGACATCAACCCAACGGCGGCGCCTCGAAGCGAAGCGGACGAGTCGAAGGTCGTTCTGGTCGCCGGAGCCGGCGGGGTCATCGGCCGGCATGTCGCGGACGAGTATCTGAGCCGCGGGACTCGCGTTCGTGGTTTGAGCCGCCGACCGGTCGCTGGTGCCCGGTGGGAACACCTGCCCGTCGACCTGCTCGACCGGGAAGCAGCACGGACCGGACTGGAAACCGCCCGGGACACGACGCATCTGGTTTTCGGCGCCTACATCGAGCGGCCCACGACCAGGGAGCAGATCGAGGTCAACAGCGCTCTTTTGACGAATGCCCTGCAGGGCCTCCAAGAAGCGGGTGCGCCGCTGCGCCACGTCACCCTGTACCAGGGAGGAAAGGCATACGGCGCGCACCTGGGCTACTTCAACACCCCCGCCAAGGAACGGGACCCGAGGCTGATCCAGCCCAACTTCTACTACGAACAGGAAGACATCCTCCGCGCTGCCGCAGCCCGGCACGGCTTCGACGCCACCATGCTGCGTCCTGAAGGTGTGGTCGGATACGCCGTCGGCAACCCCATGAACATCCTCATGGTCATCGCCGTCTATGCGAGCATCTGCCGGGAACTGGGTCAGCCCCTACGATTTCCGGGCACCCACGCCGCCTACGATGCCCTGTACCAGGTGACCGACGCGTCGCTGCTGGCTCGCGCCACCGTCTGGGCAGGATCGGAACCCCGAGCCGCCGGAGAGGTCTACAACATCACCAACGGGGACCAGATCCGGTGGCGCCACCTGTGGCCGGTCTTCGCCCGCCACTTCCAGATGGACTACGCAGAACCGCAGCCCGTCCTGCTCTCCGAGGCAATGCCGCAGCACCAGGACCTTTGGCAGCAAATGGTGACGAAGTACGACCTCGTACCCACGCCGTACGAAGACCTCGCAGGCTGGTCCTTCGGCGACTTCCTCTTCCGCTCGGGCTTCGACAACGTCACTTCGACCATCAAGGCCCGGCAGCACGGGTTCGCCGATTGCCTCGATACGGAGGATCGATTCATCGAACTCTTCGACGAACTGGCCTCCACCAAGGTCATCCCGCCACTGGCCTGACTGGACCCGTTTCCAATCAGAAGGACGGGCGCATGAAGTGGCCGTCGTCCAAACAGGGGGAGAATCATGAATCACCGACTTTCGTCACAAGCACCGGGACTTCCCAGCCTCCGATAAAATCAGGGTGCTTCCGTCCATATCCCCAGCACAGCAGGCCCGCCCGGCAGGAATCCGTTAGTGGAAACAACTACCGGGCGCGCGCCGATTCGGTGATGATGGACGGCAGACCGCCGTATGAAGCCCACGAAGGAGACCGCCATCGCCCCCCGGAACCGCACCAATGAACGACTGCGCACCACCCTCGCCCTGCTCGCCGACCACCAGTCGTCCGGAACCGCCGTCGCGCCCAGCGAGCTGCTGTCCCAGGCCGTGGCGAAGGTTCCCTTCGACGAGAAGGAAGCCGAACTCCTCGGCGGCGGTGTCCCCCGCGGCTACAAGGCCCTGACGACGGCGACGGCGAAGCTCGTGAAGGCCGGCTGGCTCGTGAAGGGCCGCAGCGCCTGGACCGCCACGGAGGAGGGCATCCGGGCAGTTCACGCCTTCACCGACCCCGACCAGTTCGTCAACGCCATGATCAGCGGCGCTCCGGTGCCCGAGCAGCCCGAAGCTCCCGCGCACGCACCACAGGCGCCCGAATCCCTCGGTGAAGAGGCGCAGGCAGTGCAGGGCGAGCCCGCACCCGAGACGGCCGAGACATCCGAGGTCTCGGAGACGATGGCGGACCTGGCGCCGTCCGGCCCCGCGTCCTCGTCGGAGGCCGCCGAGGATCCCACTCCCCCGGAGGTTCCGGCGACCCTCGAGGTGTCGGACACCGCCCCCGAGCACGCGCCGACCGACACTCCCGCCGACGAAGCGTGGCAGGACCAGCCGCAGTCGGTCGCCCTCTCCGGCGACTTCGACCCGCTGTTCGGTGAAGCCGGCCACTGGAGCACGAGCCTCCGCGAACTGCAGTTCGTCTGGGAGCCGACGGAGAACACCTGGAAGCAGACCCTCCAGCTGCCCGCCGGGGGCTACCAGTTCAAGATCCTCGTCAACGGTTCCTGGGACGAGAACTACGGCCGGTTCGGCGTGCGCGACGGTGACAACCACGAGCTGCACCTGCTCCACGACACGACGGTGACCTTCCGGTTCGACTACGCAACGAAGGACATCGAGACCTCCTAGGTCCGGTCCCGGTCCTCGGCCCCGTCCGCTGCCTCATCCGGCAGCAGGCGGGGCCGTCGTCGTTCCGGGACTACAGGCACAGGAACGACGGCCGGCCGGAACGTCGAAGTCAGGGCAAGTGCGCTCTATCCCGGCCGCTTCATGCTCACTAGGGTGTACGCATGGTGGACGTTCCAGAGCGGCGCACGACGCCGATGATCAACTCGGACATGGGCGAGTCCCTCGGCCTGCACTCCTTCGGCAATGACCCGGCACTTCTGGACTCCGTGGATGCCATCAACGTGGCGTGCGGGTTCCACTCGGGGGACCCGGACACGATGGCGGAGACCGTGACGGCAGCGCACGGGAAGGGGGTACTGATCGGCGCACACCCCGGGCTCCCGGACCTCGTCGGCTTCGGCCGCCGCGAGATGAAACTCTCCCCCTCCGAGGTGGAGTCACTCATCCTCTATCAGGTCGGTGCCCTCAGTGCCTTCCTGCGACGGGAGGGCGCTGTCCTCAACCACATCAAGCCCCACGGCTCCCTCTACGGCATGCTGGCCCGGGATCCGGAGCTGATGAGGAGTGCAGCTCGCGTGGCCCTGCTCTTCGACGTCCCCATCTACGGCATCGCCGGCACGGCACACCAGTCCGTCTGCGAGGAACTCGGCGTGCCCTTCGTCGCCGAACTCTATGTGGACCTCAACTACGGGCCCGCCGGCGAACTGCTGATCCAGCGCCGGCCGGAACCGACCAATCCGGAAGCAGCCGCACGGCGCGTGACCCGTGCGCTCGGGGACGGCCAGGTCGAGGCATCGGACGGCACCCTGCTCACCATCCCGTTCGACAGCGTCTGCGTCCACTCGGACGCGCCCAACTCACCCGCGGTGGCCGCAGCCGTCCGCTCCGCCCTCGACAGTTACTGACCCAACCTCCCGATTCTGACCCAACCTCCCGAAAGGACTCCCGTGGCCGACATCGTCTCCCCACTGCCAGGCATCTTCTACCGCAAGCCCGCACCGGACAAGGAGCCCTTCGCGAACGAGGGGGACTCCATCGAGGCGGGCCAGACCATCGGCGTGGTGGAGATCATGAAGCAGTTCTCCGAAATCCGTAGTGACGTCGCCGGCACGCTGGAGAGCTTCGCAGTCGAGGACTCCGGAACCGTGAATCCCGGGGACATCATCGCCACGGTGTCGGAGGGCTAGCGGTGGAACGGCTACTGATCGCCAACCGCGGGGAGATCGCCGTACGGGTCATCCGCGCGGCACGGGAACTCGGACTGCAGACGGTCCTCGCGGCGAGCGAACCCGACCGCGACTCCTACGCGGCGTCCCTGGCCGACGACGTCCGGGTGATCGGTCCGGCGTCGGCAGCGAAGAGCTACCTCGACACCACCGCGGTGCTCGCCGCCGTGGAGGCGTCCGGGGCCGACGCCGTCCACCCCGGGTACGGTTTCCTGTCCGAGAACGCGGGGTTCGCCCGCGCGGTCACCGGTGCCGGCATCACCTGGGTGGGCCCTTCGGCCGACGCCATCGAGCTCATGGGCAACAAGTCCCGTGCCCGACAGGCCGCGGAGGATGCCGGCGTGCCGACGCTGCCGGGGAGCGACGGCGCCCTGGACCCCGACGTCGACCCCCTTCCCATCGCGCGGGCCGTCGGCTATCCGCTGGTCGTCAAGGCATCGTCCGGCGGTGGAGGACGGGGCATCCGCCTGGTGACCCGGGAGGAGGACCTCGTCGGAACCGTCGACGTCGCCCGCGCGGAAGCGCAGGCGGCGTTCGGTGACCCCGCCGTGTACCTCGAGCATTTCGTCCAGCGCGCACGGCACGTCGAGGTGCAGATCCTCGGCGACGGCGAACGCGTCATCCACCTCGGCGACCGGGACTGCTCGCTGCAGCGCCGCCAGCAGAAGATCATCGAGGAAGCCCCCGCTCCCCTCCTGCCCGACGACGTCCGCGAGACCATCCTCGCCTCGTCGATCGAACTCGGGCGCCAGTGCAACTACTCCGGTCTCGGGACGATCGAGTTCCTCTACGACGCGGACCAGGAGCAGGCAGCCTTCATCGAGATGAATACCCGCCTCCAGGTGGAGCATCCGGTCACGGAGATGGTGACCGGCCTGGACCTCATCCGGGAGCAACTGCTCGTGGCGGCCACCGGCAGCCTGCGGCTTCGCCAGGAGGACATCGTGTTCCGGGGCCATGCCTTCGAGTTCCGGATCAACGCCGAGGATCCGTCGCAGAATTTCATGCCCAGCCCCGGAACCCTGCAACGCCTGGAGTGGCCGGGCGGCCCCGGCGTGAGGATCGATTCCGGCGTCGTGGCCGGATCCGCCGTCGCACCGTACTACGACTCGCTGCTCGCCAAGGTGGTGGTATGGGACGAGAGCCGCGCCGAGGCCATCCAGCGATCGGTGCGTGCACTGGGCGAGATACGGATTGAGGGCGTCAAGACGACCCTCCCGCTCCTGTCGACGGTCCTCCAGCGGCCCGAAGTACGGGACGTGACCCACCACTCGAAGTTCCTCGAGTCCACCCCCGCCCTCCTCGGAGTTCAACCATGAGCCAGGCATCCCAGCAGCTGGAGGCCGCCCGCTACACGTGGGGCGGTGATGAGTTCCTCTTCGTCGAGATCGCCGAGAGCATGAGCCTCGCCGCCAACTTCAAGGCGAATGCCATGGCGACACGGCTGTCGGCGCGCGCCGTCGACGGCGTCGTGGACATCTGTCCGGCGAACGCGTCCCTCCTGCTGCGCTTCGATCCCGACATCGTCCCGCCGGACCGGCTGGAATCGCTCGTGCGGGAGGTGGAGGAGGAGGTCGCCCAGCTCAGCGAGCAGACGCTGCAGACCCGCATCATCGAGATCCCCGTCTGGTACGACGACCCGTACACCCGCGAGACCGGTGCCCGCTTCCGCAAGGGCCACCAGCGGCCGGACGGTACCGACCTGGACTTCGCGGCAGAGGAGAACGGCCTCTCGTCCTCTCAGGAGTTCATCCGCAAGCACCACGAGTCCCCGTGGCTGGTGTCCATGGTGGGTTTCGTCGCCGGGCTGCCCTTCATGTTCCAGATCGTTCCGCAGGAGGAGCAGCTCGAGGTCCCGAAGTACCTGAGCCCCCGCACGGACACCCCGCCGCTGACCGTGGGCCACGGAGGCTGCTTTGCCTGCATCTACTCGGTCCGGGGGGCCGGCGGATACCAGATGTTCGGTATCGCCGCAGCGCCCATCTTCGACCCCGCGCAGAAGCTCGCCGATTTCTCCGACTTCATGATCTTCTTCCGGCCGGGAGACATCGTGAAGTTCCGGCCCGTCGACGAAGGCGAATACAAAGCGATCCAGGCCGAGGTCGACGCCGGGACCTTCACCTACCGCCAGGCACCGGTGACCTTCGACCTGCAGAAGGCACTGGCCGACCCAACCGCCCACAACCGGGACATTCTGGAGAAGCTCCATGGCCTTTGACATCCTCGAACCCGGCCTCGCCACCTCGGTGCAGGACCTGGGCCGCCTCGGCTACTACAACGTCGGCATTCCCCAGGGCGGTGCCATGGACCAGCTGTCCGCCTCGATGGCGAACGCTCTGGTGGGCAACGCCGAGACCGACGCCGTGCTCGAGTGCGCCTACCTCGGACCGAAGTTCACCACCGACACCGACGCCGTTATCGCCGTCACCGGCGCGCCCGTGCAGGTCAGGATCAACGGCACGGCTACGGAGCAGTGGACCCGACTGGCCCTCTACGCCGGGGACGAGGTGTCCTTCGGGATGCTCTCGGGCGGAACGCGCTACTACATCGCCGTCCAGGGTGGTATCGATGTGCCCCTGGTCCTCGGGAGCCGTAGCACCTATGCGCTCGGCGCCCTCGGAGGCCTACAGGGCCGCGCCCTCAAGGCCGGGGATACGGTCCCCGTGGGCACCGTAGAGCCGTCCGGCCCCCGTCCCGTTCGGGAATCCATCCCGGAGGACCTCAGGCCGGCCTATGCGAAGGAGGTCACCGTCCGCATCCTGCCGGGCCTGTACGACCACCGGCTGACCGCTGAGGGCATGGAGACCCTCGTGAGCGCGTCGTGGAAACTGACTCCCGTGGCCGACCGGACGGGCCTGCGCTACTCCGGACCCGACATCGCCTGGAAGCCGCGTACGCAGCCCTTCGGGGCAGGCTCGGATCCGTCCAACATCGTGGACGCGGGCTATGCGGTCGGGTCGATCCAGATCCCGGGCGGCAAGGAGCCGATCGTGCTGCACCGCGACGCGGTCTCCGGGGGCGGCTACGCGATGGTCGCGACGGTCATCAGTGCGGACATGGACGTCGTCGCCCGCAGCGCGCCGGGGACGGTGACGCACTTCGAGCCCGTCACGATGGAGCAGGCCCTTGTTGCCCGCGCCGACGCGGCCAGGACCCGCCGCGCCGTCTGGGAGTGAGGCGGGGCTGGTCAGCCGGTCGGGACGTGGCGCCGCGCGCTCACGCCGGCTGACTCGCTGCTCTCCCGTACGACCAGCTCCGGCGCGTGGCGCACCGATGCAACGTCCTCCCCGTTCATGACCCGCCGCAGCATCCCGACGGCGGTCCGCCCGATCTCGACCATGGGCGAGCGGACCGAGGTCAGCGGGATGGGGAGCTGCGCGGCGAGGGACGTGTCGTTGAACCCGACGACGGCGATGTCCTGACCGACGACGAGCCCGGCGGCCCGGAAGGCACCCATCGCGCCGATGGCCGCGAAGTCGTTGACGGCGAACACCGCCGTCGGCACGTCGCCCTTGAGCGCCAGCAGCTCGTCGCCTGCCTTCCGGCCACCCTCCGTGTCGAAGCGGCAGTACAGGATGCGGTCTCCCGGCACCTCGCCGCCCAGTTCGTGCCACCGCTCGACGAACCCGGCTGTCCGGTCCACTCCCGTGCTGGCATAGGGCTCACCCGCGAGGATCGCGACCGACCGGTGCCCGAGGTCCCACAGGTGGTCCGCCACGAGGCGTCCGCCTGCGGTGTCGTCGCAGGTCGATGAGGGGAATCCCGGGTAGCGGCGGTTCATGAGGACGAAGGGCACATGGCGGGCGGTGAGGTCGTCGACCAGGTTGCTGCCGGCATGCACGTCCCCGAGGATCAGCCCGTCCACGCGCCGCGCGAGCATGATCTCGGCCTTACGTCGCTGTTCGTCGAGGTCGTCGTGGGAGTTCATCACGAAGGTCGAGTGGTTGCTCTCGGCTGCGGCCTCCTCAACGCCCTCGTACATGGTTGCGAGGACGAGGTCGGAGAGCCGCGGCACGATCACGCCGATGGCCCGTGTCCTGCGGGTACGGAGGCTGGTTGCATGAGGGTCGGGTGAGTAACCCCTCGACTTTGCCAGCTCGCGCACCCTTTGAGCCGTCTCCGTCGACGCCGCCCCTCGCGCCACGTCCGTCTCGGAGTGCAACACCCGCGAGACGGTGGAGACATGGATTCCCAGCTCAGCGGCGAGGTCCTTCAAGGTGACCGCCGCACGCCCCCTGCCTGGTGCCTTCACGCCTGCCCCCTTCTTTCCACTTCCGGAATTGTTTCAGACGCATGAAATCTCGAAGACTCCATTGACGAGACCCAGACCACATCCTAGGGTTTTCCTCAATCGACCCAAACGATTGGGTTGGTTGAGGAACATTCTAGGTCTCCTCGCTGAAAACCTCTGGTCCCCTTTTGGTCGGTAGTTTTCCAGGAGGCCACCCAAACGATTGGGTAAGGAGTCGGAACTCATGGGATCCACCCCTACCGGGCAGGTCGTGCTGCTGGCCACAGGCGGAACGATCGCCTCCCGCACCGACTCCTCAGCCGGCGCGACCGTCGCCGCCGATGCGGGCAGCACCGTCCTGGAGGCGGCCGGGGAGAGCACCCTCGCCGTGGAAGTCGTGGATCTCATGCAGAAGGGCTCCTACCTGCTCACCTTCGACGACATGCTCGCGGTGTGCACAGCGATCCGCAGCGCCCTCGAATCCCCGGAAACGCTCGGCGTGGTCGTCACCCACGGCACCGACACGATGGAGGAGACGGGCTACCTCGCCGACCTCCTCCACGACGACCCCCGGCCGGTGGTGTTCACGGGCGCCCAACGCGCGGCCGACAGCGAGGATCCGGACGGTCCGGGGAACTTGCGCGCCGCCATCACTCTCGCGGCGTCGCCCGAGGCGCGGAGCAGGGGCGCCCTGATCGTGTTCGACGGGGAGGTCTTCGCCCTTCCCGGCACCCGGAAGACGGAGACCGCCCGGCTCCATGCCTTCGGCAACCCGGACCGGGGACCCGCCGGGTCCGTCTCGAGTACCGGCATCGTCGAACTGGGACCAGTTCCTGAGCGCCTGTCTCCCCTCACCCCTCCCCCGTCAGGGTCTTCCGTGCGGGTGGACATCGTCCCCTCCTATCCCGGCGCGGATGCGCTCCTCTTCGCTGCGGCCCTGAAAGCCGGGGCACGCGGGATCGTCCTGGAGGCTACTGGGCTGGGGAATGCAAACGCAGAGCTGTGCGACGCGGTGCGCGAGGCGGTGCGCGACGGCGTCGTCGTCGTCACCAGTACCCGCGTCCATGCGGGACCGGTGCGCGGCGTCTATGGCGCCGGTGGCGGCAAGACGCTCGAGGACGTCGGCGCGATCCCGTCGGGGCTGCTCCGTCCGTCCCAGGCGCGCACCCTCCTGCACGCGCTGCTCGCTCTCGGACTGTCTCCCGACGACGTCGCCCGCCACGTCCGCGAGCGCGGCAGACCCTGATTCCCAGAAACGACCGCCCGTCCCCCATCCCCACCAGGAAAGGCCGACCCCATGACAAAAAATATCCAGATCGCCTTTGGCGTAGACGTCGACGCAGTTGCCGGAATGCTCGGCTCGTACGGCGGCGAGGATTCCCCCTGTGACATCTCCCGCGGGCTCTTCAGTGGGGAGGTCGGAGGGCCGCGGATCCTGCGACTCTTCGAGAAGTACTCCCTTCCCTCCACCTGGTTCGTTCCGGGCCACTCGATCGAAACCTTCCCCGACCTGACCCGGATGATCGTGGAGGCGGGTCACGAGATCGGCGTCCACGGCTATTCGCACGAGAACCCGATCGCCATGACCCGCGAGCAGGAGACGGCGATCCTCGACCGGTCCATCGACCTCATCGAAACGGTCTCGGGGCGTCGGCCCACCGGGTATGTGGCTCCCTGGTGGGAGTTCTCGCCCATCACCAACGAGATCCTGCTGGAGCGCGGCATCAAGTACGACCACTCGCTCATGCACAACGACTTCGAGCCCTACTACGTGAGGGTCGGGGACAGCTGGACGAAGATCGACTACACCAAGCCCGCCGAGGCCTGGATGAGGCCCCTCGTCCGCGGCCACGAAACCGACCTCGTAGAGATCCCGGCGAACTGGTACCTCGACGACCTCCCTCCCATGATGTTCATCAAGGCCTCCCCGAACTCGCACGGCTTCGTCAACCCGCGGGATATCGAGCAGATGTGGCGGGACCAGTTCGACTGGGTCTACGCCGAGATGGACTCCGCCGTCTACACCATGACGATCCACCCGGACGTCTCGGGCCGGCCCCAGGTCCTGCTCATGCTCGAGCGCCTCATCCAGCACTTCAACTCCCACGAGGGCGTCACCTGGCAGACGTTCGACCAGATCGCCGACTCGTTCCTGGCACGCAATCCCCGAAAGGAATCGAACTGATGTCCATCAAAGAGGCCGGTGTCGACCTTTCGACACCGACGCGTAACGAGCAGCGCAATTTCCCGGTGTTCTCGAAGAAGAAGACCAGCACGGCGACCATCCTCGCCCTCTGCGCCTGGACCGTTGCGGTCTTCGACTACGGGCTGTTCGGCACGCTCCTGCCCGCCATGCAGGACGAATTCGGCTGGACGGCGCCGGAAGCGTACGCCGTCAACACCTGGATCGCGGTCGGAACGGCCATCGTCTGCTTCGGCATCGGACCGGTGATCGACCGCCTCGGCCGCAAGAAGGGCATGATGCTGACCGTCGGCGGCACCGCCGTCATCTCCGGCGTCACCGCCCTCATCCCTGCGACCCTCGGCTTCGCCAGCAACGCGCTCCTGGTCCTCGTCCGGTCCTTCGGCGGACTGGGCTTCTCGGAGCAGGCCGTGAATGCGACCTACATGAACGAGGTCTACCAGGTCACCGAGGACGAGCGGAAGCGCAAGCGTCCCGGCTTCCACTACTCCTTCATCCAGGGTGGCTGGCCGCTGGGCTTCCTCCTCGCGAGCGCCCTCGGGCTGGCGTTCCTCCCTCTCCTGGGCTGGCGCGCGCTGTACCTCATGGCCACCCTCCCGGCGATCATCATCGTTCTGCTCATCGCCCGCAAGCTGAAGGAGACGCCGCAGTTCGAGCTGCACCAGCGCCTCACCGAACTGGAGAAGGGCGGCAAGAGCGACGAAGCCCACGCGCTCGCAGCCGCTTACGGCGTCGAGCACTCTTCGACGTCGCCGCTCAAGCGCATCTGGGAGGGCGAGTTCCGCCGCAACACGATCGTCTTCTCGCTCGCCTGGATCCTCAACTTCTTCGGCATCGCGATCTTCAGCGTCCTCGGCACCTCGGTGCTCGCCAACGCCAAGGGCGTCCAGCTGACCGACGCCTTCCTGCTGCTGATCGTCATCAACATGCTCGCCTACTTCGGCTACGTCTTCCACGGCTGGATCGGTGACAAGGTGGGCCGGAAGAGGACCATCATCGTGGGGTGGATCATCTCGGGCCTGTCCTTCGCCGTGATGCTGAGCCCACTGGTATCGAGCCCGTTCCTGATCATCCTCACCTACGGCACCGGCCTGTTCTTCCTGGTGGGCCCCTACGCCGCCATCCAGTACTTCATGGCGGAGTGCTACCCCGTCAGCTGCCGTGCAACCGGGCTCGCCTTCATCGGAGCCATGAGCCAGCCGGGGACGATCATCGGTGGAGCCCTCTTCACCATCGTCGCCACTGCAGCCGGAACCGGAGCAGCTGCCCTGTGGGTGGGCGCCGTCGGAACCCTGCTCTCCGGCGTCCTGATGATCGCCGCACGTCCCGTCGCGGCCGTCGCCCTCGAGGAGCCGCATGCAGCAGTCTGAGGTAGCCATCGTCACGGGCGCCGCCAGCGGTATCGGCCGCGCGCTCGCCGTCCACTACGCCGGCAGGAACGTCCGGACCATCATCGGCACCTTCCCCGGCGACCCCCACGACCCGGAGGAAACCCTCTCCGGCGTGCGGGCCGCCGGTGGGGAGGGCGTCATCCACGAGGTCGACGTGCGGTCCACGGAGTCTGTGGACGCCTTCGCCCAGCGCGCCCTGGACGAGTACGGACGCCTGGACTACGCGATCGCCAACGCGGGCATCCTCCGCAACGCTCCCCTCAACGAGCTGACGGACGACCTCTGGACCGCGATGCTCGACGTCGACCTGACCGGCGTGCTCCGTACGCTCCGGTCCGCGTCACAGCGGATGGACGGACCCGGTGCGCTCGTCGCCGTGTCCTCCATCGCCGGCGGCGTGTACGGGTGGGAGGAACACGCGCACTACGCCTCGGCCAAGGCGGGTGTCCTCGGGCTCATCCGGAGCGTCGCGTCGGAACTGGGGCCGCGGCAGATCCGCGCCAACGCGGTGATTCCCGGCCTGATCGAGACGCCGCAGTCCCTCGACCCGGTGAACTCGCTGGGTCCCGAGGGCCTCGAGCGGGCCGGCAAGGACATCCCGTGGGGGCGTGTGGGCCGGCCGGAGGAGGTCGCCGACGTGATCGGGTTCCTGACCTCGGACGCCTCCCGGTACATCACCGGGCAGTCGCTCATCGTGGACGGCGGCCTGACCATCAAGATGCGGGCATGACGGCGGTCGGCGGGCCACGGGGTGCCGGCAGTCCCCGCACCGTCGTCGTGACCGGAGGCGCAAGTGGGATCGGGGCGGCGATCGCCGAGGGATTCAAAGCGCAGGGGGACACGGTGGTGGTGCTGGACCGTGCCCCCGGCCCGGGGGTCATCGAGGTCGACGTCGCGCGCGAGGACAGCGTGCGGAGTGCCTTCGCGTCCGCGAGGGACCGGGTTGGGACCATCGACATCCTGGTCAACAGCGCCGGGCTGCTCACCGAGTCCCCGATCGAGGACATGACGCTGGCGATGTGGTCGGAGACCATCTCCGTGGACCTCACCGGCGTGTTCCTCTGCTGCCGCGAGGTCGTCGGCCCCATGCGTCGTCAGCGGTGGGGGCGGATCATCAACATCTCCTCCCAGCTGGGTATCAAGGGCGGCACGGGCCTCGGCCACTACAGTGCGGCGAAGGCCGGGGTGATCGGGATGACGAAGGCCCTTGCCCTCGAGGTGTCGGCCGACAACGTCCTGGCCAACTGCATCGCGCCGGGTCCGATCGAGACACCGCTCGTCGACGGCATCTCGGAGGACTGGAAGGTTGCAAAGCGTGCGGAGTTGCCACTCCGGCGGTTCGGAGTGCCGGCCGAGGTGGCTCCGACCGCGCTTCTCCTCGCGAGCGATCCCGGCGGCAACCTGTTCGTCGGTCAGACCCTCGGTCCGAACTCGGGCGACGTCATGCCATGACCCGGATACCGGACTGCTGATGTGTGGGGCATGCGGCCGTACGGTCGTCGCCGATCCGGCGCTCGGACCGGTACGGACGACGCGGGACCTCCTGGTCGTGGCCCAGGTGGTGAACTCGATCACCGCCGGACTGCCCGGCGGGCCCGTCGTGCGGGTGAGTGGCGACGCCTGGACCCTCGCGGGACGCACGGGCACCAGCACTGTGTGCGACACCGTCGAACAGCTGTGGACTGTGCTTCTGGACAGTTGCGCGCGGACGTCCGATGTGTCGTTGCACGTTGCCCAGCAGATCGCCCGTGCACTGCCGGCGGCATCTCCGCTCGCCGATCGCGTGCTGCGTGAAGGACTCTCGGCCGGCGCCCACTGAGGGTTACCGGAGCTCCCGAACGGCGGGCCCGTGCGGCTTCGTGCACGCGTTTCCGAGGAAAAATGCGTGTCGCAGGGCAACACGCCGAATCAGAGTCATTCTGTCGATTCAGAGGCATTCTGTTGGTGAAACGCGCGCATGATGCCACACCCGGTCCACCGAAGCCTTCGCCGTCGGCACATCCGGTCGCCGAGCCACCGCGCCAGGCCGAGCAGCCATCCTTCGCCGTACCCGCATCAGCCTTCGCGCAGCTTTGCCCAAGGTCGCCCCGAATCGGGCCAACCGTCCCGGCACGTGCAGCAGGATGAACGAGGATCATCCAAACGGAAGGCTCGGGGCAATGGGCGCAATGGATCGCGAGTGGTTCCACGAGAGCCGCGACGCCCGGATGAACGGCGTGCGCCGGTCGCCGTCGGGCAGGATCCCGGAATGGTCGCTCGACGACGCCCTCCGTCAGGCGTCTGCTCCCCCGCCGTGGCGCCCCGGTCCGGCACCGAAGAAGCGCCGCCGGTCGCCGAGGGTGAGGCTGCGGTTCGGGACCGTTGGCGCACTTGCGCTCCTCGTCTTCCTGTACCTGACGCCGACGCTGTTCGACCGCTACGTGCTGCCCGCCGCCCTGCCGTACCTGCCCGGCGCCGAGGTGCCGCCCCGCGGCGTCGAGGCGGGCGACGTCCCGCTCGGGGCGCCGCCGCCCGCACCGGCGTCGAACGCGTACACGTTGATGGAGTCGCCGGTCGAGGACCAGGAGTGGGTGGCATACGACCCCTGCCGACCCGTGCACTACGTCGTGCGGCCGGACAACGCACCGGCGGGGTCCGAGGGCCTCGTCCAGAAGGCCGTCGCGGAGGTCTCGGCGGCGACCGGCCTGCAGTTCGTGGACGACGGCACGACCACGGAGGCGCCCACCGAGGACCGCGACCTGTACCAGCCGGAGCTGTACGGCAAGAGGTGGGTCCCGGTGCTCATCACGTGGACGGGCCCCACCGAGATCCCCGGACTCGAGGGCGACGTGGCCGGGCTCGGCGGCAGCGACTACGCCCAGACACCGGGACACCCACTGGTGTACGTGGGCGGGCAGGTGCAGCTCGACGCTCCGGATGCCGCCGAGACCCTGCAGTACCCGGATGGCCGTGCGTACCTGAAAGCGACCATCATGCACGAGCTCGGGCACGTCGTCGGGCTCGATCACGTCGATGACCCTCATCAGCTCATGTACGCGGACAACATCGGGCAGATCTCCTTCGGCGACGGCGACCGCGCCGGCCTCGCACTGCTCGGCACCGGCCCGTGCGTGCCGGGACTCTGAGTCCTTGACCCTCGACGGGGAACATCCCTAGCGTGAAGTCATGACCTCCCCCGACATCCGGTTCTACTTCGACCCCGTCTGCCCGTTCGCCTGGATGACCAGCAAGTGGGTGCGCATGGTGTCGGAGCAGCGGGACTACTCGGTGGAATGGCGTTTCATCTCGCTCCGCCTGCTCAACGCCGCCATCGACTACGACGCCCACTTTCCCGCCGGCTACGAAGTTGGGCATACCGCGGGCCTGCGCCTGCTGCGGGTCGCCGCACGCACCCGGGAGGAACACGGACCCGAGGCCGTCGGGCGCCTCTACGAGCGACTCGGCACCCGGATCTTCGACACGCAGAAGGACGATTCCGACGGCGGCCACCGCGGGACTGCGGACTTCCTGGTGCCGGTCCTCGCCGAGGCCGGACTGCCCGAACAGCTCGCGGACGCCCTGGAGGACTCCTCGCTCGACGCCGCCATCCAGGCGGAGACGGACGAGGCCCTGTCCCTGACGGGCAAGGACGTCGGCACGCCGATCATCCATTTCGAGCCACCGGAGGGTGTGGCCTTCTTCGGTCCCGTGATCAGCGGCCTGCCCGAGCCCGACCAGGCGGTTGAACTCTGGGACCACGTGCTGGGCCTGGCGCGTTTCCCCGGTTTCGCAGAGCTCAAGAGGAGCCTGCGGGAACGCCCTCAGCTGCGCAGCTTCGGCGTAGAGGAGGATGAGGCCGGGCTGCAGGAGGACTGGCACGGCGGGAGCCGCCGGACCAAGAAGTAGATCTCCCGGCCCGATACAGCGCGCGGAATGGTACCTGTTACGGCAATTCGCTATACGACCGAAGTAGATTCCATCGGGGGACGTCAACGACGTACATTAGGCGAATGAGCAATGAAGCTTCTGCAGCGATCCTCGTCCCATTCGATCCGGACGGCGGGGACGACCAGCCTGCCGCAGCGCTCGAGTCGCTCATCTCGACGGTCGAGGCGGAAGTCGCGGAGCTCCAGTTCACCCGCTTCACCAACGACGACGCCGTGGCACTCGGGCAGCTCCTCGTCCAGCTCGGCGTCAGCCGCGACCTGCCGATCGCGATCAGCATCTGCAAGCCGAACCACATCCTCTTCCGCGCCGCGCTCGACGGCGCCACCCCCGACAACGACTACTGGCTTGATGCGAAGAGCCGCACGGCGGCCCGCTACTTCGTGCCGTCGCTGCTCGTCGGCCTCCGTGCGCGCCGCAACGGTGGCCACGCCGAGGACAACCCGATGTTCGACACCTCGACGCATGCCGCCCATGGGGGCTCGTTCCCGCTGTACGTCCGGGGCGTGGGACCCGTGGCCACCGTGACGGTGTCCGGGCTGCCGCAGCTCGAGGACCACAAGCTCGTGGTCGAGGCCCTGCGCACCTTCCATGCGGCTGACGGGCTCTGACAGCGCACCCCACAGCCGCGTAAGCGCGGCGTCAGCGACTGCCGCTACACGCGACGCTGCATCGCCAGGGGAAACTGTCGGCGCGCGTCCGCGATCGCCCCAAGCTGCAGGTCCACGGTCAGGACGTCCGCCGCGGGGCCGCACGCGCCCAGCACCTCTCCGAGTGGCCCGGCCACGATGCTTCGGCCGATCGACACCGGCTCGGCCTGGGACACCCCCGCAACGAATACGCCGTTGTCCAGCGCACGCGCACGGAGCAGCACATCCCACTGGTCCGCCTTACCCGGTCCGGGCACCCACGACGACGGCGCCAGGACTACCTGCGCTCCCGCGTCCGCCAGCGCCCGGGCCACTCCCGGGAACCGCAGGTCGTAGCAGGTGAGCAGTCCGACCACGGTGCCGTCGAGGGGAAAGGTGACGGGCGCGACGTCGGGCGCCGGTTTGATGTGCCGGGACTCGTGGAAGCCCTGGCTGTCGAAGAGGTGCACCTTGCGGTAGGCCGCGATCAGGGACCCTGTGGGGTCCAGCGCGACGATGGTGTTGTAGGCGCGGTCGCGTTCCTCGGAGGTCTCGATCACCCCTGCCACCACCGTCACCGCGTGCCGCCGCGCCATCGCCGCCAGCGACCGGACCACGACGCCGTCGAGCGGTTCCGCGGCCGTGACGAACGAGCTGTCCACCCGGCTCTTCTCGTAGCTCGCGTACTCGGGGAAGACCACGAGGGTGGAACCGGCGTCGGCCGCAGTGGCAGCCACCTCCTCCATCCGGGCAAGGTTTGCTGCGGTGTCCGGGCCGGACGCGAGCTGCCCGAGGGTGATGCGCATACCTCCTATGAAACGACTTCCTTCTCCACCGACGCCAGTTCGGGCGGCGCCGAGCGGAAGCCACGTGTGATGACGGCGAGCACGACGATGCCGATTGCGAGCCAGACGAGGCCGAGCGTGATCGCCGTGGGGTCGAGCTGGGTGAGCAGGAAGGCGTCGACCAGGGCGCCGACGGCGGGGATCACCACGTAGGACAGGGGGTTCAGGCTCCGCCCCGTCCGCTTCTCGCGGAGGTAGTAGGCGATGACGGAGACATTGACGAGGGTGAACGCGGTGAAGGCGCCGAAGTTGATGAAGGAGGTGGACGTGGCGACGTCGAGGAAGACCGCCACGAGTCCCACGATGCCGGTGATCACGAGGTTGACGACCGGCGTGCGGAACCGTTCGTGGAGGTAGCCGAACACCTTCCGCGGCAGCACGGCGTCGCGGCCCATCGCGTAGAGCAGTCGGGATGCGCTCGCCTGGGCGGCGAGGCCGGAGGCGAACTGCGCAACGACGAGGCCCGCGAGGAAGATCGCACCGAAGAGCTGGCCGCCGATCTGCAGGGCGATGTCGGAGGCGAGTGAGGCGGAGTCCTCGAAGGTCCCACCGGGGCGGATCAGCTGGGTCACGTAGGAGACGGACACGAAGATGGCACCGCCGATCAACGCGATGAGCATGATGGCCCGCGGCATGGTCCTCTTCGGCTCCACGGTTTCCTCGGTGAGGGTCGTGACGGCGTCGAACCCGAGGAAGGAGTACGCGGCGATGGCCGCACCGGCAGCGATGGTACCGAGGCTCGCCGTCGGGTTGATGAAGGGTTCGGAGCTCACCAGCGCACCGGCACCCGACGTGCTGACGAGGGTCCCGATCGTCAGCGCCACGAAGATTCCGATGACGAGCAGCTGGAACGCCATCAGGAGGTAGTTCGCCTTCTCGGCGACCCGGATCCCGATGACGTTGAGCACGGTGGTCACGAGCACGAAGGCCAGGATCCACACCCAGATCGGCGTGCCGGGGAACTGCGCGGTGAGGTAGGACCCGCCGATGAGCCAGATGACCATCGGCAGGAAGAGATAGTCGAGCAGGATGGCCCACCCGACGAGGAACCCGACGCGGGCGTCGATGGTCCGCCGCACGTACGTATAGGCGGAACCCGCCACGGGGAACGCGACGGCCATGCGTCCGTAGCTGTGCGCAGTGAAGAGCATGGCGAGGAGCGCGAGGAGGTAGGCCGACGGCGACGCGCCGCCGGTCGCCTCGGCGATGACGCCGAAGATCGCCAGGACGATCAGGGGTGTGAGGTAGGCGAGCCCGAACAGGACGAGCGAGGGCAGCCGGAGGGTGCGGGTGAGCTGGGACGAGGTCTGCATGGCTAGTCCTGACGGGCAGTGGACGCGGGGGTCCAGGTGGCGGGATCGATGCGGCCGGAGTACATCGGCAGCTCGATCGGGGTTTCGTGGGCGCGGAACTGGGACCACATGCGGTTCAGCCCGGCCGTGCCATGCGTGCGCACGTAGTCGATACGCGACAGGTCGAGAGAGGCCGCCATCATCCCGGCACCGTCGTGGTCGATGGACTCGAGGACCGCGCCCTCCGGGTCGACGATGAGGCTCTGACCGCGCCCGGTGGGGCCGGCGCAGTTGACGCTGACGATGAACACCTGATTCACGATGGCGTTGGCCCGGGCGAGAACCAGCTCGTGCTCGCGGTCCTCAGTGGTGGTCTTGACGACGTTGAGGATCACGTCCGCGCCGAGCCAGGCGAGCTGGCGGGTCACTTCGGGGAACCACGCGTCGTAGCAGATGGACAGCCCGGCGCGGCCGTAGCCCTCGAGGTCGACGGTGACGAAGGAGTCTCCGGGGTCGTACGGCTCGTAGGGACGCCAGGGAAAGATCTTCCGGTAGCTCGCCTCGAGCTCGCCCTGCGGGGAGAACACGAGCGCGGTATTGAACAGCTGCCCCTCGGGCCCGCGCTCGCAGACGCTTCCGGGCACCAGCCACACACCGAGGTCGCCGGCGAGCTGTGCGAGCTCCTGCACGAGGGGCCCATCGAGAGGCTGCGCCGATTCCTGGAGCGCTTCCGTGCGCGCCTGGTCGGGGTAGCCGTCACCGAACAGGTGTAGTTCGGGGTAGACGAGGAGTTGGGTTCCGGGATGCGCCGCGATGGCGTCGGAAGCCTGAGCGGCGAAGACCGAGAGCGGCTCACCGATCGCGATCGGTTCGGACTGGACTGCGAGGATCGGAAGGGGCTGTGACATGGCGGCCTTGGCTTGCAGTGATGGGGCTCACGCAATATTAGCTCACTTTGAACTATTATCAAGACGGAGCGACGGAAGGGGAAGAACATGACCGATGGATTGCGGGAACCGGTGGGCGCGGCACCGCCGTCCCCCGTGCCGCCTGCGCACGGGCGGCGCAGTGCGATCGACGCCGTCCGCGCCCGCATCGCCGCCTCCATCTCGCTCGGTCTTCTTCAGCCGGGCGAAAGACTGCCGGACCAGAACGACATCGCGCTGGGGCTCTCGGTGAGCCCGATGACGGCCCGGCGCGCAATGGCCAGCCTCGCAGAGGAGGGAATCGTGGTCCGGCGTCGGGGGCGTGACGGCGGCACCTTCGTCGCGGCCGATCCTCCCGCAGCCGCCATCGAGAGATTGTCCCTTGGATTGCCGGACGCCGCAGCCGTCCATGACCTCGTGGACCGGCGCCTCCTCGCCGAATGTGCTGTCACCCACTTCGCCGCCGTCGACGCGACGGAGGACGAACTCGAGGCGCTGGAGGCACTCACTCAGCGCATGGCGACGGCCACCAACTGGTCCGAATACCACCAGGCCGATGATGAATTCCATCGGTCCGTCGCCGCCGCGTCGCACCTCGGTGCGGCTACCGCCGTGCATTCCGTAGCCTTGGCCGAGCTGTACGAGCACTTCGTCCCGTACCCCATCGATGCGCTTCACCGCGCCAACGAGGACCACGTCGAACTGGTGGCTGCGCTGCGGAGGCGCGACGTCGTTCAAGCAGTCGCGATCGCCCACGCGCACGTGGACAGCCTGCACTCGACGATGTTCATGGAACTCGCGCGTCGCGCGTAGCTGCCGGCCGTCGGTCCGGCGCCGTCAGGGGATCATCGATCCGACCATCGCTGCGACGCCGTCGTCCGCGGAGACACGCTCAGGCTGCGATTCCACCCGCCTCCAGCCATGCAGCCGCCTGGCGCGCCAGGGCCTCGGGTGTCGCCGCGATGTCGAGGACGATCCCGGCCTCGTCCGGCCCGAGCGGTTCGAGCGTCTGCAGCTGGGACTGCAGGAGCGAGGCCGGCATGAAGTGTCCCGGCCGGGCCGCCAGGCGCTCCGCCAGCAGGTCCACCATGCCGTGCAGGTGGACGAACCGCACATCCGGCGCGCCTCCGCGGATGGTGGTGCGGTACGCCCTCTTCAGCGCGCTGCACGCGATGACGAGCGACTCCGGACCGGCAGCCGCGAACCGGCGGCCGATCTCCTCGAGCCAGGGCTGCCGGTCGGCGTCGTCGAGCGGATTGCCGGCCGCCATCTTGTCCACGTTGCGCTGCGGGTGCAGCGAGTCGCCGTCGAGGAACGGCGCGCCGAGGTCCTCGGCGAGCAGCGCGCCCACGGTGCTCTTGCCGCAGCCCGAGACGCCCATCACCACGATCTTCATGGTGTTCACCAGTCGTGGACGGTGCCGTCGCTGAGACGGTTGTAGGGCAGGTAGGCCTGCTGGTAGGGGAAGGACGCGGCGGCTTCCTCATTGAGTTCGACGCCGAGGCCCGGCTTGTCGCCGGGGTGCAGGTACCCGTCGGTGAAGGTCATGGACTGCTCGAACACCGTGTTGGTCTTCGCGCTGTGCTCCATATACTCCTGGATCCCGAAGTTGTGGATCGCCAAGCCCACGTGGGACTGCGCGGCGAGTCCCACGGGTGAGACGTCGGTTGGTCCGTGGAAGCCGGACTTGATCTGGTACTGCGCGGCGTAGTCCATGACCTTCTTCAGCGGCGAGATCCCGCCGAAGTGCGTGGACGCGGCCCGCACGTAATCGATCAGCTGTTCCTTGATGAGGGTCTGGAAGTCGAAGACGGTGTTGAAGATCTCTCCGACGGCCAGCGGCGTGGTGGTGTGCTGGCGGACCAGGCGGAATGCCTCCTGGTTCTCCGCCGGAGTCACGTCCTCGAGCCAGAACAGGTCGTAGGGTTCCAGCGACTTGCCGAGCTTCGCGGCCTGGATCGGCGTCATGCGGTGGTGGCCGTCGTGCAGCAGGGGCAGGTCGGGGCCGAACTCGTTTCGGACGGCCTCGAACACGGTCGGCACGTGCCGCAGGTACGCCCGGGTGTCCCAGTCCTCCTCGGTGGGCTGGGCACCGCGGCCGGCGGGCTCGAAGTCGTAGCGCTCCCCCGTGGCCTGCGCCTGCGCCGCCACTCCGTACAGGGCCGTGATGCCCGGCACCGAGGACTGCACGCGGATGGACTTGTAGCCCTCCTCGAGGTGCTGCCGGATCGAGTCGAACAGCTCCGGGATGTCCCGGCCGGAGGCGTGCCCGTAGGTCCGCAGCGCCGTCCGCGACGCACCGCCCAGCAGCTGGTAGACCGGCATGCCGGCGGCCTTGCCCTTGATGTCCCAGAGCGCCATGTCCACGGCGGCGATGGCGGCCATGGTCACCGGGCCGCGCCGCCAGTAGGCGCTGCGGTAGAGGAACTGCCAGGTGTCCTCGATGCGGTGCGGATCCCGGTTGATCAACAGCTGGGTGACGTGGTCGTTCAGGTAGGACGCGACGGCCAGTTCCCGGCCGTTCAGGGTCGCGTCCCCAAGACCCGTGATCCCCTCGTCGGTGGTGATCTTCAGTGTCACGAAGTTCCGGCTCGGACTGGTCACGATGACCTCGGCGGCGATGATCTTCACGATGTTCCCTTCGAATGCATGGCACTGTGTGCCTGGTCGGTGGTGTGCGGGCCCATCAGGCCCGCCAGGAAGTGCGGAGGCTGTGCACCAGGGCGACGACGTCGTCGTCCAACCGGTCGTCGAGAAACTGCACCAGCCCCGCCGTCACGTCATCCGCATCGCCCTCGAGGATGCGTGCGATGCCGTCGGCGGCAGCGTCGGAGACGGGCTTCCGTTCCGCCCTGTCCGTGAGCAGTTGATCGATCCAGGCGGCGATGATCCGGGCCGAGGCACGTCCCGTGCGGCCGGCCTTTCGCTCGGCGAGCAGGACGGGAACGGCCCTCATGCGCAGCTTGCTCGAGCCCTCGGCCGCGATCTGGGACAGCTGGTGCCGGATCCGGCTGTTGGCGAACCGCTCCTGCAGGGCCGCACGATAGCCCGACACGTCGAGCCCCGGTTCGGTGAGGTGGTGCGAGGCCTCGTCCCAGAAGTCCTCGAGCCAGGCCACACAGCGGGTATCCGCGACGGCGTCGGCCACGGTCTCGTGGCCGCGTAGCTGGCCGGCATAGGCCAGCAGCGAATGGGCTCCGTTGAGCAGCCATAGCTTCCGCTGCTCGAAGGGCTCGATCCGCTCCGGGAAGATGGCGCCCGCACGCTCCCACGCCGGGCGGCCGGCGGGGAACGCTCCGGAGAGGATCCAGTTGTGGAACGGTTCGGTGACCACCGGGGCCAGATCGCGGAAGCCGGTCGCCTCGGCGACGAGGTCGACGTCGGCCTCCGTGGTGCGCGGGGTGATCCTGTCGATCGACGAATCGACGAAGGAGACGTTGTCGGTGATCCACGCGGCGAGCTCCTCGGAGATCGGGCGGGCGAAACCGAGGATGGTTTCCGCGGCCGCTGTGCCGTTGGAACTCAGGTTGTCGCAGGACACGACGGCGAGCGGACCGCCACCGGCACGGCGTCGGGCGTCGAAGCCGACCACCAGGCGTGCACCGGCCGTCGCCAGTTGCCCAGGCGGGTCTATCGGAGTCCCCGACGCGGCGCCGGCCCGTGCCTGCTGCCACGACCGGAGGACCTCGAGGTCCTCCGCGACTGCGGACGAGTCGGAATCGAGCAGCCCGTCCGGGCCGAGGTGGTACGCGGGCTCCGTGATGGTCAGGGTCACGACGGCGGTCCCGGGTGCGGCGATCAGCCGGGCGAGCTCGCCGACGTCGCCGCCGTGGTGCGCCGCGCTGATGCTGCCGACCACCTCGAACCGGTCCCCCGCGTCATCGCGTTCGACGAGCGTGTAGAGGCCGTCCTGGGCGGCGAGGACCTCGGCGGCGGCGGGGCTCCGCCCCGTGAAGGCAGCGATGCCCCACTCATGATCGGGATCCGCCGCGGCCGTGTACCAGGCCTGGTGGGATCGGTGGAAGGCGCCGAGCCCGAGGTGCACCATGCGGACGGGTGCCGGATCGCCGGCATCCGTCGTCGTCCGCGTGAGGTCCGGGAGCCCGGTCAGGCTCCTCATAGCTTGAACGCCCTGCGCGGTGCGCGGTCCACGACGTCGACGATCAGTTCGGCGGCCCGAGACTCGGAGACGCGGTGCTCGGCGACGAGGCGCGCCAGGAACGACGCCTCGATGCGACGGGACGCGTCGTGGCGCGCCGGGATGGAGCAGAAGGCGCGCGTGTCGTCGATGAAGCCCGACGAGCGGGAGAAGCCTGCCGTCTCCGTGACGGCCGAGCGGAAGCGCAGCATCGCGTCCGGTGCGTCCAGGAACCACCACGGGGCGCCGATGTGCACGGCCGGGTAGAAGCCGGCCAGCGGCGCGAGTTCCCGGGAGAACACTGTCTCGTCGAGCGTGAACAGGATCAGGTGGAAGTCCTGGGCGGTGCCGAAATCCTGGAGGACCGGCCGGATCGCTTCGGTGTAGCTCACGGGAACGGGGATGTCGTGGCCGGTGTCGGCTCCGAACTTCTCGAACGTGGGCAGGTGGTGGTTGCGGAACGACCCCGGGTGGATGGTCATCACCAGTCCGTCCTGCACGGACATCCGGGCCATCTCGTACAGCATGTGCGCCTCGAAGCGCTCGCGGTCGCCGTCCTTGCGCTCACCGCGGCGTGCCCGGGTGAAGATCTCCTCGGCCTCCGAGTACTCCAGCTTGAGCGTTCGCGGGGTGTGCACGCCGTGATCGGCCGAGACGGCCCCGTGGTCGATGAAGTACTGCCGGCGGTTCTCCAGCGCGGCGAGGTAGCCGGCGTAGCCGGTGGCACCGTCGCCCGCCGTGCTGATGAGCCGGTCGACGTTCTCGATCCAGGCGGGGTGGGCGAGGTTGGTGTAGGCGTCCGGGCGGAACGTCGGCAGGACGCGGCCGGTAAAGGACGCGTCCGCTGCGAGCGCGGCGTGGTGCGCGAGGTCGTCCAGCGGATCGTCCGTGGTCGCGAGGACCTCGATGTTGAACTGCGTGAAGAGCGTCCGGGGACGGAAGCCCGGTTCGGCGAGGCGCGCCCGGATGGTGTCGAACGACGCGTCGGAGGTGTCGGCCGAGAGCTCACCCTTGAGACCGAAGACATGGGAGAACTCGGATCTCAGCCAGTACCCGGAAGCGGTGCCCTCGAAGAGCGGCCACGCCGCGCAGAACTCCCGCCAGACGTCGCGGGGCGAGGAGTTCTCATGGATCCGCAGGCGCTCGAGCGGAACGCCGCTCGAATGGATCAGGCGGGTGACGTAATGGTCCGGTGTGACCAGCAGCGTCGCCGGGTCCGGGAACGGCAGGTCATCGGCGAACACGGCGGCATCGACGTGGCCATGGGGCGAGATGATGGGCAACTGCTCCACGAGGTCGAGCAGCCCGCGCGCGATCCGGCGGGTGCCGGGATCCGCTGGAAGGAGCCGGTCTGGTTCGGCTGCGATCGAGATAGGCATGGCTTCATCGTGTCGAGGCACTACTCGCGCGACCAAGGAGTTGCCATTTGTTGGCAGAGAACACGAACGTTGTTGCAGGCGTCACCGACGCTTCGTCGTCGGGCCCTTCTCCGTTGCCAGGGCGGTGGAATCACGGACCACGAGCCGCGTGGGCAGGACCACGAGCTTGTTCGACTGGGAGACGGCGCCGGCCGAGAACGCGAGCAGGTTGTTCACCGCGGTGGCGCCCAGCGAGTACAGCGGAGCCTCGACCGTCGTGAGGGCCGGCGTCACGAGCGCGGCACCGTAGCTGTTGTCGAAGCCGACGACGCTGACGTCGCCCGGCACGCTCACGCCCTGGCGTCGCAGCGCGCGGACGAAGCCGATCGCCATCTGGTCGTTGTAGGCGATGACTGCCGGCGTGGGCTGGTGCAGCCATTCGGCGGCGGCTTCCTCACCGCCCTGGATGGTCGGCAGGTGGGAGGTACTGCGGCGGACCGTGAGTTCGAGTTCCATCCCGGCCTCCCGCAGGGACCGCCAGCGCATCCCGTCCGCCCACGACGCCTCCGGGCCCGCGAGGTAGGTGATGGTGCGGTGGCCCAACTCGCCGAGATGCTCCGCCGCCCGCCGGATGCCCCGCGGGTTGTCCGGTACAACGCTCGCGACGTCGGTCACCGCCCGGTTCATCACGATCATGGGCTTCTGCTTGGCCAGCATCCGGATCGCCGAGTCGGACATGCGGGAACTGGAGAGCACGATCCCGTCCACGCTGGGCATGGCGCGCTCCAGTGCCTGGCGTTCCTTGCGGTCGGACTCCTGGGTGTGGGCGAGCAGCATCGTGTAGCCCGCCTCGGCTGCCGCGGCCTCCGCGCCCCGCACCATGTCGGCGTACACCGGGTTCCGGATGTCGGCGATGACCAGGGCGATCATGGACGTGCGGACGGTCCCAGGCCGTGGGCTGCCGGTGACATGCGTGGACCGGTAGCCCACCTCCTCCGCGGCAGCGAAGATCCGCTGGGCTGTCTGGTGGCTGACACGGCCAGGACGTGCGAAAGCCCGCGACACCGTGGACGCCGATACCCCGGCCACCCGTGCGACATCATAGATAGAGGGCACAGCCCGCGCTCCAGCCATCTCCACCTCCGCGCCAATCCTAGGCCCAGCGATGGCAACTCGTGGCAACTGCAGGTCTCCTCGGATGACCACAGCCCGCGGTGACAACAAATGGCAACACTTTGGTCCGGTCAATCGGAACCTGTCGTAATGAGTAGGCCGACGTCCGTCCTCCGACGTTGCCACAACGCTCATCGACGAGCAGAGAAGGAACATCATGACGCACATCAGAACCTTTTCCGTGGTGGCTCTTGCCACCGCCACCGCGCTGACCCTGGCCGCCTGCGGCGGCGGCAGCGCAGCCGAGGGCGGGGGTGCCGGCGAGAGCCACACGCTACGGGTGGCGCTCAACCAGACCGAGGAGCACCCTTCGTTCATCGCGCTCGACCACTTCGGCGAGCGCCTCGAGGAGGCCACCGAGGGACGCTGGAAGATGGAGGTGTACCCCAACGAGACCCTCGGTGCCCAGCAGGAGGCCCTGCAGCTGGTCTCCCAGGGGTCGGTCGACCTCGCCATCGTCTCGGGCACGCAGCTCGAGAACCTCAACGAGGACTTCCGGGTCTTCAACCTGCCCAAGGTCTTCGACGACGTCGAGCACCAGATGGAGGTCATCCACGACCCGGAGATCACCGGCGACCTGTACACCTCGCTGGAGGAGTCCAACAACCTCACGGTCGTGGGCGGATTCACCCAGGGAGCCCGCAGCATCTACACCACCGACGCCCCGGTGAAGACTCCGGAGGACCTGGCCGGCAAGAAGCTGCGCGTGCAGGAGTCGGACGTGATGATCGCGATGGCCGAGGCGCTGGGCGCTTCCGCGACCCCGATGGCCTTCGGCGAGCTCTACACCGCCCTGCAATCCGGGGTCGTGGACGCGGCGGAGAACAACGAGGTTTCCTACTGGACACAGAAGCACTACGAGGTGGCCCCGTACTTCTCCAACACCAACCACCTGGTCGGCCTGGACTACCTCATCATCAACTCCGACCTGCTCGGAGAGATGTCCGAGGAGGACCGCGCCGCGTTCCAGACGGAGTGGACGGCCACGCACGAGGAGCACACCGGGCTGTGGACCACGGCCACCGAGGAGGACATCGCCAGTGCCGAGGCTGCCGGCGCGACGTTCACCGAGGTCGACGAGGCCGCCTTCGACAAGGTCCTCGAACCGCTCGCCGACAAGTTCATTGAGAACGACGCGCAGCAGGCCCTCTACGACGCAGCACGCGCCGCGGCCGAGTAACGAACAGGGGGCGCACCCGGTGCGCCCCCTCCCGCCGGGTCTTCGACCCGGCCCTGAACGACACCACGGAGCAGCGCCTGCGCTGCACCCCACAGCGGAGGAAGTTATGAGCAGCAAGGACCCAGCGGAGAGGGGCGGCAGCACGGCCGCACCCGGGCGGGCGTCAGTCACTGACGGGCATCGTCCGACCGGCGGGCCGATCGTAGCGGCGCTGGAAACGGTGCGACGGTCGATCGACCGCGTCCTGGCGGGAGTGTGCATAGGAATCTTCGCCGCCCTGGTCGTCGTGGTCGCCTGGCAGGTGATCTCCCGTCAGGTACTCGGTGCCCCTGCGTCGTGGACCGAGGAGTCGGCCCGGTACGTCTTCGTCGTCCTGGCCCTGCTCGGCGCAGCACTCGTGTTCTCGGAACGTGGGCACATCGCCGTCGAGGTCCTCGTGCACAGGTTCCCCGCGTCCCTGCAGAGGGTCGTCGCCGTCGCCGTGGAAGCGTCGATCGTGTTCTTCGCCGTGTACGTGATGATCTTCGGTGGGTACAACGTCGCCATGACGGCGTGGAGCCAGAACATCTCGACGATGCCCGTGAGCGTGGGTCAGGTGTACGTGATCCTGCCGGTCGTCGGCGTGCTGATCACCTTCTTCGCGCTGTGCCACATCGTAGGCATGTTCGTCGGCACGGAAGAACTCGTGCCCGAGATCGACGAAAACAACCAGGGAATCTGAGGCCGTCATGGAACCCGTCACACTCGCCGCGATCATCCTGATCGGCGGCATCGTCATCGGCCTCGCCCTGGGCGTCCCCGTGGCGGTCGCCATGGGCGTGCCCTCGGCCCTCGCGATCGTCGTCCTCCTCGGCTGGGAGGCCGCGGGCGTCACGTCGGCCCAACGCCTGTTCGCCGCGAGCAACTCCTTCGCCCTGCTGGCCATCCCGTTCTTCATCCTCGCCGGCGGCCTGATGAACACCGGTGGGATAGCGCAACGGCTCATCGATCTGGCGCAGGTTCTCGCCGGGCGCCTGCCCGCCTCCCTGGCCCAGACCACCGTCGTCGCCAACGCGATGTTCGGTGCGGTGTCCGGCGCCTCGGTCGCCTCCGCCGCCGCCGTCGGCTCGGTACTCTCCCCTCCGATGCGCAAGGCCGGCTATGACCCGGCCTTCTCCGCCGCGGTGAACGCTGTCGCCTCACCCGCAGGGATGCTGATCCCGCCCAGCAACACCTTCATCATCTACTCCCTCGTCTCGAGCACCTCCGTCGCAGCGCTGTTCATGGCCGGCATCGGTCCCGGTCTGCTGTGGGCGCTGGTGTGCATCATCATGGTCGCCGTCTACGCCCGCAAGCATCCCGAGCTCGGCGGCGGGCAGCGTCCCACACTGGGTCAGGCCGCGAAGGTTTTCCTGCGCGCCATCCCCTCCCTCCTGATGATCGTCATCGTCATCGGCGGCATCCTCAGCGGGTACTTCACCGCCACCGAGTCGTCCGTCATCGCGGTGCTCTACTCCCTCGCCCTCGGGCTGATCCAGAAGACACTGCCGGTGCGCGCGCTGCCCTCGATCACCCTTGAGGCGGCCAAGACCACCGCGATCGTCATGCTGCTCATCGGTGTCTCGGGCATTCTCGCGTGGGTGCTGTCCTTCGCCCAGGTGCCCGCGCTCATCGCGGACGCTCTGCTGGGACTGACCGACAACACCTTCGTCATCCTCATCCTCATCATGGTCATCCTGCTCCTCGCGGGAACCGTGATGGACCCCACCCCCGCAATCCTGATCTTCACGCCGATCTTCCTGCCGATCATCATCGAGCTCGGGATCGACCCGATCCACTTCGGGACGATGATGGTCTTCAACATGTGCCTGGGGAACATCTCCCCGCCCGTGGGCAACAACCTCTTCGTCGCCGCGCGAGTGGCCAAGGTGCGCATCGAACCGATGATCGCCAAGACCATGCCCTTCTTCTGGGCCCTGACCGCAGCGCTCTTCATCGTCGCCTTCGTCCCCGAGTTGTCCATGTGGCTACCCACGGTCATGGGACTCACGGGGCCGTAGTTCTCCGAACAGCGCGTTTCTGCGCCCGACCTGAGTTGGGCGTCGCATGCCCTCGAGGGCCTGGATTCGGCAGCGCGCCGAGTTCAGGCCCTCGAGGCGTTTTCGGCTCCCTTCGAGGGCCCTTTGCCGGCATGCGCCCTCCTTCCACCTGCCGCACCTTTCCCCGGCCGCGGGGGCTGGTCCGCCGGAAGCTACTGCCCGTCCTGGGGGGTCTGGCAACCGTGGCAAGGCGGCAACTTGTGGCAACAGCTCACTCCGTCACTGAGACGGCGGTCACAGTGGGAGGGCCGGTTCGAACCGGCGCAAGCCCCACCACTCAACGGAGAGTTGACTGCAATGCACCCAGTGAAGAGACGGAAGCACGGACGTTCCCGCGCCGTCGGAGCCGTCGTCATCCCCCTGATCCTCGTGCTCGGAGCCGGTTCCGCCGGCGCGGCGCCCCTGCCGGCTGACGTCCCGGGCCAGGCCTCGGACCGGAAGGACCAGGGCAACCACGGGAAGCCTCCCGCCCTCGAGGCCCGCGTGAAGGACACGATCACCGTCAAGGGACGCAGCTTCAAGGACCTGAACGACAACGGCCGGCTCGACCGCTACGAGGACTGGCGCCTACCGGTCGAGGACCGGGTGGCGGACCTCGTGTCGCAGATGACGCTCGAGGAGAAGGCCGGCCTGATGCTGATCGACACCCTCAACGCCGCGTGTGACACGGCGACGCAGACCCGCGGCACTCTGGACCCTGCCGCGACCGACTACGTCACCAACCAGAAGATGCACCGCTTCATCCTGCGCAACACGGTGACAAGCGCGGACAAGGCCGTGTGCGGCGGTCCTGGCGGCGGCTTCGCTGCCAGCACGAGCCTGACACCGCAGGAAGCGGCGACGTACATGAACACCATGCAGGAGCTGGGCGAGGGCACCCGCCTCGGCATCCCGATGCTCTACAAGTCCAACGCGCGGAACCACATCGATCCGAACGCCCGCGCCGGCATCAACGAATCCGCCGGAGCCTTCACGGCGTTCCCCAAGGAGGCCGGCATCGCGGCCGCCGCGCTGGGCGCGGAATCGGCGAGGACGGGCGAGGATCCCACGACCGGTGACATGTCCGTCGTCGAGGACTTCGCGGACGTCATGGGCGAGGAGTGGGAATCCATCGGGCTACGCGGCATGTACGGCTACATGGCCGACCTCTCCACCGAGCCCCGGTGGTACCGCGCCCACGAGACGTTCACGGAGGACGCGGACCTCAATGCGAACATCATGACCTCACTCGTGGAGAACCTGCAGGGCCCCGTGGAGGACGGCGTCTCGCTCAGCCCTGACACGTCCGTGGCGCTGACCATGAAGCACTTCCCCGGGGGCGGGCCCCAGGAACTCGGCCTCGACGCCCACTACTCGTTCGGCAAGACGCAGGTGTATCCGGGCGGCGGTTTCGGCTACCACCTCAAGCCGTTCGAGGCGGCCATCGAGGCCGGCGTCTCGTCGATCATGCCGTACTACGGCGCACCCGTGGACGTGACGTACGACGGCGTGACCTACGACCAGACGGGCATGGCCTTCTCGAAGCAGATCGTCAACGACCTGCTACGCGACAAGCTTGGATTCGCCGGTTACGTCAACTCCGACACGGGCATCATCACCGACCGCGCCTGGGGCCTCGAGGGCAACACCATCCCGCAGCGCGTCGCCGCCGCGATCAACGGCGGAACGGACGTGCTGTCCGGCTTCCACGACGTCACCGTGATCACCAGCCTGGTGAGAGATGGCCTCGTCAGCGAGGACCGCGTCACCCTCGCCGCGGAGCGCCTCGTGGAACCACTGTTCCGTCTCGGGCTCTTCGAGGACCCGTACGTGGATCCCGACGTCGCCGGGGCCACCATCGGCAGCGAGGAGAACCGGCAGGTTGGCCTCGACCTCCAGCGGAAGTCCGCCGTGCTGCTGCAGAACAGCGATACGCCATCCGGTGGGAAGGCCCTGCCCCTCAAGGAGGGCTCGGACGTCTACATCCTCGGCGACATCAACGAGCAGACCGTGAAGGGATACGGCTACTCCGTGACCAACGGCAACACCGCGAACCCGGCCGATCGCCCCAGCGCGGCGGACAGCGACCACGTGGTGATCTCGGTGACCGCAAACAACGCCAACACCGGCTCCTACAAGAGCAACAGCCCGGCGACCGGCCTGAGCCCCGACTACATCAATCCCGTCACCCTCGACGGTGTGGCCGGGCTCGACGGCAAGAGCCCCTACGGTGCCGCGGACGCATGCGTCACCTCGGGTGCGCCCGCCTGCACGGACGACGGCCTGCGCTTCGGGGGATCGCTCCCCTGGGAGTCCAGCGTCCTGGATTTCACGGGCATGGCGAAGTCCCAGTCATGGAAGGTCACCCCGTCCCTCGAGACGATCCAGGAGGTCATGTCGGAAGTGGATGACCCCAGCAAGGTGATCCTGCACGTGTACTTCCGCCAGCCCTACGTGCTCGACGAGGCGAGCGGCCTCCGGGACGCCGGCGGCATCATCGCCGGGTTCGGCATGAGCGACACCGCCCTGTTCGACATCCTCTCCGGCAAGGTGAGCCCGCAGGGCAGGATGCCGTTCGCCCTCGCGGGGACCAGCCTGGCCATCCGCGAGCAGTACAGCGACCTGCCCGGCTATAAGGAGACGACCGACGGCGAGCTGTACCCGTTCGGGTTCGGCCTCAGCTACTGACACCTACAGCTACTGACACTTCACGACGACGGCGCCCGGGATCACCCGGGCGCCGTCGTCGTGTCCGTGCGGGTCCCCTGGGCCTCGCCGTCGTGCCGGACGTCGTCGTTCTGTCGACGTGCAGTGCATCCTCTCGTAGGCCCGCATGTCCGAATATGACGGAGGCCACTGGCGCACCCGATGCCCGGTGCGCTTAGCTGTAGCCATAACCATCCCGAGCGGCCGAGAGACCTGGATCGACGACGCCGCAGCAACCCTCCCCGTGTAGCAACGGGGAACGGTGCTACTGCCAGGACCGATGGAGAAGCTACACGCTTTCGTTGGTCTCCCCTCCCGTGCTTCCGCACGCCCGGGTGATCGCTGGCTGTCCTGTTTGCCCTCCATCGGGCGATGATTCAGGAGCCCCGCGTGACAACAGCAAGTCCCAGCACACCCCGTAGCCTCGCGCTGCTCGCAGCAGCGGCAGGCCTTCTCCTCACCACATCGGGCTGCGGAGGATCAGCCGCAGCCAGCGAGGACGACACGTTCGTCTTCGCCACCGGCAAGGACATCTCCTGCCTCGACCCCCACGTGGATGGCGACATGCCCCAGGCCTCGATCGCGGCGAACTACCTCGACTCCCTGGTCTCCCAGGACAGCGAGGGTGCCATCCACCCGTGGCTCGCCACGGACTGGTCGGTGTCCGACGACGGCCTCACCTACACCTTCACGGTGCGCGACGACGTCTGGTTCACGGACGGCACGAAGCTCACCGCGGAGGCGGTCAAGGCGAACCTCGACCACATGGTCGACCCGGACACGCAGTCCGGCACGGCCGGCGGTTACCTCAAGCCCTACACCTCCACCGAGGTCGTCGACGACACCACGGCGGTCGTCACCCTCAACCGTCCCTACGCGGCGTTCCTCGAGGTACTCGCCCAGCCGTTCCTCGGCATCGAGTCACCCGAGGCCCTCAAGCGTCCGCGGGCCGAGAACTGCAATGCGCCGGTCGGCTCGGGCCCGTACAAGATCGTCGACTACGTGCCGCAGTCGAAGGTCAGCCTCGTCCGCAACGAGGACTACAACTCGGCGCCTCCCTACGCGAAGCACCAGGGCCCGGCGCACATCGAGAAGATCGAGTGGCGAATCGTCCCCGAGGATTCCACGCGCTACGGACTCCTCCGCGCCGGACAGGTGGACGCCCTCGACCTCATGCCGTCGGTTCACTTCGACGAGGCAGAGGCCGATCCGAACGTCGAACTCATCCTGCAGGACCGGCCCGGCAACCCGACGAACCTGATCCTGAACACCACGCGCGCACCGTTCGACGACCTCAACGTCCGCAAGGCCTTCCTGCGCAGCGCCTATGTGGACGCGGGCATCAACAGCGTGTACTTCGGCACCGTGACCCGGGCGGGCGGACCACTGAGCTCCACCACCGGCTTCTACTCCCCCGACTTCGAGCACGTCTACGATCCCGACCCCGACGAGGCTGCACGCCTGCTCGACGAAGCCGGCTGGACCGAACGCGACGACGAGGGCTACCGCGTGAAGGACGGCAAGCGCCTGACGGTGCACTTCCCCTACACGCCGGACTGGTGGCCCACGGCGCACCAGGCCCTGGTCACCCAGATCCAGGCGACGGCGAAGAAGGCAGGGTTCGAGGTGCTGATCGAGAACGGCGACGGTGCCAGCGTCAGCGAGCTCGGCAACAACTTCGAGTACGACCTCCGCGCCGACTACTGGAACACCAACACCGCTGACGTGCTTCGCATCGTCTTCTCCTCGGAGTACACCGAGTCGGCGGGCTTCGTGCCGAATGGCTCGGGCTTCCGCAACCCGGAACTCGACGGCATCCTCAACGACGCACTCGCCACGGACGACCCGGAGGTCCGCAAGGACCTCTACTACCAGGCGCAGCAGATCGTGAGCGACAACGCCCTCCAGCTCCCGCTCTACAACCAGGCCAGCCAGGTGGCGCTCCGCAGGGACCGCTTCACCTCCCTCGCCCTCGAGCCGAGCCTCTCCCTCCCCTACCTCTACGACGTCACGGTGGTCGATTCCGAATGAGCACTTCCTCCCTCGATTCCCTCAGCGCGGCACCCCGCACCACCGCGACCGTCGGCAGTGCCGGCAGCGTCATCCTCCGACGGGTCGCCGGCAGTGTCTTCGTCCTCTGGGCGGCCGTGACCCTCACGTTCTTCGTCCTCCGCCTCACACCCGGTGATCCGGTCACCGCGATCCTGGGCGGCGCGGGTTCGTCGCCGTCCCCCGAGACCGTGGCGGCGGTCCGGGCGGAGTACGGGCTGGACCAGCCGGTCCTCGTCCAGTACTTCAGCTACCTCGGCAACCTCGTCACCGGGGACTTCGGAGTGTCCTACATCTTCAAGGTCCCCGTCGTGGAGATCATCGGCCCGCAGATCCTTCCCACGCTGCAGCTCGCCGGACTCGCCATGGTCTTCGCGTGGGCGATCGCACTGGCCTTCACACTCCTGACGGTGGGCCGCGGGCGTGTGCTTGACGGCGTCGGCCGCGCGGTCGAGGTGTTCTCCGCATCCCTCCCCCAGTTCTGGGTCGGCATCATGCTCGCTGTCGTCTTCGCCGTCATTCTCGGCTGGTTCCCGGTCGCCGGTAACGACGGCTTCAAGTCGCTCGTGCTGCCGGCGCTGTCGCTCGCAATCCCCCTGGCAGGGTTCATCGCCCAGGTGACGCGGTCCTCCTTCGACGACGCCCTCGCGCAACCGTTCGTCCTCAGTGCCCGGGCCCGCGGCCTGAGCGACACGGCGGTCCGGATCACGCACGCACTGCGCCACGCGATCCTTCCCGGTCTCACGCTCTCAGCCTGGGCGGTGGGCTCGCTCGTCAGTTCCGCCGTCGTCGCCGAGATCATCTTCGCCCGCCCAGGCCTCGGCCGGTCCCTCGTGGACGCCATCGTGAACCGCGACCTGCCCATCACCCTCGCGGTGGTGTTCATCACCGCAGCGGTCTACATCCTCGTGAACCTCGCCGTGGACCTCCTCTACCGCGTGGTCGACCCCCGCACGAACCCGAAGGGATCAGCAGCATGAGCCTCACCCTCGACCCCACCACGACGGCGGAGGGCGGCACCGCCGCTCCCTCGTCGCCCGTACCGGCCCCCTCGCGTGCAGGACGCCTGGTCCGCAACACGCCGATCGGTGTCTGGATCGCCGCCGCGCTCCTCGCCTTCCTCGTGCTCGCCGCCATCGCTCCGTCCGTGTTCCTGCGACAGGATCCCTTCGAGATCGACCCCGCCAACGCCTTCCAGTCACCCAACGCCCTCCATCTGTTCGGCACGGACCAGAACGGCCGTGATGTCTTCTCCCGCGTCATCGCCGGCACGGGGCAGTCGCTGCTGCTCGGCCTCGCCGCCACGGCGATCGGGCTGATCCTCGGCGGCGCGCTCGGCATCACCGCCGGTGTCTCCGGCAAGTGGCTGGACTCGGCGATCTGCCGCTTCGTCGAGGTGCTGTTCGCCTTCCCAGGCCTGCTTCTGGCCCTGATCGTCATCGCGGTGTCCGGCACCGGCGTCGTTACCGCCGCCATCGCCGTCGGGGTCGGTTCCGCCCCCGGTTATGCAAGGATGCTCCGCACCCAGACCCTGCAGGTCGTGGCAGCTCCGTATGTGGAAACAGCCCTGTCGCTCGGCAGGTCCCGGTCCCACATCCTCTGGCACACGATCGTCCCCAACGTGGGACGCCCCCTCTTCGTCCTCGTGACCCTCGGCATCGGGCAGGCCATCGTCTGGGCGTCGTCGCTGAGCTTCCTCGGACTGGGCGCGCAGCCGCCTGCCGCGGAGTGGGGCGCCATGCTCGCCGACGGACGCAACTACCTCCAGGTCGCCTGGTGGATCGCGGCCTTCCCCGGCATCTTCATCACCCTGGCCGCGCTGACCACCACCGTGGTGGGCCACCACCTGCAGCGCCGACTCGAAGCAGAGGTCTGACATGACTGAGAACACCAGCGGCACCGCAGGGCAGCAGCCCCTGCTCGCCATCGACAACCTGAACGTCTCCTTCATCACGCCGCGCGGCACGGTCGACGTCGTCCGCGACGTCTCGCTGGCCCTCGCGCCGGGCAAGGCACTGGCCCTCGTGGGCGAGTCGGGCTCCGGCAAGACCGTCACGGCCCGCACGCTCGTGGGGCTCAACGCGACCAACGCCCGGGTGACCGCCGACCGCCTCGACGTCCTCGGCCACGACGCGACCCGCCTGTCGGAACGGCAGTGGCGCGGACTGCGCGGCAAGGACATCGGCTACGTGCTGCAGGATGCCCTCGTGTCCCTCGATCCCCTGCGGACGGTGGGCCAGGAGATCGACGAGGCCCTCCGGGCACACGGTGTTCGCGGCAAGGCCGAGCGACAGGAACGGGTCCACACCGCCCTGCGGGACGCCGGGATCCCCGACCCCGAGGTCCGTGCGCGGCAGCGCTCCGGCGAACTGTCCGGCGGCCTGCGCCAGCGTGCACTGATCGCCCAGGCCACGGTGCTCAACCCGCAGCTCGTGATCGCCGACGAACCCACCACTGCTCTGGACGCCACCGTTCAGGCGCAGATCCTGGAGTTGCTGGCCGGCCTGAAGCAGCAGGGCCGCGGGCTCATCTTCATCTCGCACGACCTCGCCGTCGTCAGCCACCTCGCGGACGAGATCGCCGTCATGCAGAACGGGCGCATCGTGGAATCCGGTCGGGCCTCCGAGGTGCTGAGCAACCCGCGCCACGAGTACACGCGCCAGCTGATCGATGCCGTGCCCTCCGCTGCCGGCAAGGGCACTCGGCTGTCCGCCGTGCCGCGGGTCTCGGTGACCTCCCGGCCCACGCGGCTCTCCGCATTCTCCGACGCGGCACCGGCCCTCGAGGCCCGCAACCTCGTGAAGACCTACGCCTCGCCGGACGGCACGCGCCGCACCGTGGTCGACGACGTCTCCTTCACGGTTCCTGCGGGGAAGACCCTGGGCATCGTCGGCGAATCGGGATCGGGGAAGTCGACGACAGCGCGCATCGCGCTCGGCCTCACCGAACCCGACGCCGGAACCGTCACCCTCGGGGGTCTGCCGTGGGTAGGGCACGCCGAAGGCACGGCAAGCGTCCTTGCCGATCGCGGAGTCCTGCCCGATCACGGAGTCCTTGTCGATCGCGGGGAGCGCCGGGGGCGCCGGGCGTCCGGGCTCACCGGGCTCACCGGGCTCACCGGGCTCACCGGGCCCGCCGGCGGCCGCCGTGCTCGGGGTGCGACCGCTGCGACTGCTGCGGCCACCGTGACCGAGGATCTCCGCCGACCGCACCGGCCCGACATCCAGCTCGTCAACCAGGATCCGCTGAGTTCCTTCGACCCGCGCTTCAGCGTGGGCCGGGTCATCACGGACGCCCTGGACGCCGGAGCCGTGGGAACGCCCGGCGAGCGGCGGGACCGTGCGGCCGCACTCCTCGGTCAGGTCGGCCTGCCGCTCGATCTCATCGAACGGCGGCCCCTCACCCTCTCGGGCGGGCAGCGCCAACGCGTAGCGATCGCCCGTGCCCTCGCGCTCCAGCCACGTGTCCTGCTGCTCGACGAGCCTGTTTCCGCTCTCGACGTCTCGATCCAGGCGCAGGTCCTGGACCTTCTCGCGGACCTGCAGGAGCAGCTCGGGTTGAGCTACCTCTTTATCAGCCACGACCTCGGTGTCATCCACCACGTGAGCGACGACGTCCTGGTCCTCAAGGACGGCCGCGTGGTCGAATCCGGCAGCGCCGAGGCGATCTTCACTACTCCGACCACGGACTACACCCGGGCGCTGCTCGCAGCCGTGCCGGACATGCCCGAGCGCCAGGCTGCCGTCGTCGTTCCCGGCGCCCCGTCCGCGCAGAACGAAGCGGGAGCCGGCCGATGACCGCCTGCGCCACCGACGGCCGGTTCGCCGTCGTCGCGTCCCCGTCCGCACAGAATCCAGCAGGAGCTGACCGATGACCGCCGAAACCCTGACCGCACCCGTGACCTACGGCCGACTCGCGGAACGCTTCCGCCCCCTGTTCGAGGAGATCGCGGCCGGCGCCGCGGAGCGCGAGGGCGAGCGGATCCTGCTGCACCGGCAGGTGCGCCAGCTGGCCGACGCGGGCTTCACCGCGCTGCGGGTTCCCGTCGAGCTCGGAGGTGGTGGCCTCTCGGCCCCGCAGTTCTTCCGGCTGCTCATCGAACTCGCTGCCGCCGAGTCGAACCTCGCGCAGGCCCTTCGGTCCCACATCGCGTTCGTCGAGGACCGGCTCTACGCGAACGATACTGTCTGGCTGCGCCGCGTCGCCGAGGGAGCGGTGCTGGGCAACGCGTGGACCGAGACCGGACCTGTCGCCGTCGGCGGTGTCAGCACCACCATCACGCGCGACGGCGACGACTACCGCGTCGACGGCACGAAGTACTACACGACCGGAAGCCTGTACGCCGACTGGATCCAGACGGGCGCGCGCACGGACGACGGCGTCGACGTGATCGCCCTCGTGCGGCGGGATGCGCCCGGGGTCGAGGTCATCGACGACTGGGACGGGTTCGGCCAGCGCCTGACCGCAAGCGGAACATCCGTCTTCCGGAACGTCGTCGTGCCTGCCGAGGACGTCATCATCGAGGCGGACCACCCGCCGTACGACACGGGCGTCTACCAGCTCATCCATGTCGCAACGCTTGCGGGGATCGCCCGCGCAGCTGTCCGGGACGTGGCTGCGGAGGTGCGTGGAAGGACCCGCACCTTCAGCCACGGGAACGGTACAAGACCCAGTGAGGACATCCAGGTGCAGCAGGTAGTGGGGGAAGTCTCGGCTCTCGCGTTCGCGTCCGAGGCTGCTGCACTCCGGGTGGCCGAACTGGTGCAGGAGGCCTACGAGGCACACCTCGACCTCCCGCGCGAGGAGGCGGACTCTGCCGCAGTAGCGGTGGAATTCGCTTCCTCACAGGCACAGATCGTAGTGACGGAGCAGGTCCAGCGTGCTGCCTCGACGATCTTCAACGCTCTCGGCGCATCGTCGACCCGCAAGGGCCTCCAGCTCGACCGGCACTGGCGGAACGCCCGCACCATCTCCTCGCACAACCCCGTGATCTACAAGTCGAGGATCGTCGGCGACTGGGAGATCAACGGGACCGTGCCGGAGTTCGTGTGGCGGGCGGGCAATGCCCCGGGGACGACGGCGGGGACCGGCGCGGGCGCGTAGTGCGGGGGCTGGTTCGGGCGCGTAGCGCGGGGCTGGTGCGGGTGTAAGGAGGGGTAAGTGTTGCCGGGCAGATCGCCCCTGGTTTTCGGGCGAGGTGTAGGATTTACCCCTTCGTATGTGGATAAAGAGCGCCGCTAGTTGTCCACATAGGCTTCCGGGGCCGCTGGAGTAGTACATATGTTCGATAAATTTGGGGTATGGCCATCGCCCCGATCGAGCGCTCCGCGCAGACCCCGAGTCCAGGGAGTTCGCTGGATTCGGCGTGTGCTGCCCTGACGGAGTGTGCCCGCGAGGTGGGCCTGCAGGGCCGGGTGCTGTCCCGGCCGGAGGCGCTGCAGCTCATCATCGACATCGAACAGGCCTCGAGGATCGTGGATCACCTGCAGGTCCTCGCCGCCCGCCTCGCCGAGGAGCACTACCGGGTCGACGAGCCTGATCCCGGGAGTACGTCCGGGACTGCATCGCTTCTGGCCCGAGCGGAACAGGTCATCCGTGCTGATGCGCTCACCTCCTCGACGCCCGTGCCGGCATCCTCGGATACCTCTTCGTCCGGCGCCATGTCGGACATCGGGGGCGCCCCATCGTCCGAGCCTGACGGCGCCACGTCGTCCATATCGGGTGCAGGAATGACCAGTGGGTTCAGGGATTGCGCGGACTTCCTGCGCGCGACCCTCGGTGTCAGCCGTGCCGAGGCCCGACGCCGGCTAGCTCTGGCGGAGCTGGTGCTGCCCCGCTTGACACCCACGGGCGCGACGCTGCCGCCGCGGTTGGAGGGCCTCGGCGCAGCGACGGAGGCGGCCCTGGTCAGTGGCCGGGCTGCGACGATCGTCTCCCAGGCAGTACAACGGGTCCACTCCTTCGCGGCAGTAAACCAGCTCGAAGCGATGGAGGAGAACCTGACCCGGCAGGCGGTGGAGTCCGACGAGGACATCCTGCGGGTCCTGGCACGCCGCTGGGAAGGAGTCCTCGACCAGGACGGGCAGGAACCATCGGAGAAAGTCCTCCGGGCGAGGCAGGGCGTGTTCCTCAGGGGCCGGCGCCACGGCCTGCACGTCCTGGAAATCGGTGCCACCGACGAGCAGTTCGAGCACCTCTCCACCGTCATGAACGCCGCGGCCAACCCCCGGACACAACCCGGCCGCACCAGTGCTGCCGCTCTTGCGGATACTGCTGAAAGCGCAGACGGTACCGGCGCCTCCGGTGCTGCCTGCGGTGCTGCTAGTAGCGCCGATAGCTCTGAAAACGCAGATACCGCCCCGAACGGCGGCGGAGGATCAGGCGAAGATTCCGGCTGGGGTGCGGGATCAAGCACAGGCACGGGCGAGGGCGTGGGTCTTTTCGACGATCCGGGCGGGGCGACGAGGGCCCAGATGCTGCTCGAGGGATTGGTCGGCGCGTGCAGGATCGCCCTGAGCACGGGCGGTCTTCCCGCGACCGGTGGTCACCGGCCCCAGGTGATGGTGACCATCGACTACCAGGACCTCCTCGGCCAGACCCAGCGCCTCGCCCAGGTTCTCACCGGACGGACCCAGCTCCCGGGACAGCGCCCGGGACAGGCGGTCTTCGCCGGGCAGGCCAGCGCCAGGACCATCCGGCAACTCGCCTGCGACGCGGACATCATCCCGGTCGTCCTCGGCGGTGCGGGCCAGGTCCTGGACCTCGGACGAGCCCAACGCCTCTTCCCACCCCACCTGCGCCGGGCCCTGGTGGCCCGGGACAAGGGCTGCGCCTTCCCGGACTGCACCATCCCGGCACCCTGGTGCGAAGCCCACCACATCGACCCCTGGTCCCGCGGCGGCACCACCAGCATCGGCAACGGAGCCCTGCTGTGCTCACGCCACCACCACCTCATCCACCAAGGCCACTGGAAAGTCGAACCCCGAGACGGCGTCCCCTGGTTCCACGCACCAGGACACCCCGGCCGGGCAGGCACACCCCGCACCAACACCTACTGGCACACCGGACAAGTCGTCCACCACCAACTACTCCACGCAGAACACCACGACGAACTACTCCACGACCGACTCCGCCCAGCCCCCATCAGTCCAGGCTGGAACCGACCCGAACAGACAGAGCCGGCCAACCCCGACTGGGATTGGCCGGAACAGACAGAGCCAGCCAGCCCCGGCTGGAACCGACCCGAACAGATAGAGCCGTTCAGCCCTGGCTGGAATGGGCCCGAACGGACAGAGCCGTTCAGCCCTGGCTGGAATGGGCCCGAACGGACAGAGCCGCCCAACCTTGACTGGGATTGGCCAGAACAGGCCAGGCCAGACCACAACTGGCCATAAGCCCAGCGCGGAACACGCGAATCCCACGAGGGTCCGCCCGGACACCGCACCCGAACGCACGTCCGGAGCGGCACGCAGCTCGATATCTAAAAGCAAGTCGGCATCTAAGACACGCTGGTATCCAGACCCACGTCAATGGGCAACACAGTCATCCAAAGCGACACCGCGCTGACCGCAGTGGACACACGAAAGGCGGCGCCTCATAGAGCGCCGCCTTTCGTAGGTCTTACGACTGCAAAACCCCTTCGATGGCCTCCGCGATCGGCGTCTCGCCGCTGTTGAACTGGAAAGTCTTGTCCACCGTTCCGAGATCACCCAGCACGACCGCGGCCACGTGGGCGACGTCCTCGCGGGGAACCGAGTTCCGCTGCGGCTTGTCCGATACCTCGATCTTGCCAGTGCCAGGATCGGTGGTCAGGGAACCAGGACCCAGGATGGTCCACGCCAGTTCCGACTTCCGCAGGTGCTCGTCCGCCGCTGCCTTCGCCTCCGCATAGTGGAAGAACCCGTTGTCCTTCGGCACCCCGTGGTCCTTGCCGGCACCGAGGTAGGAAACCATGACGTAGCGGCCGATCGAAGCTTCCGTCGCTGCATCCATGGACCGGATGGCTGCATCCCTATCGACCGCGTAAGTGGCCTCCGGGCTACTGCCGCCCGCGCCTGCAGACCACACGACGGCGTCATGCCCGCGGAAGAGATCGGCCATCTGCTCCACCGACAGCTCCGCGACGTCGGCCACGACGGGCGTGCCTCCCACCTGCTCGACGTCGGCAGCGTGGTCCTGGTTGCGGAAGATCGAACTCACCTGGTGCCCCTGGCTCGTGAGGATCTTCGTCAGGTGCAACGCTACTTTTCCGTGTCCACCGATGATGGCTACGCGTGACATGGGAACTCCTTCAGGTCGTCGGCTATCTTGCTTTCGACGCTAGTCCCCTTGCCCGAAGGCTGGCCACCCGCTGACGGGCGTTCAGCCCCCGGCGCAGGGCTATTCCCGGTTCCGCCTGGATGTGCTCAGGGGGCTTCGATGGGCAGCAGCAGGTCCTTCACCGAGGGATCCGTGCGCAGGAACTCCTGCACGGCGGGATCGGCGAACGCCTCGGTGAGCTTCTTGATGTTGTCCGTGTCGACGTAATCGGTGCCGACCGTGAGTTGTGCGGCGAACTCGTCAGGTGCCGGGGGCGCGAAAATCTGCTTCTCGAGCGGAATCTTGGCGGCCGTGTAGTACTCGGTGTAGCCGACGGCAGCATCCAGGTCCGGCAGGGCTCGGGACTGGGCGCCGAAGTCGAGGAGGGTGAACTTCAGATTCTTCGGGTTCGAGGCGATGTCGTCCTGCGTCGCCTCCCATTTGTCCGTCCCCTCCTTGAGCGTGATCAGCCCTGCCCGCTCCAGCAGCCAGAGACCCTGGGCCTCGTTCGCCGGGTCCGAGTAGAGGGAGACAGTGCCGCCATCGGGAATCTGGTCCACGCTGGTGTACTTGTCCGACCAGATGCCGAATCCCCAGCGGAAGACGGGCGCCACTGCCGTCTCACGGAAGTCCGGGTTGGCCTCCAGCACCTGTCCGAGCCACAGCTCGTGCTGGTACACCGTCGCGGCGACCTCGCCCTCGCTGACGGCCCGGTTGATGGTGTTGCTGTCGCTCAATCCCTTGAACTCGATGTCGATGCCGTACTTCGGCGCAATATCCCGGTCGATGAATTCGATGAGCGCCTGCTCCGCGTGGTTTCCCTCGGCAGTCGCAACGAGGAGCGTTGCGCCTTCGGTTTCTGCCGCAGACTCGGACGGGTTGAGCAACGGCACGGCGATGAAGGCGCCGGCGGCCACGACGGCGACGGCCCCGCCTGCGATCCACGGTGCCTTGCGCCGCTTCCGGAGGGTGAATCCGTGGTCCGCACCGGCAGGTGAGGATGTGGTCGATGTCGGCTCAGGAGTGGTGTTCTCGGACATGGCAATGCCTTTCTGGGCGCGCTCGAGGCGCAGGGGTGGGATGAGCGTGAAGAAACTGGAAGAGAGGATGCGCGGGGTGATGCGCTGGGGACGTCAGGCGCGCTGCAAACGCTTCTGCGGCGTCGTGAAGCGTACGAGGCGGTCTCCCACGATCTGGACGAGGGCGACCGTCACCACCAGGATCACGATCGTCGCGAGCATGACGGTGTTGTCGAAGCGCTGGTAACCGTAGGTGACGGCCACGTACCCGATACCGCCGGCACCGATCGTGCCCGCGATCGCTGAGTACTCGATCATCGCGATCACCTGGATGGTGAGCCCGCCGATGACCGCTGGGACAGCTTCACTGAACTGGGCCGTGCGCATGATCTGCAGGTTGGACCCGCCGGCGGCCCGGGCCACCTGCACCATCGACGGCGGCACGGATCGCAGCGAGTTCTCGACGATCCGGGTAAAGAACGCGATACCGGCCAGGGACATGGGGACGACGGCGGCCGCGATGCCGATGTTCGTGCCGGTGATGAACCGGGTGAACGGAACGATGGCCGCCATGAGGATCAGGAACGGAAGGGACCGCCCGATGCTGATGATCCAGCTCAGTACCGCGTGAAGTGCGGGGCGTTCGTAGAGGCCACCGGGCGCAACGTTGTGGAGGAGGACTCCGAGGGGCGCGCCGATGACGAGGACGACAGCCATGACGATGCCGACCATCGTCAAAGTCTCGCCATAGGCCGGCAGCAGCAGTGCCGGCAGGTCGTTGAGGGGAACGTCGGCGCGGGGAAAAATGAGGGCGCTCATGCCACGTCCTCCAGGACAGCCGCGGCCGTGAGGAGCTGGTGCGACTGACTGCCTCCACCGCCGTCGGGCGTTCCGCTGAGTCCGTAGCGTGCGAGCGCACCGCGAACCCGCGCGTCGTCGTCGGCTCCGATGCCCAGCGTCGCGCTCCCGGTATTGACCCCGTGGACCGTCTCGACGGAGGCACCCAGGAGATGCACCACGGCACCGAGGTCTCCGGTGAACCGCTGGATCCAGTCGCCGGGCACATCGGTGGAGTCGTAGGTGACGTACCAGGTACGGGTTCCGGCTTCCGGTCCGGCATGGCCGCGCCGGGGCTGCAGCGACCGCCCGAGCAGCGAATCGTGCGAGGTCAGTAGCTCCACGAGGTCTCCCTGCTCGACGATGCGGCCGTGGTCCAGCCGCGCCACCGTGTCGGCGACCTGCCGCACCGTGTCCATCTCGTGCGTGATGAAGACGACGGTGAGGTCGAGGTCGTTCCGCAGTTGGCGGATGAGGCCGACGACGGACCGCGTGGTGTCCGGATCGAGCCCCGAGGTCGCCTCGTCCGCCAGGAGGATGGACGGCCGCAATGCGAGCGCCCGAGCAATCCCCACGCGCTGTGCCTGGCCGCCGGAGAGCTGGAACGGGTAGTGGCCGGCCTTGTCCGACAGCCCCACCCGGTCCAGCAACTCGGCAACACGTGCCCGCGCCTCGCCAGGAGTGACGCCGAGGTATTCGAGGGGCAGGGCGATATTCTCCGCGGCGGTCCGGCGGCTGAGCAGGCTCGAGGACTGGAACACCGTGCCGATGCGGCGACGTGCCTCGCGCAGACGCTTCTCCGGCAGGCCCGACAGCTCCTCGCCATTGACGACGACGGCCCCCGACGTGGGACGTTCGAGCAGGTTGATGCACTGGGCGAGGGTGCTCTTGCCTGCACCGCTCGGCCCGACGACGGCAGCGATGCGGCCGGTGGGAACCTCGAAATCGAGGTGGTCGAGCACGGTGACGGCAGCGTGCCCGCGACCGTAGGTCTTGGTCAGATGTCGAAGCGAGATCATGGAGAGAGTTCCTTGGGGCAGGATGCAGGCGGGCAGCATCGAAGGGAGGGACGGTGCTGCGGGTTCGGCCGCCGGAAACCCGGCTGCCGTGTCAGGTCAGTGGGGCGTCAGGGCCGGACGGATTCGAGCCGGTAGCGCGCCCCGCGGTGCTCCTCGGGGAGACGGTCGCCCTTGCCGAACAGCTTGTTGCGCAGGGTTCCCTCGACGTATTCCGTCGGGTAGGCACCCCGCTTCTGGAGTTCGGGAACCACGTACTGGATGACATCCTCGAAGGATCCGGGTGTGATGGCGTACGCCAGGTTGAAGCCGTCGACGTCGGTCTCCTCGACCCACGCCTGGAGCTCGTCGGCGACCTGCGCGCCGGAGCCGACGATGCGCGGACCAAGCCCGCCGATACCTGCCCACTCGGCGATGTCGCGCACGGTCCACGGTTCGCCGTCGTCGTTCACCTTCTGGAAGGTGGCGACGGCCGAGTGGATGGCGTTCGACTTCACGTTGCCGAGCGGCTCGTCGGGTGCATACACGGACAGATCGACGCCGAACCAGCCGGAGACGAGCACGAGCGCGCCCTCGTAGCTGACGTACTTCTGGTACTCGGCGTGCTTCGCCTGGGCCTTTTCCTCGGTCTCGTCCGTGATGACGGTGAGCAGGGTGTAGATCCGGACGGAGTAGCGGTCGCGCCCCTCGGCCTCGACGGCGTCACGGATCTTCTTCACCACGTCCTTCAGAATGGCCTTCGACGGTGCCCCCACGAAGACCGCCTCGGCGTTCCCTGCAGCAAAGGCGATACCGCGGGAGGATGCTCCCGCCTGGAAGATGACGGGGGTTCGCTGCGGCGAGGGCTCGCTGAGGTGGATCCCCGGGACCGTGAAGTACGTGCCGTCGTGGTTGATGTCGTGGACCTTGGCCGGATCGGTGAAGACCCCGGTCTCGCGGTCCCGGATCACGGCGTCGTCCTCCCAGGATCCCTCGAGCAGCTTGTAGAGCACCTCGAGGTACTCGTCCGCGTGGTTGTAGCGCTCGTCGTGCTCGAGCTGGTCCTCGTTGCCCATGTTGCGGGCGGCGGAGGGCAGGTAGCCCGTGACAACGTTCCAGCCGACCCTGCCATTGGTGAGGTGGTCGAGGGTGGAGAGCCTGCGTGCGAACGGGTAGGGATGCTCGTAGGCCGTGCCCGCCGTGACACCGAAGCCGAGGTGTTCCGTGACGAGGGCCATGGCGGAGACGAGCAGGAACGGATCGTTGACCGGGGTCTGCGTCCCCTGGCGCAGCGTGGCCTCGTTGGAACCGCCGTAGACGTCGTACGTGCCGAGGACGTCGGCGATGAAGATGCCGTCGAACAGGCCCTTCTCCAGGGTCTTTGCGAGATCGGCCCAGTAGCGGAGGTCCTTGTAGCGCCACGACTGATCGTCCGGGTGCCGCCACAGACCGGGCGACTGGTGGCCCACGCAGTTCATGTCGAAGGCATTGAAGCGGATATGGCGCGGTGATGCGGGCATGAAAAGATCCTCATGTCAGGGCACTGCCGTGGAGGAAGCGCCATACTTGCCCGCATGGTGCATGCCGGGCCGAATCCTCACCTGGGGCACCCCGCTACAGCGAGAGGGTTGCCGTCCAACAAACCAGGGTTTGACGTTGGAGCTCTTGATTCTGGTGATGAGCCTAGATGCCCGTCCGCGCCGGCGTCCATCCCCACCCGTCACAGTGCGTCACGATCAGCAATGCCTCACGCTCAGCGATGCGTCAGCGGAGGTAGGACGCCCCATTCACGTCGACCACGGTGCCGCTGACCCAGAGCGGAGCATCCGTGGCAAGCCATGCAACGGTCTGTGCCACCTCCTCCGGCGTCGCCACGCGGTTGAAAGGACTCTGCGCCCGGACCGCGTCACCCTCCGGACTGTCGAGCACCGACCGTCCCATGTCCGTCTCGACGAAACCCGGTGCGACCGCCGCGGAGAGAATGCCGGAGGGTGCGAGTGCAACGGCCAGCGACTGGGTCATCGAGTGGAGCGCCGCCTTGCTCGCGCCGTAGGCGGGGTTCAGGGGCTCGCCCCGGTACGCGCCGCGGGAGCCCACGCTGATCAGCCGACCGCCCTCGGGACCGGATGGCCGATCCAGGAGGTGGCGCGCCACGAGCCAGGCCAGGTTCGCCGGCCCCAGCAGGTTGACGGCGAGGGTGCGGCGCCAGGCATGCTGCCAGTCGTCGAAGGACGCCCGGGCAATTGGATGCGCCTCGAAAATCCCTGCGTTGTTCACGAGGACGTCGACCCCGCCGAGTTCGCGCACGGTCTCCTCGACGATCCGCACGCACTCCTCCGGATCGGCGACATCGCCGACGACGACGGCGTGGCCTTCGCCGGGCAGGGCGGCCCGAACCGCCCGAGCCGCCGTCGCATCGCGTCCCGCATGGACCGCGATACGGTGTCCCCGTCCGGCCAGATCATGGGCGATGGCGGCGCCGATCCCGCGGCTCGCCCCGGTCACCAGAATGCTCAGTGTCATGCTCAGACGCTACAGCCCGCATCGCACCGGGAGCCGAAAGAGCGCAGGTGGAGTCGGAAAACCGAAAAGGAGGCTGAACCAGGAAGTCCGCCTTGCTACGCTGACAAGCTACTGCTTCTACCCTCGGTAAAGGACCTCGATGGACCCATTCAGTGCGCACTTCGACAGGGGAATCCTGAGGCTTCAGTGGAAGCGCGGCGTCGAGATCACCCATGCGCATGCTGTTGCCGCCGCCCGCGCCCTGGCGGAATTCCACGGTCCCACCGCACTGCCGCTCCTGGTCCACATGCATGGCATCACCGGCATCACCCCTGAAGCGCGGGTGGGAATGGCCGCCTACCGCGGGTTCTCGAGAGTCGCCGTCGTGGGCGAGGACGCCGTCGACGAAGTGATGTCGGGGTTCTCCCACCGCTCCCCCACCGCCACGCGCTATTTCTCCTCCGAGACCGAAGCGCTCGTATGGCTGCTCGACGGCAGCACGGCCGAGCACGCTACGGAACCGGCGTCGCGCGACTAGCACCGGACCGCTCGGAACAGCGCGTTGACCCGTTCTCGCGGTGGTGCGAAGGTGACAGCATGAGCTCCGAGAACAGCGGGATCCAGGTCACGAACAACGAGGCGAAGAGCCGCTACATCGCCAATCTCGACGGCGATCCTGCGGGCATGGCGGCGTACGAACGGTCGGGTGACACCATCGTCTTCACACACACCGTGGTCGACGAGGAGGTCGAGGGCCACGGCATCGGCAGCACGCTGATCCGGTACGCACTCGACGACGCCCGCGCGCAGCACCTCACCGTGGTGCCGCAGTGCGAGTTCGTGGCGGCCTTCATCGAGGACCACCCTGAGTACCAGGGCCTGGTGGGCTAGCCTGCGCGCCTGGCTCCCCCTCCCAGCGCCGCATCGATGAGCACTTCGGCTGCCCGACGCGCCTGACCTGCCGCTTCCGCGGTCCCGGCGATTGCCGCCGTCGTCTGCGCGCCCTCCGCGAGGATCGACAGCTGCGGCGCAAGGTACGACGGCGCCCCTGCCTCCTCCGCGAGGCGTCCGACATAGTCCTGGAAGGATGCCTTGTGCCTCCGGGCGTACTCCGCGACGTCGGGGCTGACCGCGCCCAGCTCCGCGAAGCTGTTGATGAAGCCGCATCCGCGGAAGGAATCCTGGCCGAACCACTGCGCAAGGAAGTCGAAGATCGCGAGGAGCCGTGCACGCGGCGTCGGGGCCTGGCGCACCGTCGCATCCAGTCCATCCGTCCAGGACCGGTGTCGGCGCTCGAGGACCGCCAGAACGATGCTGCCCTTCGACGGGAACTCCTGGTACAGCTTCTTCAGCGAGACGCCTGCCGCGGCACGCAGTTCGTCCATGCCGACGGCCTGGATCCCCTTCGCGTTGTAGAGCTCGTCGGCGGTCGCCACGATGCGGGAACGGGCCTCGGAAATACTCATGCACCCATTCTACTTGTAGGGAGAACGATCGTTCTATACGATGTGATCACCGGGAGAGAACGAACGTTCTCCTACTTCGAGACAAGGACATGGTCATGGGCTTCATCAAGGTCGGCACGGAGAACACCACGGACATCGAGCTCTACTACGAGGACCACGGCACGGGCCAGCCCGTCGTCCTGATCCACGGCTACCCGCTGGACGGCGGCTCGTGGGAGAAGCAGACGGCCGCCCTCCTCAACGCCGGCTACCGTGTCATCACCTACGACCGCCGAGGCTTCGGCAAGTCGAGCAAGCCCACGACGGGCTACGACTACGACACGTTCGCGGCCGACCTCAACACGGTCCTCGAGACCCTCGACCTGCAGGACGTCGTCCTCGTCGGCTTCTCGATGGGCACCGGTGAAGTGGGCCGCTACATCGGCACTTACGGAGAGGCCCGCGTCGCCAAGGCTGCGTTCCTCGCCTCGCTCGAGCCGTTCCTCCTCCAGACCGGGGACAACCCCTCCGGCGTCCCCTCCACCGTCTTCGACGGCATCCGCGACGCCGCCATCGAGGACCGCTATGCCTGGTTCACGAACTTCTACAACGACTTCTTCAACACCGACAACTTCCTCGGCAACCGCCTGAGCGAGGAAGCACTGCGCAACGCCTGGAACGTCGCCGCCGGCTCCTCCTGGTATGCGTCCTTCGCCGTCGTCGACTCCTGGCTGACGGACTTCCGGTCCGATGTCGAGAAGGTGACCGTCCCGTCGCTGATCGTCCACGGCACCGGCGACCGCATCCTCCCGATCGACGCGACCGGCCGCGAGTTCACCAAGCGCCTGCCCTCCGCGGAGTATGTGGAGATCGAGGACGCACCGCACGGCATGCTCTGGACGCACGGTGCGGAGATCAACGAGGTCCTGCTCCGCTTCCTCGCCAAGTAGCATCATCCCGACCGCAGGGCCCCGGCGACCTGCGGTCGGGGACGTGGGGGGCGTCGCTCCTAGAACTGGATACCGCGGGTGAGGCCGCCGTCGATCAGGAGGTTGGCTCCCGTGGTGCGGCTGGACCGCGGGCTGGCCAGGAAGACGACGGCGTCCGCCACCTCCTGCGGCGTGCCCATGCGGCCGGTCGGGTTGAGGCCCATGGCCGTGGAGAACAGCTCCGGGTTCCCGCCCTCGATGTTCTCCCAGACTCCGCCCTCGTGGTAGGTGTTGCCCGGAGAGACGGTGTTGGCCCGGATGCCCTGTTCCGCGAGCTGGAAGGCCAGCCCCGCCATATAGGCGATGAGCGCCGACTTCACGGTCCCGTAGGGCCCCGAGGCGAAGTCCACCTCGCGCCCGGAGACGCTGGAGATGGCCGCGATCGACGGCGTCGAGCTCCGTGCGAGATGCGGGAGCGACGCCTTGACGAGGCGCACCGTTCCCATGAGGTCGACGCGCAGGCTCGCCTCCCAGTTCTCCTCGGTGTCCTCCATGGCGAGGGCGCTGACGTTACTGACCACCGCGTCGATGCCACCGAACTCCATCGCCACGGTCTGCACCCAGGCTGCAACAGCCAGACCGTCACCGACGTCGAGGACGTACCCGGCGACCCGCGCGGAGGACGAGGCGAACTCCGCTTCGGTCGCCGCCACCTCTGCGGCATTCCGCGCACAGAAGGCCACGTTGGCCCCTTCCCGCGCGAACGACTCGACGATGGCGCGGCCGATGCCCTTCGTGCCGCCGGTCACGAGGGCAGTGGTGCCGTCGAGGTGCAGATCCATGGAAGTCCTTCGGTAAGGGGCGGTCGGTGGTCGGACGAAGCTCGGCGCCTGCCGGTGGAGCCTCGGAAGGGGTTCAGCGAAGCTCGGCGCCCTGCCGGCGGAGGTGGGCATGGAGTCCGCCATAGGCGTCGACCGCAGGAAAGAGTGCCTTGGGCGCCTTGACCACCACGCTGTAGTTGACGTCGACGGCGTTGGCGATCGGAGCGAGGGCCGTCTGGGTCAGGAGCTGGTAGGCGTCGAGCTGGTGAAGCCCGAAGAGATCCCCGAACCACCGCACCATCTCCAGCTGGCCGATGCGCCACGAGTCCTCCATGGGGCGTGAGGACCCGACAGCCATCCAGTGGTAATCGGTTTCGAGCCGCGGCCAGGCGGGAGCACCGCCCTTGATCAGCTCGACGATGATCGTCGAATGCATGGCGCCTTCGACGGCGGTGCCGCACGCCTCCCCCTCGCCCTGACGGTAGTGCCCGTCCCCGACGGAGAACAGGGCGCCCTCCACGTTCACGCCGAGGTAGACGGTGGTGCCCGGCTTCACGTCGGGCGCATCCATGTTGCCGCCGAACCTCTCCGGTACCAGGGAGGAGCGCACCTCGCCGCCGGGCGGAGCGACCCCCACGGTGCCGAGCATCGGCTCGAGCGGGAGTGCGACCTCGAAGTCGCCCAGCCGTGACTGGAAGCCGACCGTGCGCCGCTCGGTGTCGACGTGGTAGATCCAGGTGATGTCCGGCAGCGGTTCCTGCAGGGTTGCAGTGCGGTCCGTGCTGGTCAGGCCGCCGAAGAACGGGATGGTGGCGGACGACCCGTAGGAGCGGGCCGGAGTGAGGTCCACGATGTGCAGCGCGAGGGTGTCCCCCGGTTCTGCGCCCTCCACGTAGAACGGGCCGGTCTGCGGATTGATGAAGTTCATGTCCACCTTCTCGCCGGACACGTCATCCACGGAGGTCAGCGCATTGTTGAAGGCATCCTCCGTCCAGAGCTTCAGCGCGGTACCCGGCTGGACCGTCATCACGGGGGCGCTGCCACCGAAGGTGTACACGAGCTGGTCCCGCCGCGGGTGGTACTCGATGATCTCCATGACGGGATGCTACGGGGCGGCTCCGGCCTGGACAAGGGTCGAAGACCGCCCCGGATCGCGGGGTGTCAGCCGGCCAGGGACAGGGAGGAGAGCACATCGTCGAGGCGCTCGTGCCCCTCGTTCACGCCCTTCTCCATGCCGCTGCCGATCATCGCGTCCCTGGCCTCGACAGTGAGGAATGCCGAACGCCCGGAGCACCTCGTCCTCCCGTCGCCGAGGTCCTCGAACGTCATGCTGTCGAGGCTGACATGGTGCGGTGCGCCGTCGAACTCGAACGTCTGGATGATCCGCTCTGGTGCGACGACGGTATGGAAGATCCCGCGAAAACCGTAGGCGTTGCCCTCGCCGTCGCGGTGGACATAGGAGTACGCACCTCCGGTCACCGCGTCGAATTCGAGGATCTCCATGATCATGCGGCGCGGACCGAGCCACTGGCGCACGAGGTCCGGCTCCGTGAACGCCCGGAAGACGACGTCCCGCGGGGCATCGAAGTCGCGGACGATGGCGACGAATGGCTGGCCTGGTTCCGCCGTGATGGTGGTGGGATTCTTCATGACTGTTCCTTGGACTGATCCTGCAGGGTTGCGAGCACGCCGTCGAGCCGGCGGTATTGGCGTTCGGCTTCCAGGCGGTAGGTGTCGATCCAGCCCGTCAGAGCTTCGAGCGCGGCGGGATCGAGGTGGCAGGGGCGGCGCTGGCCGTCCCGCGTGCGGGTGATCAGGCCGGCCTGCTCGAGCACCTGGATGTGCTTGGAGACTGCCTGCTTGGTCATGGCGAAGGGTTCCGCCAGCTCGTTGACGGTGGCCGAACTGCGCGAGAGCCGCGCGATGATGGCTCTGCGGGCCGGGTCAGCGAGCGCCGAGAAAGCGGCATCGAGATCATCGTCCTGCATGATCCACCTCCTCGTTGATCAACCGTTTGGTTGATAGTTAGATCATAGACCTGCGGGGGTGCGGGTACAAGGGAGAGGCGGGCGACGGCGCAGCGCCGGCTGCGCGTTCTACCGCAGCAGGCCGCGTCGTCACTGGGCAAACGACGACGGCGCACCGCAGGGCCGAGCATCCGCGGGGCCAGCCCGCCCCCTGCTCAGGCCCGCGCCGGGACCCTTTGCTCAGGCCCGGCCCTTCAGGATGAGGTTCCAGTACACCTTCGGCAGCACCACGCGCTCCACGATGAACGTCGACCTGCGCTCGCGGGCCAGGTTCTTCCAGCCCGGTACGGTGGGCATCGGCGAGTACTTGTCGTCGAACTCCGAGAACACGACCGTCTTCCGGCTGACCACGAAGGGGCAGGCCGAATAGTGGTTGTACTTCGAGGTGGGCTTCTTCCCCTTGAGAACGGCCTTGAGGTTCTTGGCGAGCACCTTCGTCTGCATGCGCAGCGCTGCTCCCGATTTGGAGTTGAGCGTGGAGGCGGCGTCCCCGAGGGACCAGATGGTGGGGAAACGCGTATGCCGCAGGATGACGGGGTCCACCTCGACGAAGCCTCCGCGGTTCCCGGGCGCCGGAAGGTCCGTACTCTTCAGCCACTCGGGCGCGGACTGCGGCGGCACGGCGTGGAGGACGTCATAGCCGATGGTCTCGGTGGTGTCGTCGGTGGAGCGCCGAAGCACCACCGTGCGTGCCTCGGGGTCCACGGACTCGAGCCGGGTGCTGTAGTGCACCTCGATCCCGTACTCGTCGATCTTCCGGTTGAGTTCCTCGTCGATGATCTCCATGCCGAAGATCGTGGGCGTGGAGACGGCGAGGACCACCCGGATGTCCTTCAGGACGCCCTGGCGCCGCCAGTGGTCGCATGCGAGGTACATGGGTTTCTGGGCGGCACCGTCGCAGGAGGCCGGCCCGGGCGGCTGCGTGAAGACCACCGTGCCGCTGGTCAGGTCGCGGAAGAGCTTCCAGGCCTTGGGCGCGAGTTCGTACTCGTAGTTCGATCCGCCGTACGGCCCTTCCATGGCTTCCTTGAGGCCCGGGATGGCCGTCCAGTCATTCTGGATCCCCGGGCATACGACGAGGTGGTCGTAGGTGACGGCGGAGCCGGACTCCAGCAGCACGGTACTGGATTCGGTGCTGACATCGGTGGCCTTGTCCTGGATCCAGGTGATCCCCCGCGGCATCACGGCGGATTGCAGGCGCACCGCCTCGAACGCGTCAGCCGTGCCGCCCGCGATGTGCGAGAAGAGCGGCTGGTAGAGGTGCCGGCTCCGGGGCTCGATCACGGCGATGTCCTTCAGCCGGTATCGCTTGAGACGCCCGGCGAGTGACACGCCGGCGTTGCCTCCACCGATGATGAGCACCTGATGGTGGCGCTTCTCACCGGGAGCGGGGATGACGGGGACCATACGGCCCGCCCGTGGAGTGCTGGTGCTGGTGCTGGAACCGATGGCAGCTACCTCTTCTGATCGCCCTGCGCGGCCTGTCCCCCGACAGTACCGCCCAGCACCGACGCAGGACAGGGAGCCGGCACATGACAGGGAGCGACTCCGGTCAGCCGCGCGCGTACCTCGTGACGAAGGAGCGCAGGATGGCCTCGGGTTGGTTCACCACCAGGGCACGCGCCCGCTCGATGTACTCGTCGGCCTGCTCCGGCGGGAAATAGCCGGCGTGGCGATAGGTGCTGATGCGCCCTACGAGTGCCTCGACGTCGAGTTCCGGGTGGAACTGCGTCGCGTACACGTTCTCCCCCACACGGAACATCTGCACGGGGCAAGTGGCCGACGACGCCAGCAGCACCGCCGATCCCGGCAGCGTCGCACACGCCTCCTTGTGTCCCACGTAGGCCGCGAACGACGACGGCAGTCCCGCGAGCAGCGGATCGGCCGCGCCGTCCTCGGTGAGCGTGATCTCGACGGCGCCGATCGCTTCGGCGTAGGTGGAATCGATGAGGGCGCCCTGGTGTCGCCCCAGGGTCCCGACGCCGTAACACGCGCCGAAAAAGGGGTAGTCCTCCCCGACCACGCGGTCCAGCAGCTCGCCGAGCTCATGCTCCACACGGACCTGGACGGCACTCTTCTCCTCCTCCGGGTCGGAGGAGTTGAAGGGGCTGCCGCCGAGGAAGATCCCGGAGTAGTCGGCGAGGTCGAACCCGGGCAGAGGCTCCGCCTCCAGCCGGATGCGCCGCAGTTCTCCCTCGGCCAGGCCGCCATAGCGCAGGAAACTCCGGTATTCGGCGTCGGCGGCGTAGTTCTCGGCACGCGTGGCCAGCAGGAGGAACGGTTTCACCCTTCGATGCTACGGGCCTCCAGCTCCACCGTGCCGCCGTCGGACCGTGCCTCCGCGCCTCCCGCCAGGCGTGCCCGGAACCCGACACCCGCCGGGCCCGTGACCCGGTAGCCGCCTCCCGAGCGGGATACGCGGAACTCGCCCTCGGTCCCGGTCGGCGTGACCACGCGGACCGTGCTGCCGTCGGCGGCACCGGGGTACACGGTGACGAGCGGGTCGTCGAGGTAGTCGTAGTCGGGCCTGTCCCCGGTGTTGCCGGTGACCAGAACGGTCCCCTCCCGCACCCAGAGCGGCAGGCTGTCGAACCCGTGGGTCTCACGCCGCCAGCCTCCTCCCGCGGCTGTCTCGCCGGTGAGCAGATGCGTCCAGGTTCCCGCGGGGAGGTAGTACTCGACCGTGCCCTCCGCCGAGAACACGGGAGCCACGAGCAGGTCGGGGCCGAGCATGTACTGCCGGTCCAGGTGCGCGACGGCGGGATCCTCCGGGAAGGCGAGCTGCATCGGCCGCATGAAGGGCGTGCCCGCTGCATGGGCTTGGGCGCCGACGGCGTACAGGTAGGGCATGAGGGACAGCTTCAGCCGCGCGAAGATCCGTGTCACGTCGACGGCGTTCTGGCCCTCGGGCTCGTCGCCGGTGTCGAACGCCCACGGGACGCGGTAGCTCGTGGAGCCGTGCAGGCGGGAATGGCTCGAGAGCAGGCCGAAGACGACCCACCGCTTGAAGACCGCAGGGTCCGGGGAGCCTTCGAAGCCGCCGATGTCGTGGCTCCAGTACCCGAAGCCGCTGAGCGCGAGGGAGAGCCCGCCACGCAGCGTCTCGGCCATGGACTCGAACGACGACGAGTTGTCGCCGCCCCAGTGCACCGGCATCTGCTGGCCGCCCGCGGTCGCCGACCGGGCGAACAGGACGGCCTCGCCTTGCCCCCGGACCTCCTCGAGGACGTCGAAGACCGCGCGGTTGTAGAGCTGGGGATAGAGGTTGTGCATGGTCTCCGCCGGCGTGCCGTCATGCCACTGAACGCCCAGCGGGATCCGCTCCCCGAAGTCCGTCTTGATGGCATCGACGCCTTGGCCGAGCAGGGTCCGCACCTTGTCCTGGAACCACGCCGTGGCGCCGGGGTTGGTGAAGTCCACCAGGCCCATGCCCGCCTGCCACATGTCCCACTGCCACACCGTGCCGTCCTCGCGCCGCACGAGGTAGCCCTCCTGGGCGGCCTCGTCGAAGAGCTTCGATCGCTGGGAGATGTACGGGTTGAGCCAGGCGCTGACCCGCAGGCCCTTGTCGTGCAGCCGCTGGAGCATGCCCACCGGATCGGGGAAGACGCGCGGATCCCACTCGAAGTCGGTCCAGTTGAACTCCCGCATCCAGAAGCAGTCGAAGTGGAAGACGCTCAGCGGGAGGTTGCGCTCCGCCATGCCGTCGACGAACGTCGCAACCGTCGCCTCGTCGTAGTCGGTGGTGAAGCTCGTGGACAGCCACAGGCCGTAGGACCAGGCCGGCACCTGCGCGGGGCGGCCGGTCAGGCGCGTGTAGCGTTCGAGGATGTCCGCCGGCGTCGGCCCGTAGATCACGAAGTACTCGAGCGCCTCCCCCGGAACCGAGAACTGCACGCGCTCCACGGATTCGGAGCCCACCTCGAAGGAGACGTGCTCGGGGTGGTTCACGAAGACGCCGTAGCCGTGGTTGGTGAGGTAGAACGGCACGTTCTTGTAGGACTGCTCGCTCGAGGTGCCGCCGTCGGCGTTCCAGATGTCCACGGTCTGCCCGTTCTTCACGAGCGGACCGAAGCGCTCCCCCAGCCCGTAGACCAGCTCTCCCACGCCGAGGGAGAGCTGCGCATGCAGGTACGACGACGACGGCGCGCGTCCCGTGGGTGCGACCCCAGCGACGCCCACCGGTTCGGTGGTGACGGGTGCGTCGGGCGCGAGGCCCATGCGCCCCACGGACTTGTGCCCGCTCGAGGTGAGCGTCCGGCCGTCGGCCTCGAAGGACAGGTTCCAGGGAGCTCCGCGGGTGATGCGGGCCGTGAGCGGACCGGCCGCGAGGGTGCCGCCGTCGTCGTCCGCCGTGGCCGTGGCCGTGGTGCCCGTCCCCTCCTCCGCGCCCACGAGGTCGAAGCCCCGGTGCGGGCTGTCGCCGCGGTGGTTCTCGATCCGCACGCCGATGATCCCGTCGAGCGGGCTGCTGAGCGTGACCGTCAGCAGTGCCCGGTTGAGCGTGTCGCCGCGCCGCTCGATGACCTTGGTGGGCGCCGAGACCACGAGGCGCCGGCCGTCCACCACCTCGATGTCGTAGGCCTCCTGCGCGTACTGCGCATCGACGCCGGGGCGGACATGCCAGAATCCGTCGGTGAATTTCATGGTTACTTGACTGCTCCTGCCGTGATGCCCCGGGTGAGGGTGCGCTGGAAGATGAGGAAGAAGATGAGGGTGGGAAGGAGCCCGAGGAGGGCGGAGGCGCTGGTGGTGGTGACGTCCATGAGGCGGTCCCCCTGCAGCACCGTGATCGCCACGGGCACGGTCTGGTTGTCGTTGCCCACGAGGAACGTCAGCGGGATCAGGAACTCGTTCCAGGTCCAGATGAAGAAGAAGATGAGCAGGACGCTCAGCGTGGGCCGCGAGATCGGGAAGATCACCCGCCACAGGATCTGCCAGCGGCTGGCGCCGTCGAGGGACGCCGCCTCGAGCAGTTCCTTCGGGAACGTCCCGTACACCGATGCGAGGAGGTAGGTCCCGAACGCACTCTGGATGACGGTGAAGATGATGATCACGGCCCAGACGCTGTCGTAGAGGCCCACCTGCCGGAACATGAAATACAGCGGGTACAGCAGTACTTCCTGCGGCAGCATGTTGGCGAGCAGGATCAGCAGCACGAGCCAGGTGCGGCCGCGCACGCGCCCGATGCCGAGCGCGAAGGCGTTGAACATCGAGATGCCGACGGCGAGCACCGCCACCACGGAGCTGATGAAGAAGCTGTTCCAGAGCTTGCGGGGGAAGTCGACGCGCTCCCAGAAGGCGGTGATGCCGTCGAAGTAGAGGGCCGTCGGCAGGGAGAGCGGGCCGCCCGAGGCGTAGTCGGTGGGCGATTTGAACGAGTTGGCGAGGATCAGCAGGAACGGGACGGCGATGAGCAGCCCGATCAGCACGGCCACCGCCAGGATCAGCCAGTCGCCGGCAGTCTTCCGTGCCCGCCCGCTGCGCCGTCGTTGACGGGGTGGTTCCTGGACCGCTTCCTGGGCGGTCAGCGTGGGAACGGCCATCAGCGTGCCTCCTCGCTGCGCTCGAGCCTCGTCTGCACGAGGACGAAGATGATGCTGACGACGGCGATGACCACCGTCAGCGCGGTGGCGATGGTTGCGCCGTAGCCCACCTGCTGGGACTGGAAGAACTCGCTGTAGGCGTAGTACGCGGGGACGATCGTGGAGGTCCCGGGTCCACCGCCGGTGAGGGCGTAGATGGGGCCGAAGACCTTGAGCGCTGCGATGGCGCAGGTGAGGGTGACCACGAAGATCTCGGGCCGGATGATGCTGACGGTGATGGCGCGGAAACGCTGGAACCAGTTGGCGCCGTCGAGCTCCGCGGCCTCGTAGAGTTCCGGGTCCACGCGTTGCAGCGCCGCCATGAAGATGACCACCGGGTAGCCGAGCTGCACCCAGACCATGATGACCATGATGCTCGGCAGGGCCGTGGCCGGGTCGCCGAGCCAGTTGCCCTGCAGGTTCCCCAGCCCGACGGCGGCCAGCACCTGGTTCAGGGCGCCGTTCTCGGGACGGAGGATCCAGCCGATCACGATCGCCGCGATGACGCCGGGAAGGATCTGCGGCAGGTAGTAGGTGGCGCGGAGGAAGCTCGCCACGCGGCCGCCGAATTTCCGGCCGATCAGGTCGAACAGCATCGCGGCGAGGACGAGCCCCACCACCGTGGGCACCACGACCATCGCGATGATCATGGCCACGGAGTTGCGGAAGGAGGTCCAGAACGTGGTGTCGCCGAAGAGCTCCACCCAGTTCTCGAGGCCGATGAACTCCGGCGGGCGGATGCCGCGGTACGAGGTGAAGGTCAGGTAGACGTTCCACAGCAGCGGCACCACGATGATCAGCGTGAGCAGGCTGAGGCCGGGCAGCAGGTAGAACCAGAAGGACCCGCTTTTGGAGCCGGGGATGAGGCTGTGGGTGGCACGGGATGTGGAACGGGGGGCACGGGAGCGCGGGACGCGCTCCTTCGACCGGGTTGCGATCGCCATGGGCTTGCACCTTCCAAGGGCAGGGATAGGCGGGTTTGCGGCCGTCCGTGCCGCCGGTCCGCGAAGGGCACCGGCGGCACGGCACGGAGGGAGTGCGGGCTAGCCGACGATGTCGTCGACGCCCTCCTGGTACTGGTCCCCGATCTGCTGCTGGAACTCCTCCGGCGACGTCGTGCCGTTCATCAGCTCCTGGAGGCCGGCGTTGAGCTCGTCGTAGAAGGTGGGAGTGGGCCAGTCCGGGTAGAAGGCGATGCCGTCCTTCTCGGTGAGCTCATTGAAGTTCGCGATCAGCTCGGAACTCTTCTCGTCCGTGATGTCGGCCGGATCGGCGGCAACGGGGACGCCGCCATTGTTGCCGATCAGGTTCTGGATCTCCGGCCGCATCGTGATGTCGATGAACTTGTACGCGAGCTCCTTGTTGGCGGCGTTCTCCGGTACTGCCCACATGTTGCCTGCGGAGCCCGGTGCCAGCTCGGCCTCGGGGAAGAGGAAAGTACCCCACTCGAAGCCCGTGGCCTCCGTGGTGAACCTGTTGTGCCACCAGCTGCCCGAGAAGAAGATCGGGTTGGTGCCGTTGATGAAGGCGGTGCCGGCATCCTCCGCCGTCGACCCCGTGGCGTTGGTGGAGATGTAGCCCTTGTCCGTCCAGTCCTTGACCGTCTCGGTGGCGAAGGAGACCTCCTCGCCCTGCCAGTCCACCGGGTTCTTGTACAGCTGGTAGTCCTCCACCCAGCCGCGGTCCGCCTGCGTCAGGGCGAGCTGGTACCAGAGCTGGCCGAGCGGGTACTCCGCCGCGGACTCGGCCATGGGAGTGACGCCCTTGTCCGTGAACGCCTGCAGCACGTCCTCGAACTCATCCAGCGTGGTGGGAACCTCGAGGCCCGCCTCGGCGAACATGTCCTTGTTGTAGTAGACCTCCACGAACTCCCCGTAGTTGGGGACGCCGAACCAGCTGCCCGAGCCCATGATGCCCTGCTCGTCGTACTTCGCAGTGGTCTGCAGGGAGGGTGCGAGCTTGTCGTCCCAGCCGTACTGGTCCACGGCGTCGTCGAGGTTGGTCAGCAGGCCCTGGCTGGACAGCAGCCCCGCCGTGGCATTGCCCTTGTTGTACTCGAGGAGGTCGGGAGCCTCGTCGGAGTTGAGCACCTGGCTCGCGGTGGACCGGATCTGCTCGAAGCTGCGCTCCTCGAACTCGACCGTCGCGCCGGTCTCCTCCTCGAACACCTTGATGGCCTCGTTCCAGGCGATGCCCATGGCGCTCGTGTCGCTCTCGAAGTGCCAGAGCTTCAGGGTGTCTCCCTCACCGCCCTCGTTGCCCGAGCCGCCGTCCGAGCCGGAGCATCCCGACAGGACGAGTGCGGCGGCCGTGAATGCGGCCCCCAGGATCAATCTGTTCTTGTTCATGGCTACTTCCTTGTAGTGGTCGGCGGTCGTCCTTTGACGACCGCGTCTATCGAAACGTTTCGACTACGGGCAAGAGGCCGTCGTCGAGGTGGATCTGGTGAGTGGATAGGGATGCCGGCGCTACAAGCGCCGGCGGGGTGCCGCAACCGAGCCGTGGTCGCGGTACTTGGGCGCGACGAGCTCGACGCGCGGTTCGACGGTGGCGTCGAGCTGCTGCACTGCCAGCTCGACCGCACGGGTACAGGAGTCCGCTGGAACCAGCGGGATGACATCGAGTGGCGGTGTGAAGGTGGACGTGTCGAAGGTGGGCACGCCCGCGATGACCGAGAGGTCGCCTGGAATGGAGAGTCCCCGGCCGGCGACGGCCTCGAGGATGGCCTTGTGGACACCCTCCTCCGCATGGACCACGAGCCCGGTGGGCGCCGGGTCGGCGTCGAGGACGCCGAACAGCGCTTCGCGCACCTGCGGTGCGTCGTTCTCGACCATGGAGAACCGGGCCGGGACCCCGCGCTCGGAGGCCCTGCGCAGGAAGCCGTCGCGGAACCGCATCGGGAAGTTGGAGCCCCGCTCGTAGACGGCTTGCGGGTGGCCGAGCAGCGCGAGCGAGGTGTGGCCGGCGTCGACCAGCCGGTCCACGGCGAGTGCTGCCGCGGCCTCGAAGTCCAGGTCCACGCAGACCAGCCCCTCCGCGTTCCCCGGCACACCGATGAGTGCTGCCGGGACGCCGAGTGATCGCACGAGGTCCGCGCGCTCGTCGTTGAGGGAGACATCAAGGACGATGATGCCGTCAACGAGCCTGCTCGAGGAGACCCTGCGCAGCCCGTCCGTCGCTTCGTCCTCCGTCAGCAGCAGGACGTCGTAGTCGTACTTCCTCGCCGCCGTTGCTACCGCGAGGACGAAGGCCATGTGCGCGGGTGTGGAGGTGTCGCTCCTCAGGGGAGCCGTGAGGGCGAAGATCCGGGTCCTCGTTCCGGCGAGCATCCGGCCTGCGGCATTGGGCATGTAGTCGAGCTCCCGCACCGCCTGATCGATTCTCAGGCGGGTCTTCTCCCCGATGGGCCGCTTGCCGCTGAGGGCATAGGAGACGGTACTGATGGACACACCGGCGACACGCGCTACATCGTGGATGTTGGCCATGCCGACTCCTGTGTCTGCTGGGATACGGGCCGGAAAGACTTCTCCGGCAACTGATCGTCTAAACGTTTCGACGACCGGTTGCCAGTACGCTACGTCACATTCGCGATCACGACAAGGGGTTTGTGGGGCAAGGGAACAAAACTTTCCCCAAGAACGGCAACAGGCCACCGGGTTGCCCCGGTGGCCTGTTGTTCGATGGGATCCAATCAGCGCTTGGCGCCCGCGCGGTCGGACAGTTCGGCGTCCAGTTCGGACAGTTCCTGCGCCACCCGATCCAGGTCCGCCTTGGAGATCGCCACCGGTCCCGCACTGTGACGGCCGCGGGACGGCTTCAAAGCGACGACGTCGGACTCCCCCGCAACAGCTGCTGCGTGTGCGCCGTCCTTGCGTGCGGAGTGGACGGCCGGTGCGGCAGCCGGGGCTCCTGCGACCGCGGGCGTGGTGCCCGTTGCCGCGGGTGACATCGATGCGGCGGGACCGGCGGGTGCGGTCTGGGCGAAGTCGACCGTACGCCGCAGCGGGGTCTCCTTGATGAACAGCACGCACACGAGCCCGATGGCCGCGACGACCGCCGTGATCAGGAAGATCAGGGCTGTGCTGTCGCCGTAGGCAGCCCGCACGATGTCGGCGATCGGCGCGGGGAGGTCGACGAGGTCGAGCGAGCCGCCGGCCGCACCGCCGCTGGTGGGGATGCCCGCCGCCGCGAGGCCCTCGGTGGTCTTGTTCTCCACCTGGGTTCCCAGGATGGCACCCAGGACGGCGACGCCGGCAGCCCCACCGAGCGAGCGGAAGAACGCAACGGAGGCACTGGCGGAGCCGATGTCCTTGACCGCGACGGTGTTCTGCACCGCGAGGACGAGGTTCTGCAGCATCAGGCCGAGGCCCATGCCGAAGACGAAGGTGTAGATGCCGACGACCCAGAGTTCCGTGAGGTGGTCGATCGTGCCGGCGAGCCCGAGGCCCGCGATGAGGAACAGGCCGCCCGCGATCAGGTACCTCTTCCACTTGCCGAACTTCGTGACGAGCTGACCGGCACCGATGGATCCGAGCAGGTTTCCGGCGATCATGGGCAGCGTCAGCAGGCCTGCCTCGGTGGGCGTGGCGCCGCGTGCCACCTGGTAGTACTGGCCCAGGTAGCTCGAGGTGGCGAACAGCGCGATGCCGACGGCGATCGAGGCGATGATGGCCAGGGCGGTGGTGCGCTCGGAGATGATCTTCAGCGGGATGATGGGCTCGGCCACCCGGGACTCGACCACGAGCAGGAGCGCCAGCAGGATGACGCTGCCACCGACCATGAGGGCGCTCTCGCGGGAGAACCACTCGTAGTAGCCCTCCTTGCCGGCGAAGGAGACCCAGATGAGGAGGAGGCTGACGCCGGCAGTCAGCAGGATGGAACCGAGCCAGTCGATCCGGGCCTTGCGGCGCGCGTCGGGGAGCTTGAGGGTGACCTGCAGCAGGATCAGGGCGATGATCGCGAGCGGCACGCAGACGAAGAACGTCCAGCGCCAGCCCAGGGGTGAGTCGACGATGAAGCCGCCGAGGAGGGGTCCGCCGGCCGTGGCGACGGCCATGACGCCACCCATGTAGCCGGAGTACCGGCCGCGCTCACGCGGGGCGATGATGGTGCCGATGATGGCCTGCGCCAGAGCGGTCAGGCCGCCCATGGCGACACCCTGGATGACGCGCGCGGTGAGCAGCAGCGGGATGGTCTGCGCGAGGCCCGCGAGGACGGAGCCCGCCACGAAGATCACGATGCTGACCTGCACCAGGATCTTCTTGTCGAACAGGTCGGAGAACTTGCCCCAGATCGGGGTGGTCGCCGCATTGGCGAGCAGCGCGGCCGTGATGACCCAGGCGAAGTCCGTCTGCGAGCCGTTGAGGTCGCTCATGATCGTGGGCAGGGCGTTCGCCACGATCGTACTGCTCAGGATCGCCGTGAACAGGCCGGCCAGCAGGCCCGTGAGCGCCTGCAGGATCTGCTTGTGGTTCATGGGCTCAGGAGCCCCGTGGTGCGGAGCCCGGGCCGGTTGCGGCGCGGGCGCGGTTTCCGCCGTGGTGGAGTGGGTGGCCATCAGAGTGCTTCCTTCGTGATCTCGGACGAGGGGTCCAGGTGGTGACGGCCGTCATTGCCCGTGCGGTGTGCTGTGGTGCGGGGTGCTCTGGGAGCGTCCAGGGCGGTGTGTCCTGCTGCTCCCGATGCGGCGGAGCGGAGGGCTGCGGTGAGGTGCCGGACCGACGACGACGCCGCCTCGGCCTCGCTCTCGGTCCAGTCGGAGAGGATCTCCTGCAGGGTCTCGGCCCTGCGCTCGTAGGTCTCTGCGAGGTAGCTCTGCCCCTCCCCCGACAGCGAGAGGAGGCAGGCCCTGCCGTCCAGCGGATCCGGCGTGCGGACCACGAAGCCGTACTGCTCGAGGTCGGCCAGCTGCCGGCTCAACGCCGACGGGCCGATACCGAGCTTCCCCGCGAGCGCCGACGCACGCATCGGGCCGCCCTCGCCGATGAAGAAGAGGACCCCGGTGTGAGCGGGCCCCAGCTCCGAGTACTTCATGGTGGATGCAGTCACTCCCCGCAGTGCGCGCTGCAGGTCGAAGATATTGTGCACCAGCTCTGCAGCGGTGTGCTGCGCTACTGACATTCGGACTCCTGGCCTCATTTACTTCGTTGCTCTAAGTAACTGTACGCCTGCCGTTTCGTTAGGTCAACTAAATAAACACCGCCCGAGGTGATGCCTCAACTGGTGCGGCAAGCCGCCCTTTCCCTGGACGACACGCCGTCGACCGCCGGATACTGTGCGTCGACCGAGGCTCCACCCGGCGCCCCGCGGTCCCCCTTTGCGTCAAGAATGTCGGGAAACGGCCCGGAACGCTTGCGGTTGCGGCCGCCGCCCTGTTAGGCCTGATACACAAGGGCAGTTGGATCACCTGTCGGGAAGTGCCCACCCCCGGGCCACGGAAGAGGACGTTCGCCATGACGCGCAAGGAACCCCGCGTAGAGGAAGTCGACGAGAAGGGCCTGAAGGTCGAGAAACGGCCGAAGGACTGGGCGGCCGGCCTACCCGGCGTCTACTACTCCATGAAGCCGGCCCTCGAGCACATGGGCGTGGAGCGCACTCTCAAGACGGTCCTCAAGATGAACCATAAGGACGGCTTCGACTGCCCGAGCTGCGCCTGGCCGGACCCCCACAAGCGCAAGACGTTCGAGTTCTGCGAGAACGGCGCCAAGGCCGTGACCTGGGAAGCCGCTCCTGTGGTCATTTCCTCCGACTTCTGGGCCGAGCACTCCATCAGCGACCTGCGCTCGCACTCCGACTTCTGGCTGGGCATGCAGGGGCGGCTCGTCGAGCCCGTGTACAAGCCCGCCGGAGAGGACCACTACCGACCCGTCAGCTGGGACGAGGCCTTCGAGATCGTCGGGAACAAGCTCAAGAGCCTCGACTCGCCGGACGAGGCCGCCTTCTACACCAGCGGCCGCACCTCGAACGAGGCAGCGTTCCTCTACCAGTTGTTCGCGCGCGGCTTCGGCACCAACAACCTGCCCGACTGCTCCAACATGTGCCACGAGTCCTCCGGCTGGGCCATGGGCCAGACCATCGGCATCGGCAAGGCGACCGTAACGTTCGACGACTACGAAAACGCCGATCTTATCATCGTCATGGGCCAGAACCCCGGCACCAACCATCCGCGCATGCTGACAGAGCTCGAGAACTGCAAGCGCAAGGGCGGTCAGATCGTCGCGGTCAATCCCCTTCCCGAGGCCTCCCTCAAGCGCTACAAGAATCCCCAGACGGTCCGCGGCGTCGCCGGCAAGGGCACCGAGATCGCGGACCAGTTCCTCCAGATCCGGCTCGGCGGGGACATGGCGCTCCTGCAGGCCGTGTCCAAGCGCGTCTTCGAGGCCGAGGCGAAGAACCCCGGCACGGTGCTCGACCACGCCTTCCTCGAGGAGCACTGCGAGGGCCTGGACGAGCTGCGCGAGTACCTGCTGAAGCTCGATGACGCCACGGTGCTCGAAGCGACGGGCCTGCGCATGGAGGAGATCGACGAGCTGGCCGCCCGGTACCTCGCCGCGGACAAGGTCATCATCACCTGGGCGATGGGCATCACCCAGCAGAAGAAGGGCGTCGCGACGATCAAGGAGATGATCAACCTCCTGCTCCTGCGCGGCAACATCGGCAAGCCGGGTGCCGGCGCCTCCCCCATCCGCGGTCACAGCAACGTGCAGGGCGACCGCACCATGGGCATCTGGGAACAGATGCCGCCCACGTTCATGGACGCCCTCGGCAAGGAGTTCGGTTTCGAACCGCCGCGCGAACACGGTGCGGACGCCGTCGAGAGCATCAAGCGCATGCGCGATGGCAAGGTCAAGGTCCTCATCGCCCTCGGCGGCAACCTGGTCGCAGCCATCTCGGACACGCAGGTGGCGGAGAAGGCCTTCGAGAACACCGACATGACGGCGCAGATCTCGATCAAGCTCAACCGCTCGCACCTCGTGACGGGCAAGGAGGCGCTGATCCTGCCCTGCAAGGGCCGCACTGAGATCGACCGCCAGGAGACGGGCGTCCAGTTCGTCTCGGTCGAGGACACCGTGTGCGCGGTGCATCCCTCCTGGGGCAGCGTCGAGCCCGTCTCCGAGAACCTGCTCTCCGAGCCGGCGATCATCAGCCGCCTCGCCCGCGCCTCGATCGACGGGAAGATCAACGCGGACTGGGAGGGTTTCGAGAAGGACTACGACCTCATCCGGGAACACATCTCGCACGTGGTCGAGGGCTGCGAGGACTACAACCGGAAGATCCGGCAGGAGGGCGGCTTCATCCTGGCGAACGGGCCGCGCGACTCGCGAACCTTCAACACGCCGACGGGCAAGGCCGTCCTCACCGTGAACGACCTCGAATACCTCGAGCGCCCCGAGGGGACCCTGATCCTGCAGTCGTTGCGCGCCCACGATCAATGGAACACCACCATCTACAGCCACAATGACCGCTACCGGGGTATCAAGAAGGGCCGGCACGTGGTGTTCATCAATCCGGAGGACATCGCCGAACTGGGCCTGAAGGACGGCCAGAACGTCGACATCCACGGCGTGTACGACGACGGCGTGCAGCGCGTGCTCCGCGCCTACCGCGTCGTTTCGTACCCGACGGCGCGGGGGTGTGCCGCCTCGTACTACCCGGAAGCCAACGTGCTGGTGCCCCTGGACCAAGTGGCGCAGGGCAGCAACACGCCGACATCGAAGCAGATCATCGTGCGCTTCGAGCCGAGCACCCACACGCCGCCCTCCGAGTACGAAGCGGCAGCTACTGCCCAGGAGCCCGACGCCGAGGCAGACGGTTTCCCTGCCGCCGCCGACGCGACGCCGGTGAAGAACGCGGAGGCAGCGAACGCCTAGCCGGGAGCACGACCGGCGGCAGGATCAGGTGCAGGACCAGCAGCGCCGGGTCATCCGGGTCCTCGTCGTCGCCCAGATCCTGGGTGGGGTCGGAGCCGGGGCGACCCTGTCCCTCGGGGCGCTGCTCGCCGCCGAGACGTCGGGCTCGAGCGCCTGGTCCGGCATGGCCGCGACCATGGCTACCCTCGGTGCCGCTGCGGCCGCCGTTCCCCTCGCGTCCCTCGCCCAGCGCAGGGGTCGCCGCACGAGCCTCGCGACGGGTGCCGTCGTTGCCGGCTGCGGTGCGCTGCTTGCCATCACGGCAGCCTCGCTCTCACTGTTCCCGCTCCTGCTCGGAGCACTGGTGCTTCTCGGGGTCGGGTCGGCAACAAGCCTGCAGGCACGGTTCGCCGCCATGGACCTCGCCGACGACGCGACCCGCGGACGCAGCCTCGCCGTCGTGGTCTGGTCCACTACCATCGGCGCCGTCCTCGGCCCGAACCTGTTCGAACCCGGCCAGGCCCTGGCGGGGGTGCTCGGCATCCCTCCACTCAGTGGAGGCTTCGTCTTCTCCGCGGCAGCGCAGGCCGCCGCCGCGGCGGTCTACTCGCTGGGGCTGCGCCCTGATCCCCTCCTGACCGCACTGCAGCGTGAGGCAGCGGACCGCCCGGCAGGGAGCCCGCCGGAGAGGCGGCGCGGGCTCGCCATCCTCGCCCGGAATCCTGCCGCGCGTTTCGCCGTCGTCAGCATCGCGGTGGGCCATGCCGCCATGGTCTCCGTCATGTCCATGACACCGGTGCACCTGCACGACCACGGGGCGGGACTCACGGTCGTGGGACTGACCATCAGCCTGCACGTGGCGGGGATGTACGCGCTGTCCCCCGTCTTCGGTTGGATCGCGGACCGGGCCGGGAAGACGCAGGGCATCCTCTGCGGTCAGGTACTCCTGCTCGTAGCACTCCTGATCGCCTGGCGGGGCGCCGGGTCCGAGGGGTGGGTGACGGCGAGCCTGGTGCTGCTGGGACTCGGCTGGTCCGCGTGCGTCGTCTCGGCGTCGGCCCTGCTGGCCGGCGCCGTCGACGTCGCCGAGCGCGCGCCGGTCCAGGGCTCGTCGGACCTCGTCATGAACCTGGCCGGCGCCCTGGGAGGGGCCCTCGCGGGCCCGGCCCTTGTGCTGCTGGACTACTCCGGGCTCGGCCTGGGCGCCGCCGCGCCCGTCGCCGTCGTGCTGGTGTGGACGCTCACGCGGCTGGCGGGAGTGCGGGCCCGGACCGCTGCGGCGGCCTGACGGCAGCTACTGCGCCGACCCCGTCCAGCCCTTCTCGTGCTGCGTCTCCTCGTCCTTCGTGATGATGGTCGTCACGGTGTTCGCGGCCTTCTCGACGGCGGCGCTCGTCTCCTCCCGGCTCTCGGTCGTCACGGTGCCCGCCGCGTAGCCGACGAGGAAGGCGCTGATCGCCCCGGCATGCGGGGACACGAGGGAGGAGGATCGCTCCGCCAGCTCGACGATCCTCGGGTGGTCCACTTCGAGATCGAGGATCTGCAGGGCCTGGGTCAGGGTGCGGCTCCACTCGCTGAGGGTGCGCTCTTCGTCGTCGGGCGTTGCCATGGGATCTCCTCGGGTCGGGTGCAGTCCGGGGCTGCCGGCCCGCGGCCGGCAACACTCCCCCAAGCTTTAGCACCAGCAATCCATCCCTTCAATGCCTGGCGCTTCCCTTGACTTCGTTCCCTACCGGGGATGTAATTTCAGAACAACTCAGGTGACACGATTCACTACGAGGGCCACCAACGGCAGGACTACCTCGACGGAGAGGAACCATAAGCATGACAACCCCCCACCCCTTCAGGACCGGGCGCATACGCCTGGCTGCGGCGCTCGGAGCAACTGTGCTCCTCGCCGCCGGTACCGGAGCATCGGCCATCGCAGCACCGCTGGACGCCGCAGGCACGACGCCGGTCGCCCAGAAGGCTCCCCCGACCCCGACCCCGACGCTGACGTCGACGGCGGACCTCGGGCCGAATGTGACGGTCTTCGACCCGAGCATGCCCGTGAGCGAGATCCAGGCGACGGTCGACGCCGTCAACGCGCGGCAGATCGACAACGAGATGGGCACCGAACGGGAGGCCCTCCTGTTCCTGCCCGGCACCTACGGCACCGATGCCCAGCCCCTGCAGTTCCGGGTCGGCTACTACACGGAGGTCGCCGGACTGGGTGAATCCCCCTCGGACGTCATCATCAACGGCAAGATCGAGGTCTACAACCGCTGCCTCGACGACGGTGGGACCAGCAACTGCATCGCGCTCAACAACTTCTGGCGCACCCTCTCCAACCTGACGCTCGAGGTCAACGGCGCGGGCCAGGACGGCTGCCGAGCCACGGCCAACTTCTGGGCCGTCTCCCAGGCGGTGTCCCTCCGACGCGTCAACGTCACCGGCGGCACCCTCTCGCTCATGGATTACTGCACCGCCGGGCCCCAGTTCGCGAGCGGTGGCTACCTCGCCGACTCGAAGGCCGGCACCATCATCAACGGCTCCCAGCAGCAGTGGTTCACCCGTAACAGCGAGATCAGCAGCTGGTCCAACGGCGTCTGGAACGCCGTCTTCTCCGGCACGGAGGGAGCACCCGAGGACGGCGCGTTCCCGAACCCTCCGTACACGACGCTCGACCAGACCCCGGTGAGCCGCGAGAAGCCGTACCTGTTCGCGGATTCTTCGGGCGCCTACAGCGTCCGCGTGCCCGCCGCGCAGACCGACTCCCGCGGCATCTCCTGGGGCGACGGCACGACCGCGGGGCGCACCATCCCACTGTCCGAGTTCTTCGTGGCACGCCCTGGTGACTCCGTGCAGGCGATCAACACCGCGCTCGCCCGCGGAAAGCACCTCCTCCTCACCCCCGGCGTCTACGACATCGCGCAGACCATCGCGGTCAAGCGGGCGAACACCGTGGTCCTCGGACTGGGCCACGCGACCCTCACCGCCGTGGACGGCGCAACCCCGATGCGCGTCGCGGACGTGCCCGGCGTCGTCATCGCCGGTGTGACGATCGACGGCGGCACCGTCAACTCACCCGTCCTCCTCCAGGTGGGTACGAAGAACGGCAACAACGGCGCTCCACACAGCGACCCGGCCAACCCGACGACGCTGAGCGACGTCTACTTCCGGATCGGCGGCCCGCACGTGGGCAAGGCCGACGTCAGCCTCGAGGTCAACAGCGACAACGTGCTGATCGACCACACCTGGGTATGGCGCGCCGACCACGGCAACGCGGGCTCCTTCGGTTGGGACGTCAGCACCGGCCGCAACGGCGTGATCGTGAACGGCGACAACGTCACCGCCACCGGCCTCTTCGTGGAGCACTACCAGGAGTACAACGTGATCTGGAACGGCGAGAACGGCCGCACGGTCTTCTTCCAGAACGAGCTCCCCTACGATCCGCCGAACCAGGCTGCCTGGCAGCACGACGGCGTCCTCGGCTGGGCCGGCTACAAGGTGGCCGACGACGTGAAGCACCACACCCTGTGGGGCGGCGGTTCGTACATCTTCACCAACGTGGACCCGAGCATCCATGCCTCGCACGGCTTCGAGGTGCCGGAGACCCCGGGCGTCGTCCTCAACCACGTGCTGACCGTGAACCTCGGCGCGGGCACGATCGACCACGTGGTGAACGACGCCGGTGCCCCCGTGAGCAACGCGAACACGGGGACGCCGAGCTACCTGGTGCGCTACCCGTAGCGCGGGCCGTACGGCTGGCGCTATGACAGCACCGTGACGGAAGGGCCGGAGCGAAAGCTTCGGCCCTTCCTGCGTCAGACCGACTCCCGCTCCACCAGGTGCAGCCCATGGCCTGGATGCTCGGGCTTCTCCGCCGAACCGTCGAGGTCCGCCAGCACGAGCGCCGCGAGGTAGCGGCCCTGCAGTTCGATCGACTGCGACACCGTGGTGAGCGGCGGCGCAGCAAGCCTCGCTGCCGGAACATCGTCGACACCCACCACACCGCAGTCCTCGGGACAGGACAGCTCTTCTGCCCGGAGGCCCGCGAGGACCGCGAGCGCGACGTCGTCGTTGTAGGCCGCGACGGCGTCGACCCCCTGCCCTCGCCACGTGCGGACCGAGGTCGCGGCAGCAGGGATATCGAGGGTGACGGGCAGCACCACAGGTTCCGGAAGGCCCAGTGCTGCGCAGGCACGCCGAACTCCGAGGAGCCGGTCGCGCGCGAAGACCTCGAGCCGGGGGTCGGCAGGCCACGCGTAGCCGAGGCGCCTGCGGCCTCGTGCGGCGAGGTGCCGGACCTGCAGGGCGCCGATCTCCAGCTGGGTCTCGGACGGCAGGGCCGGATCGGGTTGGTGCTCCTCGCCGCGGGTTCCGAGCACCTGGATGCCCGCCTGCCGCATGGCGTGAAGGTCCTCCGCGGCGAAGGGCGCGAAACCGATCACAGCGCGGGGGGTCACGGCACGCCACAGCTCCGTCAGGGAGCGCTGTCCCCGCCCATGGTGAACGAGCACGGACAGTCCCCTGCCCGAGAGCTCGTCGGCGAGTTGGTCCAGCAGGGTCTCGATCACCGGGCCCACCGGCCAGTCCGGAAGGATGCACAGCACCAGGTCGCTGCGCCCGGTGCGCAGGGCACGGGCGGCGGCGGAGGGTGCATAGCCCAGGCGGACTGCAGTCTCCCGCACGCGACGCCGGGTCTCCTCCGAGATATTAACGCCGTCACGGCCGGTCAGGACGTAGCTGACGGTGGTCCTCGAGACACCGCTCTCGCGCGCCACGTCAGCGCTCGTGATCCCCACCACTCCCCCTTTCGGCCCGCATGCTTCCGGTCTCCCGCTGGTGCTTGCCAGTGTAGGCGCCAGCATCTGCCGCCCGGGGTGGCACCGATGGGCCGCCGCCTGCACGCACCGCACTCGGCGTCACCCCGAACCACCGGCGCGCGCACCGCGTGAGGGCCGATTGCTCCGACAGGCCCACCAGTCCCGCGACCTGCTGCAGCGGCAGGTCGCTGCGCGTCAGCAACCGGAGCGCGGAGTCGCGGCGGACGTCGTCGAGCAGTGCCTCGAAAGCCGTGCCCTCCGCGGCGAGCCGCCGCTGCAGTGTCCGCGGGTGCATCCCCAGGAGCCGGGCCGCGGAGTCGATGCGTGGCGGCGAGGTGCCGAGCATGCGGTCGATGGCGTTCCGGACCTGCGGCGCTACGACCCGCCCCGGCTCCGGGAAGTGGCTGTGCAGGTAGTCGAGCGCGATCTCCCGCAGCGTGTCGTCGACTCCGGCCAGCGGACGGTCGAGGAGGCTGCGGGGCACGCGCAGCAGCGACGCGGCGGCGCCGAAGCGCACCTCAGCGCCGAAGAATTCGACGTACCGGGAGGCGGGAGCTTTCGGCGTGTGCGAGAGGTGCACCGAATGGAGTCCGTAGGGTCCGTCGACCAGGAAGCGGATCATCCGGTGCGAGAAGGCGAGGATGGCGTCCGTGGCCTGCCGCGGCGGCGTACCCTCCGAGGACCCGTAGCAGAGGCCGACATCGCCGGGCCGCGCTTCCGGATCGGGCACGATCGTGAAGCGCAGCACCGGACTGTGGAGGAAGAGGAACTGGGACGCACATTCGAGGGCAGCGCCGACGGTAGGTGAGTTCTGCACGGCGACGGCGAGCGGGCCGAGGATCCCGATGTCCTGATACTCGGAGATGCGCAGGCCGAGGTCCGGGCAGGGCAGGACGCGCGCCGCACCCTCGAGGAGCTTGGCCATCGCGATGTCGGACACGAGGACGTCATCGCTGTCGATCGCTTCGACGGGCACACGGTACTGCGCCGCGAGCGCTTCGGCGTCGCCCCCGAACTGTTCGACGACGTCGCGGAAGCCACGCATGCCTGCGGATCGGATGACGGAGCCCATGTCGTCCAAGGGTAAATAGGTGTCGCGCGAAGTCAAGCACGTGGACGGGCGACCACCGAATAATGGAGTTATGGAATTTCCCCTCGAACATCTCGACGTCGTGATCGTCGGCGCCGGGCTCTCAGGCATCGGCGCCGCCTACCGCGTCTCCACCGAACTCCCCGGCAAGAGCTTCGCGGTCCTGGAGGCCCGCGACGCCATCGGCGGTACGTGGGACCTCTTCCGCTATCCGGGCGTCCGCTCCGACAGCGACATGTTCACCCTCGGCTACCCCTTCCGCCCGTGGACCGAGGCCAAGGCGATCGCCGACGGCATGTCCATCCTCATGTACATCCGGGAGACTGCCGAGGATCCGCGGATCCAGGAGCGGATCCGGTTCCACACGAAGCTGGTCAGCGCGGCGTGGTCCTCGGACGACGCCCGGTGGACGCTGGAGCTGGACGTGACGGGCGACGACGGCGCCGGGCGGATCCAGGTGGAGCGCCGACGTCTCACGTGCGGATTCCTCTACCTCTGCAGCGGCTACTACAACTACGAGCACGGCTATGACCCGTCCTTCCCGGGCCTCGGGTCCTTCGAGGGCGAGATCGTCCGCCCCCAGTTCTGGCCCGAGGACCTGGACTACACGGGAAAGCGCGTCGTCGTCGTCGGCAGCGGTGCCACCGCCGTCACCCTCGTGCCGTCCATGGCGGAGGACGCAGCGCATGTGACGATGCTGCAGCGCTCCCCCACCTACATCACGGCGGTCCCGAGCCGGGACAGGTTCTCCGACGCTGCGCGCCGGCACCTGCCCGCAGGGCTGGCCCACCACGTCGCGCGGGCCAAGAACGTCCTGGTCACGCAGGCCTTCTTCCAGCTGTGCCGTCGCCGCCCGGAACTCGCCAAGAAGCTCATCCGCTCCCAGACAGCGCGGATCCTCGGCGACGACACACTCCTGGACGAGAATTTCACCCCCGCCTACAACCCCTGGGACCAGCGGCTCTGCGTCGCACCGAGTGCCGACTTCTTCCGGGCCCTGAAGTCCGGCAAGGCCTCGGTGATGACGGACACCATCGACACCTTCACACCTCACGGCATCCGCCTCTCGTCCGGGAAGGAACTCGAGGCCGACGTCGTCGTGACCGCCACCGGGCTGTCGATGCTGCCCCTCGGCGGTGCCACCTTCGCCGTCGACGGGAAGCCCGTGAACCTCGGCGACTCCTGGGTGTACCGGGGGCTCATGGTGAGCGGTGTACCCAACCTCGCCCTCTGCGTGGGGTACACCAATGCCTCGTGGACGCTGCGCGCGGACCTCAGCTCGCGCTATGTCTGCCGCTTCATCAAATACCTGGACCGCACCGGCCACCGCTACGGCGCGCCGGCCGCCCACGGCGGGATGAAGGCCCATCCCATCCTCGACCTGACGTCGGGGTACGTGCAGCGCGCGGTCTCGGCCTTCCCCAAGCAGGGTGACCGGCAGCCGTGGATCATGCGCCAGAACTACCTGTTGGACGCACCGACCGCCCTGCACGGCAACCTCGCGAAGAACATGGTCTTCGACACCCCCGCACCTCCGAGTACCCCTGCACCCGACCTCCAGGAGATCCACGCGTGAGCATCCGACCCTTCCAGTTCGCCGGCGCCACCGCCGTCCTCACCGGAGCCGCCGGAGGCATGGGCGAACACCTGGCCCGCAAGCTCGCCGAGCGCGGGAGCACGCTGCTCCTCATCGACCGCGACGCCTCCCGGCTCGAGGCCGTCGCGTCCTCCATCCGCTCCACCTATCCCGGCAGCAAAGTCACAACGTTCGTCGCGGACCTCGCGGACCGCGACGCCGTCGAGGGCCTCGCGGCCGACCTGCTCGCGGCCACGGACAGGGTGGACCTGCTGATCAACAACGCCGGCGTGGCCCTCGCGGGGAAGTTCGACCAGATCAGCATGGAGGACTTCGACTGGGTGATGGCCATCAACTTCTCCGCGCCCGTGCTGCTCACCCACCGCCTGCTGCCGAGGATCTCCCCCGGCGGGCATATCGTGAACGTCTCCAGCCTGTTCGGCCTCGTGGGACCGAAGGGGCAGACGGCGTACTCCTCCAGCAAGTTCGCCCTGCGCGGCTTCACGGAAGCGCTCCGCAACGAACTCCTGCCGCGCGGCATCGGCACCACCTCGGTCCATCCCGGCGGCATCCGGACCGACATCGCGCGCAATGCACGCATCGGCGGCAACCTCAGCGAGGCGGAGGTGAGGAAGGCGAAGGACGACTTCGACAAGCTGCTCACCTTTCCAGCCGACCAGGCGGCCGAGCTCATGCTCGAGGCCGTGAAGGCCCGCAAGCCACGCCTGCTGATCGGGCTGAGCGCCAAGGTGCCCGACGCCGTCGCCCGCGTCGCGCCGATGTCCTTCGGCACGCTCGAACGCCGCGCGACCGCACTCCTCCGCCTGGCCGGGAAGGTCCGTCGATGAGCGGGGCGCGTGCCGGCCTCGGACCTTCGTCCGGCACCGTAGCATCCGATTCCGTAGCGTCCGTCCCCGGTTCGGCAGCGCCCGTCCCCGGTTCGGCAGCGCCCGACGCCGGTTCCGTCGAGACCGCGCCCGGCTCTCCGTCCGGTTCCGCCGCACCCGACGACGGCTTCCTGCGGGTCCACGGGATCCGCGTCCGCTACCGCGACGAGGGCGCCCGGGAGAAGCCTCCCGTCCTCCTGCTGCACGGCATCGGCCGCAGCCTCGAGGACTGGGAGGGACTGTACCGTCGGCTCGCTTCCGACCACCGTGTTCTCAGCGTGGACCTGCCCGGCTTCGGGCTGTCCGAGAGAACCGAGGGACGGTACTCGATGGAGTCGATGGCCCGCTTCGTCCTCGCCGCACTCGACACCCTCGGTGAGCACCGGCCCCTGCATGTGGTGGGCAATTCGCTCGGTGGCGCAGTCGCCATGAAGGTCAGCACCTTGGAGCCGCAACGCGTCCGGAGCCTGGTGCTCGTGAACAGCGCCGGGTTCGGCAAGGAGGTGACGCTCGCACTGCGGATCCTCGCCATCCGACCGATCGGCCGGCGACTGATGAAGGACAAGTCCCGCAAGGCCGCGTACCGCACGGAGCGCTCGCTGTTCTACGACAAGAAGTTCGTGACCGAGGAACGCCTCGACCACGCGCAGGAGGTGGGCCGGAATCCCGGATACGACGAGGTCCTGCTCGACGTCGCCCGGCACCTCGGCACCTTCCGCGGCGTGCGCCGGCGGTGGCGGACCCAACTTCTCCGCACGGTCGCCGCCCAACAGAAACCCACCCTCGTGGTGTGGGGCGACGAGGACCGGGTCCTCCCGGCGTCGCACCTGGAGCACGCCCGCACGGTGTTCCCGCATGCGGAGTTCCACCTGTTCGAGAAGTGCGGGCACATGCCGCAGATCGAACGCGAAGAGGAGTTCGATGCCCTGGTGCGGCAGTTCATCAGCGGGGTCGAGGCGCGAAGCTAGGACTCCCGCGCCCCCCTTACCCCGCCACCGCTTCGGTGGTGGAATGAACCATGACGCGGGTCATCTACTACACGGCCTCCACCCTCAACGGCTTCCTGGCCGACGAGCACAATTCGTTGGACTGGCTCTTCGCCGTCGAACCTCCGCCGCCCGGGCTCTACGAGCGCTTCCTCGGGACGGTGGGCGTCCTGGTGGAGGGCTCGACGACGTACGAGTGGGTGCTGGACTTCGAGGGGCTGCTCGCCGATCCGGGAAAGTGGAGGACGGTGTACGGTGAGCGCCCCACCTTCGTCTTCACGACGCGGGACCTCCCGGTTCCGGACGGCGCGGACGTGCGCCTCGTATCCGGCGACGTACGCGCGGTGTTCGGGCAACTGCGTGAGGCAGCGGGCGACGGCGACATCTGGGTGGTCGGAGGCGGCGACCTCGCCGGGCAGTTCCTCGCGGCCGGACTCCTCGACGAGATCCAGGTGTCCATCGCACCCGTCGCGCTGACGGGAGGAGCACCGCTGCTGCCGTTGCGGGTCGAATCGGATCGGCTCACGCTGCGGTCCGTCGAGCAGCAGGGCCAGTTCGCGTTCCTCACCTACGACGTCGCGCGGGCCTCCGGAACGTAGGCGTCCCGCCAGCGCGCGAGTTCGTCGAAGAACCTGGACCGGGCCGGCTGCGGCGAGAGGGCGAGGTCATGGATGCCGCCCTCGATGCGCACCAGGGTGACGTGCCGGCCGAGCCGGGGTGCCCGTCCTGCGATGTGGTCCACGTTGAGGACCACATCCGTCGACGAGATCCGCTCCGGCTCCCGCACGGGGTTCGAGGTGGCGTCGGAACACGCGACGAACACGGGGCAGTCGATGGCGAGCCCGCGGTTGAGGAGCGCATGGCCGGCCCGGATGGTGCGCAGCCAGCCCGCGACGACGGGGAACCCGCCGTGCGGCTTCCACGCCAGGTTGTAGTCCCAGTCACCGCCGGTCTCCCGGTGCAGGTAGCGGCCGTAGGAGGTCCCGAGCTTCCCGACGACGGTCCGGGGCTTGAGCGTCCCGATCCGGTGGACCGCCGCCGTGCCCAGGGTGCGCTGGAACAGGCTGGCGTTGAGGTCGAACCAGGGGCTGTTCAGGACGAGCGCGTCCACGATCCCGCGGCCGCGCCACCGGTGTGCCCAGAGGGAGGTGATCAGGCCACCGGTCGAGTGCCCCATGACCACGAGGACGTCGTGGCCTTCGTCCTCGCGGATGATCCGCGCGGCCTCGTCGAGTTCCTCGTCGTAGTCCTCGAGCGAGGTGACGTAGTTGGGTGTCTGGTGTTCACCGAGGGACCGTCCGTACTTCCGCAGGTCCAGGGCGTAGAAGTCGAACCCCGCCTCGCGCCATGCCTCGGCAAGATTCGTCTGGAAGAAGTAGTCCACGAAGCCGTGGACATAGAGCACTGCTCGGCGTGAGCCGCCCGGGACGGCAGAGCGGACCAGTGTGGCGACGACCTGGCCCTCGTCGTCGGGCCGCAGCGGTAGCGCCCGCACTTCGTAGCCGGGACCGAGGAAGTCCTCGCGATACGCGTCCTGGTGCTCCGACTCCGTTGTCATGATGGTCCTCCCTGACCTGGATCCGGACGGAAGGCCCGGATGTACGCGTGCCGAACGGCGGACCTCCACGTTCATCCGGGAGTAAGCCCACCGTTCCCAGTGTGTCACCGGTCACGGATAAGCTGGCGCCACCGCACCACGACAGGAGCTGATTCCACGTGTCAGAAAGTTTCATCAGGGGGCACCGCCGCGCCATCGCGGCAGTCGCCGTCAGCTGCGTCGCAGCACTCGCACTCGCGCCCGCAGCAACCGCCGCACCCGGTGGAAGCAAGGGCCCCGAGGACCCGACGGCCACCATCACCGTTCTGGGGACCAGCGATCTCCACGGCTACATCGAGAACTGGGACTACTTCACCAATGCGGAGTACGACGACGCGGCCCACAACGACGTCGGGCTCGCCAAGGTCTCGGGCCTCATCAACCAGGTCCGCGCCGACCGCGGGAAGGAGTCCACGCTCCTCATCGACGCAGGGGACACCATCCAGGGCACCTCACTGACGGACTACTTCGCCACGGTCGAGCCCGTCACGGAGAGCGGCGAGACCCACCCGATGGCCGCCGCCATGAACGCCATGGACTACGACGCCGCGGCGCTGGGCAACCACGAGTTCAACTACGGCCTTCCGCTCCTGCGCAAGTACGAGGACCAGCTCGACTTCCCGCTCCTCGGCGCCAACGTCATGGACTGGGCCACCGGGGCGGAGGCCTTCACGCCCTACGTCATCAAGACGGTCAAGCTCGCGGGACAGAAACCCATTCGGGTCGGCATCCTCGGCCTGACCAACCCGGGCATCGCCATCTGGGACAAGAACAACGTCGAGGGCAAGCTCCGCTTCCCCGGGATCGTCGAGCAGGCCGAGAAGTACGTTCCCGAGATGAAGGCTGCCGGCGCGGACGTCGTCGTCGTCAGCTCGCACTCCGGCACCTCGGGCACCTCGTCCTACGGCGGCGACCTGCCGCTCGAGAACGCATCGACGCAACTCGCCGAGCAGGTACCCGGCATCGACGCGATCCTCGTGGGGCACGCGCACCAGGAGATCCCCGAGCGTTTCGTCACGAACAAGCAGACCGGGAACCAAGTGCTGCTCACCGAACCGAAGAACTGGGGCATGCGCCTGTCCGTGATGGACTTCGAACTCACGAAGGTGCGCGGACAGTGGGACGTCACCTCGGCGTCGTCGGAACTGCTGAACGCCAACACCGTGCCCGCCGATCCGAAGGTCTCGGCGATCATCGCCGAGCAGCACCAGCGCGTCATCGACTACGTGAACACCCCCATCGGCACCGCGACAGAGACCATGTCCGCCGCCGAAGCGCGGATCCGCGACACCGCCGTCATGGACTTCGTCAGCGAGGTGCAGGCCGGCGCCGTCGACAAGGCCCTGGAGGGGACACCGAACGCAGACCTGCCGGTCCTGTCCATCGTGGCGCCCTTCAACCGGGCGGCCGTCATCCCCGAGGGTCCCGTGACCATCCGCGACATGGCCGGGCTGTATGTCTTCCCGAACACGCTGTTCGGCGTTGAGATGACCGGCGCACAGGTTCGGGACTACCTCGAGTACTCGGCGAAGTACTTCAACCAGACCGCTCCCGGCGCTCCGGCGGACCCCGCGACGCTGACCAATGCCGCGGGAACGCCCGACTACAACTACGACATGATGTCCGGCGTCTTCTACAACATCGACATCAGCAAGCCCGTCGGTGAGCGCATCACCAACCTGAGCTACAACGGTGCGCCGATCAACCCCGCCCAGCGCTTCGCCGTGGCCACCAACAATTACCGGCAGTCGGGCGGCGGGAACTTCCCGCACATCGCCACGGCTCCGGTGCTGGTGAACCAGACCACGGAGATCCGCCAACTCCTGATCGACTACCTGATCGCCGAGGGCACCATCGACCCCTCGACCTTCTTCGAGGAGAACTGGAAGCTGACCCGCGAGGGCGAGCCCGTGTTCGAGTAACTCCCGCGGCGGCGGCGGCGGAAGTCGTTACAGAACAGCAGGACGCGGACCTTCCGGTCTGCGTCCTGCTGTTCTTCGTTCTAGATTTGGAGCATGACCATCGACATCTCGACGGCGACGCCCGACGACGCCGCCGCACTCGCCGCGTGCGCCGCCGTCGCCTTCCCGCTGGCCTGCCCACCCGATGCGGACCCGGAGGACATCGAGCGGCACATCCGGACCCAGCTCTCCGCCGAGCGGTTCGCCGCGAACATCGCAGCCCCTGGGCACACGATCCTGTGTATCCGGGACGGCGACGAAATCGCCGGGTACAGCATGATCGTGCTGGACCAGCCGTCGGATCCGGACGTCCTGGCGGCGCTGTCGATCTCGCCCGCCGTGGAGCTCAGCAAGTTCTACGTGCATCCCGGCCATCATGGCCGCGGGTCGGCCGCCGCCCTGATGACGGCGACCCTGGAACGCGCCGCCGCGTCCGGACTGCCGGGCGTCTGGCTCGGCGTGAACCAGGAGAATGCCCGCGCCCTCCGCTTCTACACGAAGAGTGGTTTCCGCACCGTGGGCACCAAGCGGTTCCGGCTCGGGAACCGCTTCGAGGACGACTTCATCCTGGAACAGGCGCTGCCAGCCGGCGCGGACAGCGTCGCCTGAGTTCCAGCAGGCCCTGGCCCTAGTTGACCGTCAGCTCCCCCATACGGCCCCAGCCCTCGGCAGCGATGCGCTCGCTGATGATCTCCGGCGTCTCCACGAGTGCCTGCGGCATGTCCTCCATGGCCTGGGAGAAGTGGTCGCTGTTGACATGGGCTTCCGCGGCGTCGTCCTGGAACGCCTCGACGAGCACGAACCGGTTGGGGTCCTCGACGCTGCGGGACCAGTCGAACCACAGGTTCCCCGGTTCCCGGCGGGTGGCCTCCGTGAAGTCCCGCGTCAGGTCGATCCAGCGGTCGCTCCACTCGGGCTTCACGTTGAACTTGACGACGATGAAGATCATGGGATGGTGCCTTCCTGGTGGACGTACTGTGCTCGGGTACCGTTCCAACCTATAAGCTCCTGCGCTCCGGCGCATGCGCGCTTTCCGCGTACGGACGGGGAGTTGTCAGAGCGCGAGGCTGGGGTGCAGCTTCTCCAGTGACCATGAGCGGTGCCGTCGTGCCGCGACGACGGACAGGCCCGCCGCGAGCACGAAGAAGACCAGCAGCTGCGCTGCCGAGAGCCAGACGACACCGAGCTCCCCGCCCGCGATGAGGTGGCGCAGTCCTACGACGGCGTGCGTCATGGGCAGCAGCGGGCTCAGGAACTGGAAGAAGCCGGGCGCCGTCGCCACGGGGTAGGTGCCCCCTGCGGACGTGAGCTGCAGCATCAGCAGGACCAGCGCGACCAGCCTGCCGACGCCGCCGAGCAGGGCGACGAGTGACTGGTGGATGGCGGTGAAGACCAGCGCCGTGAGGATCGTGAAGGCCAGCAGGCCCACCGGGTGGGGCGTGGTCAGCCCGACGCCGGCCACCAGGACCCCGAGGAGCACCAGCGCCTGCAGCACCGCGAACAGCGCGCCCTGCAGGTAGCCGGCAGCCGACACCCGCCAGGAAGCGGCCGTCGAGGCCAGTGCGCGCGGTGACAGTGCCCGGAGCACGATGTAGGTCACGATGCCGCCGACCCAGAGGGCCAGCGGGATGAAGTAGGGCGCCATGCCCTCGCCGTACGCGTCGACGGCATTGGCGTGCGTCCGCTCGACGGCGACCGGTGACGCCCCCACGCCGCTCAGTTCCGTGCGCTGGGCGTCTGAGTAGTCCGGCACCTGCCCCGCGCCCTGCTCGAGCTGCTGTGCAAGGTCCTGTGACCCGCTGGACAGGGTCCCGAGGCCGTCCTCGAGCCGGGTGGCGCCGTCGTACGCCTGTCCGGATCCGTCGACGAGGGCCGCTGCTCCCCCGGCCACCTGCTCCGCACCGCCGCTGAGCGTGGACGCTCCTGCAGCGAGGCGGTCGGCGCCGTCGGAGGCGGAGACGATGCCGTCACGCAGCGCCGGGGCGTTTGCTGCGAGGGTACCGGTCCCCGACTGGAGTTGCTCGAGCCCGTCGGCGAGGCCTGCCGCTCCCTGTGCCACCTGCCCGGCGCCCGCGGCGGCATCGCCCGCACCGGTGGCGAGCTCGGAGGCGCCCGTAGCGAGGCGGCCGGCGCCGTCGGCGGCGGCGCTAGCTCCAGTGGCTGCGGTTCCTGCACCGGCGGCGAGGTCCGTGGCGGACGCGGCGAGGGTTCCCGTGCCGGCGGCCACCTGCTCGCTCCCCGAAGCCGCGGCGTCCGCGCCGGACGCGAGCTGCTGGAGTGCGGCGAGCCGTTCGACGTCGGTCAGGGCACCGTAGTTCGCGGCGAGCTGCGTGAGGCCATCGGAGACGGAACGCGCGCCGGTGGCTGCCTGCCCTGCGCCGGCCGAGAGCTGCGCCGCTCCGGCGGAGAGTGCCCCTGCTCCGTCGCCGACCTGCGCCACGCCGTCGGCGACGCTGCGCGTGCCGTCCGCGAGGGCCGTGGCCGAACCGGACAGGGAGGTAGCGCCGTCGGCGACCGCCTGCGTTCCCGCCGCTGCCTGCGCGGCTCCGTCGCGCACCGCTGCTCCTCCCGTGGCTGCCGATGCGGCACCCTCCGCGAGCTGCTGCGACTGCGGAACAAGGTCCGTCGTCGCCGCCTCGAGCTGCGCCAGCCCCGTGGCGAGCTCGGAGGCTCCTCCCGAGAGGTCCGCCGCTCCGCCGGCGACCTGCGCGCTGCCGGAGGACAGCTGGACGCTGCCGTCCACGAGGTTGCCGAGCCCGACGACGAGCGAGTCCGACCCTTCATCGGCACGCTGTGCGCCGTCGGCGATCCTGCCGGCACCCTCGCCGGCTTCGGTGAGCTCGCCGCGCAGGGAGGAGAAGCCCAGGTAGATGCTGTCGAGGTAGTCCTCGGTGGCGCCGGACTGCACCTGGCGCTGGAGGGTGGCGGCCACGGTGTTGCCGACCTGACCGACGATGTAGCTGTCGGCGTCGTTCGTGGTGATGTCGAGCATCGCCTGCGCCGGGGTGTCCCCGCCGACGGAGGCAAGCTTGGCCGAGAACCCGGACGGGATCTCGAGCGTGGCGGCGTAGGTCCCGTCATCGAGGCCCGCCTGCGCGTCCTCCCTGCTGGCCTCGACCCAGGTGAACGCGGCGTCGTCGGAGGAGGTGAGTATGCCTGTGAGGTCCGCGCCCGCCGAGATGGTGTTCCCGGTGCCGTCGGGGCCCGTAGCCGTCGCGGGCTGGTCCTCGTTCACGACGGCGGCCGTCAGATGGTCGAGGTTGCCCGTCGGGTCCCAGTTGGCTGCGAGGTAGAGCCCGCCGTACAGCGCGGGGATGATGGCGATCACCACCAGTGCGGCCCTGGACAGGAGGGAGATGCGGAAGCGGGAGAGTTCCGTGCGGAGCAGGGAGAACACGGTTACCTGGTTTCTGGGTCTGGGGTGGGGCGGGACGCTGCGGCGCCCAGGGTATGGACGGTGACGGGACGCAGGGGCAGGGCGCCGAGACGGTGCCCGGGGTCCAGGACGTCGTCGAGTTCCTGCCAGTCCTGGCAGGTGGCGACGACGGTCAGCGGACCGCCGTCACGCCGGGCGTGCTCGAGGGTGAGCAGCGCGGCCCAGGCTGCGCGGCGCTCGTCGGCCGTGCGGAGCTGGTCGACGTCGTCCACCACGAGCACGTCGGGCCCCGACACGAGGGCGAGGACGAGGCTGAGCGTGAAGCGCGCCACGGGTGACGCATCGCGCACCAGTTCACCCCGGTGGAGGCGTGCCTGCGCCAGTGGCCCCGACGGTGCGTTCCCGCCGACCACGTCCTCGAGGGCGGCGAGCAGGTTGTTGGCGGCGGTGATGGTTTGGTCCACCCGCTCGCGGGAGCCCGACCGCCTCCACCACGGGCCCGCCAGCTCGAGCGCTTCGGCCACGTGGTGCCGCACGGTGAGGGTCTCGTCGAGCGGCACCACGGTGGCGTTGCCCGTGAAGCCGACCCGGCGGCGCACCTCACCGGCGTGCCGTGGCAGTGCCAGGCCGAGGACCGAGAACCGCCCCGCCGTAACGGAGAGCCGTCCGGCGAGCGCCAGGGCCAGCGCGGTCTTGCCGGTCCCGGATGCTCCGCCGAGCACGGCGAGCGACCCGGCCGGGACGTCGAAACTGACGTCCTCGAAGATCGTCCTGCTGCCCGCCCGCAGGGTCAGGCCCTCGACGGCGATGGCAGGAGCAACGCTGTCCTGTTCAACGGGGTTCGGGGGCAGGGAGATGACCATGGTGATCCTCAATTTCGATACTCGGAGTATTCAATACCAATGGTATCGTAATTGCGGGAGGACGAGATGACAGCACGCACGACAACCGACAGCACGACGGCGGGAAGGCCACGCCGTCGCCCGCGACGCGAGGACGTCCGCGCGGGGCTGCTCGTCGCGGCACTCGAGGTCTTCGAGGAGATCGGCTATGTCGCCGCCCGGCTCGACACGATCGCCGAGCGGGCGGGCTACACGAAGGGCGCCGTCTACTCGAACTTCGGCTCCAAGCAGGAACTCTTCGCCACCCTGCTGAGCGAGCGGCTCGCCGATACCGCGGCGGACATCCTCACCCAGGTGGATCACCTGACCTCGCTCGACGAGACCGTCCTGCACACCGCGCGCTACCTCGCCCGCGGCGTCCTGCGGGACCAGCGCTGGCACGCGCTCGTCGTCGAGTTCGCCCTCCAGGCGGGCCGGGACCCTGAGGTGGGTGCCGTGTTCCGCGAGCACTGGCGCACCCGGCGCTCGTTGCTGGCCACGACGCTGGCCGAGCGGGCGGCGACCTTCGGTGCGCCGTCGGACCCGGAGCACTACACCGTCTTCGCCACCATCCTGCTGGCCACGGTGAACGGCATGGCCATCGAGTGCGCCGCCGACCCCGGCGCCGTCACCGAGGAACAGGTGACCGAGAGCATCGCGGCCGTCCTGCGCGCCGCCCTCGCGGCGTAGCAGCCCGCGCTGCCCTGGCGTAGCAGTAGGGTGTTCACGGACGAGGGCAGGAAGGGATAGGCAATGGATTGGCACGTGCTGCTGGAGGCCGCCGTCGCGATTCTCGCCGCCTACGGGCTCTTCCTCCTCTTCCTGGGCCTCTACGCCAGGCGGCACCCGGAGATCCTGTCGCTGACCGACGTGCTGCGTCTCGGACCGGACCTCCTGCGACTCATCCGGCGCCTCGCCGCGGACCGGACCGTGCCGGGGCGTGCCCGGTTCCTGCTCGGCGCCCTCGTGGTGTATCTTCTGCTGCCGATCGACCTCGTCCCGGATTTCCTGCCCGTCATCGGCTACGCGGACGACATCGTGCTGGTTGCCGTCGTCCTGCGCGCCGTCGTCCGGAGCGCCGGACCGGAAGCGCTGGAGCGGCACTGGCCGGGGTCCGAGGGCGGCCTCCGCCTCGTGCGCGGGCTGGCGGGCGTCAGCGGTCCGGATACCGGTGGGTCCGGCCGCAACACTGCGTAACGCAAAGTCATGAAGCGTCTTTGAACGGGCGTAATCTCCTCCGCATGGAGCATTCCACGGGATCGATCCCCACCCTTGACCTCAGTACCGCACGTTCCGCCGATGGTTCCTTCAACCCCGGCTTCATCGAGGAACTGCGCAATGCCGCGCACACCGTCGGCTTCTTCCACGTCGTCAACTACGGCGCTGCGCCCACCCAGGTGGACGACCTCTTCGATGTCACGCGTCGCTTCTTCGACCTCCCGCTCGAGGAGCGGCTGAAGATCCACAACCGCACGTCGCCCCACTTCCGCGGCTACGCAGGACTGGGGACCGAGATCACGCGCGGAAGGCCCGACGCCCGGGAGCAGATTGATTTCTCCCCCGAGCGCGAACCGCTCAGCGACTACCCCGCCGACGAGCCGTACTGGCTGCTCCAGGGGCCCAACCTGTGGCCGCGGGAGACCCTCCCCGAACTCGAGGAGCAGGCGATGGCCTGGGCCGGGCTGATGTCCCGGGTCGGCGCCGAACTGCTCTCGGCCATCGCCGTCGCCCTCCACCTTCCCGAGGACTACTTCGCCGAGCCTTTCGAGAGGACGCCCGCCTGGATGGCGAAGCTCGTCCACTACGTCGGAGGCGTGGTGGAGGGAGCCGGATCCCAGGGGGTAGGCGCCCACGCCGACTACGGCTTCGTGACCCTCCTGCTGCAGGACGAGGTGGGCGGCCTCGAGGTCCTCCCCCACAGCGCGAGCGAGTGGGTACCGGTCACACCGATCCCCGGGGCGCTCGTCGTGAACCTCGGCGAGATGCTCGAGGTCGCCACCGAGGGCTACCTCGCCGCTACCATCCACCGCGTCACCGCGCCCCCTGCGGGTGTCGACCGCTACGCCGTCCCGTTCTTCTGGTCACCGCGCCTCGACGCCGTGATCGCGCCGGTGCCGCTCACGGACGACCTGAAGGCCGCGGCCCGCGGCATCACGGACGATCCGGAGAACCCGATGCTGTCCACCTACGGGTCGAACGTCCTGAAGGGCCGCGTCCGCGCCCACCCCGACGTCACCGAACTCCACCACCCCGAACTCGCCAGGAAGTAGGCGCAGGTACGACGACGGCGGCACCCACCGGGTGCCGCCGTCGTCGTACCGTCAGTGCACCCAGCGGATGCGGATGGGCCCGCGTGCGCCGGCTTCCACGGGCTCGCCGTGCTGCGTGACGTCCACGCGCCCCTCGCCTGCCAGTTCGAAGGCGATCCGTCGCGCCGCGGGCATCAGGTCCCGCCAGGCGTCCCCACCGATGCTGCGGGCCGCATCCGAGGGGCACAGAGTTTTGCCACTTCCGCGCTGCTCGGCGATCCGCAGGATCTCCGCTCGCAGGGAACCGTCCGCCGGTTGCTCATCCATCGCCGGGCCGCCTGTGCGGGGCGTCATCCTGCGGCGGCGACCCAGCACCGGCAGAGGTGCGCCCTGGACGACCGTCGGGTCCCTGGGACTTGGAAGGGTCGGGCCGCTTCGGGTGCAGCGCGTCGAGTTCCTTCAGCGCTGCGGTCCAGCGGGCCGCCCTCTCGGCCTCGGACTGCTCCCACCAGGGTGTCCCCCGTTCGCCGAGCCCTTCCTTGGCCAGCTGGACGGGTACGCCGCGCGCGGGGAAGCGCTGCGCCGTCGTCGCCCCTGGTGCTGTTGCGGACACCCGATCGTCCGCGTCCGAGGTGGGACATCAGCCGCGCCTTCACGTCCTCGGGCAGCAACGGATCGGTCCTGCGCCAGCGGCGTCCGCCGGAGAGGAAGTACCGCTCGTCGTCGGAGGTGCTGCCCTGATCGGTCATGGTGCGTCCGTCAGCTCGAGGATCCTGGAGGCCCGACGATCAGCAGCACGGTGAAGACGACCGAGATCCCGGCGATGGCGACCAGCAGTGCGGCGAGCGGACTCCGCAGCACCCAGGCCTGGAGGTTCTCGAGGGGGCTCCGGGGTGCCTCGGCGCCGGGGGCGAGGCGCCAGGCACGCGCGAGCTGACCGCGGCGTTCGAGCCACCACTCATACGGGACTGTGGCGAAGGGGACGACCGCCGAGGCGAGCCCCAGCAGGCCCGTCGCCACGGACCAGCGCTGGTTGATCCAGACGAAGACGGTCGTGACCACGAAGCACAGGAACACGAATCCATGCACCGCTCCCGCCGGCGGCACGAGCGCCTCGGAGGTGCGTGTTCCGTACTTGAAGAACATTCCGAGAAGCAGGAAGGCCCAGGTCACCGCCTCCGCGACGGCGACGGTTCGGAATAGCGTGCGGGGATTCATGGAGGTTGCTCCTGCTCGATGGTCGGTGCTGCCAATTCTTCCATCCCCCGGGATCTGCACCTCCCCACGCTTCCCCGGTATGGGCTGGGTCACACGAACGTCGGTGGGACATGATGGACTGGGAGTATCCCGGCAGCACGACGGAAGGTTCCGCAGCACATGTTCCTGCTCGACGGCGGCCCCGAGGGTTCCGGCCCCGATCTCGTGTTCTCCGCGACCGACCTCGTTCTGGCCTCGGAGTGCGGGTACCGGCTCCTGCGCGTCCTCGACGAGAAGCTGGGACGGGCCGAGCGCGCCGAGTTCGCAGCGGACGAGATGCTGCAGCGTGCGGCCGCCCTCGGCGACCTGCACGAGCGCCGGGTGCTGGACGAGCTGGTGGCCGAGCACGGACTCTGGTCGCCGGGCAACCCGACGGGGGTGTACGACGTCGAACCGGCCGCGGCCATGGACCGCGGCATCCTGGCGGACAAGCACGAGGAGTCGATCCGCGCGCTGCGCTCGGGAGCATCCGTGGTGTTCCAGGCGGCCTTCTTCGACGGCACGTTCCACGGACGCTCGGACTTCCTCGTCCGGCAGGGGGACGGCTCCTACGCCGTCTGGGACACGAAGCTCGCGCGCCACGCGAAGGTCGGCGCCCTGCTGCAGCTCGCCGCCTACGGCGACCAGTTGCAAGCGGCCGGCGTCTCGACATCGCCCGACGTGACGCTCGTGCTCGGTGACCGTACGCGCAGCGTCCACAACCTGTCCGACCTCCTGCCGGTGTTCCGCGAACGCCGCGCACGCTTCCTCGACCTCGTGCACGGCCACCGGGACCAGCCGGACCCCGTGGCCTGGGGGACGGCGGACCTCGCAGCCTGTGGTCGCTGCGACTACTGCTGGGAGCAGGTCGAGGCGACCCGCGACCTGCTGCTCGTCGCCGCGATGACCGGGGAGCGCCGGGCGAAGCTCCGCCGCGAGGGCATCTCGACGATCGAGCACCTCGCCGCCATGGCGCCGCGCGTGGAGGATGCGTCCCTCACCCGGCTGCAGGAGCAGGCACGACTGCAGCTCGGCACTGCGGAGGTCGACGGCGGCGCCACCTACCGCGATGCCGGAGGTCAGGAGCACACCGTCTCCTACCGCGTCCTCCCCCGCCACTCCCTGGCGTTCCTCCCCGCACCGAGCAAGGGAGACATCTTCTTCGACTTCGAGGGCGATCCGCTGTGGCAGGACCCCGCCGATGGCAGCTGGGGCATCGAGTACCTGTTCGGCGTCGTCGAACAGCCGGCCGACGACGCGGCGGAGCCGCCCTTCCGTCCGTTCTGGGCGCACAGCAGAGCGGAGGAGCGCAGGGCCTTCGTCCGCTTCCTCGACTATGTGGCGCAGCGCCGGAAGCAGTACCCGGACCTGCACGTCTACCACTACGCGGCCTACGAGAAGAGCGCGCTGCGCCGCCTGTCCCTCGTCCACGTCATCGGCGAGGACGCCGTGGACACGCTGCTGCGGGACGGCGTGCTCGTGGACCTCTACGAGACCGTGCGCTCCAGCCTCCGGATCTCCGAACGCTCCTACAGCCTCAAGAAGCTCGAGCCCCTCTACATGGAAGGCGACCTCCGTTCAGGTGATGTCACGGACGCCGGCGCCTCCGTCGTGGCCTACGCCGCGTACTGCGCCGCTCGTGACGCCGGCGAGAAAGCCGCTGCGGCGGAGATCCTGGCCGGGATCAGCGACTACAACCGCTACGACTGTGTCTCGACGCTCCGGCTCCGGGACTGGCTGCTCGGCCTCCGGGCCCGCCACGCGGCGGATCAGCAGGAGGACCGGCAGGTGGAGCGGGATGCTCCGGCCGCCGAGGAGCGGCTCGCCTACGGGCCCGCCCCGGAGGAGGCGCGGCTGCTGGAACACCTCGCCCGGCTCTCGCCCGAGGAGGCCAGGCACCCCGACCAGCAGGCCGTCGCCCTCGTCGCGGCGGCGGTGGGCTACCACCGACGGGAGAGGAAACAGTTCTGGTGGTCGCACTTCGACCGCCTGGCGGCTCCCGCCGCCGAGTGGGAGGACTCCCGCGACGTGATGGTCTTCCGCACGCTGGAGGTCGTCGAGGACTGGGCCCGACCGACACCCCGCTCCAACCCCGCGCGGACACTGAAGGTCACGGCCCGCCTGCAGCCGGGTGCGGACTTCCGCGAGGGCTCCTCCTACTTCGCGATCTACGACTCCCCCGTGCCCGCCGGCGCCGACGTCGCGGACAGCAGCGGCACCGGGCGCGGCGGGTGGTTCGGCGTCGAGGTGCTGGAACTGTCGGAGGACGACGACGGCGTCACGGCGGTCCTCCGGGAGAAGCTGAAGCGCGGTGCAGAGGAACGACCCGAAGCGCCGGTGGCCCTCGCCCCGGACCAGCCCCTTCTGACGAAGTCCCTGCAGGAGGCGCTGGTGGTGCTTGCGGACCAGGTCGGCCGGGCGCTGCCCCGCATCCCCGCGGGTCCTGCACTCGACCTGCTGCGGCGCGTACCGCCACGCCTCTCGCGCGGCGTCCTGCCTGCAGTCCCCCCGGGGAGCAACGGCTATGCGGAGGCGATCACCGCGGCGCTGCGGCTGCTCTCGGACTCATACCTCGCGGTGCAGGGACCGCCCGGCACGGGCAAGACGCACGTCGGCGCCGAGGTCGTCGAACGGCTGGTGCGAGGCGGCTGGAAGGTCGGCGTCGTCGCCCAGTCCCACGCCGTCGTCGAGAATCTGCTGTGCCGCGCAATGGAGGCGGGGGTTCCCGCACACCTGGTGGCCAAGAGGACCGAGGACCCCGACGCGCCCTGGATCCAGCGGTCGGACGACGACGTCGCCCGCCTTCTCAACGAATCGGGCGGTTGCCTCATCGGTGGCACGGCCTGGACGATGACCGGCAGCAAGGTTCCGGCGGGCTCGCTCGACCTGCTGGTCATCGACGAAGCGGGTCAGTTCTCGCTCGCCAACACGATGGCCGTGGCGCAGGCCGCCCGTCGGCTCCTGCTCCTCGGGGACCCTCAGCAGCTTCCGCAGGTGACCCAGGGAACCCACCCCGAACCAGTCGATGCATCGGCTCTCGGCTGGCTCTCCGCCGGCCACGCGACCCTTCCGTCGGAGTTCGGCTACTTCCTCGCAGACACGTGGCGGATGCACCCGGACCTGTGCAGGGCCGTGTCCGGCTTCGCCTACGAGGGACGCCTCACCACTGCACCGTCCGCGCGGGGCCGCCACCTGGAGGGGCCCGGACCCGGTGTCGAGTGCGTACCCGTCGAGCATTCCGGCAATGCCACGGCCTCGCCGGAGGAAGCCGAGGAGGTCGTCGCCCAGGTGCGGCGGCACCTCGATCTTCCCTGGACTCCGGACGCCGGCGCCACGCCCCGCCCGCTCGCGCCGACCGACATCCTCGTGGTGGCCGCCTACAACGCGCAGGTGCAGCTGGTACGGAAGGCACTGGCAGCCGCGGGGTACGGGGACGTCCGGGTGGGAACGGTGGACAGGTTCCAGGGCCAGCAGGCCGCCGTCGTGATCGTCACGATGGCAGCGTCCTCGGCTGCCGAGGCTCCGAGGGGCATCGGGTTCCTGCTCAACCGCAACCGCGTCAATGTGGCCGTCTCGCGGGGCCAATGGCGGGCCGTCCTCATCCGCTCGCCCCGGTTGACCCACCACCTGCCGTCGACGACGGCCGCCCTCGAGGAGCTCGGCGCCTTCATCGGTCTCTGCGCCGGCGCCTCCTGACGGGCAGCAGGCCCCCTCCGATGCAGGCGGGTTAAACGAAGAAGCAGGACGGACCGGAGTCCGTCCTGCTTCTTCTGAAAGATCTAGTTGAAGATCCGAGCCTTAGAGGGGCTGGATGTTCGACGCCTGGGGACCCTTGGGGCCCTGCTCGGTGTCGAAGCTGACCTTCTGGTTCTCGTCGAGCGAGCGGTAGCCGCTCGCGTTGATTGCGGAGAAGTGTGCGAACACGTCTGCGCTTCCGTCGTCGGGGGCGATGAATCCGAAGCCCTTTTCAGCGTTGAACCACTTCACGGTACCTGTTGCCATTTTTTGTTTATCCTTCTGAAATTCAGACGCGCTCCGACTTTCGGAACGCCCCAGTCGCGGCGTGCTTGTCCGCTTTTTCAGAGACGCGGCCTATCCCGCGAGGGCTAAACCGCGCGAAATACAAATGCGCAACACTACAACTGAGTCCTACTTAACCAAACGTTGGAGGGTAATGGCAAGCAGAAGCGCAAGGTTCTTTTTTTTCGTGGCCTCAGGCACCGACGGAAATCATGGCGCCGGCCACCAACTCGAAGGAGCGCAACCATGCCTCGGTGCTGCCCGCCTGGGTCGCGATGATGAGTTCGTCCGCCCCGGTCTGGGCCGCGAAACGGTCCAGGTAGTCCCGCACGACGTCGGCCGTTCCCACCGCGCTGTACCGGGCCATGTCGGCCATCTGCTGGCCGCCCGGAGAGGCGAGGATGGCTTCGGACTCCTCGCGCGTGAAGGTCTGGCCGCGCCCGAGGAGGAGGCTCACGCGACGCAGCATCGCCTCGTGGAACTCGTGGTGCGCATCGTTCGCGCTGTCGGCCGCGATGACGTTGACCCCGGCGATGAAGTGCGGCTTGTCCACCTGCTCCGAGGGCTTGAACTCCCGGCGGTAGATCGCCGCGGCGTCCTGCAGGGCCTGCGGCGCGAAGTGGGAGGCGAACGCGAAGGGCAGGCCGAGAGCGGCGGCGAGCCGCGCGCCGAAGAGCGAGGACCCGAGGATGTACAGCGGGACGTTGGTGCCCTTGCCCGGGGTGGCCTGGACACCGGGAACACGGGTCTCCCCCGTGAGGTAGCCCTGCAGTTCGAGGACGTCCTGCGGGAAACTGTCGGCAGAGGCGGGATCGCGACGCAGGGCGCGGGCAGTGATCTGGTCGCTGCCCGGGGCGCGGCCGAGCCCGAGGTCGATGCGTCCGGGGTGCAGGCTCTCGAGGGTGCCGAACTGCTCCGCGATCGTCAGCGGTGAGTGGTTGGGCAGCATGACGCCGCCGGAACCGAGCCGGATGCTCGAGGTGTGTGCGGCGACGTGGGCGATCAGGACGCTCGTGGCCGAGGACGCGATGCTGCCCATGTTGTGGTGCTCCGCGTACCAGATCCGGCGGTAGCCCCACGTCTCCGCGTGCTGCGCGAGCGACACACTGGACGCGAACGTCTCTGCCGGAGTGAAACCCTCGGCGACCTGCGCCAGATCCAGGATGGACAGGGGGACAGTCATGGATGCACCTCTCGATTTCCAGAACCACGACGGTGGTCATGGGCCTGTCAAGGGAACGGTTGCCTCGGCGCATCTATTTCCTGCATGCCCAGGCTCTTCGCGGCCGTGGCCGACATCACGCCGCAGCAGGCCACGCTCTGGGAGACTGGGACCATGCCGAACACCGACCTGCCGACCTCCGAAACCGCGCTCCGCGAGCGCCAGGACTCCCTCGTCCGCGCACTCGCCGTAGAACAGAACACCGCGCGCCTGCAGTCCCTCAGCGACGAACTGGAAGCTGTGCAGCGGCGCCTGGAGCAGGTCCGCAACGCCTGACGAGACGCAGGGCGTCCGATCGGCTCTACCCGCACCTGATCAGGCCGGTCGCCTCGGGGTCTCGATGACGAGGACCCCTTCGGCTCCATCCGTCGACCGGTAGCAGTGCACCGTGTCGCCGGGCCAGGACCGCGGCCCGCCGGCGTCGACCGGCTGCTCGGCACCCTGAGGCCCTACCCGCGCACTCCCCCGCACCACGCGGAGGTGCTCCACGGTGCCCGGGGCGTGCGGTGGTGAGGTCCTCGTGCCGCCCGCGGCGATGGTGAGCCAGAAGACCTCCGTGGTCCCGCCGTCGTCGTGCAGGCGAACCGTCAGGAGCCGGGCGTCCACCACGCCGTCGGACACGCTGCGGCCCGTCTCGTCCCCCACGAGGCCTGTCAGCGGCACTCCCAGCGGGCCGGCCAGCGCGTAGAGGGTCTCGAGGGTCGCGTTGCGGGTGCCGGCCTCGAGTTCGGACAGCGTGCCCTTGCCGATCCCTGCCCGGGCGGCCAGGCCGCTCAGCGAGAAGCCCTTCTCCTGTCGCAGTGCCGTGATGCGGCGGGCGACGGCGGTTCGAAGTGATCCGGTCCGGTCGGGCTTGTCCTCGGGCATCCCCGCATCCTACGCTTGCCGTTCCATATACAGAACACTTCAACTGATCGACTGAGCGCCCGGCGCTCCGAACAGGAGACCCCGGTGCACACGAGTACGGCCGTCCGGCCCGGCCTGCACGAACCCGTCCTCGCCGGGGTCGTCACGGCCCTCGTCGGCTTCACGTCGTCCTTCGCCGTCGTCCTCGCGGGACTGCGGGCTACCGGCGCCACGCCGGAACAGGCGGCTTCGGGGCTACTCGCCCTGACCGCCGTCGTGGGCATCGGGATCGTCCTGCTGTCGCTGCGGTACCGCCTTCCGGTCACCCTGTCCTGGTCCACGCCCGGTGCCGCCCTCCTGGCGGGAGCGAGCATCCCGGCGGGAGGCTGGCCGGCCGCGGTGGGCGCGTTCCTCGTCACGGGCATCCTGATCGCCCTGACCGGGGCGGTGCCCTGGCTCGGCCGCCTCGTCGCCCGGATCCCGCAGCACCTCGCCCAGGCCATGCTCGCAGGCGTGCTGCTGCCCCTCTGCCTGGCTCCCTTCCAGTCCCTGGGCTCCATCCCGCTGCTGGTGCTCCCGGTGATCGCCGTCTGGCTGGCCGCCTCCGCGCTCGTGCCGAAGTGGGCCGTTCCGCTCGCCCTCGCCGCCGCCCTGGCGGTGATCGGCTTCCAGCTCACCCTGCACGGGACCGTCATCGAACCGTCCTCCCTGGTGCCCACGCTCACCGTCACCCTGCCGACCCTCGACCCGGCCGCCGTCGTCGGCATAGCCCTGCCCCTCTACGTGGTCACCATGGCGTCGCAGAACCTTCCCGGCGTCGCCGTCCTCGCGTCCTTCGGCTACCGGGCACCCTGGCGGCCGGCGCTGGCCGTGACGGGACTCGGCACCGCCGTCGTCGCGCCCTTCGGCGGGCACGCGGTCAACCTCGCGGCCCTGTCCGCGGCGCTGTCCGCCGGTGAGGGCGCGGGCGAGGACCGGGACCGCCGCTGGATCGCGGCCCTCACGGCCGGGGTCTCCTACCTGGTGCTCGCCGGAGTCTCGGGTGCCCTCGTCGTCGTCGTGGGTGCCGCGCCGGCAGGGCTCGTGGAGGCCGTGGCGGGCCTCGCACTCATCGGCACCATGGCGACGGCGGTGACAGCGTCCTTCGGGGACGCGCGGGGCCGGATGAGCGGTGCCGTGACGTTCCTCCTGGCAGCGTCGGGCCTGTCCGTCCTCGGAATCGGAGGGGCGTTCTGGGCACTCGTCGGCGGGCTGCTGGTCCGGGCGGCCCTGGAACGAAAGGCTCCGCGCGGCTGAGCGGGTACGGCTAGACGGGCGTGTTCGGCGCCTGCGTCTCGTCGCCCTGCTCGCGCGCCTTGCGCTGGCGTGCGCGGTCCAGGGCGTTGATGACGGGCGCGGCCGTGATGCCGTGGACCACGATCGACAGGACGATGACGAGTCCGCCGATCCGCCATAGCGCCGTCTCGTCGGCCGTGAACTCGCCCTTCGAGAGCGCGTAGCTGAGGTAGTAGATGGAACCGATCCCGCGTACCCCGAAGAAGGCGAGCACAGTGCGTTCCTTGGGACCGGTCGGGGTCCGCGCCAGGCTCAGCCAGGCCGTGAGCGGGCGGACCAGGAGGATGAACGCGACGGCGACCACCACCTCCAGGGGGCGCAGGCCCTCGAACAGGCCCCGGGCGACGGCGCCGCCGAGCAGGACCAGCACGACGACGGTCAGGAGCCGCTCCAGCTGCTCGATGTAACTGTGCAGCACTCCGTGGTAGCCGTGGGTCTGCTCGCTGGCCCGGATCGTGACGGCGCACACGAAGACCGCGATGAAACCGTAGCCCTCCACGGCTTCGGTCACCCCGTACGTCAGGAACGTGGCCGCCAGGGCGACGAAGCCCTCCGAGTAGTTCGCGAGACGGACGCTCTTCAGCGGCGTCCGGAAGAAGATGCGGGACAGCAGCTTGCCCATGCCGAACCCGAGGGCGCACCCGATCACCATGCGCCACAGCACATCGAGCAGGATCCACTCGGGGAACCAGGCGGACGGCGCCAGGCCGACCGTGCTGAACAGGATGGCGAGGTAGACGAAGGGGAAGGCCAGCCCGTCGTTGAGGCCGGCTTCGGACGTCAGCCCGAAACGCACCTCGTCCTCGGCACCGAGGTCCTCCTCCGATTCCGACGGCTCGCCGACCTGCACCTCGGAGGCCAGGACGGGATCGGTCGGTGCCAGGGCCGCGGCCACCAGCAGGGCCGAGGCCAGGCCGAGGCCGAGCAGCCACAGCCCCATGAGGGTCAGGACGAGGATGCACAGGGGCATCGCGATGGCGAGGAGCCGCCAGGTGGTGGACCAGCTGCGCCAGCCCACCCTGCGGTCGATGGCGAGCCCGGCTCCCATGAGCGAGATGATCACGCACACCTCGCTGAGGTGGAGCGTGACGTCGCTGTACTTCAGGGGGTCGGGATCGGGCAGGTCGCGCGCGAAACTGAAGACCAGGATGCCCGCGGCGAGGAACACCATGGGCATCGAGACCGGCGCGCGCATGAGCAGCCGCGGCAGGAGCGCGGCTGCGAACACGGCGAGCCCCGCCGCCGCATAGATGATGCTGGGTGCCTCGAACACGCACGACCTCTTTCGTTTCCGTCTACTCCGGCGTCTGTCAGTCCCCTTACCAACAGTAGGGCAGGTGTTCCGGCCCCATCATCCGGGCGCATCATTCGGGTGCATCATTCGGGTGCATCATTCGGGTGCATCATCCGGGTGCATCATCCGAGCGCGCGGCGACGGCAACTGTGCCCGAAAGCGGGCTCCTGTGGCCGGGGGCGTCACCGTCGCGTGAGAGCATGGAATTATGCCCAATTCCAGCCACCCCATGGTCGATGTCACCGACATCATCCGGATCGTGGGCGGGGCTGCGTTCCAGCGCGGACAGACCTACGCCAAGGACGGCGCCGTCAGCTCCCTCGCGTGGGATGCGGAGTCCAAGATCCTGACCGGAAAGGTCCGCGGCACCGCGCCCTCCGACTACCGGACCAAACTCCGCCTCGGAGTGAAGGGCGACGGCCGCTTCCGACCGCTCGAGAACTTCTGCAGCTGCCCCGTCGGCGCTGACTGCAAGCACGTCGCCGCCACCGCCCTTCAGAGCAACACCGAGAACCTCCTCGCGCAGCACGAGCGCGAACTCGGCGCACGGCCGGCGCCGCGCCCATCGGCGCCGGAAGGCTGGCAGGCGTCTCTCCTCGACCTCCTCGAAGCCGACGGCTCCGACGAGAGCCCGGCGGTGCCGCTGACGCCCCTCGGGCTCCAGTTCGAGCTGCGGACCCCCGAAGTGGCCGTCCAGCGGTGGGGGTCTGCTGCCCAGCGCCAGGGCCAGCGCACACTCAACACGCGCCTCGGCGTGCGGCCGGTCAGCCAGAACGGCAAGGGCAAGTGGATCAAGAACAACCTGTCCTGGGGCAGCATCAGCTACCAGACGTACGGGTTGAAGCTCGACCCCGACCAGCACCGCTGGTTCTCCCAGTTCCCGGCACTGCACCGCGGGACGGGCGTCAACTACTTCGGCAACAACGACTCCTGGCTGTACCTCGACGACTTCAGCAATCCGCTCCTATGGCAACTGCTGGACGAGGCGCAGCGCCTCGGGATCGCCTTCGTGGGGTCCAAGAAATCGGTGACCATCGAGCTCGCCACCCGCGCCACCCTGAAGCTCGACGCGACGGAGACGGAGGACGGCTCACTCCAGCTCTGCCCGGCCCTCGACGTCGACGGCCTGCCCCACCCCTCGGAGACCGCCTACGTCATCAGTACCCACGGCATCTACACCGTCGCCCCCGATGACACCATCACGCTCGCGCCGACCTCACGGAGGCTGACGCCCAAGGACATCGAGCTCCTGCAGCGCGGTCGCGCCGTCGTCGTCCCCGAGGAGGAGAAGGCCCTCTTCCTGCAGGAGTACTACCCCAAGCTGCGGCAGTCCATCCAGGTGGAGAGCAGCGACGGCACCGTCGAGCTGCCCGAGATCCAGCCTCCGGTCCTCGTCCTGACGACGGCCTACGGCGCCGACGGGTCCGTGACCCTCGACTGGCACTTCGACTACCCGCTGGGTGACGCCGTGCAGCGCAGGCCGTTCCGTCGGGGCGGTCCGGGCAGCGACGGCTACCGCGATGCCGATGCCGAGGACGCGCTCGCAGCTGCTGCACGCCAGGTCCTCGGTGCCCTGCCCCTGAAATCCCAGAAGCTCGAGGACATGCAGGCCGTGGAGTTCGCCGAGGACGTGCTGCCGAAACTCCTGGAGCTCGACGGTGTGAGCGTGGAGGTCGTCGGTGAGAAGCCCGACTACCGGGAACTGACGGAGACGCCCACGCTGCGCATCAGCACGGTCGAGACGGACAACCGCGACTGGTTCGACCTGGGCGTGATGGTGACGGTCAGCGGCCGCACGATCCCCTTCGACTCGATCTTCCGGGCGCTGGCGCAGGGCCGGAAGAAGCTGAAGCTCGTTGACAACACCTATCTGTCCCTCGAACAGCCCGTCTTCGACCAGCTCCGCGAACTGATCGAGGAGGCCCGCGCGCTGAGCGAGTGGGACCCCGAGTCCGGCCTGCAGATCAGCCGTTACCAGGCGGGGCTGTGGGCGGACTTCGAGGACCTCGCCGAGGAGACCGAGCAGGCGCAGTCCTGGCGTGACGCCGTGAGCGGCCTGCTCGAACTCAAGGATGTCGAAGCCACCCCAGCGCCCGCCGGCCTCGTCGCGGAGATGCGGCCCTACCAGGCGGAGGGCTTCAGCTGGCTCGCCTTCCTGTGGCGGCACCAGCTCGGCGGCGTACTCGCCGACGACATGGGCCTCGGCAAGACCCTGCAGGCCCTCGCGCTCATGGCCTACGCGAAGGAGAGCACGGGGCCCGACGCTCCGTTCCTCGTCGTCGCGCCCACCTCCGTGGTGCCCAACTGGTCCAAGGAGGCGCACCGCTTCGCGCCCGGCCTCAAGGTCGCCGCGATCAGCGACACGCAGGGTGCCTCCGGCGTCCCGATCCGCGAGCAGGTGGGTGACGCCGACATCGTCATCACCTCCTACACCCTGTTCCGGCTCGACTTCTCCGCCTACCAGGACCTCTCGTGGTCCGGGCTCGTGCTCGACGAGGCGCAGTTCGTCAAGAACCGTGCGTCCAAGGTGCACCAGGCGGCCAAGGACTTCAACGCGCCCTTCAAGCTCGCCATCACGGGAACGCCCATGGAGAACAACCTCATGGAGCTGTGGTCCCTGTTCAACATCGTGGCGCCGGGGCTGTTCCCCTCCGCCCGGAAGTTCACGGAGGACTACCGGACGCCGATCGAGAAGATCGGCGACAACCGGCCGCTGGTGCGGCTGCGCAAGCGCATCCGGCCGCTGATGATGCGCCGCACCAAGGAAGCCGTCGCGTCCGACCTCCCGCCGAAGCAGGAACAGGTCCTCGAGGTGGAGCTCCATCCCGAGCACAGGCGCATCTACGAGACGTACCTGCAGCGCGAGCGGCAGAAGCTCCTCGGCCTGATCGAGGACATGAACCGCAACCGGATGATCGTCTTCCGGTCCCTGACCCTGCTGCGCATGCTCAGCCTCGATGCCTCGCTCGTCGACCCCGAGCACGAGGGCGTACCGTCCGCCAAGCTCGAGGTCCTGTTCGAGAACCTCGAGGACGTCCTCGCCGAGGGACACCGCGCGCTCGTCTTCAGCCAGTTCACGTCCTACCTCAAGAAGGCCGCCGAGCAGCTCGACGCCCGGGGCATCGAGTACGCGTACCTCGACGGCTCCACCCGCAGCCGGGGCGAGGTCATCGACTCCTTCAAGGACGGCAAGGCCCCGGTGTTCCTCATCAGCCTCAAGGCCGGCGGTTTCGGCCTCAATCTCACCGAGGCGGACTACTGCTTCCTCCTCGATCCCTGGTGGAACCCCGCCTCCGAGGCGCAGGCCGTGGACCGCACGCACCGCATCGGGCAGACCAAGAACGTCATGGTCTACCGCATGGTGTCCAAGGGGACCATCGAGGAGAAGGTCATGAAGCTCAAGGAGCAGAAGGCCAAGCTGTTCACCTCGGTCATGGACGACGACGCCATCTTCAGCTCCGCGCTCACCGCCGAGGACATCCGGGGCCTGCTGGAGGCATAGCTCCCGCCGGGACCTGCGGACCGAGGCGGTCAGGCGCCGTCGGGCGCTCAGGCGCCGTCGCGCAGTGAGGGGTCGAGCAGTTCCGCGAACGCGCGGGGTCGCGAGGCGATCCACCAGTGGCCACCGGGGACGGGGGTGACGGTGAGGTCCTCCACCCACTCCTCCAGCCCGTCGACGAGGTGCGGGGACAGGAACGGGTCCTTCAGCGGAACGATGACATGCACGGGAAGGGTGACGCGACGGCGCCGCGAAGGCTTCGCAGCCCGGGACATGTTGGTCCGGTACAGGGCGAGGCCGCGGAGGGGGTCCGCGCCGACGTTGCGCCGCGCCGCCAGCTCGTAGCGGCGGGTCAGGACGTATTTCCAGGACAGCTCGGGCAGGACCGGCAGCTGGAAGGCGCCGACGTACCAGCTGCGCAGCACCTGTCCGATCCCCTGGTGGACCAGCCGCGGGTCCCGGAAACGGCTGCGCAGCCAGCGGGAGAAATGGCGCAGGTCAGGACCGGAGATACTCGTATAGTCGGTGATCCTCCAGTCCGCGCGCTCGTCCTGCACGGCAGCCCAGCCCTGGATGGAGCCCCAGTCGTGGCCTACGAGCCGCACCCCGCCGGTAGCGCCGATCCCGTCCAGGACGGCGAAGACGTCGTCGACCAGTTCCGCCAGCGTGAAACCGGCGCCGTCGCGGGGGCGTGACCGGCCGGCGTTCCGCGTGTCGAACGCGACGAGATGGTGCGTGGGCGCGAGCTCCCGCAGGACCGGGTGGAACACCCGGTGGTCGTCGGGGTATCCGTGCAGGAAGAGCATCGTCGGAACGTCGGGGTGGGGGTCTCGTCCGTACTCGAACACGGCGAGGTCCGCTCCCTGAGTGCGAATTGTCCGATGCCTCTCGCGCAACACGTCCATGCGTCCCACCCTAGGCGCTGGTCGAGGCGGACGGGCGCCGGATCAGGAGGCGGGCGCCGGATCAGGGGGCGGCGCCGGATCAGGAGGCGGTGCTGGTGCCGCGGATCCTGCCGTCCTCGAGCCAGATGGACCTGTGCGCGACGGCGTCGGCGAAGGCGGCATCGTGCGTCGCCAGGACGACGGCGCCTCCACCCGCGGCATGACGGGTCAGCAGGGTGGCGAGCATCGAACGGGTGGGCTCGTCGAGGCCCGCGGTCGGCTCGTCGAGCGCCCAGACCACCGGGCCCGTGGCCATGAGTGAGGCAAGGGCGACCAGGCGTCGCTGGACGAAGCTCAGTTCGTAGGGATGGGCATTCTGCAGCGCGCCCAGTCCGACGCGGTCGAGGGCTTCGGCGGCCCGCCGGGCGCCGTCGGCCCTGCGTGACCCGGTGGCCAGCGGACCGTAGGAGACCTCGCGCAGCACGGTGCGCTCGAAGAGCTGCTGGTCGGTGTCCTGGAAGAGGTAACCGACCGTGGTGGCGAGGGCGCCCGTCGGCTGGCGGCGGATCAGGATTCCGCCTACCGTGACGGAGCCGCTGTCCGCCCGGTACAGCCCGTCGAGGTGCTGGAGAAGCGTCGACTTGCCCGAGCCGTTGGGTCCCCTCACCGCGACGATCTCCCCCGCCGAGACCGACAGGTTCACGCCCGTCAGGCCCGTCTGCGGGCGGGGCTCACCGGCGGCAGGGTAGCGGAAGGTGACATCGCGCAAAATGACGAGCGGAGGGTCAAATTCACGGTCGGGTTCACGGGCGGGTTCACGGTGGGGCTCATGGGCGGGTCCGGGGACGGGACTGCGGCGGTCCCGGTCAGCTGCGATCCCGGGGTCGACGCGGGGAGGATCCCCTGCCGCGCCGATACCGTACCGCCGCAGTCCCGCCCGGAGCCCTTCGTCCAGCGCGCCGTCGAAGACGGGGCGTCCGTCAGCCAGCGCGACGACGCGGGCGCCGGAGGGGGCGGACAGCGGGAGCATCGGCTCGCAGACCACCACGGCGGTGCCGTCCCGGCGAAGGGCCTCCAGGGCAGCCGCGACGTCCTGCACCGCGTCGTCGTCGAGCCCCTGGAACGGCTCGTCGAGGACGAGGATCCGGGGTCGCTGGACCACGGCAGCGGCAATGATGGTCCGCTGCAGCTGGCCGCCGGAGAGCCGGCGGGGGTCGCGGTCGAGCAGGGGTGTCAGCTTCAGGGCCGCTGCGACCTCCGCGACGAGCCGGCGCAGCCGCTCCGGAGGAACGCCGCGGTTGGACGGGCCGAAGGCTATCTCCTCCCCGACCGTGGCGGACATCATGGACAGCTGGCCCCACGCTCCCTGCGCCACGTAGGCGACCCTGCTGCTCCAGGCGGCGGGGTCGATCCGCGGATCCGTGGGGGTGCCTGTGAAACGGATCGTCTCGCCGTCCAGTGCTATCGATCCGCGGAAGACGGACCCGGCATCGGCGCCCGTCATCCCGGCGAGCAGCCGGGCCAGCGTCGTCTTGCCGGAACCCGAAGCTCCTGCAATGACGACGTACTCCCCCGGCCGCACCGTGAGGGCCAGACCGGCCAGGAGCGGCACGCCGTCGTCGTAGGCGAAGGTCTCGCTGTCGAGGGTGATCATGCGACCGCGGCGATCACGAGCCAGGCCGCCGAGAACACGCCGACGACGGCGACCATCGCGCGTCGCGCCCGCCGCTGGTGCGGGGTGTCCGTGTCCGGCAGGTAGCTCGTGCGTGCGCCGGGGGACGAGAAGCCCCGGGCCTCGAGCATCGAGTTGCGTTCCGATGCGTCCACGAGGAGCCCGATGACGAGCGGCGTCGTGACGGCCACCAGGGCCCGGAAGCGCGAGAGCGGCGCGCGGCCGACGACCAGTCCACGGGCCTGTTGAGCGCGCGTGACCTGCTGGGCCCGAAGTGCGACGTGGGGAAGGAGCCCGACGGCGGATCCCACGATGAACACGAGTTTCCGGTTCCAGCCGCGATGCGTCATGGTGGCCAGGAGTTCGGGGATGTCCATCGTCATCGCCGCCGTCAGCAGCACTCCGGTGAACACGGTCATGCGCAGGCCCATTCCGGCCGCGAAGGTGAGGCCCTCCGCCGTGACCCGGGCGATGCCGAGGTCGACCAAGACCGTGCTGCCCTCGGGGAAGAACAGGCCGTGGAGCAGGAGCGACGAGAGGAGGAGCGGCCCGGCCACCAGCACGATCGCGAGGCCGATCTGGCGTGCCCTGCCGGACAGCAGGACCGCGGGGAGCACCCCGAACACCAGGACCGCGAGAGAGAACTCCCAGCGGTTCACCACGAGGACGAGCACCACCAGCAGGACCGCGGCGAGCAGTTCGGTCAGGGGGTTGTAGATCCTGCGGCGGGGCATGGCTCAGGCTGCGCGGCTGCTATTTTCCCGCGGGCTGGACAGCAGCGCGGGTCGGGGTGCCCGTCCGGGTTCCGAGGACCCGGTAGGTCCGTGCGAAGGGGAACTGGCGCACGGCGCGCTGCGGCAGGGCGTACACGATCAGGGCCACCAGGACGAAGACCACGATCTTGTCCAGCGAGTCCGACAGCAGTCCCTGCTTGGTGGCGGCGACGAGCAGCTTGTCGCCCATCGAGCGGAACGCGGCGATGATGGCGTTGGTGCCGAAGGTCCCGGCCGCGCCGAACATGAACACGGCGACCGGGGCTGCCACAAGCCCGCCGATGGCGCCGACGATGACGCCGGCCACGGGCGCGAGGTACACGCGCCGGAACGCACCGTACCTGGCAGCCAGTCCTGCGAGCAGCCCGATGAGTGCGGCGCCCGCCGCGAAGGGCAGCGCGAAGGGGTTGAAGAGGCCCCAGATCGCGTTGCTGATCGCGCCGGTCGCGGCACCGGCGGCAGGACCGGCGAGGACGGCCACGAGGACGGTCCCGATGGCGTCGAGGTAGATCTGCATTCCCAGGGAGCCCGCGATCTGCCCGATGGCGATGTTCAGTGCGATCCCGAGCGGCATGACCACCAGGGAGCTCGTGGTCAGCATCGGCAGGATGCCTCCGACCAGCAGCGCACCGCCGCCGAGGAACCCGAACAGGGAGACCAGCGACGCCGTGCTGCCCATCCCGCCGGCGATCTCCGCCGGCTGGACGATCACGAGGAAGAGGTAGGTGGCAACGATGAGCGCTCCGCCCAGGGCGAGGAGCAGGCGCCGCGGGCGCTGTGCGGTGGACTCGGCTGCGAGGGTCAGGGATGAACTCACGATATTCCTTGGGCGCGATGGAGGGAGGAGGACGCACCTCATGTCACCTCGGCGCCGGCCGCGCAGCACTGCGGGCAGCTACCAGTGTACCGGGGCGTTGCGCCGCCGCGCCGGGTGCCCAGAGCCGGGGGAACGCTCCCACGGGTTTGCGCCGCCGCGCCGGGTGCACGCTCGACGTCGCACGCTCGACCGGGTGCACGCTCGACCGGGTGCACGCTCGACCAGACAGGCCTCAGCCGTGCATCCTCGCGAGGTTCGACAGCCGGCGGACCAGAAGCTCGAACACCGCGGCAGGGTCGTTGCCCGTCACGATTCGCGCATTCGGTGCCCGCTTCCACATTCCCGCGAAGTCCGCGACCGTCTGCCCGATGGTCAGCGGGGAATCCGTCTCGACGTCGACGGTTGCGAGCCGCTCCTCGAAGCCCGCCTCCCCCGTCGCCACCATCGCCGCGAAGAGGTCGTGCAGGTGGGCGATGTAGCCCTGGTCGTACAGGCGGTGGAACTCCATGTAGAAGCGCAGGGCGTCGGACACGCAGGCGACGACGGCGTTGTCGCTGCCGCTGCGGGTCCCCTCCGGTTCGTCCGGGTCGAGCACCTGGGGCCCGGCCCCGGCCGCGCGTGCGACGGCGTCGACGTGGGCCGGCGTGCACTCGATGCGCTCGGTGGTCTCGAGCGCACACACCACAGGCAGCTTCTCCCGCGGCAGTCCCTCGTAGGCCGCGAAGACCTCCTTGGCCGCGTGGGGGTCCACATGGATGTTCCACTCGGCCACCGGCGTCGTGTTCCCCGGGTAGTTGAACGCCCCGCCCATGATCACGAGCCCCTTCAGGAGCATCGGCAACTCCGGTTCGGCACGGAGGGCCAGGGCGAGGTTGGTGAGCGGTCCGGTGACCAGCGCGGTGATCTGCCCGGGGTGGCAGCGGACGGCTTCGAGCCACACGTCGACGGCGTGGCGCCCCGAGATGGATTTCCGCGGCGGCGGCAGGACGGCGTACCCGATGCCCTGGTCTCCGTGCGTCTCCTCGGTGGTGACGAGCGGGACCTCGAGCGGGACCTCACTGCCGATGGCGACCTCGACGCCGGCATGTCCGCACAGTTCGAGCAGGGCAAGGTTGTTGAGGGCCACCTGCCGGGCCCCGACATTGCCGGCCGTGCAGGTGATGGCCTCGATGCTCACGCCGGGCGTCGCGAGCAGGTACAGGAGGGCGACGGCGTCGTCGATGCCGGTATCGACGTCGAGCAGGAGGCGCTGCCGGGTATCCGCCACCGTCAGTCCGCCGCGGTGGTACGGAGCAGCTGCAGGCGGAGCGTCCGGGCCGTCTCCATGTGTGTCCGCGCGATGGCGCGGGCGTCGTCGCTGCGCCGCTCCGCGATGGCGCTGATGAGCGACTCGTGCTCGAGCAGCACTTCCTGCCAGCGGTTCCCCACGGACAGCGTGGAACGCGGCGTGTGGATGAGGTGGGTCGAGAGCCGCTGCAGGAGGTCCATCAGGATGGGATTGCGCGCGGAGGCCCAGAGCGAGGTATGGAATTCGAGGTTGTTGGTGACCTTGGTGGTGTCATCGGGGGCGACGACGGCGCGGTCGCGTTCCAGCAGTGCCTCGAGCCGCATGATGTCCGCTGCTCCTCGGTTGAGGGCGGCCTGACCGGCGGCTTCCTCTTCGAGCATGACCCGGAGGTCGTAGATCTGGATGACTTCCTGGGCGTCGATCTGGGGTACCTGGAGGCCGCGGGCCGCCCGTTCGAGCAGTCGCTCGTGCTGGAGACGGCTGAGGGCTTCCCGGACAGGGGTGCGTGACACCCCGAAGCGCTCCGAGATGACCACTTCCCGCAGTGCCGTTCCCGGCGGGTGGACACCGGCGAGGATCTCGCTGCGGAGGACGCGGAAGATGGTGTCACCGTCCACGCGCGCCGAAAGATCTGTCGACTCGGCCATGGCGCCCCTCCGTTCGTCGCTTGTCGGGTGGCAGGGCGGATGCCTGCGGACGGTCCGGGCCGGGAGGTTGAACTCCCGGCCCGGACCGCATGGACGCTAGCTGGCGAGTTGGCGCAGCACGTACTGTAGGATTCCGCCGTTGCGGTAGTAGTCCGCTTCACCCGGCGTGTCGATCCGCAGGACGGCGTCGAACTCGACCGCGGAGCCGCCGTCGGCCGGGGTCGCGGTGACCCGAACCGTGCGGGGCGTCCGGCCCTCATTAAGCTCGGTCACACCGCTGACCGCGAAGGTCTCCGTACCGGTGAGGCCGAGGGACTGCGCGTTCTGGCCCTCGGGGTACTGCAGCGGCAGGACGCCCATGCCGATGAGGTTCGAGCGGTGGATGCGCTCGTAGCTCTCGGCGATGACGGCCTTGACGCCGAGCAGCGCTGTGCCCTTGGCGGCCCAGTCGCGCGACGATCCGGAGCCGTACTCCTTGCCGGCGAGAACCACCAGCGGGATACCCGCTGCACGGTAGTTCTCGGCGGCGTCGTAGACGGCGGCCTGCGGCGCGTCCGGCTGCGAGAAGTCCTTGGTGAATCCGCCCTCGACGCCGTCGAGCAGCTGGTTCTTGATGCGGATGTTCGCGAAGGTGCCGCGGATCATGACCTCGTGGTTGCCACGGCGCGAGCCGTAGGAGTTGAAGTCCTTGCGCTGGACGCCCTTCTCGGTCAGGTACCGGCCGGCCGGGGTGTCCGACTTGAAGGATCCCGCGGGCGAGATGTGGTCCGTCGTCACCGAGTCCCCGAGCTTGAGCAGGACACGCGCGCCGTCGATGTCCTCGACGGGGCTCGCCTCGCGCTGCATGCCCTCGAAGTATGGGGGCTTCCGCACGTAGGTGGACTCAGGATCCCAGGCGAAGGTGTCGCCGTCGGGCGTCGGCAGGGACTTCCAGCGCTCGTCGCCCTCGAAGATCGTCCGGTAGCTCGAGGTGAACATGTCCTCGTCGATGGACTCGTCGATGACCTTCTGGACCTCGACCGGGTTGGGCCAGATGTCCTTCAGGAATACGTCGTTGCCGGCTTCGTCCTGACCGAGCGGCTCGGCGTCGAAGTCGAAGTCCATGGTGCCGGCAAGTGCGTACGCGACCACCAGCGGCGGCGAGGCCAGGTAGTTCATCTTCACGTCCGGGTTGATGCGGCCTTCGAAGTTGCGGTTACCGGACAGGACGGCCGTGACGGCGAGATCGTTGTCCTGGATGGCCTGCGAGATCTCGTCCTCCAGCGGGCCGGAGTTGCCGATGCAGGTGGCGCAACCGTAGCCCACGGTGAAGAAGCCGAGCTTCTCGAGGTACGGGATCAGGCCCGACTTCTCGTAGTAGTCGGTGACGACCTTGGAGCCCGGTGCCACGGAGGTCTTGACCCACGGCTTGGACACGAGGCCCTTCTCGACGGCGTTGCGCGCCAGCACGGCGGCGGCGAGCATGACCGACGGGTTGGACGTGTTGGTGCAGGACGTGATCGACGCGATGCTGACGGCACCGTGGTCGAGTTCGAACTCGCGGCCGTCCTTCATGCTCACGCTGACCTTCTTCGACGGACGCGTGGACTCGCCGGCGCCGGCGGAGACCGTCTCGCGGGGTTCCGCGTTCTCGTCCGTGACCGACGACGTCGTGCCGGGCGTGAAGCTCGGCGAATCGGACGCGGGGAAGCTCTCCTGGGAGGACTCGTCGACCGTGCCGCCGGGGGCGAAGGACAGATCCGGGTCGTTCGAGTAGTTGCGCAGGTCCTCGCGGAACTGGCTCTTGGACTCTGTGAGCGCCACGCGGTCCTGCGGGCGCTTCGGGCCGGCGATCGAGGGGACGACAGTGGACAGGTCCAGCTCGAGGTACTCGGAGAAGCGGATCTCGCGGGACGGGTCGTGCCAGAGGCCCTGCTCCTTCGCGTACGACTCGACCAGCGCCACGTTCTCGGCCGGGCGGCCCGTGAGGCGCAGGTAGTCGAGCGTGACGTCGTCGATCGGAAACATGGCGGCGGTGGAGCCGAATTCGGGGCTCATGTTGCCGATGGTCGCGCGGTTGGCAAGCGGCACGGAGGCGACGCCCTCGCCGTAGAACTCCACGAACTTCCCGACGACGCCGTGCTTGCGCAGGATCTGGGTGATCGTGAGGACGACGTCGGTCGCGGTGGCGCCGGCGGGGATGTCACCGGTCAGCTTGAATCCGACGACGCGCGGGATGAGCATCGAGACGGGCTGGCCGAGCATGGCAGCCTCGGCCTCGATGCCGCCGACGCCCCAGCCGAGAACACCGAGTCCGTTGACCATCGTGGTGTGCGAATCGGTGCCGACGCAGGTATCGGGGTAGGCGCGGAGGACGCCGTCGACCTCGCGGGTCATGACGGTGCGGGCCAGGTACTCCAGGTTGACCTGGTGGACGATGCCCATACCCGGCGGAACGACCTTGAAGTCGTCGAACGCGGTCTGACCCCAGCGGAGGAACTGGTAGCGCTCCCCGTTGCGCTGGTACTCGATCTCCATGTTGCGCTCGAGGGCTCCGGCATTGCCGAAGGCGTCGATCTGCACCGAGTGGTCGATGACCATCTCGGCGGGCGCGAGCGGGTTGACACGCTTGGGGTCGCCACCGAGGTCTGCGACGGCCTCACGCATCGTTGCGAGGTCGACGACGCAGGGAACGCCCGTGAAGTCCTGCATGATGACGCGCGCAGGGGTGAACTGGATCTCGGTATCGGGCTCCGCTGCGGCGTCCCACTGCGCGAGTGCGCGCACGTGGTCGGCCGTGATGTTCGCGCCGTCTTCGGTGCGAAGCAGGTTCTCCAGCAGGACCTTGAGACTGAACGGAAGGTTCTCGGCGCCCTCGACCGCGCTTAGCCTGAAAATTTCGTATTCAGCGCCGGCGACATCGAGTACGCCCTTCGCGCCGAATGAGTCCGCGGTCGACATGACGTTGGCTCCCTTCAGAGAGATTGTGGAATAGCTTCATCCTATTCCACGTCCAGCGTCACTGTATACAGTCGTACACCAAGTCAGCCTACTGCCGATCGGACGGTAGCTCCTAGGCGTCGTGACGCATCGAGCCGTCCCGACCGGCACCGCCCTGCAGCCCGACGAAGACGTCGTCCTGATCCGAGGACTCGGCCCGGCTATGGTCCACCACGGGACCCGTCCCGGCTATCTCGCGGATGAGTTCGATCCCTGCGATCGCCTCTTCCTTCGAGGCGTAGAAAGTTGAGACTGCGACGAGCGTTCCATCCGGAGCGGTCAGTTTCACCCGGAAACCGTCGTCATGTGCGTCCACCAGTTTGAAGTATCCTGCCATCGTCCTACCTCCTTGTAAGGGGCATTCCCGCGAACCTGCGGTCTCATATCATAAGCATACTTACCGTCCTGTTATGCGGAGCCGGGTACCCGTTTTCCACGGAGGCGGACAAGCAGTGACATATGGGAGCGGGGGCACCGGCGGTCCAGTAGTGTTTCCCGGTGCCACCTCCGTTTCGACCAGGCGGTGCCGACGACAGCGCATCGACCAGAAGGAGCACGATGACAGAGTCAAGCAGCGCCGGGAACCCCGCCGGCGCAGCCCTTCCCGCCGACCACCCGCTCGGGCCCGCAGTACCCATTCCGCCCCTCGAGAAGGAAGCACGGCGCAGCGGCCAGGAGCCCTCGCCGGAGGGCACTGCCGCCCCGACCGGTCGCCGGGATTCCGCTTCGGACGTCTCCACCGGCACGTCCGGACCTGCCGGCGCCTCCCGCAGCAGGTCCGAACACGGCGACAGCGGTCGTCCCCACCGAGACAGGCGCGAGAACGCCCTCGACCCCTCGCCGGGATCCGGCGGGCACCACGGGACCTCCATCCGGGACGAGCAGCACACACACGAAGCAGGCGTGGTGCCCGCCGCCTACGTCGGTGCAGGTACGCCGGAGCACCCCGACGAGAACCGCCACCCCGAGGACGCCGTCCTGGAGCCCGATTCCTGGGACCACGACACGGAGGAGGACTGACGCGAGGAGTCAGCGGCCCCGACTGGCGAGCCGCGCCACGACCGACGACGGCGCGACCCGCGCCAGTGCCGTGAGCGCCTTGTAGCGGAGGCTCGGGATGGAGACGGCCCTGCCCGCGGCCGTATCCCTCAGCGCTTCGCGGACCACGAGCCCGGCATCGAGCCACAGGGCGGCGGGGACGCTCGCCTTGTCCGCTCCCATGCGCTGGTGGAACTGGGTGTGGACGAAACCCGGGCAGACCGCCGTCACCCGGATACCCTCCCGCCCGTAGGTGAGGTTCGCCCAGCGGCTGAAGCTGATCATGGCCGCCTTGGCCGCGCCATAGGTACCCCTCGGGGTGAAGCCGGCGACGCTCGCCACGTTGATGATGGTTCCGGCCCCGCGGGGGCGCATCGACTGCAGGGCCGCATGGGCGAGGGCCAGGGGCACCTCCACGTGGATCCGGAGATGCCGGACCTCATCCTCGAGCGTATTGTCCGCGAACGGCTTGACCAGCCCGTACCCGGCATTGTTCACCAGCACCGTGACGGCACCCCGCACTGCGCCCGGTCCCCCCGCGGCGGGCTCCCCGGCAGCACGGATCCGGGCGAGCACCCGCGCCAAACCGTCGTCGTCGAGCAGGTCGGCGGCGACGGTCTCCACGTCGACATCCCACTTCTCCCGCAGGGTCGCCGCCGCCTGCTCGAGGGGACCGGGAGCCCGGGCCACCAGGACCAGGTTGCAGCCGCGGGCGGCGAACAGCTCCGCGAACTCGGCTCCGATGCCGGAGGTGGCACCCGTGACAAGCACAGTCTCGGTCATGCAGCCACCTTCCCCCGCACCAGCCACCTGCGCAAGACAGCCTGCTGACGATGCAACGTCGATGCGACCCTCCGGGTTGTACGGTCGCGCTATCGGCGTCACCGGGCATTCCTGCCCGTCGGACGCCGGGTGCAGCGCCCGGGCACACCGGACCCACCACGTGCAGGCACGAGAGGAAGTTCCATGAGCGGTAACAGAGCTGTTGCGTACAAGGGACCAGGGAAGGTCGAGGTCATCGACATCGACTACCCCACCTTCGAACTCAAGGACGGACCGGGGGTGAACCCGGCCAATATCGGCCGGAAACTCAATCACGGCGTGATCCTGAAGACTGTGACCACCAATATCTGCGGCTCGGACCAGCACATGGTCCGTGGCCGCACCACGGCGCCGTCCGATCTGGTGCTGGGCCACGAGATCACCGGCGAGGTCGTGGAAGTGGGGCCCGACGTCGAGTTCATCAAGGTGGGCGACATCTGTTCGGTCCCCTTCAATATTTCGTGCGGCCGATGCCGCAACTGCAAGGAACGCAAGACGGGCATCTGCCTCAACGTGAACCCGGCCCGCCCCGGAGCAGCGTACGGGTATGTCGACATGGGGGGCTGGGTCGGGGGACAGGCAGAGTACGTCCTCGTCCCCTACGCGGACTGGAACCTGCTGAAGTTCCCGGACCGGGATCAGGCCCTCGAGAAGATCCTGGACCTCACCATGCTGTCCGATATTTTCCCCACGGGCTATCACGGCGCCGTGACATCCGGAGTGGGAGTGGGCTCCACGGTCTACATCGCCGGAGCCGGTCCGGTCGGTCTCGCCGCCGCCGTCTCGGCACAACTGCTCGGCGCCGCCGTCGTGATCGTGGGCGACCTCAACGAGGGCCGGCTGGCGCAGGCACGGAGCTTCGGCTGCGAGACGGTGGACGTGTCCAAGGGCGATCCCCGCGACCAGATCGAGCAACTGCTCGGCGTTCCCGAGGTCGACTGCGGCGTGGACGCAGTGGGATTCGAAGCACGCGGACACGGCAAGGGCTCGTCCAGCGAGGCCCCTGCCACGGTGCTGAACTCCCTCATGGACGTCACCGCTGCCGGCGGCGCCCTGGGCATACCGGGACTTTATGTCACGGGCGACCCGGGTGCAGTGGACGAGGCCGCGAAGGTGGGCTCCCTGTCCATCAGCCTGGGCACGGGGTGGGCAAAGTCACTGTCCTTCACCACCGGCCAGTGCCCGGTCATGAGATACAACCGGGGGCTGATGATGGCGATCCTGCACGACAAGGTCTCCATCGCCAAGGCCGTCAACGCCAAGCCGATCGGCCTCGAGGAGGCACCGCGCGGCTACGAGGAGTTCGATGCCGGGGCTGCAACGAAGTACGTGCTCGATCCGCACGGCTACGTGGCGGCCTGACGGGCGCGTCGCGCCTCGAGGACGGGGAATCGACGCGGTAGGAACGCCGTCTTGACGTGGCGGTCAGACCCCTGTTGACGCGGTGATCACGCCGTATCGATGGAGCGGCGAGGGGCCCGGGCACGAGCTGTCCGGGCCTTTCCTACGCCCTCCCAGGACCGCAGAACGCAAGTGTGCCAGAGGATCCTCAAATGATCCACTTTTTCTTCCCTTGTTTTTCATCAATGTCAAGCACCACACCGTACCGGTTTGGCAACGAATGAAAATTACCCTACGGTAGAGGCAGTCCCCCGTCCGGGGACGCGAAAAGCTGCCGAGAATCGGGCAGCGATGAATGCCCGGCGCCGCCCTCCACCGCTCGTTGCTCAACAGGCGGCTGCCGAACCATGACCTCTATACCGTCAAGGTGAGCAGCGGCGCGAAGAAGTCCGGGGACGGACCTAGTGCGGGTGGCCTCTCGGAGCATCGTAACCCCATGAATACACACACCTTCAGCACCAGCGCCCGTCGCGGACTTGCAGCAGTAGCACTCACCGGCCTCGGCCTCGGCGCAGCGGCTGGCGCAGCCAACGCTGCCCCCGCCAGCGACTGGGATGCACTGGCACAGTGCGAGAGCGGCGGAAACTGGGGCATCAACACCGGCAACGGCTTCTCCGGCGGACTGCAGTTCACCCCCTCGACCTGGGCAGCCTTCGGCGGCCAGGGCGCCCCCCAGAACGCATCCCGCGAGCAGCAGATCGCTGTCGCCGAGAACGTCCTCGCCGGTCAGGGCTGGGGAGCATGGCCCGCATGCTCGGCCAAGCTCGGCCTCGGCAGCGCAGCCGCTCCGGCTCCGGTCCAGTTCCAGCAGGCCCAGGCTCCGGTTGTCGTCCAGGCCCCCGTCCAGGCTCCCGTCGTCGAAGCTCCCGTCCAGGCTCCGGCCGTCGTCCAGGCTCCCGTCGTCGAGGCTCCCGTCCAGGTCCAGGCTCCCGTAGCGGCTCCGGTCGTCGTCGAGGTTCCTGTCCAGGCTCCGGTCCAGGCCCCCGTCGCACTGAGCGGCGAGACCTACACCATCCAGTCCGGTGACACCCTCAGCACGATCGCCGAGAAGCTCGGCATCGAGGGTGGCTGGCAGGCACTGTTCGCCGCCAACACCGACACCGTGATCCACGCAGACCTCATCTTCACCGGTGCCGTCCTGCAGCTCCCGGCCTAGTCCGACTGATCGGCGCCGTGCCGGAACCCATGCCTTCCGCGTGATCCGCCCGGCCTGACTCCGAACTGAGCCCCCGTCTCCTCGAGACGGGGGCTCAGTCGCTTAACGGCCTCGCGGCTCAGCCAACGGCTGCACCGGCCAGACGCCGGGAATGCGTCCCTAGCCGCAGGACGTGGCGTCGACGTCGATCGCGAGGTCGTGGGCCACCGAATAGTCGCGGTCGGGGGTGGAATAGGCGACGAGGATGTTGTCCGCACTCCCGTGGGTGACGCCCTCCGCCAGTTCGACGGTGACGATGATGTTGACGTGCGCATCGGGCTCGAACTCGTAACCGTCCGCGGGGACGGGCGGACCGATCGGCTCCGGCGGTTCGGTGGGGGTGGGCGCCGCGGCGTGTTCCTCGTGAGCGCCCGTGGCCGATTCGGCGCCCGGGTGGTGGTGCCCCTCGCGATTCGCGGTCTGCACCATGGACGAGAGGATGACCAGGCCCTGGGGATCGCCGAGCGTCATCTCGCCGAAGGTGAAGGTCTCCAGGGTCGGGTTGTGCAGCATGACCGTGTAGCGCAGGCGGCTGTCATCGGGCTGCACGCCGCACAGCTCCGCGCCGTCGATGCCCACATCGAGCGGGTCGTCACCGAGGTCCTGCCCCACGGGCACAGCCTGGCTACCGTCCTGCGGAGTGCTCGTGGCTCCCGATCCGGACTGCTCCCGTCCCGAGGTGTTGACACCCAGGGGATTCTCCTCGGCCGTACCGCAGCCTCCGAGTGCCAGGGAGGCCGACAGCGCGACGGCGAGGAGTGCGATCCGGCGTCCGGGCGGCAGTGCAGTTCCGAGTTTCACGATCGAACAACCAATCCTGTCAGCTGGCCGCCGGGGGCGAGGCTCCGGCGCTGGTACCTGGCATTCGTCGCACAGCCGCACCCGGCTTGGTCCTGCTCCGGGACGGTCCGGAGCAGGACCCTTCGTCAGGCGAGAGGCTTGCCGCCCGTGACGCCCAGGATCTCACCCGAGACGTACCGGGCGTCGTTGGAGGCAAGGAAGACATAGGCGCCCGCCAGTTCCGCCGGTTGCCCCATCCGCCCGAGCGGCGTCCCCTCCCCGAACGACTCGAGTTTTTCGCTGGTGGTCGTCGCCGGCTGCAGCGGAGTCCAGATGGGTCCCGGGGCCACGGCGTTCACGCGGATGCCGCGCTCCCCCAGCAGCTGGGCCAGGCTGAAGGTCAGATTGTTCAGCGCGGCCTTCGTGGCGGCGTAGTCCATGAGGCTCGTCGACGGATGGTATCCCTGCACCGAAGTCGTGTTGATGATCGAGGAGCCCTCGGTGAGGTGGGGCAGGGCGGCCTGCGTCAGCCAGATGGTGCCGTAGACGTTCGTCTCGAAGGTGCGGCGCAGCTGGTCGGCGTCGATGTCGGGAAGGCCCTCGGGCTGGGCGATGTGGAAACCCGCATTGTTCACGAGGATGTCGAGCCCTCCGAGCCCCTCCACCACCTGGCGGATAGCCGAGGGCGCATATGCCTCGTCGCGCAGGTCCCCCGGCACAGCGAGTGCCGTCCGCCCTTCGGCACGGATCAGTTCGAGGCAACTGGCGCCGTCCTCCTCCTCCGCGGGAAGGTACCCGATCGCGACGTCGGCACCCTCGCGGGCGAAAGCGAGGGCCACTGCCCTGCCGATGCCGGAATCGCCGCCGGTGATGAAGGCCCGCCGGCCCTGCAGCCGGCCGTGTCCCGTGTAGCTGTCCTCGCCGTGGTCCGGTCGCGGATCCATGCGCTCCGTGAAACCGGGATACTCCTGCAGCTCGGGAGAAGCATCGACGGCGGGCCCTCGCGGGTCGTTCTGGTCGAGCGTGCCTGACGGATCGTTGCTCATGGTGCTCCTGTCGGTGGTGGACGCGGATACTAAGCCTACTGTCATTGTGTTTGTCGCGTCAGTCCTCTAGTAATTGACCTATGACAGTGATCCTGAGGTCCCTTGAAACGGCTGTACCCGACACGATCCTGGTGCAGTCCCAGGTTCGGGACGCTTTCGCGGCGCAACCGGGCCTCACACGGCTGGGGCAGCGCCTGGTCGGGGCGGCCTTCGACTCCTCGGGGATCGAGACGCGGTACACCGTCATCGAGGAACTCACCCTCGATAAAGTCTTCGACGCCCCCGTCTTCTTCGACCGGGAGGAGATGCTGGTCCTCTCCCCGAGCACCAAGACCCGTAACGAGCTCTACGCCGAGGCGGGCGCGAAGCTCTTCGTCCAGGCGGGACGGAAGGCACTCGAGGCAGCTCGGGGCATCGAGGCGTCGGACATCACGCATGTCATCACCGTCTCCTGCACGGGTTTCTTCGCTCCGGGCCCCGACTACAAGGTGGTGCGCGCCCTGGATCTCAACCCGTCGGTGCAGCGCTACCACCTGGGCTTCATGGGCTGCTATGCGGCTCTTCCGGCGCTGCGGTCCGCGAAGGCCTTCTGCGAGGCAGACCCGGACGCCGTCGTCCTCGTGATCTCCGCGGAGCTGTGCTCCCTGCACGTCCGCTCGTCGAACAACCCCGACACCATCGTGGGATCCTCCCTGTTCGCCGACGGTGCGGCGGCAGCCATCGTCTCCGCGCGGGACATCCCGCTGGACGGGCCGGCCCTCAGCCTGGACCACTTCGAGACCGTCCTCACGCCCGTCGGGGAGGAGTCCATGGCCTGGAACATCGGCGACGAGGGTTTCGAGATGGTCCTCGGCACGTACGTCCCCCACATCATCGACGATCACATCGTGGGCGCCCTCGAACCGCTCCTGGCCCGTGACGCATCGCTCCAGGGCCTCGACTACTCGGACATCGAGCACTGGGCCATCCATCCCGGGGGGCGCAGTATCCTCGACAAGGTCGAGGCGAAACTCGGCCTGAGCCAGGAACAGCTCGTCCCGGCGCGTGAGACCCTGCGGAACTACGGGAACATGAGCAGCGCCACCGTGATGTTCGTGCTCAAGAACATCCTCGGCCAGCCGGTCAGCGACGGGAACAACCGGATCTGCTCGATGGCGTTCGGCCCGGGCCTCACGGTCGAGACCGCGCTGCTCACCAGGATCGGCGCCGGTTCCTCCGCCGCCGCGGCAACGGACGCCGCGGCAACGGACACGGCGGTCAGCGACGCGCCCGTTCCCGAGGACCTCGCGCCCGTTCTCGCAGAAGCCGGCGCATGAACCGAGCAGGGTTCCTCGCACAGCGGGACCCGGAGGCCATCGAGGAGATGGACCGGCCCGACTGCGACCCCCGGAAGCTCGAGCGGACCTACGCCCAGTTCGGTGTCGTCAATGCCGTGGTGTCGGGCTGGCGGCGCACCTATGCCTCGCTGCTCCGGCCGGCCTTCTCGCGGGACCGCACGAATACGCTGCTGGACATCGGTTCGGGTGGCGGTGACGTACCGAGGGCGATTGCGCGGTGGGCCCGTCGCGACGGCTTCCGCCTGGAGGTGACGGCGATCGATCCCGACGAGCGTGCCCACGCCTATGCGTCGTCGCGCCCACCCCTGCCGGGGCTGTCCTTCCGGCGCGCCCTGAGTGCCGAGCTCGTCGCCGAGGGCGCGGTGTTCGACGCCGTGGCCTCCAACCACGTCCTGCACCACCTCGACCCCGCCGGGTTCACCGGCCTCCTCGACGACACGGAGCAGCTGGCACGTCGCGTCGCGGTCCACAGTGACATCGCCCGGCACCCGCTCGCGTACGCCCTGTTCTCGGCAGGTACGCTGCCGCTCCCGGGCTCCTACATCCGCAGGGACGGCCTGACCTCCATCCGCCGGAGCTACACGCCGGACGAACTGCGTTCCTCCATCGGGGACCGCGACGGCTGGCAGGTACGCAGGGCGGTGCCCTTCATCAACCTGCTGGTCCTGGATCCGGCGTCGGGGGCACCGCGCCGTGCATGACGTGATCGTCGTCGGCGCCGGTCCGGTGGGGCTCTACACCGCACTGCTCCTGCGCCGGGCGGGCCTCGACGCCGTCGTGCTCGAACGCCGTACGGAACGAAGCCGCCACTCGCGGGCCATCGGGATCCATCCGCCGGCGCTGCGGGCCCTCGAGTCGGGAGGCATCGCCGACGAGTTGCGCGACCGCGGGGTCCTGATCCGCGAAGGAGTCGCACGGAGCGCCGGACGGCATGTAGGCACCATTTTCTTCGGCGCCCTGCCCGGCGACGAGAAATACGTGCTGGCCGTGCCGCAGGCCGTCACCGAGGAGGTCCTCGAACGCCGGCTCGAGGAAGCCTTCCCCGGCACCCTGCGGCGCGGCGTCGCCGTCGTCGGTACCCGGGACGTCGGTGGTTCCGTGCTGGCTACCACGAGGACGCAGCGGGAGGACGGTGTCCTCGAAGCGAAGCTCATCGTCGCCGCGGACGGGGCCCGGAGTCCGCTCAGGGACGCCGCAGGGATCCGCGCGCCGGTGCGGCACTACCCGGACTGCTATGTGATGGGGGATTTCCGGGAGAGCACGCAGGACGGCGACGACGCCGTCCTCTACCTCGAGACCGGTGGCATCGTCGAGTCCTTCCCCCTCCCCGGCGGCATCCGTCGCTGGGTGGTCCGCGTCGGCTGCCCGGTGGAACGCCCGACGGCGGAGGACCTCACCCAGCTCATCCTCGAACGGACGGGCGTCGACGTCGATCCGGTCACCAACTCGATGCTCAGCGCCTTCGAGGTCCAGTCACGGCTCGCCGACCGTTTCGTCTCGGGGCGCATGGTGCTGGTGGGCGACGCGGCCCACGAGGTATCTCCCATCGGCGGACAGGGCATGAACCTGGGCTGGCTCGACGCCGTCCAGCTGGTACCGATCATCACCGCGTCGGTGCGGAACGGGCAGGACGTCGCCGGAGAACTGGCGCTGTACGAGAAGGAACGCCGCGCCGAGGCCGCGGTGGCACGCCGAAAGGCAGCCATCAACATGGCGCTGGGACGCCCGCTGCCGGCACCGCTCATGCGCTTCCGCAACGCGATCCTCGGGTCGCTCATCAGGAACGACGCGATCCACGGGGGCGTCGCGCGCGCCTTCACCATGCAGTAGGAAACCGCGCCTTCACCATGCAGTAGGAGGTCCGTCGACGCAGAAACCCCCGCAGCGTACCGCCGCCGGCACCTGGGGGTGCGGAGCGGCAGGGCACTACGGGGGTCGGCTGGCCCGGGAAACCGGAGGGCCTACTTCTTGAAGAGGCCCTTCTTGACGTTGGTCGGGCGCTGCATCTCGCCCTGCTTCGCACCCATCACCACGACGATGCCGCTGATGAGGGGCAGGAGCCACTGCGTGGCCTTGAGCTGGGACTGGGCCTTGGCCAGTTCGTCGCTGGCACCGGGGCGGGGCTCGGTCGCACCCTCGCCACCCTGCTCAGCGAGCTGGCCGACCTTCTTGCCGAGGATGCCGGAGTACAGCGAGAGTGCCATGCCCAGGACGGTGACGACGGACTTCCAGACGGTGTTCGAACCGACGGTGTCCTGTGAAGCCAAGCGACCCTTGTTTCCGAGGATCAGGCCGATACCGCCGACGGCGTGGACGGCGAACGCGGCGATCTGGACCGGCGTCCACTTGGCCCAACCGAGAGACGAGAGGCGCGTGCGCTCCCTGGGGTCCTTCGCCTTGCCGGTTGCACCGTTGAGTCCAACAGCGCCCATCAGGGTGCCACCGAACCATGCTGCGGCGCCGAGGTCGTGTGCTGATCGTGCCAAAAGGTTTCCTGCCATGATGTAGAGCTCCTTAAACGTTGGTTCGACCTACGCCTCTACATTTATCAGCATGCTTAGGATTAAGCTACGGGAAAACCGGACGGAAAGACCGGGTGGGATCCTTTCCGGGGAACTGCTACGAAAGGCCGACGCGCATGACGGACGATACGAACGATCTCGACCAGGTGTGGCCCGAGTGGAAGGAAGCGGTCAACATGAGCGCGTCCCAGCTCGCGGCATGGCTGGAGACTGATGAATCACGGGCCGTGGGACAGAAGGACGGGGACTCCGACGAGTCCGTGGGGCACAAATCGGGCAAGCGGATCATCGACATCCTGAACACGAAGCGCGACGACCTCAAGGACGACGACGTCAGGCACATGCACAAGGTCGTGGGCTACGTCCACCGCCATCTCGCCCAGCGACCCACCAAGGAGGACATCGAATCCTCGAAGTGGCGCTACTCGCTCATGAACTGGGGACACGATCCCCTCAAATAGCAGCAGCACGGCACACGGAAGCGACGAAGGGCGCCCCGCTGGTGCGGGACGCCCTTCGCTGCTACAGGTCGGCTACTTCTTCGATAGCGCGCTTTCCTTGTGCGCAGCCTTCTTGCCGGACTTCGAGCTCTCGACCGTGTAGTACGGCTCGTCCTTCGACGCGTTGAACTTCTGGTCGTCGAACGTGAATTCCTTGTCGTGCTTTTCCACGATCTTGCCCTCGGTCGTGCCCTGGGACGTATTCCAGGTGACCGTGTCGCCCTTGCTGAATGACATCGTGCTCCTTCCTCGAGGCGGTAGTGCTTCCGACACTCTCACCTGGCGGAACGAAACGGAAGCCTACTCAGCGAGGTGCGTGGGTGCGAAGAGCCGCAGGAGCGTCTCCACGACGACGACGTTGGGACCCTCGGCCGCGAGGCTCTCGCGAAGGGCCGTGCCGACGTCCTCCGGCGCCACGCGACGGGCCGGCACCCCGAAGGATTCGGCGAGGGCCACGAAATCGGGCCGGGCGAGTTCGGTCGCCGTGGCCTTGCCGAACGCACCCTCCATGTATTCGCGGAGGATGCCGTAGCCGCCGTCGTCGACGATCAGCCAGGTGACGGGGATGTCGTGCTGACGGGCCGTCGCCAGTTCGGCGATCGAGTACATGGCCGATCCGTCGCCGGACACTGCGAGGACCCTCGCGGGAAGCCCCCGGGACTCCAGGCCGACGGACCCACCGATGGCTCCGGGGAAACCGAAGCCCAGGCCCCCTGCGCCCTGCGCCGAGTGGAACTGGCCCTCGCGGGCGTCCCAGCAGCTCCAGGCCCAGTACGCCGAGATCGTCATGTCCCAGAAGGTCTGCATCGCCGCGGGAACGGCGTCCCGGATGTCGCGCATGAACGCCCGCTCCTTGGCGAGGTCCTGCGCGTCGAGCCTCGAGCGGACCTTCGCGAGGGTCCCGGCCACGAGTGCAGCGGCGTCGTATCCGGGCTCGCGGCCCCGGTCGAGCGGCTCGAGTGCAGCGTCGAGGGCGGCGAGCGCCTGCCCGGCGTCGGCCCGGATACCCAGTGCCGGCCGGTTGGACTCGAGGACGCGCGGTTCAGCGTCGATCTGGATGATGCGTCCGCGCGGTTCCAGGGTGAAGTAGTTGGACGTGACCTCGCCGAGCGACGAGCCGACGACGAGCAGGACGTCGGCGTCCTCGAGCACCTCGGTGACGTGCCGGTCCTCGACCCAGGACTGCAGGGAAAGCTCATGCGTCCAGGGGAAGGCCCCGTTGCCGCCCGGCGAGCACACCACGGGAGCGCCGAGCTTCTCGGCCACGGACAGGAGCCATTTCTCGGCCCGGCCCCGCCGTGTGCCGCCACCGGCGACGATCGCCGGCCGCCTCGAGTCCCTGAGCCACGCGATGGCTTCCCGTACCAGCTCGATCCTCGGCGGATTGTCGAAGGGTTCCGCGAGCGCGTCCTCCACCATCGGGACCATCACGGGATCCAGCAGGACGTTCTGCGGCACCTCGACCCACACGGGGCCCTGCGGGGACGAGACGGCCTCGGTCCAGGCGTCCTGGATGGCGGAGGGGATACCGGAGGCGTGCTGGATCAGGCGCTGGCTCTTCGTGACGTTCGCCGCCGATGCCTTCTGGTCATCGAGCTGGTGCAGCATGCCCTTGCGGCGCGCCCCGAGGCCCTCGAGGGGGATCTGGCTCGCGACGACGACCATGGGCACGCCGGTCGCGTACGCCTCCTGCAGTCCCGCGAGCGAGGTCAGCGCGCCGGGTCCGGTGGAGAGGAACAGGACGCCGACGTCGCCGGTGGCCCGGGAGAAGCCGTCGGCGGCGAAGGCCGAGTTGTTCTCGACGCGCGACGACACGAAGCGGAGGTCGGAACGGGACAGGGCATCGAAGAGGCCGAGTGCGTGCTGGCCGGGGATGCCGAACACGGTCGTGGCGCCCAGGGCGGAGAGCGTCTCGATGACGAGGTCACCGCCGTTCCGCTGCCCGCTGACGGGAGTGGGGGGCGCGGAGGCTGCGCCGCCGGTGATGTCCATCTACTGATCCTCGGAGGCGGGAGTGAGCGTGTCGGCCATCAGCGTCACGAGGTCGTAGGCGACGTGGGACGCTGCGACGCCGGTGAGTTCGGCATGGTCGTAGGCGGGGGCGACCTCGACGACGTCGGCGCCGACGAGGTTCAGGCCGCGCAGTCCGCGCAGGATCTCGAGCAGTTCCCGGCTCGTGATGCCGCCCGCTTCGGGAGTTCCGGTACCGGGCGCATGGGCCGGGTCGAGCACGTCGATGTCCACCGACACGTAGAGGGGGCGGTTCCCGATGCGCGCCCTCAGCTTGTCGACCACCTCGTCCACGCCCTGCCGGTAGACGTCGGAGGACGTCACGATGCCGAAGCCGAAGCGGCGGTCGTCCTCGAGGTCCCGCACGCCGTAGAGCGGGCCGCGCGTCCCGACGTGAGAGATGGCCTCGGTGTCGAGGATGCCCTCCTCCACGGCCCGCCGGAAGGGCGTGCCGTGGGTGTACTCGGCACCGAAGTAGGTGTCCCAGGTGTCGAGGTGGGCATCGAAGTGCAGCATGGCGACCGGGCTTCCGGCGCGTTCCGCGGCTGCACGGAGCAGGGGCAGGGCGATGGTGTGGTCGCCGCCGAGGGTCACGAGGCGCGTTCCGTCCGCCGTCAGGTCCAGCGCGTTCTGCTGGACCGTCTCGATGGCCTCGTGGATGTTGAACGGGTTGACGGCCATGTCGCCGGCATCGGCGACCTGCACGCGCTCGAACGGCGAGACGTCGAGCGCCGGGTTGTACGGCCGCAGGAGGCGTGATGCCTCGCGGATGTGGTTGCCGCCGAAGCGTGCTCCGGGCCGGTAGGACACCCCCGAGTCGAAGGGAACGCCGACGACGGCGATGTCAGCGCGGTCCACCTGGTCCAGGCGTGGCAGGCGCGCGAAGGTCGCCGCACCCGCGTACCGGGGGATGCGGGAGGAATCGATGGGGCCGAGGTGGCCGCCTCCGGTGACGCGCAGTTCTTCCACAGCTTCCATCCGATCCGGGCGAAAAGTTGCCCAATATGCATCAAAGGTTTTGCACAAGGCTATTCTCCTGTCCGATCGCGGTCAAGGATCAGGACGAACACCCGTTGCCTCGTGAACCCATTAAGGAAGTGTTAAGACGCCCGAAGAACGGTTCCCGCGGCCCTACTGTGATGCTGTGAGTTCAACATCGGTACGCCCCCTGCCGGCGCCGTCGAGCAAGCGCCTCGAGCGCTGGCTGCTCAACGAGTCCAGCCAGCCCACCGCCCACCAGCCCGAACCGGAGCGGACGCAGCCCTGGTGGAAGGTCATGTGCCTGACCGGTGTCGACTACTTCTCGACCCTCGGCTACCAGCCGGCCATCGCCGCCGCCGCCGCCGGGGTCCTCTCCCCTCTCGCCACCCTCATCCTGGTGGCCGTGACGCTCTTCGCCGCGCTCCCCGTGTACAAGCGCGTGGCAGCGGAGAGTCCGCGCGGCGAGGGCTCCATCGCGATGCTGGAGAAGCTGCTGCCCAAGTGGCGCGGCAAGATCTTCGTGCTGGTACTGCTCGGATTCGCCGCGACCAGCTTCCTCATCACCATGACGCTGTCTGCCGCGGATGCCAGCGCCCACCTCATCGAGAACCCCTTCGCCCCGTCCTGGCTGCAGGGCCAGGAGATCCTTCTCACCGTGGTGTTCCTCGGCCTGCTGTCCGCCGTCTTCCTGCGGGGCTTCCGTGAGGCCATCGGCATCGCGGTCGCGCTCGTGGCGATCTTCCTGCTGCTGAACCTGTGCGTCGTCGTCGTCGCCGCGGTGCGCATCGTCGAGCAGGGCGGGCTGGTGGGGAACTGGTGGTCCGCGCTCAACACGCAGCACGGCAATCCGCTCGTGATGGTGGGGCTCGCCGTCCTGATCTTCCCGCGCCTCGCCCTCGGCCTCTCGGGCTTCGAGACCGGCGTCGTCGTGATGCCCCAGATCGACGGCAGGCCCGGCGACACGGAGGAGAACCCGGCGGGCCGCATCGACGGCGCCCACAAGCTCCTCACATCCGCAGCGCTCATCATGAGCGGCTTCCTCGTCGCCTCGAGCTTCGTCACCACCCTGCTCATCCCCGCCGAGGCCTTCGCGGAGGGCGGGCCCGCCAACGGCCGGGCACTCGCCTACCTCGCGCACCTGTACCTCGGGGACGGCTTCGGTACCGCGTACGACATCTCGACGATCGGCATCCTCTGGTTCGCCGGCGCTTCCGCCATGACCGGTCTGCTCAACCTCGTACCGCGCTACCTGCCGCGCTACGGCATGGCCCCGGCGTGGGCCAAGGCGGTCCGCCCGCTCGTGCTGGTCATCACGCTGATCGCCATCCTGGTCACGTTCTTCTTCAAGGCCGACGTCGAAGCCCAGGGCGGCGCGTACGCCACCGGCGTCCTCGCCCTCATCACGTCGGCCTCCGTCGCCGTCACCCTCTCGGCCCGCCGCAAGCACCAGCGGGGGCGAACCATCGGTTTCGGTATCGCCGCCGCTGTCTTCGTGCTCACGACGGCGGTCAACATGGTCGAGCGCCCCGACGGGCTCAAGATCGCCACCTGCTTCATCCTCGGCATCATCGTCATCTCGTTCGTCTCCCGCTCACGCCGCGCCTTCGAGCTGCGGGCCACGAGCATCCGCCTCGACGAGACGGCACTGTCCTTCGTCAGCTCGCAGGACGACGGCGAGATCCTGCTGATCGCCCATGAGCCCAAGCGGCTGAGCAGCTCCGCCTACCGCCACAAGCTCCAGCACGCCTGCGCGGTCTCCCACTTCCCGAACACCGCCAAGCCCCTCTTCATCGAGGTGACCGTCGACGATTCCTCGGAGTTCGAGACGGAGCTGCAGGTGCGCGGCGTGGTGCGCCACGGCTTCCGCATCCTGGAGGTCCACAGTTCCAACGTGCCGAACACCATTGCCGCGGTGATGCTCCACATCCGCGACATCACCGGGCTCATGCCCCACGTCTACTTCCGGTGGACCGAAGGCGACCCTGTCGCCAACCTGTTCAAGTTCCTGTTCACGGGCGAGGGCGAGATCGCCCCGGTGACGCGCGAGGTCCTGCGCGCCGCGGAGCCCGACGTGACCAAGCGCCCGTGGGTGCACGTCGGCTGAAGGCCGACTATTTCCCCGACGCCGCGGGCACGAGCGTCCACAGCACGACGGCCGTGCGTCCGTCCGGATTCAGCCACGTGTGCGGTTCGCGGCCGGGGAAGGTCACGGTGTCCCCGGCGTCCAGTTCGTACCGGTCGTTCGAGAAGATCAGCACGAACCGACCCTCGACGACATGCAGGGTCTCCACCTCGCAGTCCACGGAGTAGAGCTCGTCCTCTCCCCGGCCGTGCGGTTCGACGACGGCACGGATCATCTGCAGCCGGCGCTCCGAACGCGCCGTCATCAGGCGCTCGTTGATGCCCTCCCCGCCGAGGCTGATGCGCGGGGCTTCCGCAAGGCGCGTCAGGTGTGTCTCCGGCACGAGGAACAGGTCGCCGATGGAGATCGACAGCACCTGGCACAGCGTCACGAGCGAGGCGACGGACGGCGATGTGAGGTCCCGCTCGACCCTGCTGAGGAAGCCCTTGGTCAGGCCCGTGGAGGCGGCGACCTGCTCGATGGTCATGCGCTGGGCCTGGCGCGCGGCCCGGATGCGCGAGCCGATGGCGACCGGCGTGTTCGTCGGCTCGACGGGCAGGGCCTTCATGCTTGTCCTCTCGTACGGCAATCCCGGAAGCTTACCCGTTCCCCGACGGACATCCGGCCGACACACGAACTTGCGATGATTGACGCGTGACGCCCGTCACGAGTAGCTTACGGGTCAACAATAGTTGCCTTTGAGGCATCAGGACCAAAGGACCTCTTCATGCAAGCACTCAACATCGGCATCGTGGTGGCGTACCTCGTCGCCATGCTGGGCTTTGGATGGTGGGGCAAGTCCCGCACCCGGAACGCCAGCGACTACCTCGTGGCGGGCCGGCGCCTCGGTCCGTTCCTCTACACGGGCACCATGGCTGCCGTCGTCCTCGGCGGGGCATCCACCGTGGGTGGCGTCGGCCTCGGGTACCAGTACGGCATCTCCGGCATGTGGCTCGTGGTGGCCATCGGCACCGGCGTCCTGCTGCTCAGCCTCCTGTTCGCTCCCACCATCCAGAGGCTGAAGATCTACACGGTCTCCCAGATGCTCACGCTGCGCTACGGGCACCGCGCCACCCGGGTCTCCGGCATCGTGATGCTCGCCTACACGCTGATGCTCTGCGCCACCTCCACCGGCGCCTATGCCACGATCTTCGTGGTGCTCTTCGGCTGGGACCGGGCCGCATCCATCGCCGTCGGCGGCGTGATCGTCCTGATCTACTCCACGGTCGGCGGCATGTGGTCCATCACTCTGGCGGACATGGCGCAGTTCGTCATCAAGACCATCGGCGTCTTCGCCCTCATGCTTCCCTTCTCGCTGGCCGCGGCCGGAGGTTTCTCCGGGATCGCCGAACGGGCCGGGGACGAGTTCTTCAGCATCACGGGCATCGGCGCGCAGAGCATCATCACCTACTTCGTGGTCTACACGCTCGGGCTCCTGATCGGCCAGGACATCTGGCAGCGCGTCTTCACGTCCCGCACGCCGGAGATCGCCCGCTGGGGTGGTTCGGCCGCCGGGATCTACTGCATCCTCTACGGTGTCGCGGGTGCCGTCATCGGCATGAGCGCCAGCGTCATCCTGCCGGCCATCGAGTCACGGGACGACGTCTACGCGGACATCGCCCTGAACGTCCTGCCGATCGGCATCGGCGGGCTCGTCCTCGCCGCGGCCGTGGCCGCCATGATGTCGACGGCGTCCGGGGCACTGATCGCCGCCGCCACCGTCGCACGGACCGACGTCGTCCCCTTCGTGGCCGGCTGGTTCGGCAGGGGCGCCGAGGAACGCGCGACGTCGGACCACGACGTCCGGTCCAGCCGCTGGTGGGTCCTCGGCCTCGGCATCGTCACGATCGCCCTCGCCGTGATCGTGCAGGACGTGGTGGCGGCCCTGACCATCGCGTACGACATCCTCGTCGGCGGGCTCCTGGTGGCCATCCTCGGCGGCCTGGTCTGGCGCCGGGGCAACGGCCTCGGAGCAGGAGCATCGATGGCGGCGGGCACGCTCGTCACCCTCGGCGTCATGGCCTATCTCGAGATCACCGCGGAGAACCAGTACGACGGCATCTACGCCAACGAGCCGATCTACTACGGGCTCGCGGTGTCGGCGATCGTGTACGTCGTCGCCTCGCTGGCCACGCGCCCCACGGACCCGGACGTCATGGCTGCATGGGACCGGCGCGTCGCCGGGCAGGTCCCGGACGATGTCCCGGTCGAAGCCGGCTCCTGACGGTTTCCGGCCCAGCAGGGGCTCCAGGTCGGAGAAGGCTCCCGGCACGTGCCGGGAGCCTTCTCCATATCAACCCTCACGCCGGGCTCCGCCGCAGCCGCGGCGCCGGACCGATCCCGGACCCTCGGAGTGCCGCGTGCACATGTCGCCCCTGAGTGCGCGCATCGGCCCTCCGTGAGCACGTCCCCCAGGCGCCGTCAGCGCCCTGCCGCGGAGGAACCGCCCGTGCCACCGAGACGATCGCTGTCCTGGTCGCCGCGCCCTTCGACCCTGCGGTCCTGGGTGCCCGGCCGATCCGTCGATTCCTCCGCGGCCACCGAAGCGGCAGCCAACGCCGAGTCCTGCTCCTCCTTGGGCGTCGAGCTCAGCCCGTGCCCGGTCTCGTCCAGGGCCGTGAGCCGCTCGGCCTTGTCGACCTCGGCCTCCGTGATCTCGTCGTCCTTCTCCTGGTTCCAGGCCTTGATGGCAGCCCAGCCCACCGCGGCCACGGGAACGGAGAGGATCGCACCGATGATGCCGGCGAGGATGGTGCCCGCCGTCAATGCGAGCAGGATGACGAGGGCATGGACCTGCAGCGTGCGACCCATGACGACGGGCTGCAGGAAGTTGCCCTCGAGCTGGTTGACCACGATGACCACGATGATGACCATCAGTGCCACGAACGGCCCATTGGCCACCAGTGCGATCAGTGCGGCGAGGACGCCGGCGAGGGTCGCTCCCACCAGGGGGATGAAGGCACCGATGAAGACGATCGCAGCCAGCGGCAGCGCGAGCGGGACCCCGAGCAACAGCAGCGCCACCCCGATGAAGACGGAGTCGACCAGGGCCACGATGGCCGTGCCGCGCACATAGCCGCCGAGGACGGCCATGCCGCTGTAGCCGACACGACGGGCCTTGACCAGGCGCCTGCCCTTGAAGGCCCGCAGCAGAAACGCCCAGATCTTCTCGCCGTCCTTGAGGAAGAAGAACAGGATGACCACCATGAGCAGTGCGCCGGCGGTGAAGTTGCCGGCCGCACTGAGGCCTGAGATCGCGCCCGCGCCGACGGTGCTGCTCGTCGCGAAGTCGACGGCCCAGTCGCGGGCCTGCTGGATCTGCGCGTCGTCGATGGGGATGGGGCCGTTCTGGGCCAGGGCGTAGAGCCTGTCGACGCCCTCCGTCGCGGAGGACGCGAGTTCACCGGCCTGGCCCACGACGGCGAACACGATCCCGGTGATGAGTCCGCCGAAGACGAGCAGCAGCAGCAGGAACGACACCGCGGTCGCCGCGGAAGCGCCCCAGCCCCTGCGGCGCAGCAGACTCACGAACGGACCGATCGCGGCCGCGAGAATCAGTGCCAGCAGCATCGGGATCACAACGAGCCGTACCTGGATCAGGGCGTACACGGCCACGACGGCGAGCACCAGGAGCAGGAGTACCTGCGCCGCGCGGATGCTGGCGTGGCCCAGGCTGTCGTGCCAGGGGCCCTTCGGGGCGGACGTTTCCGCCCGCACGAATGGAGTCATCGATTGTCACCTTTTCCTTCGGCACGAGGGCCATCGTTGAGCAATTGGGTGCGCACCTCGCGCCGGAGGACCTTGCCGATCAGGGACCGGGGCAGGTCCTCGGCCTGCACGATGATGCGCGGGACCTTGTAGGCGGCGAGCGCCGCCCAGCAGGAGGACCGGAGCGCCTCGACATCGAGGCTCGCACCAGGGGTGAGGACGACGACGGCAGCGACGTCCTCGCCCCCGCCGGGCCGCGGGAGCCCGACGACAGCGGCATCCGCGACGTCGGGATGAGCCCTGAGCACGTCCTCCACCTCGGACGGTGCCACGTTGAAGCCACCGGTGATGATCAGTTCCTTGATGCGGTCGACGATCGAGATGAAGCAGTCCTCGTCCATGCGGACGATGTCACCGGTGCGGAACCAGCCTCCGTCGAGCAGGGCCGCGGAGGTCTCGTCGGGCCTGCGCCAGTAGCCCCCGAACACCTGGGGCCCACGGATGAGCAGCTCGCCCGCCTCGCCCGGCGCGCGGTCCCGGGTGGGGTCCTCCGGGTCGACGATCCGCACATCGGTGCCAGGGAACGGGACCCCGACGGTCCCCGGGCGCCGGGTGGGACCGATCGGGTTGCCTGCCGCCACCGGCGAGGTCTCCGTCAGTCCGTAGCCCTCGATCAGGTAGCCCCCCGTTGCCGCCTCCCAGGTCTCGACCGTGGACTGCGGGAGGTTCATGGCACCCGAGATCGCGAACCGGATGCTCCGGAGGTCCACTCCGCGCTCCACCGCCCCGGCTGCGAGCCTGTGGTAGATGGGCGGTACGGCAGGCAGGAACGTGGGCGGGCTCTTCCGGACGGCGTCGAGCACCAGCCCGACGTCGAACCGGGGGAAGAGGACGAGGCGGGCGCCGATGCTCATCGCGAACGTCAGGCACAGCGTGAGGCCGTAGGCGTGGAACATCGGCAGGACGGCGTAGACGGTCTCGCGCCCCGCCTCGAGGCCCGGCACCCAGGCGCGGCCCTGGGCGGCGTTGGCGAGCAGGTTCCGATGCGTGAGGATCGCGCCCTTGGGTGCGCCGGTGGTGCCGCTGGTGTACTGGAGGACGGCCGTGTCCTGCGGCGCCGGGCGGGGATGCCGGTGCGGCAGGGGCCGGTGACGGAGCAGGTCCCGCCACGGCACCACGGTCCGGGAACCGGCCGGTTTCTCCGTCGTCGTGAGCGCGGTCCTCGCTTCGCGGGCCCGGCGGACAGGCAGTTTCAGGGCGAGCCGGCGCAATGCAGGCATCGCCCGGACGAGGTCGACCGTCACGACCGAGGTGACCGGGATGTCCTGGGGCAGCCGCTGGACGCGCGCGGCCACCCGGTCCCAGACGATCGCCACCTTCGCCCCGTGGTCCTCGAACTGGTGCCTCAGCTCGCGGTCGGTGTAGAGCGGGTTGTGCTCGACGACGATCGCCCCGAGGCGGAGGACGGCGTAGAAGGCGATGATGTGCTGGGGGCAGTTCGGCAGCACGAGGGCCACGCGGTCGCCGGCGGTGACACCGAGCGACCGGAGGCCTGCCGCCGCGCGCGCCACCGCCTCACCCAGGGTGCGGTACGTCGTCGGAGCCCCGAAGAATTCCAGAGCCGTCGCCGTGCCGTAGGTGCGGACCGAGGAATCGAGCAGGTCGGAGAGCGTGCCGTCGGGCACGTCGAAGGACCGGGGGACGCCGGGTGCGTAGCTCGCCATCCACGGCCGGGCTGCCAAATCCATAAGCCTGCTTCCTGTTATCCGTTCGACTGTATCGCGGGTCGTGGGCTTCCGGTACCTGACCCACCGGGACCGGAACCTGTGACCCGGGGGCCCGGAGCGGTCCGGTAGGATGGATGGTCGAAGGGGAGTAGCTCCGCGTCCCGAGGACGCGCGGCCTGTCGACATACTGGCGCCATGGGTGCCCGGCAGTCCACCGGATCCACCCGGCGAGCGAGACCTTCGGCCGAATCAGCGCACCTGCGTTCCCCGGCCGGAGCCTCCCGCTTCGGCCGTGGCGCGCACGGGCACCCCGACCACCGGAGCATCCCCGTGACATCCCCTGAGCAGTCCCCCTCCCGGAACGACATCAAGCGCTGGCGCCAGTACCTCGCCGACGAACGCGGCGAGGCTGCCACCTACCGCGACCTCGCCCGCCGCAGGACGGGCGAGGAGCGCGAGATCCTCCTCGGCCTCGCCGAGGCGGAAGGCCGCCACGAGGCCCACTGGCTCCAACTGCTCGGCAACGACGTCGGACGCCCCCTGAGGCCCTCCATCCGCAACCGGATCCTCGGCGTGCTCGCCCGGCGCTTCGGGTCGGTCTTCGTCCTGGCCCTCGCACAGCGTGCCGAAGGCCGCTCCCCCTACGCGACCGATCCCTCCGCCACGAGCGCCATGGTGGCCGATGAGCAGATCCACGAGGAAGTGGTGCGGGGCCTGGCAACCCGCGGCCGCAACCGGCTGTCCGGGAACTTCCGGGCGGCGGTCTTCGGCGCGAATGACGGACTCGTCAGCAACCTCGCACTGGTCATGGGCATCGGTGCCACCGGCGTCTCTCCATCGTTCATCCTGTTCAGCGGGCTGGCCGGGCTGCTGGCCGGTGCCCTGTCGATGGGCGCCGGCGAATACGTGTCCGTCCGGTCCCAGCGCGAGCTGCTGTCGGCGACACGCCCCACGCAGATCACCCTGACGGCGGCTAAGGAACTCGACATCGCGGCGAACGAACTGGTGCTCGTCTACCGCGCGAGGGGGATGACGCCGGCGGCGGCCGAGCACCGCGCGGCCGAGCGTCTCGGCCTGTACAGCTGCGACTGCGACCCGAGCTTCTCCCTCCAACCGGAGGAGGACGACGCCGTCGACGAGCACGAGGCGGTCGGCACGGGCCTCGGCGCCGCCGCGTCGAGCTTCTGCTTCTTCGCCTCGGGTGCCGTCATCCCGGTGCTCCCGTACCTCGTGGGCCTCAGCGGCGTGACGGCCGTCGTCGTCGCGTGCGTCCTGGTGGGACTGGCGCTGCTGGCCACGGGTGCGGTCGTCGCCCTGCTGTCGGGCGCCTCACCGCTGCGGCTGGCGCTCCGGCAGCTGGCGATCGGGCTCGGTGCGGCCGCCGTGACCTACCTGCTCGGCCTGCTCTTCGGCACGTCCGTGGCCTGATCCGGCAGTCCATGGCCCTCGTGCGCCCTGCGCGAACGGCGTTCCCCGGCGTCCGCTGGAGTGCTGGAATGGTGCGCATGGACGAGCAGGAGGCGCTCGACGCGTACTCGGCGGCGATCGTGCGCATCGCCGAATCCACGCTGCCATCGGTGGCGGCGGTGGCGGTGCACACCGCCCGCGGCTCCGGCGCAGGCAGCGCGTCCGTGATCTCGACCGATGCGCACCTGCTGACGAGCGCACACGTCGTCGCCGGCGCGCAGCGTATCGAGGTCGCGTTCGGCGACGGCTCCGTGCTGCCCGCCCATGTGGCCGGCAGCGACCCGCTCTCGGACCTCGCCGTTCTCGAGGCGGACGGCCGCACTCCCCCGCCGGTGCCCCTGGGGGACGCATCCAGGCTCCGGGTCGGACAGCTCGTGGTGGCGCTCGGCAACCCGCTCGGCATGGCAGGCAGCGTCACCGCGGGAATCGTATCCGCACTCGGCCGATCCCTTCCGACGGTGTCCGGACGCGTGGTGGATGAAGTCATCCAGACCGACGCGACCCTGAATCCGGGCAGCAGCGGCGGTGTGCTCGCCGACAGCGCGGGACGCATGGTGGGCGTCAACACCGCCGTCGCCGGTATCGGGCTCGGCCTGGCCATCCCCATCAACACGACGACGCGGGAGATCATCGACGCACTCATCACCAGGGGCCGCGTGCGCCGTGCGTGGCTGGGCGTCGTCGGAGCCCAGATTCCGCTCATCCCCGAGATCGCGGCCCGCGTCGGCTCGCCCACGGGGATGCAGGTGGCATCCGTCGTCGCCGGAAGCCCCGCCGCCGGAGCCGGAGCCCGCGCCGGGGACGTGGTCATCTCGCTCGATCACGTACCCGTCCGCAGTGCCACGGGCATCCAGCGGCTGATGGTCGAGACCGCGATCGGCCGCCGCATGGAGATGACGGTGTGGCGCAACGGCGCCCTGGTGGACATCGTCGTGCAGCCCGAAGAGCTGCGCGTTGCATGACCGGTGCCGGCGGTCCTGCGCCAGGTCCCACCCGGCGTTCCGTCCCGAGCGACGGGCCGCAAGCGACTAGGCGGCGTCCCGCTCCCGCAGCACGTAGTCCTCGAGCTTGGCGAGTGTCGCCTCGATGCTGGCCGGATGGCGGCGCGTGAACCCGGTGAGCCGGAAGACGAATCTCCAGGGCACCGCCCGGCCGTCCCACTCCTCGCGCACCAGGGTGGCATCGCCGCGGGGCTCGAGCGTGTAGCGCCAGACGTGCGCCGAGAAGTGGCGCCAGGCGATGCGGCGGCCCTCCTCGAACTCGACCACGTGGTTGAGGATCCTGTACCGGCCACCCAGCTTCATGTCCATGCCGAACTTCGCACCCGGCGAGAGGCGGGACGGACCATTGGGCTGCTCGCCCCGCACCGTCCCCGACCCGTCGATCACGCTGTGCAGGGCAGGCGTCGCGAGGACCTCGAAGATGCGGGCCGCCGGTGCGTCGATGAGCCGCTCCCGGGAGATGAGGTAGGCGGAGTCCGGGCCGGGGGTCACTGTCATGGCTTGAGCAGCACCTTGATGGCGCGCCGCTCGTCCATCGCCCGGTACGCCTCGGCGACCTCCTCGAGGGGCATCTCGACGTCGAACACCCGGCCCGGGTTGATCGTCCCGTCCAGGACGTCCTTCAGCAGTTCGGGGATGTACGTGTGGGCCGGGGCCATTCCGCCGCCCACGGTGATGTTCTTGGCGAAGAGGAGACTGATCGGCAGTTCCGGCCCACCCGCGGGGACGCCGACGAAGCCGAGGTGACCGCCCGGACGCGTGCTGCGCAGTGCCTGGTCCATGGACTCCTTGGTCCCCACGCACTCGAGGACCGAGTCCGCGAGGACTCCCCCGAGCAGTTCGCGCACCTTCGCCACGCCCTCGTCGCCGCGCTCCGCGACGATGTCCGTCGCCCCGAACTCGCGGGCGAGTGCCTGGCGGTCCTCGTGGCGGGACATCGCGATGATGCGTTCCGCACCGAGGCGCTTTGCGGCGAGGACCCCGCACAGACCGACCGCCCCGTCGCCCACGACGACGACGGTGCTGCCCGGGCCCACTTTCGCCGATACGGCGGCGTGGTGGCCGGTGGACATGACGTCGGAGAGGGTCAGGAGGCTGGCGGTGAGGGCGGCGTCGGGATCGGTCACGCCCTCGACCCTGCGCAGCGTGCCGTCCGCCTGGGGGACGCGCACGGCCTCGCCCTGGCCGCCCTGCAGGAAATCGCCGTGCTCGTCGGTGCTGCCCCAGCCTGCGAGGTGGTCACAGGCGACGGTGACGCCGTTGAGGCATTGCGGGCACTTCCCGCAGCTGTCGACGAAGGGTGCGATCACGAAGTCGCCGACCGCCAGGTCGCGGACGTCGTCGCCCACGGATTCCACGACGCCGACGAACTCGTGGCCGATCGCCTTGGGCTCCTTCGTGGGCCGGACGCCGCGGTAGGGCCAGAGGTCGGATCCGCAGACGCATGAGGCCGTGACCCGTACGACGGCGTCCGTGGGACGGATGACCGTGGGATAGTCGCGGTCCTCGACGCGGATGTCGCCGGGCCCGTGGATGATGGTGGCGCGCATGAAAATCTCCTAAAAGCTTGCCTGACGCAATCGATAGTTCCCCTGCCGCCACCTTACAAGCCGCCTGCCCGTCGCCGTACTGCCGGGGTACGCCTGCGGCCGACGTGAATTCGTGCTCCAGGTTCTCACGGGCCGGAAAAGGAACAGCCTCCCCCGCACGGAGGCGGGGGAGGCTGCCGGGTGGGGCGTGGATCAGAGCGTCGCGTAGACCTCGCGGAGGAGCTTGGCGGTCTCGGAGGGCGTCTTGCCGACCTTGACGCCGGCGGCCTCGAGGGCCTCCTTCTTGGCCTGCGCGGTTCCTGCCGAGCCGGAGACGATGGCGCCGGCGTGGCCCATGGTCTTGCCCTCGGGAGCCGTGAAGCCTGCCACGTAGCCGACGACCGGCTTGGTGACGTTCGCCTTGATGAATTCGGCGGCACGCTCCTCGGCGTCTCCGCCGATCTCGCCGATCATGACGATGGCCTTGGTCTCCGGGTCCGCTTCGAACGCCTCGAGGGCGTCGATGTGGGTGGTGCCGATGACGGGGTCGCCACCGATGCCGATGGCCGTGGAGAAGCCGAGGTCGCGCAGTTCGAACATCATCTGGTAGGTCAGGGTGCCCGACTTCGAGACGAGGCCCACACCGCCCTTGCCGGTGATGTTCGCCGGGGTGATGCCCACGAGGGACTCGCCGGGGGTGATGATGCCCGGGCAGTTGGGGCCGATGATCCGGGTGACCTGCTTGCCGTCGGCGTCGACCTTCGACTGGGCGAGGGCCCAGAACTCGGCCGAGTCCTGCACGGGCACGCCTTCGGTGATGACGACGACGAGGCCGATCCCGGCCTCGATGGCCTCGACGACGGCGTCCTTCGTGAAGGCCGGCGGGACGAAGACGATCGACACGTCGGCGCCGGTCTCCTTGATCGCTTCCTCGACGGTGCCGTAGACGGGGAGGGTGACGTCGCCGTGGGTGACGGTGGTGCCCGCCTTGCGGGCGTTGACGCCGCCGACGACCTGGGTTCCGGCCTTCAGCATGAGGGCGGTGTGCTTGGTGCCCTCGCCGCCCGTGATGCCCTGGACGATGACCTTCGAGTCCTTGTTGAGGTAGATAGACATGTGGGGAACCCTTTACTTTCCGTAGGCCAGCGCGGCAGCCTTGTCGGCGCCTTCGTCCATGGTGTCGGCGATGGTCACCAGCGGGTGGTTGGCCTCGGCGAGGATGCGGCGGCCCTCTTCGACGTTGTTGCCGTCCAGGCGCACCACGAGGGGCTTGTTGGCCTCGTCGCCGAGGATCTCGAGGGCCTTGACGATGCCATTGGCGACGGCGTCACATGCCGTGATGCCGCCGAAGACGTTCACGAAGACGCTCTTGACCTGGCTGTCGTTGAGGATGACGTCCAGTCCGGCGGCCATGACCTCGGCGGACGCTCCACCTCCGATGTCCAGGAAGTTGGCGGGCTTCACGTTGCCGTGCGCCTCGCCGGCGTAGGCGACGACGTCGAGGGTCGACATGACCAGCCCGGCGCCGTTGCCGATGATGCCGACCTCACCGTCGAGCTTGACGTAGTTGAGGTCGTTCTCCTTGGCCTTGGCCTCGAGGGGGTCCGCGGCGTCCTTGTCCTCGAGGGCGGCGTGGTCCGCGTGGCGGAACCCGGCGTTCTCGTCGATGGTGACCTTGCCGTCCAGCGCGAGGATGTCGCCGCTGCCGGTCTTGACGAGCGGGTTGACCTCGACGAGCGTGGCGTCCTCCTTCACGAAGACGTCCCACAGCTTGAGGATCGTGTTCACGACGCCGTCGCGCAGTTCGGGTGCGAAGCCTGCGGCGTCGACGATCTCCTCGGCCTTGGCCTGGTCGATGCCGGTCCCGGCGTCCACCGCGATGCGCGCGAGCGCCTCGGGGCGCTCGACGGCGAGCTGCTCGATCTCCATGCCGCCCTCGACCGAGCACATGGCCAGGTAGTTGCGGTTGGACCGGTCGAGCAGGACGGAGAAGTAGTATTCCTCGGCGATGTCCGCGCCCTGCGCGATCATCACCGTGTGGACCGTGTGCCCCTTGATGTCCATCCCGAGGATGTCCGAAGCGTAGGAGAAGGCCTCGTCGGGGGTCTTGGCGACCTTCACGCCGCCGGCCTTGCCGCGACCGCCCACCTTGACCTGTGCCTTGACGACGACGACGCCGCCGATCTTCTCGGCTGCTGCCTTTGCTTCTTCTGGGGTGTGCGCCACGATGCCGGCGAGCACGGGAACTCCGTGTGCCTCAAAGAGATCGCGCGCCTGATATTCAAACAGGTCCACGGGCTAGAGTCCTTCTACGTCGAAGTAGGTTTACACAAGGGACTTTAGCCCCTCGGGCCGAAGGCCTTCCCCAGACTATCGGTTTAGTGAGTAAGGCCACAGTTCTATCCGGCGTAGAAAACCGGCCCGGATTCGTTGAGGTTTTTTCCTCGATACCGAGACCTGGAACCGCGTCAGGCGACCTTGGTCAGCGGCGCGTAGCGCAGCAGCAGCCGCTTCTCCCCGACGTCGAACCGCACCTTCGCCACGGTCTTGTCGCCGGCACCCTCGACGGACAGGACGGTGCCGTTCCCGAAACTGGAGTGGTTGACCTTGTCCCCGACCGCGACCGAGACGACTTCCTTCTGGGGCTGCACGCGTCCCACGCTCTTCGAGGGAGCCGGGGCGCTGCCGTTGAAGCCACCACCGCTGGCACCCCAGTAGGACCCGCTGAACCGCGGCCCGCTGATGCTCCCGCCGGACGTCCAGGCCGGCTTCGCCGCGCCCTCGCGCTTCCAGGAGATGAGCTCCTCGGGGATCTCGCTGACGAACTGGCTGGCCGGGTTGTACTGGCTCTGGCCCCACATGCTGCGCACTTCGGACCGGGTGATGTAGAGGCGCTGGCGGGCGCGGGTCAGGCCTACGTACGCCAGGCGCCGTTCCTCCGCGAGCTCCTTCGGATCGGTCGCGGAACGCTGGTGCGGGAAGATCCCCTGTTCCATGCCCGTCAGGAACACCACGGGGAACTCCAGGCCCTTGGCGGTGTGCAGCGTCATGAGTGTCACGACCCCCTGCCTGCGGGCCTCCTCGACGGCGCGCTGCACGTCGGCCGCGGAGCCGTCCGGGGCGTCGGGGATGGAGTCGGCGTCGGCCACGAGGGACACCTGCTCGAGGAAATCGCCCAGTGTCCCCTCCGGGTTGTCCCGCTCGAATTCGCGCACGACGGCGACGAGCTCGGCCAGGTTCTCCACCCGGGATTCGTCCTGGGGATCGTTGCTGGTCCGCAGTTGTTCGAGGTAGCCGGTCTGCTCGAGGACGGCTTCGAGGGCAGCCGAGGCGCCCGATCCGCTGGCGACCTCCGCGAGGTCGTCGATCAGCTTCACGAAGCCGGCCACGGAGTTGACCGAGCGCGTGGCCATGCCGGGTGCCTGGTCGGCGCGCCGGAGGGCCTCCATGAAGCTGACCCGCTCGCGCTCGCTGAGCGCCGCGATGGCGTACTCCGCGCGGTCGCCGATGCCCCGCTTGGGTTCGTTGAGGATGCGGCGCAGGTTGACGACGTCGTCGGAGTTCACGAGGACCCGCAGGTAGGCGAGCGCGTCCTTGATCTCCTTGCGCTCGTAGAACCGGGTTCCGCCGACCACCTTGTAGGGCAGGCCGACGCGCAGCAGGATCTCCTCGATGGACCGCGACTGGGCGTTGGTGCGGTAGAAGACGGCGACGTCGCCGGGGCGGAGGTTCTCCTCGTCCTGCAGCCGGTCGATCTCCTCCGCGATGAAGCGGGCTTCCTCGTGCTCGTTCTCGCCCACGTAGCCGATGATCTTCTCGCCGCTGCCCTCGGCGGTCCACAGCCGCTTCTCCGGCCGGTTGGGATTGCGGGAGATGACCGCGTTGGCGGCGCTGAGGATGTTCTGGGTGGAGCGGTAGTTCTGCTCGAGCAGGATGGTGCGTGCGCTCGGGTAGTCGTTCTCGAATTCGACGATGTTGCGGACGTCGGCGCCCCGGAAGGCGTAGATGGACTGGTCGGAGTCGCCGACGACGGTCAGCTCCGCCGGGTCCTCGGAGGACTCCCCCGGGACGCCGACGATCTCGCGGACCAGCGCGTACTGCGCATGGTTGGTGTCCTGGTACTCGTCGACGAGGACGTGGCGGAAACGCCGCCGGTAGTAGTCGGCGACGCCGGGGAACGCCCGGAACATGAAGACCGTCTGCGCGATCAGGTCGTCGAAGTCCATGGCGTTGGCCTGGCGCATGCGCTGGGCGTAGCCCGTGTAGACCTCGGCCACGGCCTGCTCGAAGGGATCGGACGGGTCGGCGTCGGACGCGAAGGTCTCCTCGTCGATCAGCTCGTTCTTCAGGGCGGAGATCTTGTGCTGGATCGCCTTGGGCGCGAACTTCTTCGGGTCCAGGTCCAGCCCCTTGGCGACCAGTGTGATGAGGCGCAGCGTGTCCGCGGAGTCGTAGATGGAGAAGTTCGAGTTCAGGCCGACGGACGCGGCCTCCCGGCGGAGGATGCGGACGCAGGAGGAGTGGAAGGTGGAGATCCACATGCGCTTGGCGACGTCGCCGATGAGGCCCTCGATGCGCTCCCGCATCTCTGCAGCGGCCTTGTTGGTGAAGGTGATGGCGAGGATCTGCCCGGGGTGGGAACGGCCGGTCGCCAGGAGGTAGGCGATCCGGTGGCTCAGCACGCGCGTCTTGCCGGAGCCCGCGCCGGCGACGATCAGCAGCGGAGTCCCGCCGTGCTTCACCGCCTCCTCCTGCTGGGGGTTCAGGCCCAGGAGGAGCTCGTGCGCACGGTGCTCGTCGACGCCGACCCGCGAGGGGACGTGCCCGGCCGCGGGATCCGCGGGCTCGGCCGATGCCGCCATCGCCGCCTCGCGTGCACGCTTCTTCTCGGCAGGCGTGGGCGGGGAGACGTAGGGATCGAAGAGCATGTCCATGGTCCTCCAATTCTAGGCGGTGCCCCCGACACTTCCTCTCGGCCCGCCTGGAGGGCGGCCGTTCCGCCGTCGCCCATACTGGGAGGGTGGCGAAGACCAGGGCGCAGATCAACCGCAAGCACGCAGCCGGCGCGACGGCGGCCGCACCCTCCCCGCCTCCCGGGGATCGGGCGGACCGGAAGGACAACGGCAACCTGATCCTGATCGCGGCAGCCGTCGCGTCCCTGTTCCTCTTCTGGTACTTCCACCTGCTCACGCTGGGCCAGATGACTCAGCTCAGCGGGGGCCTCGCCATGCCGGACATGAGGGTCGGCGGGTACGACGTCGGGTCCGTGGAGCGCCTGCGCGGGGCGATGGACGACGACGCCCGCGGTCAGTTGAGCTACCTCCACAAGACGGCGGGCACGCTCTTCCCGCTCATCTTCGCGTTCGCCTGGCTCCTGCTCGTCCAGCTCCACGTGGGACGCCGCCGGCTGCGCTGGCTGCTGTGGTCCCCCGTGATCCTGTTCGTCGTCGTCGACCTGTGGGAGAACATCGCGATCGACGCGATGCTCGCGCGGGCCCCCGATGCCGGCGCCGTGGCGCTCGCCTCGACGCTGACGGTCCTGCGGTGGGTCCTGCTCGCCGTAAGCCTCGCAGCCGGTGCCCTGGCGGTCTTCCTGCCGCGGCGCGTGCGGCATCCGCGGACCGGCGCGGAAAGCAGGGCGAAGAACGGGTAAGCTGGGACCGCCGGATCGCAGCATCAGCGGATCCGCGCCTCTGTAGCTCAGTAGGATAGAGCGTCCCTCTCCTAAAGGGAAGGTCGTCGGTTCGATTCCGGCCAGGGGCACAGGCATCCCGGACGACGGAGGACGTCGCCGGGGACGAGGAGGATGGGCACCCGCCCATCCTCCTTCCCTTTAACCGCATTCAACTAACCGCATTCACCTTCAGGAGGCGGACCGATGACCGACGTCCCGACGATCACCGTCACCGCGCTGTGCCTGCTCGACGACCGCCGCCGCCTGCTGCTCGTGCGCAAGCGCGGAACGACGATGTTCATGCAGCCGGGAGGGAAGCCGGAGCAGGGCGAGACGCCCGCGGAGACCGGCGTGCGTGAACTCTTCGAGGAACTGGGCCTCGTCGTCGGGCCCGGGGACCTCACCCTGGTCGGCTCGTGGGAAGGACCGGCCGCCAACGAGGCCGGTACCCGGCTGGTGGCCACCGTCTTCCTGTGCCCGCTGGCCGCGGAGCCCCTGCCGGCCGCCGAGATCGAGGAACTGGACTGGCTGGACCTGGATTCCGAGCAGGACCGGCAGGACCTTGCACCGCTGCTGACGGACTTCGTCCTCCCGGCACTGCGCGGCGGAATCTCCCCCTAGACATCCTCCCGAGGCATCCTCCCTAGACGCCGGTGAGGGCCTCGGGCTCCTCGTCCATCGCCACGTTCTTCTGCACGGCGAACTGCGTGCGGTGCAGTTCCTCGTAGCGCCCGCCCAGGGCCAGCAGCTCGTCGTGTGATCCCCGTTCGACGATGGATCCGCCCTCGACCACGAGGATCACGTCCGCACTGCGGATGGTCGACAGGCGGTGGGCGATGACCATCGCGGTGCGGCCCTCGAGGGCCTCGCTGAGCGCCGCCTGCACAGCCGCTTCCGACGTCGAGTCCAGTGCCGCCGTCGCCTCGTCGAGGATGACGACGCGCGGCTGGGCGAGGAGGAGGCGCGCGATGGTCATCCGCTGGCGTTCGCCGCCCGAGAGGCGGTAGCCACGTTCGCCCACCATCGTGTCGAGCTGGTCCGGCAGCGACCGGACGAGGGGCTCCAGCCGGGCACGGCGGACGGCGTCCCACACCTCGTCGTCCGTGGCGTCCGGCCGGGCGAGCCGGAGGTTCGAGAGGATCGTCTCGTGGAACAGGTGGCCGTCCTGGGTCACCATGCCGAGGGTGTGCCGCATGGATGCGAAGGTCAGGTCCCGGACGTCGGTGCCGGAGAGCCGCACAGCGCCGCTGTCGACGTCGTACAGGCGCGCGAGGAGCTGGGCGATGGTCGACTTGCCCGCACCCGAGGTGCCCACCAGGGCCACCGTCTGCCCGGGCTCGATCCGGAAGGACACCCCGTGGAGCACCTCCTCGCCGCCGCGCGTGTCCAGCGTCGAGACCTCTTCGAGCGAGGCGAGCGAGACCTTGTCCGCGGACGGGTAGGCGAAGCGGACGTCGTCGAACTCGACCGAGACCGGGCCGGCCGGGACGGCGATAGCACCCGGCTTCTCCTGGATGAGCGGTTCGAGGTCCAGGATCTCGAAGACCCGCTCGAAGCTGACGATCGCGCTCATGATCTCCACGCGCGCGTTGGCCAGGCTCGTGAGGGGCGCGTAGAGGCGCGTGAGCAGGAGGGCGAGCGTGACGACCTCGCCGGTGTCGAGCTGTCCCCGGAGTGCCAGGAAACCGCCCAGCCCGTACACCAGGGCGAGCGCCAGCGCGGAGACGAGCATCAAGGCCGTGAAGAACACGAACTGCAGCATGGCCGTGCGGACGCCGATATCGCGCACGCGTGCGGCGCGGACCCGGAACTCCTCGGCTTCCTCGTCGGGCCGGCCGAAGAGCTTCACCAGCGTGGCACCCGGGGCGGAGAACCGCTCGGTCATCTGCGTGCTCATCGCCGAATTGTGGTCGGCGGCCTCGCGGCGGAGTGCCGCGAGACGGCTTCCCATCCGGCGGGCCGGCACCAGGAAGATGGGCAGCATGACGACGGCGAGCACCGTGACGAGCCACGAGGTGCTCAGCATGACGGCCAGGGTGAGGACGAGGGCCACGGTATTGGTGACGACGCCGGAGAGCGTGCCGCTGAACGCCTGCTGGGCGCCGATGACGTCGTTGTTCAGGCGGCTCACCAGGGCGCCCGTGCGGGTACGCGTGAAGAAGGCGATGGGCATCTTCTGGACGTGGTTGAAGACGGCGGTGCGCAGGTCGAGGATGACGCCCTCGCCGATGCGCGCCGAGTACCACCGCGTCACGAGGGACACCGCGGCATCGGCCACGGCCACCAGCGCGATGACGACGGCGAGCCACACGACCGTGCGGACCTCGCCGCGGGCGACGATCACGTCCACGACCTGGCCGGCGAGCACCGGCGTCGCCACCGCGAGGAACGCGCCGACCACGGACAGCAGGATGAAGAGCACCAGCTTCGCCCGGTACGGCACGGCGAACGTGAGGATCCTCCGGACGGATTCGCGGGAGAACCCGTGCGTGCCGTTCTTCGCCGTCGATATCTTGTACAGCGAGCTCCAGGCCGCGCCTTCCATGCTCATAGCGATTCCTCCCGTGGATGCCAGTCCCGGCTCGGATCCCCGGTGTGTGGACCCGCGCCGCAATACTTCGGAACAATTAGTGCATGCCCCGGTGTTCACCCCAGTAGTGTTCTACTCCGGTCCGGCCGGGTGGAGTGGATGTACCTAGGGTTCAAGCCGTTGGCGGCCCCTTCTATTTCCCTCACCCGGCGCGCCCGTCCGTCCAAACCGAAGGAAGTCCCATGACCAACCACCTGTCCATCCTTGGTGCCGCTGCCGCCCTGACCCTCGCGCTCGCCGGCTGCGGGGCCTCGACCCCTGCGAACGAGGGTAGCTCCTCCGGGTCCGCGGAGTCCGGGGCGTCGACGGCCCTCCAGGAGATCCAGGACTCCGGCGTCCTGACCGTGGGCACGGAGGGCACGTACAAGCCCTTCAGCTACCACGAGGAAGGCAGCGGGGAGCTCACCGGGTACGACGTCGAGGTGATCACCGCCGTCGCGGAGAAGATGGGCGTCGAGGCTGAGTTCCAGGAGACGCAGTGGGACGCGATCTTCGCGGGCCTGGAGGCGGGCCGGTTCGACGTCATCGCCAACCAGGTGTCCATCACGGACGAGCGCAAGCAGACCTACGACTTCTCCGACCCGTACACCGTCAGCTCGGGCGTGATCGTCACGGCCGCGGACAACACCGACATCTCCTCCTTCGAGGACCTCGACGGCAAGACCACGGCCCAGTCGCTGACCAGCAACTGGTACGAGCTCGCGCAGGAAGCGGGCGCGAACGTCGAACCCGTCGAGGGCTGGGCGCAGTCCATCACCCTCCTCGAGCAGGGCCGCGTGGACGCGACGATCAACGACGAACTGACGTACCTCGACTACCAGAAGACCAACAACAACGAGGGCATCAAGATCGCGGCCACCACCGACGAGACCTCCGAGAGCGCCGTCGCCGTGACCAAGGGCAACACGGAGCTCGTGGACGCCATCAACAGCGCCCTCGGTGAACTGCGTGAGGACGGTACCCTCGCAGAGATCTCCGAGAAGTACTTCGGCTCCGACGTCAGCGAGTGATGCGGCCGCTGGGGGACGGACCGTGTCCTGGAACCCGGGAGGGCGCCCTGCCCGGAGGAGCTGAGTAATGGACTGGGAGCTGCTGCGCACCTCCTTCTGGCCGATGCTCCATGGCGGCCTGGTCGGCACGATCCCGCTGTCGATCACGTCGTTCGTGCTCGGCCTGGCGCTGGCGCTCGTCGTCGCGCTGATGCGGATCAGCGGGCAACCGGCCCTCGCGGGCATCGCGCGGTTCTACGTCTCCGTGATCCGCGGGACCCCGCTGCTCGTGCAGCTGTTCGTGATCTTCTACGGCCTGCCGTCCATCGGATTGACCATCGATCCGTGGCCCAGCGCGATCATCGCCTTCTCGCTCAACGTCGCGGGGTACGCGGCCGAGATCCTGCGTGCCGCCATCCTGTCCGTCCCGAAGGGCCAGTGGGAGGCCGGACACACCATCGGGATGTCCCGTACCCTGACCCTGCGCCGCGTCATCCTCCCCCAGGCGGCACGCGTATCGGTGCCCCCGCTGTCCAACACCTTCATCAGCCTCGTCAAGGACACCTCCCTGGCGTCGCTGATCCTCGTGACGGAACTGTTCCGCGAAGCACAGCAGATCGCCGCGTTCTCGCAGCAGTTCATGCTGCTCTACCTCGAGGCCGCCGCGATCTACTGGGTGTTCTGCCTCGTCCTGTCCAGCGGCCAGTCCGCACTCGAGAAGAGGTTGGACCGCTATGTCGCCCACTGATCCCCTGCATCCTCCCGCCACCTCTGGTCCCCTGCTGACCGCCACGGCACTGCAGAAGTCCTTCGGCGACAACCAGGTGCTGAAGTCCATCGACCTCCACATCGACAGCGGGCAGGTCGTCGCGCTCGTGGGTCCGTCCGGGTCCGGCAAGACCACCGTGCTGCGCTGCCTCAACGGACTCGAGACGCCCGACGGCGGGACGGTCGCCTTCCGCGGCGGCCCCTCGGTGGACTTCGGCGCGAAGGTGACGAAGAAGGAGGCCCTGTCCCTGCGCGACCGCAGCGCCATGGTCTTCCAGAACTACAACCTGTTCCCCCATAGGACGGTCCTCGAGAACATCATCGAGGGTCCCGTGCAGGTGCAGAAGCGGCCTCGCAAGGAGGCCGTCGCGGACGCGGAGCGGCTCCTCGCCCGCGTCGGGCTGGCGGAGAAGCGGGACGACTACCCGTTCAACCTCTCGGGCGGCCAGCAGCAGCGCGTCGGGATCGTCCGCGCACTCGCGCTGCAGCCCGACCTCCTCCTCTTCGACGAGCCGACGTCGGCCCTCGATCCGGAACTGGTCGGTGAGGTCCTCACCGTCATCAAGGAGCTCGCCGAGGAGAAGTGGACCATGGTGATCGTCACCCACGAGCTCGCCTTCGCCCGCGAGGTCGCCGACCAGGTGGTCTTCATGGACGGGGGCGTCGTCGTCGAGCGCGGCCACCCCGACCAGGTGCTGCGCAATCCCCGCGAGGAACGGACCCGCCGCTTCGTCCAGCGCCTGCTCAACCCGTTCTAGCGGGCGGTCAGGCCGCGATGCGGTCCGGGTGCGAGTAGCAGTTCAGCGATGTCCCGCGGCTGAAGCCCACGAGCGTGAGCCCGGCGTCGTCGGCGAGGTCCGCAGCCAGTGACGACGGGGCGCTGACGGCGGCGAGCACGGGAATGCCCGCGAGCTGCGCCTTCTGCACCAGCTCGAAGGACGCCCTGCCGGAGACCTGCAGCACCGTTCCCCTGAGGGGGAGCATGCCTTCGCGCAGCGCCCAGCCCACCACCTTGTCCACCGCGTTGTGGCGCCCGACGTCCTCCCGGAGGCAGAGCAGCTCCCCCTCGGCGGTGAAGAGGCCCGCGGCGTGGACGCCTCCCGTGCGGTCGAAAAGCTTCTGGCTCTCGCGCAGCCGGTCGGGCAGGGACGCGAGCACGCCGAGGTCGACCGAAGAGGTATCGGTGCGCAGGTCGAAGCGCGAGGACTTCCGGACCGCGTCGATCGAGGCCGTCCCGCAGATGCCGCACGAGCTCGACGTATAGACGTGGCGCTCCATCGCCGTCTCCGGCAGGACGGTGCCGGGCCGGAGCTGGGCCTCCACCACGTTGAAGGTCTGCTGCCCGTTCTCGTCGACGCCGGCGCAGTAGCGCAGGCTCGGCAACTGGCCCGGTTCCCAGACGACGCCCTCGGAGACGAGGAAGCCCGCCACCAGGTCGAAATCATCGCCGGGGGTCCGCATGGTCACGGTGAAGGCGCTGCCGCCGAGCCGGATCTCCAGCGGTTCCTCGCCCGCCAGGACATCCTCCCGGCGCCCCGTCTGCGCTCCGATGCGGAACTTCGTGATGCGGCGTCGCTGCGTAACCCGGTTCATCCGGCACTCCTTAACCTCGGCCCTAGGACGAGGTTAGTTGACTCCAGCCACCTCCCGGCACTGTCGTCCCCCGCACGAGGAGGTGGACAGGGCGGGACCGGGGCGCCCGGGGAGAATTCCCTCCGGTACAGGGACTGCCGGCAGCCCCGCCGCCTGCCTCGTCGTCCTGGTCAGCCGACCCAGGGCAGCGGGAGCGACGGAACGTCGTCGCCCGGCTCACAGCCTGCTGCAGGAACGACCATCACGCCGTCGGCCCCGGCAAGCCCGCGCAGCATGCCCGAGCGCTGGTGGGTGCTCGGGACAGCCCGCCCGGACTCGAGCCGGTAGGGCACCAGCCGGCTCCTGCCCCGCAGGGGCTCGAAAGCGTCGGCACTGGTGACGGCCGCGGGTTCCTCGAGGGCGGTCCCCCTCAGGCCTGCGAGCAGCGGCGCGGTGACGGTGAGCATCGCCATCATCGCCGCCAGCGGGTTGCCGGGGAGTCCCACCAGGAAGCGACCGTCGGGCAGCCGTGCGAGGAGGGTCGGGTGTCCCGGCCGCATGGCGATACCGTCGATGATCAGCTCGGCCCCGAGTTCGGTGAGGGCGCGGCGGATATGGTCGGCGGAGGAACTCCCCGTCCCGCCCGTCGTGATCAGGACGTCACCCGATGCCCGTGCCAGCGAGGACTCGTCGGTCGGCTCGGCGCTGATCGCCGCCACGACGTCGTCGAGGTCGTCCTTCGCCCGGCTTGCGACGTCGACGTGGCCGCCGAGCATCGCGACGAACCCCGGGAGCTGCGGCCCGAAGGTGTCACGGACCTGGCCGGGATGAGGCAGTCCGTGATCGATGACCTCGTCGCCGGTCATGAGCAGGGACACGCGCGGTGCCCGCAGGACAGCGAGCGTGTCGTGGCCGCACACCGCTGCCAGCGCGATCTGTGCCGGGTTGAGGACGACGCCGGCTGGAATGGCCATGGAGCCTTCCTCGGCTTCCTCCCCCGCCGGACGGATGTGCTCATGCAGCGACGGCTCGCCGGGCCGGGCGGCCTCGTTCCGGTCCAGCAGGTCCCCGCGGATCGATCCGTGCTCCGTACGGAGGATGCCGAGGGCATTCCGGGGAACCACGCCGCCCGTCAGGATGAAGGTCGCCTCACCCGGGGCGAGCGAGACCCCGCCCGAGTCGGCGTGGGGTGAGGGCCTGCCCCGGGTGTGGTCCTCCGCGTGGCTCACGAGCTTCCACGGGGGCTCCCCGTTGACCGCCCAGCCGTCCATCGCCGACGACGCGTAGTGCGGAATGGCCTGCAGGGCGTGGACCGGCTCGGCGAGCGTCTGGCCGAGGGCATCCGCGAGGTTCACCGTCTGGAACGGCAGCGGGCGACCGGCCCCGTGTGCCAGGGCGCGCGCGGTTCTCCAGTCGACATCGCGGGCACCGGTGTTCTCGCTCATTCGGGGCTCCCTTCTGCCGCCGCCCTGGCGCAGAGCACCTCGGCCACGGCCATCGCCGACCGCATCGCCAGCTGCTCGTCGGCCTGGCCGCTGCCGACGGCGAGACCGGCGGCGTAGCCGACGACGAAGGTGGTCAGGGGGGCAGCCGGACGGACGACGCCGTGCGCCGCCTTCCCCGCCAGCCCCAGAACGGCGTCGATGTCCACGTCCGTCCCGTCGATCTCGAAGGCGGCGAGCAGTTGCTCGGTCCAGTCGTGCAGCAGCTTGTTCCGATCGTCCATGGGCCCTCCGGGCGTTGCTAGGGGACGTCGATTCCGAGCGCTCGGGCATCGTTCCAGGTGTCGACGTCGTGCGTTGTGCCCGGCGGAACCGGGACTGGTCTTGTCTTCACACTAGCAAGGAGGCTGCGCATGGACAGGTTGTCGGCAGGTCCGCGTGCGAGGACGGCGTCGATGGCGGTCGCGAGGTCGTCGCTCCGGTACAGCGCGGCCAGCGGCTGTTCACGCCCGCCGTCCACCGCGACCAGGGAGACCGGCGCTCCCGCGGCAGCCTCGCCGAGCAGCACCTCGATGAGGACCGCGACGCGGGGCATGTCACAGGCGACGACGGCGCACCACGGCGCCCTTCGTCCCTGCCCCGCCCGGAATCCGGCGACGACCGCGGCTGCCGGTCCAGCGAAAGCGGGTTCCTCCCGCACGAACACCGCTGCAGGGGAAAGCCGTCCGACGTCATCGGGCTCCGGACCCACGACCGTCATGCGCCCGGCGCCGGCGAGGGCTGCGCAGGTGCGCTGGAGCAGGGTCGCGCCGTCGAGGACCAGTCCGGCCTTCGGCACCCCGCCGAGCCGGGAGGACCGGCCACCCGCGAGGATGACGGCGTCGAACCTCGGTACGTCGAGGGTCACGCAGCGTTCTCGCTGAGGAACTCGCTCCATTGCGGCGCCGGCTTCTCGAGCTCGCGGATCTGCCACTGCGGCCCCCGCGGAGGCAGCGGCACGATGCGCAGCTTCCAGCCGAGGCTGCCGAGGGTCTTGTCCCCCTTGGCGTTGTTGCACTTCAGGCAGCAGGCCACCAGGTTCTCCCAGGTGTCCCCTCCGCCCCTGGACCGCGGCAGGACGTGGTCGATGGTCGAGGCGGTCTTGCCGCAGTAGGCGCACAGGTGGTTGTCGCGGCGCAGCACCCCCCGCCGTGTGGCGGTCAGGTCGTGGCGGTACGGGATCTTCACGTAGCGGTTGAGGAGGATCACCGAGGGTCTGCCGAGGATCTCGGTGGGGCCCACGACCGGTTCGCCGTCCTCGGCGACGACGCTCGCCTTCCCCGTGAGCACAAGCACCAGTGCCCGGCGGAATGTGATGACCGCAAGTGGTTCATACCCAGCATTCAGAACAAGAGTGCGCATGCGTTGGCCTCATTGCTGACCTGTTCCCCGCAACCGGTTGCCATCCCGGGGTACGGGAGAAGAGCTTCGGATTGACACTGCAAGGGTAAGCCGGAGACCCGCCTGCGGCGAATCCCGGCCAGGCGGGCTTGACGTACCGCGCCCGACTGCTCCTGCGACCGCTTAAACGCAGGGAACCGGCACAGCGTGCCGGTTCCCTGATCCTGGTGCGTGCGGTGCTCAGCCGCCGACGCGGATGTACACGCCACCCGAGCCGAGCTCGGCCGGTGCGATCACCGTGGTGTTGCCGTTGAATCCACCGTGGACGGCCTGGCCGCCACCGATGTAGACCGCGATGTGAGCTGCGCCCATGCCGCCGTCGGCGTAGTAGATGAGGTCGCCCGGGATGGCCTCGCCGGCGCTCACGGTGCGGCCCAGGGAGAGGTAACCTGCCGGCCAGCCGTGGAAGTTGATGCCGGCAGCGGCGAGGGAGTTGCTGACGAGGCGCGTGCAATCCTGCATCACGCCGAGCTGGCCCTTGGCAGCGGCGGCGATGGTCGCGGCGACACCCGAGGACGCTGCAGGCTTGGGAGCAGGTGCCGGCGCGGGAGCAGGAGCCGGAGCGGGTGCCGGGGCGGGAGCAGGTGCCGGCGCGGGAGCGGGTGCCGGGGCGGGAGCAGCGACGGCCTGAACGGCGGCGACGGCCTGAACGGCGGCGACGGCCTGAACGGCGGGAGCCGGAGCAACGGGAGCCTTCACGACAGGAGCCGGAGCAGCAGCGGGAGCGGCAGCGGGAGCCTGCACAACGGGGGCCGGAGCTGCGGGAGCCTCGACGACAGGAGCCGGGGCGGCGGGTGCTGTGACGGCCGGGGCCTTCTTGGCGACGACCGGCTTGGCGTGGACCTTCACCGCGGTCCTGTTGAAGGACACGACGGTCTTGGACGAAGCGACGACGGCCGCACGGGCCGAGCTGAGGGTGATGCTGGAGGCTGCGACGTCGCGCTGCGGCTGGAGGTCGGCGGCGTTGGCTGCAACTCCGCTGGTCAGCACGAGGCCGGAAGCCGCGGCGATGACGGCGGCCTGGCGGCCGACCGATCCTGCGTTCGACGCTACTGCGGCGGAAAGAGCGGTCAGCGGGTTGGCGTTCTGGGGCGCGCGGTGGCGGCCCAGCGAAGAGCTGGTGGACACGTTGGATTACCTCTCCCAACGCCTGCGAGGTGAGCTGTCGGATTCGGATGGGAGTCACCCGGCCGCTGCGATAACAGCGACTTCACCCCAAGGATTTCTCGAAAGAAACCCGAAACTTGGTTCCCCCGCCTCTGCCATGCGATGGTGCGGTCGGACCTCGAGCAATGGCAGAGCTAAGCGATCTGCAGGAGGGTGCCGGATCTAGAGCGAATTTGGCACGAGATGAAGGCTACAACACAAACGCACGCAATGTCACATTCTGGTCACAGAATGGTGTGTTATTGGTGACGGCGCTCAGGCTGCGACGGATACGAACACGTGGGAGGCGACCTCGGGGGGTAGCTCCAGCGCACCCTCGACGCCGGGCACGCGCACGGAGACGTACCCTCCGACGGACTCGAGGTTCAGCTGCGCTCCGGGGCGCAGGCCGCCCTCGTCGAGCTGCGTGAGGAGTTCCGGATCCACCTGGATCGGCTCGGCCAGCCGCACGAGCGTGACCTGCTTCTCCGGTGAGTACGTGCCCATCGCGGAGAGCAGCGTGACGACGCCGTCGGTGAACAGTTCGGACTGGACGCCGCCGATGGCCTCGAGGCCCGGGATCGGGTTGCCGTAGGGGGATTCGGAGGGCTTGCCGAGGAGTTCGTAGAGCCGGCGCTCCACGCGCTCACTCATGACGTGCTCCCAGCGGCAGGCCTCGTCGTGGACGTAGGCCCAGTCGAGTCCGATGACGTCGCTCAGCAGCCGCTCCGCGAGGCGGTGCTTCCTCATGACCCCGGTGGCCCTGCGGCGACCCAGTTCCGTCAGTTCGAGGTGCCGGTCGCCGGAGACGACGACGAGGCCGTCGCGTTCCATGCGGCCGATGGTCTGGGAGACGGTCGGCCCCGAGTGGCGAAGCCGCTCGGCGATGCGGGCGCGGAGGGCGACGATGTTTTCTTCCTCGAGCTCAAGGATGGTCCGCAGGTACATCTCGGTGGTGTCGATGAGGTCCGTCATGCGGTTCAGCTCCTTGGTGCGGTGAGGTCGCGCGGCTGGAATGCCTCACGCCGGTGGGGGTGCCACGGCCGGCACAGCCAGCTCCGCCCCACGCCTCCCAAGGTTAACCCATGGCGCAGCAGGCCCGGCAATCAGCTCCGACGTCGCCGGTGCGGGCGTGGCCCCGCTCCGGCGTTCACAAATGGAGGGCAGACTCCCGCTGGGGCAGAATGAGGGCGATACCCGCCGCCGACAGAGCTGGAGCGACCATGAGCGACCTGCCCCGCATCCCCGAACACCTCCTGCCCGCGGACGGGCGTTTCGGCGCAGGTCCATCCAAGGTCCGGAGCGGGCAGATCGACGCCCTCGTGTCCGCCGGGCCCTCACTGCTGGGGACCTCCCACCGCCAGGCTCCCGTCCGCAACCTGGTGGGGCGCGTGCGTGAGGGGCTCAGTACCTTCTTCGGCGCCCCCGAGGGGTACGAGGTGGTCCTGGGCGTCGGCGGATCGACCGCGTTCTGGGACGTGGCGGCGTTCGGGCTCGTCGACCGGAAGGCGCAGCACCTCTCCTTCGGTGAGTTCGGTTCGAAGTTCGCCTCCGCGACCGACAAGGCGCCGTTCCTCGAGGCATCGAGCATCATCACCGCCGTGCCCGGCACCCGGCCCGACCCGGTCGCGGAGGCCGGCGTCGACGCCTACGCGTGGCCGCAGAACGAGACCTCGACGGGGGTCGCGGCTCCCGTGCGGAGGGTCGAGGGAGCGGACGACGGCGCCCTGGTCCTCGTCGATGCCACGTCCGCGGCCGGCGGCCTCGACGTCGATGTCTCGCAGGCGGACGTCTACTACTTCGCCCCGCAGAAGAACTTCGCGTCCGACGGCGGCCTGTGGCTCGGGCTCTTCTCCCCCGCCGCGCTGGAGCGTGCCGCGCGGATCAACGCCGGAGACCGCTGGATCCCGGACTTCCTCAACCTTCAGACGGCGATCGACAACTCCCGCCTGAACCAGACCTACAACACCCCGTCGCTGTCCACCCTGGTCACGCTCGACGCCCAGGTCGAATGGCTGAACGCCCAGGGCGGCCTGCCGTTCGCTGCGGCCCGCACCGCGGACTCCGCCGGGCGCATCTACTCATGGGCGGACGCTTCGTCGGTGGCGAGCCCCTACGTGGCCCGGACCGAGGACCGCTCCAACGTGATCGTGACGGTGGACTTCGACGACGCGGTGGATGCGGCACGCATCGCCGCCATCCTGCGCGCGAACGGCATCGTCGACGTCGAGCCGTACCGCAAGCTCGGCCGTAACCAGCTGCGCATCGCCACCTTCGTGGCCATCGAGCCCGACGACGTCTCGGCGCTCATCGCCTGCATCGACCACGTGGTCGGAAACCTCCTCTAGGAGGTTCCGTCCGCCGCGCCGGCCTCGTGGTCCAGCCGGAGCCGGCGGGGAGCGGAACGGTCGTAGCGCAGCCGCACCTCGTGGTAGCGCCACGCCCAGAAGATGCCCGCCGCAGCCGCGATGAGCCCTGAGGCTGCGGCCACCCCGAGGCTCCACCTCGGGCCGAAGGCGTCGGAGACCCAGCCCACGACGGGCGCGCCCAGCGGGGTCCCGCCGAGGAAGATGGCGAAGTAGAGGGCCATGACGCGGCCGCGCATCACCGGGTCGGTCGTCGTCTGCACATAGGCGTTGGCGCTGGTCATCAGCGTCAGCGCGAACAGGCCGACCGGGACGAGGGCCAGCCCGAACAGCCAGAGAGTGGGCGCCAGGGCGGCCAGGATGCAGGCGACCCCGAAGGCGGCCGAAGCACCGAAGACGAAGCGCAGGCGAGGCCGTTCCCGCCGGGCGGACAACAGGGCGCCGGCGACCGAGCCGACGGCCATCACCGAGGACAGGATGCCGAAGACGCCTGCATCCTGGCCGAATTCGGTGCGCGCCATCGCGGCGATGAAGACGGCGAAGTTGAGCCCGAAGGTGCCGACGATGAAGATCGCGAGCAGGACCATCAGAAGGTCCGGCCGCTGCCGCACGTAGCGGAACCCCGCGCGGATCCGGCCCTTGCCCGGGGCGGACCGCGGCTGCGTGTTCAGTTCCGAGCCGCGCATGGCGAGGAGCACGTAGACCATCGCGCCGAAGGTCAGGGCGTTGATGAGGAACACCCAGCCCGGACCCACGCCGGCCGTGAGCAGCCCGGCGATGGCGGGCCCCACCAGGCGGGCGCCGTTGAACGAGGCGCTGTTGAGCGCGACGGCATTGGGAAGGTAGTCGTCGCGCACCAGCTCGGAGACGAAGGCCTGGCGGGCCGGCGCGTCGAAGGCCGACACGATCCCGAGCGCCAGGGCGAAGGCATACACGTGCCACAGCACGGCGGCATCGAGGATGACCATCAGGCCGAGGCCCACGCCGAGCAGCGCCATGGCGACCTGCGTGGTGGCGAGGAGCCGTCGTCGGTCCACCGTGTCCGCGATCAGCCCGGCCCAGGGGGCGATCACGAGCTGCGGCCCGAGCTGGAGCGCCATCACGATCCCCAGGGCGGACGCGTTCTGCGGTGTGAGGATGTCGTAGACGAGCCAGTCCTGGGCGGTGCGCTGCATCCAGGTACCGATGTTGGAGATGAGCGCTCCGATGAACCAGAGCCTGTAGTTGTGGATACCGAGCGATCGGAAGGTGTTCAAGCCCCTCCTCTTCCGTTCCGGCGCCACTGCTGCGTCACCCGGCGTCGGGCTGTCCTTCGGCGTCGCTGCTCGCCCCGTCGTCGGTCGGGTCCGCGGACGTCCCTGCGGCATCCTCCAGCGGGTCGACGTCGTCGTCGCCGTCGCCTGCTTCCTCGGGCGTCGCGGCGTCCTCCGGTCCGGTGTTCTCCCCGACGGCGGATGCTCCGTCCGACACCTGGTCCTGGTCCGGATCGGCAGGGGCCTCATCCGGCCGCGGCATCTCAGCCGGCAGCGTTTCGTCCGGCTCCGAGTCCTCGGGGCGGACCCGCTCCGACCACGGCAGCCACTCGGGCGCCAGCAGGGAAGCCGCGGAAGGCAGCAGTCCCACCTCGCAGACCGTCACATCCTTGCTGCGCGCGACGCGGGCGACGCTCGCGTACCACTGCCAGCCTCCGTATCCGGGCACGAAGGCCTCGAACCGGTGCGTGACGAGGCGCTCGCCCTCGATCGTGGCGGACACGTGACGGCCCACCTGCGCTTCGGGAGCGACCTCGAGGACTCCGCGGCGAGCCCGGTCCACGGCCGCTTCGAGCACGGCGTCGGACTTCGGGATGCGCCGCGACACGCGGGGTTTCCGCGGCGCCTCCGTGAGGGTGGCGTCAGCGGGTGTGGCTCCGGCGTCGGTCGGAGCGGCGCCGTCGGCGGTCTCCAGGTTGCTCGAGGTCATGGTGGAAGCCTACGCGTCGAGGTCGTCGGCAACCGCCCTCAGGACGGCGGCCACCTTCGAAGCGTGTGACTTCTCGGGGTAGCGCCCCTTGCGGAGTCCGTTGGACACGCCGTCGAGGAGTTTGATGAGGTCTTCCGTGATGACGGCCATGTCATCCGCACTCTTCCGCGTCGCCTTGACCACGGACGGTGCCTGCTCGAGGATGCGCGCCGACAATGCGGAGGGTCCGCGGCGGCCGTCTGCCACGCCGAACTCCAGCTTGGTGCCGACCTTGACCTCGCTCACGCCCGCGGGGAGCGCGGAGGCGTGCAGGAACACCTCCTTGCCGTCATCCGTGGCCAGAAATCCGAATCCCTTGTCCGCGTCGAACCACTTCACTTTGCCGATGGGCACGTCGTTACCTCTTCTTAGCTGTACCGGGCGGGATGCGCCTGCGGTTCCGGTCCCGGGTGCGGGGACACCGCCTGGTGCCCAGGCGCACTGCCACCGCCGGGGAAGTCTGTGTCTCCTAGGATATAGCTTTTCCGGCGGCCGCCCTGCCGCGGTTCTTGTAGTCTGGGACGGCTATGATCCCGAACGAACCCGCCTCGAGCCCCTCCCCCGAGCACCCCCTGCAGGGCCCCGGCGGCGCGTCCGTGCAGCCGTCCCGTCCCGGGCGCGCGCTGATGGTCCTCGCCGTCGTGTTCGCCGCTATCGGCCTGGTGTCGCTCGCCGCGATACTCCTCACCGCTTTCCTCCAGGGGCCGGTGTGGCCCGGCTTCGTGCTCGCCACCTACTTCTGCCTGCCGATCGCCTTCCTGCTGATGGGCGCGGCCGTCGTCTCGTCGGCCATCTCCCGCCGGAGATCCTGACCGCTCCCGCCTGGCGGTTCCATCGGCGGCATCCCGTCTTCGCCCGCAGTAACCCGGTTTCGTCGGCAGGATCGTGGCGGAGCAGGGATTCCCCGCTCTGTCGGAGGCGCCGGGTAACCTTGAAGGGATGTCCGCGATCCGAGCACTGGCCGAACAGCTGGCCCTCCGGAGCGATGACGAACTGCGGAGCCTGCTTGCCGTCCGGCCCGACCTCATCCTCCCCCCGGTGCCTGATTTCGCCGCGCTCGCGGCGAGGGCGTCCACCCGGGTCAGCCTGCAGCGTGCCCTCGACACCGTGTCGCGCCCCCAGCTCCAGGTCCTCGAGGCGATCGTGGTCCTCGGCGAGGACGACGGCGCTGCCGTCACCCGGGCGCGCCTGGCCTCCGCCTTCACGACGGCGGACGCCGAAGCCCTCGATGTGATCCTCGCCGACCTCGGACGGAGGGCCCTCGTCGTCGGTTCCGCGGAGGAGGGCTTCCTGCCGGTCGGAGCGCTGCCCGATGCGCTGGGGCCCTACCCCGCAGGCCTCGGGCGGCCCTTCCGCACGCTCGCCCGGTCGGTCCCCCGCTATGGACCGGCGCTGGTCCATGCCGTGGCCCTCGTCGATGCCGGGTCCGCCACCGAAGCGATGACGGCCGCATTCGCGGCGCAGGTGCTCGACGGCGTGGTGACCGATCCGGATGCATGGAACTGCGTCCTGGCCGGCGCTCCCGCGGACGCGGCGACGCTGCTCTCGCGACTGCGCGATGCCCCGGTCGGCTCGACGGCGACGGCAGGCGAGGGCGGAGCCTCGCCCGCCGTGCGCTGGCTGCTGGACCGCTGCCTGCTGGCACCGCTGGACGCCCTCCACGTCGAACTGCCGCGGGGAGTAGGCATGGCGCTCCGCGGCCACGCGGTCTTCGCGTCCCTCGAGACGAGTCCGCCCGTCGGGACGGAACGGACCACGCGCGCGAGCCTGCGGGACAACGCCGCCTTCGGCGCGATCGCGGAGACCCTCCGCCTGGTGACAGCCCTCCTCGGATCCGTCGCCGCCACCCCGGTCTCCACGCTCCGCTCCGGAGGAGTCGGAGTGCGAGAGCTGCGACGCGTCCGCGAGGCGCTGGGCAGCAACGACGGCGAGGCCGCCTGGCTGCTGGAACTCGCGGCCGCCGTCGGGCTCCTGACCCTCGACCCCGACGATTCGCGCTGGAAGACCTCGCGCCTCGACGCCTGGGAAGCGCTGGACCGCGATGCCCAGTGGCTCCTCCTGGTCGAGGGATGGCTGGCCGTGGACCGCGCACCGGCCCTGGTCGGTTCCCGGCTACCCGACGGGACGGCCATCAACGCCCTCGCCGCCGAGGCCTCCCGTCCCGATGCTCCGATGGTGCGCCAGCGGTTCCTGGCCGTGGCCACCGACCTCTCCGGTGCCGACCTCTCCGGTGCCGGCCCTGAGGGGGACGGCCCTGAGGGGGACGGCCCTGAGGGGGACGGCGAGCCTGCGGCCGGCCCGGCCGCGGTGCCGGTCCTCACCGAGCAGTCCGTCATCGCGCTCGCCACCTGGCATCAGCCGCGCCTGCACCGGCGCTTCGCCCGCCTGCTGCCGGGCATGCTGACCGAGGCGGCGTCGCTCGGCCTGACGGGGAGCGGTGCCCTCACCGACGCGGGACGCCTCGTGGCGGAGGGACGCTTCGAGGAGGCCGCCGACCTCATCCGCCGGGCCCTGCCGGCCCCGGTGTCCCACGTCGTGCTGCAGGCCGACCTCACCGCCGTCGCTCCCGGGTACCTGCAGCCCGAGGTGGCACGGGGGCTCCTGCGGATGTCCACACCGGAAGGGCAGGGGCCGGCCACCACCTACCGTTTCTCCGCCGACTCCATCCGCTCCGCGCTGGACGCGGGCGAGGACGCCGAGTCGATCCTCGCCTTCCTGCGCACCTCCTCCGCCACGGAGATCCCCCAGGCCCTCTCCTACCTCGTCGAGGACACCGCGTCGCGGTACGGCACCCTTCGGGTCGGGCGCGCCGGGAGCTACCTGCGTACCGACGACGACGCGGTCGCCGCGGCCGTCCTGGCGGACCCGCGTGCGGCGGCGCTCGGGATCCTGCAGGTGGCGCCGACCGTCCTGGTGTCGCCCGCCTCCCCTCAGGAACTGACCGCGCTCCTGCGGGACCTCGGCTTCGCGCCGGCGGCGGACGCCGTGGCTGCCGTCGCGAAGGTGCCCTCGAATGCGGCCGAGCCGGCGCCGGCCGCCCGGGTCTCGCCGGAGCAGCTCCGGTCGCGGCTCAACCCCTGGTCGGTCGCCGAGGAGGAGATCGCGGCACAGGTCACCGCGCTGCGTTCGGCACGACCGGGGCCCGCCGACTCAGCGTCCGGTTCGGACAGCGAGATCCTCCTGGGACTGGAGACCCTGCGGGCGGCCATCCGGTCGCGCAGCCGCATCCGCCTCGGCACCGCCGACAGCGAAGGGAATCAGGTACGCCAGGTCCTTGTTCCACTCTCGGTATCGGGAGGTCGCCTGCGGGTGTTCGATCCCGAGAAGCAGGTGGAGAAAGTCGTGTCCGTGCACCGCGTCATGGACGTGGAAATCCTCGAAGGGAGCCCCGCAGATGGCTGACGGGCCGCTGATCGTCCAGAGCGACAAGACCATCCTGCTCGAGGTGGACCACGAGCAGGCAACCGAGGCGCGCCACGCGATCGCCGCGTTCGCCGAGCTCGAGCGAGCCCCCGAGCATGTGCACAGCTACCGGCTCACGCCGCTCGGGCTGTGGAACGCACGGGCCGCCGGGCTGGATGCCGAGCGGGTCCTCGACACGCTCCTGAAGTACTCGCGCTTCCCCGTGCCGCACGCCCTCCTCATCGACATCGAGGACACGATGTCGCGCTACGGCCGGCTTCGCCTGGAGAAGGACCCGCAGCACGGCCTGGTGCTGCGGACCTCCGACTACCCGGTGCTCGAGGAGGTCCTGCACGCCAAGAAGATCCAGCCCCTGCTCGGGCCGAGGATCGACGGTGAGACCGTCGTCGTGCACTCGTCCCAGCGCGGGCAATTGAAGCAGCTGCTGCTCAAGCTCGGGTGGCCCGCCGAGGACTTCGCGGGCTACGTCGACGGGACGCCGCATCCCATCGCACTGGACGAGGACGGCTGGACGCTGCGCCCGTACCAGCAGCTCGCCGTCGAGAACTTCTGGTCCGGTGGCTCCGGCGTCGTCGTCCTGCCGTGCGGAGCGGGGAAGACCCTCGTGGGAGCCGCGGCCATGGCCACGAGCCAGACCACGACGCTCATCCTCGTCACCAACACGGTGTCGGCCCGGCAGTGGAAGGACGAGCTGCTCAAGCGCACCTCGCTGACCGAGGACGAGATCGGGGAGTACTCGGGGGCCGTGAAGGAGGTGCGGCCGGTGACGATCGCGACCTACCAGGTCCTCACCACGAAGCGCGGCGGGCTGTACCCGCACCTCGAGCTGCTCGACGCGAACGACTGGGGCCTGATCGTGTACGACGAGGTCCACCTCCTCCCGGCACCGATCTTCAAGATGACCGCCGACCTCCAGGCGCGCCGCAGGCTCGGGCTCACGGCCACCCTCGTCCGCGAGGACGGCCGGGAGGGCGAGGTGTTCTCGCTCATCGGGCCGAAGCGCTACGACGCGCCGTGGAAGGACATCGAGGCCCAGGGCTACATCGCACCCGCCGACTGCGTCGAAGTCCGGGTGGACCTGCCGCGTGACGAGCGCGTCGCGTATGCCATGGCCGACGACGCCGACAAGTACCGCCTGTGCGCGACGTCGGACACGAAGTCGGACGTGGTGGAGAAACTCGTTGCTGCCCACCGGGGCGAGCAGCTGCTCGTGATCGGCCAGTACATCGACCAGCTGGACGACCTCGCCGCACGGCTCGACGCCCCCGTCATCAAGGGCGAGACGACGGTCAGGGAACGCCAGCGGCTCTTCGATGCCTTCCGGGCGGGTGAGATCCACGTGCTCGTAGTCTCCAAGGTCGCCAACTTCTCGATCGACCTCCCCGAGGCGTCGGTCGCGATCCAGGTGTCCGGTTCGTTCGGATCCCGGCAGGAAGAGGCGCAGCGCCTCGGCCGGCTCCTCCGGCCGAAGAGCGACGGTCGCGCGGCCCGCTTCTACACCGTCGTCGCCCGGGACACCCTCGACCAGGACTTCGCCGCCAAGCGCCAGCGGTTCCTCGCCGAACAGGGGTACGCCTACCGCATCCTCGACGCAGCAGCCATCGGCGACAAGGAGCCCAGGGACTCATAAGCGATCCCTCAGCAACGGCTCAGCCAATTCACAGACTACGTGCGGATACTGGTGCCGTGAAGAAAACAGTCCCCGAAGCGAAACTGCTGGTCGTCGACGACGAACCGAACATCCGCGAGCTCCTCTCGACCTCGCTGCGGGTTGCCGGCTTCGACGTCGTCGCCGCCGCCAACGGCCGTGACGCCCTCGCGGCCGCCGAGACGCACAACCCCGATCTCGCCGTGCTCGACGTCATGCTCCCCGACATGGACGGGTTCACCGTCACCCGGCGCCTGCGGGCCGCCGGCCGCCACTTCCCCGTCGTCTTCCTGACGGCGCGGGACGACACCGAGGACAAGGTCACCGGCCTGACGGTCGGTGGTGACGACTACGTCACCAAGCCGTTCAGCCTCGACGAGGTGGTCGCCCGCATCCGTGCGGTCCTGCGACGCACGCACCCGCTCGAGGACGACGACGCCGTGATCCGCGTCGACGACCTCGAACTCGACGACGACGCCCACGAGGTCCGGCGCGGCGGGGAGACGATCGACCTCTCCCCCACCGAGTTCAAGCTGCTGCGCTACCTCATGATGAATCCCAACCGCGTCCTCTCGAAGGCACAGATCCTCGACCACGTCTGGGAATACGACTTCAACGGGGACGCGTCCATCGTGGAGTCCTACATCTCGTACCTGCGCCGGAAGATCGACCGGAGCTCCGACGCCGTCGCCCTGATCCAGACGAAGCGCGGCGTGGGATACCTGCTCCGCTCCGCCGACAAGCGGTAGCGCCCCTCCCTTGATCAAGCGTTGGAATGCGGCGTCGCTCCGCTCGCAGCTGGTCGCGATCATCATGCTCCTCATGATCGTGACCGTCGGCATCACAGGCCTGGCCACGGTGTCCCTGCTGCGGCAGGGACTCGTGGACAGGCTCGACGCCGACATCCTCACCAACGCGAAAGTGGTCTCGGAAACCATCTATTCGGAGGTCCCCGCCGATGACGGGACGGTCCTCCGCTACTACGCGGCGATCCTGAACCGGGGCGCTACCATCGTCGCCGAGAACCAGTCCTCGGACGCTGCGGACGTGCCGGAGCTGGACGGACTCACCCCTGACCGGATCACGGACCTCGCGGGCTCCGGCTTCGACGTCCCGGGAACCGACCCCTCGAGCCAGGGCTGGCGGGTACGCGTCTTCCCGTTCGCCAACGGCGAGGGGTACCTCGCCATCGCCTCCCGCCTGAACACCGTCAACGAGTCGGTGCAGGAATCGACGGAGATCATCTTCACCTCGGGCCTCGTCACCACCGCGCTCGCCTCGATCATCGCCTTTCTCGCCGTGACGCGGCAGTTCGCCCCGCTTGCCCGGGTGGAGCGGACCGCCGCTGCCATCGCTACCGGCGACCTCTCCCGCCGCGTCGCCGTCGAGCGCCCTGCCACCGAGATCGGGCGGCTGTCGCGGTCCCTCAATGCGATGCTCGCGCACATCGAGCGGGCATTCGCCGCCAGGACCGCCTCCGAGACGAAGATGCGCCGTTTCGTCGCGGACGCCTCCCACGAGCTCAGGACGCCGCTCGTCACCATCCGGGGCTACTCGGAGCTCTACCGGCACGGGGCGCTGCAGAAGGACGAGGACGTCGCCACCGCGATGGGCAGGATCGAGAGCGAGGCGATCCGCATGGGCCAGCTCGTCGAGGACCTGCTCACGCTCGCCAGGATCGATGAGCAGCGGCCCCTCGAGGTGAAGCCCGTGGACCTCATGGTCCTCGGCCACGACGCCGCCTTCGACGCGCGTGCCACCGCCCCGGACCGGTCCATCACCGTCATCGGCCTCGACGGCGGGAAACCGCGCTCCGCTCCCACGCGGGGCGACGAGGCCCGCCTCCGCCAGGTGGTCGCCAACCTGATGACCAACGCGCTCCGCTACACCCCGGAGGGCTCTCCCATCGAGATCGCCGTCGGCGTCGCCCCGGTGCTGCACGGCACCAGCGACTCCGTCCTCGAGGTCCGGGACCACGGGCCAGGCATCTCCGAGGACGACGCCGCCAAGGTCTTCGAGCGCTTCTACCGGGCGGACACGTCCCGCCATCGGGAGACGGGCGGTACGGGACTCGGGCTCGCCATCGTGGCCGCACTCGTCGCGCAGCACGACGGCACGGTGCGGCTGGAGGAGACACCCGGGGGCGGGGCCACCCTGTCCATTCGGCTCCCCCACGTGCCGACGGACGAGCAGGACGACGATGCTGCCGAGGAGGACAGCACGGGCCCCGGCTCCGAACATGCGTACTCGAGCGGGATCACCCCGCCCCAGGCACCGTCGACGAAGCCGGTTATCCACAAAGGCCGCGACGACCGCTGATCCCTCGCCGCCGTGCCCTAGCGTCGGACGCGTCAAGGAAGCGCGAGTACACGGGAGCACGGCATGGCATTCTTCAACGTAGACACCGACAGCCTGGCAGCCAAGAGCAGCCAGGTGCAGGGCACCATCACGAGGCTGCAGGCGGAGGTGAACTCCATGCAGGCCGGCCTTCGTGAACTGGAGGGACTGTGGACCGGGCAGGCCGCCACCAATTTCCAGCAGCTGATCCTGCAGTGGCGAGCCACCCAGCAGCAGGTCGAGGAATCCCTCACCGGCATCAACGCGGCCCTCAACGTCGCCACCCAGCAGTACGCCGACGCCGAGCAGAGCAACGCCCGCATGTTCCTGAGCTGATCCACCGGATGCGGAGGGCGGTCCTGCGGGCGGGAACGACGAAGGGCGGCACCCCCTGGGCGATTTCTAGGGGTCGTTGCAACACCTGTTGGTTAGGTGGTTTGTAGTAGATCACGTAAACGCTCGGCTGGAGTTTTCCAGCCGAGCGTTTTGCGTGGTCGGCCGTTGAGTTCCTGGGCGACGTGTTCGAGGTCTTCCGGGCCGTAGGCGGACAGGTCGGTGCCTTTGGGGAAGTACTGGCGCAGCAGCCCGTTGGTGTTCTCGTTCGAGCCGCGCTGCCAGGGGCTGGCGGGATCGCAGAAGTAGACGGGCATGTCGGTGGCCAGGGTGAAGGATTTATGGGTGGCCATTTCCGCGCCCTGGTCCCAGGTCAGGGAGCCTCGTAGATGCGCTGGCAGGGTGGTCATGGTTTTGATGAGGCCGTCGCGGACCGTTTCGGCGGTGTGGTCATCCGGGAGGTGGACGAGCATCACATAGCGGGTGGTGCGTTCGACCAGGGTCGCGATCGCGGACTGGTTGTGGGCGCCGGTGATGAGGTCGCCCTCCCAATGGCCCGGGATGGCCCGGTCTTCGATCTCGGGTGGACGATCGGAAATCATGATCATGGGGTCCACGAATCTCGGGGTGCGTTGGTCTGCGGTTGAATGCGGTTTGCGACGGGTCCGGCCGGTCCGCAGGGCTGCCTGCACCTCGCGTTTGAGTCCACCTCTGGCCTGGAGGTAGAGGGCCTGGTAGATCGTCTCGTGGCTCACGCGCATCTCCGGGTCGTCGGGGAACTCCTGGACCAGCGTGTGGCTGACCTGTTCCGGAGACCAGCGTAGGAGCAGCCTGTCCTTCACGTATTCACGCAGATCCGACGCGTCCGTGAGTTTGGCGGTCTTGGGCCGTTGCCGCCGGGCAGCGGCTTGCCGGTGCGCCCCGTGGGGCAGGTAGCCCCTCCGGGGATCGGTGTTACGGGCCAGCTCGCGGCTGACCGTGGACGGGGATCGCCCCAGCGCGTGGGCGATCGCCCTCATTGAGGTTCCTGCCGCCTTCAGGTCCCGTATCAGCTCGCGTTCCTCGACGTTGAGGTAGCGCGGGTCAATGCGTTTTTCCAGCACCGATACCCGCACCGGTGTCGTTGCGGCCGTGCCGCCGGGAGAAGTCGTGGGGCTCACTCCACGTTTGTAATCGACCACCCGGCCGTCAGGGTAAATGCGTCGCCCGCTGGACTTCCGGATTCCCTGGTCCCACTCTTCGGCCGTCCGTAAATGGATGCCGACCGCCGCTGCGGCCTTGCGCCGATTCAGCCCGGTTTTGCGCAGTCGGAAGTACTCATCCCGCCCCGGATGAGGACGCGCTCCTGGTTTCCCCTGGCCTCGCAGCCCGGCCTTACGCATCCACGCAGCGCACGTATTGGGATTCAGCCCCAATTCCCTCGCCGCCCCGGTCGTGCTCCTCAGACGGTCAAAGACCACGAAGAACGCGGCCTTCTGCTCCGGCGTGTAGCTCGCCCGGCTAAAAGCTTCCCTCGTTAAAGACGACACGGTCGTTGCAACTCCCAAAATTCTGGGTGTTGCAACGACCGCTAGAACCCGCCCTGTCGGGAGTACCGCCCTTTTCGTACTGTGCGCGAGTGGCGCGGCCAGCGGTGGGGACTAGAAGCCGCCCATGCCGCCCATGCCGCCCATGTCGTCGCCGCCGCCGGCAGGAGCTGCCTTCTCCGGCTTGTCGGCCACGACGGCCTCAGTGGTGAGGAACAGGCCCGCGATGGACGCTGCGTTCTGCAGCGCCGAACGGGTGACCTTCACGGGGTCGTTGACGCCGGCAGCCAGCAGGTCCTCGTAGACACCGGTAGCGGCGTTCAGGCCGTGACCGGCGGGGAGACCGCGGACCTTGTCGACGACGACGCCCGGCTCGAGGCCGGCGTTGAAGGCGATCTGCTTGAGCGGTGCGTCGATGGCAACGCGGACGATGTTCGCACCCGTTGCCTCGTCACCCTCGAGCTGCAGGTTGGCGAAGGCCTTGGCACCGGCCTGGATGAGGGCGACGCCACCACCGGCGACGATGCCCTCTTCGACGGCAGCCTTGGCATTACGGACGGCGTCCTCGATGCGGTGCTTGCGCTCCTTGAGTTCGACCTCGGTTGCGGCACCGGCCTTGATGACTGCAACGCCGCCGGCCAGCTTGGCCAGGCGTTCCTGCAGCTTCTCGCGGTCGTAGTCGGAGTCTGAGTTCTCGATCTCGGCGCGGATCTGGGCCACGCGACCGGCGATGGCGTCGGCGTCGCCGGCTCCCTCGACGATGGTGGTCTCGTCCTTGGTCACGACAACCTTGCGGGCGGTGCCGAGCAGGTCGAGGGTGGCGGTCTCGAGCTTGAGGCCGACTTCCTCGGCGATGACCTGGCCGCCGGTGAGGATCGCGATGTCCGCGAGCTGCGCCTTGCGGCGGTCGCCGAAGCCCGGAGCCTTGACGGCGACGGACTTGAAGGTGCCACGGATCTTGTTGACCACGAGGGTGGCGAGGGCTTCGCCTTCGACGTCTTCCGCGATGATCAGCAGCGGCTTGCCGGACTGCATGACCTTCTCGAGGACAGCGACGAGGTCCTTCACGTTGCTGATCTTCGAGTTGACGATCAGGATGTAGGGGTCCTCGAGGACCGTCTCCTGGCGCTCGGCGTCGGTGACGAAGTAGCCCGAGATGTAGCCCTTGTCGAAGCGCATGCCCTCGGTGAGTTCGAGCTCGAGGCCGAAGGTGTTCGACTCCTCGACGGTGATGACGCCTTCCTTGCCCACCTTGTCGAGGGCTTCGGCGATCAGGTCACCGATCTGCTTGTCACCCGCGGAGATGGAGGCCGTGGCGGCGATCTCCTCCTTGGTCTCGATCTCCTTCGCGGAGGCGAGCAGCTCGTCGGTGACGGCCTTGACGGCCTTCTCGATGCCGCGCTTCAGGCTCAGGGGGTCAGCTCCGGCCGCGACGTTGCGCAGGCCTTCCTTGACGAGGGCCTGGGCAAGCACGGTGGCGGTGGTGGTTCCGTCGCCGGCGACGTCGTCCGTCTTCTTGGCAACTTCCTTGACGAGTTCTGCGCCGATCTTCTCGAACGGGTCGTCGAGCTCGATCTCCTTGGCGATGGACACGCCGTCGTTCGTGATCGTGGGAGCGCCCCACTTCTTCTCGAGCACGACGTTGCGACCACGGGGGCCGAGCGTTACCTTGACGGCGTCAGCGAGGATATTGAGGCCTCGCTCGAGGCCGCGTCGGGCCTCTTCATCAAAAGAAATGATCTTGGCCATAACGGCTTAGGTCCTTTCGGGACGGTTGCATTTCAGCACATTAATGCTTGCCTGCGTGTGGTGCCCGCGACGGCCGGGCGATGCCGGAACGATCTCTTTCACGTTCCTGCTCCACCCTCACCACAGAGGTTTGCCTGCTTCACCCGCCACGCACTTTCTAGCAGTCTGCGCGCGCGAGTGCTAACTCAATAATTAGCACTCCCACCCCGTGAGTGCAAGCCGATTGGGCGCGTCGGAGCACCCTTGCCGTGCGCTCGCACGGTCCAGTCCGGGATGCTGTTCCGGCCACCCCTCGATCCGCGGGCTACTGGAACTCGGGTCCGAGCACGACGGAGATATCGGGCGAGACATCCGGGCTGTCGACGAGGTTCGGAATGCCCAGGTCCTCTGCCACCGCCTCAGCACCGGCCCGCTGTGCTTCGCCGTTGTAGAAGACGACGGAGGCGTCCACGGGAGCGCCTGCCCAGTTCCCGGGAAGCGCCGAGGTCCACCCGGCGGATGCCAGGCGGCCTGCTGCCACGGAGGCCAGGCCGGGGGCCCCGGTGCCGTTGAGGACGTTGACCGTCTGCGCGCGATCGGAATCGTCCCCCTCGTCCGCGTCCTCGTCCGACGCAGTGCCGTCCGAGGAGGGTTCCTCCGTCGCATCCGTGCTCGCGCCGTCGTCTGCAGTCGGCGACGCGTCCGAGGCCGGGCCGGACGCCGTGGACGACCCGGGTGACGACGCCGCTGCATCGCCACTTCCCGCGAGGCCCAGTCGGGGAAGGATGAAGTAGGAGCCCAGGCCGATCAGGAGCGCGAGGATTCCCACGGTGATCTTGAGGCCGAGGCCGCTCGATCCGGCAGGGATGAGCCGCTCCCGGTGGACGCCCTGGCGCGCTGAAGCCTCCGGGACCTTGTCGAACTCGTCCCGCGGGTGCTCAGTCATGGGTGAGGGTGGTCCTTCGCTCGTCAGGGTAGCGGGCAGTTCTAGATGTCCGCGCCGAGACGGCGTGCGGAGCGTGCCTTCTGGCGGGTGGACCTCAGCCGCCTCAGCCGCTTCACGAGCATGGGATCGTGCGCCAGCGCCGCCTCGGTATCGATCAGCGCATTGAGCACCTGGTAGTAGTGCGTGGCGGACATGTTGAAAAGGTCCCGGATGGCCTGCTCCTTCGCGCCGGAGTACTTCCACCACTCGCGTTCGAGTGCGAGCATGCGCTGCTCGCGGTCACCCAGGGCCAGCTTCGCGTCCTGCCCGGAGGGCGTGTCGGCAGGCTGCCGCATCGGCTCAGCCATCTCCACTACCGCCTTCCTTCAGTTGGCACAACTACTATCCAATGGTAGTGGGGAATTACAGGCATGTCATTCGAGCGGACGGCGCCACGGCGGCGCGGAAGAATGGTGCCATGACCCACGACGACGGCGCCCTCTTCGACCTACCTGCCTCCTCGACCACGGGCACGGCTCGAAGGACCAGCGGTGGGAGACCGCCGGCCTCCGCCCCGCCCTCGCCGAACGAGTCGGCCTTCCCGTTCGCGGCTCCCGCGGGCATCGAGGAACTGGTCCCCCAGGACTGGGCAGCCGCGCTCAAGCCCGTCGAACCGGTCCTGCACCAGCTCGCAGCATCGCTCGCAGCGGACCTGGACAACGGGCTGCGGATCCTCCCGGATGCGCAGCACATCCTGCGGGCGTTCACCACCCCGCTGGACAGGGTGCGCGTGGTCATCGTGGGCCAGGACCCGTACCCGACGGTGGGGCACGCCGTCGGGCTCAGTTTCGCCGTCGATCCCGCCACCCGGCCCCTTCCCCGCAGCCTCGCGAACATCTACCGGGAGCTGGCCGCGGACACGGGCGCGGCCCCACCCGCCACGGGTGACCTGTCCGGATGGACGGAGCAGGGAGTCCTGCTGCTCAACCGGGTGCTGACGGTCCGCGCCGGCGATCCCGCTTCGCATCGCGGCCTGGGCTGGGAGCTCGTGACGGACGCCGCCATCCGCGCGCTCGTGGCCCGGGGAGGTCCGCTCGTCGCCATCCTCTGGGGCAAGGACGCGCTCCGCCTGAAACCCCTGCTCGGCGCGACGCCGACCGTGGAGTCCGCGCATCCCAGTCCCCTCTCCGCCTCCCGCGGATTCTTCGGCTCCCGGCCCTTCAGCCGTGTCAACGCCCTGCTGGCGCAGCAGGGCGCGGAGCCCATCGACTGGTCCCGGACCACGGCGGGCGGCAGCGCCGGCTAGTACAGCTAGCCAGCGCGCGCCAGACGTAGCAGCGCACGCCAGACGTAGCAGTGCGGGCCACGGCGGGCAGGGATGCCAGGGCGCCGTCTATCGCCGCCGGTTGCGCTGCCGCTCGTTCGAGCTGAGCTTGCGCGTGAACGGCCTCGCCAGGTTGTCGCCGAGGACGACGCCTGCGGCGATGGCCAGGACGACGGTCAGGGCATTGAAGAGGCCGAGGGCGCCGTCGGACACCAATTCCGCGTCGAGGGTGAGCATGTACATCGAACGGAAGATGGTCAGCCCGGGGTAGAGGAAGAGGACTGCGGGAACAGCCACGACGAGCTGGGGCGCACCGAGCCGGAGGGCGACGACGCGTGACAGTGCTCCGATCAGGATCGCCGCCAGGGCCGGTGCGAGGCGGTAGCCGACGCCCGCAGTCATCACGGTGATCAGGAAGAGGTACCCGGCCACCGCGACGAGCGACGTCGGGATCACCAGCTTCACGTCGGTCTGCTCGGCGATGCAGATCATCGCGACGGAGATGAAGACCAGCACCGCCACCACGGGCCACGGGTATTGGCTGCCCGATGAGTCGAGGACCTCGAGTTCGGGGATGCCGAGCGCCGTTCCGGCGACGAGCGCGACGGCGATGCCGGCGACCAGCGCCGCGAAGATGAGGATCGCCGAGAGGAACCGCCCGGCGGCCGTGACCGGGAAGCCGTTGATGGCGTCCTGCGTCGCGGAGACCAGCCTGCCGGTCGGCAGGAGCAGGAGGATGCCGCCCACCACGACGAGGGCCGGGGCGATCGGCACCTGCAGCCACCAGAACAGCATGGCGATCAGGGTGACGAGCGCGGACGAGGTCGCGACCGAGAAGAACTCGGGTACGCGCCACTCTCCGAGCTTCCGGCTCACCAGATCCACGAGGATGCAGCTGACGAACCCGATGAGGGATGCCAGCACCGTGCCGCCGGTGAAGGCGACGATGGCCGCCGCGAAGATGCCGAATGCGGCCGTGACCATCCAGCGCGGGAAGGGCTTGGGCCGGTGGGTGATCTCGTCGAGCCGCTGGACTGCTTCGGTGCGGGAGACGCCGCCGTCCGCGATGTCGGAGACGAGGCGATGGATGGCCGTGAGGCCCGCGTAGTTGTTCGTCCACGACCGGACCACCCGCAGCACCGTCGTCGGCGTCTGGTCCTTGGCCGAGTAGTTGAGCACCACCGACTGGTTGGTGATGTCCACCTCGATGTTGTCCAGGCCGAAAGCCGCCGTCACGGCGATGATGCTCGTCTCGACCTCGAGCGCTCCCGCACCGTACCGGAACATGGTCTCGGCCAGGCTGAGCGCGAAGTCCAGGGCCTTGCGGGCGCTGGCGTCGGGCCCGGCGACCTGGACCATCGGATTCGCGTAGGGGCTTCCCGCCAGCCGCTCGACGATGCTCATGGCCTGGGTGGGCGGGGACTCCCCCTGCACCAGGCGGCGGAGCATGCTGCGGGCGGCGGCGTTGGGACGGCTCGACGACGGTACGCGCTCGGGCGTGGTGGGCAGGGCGTCCGCGGGCCGCGGAGGGGACTGGCGCTGGCGGCCCTGCCGCGGGGTCCTCGGATCCGTCGCCGGGCGCTTCGCTGGAATGGCAGCCCCCCGGGCCTTCCGGCCGCTCCCCCTGCCGCTCCCTCTGCCGGCGGCGAGCTTCTTCTTCTCGTCCTCACTCGGATCGAAGGGCCGCTGGATGACGGGGAGCGCCTCCGCCACCGGCGAAGGGTTGGTGGAAGGCGATCGGCCATCCTCCGGGGTGGAACCGTCTTTCACAGCGGCCTTTCATGCTTCACGCACCGCGGCGGTCCGCGGGCTCTTCCTCAGTAGAACGGTTGGTGCGTGCGTCGCCAGTACACCTGGCGCGCCACGCGCTCCGCAATCGTGTTCCACACACGATACTTCCAGCCGCTGACCACGAAGTCGTAGCAGCCGACGAAGTCCGTGACGGTCTTGGTGAAGCTCGTCTTGAAGAGCCCCAGGCCGTGGTGCGGGTGGTCGGTATCCTTCAGCCGATCGCTCGGCGGAGTTCCACAGAAGTCGTACTCGACAATCCCGAACTCGTCCTTGAGGTCGTTGATGGCCCTCCACTGCACGAGGTGCGAATCCCCGTACTGCGTCCGCCCGGGCCGGGAACCGCCGTCCTTGTAGGTCCCCTTCGACCCGTAGTTGATGACGAACGCCCCCACCGACGGTTCGCCGTCCTCGTACACGAAGTAGAAACGGCCCTGTCCCGCGTCCACGAAGTTCTGCCAGAAGCGGCTGTAGTACTCGAAGGAGCGCATGCGGGCCGCGGACCGGTCCTCGATGTGCGCCATCAGGGAGTACATCGCCCGGAAGGTCTCCTGCGTCGGCTCCATGCGCTGGACCTCGACGCCCTCACGGATGGCCCGGCGGACGGCGTTGCGGCCCCGCGAATGCAGGTTCCGCAGCAACTGGTTGGAGTCCGGGGTGGTGTCCAGGATGGCCGTGCTGTCGTTCGGCTGCAGGTTGAACGTCTTGACGAGGCCTGAGGCACGGAATATCTGGCGCGCCTCGGGGCCGTCCACGAGGTCGGGTTCCACCTTGATGGCGAAGACGCGCTGCCCCTCGCGCCGGGCGAGCTCGGCCACCGCCCGTACGGCTGCGGGAACCTGGCCCGCCTCGGTGACCCCGGGCCCCTTGATGAGGTACCAGAGTGCTCCGAGCAGGGGCACCCTCTTCTCCAGGATGAGGTTGTAACTCGTCGACTCCGGACCCTCGAGGACCAGGAACCGGGGCCGCCACCCGTGGTGCGACTTGACCTCCGCGAAGGCCGCGGACTGGAGCACGTTGCCGCCGCCAGGATTGGATGTCACCAGCGCATCCCAGTTCTGCTGCTCCGTCGTGGTGGCGAAACGGGCGCTGAAGTCGGCCAAGATTCCTCATTTACTGGTGGGCGGAGAGCGAAGGACGCCCTCAAGTCTAGCGGCTGCACACCTGCCTCCCGGGGAGCCGGCGCGGATGTTGCCTGGGGGAACTGTCCGTCCTGTACTCGCTTCCTCAGGGTGGTTAGCATCAGGACCATGGACTTCAGATACCTCGGCAACAGCGGCTTCAAGATCTCGGAAATCACCTACGGCAACTGGCTCACGCACGGCTCGCAGATCGAGAACGACGTCGCGACGCAGTGCGTACGCGCTGCGCTCGACGTGGGCATCACCACGTTCGACACCGCGGACGTGTACGCGAACACGGCGGCCGAGACCGTGCTCGGTGAGGCGCTGAAGGGCGAGCGCCGCCAGTCGCTCGAGATCTTCACGAAGGTCTGGGGACCTACGGGCCCCAAGGGGCACAACGACGTGGGGCTCTCCCGGAAGCACATCCTGGAGTCGATCGACGGCTCGCTGCAGCGCCTCCAGACCGACTACGTGGACCTCTACCAGGCACACCGGTACGACCACGAGACGCCGCTCGAGGAGACGATGCAGGCCTTCGCCGACATCGTGCGCCAGGGCAAGGCCCTCTACATCGGCGTCAGCGAGTGGACGGCCCAGCAGATCCGCGACGGCGCCGCCCTCGCGAAGGACCTCGGTTTCCAGCTCATCTCCAACCAGCCCCAGTACTCGATGCTGTGGCGCGTCATCGAGGGCGAGGTCATCCCCACCTCCGAGGAACTCGGACTGTCCCAGATCGTCTGGTCCCCCGTGGCACAGGGCGTCCTGACCGGCAAGTACACGCCGGGGCGGCAGCCGGAGCAGGGGACGCGTGCCTCTGACGAGAAGGGCGGCGCGGACATGATCAAGCGCTGGATGGACGACGACGTCCTCACGGGCGTCCAGAAGCTCGCGCCCATCGCCGACGGCGTGGGGCTCACGATGGCGCAGCTGGCCATCGCGTGGGTCCTGCAGAACCGCAACGTGGCCTCGGCGATCATCGGGGCCTCGCGCCCCGAGCAGGTGGAGTCCAATGCCGCCGCTGCCGGCGTGAAGCTCGAGGACGATGTCCTGAAGGCGATCGACGACGCGATCGGTGACCTCGCCGAGACCGACGTCGCGAAGACGGTGTCTCCCGAAACGCGGCCGGTCTGATGGCGGGCTCCACAACCACGCTGAACGTCGCGGTCACCGGTTCCAACGGCAAGCTCGGGCGGAGCGTCGTCCGCGGCCTGCGCGAGGCCGGGCACACCGTCCTGGAGCTCGACCAGCACGGCGAGCGCAGCCCCGAGTTCCTGCGGATCGACCTGCGCGACTACGGCCAGGTCCTCGACGCCCTCCTCGGCGTGGACGACCGGCACAGCGGGCTGGACGCCGTCGTGCACCTCGGCGCGATTCCGGCTCCGGGACTGCAGGCCGACGCGGCGATCTTCCACAACAACATGACGGCCACGTACAACGTCTTCCAGGCGTGCCGGCGGGCCGGGATCAAGCGGATCGTCTACGCGTCGAGTGAGACCGTCCTCGGGCTGCCCTTCGACACCCCTCCCCCGTACCTCCCCGTGGACGAGGAGTACCCCGCGCGTCCTGAGAGCACCTATTCGCTGGTCAAGCACCTCGAGGAACAGCTGGCCATCGAGCTGGCGCGCTGGGATCCGGAACTGATCATCAGCGCCCTGCGGTTCTCGAACGTCATGGACCCGGAGGACTACGCCGAGTTCCCCTCCTTCGACGCCGATGCGACTGCGCGCAAATGGAACCTGTGGGGCTACATCGACAGCCGGGACGGCGCTCAGGCCGTGGAGAAGGCCCTGCAGAATGCGGTGCCCGGCTTCGACCGCTTCATCATCGCTGCCGCTGACACCGTGATGAACCGTGCGAGTGCGGACCTCGCCGCGGAGGTGTACCCCGGCGTCGAGGTGACCCGGGACGTGGGTGAGCACGAAACGCTGCTCTCCATCGACAAGGCCCGGCGCGTCCTGGGGTACGAACCCCGGCACAGCTGGCGCGACGGCGCATAGCAGGACCGGTGCCGTTCGGGGCGGCAGCGAGGAACTGTCGCCCCGACCGATTCATCAGTAGGCTGATGATCGAAGGATGCACAGCACCGATGAAAGGCAGAGATGATGACCGAGAACCTTCCCGATGAGGAACTGACCATCGTGGGCGAGGAGCCCGACGTGCCGAACGACTCGCTTGCTCCCGAGGCCTTCGATCCGGTCCTCGAGGGCCAGCCCGACAACTACCCCGACGCCGCGGAGAACAATCCGGACCGCTGGCAGGATGACCCCCTTCTGCAGGACGAGCCCGGCGTGACCGAGAGCGGCGACGACGAGAACGACTTCGACGAGAACGGCGTCAGCGCCATCGGTGAGGAAGGCTACCTGAGCGACCAGACCCTCCGCGAGGAGACGGCCGAGGCCCGCTACCGGCACGGCGACGAGCAGTATCCGCCCGAGGAGCCGATGCTCGGTGAAGCCGCCGCGGACGTGGACTTCGGCATGATGGAGGACGACGAGGTCGACGCGAGCGACGACCCCGCCAACCGTGGCGGATCGCCGTTGAGCGCGATGGACGAGCAGGACATCAAGTAACACCGGCTCCAACCGCACGCACCGAAGCCCCGGGTTCCTCCCCGGGGCTTCGTCATGTCCGGGGGTGCCCGCCGAAGTCCTGGCCGCCGCGCGCCTCGCGCAGGGCGCCGGGAGCCGCCGGGGTACCGCCGACAGCGCAGTGCCTCGGGTGGTCGGCATCCGGCACCCCGGGATTCCGGATGCCGACGGCGGCCAGGATTCCGCCCACCGCCAGTACTCCGGCGCCGAGCAGGCATGCGGTATCGAATCCGGCTTCGAAGGTCCTCGGGTCGTCGTAGGCGTCTCCTGTCAGACCTGCGGCAGCCGGCAGGACGGCGATCGCGACGAGGCCCGCCGCCCGCGCGACCGCGTTGTTGACACCAGAGGCGAGCCCCGCCTGGCGTTCCGGCACCGAGGACAGCGCCGTCGACGTCAGGGGCGCGACGAGCAGCGACAGCCCGAGGCCCAGCACGATCACCGGCGGAAGCACGTCCCGGAGATAGGGCGCCTCCGCGCCGATCCGCAGCATGAGGACCAGTGACACTGCGCAGATGAGCGGACCCACCGCCATCGGGATGCGGGGTCCGATCCTGGAACTGAGCGCGCCTGCCCGGGGTGACAGGACGAGCATCAGCGCCGTGATCGGAAGCATCGCGGTGCCGGACGCGACCGGGCTGAAGCCGGCCACGACCTGCAGATGGACGACGAGCAGGAAGAAGATGCCGCCGAACACCCCGTAGATGAGGAACGTGACGGCGTTCGCCGTGCGGAACTGCCGATTGCCGAAGATGCGCAGGGGCAGCATCGGGTTCTCGGTGCGCCGCTCCACCACGAGGAAGGCTGCGGCCGCGGCGAGTCCCAGGAGCCCGGACGTGAGGACTCCGGCCGAACCGATGCCGTCGTCGGGCGCTTCGATCAGCGCGTAGGTCGTGCCGGCGAGCGCGAGCGCCCCGAGGGCCGCCCCGGCGATGTCGAGCCTGCCCGTCGCACCCGGGTCACGGGTCTCGGGAACATGCCGCGCGGCGATCCAGACGACGGCGGCCGCGACGGGGACATTGATGAGGAAGACCCAGCGCCAGGAGACGCTTTCGACCAGCCAGCCGCCGAGGAAGGGCCCGATGGCGGTGGCGATGCCGCCCAGGCCGGACCACGCTCCGATCGCCCGTGCACGGTCCTCACCGGAGAAAGCGGCCTGGAGGATCGCGAGGCTGCCCGGCGTGAGCAGGGCACCTCCGACGCCCTGGAGGGCACGCGCCGCGATGAGCAGGCCGGCATCCGGAGCCAGCCCGCACAGCAGGGAGGCGATGGCGAACCAGATGACGCCGACCATGAAGACGCGCCGCCGCCCGAACCTGTCCCCGAGTGCCCCGCCGAGCAGGATGAAGGAGGCGAGCGTCAGGGTGTAGCCGGTGACCATCCACTGCATGGCCGAGAAACCCGTGCCCAGGTCCCGCCCGATCGTCGGCAGGGCCACGTTGACGACGGTGGCATCGATACCGGCGATACCCGAACCCAGGACCGTCGCGACCAGGATCCATCGCCCGGAGGCCGTTCCCATCCGGATTCCACTCATGGCCCACCGTCCGTCCACACCCCGCGGTGCCGCGGGCGCACGCACAGTGTGGCACCGCCGTCGCCCATCCTCCAGTCCGCCCGGCCGCGTGCCGAGTGGACGGGTGACACGGGACACATCCGGAATAGCACCCGGCCGGTGCCGGTTACCGACCAGTAGGACACCGACCCGGAAAGTAGGAACGCATGAAGCTGTTCTCCCCCCTGACCCTCGGCACGCTCGAACTCCCCAACCGCGTGGTGATGGCGCCGCTCACGCGCGTCCGCTCGGGTGACGCCGGTATCCCCGGCGACATCGTCGTCGAGCACTACCGCCAGCGCGCCTCCCTCGGGCTCATCGTCAGCGAGGGAACCTACCCCAGCCACGCGGGACAGGGCTTTCCGGGGCAGCCCGGTCTCGTCGAGGACGAGCAGCTCGCAGGCTGGAAGCGCGTCACGGACGCAGTGCACGCGGACGGCGGTCGCATCGTGGCCCAGGTCATGCACGCGGGCCGCGTGACGCACCCTGACACGAACGGCGGCTACGAGGTGGTGGCCCCGAGCGCCGTCGCCATCGAGGGGACCACCCGGACCAGCACTGGCAAGCAGCCCTATCCGGTGCCGCACGCCCTCACCACCGAAGAGCTGCCGCGCATCATCGAGGAGTTCGTGACGGCCTCGCGCAGGGCGATCGACATCGCCGGGTTCGACGGCGTCGAACTCCATGGGGCGAACGGGTACCTGCTGCACGAGTTCCTCTCCCCCGAGTCCAACCAGCGGAAGGACGCCTACGGCGGATCGCCCGAGAAGCGCGCGCAGTTCGTGATCGAGCTCGTCACCGCGGTGGCGGCGGAAGTCGGAGCCGAGAAGGTCGGCCTTCGCATCTCGCCCGCCCACAACATCCAGGATGCCCTGGAGACCGACGCCGCCGATGTCCTGGCGACGTACGGAACGCTCGTCGACGCTCTCGCACCGCTGAAGCTCGCGTACCTCAGCGTCCTGCATGCCGAGCCGACCGGCACCCTCATCCAGGACCTCCGGAAGCGCTTCGGCGGACCCTTCCTGATCAACAGCGGCTTCGGGCTCATCACCAACCGCGAGGAGGCCATCGCCATCCTCGAGGACGGCGTGGGAGACGCCGTCGTCGTGGGCCGCCCGGCCATCGCGAACCCCGACCTCGCCCGCCGCTGGCGTGAGAACCTGCCGGAGAACGAGCCGAACCCGGCCACGTTCTACTCCACCGGACCTGAGGGCTACACGGACTACCCGTTCTACGACAGCTCCGGCAGCAGCAACTAAGGCCGATCAGCACTGGCTGATTGCCCGGGTCGACCGGCACGGTTGAAAAGGCGCCTTCATCACTCGATGGGGGCGCCTTCCCGCTCCTGCAGCGGCTGTCCCAGCCTGCGCGAGACCCATCCGGCGATCCGGGGGTAGCGAACCGCGGCCCAACCGGCCAGGAGTGCGGCGGCCAGGTGAGTGTGGAGCATCAGCATGACCTCCGGTGAGTGACCCTGGCCGGTGCCGGATCCCACGGGCACCTCTCCTGCACCATGATGTACGCCCGTTCCCGGCACGGTCGACGACGCTCCTCCGCCCAGTCCGCCGAGGAGCCAATGGAGCACCTGCTGGGCTGCGCCGAGCGCCAGCATCAGGGCCCAACCGGGCAGCCGTGCCTGCGCCACGAGAGTGGCAGCCAGGACGGCGAGCGCCGCGAGACCGCAGAGTATCGGGACACTCGGCAGCTCACCGCCAGACAGGGCGTGGGCGGCTAACCCGAGGCCGAGTGACAGCAGCCCCACCAGAGCGGGCCGGACGATCGCCCTGGTGCGATCGACGGGCTCGGGCACTGCGTCCGCTCCGGATTCCATGACCCAAGAGTAAGCATGCTGACCACCACCCGTCGCACCGGACGGTACGGGTTATGTTGACGGCGCGGGATCCGTAGACTGACGGTAAGGGAGCTTAGTTCCCCTGGAACCGAGAGGATGAGTGCATGTCAGAGAATCGCAGCGACGATGACCGTGTCCACAACGAGGCGCCCGCCGAAGGTGACACGGACGCCAACCCCGAGGACATCAGGGTGCACCCGGAGGATCCCGCCGAGGGCGCGGACTCCGAGGACCAGTACGGCTCAGGGAAGTAGCGGGCACCACGCATCACGCAGACGGAAGCGGGGGGGGGGGGGGGGGGGGGGGGGGGGGGGGGGGGGGGGGGGGGGGGGGGGGGGGGGGGGCCCCCGGGGGGGGGGGGGGGGGGGGGGGGGGGGGGGGGGGGGGGGGGGGGGGGGGGGGGGGGCGGGGGGGCGGGGGCGGCGGGGGGGGGGCGGGGGGG
>NZ_NFSC01000031.1 GCF_002157505.1 Arthrobacter agilis
CGCGACTGCTGCGGTTGTGTGTCTGGCTGCGGTGGTGGGTTTGTACGTGGCTGACCGGAAAACTACTCACGCTTCGTTCCATCACCCGCACGGCCGCCACGGCGAGCCGCTCGTCCCTTCGGAGGTCCCCGGATGACACTGATACAGCACACCGCAGCTGAGCCCCAAGCCGTCCTGGTACCGGAACCGGAGGATAGCGTGTTCGACTTCGACCGGCTGCTGGACCCGGCACCGATGGCCCTCGAGACCGGTTACCGCCGCCTTGACTCAGGCGTCCTGCACGTCGCCGCCCGGACCGACATGCACGGATGCACCGGTGAGATGTTCAGCTGGTGGTTCGGAAGCCGGCCCGGGCCCCGCGAGTACGGCTGGTGGCATCCCATCGATCACGGTGCCAGCTCCTGGGCCGGAGGCACTCCAGGCGAGGCTGTCGGCTCGACCCACATCGTCACCGAGAAACTCACCGGCCTGCCCGACCAGGACCTGCTGATCGAGTTCCATGACCCGACCGAGTTCTTCACCGCGTCCGCTTACTCGGCCGCAGGTGCAGGCGGCACCGTTTCCACGGCGATCACCGGGCACGTGGGTTTCGGCCACGATGCTCCACGGCGCAAGGACGGCTCGGTGCTGGGCGGGCGTCTGCTGCACATCGGACGGGACACCGAATGGGGGCTGGTCATGCGCAGCCACTTCCTGCTCGGCTATGACTTGCCAGGAACTGGCCTCACTGCTCAAGAGGTCACCGCCGAAGTCGACGAGGCGCTGGGCCCCAACCTCCTTCAACACGCCTACGACGAGTTCACGTTCCTCTCACGGATCCTGCCGCCACTGCATGCCGCGGAGAACCGGGACAGAATCACCATCCCCCGGCCCTGGTAGAAAACCACACAACCGCCACAAGAAGCGGGACGGACTCAACCGAGTCCGTCCCGAAGTGAGGGCCCGAGACTGCGGCGAGGGCGGCCCCCGCCGCCGGCGACGGCCTCGGCGAACACCGGGAACCCGATCTTCTCCGCCGCCGGCGATCAGCTCGTCCACATCGGCGCTCGGACGCGACGACTCCAACACCTGGATACCGGCCGCCCGCGCCGCGACCAACGCCTTGACCTTGTTCCCGGCCAGTTCCAGCACATCCGCCGGCGGCCCACGAACGTGATCCCCGCATCCGCGGCCGCCCGGGCCAGGCCCGGGTTCTCCGACAGGAACCCGTACCCCGGGTAGATCGCATCACAGCCGGCGTCCTTGGCGACCCGGATGATCTCACCGATATCCAGGTACGCCCGCACCGGGTGCCCCTCCACCCCGATCAGGTACGCCTCATCGGCCTTCTGCCGATGGATCGAATTGCGGTCCTCGTGCGGGAACACCGCAACCGTCTTCGCCCCCACCTCACACCCGGCCCGAAAAGCACGAATGGCGATCTCGCCACGATTAGCTACCAGAATCTTCGAAAACATCGGTGTCCTTCAAGAGTGATGGTGCGAACGTTCACCTCCCTGCTGATGGTGCCGGCAGGGAGGTGAACGGGGGAGGGGAGCGGCTGGAACGACAGCAGTGGGTGGGGCTTAGAGTGCGGCTGCGTCCAGTAGGGGTCCAACCAGGCTTGCTGCTAAGCGGTGGCGAGGTGTCGGGTGCGAAGCCCTGCGAGGAAGCCCAGGGCCAAATCCCTGGTGTGGGCGGCGGAGGCGGTTCCGTACAAGTGGAAATCCGGTCTGATCAGGACTGCGTCGACCGGGGCGGTGGGGGTGCCGAGGGAGTCAAACCATTGGTGGTAGGTTCCGTCGATGTCATCGATGATTTCCGTACCGCTGGAGACGTGGCTGTCCTCTTCAAAGCTGGCCAGGCGGATCCCGAGGAGACCTAAGCGCTTCTGGTCGTCCCTTGAGATGACCGCGAGCATGGAGCTGCGTTTGGTGAGAAGAACGCCAGGGCCACCCAGTAGGTCATCCAATAGCATTGTGGTTTGCCTGGGTCCCGTGACGCGCCCCTGGATGGCGAGTTCACCGCCGTGCGGACCGGTGTGGAGACCGTGGCCAAGCCCGGGACGGGGAGGGGCCGGCGCTTTCCGGGTCGTTGCCCATTCAGCGATCATGCGCTCATCTCGTGCCGCTGCATCGTTCGGGTCCGTGAGGCAGATGACCTGCCCAAGACTTACTGAGAATCTCACGAAGGCGATGGCATGCTGGGACCGCTCCGGTCCGTAGGTGTCCAGCAGGGAATCGTCGGCGAGGCCGTCGATGACCGCTGACAGTTTCCAGGCCAGATTCATAGCATCGCGGACACCGGCTCCGAGTCCCTGACCGGCGAACGGGGGCATCAGGTGGGCCGCGTCGCCGGCAAGGAGAATCCGCCCCCGGCGCCACTCCGTGGCCCAGCACGCCTGGAAGGTGTACACCGAGTGCCGTTCGAGCTCCGCGTTTTCCGCAGTGACGCCGTAAGGGGCCAGCAGCTCCCACGCCTTTTCGGTGCGGTTCAGTTCTTCCCTTGTTTCCCCCGGCAGGCGCATGAACTCCCAGCGGCGCCGTCCGGGCCCGCCGGGGACCATCGTGGCCGGACGGGCGGTATCGCACAGCTGGTTGGCGACATGGGGGAAATTGAGGCCAGGCCCCGGTTTGACGTCGACGACGAGCCAGTCGTAGAAGAAGCCCTCGTCGTGCCATTCAATTCCGGCGTGCTGGCGCACGGCACTGTTGGCCCCGTCGGCACCGATGAGCCAACCGGACACGGCAGTGACCTGCTCACCGTCACTGGTTCTGCTGAGTTTGACGCGGATGCTGTCCTTGTCCTGGGATATGTCCCCGGCTTCCCAGCCCCGGAGAATAGTGACCGTGGGCAGTTCCTCGACCAGCGCATCAAGGCGGTCCTCCAGCGCCGGCTGGTTGAAGAAGTAGGTGTTGTACCAGCCCGATTCCCCACGCCCGCTCCAGTCGACCTCGACAAGCGTCTGCCCCTGACCGTTCCGCCAGACATACATATCGTCATAAGGTTCAGTCGCCTCGGGAATGCTGTCGGGGGAGAGCCCGACGGACTGCAGGATGCGTGCAAAATCCGAGCAGTGTGTCACGGCGCGGGGAAGCGGGTAGCCGGTTTCCTTGCGGTCGACGACGAGCACCCGGTGCCCGCGGCGTCCGAGCTGGAGCGCGAGCAGCTTCCCCACGGGTCCGAACCCGACGATGGTCACGTCTGCGCTGTGTAAGCCAGGTCCACCGATGGTCTTCATTGACATGCCTTTCAATTTCAAACCTCTACATCGAGGTATCACTGCATCCACCGTAGGGAGCAGAACGTGACTTGACTCACATGCTGTCCCGGTACGCGGGACAGTAGTTACTCCAGGTGATCACGTGTCCCGGATCTTGGGACAGGTGTGTTGTCCAGGTCACACTCTGTCCCCACCATGGCAATGGAGAGCCGCCCAAGGAGGTGCGGCCCCACTTGGAGGAGCACGAATGTTTACACCATCTGCTGCCGCTGCCGACGCCCCAAAGACGGGGAAGTCGAATTCGGGGATCATCGCGCTGTGCATGCTCATTACCGTGATCGAGGGCTACAACCTGATCGTGTTCGGGCAGGTTGTCCCGCTCATCCTCAGAGATCAGTCCATGGGCATCACGGACCAGGCAATCGGCCTGATCGGCGGCGTCGTCTACATCGGAGCGATCCTGGGCGCGCTGATCGCCCCGCTGCTGGGGGAGCGGCTCGGCCGTAAGGCTGTCCTGGCCGGAGCTGTCGCGGTATTCGCCGCAGCCGCCGCGCTTACCGGGCTCTCCCCGGACGGCCTCGTCATGGGTCTGGCCCGCTTCCTGGCCGGTCTTGGCGTGGGAGCGGCGCTGACAACAGCGATGACCGTGGCGCGGAACAACGCCCCCGCCCGGCGCGGATCCCTGGTCATCACCATCACCATGGCCGGAATTCCGCTCGGCGGCGTCGTTGCGGCCCTCATTGCCGTTCCGGTACTGCCGGCCTTCGGATGGCGCCCGATGTTCTTCATCGGTACGGCCCTTACCGCTGCGATCCTGGTTGCCGTCCTTCTGACGAAGTTCCCGGTCACCACCGAGCCGGAAATCGCCGGCCGCACCTGGACAACCCGCCACAAGCTGGCAGCCGTCTTCTCGGGCCGCGGGGCAGTGGTGGCGCTGATCATCGCAGCATGTGCTGTCGCGAACATGGTCGCCTGGCAGGGCATGAACGTATGGGTCGTCGAAGCGATGATCGGCCTTGGGCTGAACCTGCAGGTCGCTTTGCTGTTCAGTTTCATCCTCACCGGTGCCGCAGTGATCGGCTCTTTCATTACCGCCTGGATCGCAGACCGCTGGGGAGCTTCCCTCGCGGCCGTCCTCACCGGAGCATGCACCCTTGTGGGGTTGGTGGGCATCCTGGCCTTGCCCTTCTCGGCGCCGCTGGCCATAACCTGCATCGCGCTCATGGGTATCGGTGGGCACTCGACGATGAACCTCGTGCACACTGCAACCTCTGACATCTATCCGCTTCCGGCCCGGGCAACGGCCCTGGGCTGGTCAAACGGCACCTCCTTTATTGGTGCCTTCCTCGGCCCGACCCTGGGCGGGGCCGCGATCGCCACCGGTGGATCACCTAGTGTCTTTGGCACCTTCGCGACTGCTGCGGTTGTGTGTCTGGCTGCGGTGGTGGGTTTGTACGTGGCTGACCGGAAAACTACTCACGCTTCGTTCCATCACCCGCACGGCCGCCACGGCGAGCCGCTCGTCCCTTCGGAGGTCCCCGGATGACACTGATACAGCACACCGCAGCTGAGCCCCAAGCCGTCCTGGTACCGGAACCGGAGGATAGCGTGTTCGACTTCGACCGGCTGCTGGACCCGGCACCGATGGCCCTCGAGACCGGTTACCGCCGCCTTGACTCAGGCGTCCTGCACGTCGCCGCCCGGACCGACATGCACGGATGCACCGGTGAGATGTTCAGCTGGTGGTTCGGAAGCCGGCCCGGGCCCCGCGAGTACGGCTGGTGGCATCCCATCGATCACGGTGCCAGCTCCTGGGCCGGAGGCACTCCAGGCGAGGCTGTCGGCTCGACCCACATCGTCACCGAGAAACTCACCGGCCTGCCCGACCAGGACCTGCTGATCGAGTTCCATGACCCGACCGAGTTCTTCACCGCGTCCGCTTACTCGGCCGCAGGTGCAGGCGGCACCGTTTCCACGGCGATCACCGGGCACGTGGGTTTCGGCCACGATGCTCCACGGCGCAAGGACGGCTCGGTGCTGGGCGGGCGTCTGCTGCACATCGGACGGGACACCGAATGGGGGCTGGTCATGCGCAGCCACTTCCTGCTCGGCTATGACTTGCCAGGAACTGGCCTCACTGCTCAAGAGGTCACCGCCGAAGTCGACGAGGCGCTGGGCCCCAACCTCCTTCAACACGCCTACGACGAGTTCACGTTCCTCTCACGGATCCTGCCGCCACTGCATGCCGCGGAGAACCGGGACAGAATCACCATCCCCCGGCCCTGGTAGAAAACCACACAACCGCCACAAGAAGCGGGACGGACTCAACCGAGTCCGTCCCGCTTCTTCAGTTCCAGATGTTTCCTCGCACCCGACAGGTCGATGACGGGGTTGAGCTCCTTCAAGCCCTCCAAAGCTGCTGTGCTCTTGGCGCCGAAGCGGCTTGTCGGCATGACAACAGCAATGGCCTGCAGTGCACCGGTGGGACCGATCATTGCTGTGGCGAGGGCGCAGATGCCCACATTATGTTCTTCAATGTCCACGGCCACGCCGACGTGTCGAATGAGGTCGACTTCGTCCTGAAGCTGCACCCTGTTGGTGATGGTGCTGTCCGTGAACCGTTCGAGCTCCTGGGGGAGAAGGTTTTCGGCCCGGGTTGCCGGAAGCGCCGCCAGCAGGGCCTTGCCGATGCAGCTGGCATGCAGGGAAAAACTTCTGCCGACCTTGGTGACACCCTTCAGCCGCTCAGGGGAGGCGACCTGATCGACGATGACGACTTCGCGGCCACTGAAGATGGCCAGTTCAGCGTTTTCGTTCGTGGCCCGTGCCAGGGAAACAAGCTGTCCTCGATTGGCGCTGAGCAGGTGGAGATGTCCGGCCATGCCGAATTTCAGCACGCCCGGACCCAGAGCGTAGCCGGGCCGGCCCGGCGCGCGCACCACGTAAAGCTCTTCCTCCAGAGCCTGAATGGTCCGGTGCACGGAGGAACGGGGAAGGCCTGTGCGGGTAGCAAGTTCGGACAGGCTAAGAGGCCCTCGGCTTTCAGCGAGGGCGTCCAGGACCAGGCTGACGCGGGAGAGAGTTGTCACGGCTTCATCACCGGAGGATCAAGTGCCACTCAGGTTCCGGCCGTCCAGATACGGCTGACTTTCAACTGCATCAAGGACCAATCCACGCCGTCCACCAGTAGCTCATATTGGCCGAGCGTGTGCACCAACGGGGCATCGCCGCCCAAAAGCCATCGGGTGTAGTGGGCAGTGGCAAGCCACTGCCCTTCCTCCTGGGCGGGGTTCACGATCAGGTTGCTGACGTCGTGCCGGTGCTCTTCGGGGCTACTCCATAACTGCGTGAACAGCTGCCGCGCCCCCGCGGGATCCATGGACCCGGCAGTGGGGAAGTGGACCTGAGTGCTTCCCAGCAAGTCGACAACGGCGTCGACGTCCTTGCGGTCTGCGATGGCCACGTACGTGTGCAGGAGATTCGCGATCTGATGTCTGGCCTCAGCGGCGTGGATGCTCATCGCGCCCGTTCCGAATGTGCTGCCTGCCATTGGCGGACCCAGGACCGGCCGTAGTCGTTACCATGCGGGGTCCGCAGAACGGTGTGGACATGGAACTGTTTGGGCGTGCGGTAGTCGAGGAAGACCCCGCAGTGATGATCCAGTTCGGCGATGACAACGGGGGACTGAATTCGGTAGTAGAAGACATCACCGGGGTCGTGTCCGCCGATCCAGGAGAACCAGGTCTCGTCCAGGTGTTCCCGGACCTCGCGCATCCGCGCTGCGCGGGGGCCCTCCGGCAATGGAAGTACGAATTGTTCGACGATGGAGAGGGCGATCTGCTGCGCCGTGGCTGGCATGTCCGCCACACGGATCCCTTCGAAGGGGATGATCCGGTTGTCCTGGAACGCGCCGGCGAGGTGCCGTTCGTCTCCGGGATGCACCCGGCCCTCCGGCATGGCCGGATCGACCATTCGCTGGTAGATCGTCGCGGTGGCTTGTTGCCCGGCGGGCAGGGCGGCCATGAGGTCGATGCCGAGCTTGATGCGGTCTTTGAAGGCAGCAGTGCCGACGTGGGGGCCCTCGTCGATCTCGTTGGGTTCGGCTCCGAAAAAGACCGGGCTGAGGGACATGCGTCCTTCGACGACCAGGCAGTTGACTGCGCAGTGGTGCCCGTACAGCTGCCATCCCCATGGAGCGGTCTGATGCGGGGTCCCGTAGAGGGCGAAGTTGTAGCTGAACTCGTTCAGGACGCTTTCGAGTCGCACGACCTCTCCAAGGAAACCGTTGATCAGCATCATGCCGTGTGCGAGTTGATATCCCTCCGGGCTTAGTGATGCTCTCATGAGCGCCAGCGCCTTCTCGCGGACCTCCCGGGGCTGGAACTCAAGCCTGAGGCCGGTATCGAACTGCATGAATTCGGGATTGGCCCAGGTCTGCCACTCCACGGCGTCCACCGGGTAAGTAAGCTTCTCCCGGTCCTCGGCGGAAACGGTGGCCAACAGAGCTTCGGCTGCCTCGACCATGGCGGCAAGCGGAGCTTCCTCGCCCGGCACCGCCGGCGCGAAAGGGTAGAGACCTTCGCGCAGGGCGCCGTCTTCCGTGACTCCACGGAATTCATTGAGGTAGAGAGGCGTCCAGCCCTTGATCAGATCACCGGTGAAGGTTCCCTCCTGCCGGGCGGCCTGGCGGTAGGCGTACGCGTCGAGGCCCTTCACGTCTTCAATACGGGGATGGCCTTCTGGGAAGAGGTACTGGCGAAATTCTGCTGTGCTCATGGGCGCACTCCTTCGTGCTCGGATGATCGGGTCAGAGGTTGTGGTTGGTGACGGCCTGCCCGACAGCGGTGATGTCGCCGCTGGCGATAGCTTCGACAAGCTCGACGTGGACACGCAGGCGGTCAGTCCTGTAGGCCGCGGCCGCGGCTTCGTCCTCATCGAAGCGTGATGAAGCCGACGACGACAGATGCCCGAGCGTGCCGACGTACACCGCCCGGGCCATCACGTTCGGGCAAATCGCGGCGATCCTCTCGTGCAGCGCCCAGTTCGCCCGCATGAATCCGTCCCAGTCCCTGGAAGACTCCAAATTGCCTACGAGAAGACGCAGCTCGGAAACGTCGTCGTCAGTGCGGCATCGGGCAGCCCCGACGTCAATGAGCTCCTCGAGGTGATCCCGCAACTCAATGGCATCGATGACGGCAGAGGGCTGGTCCCCGACGGTCAGGAGCGTGTGGCGCAAGCGGACGACAGGGCTGGTTTCGGCGACGAAAAGCCCGCCGGTACGACCTGGACGGATCTCCAAAACCCCTCGCTCCCGCAGGAGCCGGACCGCCTCGCTCACCGTCGCCCGGGCATAACCAGTCTCTTCACGGAGCGAGGGCAGGGTCCCCACGAGGGCGCCGGGCTCAAGGCCCTGGGTGCGAATCCGCTCCTCCAGCGCAGCAGCGAGATGCTCAGCCCGCGAACGCGGGGCGGCCAGCTTCAGCCCCGCGGTGGCAGCAATGCCTGCTGTCCCGGGATGCTGAACGGCGGGCTGTACGGCACCGGAGATCTGTGTCATGCTCCTATTCAAGCACAAAAGGTGCGAATGTTTTAGCTCCTTTCGACACTGGCTGTCGGAGCGTGAAGGGAAGACCTATGAGAATTGTTGGTATCCGTCGCGGTGCTGGACCTGTAGAGGTTGCTGCGCTGTCCGACGACGGACAAACCGTCTCGGTGCTGGCAGGGCTGGAGCAGTTCTGGACTGCCCCGACCGAGCACCTCGCATCAGAGGCATCCGGGGAAACCCTGCCGGCTGCCGCAGTGGAGTTCGTCCCGCCGGTTCTGCCCGGCGCCCGGGTGATCTGCATCGGCCTGAACTACCTCAAGCACGTTGCCGAGGGCTCCTTCAAGGACCAGGAACTTGCCGAATACCCGACCCTTTTCGCGCGCTGGACGCAGTCCCTCACCGTGGATGGAGCTGCGGTACCTGTCCCGTCCGGGGAAGCCGGTCTGGACTGGGAAGGAGAGATCGTCGCCTGGGTCGGTGAAACCCTCGTTGACGCCACCCCGGAGAAAGCGCTCGACGCCGTCATCGGTTACTCCGTCTTCAACGACCTCACCGCCCGGCGCGCCCAAAAACTCACCTCTCAGTGGATCCTGGGTAAGAACGCGGACCTCTCCGGTCCGGTCGGACCCATGGTCCCCGCCAGCGAGGTTGGCGACCTGCGCGCCGGCCTGCAGGTCCAAACCCGTGTGAACGGTGAGACCGTGCAGGACGGGAACACCACCGAGATGGTCTACACCGTAGGTGAGACCCTGGCACACATCTCCAGGACCTTCACCCTTCGCCCCGGTGACCTGCTCGCGACGGGAACCCCATCCGGCGTGGGCTACGCCCGCACACCCCAGTGGCTCCTGCAGCCCGGCGACGTCGTCGAAGTCGAGGTCGAGAAAATCGGCACGCTGCGTAACTCCATCGTCGGCAACGAAGCCCGCCACCGCGCTGTCCGCGAAGTTCAGGATGCACTGCGGTGACTGCTGAACTTCCCCTGGCAGGTGTTACCGTCCTTGACCTGAGCCGGGCACTTTCAGGGCCGTACTGCAGCGCTCTGCTGGGTTAGATAGGCAGGAGCCGCTGCAAGGGCGCCGAGGGTTGTACGCGGCCACCGATCCCGAAGGGCGGCGACGCCGCCCAGCACTCGGAAGAGGTAACCGCGGACGTCACACCAGGTGGGGAGGCGCCCGCGGTTGACCTGCCCTAGTAGCTGATCGCTTGCGGAGCTCCGAGGTGCTTGAGGCCTTCGACACCGAACTCGAGACCGTACCCGGACGCTTTCATTCCTCCGAAAGGTATGCGGGGATCGACGGTGCCGTGCTTGTTGATCCAGACGGTGCCGGCCTCGATGCGGGCTGCGACCTTCAGGGCGGATTCAACGTCGGATGACCAGACGGAGGCGCCGAGGCCGACATCGAGTGCGTTCGCCATGGTGATGGCTTCATCAACGGTCGAGTACTTGATGATCGGCAGCGCCGGTCCGAACTGCTCCTCAGTCACCAGCGGATTGTCATTGTCGATATCGGCTACGAGGGTGGCCGGGTAGAAGTAGCCGGGCTGGTCCTTCTCCGGGTTCCCACCGAGCAGCACCCTTGCCCCAGAATTGCGGGCGGACTCGACGAGACCGGCGACGATGTCGTACTGGGACTTGTTCTGCAGCGGACCGAGAACGTTGTTCTCATCCAGGCCCACACCCATGGGCATTGATGCGGCAACTTTGGTGAGTTCTTCGCAGACCGCGTCGTAGATGTCCTCGTGGACGTAGAGGCGCTTGAGGGCTGCGCAGGTCTGGCCGGTGTTGATGAACGCGCCCCAGAACAGGTTTTCAGCGATCTCCTTTGGGTTGGCGTCGGGCAGGACGATGCCGGCGTCATTGCCGCCGAGTTCGAGGGTCAGCCTCTTCACGGTGTCCGCGGATGAGCGGATGATGTCCTGGCCTGCAGCGGTGGATCCGGTGAACATGATCTTGGCGATGTCCGGGTGACTCACCAGTACAGCGCCGACGTCACGTCGACCCGATATGACGTGCAGAACATCGGCGGGCAGTACGGAGTTGAGGACATGTGCCAGAGCCAGCACGGACAGGGGCGTGTTCCCTGAAGGTTTGACGACGACGGTGTTGCCCATGCGAAGGGCAGGGGCGATCTGCCAGACCGAGATCATCATGGGCCAGTTCCACGGCCCGATCGCGCCGACGACGCCGAGGGGTCGGTAGTGCAGTTCCGCGTGGCCCCCGTCATCGTCGACGAGAACCTCTGGTTTCATCTCGAATGAGGCCGTAGCCCGTAACCAGGCTGCGCAGGCTCCGACCTCGAAGCGTGCATTCGGCCCGTTCAAGGGTTTGCCTTGCTCACGGGACAGAAGCTGCGCCAGGGCTTCAGCGGAAGCCTCGACCGCGTCGGCTGCCTCGTTGAGATAGGCAGACCGCTCGTCGTGGGACAGATCGCCCCAGGCCGGCTGGGCCGCGCGGGCCTTCGTGATCGCGGCATCGAGATCGGTCGTGTCGTGCTCCGGCGCGCGGCCAACGATCGCTCCGGTGGCAGGGTCCTTGATGTCCGGGCCGCCTTCAGCTGGCTCGATTGCTGCCAGGAGTGCTTCGAAGCTGGTCGGTGCGGTTGTATCTGTTGAGACTGTCATAACGGTTTTACCTCCTGTTAAAGGTGCTGTAGTCGAAGTGCGGCCAGCGGTCGGGATTCCAGCGTTCCGCCGCTGCGTTCGACGCTGAGGTGCTGCGGTTGAGAGCCCCGTGCTAGACGGTCAGGGCGTCGATGGATTGGGTGTGCTCGAGTTCCTGCCCGATGGTGCGGGCGGCGTCCAGACCGCTTTCAATTGCCCCATCGATGAATCCGCCCCAGCCATTGGCGAAGTCGGATCCTGCCAGGCGGATTCGACCTTCGGGTCGCTGCAGTTCTGCGAGGGAGTGAGTGAGGTAGCCGGTGTAGTGCATCGGCCAGGTGGAGCGGGAATGTTCGTCGCCGACCCAGTCATGTCCAGCGACTTCAAGAACTTCCAGACCCGGTACCAGCGTGTCCAGGATGCGCTGGGCAGCTGCGGGGTCGTCGACGTCGACGGCGGCGGCGTCGGGTCCGAAGCAGACGAGTGTGGTCGAGTCATCGTCGATGTACTCCGCCTGGATGAAGTTCAGGGCAGCATTTTCGGGGCCCATGGCGACGAAGCGTTCCTGGCGTCCTTTGACCTTGATCCATAGTTTGGCGCCTCGTCCGGCCTGTCCGCGGGTGGCGGCTTCGCGTTTGCCCGGCGAGAGTTCGGGCTGAATGTCGAGGTCGTTCAGTGTGCTCAGCGGCAGGGCGAGAACGAGTTGCTGGGCGGCGTAGTGTGAGCCGTCGGCGGTCGTGACCGTGACACCAGCGTCGTCTTGCTGAATGGCCGCAACTACCTGATTCAACCGGAGGTCTGCCGTCGAGTCGGCCAGGATCGCTTCGGCGAGGCGGAGGGTCCCTCCTTCGATCTTGAAGGAGGCGCAGGCTTCGAACATGGTCAACCAGGAACCGGACGCGACGGCGCACCAGCGAAGGGCCTGCGTGTACGCGGCTTCGTCGAGTGTGCCGTTGAAGTTCAGCGTCCAGAAGGACCGCAGCAACTGCCGCTGCTCCTCAGGCAGGTCCAGCCGATCAATAGCGTCCGACAGCGTGATGTGGTCGATGTCGGACACTTCTGGGTTGGCCAAGGGCGACCACGGCAGGGGGAAGTACCGTCGCGCGTCGGCCAGAAGCGCCTGGTTGGGCTCGTCAAGAAGCCCCAGCAAGGTGTCAGGATGCCCCTCATGGTGTTGCCCGTCGGCAGTCCAGTAGGCCTTGGTGAAGTCCGGTCCTGCAATGGGTGCGATCCCGTAGCGGCCCATCTCGGCCCAGACGTACGGCTGTGTCCAGTGGACCCAGGTGCCACCGAGTTCGAGATTGCGCCCGAGCTGGTTGTCGAGGAAGGTGCGGCCGGCGATCCGGTCGCGTGCTTCGAGGATGATGGTTTTGTGTCCGCGACGGGTGAGTTCGCGGGCAGCGGTGAGGCCGGCGAAGCCTGCACCGACGACGATAACGTCAGTAGTTTCCATGACGTGCTCCTACTAGCTGTAGACGAAGAATTCGATGGTGGGCTCCAGTACCGTCCACCGCGTGTTCGCACCTTTGGAGAGTGAGGCCATCGCGCTGGCTGGCATGTCGAGGGTGTCTCCGCCCTGGATTTCGATGCGGAGGTGTCCTGAGACGATGTAGATGGTCTCGTCTTCCTCGATGGGCAGGTCGAACGGTTCCGGAGCTTCCTGTGGTGTGACCTTCCAGATACCGGCCGAGAGGGCTTCGTTTCCGTTGTCACCTGGGCGGCGGAGCCACTGGACCATGCCCAGCTCGAAAGGTTCGAACGCGTTCTCGTCGTGGTGGGCGTGGAATACCTGAGACATGTATATGTCCTACTTTCGTTGGGGGGATGAGTCCTGGATGTTCAGCTCGTGAGAGCTGCTGGACGCTGCTCGACTGATTCGTCTGGTTCGCGCAGGAGGGGGAGCCGGTCCTGGAATCGTCGGCGGATGACGAACAAGACCAAGGAGAGAAGGAGGATGCCGACGCCTATCGCCAGTTCCACGGGACCGCCGTAGCCGGAAAGGTGCGAGGAGGATGCACCGATGACCAGCACTGCAGCCCCATAGACGGTCAGGATGATGGCCAGTGGCACAGACCATGCACCGAGCTTGAAGCTGCGGGACGCATCGGGACGGTCCTTCCGCAGAAGCAGGAATCCCGAGACGGCCAGGAGGATGGCGAGCAGGTAACCGATGTTGGCGGCCACCAGGATGGAGATGGGGTTGGAGACGAAGATGACCAGGAGCACGTTCATGACCACGGCGACGATGATGGCGCGTGCAGGAACCTGATTTCGGTTGAGGACCTCGAGCTGGCGGGGGACCAGCCCGTCCACGGCCGCTCCGTACAAGGCTCGAGAGCCGTCCGCCATGCTGGCATTCACTCCCATCAGGAGCGCTCCGATGGTGATCAGAAGTGCAATGTCCCCGGCGAAACCGGCGGGAAGGACGGAGGCGAACCCGGTGACAAACACAGCACTGGGATCAGTAGCAGCGTCTGCCTGGGACACAAGACCGCCCACACCGAGGGGGACAAGGGCGAACATCATGAAGGTGTAGCCACCGGAGCTGGAAAGCGCCCGGCGTGCGTCCCTGTTGCTACGGTATTCGGGGGTGAAAGCGGCGCACATCTCGGTCCCGTAGGCAGTCCAACCGATGAGGTAGAGCCACACAGCGGCGTCCTGCCATCCTCCCCAATGGTCCGCCCCTGGCTGCCCCAAACCCCATGTCAGGTTGCTCAGTTCCCACTGGCCGCTCACCAGGGGAGCGACGACGAAGGTCAGGAGCGGAATGAGGAGCAGGGCACCGAAGACCTTGTTCACCCATGCCGCGGGTTGCGCACCGATGAGGTTGGGCACCATGAGCGCGAGGATGAAGCCGATTCCAATGAGTTGTGCCGGACCTATCTGGGCAACTCCGAGATCGAGAGCCCATGCAGCCTCGGGAAGCCAGCGTGCCTGCACGATCGCCCCAGCCGTCAGGCTCACCACGGAGATCACGGCCGACCATCCGAACCAGTAGCCAAACGTCGCCAGCGCTCCGGCCGGCGCGAAACGGCTCTTCCACGCTTCATGCGCATAGACCGGCACCCCGCCTGGCTTGTCAGGAAACATGGACGCCATCTCGGCGAAAAGGTGATTCTGAACCCAGCCGATCCCTGCGGCCAGGGCCCAGACGAACAACGCAGACAAGGCGCCGATGGCAGCCATCGTCGCGCCGAAGGACACGAAGAGACCGCCCGAGACCGCCATTGCCAGCGCGAAGGCATCCTGCCATCGCAAGGTTCGGTGAAGGGTGGGTGAGCTGTCTGCGGTTTGGTGCGAACCAGCCATGGTTACGCCTTTCGGTTGCTTCAGTGGAACCGTGAGTACAGGGGTACCGGTGGGGGAGTGTGACCGGATGCACTCGATCACACGTCAAACTATGCAGGTGCTTAGTTATTTGTGTCAAGGCTTACAGATGCTGACTAGACTCGGCGTATGGCATCCAGGCGGCACAACAGATACGGCGAAGGCAGGGAGGCTCTGCTGGCTGCGACCGTCTCCGTCGTTGCAGAACGCGGGCTCCACGGTTTGACCTTTCGTGCTGTGAGCGAGGTGGCGCAGGTCAACAACACCTTGATCAGTCATCACTTCGGCACCAAGGAAGCCCTGCTGCACGAAGCAGTAGCCTGGGCAACGACACGGGCAATCCGCCTCAGTGAACTATCCGCAGCCGAGGAGATCGACGAGTCTTTCGCTGCCGCACTGGTTGAGCTCATTGCCCGCGAGCCGCACCTACAGCTCTTCCAGTACGAGTTCGTCCTCGAGTCCCGCCGTCGACCGGAGCTCCGAGAAGAAGCGGTAGCGCTCTACGAGGGCTACATTGATGCGCTGGAGCGGTCTTTGGTGCGGAAAGGGCACACAAATACCAAGGCACTGGCTCGCGCTGTCTTCGCTGCGCTCGATGGGTTGGTCCTGCAACAGCTCACCGTCACTGACGCCGATTCGGTGCGCGAAGCAGTCATATGCATAGGCGCCTTGCTGGACGCCAACCTCCACGCGGATCGGCAACCCGCCTGACAATGATCGACCTTGTCCACCGAGGGAAATCCGGGCGGTCGTCAGGATGTGCACGGAGCGGCTGCGTCAAGCAGGCCATAGTGAATAGGAAAAAGTCGAGTCACGAGTAGGTTGATTGCGCTATCGACGCGGCCGGATGGGACAACAGCGAAGGCCGTCATCCAAAGAAGTAGATAGATGCCGGCCGTCATTGCGATTCATATCGTGGTGCCCTGCCGTAGGACCGTAGCGGATGCAAACAACATGAACCATTTGGCCCGGACCGTGGGCCGAGACGGTCCATGCCTCGCAGGATTGCTATGGCATGGACCGTTCGGGCTTCCGTCTCAACGAGATCTTCCGTTGTCTTTGGTACGAGTCCTGCCGTTCACAGATCGGCCAGCGCGGAAGCCGGGCTCTCGATGGCGTCAGCGACGTGGCGTAGGAACCCGCCAGCCGTTCCTCCGTCGCATACACGGTGGTCGAACACCAGTGTCAACTCAACCACCTTACGGACGGCTAGCTCGCCGTTGACCACCCATGGCCTGTCGATGATGCGCCCTACCCCCAAGATTGCAGCTTCTGGGTAGTTGATGATTGCGGCTGATCCGTCGACGCCGAAGACGCCGTAGTTGTTCAGCGTGAAGGTACTGCTGCCCAATTCAGCCGGTGTTGCCTTGCCCTCACGGGCAACCTGGCTGAGGCGGCGGATTTCGACATCGAGTTCCCGTGCACTGAGCTTGTCCGCGGCGCGGATGGAAGGAACTACGAGTCCCCGTTCCGTTTGCGCTGCGAACCCCAGGTTGATCCCGTCGAAACCTATGATTTCCTTGGAATCGCTCCCGCCCCCGTCGGGGGCGTCCTGGAAGCGGGTGTTGAGCTCTGGGTACTTCTTCAAGCCGGAAGTGACGAAACGAGCGATGAATGCCAGCAACCCTGGAGTGTCTTCGGGGTTCCGCTTCTTCATTTCGGATCGCAGTTCCACGAGTGCGGTCGCATCGACATCGACCCACACGGTAGCTTCGGGTATTTCGGTTCGGCTGCGAGACATATTGGCTGCCACAGCCTTGCGCACACCCTTGACCGGTGTCCGTGATATCACTGCAAGGCCGGTGCGGGAGTCCACGTCCTTCCCGCTGGCAGTGGCAGGGGCAGGGGCAGTAGCCGCAGATGCATCTGGCGTCGCCAGGCCTCGTGCTGCGTCTGGGCGGGCTGCGATAGCCGCCTCGACATCCCGTCGCGTTACCAGCCCTGCCGTTCCCGTGCCGCGCAGCGTATGGAGCTCGATCCCGTTGTCATGGGCTAGCCTGCGGACGAGGGGGGAGCTGACGGCTGTACGCTTCTCACTCACCGATGGTGCGGCAGTGGGGCTTGGCGCGTCAGCAATAGGGGCCTTACGCGGTCGACCGCGGCGCGCCTGACCAAGACTCCCAGGAGTGCCGTATCCGATCAACACGTTCCCGGAGCCGGCTTTTTCCTCCTCACGGTAGGCTGTCGCTGCGGCGTCCGCGGCCGGTAGCGCACTTTCGTCGGGCGCTTGGGAACCAGCTGAGGGACTTGGAATGCCGGTGGCTGTTACTGAGATGAGGGGCTTGCCCACGTCGAGTGTCTGCCCGGGTTCCCCGTGAAGGACGGCGACTGTGCCGGCGTAGGGTGACGGTACTTCGACCAGGGACTTCGCTGTTTCTACTTCTGCGATTGGCTGGTCTACCCCGATGTGATCACCGACCGAGACAAGCCAGGTGACCAACTCTGCTTCGGTGAGCCCTTCGCCCAGGTCTGGGAGAAGGAATACATTCGGCTTACTCATGGCTGGTCCTCCCACTGAAGGTCATCGACGGCGTCGAGGATTCGGTCCACTCCGGGCAGGTAGTAGTGCTCGAGCTTCGGGGCCGGGTACGGAACATCGAATCCGGTGACCCGTCGGATCGGCGCGGCCAGGTGGTGGAAGCAGCCTTCCTGAACCCGAGCTACGATCTCGGAGGCCACAGAGGCGAAGCCATGGGCTTCGGCTATGACGACGGCCCGGCCTGTCTTGCGCACGGATGCCTGCACGGTTTCATCATCGAAGGGGACGATGGACCGGACATCGATAACTTCGAGCGACCGGCCCTCCTCAGCTGCAGCGGCTGCTGCAGCGAGAGCAGTTGGCACGGATGGGCCGTAAGCAATCAGCGTCGCATCCGTCCCTGCACGGGCAACAGCCGCCCGGCCCTCACCGGACGTTCCCGCCCTGGTATTGTCGGCGTGCTGTTCGCGCAACTCCTGCAGATCAACGAGATCCTTGGACCAGTAAAGCTTCTTGGGTTCCAGGAAGATGACCGGATCATCGGAATCGATGGCTTCACGGAGCATCCGATAACCGTCCGCCACGGTGGCCGGCGCGTACACCTTCAGCCCCGCTGTATGAGCGTAGTAGGCCTCGGAGGAATCACAGTGGTGTTCGACGCCCCCGATACCGCCGGCATAGGGGATACGAATCACCATCGGAAGCTTGACGGCTCCCTTGGTGCGGTTGTGCATCTTCGCGACATGACTGACGATCTGCTCGAACGCAGGGTAGGCGAAGGCGTCGAATTGCATTTCGACTACCGGACGCATCCCATTCATGGCCATGCCGACGGCCATGCCGACAATGCCTGATTCAGCCAGGGGTGTATCGAAGCACCTCTGGTCCCCGAAGCTTTTGGTGAGGCCATCAGTGATGCGGAAGACTCCTCCCAACGTCCCGACGTCTTCGCCGAATACGATCACGGCCTCGTCCTCATGCATGGCGTCGACCAATGCCGTATTGATCGCTTTCGCCAGGGTAAGGGATTGTGGTCCTTCCTCGGACGAGGCTACCTTGGCGGCAGCTTTCGCGGTCGCTGCACTGACGTTGCCGTTCGCTGCGGACGGTGTCGTGAGAGTCTGACTCATTGTGCTGCCTCTTCCCGGGCGAGCTCGTCGGCGAGCATCGCGGATTGCTTTTCGAGTTGCGGGGTGGGGGAGGAGAACACGTGCCTGAACAGATCCTGCGGATCCACCGTGACGTCCTCGCCGAGTCCTTGCCGAAGCTGGGCGGCAACCGCTTCAGCCCTTCCTGCTATCCGCGTTTCGTCCTCACTGCTCAGGACGCCCTTGCCGGTGAGGTAGGTCTTCATGCGGGTGAGAGGGTCCTTTGCTTGCCACTCGGCTACTTCGCTGTCCTCGCGGTAGCGGGTAGCGTCGTCTGCATTCGTATGCGCCTGCATGCGGTAGGTGTGCGCTTCGACGAGAAGCGGACCCGAACCTTCCCGCGCCAGTTTTACCGCACGTCCAAGTACGGCAAGCAGTGCCACGAGGTCATTGCCGTCGACGCGTTCTCCAGGCATTCCGTAGCCGACTGCCTTATGGGCAAGCGAAGGTGCAGCCGACTGCTGGGCCAGCGGCACCGAGATGGCGTACTTGTTGTTCTGCACGAAGAAAATGACCGGAAGTTTGAAGACGGCTGCGAAGTTGAGGGCTTCATGGAAGTCCCCTTCGCTGGTCGCTCCGTCCCCGCACATAGCCAGGACCACCGTCTTTTCGCCGCGCAGCTTCGCAGCATGTGCGACGCCGACACCGTGGAGGAGCTGCGTAGTCAAAGGAGTGGACTGGATGCCGACATTGCGCTCGTGCGGGTTGTAACCGCCGTGCCAGTCTCCCCGGAAAAGCGTCATGACCTGAACAGGGTCGATGCCGCGGGCCATGATGGCCACCGAGTCCCGGTAGGTCGGGAACATCCAGTCCCCGTCCGCGATGCACAGGGCCGCGGCTACCTGACATGCCTCCTGGCCGTGACTTGAGGGGTAGACCGCCATGCGCCCCTGGCGAACCAAAGCGGAATTCTGGTCGTTCACCCGGCGTCCGATGACGAGCTGCTCATAAGCAGCCAGCAACTCGGAGTCATCGGGGAGCGGATATTCGTGCCCGGGCTGGGTGCCTTGCTCGCCTAACGGAACGAGGACACCGTCGGGAGTCACCATTTGAATCTGGTGACGAGCCGGGAGCATGTAGTCCTCCACGCTGATGCCGAACTTGAGCAGGGATTCGGCCAATGCCCCATCGCCAGGCATTGCAGGTGCCTCGTCCGGCGCCTCGTGGTTTGCGGAGATCGTCATCGTTCCGTCCTTGGTAGACCAATATTCACACCAAGTATGCAGGCTTGAGACACTTCTATCGATCCTCGGAAGAAAGAGTGGACGCTATGCACCGAAATGCGGGAATTACCGGACAAGCTGGCGATGTGACCCGGCTCACGAAGTCAGCCATAGACGGATAGTCATCAGCAGTAGTAGATCGGTGATGACCTTCAAAGTGGCGACCGTTTCGTCGGGGTGAAGAACCGCGGCCACAGGAGGCCTTTGCAGGCTTCCTAGGTGGTCGACGTATTCCTCGACGTCTACGGACAAGAAGGGGCCGAGGTATCTATCCCACTCGAGGTATCAGTGACGAATCTCCCCTCAGGGCGATGGAGTACGATTCACTCGCTAGTCACGTCGAGGAAAGAGGGCGTAACAAGAACGCGGCACATAACGGTCAAGCTGACAGGGGATCGAGCTGCGATGCACTGCCGGCACCAGCCCGGCTCGCTAGATCTTGTTGTTCATCGCTTCCGAGATTTTTTGCGCTGCAGAGATGACGAGTTCTCCGTGGTCTTTCCCGGGGGACTCAGCGACTCGGACTAGTGGCATAGCGAGGCAGACGGCAGCGATCATGTCTTTACCGTTCCAGACAGGAACGTTGATCGACCCCAGGCCTGGTGTGCGTACCCCAATGGACTCGACCCAGCCTGTTGCGGCCAGTTCGGTCATAGCACTGTCTTCAGCGACGAGGAGGCGGCCGCTTCCCCCAAGCGGTAGGGGCAAGCGCGCCCCGGGCGGCACCGTGGCGCGAAGCTCGTGGCGGCTGTCAGCGCTGACAAGGCAGACTCGTTCGTCGCCTCGCCGGACCCACAGTTGGGCGGTTTCACCCGTGCGATCCCGCAAGTCATGCAGGACGGGCCTGCCCGCGTTCTCCAGTGCGGAGCGGATGAACCGGTCTCCTAGCCTGAACGTTCCACTCTCGGTGCGCTGAAGGAAACCGTACTCTGCCATCTGGAGCGCGAGACGATGCGACGTTGATTGGGACAAGCCCGTTTGCCTGGACAGCTCGCTTGCTGAAACGGCCGAGCGTCCCACGGCATCGAGGATGGCGGCAGCTCGTTCGAGGGTACGGTTGCTTCCGTTGGTCTCAGTGGGCGCCATACCAGCTACTCTATGGCGTCCTCGTTCTACTTTCGGGCAATGGATTCCGCCATGAACTCGGCAACGATTTTCTGGGAGATCGCGACGTCCAGAACAAAGACACCGTCCTGCTCTGTAGCGAGCCACTCCTTCAAGTAGTTGAGGTCGTCGAGGGAGTGGGCTTTGGCGCCCTGAGCGCCGAATGCGCGGCCGACAGCGGAGAAGTCCACTTCATCGATGAGCATCGCCTGGTCGTGGAGGCCCTTGGCCGCATACTGGTGCAGCTCTGCGCCGTATGCGGAGTCGTTGAGTACCACCAGCACGCCCCGCCGCGTTGCGCGGAGGAATGTCTCAAGATCAGCCAGTCCCATGAGTCCGCCTCCGTCACCGCTGACCAGGACGGTCGTGCGTTCGGGGCGTGCTACGGAGACGCCGGCAGCTGATCCGAAGCCCATACCAATGGACTGGAAGGCGGTGCCCACCAGGATCATGGCATGAGGGTCGGGGACGGAGAGGTACATCGGCGCCCAGCCGATGAAATGCCCGCCGTCCATGACGACGGATCGCTCGACGGGCAGGATCTCATTCAGGGCGGCGATGACGGCTCGGGGGTTGAGTCGGCCGTCCGGCCCGAACTCGATGGGATCCTCGCTGGGATCCGACCCGCGGAAGGCCGTCTCGGCCACTTCCGGAACCCTGTCCCTCCACCTCGACCCGGGGACCGACGCCGGCGTCGACGTGGGTGCTGGCAATCGCTCCGCGAGCCCTTCGAGGAAGGAGTCGATGTCAGCCCGGATGTAGGTGGCAGCGTCGATCTGCTGCGGGTCAGGCTCGTTGTCCACGCGGATCAGGCGTGTCTCTGCGGGGAACAGGGTGCCGTAACGGGTCTGGAAGATGTTCAGACTTGCTCCGACTACCAGCACGACGTCAGCCGTACGGGCGACGTCGAGGCGGTGGACGCGCGTGAATCCGCCCGCGATGCCCAGATCCCAGGGACTGTTGAAGGCATTGGCTGCCATGACAGAGGTCATGAACAGGGCGCCGAGACGGTCGCCGAGATCGCGTAGCGGCTCGACGGCATTCGAGAGGAGGACGCCCCTGCCCGCGAGGATCAGGGGGCGTTCTGCTGCCGAGAGCATTGCTGCGACCTGATCCAGTTGTGCCGGGTCAGCTGCCCGGAGAGGCTTTTGCTGCAGCGGCTCGAGGGGCTCTGGGGTATCGGGGAAGGCGGTGGCAAGGTCGTACGGGATGGCGAGTACTACGGGCTGCACATTCCGCAGTGCCAGGTCGAAGGCGCGGTGCGTGATGGCTTCCGCGTTGTGGGGGCCCGCAATCAGTGTGGTCACTCCGACTGCTTCCGCGGCCTTGACCTGGTCGATGTCGAACGGCCGCATTCCGGTCGATGGCGCATCACCAACGACCAGGACAAGTGGAATCCGCGCGATTCTGGCTTCGGCCAGCGTGGTGTAAGCGTTGGCAAACCCTGCACCGTAGGTGGTCGTCGCGGCCGCGATCTTTCCCGTCGCCCGGTGGTAGGCATCCGCCATGGCGACTGTTGCGGATTCATGGCGCGCAGAGGTGAAGGGAAAACCACTGCGGGTCAGCCTGCTGATGAGATGCGCGTTTCCGTTACCCATCAGACCGAACAGGTGGCCGGCCCGTTCGGCTACCGCGTCGGCGACGATCGCGGACACATGGCCCTCGTCGGGCAATGCGTAGGAGTCCACGGCGGGTCGGATGTCAGCGCTGGCAGTTGTCATGGCTTTGATTGCTTTCTTAGTGCGGGAGCGGCAAGGGAAGCTCGCACGTCGGTGAGCTTCCCTTGCCGCCCGAGGGTTGTGACTAGGCGAGGAACGGGACGATCAGGGAGGTCACGAAGAGCACGAGCGCTCCGCCAATCCGGTTCGTCAGTGCTGCGAAGGGCATCAGGTGCATGCGGTTGGCGGCACTGAGCACGGCCACGTCCCCGCTGCCCCCGGTGTCTGCCATGACGAGACCCGGCGTGATCGAGGCTTCGACGAAGTTGAACTTGACCAGCCATCCCAGCGCCCCGGAGGTCAGGGTGGAGATGATGACGGTGCTGACCGTGAGCAGGATGAACAGCGGGTTACCCAGTGAGGCAAGAACGTCGCTGATGTCGATGAACGTCAGGCTGACTCCCACCAGAAGGGCAGGGACCAGGACTGCGCCGATGAGATCTCCCCAGTCGGCCGCGGAGTCTTCGACGTCCTTGGGCAGGAGCCCGAAGATCTTGACGGCCGCGGCAGCGATGATCGTCCAGGCGTAGGGGTGCAGGGCGGGAAGGTAGACGGCGACCAGGTTGCCGAAGATGAACAGGGCGCCTGCGATGAGCAGTCCCTTGCCCATAGCGATGTAGGAGGACGTGTCCCGCTTCGGCGGCAGCGTCAGTTCGTCCGATCGTCCCTTGATGCGCAGGAGTTCACCGTGACCGTTGAAGCCGACGAACAGCTGCTTCTTGCGCTTGCCCAAACCGTTGTAGAGGCCGGCGATGAGGATGCAGACGACGTTCGCGACGACAACGGCCGACAGAAGATCGCCCATGAACGTATCGGAGCTGCCTCCGGTTTTCGATGCGTACATTTCTGACATGGGCAGGGCACCCACACCCAGGCCGCCGGCCATGATCGGAGCCGCGATGAAGAGGATGCCTTCGATGAACCCGAAGCCCGTCAGGGAAGCAATGAGCCCGACCAGCAAGAAGGTGGAGATGAGGCAACCAACGAGCGGAACGGCGAAGCGGGGTCCGGCTTTGAGGAGCAGTGTCCGGGGCATGCCGAGGATGGACCCGGCGATGATACCGACGACGAAGAAGTCCAGGAAACCGTAGCCGTCGACGAAGTTCTGTACGACGGCGATGAGGTTCTCGGGCACGAGGCCGAAAAAAGCCAGCGTTGCGGGCGCGAAGGTGCACAGGACCGTCGGGAGGCCGAAGTCCCGCACCACCGGGACGAGGTTTCCGAGCCAGATGAAAAGGCCGCCGAGCAGCATGGTCGTAGCGAAGCCTGACACCATGCTGTCCGGCAGGTTGCCTGTGAGAGCAGCTGTGAGCACCAGGCCCGCGAGGACGAGGTACAGGGGAGCCGGAAGGCTGGAAATGCGCCATCCCAGCTTGCCGGGATAGTGGACGCCGGGCCTGCTGCCGACAGTGCGTTCCACGGGACGATCGATACCCGTGGCGGCGTCAGTGGACGGGTTGGGTGCTTGTTCTGTGTATTCCGTATTGCGGGGGGTTGCGGACATCATTGTCTCCGGAACTGTGAGTGGGATCGGTTGGTGCGGTACTTGGATGGAGGTTGCTGTATATACAGAACCCTTGGTCATGGGTGTTGTCGGCTAGGTGTGCCGGGGCTTTCCCTGGTGGGGGGTTCAGCGGGCTAGTCGCATTCCTCCGAGAGGAAGGGGGTGCCCTCGAGGGAAAGTTCCTGCGTCAGGTCATTCCTGCATGCGTTATTGGAAGCCATACACTTCCCATCGGCTGGGGTGAACCTGTGATCGGGCGGATAAACAGTCGCAAGGGTGTGTGCTTCGCGCAACACCTACTGATCGTGGGCATCCTAGGACGGGCTCTAAGCGACGGGCACCTTCGCTGCTCGCTTCGTCACGGTGACGACCCCGCTGGGGATGTCGCCCCGCAGGACCGCATCGAAGTTCTGCCATACGGTCGCGATCCTACGCTGGACGTTCTCCCACCCGACGCCCGCCATGTGCGGCGTGCACACCACCTGCTCCATGTTCAGCAGTGCGCTGGCGAGGTCCAGCGGCTCTCGCTCGAAGACATCCAGTCCGGCCCCTGCGATGCGGCCTTCACGCAAGGCTTCGATGAGTGCGCCCTCATCCACGACCTCACCGCGACCGACATTGACGAGGACACCGCTGCGCTTCATCAGGGCAAGTTCGTCCCGCCCGATCAACTTGTCGGACTCCACGTTCAGCGGAACATTCACGCAGACGATGTCGGAGATCGTCATGAGCTCCTCCAGCGAGACGCGGCGAGCCGGGATGAGTTCGGAAACAGTCAGTGGGATCTCCGCGTTGTCGTAGAACACGACGTTGGCGCCGAAGCCGTGGTGTACGACCTTGCCGACCCAGCGCCCGATGTTCCCCAGCCCCACGATCCCGACCGTCTTGTTGTACATCTCCGAATAGGACATCTCGTCCAGGTCTTGGCGCCACGCACCCTCGCGCATCAACTGCATGGAGGCTGGGATCCTGCGCAACACCGTCAGCATCAGCGTGACTGCATGCTCCGCGACGGAGATGGAATGGGTCTTCATCTGGGCGACCGGAACGCCCAGATCGTTCAGGACGCTGATCGGAAGCTGCCCGTAACCGGAACTCATGTATTGGATGAAGTTCACGTTTTTAGCGGCACGGAACACCTCCTCGGGAACATCGACGCCTGAGATGAGGAAGTCAGCATCTGCAGCTTCACGGCAAATGTCCGCCACCTCCGCCTCGGGCGGCATCACGGTGACGTGAAAGCCCTCGGGCGTCGAATCGACGAGACGATCCACGTAATCCTTCAAGGGGTTGATGAACAGGACCTTGTATGTCATGGGTGCGTACCTTTCATAAGTTGGATCCCGTCGACAGCGACACATGGAGCCAACCGAGCAGAGCATGGGTTTGTCGGCGTAGGACTAGGCGTAGGACTACTTGCCGGGTGCGGCGGCCTGGAATTCCTGGCGCTCAGAATTCAGCTGCGCGGGCAGGGCAGCAAGGACCGTGTCGACCACTTCCTGGGTTCCCGCCGTCCCGCCCAGGTCGCGTGCCCGTGGACCCGTTGCCAGCGCAGACTCGACGGCGCTGTGAATTTTGTGGGCCGTTTCGGTGCAGAGATCGTCTCCATGGCGCTCACCGAGCCAGTCCAGCATCATCGCTGCCGACAGGATCATCGCTGTCGGGTTGGCGATTCCCTTGCCCGCGATGTCCGGTGCGCTTCCGTGAGACGGCTGGAACACGCCATGAGTGAGGCTGACGTCGGCAGACGGTGCGACGCCGAGACCGCCGACGAGGCCGGCGGCGATCTCTGAAACGATGTCGCCGAAGATGTTCTCCGAGACGACTACGTCGTATCGCTCCGGATCGGTGACCATGTACATCGATCCGGCATCGATGTAGAACTTCGCACTTCCGATGTCGTCATTCTTCGCGGCGACCTCGTCGAACACTCTCTCCAGGAGAACATTGCTGCGCAGGGCATTGGACTTGTGTAGCAGGGTCACGTGCCCCGGGGTGCCCCGCTTGCGACGAGCACGTGCCTGCGAGAAGGCGACGTCGAACAACTTCTCGCTCGTGGCCCGCGTGATGGTCATGCGATCAGTGGCACTCTCATCACTGGGCTCATGCTTATCTGCCAGTCCCGCGAACATCCCTTCGGACGTTTCGCGGATGACGAGCATATCGATGTTCTTCGCCTTCACGGGGCTCTCAACTCCCGGAAACAGCCGAACCGGCCGGAGACTCGAGAACAGTCCGTAGTGGGCGCGCATTTCAACCTGTGCGCCCAACTCCAGCCCCTCGGGTCCACGAACATCAGGCAACCCCATGGCACCGAACAGCACAGCGTCCGCCTTGCCGATCTCATCCATGTCGGCCGCGGTGATCTTCCTGCCAGTGCGGCGGTACAAGTCTGCACTGAAGTCATAGAAGGTGTAATTGAGCTTCAGGCCGTAGCGCGTCTCACATTCCTTCAGCACTGTCAGTGCTGCTTCGACGACCTCTGTGCCGATCCCGTCTCCGGGCATCACAGCAATTTCATATCCAGTCATGATTTTCCTGCCTTGCTATTCAGGAGCGCTTCCGCGCAGCGTGTTCGCCCCGGTATTGAAAGCTTCGCTCCAACGATGCCACCGAGGGCATTCCCACGTGGTGGGAAATACTGCTTGTTTAGTGGGAAGAGAGTAGCAGGCTATGACTTAGCTCACAAGCGCCCAGGGGGAGCGTCTACACGCGAGTGGATACGTCGCCGTGGACGCCCCGCCGGAGGAACTATGGGACTCCGGCGATCGCCGGGCGAAGCTTGCCGACGCGCTCACGGAGCGGGTCGGAGACACTCCTGTGGAAGAGAAGGAGGAGCCGCTGAATATTGGATTGGGTCGGCTTCCGTGAGGAATCGGAGATTGCGTTCCGGCGCCATCGTTCCTCGAATCCGGAGAGCCGGGGGAGTAGCGTCACCGCTCACGGCAGGACCAAGGAGTCGGAATCGATCTTGACCTAGTGTGCCTCTCGAGCTGCCTCGTCCTCATGGAGGAGCAACACTTCGGCAGGGCTGCGCTGCAGCTCAATACGACCCGCTGATGAAGCGAACCCAGCGACTCGAACACCAGGTGGGACCACAACTGGTCGAGCGCAGCCCTCTGGCGTCATCGCCTTCACCCGAGTCGGTTTGCGCTTCGCCCACCATCCACGGCCGCTCGTTCTTCAGGCCAGACTGGCGATGGAAGCGGCCCGCACCGAAGCACCCTCACGCGTCATCCGGCTCGGCGCTTCTGGCGCACTGGGAGAATATCCGCGACGCCATGAACTTCAGGCCGTCGGGCGAGGAGCCGGCACCTGGTACTTGCACTTATCCAGGTCTTCGCATGGGTCGCAACCACATCCATTCGAAATGGCTCACCAGATGCCCTCGACGTGTCTCTCGATAACCAGATGCAAATCGCCGATAATCTACATTATGTCAGGTAGTGGTTCCGGAAGGGGCTGGAGGTCCCTCCTATCCGGCCTCTCCGACGCGATCTGCTCGGACGCCGCAGTGAGTTCGTCAGCTGCTGGTAGTGCGCGTTGTTCCGCGGCCGGCAGGTTCTCGTACGTGTAGGTTCGAGACGGCCATGGGTGACTCGGAGCGGCCGAGGGCGCAGCGGACGGTGTGGTCGTTCTTGCTGCCGCAGACCAGGATTCCAACGGTGTCATTGTGGGCTTCGCGCCGTAGCTTGTCGTCGACCGAAGCGACGTGGAAGTTCCACTTGCCGACGTACTCGGGCTGGAACCTGCCGGTCTTCAGTTCGATGACGACGTAGCGCAGCTGCTCGACGTGGAACAACAGCAGGTCGATGTAGAAGCCGTCGACCTCAACCTCGAGGTGCACCTGACGGCAGACGAAGGTGAACCCGGGACCCAGCTCCCGCAGGTTCCGCGGCGAGAAGTCGGTCATATCGGGGAACTCGTCCCGAAGGTCGTCGGCAAGCCGGGCAATGACCCTACTCCCCCATCCGTCCTACTCCTGGTGCGCCAGTACTTCCCGACCAAGACCCCAGTTCAGCTCAATCAACTGCATATCGACGGTTCGTAGGACTTTCTGAAGAGCACCACGCACGCGGTTTTCAGCGACTGCAGGATCGCGCCGTACTCATCAGGCAGGGCGATATGGAGGTTGTCATGCCCCAGCTTTTCAGGACCGCCACCGGCGCGCGAGTCGTGGAGTCGTCGCCGATGTCTTGCTGAACATGGCGGCGGCACCCGCACGCACCATCCCAGATACCTGTGGTCGCCTGCTGGCTTGACCAACCAGGGCAACGGACTACGACGACCCACGCGTTCGCCCGGAAGATTAACCGGCCAACGAATCGCTCGAAGCCATCCAAGCCCAGCGCAGCAGTACCACGCAGACCGCCGTCATTTAAGCCGAGGACACCGACACCGCCGAAGGCTTCGACCTGCCCGGCGCCATCCTCGAGGAAGAACTCCTGGTGCAGGTCATCCCCGTCCAGGAGGACGAGTTCACCTGCATGTCGTGCTTCCTGGTCCACCACCGGACCCAGCTCGCACGCGAGAAAAGCGGCGACAAGTACTGCGTCGAGTGCGAGGACTTATACCGTCCCCCGGATAAGTGGATAGCCAGAACCTTCGACACGAGTACTGACCCAAGAACGAATAACCCAAGCCATCGCGAGTCGTCCGGCGCTATCTCGACTTCGCTCGCACAAGCGGTACCCGGCTGACCTTCTTCCTCAACGGCTCCTACCCCGGGTGGTCCGAGCACGCAGAACTGCTCAAACCGCTTGTCGCCTCCGGCCAGGTCCAGCTCGGCAACCACACGTGGTCCCACGCCGACCTCACCGCTCTCAGCGATGCGGAGATCATCGCCGAGCTGCAACGAAACCATGACTTCATCGTCTCCACGTTCGGTACTGATCCCCGCCCGTACTACCGGCCCCCCCTACGGGTACCGGGACGAACGAACCGATGCGGCGGCGGCCTCGATCGGCTACACCTCCCCCGTCATGTGGTACGGGTCCCTGGCCGACTCTGCACTTCGGGCCGACCGGGAGATCCTCGACCTCGCCCATCAATGGTTCCTACCCGCCCATATCGTGATCGGACACCTGAACTTCCTCCCGGTCACCCGGGTATTCCCCCAACTCCACCAGCTCATCACCGACCGCGGGCTGACCACAGTGACCCTGAACGACATCTTCGACATTTGAACCGGTCGACACCAGGGACCTCAGAATCAAGGAAATGATAATTCTAGGCTGTTTAGCAAAAAGGACCAGAAAGTCTAGGCTGCTTAGCAAATAAGGAAACAAAAATCCTAGACTACTTAGTAAACAGCACGCTGAAAGCACTTGTGCCGGCCAGCCCAACGGTGATTACTCGCCAGTACGAAATAAGACCCCTACCATAGGTGAATTGGGTGTGGCTGGGGTCACATAGGGGAAGCCCTATCCCGTTCCCGGGCCAGCCGGAACGCAGCGTTGGGTTCCGGATTCAATGACGAACCCGAGCAGTTCCTCTGCCTGGGCGATTAGGGGGTAGTTATGGCCGGAACGTTCGAGCTTTTCCAGGACGGAGCAGTTTTCTTCAGGTTCAGGTTGAAAGCGCCCGATGGGACGGTCGTAGCCGTCTCCGGGCAATTCTCGGATAAAACGTCAGCGGTCGAGGGTATCCGCGCGGTCCGTGAGTGCGCTGGAACCGGGCTGATCACGGACCTCTGCCCACAGATGCCCGCTGCAGCACTGGAGTCGGACCCCCTACCCGCCGCTAGAGCGGCATAAGGAACCCTGGGGTTCAAGGTCGCCCACCAGCCTCCCTGGATCCGAGGACGACGGCCCGCGAGATGATACATCCCAGTAGGCGTCAGGTCATCCGATCTTCGAAGCGTTCACAGCGCCCGGCCAAAGATATGCCGGAGTTGCGGAACAACAACCCGCTTCGAGGGGCTGATTTGCCTGCAGGTAAGGATCGTTGCGGAACCCTGCTCCCGTGTCCTCGCGCAGCGCACCCCAGTCCCTGCGCCCCCACAGCCTCCTGTGGCACAGGAGTCACGGCCGGGCGTTCCGCGCTCACCCCTCACACAGAACCTGACGCGACATTGCTCGGTGCCAGCCGTGGTGGCAGCCAATGTGCACGCAAACGGCCCTGACGAAAGTGGGATTCCGCGTGCTTACTCATGGAAGGCTCGGAGCCGTTGGGGCTCTCTTCCATGCCGTCAGATGTATGGGGTGGCTGAAAGTAGACGTCACCACCCCGCCGACTGCATAGTGCGGAAGTTATGGGAACAGCTCGTGGCTACTCGTGAGGGACATACCGGGCAGTGACCAGTTAGCAAAGAAACAGAATTGATTTGTGACTTCGAAGGAGCAGATGTGGAAATGGCGCAGAACATTCCGGCGCACAATGATCCAGTGGTGGAGAACGTTTTGACGGTTGCGGAGATAGCTGCCCGGATGCGGGTCTCGAAAATGACGGTGTACCGCCTGGTCCAATCCGGGGCGCTTAACGGCGTCCGGTTCGGCCGCTCCTACCGGGTGCCAGAAACCGCGGTGGAGCAATACCTCGACTCCATCAACTGAAGCACTCATTCAATGCTCGTCACCAAATTGAGGCACGGCTCGTGAGCGTAGGGGAACGCCGCCAGCACCCAGGAGCAGTGGGTGGATGAAGAGGCGGATTACGTCGACCAGGTTGTCGGAGAGCGGCAGTCGGGATCCCACGTTGCCCGCGACCTTGATACGTCACGTGACCGTTTACCAGCGTATCGCCGGCCTCGACGCGCAAGTGGATCACCTCCCACCCCAGTTCCGCGAACAACGAGATCCTGAATGGCGACGGCTAGTGGAATTCAAGCCAGTCACGGTTGGACCTACATCTGCATCTGTACCTGTGCTGCTAGACGCCGGAGTGCTTGCGCGTCATTCTCGGAGAAGGTCCGTGGTTGATCATCCATGAGGCAGAGGGTGCCGATGCGCCAGCCGTGCGCGGTGCAGACGGGGTGCCCGGCGTAGAAGCGGAGCTCGGGTCCGCCGGCGACGAGGGGATGATCCCGCCACTCCGGGTCGGTGCTGGCGTCAGCGATGACAAGGGTACGGTCCTGCTCGATGGTCCTCGCGCACAGGGACAGGCTCCGGGGAAGGTCCTGACCCAGGGGCCCAACGACGGATTTGACGACCTGCAAATCCTCCGTGATCAGGGTGATCGACGCCGAACTGACTCCGAAATGATCCCGGGCCTGCCGGGTGATCCGGTCGAAGCGTTCCTCCGCCCCGGACTCGAGCAACCGTGATTCGTACAACGCGTGCAGGCGCCGAAACTCGACCTCATCGAGATCAGGATCGCACCCAGAGGGATCCGTAGCGTGAGCGGCACTGCAGGCAGCCGTTCCGATGCTCGTGCTGTGGTCCCCAGCGGGTGGGGCGCTGAAGTCGTACCGGTCAGGGGAAAGGGTCAGAGGGCGAAGGTAATCGCTGTACCCGGAAAGGGACGCGGCGTACTGGTCACTGTAATGTGCACCATCGGCAGTGGATCCGGTGCCGTCGAGTAGCTCATTGATGGCCTGAGCCATCAGGTCGCGCTGCGGCGCCGGGAGCATGATGATGCCGGAAAGGTACCCCTCGACCTCCAACTCATCAGCATCCCCAGCAAGAGCGAAGAAGGTCATGAAAATATCTTCCAGTTTCAGCATGGCTGCCCGCACAGTCTGAATCGCGCTCCACTGCTGCACATACTCATCCAGCACGTCTAAGCCTCCGCCGACTTCGTTCGCATGTCCCTGGATGTCCCGTGGTCTCCCGGCAACACCCCCACTGCTTCCGGGTATCGGCCAGCAGTATGGCTTGCATTCCTGATGCACTCGGCAGCAGCGACTTCATGCTTGATGCCGCCATTGACCGTGCCTCACTCACCAGTTCGGAATCCAGCTCTCGTATCCCGTTCGGGAAGGCGCCGATGCCGGCGGCACATCTCTGAACCACCGGCACCGCGGATCGGGTGTTACGCCTCTCCAGCCCCGGCTGCTAGGGGGAACAGCGGGATGCCCCAGCATAGCGGAAGGACAGACCAGTCTGTCTACCCCTAGAATTGGGAATAGGACAGCAGCGGAGGAAGCCCATGGGTACAGCGGTGACACGACCAGCCACGGATGCACGGGAGCGAATTCTCGAGGCCTCCTACGACCTATTCGTGAAGCGGGGGGTCCGGGAGGTCGGAGTGAACGAAATCATCTCCGCCGCAAATGTCGCCAAGGCCACCTTCTACAGTCACTTCCCGTCCAAGGACGACCTGGTTCTGGCGTTCTTCGCACGTCGGGAGCAACTGTTCACCATCGGATACCTTGGGGCCGAATCCCAGCGTCGCGCGAGCGAACCACGGGATCAGCTGCTGGCGATCTTCGACATCTTCGATGAGTGGTTCCACGCGCCGGGCTTCACCGGCTGCCCCTACATTCGCGCCCTGCTCGAGACCGGTCCGACCCATCCGGTTGGAGCGGCCAGCCTGATCTACCTCAACGACATCCGCTCCAGCGTTGAGCAGGCCGCCGCCGCGATGGGCCTGGTTGATCCCGAGGATTTCGCTTATTGCTGGATGGTCCTCCTGCAGGGAGCTGTCGTCTCAGGCGTGGGCATCGACCCCGACAGTGGAAAAAGAATCAGGAAACTCGGCGAACATCTCATCGCCCTCCACAGACCCGCCGAACCCACGGCAACCAGTACCACGGCCTGATCGAGGGCAGATTGCCCTCAGCCAGGGCGGCACAAAGCACTCAGCCCAACCGAGCCCTTTCTTCTCTGACCCCCGCCGAGGGATCGCGAGAAGGTTTCGCCTGCCCTTCCACTCCTCCCGGGCGGCGTCAACCTTGACCGTGGAGAAGGGATGGGCGGCTCGCCCACCCCTTCCCGAAGACAGGTTCGCTGATTCCCTTCAGACCTGAAGGCGGTCGGAATGCTCGCTGTCAGTGATGACCGGCTTCTGTCGTGCCGAACATCAGGGTCCGGCGCTGAACGTCGTAGTACACGGTCTCGGCTGAGGAGAGCAGGTCCTGAAGGTTGTCGGCATCATCGGCGTCGATCGTGAGGACCTCTTCCCACGCGCCCTGGTCAAGGACCAGCTGCAGGGTCCACGAGCCAGGCTGTCCCGGCTCTCCGGCCACCCAGCTGAACTGGTAGTGGCTGAGCTGTCGTACTTTAATGCTGTCATCGGTGATGGGCTGATTGAGGTTTTGTGCCATGGCGGTATTCCTCCTTGTACAACCCACCCGATAGGTGGGTTTCTGGACTGGATGGAGCAGGAACCGGGACACCCGTCGACTTCACACGATGAACAGGCGGACCCGATGACCTCAACCTAGTTCCGCCTCCAGCCCCGGTAAACGGCCTCATGACATCTGCAGATCCTTGACGGATCAATGACGTCGCACCGCCCACCTACCTCGGCCCCCTTCCAGAGGGGAACAGAAGCCCTTCCGCCTCAACCGCCGCCCGCGGTCCCCGTCAGAAAGCCCGGATGGCTTCCGGGTGGCGTTCCCTCCGGGCCAGGCCTCGAATCACAGACAGAGCTCCGTGCCGACGTACAGCGACTTGAACCAGGACGACGGCGGCCTCGTCGTAGGCGCCCTGCGGCAAATCCATGCTGTCTTCTTCGCCCACGCTCACGGCAAGATCGTCGAGGTGCACCACCAGTTCCACCAGGCGCGTCCTCAGGTATTCCTCGACCGTGATCACAACACCCTGCAGGGCTTCGATACGTCGTTCCATGATCGATTCATCAAGACTTCCCTGAAGCCGCAGTCTTGCGTGTCCGACCTCCCGCGCAAGGGCCGATGCCCCGGCCTTGGAAGCATCCAGTGAGCGGGCACGGACACCGCGGTGTAAACCGCTGTCGACTGGATCATGATCGCCGAGCACGGCAGTGATGTACCCCGCCGCGTCAGTGGCCTCGGTCGTGTTGGACGGCTCCGGGGCATCCATGTACTGTTCGACCGTCAGCACTCCCCTCGCGAGGTGCCCGGCAAGGCCCGCAACGGTGTACCCCTCGAGAGCACTCTGATCCTCCCAATGCGCCACCACAGCCTTGCTGTCGAGTATGGTCTCGACCCGCTCGGCTGCCGCCAGGAACGCGGTAGGTATTGCGGTGGATTCATTCCTCATAGAAACTCCCGTCCGGCTGCGCGAGCGACGCGACCCGATGATCCAACAGGACGCCGCTTCCCTTCCGTGGGTTACTGTCCCCCTGTCGAGCACGCGTGGCAAGACGCCTGGGATGGGACAGCCGCATCACGCGGCTATGCTCTCGCCATGGACCAGCAGCTGCACTTCATCACCGTCGCTACGCGGGACCTCGACGCGGGTCGGTCGTTCTACCGGGAGCTGGGCTGGACGCCGACGCTGGATGTCCCGGGCGAGATCATCTTCTACCAGGTAGCACCCGGCCTGCTGCTGGGCCTGTTCCTCGACGACAAGTTCACCCAGGACGTGGGACTCGATGCAACGCCCGTGCCCACCGGGGTGACACTGTCCCACAATGTCGACAACCCGGCCGAAGTGAGCCGGGTGGTCTCGGCAATGGCAGCTGCGGGCGCGGCGGTCCTGAAGGAGCCTGGGGACGGCGCTTTCGGGGGCGTCTTCCATGCACTCGTGCGCGATCCGAACGGCATCGTCTGGGAAATCGCCCACAACCCGGGCTGGCGTATCGATGAGGCCGGCGCGGTGGTTCTCAGCTGACGCGGAGTTCGCGGCATGGAACGGCTGCTCCGACTACGGGTCACATTGCTTCTCATTGGTCCGGCCGCCCGGTTCTCTGGTTAGAGTCGTTCCAGCTTCAAGAGATGCGGTCGCAAAGCTCCGACTGGACCGCACACCAACCCCATGTTCCTGGGTGGTTCGGATGACGAAGCGGCCTTCGCCTCGGCATGACAGTGCTGGTCCGGTGCGGGCAAGAGCACGTCGAAAGGCACATCCAGTGAGCTGTACCGCCCACCGCACCGTTCCCTAACGGGCATTGCCGGGATGGCGCCGATCCTCCCGGCGCCATCCCGGTCCTTCCGCCCGGTGCGGCGCCGGCCGCCTCAGGACTTGAGCAACGATATGCCGGTCGCGAAGGACGGCGTCATGGCCGGCGGTCGTCGACACGCCCCGGCGCAGGTATACCCGGTTCTTCCTCCCACTCCCCCGGCTTCCCGCCTTCCGAAAGGACCAGGTCCACGCATGACACGTCAGATCGCCTTCAACCTCTTCGAGATGAATTGCGTGGGCCACATCTCCCACGGTCTGTGGGTCCACCCCGAGAACAATCGGCACCGCTTCAACGATCTCGACTTCTGGACGGAAACCGCGAAGATGCTCGAGGCCGGGCTTTTCGACAGCGTGTTCCTCGCCGATGTGATCGGCACCTACGACGGCTACCGCAACGGCCCGGAGACGGCCCTCCGGGAAGCCGTCCAGATCCCGAGCAACGATCCCCTGCTGGTCATCCCGGCAATGGCTGCGGTCACCAAGCACCTCGGCTTCGCCGCGACCTTCTCCACCACCTATGAGCCGCCGTTCGCCTTCGCCCGCAGGGCCTCGACGCTCGACCACCTCACCAAGGGCCGGTTCGGCTGGAACATCGTCACGTCGTACCTTCCCAACGCGGCCCGCAACTTCGGACTGGCCGACGAGGTGGAGCACGACCAGCGCTACGCCATCGCCGACGAGTACCTCGACGTCCTGTACAAGCTGTGGGAAGGGTCCTGGGACGACGACGCGGTGATCGAGGACCGCGAACGGCGGGTCTACACCGACCCGTCCAAGGTCCGCTACATCAACCACCGGGGCCCGAACTTCTCCGTCGCCGGTCCCCATCTCAGCGCACCGTCCCTCCAGCGCACGCCGGTCCTGTTCCAGGCCGGCAGCTCGACGGCGGGGAAGGCGTTCGCGGCCAAACATGCCGAGGGTGTCTTCGTGGGCGGACGCGACGCGGCGGCCTACCGCGAGAACGTCCAGGACCTGCGCCGGCTGGCCGTCGAGAACGGCCGGGAAGCCGACCACATCAAGGCTTTCGCCGGGGCGGTCGTCATCGTCGGCAGGACGCACAAGGAGGCGCAACGCAAGGCAGAGGAGTACCGGCGACTCTCCAGCGCCGAGGGCTACCTCGCGCACGCCGGCGGTGACGGCATCGATCTCGCTGCCTACCGGCCGGACGAGGTGATCGACGACATCCTCGCGCGCGAGGACCGCCCCGGGTGGGACAAGCAGCCGAGCAACCGGCAGCACTGGGCGGGGACGACGGTCGGGCAGGCCCTGGAGAGCATCACGAGGTTCGACCGTGGTCCCTTCGTCGCCATCGGCACTCCCGGCGAGGTCGCCGACGAGATCGAGCGGTGGGTCGAGGGCACGGACCTCGATGGGTTCAACCTGCGGCAGTTCCTCACGCCCGGCACGGCCGAGGACTTCATCGAACTCGTCATCCCGGAACTCCAGCGACGCGGCCTCTACCGGACGTCTTATGAGGAGTCCACCCTCCGCGAGCGCCTGTTCGGCCCGGGCAACACGAGGCTGTTCGACCAGCACCCCGGGGCGCGGTACCGCAACGGCGCCCACCTCGGCCCAGAGGCCGGCACCCTCGACGCCGGCACCGCCGAGCCCGCGACCCCTTCCTACGCCTAGGTGGAATGTCCAGGCAGATTGTCGAGTCTGCTGATGGGCGATGCCGACCTGCCCGAGCGGCCGGCGACCGACTCCCTCATCGAGGGCCGGCGTGAACTGCTGCCCGCGAACGACTGAGCGAACTGGAGGGCTGCGACCGGATACCGTTGTGGCATGACGCCCGGCTTCCGGTACGACGTGGAGATCCTGCACCTGCTCGTGTCGGGGGCGCACGCCTACTTCGGGCGGGCTCGGGACGGCGCGGCCGACGTCGTGACCACGGACGCCGAGAGAGTGGAGGTCGTCGCGGGCAAGGGAATCGTGGGAGACCGCTTCTTCGGCAAGGCGGCACACATGGATGCCGCTGTGACCCTGTTCGCCGTCGAGTCGCTGGAGGCCATCGCGACGGAGCTCGGCGCCCATCCCTTCGATCCCCTGCTTCCCCGCCGCAATGTGGTCCTGCGCGGCGCCGAGCTTCCGCCGCTCATCGGGCAGGACTTCGTCCTGGAGTCGCGGACGGGAAGCGTGGGATTCCACGGAGGCCGGCATGCGCATCCCTGCGCCTGGATGGACCGCGTGCTTGCGCCCGGCGCCCATAAGGCGATGCGCGGCAGGGGTGGGCTGCGCTGCCGACCCTTGGACAGCGGGACCCTCTCCCGCGGGCCGGCGGTCCTGGTGAGCCCGGTCCCCCTGGACCCCGCGCAGGCCGCCCACGCCTCCGTGTTGAGGCCGAGCCGGCTCCCCTGACCGGACCGGAGGCGCTCATCACGCGATGGGACGGCTAGCCCGCAAAACGGATATCCGCCGTCGCGCTGACGCCGGCGGTCCGGCCGGGGGCGGCCTGGTACTGCCAGTACAGGTTGGTGTGCCCGATGACCTTGTCCGGCGAAGGGGCACCCCACGCACTCTGGTCCTCGGTCGTATGGGCATCACCCACCAGCGTCACGTCGTACCCCCGCACGAACGCCCCATGAATGGTCGAGCGGATGCACGCGTCTGTCTGGGCGCCCGATACCACCAGTCGACCGACACCTGCCGCTGCGAGGACGTCCTCGAGGTCGGTCCCCTCGAACGAGTCTCCATAGCTCTTGTGCACGAGCGGTTCGGACGGGAGGCGCTCGAGCTCGGGGACGAGTTCCCAGGAATCGGTGCCCACCTCGAGGTCGGCATCCGAGTGCTGCACCCAGACCACCGGGACGCCTTCGGCGCGTGCCTTTCCGACCAGGGCACCGATATTCGCGACGACCGCCTCACGGTCATAGGCGTCGGCGACGACGCCGTTCTGCACGTCGATGACCACCAACGCTGTCCTCGGGCGGTTCTGCAGGGTTGTCATGGCTGCTCCTCGGCTGCTTCCCGGAAAGGCGGGGTCGCTGCACTGCGCTTCCCGCCGATGATCCGGCTGAGGAAAGAGTACGTCGCCGGACTCCCGGAGAGAGGAGCAATGCGGTCCACCCGGTTCCGCAACAGGGGCTGCCGAGGAACCGGGCCTGTGCACAGCGCCGGCCAGGGGCCGGGCCGGCGCTGTGCGGAACGGGCCGTCGGAACGGGGCTGCCGGAACAGGCCTGTCCGAACCAGCTGCCCGGATCAGCTGTCCGGATCAGCTGTCCGGATCAGCTGCCCGGATCAGCTGTCCGGAACCAGCCGGTGGTGTTCCGCTTACCGGTGTCCGCCGAGGATGCCGAGTTCCACGGCCTTGGCCGCTCCGTCCGCCTCCGCCTGGGTGAGGGAACCGTCCGTGACTGCGGCATCGAGGCGCTCCTGAAGGGCAGCGGCTCCTTCCTCCTGCTGCTCGGTGCGGAGTTCGTCGAGGGCGGTCTGCACCGTCGACTCGTCCAGCCCCAGTGCCTCCGCGAGCGAAGCAGCCAGAGCGGCCTGCATCTCCTCCCGATCCGGCCTGGCGCCGTCGTCGTTCCCGGACCGAGCCTCGTCCCGGATAGTCTCCAGCGCGTCGCTGACCGCCGATTCCTCCACCCCGAGCTTCTCGGCGAGGCTCGCCGCGTCCACTCCGCCGCGGCCGTGGCGACCGAAGCCGCCGTCGTGATTCCCGTCACCCGGAGTGGCCGACGCGCTGGCCGAGGGTTCCGGCGTCGCCGTCGTCGCCGCATTGGCCATACCGGTGACTCCGAGGCTCGCTCCGGCCACGAGGGCAGCCGCGCTGACGCCCAGTGCGATCTTCCTACGCTGAATCATGATGTCTCCTCGATCTCCCGCTCGTCTCGAGCGGTTGCAGTGAAGGGCCCACACGGCCCAGGACCACTGTCACCGCTGCGCTTGTGGCCCACCTTTCGCAATGCTGTGAGCGGGCTGTGCCTGGAGACGCTCGCCGCCGCACTCGGCATCGGCTCCTCCCACTGCCGTCTCGCCCACGGCCGGAAGTCCCTCGGGCTGATCGACGAGGCACAGTCGATAAGGATCGCCCGCGTGAGCTACGGGCCGCACTGCTGGAACCGCTGCTGGGACCGCTCGCCTGAGGATGTGGGCGGTGGGTCAGTCGCCCCGGTAGGCGGCTTCAAGGGCTGCGATGTCCAGCTTCCGCATGCCCAGCATGGCTTCGAGGGCGCGCCGGGCGCCCGCGGCGTCCTCGCCCCCGATCAGACCGGGCAGCACAGTCGGAACGATCTGCCACGAGAGTCCGAACCGGTCCTTGAGCCAGCCGCACCGGCTCTCCTCCCCGCCCTCGGTCAGCGCGGACCAGTAGTGATCGACCTCCGCCTGGTCCGCGCAGGCGATCTGGAAGGACACCGCTTCCGTGAAGGAGAACTCGGGTCCCCCGTTCAATGCGACGAACGGCTGGCCGTCCAGGTCGAACGACACCGTCAGTGCCGGATCATCCGGTCCCTGCCCGGCACGGGAGACGTCGACGATGCGAGAGTTCCTCACGACCGACGTGTACAGCTGAGCGGCTTCTTCGGCCTGACCGTCGAACCAGAGGCACGGAGTTATCGATCCCATCGGAGGTGTCCTTCCTCGCGCCGCGCCGGCGCGTCGGCTGGTGCCCGAATCTAGTCCACGGGCGGGACGGCGACAACCACTACGCTGGTTCCATGCCCCGCCCCAGCCCTGTCCCTCCTCCGGTCGAGCAGGCACGGGAGCGTGCCCGTGCCGCACCTGCCGCCTGGGGCGTCGCCGACGTCGTCCTGATCCTGGCGTTCGCCGCCTCCGGCCGCCGTACGCATGAGCACGGAGTGACCGTGTCCGGCGTTTTGGAGACGGCCTGGCCGTTCCTCGCCGCGTATGCGCTGTCCGTCCTCGCGGTACGGGCCTGGCGCTCTCCCGCCGCCCTCCGGCCCACCGGGGTGGTCCTGTGGCTGGGCACCGTCATCGGCGGTCTCACGCTGAGGGCACTGGCCGGCGGTGGGGTGGCCCTGAGCTTCCAGATCGTCACCCTGCTCGTCCTCGGCGCGTTCCTCCTGCTGCCCCGCGCCGTCGTGCGCTGGACCAGGCGACGCCGCCGGAAACCGGTAGCGTAGATCCGAGTCCACGCCCCCTCCTGAAAGGCACGCCATGATCACCGCATTCGTCCTCATCCAGACCGACGCGTCGCGCATCCCCGAGAGCGCCCAGGCCATCTCGGAGATCGAGGGCATCAGCGAGGTCTACTCGGTGACCGGCGAATGGGACCTGATCGCCATCGCGCGCGTGAGCCGCCATGAGGACCTCGCCGACGTCATCGCCGACCGTCTGTCCAAGGTCGACGGCGTCCGCTCGACGACGACGCAGATCGCCTTCCGCTCCTACTCGCAGCACGACCTCGACGCCGCGTTCACCCTGGGCTTCGACAGCTGACACTGCGGGCGCCGCCATAACCGCTCGGGCGTTACCGGCCGCACAGAGCGCCGGACGGGTCCGGTATTGATCCGAGTCGATCAGTATCGACCCGGTGGGACAACGAGCCGGGCCGTCAGCGGGACCGGCTGACCTCGACCCACCGCTCGAGCACCCCGGCGGCGGCGCCGGAATCGATCGACGCCCGCGCCCGATCCATCGCCGTGCGGATCCGGCCGACGATGTCACCGTCGGCGGTTTCGTCCAGCGCCACCAGACCCGCGGCGGCGTTCAGGATGACCGCGTCCCGTACTGGCCCGGCCTGTCCGCCGAGAACAGCGCGGACCACGTCAGCGTTGCCGCTCGCATCGGTACCCCGCAGCGCATCGACGGGGACGACGTCGAGCCCGAAGTCCCCCGGGTGCACCTCGTTCGCCTGGACCTGGCCGTCCCGGACCTCCCACACCGTGGACGACCCGCTCGTCGTCAGCTTGTCCCGGCCGTCGTCGCCCCGAAACACGAGGGCACGGATGCCGCGCGCCGCGAGCACCCCGGCCATCAGCGGAGCCATCCGGGCATCGGCGCACCCGAGCGCCTGGGCGGAGACCCCGGCGGGATTGCTCAGCGGACCGAGGAAGTTGAACGCCGTGGGGACCCCGAGCTCCCGCCGGGGCACGGCCACATGCTTCATGGAGGGGTGGAAGACCTGCGCGAAGCAGAACGTGATGCCCGCCTCCTCGGCGGTCCGGGCGACGTCGGCCGGTGCGAGGTCGAGCCGGACGCCCAGTTCCTCGATCACGTCTGCCGCACCGGAGGCCGACGACGCCCCCCGGTTCCCGTGCTTGACAACCTTCGCTCCGGCTCCTACGGCCACCAGCGAGGACATCGTGGAGATGTTGAGCGTGTTCAGCCCGTCGCCGCCGGTGCCGACGATGTCCAGGGTGGGACCCGCCACCTCTATCCGGTGCGCCCGCCCCAGCATCGCCTCGACGAGACCGACCAGCTCGCCCACGGACTCGCCCTTCGCCCTCAGGGCGATGAGGAAGCCTGCGATCTGGGCGTGGCTCGCCTCCCCCGCCATGATCGTGTCCATCGCCCAGCGGCTCTGCCCGGTGCTCAGATCCGTGCCCGCCAGGAGGGACGAGAAGATCGACGGCCAGGTGGGTTGCGCCGCGGCGGGGCTCGATGTCAGGCTCACCGTCCAAGATTATCTACGAATTGTAGAAAGTCATCACGGGGAACTTCCGCGGAATACCGGGCGTTAGGGCTCCCCACCCCTCGACGGGGCGCTCCGGGACGCCGTTTCGCGTTGGTGATCGGAATGATCTTGGGGACATAATGAGATCGTGACATCTGCGACCCAAGCCCCCAGCGCCGCCCCGCATCCCGCGCTCAACCGTCCCAACATGGTCTCCGTAGGAACCGTGGTGTGGCTGTCCAGCGAGCTGATGTTCTTCGCCGGCCTCTTTGCCATGTACTTCACCCTGCGCTCCACCTCCAGCGAGCTGTGGGCCACGGAGACCGAGAAGCTGAACGTCCCGTTCGCCCTCGTCAACACCGTCATCCTGGTGTCGAGCTCCTTCAGCTGCCAGTTCGGTGTCTTCGCCGCGGAGCGCCTGCAGCCGCGCAGGACGGGTGGACTCTTCTCCTTCGCCCGCTGGGGCATGGTCGAGTGGTTCCTGCTGACGTTCCTCATGGGCGCGATCTTCGTCTCGGTGCAGGCCTACGAGTATGCCTCGCTGGTCGCAGAAGGCGTCGCGCTGTCGTCCAACCCCTTCGGGTCGGCGTTCTACATGACCACGGGCTTCCACGGGATCCACGTGATCGGCGGCCTCGTCGCCTTCCTCTTCATCATCGGCCGCGCGTTCATCGCCCGCCGCTTCGGCCACTTCGAAGCCACCTCCGCCATCGTGGTCTCGTACTACTGGCACTTCGTCGATGTCGTCTGGATCGGCCTGTTCATCATCATCTACTTCCTTCAGTAACTACCTCCCCCAGACTCTTCTACTAGAGGTAGAATTCAATGAAGAACTCCAGCAGCTCTGGTACCACAAAAGGCAGGAAGCATTCCGTGAAGGCACTTTCCCAGAGGCGGCGTCATCCCCTAGCAGCGTTTGCGCTGCTCCTGATGGCACTCCTCGTCACCGGCGGGATCTATGCCGCCGCCAGCACCGCCAACCAGGCACAGGCCCAGACCACCACATTCACGGCCGACGACGTCGAAGAGGGCAGCAAGCTCTTCTCGGCCAACTGCGCTTCCTGCCACGGGCTGGGTGCCACAGGCTCCAATGCGGCACCGTCGCTCATCGGTGTGGGAGCCGCGTCCGTCGACTTCCAGGTCGGCACCGGTCGCATGCCCATGCAGATGGACGGCCCCCAGGCGCAGGCCAAACCGGTCCAGTTCACCGACGAGCAGATCGGGCAGCTGGCCGCTTACGTGGCGTCACTCGGCGCAGGTCCGTCCATCCCGTCCGAGGAAATCCTGGACCCCTCCGAAGGTGACGCTTCCAACGGCGGTGAGCTCTTCCGCGTCAACTGCGCTATGTGCCACAACGCGGCAGCGGCCGGCGGCGCTCTGACTCAGGGCAAATTCGCTCCGTCCATCGACGACACGAGCGAGCGGCACATCTACGAAGCCATGGTCACCGGTCCGCAGAACATGCCTGTCTTCAACGACGCGAACATCTCGCCGGAGGACAAGCAGGACATCATCGCCTTCCTCGACACCATCAAGGAGCAGGGCTCGCCGGGTGGAGCGGACCTTGGTTCGCTCGGCCCGGTCTCCGAAGGGCTCTTCATCTGGGTTGCCGGGCTGGGCGTCGTCATCGCCTTCACCGTGTGGCTCACGTCAAGGTCCTCCTGACCATCCGCGCACGCCTCGAGAACGAATCAATGACAGACCTGCGAATGCAGCACCTAAAGAAGGATGAGAGTGATCATGGCCGACTCTAGTAACGGCGCTCCGGGAACCTCGGTCACCGTCGCTACGCCGGGCCGGGAGCTCGACGAGTTCGAGAACCCGGGTCTCCCGCCCCACCGGCCGCGCCTCGCGGATCGTGACCGACGCGCGGAGAAGCGGGCCGAACGCCAGGTCGCCCTGCTGTTCTTCATCTCGGTTCTCGGTACCCTGCTCTTCTTCGCCGGCTACTTCTTCGTCCCGCTCGACCAGTCGGTGGAGCGCCTGCGCCTCCAGAACCTGATGCTCGGCCTTGGCACCGCCTTCTCGATGCTGGGTATCGGCGTCGGTATCGTGCACTGGGCGAAGACGCTCATGCCGGACCACGAGGTGACGGAGAGCCGCCACGAGATCCGCCCGGAGAGGGACCGCCAGGACGCGGAGAAGATCGTCAACGACGTCCTCGACGAGTCCGGTATCAAGCGCCGCCCACTGATCCGCAACACGCTCCTCGGAGCGGCGCTGCTGGCTCCCCTGCCGGCGATCGCGATCTTCCGCGACCTCGGTCCGCTGCCGGGTAATTCCCTGAAGCAGACGATGTGGGACACCGGCGTCCGCCTGACCCGTGATCCGAGCGGCACACCCATCCGTGCCTCGGACGTGACCATCGGATCGGCGTTCCACGTCATTCCCGAAGGCCTCAACGAGATCGAGAACAAGCTCGAGGAGAAGGCGAAGGCAGTCGTCCTGCTGATGCGCCTGGACCCCGAGGAGCTCAACCCCTCTCCCGGCCGGGAGAACTGGGGCTACGACGGAATCGTTGCGTATTCCAAGATCTGCACGCACGTCGGCTGCCCGGTAGCACTGTACGAACAGCAGACACACCACCTGCTGTGCCCCTGCCACCAATCCACCTTCGACCTCGAGCAAGAGTGCAAGGTGATTTTTGGGCCGGCTGCGCGTCCGCTGCCACAGCTACCCATCGAAGTCGACGACGAGGGCTACCTCGTCGCGTCAAGCGATTTCCAAGAACCCGTAGGACCTAGTTTCTGGGAGCGAGGCTGACCATGAGCAGCTCAACTGCGACGCAAAGTTACGTGCCGAAGACGCGCGTAGGAAAGGTCACCGACTATGTCGACTCCCGGGTCGGCGGCTCGGGGATCATCAAGGAGTTCGGCCGGAAGATCTTCCCGGACCACTGGACGTTCATGTTCGGTGAGGTGGCCCTGTACACCTTCATCATCCTGCTGCTCACCGGTACCTTCCTCACCTTCTTTTACGATCCGTCGATGGCCGAGACGCACTACGAGGGCAGCTACCTTCCCCTGCGCGGCGTCGAGATGTCCGTAGCCTATGCCTCGTCCCTCGACATCTCGTTCGACATCCGCGGCGGCCTGTTCATGCGGCAGATCCACCACTGGGCGGCCCTGCTCTTCGCGGCCTCCGTGGCCGTGCACATGCTCCGCGTCTTCTTCACCGGCGCGTTCCGCCGTCCCCGTGAATTCAACTGGGTTGTCGGTTGCACCCTGGTCATCCTGAGCCTGGCGGCCGGCTTCACCGGCTACTCGCTCCCCGACGACCTCCTGTCGGGCAACGGTCTGCGCATCATCGACGGCGTCATGAAGGCGCTCCCCGTGGTCGGCACCTACCTGAGCTTCTTCCTCTTCGGCGGGGAGTTCCCGGGCACGATGATCATCGGGCGCCTCTACGTTCTCCACATCCTGCTGATCCCGGCCGTGATCCTGCTCATGATCGGCGTCCACCTGTTCATGGTCGTGCTCCACAAGCACGCGCAGTTCCCTGGCCCGGGCCGGACCAATACGAACGTGGTCGGCTACCCCGTGGGTCCGGTCTACGCAGCGAAGGCCGGCGGATTCTTCTTCATCGTGTTCGGCGTGCTGGCCGCGATCGCCGCGGCGTTCACGATCAACCCGATCTGGAACTACGGCCCGTACGACCCCTCCCCCGTCTCGGCCGGAACGCAGCCCGACTGGTACATCGGCTGGGTCGACGGCGCCCTGCGCCTCATGCCGGGCACGATCGGTAACTTCGACTTCGAGTTCATGATCCCGTTCCCCTGGGGAGTGAACGCCCTGTCGCTGAACGTGCTGGTCCCCGCCCTGGTCCCCGCGACCATCGTCTTCGCCCTCATGTTCACCTGGCCCTGGATCGAGGCGTGGGTGACCAAGGACAAGCGCGAGCACCATCTGCTCAACCGCCCGCGCAACGCTCCTACCCGCACCGCCGTCGGCGTCGCAGGCGTCGTGTTCTACTGCGTCCTGTGGGCCGCTGCCAGCTCCGACCTCATCGCCACCCACTTCCTGGTGTCGCTGAACGACGTGACCTACTGGCTGCGCTTCCTGGTGTTCTTCGGTCCGGTCATCGCCTTCATGGTCACGCGCCGCATCGCGCTGGCCCTGCAGCGCAAGGACCGCGAGATCGCCCTCCACGGCCGCGAGACCGGACGCATCGTGCGGCTGCCGCACGGCGAGTTCATCGAGGTCCACGAGCCGGTCGACGACTACAAGCGATACAAGCTGGTCAGCTTCGATTCGCCCGAGGTCATGGTTCCTACCGCTGACGCGAACGGCAAGGTCAGCCTGCTCGACAAGGTCCACGGTCGGGCGTCCCGCTTCTTCTTCGAGGACCGGGTCGCACCGGTCACGCCGAAGGAACTGGCGGCGTCACACGGCGACCACCACGACGAGATTGCCGGTGCAAAGGATCGCGAGTCGATCGCAAGCCACTAGGTTGCACGCCGAAAGGGCCCGGACTCCTGAGTCCGGGCCCTTTCGGCGTCTCCGGACCGTAATCGACGCCTCGGGACCTCAGGTCCCCCACCCCTTCCCGGAAAGGTCTTCCGTGACTGCATCAGGCACCGCACGAGAGAGATCGGCCGGCCGTTCCCTTGCTGCTGCGATCAGCGGGGTCTTCGCTCCGGCCATCCTCGTGTCGGTCTTCCTCCTGGTCGCCGCGGTTCGGTCGGCGGGCGGACCCGGCGGGATACTCCCCGGCGCCATCGCGGTGGTCTTCACCGCGGCACTCCCCTTCGCGGGGGTGCTGCTCCTCGTGCACAGCGGCCGCCTGGTGGACCACCACATCAGTGATCGCCGTCAGCGGGGCCCTGCGCTCGCTGCAACGCTCGTGTCCATCGGTGTGGGGCTCCTGCTCCTCACTCTCCTGCACGCGCCCTGGGCGGTCATCGGCACCGTCCTGTGTACGGTCGGGGGCGTGGTCGTCGTGCTCGTCGTGAACCTCTGGTGGAAGCCGTCCGCCCACTCAGCGGTCGCCGTGTTCTTCGTCGTCGGGATCGTGGCGCTCTTCGGCCCGAAGGCCGCACCGCTCCTGCTCGTACCCCCGGCGGTGGGATGGTCGCGGGTGCGGCTCCGCGCGCACACCTCGGGGCAGGTCTGGGCCGGCTGCCTCGTCGGTGCCGTCATCGGCGCGGCCTTCGCCGTCTTCGTCGCGGGGAGGTGAACCCGTCCGTGGGCCGTCGTGCGCCCGCTGGGTCCCCCTGCGCGGCCGCGAGCAGCTCCGGGAACTACCCGAGACGCTTGGAGGTGTAGGCCCGGGGAGTACGCACGCCCGGGCGCTGCAGAGGGACCCAGAGCTTGTAGCGGTCGGCCCGGTAGTAGGACACCGAGTAGTCGATCATGGCGCGCGCGACGTAGGCATGGCGCTGGATCTTCAGCAGCGGTGCGTTCATCTCGACGTTGAGCAGCCGCGCAATCGCCGGGGATGCGGCGGTCGCCTCGATAGTGTCCTCGCCCCACTCCATCACCAGGCCGTACTTCTCGCTGAGCACCTGGTACAGCGACGTCGGCGGCGGATCATCGAGGATGCCCTTGACGCGGTGCGCGGGGATGAAGTTCTCGTCGACGCTCATGGGCTCGCCGTCGGCGAGCAGCTGACGGCGGAACCGCACGACCGGCTGCCCGATCTCGATCTGGAGCTCCCGCGCCACGAGGGGCGTGGCACCCTGCTGCTCGAAGCTCAGCACCCTGGCGTCGGGCACCATCCCGCGACGGATCATCTCCTCGCTGTAGGAGGTCATCTTCATGTGCAGGTCCATCTTGCTGCGTGCCACGAAGGTCCCCAGGCCGACAATGCGCTCGAGGACCTCCTCCGCGACCAGCGCGTCGATGGCCTGGCGGACCGTCATGCGCGCCACGCCGAAGTACTCGCTGAGCTGACGCTCGGAAGGGATTCCCGCCCCGGGTTCCCCGAACTGCCGCACATAGCGCCGCAGGCTCTCGCGCAACTGAACGTGCTTGGGAGCCCCGGATGCGCCGTCGAGGGGCTCGGCGTTGAAAGGCCTCGGCAGTACCGCCATGATCTCCGTCCCTCCCGATTCCCAGGCCGCCCCGGCGGCAGCACTATCGACTGTACTTAAACGGAAGAGAGCCCGCACGTGACGGGCTCCCTTCGGGTGGTGGACTGCGCAGACCGGACAGGCCTAGTGGGCGTGGTACCCACGGCTGTACTCGAAGACCCAGCCGACCAGCGCGATCGCGGCCAACCCCATCCCGATGTACATGATCCAGAACCCGATCGCGATACCGAGGAAACCGGTCGCGGCAGCAAGCCCGAGGACCAGGGGCCACCAGCTCCAAGGGCTGAACTGGCCCTGCTCACCGGAACCCTCGTGGATCTCGGCATCCAGACGGTCCTCGGGGCGCAGGCCCACGCGCTTGCCCGTGAAGGCGAGGTAGAACCCGATCATCCCCGACAGGCCCGCCGTGAGGTAGAGCGCGAGGAACCCTACGGGCTCCGACCATTCCACGAGGAAGCCGTACACGGTTCCCACCAGCAGGAAGAACGGCGTCATGTAGGTGAAGAGCTTGGTCTCGATCCTCATGCGTTCGCGTCCTTCCGGTCGGCAGAGCCCAGGACCTGGCCCGCGGCGTTGTCATCGGGTGTGTGGGTCTGCTGCAGCTCGGGGTGGTGCAGGTCCAGGGCGGGGCGCTCCGAGCGGATGCGCGGAAGCGAGGTGAAGTTGTGGCGTGGGGGCGGGCACGACGTCGCCCACTCCAGCGAGGCACCGAAGCCCCAGGGATCGTCCACCTCGACCTTCTTGCCACTGCGCCACGTGATGTAGACGTTCCAGAAGAACGGGATCAGCGAGGCTCCGAGGACGAAGGAACCGATGGTCGAGAACTGGTTCATCGCCGTGAAGCCGTCCTCGGGCAGGTAGTCCGCGTAGCGGCGGGGCATGCCCTCGACGCCGAGCCAGTGCTGGATCAGGAAGGTGGCGTGGAAGCCGAGAAACAGCATCCAGAAGTGGATCTTGCCGAGGCGCTCGTTCAGCATCTTGCCGGTGAACTTGGGCCACCAGAAGTAGAAGCCGGCGAACATCGCGAACACGACGGTCCCGAAGACCACGTAGTGGAAGTGGGCCACGACGAAGTAGGTGTCCGAGACGTGGAAGTCCAGCGGCGGTGACGCCAGGATGATGCCGGTCAGACCGCCGAAGAGGAAGGTCACGAGGAAGCCGATGCTCCACAGCATCGGGGTCTCGAACGTGATGGAGCCGCGCCACATGGTGCCGATCCAGTTGAAGAACTTCACGCCCGTCGGCACGGCGATGAGCATGGTCATGAAGGCGAAGAACGGCAGCAGCACCGCGCCGGTGACGTACATGTGGTGCGCCCACACCGTCACGGAGAGTGCGGCGATCGAGATCGTCGCGTACACGAGGCCCTTGTAGCCGAAGATCGGCTTGCGGCTGAAGACGGGGAAGATCTCGGAGACGATGCCGAAGAACGGCAGCGCGATGATGTACACCTCGGGGTGACCGAAGAACCAGAAGAGGTGCTGCCACAGGATGGCACCGCCGGCTTCCGGGTCGAAGATGTGGGCGCCGAAGCGGCGGTCGGCACCGAGCGCGAACAGGGCTGCAGCGAACGGCGGGAAGGCCATCAGCACCAGGATCGAGGTGATGAGGGCGTTCCAGGTGAAGATCGGCATCCGCCACATTGTCAGGCCCGGAGCACGCATGCAGATGATCGTCGTGACGAAGTTGACGCCACCGAGGATGGTGCCGAAGCCGGACAGGGCGAGGCCGAAGACCCACAGGTCCCCGCCGATGCCCGGCGAGAACGTGGTGCTCGAGAGCGGGGCGTACGCGAACCAGCCGAACGAGGCCGCACCCTGGGGTGTGATGAAGCCGGAGACCGCGATGGTGCTGCCGAAGAGGAAGAACCAGAAGGCCAGGGCGTTCAGTCGCGGGAACGCGACGTCGGGTGCCCCGATCTGCAGCGGCATGATGACGTTGGTGAAGCCGGCGAACAGCGGTGTCGCGAACATCAGGAGCATCACGGTGCCGTGCATCGTGAACAGCTGGTTGTACTGCTCCTTCGTCTGCAGGACCTGCATCCCGGGCTCGAAGAGCTCGGCGCGGATGAGCAGCGCCATCACGCCGGCGAAGCAGAAGAAGACGAACGAGGAGATCAGGTACATGTACCCGATGGTCTTGTGGTCCGTCGTCGTGATCCAGTTGACGACGATGCGTCCCTTGGACCTGGGAACAACACGCGGAGCGGCTATGGTGCCGGCTTCCTCAAGGGTGTATTCGAAGGTGGACATCAGCTGCTGCTCCTGGCTGGGTCGGTATCGGGATCATCCTCTGGGTAGGAGTCGCGGTCGTACTCGTCACCGAGCTGACCGTCTTCCAGCTGCGCCATCTGCGCGTCGAATTCCGCCTGCGAGACGACCTTGACGTTGAAGAGCATCTCCGAGTGGTACTGACCGCACAGCTCGGCGCACTTACCCGCGAAGGTCCCCTCCTTGGTAGGGGTGAGGTTGATGTAGTTGGTGCGTCCCGGGTAGAGGTCCCGCTTCTGCAGGAACGCCGGGACGAAGAACGAGTGCTGCACATCGCGGGCGTTGAGCTGGAGCTCGACACTCCGGTTCACGGGCAGGTACAGGGTCGGCAGGTCATCGACCCGGCCCGGCTCCCCCGTGAGGTGGGCCTGCTCTCCCGTGGAGTACTTGTCCTCGGTGACGTAGTTGAAATCCCACGCCCACTGCTTGCCACGGACGTCCACGATGACATCGGGGTCCTCGACGCGGGCGTCGATCGTGTTGATGTCGCGCTCGGTGAAGTAGAAGAACACGAGCACCATGAACAGCGGGATGGTCAGGTAAAAGATCTCGAGCGGCAGGTTGTAGCTCATCTGCCGCGGGTAGCCGGTGTCGTTCTTCCGGCGGCGGTAGGCGACCATGCACCAGATGATCAGGCCCCACGTGATGATGCCGACGACCAGCGCCGCGATCCACGAATTGACCCACAGATCGGTGATGATCCCGGTGTGATTGGTGTTGTCCCGGTCTGCCGGGAGCCAACCGTTCTGGGCTTGTGCCGAACAGCCGGTCAGTAGGAGGGCGCCAGCCAGCGAGATGCTGGAGATCTTCGCGATCCTGACGCGCTTGCTACCGGTTCGGTCCTGCGAACTCACAGACGGACCTTCCTTTTCTACGTGCGTTGCCACCCGCCCATGAAGCTGCCCGGGGAGCACATCCAGTTTTACTACTCACTGTAGAGCTTACCTGTACGGCCGGCGATCTGGTGACATGCAAAAGGCCCGGAACACACCTTTGCAGTGGTGTTCCGGGCCCCCGCGACGTGTTAGTGGAAGGAGTCCCCACAGGCGCAGGATCCGCCTGCGTTCGGGTTGTCGATGGTGAATCCCTGCTTCGAGATGGTGTCCTCGAAGTCGATGGATGCACCGGACAGGTAGGGGACGCTCATCTTGTCCACGATGACCTCGACTCCGTCGAAGTTCCGTACCGCATCGCCGTCCAGGACGCGCTCGTCGAAGTACAGCTGGTAGATCAGCCCGGAGCAGCCGCCCGGCTGGACCGCGACGCGCAGACGGAGGTCGGTGCGTCCTTCCTGCTCGAGGAGGCTGCGTACCTTGCCGGCTGCGACATCGGACAGGTTGACCTCGTGCACGGGAAGTTCCGAGGACTCCTGGAGGGACCCTGTTTCGGTGGTCGATGTGCTCATAGTGTTTCTCCTAGCTCGGACCCATGGTGTCCGCTCTCAGTGCCGTCCGCGGTGTGGCGCACACGGCTTGATCCAATGGTAGCCGTGCACGCTCCAGACATAACGGACGGGAGGTCTGAAACATTTCCGCCCTCCCGTCCGGGCCGGGCGTTCACGCGTCGGTGAGTCCCTCGTCGTTGAGCCGGGCAAGCAGGATCGCCTCGGCGAGGACGGCCTTCCGGAACTCGCCCAGGTGCAGCGACTCGTTGGCGCTGTGGGCCCGCGAATCCGGGTCCTCGACGCCCGTGATCAGGATCTGCGCCGAGGGGAAGAGCTCGGTCAGGTCGGCGATGAAGGGGATGGAGCCGCCCATGCCGGCCTCCACGGGCTGCACGCCCCAGGCCTCCCCGAGTGCCTCCAGCGCCAGGCGCGACGCCGGCTCGGAGGTGTCCGTCTGGAAGGGGCTGCCGCTCTCCCCCGGCGTGAACGTGACCCTGGCCCCGAAGGGTGCGTGGGACTCGACGTGGGCCCGCACGGCGTCCATGGCGGCCTGGGGATCCTCGCCGGGAGCGAGCCGGAGGCTGAACTTGGCGCGCGCCCGCGGCAGCAGCGTGTTGGAGGACAGGGCAACGCTCGGGATGTCCATGCCGATGATGGACAGGGCCGGCTTGTGCCACAGGCGGGAGGCGATCGACCCCGTGCCGGCGAGCTCGACGCCGTCGAGCACCGAGGCGTCCGAACGGTAGTCCCGCTCGTCGTACTCGACCGATGCGAGGTCGCCACCCCGCAGGCCCGCGATGGCGACGTCGCCGGCGTCGTCATGCAGCGTCGCGATGAGCCGCGCGAGGAGGGTCGGTGCGTCGAGGACCGGTCCGCCGAACATGCCGGAGTGGACGGCGTGGTCGAGGACCTGCACCTCGATGGTGCCGTCCACCAGCCCGCGCAGGCTCGTGGTCAGTGCCGGTACGCCCACTTTCCAGTTGCTGGAGTCGGCGACGACGATCACGTCGGCCTCGAGCTCGTCGCGGTACGTCTCGAGGAACGTGCGGAAGGTCGGCGAGCCGGCCTCCTCCTCCCCTTCGATGAAGAGTGTCACCCCGACCCCGAAGGAGTCGCCGAGTACTTCGGTGAGGGCTCCGAAGGCGCCGACGTGCGCCATGATGCCCGCCTTGTCGTCGGCCGCTCCGCGACCGTAGAGCCTGCCGTCGCGCTCCGTGGCGACGAAGGGCTCCGTCTCCCAGAGCGCCGGATCCCCGGGCGGCTGCACGTCGTGGTGGGCGTAGAGGAGGACGGTCGGCTTGCCCTCGGCCGCGGCGCGCCGGGCGACGACGGCGGGCCCGCCGGGAGTCCCGCCGTTGTCGACGCGCAGGACGCGGACATCGTCGATGCCGACACCCCGGATCAGCGCGGCGACGGCGTGGGCGCTGCGGTCCAGCTCGGCCGCGTCGAACGCTTCCCAGGCGATGCCCTGGATGGCGACGAGGCCCGAGAGCTGCTCGACGATGCGGGGGAACGCCGCATCGACGCTTGCCCGTAACTGCTCGACGACGCGCGACCGGTCGCGCGACTGCTCGGTGGTATTCGTGGAAGTCATGCCAGAACCCTACACACGCGGCCGTGCGGTGGAGCGCCGCCGTGGACCGGTGTCGAAGCCCGCACTCCTGAGGGGCGTCCGCCGGACACCGAGCCGGTATCCTGAAGGGGTGTTCGGACGAAAAGAAACCCCGCCTGCCCAGGAAGCCGTTGACAGCGCTTCACGCACCCACGAAGCGCTGCGCGCCCAGGGCAAGGGCGCACCGACGCCCAAGCGCAGCGTGCAGGAGGCCGCGCGCAAGCGGCCCCTCGTTCCCAGCGACCGCAAGGCCGCCCGCGACCAGAGCCGTACGAGCGTGCGCGACGAACGCGCAAGGATGCGCCAGGCCCTCGACACCGATGACGAGCGCTACCTGCCGCTGCGGGACAAGGGCCCGAACCGTCGCTACATCCGCCAGTTCGTCGACGCCCGCCTCAACATCGGCGAGTTCCTCATGATCGCCGCCCTGGTGTTCGTGGTCCTGAGCTTCTTCCAGTCCGTCGCGGTGCAGAGCGCCGTCCTGATGGCTTTCTGGGTGCTCATCGTCGCCGTGATCGTCGACTGCGTCCTGCTGCGCCGGAAGCTGAAGAAGAAGCTGACCGAGAAGTTCGGCTCCCCCAACCAGGGCGACCTCTGGTACGGCGTGACGCGTGCGCTGCAGCTCCGCCGCCTGCGCCTCCCGAAGCCGCAGGTCCGCCGGGGACAGTACCCCTCCTGAGCATCACCCGATCTGCGCGTCTGATCTGCATGTCCTGATGCCGCTACCGCATGCCGTGCGATCGCAGGAACCGCGGTTGGAGTAACTGAGGTTGCAGGAACCGAAGAAGCCGGGCCCTCGGGCCCGGCTTCTTTCGTCTGGTCGGGCGGCTTCCGTCTGGTCAGGCGGCCGCCGAACGGACCGGGTTCCGTCTGATCAGGCCGCCGCGGGGCGGCCGGAGCGCAGCAGGCCGCGGTTGATCCGGCGCGCCCAGAAGGGACCCTCGTAGAGGAACGCCGTGTACCCCTGGACCAGGGTGGCGCCGGCCTCCAGACGCTCGAGGACGTCCTCGGGGGTTTCGACGCCGCCGACGGCGACGATGGCGAGCTGATCCCCCACGGCCGCTCGGAGACGCTTGAGGACCTCGAGGGACCGAGCCTTGAGCGGTGCGCCGCTCAAGCCGCCCACGCCCTTGGCCATCACGGTGGCGGGATCGGTGACGAGGTTCTCGCGCGTGATGGTGGTGTTCGTGGCCACGATGCCGTCCAGCCCCAGATCCAGGGCGAGGGCTCCGACGTCGTCGATGTCGGAGTCCATCAGGTCGGGGGCGATCTTGACGAGGAGCGGCACATGCCGTCCCGCCGCCTCATCGGCCGTGCGCCGGACCGCTTCGAGCAGGGGCCGGAGCGACTCGACGGTCTGGAGCAGCCGGAGGCCCGGGGTGTTCGGCGAGGACACGTTGACCACGAGGTAGTCCGCCACGGGGGCCAGCTGCTCGGCGCTCACAAGGTAGTCGGCGACGGCATCGGCGAGGTCCACCTTCTTGGTCTTGCCGATGTTGACCCCCACGATCGGGCGGGAACGCGCACCGTAGCGCCGGGCCAGCCGCTGCCGGGCCGACCGCAGGCGCGGGGCGACGGCGGCAGCGCCGTCGTTGTTGAAGCCCATCCGGTTGATAACCGCCCTGTCCTCGACGAGCCGGAAGAGCCGGGGCGCCGGATTGCCTGGCTGGGCCTGGCCTGTGATCGTCCCGATCTCCACATGCCCGAAGCCGAGCGCGGTCAGCGGAAGCACGCCCTTGCCCGCCTTGTCGAAACCGGCAGCGAGGCCGAACGGTGACGGGAAGTCCACTCCGAAGGCGGTCGTGGCGAGGCGGGGATCGGGTGCGCAGAAACGCCGCAGGGCCCACCCCACAGGTGGAAGGTCGACGGCCCGGATCAGGGCGAACCCGATCCTGTGGGCCCGTTCGGCGTCCATCCCGGAGAACACGATCCGGAAGAAGGTCGGGTAGAAGCGCATACCTCCAGAATTCCACGCGGACGGGGCGGGCACCAACTCAGGACGGGCTCGGGTCGGCGGGGTCGGCGGGGTCGGCAGTAGTCGCCGGGGGTCACCGGCCAGGTCGGCGGGGTCGGCGGTAGGGTCGTCGCATGGACGAGCTCTGGTCGGAGGACATCCTCGGCGAATCCTTCCGTGCGCTGACACTCCCGCTGGAGCCCGACGACGAGGGGCCGCGCGTCGCCACACTCGTCGCGTACGAGCCCGACGACGTAACCGCCGGGGACGACGCGCAGCAGGGCGGACCGGCGCGGGCGGTGCTCTACGTGCACGGTTTCAGCGACTACTTCTTCCATGCGGAGCTCGCCCGGACACTGCACGCCCACGGCTGGGCGTTCTTCGCCCTGGACCTCCACAAGTACGGCCGGAGCCTCCTGCCGGGCCAGACCCCCGGATTCACCACGTCCCTCGACGACTACGATGCCGACCTCGAGGCGGCGATCGAGGCACTGAAGGACCGCTTGGCCGCCCGCCGCGGCGGCAACTCCGCCGCGGCCTCTTCCGCAGACACTTCCGCAGGCTCTTCCCTCGACCTGGTACTGATGGCGCACTCCACCGGCGGGCTGACCACGGCGCTCTGGGCCGCCCGCAACCCGGGGCGGATCTCTGCGCTCGTCCTCAACAGCCCATGGCTCGACACCCAGGGCAGCGCACAGCTGCGGACGGCCGCGCAGGGCATCCTGGCGGTGTCACGGCGTCGGCCGAAGACCCGGCTGCGACTGCCCGAGCTCGGCTTCTACTTCCGCAGCATCAGCGACACTCGCGACGGCGAGTGGAGCATCGACCCCGCGTGGCGTCCCGAGGCCGGCTTCCCCATCCGAGCCGGCTGGCTGGCGGCCGTCCTGGCCGGCCATGCGGCCCTCGCCCGCGGCGTGTCGATCGACGTCCCGGTGCTCGTCCTCTGTTCGAAGGCGTCCACCATCAGCACCAGCTGGAACAGCGCGATGCTGGAGACGGACAGCGTCCTCGACGTCACCCCGATGGTGCGCCGCGCGGCCGAACTCGGTCCCAACGTCACCATCCGGCGGCTTCCGGGCGCCCTGCACGACGTCTTCCTCTCACGCCGCGAGGTGAGAAGGCAGGCGGTCGGGATCGCCGCCTGGTGGCTGGACGCGTACGTGCCCGCGCGCAGGCTCTTCCGGGAGAATGGCCTCCACCCGGATGGCTTCCGTCGCTAGGAGGACGCGCGGCCCGCGGCAGCCTTGTCCACCGCTCCCCCGTACCGGCGGTCGCGTGAGGCGTACTCCTCGACCGCGCGCCACAGCGTCCGTCGGTCGACGTCGGGCCACAGCGTGTTCATGAACACCATCTCCGCGTAGGCCGACTGCCAGAGCATGAAGTTCGACAACCGCTGCTCGCCCGACGTGCGGAGGAACAGGTCGACGTCGGGCAGGTCGGGTTCGTCCAGGTACCGCTGGATGGTCTTCTCGCTGACCGACGAGGCCTTCAGGGTGCCGGCCGCGACGTCCTCGGCGATGGCCCTGGCGGCGTCGGCGATCTCGGCGCGACCGCCGTAGTTCACGCACATCGTGAGCGTGCACGTCGTATTGTGCGCCGTGTGCTGCTCGGCGTCCTCCAGTTCGCGGATCACCGACTGCCAGAGCTTCGGCCGGCGCCCGGACCAGCGGATGCGGACGCCCCACTCGTCGAGCTGGTCCCGCCGGCGCCTCAGCACCTCCTTGTTGAAGCCCATGAGGAAGCGCACCTCCTCGGGGGACCGCTTCCAGTTCTCGGTGCTGAACGCGTACACGGAGACATGCCGGACGCCGATCTCGATGGCGCCCGCCATGACGTCGAGCAGCGCGGCCTCCCCGGCCTTGTGGCCCTCGGTACGCGGCAGGCCCCGCTCGTTCGCCCAGCGACCATTGCCGTCCATGACGATCGCCACGTGCGCCGGCACGAACTGGCGCGGGATCGACGGCGCCTGCTCACCGCTCGGGTGGGGCCACGGCGCCACGGGACGATGTGCGGGGTTCTTCATACACGCTCCACATGTTTGAGGGAGGCGACCCCGCGTTCGAGGTGCCATTGCAGGAAGGCCGCCACGAGTCCGGCGGCTTCGCGGCGGGCGCCGTTGTCCGACGCGTCCGCGATCGCCCAGTCGCCCGTCAGCAGGGCTCCGAGCAGTTCCATCGTGGCGGCCGACGGCGACGCGGCGCCGGGCGGGCGGCACGACGGACAGACGGCCCCGCCGAGCGGCGCGGAGAAGGCGGAGTGCGGGCCGGGGGCGCCGCACCGGGCGCAGTCCGTGAAGCTGGGGGCCCAGCCCGCGGTCGCGAGTGCGCGCAGGAGGTAGGAGTCGAGGATGAGCTCGGACGGGTGCAGGTTGCGGCTGAGCGCCGAGAACGCGCCGGCGACGAGCGCATACTGCGCTCCCCCGCCCTCGCCGATGTCCGTCAGGCGTTCAGCGGTCTCGGCGATGGCCGTCGCGGCGGTGTACCGGCCGTAGTCGGAGGCGATGCCGTGCCCGTAGGCGCCCTTCGTCTGGGCCTGGGTGACGACGTCGAGGTTCCGGCCGTGCGCCAGCAGGAGGTCGACGGACATGAAGGGCTCCAGGCGCGATCCGAACTTGCTGCTGGTCCTGCGCACGCCCTTGGCCACCGCACGGACCTGGCCGTGCTCACGCGTCAGGAGCACGATGATGCGGTCCGCCTCACCGAGCTTGTAGGTCCGCAGGACGACACCTTCGGTGCGGTAGGTGCGGAAGGCTGTCGATGAAGGCACGGAACCATTCTCCCACCTGCCACCCCCGCGGAGCTCGGGAGGCGCGGGGGTGGCAGGTGGAAAGAGCCGGAATCAGGCGGCGTCGCGGATGGCGCGGTTGACGGCGGAGATGACTGCCTTCAGCGCTGCCATCGTCGTGTTGGCGTCGATCCCCACGCCCCACAGCACCCGCTCCCCGACCGCGCACTCGACGTACGCGGCAGCACGGGCGTTCCCGCCGGAGGACAGGGCATGCTCGGTGTAGTCGAGGACGCGGACGTCGACGCCGTCGTGGCTGAGGATGGCCAGCAGCGCATCGATCGGGCCGTTGCCCTGAGCACTCCTGCGCTGCTGCACCCCATCCACCAGGAGCGTCGCCACGAGCTTGAACGAGCCGTCCTCCGCGGTGTCCGTGTTGACCGACGTCAGCTCGTAGTGGCCCCAGGCCTCGGAGCCGCCTTCTGCGCGGGTCGGCAGGTACTCGTCCTGGAAGACCGACCACAGCTGCGCACCGCTGACCTCGCCGCCCTGGGTCTCGGTCCGGCGCTGGATGACGCCGGAGAACTCGATCTGCGCCCGGCGCGGCAGGTCGAGGCTGTGCTCGTTCTTGAGCAGGTAGGCGACACCGCCCTTGCCCGACTGCGAGTTGACCCGGATGACCGCTTCGTAGGAGCGCCCGATGTCCTTCGGATCGATCGGCAGGTACGGAACGGCCCAGGGCAGGTCGTCGACTCCGACGCCGGCTGCGGCGGCGTCGCGCTCCATGCTCTCGAAGCCCTTCTTGATGGCGTCCTGGTGCGAACCCGAGAACGCCGTGAACACGAGGTCGCCGCCGTAGGGCGAGCGTTCGGGCACGCTGAGCTGGTTGCAGTACTCCGCGGTGCGGCGGATGGAGTCCATGTCGGAGAAGTCGATCTCCGGGTCGATGCCCTGGCTGAAGAGGTTCATCCCCAGCGTCACCAGGTCCACGTTGCCGGTGCGCTCCCCGTTGCCGAAGAGGCAGCCCTCGATGCGGTCTGCACCGGCGAGGTAGCCCAGTTCGGCGGCTGCGACGCCGGTCCCGCGGTCGTTGTGCGGGTGCAGGGACAGGATGATGCTGTCCCGGTCCGCGAGGTTCCGGGTCATCCACTCGATGGAATCGGCGTAGACGTTGGGGGTGGCCATCTCCACGGTGGCCGGCAGGTTCAGGATCATCTGGCGGTCCGCGGAGGCCTCGAACACGGACGAGACCTCGTTGCTGATCCGCGCGGCGAACTCGAGTTCGGTCCCGGTGAAGGATTCCGGCGAGTACTCGTAGGTGATCGCCGTATCGCCCATGTTCTCCTCGAACTTGCGGCAGAGGCGTGCCCCCTGGAGGGCGATGTCGATGATGCCGTCCTGGTCCTGGTTGAACACGACGCGCCGCTGCAGCACCGACGTCGAGTTGTAGAGGTGGACGATGGCGCGGTCGGCGCCCTCGAGGGACGCGTAGGTGCGCTCGATCAGGTGCTCACGGGACTGGGTCAGCACCTGGATGGTGACGTCGTCGGGAATGCGGTCGCCCTCGATGAGCTGGCGGACGAAGTCGAAGTCGGTCTGGGACGCCGAGGGGAACCCGACCTCGATCTCCTTGTAGCCCATCTGCACGAGGAGGTCGAACATCTTGTGCTTGCGCTCGGGGTTCATCGGGTCGATCAGGGCCTGGTTGCCGTCGCGCAGGTCCACCGCGCACCAGCGGGGCGCCTTGGTGATGACCTTGTCCGGCCACGTGCGGTCGGGCAGCTCGACGGAGATCAGGTCCTGGAAGGGTCGGTACTTGCCGAACGGCATTCCGGAGGTTTTCTGTGCGTTGTGCATGGGAATCGGCCTTGTCTGTTGGAACTGAGGATGCTGGCGGCCGGGCAACGCAGACTCCGCAGCGAGGATTGGCCAGTAGCTCGAATGTCCTAGATGGCCTCGCCGCGGCACCGAAGAAGAGTCAGCTGCGCGCGCACAGTGCCACCATAGCACGGCGCATAGGATGGCTTGCGGGGCGTTCGGACGAGCGCCACCCTCCCCCGCAACACGAGGAAACGGGAAGCGACAATGACGATCAGCACACTCGATCCGGCTCATCTCGACGGGACGGTCCGGCCCCAGGACGACCTCTTCCGGCACGCCAACGGCGTGTGGCTGAGGGAGACGGTCATCCCCGACGACCGTCCGCTAACAGGCTCCTTCACCGCGTTGCGCGACGCGTCGGAGCTCGCGGTCCGCACCATCATCGAGGAGGCTGCCCGCGCGGGCGAGGGATCGACGGACCCGATCGGGGCGAAGCTGGGCACCCTCTACGCGGACTTCATGGACACCGACCGCATCGAGGCGGAGGGAGCCGCCCCGATCGTGCCGCTGCTCGAGCGCATCGCCGCGATCACGACGGTCGAGGAACTCGTGGACCTCAGCGCGGGCCTCACCCGGTCGGGAGTCCAGGGACTCGTTGCACCCTACGTGAGCAACGACGCCGGCAACCCCGAGCGGTACCTGCTGCACCTGTACCAGTCGGGCCTCGGACTGCCGGACGAGTCGTACTACCGCGAGGAGGGCTTCGCGGAGACGAGGGACAGGTACCGCGACCTGCTCGCGGCACTCTTCGCACTCGTCGCCGCGGACGATCCCTCCGGCGCGGCCGATCGTGTGCTCGCGCTCGAGACACGCCTCGCGGCGTCGTCCATGGGCAGCGTAGAACGGCGGGACCCGCAGAAGACCTACAACCTGGTCCAGCACGACGACGTCGCCGGCCTCTCCGGGCACCTCGTCCCCTGGTTGCGGATCGTGACGGACGAGCCGCACCAGTCCGCGGAGCTCGTGGTCAACCAGCCCGACTTCGTCCGCGGACTCGACGCGGCGCTCGCAGCGGAGGACCTCGGGACCTGGCGCGAGTGGCTTGTCAGCCGCGTCCTGCTGCATGCCGCGGACTACCTCGACGAGCGCTTCGTCGACGCCGCCTTCGCCTTCTACGGCACGCACCTTGCAGGGACCCCCCGGTTGAAGGACCGGTGGAAGCGCGGTGTGGCCCTGGTCGAGGGTGCCATGGGCGAGGCCATCGGGCAGCGCTACGTCGAGCGGCACTTCCCGGCCACGCACAAGGCCGCGATGCTCGAGCTGGTGGGCAACCTCATCGCGGCCTACGAGTCGAGCATCACCGCTCTCACCTGGATGACCGACGGGACCCGGGCCAGGGCGCTCGAGAAGCTCGCGCAGTTCACCACGAAGATCGGCTACCCCGACAAGTGGATCGACTACGGGCCGCTCGAGGTCCTGCCGTCCGACCTGTACGGCAACGCCCTTCGCGCAGCGGAGTTCGAGCACCGCAGGCAACTGGACAAGCTCGGGCAGCCGATCGACCGCGGCGCATGGCTCATGACCCCGCAGACGGTCAACGCCTACTACATGCCGACCATGAACGAGATCGTCTTCCCTGCCGCCATCCTCCAGCCTCCGTTCTTCGACATCGAGGCCGACGACGCCGTCAACTACGGTGCCATCGGCGCGGTCATCGGGCACGAGATCGGGCACGGGTTCGACGACAAGGGCTCCCAGTTCGACGGGACCGGCCGCCTGCACAACTGGTGGAGCGAGGACGACAGGACGGCGTTCGACGCCCTGACCGGGCGGCTCGTGGCGCAGTACGCCGCGCTCGAGCCCTCGGAGGTCCCGGGCCGGACGGTGAACGGGGAACTGACCCTGGGCGAGAACATCGGGGACCTCGGCGGACTCGGCATCAGCTACCGCGCTTATCTCCTGAGCCTCGGAGGCGCCGAGGCCCCTGTGGTGGACGGCCTGACCGGGACCCAGCGGTTCTTCCTGTCCTGGGCCACCTGCTGGCAGCAGAAGATCCGCCCCGAGGAGGCCAAACGGCGCCTCACCGTCGACCCGCACTCACCCAACGAGTTCCGCTGCAACCAGGTGGTGCGGAACCTGGACGAGTTCCACGAGGCGTTCGGCGTGGGCGGGCAGGACGGCCTGTGGCTGACACCCGAGGAGCGGGTCCGCATCTGGTAGGGCGGCACCGCCGCATCCCGTCGCCCGGCGGGATGCGGCGGGCCGGCCTCGACCACGAATTCCGGCCGAGGTATTCCGGCCCAGGTATCCCGGTGCATGACTTCCGGCCACATACGGGCCGAGCAGCTCCGGCTAGAACCCCGACGACGCCTGGCAGGTCACCTGGTCCGCCGTCTGGCCCTGCAGCTCGCTGCCGAGCGGCGGGACGACGACCCGGGAACCGCTCGCGAGGTCGGCGCCGACGAGCAGCTCGATCCCGACGGCGGTTCCGCTGAACTGCACCTGGCTGGCGGGAACCCCGAACCGGGCAGCGAGGTCGGCGGCCGCCGCGTCGTAGCCGGTTCCGAACAAGATCTGCGTCGTCTCGGCCGGGACCGACTCGTACGGCGTGGCCTGCGAGTACCCGGCGTCCACAAGGATCTGCTGCACCTCGACCGCGCGGTCGGCGTCCGTCGTCGCGTTGATGACCAGGACGGGAACGGTCGCAGGATCGATGGCCGGAGCCTCGGGAGTGGCCGGGGCCGAGCTGGCACTGGGCGCAGGTGTCGAGGCCTCGGGAGCCTCCTCGGTGAGGCCGCGATCCTCGCGCAGCGCCTCGAAGAGCGGTGCGGCGCCCTCCTCGTCGAGGACCAGCCGGTTGGGGTCCTCGACCCATGGTTCGGTAGGCACCGTCACGAAGGCGATGTTGCCGAGATCGACGGCCTTCATGCGATCGGCGATCTTCAGCAGTTCGGTCGGCCGGGACAGTCCCTCGTCGACAGTGAGGTTGCGGGTGATCGTGTCGGCGATCGCGTAGAGCTTGGGCAGGTTGGTCAGCGTGCCCTCGGCCTGCACCTTGCGGGCCATGGACGCCATGAAGGACTGCTGGGCAGCGATGCGCCCGGTGTCGCCGCCGTCGCCGAAGCTGTGGCGCGTTCGCAGGAAGGCCAGTGCCTGGTCACCCTCGACCTCACTGGTGCCGGCGGGCAGGGACAGCCCGGAGTATTCGTCGTCCACCGGCTCCTCGACGCAGACCTCCACGCCGCCGAGCGTGGAGGACAGTTCCTTGACCGCGTTGAAGTCCGCCATCATGAAGTGGTCGATGGACAGGCCCGTGAGGTTGTTGATCGCCGCGACGGTGCAGCCCGGTCCGCCCTCCTGGAGGGCCCCGTTGAGCTGGCCGAGGTCCATCTCCTGGGACGACTCGCCCGTCTCGGGATTGGTGCAGCTGGGCAGGGGCACCAGGAGGTCACGGGGGAACGAGACGACCGTGACGTCCTCCCGATCCGCCGAGAGCGTCACCAGCATCATGACGTCCGAGTTCCCCTCGCCCGATGAGAGGTCTTCGCCGCCGATGAATTCGCCACTGTTGCCGGTCCGGGTGTCGGTACCGAGGATCAGGATCTGGAGCGGATCGGTGCTGGAATCGACCGGGAGGGCCGATTCCCCGCCGAGGTTGAGCGGCATCGTGGCCACGTTGGACTGCAGGCGGAACACCTGGACGGCGACGAACGCGACGGCGGCCACGAGGACCGACGCCACCACGATGGCCACCACCCGAAGCCTCCCGCGCGCGTTGCCGAGGTGCCGCCCGGCCGGGTGCGCGCCCTCCACCGCGTTCATGCCGTCCGCCGCGTTCGTGCCGCCGACCGCGTTCGTGCCGCCCGCCGTGGCGGGGGCAGTTGCCGAAAGGGCATCACTGGCGCTGTCGGCGCCCTCAGGGGACGTTCGGCGGGTCATGCCCGGGCTCCTTCGGATGGGATCGGTGCCGGCGCGGGGCCGGGAGGAAGTGCCGGCTAGAAGCCGAGCTTGACCAGCTGCTTGGGATCGCGCTGCCAGTCCTTGGCCACCTTGACGTGCAGGTCGAGGTAGATCCGGGTTCCCAGCAGGGCCTCGATCCCGCGGCGGGCGTTCGTGCCGACCTCCCTGAGGCGGGCGCCGCCCTTGCCGATGATGATCGCCTTCTGGGACGGCCGCTCGACGTAGAGGTTCACGTGGACATCGAGCATCGGGTTGTCCTCGCTGCGTCCCTCGCGCGGAATCATCTCCTCGACTACGACCGCGATCGAGTGCGGCATCTCGTCACGGACGCCCTCGAGGGCGGCCTCCCGGACGAGTTCGGCGACCATGACGGCCTCCGGCTCGTCCGTCAGCTCGCCGCCGGGGTACAGTACCGGCGATTCCGGCATGTGGTTGCTGAACACCTCTGCGACGGTGTCCACCTGGAAGCCGTCGGCGGCCGACACCGGCACGATGTCCGCCCACCCCTCGGGACCCGCCACGTCGGTACCGAGCTTCGACACGGCAAGGAGCTGCTCGGTCAGTGCCTGGCGGTCGACGAGGTCGGTCTTCGTCACCACCGCGATCAGCGGCTTGCGCTGGAGCCGCGCCAGCTGCTCCGCGATGAATCGGTCACCGGGACCGATCTTCTCGTTGGCCGGGAGGCAGAACCCGACGGCGTCGACCTCGGCGAGTGTATCAGCGACGAGGTCGTTGAGGCGCTGGCCCAGCAGGGTGCGCGGCCGGTGCAGCCCCGGAGTGTCCACGAGGACGATCTGCGAGTCCGGCCGGTTGACGATGCCGCGGATGGTGTGCCGGGTGGTCTGCGGCTTGGCCGACGTGATGGCGACCTTCTGCCCCACCAGGGCGTTCGTCAGGGTGGACTTTCCGGCGTTGGGCCGTCCGACGAGCGAGACGAATCCGGCCCTGTGCTTAGCGTCGCTCATTGTCAGCCTCTATCGTCTCTCGTTCGTCCTGCTCGGTGTTCTCGGGTGGTAGGCGGTATGCGATGACGTGGGAGACCCTGTTGCGTCGGCCCTCCACACGCTCGGCCCGCAGGCCGATACCGTCAATTGTGACCTCGGATCCTACGATCGGCACCCTTCCGAGGGTCTTTGCCAGCAGTCCGCCCACCGTGTCGACTTCCTCGTCGTCGAGGTCGAGGCCGAAGAGCTCGCCGAGGTCGTCGATCCCCATCCGGGCGCTCACGCGGTATTCGCCGTCGGCGAGCCGTTCCTGCTCCGGCACCTCGGAGTCGTACTCGTCGACGATCTCCCCCACGATCTCCTCGATGAGGTCCTCGAGGGTGACGAGCCCGGCCGTTCCGCCGTACTCGTCGATGACGATGGCCACATGCGTGGATTCGCGCTGCAGCTCCCGGAGCAGGTCGCCCACGGGCTTCGATTCCGGGACGTACCGTGCCGGCCTGCAGTCCCCGTCCACCGGTCGCGAGAGGTTGGACGCCGGGCGGCCATGCAGGCTCGCGACGACGTCCTTCAGGTACAGCAGGCCCTTGATGTCGTCCGAGCTCTCCCCGATGACGGGGATCCTCGAATACCCCGAGCGCAGGAAGAGCGACATCGCCTGGTTCAGCGTGGAGCCCGATTCGATGGTGACCATGTCCGTGCGCGGAACCATCACGGAGCGCACCTTCGTGTCACCGAGTTCGAACACCGAGTGGATGAGCTCGGCCTCGTTGTCCTCGATCATCTCCGCGTCCGAGGCACGGGAGAGGAGCTCGCGGAACTCCTCCTGGGTGAAGAACGCGGCTTCATCGCGTGCGGCGCCCGGGGTGATCGAGCTGCCGATCTGCACGAGCCAGCGCGGGATGGGTCCGAGGACGGTGCACAGGGTGGCCACCAGGCCGGCGGTCAGACGGACGACGGCGGGGGCATGCATCCGCCCGAGCTGGCGCGGAGAGACTCCAACGATCACAAACCCGACGGCCGCCATCACTGCTGTCGCCAGGAGCCCGGCGAGCCAGACGTTGTCCAGCAGGTCGTGGAACAGGATGGCGACGGCGACGGCCCCCGCCATTTCGAACCAGACGCGCCAGAATCGCAGCGCATGCATGTGGGCGACGGGGGCTTCGAGGATGCGGCGGAGCGACGGAGTGCGTGACTCCTGGACGAGGACTTCGCCCTCCTGCCGCGGGAGGTAGCTGAAGGCCGCTTCGGCAGCGGTCACGAGGGCGGCGGTGAGGGCGAAGAGCAGGGCCATGAGCCCGAGGAGCCAGATGGTCAAGCGCTGGTCTCCTGGGGTGCGGTGCCGCCGAGGAAGTCCGACAGGAGCTGGCGCTGCAGGCCGAACATCTCCTTCTCCTCCTCGGGTTCCGCGTGGTCGTAGCCGAGGAGGTGGAGGACGCCGTGCGTGGTCAGGAGCAACAGTTCGTCGTTCGTGCTGTGGCCCGCGGCCGCGCCCTGGGACGCTGCGACCTCCGGGCACAGCACGATGTCCCCGAGCAGTCCGGCCGGCGTGATCCGCCCGGGTGTACCCGGACGCAGTTCGTCCATCGGGAAGGAGAGCACATCGGTGGGACCGGGCTCGTCCATCCACTCGACATGGAGCTTCTCCATCGCCGCCGTATCCACCAGGATGATCGACAGCTCGGCCTCGGGGTGGAGGAAGAGCGCCTCGAACAGGAAGTTCGCGAGGCGGACGAGTGACTCCTCGTCGACGTCGTACCCGGACTCGTTGTTGACCTCGACGCTCATCGTGCCGCCGCCGGACGGCCGGCGCGCGCCTGTCCGGCACGCTGCTCGTCGTCCCACGTGCTGTAGGCGCTGACGATGTCGCCGACGAGCCGGTGCCGCACCACGTCGGCGGCGTCCAGTTCGCTGAAGTAGACATCGTTGACATCCCGGAGGATCTCGCTGACGATCCGCAGTCCCGAGCTGGTGCCGTTGGGGAGGTCCACCTGCGTGACGTCGCCGGTCACCACCATCTTGGAACCGAAGCCGAGGCGCGTGAGGAACATCTTCATCTGCTCCGGCGTCGTGTTCTGGGCCTCGTCGAGGATGATGAACGCGTCGTTCAGGGTCCGCCCGCGCATGTACGCCAGGGGTGCGACCTCGATCGTGCCCGCCGCCATGAGGCGCGGAATGGAATCCGGGTCCATCATGTCGTGCAGGGCGTCGTACAGCGGGCGCAGGTACGGGTCGATCTTGTCGTTGAGGGTTCCGGGCAGGAAGCCCAGGCGCTCCCCCGCCTCGACGGCGGGCCTGGTCAGGATGATCCGGTTAACTTCCTTCTGCTGAAGCGCCTGCACAGCCTTGGCCATGGCCAGGTAGGTCTTGCCGGTACCCGCCGGGCCGATACCGAAGACGATGGTGTTGCGGTCGATCGCTTCGACGTACGTGCTCTGGTTGAGCGTCTTGGGGCGGATGGTCTTGCCGCGCGAGGTCAGGATGTTCACGGACAGCACTTCCGACGGCCGGGCAGCGCTCTGCGTCTTCAGCATCGTGACCAGCTGCTCGAGGACGTGGGGAGAGACCGTCGCATTGTTGGTGGCCATGGTCTGGATCTCACCGATGAGCCGCTCGGTACGCAGCACGTCCGCTGAGGGACCGGTAATCGTCAGTTCATTGCCGCGGGCCTGCAGCCCCACGCCGGGAAAGGAGTCTTCGATCAGACGCAGGGCCTCGTCGTTCGAACCGAGCGCCTGAACCATCTGCTCCGTCGAGTCGAAGACGAACGTCCGTGTGTCGAGTCCTGCCACGTTGATGCCTGTTGAAGATTCGCTCATAGCTCGGCCGTCCGGCCTTCGATCGCCCCTCGTCTGAGTAGTCGTACTGTGTGTTGTTCGTGCTGTCCTGCGTGCTGTCCTGCGCGCTGCCGTCCTGGCGCCGATCCCGCCTCCGGGACGGAGCATGCCAACACGGCAGAGATGCCAATGTTACGGCATCCCCTTTTTGTCAACAGGCGCGGAAGCGCCTTGATTCCCGCGACGTCCGTTGGCCTACGCCTTACCGAGCGGCGCTCGACTTTCGTCGCGAATCGGCAACAGGTTCGTATCGATCAGGTTTCAGTCCCGCCGACCGCGCGTATTCGCACCGGCGTGCTCCGCGTGCTGTGCCAAGCTGAAACAGGTCCGGCAGCTCCGGACCCACGAGCGGTCGCCGATCCCTCCGGCGCAGGCGTCGGGGGTCGGCCGGACCGGGAAGATTCCACGCAACAGTTTCCAACCGCGCACCAGCGCGCCCGACAGAAGGGGGCCGGCATGAACGAGCAGGACCCCCTGAAGAAGAACCGGCTCGGGCTCCGCGGGATGCTCCTGGTGTCGGGCGCGGTGCTCGCGGGCAGCAGTGTGTTCCTCCTTCCGGACGTGGGGCTCCTGCAGGGCAGCGCACCGACGACGACCCTTCCCGTCCAGCTTCCGACAGCGGTGCCCGACGGGGACTCCGGGGAGTCCGGGGAACCCGAGGCACCGGTTCAGAGCCAGGGAGCGGCGGCGGGTCCCGCTGACGCGGTCCAGCCGCTCCTGCCGGTCTACTGGCTCGGGAAGGTCGACGGAACCGAGCGATTGTTCCGTGAATTCCTCGTGGCTCCGGAATCCACCGGCGACCCGATCTCCGACGCGGTGCGGCTCATGACCTCGGGGCAGCCACTCGACTCCGACTACCACTCGCCGTGGCGTGCCGCATCGAGCGTGAGCTCGTCGATCTCCACGAAGAACGTCATCACCCTCGACATCTCCTCGGATGCCTTCTCGGAAAGCCTCGGAGAGGACGACGCGCGCCTGGCCCTGCAGCAACTCGTCTACACCGCCACGGCGGCCGCCGCGAACGCCGGCCTCATCGCGGGCGGCGAGTCCAGTTCCGTCGTCGTCCTCGTCGACGGAGCGGCGGGTTACCGCGCCTTTGACTCCGTGGACCTCGGCGGGGAATGGACCCGGGATACGTCCACACTCGCTCCCGTATGGATCATCGATCCGCAGGAGGGAGTCGAAGCCGACCGCTCCGGCCTGACCATCCACGGGGTGGGGCCGGCGACGGAGCAGACGCTCGCCTGGCGGATAGACCGGAGCGAGGACGGGCGGACGGACGACGCAACCGGCGATACCTCGCTCTTCCGCGACGGCTCGGTCCGGATCTCACCCGAGGACGGCGCTCCGGGCGCCTATTCCTTCTCCGTGACGCTCCCGCCCGGCTCCTACGAGATCACGGTGGCCGTGCCCTCCGGGGACGGCGAGGCACAGGACACGAAGTCCGTCGTCGTCCGGTAAGCCCCCCGCGCCCGACGGGCCATGGCCGCCGTCGACTACCAGCGGTCCAGAAGGTGGTTCAGCAGGACGAGGGCAGCCGGGCCGGCGGAGGACGAACGCAGGACGTGTGGTCCCAGGCGGGCCGCACCGGCACCGACTGCGCGCAGCTTCCCGAGCTCGGCGTCACTGATGCCACCCTCCGGACCCACGACGACGGCGGTCGACGACGGCGCGTCCAGGGCACCCGTTGCGCGGAGCGCCGAGACCTGGTCGGCGAGGGAGGACTCGGCGTCCTCGTGCAGGACGACCATGCGGTCCACCGACGAAGCCCAGGCGGCCAGCCCCGATGTATCCAGGACAGCGTGGACCTCGGGCACGAACGATCGGCGCGACTGCTTCGACGCCGCGCCCACGAGGGACATCCACTTCTGCCGGCCCTTTTCCGCCCTGTCACCGCGCCAGCGGACGATGCTGCGCTCGGCGTGCCACGGCACCACGGCGTCGACGCCGAGCTCGGTGGCCGACTCGACGGCCTGCTCGTCGCGACCGCCCTTCGCGAGGGCCTGGACGAGCACCAGGCGGTGCTGCGGCGCGGGATCCTGTCCGGCGGTCTCCACCTCGACCTCGATGGTCCCCGAGCCGACGGCCGAGATCACTCCGCCGATCCGGTAACCCGAGCCGTCGGACACGTCGATGCGCTCTCCCGCCCCGAGCCGCCGGACGGTCGCCGCGTGCCGGCCCTCGTCACCGTCGAGGACGAACAGGGCGCCGGGTGCGGCGGCGCGAACAGCCTCGCTCGACCCGAAGAACAGGGGACGCGTCATGGTCAGCGGTTCCCGAGGCGCTCCCGCAGGCGTGCGAACACGCCGGAACCGCTGCTGGCGAGCTGGCCGTCCGTGTACTCCTCGTTCCGCAGTTCGGCGAGCTTGCGCAGGAGCTCCTCCTGCTGGTGGTCCAGGTTGCGCGGCGTCTCGACATTCAGGTGGACGCGCAGGTCTCCCCTGCCCTGGTTCCTGAGGTGCGTGACGCCGAGCCCGCGGAGGGTCACGATCTCGCCGGACTGCGTCCCGGGCTTGATGACCAGTTCCTGGTCGCCGTCGAACGTGTCCAGCTGCACTGTGGTGCCCAGCGCGGCCGCCGTCATGGGCACGCTCAACGTGACATGCAGGTCGTCGCCGTCGCGGAGGAACGTCGAGTCGGTGTTGACGCGGATCTCGACGTAGAGGTCGCCCTGGGGGCCGCCGGCGATGCCGGCCTCGCCCTGGCCGGCGAGCTGGATACGGGTGCCCGTGCTGACGCCGGCGGGGACCTTGATGGTCAGGGTGCGGCGCGCGCGGACGCGTCCCTCGCCGCTGCATTCATGGCACGGGTTCGGGATCACGGTGCCGTAGCCCTGGCACGTGCCGCAGGGCGCGCTGGTCATGACCTGGCCGAGGATCGAGCGGACGGCCCGCTGGACCTGGCCGGAGCCGCCGCAGATGTCGCAGGTGCGGGGGGACGTACCGGGCTGGCAGCAGGTGCCGTCGCACGTGGGGCAGACCTCCGCGGTGTCCACCTCGATCTTCTTGTTGGTGCCGAAGACGGCGTCCTTGAGGTCGATCCGCACGTTGATGAGCGCGTCCTGGCCACGTCGGGTCCGGGACGGCGCCCCCGCCTGCTGGCCCCCGCCCCCGAAGAAGGTCTCGAAGATGTCCTGGAACGCGAACCCGGAGCCCGAGTAGCCGGCACCGTAGCCGTTGTCCGTGCCGTTCTCGTTGCCGGTCGTGTCGTAGATCCGCCGCTTCTGCGGATCGGACAGCACCTCGTAGGCGTGCGTGATGCGCTTGAACTCCTCCGCGGCGTCCTCACCCGGGTTCACGTCCGGGTGGAGCTTGCGGGCGAGCTTGCGGTACGCCTTCTTGATTTCCTCCCCGGTCGCACCCTGCGCCACACCGAGGACCTCATAGTGATTACTCACTCGTGCACATCACTTCCTGTTGGAGATTTCTGTCTACTGCTCGCCGGTCGTGCCGGCGGAATACCGTTGTGCCGGCGGAATGCCGAGGACGGCCACAGGGGCCGCGGGCTACTCCTCGAGGATCCTCGAGAGGTAACGGGCGACGGCGCGCACCGCGGCCATCGTCGTCGGATAGTCCATGCGGGTGGGCCCGAGGATCCCGAGCTTCGCCCCGGCGTCCGGACCGTAGCCCGTCGCGACCACGGAAGCCTCCGACAGGCCACCGTAGGGGTTCTCGCTGCCGATCCTCACCGAGATCCCGCGGGCGTCGTACTCCATCTCCGACAGGAGCCTCAGCATGACGACCTGCTCCTCGAGCGCCTCGAGGATGGGACCGATGCTGAGCGGGAAGTCACCCGTGGACCTGGCGAGGTTCGCCGTTCCGGCCAGCAGGATCCGGTCCTCACGGCCGAGTCCGGCGAGCTGCTCGAGCGCCTTGACGATCGTACCCCCGTGCGTGCGCAGTGCGGGGGGCAGCTGCGACGCCGCGACGCCCAGCTCACCGGCAAGCGCAGAGAGTCTCACCCCGGACACCGCGGACAGGATGCGCTGCTTCAGGTCCGCGAGCTCGGCCTCCTGGATGTCCGCGGAGGTCCGGACGATGCGCTGCTGGACCGTGCCGTTGGTCGCTATCAGGACCACGAGGATCTGCTGGGGAGCCAGCAGGACGAATTCGATGTGGCGGACGGACGCCCCGCCCACACGGGGGAACTGGACGACGGCGACCTGGTTCGTGAGCTGGGCGAGCAGCCGGACGGTCCGGTCCATGACGTCGTCGAGGTCCTCCGCGCCCTCCAGCAGGGTCTGGATCGCCTTCTTCTCCGGCGCGGACAACGGCTTCACCTCGGAGATACGGTCCACGAACAGCCGATAGCCCTTGTCCGTGGGGATGCGGCCTGAACTCGTGTGGGGGGCCGCGATCAGGCCTTCCTCCTCGAGGACCGCCATGTCGTTGCGGATGGTGGCGGAAGAGACGCCGAGCTGGTGGCGGTCGACCAGTGCCTTGGAGCCGACGGGCTCCCGCGAATGCACGTAGTCCTCGACGATGGCCCGGAGCACTTCCAGGCGTCGCGGTTCACTCATTCGATGTCACCTCCGGGTCTGCACGAACAGGCGTGGGGGCGGCTCCGAGTGATTAGCACTCGACACACCCAAGTGCCAAGTCTAGTACGTCCGGGCCGATTGTTAGCATTGGAAACCCGGGCCGCGGCAGACCGCCGAAGCCCTCGGCGGAAGGACAGCTCGGGATGGACTACGGCTGGGGAGCACAGGACATCACGGTTCCGAAGCGGGTCGCCCTGCCCGACGTCCCCGTGGAGAAGGACATGGTCCTCGAGGACGTGCAGAGCGGATTCGTCGGCGCGGTGGTCCGGGTCGAGAAGTCCGGCGGGCTGCAGGTGATGGTGCTCGAGGACCGGCGCGGGAAGCACCGGACGTTTCGGCTCGGTCACGGTTTCCTCCTCGACGGACAGCCTGTCCACGTCGTCGCACCTGTGCAGCGCGCAGCGCCGGCCTCCACCCGGACCGCGTCCGGTTCGGTCCGGGTCGAGGGCGCGCGGGCGAGGACGGCCCGGGCCAGCAGGATCTGGGTCGAGGGACAGCACGACGCCGAACTGGTCGAGAAGGTCTGGGGGGACGATCTCCGGCTCGAGGGAATCGTCGTCGAGCCGCTGCACGGCGTCGACGATCTCGCGGGCGCGGTCCGCGCGTTCGGCCCCGGGCCGCAGCGGCGGCTGGGCATCCTCGTCGACCACCTGCTGCCCGGCACCAAGGAGTCCCGGATCGCTCAGCAGGCGATGACCGTGCCGGGCGCCCGCCACCACGTCCTGATCGTCGGCCACCCCTACGTGGACGTCTGGCAGGCGGTGAAGCCGGCCGCGCTGGGACTCGATGCCTGGCCCGTGGTACCGCGGAACCAGGATTGGAAGACCGGGATCCTGGCCGGGCTCGGCTGGCCGCACTCCAACCAGGCGGCCGTGGCCCACGGCTGGAAGCGGATCCTCGCCGGCGTCAGCACCTACGCCGATCTCGAGCCCTCGCTGCTGGGCCGGGTGGAGGAGGTCATCGACTTCCTGACCGCTCCCCCGGGCACCGCCTGAGCAGTCCGGGCGCCGCCACCACGTATCCTTGGATCCAGTCCGGGGGAACAGTCCCGCCAGCCAGCAAAGGAATTGACGTTGTCCAACACCGCCGACCAGCAGCACCACGGGCGGGGCGAGTCCCGGCCCGCGTTCGAAGGGACGCCGGCACAAGCCCTTCCCCTGACGGCGTCCGAGGACCGCCAGTTCGCGACACTGGCGCACTTCGGCGGCATCCTGGGCTTCATCCCCTCGCTGCTGATCTTCCTCATCTTCAAGGACCGGGGGCCGTTCACGGCGCAGGAGTCGAAGGAGGCGCTGAACTTCACGCTCCCGCCGACCCTCCTGGCGCTGGCGGCATGGCTCCTGTCGCTCGCGCCGGTGATCGGAGGGGTGTTCGCCGTCGTGAACGCCCTCATCTGGGTCACGATCACGATCTTCTCGGTGAACGCAGGCATCCAGGTCAACCGCGGCAGGCCCTACCGGTACACCCTGAACCTGCGCCTGATCCCCTAGGCCCGCCCGCGATCAGTCGGCACTCAGTCCGGCAGCAGTCTCCGTACGACGGCGTCCGCGAGCAGCCTGCCCTGGAAGGTCAGGATCACGCGGCCCGCGAAGGCCGCGGCGGGCTCGACCAGCCCGTCGGCGATCAGCCCGGCGATCGCCTTGCGGCCCGTCGCCGTGAGGGAGCCGGTCGGAAGTCCCTCAAGCAGCCGTACGCGCAGCATGACGTCCTCGACGTAACGGTCCTCCGCCGACAGGATCTCGCGTCCCGCGGCCGGTGACCGTCCGGACTCCAGCGCATCGGCGTACGGACGTGGATGCTTCACGTTCCACCAGCGCGTGCCCCCGACGTGCGAGTGCGCGCCCGGACCTGCCCCCCACCAGTCGCTCCCGCGCCAGTAGGCGAGGTTGTGCCGGCACTCATCGGCGGGCGTCCGCGCCCAGTTGCTCACCTCGTACCAGGCGAGGCCACCGGCGGTGAGCATCTCCTCCGCGAGGGCGTACTTGTCGGCATGGTCGTCGTCGTCGATGGGCGGCACCTGGCCGCGGCGAATACGCGATGCGAGCCGCGTCCCGTCCTCGATGATGAGGGCGTATGCCGAGATGTGGTCGGGGCCGTAGGACAACGCCGTGGTCAGCGACGTCCGCCAGTCCTCCAGCGACTCCCCCGGCGTGCCGTAGATCAGGTCCAGGCTCACCTTCAGGCCGGCCTCCCGCGCCCACTGCACGGCCTGCGGCACGCGTTCGGGCGAATGGGTGCGGTCGAGCACGGCGAGCACGTGGGGCACCGCGGACTGCATGCCGAACGAGACGCGGGTGAAGCCGGCCTCCTTCAGGACGCGCAGCGACTCAGGGGTCACCGAATCGGGATTGGCCTCGGTGGTCACCTCCGCATCGGGCGCCAGACCCCACTGCGCCGTGGCCGCCCGCAGGATCGACGCGAGGTCCTCGGCGGGCAGCAGTGTGGGAGTGCCTCCGCCGAAGAAGACGGTGGACAGCGGCCGGGCCGGTACTCCCGATGCTTCCAGGACGCGCGCGCCGAGGGCGAGCTCGGCGAGCACGGACCCGGCGTACTCGTCCTGCGACGCCCCACCGCCGAGCTCCGTGGCCGTGTAGGTGTTGAAGTCGCAGTAGCCGCACCGCACCGCGCAGAACGGGATGTGCACGTACAGGCAGAAGTCGCGGTGGAGCGCTCCCTCTGCGGCCTCGGGCGGCAGGACGCCGTCCTCGGGCGCGGGGAGCCCGAGCGGCAGTGCGCTAGGCAAGGGGACGCGCCGCCTCAGAACCGTGCATGATCACTTCTTGGCTTTGTCCTTCGACTCGTCGGAGGACAGTGCGGCGATGAAGGCTTCCTGGGGGACCTCCACGCGGCCCACCATCTTCATGCGCTTCTTGCCCTCTTTCTGCTTCTCGAGCAGCTTGCGCTTGCGCGTGATGTCACCGCCGTAGCACTTGGCGAGGACGTCCTTGCGGATGGCCCTGATGCTCTCGCGGGCGATGATGCGCGCGCCGATGGCGGCCTGGATGGGCACCTCGAACTGCTGGCGCGGAATCAGCTCCCGCAGCTTGCCCGTCATCATGACGCCGTACGCGTAAGCCTTGTCGCGGTGGGTGATGGCGCTGAAGGCATCTACCTGTTCGCCCTGCAGGAGGATGTCCACCTTGACGAGGTCGGAGACCTGGTCGCCGTCGGCCTTCCAGTCCAGGGAGCCGTACCCGCGGGTCTTCGACTTCAGCAGGTCGAAGAAGTCGAAGACGATCTCCGCGAGCGGCAGCCGGTACCGGATTTCCACGCGGTCCTCGGACAGGTAGTCCATGCCACCGAGGATGCCCCGGCGCTGCTGGCACAGCTCCATGATGGCGCCGACGAATTCCGACGGCGCCAGAATGGTCGCTGACACCATGGGTTCGCGCACCTCCGCGATCTTCCCCACCGGGTACTCGCTGGGATTGGTGACCTTCAGGACACGCTTGTCCTCGAGGGTCACCTCGTACTCCACGTTCGGTGCGGTGGAGATTAGGTCGAGGTTGTACTCGCGCTCCAGGCGCTCGCGCGTGATCTCGAGGTGCAGCAGGCCGAGGAAGCCGACGCGGAACCCGAAGCCCAGCGCGGCGGAGGTCTCCGGCTCGTAGACGAGCGCGGCGTCGTTCAGGGTGAACTTCGCGAGGGCATCCCGCAGCACCGGGTAGTCGGTGCCGTCGAGCGGATAGAGGCCGGAGAAGACCATGGGCTTCGGGTCCTGGTAACCGCCGAGCGACTGGGCGGCGGGCTTCGCCAGGTTGGTCACTGTGTCACCGACCTTCGACTGGCGGACATCCTTCACGCCGGTGATGAGGTAGCCCACCTCGCCGACGCCGAGCCCCTTGGACGGCTTCGGCTCGGGCGAGCTGACGCCGATCTCGAGCAGCTCGTGGCTCGCCCGCGTGGACATCATCTGGATGCGCTCGCGGGGGCTGAGCTTGCCGTCGACCACCCGGACATAGGTCACCACGCCGCGGTACGTGTCGTACACGGAGTCGAAGATCATGGCGCGGGCGGGCGCGTTCGGGTCACCGGTGGGGGCCGGGAGATCGCGCACGATCTTGTCCATGAGGGCCTCGACGCCGACGCCGGTCTTCCCGGAGACCATCAGGACGTCCTCGGGTTCTCCGCCGATGAGGCTCGCAAGCTCCGCGGCGTACTTCTCCGGCTGCGCGGCGGGCAGGTCGATCTTGTTCAGGACCGGGATGATCGTGAGATTGTTCTCCATCGCGAGGTACAGGTTCGCGAGGGTCTGCGCCTCGATGCCCTGCGCGGCGTCGACAAGCAGGATGGCCCCTTCACAGGCCGCGAGCGAGCGTGACACCTCATAGGTGAAGTCGACGTGCCCGGGGGTGTCGATCATGTTCAGGGCGTAGGCGGTGCCGTCGACCTCCCACGGCAGGCGGACGGCCTGCGACTTGATCGTGATGCCGCGCTCGCGCTCGATATCCATCCTGTCGAGGTACTGCGCCTTCATGTCCCGCTGCTCGACGGCTCCGGTGAGCTGGAGCATGCGGTCGGCCAACGTGGATTTGCCATGGTCGATGTGGGCGATGATGCAGAAATTCCGAATGATCGCCGGATCGGTGGCGGCAGGCACCGGCGCGGTGCGGGCCATGGGTGACACGTAGGTTCCTCACTTTTTCGGGACAGGGTGCGGCATGCGGCTCCCAGCCGTGCCGTCATCGGCGGCGGCCGGGGCTGGTTCGCGCCGTTTCAACTCCCCTTAGTGTCCCACGTGGCCGGACGGCTCCGGGAATCGCTACCCGCGGGCGCTGGGCCGGCGACGACTGCCCGCCTAGGATTTCAGCATGGCGATCACGGTCCGCTCCCTCCTGTCCCTCGCGACTCGCGTCGTCCGGGCGGTGAACAGCGCATCGCCTCCGGAGGCTCCCCGCCGCGGGGGTACGAAGCGCACCCGGACAGCCGGTTCCGCAGCCCCCACCGCGCGCAGGACGCCGAGCCGCCGGCAGGAAGCACTGCTCGCCTACTCACCCTTGAGCGACGGCAAACCGGACCCCGGTGAGATCGTCTGGACATGGGTGTCCTACGAGGACGACCCCGCGCAGGGAAAGGACCGCCCGGTGCTGCTCATCGGACGCGACGGCGACATGCTGCTGGGCCTGATGCTCACGAGCCGGGACCGGAACAATGCCCGCGAGCACGATGACAGGTACATCGACATCGGCACGGGTACCTGGGACCGGCAGGGACGTCCGAGCGAGGTGAAGGTCGACCGGCTCCTGCGAATCGCACCTGGGGATATCAGGCGCGAGGGCGCGGTCCTCCCGCGCCGGCTCTTCGAACAGGTCCTCGCAGCGGTGCCCGATCACCTGCTGGCGTAACGCACGGGCACGGGGAGTCCCCACGCGATCCGTCCGGACCACCCAGGTCGTCCTGAACGCCCGACCCTCCATTGCCGGGCCTGCCCTGGAGCACCACGGCTCGGGTTCCGCGCGTGTTTCTGGTAGCCTTTATAGCTGTGTGTCCGCGCAGGTCTCCGGGCACTTTGGCCAATCGCCATACGGTATCCCCACGCCGCTCAGTCTTGGTTGGCCGAAATACCCTCACGACCAGTCCGCAATACAAAGAAAGTTCTCATACGTGGCAAATATCAAGTCCCAGAAGAAGCGCATCCTCACCAACGAAAAGGCGAGGCAGCGCAACAACTCGGTCAAGTCCGAGCTCAAGACCGCCATCCGCGCCGTGAACACGGCCGTCGAGGGCGCTGACAAGGACGCTGCCGCTACGGCTCTGCAGGCAGCCAGCCGCAAGCTCGACAAGGCTGTCAGCAAGGGTGTGCTGCACAAGAACAACGCAGCGAACCGCAAGTCCGCGATCTCCAAGAAGGTCAACGCGCTCTAAGCTGCGAAACCTTCGACGTAGGGCCGACTCCTCACGGAGTCGGCCCTACGTCGTTAACCGGTGGTTCCAGCGGCCTGACGGCCGACAATTTGTCGGTGGCACTGCTGACTCTGGCGGTCAGCCGTCTCCCAGTGCGATGACGGTCACGGCCCGCTCGACGGCGTAGACCGGGTCCCGTGACTCGCCCTTCACCTGGGCGTCCGCCTCGGCGAGGGCTCGGATGGAACGGGCAAGGGCGTCCGAGCTGAAGCGCTGGGCTTCCTTCCGGGCCTGGTCGACCTGCCATGGCGCCATGCCGAGGTCCTTCGCAAGCTGCATCGAGGATCCTCTGACACCATGGACCTTCGCGACGGCGCGGACCTTCATGGCGAGCGCGGCGACGATCGGGACCGGATCCGCTCCTGTCGCGAGGGCGTGGCGCAACATGGACAGCGCCTGAGCGGTGCGTCCTGCCAGCGCCGCATCGGCGACCTTGAATCCCGTGGCCTCCACGCGTCCGCCGTAGTACTTCTCCACCGTCTCGGCCGAGACATCGCCTGCCGTGTCCGCCATGAGCTGCTGGCAGGCTGCCGCAAGTTCCGGCAACTGCGAGCCGACGGCGGCGACGAGCGCCCTCACGGCGTCCGGCTCGATGCGCCGGCGCGCCAGCCGGAACTCTGTCGTGACGAACTCCGCTTTCTCGCCGTCCTTCTTCAGGGGCTGGCAATCGACGACGGTACCCACGGCCTTGATCGCGTCGAGCAGCTTCTTCCCACGATTGCCGCCCGAGTGACGCATGACCAGGACGACATCCGGCGCGGGATCCGTGAGGTAGGCGAGCGCGTCGACCAGGAATGCGTCGTTCATCTGGGCCAGCCCTGCAACCTCGATGACCTTCCAGTCACCGAACAGTGACGGGCTCGCATGCATCGTCAGGGTGCCTGTCTCATATGATCCGGCGTCGAAGCTGACGAGCTCCGCCCCTGGCTGTGCGGTGCGGACCTGCGCTCGGATCGACTCGGAGACCTTCGACGCCAGGTAGTCCTCGGGACCGGACAGCAGCATGACGGCCGCGGGACGTACCTCACGCCATGATGCCGGCTGCTGGTTGGAGCCGCTGCTGCGGCCGGCGGGTGATCTTGTTGCCACGTGGCGAGGTTCCTTCCGTCAGATCTCCTTCCACTGTTTCACGGCGAGGCCATGCCTCAAAGCCGCGGGGCGCCCCGATGGTGCAGCGCCTACCGGAGCTCGTGGACTTCCAGGGTGTCGCCGACAACCTCCACGCTGAACGACCCGAGCTCGTCCGTCCTGGCCGTGGCGATGCCCAGGCGAGCGAGCGCATCGATGATGACCGGGTGCGGGTGGCCGTAGTCGTTGTCTTCACCCACGGAGATGAGCGCGAGGCTCGGAGCGATCGCTTCCAGCACCGCGGTGCCCCCATTTCTGGCCCCATGATGGGCGATCTTGAGGATGTCCACTCCCCCGTCAGCCAGTGCCGGCTCGGCGGTCAGCAGGGCGGCGGCAGCGTCCTCCTCGATATCGCCCGTAAGCAGCAGCGTCACAGACCGGTCCGGTGTCGGCACGACGACTTCGAGGACCGCGCTCGCGCTGTTCTCCTCCGACGTGACGGTGTCCCCCGTCGGCCAGAGGACGTCGACCTGGATCTGGGGGAGGTCGAGAGTCGTCGAGCTGGTCAGGCGCTCGGCCTCCAGCCCGGCGGCGGCTGCAGCCTCCGTCACCTCACGGGGCGGGCTCTCCTCGCTCGTCGAGTAGTACAGTGCCGTGACGGTCCTTCCCCGGACGGCGCCCTCGATTCCGCCATAGTGATCGTCGTGCAGGTGCGTGATGACGAGCGCGTCGATCACCTCGACCTGCAGGCGGTCCAGGCACCGGTCCATCGCGTCAGGATCCGGTCCTGCGTCCACGACCATGGCATGGCCGGCGGTCGTCCTGACGACGATGCCATCTCCCTGGCCGACATCGCACATCGCCATCACCCAGCTCCCGGCGGGCCGCGCGATCGTCCCGTGCATGACAAGGGCACCCACTGCGCCGCACAGGACGAGAAGGAGGGCGAGGACGAGCGCTCCGCGGTGAGGCCGCCGGCGCACGTCCTGCCCGAGGGTAAAAGGACGGGCACCGCGTGGGGTACGACCCACCGGGCGCGGGTCTGCAGCCCGGTCCGGGTCCGAGTCCGAGTCGACTCCAGTGTGCGCATCTGGAACCCGCGGCAAAGGTGCAGCGATCCTCCTCCCCCACCAGCCTGCGATGGCCTCCCGCTGGATCATGAGCACGAGAAACGTCAGCGATACCAGTGCGGCCACGGCGGCGCCGGGTGCTCCCGGGATCCACGGCACGGATGCACCCGGCATAGCAGCAAGCGTGTCGGCAACACCTGCAACCCACCGCGTTCCCCACTGGGCTGCTGCGATGAGGGGCTGCGCGAACACCGGAGCGGCTACGAGCGCGAGGACAGCCAGCATCCCCACGAGAGTGATCGCTGGGACCACGGGCGACGCCAGCACGTTGGCCGGCAGCGAGTACACCGGGAGCGTCGGCTGGATCAGGACGAGGATCGGTGTGCAGAAGAGTTGCGCGGTCAGGGGGATGGCGAGCAGTTGGGCTGCGACACGCGGCATCGCGAGGTTGAGCGTGTCGACAGCCTTGGGTCCGGCGGTGACCAGCCCCAGGGTTGCTGCGACCGAGAGCAGGAAGGCGAAGGACACCGAGAGCCACGGGTCTACCGCGAGGAGGATGATGATCGACAGCATCAGCAGAGTCAGGGACGCCCTGCCGCGCCCCGAGAGGACGGCGGCCACTCCGATCGTGCCCATCACCGCTGCCCGGAGGACGCTCGGTTCAGGACGGACAAGCATGACGAAGCCCACCAGTGCCACTACCGCGCCGGCGGCGGCGGGTGGCCGTGGCAGCCGCGCTGCCCTCAGTCCGAGGAACGCGAAGGCGACGACATAGGAGCAGTTGGCTCCGCTCACGGCCGTCAGATGGGTCAGCCCGGTGACCGTCATGGCCTTCTTCAGGGCGGGCTCGAGACCGGTCCGGTCACCGAGCACCATACCGGGCAGCAGACCATCACCAGCATCCCGGCCATCCCGAACGGCGAGGTCGCGAAAGCGCGTTCTCAGGTCGGCGGTGTAGCCGAGCCACCCCTCTGCCTTCTCGACCGCCGGGCTACTCGAGGGGAAGAAGACCGCAGCCGCCTTGCCCACGCGATCGGACGGTTTCGCGATGCCCAGCACACGGACCGTGTCCCCCGTCCCCATATCGGCCCACTGTTCCGATCCGAAGACGACGACGGGCGTCGTGGAAGCGAAGGGATCCCCGTGCAGGACCCCACCGGCGACGACGGCATCGATGAGGTAGCGGTTGCCGCCGCCGAAGTTTCCTGGACCCAGCGACAACGGTTCCCCTGAGATTCGGAGGACGGCCGTGAACGGGATCCTGCCGGCAACGGCATCATCCACCGGTCCTGCTTCCGCGCGGGCGAGGCTCCCGCCGGCGGCGAGCAGGACGAGCGTCAGGGCTGCTGCTGCCGCGAGGGCCTGCGCGGGCACCATTGTCCATCTCCGGCCGGACCCGGGCGGGACGAGGAACACGACGCAGGCCAGGACCAGCCCGCTCGCAGCAGCAAGGAGACCGCCCACCGTCGCCCCTGTCGCTCCACCCCGGATGGCGATCGCAGCCGCCGCCCACGCCACTCCAGCCGACGGCACGAGGCGGAGGTCACCGCTCCACCGCGGTCGACAGGGTCGTGGACCTCCGTCCTTCGGCCCGCCACCGTCCCCCGTCCGGTGAGGCGCTGGGGTACCGGAGGAAGCCGCAGGACGGCTCACCGCACCACGATGAGGGGGAGGATCCCCTCGAGCATCCCCGGGCCGATCCCCGGTACCGCGTCGATATCAGCGGTCTGACCGAAAGGGCCATGCTCCTCGCGCCAATCGATGATGCGCTGCCCCAGGACCGGACCCACGCGGGGCAATGACTCGATCTCGGCGAGTGTGGCGGTGTTGATGTCGATGACCCCACCTGAGCCTGCGGAGGGACCACTGCCGTCAGGAGTCCCTCCGGAAGCGCTCGCCTGCCCGCCCGAAGTGGCTGCCGGCGCATCCAGTGCACCCTGATCGGCTCGCGGTTCCTCACCCACGGCGAGGAGGTGGATGTGCTGTCCGTCGGACGGGGTAGCGGCGAGGTTGATTCCCTCGAGGTCGGCCTCGGGAAGAGCGCCGCCGGCCTTCTCCAGAACCTCGAACAGGCGTGTGCCGGACGGGATCGTGACCACGCCGGGCGACGCGACCGCGCCCGTGACGTAGACGACGATGGCTCCCTGGTCGGCACCGCCCGCCGGGGCAGGCGTTCCTGCCGATGACCCATTCGGCGACCCCTCCGACGCGTCGCCGAGACGCTCCTGGTCGTCCCCCTGCTGCCCCGGTTGCTCCCCTCCGGGCGCGGCCCCACCACTGCCCGGGCGCGCTGCGTCCGAGCCCGCCACACCGGACGCACCTGAGGCACCGGACGCACCGGACGCACCGGACGCACCTGAGGCACCGGACGCACCGGACGCACCGTCGCCCGCATCAGTACCGCCCGCACCGGGAGCGTCGGGCGGGTCGGTACCCGGCTCTTCACCGCTGGGGGATCCAGCATCGAGCTGTACCGACACCGCGGCGGCAGACGGTTCGGAGCTGCGCACCAGGAACAGCGCAGCACCGATCGCCAGCGCGACCCCCAGGAAGACGAGCGCTGCCGACCGGGCGACGCCCCACTGCACCCCGCCGCGGAGGGCACTCGAATCCTGCCCGCCCCGGAGGGGAAGACCGGATGCAGGACGTGGCAGGACGTCACTCCGGCGGAGCATGGGCTGCTCACGGCCGCCATCACCACTCCGGCCCTCGTCGGGCGGTGTCGAGTCGGGCCAGCTCTCATCGGACCGGCGCTTATCCGGCGGCGGGGAGTTGAGCGGCGGGGACGCGGACACCTGCGGGAGCTGCGCCCCTTCATCCCCTGCAGTCGGCCATCGGTGCTTTCCCATGGGGCAACGCTAGGACCGGCGCACCGCGGACCCGCCGACGGCTGATGCTATGTGGACATCCGGCTGGAACGGCCGGCCGTAACCCTCAGAAGACCGTCAGGCGGCCGTCAGGACCTGTCGGACGTGACGGGCTGGTCGGCGGTGACCGTCACGGCGACCACGCCGAGGCCCGCGTGCGCAGCGAGGACCGAGGGACAGGGAGCCAGGGACACCCGTCCCGTCCCTGCCACCGCCTCGAGGCGCTCGGCCAGGCCGCGAGCCTCGTCCTCGTTGCCGAAGTGGTGCACGGTCAGCAGGACGCCGCCCGTCCGGGCCGCGACGTCGGCCTCCACCAGTTCCTGGAGCCGCGCCATCGCCCGCGGCGCCGACCGCATGCGTTCGAGGGGTACCAGCCGCCCGCCCTGCACATGGAGGATCACCCGGACGGACAGGAGCGTGCCCAACCAGCCCGCGGCTGCGGTGACCCTGCCGCCACGCCGCAGCTGCTCGACGCTCGGCACGTAGAAGTAGAGCGCGGAGGCACGTGCCGCCATCGCCGCAGCGGCCGCAGCTGCCTGCAGGTCGGCACCCGTCCGGGCGGCAGCGAGGGCGGCGAGGGCCGCACGGCCCTGCGCCATGCCCGTCGTCCTCGTGTCGATCACCTCGACCGGGATCGTCGCCCGTGATGCCGCCAGTCGTGCTGCTTCGACGGTCCCGGACAGCAGCCCCGACAGGTGGAGGGACACGACGCCGTCGTAGCCTTCCTCCGCGAGGCGGCCGTACACCCTGTCGAACTGGCCCGGCGATGGACGGGATGTGCGCACGTCCGATCCCGCTGCGAGGGCCACCATCAGCGGACCGGTGACGTCGTCGTGCTCACCCGTCAGGATGTCGGAACCCACGAGGACCGGCATCGCGACGACCTGCACGTCCTCGGCCGGACCGCCGGGCGCCATCCAGTCGGGCGGGAAGCCTGCGGCCGAATCGGTGACGACGGCTACCCGTACGGCGTCTCCGTGCGCCGGCGTCGCCGGTCCCGGCTCCATCAGGCCGGGACGATGTTGACCAGTTTGGGCGCGCGCACGATCACCGTGCGGATCCCCCGGCCGTCCAGGACGCGCTGCACCTGCTCGCTGGCGAGGGCGAGCTCGCGCAGGTCGTGCTCGGCGATGTCCGGGGATACCGTCAGCCGGTCCCGCACCTTGCCCTGCACCTGGACCACGGCCACGACGCTCTCCTGCGTCAGCAGCCCGGCGTCCACCGCGGGCCAGCCCGCCGTCGCCACTGTCGCGTCGTGTCCGAGGCGGTTCCACAGGTCCTCTGCCGTGTAGGGCGCGAAGAGGCTGAGGATGATGGCGACCGCCTCGGCCGCTTCGCGCACCGCGGGATCCGCGCCGCCCGCGCCGGAGTCGATCGCCTTCCTCGTCGCATTGACGAGTTCCATGAGCTTCGCGATGACGACGTTGAACTTGTTGGCCTCCATCAGCTCCGCGGCCTCGGCCACGGTCCGGTGCGTCACCGAGCGCAGTGCCCGGTCACCCGCCGACGTGTCGGCTCCGACCTCGCTGGTGACGTCGCCACCGAGCCGCCAGGCGCGCGCCAGGAACTTCGCCGAGCCTGACGGCGAGACATCCGCCCAGTCGACGTCGTCCTCCGGCGGGGACGCGAACACCATGGTGAGGCGCACGGCATCGACGCCGAAGCGGTCGAGCTGCTCGCCGAGGTCCACGCCGTTGCCGAGGGACTTGCTCATGGCCTTGCCACCGTTGAGCACCTGGCCCTGGTTGAGCAGCGCGCTGAAGGGCTCGGTGAAGTTGACCATGCCGAGGTCGAACAGCACCTTGGTGAAGAACCTGCTGTACAGCAGGTGCAGGATGGCGTGCTCGACGCCGCCCACGTACTGGCCGACGGGCAGCCAGCGGTTCACGGCCTCGGTGTCGAACGGGGCGGTGTCCAGCTGCGGGTTGACGAAGCGCAGGTAGTACCAGGACGAGTCCACGAACGTGTCCATGGTGTCGGTGTCGCGGAGTGCGGCACCGCCGCACTGCGGGCACGCCACGTTGACCCACTCCTCGACGGCGGCCAACGGGGACGTCCCCTTCGGCGCGAGGGCCTCGCCGCGCAGGCCCTCGGGCAGCGTGACCGGCAGCTGGTCGTCCGGAACCGCGACCTCCCCGCACGCGGGGCAGTGGATGATCGGGATGGGCGTGCCCCAGAAACGCTGCCGCGAGAGCAGCCAGTCCCTCAGGCGGTAGTTGATCGTGTGCTCACCCGTCCCCTGCTCCTCGATCAGCTCGATCGCACGGCGGATGGCCTCGGCCTTGTCCAGGCCGGTCAGCTCGCCCGAATTGACCAGGGTCCCCTCGCCCGTCGTCGCGATCCCGGTCCCGGCAGCATCCTCCGCCCCCGTGTCGACGACGGTGCGGACGGGCAGGTCGAAGGCGCGGGCGAAGTCGAGGTCGCGCTGGTCGTGCGCGGGGACCGCCATGATCGCACCGGTGCCATAGTCGGCCAGGACGTAGTCGGCGGCCCAGACGGGCAGTTTCTCGCCGTTGAGCGGGTTGACGGCGTAGCGGCCGGTGAAGACTCCTGTCTTCTCACGCTCCGTCGCCTGGCGCTCGATCTCCGACAGTCCCTTGACCTGCTCCCGGTACTGCTCCAGGTCCGCCCGCCGGTCCGGCGTGACAAGGTCCAGCGCCAGGTCGGCGTCCGCGGCCACGACGAAGAACGTCGCCCCGTACAGCGTGTCCGGCCGGGTCGTGAAGACGGTGACGTCGCTCGCCGGCAGATCGCCGTCGGCCTCGATCCGGAACCGCACGTGCGCGCCCTCGGAACGGCCGATCCAGTTGCGCTGCATGGCGAGCACGCGCTCGGGCCAGTGGCCTTTCAGCTGCTCCATGTCGTCCAGCAGGCGGTCCGCGTAGTCCGTGATCTTGAAGTACCACTGGTTCAGGTTCTTCTTCGTGACCATCGTCCCGCAGCGGTCGCAGGCTCCGTTGATGACCTGCTCGTTCGCCAGCACGGTCTGGTCCTTGGGGCACCAGTTCACGGGCGAGTTGCGGCGGTAGGCCAGGCCCTTCTGGAAGAACCGCACGAAGAGCCACTGTGTCCAGCGGTAGTACTCGGGGTCGGAGGTGTGCAGCCGGCGGCTCCAGTCGGCGCTGATCGCGTAGCGCCTGAACGAGTTCGCCTGGGTCTCGATGTTCGCGTAGGTCCACTCGGCGGGATGGGCGTTGCGCTTGATGGCCGCATTCTCGGCGGGGAGCCCGAAGGAGTCCCAGCCGATCGGGTGCAGGACGTCGTAGCCCTTCTGGCGGTAGAAACGCGCTGCGACGTCGCCCATGGCGAATGCCTCCGCGTGGCCCATGTGCAGGTCGCCGGAGGGGTAGGGGAACATGTCGAGCACGTAGCGGCGCTCGCGCTCGCCGTCGTCGGCCGGTGCGAACGCCTGGAGCCGGTCCCAGACCTCAGGCCACTTCGCCTCGATGGCGGAGAAGTCGTAGGTGTTCTCGTCCGGCTGAGCGCCCTCGGGATTGATGCTCACTGTATGTTGACCTGTCCTGTCGGTGGAACGTCGTCCTGCTCGATGCTTCTTGTCTGATGCGCTGCCGCGAACCCGCGCCCAGGCGCCTCCGGGGTGTCCTGCGCCGGACACACAAAAGCCCCTCACACACAGGAGGGGCCGCCGCACGGTGAGTACCGTGCGGCTAGGTAAGGAGGAGGGCGCGGAGCATGCGTTCACTTTAGCAGTGCCCGCAGCCCGGTGCCGGATGCAGCTGCCAGGGTCATGCCCGGCCCGCCCTGCGGCGGACCGGGCATGACCCCGTGGAGGGGGGAGTTAGCGCACGTCCTCGTCGACCCAGTCGAAGGTCTTCGTGACGGCCTTCTTCCACAGGCGCAGCTGGCGCTCCCGCTCGGCCTCGTCCATGGATGGGTTCCAGCGCTTGTCCTCGGCCCAGTTGGTGGCGAGCTCGTCCGTGTCCTTCCAGAAGCCGACGGCGAGGCCCGCCGCGTAGGCAGCGCCGAGTGCCGTGGTCTCCGTGACCTTCGGCCGGATGACGGGGATGCCGAGGATGTCCGCCTGGAACTGCATCAGGGCGTCGTTGGCGACCATGCCGCCGTCGACCCGAAGGTCCTCCATGTTCACCCCGGAATCGGCGTTCGCCGCGTCCAGCACCTCGCGGGTCTGGAAGGCCGTGGCCTCCAGCGCCGCACGGGCGATGTGGCCCTTGTTCACGAAGCGAGTCATGCCGACGATGGCACCGCGTGCATCCGCGCGCCAGTACGGCGCGAAGAGGCCCGAGAACGCGGGCACGATGTACACGCCGCCGTTGTCGTCGACCGTCTTGGCGAGCTGCTCCACCTCGGGGGCGCTGTTGATGATGCCGAGATTGTCACGGAGCCACTGGACGAGTGAACCGGTGACGGCGATCGAACCCTCGAGCGCGTAGACGGGCTTGGCGTCACCGAGCCGGTAGCAGACCGTCGTGAGCAGGCCGTTCTTGGAGTGGACGATCTCCTCGCCGGTGTTCACGATCATGAAGTTGCCGGTGCCGTACGTGTTCTTCGCACCGCCCTTGTCGAAGGCGGCCTGGCCGAAGGTCGCCGCCTGCTGATCACCGAGGATGCCGGCCACCGGCGTCTCACGCAGGAGCTGCGAGGTGTGCACGGTGCCGTAGACCTCGGACGAGGACCTGATCTCGGGCATCATCGACACCGGCACGCCGAAGTCGGCGAGGATCGACTCGTCCCACGCCAGCGTCTCGAGATCCATGAACAGGGTGCGCGAGGCGTTGGTGACGTCGGTGATGTGCACGCCGCCGTCGGTGCCGCCCGTGAGGTTCCAGGTGACCCAGGAATCGGTGTTCCCGAACAGGAGGTCACCGGCCTCCGCCTTCTCGCGCGCTCCGTCGACGTTGTCGAGGATCCACTTGATCTTGGTGCCGGAGAAGTAGGTCGCCAGCGGCAGGCCGACCTTCTGCTTGTAGCGTTCGACGCCGCCGTCCTGCGCCAGCTCGTCCACGATGTTCTGCGTCCGCGTGTCCTGCCAGACGATAGCGTTGTAGACGGCCTTGCCGGTGGTCCTGTCCCAGACGACGGCGGTCTCGCGCTGGTTGGTGATCCCGACCGCGGCGATGTCGTGGCGTGTGAGGTTCGCCCGGGAGAGCGCGGTGCCGATGACCTCGCGCGTGTTGTCCCAGATCTCGGCGGGATCGTGCTCCACCCAGCCGGCCTTCGGGAAGATCTGCTCGTGTTCCTTCTGGCCGGACGACACGATATCGCCCTTGTGGTCGAACACGATGGCCCTGCTGGAGGTGGTGCCCTGGTCGATGGCGATGACGTACTGCTGCGACATGTCGTACTCCTTCATTGGATGGACGTCGTTGATCGGCGGCTGCGCACAGCCGCCCGGTCGTGCTGGTGCCTAGGCGGCAGCTACAGGGAACGTGATGAACTGCACGACGATGCCGGCAAGGACACCACCGACGATCGGTCCGACGACCGGGACCCAGGCGTAACCCCAGTCGCTGCTGCCCTTGCCCCGGATGGGGAGGATGGCGTGGGCGATGCGGGGACCGAGGTCGCGGTTCGGGTTGATGGCGTAGCCCGTCGGGCCACCGAGGGAAGCACCGATACCCACGACGAGCAGAGCGACCGCGAGGGGGCCGAGGCCCGTTGCGGTGGGGCCGAGGGACAGGATGACGAAGACGAGCACGAACGTGCCGATGATCTCGGTGACGAGGTTCCAGCCGTAGGAACGGATGGCGGGACCGGTGGAGAAGACGCCGAGCTTGTTGGCGGGGTCCGGCTCCTCGTCGAAGTGCTGCTTGTAGGAGAGCCAGCAGAGCACAGCGCCGAGGATGGAACCGAGCATCTGGGCCGCGAGGTAGGCGATGGCGTTGATGAAGTTCTTGTCGACGCCGGGAGCGAATTCGGCGGTGTCGCCGTTGACCCAGAGACCCATCGTGACCGCGAAATTGAGGTGGGCCCCGGAGAGGGCTGCGACGTAGACGCCGGCGAAGACGGCGAGCCCCCACCCGAAGTTGACCATGAGGAAGCCGCCGTTATTTCCCTTGGTCCTGGCGAGCGCGACATTCGCGACGACGCCCGTACCGAGCAATAGCAGCAGCATCGTGCCGAAGGTTTCGGCAACAAACACTTCCAGAGACATCATTGACTCCTCTATCTATTCATTTATCGACGGGTGCCGCCGCCTCGACGGCACCCGTTGGTTCCCTCCGGCAACCACTGCCGTTGGCACTGCACCGCTGGAACAGCGGTTCGACGACGCTGCGGCAGGTGCCGCTACGCGGTCAGGCTCTTGACCTGCACTCGATGGGCCTCGGCAAGGACCTTCTCGGCGAGCTTGATCTCCGCTGCGGATTCCGCAGCGGTCCAGCCCAGCAACGGGGCCAGGGTCTCGGCAAGCTCTGCGAGCAGTTCCTCGGAGACCAGGCCCCGGAATGCAAGCGATGTACGGCGAATCAGGACGTCGATCAGGTGGCCGACCTGCTCGTGCTCCACCATGTAGGCGAGTTCTCGCGTGCTCAGCTCCTGCGTGGAATTAAACATCCTGTCCGGGCTTTCGGCGAGGTATTCGAGAACATCCTTCGCGCGGGTTCCGTAGCGCGTGAGCAGGACCTCCAGCCGGGCCTGGTCGACGCCCGACCGGACCGCCGCCGTGATCCAGGAGCGCCGCGACGCTTCGTCCGTCGGGAAGTCCTTGCCACCGCCGATCGCGACACCCGCTGTCGAGGTCCTGCGCGTGGCACCGAGGGCCGCGAGCGTGTCGTCGGCGAGGTGCTCGGACAGGGCGCGGAAGGTGGTCCACTTGCCGCCGACGAGGCTCAGCGTGGTGACGGTGCGGCCGCCCCGCTTCTCCTCGCGCTTCTCGATACGGTAGTCGCGCGAGACGAAGCCCGGCTGCGTGTCGTCGTGGCGCGGCAGGGGCCGCACACCGGAGAAGCTGTACACGATGTCGTCCCGCGACACCTCGATATCGGGGAAGACGTGCCCGATCAGCTCGAAGAAGTATGCGATCTCCTCGTCCGTGCAGACGGCCTGCTCCTCGACGTCGACGTCGATGTCGGTGGTGCCGACGAGGACGCGGTCCCCCATGGGGTAGATGAGAACGATGCGGCCATCGAGATGCTCGAAGAAGATCTCCGTGCCGTTGCACGCTGCGAGCAGTCGGGGGTTGTCCAGCACGATGTGCGAGCCCTTGGTGCCGCCCATGAAGAGGGTCTCCGCACCGAGTGCCGCGTTGGTGCTGTCGGTCCAGGCACCGGTCGCGTTGACGACGACGTCGGCCTGGAAGGAGAAGGTTTCACCGGAGAGCTCGTCCCGCAGCAGGACGCCCTCATCGGTGGTGCCGATGGCGCTGACGTAGTTCGCGGCGCGGGCGGCCGGGTTGGCGACCTGGCCGTCGCGCAGCACGTCCAGCGTGAGGCGCTCCGGGTTGTGCACGGAGGCGTCGAAGTAGGTTGCCGCGTACTTGATGTCCTTGCGGAGCTCGGGCATGGCGGCGAGCGCCTTCTTGCGGCCGACGAAGGAGTGGCGGGGGACGTTGCCGCCGTCGCGGGAGAAGAAGTCGTACATCGTGAGGCCGGCCTTGATGAGGACGGCGCCGCGCTCCACCTGCTTGCCCGGGCGGTGGGTGAGGAAGCGCAGGGGGGCGGAGAGGATGCCCGAGAACGTCGTGTAGATGGGGATGGTGGTCTGCAGCGGCTTCACATAGTGCGGCGCGATCCGCAGGAGGGCGTTGCGCTCGATGACCGACTCGCGGACGAGGCGGAACTCGCCGTTCTCGAGGTAGCGGATCCCGCCGTGGATCATGTGCGACGAGGCGCCCGAGGCTCCCTGGCAGTAGTCGCCGCGCTCCACGAGTGCGACGTCGATCCCCTGCAGTGCGAGGTCGCGGAACGTGCCGACCCCGTTGATGCCGCCGCCGATGACGAGCACGGAGGCCCGGGGGGTGTCCCTGAGCTTCTGCACCACGGTGCGGGTAGAAGTTGTCGTGCCTTCACCGGTGGTCCGGTCGGCTGGAATGCTCAAGGGACTACTCCGTCGCTTCTCTGTAGCTGCTCTTGCTGGAATGGGTGCTGCGGTTCCATTCTTCGAGCAGTGGGAATAGCAGTCAATCGGATTGCACAAACGTGCACGGACGGCCACACTGGCGGGATGACGACGACGAACGGCGGTCCTCGGCGGGTACCCGCAGAGGTGGAGCAGACCCACGGCAACCGCTCGCGGGATGCCCTGCGGGCCGCGCAGATGTACTACCTCCAGGACCTCACCATGGACGCCATCGCGCGCGAGCTGCGCACCTCCCGCTCCACGGTCTCCCGCCTGCTCTCCATGGCGCGCGAGACAGGCCTCGTGCAGATCCAGGTCAACAATCCGTCCGAGCGTGCCCCGGCGCTGGAGCAGCAGATCAGCCGCCGGTTCGGCGTCGAGGCCCACGTGGTGCCGGTCGCGGACTCTGTCAGCGACTCCGAGGTGCTCGACCGCGTCGCCATCCAGGCGGCCCGTACCATCGGGCCGCTCGTGGATTCGAATGCCATTATCGGCGTCGCCTGGGGATCCACCCTGAGCGCCGTCAGCCATCACCTGACCCGCAAGCAGACCCACGACAGCACCATCGTGCAGCTCAATGGTGCCGGGAACACCCAGACCACGGGGATCACCTACGCGAGCGAGATCCTGCGGCGCTTCGGGCAGGCCTACGGCGCACGCGTGGAACAGTTCCCCGTCCCCGCGTTCTTCGACCACGCGGCCACCAAGACGGCGATGTGGGAGGAGCGCAGCGTCCGCCGCATCCTCGACCTTCAGGGCCGGATGACCATGGCGATCTTCGGCGTCGGCTCCATCGGCGCCGGCATCCCCAGCCACGTCTACAGCGGTGGCTACCTGGACCGGGCGGACCTCGACACCCTGGAGAGCGAGGAGGTCGTGGGCGACGTCGCCACCATGTTCTTCCGGGCGGACGGCTCCTACAGCGACATCCTGCTCAACGAGCGCAGCACCGGCCCGGACCTCGACGACCTGAGGCGGGTCCGAAGGCGCATCTGCGTCGTGTCCGGAGAATCGAAGATCAATGGCCTGCGGGGGGCGCTCGCGGCAGGACTGGCCACCGACCTCATCCTGGATGAGGGATCCGCCCGGCGCCTCGTGCACACCTGAACGCCCGCTCGTCCGTGAACGGAGAAGCTCCCGAGGCACGTGCGGCTACACCGTGAGGACCACCTTGCCGCGGACGGCACCCGACTCGAGGTAGTCCATTGCCTCGGCAGCCCTCGCCAGCGGGAAGGTGCGGTCGATGCTGGGTACGACGGAGCCGCCTTCGATCAGGGGTACGAGCCGCTCGAGGGCTTCCGCGCGTACCACGGCGAAGACCATCGCCAGCCTCTGGTGAACGAACGGAGACAGCGCCACGGCTCCGAGTTGCCGGTGCAGGCCGCCGGTCAGGTTCCCTCCGCCCTCACCGCCGACGATCACCGCCGTGCCGTTCGGCGAGAGGGCACGCCGCAGGCGGGCCACCGAGGGGGTGCCGCCGATATCGAGGATGAGGTCGAAGGCGGCACCGCCGAGGGCGAAGTCCTGCACCCTGTAGTCGATCACCTGGTCGGCGCCCAGTGCGCGCACGTACTCGGCCTTGGCGCCGCTGCACACCGCCGTGACCTGCGCTCCTGCCGCCCTGGCAAGCTGCACAGCAAAGCTGCCGACACCGCCCGAGGCCCCGAGGATCGCCACGTGCTGGCCTTCGCCGACCCGGCCGGCGTCGTGCAGCGCCTTCACCGCTGTGACGCCGGAGACCGGCACCGCTGCGGCCTGGACGAAGGACAGCGCGGCCGGCTTGTGGACGAGGCCCCCCTCCCTCGCCGTCGCGAACTCCGCGAAGGTGCCGCGTCCGACGCCGAACACCTCGTCGCCGACGGCGAAGCGCGACACCCGGGCACCGACCGCGACGACGACGCCCGCGACGTCCATGCCGAGGACCGGATTCCTCGGCCCGCGCAGCCCGAAGGCAAGCCTCCCGAGGTACGGCAGGCCGGTCATCGTGTGCCACACCCCCCGGTCGAGCCCGGCAGCCCGCACCTGGATCAGCACCTCGTCGGCCGCGACCCCGGGCACCGGCACATCGCGGGAGTGCAGCACCTCCGACCCGCCGTAGGCATCCTGCACCACCGCCCTCATGGTCCCGGTACCCGCCGTCGTCGTCCTGCCCGACCGTTCCTGCATGACTGCCTTCCCGGAGCCGCACGGTGCGCCACCCGTCTATGGAGCACCGTATCGTACAATGTACGAAAGCACTAGGGTGAGGAGTCGACGCAATGGCCGCACGCACGGGAACGAACGAACGGATTCCCCTGTCCAGGGAGCGCGTCCTGCAGTGCGCGCTCGCGCTGGCCGACCGCGACGGCATCGCAGGCCTGACGATCCGCACGCTCGCCCAGGAGCTGGGCAGCAGGCCTATGAGCCTCTACTACTACGTCGCCAACAAGGAGCAGATCCTCGACGGCATCGTGGACCTGGTCTTCGGGGAGGTGCACCTTCCGGTAATCGGCAACGCGTGGCGGGAGGAGATGCTCGTCCGGGCGCGCTCCATGCGGGAGGTGCTGAGCCGCCATCCCTGGGCGGTGGGGCTGCTCGAATCGCGGACGCATCCCGGCCCGGCGACCCTGCGGCACCATGATGCAACGCTCGGTACCCTGCGCAGCGCCGGTTTCACGCTCCGCGCGACAGCCCACGCCTATGCACTGCTCGACAGCTACATCTACGGTTTCGCCCTGCAGGAGGTGGCACTGCCGCTCAGCGGCGCCGAATCGGTGGCCGATGTCGCGGCACCCATCATGGAGCAGTTCGCGGGCGGGCAGTACCCGTGGATGATGGAGATCGCCACCGGGATCGTGATGCAGCCGGGCTACGACTTCGGGGACGAATTCGAGTACGGGCTGGAGCTCATCCTCGACGGACTGCATCCCCACTGAGCGACGCGCAGGGCCTGCCGGCGCGGGCCCCGCCCGGGCCGATCTCGGTAGAGTTTCCCCATGAGCTCCTCCGTCCCCCGCGTCGCTCTCGCCGACGGCACCGCGATCGACGTCGTCGGGTACGGCGTCTACAAGGTCCCGCCCGCGGACACCGCGCACCTCTGTTCGACGGCGCTCGACGCCGGCTACCGGCTCCTCGACACGGCGGCCCTTTACGGCAATGAAGCCGGCGTCGGCGAAGCTGCCCGGGCCTATCTCGAGACCGGCGACCGGGAGGACCTGTTCGTCACGTCGAAGGTCTGGAACGACGACCACGGCTTCGACGCCACGCTGCGCGCGTTCGACGCATCGATGGACCTGCTGGGCCTCGACCGGCTGGACCTCTACCTCATCCACTGGCCGTGCCCGACGAAGGACCTGTACGTCGAGACCTGGCGCGCCCTCGAGCGGCTGCAGGCCGAGGGCCGCGTCCGGGCCATCGGGGTCTCCAACTTCCAGCGTCCGCACCTGGAGCGCCTGCTGGCCGAGACCGGCGTCGTCCCCGTCCTCAACCAGATCGAGCTGCACCCCTACCTGCAGCAGCACGACCTGCGCTCGTTCCACGAACGGCACGGCATCGCCACGCAGGCATGGAGTCCCCTCGGGCGTGGCAACGTACTGCAGGACCCCGTCGTCGGGCGCATCACGGCCGAGCTCGGGCGGACGCCGGCGCAGGTGATCCTGCGGTGGCACCTGCAGCACGGCATCCTCACGATCCCGAAGGCGAGCTCCCGCGAGCGCATCAGCTCCAACCTCGACATCTTCGGGTTCGCCCTCGACGACGCGCACCTCGCGGCCCTCGACGCACTGGACCGGGACCAGCGGTTCGGCTCGCACCCGGACCGGGTGGGCTGATGCGTCACGCCGTCGTCCGCAGCATCCCCTGGGAGGGAACGCTTCAGCGGGTCTGGGACTATCCCGCCGACTACCCCGCCGACTACCCCGCCGACTACCCCGCCGACTACCCCGCCGGCGGGGCGTCCGACGGGCCGTCCGAGGGTCCGCACGGCGCGACCATCGTCATGGTGCACGGGTTCCGGGGGGACCACCACGGGTTGCTGCGCCTGGTCGACGAGCTGCCGGGCCACCGGGTCCTGCTGCCGGACCTGCCGGGGTTCGGGCAGGGCCAGGAACTGAGCGGCACGCACGACGTCGCCACCTACGCCCGTTTCATCGCGGACGTCACCCGGAGGTTCGCCCCGGAACCGCGCGTCCTGCTCGGGCACTCCTTCGGCTCGATCGTCGCTGCCGAGGCCGCGGCGCTGGACCCGGACCTCGCCGGGATCCTGGTCCTCGTCAATCCCATCAGTGCTCCCGCGCTCGAGGGGCCGAGCCGCGCCGCATCCCGGATCGCGGAGGGCTACTACGTCGCCGCGGACCGCCTGCCGGACGCCGCCGGGCGGGCGCTCCTGTCGAATCCCGCGGTCGTGCGCGGCATGAGCATCTTTATGGCCAAGACGAAGGACCGGAACCTGCGACGCTGGATCCATGGCCAGCACGACGCCTACTTCAGCTCGTTCGCCGGCCGGCGCGTCGTGCTGGAGGCGTTCCGGGCGTCCATCTCGGGAACCGTCCGGGACCGTGCGCGTGAGCTGCGGATGCCCGTCCTGCTCATCGCCGCCGAGAACGACGACATCGGGTCGGTCGCCAGTCAACGGGAGTTGGCGGCCCTCATCCCGGACGCGACCCTCGAGGTCATCCCCGGCGTAGGCCACCTCGTCCACTACGAGAAGCCGCGCGAGGCAGCGCTGTTGCTGAAGGGCTTCCTGGAGAACTGCTTGAAGGACACGCCCGCATGAGGATCCTGTTCGACGCGCGCTTCACGCGCACCGACCACCACGATGGCATCAGCCGTTACGGAGCCAGCCTGATCGCCGCCCTCGCCGAGACGGACGATGTCGTGATGCTCATCAGCGACCCCCGGCAGCTCGCCCTCCTGCCGGACGTGCCGTACGTGCGGATCAACAGCCCCCTCTCCCCCGCGGAACTGTTCGTCGCCCGGCGCATCAACCCGCTGGAGCCCGACGTCGTCGTGTGCCCCATGCAGACGATGGGGTCGTGGGGCCGCAGGTATCCGCTCGTCCTCACCCTGCACGACCTCATCTACTACCAGAACCCGACGCCGCCGTCGTTCCTCCCGCTCCCCGTGCGCCTGCTCTGGCGGCTCTATCACCTCGCCTACTGGCCCCAGCGCCTCCTCCTCGACCACGCGGACGTCGTCGCCACCATCTCCAGCACGACGGCGGACCTCATCCGGCAACACCGGCTGACGCGCCGGCCCGTCCTGCTCGTGGGCAACGCGCCGCAGCCGACGGAGCGCCGCCGCGATCCGGAGGCGCCGCGATCGGCATCGCTGCTCTACATGGGCTCCTTCATGCCCTACAAGAACGTCGAGACACTCGTCCGCGCCATGGCCCTCCTGCCCGGGCACACGCTCCACCTGCTGAGCCGCATCACTCCGGAACGCCGCCGGGAGCTCGAGACCCTCGCGCCCGGAGGGGAGCGCGTCGTCTTCCACGGCGGCGTGACGGACGCCGAGTACGAGGACTTCCTGCACGACTCCACCGCGCTCGTCACCCTCTCGAAGGCGGAAGGGTACGGACTGCCCATCATCGAGGCGATGGCGACGGGCACCCCGGTGATCGCGAGCGACATCCCGATCTTCCGCGAGGTCGGCGGTACCGCAGCGCTGTACGTCGACCCGGACGATCCGGCGGCGGTGGCCGCGGCCGTGCGGACCCTGGAGGAGCCCGGCCGGTGGGCCGAGGCGTCCCGTGCCGGGCTCGAGCGGGCGTCGGCCTACTCGTGGGCCGCATCGGCGGAGCAGCTTCGGCTCGCGTGCCGACGGGCTGTCGCCGAGCATGCACGACGGCGGGCCTGACATGGCTGACCTCCAGTGCCCGGCCACGGCGATCCTGCTGGACGCCGCCGCCGCTCCGCCCCCGTGGCTGGCGCGCCTGCAGGTCGCCGGGCGGTTCGAGGCACGCGGTTCCGATGCCGTCGTGGCCCTCGTGGAGGAGACGGCCGACCTGTGCCGCGGCGAGGTCTTCGTGGTCGCCGCACCTCCGGCCGATATCGACCAGGCGCTGCGGACGCAGGGCATCGCGGGCACCGCGCCGATCGTCATCGACATCGATTCCGACGGGTGGCGGGCCGTGCCCGCTCCCTGAGGCGCGTCTTCCGTTGCCGTGCCCTATACAGCCGCACAGCACAGGCGTACGGTCCATGACCATGGAACTGTCCCTGCCGCAGCGTGTAGCGCACTCCGTAGGAGAGGATCCCCTGTCGGAACGGGTCGCGGTCACCCAGGAGGTCATCTACGGGCCACTGTTGGGGTGGGCACGGCGCAGCCCGTTCCATACCGGCGTGCTCGGCCACTCGGTGCATCCGCTGCTCACCGACCTGACGCTCGGTTGCTGGTTGAGCGCGTCCATCCTCGACGTGGCCGGCGAGGTCCAGGGGCGCTCCAGCGCTACGCTCCTGGTGGGAGCAGGGCTGGCGGCGTCCGTACCGACTGCGCTTTCCGGCGCCGGTGACTGGGCGGGGATGACGGGCGTGGAACGCCGGATCGGCGCGGTGCACGCACTGGGCACCGACATCGCCATCTTCCTCCTCCTCGGTTCCCTGATCGCCCGGATCCGGCACCGCCATTCCCTGGGGATAGGGCTCGGCCTGGCGGGCAACGCGGTCGTGGCCGGAGCGGGATTCCTGGGAGGCCATCTGGCGCTCAACCGCGGTACTGCCCGCCGGGCGGCTGACTCAGAAACCGACGCGAACGCAGGCATAGACACCGACGCAGGCTGACGAGTGGGCTGCGACGCTGCGGCGAACCCGATGCGGGCCGTGGGCTAGAGCGCTGAGCTGCCGGCTAGAGCACGTCGAGCGCGTCGAGCCGGATATGGACCGGCTCTCCCGTCCGTTTCGCCGACAGCGTGGCGCGGCGGGCCCGCAGCTGCCGTGTCATGGCGGCTGCTGCCCGATAGGGGAAGAACAGGAGGACGCGGTGGCTTCCCTGCCCGGCGAGAGCGTCCGGAGACGGAGCACCCGCCCGCCCGGTGCCCTTCGGGTCCGCTGCTGCACGTGCCGCCAGCATCGCCTCCCGGCGGATGTCCGGCGGGACGGGCGCAGGCCCGACGACCCGGGCGCCCTCCGTCTCGACTCCCTCGAGGAAGTACGTCAGGGCCTCCCGGGTCCCCGTTAGCACGGCATACCGCACGGCGGGAGGCAGGCCGAGTTCCTGCCGCTCCAGAAGCTCCCGCGCCGCAGCGCCGGTGGGATCCCAGCGCACGAGGTGGCCGACCGCGACGTCGTCGTCGCCGGTGATGACCACGGTGCCCCCTGCCGCGGACGGGCGCGCCAGGATGGCCGCCGCGAACCAGCGCCGCAGGGCGTCCTCCCCGGCGCGCAGGGACTCACGGCTGAGCAGGGCGTTCCCGTCGAGCAGGATGACGGCCGCATAGCCGCCGGGTGCCACGGGCTCGGCGCCGGGCGTCGCGACGACGACGGCAGGCACGTCCCGGACGGTGTCGACGATGTGCTCGCCCGCGGAGGACACGACCGGCACGCCGGGGAAGGCCCGCCCCAGTTCCTCGGCGGTCCGGGTAGCACCCGCGACGGTCGCACGGACCCGGGTCCCGCCGCACTCGGGACAGGACCAGGAGGTCTCGGGCCGCCCGCACCACCGGCAGGCCGGCAGCGCATTCCTGCTCGGCTGCGCCAGCGGCCCGGCGCAGGAGGAGCACCGTGCAGCGTGACGGCACCGGTCACACGCCAGGGACGGGGAGAATCCGGTACGGGCCACCTGCAGCAGGACGGGCCCGTGCTTCAGCCCGGCCTGCGCCGCAGCCCAGGCCGCGTGCGGTATCCGGGCCTGCGCAGCCAGCGGGTCGCGTTCCATCTGGTAGGCGTCGGCGGCGTGGACGACCCTCGGTGTCGCCCGGCGCACCTCGCCACGATCGGCCTGGACGGCGTGGGCCCAGCCGGTGTCGACGAGCCGCTGCGCCTCCGTGCTCCGGGAGAAGGAGGAGAGCAGGACGGCGGCGCCCTCCTGCTCCGCGCGCAACAGCAGCACGTCGCGGACGTGCTGGTACGGTGCGCGCTGCTCGAGATGCTGGTCGTCGCCGTCGTCCCACAGGCACACCAGCCCCAGGTCGCGCACGGGCGCGTACGCGGCCGAACGGGTCCCGACGGCGACCGTCGCCGACCCGTGCAGGATCCGCAGGAAGCTGCGATAGCGGGGCGTCGCGCCGTCCTCCCCGGTGAGGCGGGCCACGGCGGACGGGCCGAGGCGCGCCACGAGCGCGGTTTCGACGCGCGCGAGGTCGCGCTGGTCGGGAACGACGACGATGGAGCCGCGGCCCGAGGCGGCCGTCCCGGCGACGGCCTCGGCGATCTCCTCCGTCCACGCCGTACTGCCGAAGCCGCCGAGGCTCGTGAGGACCGCGCGCGGTGACTCCCCCGCACGCAGGTGCTGCAGGTAGGCCGGCCCGTTGAGGTAGCGGCGGAAGATGCCGGGGGCCGGTGGTGCCGGCCTGCCAACGGCCGCATCAACAACCGCATCAACCGCCGGATCGACGACGGGATCGACCACCGCAGCAGCTCCAGGGGGGAACTCGTCCTCCACACGGGCCATGCGCGGCGGGACGGCCAGCCGCAGGACGTCGCTCACCGTTCCGACCGACCGCGCGGCGACGGCCGTCGCGAGGGCCAGGACCTCGGGCGTCAGGACCCGTTGGGGGGACACGACCTTGCCCAGGGGCAGGAGCGTGGCGGTGGTGCTCGCCTCATCGACCCGTTCGGCGAGGAATCCCGTGTGCTCACGTCCGGCGAACCGCACCTTGACCCGCACCCCGGGCTGCGCCTCGGCGTCCATGGCCGCGGGTACCGCGTAATCGAAGAACCGGTCGAGATGGGGTAGCTGCGCGTCGAGGATCACCCGGGCCACGGGACGCGTCGACGCCCGTTCGGGGTCGGTCTGGGGCAGCTTCGCGGGCCCGAAGCCGTGCAGCAGCGACAGCTGGCCGTCCGCCCCGATCGTGTCCCGCGTCGTCTCCGTCATGATGCTGAAGCGTCCGGCAGCCTGCGCCGCGCGCTGTCCCCTTCCGGTTCAGGCGTTGAAGTAGCTCCGGAGCTTGTCCACGCGGTCGGTGCGCTCCCAGGTGAAGCCCTCCTCCTCGCGGCCGAAGTGGCCGTGGGCCGCGGTGCGCTGGTAGATGGGACGCTTGAGGTCTAGTGCAGTGATGATGCCCAGGGGGCGGAGGTCGAAGATCTCGCGGACGGCGGTGCCGATGGCGAGCGGGTCGACCGTCTCGGTGCCGAAGGTCTCGACATAGATGCCGACGGGCTGGGCCATGCCGATGGCGTAGGCGATCTGGATCTCGGCGCGGCGCGCAAGACCGGCGGCGACGACGTTCTTCGCGACCCAGCGCATGGCGTAGGCGGCCGAACGGTCCACTTTCGAGGGATCCTTGCCGCTGAAGGCCCCACCGCCGTGCCGGGCCATGCCCCCGTAGGTGTCCACGATGATCTTGCGGCCCGTCAGTCCGGCATCTCCCACGGGACCGCCGATCACGAACGCGCCGCCCGGGTTGAGGATGTGCCGGACGGAGGACGCGTCGAGCTCGGAGTCCGCGAGGACCGGCGCGATGACGTGGTCGGCGAGGTCGGCCCGGAGCTGCTCGAGGGACACGTCGGCGGAGTGCTGCGATGAGATGACGACGGAGTCGATCGAGACCGGTTGGTCGCCGTCGTACCCGATGGTGACCTGGGTCTTGCCGTCGGGCCGGAGGTACGGAAGGGTGCCGTCCTTGCGGACGGCGGTGAGTCGCTCGGAGAGGCGGTGGGACAGCCAGATGGGCGTCGGCATCATGACCGCGGTCTCGTCGCTCGCGTAGCCGAACATTATCCCCTGGTCGCCGGCACCCTGTGCGTCGTAGGGATCGACGCCGGTGCCCTCGCGGGTCTCCAGGGAGGTGAACACGCCCGAGGCGATCTCCGCGGACTGCTGGCCGATGGACACCGACACACCGCACCGGGCGCCGTCGAAACCGTTCGCCGAGGAGTCGTAGCCGATGCCGAGGATCGTCTTGCGGACGATGTCCGGGATCTCGACGTACGCCTCCGTGGTCACCTCACCCGCGACATGTACCAGCCCGGTGGTGACGAGCGTCTCGACCGCTACGCGGGAATCGGGATCCTGCTCGAGGAGGCCGTCGAGGATCGCGTCGCTGATCTGGTCGCAGATCTTGTCCGGGTGGCCCTCTGTGACCGACTCCGAGGTGAAAAGGCGCAGGGGGGAATCAGTGCTGGGTGAATTCACGTGCCCACTCTACTTGGTCGGGGGGACAGTCCGGCCCGGATGCTACGCGGCACGACCGCCCCTGCGACTGCCGGATGGACGTCGGACGGACGACGCCGTAGGACCCCGGACGGACGATGACGGAGGACGCCGGACGGATGTCCGCCGACACCTGGTGGAACGCCCGGCGGACCCGCCTCAGCGGGACAGGAGCCGCGCGGCGTGGTCGAGAACGGCATCCGCGACGGCCCGCTTCGATCCGCGCACCGCCGCAGACTCGCTGCCGTCGGCATCGAGGATGGTGACCTCGTTCGAGTCCTCGCCGAAGACGAGGTCCGAGCCGACGACGTTCAGCACGAGGAAGTCGCAGCCTTTCCGCGCGAGCTTGGCGCGGGCATGCGTGAGGGGGTCGGCCGTGGCGTCCCCGGTCTCGGCGGCGAATCCCGCGATGACGAGCGGCTTCCCGCGGTCCTGCCGGGCCAGCACGGCCTCACGGAGGATGTCGGGGTTCCGGACGAAAGTGATCACGGGGTCGGTCCCGTCGTCGTTCTTCTTGATCTTGGTGGCGACGACCTCGGCGGGACGGAAGTCGGCGACGGCAGCGGCCATCACGAGGACGTCGGTGGCCGGGAGCGCCGCGAGGACGGCCTCGCGTAGCTGGAGGGCTGATTCGACCCGCACGACGTCGCAGCCGCGCGGCGGTGCGACCTCCGCATGCGCGAGGACCAGGGTGACATGCGCACCCTGAGCGAGAGCGGCCTCGGCGAGGGCCATGCCCTGCTTGCCGGACGACCGGTTGCCGAGGAAGCGTACCGGGTCGAGGGCCTCGCGCGTGCCTCCCGCGGAGATGGTGACGCGCTTGCCCTGCAGGGCGCCGGACCCCGAGGACCGGGCGACGGCGTCCATCGCCGCGTCGAAGATGTCGGCCGGTTCGGGCAACCGGCCGGGACCGGAGTCCGAGCCGGTGAGACGCCCGGACGCGGGCTCCATGATCGTGACGCCGCGGGAGCGGAGGGTCTCGACATTCGCCCTCGTGGCGGCGTGCTGCCACATCTCGGTGTGCATGGCGGGTGCCAGGAAGACGGGGCCGTGCGCCATGAGGAGCGTGCCGGTCAGCAGGTCGTTGGCGAGCCCGGCGGCAGCGCGGGCCAGGACGTCGGCGGTGGCCGGGGCGACGACGATGAGGTCGGCCTCGTGGCCGAGCCGCACGTGGTTCACCTTGTCGACGTCGTCCCACACGCTGTTGCTCACCGGGTTGCCCGAGAGCGCCTCCCAGGTGGCGGTGCCGACGAAGCGCGTCGCCGCGTCCGTCGGGATGACGGTGACGTCATGCCCCGACTCCGTGAAAAGACGGAGGAGGGATGCTGCCTTGTAGGCTGCGATCCCTCCTCCGACACCAAGTACTATGCGCACCGGTTGTCCGTGTCCTGCTCGACGGGCGGGACTACTCGGACTGTTCCATGGGCGAGGACACGAGCATGCCCTCGTTGATCTCGCGGAGCGCGATGGAGAGCGGCTTCTCGTTCAGCTTCGTGTCGACCAGGGGGCCGACGTACTCGAAGAGCCCTTCGTGGAGCTGCGAGTAGTACGCGTTGATCTGGCGGGCGCGCTTGGCACCGTAGATCACGAGGGCGTACTTCGAGTCCGAGGCCTCCAGCAGAGAGTCGATCGGCGGGTTGATGATGCCTTCGGGCTGAGTTGACACAAATTCTCCAAATATTAGGCGGAACGGCTGGTGCAGGGCTTCTCAGCGCTGCAGCGGACGCAGTCCCATCAGTGATACGAGCTCGTCTGCCGCATGCTCCACGGTGTCGTTGACGACGGTGTGGTTGAATTCCGGCTCGGCGGCAAGTTCCAGTTTAGCTGTTTCCAGCCGCTGCTGCTGTTCCTCCGGTGTTTCGGTGCCGCGGCCCACGAGCCGGCGCACCATCTCGTCCCAGCTCGGCGGCGCCAGGAAGACGAAATTCGCCTCCGGCATGCTCTCCTTGACCTGGCGCGCGCCCTGCAGATCGATCTCGAGCAGCACGGTGCGGCCCTCGTCCATCGCGGCCTGCACGGTGCGGCGCAGTGTGCCGTAGCGGTTGCGGCCATGGACCACGGCCCACTCCAGCAACTGCCCGTCCTCGATGAGCTGGTCGAACTCCTCGGAGGAGACGAAGAAGTAGTGCACGCCATGGACCTCACCGGGGCGGGGAGGCCGGGTGGTCGCGGAGACGGAGAGCCACACCTCCGGGTAGTTGTCCCGGATGTAGGTCGAGACCGTTCCCTTGCCGACCGCGGTCGGGCCGGCGAGGACTGTCAACCGGGGCTGGAACACTGACGCTTCCTTACTTACTGGCCGAGCCAGAATGGTGGTGTCCGAGGTACTCGACGAGTAACCTGCGCTGATGGATGCCGAGTCCGCGGACGCGGCGCGTCGGGGCGATACCGACCTCTGCCATGATGGCGGCCGCCCGCACGTCCCCCACGCCGGGCAGGGCCTTGAGGAGATCCAGGACCTTGAGGCGGCCCACGGCGTCGTCGCCGTCGGGATTCTCGATCACTTCCGCCACAGAGAGCTTACCGGTCTTCAGCCGGGACTTGATGTCCGCCCGAACCGCACGTGCCGCCGTCGCCTTCTCCCGCGCCTGTGTTCGTTCGACATCCGTCAATGGCTTCAGACTCACTGGTGCTCCCTGCGCTTGACGGCACCTGATGGGGCGGCGGCCGCTCGTCGTATCGATGGGGTGGATGGGTCGGGTCCCGAACCGAACCTACCCGGCGCACGCCTCCGAAATCAATGCGCCCTACGCGAGCTCGTCACGCGTCCGCTCCGCCGCTGCCCGCAGGTTCCCGGGAGTGGGTCCGGCCGCGAGGATGGCACGGCTCGACGTCGGCAGGACGAACGGCAGGGCGTCCCCGAACGCAGCACCCAACTCCTCGGGCCCCGCACCCTGTGCTCCCACGCCGGGGGCGAGGATGGGGCCGTTGAGTGCGGCGAGGTCCAGCCCGAGCTGCTGGGCGGCGTCGCCGATGGTCGCCCCGACGACGAGCCCCACGTGCCCCGGCGCCGACCCGGCGTTCTCGGCGGCGGCAGCACGCGCGATGGACCGCGCCACGGACGCGTCCCCTCCGACGTGCTGCACCGAACGGCCCTCCGGATTCGAGGTGAGTGCGAGGACGAAGACGCCCCGGCCGGTCGCGGCCGCGAGGTCGATCGCGGGCCGGAGGGACTCGAACCCGAGGTACGGGTTGAGCGTCACGGCGTCGGCGGCCAGGGGCCGCCCCTCCCCCAGCCATGCCTCGGCATACGCCTGCATCGTCGAGCCGATGTCACCGCGCTTGGCGTCGGCGATCGTCAGGACCCCGGTCTCGGCGGCGTGCGCCAGCAGGGCCTCGAGGACCGCCAGTCCCTGCGCGCCGTGCCGCTCGTACAGCGCCACCTGGGGCTTGACGGCTGCTGCGACGGGCCCGACGGCGTCGAGCACCGCGAACGAGAACCGCTCGAGGCCCGCGGGTGAGTCGTCGAGTCCCCAGGCAGCCAGCAGCGCGGGATGCGGATCGATCCCGACACACAGGCTGCCCTTCGCCGCACGGGCCGCCGCGAGCCGCTCCCCGAAGGGGGCACGGGCCGCGGCGGCACCAGCCTCAGGAGGCATCGCGGGCTTCGGTCGACGCGCGCAGGTTGGCCGCGTGTTCCTGGAGGCTCGTCACCGACCACTCGTAGGAGCGCATGGCCTCGATCGCCTGCACGGCCGCTCCCACCTCGGGGATGGTCGTGATGACAGGCAACCCGTAGGAGGTGGCTGCGGCGCGGATCTCGTAGCCGTCGCCGCGCGCCTGCCCGCCCGAGGGCGTGTTGATGATCATGTCGATCCCGCCCTCGGTGATGAGGTCGACGACGGTTCCCTCACCGTGGGCGCCCGTCCCCTCGGCGACCTTGCGGACCGTGGTCGCCTGGATGCCGTTGCGCCGCAGCACGTCCGCCGTGCCCCCGGTGGAGACGATCTCGAAGCCGAGGTCCACGAGCCGTTTGACCGGCATGATGATGGCGCGCTTGTCCCGGTTAGCCACGGACACGAAGACCTTGCCCTCGATCGGCAGGGCAGCGTTGGCCGCGGCCTGGCTCTTCGCGAAGGCCGTGTCGAAGTACTTGTCGATCCCCATGACCTCACCCGTGGAGCGCATCTCGGGGCCCAGCAGCGAGTCGACGACGGTGCCCTCCGGGGTGCGGAACCGGCTGAACGGCAGCACGGCCTCCTTCACGGACACCGGTGCGTCCAGCGGCAGGGAGCCGCCGTCGCCCTTCGCCGGGAGCAGTCCGTGCTCGCCCCGGAGCTCCGCGATGGTGACGCCGGTGCCGATGAGCGCCGCCCCCTTGGCGAGCTGCACGCCCGTGGCCTTCGAGACGAAGGGCACGGTGCGCGAGGCCCGCGGGTTGGCTTCGAGGACGTAGAGCACGTCCGAGGCGAGGGCGAACTGGATGTTGATGAGGCCCCGCACGCCGACTCCCTCCGCGATGGCGAGGGTCGCCTCGCGGACACGCTGCAGGACATCGGCGCCCAGGGTGATGGGCGGCAGCACGCACGCGGAGTCGCCCGAGTGGATGCCGGCCTCCTCGATGTGCTCCATGATGCCGCCGAGGTACATCTCCGTCCCGTCGTACAGGGCGTCGACGTCGATCTCGATGGCATCCTCGAGGAAGCGGTCGATCAGCACGGGGTGGGCCTCGGTGATCTCCGTGGCGTTCGTGATGTACCGCGAGAGGTTCGCCTCGTCGTAGACGATCTCCATGCCGCGGCCGCCGAGCACGTAGGACGGCCGGACGAGGACGGGGTACCCGATCTCGTCGGCGATCTTCCGGGCGTCCTCGAAGGACACCGCGGTGCCGTTCTTCGGGGCGATGAGCCCGCCGGCGTCCAGCACGCGGCTGAAGGCGCCGCGGTGTTCGGCGAGGTCGATCGCCTCAGGGGAGGTACCGAGGATCGGGATGCCGGCGTCGGCCAGTTCCTGGGCGAGTTTCAGCGGCGTCTGGCCGCCGAGCTGCACGAACACGCCGAGCACGCCGCCGGTGCGCTGCTCGGCCGCGATGACCTCCAGGACGTCCTCGAGGGTCAGCGGCTCGAAGTACAGGCGCGTCGAGATGTCGTAGTCGGTGGACACGGTCTCGGGGTTGCAGTTGATCATGACCGTCTCGTAGCCCGCCTCGCGCAGCGCCATGGTGGCGTGGACGCACGAGTAGTCGAACTCGATGCCCTGGCCGATCCTGTTCGGACCGGAGCCGAGGATGATGATCGAGGGCTTCTCGTGCGGCTCCACCTCGTCCTCCTCGTCGTAGGACGAGTAGTGGTACGGCGTGTAGGCGGCGAACTCGGCGGCACACGTGTCCACCGTCTTGAAGACCGGGCGGATGCCCAGGGCGTGCCGGACGCCGCGCACGACGGCGTCCGGCGTGGACGTCAGCAGACCGATCTGCTCGTCCGAGAACCCGTGGCGCTTGGCGTGCCGCAGCACCTCCTCGGTGAGGTTCGGCGCCGAGCGCACCTCCTCGGCCACCTCGTTGAGCAGGACCAGCTGGTCGAGGAACCACGGGTCGATCCCGGTGGCCTCGTACAGTCGCTCGACGCTTGCCCCGCCGAGCAGAGCGCGCTGCACCTGCGAGAGGCGCTCGGTGGTGGGGCGCTTCGCCGCCTCGACGAGGCCGTCGACCTCCTCCGGTGCGACCGGCGCGAAGGACAGCTGGGAGCCCTTCTGCTCGAGCGAGCGCAGTGCCTTCTGGAGCGCCTCGGTGAAGTTGCGGCCCATGGCCATGGCCTCGCCGACGGACTTCATGGTGGTGGTGAGGGTGGGATCGGCCGCGGGGAACTTCTCGAAGGCGAACCGCGGGACCTTGACCACCACGTAGTCGAGGGTCGGCTCGAACGAGGCCGGTGTCTTCAGGGTGATGTCGTTTGGGATCTCGTCGAGCGTGTAGCCGAGGGAGAGCTTCGTGGCGATCTTGGCGATCGCGAAGCCCGTGGCCTTCGACGCCAGTGCCGAGGACCGCGAGACGCGCGGGTTCATCTCGATGACGACGACGCGACCGGTGTCCGGCTCGACGGCGAACTGGATGTTGCAGCCGCCGGTGTCGACGCCGACCTCGCGGATGACGGCGATGGAGATGTCGCGCAGGCGCTGGTACTCGCGGTCGGTGAGCGTCAGGGCGGGGGCCACGGTGATGGAGTCACCGGTGTGGACGCCCACGGGATCGAAGTTCTCGATGGAGCAGACGACCACGACGTTGTCGTTCTTGTCGCGCATCATCTCGAGCTCGTACTCCTTCCACCCGAGGATGCTCTCCTCGAGGAGGACCTCGCTCGTGGGGCTGTACTGCAGGCCCTGGCCGACGATCCGGCGCAGGTCCTGCTCGGTGTAGGCGAGGCCGGAGCCGAGACCGCCCATGGTGAAGGAGGGGCGGACGACCATCGGGTAGCCCAGGTCCTCGGCCGCCACGAGGGCCTCGTCGATCGAGTGGATGATGGCGGACCGGGCGGACTCGGCGCCGCAGCGCTCGACGACGCCCTTGAACTTCTCGCGGTCCTCGCCGAGCTCGATGGCGGCGATGTTCGCGCCGATCAGCTCGACGCCGAACTTGTCCAGGACGCCGTTCTTGTCCAGGGCGATCGCCGTGTTCAGCGCCGTCTGGCCGCCGAGGGTCGGCAGCAGTGCATCCGGGCGTTCCTTCTCGATGATCTTCGCGACGACGTCGGGCGTGATCGGCTCCACGTAGGTCGCATCCGCGAACTCGGGGTCGGTCATGATGGTCGCGGGGTTCGAGTTCACGAGGATGACCCGCAGGCCCTCCTCGCGCAGGACGCGCAGCGCCTGGGTGCCCGAGTAGTCGAATTCGGCGGCCTGGCCGATGACGATCGGCCCGGAGCCGATGACCAGGACGCTCTTGAGGTCGGTTCTGCGGGGCATCAGTTCTCTTCCTGCGTTGTGCTGCTCAGTTGCGAAGTGTGCCGGGGCTGCGTGCCCGACACCTTGGATCCATGCGTCCCCAGTTCTGCCGAGGCCGCACCGGCCAACGCCTCCGATTCGGAGGACGCGTCGAGGAGGGAGGCCGCACGGGCGTCGCCTGCCCCGTCCTTCTCGGCCTGCATGAGGTCGACGAAGCGGTCGAAGAGGTACGCGGAGTCGTGGGGACCCGCCGCCGCTTCGGGGTGGTACTGGACCGAGAACGCCGGGATGTCCAGGCAGGCGAGTCCCTCGACGACGTCGTCGTTGAGGTTGACGTGGCTCACCTCGACGCGCCCGTAGCTGCCGGCGGGTGCCTCGACCGGCCCGTCGAGCGGAGCGTCGACGGCGAACCCGTGGTTGTGCGAGGTGATCTCGACCTTGTCGGTGCGCCGGTCGAGGACCGGCTGGTTGATGCCGCGGTGGCCGTAGCGGAGCTTGTAGGTGCCGAAGCCGAGGGCGCGGCCCAGGATCTGGTTCCCGAAGCAGATGCCGAAGAACGGCATCCGTTCGTCGAGCACGCGGCGCAGGAGTTCCACCTGGGCGTCGGCGGTGGCCGGGTCGCCCGGGCCGTTGGACATGAACACGCCGTCCGGCTGTGCGGCCACGACGTCGTCGAAGGTCGCCCCGGCGGGCAGGACGACGGTGCGTACGCCGCGCTGGGCGAAGTGCTTGGGCGTCATGGCCTTGATGCCGAGGTCCAGCGCCGCGATGGTGGCGACGGGCTCGTCGGTCCAGCCGTGGTCCGCGGGCTCGACGACGTACGCCTCGTCGATGCTGACCTCCTCGGCGAGGCGGGCGCCTGCCATGGAGGGCTGGGCGAGGACCTGCTCCAGCAGCTGCCCCTCGGGCAGGACCGCGTCGGCGCCGGAGAAGATGCCGGCCCGCATGGCGCCACGTTCGCGGAGGTGGCGGGTGACGGCGCGGGTGTCGACGCCCTCGATGCCGACCACGCCCTGCTCGCGCAGCTGCTCGTCGAGGCTCTGCTCGGATCGCCAGTTCGACGGGCGGCGGGCGGCGTCGCGGATGATGTATCCGGCGACCCAGATGCGCCGCGACTCGGCGTCGTCGGCGTTGACCCCGGTGTTGCCGATGTGGGGCGCTGTCTGGACGACGAGCTGACGGGCGTAGGAGGGATCGGTGATGGTCTCCTGGTAGCCGGTCATGCCGGTGGCGAAGACGGCTTCTCCGAGGGCGGTGCCCTCGGCGCCGTAGGCCCGGCCGCGGAAGGTCCGGCCGTCCTCGAGGACGAGCACCGCGGGTGCCTTGGATTGGACGTTGCTCACAGCTGTTCCCTGCCTTCGGGTTTCGGTGGGGTTCGGGGGGTGGGTTCGGCGGGCACGAGCGCCGCGACGGCGGCGACGAGCTGGGCCTTGGATGCGGGGTGACGTGTACGGAAACCGGTGTCGACGCGGTCGGGACCCAGGAGCCAGGTGATGACGACGAGTCCCTCCTTCTCGACGAACTTGCCGGTCATGCCGCTGGCGAGCTGGACCGAGACGAGGTCCGCGCGCGGGATGAAGACGGTCCGTGCACCCGTGCGGGTGATGATGACGCCGTCGCGGTGGACGGCGGCGACGGCGTTGCCGCGGAGACCGAGCCCGTGGACCGCGATGCGGTCGAGCCAGTCGGCTGCGGTGGTCGTCGCCACGTACTGGCCCTCGGCCTCGTAGAGGACGGGTCCCGGGTCCGCGGGCACGTCGGGTGGTGCGGGGACGTCGGCCTGGCGGCGCAGCCGGTTGCGCCACCCGAGCGCCATGAGCGCGACGATCACGACGATGATGCCGAGGGTCAGCGCGACCCAGCCTAGGTATTCCATGCCTGGGCCCCCTCCGCGATCGGCGCCGCGGGCCGCGGCGTGGCGAGGCGTCCGTCCAGGACCGTCGGGTGTCCGCCGTAGAAGGTCGCCCGTACGCTTCCGGGCAGCTCGAGCCCCCGGAACGGGCTGTTGCGTCCCTTGGTGGCCATGGTGGACGGATCCACCGTCCAGCGCGCAGCGGGGTCGACGAGGATCAGGTTGGCAGGCTCACCGGCCGCGAGGGGGCGGCCCTGGTGCTCGAGGCGGCCGATGCGGGCCGGCGTCGTGGAGGTGACACGGGCGAAGCCCTCCCAGTCGAGCAGGCCGGTCTCGACCATGGTGTGCTGCACGACGGACAGCGCGGTCTCGAGCCCCGTCATGCCCATCGCGGCCTGCGCCCACTCGCATTCCTTGTGCTCGCTCGGGTGCGGCGCGTGGTCCGTCCCGACGACGTCGATCGTGCCGTCGGCGAGGGCCGCGCGCAGCGCGTGCACGTCGTCGGACGTGCGCAGCGGCGGGTTGACCTTGTACACGGGGTCGTAGCTGCGGACCAGTTCGTCGGTCAGCAGGAGGTGGTGCGGCGTGACCTCGGCGGTGACGTCGATGCCGCGGGCCTTGGCCCAGCGGATGATCTCGACCGACCCGGCAGTGGAGACGTGGCAGACGTGCAGCCGCGACCCGACGTGCTGGGCCAGCAGGACGTCGCGGGCGATGATGCTCTCCTCGGCGACGGCTGGCCAGCCCGTGAGTCCGAGGACGGCCGAGACCTCGCCCTCGTTCATCTGGGCGCCCTCCGTGAGCCGCGGCTCCTGGGCGTGCTGGGCGATCACGCCGTCGAAGGCCTTGACGTATTCCAGGGCCCGGCGCATCAGGACGGGGTCGGAGACGCAGATGCCGTCGTCGGAGAACACGCGGACGGACGCCCGGGACTCCGCCATGGCACCGAGCTCGGCGAGGCGTTCACCGCCCAGGCCCACGGTCACGGCGCCCACGGGACGCACCTCGACCCACCCGGAGGCGAGGCCCAGGCGGTACACCTGCTCGACGACGCCTGCCGTGTCGGCCACGGGCGAGCTGTTGGCCATGGCGTGGACCGCGGTGAAGCCGCCCAGCGCGGCGGCCCGGGAGCCGGTCTCGACGGTCTCGGCGTCTTCCCGGCCCGGCTCGCGGAGGTGGGTGTGGAGGTCCACCATGCCGGGCAGGGCGACGAGGCCGTCGGCCTCGAGGGTCACGGCTCCCTCGGAGGCGTCCTCCGCTGCGGCCGGCCCGACGGCGGCGATGATGCCGCCGCGGACGAGGAGGTCCTGCTTGGCACCGCCGAGGATCGAGGCGCCGCGGATCAGGTATTCGGGATAGTGGGTGGATTCGCTGGTGTTCGTCGTCACGGGGTACGGCCTTCCGGTGTCGTGGCAGGCTGGAGGTCCTGCAGGTCGTCGTCCGGCTCGTCGTGCTGGTCACCCGAGAGCAGCAGGTAGAGCGTCGCCATGCGTACGGAGACGCCGTTGCGGACCTGGGCGAGCACGGTGGAGCGGGGCGAATCGGCAGCGGCCGAGGAGATCTCCAGCCCGCGGTTCATGGGGCCGGGGTGCATGATCACGGTGTCGTCGAGGCCCATCGTGTCGAGCAGTGCGAGGCGCCCGTCGTCGAATCCCCAGCGCCGCGAGTACTCGCGGGTCGAGGGGAAGAACGCCGCGTTCATGCGCTCGGCCTGGAGGCGCAGCATCATCACGGCGTCGGGCCGCTGTGCGAGGGCGTCGTCGAGGTTGTAGTACACCGTGCACGGCCAGGACGCGACGCCGACCGGGAGCAGCGTGGGCGGACCCGCGAGGAGGACCTCCGCGCCGAGCGTGGTCAGCAGCCAGACGTTGGAGCGGGCCACCCGCGAGTGGAGGACGTCGCCGACGATCAGGACCTTCATCCCGGCGAGGGTGCTGCCCGCGGAGGGGCTGCCGCCGAGCTGCGCCCAGTGGCGCCGGAGCGTGAAGGCGTCGAGCAGCGCCTGGGTGGGGTGCTCGTGCGTCCCGTCGCCGGCGTTGACCACAGCGGCGTCGATCCAGCCCGACGCCGCGAGCCTGGCCGGCGCGCCGGACGCCGGGTGGCGGATCACAACGGCGTCGGCGCTCATGGCCTCGAGGGTCTGCGCGGTGTCCTTCAGGGACTCGCCCTTGGACACCGACGAGCCCTTCGCCGCGAAGTTGATCACATCGGCGGACAGGCGCTTCGCGGCGGCCTCGAACGAGATGCGGGTGCGCGTGGAGTCTTCGAAGAAGAGGTTCACGACGGTGCGTCCGCGCAGGGCGGGGAGCTTCTTGATCTCCCGCTCCCCCACCGCCGCCATCTCCTCGGCGACGTCGAGCAGGCGCAGGGCATTCCTCGCCGAGAGGTCCTGGGTGCTGAGCAGGTGCTTCACAGGCGATCCTCGATGACGACCTCGTTCACCGCGGAGCCGCCGATCAGGTCGATCTCCGCCAGGTGGACCCGGACACGTTCCCGCGACGACGTGGGGAGGTTCTTGCCGACGTGGTCGGCGCGGATGGGAAGTTCGCGGTGGCCTCGGTCCACGAGGACGGCGAGGCGCACGATGCGCGGCCGTCCGAGGTCCGCGAGGGCGTCGAGGGCTGCGCGGATGGTGCGTCCCGAGTACAGGACGTCGTCGACGAGCACCACGACCTTGTCGTCGATGCCCGACGGCGGCAGCTGCGTGGCGAGCGGCGAGCGGGTCGGGTTGCGGCGCAGGTCGTCCCGGTACATGGTCACGTCGAGCTGGCCGGTGATGAGATCGGGGTCGACGCTCTCGTCGACGGCGGCGATCTTCTGGGCGAGCCGGCGGGCCAGGGGGAAACCCCTGCGCGGGATGCCGAGGAGGACGAGATCGCGGGATCCCTTGTTCGCTTCGAGGATCTCGTGGGCGATGCGCGTGAGTGCCCGGTCTATATCTGCTTCTGCGAGAACAACGCGCTTGTGGATGCCGGATTCCGAGGCAGGCACAGTCATAACACGCTTCCTCCTTCCCCGCCTCACTGGACGGAATTTAAAGGTTGGTTGCACCATCAAAACTATCACAGCGCCGCTTGCCCCTAGGGTTGCACCATGGCGATGAACAATCACGGAGCCGGCGCAGGCGGCCCGCAGTGGAACGATGCCCGGGGCTTCGGCCGCCACGACACCTCCTTCTCCCCGCACCCCGGTTGGTGGGGCGACACCACTGTGCGGCACCACCGTCCGGCCCCCACCCCGACCAGCGAACACCCCTTCCGGCCGGTCTGGAACCAGCCGCCCCCGCGCCGCCACGGCGTCCTCAACATCCTGCTCGTGATCGTCGCGGCCCTCGTCGTCGCGGGCGTCCTCCTCCTGCTCTCCCTCTCCCTGGGTCCGTCCGCGTTCGTGCTCTGCGGCATCCTCGCCCTCGTGCCCCTCGGCATCTGCCTGCTCGGCCTGCGCTGGATCGATCGCTGGGACCCCGAACCCCGTGGCGCCCTGCTCTTCGCGTTCCTCTGGGGCGCCGGTGCCTCGGTCGTCGTGGCACTGCTGCTCGGCTCCTGGGTCGTGGAACTCCTCGGGACCGCGCTCGAGACGACCTCGCCGGAGGTCATCGGCCCGGTCCTGCAGGCGCCGCTCGTCGAGGAGTTCGCCAAGGGCCTCGGCGTCCTCATCCTGGTCTACACGCGCCGCAGCCACTTCGACGGTCCCGTGGACGGCATCGTCTATGCCGGGACGGTCGCGGCAGGCTTCGCCTTCACCGAGAACATCCTGTACTTCGGCTCGGCCGTCAGGGAGTCCGGTACCGCGGGCGCCCTGGTCGGGGTGTTCATCCTGCGGGGCCTGTTCTCCCCCTTCGCGCACGTCATGTTCACGTCCCTCCTCGGGTTCGTCCTCGGCTACGCACTGAACCGTGGAGGGGGCAACGCCCGCATCCTGGCGGCGTTCGTCCTCGGACTGATCCCCGCGATGGCGGGGCACATGCTCTGGAACGGCGGGACCCTCGTGCTGTTCCACAGCTTCGTCCTGTTCTACCTCGTGGTCCAGGTGCCGCTGTTCATCGTCGCCGTGATCGCGGTCGTGCTCCTCCGCCGGTCCGAGAGGCGACTGACGGAGGCACGCCTCGGCGACTACGCCCGCGCGGGCTGGTTCACGCCCGAGGAGGTGAGGATGCTGGCGACGCGCCCGGGACGTTCGCAGGCGCTCGCCTGGGCACAGTCCATCGGGGCGAAGCAGGACATGCGCGAGTTCATCCGCACCGGGGCCCGCATCGCTTATACGCGGCAGCGCCTGCTGGGCGGGCGGCGCGACGCCGACTACGCCGCGCAGGAGCGCGGCCTGCTGGAGGAAGCCACCCAGCGCCGCGCACGGATCTTCGAGCTGGCCTCGGCCGCGCGCTGAACCGGTGATCCCGCCGTTGCATCACGCCGTCGTCGTGTGCCCGGTTTCGGCCGCATGCTGAACCGGCCGGAAACGCGGAAGCTCCCGTCGTCCAGGGGACGACGGGAGCTTCTGAAGAGTCCTGCGGGCTATGCGAGCAGGGTCGGCTTGAGCTGCTGGAGCCGGCCGAGGAGCCCGTTGACGAACTTCGGTGATTCGTCGGTGGAGAGGATCTTCGCCAGCTCCACGGCCTCGCTGACGGCGACGCCGTCGGGGACATCCTCGTTGTACAGGAGTTCCCAGCTGCCGATCCGCAGGATCATGAGGTCGACTGCGGGCATGCGGTCGAGTGTCCACCCCTGCGAGTAGGTGCTGAGGAACTCGTCGATCTGCTCCTGGTGCTCCAAGACCCCCTCCACGATGTCCACCGTGTAGTCGGCGATGACCATGTCGGTCTTCTCGCGACGGGCGCGGATGACCTCGAGGGCCGGCATGCCGCGCTGCTCGGATTCGAAGAGGATGTCCAGGGCCCGGCGACGGGCCTTACTGCGTGCGCTCACTCGTTGACGCGTCCCAGGTACTCGCCCGTGCGGGTGTCGACCTTGACCTTGGTGCCCGTACCGAGGAACAGCGGCACCTGGATCTCGTGGCCGGTCTCGACCGTGGCGGGCTTCGTGCCGCCGGTGGAGCGGTCACCCTGCAGGCCCGGCTCCGTGTAGGTGATCTCCAGCGTCACGGACGCGGGGAGCTCGACGTACAGGGGCGAGCCCTCGTGCAGGGCGATGGTGGCCATCTGGCTCTCGAGCATGAAGTTCGCCGCGTTGCCGACGGTCTTGCCGGGCACGGTGATCTGGTCGTAGTCCGACGTGTCCATGAAGACGAAGTCCTCGCCGTCCTTGTACAGGTACTGGTAGTCGCGGCGGTCCACGGTGGCCGTCTCGATCTTGAGGCCTGCGTTGAAGGTCTTGTCGACGACCTTGCCTGAGAGGATGTTGCGAAGCTTGGTGCGGACGAATGCTCCACCCTTGCCAGGCTTGACGTGCTGGAATTCGAGGACGTTCCAGAGGTTGCCTTCGAGCTTCAGCACAGTGCCGTTCTTGATGTCGTTCGTGGTCGCCACAGATTCACTTTCGTCAGTTTCGCGGATGGATGGGCCGGCCGAGGCACAGCGGGCACGCGGAAGCGCGCTAAAAGTCCACGGCCCAGTCTACCCTGTGCCGCGTGGACACCGCCCGCCGTCGCCCGCTCGCTCGCGCCTCGAAGGGCGCATCGGGCGGGTGATCACCGCGAATTCCGCCGGCAGGAGATCCTCGTCACGGGATCAGGGCAGGCATCATGACGGGGATCAGGACGGGCTCAGGAGGCGATCTCCTGGTAGGCGGCGAACAGCAGCGAGGTGTCCGGGACCTCGAGCATGCCGGGGCGGCCGATGCCGTCCAGCACGACGAAGCGCAGGAGGTCGCCGCGCGACTTCTTGTCGCGGCGCATCCCGTCGAGCAGTGACGCCCACCGGTCGCGCCGGTACGTCACCGGCAGGCCGAGGGACTCGAGGATGCTCCTGTGCCGGTCGGCGTCCGCGTCGCTGAGCCGCCCCACCATCCGGGAGAGTTCGGCCGCGAAGACCAGGCCCACCGACACGGCGGCACCGTGCCGCCAGGAGTACCGCTCGGCGAGCTCGATCGCGTGCCCAAGGGTGTGGCCGTAGTTGAGGTACTCACGGCGGCCCGTATCGCGCAGGTCCTCGGAGACGACGTCGGCCTTCACCCGGATGGCGCGTTCGACGAGGTCGCGCAGCACGGGCGATGCCGCGTCCGTGGCGGCCGCCGTGTCCTGCTCGATCAGGTCCAGGATGACGGGGTCCGCGATGAAGCCGCACTTGACCACCTCGGCGAGCCCGGTCACGAGTTCGTTCTTCGGCAGCGTGGCCAGGGCGTCCAGGTCGGCGAGGACGGCGGCGGGCGGGTGGAAGGCGCCCACGAGGTTCTTGCCCTCCGACGTGTTGATGCCGGTCTTGCCGCCGACGGCGGCGTCCACCATGCCGAGCAGGCTGGTGGGAAGGTGCACCACCTGCACGCCGCGCAGCCAGGTCGCCGCGACGAAACCGCCGAGGTCCGTCACCGCGCCACCCCCGACGGTGACGACGGCGTCCGAGCGCGTGAAGTCGTTCTGGCCGAGCACCTGCCAGCAGAACGCCGCCACCTGGATGTGCTTGCCTTCCTCGGCGTCGGGGATCTCGGCGGTCACGGCCGTGAAGCCGGCGTCGGCCAGCTCGGCACGCACCGTGTCACCGGTCGCCCGCAGCGCCCTCGGGTGGATCACCAGCACGCGGCGGACACGCTCGCCGAGGATCGCGGGAAGCCGGCTGAGGAGCCCCCGCCCGACGACGACGTCGTACGTGTTCTCGGGAGTGCTCCCGGTGACCGGGATGATGGTCGGTTCGTCAGTCGCCATGGGGGTTCGTCCCGCTTTCCTCGTTCAGATCGGTCGATGGTGCCGCGACGCTGTCGCGGGATGTTCCGGGGGCGCCCTCGAGGGCTGAGAGCACGGTGTCGGTCACTTCGCGTACGGACAGCCCGCGGGTGTCCACCACGACGGACGCCAGAGCGGCGTAGACGGGCCGCCGCTCGTCGTACAGTTCCTGCCACCGCTCGGCGGGGCGCTCGGCGAGGAGCGGCCGTCCTGTGTCCCCGCTGATGCGCGGCAGCACGGTCGCGACGTCGGTGTCGAGGAAGACCACGGTGGCGTGCGCCAGCAGGGCCTGCGTTCCCGGATGGAGCACGGCTCCCCCGCCGAGCGAGACGACGGCGTCCCCCGCCCCGAGCGCCTCCCCGACGATGCCTGCCTCGAGGGTCCGGAACGCCTGCTCGCCCTGCTGCTCGAAGATGGTGCTGATGCTGCCGTGGCGCTCGACGATCTCGCGGTCGGAATCGATGAAGCGGGCGCCGGTCCGCTGCGCGAGCATGCGGCCCACCGCGGACTTGCCGGACGCCATCGGTCCGACGAGGACCAGGGGGTGGTTCCGTTGCATCAGACCCCGGCGGAGTCCAGGAACTCCGGGATGTTCTCGAGGTAGCTGCGCAGATTGCGGGCGGTCTCCGCGAGCGAGTCGCCGCCGAACTTCTCCGTGACGGCCTCGGCCAGCACCAGGGCCGTCATGGCCTCGGCGACGACGCCGGCGGCAGGTACCGCGCAGACGTCAGACCGCTGGTGGTGCGCCCGGGCGGCCGCGCCGGTGCTCACGTCCACGGTGCGCAGGGCCCGCGGCACCGTGGCGATGGGCTTCATCGCCGCTCGGACGCGGAGGACGTCACCGATGCTCATGCCGCCCTCGATGCCGCCTGCGCGGTTGCTGGCGCGCACGATCTTGCCGTCGTCGTTCCGGACGATCTCGTCGTGCGCCGCGGTGCCGCGGCGCGCCGCCGTCTCGAAGCCGTCACCGACCTCCACGCCCTTGATGGCCTGGATTCCCATGAGGGCGGCGGCCAGTCGTGAGTCGAGGCGGCGGTCCCAGTGCACGTAGCTCCCGAGTCCCGGCGGCAGGCCGTAGGCGACGACCTCGACGACGCCGCCGAGGGTCTCGCCCTCCTTGTGTGCGGCGTCGACCTCGGCGACCATCGCGTCCGAGGTGTCCCGGTGGAAGCAGCGCAGGGGGTCGGTGTCGAGGGCGATGACGTCGCTCGGCGTGGGCAGTGGGGCGTCCTCAGGCACGGAGACGGTGGCGATGGACACCGTATGGCTGACCAGGCGGATGCCGAGGCCCTCGAGGAACTTGGCGGCCACGGTGCCGAGCGCCACGCGGGTGGCGGTCTCGCGGGCACTCGCACGCTCGAGGACGGGACGGGCCTCGTCGAAGCCGTACTTCTGCATGCCGGTGAAGTCGGCGTGCCCGGGCCGGGGCCGCGTGAGCGGGGCGTTGCGCGCGGAGGACGCGAGTTCCGCGGTGTCCTCCTCGCCGAGGGGATCCGCGGACATGATCTGCTCCCACTTGGGCCACTCGGTGTTCGCCACCTCGATGGCGACGGGACCGCCCTGCGTGAGGCCGTGGCGGACACCGCCGAGAATGCGGACGGAGTCCTGCTCGAACTTCATGCGGGCACCGCGTCCGTACCCGAGACGCCGGCGTGCCAGGGCCTCCTGGATATCGCTGCTCGTGATGCCCACACCCGCGGGCATTCCCTCGATGATCCCGACCACGGCCGGACCGTGGGATTCTCCTGCCGTCAACCAACGCAACATGGTTTCCATACTGCCATGCAGGGCACCGGGCTTCAGCGCCGGGGAGCCCCCACTGCGTCACACATCACGTTTAAGACGGACGCCGGGTCCTGGACCACGTCCGGGAAGAACAGACAGACCTGCTCGACGGCCTGGTGGAGCAGCATGTCGAGGCCGGGCACGATCCGCCCGCCCGCCCGCTGCCACGCGGCGGCCAGGGCGCTCGGCCACGGGTCGTAGGCCACGTCGAGCAGCGTGCCGTCGGTCCGGAACCCGTCGTCGAGCGACGCGGCGAGGGGGTCCCCGGCGCGCGGCGGCAGCGTGGACACGACGACGTCCGCGGAGCGCAGCGCACCACCGACCTCCGGCCAGGCCTGCAGTTCGACGCCGATGCCGAGGAGCGCCCCGATCCGCAGGAGGTCGGAGGCTGCCTCCGGGCGACGCACCACGACGCGCGTGGTGGAGGCGCCCAGGCGCGCCAGTCCCGCGACGGCGGCAGCGGCGGTGCCTCCACCGCCGATGATGACGGGATGGGCGGGTGTGCCCACTCCGGCCCCCGCCAGGGCGTGCGCCACGCCGGCGACGTCCGTGTTGTGCCCGGTGAGCACGCGGTGTGAACCGTCGCCGCCGACGACGACCGTGTTGACGACACCCAGCGCGGTCGCCAGGTCCGTGGTGGTGTCGGCCAGCCGCGCCGTCCCGGCTTTCAGGGGCATGGTGACGGACAGGCCGCGCCAGCCGTCCTCGGACCGCACGGTGCCGAGGAAGTCCTCGAGGGACCGCTCATCGACGTCGATCGCCGTGTAGGAACAGGCGATACCCAGGGCGCGGTAGGCGGCCGCGTGCAGCAGGGGCGACTTCGAGTGACCGATCGGCGAACCGATCACGGCGGCCCGGAGAGTCCGGGCCGCCGGGGATGCCTCCGGATGCACCTAGTCGCACCGTCCGGGGTGGTCGGCGCACCATGCGTCGTACTCGGCGACGTAGCGCAGGTGCTCCGCATACGTCTCAGAGAACTTCGTCTCCGCAGTGTCGAGGTTCACCGTCACCCAGAAGTAGAACGGGACGTCCGCCGGGTTGACCGTCGCGTCGATGGCCTCGTCGCTCGGGGAGCCGATGGGGCCCTTCGGGAGACCCGGGTTCGCGAAGGTGTTGTACGGGTTCGACGCGTCCGCCTTCTCTTCCTCGCTGAGCTGGTAGGTACGCTTCCCCAGGCCGTACGCGACGGTCGCATCGGACTGCAGGAGTCCGCTGGTCTCGGTGTTGCCGGGCGTGAGCCGGTTGTTGATCGCGCCGGCCACCGTGGCGTAGTCGCCCTCGCCGGCCTCGGCCTGGACGATACTGGCGATCGTCAGGATCTCGTACTGCTTGTCCGGATCCGTGACGCCGTCCTCGGCGAGGCGGTCGGTCGTGGCCTTGACCATCTCCTCGATGATCTGCGGGGCCGTCGCCTCGACGTCGAAACGGTACTCGCCCGGGTGGAGGTACCCCTCGAGCGACAGCGCCTGCGACGGGAGGCCGAACTGCGTGGGATCTTCCGCGAGAGCGTCGAACTCCGCCCGCGGGATGCCGGTGGACTCGCTGAGGATGTCGAAGACCTCGCCCTGCCGGAGGTCGCGGGCGACAGCGGCGTAGGAGACGAGCGACGGGTCCGCCCCGAGCAGCGCCTCGGCCGCGTCGGCCGACGGCATCTGCAGGCGCATCTCGTACTCGCCGGGCTGGACCTCACGTCCTTCCGAGATCGCGGACAGCGCCGTGATGAACGTGGCGGAGTCGGCGACGATGTCGGCACTCTCGAGGCCGTTGCCGATCGCCAGGGCACCGGCTCCCTCGGGGACCGTGAATACCGTCTCCTCGCCGCCGGGACCCGGGTAGTCGGTCACCTTGTTGAGACCGAGCATGTCGCGCAGCATCAGCGCGACGCCGAAGACCATACCGGCGAACAGCAGAAGGACGACGAGGACGACGACGGTGCGCCGGCGTCGCCGGCGCTGCCGAGCCTTGGAGGTCGGGTGCTTCGCGGTGCGCGCGGGGGTGTCCTGCGCTGCGAAGAATTCCTCGACGGGCTCGGGATGCGCGTAGCCGTCATCCTCGTAGTACGCGTCGACGTCGCTGGGGTCCTGCGAGGCAGTGGAATTGCGGGTACCGTCGTTCACGACTCCGCATCCCTCCTGCTCGGCGAATTGTCCTTGATAACTGGCTCCTCTGTAGGGGTCAGCAGCGGGCCCTGGATACCCGCTGCGTCACGCGCAGGAACCGGATCCCCCACGTCCCGTCCACGTGAACGTTGCATATCGATGGCGTGCTGGAGTATTTCGACAGCAGCCACTTGATCCACTACCTTACGATGCTCGCGGCTGCTCAGACCAGCAGCATGCAGCGACCGGTGGGCCGACACGGTGCTCAGCCGCTCATCCACCAAGCGTACCGGGACGACGAGTGACTGTCGGGTAAGTTCCTCGACGACGAGTTTCGCGTAGGTCCTTGCCATCTCGGCGGATGCTCCCTCGCGGCCGCTGAGGTTACGGGGAAGTCCCACGAAGATCTCCACGACGCCCCGCTCGAGGGCCTCGCGCACGAGGATCCGGATGTCGTAGTTCTTCCGCGCGTCGCGCTTCAGCGTGCGGATCGGGGTCGCCAGCAGTCCGTCCCTGTCGCACCCCGCGAGGCCGACCCGGACCTGGCCCACGTCGACGCCGAGCTTGGGACCGAAGGGGTAGGGTGCGGCGTCCTGCGTGCCGGACGCCGCACCGGAACCGTCGTCGCCCACGGGAGGCGTCAGCGCTCCGCCACGGCGGTGCGGATGGCCGAGAGCGCCTCGGCGATGCGCGACGCGTCGGACCCGCCGCCCTGCGCGACGTCGTCCTTGCCTCCACCGCCGCCGCCGAGGATCTTCGCCGCGGTGCGCACCAACGCGCCCGCCTTGACCCCGGCGCTCCGGGCGGCCTCGTTCGTCGCGACAAGCACCAGCGGACGGTCCTGGGAGACACCGGTGGCGGCGACGACGGCGGGCTCGGACCCGAGGCGTCCGCGCAGGTCGAGGACGAGCGTCCGCAGTTCGTCCGCGCCGCCGATCTCGCCAGCGTCGTGCGCGATGAGGCGGACGCCGTCGACGTCCACCGCGGTGTCCACGAGGGATCCCGCAGCGGCGGCCAGCTGTTCCTTGCGGAGGCGGTCGAGTTCCTTCTCGGCCGCCTTGAGCTTGGTCAGGGTCGCCGAGAGTCGCTCCGGCAGCTGCGCCGAGGGCACCTTCAGCATGTCGGAGAGCTCGGAGACGAGGGCACGCTCCGCCGCGAGGTGGCGGAACGCGTCGAGCCCGACGAGGGCCTCGACGCGCCGGTTTCCGGATCCGACCGACTGCTCGCCGAGGAGCGTCAGGCTCCCGATGAGGGATGTCGACGCTACGTGCGTTCCTCCGCACAGTTCCCGGGAGAAGTCCGCGTTCATCTCGACCACGCGGACGGTCTCCCCGTACGCCTCGCCGAACAGGGCCGTGGCGCCGAGCGCCTTGGCGTCCGCCAGGGACATGATCTTGGTCTCGACCTCGTAGTTGTTGCGGATCGCGATGTTCGAGACCTCCTCGATCTCGGACCGTGCCGCGGCACTGATGCCCTCGCCCCACGAGAAGTCGAAGCGCAGGTAGCCCGCTTTGTTGAACGAGCCGCGCTGCAGCGCCTCGGGGCCGAGGATCTCGTGCAGGGCCGCGTGGACGATGTGCGTGCCCGAGTGGGCCTGCTCCCCCGCGTGGCGGCGCTGGCGGTCAACGGCGGCCGTCACCGTCGCACCCTGGGCGACCTCGCCCTCCCGTACGACGGCGCGGTGCACGCTCAGGCCCTTGATGGGCCGCTGGACGTCCAGGACCTCGACGACGAAGCCGTTCCCGGTGATCAGGCCGACGTCGGCGGCCTGGCCGCCCGCCTCGGCGTAGAACGGGGTCTGGTCGAGGACGAGCTCGATCTCGTCGCCCTGGAGCGCACTCGGGACCGACTGGCCCTTGTCGAGCACGCCGATGATGGTCGCTTCGGACGTGAGCTCGTCGTAGCCGGTGAAGACCGTCTGGCCGCGTCCGAGCAGTTCGTTGAACACGGAGAGGTCGGCGTGCCCGGCCTTCTTGCCGCGGGCGTCCGCCTGGGCACGCTGGCGCTGCTCGAGCATGAGCGAGCGGAAGCCGTCGGCGTCGACCGCCAGGCCGGCCTCCTCCGCCATCTCCAGCGTCAGGTCGATCGGGAAGCCGTACGTGTCGTGCAGCGTGAAGGCATCCTGTCCGGACAGCGGGCGCTGCTCGGCCAGGGACTCACGGACCGCTTCCTCCAGCCGTGCCGTGCCGGAGGCGATGGTCCGCAGGAACGCCTTCTCCTCGGCGTAGGCGATGCGGCTGATCCGCTCGAAGTCCTTCTCGACCTCGGGGTAGACGCCCTTCATGGCGTCCCGGGACGCGGGCAGGAGCTCGGGCAGGCACGCCTTCTCGACACCGAGGAGCCGCATGGCCCGGACGGCCCGGCGGATCAGGCGGCGCAGCACGTAGCCGCGGCCCTCGTTGGAGGGCGTGACGCCGTCGGCGATGAGCATGAGGGAGGACCGGATGTGGTCGGCCACCACGCGCATGCGGACGTCGTCGGTGTGGTGCGGGTCGTCGGGCGATTCAGCGCTCGTGTAGGTCCTTCCGCTGAGCGCGGCGGCCCGGTCGAGCACGGGACGCACCTGGTCCGTCTCGTACATGTTCTCGACGCCCTGCAGGATCATTGCGAGGCGTTCGAGGCCCAGGCCCGTGTCGATGTTCTTCTTCGGCAGTTCGCCGAGGATCTCGAAGTCGTCCTTGCCGGTGCCTTCGCCGCGCTGGTACTGCATGAAGACGAGGTTCCAGATCTCCACGTACCGGGTGTCGTCCGCTTCGGGGCCGCCGTCGACGCCGTACTCGGGTCCGCGGTCGTAGAAGATTTCGGAACAGGGGCCGGCGGGGCCGGGCTGGCCGGTGGACCAGTAGTTGTCCTTCTTGCCCATCTTCTGGATGCGCCCGGCGGGGACACCGATGCTGTCGCGCCAGATCGCCAGCGCTTCCTCGTCCTCGTGGTAGACCGTGATCCAGAGCTTCTCCGGCGGCAGCCCGAAGCCGCCGTCGGCCACGTCGCTGGTCAGCAGCTGCCAGGCGAGACGGATGGCTTCGGCCTTGAAGTAGTCGCCGAACGAGAAGTTGCCGCACATCTGGAAGAAGGTCCCGTGGCGGGCGGTCTTGCCGACCTCCTCGATGTCACCGGTGCGGATGCACTTCTGGACGCTCGTCGCCCGGCTGTAGGGAGCCTCTGCGCGCGCCGTGAGATAGGGGATGAACGGCACCATGCCGGCGACGGTGAACAGGAGCGACGGGTCGGAGGAAATCAGCGACGCCGAGGGCACGACGGTGTGGCCGTTCTTCTCGAAGTAGCTCAGCCAGCGGCTGGCAATCTCGTGGGACTTCATGGGGCAATCCTTCTGGTGGTCGGGACGCGGCGGAGCGGGAGCATCGGCAAGCCCGTGCTGCGGAAAGCTGGGCCGCGGCCAGGACACGGCGCGGTCAGGACACGTCGCGCTGGGCGGCGTGCAGGGGCAGGAGCTGCGGGCTGTCCTAGCGGATGGCGCGGCGCGGGGTGGACAGCGCGTCGGCGGTACCGGCGTCGGACGCGGCAGGAGCGTCGACACCGAGCGCGGCACGGAGGTCACCCTCGCGCTCGGCCATCGCTGTGCGCAGCGTGTCCGCGAAGTCCGCGATGCTGTCACTGATCTGCCCGACGGCGCGGTTCAGGCCCTCGGGCCCGAGGTTCGATCTGGCCTGGGATACCTTGCGTACGGCGACGACGCCGATCGTGATGCCGGCTGCCAGCCAGAAGGCTCTTCTGATCATCGTTCTCTCCGGTTCGGTGGGGGACTAGCGGCTGCGCCGACGGCGCGCAGGCGACTTCCGGCCCGCGAGGGCCGAGCGGACACCATACGAGAACGCCGACACCTTGATGAGCGGAGAGCCGATCGTGGCGGCGACGAGCGACGACAGGGCGGAGATGTTGGCCGACGCGTCGGAGACGTTCGACGTGATGCCGTCGACGGTCCTGAGCTGCTGGTGGGTGGTGCTCACCGTGCTGGTGACCTCCTCGATCAGTGGGGTCGTCTCGTCGGTGACGGTGCGGATGGCCTTGCGCAGCTCGTCGAACACGCGGCCGAGCTTCCAGATCGGCACGGCCAGCAGCAGGACCAGGACGGCGAACACGCCAGCAGCTATCAGGCCCGCAATATCTCCACCTGACATGGGCGGTCTCCTTTACGCAGGGTGCACCGCCTCTCGGGCGGGCATGGGAATTCTTGCTCCTAGTACCTTACAGAACGAAGAGCCCGCGGCGTGTGCCGCGGGCTCTTGGTCTGCACTTCTCGCTCGAGGCTGCCGGATACGGTCAGCCGGGGCGACTAGCGTGCGTAGTACTCGACAACGAGCTGCTCTTCGCAGGTCACGGGGACCTCGGAGCGCTTCGGGCGACGCACGAGGCGCGCCTGGAGCTTGTCGAGCTGGACGTCCAGGTAGCCGGGAACGGCGGGGAGGACGTCGCGGTGCGCACCAGCGGCAGCAACCTGGAGCGGGACCATGGTCTCGCTGCGGCTGTGGACGTGGATGAGCTGGCCTTCGGACACGCGGAACGACGGACGGTCCACGCGGGCACCGTCCACCATGATGTGGCGGTGCACGATGAGCTGGCGGGCCTGGGCGCTGGTCCGGGCGAAGCCGGCACGCAGCACGAGGGCATCGAGACGCATCTCGAGCAGCTCGATCAGGTTCTCACCGGTCAGGCCGGCGGTGCGGCGGGCTTCCTCGAAGATGCGGGCCATCTGCGCTTCGCGGATGTTGTACTGGGCGCGCAGACGCTGCTTTTCGCGCAGGCGTACGGCGTAGTCGCTGTCCTGCTTGCGACGCGCACGGCCGTGCTGGCCCGGCGCGTAGGGCCGACGCTCGAGGTACTTCTCTGCCTTCGGGGTCAGAGCGATGCCGAGGGCGCGCGAGATGCGGACCTTCCGGCGGGCACGTGTGTTGTTAGCCACGTTTACCTTTCGATGTTTTTGCGGCGAAGGAACGGACTTGCGCCACGGGGGCGTCCGCACTTCTGGTGTCGCTGGCCTCCACTTGCGGAGAGCCGGGATTGGCCGCTTCCCGGTACTACAGTGCGCTGCGACCCTGGCCGCCACTCCATGCCGGGCAGCAGGAAACCTGCGGTACGGCATGGGAGGGAAGGCTGGTACACGACGACTTGCCAGTCAGCGTTCAATGCTAGCAGTCGGCCCACCGGGCTGCCGAATCGCAGGCCTGCGAGTCGTGCGCTTCCCGGCGCTAATTCCAGGCGCTAATTCCCGGCGCTACTTCCCGCGGATGATCCGCCGGAGCTTCGCCAGGCGTGAGGCGATGTCCCGCTCGACGCCCCGGTCCGTCGGCTCGTAGTAGTCGCGCCCCACGAGGTCATCCGGTGCGTACTGCTGCAGCGCGATGCCGTGCGGCTCGTCGTGCGAGTACACGTAGCCCTTCCCGTGCCCGAGCTGCGATGCCCCCGGGTAGTGCGCGTCCCTCAGGTGGGCGGGTATCCCCTGGCCCCGGCCCGCCCTCACGTCCGCGATGGCCGCGTTGATGCCGTTGTAGGCCGCATTCGACTTCGGGGCGGTCGCGATGTGCACCACTGCCTCCGCGAGGATGATCCGTGCCTCGGGCATGCCCACGAGCTGCACTGCCTGGGCGGCCGCGACTGCGGTCTGGAGGGCGGTCGGATCGGCCATCCCCACGTCCTCGGACGCGGAGATCATCAGTCGCCGGGCGATGAACCGCGGGTCCTCCCCCGCCTCGAGCATCCGTGCGACGTAGTGCAGCGCGGCGTCGACGTCCGACCCGCGGAGGGACTTGATGAAGGCGCTCGCCACGTCGTAGTGCTGGTCGCCCGCGCGGTCGTAGCGCAGGGCGGCGACGTCGACGGCCTTCTCCGCGTGGTCCAGCGTGACCAGGACGGGCGCCGCGTCCTCGCCTGCGTCGTCGCCCTCTCCGTCGTCGTCGTCGGTCCAGTCCTCGCCGCCCCGATGAGCGCCAGGCTGCGGTTCCCGTTCGGAGTGTGCGACGCCGGCCGCCGCTTCCAGCGCCGTCAGGCCGCGTCGCGCGTCACCGGCCGCCAGGCGGACGAGGTGCTCGAGTGCCTCCTCCGAGAGTTCCACGGTGCCCGCCAGGCCGCGCTCGTCATCGACGGCGCGCTGCAGCAGCCCGCGGATGTCCGATTCGTCCAGCGGCCGGAGTGTCTGCAGGAGCGAGCGGGACAGCAGCGGTGACACCACGGAGAACGAGGGATTCTCCGTCGTGGCGGCGATCAGCACCACCCACCCGTTCTCCACGCCGGGCAGCAGGGCATCCTGCTGGGCCTTATTGAAGCGATGGATCTCGTCGAGGAACAGCACGGTGGTCTGCCGGTACAGGTCCCGGGAGGTCAGGGCATCGTCCATGACGCGCCGGACGTCCTTGACCCCGGCGGTGATAGCGGACAGCTCGACGAACTTCCGGCCCTGGCCGCGCGCGATCACGTGGGCGAGGGTCGTCTTGCCGGTGCCCGGCGGGCCCCAGAGGATCACGGACGACGGCGCCGCGTGGGCCCCGGGGTCGTGCTCGCCGGCGAGTGTCCGGAGCGGTGATCCGCGGCCGAGCAGGTGCTGCTGCCCCACGACCTCGTCCAGGCTGCGCGGTCGCATGCGCACCGCGAGGGGGCTGCGGGGCCGCACGACGCCGGGCGCACGGACGCCACCGGCAGGTGGGTCGTCCGACTCGTCGTCCTCCGCCGCGGCACTGAATAGATCATTCACAGCGCCAACGTTACTGTGGGGCACTGACCCGGCCGCCACCGCGGTGGCTCCGTGCGGTTGCCGTCGCGAGCGGAAAGGATGGCCATGCCCGCCAGATCCGTCCTCGTCGAGGTGCAGCGCCTCGACGGCTGGCTCGCCCGGTTCGGGGAGCGCAACGGCTCCTACTCCCTGCAGCCCGATCCCGGAAAAGGCGACGGCTCCGTGAGGGTGACGGGCGCCAACGGCTGCATCGCGGTCCTGAGCCCACCCCTGCCGGGAGCCCCGGCACCCGCCGGAGCCGGCGGGGACGACCTCCTGCGGGCCCTGGTGTCGGGAGTCGACGCATCGGCCGTCGTGGGACTCCTGCTGGTACGGCGCGGCGGCTACTCGGTGGGGGTCGCCCGGGCCGGCGCGGTGCTGTCCTCAAAAACGGGGACGCGGTACGTCCAGGGCAGGACGGCCGCCGGAGGCTGGTCCCAGCAGCGCTTCGCCCGACGACGCGCCAACCAGGCCGATGCCCTCGTGGAGGAGACGGCCGCGCGTGCCGCCACGCTTTATGGAGCGGAGCCGCCGTCGTGCCTCCAGCTCGGCGGCGACAGGGCGCTCGCGACCAGCACGCTCGGCGAGCCGGTGCTCGCACCCTACGCCGGGCTCCCGCAGGTCCCCTTCCTGACGGTGCCCGATCCCCGCTTCGCCGTCCTCAAGGAGGCGGCGCGCTCGGCGCTGTCGATCAGGATCACCGTGACCGACCCGCCGACCGAGGCTGACAGGTCCTGACGCAGTCCTGCCCGTCCTCTGGCCGGGCCGAACCGTGCCTGCCCCTGCCCACGCTCCGACCGGGCCGGAACCGCAGTCTGCTCGTGCCCGCGCTCTGACCAACCCTGGCGCAGTCCTGCCTGCGCCCTAACCGATCCGGTGGCGGGCCCAGGTGGTTCCCGCTCAGGCGTCCTGCGAGGCCGCCGTGCGCAGAGCCGTGATGGCCGCGGCGGCGTCGTCCGCCCCGTAGACCGAGGAACCCGCGACGAACACCGTCGCCCCGGCATCCGCGGCGCGGAGGATGGTCTCCTCCGTGATGCCGCCGTCGACCTGGATGACCAGGTCGAGTCCCGCACCCTCGATGGCCGCGGCGGCCCGGCGGATCTTCGGCAGCGTGAGGTCCAGGAAGGACTGCCCGCCGAAGCCCGGCTCCACCGTCATCACGAGCAGCATGTCGAGTTCGCCGAGCATGTCGAGGTACGGCTCCATGGGTGTCGCCGGCCGCAGTGCCATGGCCGCTTTCGCGCCGGCGTCCCGCAGTTCCCGGGCCAGTTTCACCGGGGCGGTGGCCGCTTCGGCGTGGAAGGTCACGGACGCGGCGCCGGCCTCGGCGTAGAGGGGTGCCCAGCGGTCGGCGTCCTCGATCATGAGGTGCACATCGAGCGGCAGCGGGCTGACCTGCTGGATCCGGCGGACGACGGGCAGGCCGAGTGTCAGGTTCGGCACAAAGTGGTTGTCCATGACGTCCACGTGCACGGCGTCCGCGGAGGAGATGCGCTGCAGTTCGGCCTCGAGGTTGACGAAGTCCGCCGAGAGGATGCTCGGGTTGATACGGAGGTGCGTCACAGCCGTTCCTTTCGTTGCGGGTACACCGGGAGCGAGGTCCGCCGTCATGGGGTCTTCCGAAGCAGCGCGAGGTACATCGCGTCCGTGCCGTGAACATGCGGCCAGAGCTGCGCGCTGGTCCCGTGACCGGCCCCCAGCGCTCCCCCGATGCTGACGGCGTCGAGCGCCGCACCAGCATCGAGCCGCTCGAATCCCGGGCGCTTGCGCAGGCAGTCGTCGACGACGGCGTCCGTCTCCGCGTGGTGCGGCGAGCACGTCACGTAGGCGACGACGCCGCCCGGCGCGACGGCGTCGAGGGCGGATGCCAGCAGTTCGCGCTGCAGGGGCGCCAGTCCCACGAGGTCCGCCGGCTTGCGCCGCCACCGGGATTCCGGCCGGCGCCGCAGCGCTCCGAGTCCCGTGCAGGGGGCGTCGACGAGGACGCGGTCGTAGCGGTCCGGCTGCTCCTGCCCGATCTCGCGTCCGTCGCCGACGCGCACCGTCCATGAGTCCTCGGGCAACGGTCGCAGCGCCTGCCGGACGAGCTGGGCGCGGTGCGGAACAGGCTCGTTCGCCGTGAGGTGGACGCCGCTGTCCTGGCCGATCGCCGCGAGAAGGGCCGTCTTGCCACCGGGACCGGCACACAGGTCGAGCCATTCCTCCGCTCCGGCCCTCCGTCCCGTGCCGAGGTCCACGGCGGCCAGGGCGCGGGCCACGAGCTGCGACCCGGAATCCTGCACGCGGATGGTGCCCGTCGAGACCCCGGGAAGCCGGCTGACGTCGCCGCCCGAGTAGTAGGCCGACCCTGGAGCGAGGCGGCCGGGCTCGGCTCCTTCCTCCAGGGCGCCGTCCAGCGAGGCGAGTCCCGGCAGCGCCACGAGGTGCACCACGGGTGCGGCATTGTCCGCTGCCAGCAAGGCGTCGATCTCGGCGACGTCGCGTCCGTGGGCGACGAGTGCCTGGCGCAGTGCGCGGACGATCCACTCCGGGTGGCTGTACGTCAAAGCTGCGATGGCGGTGGCGTCCGTCATTCCGTCGACGAGCTCGCCGATCCACCCGTCGAGATCGTGCGTAGTGACCTTGCGGAGCACGGCGTTGACCAGCGACGACGGTCCGGCACCGATGACGGCGCGCACCAGCCCCACGGTCTGGTCCAGGGCGGCGTGGGCTGGCACGCGCATCGCCAGGAGCTGGTGGACCCCGATCCGCAGGGCGTCCAGCACCGCAGGGTCGAGCTGGTCGAGCGGCCGGTCCACGCACCGGGCGAGGACGGCGTCGTAGGTCCCCTGACCCCGCAGGGCCCCGTAGGTCAGCTCGGTGGCGAACCCGGCGTCCCGCCGGTCCAGCTTGTGCTTACGGATGCTCGTCGGCAGCACAAGGTTCGCGTAGGCGTCCTCTGCAGCGACGGCCCGCAGGACCTCGAACGCCACGAGGCGGGCCGGATCGGCGCGGCGGGTGCGCTGCGCCGGCGCGGCCTGCGAGAACTGCCGCTCGCCGCCCCGGTTGCGCTCGCGCCCCTGCTCGTTCCGGCGGCGGTTGCCGCCCTGTCCGCCGCCCTTGCCGGCGGCCCCCCTGGCCCCTGAGCTGCCGGACCCGCCGGAGCTGCCGGACCCGCCGGACCCGCCGGATCCCCTGTTGGTTCCGCCGGACCCGCCGGACCCGCCGGACCCGCTGTTGGTTCCGCCGGATCCCCGGTTCGTTCCTCCGGTAGCGCTCACTCGAACACCAGCTCTCCGCGCGTCGCCGCGCCCCGTGCCCAGTCGAGGGCATCCATCATCTTCTTGCCGGCGGGCTGGAGGGTCCCGAGCACCACCGGTTCCGTACCCGTCCCTACCCGCACTTCCCGCCCCACGACCTGCAGGGCGCCCGGTGCCGGCCGGGCCGTCCCGCCGTCAGTCCCGCCGTCAGTCCCGGTGTCGGTCCCGGTGCCGGACGGCGTTCCGGCGGTTTCGTGCGCCAGAGGCGCTACCGGTCCGAGCTTCACGCGCTGACCGTCCAGGGTGGTCCAGGCACCGGGCTCAGGGGTGACCGCGTTGATGCGACGTCGGACCGCGACGGCAGGCTGGAACCAGTCGATGCGCGCGTCGTCGATGGTGAGTTTCGGCGCGAAGCTCGGCTCGCCCGTCTGCGGGGTGGCCGTCACGCGACCCGCGTCGATGCCGGACAGGGTCTGCACGAGGAGGACGGCGCCGCTGTGCGACAGTCGCTCGAGGACCTCGCCGCTCGTGGCTCCGGGCTCCAGGGTCTCCGTCATGACCCCGAAGACGGGCCCCGTGTCGAGCCCTTCCTCCAGCCGGAACGTGGTTGCCCCCGTGATGTCGTCCCCGGCGAGCACGGCGTGCTGCACCGGAGCGGCACCCCGCCAGGCAGGGAGGACGGAGAAATGCAGGTTGATCCAGCCGTGCTCGGGAACGGCCAGTCCGGCCGGCGGCACGATCCCGCCATAGGCGACGATCGCTGCTGCGTCGAGGTCGAGGGTCCCGAGGTGGCCGATCAGCTCCGGCGTGAAGCGGTTCGCCTTGAGGACCGCCAGTCCCAGGTCCTCGGCCGCCGCGGCGACCGGGCTCGGGGTCAGGACCTTCCTGCGGCCCCGCGGAGCGTCGACGCGGGTGAGCACGGCGGCGACGTCGAAGCCGGCGTCGACGAGAGCGCGCAGCGACGGGACGGCGACCTCGGGTGTCCCGGCGAACAGGATCCTCATCGGGCGCCCTGCCCGAACGTCCCGGTGCTGCGGGACGCTGTTCCGCCGGATGCGGGCCCCTGCGTGAAGCTCGAGCCGAGCGACCGGGAGCGCTGCGCGGCGGTGCGGGAGGTGACGCGGTTGTACTCCGCGCTGCGGATGGCCCTGAGGGCGCTCTTGCGGTCCTCGCCCTCGAGGCGGTCGATGTACAGGGTTCCGCGGAGGTGGTCGGTCTCGTGCTGCAGGGCCCGCGCCAGCATGCCCGTCCCTTCGACCACGACGTCACCGCCCGAGACGTCCTTGCCCGTGACCCGCGCCCAGTCCGTCCTGCCCACGTAGCTTCCCAGCCCGGGGACCGACAGGCAGCCTTCGACGTCGGACTCCCCCTGGGACTCCCCGCCGACCTCGAGTACCGGGTTCACCACGTGGCCCTGGACGCCGTCGACCCGGTAGGTGAACACCTGCAGCCCGATGCCGACCTGGGGAGCGGCGAGGCCTGCTCCCTGGACATCGATCATCGTCTCGGTCATGTCCTCGACCAGCCGGGCCAGCTCCGGTCCGAAGTCGGTGACCTCCGCGGCCGGCGTGCGGAGGATCGGGTCGCCGATCATTCGGATACTCAGGACGGCCATCGGTGCTCTGTTCCTCGCTTCGGTCGCGGAGCGCGCGGAATGCGCGGGGATTGTCGGTGCCCGCGGCGTGACGCCGCGAGGCTCCCATCAATCCTAGTGCCGCTGCGTGCCGCGTCTGGCAGGAACCGTGAGCCCGGGAACGCGCCATAGCACTCTGGCCACAGCACTGGGGTACCCGAAAGCCATGCCCGAAAGCCATGCCCGAACCCCTGTGCCCCAGCCCTGCGCCCGAAGGCAGGCCCGCGCCCGGCCTCAGGCGGGCAGCGCAGGCACCGAGGGGACGGTCCTGCTGGGCGGGGGTCCGATCGGCAGCAGGGCGCGCCCGGCCTCCTCGGCTTCCAGCCCCGCCTCCCACGCCCGCCGCAACGCGCAGAACCTCAGCCAGTGATTGCGCAGCACGGCCGGGTTGGCCCGCATGGCCCGCACCTCGGTCTGCCCCACCGCGACCCCGAGCAGCAGCGGCTGGTCTCCGTGCGCCCAGGGGCGCCATTCGCCCTTCTGGGGATCCACGAGCGATTCCTCCGCCTTCATGCCCGCGACGAGCTGCATGACGACCTTGTCGTCGAGGGCCTTCACGAACCCGTCCCGGTCGGTGTTCTTGGTCTTGTAGTCGATGAGGCACGTCCGCCCGCCGATCGTGGCTACGAGGTCCAGCGTTCCCGCGTAGCCCAATTCCGTGTTCCACACCGTCAGCTCGGGTTCGACGGGGCGGACGTCGTACAGGTCCCACCACACGTCGAACCGCTGCGCGAATCCCGCCTCGCCGTTCTCCTCCAGTGCGAGCCGTGCGGCGTCGAGCTCCTCGGGGCGGCCGAGCGCCCGCAGGGCCACCTGTTCGCAGTAGTGGTGCACGCGGGTCCCCCGCTGGGCGGCGTCGTCCCGATAGCGTTCGGCCGCCGCGGCGGCGTCCTTCACCGCCGTCCTGAGTTCCGCCGGATTCGCCAGGGCGCCGGGAAGGCGCGGGTCCCGTGACAGCGCACTCGCCGCCATGTGGCCGAACCAGCCGCCGAGCGAACTGGGCAACTGCGAGATGACGGTGGTGATGGACGGGACGGAGGGCTGGTCCGCGGTGGAACGGGCGTACATCCTGCCGTGGGGTGTGGCGTGTGCGAGGAGCGGGGCGGTCATGACTCCAGTCTCTCAGGTGCCTCTGACAGCCCTTGGACACGCTGGAGGAACCCGGCGGAGACCGCCCGCGGACACGTGGGCCCGACGCCGATTGGACGAACCCCCAAACGTCCTATAGAGTTTTCTCTCGTTGGAAAACGAAGAAACACCGCGAAATGCACGGCATTGAACGGGGATTTCGGGTCTTTTTTCTTCTGCGGACGTAGCTCAGCTGGCTAGAGCACCACCTTGCCAAGGTGGATGTCGCGGGTTCGAATCCCGTCGTCCGCTCGCAAGTCACTGTAGAGCCGGATCAGTCCGGTGACCGGAGCGATCCGGTCATGGTGGGGTGGCCGAGAGGCGAGGCAGCGGCCTGCAAAGCCGTCCACGCGGGTTCGAATCCCGTCCCCACCTCACTACGGTACGAGCACCATGAAAATGGGCGATTGGCGCAGCGGTAGCGCGCTTCCCTGACACGGAAGAGGTCACTGGTTCGATCCCAGTATCGCCCACTACGGCGCCCCCTCGGGGGCGCTTTTTTGCGGACGTAGCTCAGCTGGCTAGAGCACCACCTTGCCAAGGTGGATGTCGCGGGTTCGAATCCCGTCGTCCGCTCTCAGGCCGGTCTTCGGCCGTTGCCCGGTCCTGGCGAGGACCGGGCATTTTTTATGCCCTGCGCGTACCGGCCGCCCTCCCGCCCCCTCTCACAGGACATCGCCATCTTCGTGCCCTAGAATTTCTGGAGCGGAAACGGACTGCGTTTCCACGACCGAAAGGAGGTGTCCGTGGGTTTATTGGACGGGCTCAAGGGCAAGGCCGGCACCCTCGCGGGTAAGGCGACCGAACTCATTGGCGATAATTCCGACAAGGTGAAGAACGGCATCGGAAAGGCTGGCGGCTACGTCGACAGCAGGACCCATGGCAAGTACTCACACCACATCACCGGAGTGCAGGCGAAGGCTTCGGAGATGGTCGACAGGATCGACAAGAAGGACGGCAAGGGCGACGTCGGCCCTACCTCCCCGCCGGCCGTGTAATTCCCAGCCTGGCAATAAGGAAGCGCCGGTCCCGCCGAGAGGCGGCACCGGCGCTTCTTGCGTCTGCGGAGTCTGTTCCGGAGTCTGTGAGGAGGAGAACGGCCAATTCAGGCCAGGCCGGGCCAGGCCAGGCCAGGCCCGACCCGGCCGGCACGGGCAGCTAGGACGCTACCTCGCTCCCCTGGCGCGCCAGGGCTGTGAGGCGGGAGACCGCGCGGTAGTACTTCTTCATGTAGCCCCCGCCCATCATCTCCTCGGTGAAGAGGTGGTCGAAGGTCGTCCCGCTCGCCATGATGGGCACGTCACGGTCGTACAGCCTGTCGGCCAGAACCACGAAGCGCAGGGCCACGGCCTGCTCGGTGATGGTCTCCACGTTGTGCCATGCGACCGCGTCGATGCCGTCGAGGAGTTGCCGGTAACGGCTCGGGTGCACGTCGGCGAGGTGCCCGATGAGGTCCGCGAAGTCGTCCTCCGCGAGGACGCCGCCGGAGTAGGAGGAGATCCGCTCCTGCAGAGCGGCGTCGTCGAGCGCGTCCGGAGCCTGCGGGAGCCCGCGGTGCCGGTAGTCCTCACCGTCGATCCGTGCCACCTCGAACTGGTCCGCGAGGACCTGGATCTCCCGCTGGAAGTCCACCGCGGCGAAGCGCCCGTCACCCAGGGACCCGGGGAGGGTGTTCGACGTCGCGGCGAGCTTGACGCCGGCATCGGCCAGTTCCCTCATCAGGCGGGACATCAGCACGGTGTCCCCCGGATCGTCGAGCTCGAACTCGTCGATGCACACGAGGCTGTAGCCGCTCAGGGCGTCGACCGTCTTGCGGAAGCTCAGCGCACCCACGAGGTTCGTGTACTCGACGAACGTCCCGAAGGCCTTCCTGCCCGAGGATGCATGCCACAGCGAGGCGAGCAGGTGTGTCTTGCCGACGCCGAACCCGCCGTCGAGGTAGATCCCGGCCCGCGTCGGGACCTTCTTCCCGCCGCCGAACAGCTTGCGGAAACCCGACGGCTCCGGCTCGTTGACGGAGGTGGCGAACTCACGGAGCTTGGAGACGGCCGCAGACTGCGACGGCTGCTGGGGGTCAGGGCGGTAGGAGTCGAAGGACACCTGGCCGAAGCGGGGCGACGGGTAGAACCCGTCCAGCAACTCATCGACGGAGACCTTGGGCGAACGCTCTGTCAGGTGTTCGATGGCTGGCACTGGGGACCGCTTTCTTTTTCCGGCAGGGGTGGCGGCGGCCCCGCGGGTGGCCGCTTCGCTAGGCAAGACTACGGCAATCCGGTGCACGTGTTCCGCGCCGGCACCTCCTTGACCGGACGCTCGGGTGCCGTTCCCGGTGCTGTTCCCGGCGCTGTTTCCGGTGCTGTTTCCCATGACGTTCCCGCTCCGTTCCTGCTCCATTCCCGCTACGCCCCCGGTACGTTCCGCTGGCCGTTCGGGTGCGTCACCGCAAGCTGCGACCCCGGAAGTAATTGCCTCGGCGCGTGGTTAGGCTAGGTGGAACGACGCGCACTCCGGTGCACACACCTATGCGAAAGGCCCCCATGACCCTGGCAGCAGATCCGCAGGACAAGTTCTCCGAATACGCCCACCCCGAGCGGCTCGTCTCCACGGACTGGCTCGCGGCGAACCTCGACGCCGAAGGCCTCGTCGTCGTCGAATCGGACGAGGACGTCCTGCTCTACGAGACGGGGCACATCCCCGGCGCCGTGAAGATCGACTGGCACACCGAGCTGAACGACGAGGTGACGAGGGACTACATCGACGGGGAGGCCTTCGCGCGGCTCATGGCCGCCAAGGGCATCTCCCGCGATTCCACGGTCGTCATCTACGGCGACAAGAGCAACTGGTGGGCCGCGTACACCCTCTGGGTCTTCACGCTGTTCGGGCACGAGGACGTCCGCCTCCTCGACGGCGGCCGGGACAAGTGGGTGGCCGAGGGCAGGCCGATGACCACCGACAAGCCCGAGGTCACCCCGAGCGACTACCCCGTCGTCGAGCGCAACGACGCCCCCGTCCGTGCCTTCCTCGGCGATGTGCTGGAGCACCTGGGCAAGCCCCTCATCGACGTGCGGTCCGGCGACGAGTACACCGGTGCCCGCACCACCATGCCCGCCTACCCCGAAGAGGGCGCGCTGCGCGGCGGACACATCCCCACCGCGGTGTCGGTTCCCTGGGCCCGCGCCGCCGCATCGGACGGGACCTTCCGGACCCGGGCGGAACTCGACGCCATCTACCGGGACGAGGCCGGGCTGCAGGAGGGGGACGACGTCGTCGCCTACTGCCGTATCGGTGAGCGCTCGAGCCACACGTGGTTCGTCCTGACGCACCTGCTCGGGTTCGGGAACGTGCGGAACTACGACGGGTCCTGGACCGAGTGGGGCAACGCGGTGCGCGTGCCGATCGTCCGGGGCAGCGAGCCCGGCGAGGTACCCGCCGCATCCGCACGGGCCGCGCGATGACCGGCGGAGCCATCCCGGCGAAGCTCGCCGAGATCATCGACGACTTCCAGGACCTGACGGAGCCGGACCGGCTGCAGCTGCTGCTCGACTTCTCCCGGGAACTCCCGGATCTCCCCGAGCGGTACGGCGACCACCCCGAGCTCCTGGAGCAGGTGGTCGAGTGCCAGAGCCCGCTGTTCCTGACCATGGAGATCGGCGACGAGCCGGAGCGGCCGGTGCACCTGTTCTTCTCGGCGCCGCCCGAGGCGCCGACGACGCGCGGGTTCGCCGGAGTGCTCCTCGAGGGACTCGACGGCCTGCCCGCCGAGGAGCTCCTCGCCGTCCCCGACGACGTCCCTGACCGGCTCGGGCTCACCCGGGCCATCACCCCCCTGCGGATGCGCGGTATGGCCGCGATGCTGGGGCGGATCAAGCGGAAGATCAGGGAAGCGCAGTAGCCTCCGGGTCGGGCGCCTTCCCGCCGGGTAGCGTCCGGCCGAACAGCCGCCCGCCGAGCCAGCGTTCGACCACGGCTTCCCACCGCTCCGGGTCCACGTTCCATTCCTTCGTGTGGCGGGCGCGGTGGAACCGCTCCAGGGTGACGAACGCCGGATTCTTGGCCGCCAGTTCGGCGGAGGGCCCGATGGGGACGAACTCGTCGTCCTCGCTGTGCAGGACGAGCGTCGGCAGGGTCAGCTGCTCCGCCCGCGCTATCCAGTCCATGCTCTTGAGGTCCAGCGGTGCTGCCAGTCCGGTGATCCTCCGCGCCCGTCGGCTTGCGATCAGGTACTGTCCGAGCCGCCCCACGGGAGCCGGGATCCGGTTCAGTTCGGCATGGTGCGCCAGCACTTCGATCCAGTTGATGACGGGGCCGTCGAGTACCAGTGCGCTGATCCGCTGCCGGTGGCGCGAGAGGTCCGCTGTCTGCAGGACGATCGCGCCTCCCATGGACCAGCCGAACAGGACCACGTCATGGGCGCCGTGGGAGACCGCGAAATCGATGGCGGCGTCGACGTCGTGCCATTCCGTCATACCAAGTCCGTAGCGGCCGTCGGGCGCCGACGGCGCTTCGCCGTCGTTCCGGTAGGACAGCACGAGGCTGGTCAGTCCGAGGCGGCGGGCCGGTCCGAGCGCGCGCAGCGCCTCCGCGCGCGACGCCCCGCGGCCGTGCACCATGATCGCCCACGTGCGGGCGGGCGCCTCTGCGCGGACGAGCCAGGCGGGGGCGGATCCGCCCTCGACCGGGATGAGCACCTCCTCGTCGGCGAAGCCCATCGCCGCCGGCGAGGGGTAGACGGCGCCGCCCCACCAGCCGCGCGTGGCGGACGCGAGGTCGCCGACGTAGACCTTCTCGACGACGCGTTCCACCGTGCCCTCGCGTGGCACGTACGAACGGATGGCCCCGATGCGGGCGTGGCCGGTGCCACGCGTGAAATGGAGGCTGTAGGTGCCCTCGACCGTCGTGTCGTCGTTCGCGGGCAGGATCACCGTCTGCTTGCCGGCGGGGCCGACGACGGCGAGGATGTCCAGGTTCTCGTCCCGGCTGCGCGCCGGCGTCACGATCTGCCGCGCGAAGTAGACGGCGAGTCCCGAGACCGCGCCGGCTGCGGACGACGCGAGGGCGGCTCCGGCCCCCACCCCGAGCGCCGTCCATTTGAGCCAGGGAGCGGTGCTCCGCTGCGCCTCGGGCGTTGACCTCGTCGATGCCATAGCTCCATTTCTACCCTGCCCTTCCAAGCGCCGTCGATTCATTGCATACCCCCGGCGTGGTGCCCGGGGATCCGGCAGTACAGTGGCGCCATGACCCAAACAATCCTGGTGCTGACCGAGGAAGCCCTCACCCGCGCCGATCTTCGCAACCTGCTGACCCTGCAGGGTGAGGAGCCCGCGGACGTCGTCGTGCTGATCCCCGAGGACCGCAACGAATCCGTCCTGGGTGAGTTCTTCCACCACCTGAGCCTGCTCGAGGTCGGCGAGGCCTTCCGGACGTTCTCCTCCGACGACCACCGCCACGACGAGGCAACCGCGCGCACCGCCCTTGCGGAGTCCCTGCAGCTGCTGACGGCCGAGGGGTTCGCGGCACGCGGGCGGACGACGACGGGGAACCCGGTCGACGCCCTGGTGCAGGAGGCCGCTGACAGTGGAGCCGGGCAAGCCGTCGTCATCACCCGTCCGCACGCCATGGCCGACACGTTCCACACCGACTGGGCCAACAAGGCGCAGGACAAGCTCGGAATCGCCGTGCTGCACCTGTACTCCGGCTCGGGATTTATTGGCGACTCGTAGGCGTTGGAGCCAGTATGACTACCGAACGCGATGCCTACCGGCCCGAAATCGAGAAGTCCGACGCCGAGTGGCGCCAGGAACTGACCCCGCAGGAATTCCAGGTCCTGCGCAAGGCAGGCACGGAACGCCCCTACACCGGGGAGTACTACGACGCAAAGACGGCCGGCACCTACGAATGCCGCGCCTGCGGCGCCGAGTTGTTCACCAGCAACGAGAAGTTCGACTCGCACTGCGGGTGGCCCTCCTTCTGGGCGCCCCTGGCCGAGGACAAGGTGCGGTACCTGCATGACCGGTCCCTGGGCATGGAGCGCATCGAGGTGCGGTGCGCCCGCTGCGACTCGCACCTCGGGCACCTCTTCAAGGGCGAGGGCTTCGACACCCCCGTCGACCAGCGGTTCTGCATCAACTCGATCTCCATGAAGCTGGTGCCGGCGGAGTAGGCCCGTCGCCAGGAATACCACGGAAGGCCGGCTCCTCGGAGCCGGCCTTCCGCGTACCCGGCGGATGAAGCCGCTCTGGTTCTTCCCTCCGGACGAGCGCGGTTGAGCATAAGAGATTCTTAACGATCGGCAGCTGACTGGTAAGGAAAGCTGTTTTGGTTGCTACGCTCGCGGCAGTACGAATGACCGCACGACAGAAAGCAGGAGCCATGAGCGTCACTCCCCTCGCACAGGTAGATTCCCCGCCCCAGGAGACCGAAGCCTGGCACGCCCTCAAGGCCGCAACCCAGGAGCTCCGCCTGCTGCAGGTCAAGGACGGCTCCATCCCCGAACCCGAGCACCACGCCGCCGCTGCGGACCTGACGGCAGCCATCGTGTCCGCCGTCCAGGAGCTCGCTCCCCTGTTCCCCCACGACGCCGAGTACCTCCGCCGCACCGTCACCGCCTTCGAGGCCTGGCGTTCGAGCGGCTTCGCCGTCCCCGACTTCCTCGAGCCGCTGCTCGCCTTCCAGCCGCAGCAGGACCGGATCGACGGACTCCAGCACCTCGTCGTCTTCCCGATGTACACGCAGAACGGCAGCACCAGCCGGCTCGTCGAGGCCGTGCTCATCGAAGTGCTCTGGCCCGATTTCATCGCGGAGCTCGAAGCCGGCGAGTACTCGAACGGACTGTTCGTCCCCATCCGGTTCCTCGACTTCACCGAGGGCTACAACACCAACTCCGCGGTGCTCTTCCCCGAGACCGTCGCCGTCAGCGAGACGCCGACCTTCACGTGGGGTGCCATCTTCGCGGATCGCGAGGCGGCCCGATTCCGCCGCGTGGTCCGGGCCGCAGCGGACATCACCCGCCTCGAGCTGCCCGATGACGCGCTGGAGCTCCTCGACGACCAGAAGCTCACCGAGGAGACGTTCGTGATGTGGGACCTCATCCACGACCGGACGCACATGCGCGGCGACCTCCCCTTCGATCCGTTCATGATCAAGCAGCGCATGCCGTTCTTCCTCTACTCGCTCGAGGAACTGCGCTGCGACCTCACCGCATTCCGTGAAAGCGTCCGGATCGAGAAGGACGAGGACGCCTCTCCCGAGGCACGGAAGCACGCTCGGCTCGTGCAGTACGCCGTCATCTTCGACCGCATCTTCCGCTTCAGCATCACGGGCAGCCGGGTGCGCAACTACGACGGCCTCGGGGGACAGCTCCTGTTCGCGTGGATGCACCAGCATCGCGTCCTCCACTGGACCGACACGAAGCTGACCATCGACTGGGACGAGGCCGCCGACGTCGTCGTCGCCCTGGGCGAGCAGATCGAGCAGCTGTACTGGCGCTCCATCGACCGGCCGAAGATCGCGCACTGGCTCGCCGCCTACGACCTGGTCTCCGCCACGGTCACCCCGCACCCGGCGTCGGTCTGGGCGAAGGGCCCCGACGCCCTCGAGCTTCTGGGCCCGCCGCGCGCCCTCACCGACGCGGTGCTCGACGACGAGTTCCCCCTCTCGATGTTCTTCGAGGCGCTCGACCGCAAGATGAAGCCGGTCATCGAGTCCACCGCGGGCATCACGGCGGACGCGGCATGACCGACGCTCCCGGCGGCCGTACCGCCGTCGTGGCAGGGGCCACGAGCGCATCCGGCATCGCCCTCACCCGGCGGCTGGTAGCGGACGGACTCACCGTCGTCGCCGTCGGCTCCGACCGGGGTCGCCTCGACGCGGCTTTCGCCGGGCTCGACGACGTCGTCCGCGAGGTGTGCGACCTCACGGACGAGGCCGCGGTCGGTGCCCTCGCGGACCGCGTGCGCACCGACCGGGGTGGAGCGGACGCGCTGTTCCACCTCGTCGGTGGCTGGCGGGGCGGCAAGGGCATCACGACGCAGTCCACGGCGGACTACGAGGTCCTCCACCGCTCGGTCTTCCTCACACTGTTCAACACGAGCAGGGCGTTCTACGACCAGCTGGCCGAGCGCGGCGGGCGGCTCGCCGCCGTGTCCGCGACGGCGGTGGCGAAACCAACGGCGGCCAACGCCTCCTACGCCGCGGTGAAGGCCTCCGTCGATGCCTGGCTCCAGGCCGTGGCCGACGGCTTCGCGCGCGACGGCACCTCGGCCGCCGCGACCGCCGTCGTCGTGAAGGCGCTCCTCGACGACGCGATGCGGGAGGAGCACCCCGAACGGGCGTTCCCCGGATACACGCACGTCGACGACCTCGCCGCCATCCTGGCGTCGCTGCTCGAGTCGTCGGCCGCCGAGGCCAACGGGGCCCGCATCGATGCGGTTCGGGGATAATGGGACAGTGACCGACACCCTGATTCCCGCCACAGCACCCGCATCCCTGCACGACCGGACCCGGCGCAGCTTCGCGTCCGACAACTACTCGGGCGTGCACCCCGAAGTCCTCACAGCCCTCGCCGCTGCCAACGAGGGGCACCAGGTCGCCTACGGCGAGGACCAGTACACGGCCCGGCTGCAGGAGGTGATGGAGCACCACTTCGGCGAGGGGATCTCCATCTACCCCGTCTTCAACGGCACCGGGGCCAACGTCCTCTCGCTGCAGTCGATCCTCCCCCGCTGGGGAGCGGTCGTCTGCCCGCAGACGGCCCACATCAACGTGGACGAGAACGCGGCACCGGAGCGCGTGGGCGGCATCAAGCTGCTGACGGTGCCCACGCCCGACGGGAAGCTGACGCCCGAACTGATCGACCGGGAGGCCTGGGGCTGGGGGGACCAGCACCGCGCGCAGCCCCTGGCCGTCTCGATCACGCAGACCACGGAACTCGGCACGCTGTACTCGGTGGCCGAGATCAAGGCCATCGCGGACCACTGCCACGCCCGCGGCATGCGCGTGCACATGGACGGGGCGCGGCTCGCGAATGCCGCCGCGGCGCTCGGGCAGCCCCTGCGGGCCTTCACGCGTGACGCCGGGGTGGACATCCTCTCCTTCGGCGGCACCAAGAACGGCCTCATGTTCGGCGAGTGCGTCGTCGTGCTGAACCAGGAGGCGTCCACGGGGCTGGACTACCTGCGCAAGCTCAACATGCAGCTCGCATCGAAGATGCGCTTCGTCTCCGCGCAGCTCATCGCCCTGCTCGAGGGGGACCTCTGGCTCCGCTCGGCATCGCACGCGAATGCCATGGCCGCACGCCTCACCGAGGGTGTCCGGGGCATCCAGGGCGTGACCCTCACGCAGGAGACCACTGCCAACGCGGTCTTCGCCATCCTGCCGCCGGGGGCGGCCGATCGCATCCGCGAGAGTTTCCGCTTCTACGACTGGGACCAGGTGACCGGCGAGGTGCGCTGGATGTGCTCGTTCGACACCACGGAAGAGGACGTCGACGCCTTCCTCGACGCGATCCGCCGGGAAGTGTCCGCCTGACGCACCGTGCCTGCGCGCCGTGCCTGCGCCTACCCCGTGCCCGGCGCGCCGCCGTCGAACTTGCTCCCGCAGGGCATAGCCTGCGGGAGTGAGTGCAATCGGTGGCGTATCGCAGCTTCCTGCGGAATTCCTCGACGCCCTCTCCGGCCTCCGGAAGGCAGCCCGTCGCAGCGAGATCCGGCTCGAGGAGATACCGGCACCTTCCCGGCTCGCGCCGTTCGCGGTGGCTCTCGGCACCGAGGTCGTCGAGGCCACACCGGTCCTGCCGCCGCCGCTCCACGGGCCGGCACGGAACCTCATCCTTCCGCCCGAGCCGGCGGAACTGGCCACGGGGCGGTTCATCCTCCTCTACGATCCCGACGGGTCGAAGGTCTGGAACGGCCGCTTCCGCATCGTCACGTACATCCGGGCCGAGCTCGAACCGGACATGGGCAACGACGTGCTCCTCGGCTCGGTCGCCTGGACCTGGCTCGTTGAGGCCCTGGACAACCATGGCGCGCGGCACCACAGCGCCGGCGGGACCGCCACGAGGATCCTGTCCGAGAGCTACGGGACGCTCGAGGACCGCGGCGACACGATCGACATCGAGCTGAGGGCATCCTGGACCCCCGCGACGACGGACGTCCGGCGGCACCTCGAGGCGTGGTCGGAGATGGTGTGCACGTTCGCCGGGCTGCCGCCCCTGCCATCCGGCGTGGCGCACCTGCCGCTCCGCCGGTCCTGATCGGGCCATCGTATCGGGCTCTTGCTTGCGGGCGATCGGTTCCGTGCCGCGAGCCGTCGCTTCCGGGTGCGGCTTCACGCGGGGATAGACTGAAATCACCATGAGTTCCCACACCTCCGAACAGACGGACAGCACCGATGCGTCCGATCCCGCCGTCGATCCCGGCACTCCCCCTGACCTCCCCCTCCTGACCGAGCCACGCGAAGGCGTCCCGCTCGTCATCGACACCGCGGCCGGCCTCGAGCGCGCCGCAGCGGCACTGGCCGCAGGAACGGGACCGGCAGGAGTCGACGCCGAGAGGGCCTCCGGGTTCCGCTACGGACAGCGCGCGTTCCTCGTGCAGATCCGGCGCGAGGGTGCCGGGACGTGGCTCATCGACCCCGAGCCCTTCGACGACCTGCGCATCATCGACGACGCCCTCGACGGCGTCGAGTGGATCCTGCACGCGGCCAGCCAGGACCTGCCCTGCCTCTCGGAACTCGGCATGTGGCCGGACAAGCTGTTCGACACGGAGCTCGCCGCGCGCCTCGCGGGCCTCCCCCGGGTGGGCCTCGCCGCCGTCATCGAATCACAGCTCGGCTTCAGCCTCGCGAAGGAGCACTCGGCGGCGGACTGGTCCAAGCGCCCGCTGCCCGAGCCCTGGCTCCGCTACGCAGCCCTCGACGTCGAAGTCCTGACGGAGCTGCGGGACAAGCTCGCCGACCTCCTGGAGCAGGACGGCAAGCTCGGGATCGCCGAGGAGGAGTTCGAGCACATCCGCCAGACCCCTCCCGCCGAGCCCCGCGTCGATCCCTGGCGCCGCACCTCCGGCCTGCACCAGTTGCGTGACCGCCGGCAGCTCGCCGCGGTCCGGCAGATGTGGCTGGAACGCGAGGACCTGGCACAGCGCCGCGACGTCGCACCCGGCCGCCTGATCCCGGATTCCGCGATCGTGGCGGCCGCGAAGGCGATGCCGAGCACGGTCCCGCAGCTGCTGGCCACCAAGGGGTTCCACGGCAGGGCTGCCCAGAAGGAGGCACCGCGCTGGCTTCGGTGCATCAGTGAGGCGAAGAAACTCACCGACCTTCCGCCCCTCCATGTCTCGACGAACGCTCCGCCGCCGCCACGTATCTGGCCCGAGAAGGACCCGGAAGCCGCGGCACGGCTCCTGACGGCACGCCCCCGGGTCGCCCAGCGCGCGGAGAAGCTCGGCATGCCCGTGGAGAACCTGCTGACGCCGGACTACCTGCGTCGGATCGCCTGGCGCCCGCCTGCCGAGATCTCCCTCGAGTCCGTCTCCGAGGCGCTCGCCGGGCTCGGGGCGCGCCCGTGGCAGATCGAGCAGGTCGCAGCGATCATCACCGTCGCCTTCCTCGACCCCGACCCCCTGCCCGCCAAGGGGCAGCAGGGAGAGGAGACGGCCGCAGGCTGACCGGAGGGCGCGGCGAACCGCTTGCCGACTATGTTACTCACCAGTAACATAGTCGCGGGTCCATCTCCCGCTGAAGGATCCCTATCTCGATGAGGAGCAACAGGTGAGCCTAGCAACAGGGACCGCGTCCACGCGGAGCGCAGCACGCGCCGTCCGCGATGTCGTCTTCGTCGACGGAGTACGGACCCCGTTCGGCAGGGCGGGTGACAAGGGCATCTACGCGGGCATGCGCGCCGACGACCTCGTGGTGAAGTGCATCCGCGACCTCCTCCGCCGCAATCCGTCCCTGCCGCCGGAACGCATCGACGACGTCGCCATCGCGGCCACCACGCAGACCGGGGACCAGGGCCTGACGATCGGCCGCACCGCCGCCCTCCTCGCCGGACTCCCCCGCACGGTTCCCGGCTTCGCCATCGACCGCATGTGCGCCGGCGCCATGACCGCCGTGACCACGACCGCCTCGGGCATCGCCTTCGGCGCCTACGACGTCGTCATCGCCGGCGGAGTCGAGCACATGGGCAACCACCCGATGGGCGCGGGCGCCGACCCCAACCCGCGTTTCCAGACGGAGCGGATCGTCGACCCCGCGGCGCTGAACATGGGCGTCACGGCGGAGAACCTGCACGACCGCTTCCCCGCCATCACGAAGGACCGCGCGGACGCCTACGCCGTCCGCAGCCAGGAGAAACTCGCCGAAGCCTACAAGGCCGGGCAGATCCAGCCCGACCTCGTTCCTGTGGCGGGCAGGAAGCCGGGTTCCGGGTGGACCCTGAACACCGTCGACGAACCTCCGCGTCCCGGCACCACGGTGGAGGACCTCGCCGCCCTGCGCACACCCTTCCGCCCCCACGGCCGCGTCACCGCGGGCAACGCCGCCGGATTGAATGACGGCGCCACCGCGGCCCTCCTGGCCTCCGCCGACGCCGCCGCCGAACTGGGACTGCCCGTGCGCATGCGCCTCGTCGCCTACGCCTTCGCCGGCGTCGAACCCGAGGTCATGGGCATCGGTCCGGTGCCGGCCACCGAGAAGGCGCTGCGGCAGGCCGGGCTGGACATCGCCGACATCGGACTGTTCGAGATCAACGAGGCCTTCGCCGTGCAGGTCCTGAGCTTCCTCGATCATTTCGGCATCGACGACGACGATCCCCGGGTGAACCGGTACGGGGGCGCCATCGCCGTCGGCCACCCGCTGGCGTCCTCCGGCGTCCGGCTGATGAACCAGCTCGCGCGCCAGTTCGAGGAGGATCCGTCCGTGCGCTACGGCATGACCACCATGTGCATCGGCCTCGGCATGGGCGCCACCGTCATCTGGGAGAACCCCCGCCACGAGCACTACGGACAGGATGCAGCATGAGCTTCGAACGCTACGACGAACTGGCCGGGCTCGTTCCCGCGGAGATCGTCACCCACTCCTACGTCCAGGACATCACCCTCCCCGGCGAGGCCGGCGTCCTCGCCCTCATCACCCTGGACAACGACCTCGACTCCTCTCGGCCCACCACCCTCGGGCCGAAGACCCTGCTCGAGTTCGGCCGCACGCTCGAGGGCCTCAGGGACCGTGCAGCGCGCGGCGAGATCTCCGGAGTCGCCGTCACCGGCAAGCCCTACTTCCTCGTGGCGGGCGCGGACCTCAGCACCGTCAAGAGCGTACGGTCCGAGCACCTGGGCCGCCTCATGGCGGAACTCGGCCACGAGGCGTACGACCTCCTCGCCGACCTCGGAGTCCCCAGTTTCGCCTTCATCAACGGAGTCGCCCTGGGTGGCGGCCTCGAGATCGCCCTCGCGGCGAACTACCGCACCGTGTCCTCGGGCGCCAACGGCATCGGCCTGCCCGAAGCCTTCATCGGACTCGTCCCGGGCTGGGGCGGCGTCTACCGCCTGCCGCGCCTGATCGGACCCGCGAACGCCGTGAAGGTCATGATCGAGAACCCCCTGAGCAACAACCGCAGTCTGGACGGCACAGCCGCCTACGAGCTCGGCATCGCCGACGCGCTCTTCGAGCCCGCCGATTACCTCGAGCAGTCGCTCCTCTGGGCAGCGCAGGTCCTGGCCGGCGGCGAAGCCGCAGACGCCGTCGAGCAGCGTCGTGCGGAGCGTGCACGGTACGACGACGCCCATTGGAAGGCCGCCGTCGCGGCCGGCCGGGCGTTCGTCGAGGCGAAGACCAGCAACGCGGCGCCCGCACCCTCACGGGTCCTGGACCTGCTCGAGGGCGGCCTCACCTACTCGCGGCAGGAATCCGCGGCGGCGGAGTGCGAGGCCCTCGCCGAACTGATGCAGACGCCCGAGTTCCACGCGACCGTCTATGCATTTCTGGACCTCGTGCAGAAGCGCGGCAAGCGCCCGGCCGGAGCTCCGGACAGGAAGCTCGCGCGTCCCGTCTCGAAGGTCGGCGTCGTCGGCGCCGGCCTCATGGCCAGCCAGCTGGCCCTCCTGTTCGCCCGCCAGCTCAAGGTGCCGGTGGTCCTGACGGACATCGACCAGGCCCGGGTGGACAAGGGCGTCGCCTACGTCCACGCCGAGGTGGACAAGATGCTCGCCAAGCGGCGGCTGTCCTCCGACGCCGCGAACCGCACGAAGGCGCTCGTCTCGGGCTCCGTGTCGAAGGACGTGTTCGCCGACGCCGATTTCGTGATCGAGGCGGTCTTCGAGGAACTGGCGGTCAAGAAGCAGGTGTTCGCCGAAGTCGAGGCCGTCGTCTCCCCCGAGTGCATCCTCGCGACTAACACATCGTCCCTGTCCGTGGCCGAGATGGCTGCGGACCTGGTGCACCCCGAGCGCGTGGTCGGCTTCCATTTCTTCAACCCCGTGGCTGCGATGCCGCTGCTCGAGGTCGTGCGTGCGCCCAAGACGGACGACGCGGTGCTGGCCACGGCCTTCGTCCTGGCGAAGGGCCTGAAGAAGAACGCCGTCCTGGTACAGGACGCGCCCGCCTTCGTGGTGAACCGGATCCTGGGACGCATGTTCGGCGAGATCACCGCGGTGTTCGACGAGGGCACCGACCCGGAGACGGCCGACAACGCGCTGCGCCCGATGGGCCTTCCCATGACGCCTTTTCGGCTCCTTGCGCTGGTGGGCCTGCCCGTCGGCCAGCACGTGCAGGAGTCGCTCCACGCGGCCTTCGGAGACCGCTTCCACGTGTCGGCGAACCAGCAGAAGCTGATCGACGCCGGCATCAAGGGACTGTGGGAGAAGCAGGATGACGGCAGCTACGCGGTCCCGGAGTCGACCCTCGCCCTCCTGGACCGCGGGAGCAGCCCCTCGTCAGCGGAGGAGGTGCTGCGCCGCACGCAGGACGCGCTGGCCGACGAGATCGGGCGCATGCTCGCCGAGGGCGTGGTTGCAGCACCGGAGGACATCGATCTCTGCATGATCATGGGAGCGGGGTGGCCGATGCACCTCGGCGGGATCACCCCCTACCTGGACCGGGTCGGAGCGTCCGAGCGCGTCAACGGGAAGACCTTCCACCAGGCCTGACGCGCGAAGGGCCCCTGCCTGCGCCGGCAGGGGCCCTTCGTCATTGACCGTTAACCTAGCCGGGGTACGGAATCTTTGTACCGGACCGCGACATTCCGGTGCCTTGCAATCAGGTGCCGGAAACCCGTTCTGCAGATTCTCCGCAGAAAGTCGGGGGAACCCTGCATCCGGCGTCGGACTCTTCAGAGACCTGGCTGGGCCGCCTACCCTAATCTCGACCAATGTAGGCCCCGACGAACTAACTCGAAATACTGAGTTCGTGAATCAGGGGTCGACGACCTGTCGCACCGCCGGCGGATCAGGCCGGCGATGGAGCCGCTGCCTCGTGAAGTACGTCCGTGACTCTGGCTACCTCCTCGGATAGACGAACGATGGCAAAGTTGGCCAAGAATCGATCGGCCAACTGTGCTGTACTCAAGGAAGGATCCTTCTGTACCTCCGCCGTGATCCAACTTTTAGCCTCCGCGGAAACCGTCCTATCCGCGTCCGTCGCTTTGTCGAACCTCAAGTTATTCAGCACCCACTGCGCGGCACCTTCACTCTTAGGAGCTGAAAGCGCTGGGTCCGGGATAAGAGAGAGATATGGAGGATACAAGGCACCGCTGACCAGTTTAACGAGTGAAACCGTGGTCTCCACGACGAGTTTTTCCCCTAGCGAGATGACTTGCAGATGTGTCGCGCTCTCCAAGGAGTCGATGAGGCGAGTTCCTGCCGCCTCGCTCTGGTACACAGTCCCGTGCACTGCAACCTCGGCCTCGTGCCGCTGCTGCGCCATGAAGGTTGCGTGCTGCTCCATCAATTCTCGAGCCTCAGATGCTGGCATCCCTTTAGTCAGTTCATACATCTCTGGGGACGCTAGGACGTCGCGCGGTAGGGGCTTCCAAAAGACGTGGATGGCGGATCTGAAACGAGCGACCTGATCGATAAGATCGTTCAGGTTTGTTGCGATGAGGTCTGCGCGCCCCGCAACATAATCCTTCTCTCCCCGCAACTGGGTATCGCGCGCGACAGCTACTGCTTCCTTGGAAATCAATGCAGTTTCATGAGAGATCTTGGTGGACTTCAGCCCTAGCGCCACTGCAACGACTACACCAGCTACTGCGCACGCCGCGGTGACGGAGTCCGCCACGACGCTTACTTCTTCGATGTTCACTTTTCTCATTCCTCATTCAGTTTGCCCCTGCACAAGAATCCTGAGCGGTCTGCACATGAGGTATAGCTGCATGAATATAGCAACGCTTTGAATATTTTCGAAATTTAGAACTACTACTCACGAAGCGGTGTTACGTGAGCAGCGTCCTAGTGCCCAGAGGATTAGGAGGCCGAATCGAACCGGAAATGACCGCAGTGGCCAGAACACCTTTCTCACCAAGCGGCAAGAGCCGGAACAGATCGAGCGGTGTCGAACGGTCTTTCGACCTTCGAATGTCAGTGGCAGGCGGGACAATAACGTATGGACGGAACCCGAGAAGCGCTGATGAAAGCAGCTGCGCTTTCTGCTGGTGCCCAGGAAGACGTCTATACCCCGTCTGCCTCGGCCCGAGACCTGATCGCTGCGGTCGCTTCATTTCCATCCAAAGCTTGCAGTGATCATTCTGCGGAGTTGATTGATCAGCTGCGCGACTTGGAAGACCTCAAGTCCGCGGTGGCCGCCGCGCAGGCCCGGATCGCCGTCGTGTTCGACCTCGCCGAACGCCGCGCCCAGGCCGAGGCGGGCGTGCCCGCAGCGGACCGGGGACAGGGCGTGGCCGCGCAGATCGCCCTCGCCCGCCGCGAATCCCCCTCCCGCGGAAACCGGCTCCTCGGCTTGGCACGCGCGCTCGTCACGGAGATGCCGCATACCCTGGCCGCGTTGGACTCCGGCCGGCTCAACGAATGGCGGGCAACCCTGCTGGTCCGCGAGACCGCATGCCTGAGCGCAGCCGACCGGTGCGCCGTCGACGAAGAACTCTCCCCTCATACGGGAACATTCGACGGGGCGGGCGACCGGGCCCTGATCGCGGCAGCTCGGACCGCCGCCTATCGCAGGGACCCCCGCTCCGCGACGCAACGCGTGAGCCACGCCGCAGCGGAGCGACACGTCAGCCTCCGCCCCGCACCTGACACCATGACCTACCTGACCGCCCTGCTTCCCGTCGCGCAGGGCGTGGGCATGTACGCGGCCCTGACCCGGCACGCCGACTCACTCCGTTCGGCCGGCGACACCCGTTCCCGGGGCCAGCTCATGGCCGACACCCTCGTCGAGCGGACCACCGGCACCCCTCGCGGGATCACAGGCGTAGAACTCCAACTCGTGATGACCGACCGCACCCTTCTTCGAGGCGGCAACGAACCGGCACACTTGAACGGCTACGGTATCGTTCCCGCGGCCTGGGCCCGCACCACCATGAATCCGGCCGGCATGGCGAACTCCGCGACTCGGACGACCGGTTCTCGTCCAGGCATCACTGGCGGCACCGCCGGTGGCGTCGTCGGCAGTGCGGGCCCCGGGCAGGAGCTCAGGGTCTGGGTGCGCCGGCTGTACACGGCTCCCGGTACGGGGGATCTGCTCGCCGTCGACTCAAGCGCACGGCTTTTCAACGAAGGGCAGCGCCGCTTCATCGAGGTCCGCGACCGATCCTGTCGCACCCCCTACTGCGACGCCCCCATCCGCCAGGTGGACCACGTCCTCCCCTGGCAGGACGCCGGACCGACAAGCCTCTGGAACGGCGCGGGCCTGTGCGAAGCGTGCAACCACACCAAGGAGATCAACGGGTGGAAAGCCACCACCCGCACTGGTCCGACCCACACCATCGATCTTCGGACTCCCACTGGACATACCTACAGATCTGCAGCACCCCCAGCATTAGGCACCGGATCCGGGGAACCTGCCCATGCACAGTCCCGGCTCCCCCGGCGCGAGAAGCGGCACCACATCAGAGCGCTGAAACGCGCGCATCGCCAACCACTCACTGCCTGACACCTCAGGGAACCTGACGCACCAGGGAGCCGGGCACCCCGCTCGTCGGTGCTGTGTCGGAGGTGCTGATCACGCCCGCAACTCCAGAGGTGATCACTGCCATGACCGGACCTACCCCTTGGGGCTCGGGAAGATACCGTCCAGTTCGGCCAGATCCTCGTCCGACGGGGTCCACTCCGCCGCCGTCGCGTTCTGTCGTACCTGCTCCGGGGACGTAGCACCGGCGATGACCGAGCCCACCGACGGCTGCGCCGCGAGCCAGGAGAACGCGACCTGCACCTCCCTGAGCCCCCGCTCGGCCGCGAACGCCGAGAAGGACTCGAGCTGGTCCCAGTCCGCCGTCTCCAGCAGGTTCTTCCGGGAGTGCGTGAGCCGGCTGCCCGCGGGAACCTCGTTACGCCGGTACTTGCCGGTCAGCAGGCCGTTTGCTAGCGGGAAGTAGGGCAGGACGCCGAGTCCGTAGGCCTCGGCGGCCGGGACGACCTCCCGCTCCAGGCGGCGGTCCAGCAGGCTGTAGGGGTTCTGGGCGGAGATGAACGGGGTGTAGCCGCCGCTGCGCGCCGTGAACTCGGCCTCGGCGATCTGCCACCCGGCGAAGTTGGAGTGTCCGAGGTAGCGGACCTTGCCGCTCGTCACGAGGTCGTCGAGGGCCGCGAGGGTCTCCTCGATCGGCGTCTGCGGGTCCGGGGCGTGGTACTGGTACAGGTCGATCCAGTCGGTGCCGAGGCGCCGTAAAGACGCTTCGACGGCACGGATGATGTAGCGCCGGGAACCCCGCGCGCCCCAGTCCGGTCCGTTCACCCCGCCCATGTCGAGGCCGAACTTGGTCGCCAGCACGACGTCGTCGCGCCTTCTGCCGAGCGCCTTGCCCAACTGCACCTCGCTGACGCCGGGCGTCTTGCCGTACATGTCGGCGACGTCGAACAGCGTGATCCCGACGTCGATGGCCGTGTGCACGACGGCGTCGGTGCCATCCTGCGACTGGGAGGCGGTGCCGGTCCTGCCCAGGTTGTTGCAGCCCAGCCCGACGGTGGAAACGCTGAGGCCGGAGGAACCCAGTCTGCGGTAGGTCATCATGGGCCTAACCTACCAAGATCCCGGCTGATCGTTGCCCCGGCAAACGACCCGGGGCAACGACGACTTCCGCTGGCGGTCAGGCGAACCAGATACCGATCTCACGCTCGGCCGACTCGGCGGAGTCGGAGCCGTGCACGAGGTTCTGCTGGACCTTGACGCCCCAGTCACGGCCCAGGTCACCGCGGATGGTGCCGGGCGCCGCCGTCGTCGGCTCCGTGGTACCCGCGAGGGATCGGAATCCTTCGATCACGCGCTGTCCCTCGAACACGGCGGCGACGATCGGCCCGCTGAGCATGAACTCCACCAGCGGTTCGAAGAACGGCTTGCCGACGTGCTCCGCGTAGTGCTCCTCGAGCAGCTCGCGCGAGGCGTGTACCTGCTTCAGTTCGGCGATGGTGTAGCCCTTCGCCTCGATGCGGGACAGGATGGTGCCGGTCAGGCCGCGGGACACGCCGTCGGGCTTGACGAGGACAAGGGTGCGCTCAACGCTCATGGGAACTCCTGGGGAGGTGCGCGCCGTCCGGGACGGCGCAGTGGTCGGGTATCACGATCGACTCTACTAAAGGCGGCACCGTTATTCGGGGTTGGCCTTCTCCCACTCGGCCTGCAGCCGGTCCCGCTCCGCGTTCTCACGGTCCACGCGCATGCCCTGCCGGATGCCGTAGAGCCATGCCAGGGCGAAGGCGACGCCGACCAGGAACATCGTCGGCTCGAGGAAGCCTCCGGCGATGATGACCAGCTGGAGGATCCAGCCGAGGCCGATCCCCCACTTCTTCGTCAGCACCGCGCAGGTCAGGACCAGCACGACGCTGAGGGCGATGCCCGAGGTCAGGATCAGGACGGGCGAGATCTCGTCACGCCGCAGCCCGAAGACCGCGAGCGTCGCGAAGAACACGACGAACGCCTCGAGCAGCAGGACCGTGGAGGCGAACAGGATCTTCGTGGACCGGCGTTTCTTCGGCATCCCGGGCCGCCACTCGCGCTGGGCCCTGGTCATCCGTGCCATGCTCTGCCTACTTCCCTAGGAGCGTGCGGGCTTCCCCGACCACCGTGACCGAGCCGGTCACGAGGATCCCTCCCGCGAGGTCGTTGTTCTCCTCCGCCTTCATCACGGCCCACTCCAGGGCGTCGTCCAGCCCGGGGGCGATGTTGATGTTCTCCTCCGCGAAGCCGGCCGACAGCGCTGCCTGCAGGAGGTCGGCGGCAGGGATGGAGCGGGGCGACGTCGACTGCGTCAGGCATACGTCCTCGAGAATCCCGCCGAGCTCCTCATGGAGTTCGGCGAAGATCGCGGTGGCGTCCTTGTCCTGCAGGACGCCGATGACGAGGACGAGGCGCGAGAAGTCGAAGGCCTCGCGAATCCCCTTCGCCGCGGCGCGGGCGCCGGCCGGGTTGTGGGCCGCGTCCACGATGATGCTCGGAGCCGTACGGACCACCTCGAGTCGTCCGGGCGACGTGACGGCACGCAGCCCGTTGCGTACCAGCTCCGTCTCGAGCTCACGCTCGCCGCCGCCGAGGAATGCCTCCACCGCGGCCACGGCGAGGGCCGCGTTCTCCGCCTGGTGTTCACCGTGCAGGGGAACCAGCAGCTCCCCGTAGCGGCCTGCCAGTCCGGTCAGGGACACCACCTGTCCGCCGACGGCGACCGTCCGTGATTCCACACCGAACTCGACGCCCTCGAAGCGGAACTCCACTCCCACCTCGCGGGCACGCTCGAGGAGTACCTGCGCTGCGTCGCGGGGCTGGATCGCGCTGACGAGGAAGGAACCGGGCTTGATGATGCCGGCCTTCTCGAGGGCGATGTCCTCGACCGTGTCTCCGAGGAGATCCGTGTGGTCGAGGGAGATGGGCGTGATCACGGCGACCTGCCCGTCGCCCACGTTCGTGGCGTCGGTGATGCCCCCAAGCCCCACCTCGATCACACCGACGTCGATCGGCTCGTCGGCGAAGATGGCGAACGCGAGGATGGTGACGCATTCGAAGTAGGTGAGGCGGGGCTCCCCGGCGGTGGTCAATTCACCGTCGACGATGTCGAGGTAGGGCCTGATCTCGTCCCATACCCGGACGAAGGTCTCGTCCGCCACGGGCTCTCCGTCGATGCTGATGCGCTCCGTCACCCGTGAGAGGTGCGGACTCGTGAAGCGGCCGGTCCGGAGATCGTGCGCCAGGAGGATGCTCTCGATCATGCGCGCCGTCGACGTCTTGCCGTTGGTGCCGGTGATGTGGATGATCGGAAAGGCCCTGTTCGGCTCGCCGAGGATCTCCATGGCCCGGTGCAGCGGAGCCATCCGGGGCTCCATCTTGTCCTCCGGCGCCCGGCTCAGCAGCTCGGCGTACACGCTCTCCACCGAGAACGCATCGAGCTCGGCGCGGCCCTCGGTGCCGGTTCCGTTCGTGTCATCCATGTTGCTGCTCCTGCTTTCCGACGGTGATGCTGAATTCGTTACCCGAGCCCTCGACCGCCGTGATACGCAGATCCAGTGTCAGGGTCTCCGCCCTGATCAGCTCGGCATTCGCCTCGAGCGCGGCCACCTGGTCCGGCGCAACGCCGATGGTGGTGGTGATGCGGTCGCTGATGTCGAGGTCGGCATCGCGGCGGGCCTGCTGGATGGCGCGGATCGCGTCGCGGGCTGTTCCCTCCGCGGCCAGTTCGTCCGTGACCTCCGTGTCGAGGACGAGGAACCCGCCGCCCGGCAGGACCGTCACGGCCTTGGAGGCTGCGTCGTTACCCTCCACCACGGTGTCGAGCGTGTACTCGTGCGGCTCGAGGGCGAGACCGCCCGCGGTGACGCCGCCGTCGTCGTCCACCGACCAGTCCCCGGACTTCGACGCCTTGATGACCGTCTGCACGTTCTTGCCGAGGCGCGGGCCGGCGGCGCGGGCATTGACCACGAGGCGCTGGGTGATCCCGAACTCGGCCGGCTCGGCGTCGGCCGAGTCGACGAGCCGCACGCCCTTGAGGTTGAGTTCGTCCGCGATGATCGCCGAGTACTGGCCCGAGAGGCCCTCCGCGCCGGGCGCGACGACGGTCAGTTCCCGCAGCGGTAGCCGCACCCTCAGGTTCGCGGCCTTCCGCAGACTGGAGCCCACGGAGCACACCTGGCGCGTGCGGTCCATCTGCTCCACGAGGTCGGGAGCGGCGGGGAACGATGCCGCGTCGGGCCAGTCGGTGAGGTGGACGGACCGGCCGCCGGTGAGGCCGCGCCAGATCTCCTCGGTGACGAGGGGAAGCAGCGGGGCCGCGACGCGGCACACGGCTTCGAGGCACGTGTAGAGCACGTCGAAGGCGTCGGTGTCCTCGTCGAAGAAGCGCTGGCGGCTCCGGCGGACGTACCAGTTCGTGAGAGTGTCCAGGTAGCGGCGCAGGGACTCGCAGGCATCGCTGATGGTGAAGGCGTCGAGGGCCTCGGTGAGGTCGCGGACGAGGTTGCCGGTGTTCGCCAGGATGTAGCGGTCGGTCGGCTCCCTCAGCTGGGCTGCGGCCTCGGGGGTGACGGTCTTCGCCTCGTAGCCGTCACCGCCGTTGGCAGCGTTCGTGTAGAGGCTGAAGAAGTGCCAGACGTTCCACAGCGGCAGGATGACCTGGCGGACGCCGTCGCGGATGCCCTGCTCGGTGACCACGAGGTTGCCGCCGCGGAGGATCGGGGAGGCCATGAGGAACCAGCGCATGGCGTCGGAGCCGTCCCGGTCGAAGACCTCGGAGACGTCCGGGTAGTTGCGCAGGCTCTTGGACATCTTCTGCCCGTCGGAGCCGAGCACGATGCCGTGGCTGATGACGTTGCGGAACGCCGGCCGGTCGAACAGAGCCGTGGAGAGGATATGCAGCATGTAGAACCAGCCGCGCGTCTGCCCGATGTACTCGACGATGAAGTCCGCGGGGTTGTGGGTGTCGAACCACTGCTCGTTCTCGAACGGGTAGTGCACCTGGCCGTAGGGCATGGACCCGGAATCGAACCACACGTCGAGGACGTCCTCGACGCGGCGCATGGTGGACCGGCCCGTCGGGTCGTCGGGGTTGGGCCGCGTGAGCTCGTCGATGAAGGGACGGTGCAGGTCCACCTCGCCCTGCTTGTTGAGCGGGAGGCGGCCGAAGTCCGCCTGCAGTTCGGCGAGCGAACCGTAGACGTCGGTGCGCGGGTACTCGGGGTCGTCCGACTGCCACACCGGGATGGGGCTGCCCCAGAAGCGGTTGCGGCTGATGGACCAGTCACGTGCGTTGGAGAGCCACTTGCCGAACTGCCCGTCCTTGACGTTGCCGGGGATCCAGGTGATGTCCTGGTTGAGCTCCACCATGCGGTCGCGGATCTTCGTGACTTCCACGTACCACGAGGACACGGCGCGGTAGATGAGCGGCTTGCGGCACCGCCAGCAGTGCGGGTAGCTGTGGACGTAGCTTGCCTGGCGCACCAGGCGTCCCTCGGACTTGAGCACGCGCGTGATGTGCCGATTGGCGTCGAAGACCTGCAGCCCGACGATGTCTGCGAGCGGGCCCCTGCCGAACATCGGCAGGAACTTCGCGCCCTCGTCGACCGAGAGGATCACCTGGATGCCGGCGTCCTCGCAGACCTTCTGGTCCTCCTCGCCGTAGGCGGGTGCCTGGTGCACGAGGCCGGTGCCGTCCGTCGTCGTGACGTAGTCCGCCACCAGGATGCGGAAGGCGTTGCGGTAGCCGCCCTCCTCGGGATCGGCGAGGTAGTCCCACAGCGGCTCGTAGGTGAGGCCCTCCAGCTCGGAGCCGAGGTGCCGCGAGGTGACTGATTCCCGGGCGGCGGCGGCGTCCGCGAAGCCGAGGTCCTTGGCGTAGTTGCCGAGCAGGTCCTCCGCCAGCAGGTAGCGGCCGGTTCCGCCGTCGCGCTCCGCCTCGACGACGACGTACGCGATGTCGGGCCCGACGGCGAGCGCGGCATTGGTGGGCAGCGTCCAGGGCGTGGTGGTCCAGGCGAGGGCCTGGACGCCCGCGAGGTCCTTCGAGAGGGCCGACTCACCGGCGAGCAGGGGGAAGGTGACCGTGACGGTCTGGTCCTGGCGGTCCTGGTAGACGTCCTCGTCCATCCGGAGTTCGTGGTTCGACAGGGGAGTCTCGTCGTTCCAGCAGTACGGCAGCACGCGGTATCCGTTGTAGGTCAGACCCTTCTCGTGCAGCGTCTTGAAGGCCCAGAGGACGGACTCCATGTACTCCGGGTTGAGGGTCTTGTAGTCGTTGTCGAAGTCCACCCAGCGCGCCTGGCGGGTCACGTAGTCGCGCCACTCCCCCGCGTACTTCATGACCGAGGCCCGGGCTGCGTCGTTGAAGTTGTCGATGCCCATGGCGAGGATCTGCTGCTTGTCGGTCATGCCGAGCTGCTTCATCGCCTCGAGCTCGGCGGGCAGGCCGTGCGTGTCCCAGCCGAAACGCCGTTCCACCCGGTGGCCGCGCTGCGTCTGGTAGCGACCTACGAGGTCCTTGGCGTAGCCGGTGAGAAGGTGGCCGTAGTGGGGCAGCCCGTTGGCGAAGGGCGGGCCGTCGTAGAAGACGAATTCGTTCGATCCGTCGACGCCGGGATCGCGTGCATCGATGGATGCCTGGAACGTGCCGTCCTCCTGCCAGTAGCGGAGGACGCGTTCCTCGAGCTCGGGGAAGCGCGGGGAGGCGCTGGTTCCGGAGGAAGCACCGCTGTCGTCGGGCGACACGGCTTTGGGGTAGATCTGCGGCATTTGTCTCATCCTGTGTACGGCGGCGTCGGGTGGAGCAGGAGTCCTGCCGTGAGGACGGGCGCCTGTTCCACCCGCCGCCGGTTGCCTGACCGGCTGCAGGGGACTGGACCCGCGGTACCACCTCACTTGCCGCCGTCGTCCACCGTGCCGCTCGTCGCGGTCACGGCAGTCTGGGCCGCCGCTCGTTCACAGGCTGTGACGGGCCCTCCCGTCCGGTTCTACGGGCCGTCGCCCCTGTGGGGCCGGCCTTTCTTCCGGAAGCTCACCGGTGATTGCCGGGTCGATGCTTGTCCTCCAAGTCTAGCCCTGCCGCGAATTCGTTGTCGAAAGGCATACACGGCCCGTCCATGGGCCCGGCGAAATGCGTTGTAGGCGCGGGGCGTGCTTGGCAGGGTGGGAGACACCCGACAGCGACAGGACACGCCATGCCACAGCCCACCCTCCCCACCGCGTCCGCACTCGACACCGCCCGGGTGCTGCTGGGAGTCCTCCTGCCGGCGCTCGCGGAGGGTCCCATCATTCGGCGCCCCCGGGCCATCGGCCTCGCCGCCCGCCTGGAGCTCGACGCGAGGGCCGTCGGCATCCTGCAAAAGCTCCATGCCCGGTACCCGAACGGTCCGCTGATGCTGAAGCTCCCCCTCCGGAAGCAGGCGGTCGTGCTCGCACCCGGGGACGTGGACACCGTGCTGGCCCGGTCGCCCGAGCCGTTCTCCCCGGCCAGCAGCGAGAAACGCGCGGTCATGGCGCATTTCCAGCCCTCCAACGTCCTGGTCTCCCGTGGCCCGGAGCGCACCGTACGCCGCGCCCTGCAGGAACAGGTCCTCGACACCAGCCACCCCGTGCACCACCTCGCCGACCGGTTCGTCCCCGTGGTGGAGGAGGAGATGCGGCAGCTCCTGGCCGGAGCGACGCGCAGCGGCTCGCTGCCCTGGAGCGACTTCGCCGAGGCCTGGTACCGGGTGGTGCGCCGCGTGGTCTTCGGTGACCATGCCCGGGACGACACCGAACTCACCGCGATGCTCAACAGGTTGCGGAAGGACGGGAACTGGGCCTTCCTGAAGCCCGTGCGCAGGAGCACCCGCGAGCGGTTCCTCACCCGCATCCACGACGAGCTCGCCCACGCCGAGCCCGGGACCCTCGCCTCGGTCCTGGCCGGCGTCCCCAAGGGTAACGGCGCCGAACCCGCGGAGCAGGTGCCCCAGTGGCTCTTCGCCCTGGACAACAGCGGCATGGTGGCCTTCCGGACCCTGACCGTCCTGGCGACCCACCCGGAAGCCCTGGCGGCCGCACGGCGCGAGGTCGACGGCGACGACTCCGGCCGCCGGTTCCTCCCCTACCTGCGCGCCTGCGCCCTGGAGGTGCTGCGCCTCTGGCCCACCACGCCGATGATCCTGCGCCAGACCACGCAGCCGGTGCAGTGGGAACAGGGCCTGATGCCGGCCCGGTGCGGCGTGCTGATCTACTCCCCGTACTTCCACCGCGACGAGCGCCACCTGCGCAACGCCCACGGCTTCTCGCCGGAGCGTTGGCTCACGGACGAGGACGACGGCTGGCCGCTCGTCCCGTTCAGCGACGGACCGGTGGTGTGCCCGGGGAAGCAGCTGGTGCTGCTGCTGACCAGCGCGGCGGTGGCCTCGCTGGTCGGTGTCCGGGACTTCAGCGTCGAGGAGGGTCAGGCGCTGGATCCCTCCCGCCCGCTACCCGGAACTATCGACAACTACTCGGTACGCCTCGGCGTCTTGCCCCGGACCTGACGGCCGCGGGGCGTCCTCCGAGAACCCGCGTCAGTGCAGTGCCGGTGAATCCGCCGGCATCAGCACCTTCAACGCCCGGGGCGCGATCGTCATGACTGCCGGGAGCGGGCCCACCAGCTCGCCGTCCGCGTACACGTCGAGGGGTTCGTCCGCCGTGATCCTCACGCTCGAACCGAGGGCTGCCGCGATGCCGGGCTGTCCGAGATGCCGCCCCCGGTACGAGAGGAGGAAGGTGACAACGACGGTCATGAAGGACGAGCGGCCCAGGGACACCACGTCCAGCAGTCCGTCGTCGACCTTCGCCCGAGGGCAGATCCGCAGCCCACCGCCGTACTGTCCCCCGTTCCCGACAGCGACGAACCAGCCCGGGAAGACCCGCTCCGACCCGTCGACGGACAGCGTGAAGGTCACGCCACGCCAGGCCCGGAACGCCTTCAGCCCGCCGTAGAGATAGACGAACGGACCCAGGCCGATCCGGGCCGCGTTCCCGTACTCGTTGGCGAGCGCATCGAAGCCGACGTGCGCGACGCCCAGGTAGGGCCGACCGTTCACCTGGCCCAGATCGATCTCCGTGACCTCGTAGCGCGGGAACGCCCGGACGGCTCGTACGGGGTTCAGCGGCAGGCCGAGGCGCCGTACCGCGTCGTTGGCGCGGCCACCGGCCAGGGGCAGGAGGACGGCGCCGGAGTCCCGGGCGCCGGCCGCGACGGCACCCAGGAAGCCGTCACCGCCAAGGGCCGCGACGACGCTCCCCGGTGCGGCTGTCCGCGCCTGCTCCGTGGCTTCGCGGAGACTCCCGGTGACCACGATGGAGAGTGCGAATCCTGCACGCCGAAGCGCTTCTGCCGTGGCCGGCGCGAACCGCTGGGCCCGGCCGCGGCCGGCGGACGGACTGACGAGGAGCAGGGCGTCTCCCCCGGCACCCGGGAGAGGACCCTCCTGTCGGGGCACGGCGTCAGCCCCGGAGCACCTTGTGGTTGGCGGCCTGCGCGAGCGGGCGCAGGACGAGCTGGTCGATGTTCATGTGGTGCGGCGCGTCCAGCGTGAAGGCGACCGCGGAGGCGACGTCGTCCGCCGTCAGCGGGTAGTCCACGCCCTCGTACACCGCCTCGGCGGCGGCCTGGTCCCCACCGAGGCGGTTGAGGGAGAACTCCTCGGTGTACACCATGCCGGGCGACACCTCGATCACCCGGATGTTGTTCTCGGCCTCCTCCAGGCGGAGCGAGCGCGCCATCGACTCCTGGGCGGCCTTCACACCGCAGTATCCCGCGCCGCCCTCGTAGGCCGCGAGCGCAGCCGTGGAGGTCAGGAAGAGGACACTGCCCTGGCCGCCGGACCGGAGCGCCGGCAGCAGGGCACGCGTCATCCGCATGGACCCGAGCACGTTCACGTCGTACATCCACTCCCAGTCCGAGGTGACTGCGTCCGCCACGCGCTCGACCCCGAAGGCACCGCCCGCATTGTTCACCAGGGCATGGACGGGACCGGCGGCCGTGACCTCCGCGGTGAAGGCATCGACGGATGCCTGGTCCGTGACGTCGAGGGCAACGGCCGTCGCGCCGGTCTCCTCCGCGAGGGCCTCGAGGCGATCGACGCGCCGCGCCGCCGCGACGACGTCCCAGCCGTTCCGTCGCAGTGCGCGGACGGTGGCTGCGCCGATGCCGGAACTGGCTCCGGTGACGACGGCTCGCAGGGCCGGAGGGGCGGGGACCACGGGTGCGCCGAGCGGCGCCGGGGATGTCGGAGTCATGGGGCCACTGTAGCGAGCCGCGGCGGCGCGCAACCCACGGGAAGCATGAGCTGCCCGAGGCGGCCGGGATCCGCCTGCCCGTTCAGTGCACCGGCGCCCCGGCGGTAACGTTGATCGGGCCTGTACTCCCCGGGATGACGCCGGGCGATGCATCCTGGGGTCCGGCCCCGCGTTGCATCCCGGCGTCCCAGGAACCTTCCCGGCACCGTCAGGCACTCCGCGTCACCACCCGAAGGAAGAAACGAACCATGATCGCTGCAGGACCTTCGACGACGGATGCTGCCCTGTCGCCCCTCGATCGCCAGTCGGTGCGGACGGTGCTTCGCACGCCGAGGCTCCTGAAGACCGAGGTGCTCGCCGGTCTCGTCGTCGCGCTCGCCCTGATTCCCGAAGCCATCGCGTTCTCCATCATCGCCGGCGTCGATCCGCGGCTCGGCCTCTTCGCGTCCTTCACCATGGCGGTGTCGATCGCGTTCCTCGGCGGCAGGCCCGCCATGATCTCCGCCGCCACCGGTGCCGTGGCCCTGGTGGTCGCGCCCCTGGTAGCCAGCCACGGACTGGACTACTTCCTCGCCGCGGTCATCCTCGGCGGAGTGTTCCAGGTCGTCCTGGGACTCACCGGCGTGGCACGGCTCATGCGCTTCATCCCGCGCTCGGTCATGGTCGGCTTCGTCAACGCCCTGGCCATCCTCATCTTCCTGTCCCAGGTCCCCGAACTTCTCGGCGTCCCCTTCCTCGTCTACCCGATGACCGCCGTCGGACTGCTGCTCGTCTTCGGGCTGCCCCGCCTCACCCGGGCCGTCCCGGCGCCCCTGGTGGCCATCGTGGTCCTGACCGTCGTCGCCGTCCTCACGCACGCCGTCGTCCCGACCGTCGGGGACAAGGGCGAACTGCCGGACAGCCTGCCCTCGCTGTTCTTCCCCGACGTACCGCTGAACCTCGAGACCCTGCAGATCATCGCGCCCTTCTCCCTCGCCCTCGCCGCCGTCGGACTCCTGGAATCGCTGATGACCGCCAAACTCGTCGACGACATCACGGACACCCGCTCCGACAAGACCCGCGAATCGTGGGGCCAGGGCGCCGCGAACATCATCACGGGCTTCTTCGGCGGCATGGGCGGGTGCGCGATGATCGGCCAGACGATGATCAACGTGAAGGCGTCCGGGGCGCGCACGCGGATCTCGACCTTCCTCGCCGGAGTCTTCCTGCTCATCCTCGTCGTCGCACTCGGCGATATCGTCGCGCTGATCCCGATGGCCGCGCTGGTGGCCGTCATGATCTTCGTCTCGATCGCGACGTTCGACTGGCACAGCATCCGGCCCTCCACCCTCAAGCGCATGCCGAAGAGCGAGACCCTGGTCATGCTGGCCACCGTGGTCGGGACGGTCTGGACGCACAACCTTGCGATCGGCGTCGGCGTCGGCGTCCTCGTCGCGATGGTGGCCTTCGCACGCCGCGTCGCGCACTTCGTCACGGTGACGCGCCGAGAAGACACCCGCGACGGGGAACCGCACGTCACCTACGCGGTCGACGGCGAACTCTTCTTCGCGTCGTCCAACGACCTCTACACCCAGTTCGACTATGCGCGCGACCCCCGCCGGGTCACCATCGACCTGCACCGATCGCATCTCTGGGACGCCTCGACCATCGCCGCCCTGGACGCCATCTCCGAGAAGTACCGGGCGCACGGTATCGAGGTGGACGTCGTCGGGCTCAACGAGGCGTCCACGTCGATGCGGGACCGGCTCCGCGGGCAGCTCGGCGCGGGTTCCTGAGCTCGGGGCACCGGACGGACCCCGGGCCGCCCGCCGTAGGGAACAATGGACCTATGGCCGATACGACCCAGGGCACAGACACGCCCTCCCCCCAGTCCGTTTCCGTTCCCGACAAACCCGCCCTCGAGGGCCTCGAAGAGAGGCTCTCCCGGCAGTGGCGCGAGGACGGCACCTACGCCTTTCGCCGCGACACCACGCGCGAGCACGTCTACTCGATCGACACTCCCCCGCCGACGGCATCGGGATCCCTCCACGTCGGGCACATGTTCTCCTACACCCAGACCGACGTGATGGCACGCTTCAAGCGCATGCGCGGCGCCAACGTCTTCTACCCCATGGGATGGGACGACAACGGGCTGCCGACCGAGCGCCGCGTCCAGAACTACTACGGCGTCCGCTGCGACCCGTCGGTCCCGTACGACGCCGACTACCGGCCGCCGGCCGAGCCCGCGAAGAACCAGCGGGACTTCGACGCCGTGTCGCGCCGCAACTTCATCGAGCTCTGCGAGGAGCTCGCCGTCGAGGACGAGAAGGTCTTCGAGAACCTCTTCAGCACGCTCGGCCTCTCGGTCGACTGGGACCTGACCTACCGGACCATCGACGACACGTCCCGTGCCGTGTCGCAGCGCGCCTTCCTCGAGAACCTCAAGGCCGGTGACGCCTACCTGGCCGAAGCCCCCACTCTCTGGGACGTCACCTTCCGCACCGCCGTCGCCCAGGCGGAGCTGGAGGACCGCGAGCAGCCGGGCGCGTACCACCGGATCGCGTTCCATGCCCCGAACGGCGAGCAGATCCACATCGAGACGACCCGGCCCGAGCTGCTGCCGGCGTGCGTCGCCCTCGTGGCGCACCCCGACGACGAGCGGTACAAGCCGCTCTTCGGCACGACGGTCTCCTCGCCCCTGTTCGACGTCGAGGTCGAGATCAAGGCGCACCCCCTGGCCAAGCCCGACAAGGGCAGCGGCATCGCCATGATCTGCACCTTCGGCGACCTGACGGACGTCACCTGGTGGCGCGAGCTCCAGCTGCCGACGCGCGCCGTCGTCGGCCGGGACGGGCGGATCCGCTCGGAGACGCCGGACTGGATCACGACGGAGCGCGCCCGCGGGAACTACGCGCAGGTGGCCGGCAAGACGATCTTCGGCGCCAAGGAGGCCGTCGTCGCCCTGCTCCGCGACAGCGGGGACCTCGACGGCGAACCGAAGAAGATCCTGCACCCGGTGAACTTCTACGAGAAGGGCGACAAGCCCCTCGAAGTGGTCACCAGCCGCCAGTGGTACATCCGCAACGGCGGGCGCGACGCCGGGAAGCGGGACGCCCTCATCCGGCGCGGGCGCGACATCGACTTCCACCCGTCCTTCATGCGCTCCCGCTACGAGAACTGGATCAAGGGGCTCAACGGCGACTGGCTCGTCTCGCGCCAGCGCTTCTTCGGCGTGCCCGTGCCCGTCTGGTACCGTCTCGACGCCGACGGCGAACCGGAGTACGACGACCCGATCCTGCCCGCCCTCGAGTCGCTGCCGGTCGATCCTGCGGCGGATCCTGCACCCGGCTTCGAGGAGTCCGCCCGCGACCAGCCGGGCGGCTTCATCGGGGACAGCGACGTGCTGGACACCTGGGCGACGTCGTCCCTCACACCCCAGATCGTGGGTGGCTGGGCGCGCGACGAGGACCTGTTCGGGAAGGTCTTCCCCTTCGACCTCCGTCCGCAGGGCCACGACATCATCCGGACCTGGCTGTTCTCGACCGCTGTCCGGGCTGACGCGCTGCAGGATTCCGTGCCGTGGAAGCACGCCGCACTCTCCGGCTGGATCCTCGACCCGGACCGCAAGAAGATGTCGAAGTCCAAGGGCAACGTGGTCGTTCCCACGGATGTCCTGGAACAGTTCGGTGCCGACGCCGTGCGCTACTGGGCGGCATCGGCGAAGCTCGGCGCGGACACCGCGTACGAAGTGAACCAGATGAAGATCGGCCGACGCCTCGCCATCAAGCTGCTCAACGCGTCCAAGTTCGTCCTGAACCTGGGTGTCACGGAGTCATCGATCGGCGAAGGGTCGCTCGCGCGGGTCACGAACGCCCTGGACACCTCCCTGCTGGCACAGCTGCGGTCGGTGACCGACCAGGCGACGGCCGCCTTCGAGAAGTACGACTACGCGAGGGCGCTCCAGCTGAGCGAATCCTTCTTCTGGACCTTTACGGACGACTACGTGGAGCTGGTCAAGGACCGTGCCTACGGTGATGCCGGCGATGCCGGGACGCAGTCGGTGCAGACCGCGCTGGCCACGACGCTCGACGCCCTGCTGCGCCTGTTCGCGCCGTTCCTGCCGTTCGCCACGGAAGAGGTCTGGAGCTGGTGGCGCTCCGGTTCGGTCCACCAGGCTGCGTGGCCGAGCGCCGGCGCGCTCGACGCCCTGCCGGAGACCGCCGACGCCGAGGTGCTCACGTCCGTCGCGCTCGCCCTGGGTGGCATCCGCAAGGCCAAGTCCGAGGCGAAGGTCAAGCAGCGCACCGAGGTGGAGACCGCCGTCGTCACGGCATCCGCCGCACAGGTGGAGCAGGTCCGGGCGGGGCTGGCCGACCTCCTCGCCGCCGGCAACGCCAGGGACCTCCAGCTCGCGGAGGGGAACGGCCCCCTGACCGTCTCCGACGTCGAACTGGTTCCCCAGCCCGCCGAGTAGGCGCCCGTGCACACAGGAGGGGACCCACCGAACGGTGGGTCCCCTCCTGTGTTGAGCGGTCCTAGTCGAACGTGGGGCGCTCGGTGCGGGAGCGCTTGAGCTCGAAGAACTCCGGGAACTCCGACATCAGGACGGCGCCGTCGAAGATGCGCCCGGCCTCTTCGCCCCGCGGGATCCTCGTGAGGACGGGCCCGAAGAACGCCGTGCCGTTGAAGGCGACGACCGGGGTGCCGACTTCGTCGCCCACGCGGTCGATCCCGTCCTTGTGGGACGCCCGGAGCTTCTCGTCGTACTCGTCGGAGTGCGCGAACTTCACGAGGTCGGCGGGCAGACCGACCTCCTCGAGCGACTCGTTGATGACCTCGTCGAAGTCCTTGTTCTGGCCGATGTGGATGCGGGTGCCCATGGCGTCGTACAGCTTCTTGACGTACTCGTCCCCGTGCAGCTCGGCTGCGGCGATGATGACGCGGACAGGCCCCCACCCCTGCAGCATCAGTGCCTTGTACTCCTCGGGCAGGTCGCGTCCCTCGTTCAGGACGGACAGGCTCATGACGTGCCAGTCCACCGAGATGTCCCGGACCTGCTCCACCTCACCGATCCAGCGCGAGGTGATCCAGGCGAAGGGACACAGGGGGTCGAACCAGAAATCGGCTGTCTGGGTGGTCGTGGACTCGCTCATGCAAGACTCCTTCTGAAGTTGGTGAGGCCGAGGCCTTTTCCGGTGCAACCCGCCATACCTGCTCCCTATTCCGTCCGAGTTGGTGCCGTCCGCCCCGAGGCGGTCTAATGAAAGGACACGACCGGTCGAGGATGCCTGGCGCTATTCCTGCGTCGCCATCCGGCTGGATGAGTTCGCGCCGGGCACCCCGGCGCAGTAAGGGACGCCGTTTTGCAGCAGCACCGGACCGACAGCCACGCCGACACCTCTGACACCTGGCTCGAACGCGAAGCACTCGCCGAAGCCATGATCCCGCTGATCGGGCACCTGTACCGCAACAACAACGTGGTCACGAGCATCCACGGACGCAGCCTCATCAACAAATCCACGATGAACATCCTCAAGGCGCACCGCTTCGCCCGGCGCATCACCACCGAGGAACTCCACCTCGAGGACACCGCCCCCATCCTGCGGATCCTCGCGGACCTGGACCTCGGCGCCGCTGCCATCGACATCGGACGGCTCCGCCTCGCCTACGACCGGGCCACCGCTACCGGGGACGCAGGTAATACGCAGAGCCTGGAGGAGTTCCTCCGTGCCGAACTCGCCGACATCGTCGGCCAGGGCGGAGCCGACGAGCGCACCAGCACCGACGTCGTCCTCTACGGCTTCGGGCGCATCGGCCGCCTCGTCGCCCGCCTGCTCATCGAAAAGGCCGGCGGCGGCCACGGCCTGCGCCTGCGCGCCGTCGTCGTACGCCGGGGATCCGCCAACGACCTCACCAAGCGCGCCAGCCTGCTGCGCCGCGACTCCGTGCACGGGTCCTTCGACGGCACCATCCAGGTCGACGAGGATTCGAACACGATCACCGCCAACGGCACCCGCATCCAGGTCATCTACTCCGACGACCCGGCCTCCATCGACTACACCGCCTACGGCATCTCCGACGCCCTCGTGGTCGACAACACCGGCCGCTGGCGCGACGCCGAAGGCCTCTCCCAGCACCTCAAGAGCACCGGCGTCGCCAAGGTCCTGCTCACCGCACCGGGCAAGGGCGCATTGAAGAACATCGTGCACGGCATCAACCACGGCTCCATCGAAGACTCCGACCGGATCATCACCGCGGCGTCCTGCACCACCAACGCCATCACCCCGGTCCTCAAAGCCATCAACGACCGCTACGGCGTGGTCCACGGCCACGTGGAGACCGTGCACTCCTTCACCAACGACCAGAACCTCATCGACAACTTCCACAAGGGCGACCGCCGGGGACGCTCCGCGGCCCTAAACATGGTCCTCACCGAGACCGGCGCCGCGACCGCCGTCGCCAAGGCCCTGCCCGAACTGGCGGGCAAGCTCACCGGCAGCTCCATCCGCGTGCCCACCCCGGACGTGTCCATCGCGATCCTGAACCTCACCCTCGAGAACGGGACCACGAAGGAGGAGGTCAACACCTACCTGCGCGAGATGTCCCTGCACTCGGGCATGCGCAAGCAGGTCGACTACATCGACAGCCCCGAAGTCGTCTCCACCGACTTCGTCGGCTCACGCCGCGCCGGCATCGTCGACGGCCTCGCCACCATCGCCGAGGACACCTACCTCGTCCTCTACGTCTGGTACGACAACGAATTCGGCTACAGCTGCCAGGTCGTCCGCGTCATGGAGGAAATGGCCGCCGTCCACCCACCCACCTACCCCGCCGCGGACACGGACGCCACGGTAGCGGCGACCGTCTGACGCAGGCGGACTCACGGTGGACGCAGGAAGGACCCGGCCGATCGGCCGGGCCCTTCCTGTCTGCTTACGGTGCGCCGGGGGTCAGGCGGACTTGTTCCGCCGCTTGGCGACCACCTCGTGGGAGATGAGCGTGGGCTCGGCCCGCTTGGCGACGACGTCGTCCGAGATCACCACGGTGGCGATGTCCTCACGGCTCGGGAGGTCGAACATGACCGGGAGGAGGACCTCCTCCATGATGGCGCGGAGACCGCGGGCACCGGTACCACGATCCAGGGCGAGGTCGGCGATGGCCTCGAGCGCCTTGGGCTCGAAGGCGAGCTCCACACCGTCGAGCAGGAACATCTTCTGGTACTGCTTGATCAACGCGTTCTTCGGTTCCGTCAGGATCTGCATCAGCGCCGGACGGTCGAGGTGCGTGACCGTGGTGATGACGGGAAGGCGACCGATGAATTCGGGGATGAGCCCGAACTTCAGGAGGTCCTCCGGCATGACGTCGCCGTAGCTCGCCTCCTCGTTCTTGAGGGAACTCAGCGGCGCACCGAAACCGATGCCCTTGCGGCCCGCCCGCGAGCCGATGATCTCCTCGAGGCCTGCGAAGGCGCCGGCCACGATGAAGAGCACGTTGGTGGTGTCGATCTGGATGAATTCCTGGTGCGGGTGCTTGCGGCCGCCCTGCGGGGGCACGGAGGCGACCGTCCCCTCGAGGATCTTCAGCAGGGCCTGTTGGACGCCCTCACCGGACACGTCACGCGTGATCGACGGGTTCTCGCTCTTGCGGGAGATCTTGTCGATCTCGTCGATGTAGATGATCCCCTGCTCGGCCTTCTTGACGTCGTAGTCCGCGGCCTGGATGAGCTTGAGCAGGATGTTCTCGACGTCCTCGCCGACATAGCCGGCTTCCGTCAGCGCTGTGGCGTCCGCGACGGCGAACGGCACGTTGAGCCTGCGCGCGAGCGTCTGGGCGAGGTAGGTCTTGCCGCAGCCCGTGGGGCCGATCAGCAGGATGTTGGACTTGGCGATCTCGACGTCTTCGGTCTCGGCGGCATCGGCGAGGGTTCCGGCGGCACGCGGCCCCGTGCCGGACTGGATCCGCTTGTAGTGGTTGTAGACGGCGACGGCGAGGGAGCGCTTCGCGGGCTCCTGGCCCACCACGTACTCCTGCAGGAAATCGAAGATCTCGCGGGGCTTGGGCAGTTCGAACGTTCCGAGATCCGCTACCTCGGAGAGCTCCTCCTCGATGATCTCGTTGCACAGGTCGATGCACTCGTCACAGATGTACACGCCGGGGCCGGCAATGAGCTTCCGGACCTGCTTCTGGCTTTTTCCACAGAAAGAGCACTTGAGCAGATCCGTGCTCTCACCAATGCGAGCCATGGTTCAATCCCCTTAGGTATTTCGCGATTGCTACCACCACTCTAGGCCACATGCCCGTGGTAGCCAGTATCAAAATGCCCGTGGTGCCTTACGGCGCCACGGGCGGATCCCGGCTCGGGCGGCGTCATCCGGGGTCCCGGAGAATCCCGGATGACGCCTGCCGCTTACGGGGTGTTGATCTTGACCGGGGTGATCTTGCGGGAGTTGAGGACCTCGTCCACCAGGCCGTACTCGACGGCGTCGGCGGCGGTGAGGATCTTGTCACGCTCGATGTCGAGGTTGACCTGCTCCGACGAGCGGCCCGAATGCAGGGCCAGCGTGTCCTCGAGCCAGGTCCTCATGCGCATGACCTCGTTGGCCTGGATCTCCAGGTCCGATGCCTGTCCGCCCTGCCCGCCGGAGAGGGCAGGCTGGTGGATCAGCACGCGGGCGTTCGGCAGTGCCAGCCGCTTGCCGGGGGCACCGGCTGCGAGCAGGACGGCGGCGGCGCTTGCGGCCTGGCCGAGGCACACGGTCTGGACCTCGGGGCGGATGAACTGCATGGTGTCGTAGATCGCCGTCATCGCGGTGAAGGAACCACCGGGTGAGTTGATGTACAGGGTGATATCCCGCTCGGGGTCCGTGGACTCGAGGACGAGCAGCTGGGCCATGACGTCATCCGCGGAGGCGTCGTCGACCTGCGTGCCGAGGAAGATGATGCGGTCCTCGAACAGCTTCGTGTAGGGGTCCTGGCGCTTGAAGCCGTACGGCGTGCGCTCTTCGAACTGGGGAAGGATGTAGCGGCTGGTCGGAAGGTTCTGCGCCTTGGATCCCGCTGCTGCCTGGAAATCGTGGTTCATGGTGTCTCCTGTAGGACTACTGGTCGGAGTGAGGGCTGCTGCGGACTAGGACGTCTGGTCGGTTCCGCCACCACCGGAGACGGAGCCCGAGTGTGCGGAGATGTGGTCGAAGAAGCCGTAGTCGAGCGCTTCCTGGGCCGTGAACCACTTGTCGCGGTCGTTGTCCTTCAGGATCCTCTCGACGGTCTGGCCCGTCTGCTCCGCCGTCAGTTCGGCCATGACCCGCTTCATGTGCAGGATCAATTCGGCCTGGATGCGGATGTCGGTGGCCGTGCCGCCGATACCCCCGGAGGGCTGGTGCATGAGGATGCGGGCGTGGGGGGTGGCGTAGCGCTTGCCCTTGGTGCCCGAGGACAGCAGGAACTGGCCCATCGAGGCTGCCAGCCCCGTCGCGACCGTCACGACGTCGTTCGGGATGAACTGCATCGTGTCGTAGATCGCCATACCAGCGGTCACCGAGCCGCCGGGCGAGTTGATGTAGAGGTAGATGTCGCGCTCGGGGTCCTCGGCCGACAACAGCAGGAGCTGTGAGCAGATGGCATTCGCGTTGTCGTCGCGGACCTCGGAACCGAGCCAGATGATGCGCTCCTTGAGGAGCCTGTTGTAGATGTACTCGTCACGACCGCCCGCTTCGGGGCCTGCCATGCTCGGGGTGCTTGGTTCGGTTGCCATGAACGTTAACCTCTCACTCTGGCGGGCCGCTCCAGTTCGGCCGACCCGTCCGTTTGTCTCTCCTTGGACACTAACCCGCTGCACGGCCGATTTGGTCCCGCTCGCGCAACTGTTCGCTGACGGCGCACGGTGTCCGAGCGACGGCGCGGCAGCCGGCGAACAGGCACAATGCAGCCTCTGCTCGTCCCTCCGACGGCGCCCGCGGTCGATCCGGCCCGACGCGCAATTCCGGGCTTAACGCGGCAGCGGCGCCGCTGCCCGGAGGCTGCGGCACCGCTGTCTGCGCTGCTGGGACAAGCTACTCGGCGCTTGCCTTCTTCTTGGTCTTCTTCGGGGCGGCCGCCTCGGGAGCTTCTGCCTGCTCCGCCTCAGGCGCCTCGGACACCGTTTCCTCGGGGACCTCGGACTCCGCGCCTTCGGTCTCCGGAATCTCGGTCTCCGTGGCCTCGGTCTCCGTGGCCTCGATGTCCTCGGCCACGTCCTGCTCGGTCTCGACGTCGTCGACGTTGATCGTCTCGTCCTCGTCGCCGGCGGGGCGGACGAATTCACTGAGGTCGATCGAGGCACCGTTGGTGTCCGTGACCGTCGCGTACTCGAGGACCTTGGCCAGCGCCTTGCGGCGGCGGACCTCTCCGACGATCATCGGGACCTGGCCGCTGGAGTCGAGCATCTGGGCGAACTGGTTGGGCTCCATGCCGTACTGGCCCGCGGTGGAGACGATGTAGTCGATCAGCTCGCTCTGGCTGACACCGACCTCTTCCTTCTCAGCGACGGCGTCGAGGATGACCTCGTTCTGGAAGGCACGCTCCGTGTTGGTGCGGATCTCGGCGCGGTGCTCCTCGGTGTCGTGGTCCTCACCGGCGCTGTGGGCGTTCTCGCCGTTGAAGTGCTGCTCCAGCTGCTCCTCGACGACGCTCTCGGGAACCGGTACGGCGACGAGCTCGACGAGCTTGTCGAGAACCTTGTCGCGTGCCTCGACGCCCTGGTCCATCAGCTTGGACTCGGAGGCCTGCTTCGCGAGGTCCGCACGGAGTTCCTCGGCGGTGTCGAACTCGGAGGCGAGCTGGGCGAACTCGTCGTTCACCTCGGGGAGCTCGCGCTCCTTGACGGCCTTGACCTGGACGGTGACCTGGGCGTTCGCGCCGGCGTGCTCGCCGCCTGCGAGCTTGGTCTCGAAGGTCGCGCTCTCATCGGTGGAGAGACCGGTGACAGCCTCGTCCATGCCCTCGAGCATGGTGCCGGAACCGATCTGGTAGGACAGGTCCTGCGCCGAGTCGACCTCTTCGCCGTCGACGGACGCGGTGAGGTCGATGGTGAGGAAGTCGCCGTCCTTGGCGGGGCGGTCGACGGCGGCCAGCGTGCCGAAGCGTCCGCGGAGCTCGTCCATGGCCTTCTCGATGTCCTCGTCGGATGCCTCGACGGGCTCGACCGTGACCTCGATGCCCTTGTAGTCGGGAAGCTCGACCTCGGGGCGGATGTCCAGCTCGACGGTGAAGGTGAGCTGGCCGTCCTTCTTGGCGGGATCCGGGACCTCGGTGATCTCGACCTCGGGACGGCTCAGGGGACGGATGCCCGTCTCCTGGACGGCGCTCTGGTAGAACCCGTTCAGGCCGTCATTGATCGCGGTCTCGATGACGTAGCCCCGGCCGACGCGCTGGTCGATGAGCTGCTGGGGAACCTTGCCCTTGCGGAACCCTGGAACCTGGACCTGGGTGGCGATGGTCTTGTAGGCCTCGTCGATGCTGGGCTTCAGTTCCTCGAAGGGGACCTCGACGTTCAGCTTCACCCGGGTGGGGGAAAGGGTTTCAACAGCGCTCTTCACAGCGTAGGACTCCTGAAATGATTGGGATTGGTTCTGCAGCGGAGGCACTTTCCTCATCACACGACAGAGTCGGGGTGACAGGAGTTGAACCTGCGACTTCCTGCTCCCAAAGCAGGCGCTCTACCAAGCTGAGCTACACCCCGTAAGTGCGAGTGACAGTCTACGCACCTTTACGTCTACCGCGCACATTTGGCGATAGCGCGGCAGCTGTGGTGTAGTTATATGCGTTCCACGGGGCTCCGAAAGGCGCTTCCTGCGGGGATGTAGCTTAATGGTAAAGCCTCAGTCTTCCAAACTGATTACGCGGGTTCGATTCCCGTCATCCCCTCTCCCCCGGGCCGGAAGGTCCGCATCACCCGGACACTGCTCCGGGTGATTTTCGTTTAAGGCGATTTTCGTTCAAGCCCCGGAATGGCTCGGAGCATCACCTGTCAGTCGGCCTGGCACTTCGGGCACCAGTAAACGTTGCGTGCCGCCATCTCCGCCGTGAGGACGGCCGTGCCGCAGCGGCGGCACGGCTCGCCCGTGCGCTTGTAGACGTAGTGGGGCGCGGAGGCCTTCGGCCGGCCGCCGCGTGCCTGCGCCGTCGTCGTGATGATGCGTCCCTCGCGCACGCCGTCCTTCATCAGCCGCACGGTATCCGCCCAGATGCCGGCCGCCTCGTCCTCGGTGAGCTGCCTCCCGGGACGCCAGGGCGAAATGCCCTGCAGGAAGAGCACCTCCGCACGGTAGACGTTCCCGATGCCGGCGATGACCGCCTGGTTCATGAGCTGGATGCCGACGGGGCTGATGCTGGACATGACCCTCCGGGCGAAGATTCCGCCGTCCGAACGCGGCTGCAGCGGGTCCGGTCCCAGCCTGGCGCGCGCTGCCGCTTCCTCCGCAGGCGTGATGACCTCGCAGGCCGTGGGACCCCGGAGGTCTGCCCAGCCGTGCGCGGACACCAGCCGGACCCGAACGGCTCCGACCGGCTCGGGCGGTCCCGGGTAGCCTCCGGGCGCATCGCCGTTCCCGGACGGCTGTTCCGACTCCCCGATCCTCCGCGGCGCCCCGATACTCGAGGCGCCGCGGAAGGTCGCGTCGCCCCCGAAGCTCCACGCGCCGTACAGTCCCAGATGGACGCGCAGCACGCGGTCGTTGTCGAACCGCAGGAACAGCTGTTTGCCATGGGCGAGCGCGCTGAGCAGGGTGGCGCCGTCGAGCTGCTCGGCTCCGGCGGCGAAGCGTCCCTGCGGGCTGGACACCGCCAGCCTCTCGCCGACGAAGACGGAGGTGAACTGCTTCGCCAGGCGGTGGACCGAATGGCCCTCAGGCAACGCTGCCCGTCTCCTCGAAACGCGCGATCTGCGCGATCCTGCGGCTGTGGCGCTCGGCACCGCTGAACGGCTCGGCGAGGAACGCCTCGATGAGGGCGGTCGCCTCCTCCACGGAGTGCTGGCGCCCGCCGACGGCGATGACGTTCGCGTCGTTGTGCTGACGCGCGAGGCGCGCCGTGTCCAGGTTCCAGGCGAGCGCTGCCCGCACCCCGTGCACCTTGTTCGCCGCGATCTGCTCGCCGTTCCCGGACCCGCCGAGCACGATGCCGAGCGCCTCGGTGCCCGCCGCCCGGTCGGCGACGACGGCGCGTGCCGCGTCGATGCAGAAGGAGGGGTAGTCGTCCTCGGGATCGTAGGACGTCGGGCCGTGGTCGACGACGTCGTGCCCTGCCGCTGTGAGGTGCGCGAGCAGGTGGGCGCTCAGCTCCATGCCGGCGTGGTCGGTGGCGAGGTGGACGCGCATGGCGATCTGTTCCTTCGGGTGGCGCCGGGAGTAACCGGCGATGGCTGGGGACGTCCGGGGAGCAGGACCTTCCCAGCCTAGTCCGACCTGCGGGGACTCGACGAAGCGCGGAACGCCCTGCAGGCGGAGGAGGAGGGGCGGAGTGAGAGAATACGAAGCGCCGCGGTCCCGCGCGCGTACCCGCAACCCACCCTGGAGGCGATCCTTGCCCGGTCTGAACCTGACGCGCGACGAAGCACGCACCCGCGCCGATCTGCTCACCGTCCACTCCTACAAGGTCACCCTCGACCTGACGCGCGGCGACCGCGTGTTCGGGTCCACGACGGTCGTCTCCTTCGCTGCGGAGCAGGGCGCGTCGACGTTCATCGACGCCGTGGCGGACACCGTGCACCGCGTCGAACTGAACGGCGTGGAACTGGACCCCGCGGAGGTGGCCGACGGCGTGCGGATCCAGCTTCCGGTGCTGGCTGCCAGCAACACCCTCGTGGTCGAGGCCGACATGCTCTACATGAACACCGGCGAAGGACTCCACCGCTTCACCGACCCCGTCGACGGCGAGGTCTACCTCTACACCCAGTTCGAGGTTCCCGATTCGCGCCGGGTCTTCGCCGTCTTCGAGCAGCCGGACCTGAAGTCCACGTTCCGTTTCTCGGTGACCGCGCCGTCGCACTGGGACGTCATCTCCAACATGCCCACACCCGAGCCCGTACCGGCCGGCCCGGCTGAGGGCGCTGGTAACTCCACCTGGTACTTCGAGCCCACGCCTCCCATGTCCTCCTACGTGACCGCGCTCATCGCCGGCCCGTACCAGTCCGTGCGCAGCGAGCTCACGAGCTCGGACGGCCGGACCATCCCGCTGGGTGTCTTCGCCCGCAAGTCGCTCATGCAGTACATGGATGCCGAGAACATCTTCGCGCTGACCCGGCAGGGCTTCGAGTTCTACGAGCAGCAGTTCGGCACGCCGTATCCCTTCGGGAAGTACGACCAGCTGTTCGTCCCCGAGTTCAACGCCGGCGCGATGGAGAACGCGGGTGCGGTCACCTTCGTCGAGACCTACGTGTTCCGTTCCCGCGTTCCCGACGCGACCGTCGAGCGGCGTGCCATCACGATCCTGCACGAACTGGCCCACATGTGGTTCGGCGACCTCGTCACGATGCGCTGGTGGAACGACCTGTGGCTGAACGAGTCCTTCGCCGAGTTCATGTCCACCCTCGCCGCCGCCGAGGCGACGGAGTTCGAGCAGGCCTGGACCACCTTCGCGATCCTGGAGAAGGGCTGGGCCTACCGCCAGGACCAGCTGCCCTCGACCCACCCCATCGTGGCGCAGATCAACGACCTCGAGGACGTCCAGGTCAACTTCGACGGCATCACCTATGCGAAGGGCGCCTCGGTGCTCAAGCAGCTGGTGGCCTGGGTGGGCCAGGACCGGTTCATGGAGGGCGTGCGCCAGTACTTCGCCAAGCACTCGTGGAAGAACACCGAACTCGTCGACCTCCTGTCGGAGCTCGAAGCCGCCAGTGGCCGCGACCTGAAGGCGTGGTCGGCCCTGTGGCTCGAGACCGCCGGCGTCAACACCCTGAGCCCCGAGTTCACGACGGACGACGACGGCACCATCACCTCGTTCGCCATCCTGCAGACGGCCATCGAGGCGTTCCCCACGCTCCGCCCGCACCGCCTCGCCGTCGGCTTCTACGACCTCGAGGGGGGTGCCCTCGTCCGCACGCACCGCCTCGAACTCGACGTCGACGGCGAACGCACCGAGGTGCCGGACCTCGTGGGACGCACGCAGCCCGCGATCGTCCTGCTCAACGACGACGACCTCGCCTATGCGAAGATCCGCCTCGACCCAGCCTCCCTGAAGACCTCCGTGCTGCACGTGAAGGACTTCCGGGACTCCCTCCCCCGCACGCTCGTCCTCGCGTCGGCGTGGGATGCAGCGCGCGACGGCGAGACGCCCGCGCGGGACTACGTGGAGCTCGTGCTGCAGAACATCGGCGCGGAGTCGGACTCGTCCGTCGTCCTCGTCCTGCTCCGGCAGCTCGCCTCCGCTCTCGCGTTCTACATCAACCCCGCGGACCGCGAGGCGATGGCCGAGGCTGCCGCGGACAGGCTCCTCGACCTCGCCCTCGCCGCGGACGCGGGCTCCGATGCGCAACTGCAGTTCACGAGGGCCTTCTCGGCACACGCGCGTACGGCGTCCCAGCTGGACACCGTCGAGGCGATGCTGGCCGGCCGGCGCGTCCCGGAGGGCATCACGGTGGACCAGGACCTGCGGTGGGAGCTGCTGACCAGCCTGGTCGTGGGAGGCCGTGCCGGCGAGGCCGAGATCGACGCCGAGCTGGCGCGCGACTCGACGGCGACCGGAGCGCTTGCGGCAGCAGCGGCACGGGCTGCCCTGCCGACGGCACACGCCAAGGAGGCGGCGTGGGCCGCCCTCGTCGACTCGACCGACCTGCCGAACGCCACCCAGCGGTCCATGATCGCGGGCTTCACGCGTGTCCACGACCGCTCCCTCCTCGAGCCCTTCGTGGAGCGGTACTTCGCCTCGGTGCAGGACGTCTGGGCCACCCGCACGCACGAGATCGCTCAGCAGATCGTCGTGGGCCTCTACCCCTCGCTCCTGACCACCCAGGAGACGCTGGACCGGACTGACGCCTTCCTCGCAGCTCTCGGCGACTCCTCCCCCTCGCTGCGCAGGCTGATCCTGGAAAGCCGGGACGGCGTCGAGCGTGCCCGGAAGGCTCAGGCAGCCGACAGGTAGCCCGCCCGGCAGGAACGGGGAGGATCGCCGGCGGTCCTCCCCGTTCCTGCACCGGGACGCCAGCGCTTGCGGTACTAGGTTTGGATCATGAACCTGCACACCTACTCGGCCCGGATCCGCTGGACGGGCAACCTCGGTCCCGGAACCTCCGGCTACCGGTCCTACAGCCGGGACCACGAGGTGGACGTGGACGGGCCCGGGCTCCTCGCCGGTACCGCCGACCCGACGTTCCACGGGTCGAAGGACCGGTGGAATCCCGAGCAGCTGCTGCTGACCGCCGTCGCGCAGTGCCACATGCTGTCCTACCTGCACGTCGCGGTGAAGGCAGGTGTGGTCGTGACGGGTTACCGGGACGCCGCGACGGGCACTCTGCGCCTGAACAGGGACGGCAGCGGCGAGTTCACCGGCATCCTGCTGCGTCCGCACGTGGAACTGGAGGACGCGGCGCAGGCCGCGCTGGCCGATTCCCTGCACGCCGAGGCGAACCGCCTGTGCTTCATCGCACGGTCCGTGAACTTCCCGATCCATCACGAGCCCACGTCCGCCGGTCCCGGGACGTCGTAGCGCCACCCCTCGCTCGTCGCCCGCGGGCGCGACCGTCCGCTGTAGCCTATTAAGGCGTCTCCGCGCTGGTCGACGGTCCCGATCCGCGATTCCCGGTGACCGCCCGGATGATCGACCGCGGCGGAATCCCGGACGCCTGCATGAAAGCGACAACATGACATTCCTTTCCTCCCTCGGCTACGGCGGCCAGGTCCTCGGTGCGGTGATCATCCTGATCGCCGCCTTCCTCCTGTGGCTCGTGGTCCGCTACCTGATCGCCCGGTCGGTCAGACGCGTCCAAAACGGCTACAGCGTCTTCAAGAAACCGCACTTCAAGTGGGCGCAACCCGCGCTTCGTCCGTTCGACAGCGCGCGGCGCGTGCAGCGTGCCGAGACGATCGGTGGCCTGATCTCGAGCATCGCCGCCGGAACCATCGCCACCGTCGCCATCCTCATGGCCATCGAGTCGCTCGGCTTCAACATCGGACCCATCCTGGCCAGTGTCGGGATCGTCGGCATCGCGATCGGTTTCGGGGCGCGGGAAGTGATCCGCGATGCCTTCCTCGGGTTCTTCATCACGATCGAGGACCAGTACGGCATCGGTGACACCATCGAGGTCGGTGACACGGTTGGGGTCGTGCAGTCGCTCGGCCTGCGGATCACCCGCATGGTCGACGGTAACGGGGCCATCTGGTACGTCCGCAACGGAGACATCACCAAGGTCGGCAACAGGTCGCAGGGCGACTACGTGGAACCGCCGGCGGAACCGGCAACGCCCGCTCCGGCGGCAGTGGAAGGACACGCATGAACACGCAGGATCCAGGCGATGCCCGTCCCGGCGACGACGGCCCCCAGGGCGGCCTCCCCGCCCCGGGCGGCCGACAGCTTCCCGTGCAGGCTGCGGGCGCCCGGAGCGCGCTGCCCGTCGAACGGCTCGTCGCGGCCGGCCAGGGCTTCAGCCAGCCGCAATACACGGACAACTTCTACGAGACGGTGGGCGGTCACGCGACCTTCGTGAAGCTCGTCGACGCCTTCTACGACGGGGTCGCAGGCGACGAGGTCCTGCGGCCGATGTATCCGGAGGAGGACCTCGGACCGGCGAAGGAGCGCCTGCTGCTCTTCCTCGAGCAGTACTGGGGCGGGCCGAAGACCTACGGGGAGCAGCGCGGACACCCCAGGCTGCGCATGCGCCATATGCCGTTCCGCGTCGGACCGCAGGCGAGGGACCACTGGCTCCAGCACATGCGCGCCGCGGTGGACACCCTCGGCCTCGCTCCCCTGCATGAGGCCACACTGTGGGATTACCTCGACCGCGCCGCCCACTCGATGGTGAACGCGGCGGACTGAGAAGCCGCTCCGGCGACTGCCCGGTTGTCGGGTACCTGATCGTTCCGGCGGCACACCGTGCGCTGCCCTGGGCTGCCGCATGGACTCATCGGCCAAGGGTGAAGCTGTCCACGAGCCGGCCCGACTGGTCGATCGCCCTGCCGACGAGGCGGTCCTCGTAGACCAGCAGGTCCACGTAGTGCAGCGTGGAACTGCTCACCGCGGTGAAGTCCCGGCTACCGGTCGGGTTCAGTTTCGCGCCCGCTCCTGAAACCACGTAGGTGACCCCGTCCTGCGGGGTCGAGCGCTGGTAGTCGTGATCGTGCCCGGCCAGGACCAGCGGGACGCCCGCGGTGGCGAACAGGGGACTCCACGCCTCGCGAACGGCCCGGTCCGAGCCGTGGCGACCGGCGGAGTACGCCGGGTGGTGCATGGCGACCACCGTCCAGGTTCCCGGGGGCTGAGGTTCCGCCAGCGCGGTCCGGAGCCACGTCGTCTGCTCCTCGTCCCCCACGCGGTTGGAATCCAGCACGACCACCCGTAGCGGCCCCACCTGCTTCGTGTACCAGGGGTCCCGGTGGCCGAGTCGTTCCAGAATCTGTTGTTCTTCACCGCTGCGATAGTCATGGTTTCCCAGCACGGGCAGCAGTTCGGCGCCGCGATCGGTGATCGCGGCGAACGGTTCGGAGACGACGCGTCCGGTCAGTTCCGCGTCTCCATCCTCGTAGACCAGGTCACCGAGCAGGACCAGCGCATCGTAGGGATCCTCCCGGCTCTCAGCGAGCATGCGATCGGCTGTGGCCTGTTCGGCGGCACCTCCGGTTCCGGTGTCCCCGGCGATCGCCAGGCGAACGATGGGCCGTTCGCTGACCGCCGGAACCGGACTGCCGGCATCGACCGCGGGGCGGTCCCGGGAGAGGAGGGACAGGGCGAATGCCGGCGGGTACAGCACCGCGACGACGAGTGCAGCGCAGGCCAGCACCAGTCCCAGGATGAGTGCGGCTCGACGGTGCCCCATGACTCCATCCTGCGCGGGTGACCGGGACTCCCGCCACGTCGACCGACGGGTGCGCGCAGGTGGAACGTCGTCAGCAGGTGTGATCCTGTCGACGACCAGCTCCCGCTCGAGAGAAGCCAGCCCGGTTCAGAGGATGGCAGCCGCACGCACCAGGACGTGCCCCCGGCCGGTACTGAGCCGGGACCAGCGGCCATTGGTGTGGAGGGTCGCCTCCGCGCCGGGCTCGAGGAACCCCAGGCTGAAGGCCCCGAAGGCGGCTCCCGCCGGAACCGCGCCGGGAACTCCGGCCAGCGGACGTCCCCAGACCGCCGTGCGCGCGCTGCTGACCAGCGGCGCACCGGCACGCTCGGGGAGGCTCCGGGCCACCTCGCCGATGCCGTCCTTCGCCGCCTGCTCCAGGGCACCCGAGGTGATGGTCCCGGCATGGGTCCAGCCGGAGCGCGGCGGAAGGATCCCTGCCCAGTTCTCCGTGACCGTCACGGCGGGGACGGGGAACTCGAGGTCGCCGTCATGCATGCGCGCGAGCCTGTCGAGGACGGAGCCCAGCGAGACGGTGACGTCGACGTCGGCATGGGCGTGGAGCGCCATGGTCCGGAGCCCGAGCACGGTGGGGACGGCTTCGCCCAGCACCGTGGGGCGGAGGGTGCAGACGTACGCCGCGAGGACACGGCCGACGGTGAGCAGGCGCATGCCGCCGTCGTCATTCGCGCGCGCCCGGGCGGTAAATGTCCGGAAGTCCGCGACCGTGTGGGAGTCCGCGAAGCGCAGGGAGGAAGATGGCATGCGTCCTACTTGCCGCGGGCGCGTCGGAACGGGACGGCCGGGCCGGCCCAGGACGAGAGGATGTCCTTCTGGGGCCCGGACAGGCGCACGGGCCGCCCGGTGCTGCGGCTGACGAGCACCATGGTGGTCGCCGCGATCGCGCTGGTGGTGCTTCCCTCGGCGTCGACCCGGTCCCGGACGGCGTAGCCCAGGTCGAAGCTGGAGCCGCCTACGCCGGTCACCCAGAGATCGACGGCGGCCGGCGTCGTGCTGAAGTTCAGGGGGGCACGGTATTCGATCTCCTGGCGGCCCACGAGCGTGTAGTGGTCAGGGTCGATCAGGTCCAGGAAGGATCCCCCCGGCCGGGGCCGGCTCATCAGCAGCACGCGCGCGTCCTCGAGGAACTGGAGGAACCGGACGTTGTTCACGTGGCCGTAGGAATCCTCGTCGCCGAAACGCAGCTGGAGGGGAAGAGTGTGTACCGGGGACATACGGCCATCCTCTCAAAATCTGCTTCCTGCGAGCCATTCCGCGCGTCCGCATGGCGTCTGGTGTGAGCAATGCCATCCGTTCGCCCTGCGCCATGTTGAGCGAGACAGGGGCTACGTCTACTGTCAGTACGTGCCCGGCGCCGCCTGCTGCGGGACACCGGATCGCACTTACCTGTCCACGAGGAGACATCGAACCATGGCAGACCATGCCCCATCAGCTGAAGCACCGGCGGAACAGCAGCGGAAGGACCCCACCGCGGCGCTCCTGGACCTCCTCGACCTGAGCAGCGCGGAGGGGGCACAGACGGACGAGGAGATCTTCGTCGGGACCTCCGCCCGGCAGCCGGGCCGCCGTGTCTTCGGCGGCCAGGTGCTCGCGCAGTCGCTCATCGCGGCCATGCGCACCGTGGAGCCCAGCCGGGCCGTCCATTCGATGCACGGCTACTTCCTGCGTGCCGGCGACGCGGACCAGCCCATCACCTTCGGGGTGCAGCGCCTCCGCGACGGCCGGTCGTTCTCGGCCCGCCGCACCCATGCCTACCAGAACGGCGTGCCCATCCTGTCGATGATCGCGTCCTTCCAGGAGCCCGACGAGGGCATCACCCACCAGGACACGATGCCGGCCGACGTACCCGACCCCGAGAGCCTGCCGTCGACCGCCGAACTCCTCGGCGGTTTCGACCATCCGGTCGCCCAGGCCTGGGCCTTCGACCGACCGTTCGACATCCGGCACATCGATGCGCCGCTGTACCTGTCGAACGAGGGTTCGCGGGAACCGCGCAACGCGGTCTGGATGAAGAGCCTGGGACCGATGCCCGACGACCCCAATCTCCACCGCGCCGCCCTGGCGTACGCGAGCGACTACACCCTGCTGGAGTCGATCCTGCGACCGCACGGTCTCACCTGGATCCAGCCCGGCATGAGCGTCGCCAGCCTCGACCACGCCATGTGGTGGCATCGCCCGGTACGCGTGGATGACTGGCTGCTGTACGTCCAGAGTTCGCCGAGCGCGTCGGGCGCACGCGGGCTGGCCGCCGGACGGATCTACAGCCGCAGCGGAGATCTCGTAGCGAGCGTGGCGCAGGAGGGCATGGTCCGGGTCCCTCCTGCCTGAGGGCGCTCGGCACCCGCACGAGTATCGCCTCAGCGGCCGGGGGAAGTATTCATCAGACACGGGAAGGGGCACACGGCCAGCCGTGTACCCCTTCCCGTGGTTCCGCTCCGGTTTCCCGGTTCGGCTCCGTATTCCCGATTCCGCTCCGCGTGACCCTAGTCGCGCGTGAGGCGGCGGTGGGTGACGCGGTGCGGCTTCGCGGCGTCGGGGCCGAGCCGCTCCACCTTGTTCTGCTCGTAGGCGTCGAAGTTGCCCTCGAACCAGTACCAGGTGTCCGGGTTTTCCTCGGTGCCCTCGTAAGAGAGGATGTGCGTCGCGACCCGGTCGAGGAACCACCGGTCGTGCGACACGACGACGGCGCAACCAGGGAATTCGAGCAGCGCGTTCTCGAGGCTCGAGAGCGTCTCGACGTCGAGGTCGTTGGTGGGCTCGTCGAGGAGCAGCAGATTGCCGCCCTGCTTGAGGGTCATCGCGAGATTCAGCCGGTTGCGCTCACCACCGGAGAGCACGCCTGCCTTCTTCTGCTGGTCCGGCCCCTTGAAGCCGAAGGCCGAGACGTAGGCGCGGGACGGCATCTCGACCTGGCCCACCTGGATGAAGTCGAGGCCGTCGGACACGACCTCCCACAGCGACTTGTTGGGATCGATCCCGCCACGTGACTGATCCACGTAGGAGATCTTCACCGATTCACCGATACGCAGTTCGCCGCCATCGAGGGACTCGAGGCCCACGATGGTCTTGAACAGCGTGGTCTTGCCGACACCGTTCGGACCGATGACACCAACGATGCCGTTGCGTGGCAGGGAGAAGGACAATCCGTCGATGAGGATGCGGTCGTCGTAGCCCTTGCGCAGGTCGTGGGCCTCGATGACCTGGCTTCCGAGCCGGGGACCCGGCGGAATCTGGATCTCCTCAAAATCGAGCTTCCTCGTACGCTCGGCCTCGGCGGCCATCTCCTCGTAGCGGTTGAGTCGTGCCTTGGACTTCGTCTGGCGTCCCTTGGCGTTGGAGCGGACCCACTCGAGCTCCTCGGTGAGGCGCCGGGAGAGCTTCTGGTCCTTCTTGCCCTGGACCTCGAGGCGCGCGCGCTTCTTCTCGAGGTAGGTCGAGTAATTGCCCTCGTACGGGTACAGGTGACCGCGGTCCACTTCGGCGATCCATTCCGCGACGTGGTCGAGGAAGTACCGGTCGTGGGTGACGGCCAGGACGGCGCCGGCGTAGGACTTGAGGTGCTGCTCCAGCCAGAGCACGCTCTCGGCGTCCAGGTGGTTGGTGGGCTCGTCGAGGAGCAGGAGGTCCGGCTTCTGCAGCAGGAGCTTGCAAAGCGCGACGCGGCGGCGCTCGCCACCGGACAGGACGGTGACGTCGGCTTCCGGCGGCGGGCAGCGCAGCGCGTCCATGGCCTGCTCGAGCTGGGAGTCGAGGTCCCAGGCGTCCGCAGCGTCGATGGCCTCCTGGAGCTTGCCCATCTCGTCGAGCAGCGTGTCGTAATCCGCGTCCGGGTTGGCCATCTCTTCGGAGATCTCGTTAAACCGCTGGATCTTCCCGTAGATCTCCCCCACGCCCTCCTGGACGTTGCCGAGGACGGTCTTCTCCTCGTTGAGGGGCGGTTCCTGCAGGAGGATTCCGACCGTGTAGCCGGGGCTGAGGCGCGCTTCACCGTTCGAGGGGGTGTCGAGGCCGGCCATGATCTTCAGGATGGTGGACTTACCGGCACCATTCGGTCCGACGACGCCGATCTTTGCGCCGGGGAAGAACGACATGCTCACGTCGTCGAGGATTACTTTGTCGCCAACGGCCTTGCGGGCCTTGGTCATTGTGTAGATAAATTCCGCCATACACCTAAGGCTAGTGCGTGCCTAGCCTTATCTCACATTTAGCGGGGTTCGGACCGGCCCGTCGCGGCCGGACGGTGTCCGGTGGGCTGCTATCGCTGGTCACCGACGAAACACAGGTTGGAAGCGAGCGCGGGAAGCACCGCCACGGACACGGCACCCTCGCGTACCTCCCCCACGATGCATGTTCCATCCGTACGCCCGGCGCCCTGGATGGCATCGACGTCGAGTCCTGTCGGCGTCCGATCGATCGACACCTCAACCTCCTCGGGCGCCGACCCGGCGTCCGCGAAGCCCTGCTCGATCGCAGCCCGGACCTGGTCGCTCGACACCGAGTCCTGGCTCCCGGCCAACGTTCGCAGGGCCGATTCGACGGCCTCGGCGATCCCCGCGGCGTCCGTCCCCGGCGACGAGGACACCGCGGACGGTGAGGACGGCGAAGACGCGGCAGACGGCACCACTGCGGCGTCGGCCGTCTGCGCGAAAGCGGTGGCAGACCCGGCCGGAGCGGCAGCCGGCGACGAAGCACTGCTGTGGCTGGGGGCATCCGGCGCTGGAGCGGATGATGCCGCGCAGGACGTGAGCGCGAGCGCGGCACCCGCCGCGAGCGCGCCGACGGCACCGCGCCAGGCACGCGCTCGATGCTGCGGCTTCGCGGGAGGGGCAGTAGTCACCCGTTCATCCTGCCACGCACGCGGCGCCCTACCCGGCATCACGCCGACGTGACGCCCGGCGTCACTCCCGGCACAACGCCGGCCCGACGAGGTCCTCGCTAGAAGGGGGCGCTCGTTGCTTCCAGCAGCTGGTCGCGGTCCTTTCCCCCACTCCGGATCCCCGCGCCGTCCCCTGCGGCGTCATCCCCAGCACCCGTGTCGGCTCCTGCGGCGTCGTCGTCTTCCGCGCCTAAGACAGGCCCGCCGCCGTACACCTCACCGGTAGCGGCGTCCACGCCGTCGGGAACACCGCCTTCATGGGAAAGGCCCGCCGCATGGTCATCGGGCCCGGCGCCCGTCGGCGCCTCGGTCCGGTTGGCCGCGGTCCTGATGAAGTTCGCTGTGCCCCACATCAGGTCGTGGCCGGCTGTGTCGGCCTCGATCTCGACGGATGTGCCCGTCCGTCCGTCGGCGTTGCTCCACGGCCGCACCTTCAGCCGGCCGGTGACGATCACACGATCGCCCTTCTTGATGCTGGCTCCTGCGTTGGTCGCCAGCTGCCGGAACATCGAGACGGAGTACCAGTTCGTGTGGCCGTCCACCCACGTACTGGTTTCCTTACCGAAGCGGCGCTCCGTGGAGCACATGCGGAAGCCCGTGATCGGCAGGCCGCTTGATGCCACGGTCAGCCGCACCTCGGTGGCGACATAGCCCCGCACGGTGATGATGTCAGTCATGATCTGTCCTTCCGTCGGCCTGGAGGGCGGCGATGCTTGCTGCCCCGCTCAAGTCTCGGTCGGGCGCCCGTAGCGGAAAGGGACGGGCCCTCCTATGTTGATAACCGCTCGGGCAGCACTATCGGACGGCACTATCGGGGGCCCTAGGTGAACAGGACTCGGAGTGGAAGTGGTGCAGGGGTACCAATCACCGCTTGAGGCGCACAGGCAACCGTTCCTAGCGTTGAGGTATGGACACAGCATCACCTCCCCAGACCACCGGGACCGACGAGCGCGTCATCGGCACCCTCAGCGAACTGGCCGACCTCGTGCAGGGCGCGGAGACGCTCTACCTCCGCTACTCGTGCGGCTTCGAGGCGGACCGGAACTCGACCAGTCAGGACGGCGAAAGCGGGCTCGACCTGCCGGGACTGTCCGTCAACCCGCTGACCCCCGAGCAGTGGTGGACGCGCCCGCTCGAGGACTGGCTGGCACGCCAGATCTGCCAGTACCGGCACCTGGCGGAGGAAGAGGAAAGATTTCCCTGGGTCCTGACCGGACGATGCGTGGGGCGGGGCCCTGACTGCGAGCCGCTGCTCGCCGACGTGAAGCCGCTCGGCCGGCTGCATGAGGACCTTCTGCAGGAGGCTGGGCGCGTGTACGACGAGAGATTCGATACCGGCAACCGCCCGTAGGCCGACGGGACTGTCGGGGTAACGAACGGACAGGGAATGCAGAGGGCCGGACGCCTCGGCGTCCGGCCCTCATGCTGTGCCCCCGGCAGGATTCGAACCTGCGACCAGAGGATTAGAAGGCCCCTGCTCTATCCCCTGAGCTACGGAGGCAGTTCCCCCAGTTTACTATGGGCGCTTCCACCTCTCCCGGAACCGCACCGACCTACTCGTCGTCGTCGGCGAAACTCACCCTCAGCTCGAGGCGATGCTGGCCGTCCGGATCCTGGGAATAGACGGCCTTGCCCGAGATGCCGCGGAGCCCGTCCGTGCCGGAGCCCGGGATGATGTGGCCGGAGCTCGCAGCATCGGATCCCTCCGCGACCCCCCAGTGCTGGACCGTCATCGCACCGGAGCGGTCCCCGATGGTCCCCACGAACTGTTCCGACGCCACATACCCTGCACCGATGTCGTTTCCCGCCATCAGCAGTTCCGCCGTGCTCGTTCCGCTGATCTCCCCTTCGAAGACCTTCGCGGCCCGGACCCGGGACAGTTCACCGGTGCTGCCGGGTTCGGAATAAGTCTCGGCATCCCAGGCCGTGATCTCGAACTCGCCGTTGTACGTCGTCGTTCCTGTTTCAATCATCTGCTTAGTATTGCCGCTCGTCGCCGGTCCCGCATGCCGATTCCCACCCGATCCGTCGTTCCCGGTCCGGTTTCCCGGCGTCAGTGCAACTGGCCCGGAGCCAGTGGCCGGTAACGCCGTCGGAACAGGATCTTCGTACTGCGGTCGACGAAGACCAGGTAGAGCGCGAAGCCGAGGGCGACGACGGCGGCCACCTGACGGGCCACCATCAGGCTGAGGTCGAAGTAGGGGAAGATGTCCAACTGGTCGGAGATCGCATAGACCATGAAGAAGGCGACGGTGAAGTAGAGGAACTTTACCTGCCAGTCGTCGCGTATCCCCGTGACGGCGAACAGCGGAATGAGCCAGACGACGTACCAGGACTGGATCATCGGTGAGAGGACGACGACGGCGGCGAGGGCGATGGCGAGCCTCCGGACGAGGCGGCTGTGGTCACCGCGGAAGATCTGCAGCGCGATGATCACCAGCGAGCCCAGGCGCGCGAGGGTATGGAACGCATTGGCGAAGTCCCACCCGTTCAGGCCGACGGCGTCGCCCAGCGTGGCGATGACCAGTCCGATGAAGCCGACCGGGGCGTACCAGATCCAGACGCTGCCAGGGGTGCTGAGCGCGCCGACCCAGCCGAACCCGAAGGTGTTCACGACGCCCATGATCCAGAGGACCCCGAGGGACAGCCCGGCGGTCATAAACCAGTAGAGGAAGCGCCGCGGCCAGGAGGCACCCCTGCCGGCCCACATCAGCCCGACGAAGGGCAGGAAGATCAGGGTGATCGGCTTGATCCCGACGGACAGGGTGATCAGCAGGATCCCGGCCAGTGGGCGCTTCGTCGCAGCGCAGTACAGCCCTGCCAGCGCGAGGCCGATCATCAGCGAATCGTTGTGGATCGACGCCACGAAGTTGATGAGGAACAGCGGGTTGGCGACCGTCAGCCAGAGAGCGCGGTTCGCGTTGATCGAGTGAAGGGCGGCGAGTTTCGGAACGAAGTAGACGCAGAGCGCGACACCGATCAGGGCGACGACCCGGAAGAGGATGATCGACGTGTCGGGGTGTCCGCCCGTCACCCTGACGATGCCCTCCTCGATCCAGAGGAACACCGGACCGTACGGCGTGGGGCTCTGGGCCCAGAGGTCGTCGGCGCCGATCTGGAGGTAGTTCGAGATCTGGGAGTAGCCGTCCACGTAGGGGTTCAGCTTGGCGACCATGACCTGGCCCTGGGCTATGTAGGCGAAGACATCCCGGCTGAACAAGGGCAGCGCGGCGGCAAGCGGGATGGTCCACGCGATGATGGCTCTCATCAGGTGCGGCCGGGTGTCGTCCGACCAGCCGTTCAGCCGCTGGCCCAGCCGGAGCCATGCCCGGATCAGGAGCATGCCACCCAACGCCAGGAGCAGTACGGACAGCACGGCACCGGCGGGCTCGAAACGCAGCCAAATGATGACGGGGTTCCGTCGGAGTTCCGCGGACGCCAGCGACAGCCAGCCGACGCCGAGCGATCCCATCCACATCATCAGGGACCCGATGAATCCCTGGACGATGGCGACATTGGGATGGTTCGGGCCCGGCTGCGTCTCGACCTCGGTGAGCGGGACCTGGGCGGCCATCTGGGAAATCCAATCGTCGGCAAGCAGAAGTCGGCGTCGAACGCCCATGTTCTCAGGCCGGGGCCGCTGAAGACTGAACGGCGGGAACTCCGCGGTGCGGCGCCCTTGCTGGGGGCAGCAGGGTTACCCAGATCTCCCCGCAGCCCTGAGCGAACTGTTCGAATATTAGCACCGGGCCCTGGTGCCGACCGGGCAGGCAGCCGGACGAGGGAGTCTCGACAGGAGCATCGGACGCTGGGCGGGTCCGCGTCCGGCCCCCGAAGGATGGCCTCGATGGATGGGCGCGGACGCGTCGGTACCGGACGGTACATTGGTCGAATGCCCATATCGAATGAACACATCGTCTGGATCGACTGCGAGATGACGGGGCTGGACCTCGCGAATGACGCCCTCATCGAAGTCGCCGTCCTCGTGACCGACGCCGAACTCAACATCCTGGGGGACGGTGTGGACGTCGTGATCAAGCCCACGCCCGAGGCCCTCGCGCAGATGGGCGATTTCGTGCGGGACATGCATACGACGTCGGGCCTGCTCGAGGAGCTCGACGGCGGCATCACCATGGAGGAGGCCGAGCAGCAGGTCCTGGACTACATCAGGACGTGGGTGCCGGAGCCGAGGAAGGCCCAGCTGGCCGGCAACTCCGTGGGGACGGACCGGAACTTCCTCGCCCGCGACATGCCGCTGGTCGTCGACCACCTGCACTACCGCATCATCGATGTGTCGACGATCAAGGAACTCGCCCGCCGCTGGTTCACGCGCGCCTACTTCCAGTCACCCGCCAAGACGGGCGGACACCGGGCGCTCGGCGACATCGAGGATTCGATCCGGGAGCTGCGCTACTACCGGGCTGCGGTCTTCGTCCCCTCCCCCGGACCGGACTCGGCCACGAGCAAGGCCATCGCCCGTACGATCGCGCCCTGACGCTGCCCGACGGCGACGTCGGCACGGCGGTCCGAAGCACTCCAAAAAGTGTGTAAACTTGTATCCGCTGCCTTTCGCAGACAGCCTGGAGGAAGTATTCCGCCGGGCCGGCCGCGAAGACACATGGTGGGTATAGCTCAGTTGGCAGAGCGCCTGGTTGTGGTCCAGGAGGTCGCGGGTTCAACCCCCGTTACTCACCCTTCGACGTCAGGATGAATCCTGGCCACGTATGCCGCCCCGGAGATCATCCGGGGCGGCATACGCATTTCCGGCCCCAGCAAGCCCCAGCCCGGACAGCATGGTCTGTACCCGCCTCCGGCTGACAGCAACGAAGGACCAAGCCCATGGAACGCACGGTGTTCGAAGAGGATCACGAGCTTTTCCGCGACGTCGCCCGCGAGTTCAACGAACGCGCCGTCGCTCCCCACTATGCGGGGTGGGACCAGCAGCACATGATGGACCGGTCCGTCTGGACGGCCGCGGGCGAGCAGGGACTGCTCGGACTGGCCGTACCCGAGGAGTTCGGCGGCGCGGGGATGCCCGACTACCGCTTCCGTACCGTGCTCGACGAGGAGTTCGCCCGCAGCAACCACCTCGCCGTCGGGCTCGCCTTCCACCTGCATGACGACCTGGTCCTTCCGCACCTGCTCGCCCACGGGTCGGACGACCTCAAGGAGCGGTGGCTCCCGGGCATGGTCTCCGGGGAAATCGTGACGTCCTGCGCCTGGACCGAACCCGGAGCCGGCAGCGACCTGCGGGGGATCCGCACGAAGGCCGTGCGCGACGGTGACGACTGGCTCATCACCGGCCAGAAGGTCTTCATCGGCAACGGCATCAGCGGGGACGCCTCGCTCGTGCTCGCCCGCACGGACGGCAGTTCCGGCCGCGGCTCCAGCGACTCCTTCTCCCTCTTCATGGTGCGCAAGGGCGAGGGCTACACCCCCGGGCGCCAGCTGGACAAGATGGGGCTGCGGGCCTCCGATACGGCGGAACTGTTCTTCGACAACGTGCGGGTTCCCGGAGCCGACCTCGTCGGCGAGGTGGGCTCCGGCCTGCGCTACAGCCTGGAGCAGATCCCGCAGGGGCGCCTCGGCATCGCCGTCGCCTCCGCCGCCCTCGCACGGGCCACCTACGAGCAGACCGTCCGGTACGTCACGGAGCGCAGCGCCTTCGGCGAGCGCGTGCTCGACTTCCAGAACACCCGGCACGTTCTCGCCGACGTCCTGACCGAGGTCGAGGTGACCGAGGCCTTCGTCGATCAGGCGGTGCTCGCCTTCAACGCGGGAACGCTGACGCCCACCGCGGCCGCCCAGGCCAAGCTGTGGGCGAGCGAGCGGGCCAAGTCGATCACGGACCGGTGCCTCCAGCTGCACGGTGGCTACGGCTACATCCTCGAATACCCCGTGGCGCAGGCCTTTTTGGCCGCACGGCTGCTCACCATCTTCGGCGGTACCAGCGAGATCATGCGCGAATCCATCGGCCGGTCGATCGCGGACCGGCGCACCCAGAACAGGTAGGTCCCATGGCTGTCCACCCCATCACCATCACGGGCGAACCGGTCCTCCACCGGCGTGCCCAGCCGGTCGAGTCCTTCGATGACGAGCTGCGTACCCTGATCGCCGACATGTTCGAGACCATGGACGTCGCCAACGGTGTGGGCCTCGCGGCGCCGCAGATCGGGGTGGGCCTGAGGATCTTCGTGTACGGCATGGAGAACGACGACGGCGTGGCGCCGCGTGGCGTCCTCGTCAACCCCACGCTCGTGACCTCCAAGATCCCCGGGTCGGACCCCGATCCCGAGGACGAGTCCGAGGGCTGCCTCTCCGTCCCCGGGGAGGCCTTCCCGCTCAAGCGTGCCGAGTGGACGCGGGTCTCCGGGTTCGACGGCGACGGCGCCCCCGTCGAGTTCGAGGCCACAGGATGGTTCGCGCGCTGCATGCAGCACGAATACGACCACCTGGACGGGAAACTCTACGTAGACCGCCTCAACAACAGGCAGGGGCGGAAGGCCAAGAAGGCGATGAAGATCCACGGCTGGGGAGTGCCGGGACTCAGCTGGATGCCCGGCGTCGATCCGGACCCGTTCGGCCACTAGGACCGCCGGAGGCTGCTGGTCCGCTCGGTCGTCGGCTCGGTCGTCCGCGCTGTTCTCCGGCCGGGTTTCCGGCCGGCCGTGCAGCTGCGCCGCGTACGGGGACGCCGATCAGGCGCTCTCCGAAGCGCCGAGCCGGGAGTCGGCGGCGGACGCCTCGACGAGATCCTCCAGGCGCCGGACGCGCCGCAGTGGCCCGAGCAAAGCCACGAGCGGGGCGGTACACGCGATGACGACGCCGATCAGGACCGCCTCGCGGATCCCGACCATCTCCGCGAAGATACCGGCGAGCAGGCTCGCCAGGGCGAGCATTCCCCAGCTCACCGTCCGGGATGCCGCCCCCAGCCGTCCCATCATGCCCGGCGGGCAGACGCGCTGCCGGAAGCTCGAACCGACCACGATGTTCCAGGCCACGCTCGCGCCCATCACGAACATGCCGAGGACCCCCCAGACCATGCCCCAGCCGGGTGTGATGATCAGCAGCGAGGCGTAGCCGAACACGCCGGGCACCATGGACCAGCGCCACAGCGGACCCGAGCCGAAGCGTTCGCCCATCCAGTTCGCCGTGATCCCGCCGACCGCCCCGCCGAGGGATGCCGCCGCCAGCAGCAGTCCGAGCCAGACCTCCGACTCCCCCAGCGTCCTCAGGACCAGCAGGACGATCAGGGAGGCTGCGATGTTGCCGCCGAGGTTCCACAGGGCCGCGTTGAACAGGATGGCGCGCAGGGGTGCCGTGCTGAAGGTGTACCGGAGACCCTCGTACATCTCGCGCAGGACCCGCCGGTCGCTCTGCGGCTGCACCACCTCCTGGACGTCGAGGCGCTGGATGGCCACGAGGGAGACGATCGACGTCGCCAGCTGCACGACCAGGGTGTTCGACGCGCCGGCCGCGCTGGTGAGCCAGCCGGCCGCGGAGCGGCCGGCCGCATCAGCCGCGGCGCCCGAGCCGGTGATGAGCCCGTTGCCCTCCATCAGCTCGTCGGGCGTGATGGCCTGCTGGACCAGGGCGGCGTCCGCCAGCTGGAAGAACACGGACGTGATCCCGGCGACGAAGGCAGCCGCGAACAGCAGCGGCGTGCTGAGGAATCCGAGCCAGTATCCGACCGGCAGCAGGGCGAGCACGATCACACGCACGGCGAGTGATGCCAGCATCACCGGCTTCCGGGGTAGCCTGTCCACCCAGACGCCGATGACGAGCCCGAAGAGGAGCCAGGGCAGGAAGGTCATGCCGGCAAGCGCCGCGACCTCGAAGTTGCTGGCATCGAGTTCGACCGCGGCGATGATCGGCAGTGCCACGGCTGCGACAGCGTTGCCGAGCACTCCGGATGTGCTTGAAACCATCAGGGCCCGGAAGTTCTGGTTGCGCACCAGAAGGTGTCGTCTCCCTGTACCCCCAGCGCTCATCCGATCACCCTAACGGAGGACGGGTAGGGATCCCTGCCGCATTCGGCCACTTCTCGGCCTCACTTCCCCTGGTCTTGACGGTGGAGGTCCCGCGGCTGATAATAGTTCGCTTTGGTAATAACTTGTCGCGCTCCCGGAAGTTCCCGGTTTCTCCCTTGGCTTAGCTCGTCCTCTGAGATTGCCGCGCGGGAACAGGGAGCGGAAAATGGAACGTGGGAGGGTGTCCCGCGGGCGTTCCCCCAGCAGTACCGCGGTCGATGCGCTCCCGAGGCGGCTATAGACGCCGGGCGGTCCCCCTACCTCTTGAGACCAGGTACGGGGGACCGTTTTCTGCCTGGCCTCGCGTCGCCCGGCGTCGGGAATCACCGGTCCCTTCGGGAATCACCGGTGTGCGAGGTGAACGGGTCGGCCCAAAGCCCCAGCAGTATGCCGACCCGTTCGTTACCGTCGCGATTGCGTTTGAGACCTGCGGCGGTTCCCATAGGGTAGGCCGCCATGCGGCGCTGGACAACGTACGACGCGCCGGGCAGGCACCAGAACCCGTTGGGGGCGGAACTGCCGTATGCACGACGTCCATCGCGAAGCGCTCCGGCTGCGGTCGCTGCCGCTACACCTCGTCTGCAAGAAAAGCTGCACTGCGCTCGGCGATGTCTCCCACCCGGGTCTGAAGACCGTGTTCCTCGGCGAGATCATTGACCGCCACGCTCAGCAGGTCCACCTGAGGGACTGGCAGCTCGCGAACTCCGTACAGCCACTCCTCGAGCTCGTGCTCGCTGGCATCACCGGAGTCGGCGAAGTACGTCAGCCACAGCTCTTCCGGTGTCGCGTGCATCAGGCGCATCATCGCCGCAACGTCGCTCCGATGTTCTGCCACGGTTGTCATTGCTGCCCTCCTGTCGGCCCAGCCTGGACACGATGCAACCAAGGTGGCCGTTCCCGCGCAACCCGAATGATGGGATTGCACTATTCCGGCAAGGAGGGACGACGCCGCCGTGGATAGAGCGCAGCGCGGTCGAGGGATGGGTCGACCGATACGCCGGGTTCTGTCATCGCGCGCCGTTACCGTCGCGCGAGTGGCGGCCATCCATCTACGAACGCCGTTGCCGACGCCCTCCAGCGGCCTACCCGTGCACTCGGGCGGGCAGCCCTCGAACGTGCACTGTCTGGCCTTGCTCCGGGTGGGGTTTACCGAGCCACGCCGGTCACCCGGCGTGCTGGTGGTCTCTTACACCGCCTTTTCACCCTTACTGCCTGCAGCGGCCGAAGCCTGCGGCGGACAGCGGTTTCTTTTCTGTGGCACTGGCCTGCGGGTTACCCCGAGTGGGCGTTACCCACCACCCTGCCCTGCGGAGCCCGGACGTTCCTCGGTGGAACAGTGCGAGCACCGTCCAACGCGGCCGCCTGGTCGACCCATCCACGAACCATTCTAGGTGGCTCAGCCGGCCACTCGATCCGAGGCACGGCGAGCCGCCCAGGTTGGGTACAGTTGATCGGTGCTGATCCTGCTTCCCCCGTCCGAAGGCAAGTCCGCAGCCCGCAAGGGCAGCCCGGTCCGGTTGGAGGACCTGCACTTCCCGGAACTCAATGACGCCCGGCGGGCTGTCCTCGCCGCCCTGAAGAACGCCAGCAGCGCCGACGACGCGCACAAGATCCTCGGCGTCGGCGAATCCCTCGCAGCCGATGTGGCGCGGAACCTGGTGCTCGACGTCGCGCCGGCCGCACCCGCACACGATGTCTATTCCGGGGTCCTCTACGACGCACTCGGCTACGCCGGCATGACGCCGGTGCAGAAGCGCAGGGCACGCGAGCAGTGCGTCGTCGTCTCGGGCCTGTGGGGTGCCATCGCGTTCGGCGATCCGATCCCTGCCTACCGGCTGTCGATGTCGGTCGATCTACCCGGGACGGGACGGCTCGCGAGCTTCTGGAAGAAGCACCTCGCCTCTCCCCTGGCCGAGCACGCCGGCCAGGGGCTTGTCGTCGACTGCCGGTCGAGCACCTACGCCGCCGCCTGGGCGCCACCGGCGCAGCAGAGCGTGGCCGTCACCGTGGTCCAGCTGCGCAACGGCACAAGGGCCGTGGTGTCCCATTTCGCCAAGCACACGCGCGGCGAACTCGCCCGGCACCTGCTCACGCGACGTGGCGCCGCACCGGGAACGCCGGAGGCGCTGCTCAGGGCGGCCCGCGAGAAGTGGACCGCGGAGCTCGAGCCTGCCGGCGCCCGGAAGGCCGCGCAGCTCACGATCGTGCTCGACTGACGTTCAGTCGGCGACCAGCTCCACTTCGAAGCCCTCGGCGTTCTCGAGGTAGGCGGCGTAGTGCTCCGGCCCGCCCGCGAACGGGTGCCTGTCCGCGAACATCAGGGACCACCCGTGGCTCGCAGCACGGCGTGCGAGCAGGTCGACGTCGGCTCGTGCTCCGGCGCGGAACGCAAGGTGGTTCACGCCGGGCCGACGGCGCTCGTGGGCGCCCGCGGCGAGGTCGGGACCGCTCTCGAGGACGAGGTAGAACTCGTCGGAGCCGTAGCTGACCCCGTCCTTCCAGGAGTCCCTGCGGGGGAAGCCCAGCCGTTCGAGAAGCCAGCCCAGGCTCGCCTCCGCGGCAGCGAGATCCCGCGTCCACACTTCCAGGTGGTGGAGCCTGCCCGCGGGACGGGGTGCCTCCTCGGCCGGGGCCTCCGGCTCCGCCGGCTGCACTGCAGCGGCACGCGGCTTCCAGTCGACGCCGGCCATCCCCGCATCCATCGCCTCGTTGGACAGCCGGTCGGCGTCCTTGTTCCGCTCGCGCGGAATCCATTCGTAGGTCACCTGGCGCGGATCGAGGACCTTCCGCGCCCTGGCCGCGAGCGTCCGCATGTCGGCGTGCTTGATCTGCCACCGGCCGGACATCTGCTCGACGACCAGCTTCGAGTCCATCTTCACGTGGACGGAGGCCTGCGGGTTGATCTCGCGGGCCAGCTCCAGCCCCGAGACGAGCCCGGAGTACTCCGCGACGTTGTTGGAGGCCTTGCCGATATAGGCGGCCTTCTCCACGAGGATGCGCCCTGTCTCCGGGTCGCGCACGAGGGCGCCGTAGCCCGCGTGCCCGGGATTGCCGCGCGAGCCGCCGTCGGCCTCGACGATAAGTCGCGCAGGGGCGCCCTGGTCCTGCGGTGCGCTCTTCTCCGAGTTCCTGGATTCGTACGGGTCGAACAACTGCTGATCTGTCACGGCTACTGGTGTCCCCAGTCGCTCGACCGGACGAGGATGCACCCGGAGTCGGGGCACAGCACGATGTCGTCGGGGGCGGACCCGGAGATGTCGGCGAGGTCGCCCGGGCTCAGCTGCATCCCCGAACCCTCGGACTTGCCGTGGAAGAGCCGCGCCGCCCCCACTCCGCGCCTGGCGAGGATCCGTCCGTAGATCGCGAGCAGCCCCGTGTCGAAGGTCGCCGCGAGTTCGTCGCGCTGCGCCTGCACCTGGCCGCGCTGCACCTCGAGGTCTGCGAGTTCTGCGTCACGCGCCTCCTCGAGGGCTCGGAGTTCCGCCCTGACGGAGTCCGTCCGGCCCTGGACCTCGGCCTGTGCGGCGCGTGCCGCCTCCACCCTCTCCATGACGTCGAGCTCGACGTCCTCGAGGTCGGAGCGCCGCCTGGTGAGGGAAGCGACCTCGTGCTGCAGCGCCGTCAGGTCCTTCGAGGTCCCGGTTCCGCTGTTGAGGCGCTTCTCGTCGCGCTCGAGGCGGTTGACGACGGCCTGCACCTCGTCCTCCGCGCGGGTCAGCTCACGCTCGAGGTCCCCCAGCTCGGTCGTGGCACGCACGAGTTCGGCGTCCACCTCGGCCACCCGGGCGGCGACGGTGCCGAGCTCGGGGTTGGCGCGGGCGGCAGCAGCCTGCCGGCTCAGCTTGTTGAGGGTCGAATCGAGCGCCTGCAGGTCGAGCAGGCGGAGTTGTTCCTCGGGTGCAGCCTTGGCCACGGTTAACCTCCAGGATGGGACGGATGGGGCACGACGAGCGGGCGTGGGCGTCGTCCAAGCCTAGGCCACGCTGCCCCGGCCGGACATCACCGGTGGGACGTCAGCGGCCCGGTGTGAGGACGAAGTCCCAGGGGTCCGTGTTGACACTGCTGACCCGGATATCGGTCGTGAAGCCCCGCGCGCCGAGCACATCGCCCAGGGCATCCGCGGCCGGCGTCAGCCAGAGCCACTCGCTGCCGAAGTGGGAGACGTCGATCAGGTAGGGCGGGCCGCCCGCTGCGGCCTCCCGAACCTCGAAGGCCGGATGGTGGCGCAGGTCGGCGGTGACGTAGACATCGGCCCGGCTCGCACGGACGCGGTCGAACAGGGAGTCGCCGGCCCCACCGCACACGGCGACACGGCGCACAAGCGCATCGCTGTTCCCCGCGACCCGGACCCCGCCTGCGACGGCGGGCAGGATGGAGAAGACCGCCTCGGCGAAGGCGCCGAGCGTCACCGGCGTCCCGAGATCACCCACGCGCCCGATGCCCTCCTCGGGCAGGCCGTCGGCAGCCGGTGCGAGCGGTCCGACGTCGCGCAGCCCCAGGGCGTCGGCCAGGACGTCGGACACGCCGCCGACCGCGCTGTCACCGTTGGTGTGGACGGTCACGAGGGCGCACCCCGCCTCGATCAGTCGATGGACGACGTCGCCCTTGAACCCGGACGCCGCGACCGACGAGACAGGCTTCAGCAGGAGGGGGTGGTGGGACACGAGCATCGTCGCTCCCCAGGCCAGCGCCTCGTCGAGGACGGCGGCGGACGGGTCGACCGTGAACAGGATCTTCGCCGCCCGGTTCTCCGCCCTGCCTGCCACGAGCCCGACGGCGTCCCAGCCCTCGGCGAGGCTCTCGGGCCACAACTCGCCGATGGCGAGGAGGACGTCGCCGACGGTCGGTGCCGCCGCTGCCACGGGAGCGTCGTCGTGCTGGTTCTGTTCCATGACACCAGTAATACCCCCGCCGTCGGACGCCTCCAACTCCCGCGGTTCACTCGCGGCTGATCCGCCACGGGAATCATCGGCGCTCGTGGCGCATTGACAAGGACATGAAGACTTTCGTGCTCGGAGGAGGCTGTTTCTGGTGCCTCGACGCCCTTTACCAGAAGACCCGCGGAGTGACCGAGGTTGTCTCGGGCTACACCGGCGGGCACACGAGGCACCCTGACTACGATTCCGTCTGCTCGGGCATGACCGGCCACGCGGAAGTGGTGGCGGTGACCTTCGACGAGGACGTCATCCCCGAGGACGTCATCCTGGACATGTACTTCGTGTCCCACGACCCCACCACGCTGAACCGGCAGGGCTACGACGTCGGCACGCAGTACCGCAGCGTCATGTACTACCAGGACGCGGAGCAGAAGGAACTGTTCGAGGACGCGATCCGGCGCAACCAGGAGAACTGGAAGAACGCGATCGTCACCGAGGTCAGCAGACTCCCCCAGTTCCATGTCGCGGAGGACTGGCACCAGAACTACTACGCGAAGCACCCCGAGCAGGGCTACTGCCAGGTGATCATCAACCCGAAGCTGTCCAAGGCGCGGAAATATTACGCCCAGTGGCTCGCCGCGTAGGAGCAACCCCTACCACCCGTTAAGCTGACCGCCGTCGGTCCCGGGCGGTTCAGAATCGCCCCGCCCGACGCCGACATCCACCGCACCCCGAACAGGCAGGCTCCCGCATGGCAAAGATCTATGACGACGTTACCCAGTTGGTGGGACGGACGCCCCTCGTCCGCCTCAACCGCCTGACCGAAGGGCTCGACGCCCAGGTCGCCGTCAAGCTGGAGTTCTACAACCCCGCTAACAGCGTGAAGGACCGCATCGGTGTGGCCATCATCGACGCGGCGGAGCAGGCCGGCGCCCTCCGCCCCGGTGGAACGATCGTCGAGGGCACCTCCGGCAACACCGGGATCGCCCTGGCCATGGTCGGAGCCGCGCGGGGGTACAAGGTCATCCTGACGATGCCGGAGACCATGTCCACCGAGCGGCGCGTGATGCTGCGGGCCTACGGCGCCGAGATCGTGCTCACTCCGGGCTCCGAGGGCATGCGCGGCGCCGTCGACAGGGCGAAGGACATCGTCGCGACGACCGAGAACGCGATCTGGGCGCAGCAGTTCGCCAACGCCGCGAACCCCGCGATCCACCGCGCCACCACGGCGGAGGAGGTCTGGGAGGACACCGACGGCGAGGTTGACATCTTCGTCGCCGGCGTCGGCACCGGTGGCACCATCACGGGCGTCGGCCAGGTGCTGAAGGAGCGCAAGCCCGGCGTGCAGATCGTCGCCGTCGAGCCCGCCGACTCCCCCATCCTCAACGGCGGGGCTCCGGGCCCCCACAAGATCCAGGGCCTCGGCGCCAACTTCATCCCCGAGAACCTCGACCGCGAGGCGTACGACGAGGTGCTGGACGCGACGGTCGAGGACTCCGTCCGGGTGGCACGCGCCCTCGGCACCCAGGAGGGCATCCTCGGCGGCATCTCGTCAGGGGCCATCGTCTGGGCCGCCCTCGAGCTCGCGAAGCGTCCGGAGAACGCCGGTAAGCTCATCGTGGCCGTTGTCTGCGACTTCGGCGAACGCTACATCTCCACGGTGCTCTTCGACGACATCCGCGGCTGAGCCCGCCCGCACGACCCCTGATCCCGTCCGAGACCACGACATCCCCAGAAAAAGGTAGCCGGTGAGCTTTCTAGAACGATTGCGCGAGGACCTCGAGACCGCACGGACCCACGATCCGGCTGCCCGTGGGTCCTTCGAGAACACCGTCGTGTACTCCGGATTGCACGCCATCTGGGTGCATCGACTCACCCACCGCATGTGGCGCAACGAGAAGCTGCGCTTCCCCGCGCGCGCCCTCGCCCAGCTCGCGCGGGCACTCACCGGGGTCGAGATCCACCCGGCGGCGACCATCGGGCGCAGGTTCTTCATCGACCATGGGATGGGCATCGTGATCGGCAGCACCGCGGAGATCGGTGACGACGTCATGCTCTACCAGGGCGTGACGCTCGGCGGCCGCTCCCTCGAGAAGGTCAAGCGCCACCCCACCATCGGTGACCGTGTCACCATCGGGGCCGGGGCCAAGGTGCTGGGGCCCATCACCATCGGGGCGGGCAGCGCCGTCGGGGCCAACGCCGTCGTGGTGAAGGACACACCGCCCGATTCCATCGTCACGGGCATCCCGGCGACGTTCCGTCACCGCGACTCGCGGCGCGAGACGCAGCCCGCCGTCGACCCCGCGGAGTACGTGGACCCCGCCATCTACATCTAGGCGAGCACCTCGCGGAACATCCTGCATCACCCTGCACCAACGACAGAAGCCCCGGACCGAGGTCCGGGGCTTCTGTCGTTTCGGGGGTATCAGTGGGTGTCGACGGCTTCGATCTCGGACTTGTCCTCGCCCCAGAGGGTGTGGAAGGTGCCGTCGGTGTCGATGCGGTTGTAGGTGTGTGCGCCGAACAGGTCGCGCAGGCCCTGGGTGAGGGCGGCGGGCAGGCGCTTGCGGCGCAGGCCGTCGTAGTAGGCCAGCGACGCCGAGAAGACCGGGACGGGGATGCCCAGCTGCACGGCGGTCGCGACCACGCGGCGCCAGGCCGGGACCGCGCCGGCGATGGCCTCGGCGAAGGCGGGGGCGAGGAGCAGGTTCGCGGGCCGCTCGTCGCCTGCGTAGGCCTTCATGATGTCGTCGAGCAGCTCGGCGCGGATGATGCAGCCGGCACGCCAGAGGGAGGCGATCTCGTCGAGCTTGAGCTCCCAGCCGTACTCCTTCGCCGCCGCGGTGAGCATGTCGATGCCCTGGGCGTAGCTGACGAGCTTGGACGCGTACAGGGCCAGGCGGACGTCCTCCACGAAGCTCTCGGGCAGCTCGACGCTGCCCTCGTGGCCCTGCAGGATGTCCTGGGCCAGGATCCGCTGGTCCTTCTGCGAGGACAGGGCGCGGGCGAAGACCGACTCGGCGATGCCCGAGGTGGGGCTGCCCAGTTCCAGCGCGGAGACCACGGTCCAGCGCCCGGTGCCCTTCTGCCCGGCGGCGTCGACGACGACGTCGACGAAGGGCTTGCCCGTGCGCTCGTCCGTGTGGCCGAGGACCTCGGCGGTGATCTCGATCAGGAACGAGGACAGGGTGCCCGCATTCCAGTCGGTGAAGATCTTCGCCTGCTCGGCAGGTTCGATCCCGGCACCGGAGCGCAGCAGGTCGAAGGCCTCCCCGATGACCTGCATGTCGGCGTACTCGATGCCGTTGTGCACCATCTTCACGAAGTGCCCGGCGCCGTCGGTGCCGATCCACGTGCAGCACGGCTCACCGTTGTACTTGGCGGAGATCTTCTCCAGCATGGGGCCGAGGGAATCGTAGGACTCCCGCGAGCCGCCGGGCATGATCGACGGGCCCAGGAGCGCACCCTCCTCACCGCCGGAGACCCCGACGCCGACGAAGTGCAGGTCCTGCTGGGAGAGGGCGGCCTCACGGCGGCGCGTGTCCTCGTAGTGCGAGTTGCCGCCGTCGATCACGATGTCCCCGGGCTCCAGCAGCGGGGTCAGCTGGTCGATCACCGAGTCCACGGGCTTGCCGGCCTTCACCATGATCAGCACGCGGCGGGGCTTCTCGAGGGAGTCGACCAGTTCCTGCAGGGTCTCGGTGCGGATGAAGTCGCCGTCGTCACCGTGCTTCTCCAGCAGGGTGTCCGTCTTCTCCACCGACCTGTTGTGCAGGGCCACGGTGTAGCCGTTGCGGGCCAGGTTCCGGGCGAGGTTCGCTCCCATGACTGCCAGGCCTGTGACGCCGATCTGTGCGCTCAATGTGTTCTCCGTCGTTTATCCGCTGCATGCAGTGCCCTGCATGTGCCGGTGCTTTCGGGCGCGTTCCCGCGCGGGCCAACCGGCCGCTTTCACACTATTACCGTCACAACACCCGCCGCCACACGCGGGACCGGACCCGCCGTTTTGTGTCGGCAGGTTCCGCCCCGGGGGAAGTGTCCTATCGAACACGCCGTCGACTGGGACGCTGGCGTCATCCGTGAAAGAATGATAAGGATGTCCGACGTTACGGTTACCCCCGCCGCCCCCGCCCCTGCCTCCTCGCGCCCTCAGGTGCGCCCTGAAGTGGAGGGCGCCGAGCCGATCGTGTCCAGCGACGGCAGGCCGCTGCTGCAGTTCAAGTCCCCGCGCGTGAGCCAGCCGCCGGTGCACCTCGCGGATCTGACCCTCGCCGAGCGGCAGGAGCGGCTGAAGGAACTGGGCCACCAGGGATTCCGTGCGAAGCAACTGTCGACGCACTACTTCTCGCACTACACCACGGATCCGGCCGCCATGAGCGACCTGCCGAAGGCGGGGCGCGAGGAGCTGGTGCAGGCCATGTTCCCGCCGCTGCTGACCGAGGTGAAGCGCCTGACCACGGACAACGGCGACACCATCAAGTTCCTCTGGCGCCTCTTCGACGGCGCCCTCGTCGAGTCGGTCCTGATGCGCTATCCGGGCCGCGTGACGCTCTGCGTGTCATCCCAGGCGGGGTGCGGCATGAACTGCCCGTTCTGTGCGACGGGCCAAGCCGGCCTGACGCGCAACATGTCCACGGCCGAGATCGTCGACCAGGTCGTCGCAGCCAACCGAGCCCTCGCCGAGGGCGCGCTGGGCGACCTGCGCACCGACGGCGGGCACGACGCCGACCGCGTCACCAACATCGTCTTCATGGGCATGGGCGAGCCACTCGCCAACTACAAGCGGGTCATGGCGGCCCTGCACCGCTTCGTCGACGACTCCCCCGAGGGTCTTGGCATGTCCGCCCGGAACATCACCGTGTCGACGGTCGGCCTGGTGCCGGCCATCAACAAGCTGGCGGCCGAGTCGCTGCCGGTCACCTTCGCGCTGTCGCTCCACGCGCCCGACGACGAACTGCGCGACGAGCTCATCCCGGTGAACACGCGCTGGAAGGTCGACGAGGCCCTCGATGCGGCGTACAACTACTACCGGACCACCGGGCGCCGCGTGAGCATCGAGTACGCGCTCATCAAGGACATGAACGACCACGCGTGGCGTGCCGACCTGCTGGCGAAGAAACTCAACCAGCGTGGCCGTGGCTGGGTGCACGTCAACCCGATCCCGCTGAACCCGACGCCGGGCTCCATCTGGACCGCGTCGGAGAAGAGCGTCTCGACGGAGTTCATCAACCGTCTCCGCGATGCCGGCATCCCCACGACGCTGCGGGATACGCGCGGCAAGGAGATCGACGGTGCCTGCGGACAGCTCGCGGCCGGCGAATAGCGCGCGCGGATTGGCGCGATCCTCTGCCGAGCCGGTATAGTCGATCCTCGTGATGACGCGCTGTCGGCTGTAGCCGGCGGGACGGCGTCGCAGGACCAGGGTCTTTAGCTCAGCTGGTAGAGCGCCACGTTTACACCGTGGATGTCATCGGTTCGATCCCGGTAGGACCCACTCTCGAACAGGAAAGCCCCGCAGGTGCCGTACGGCACCAGCGGGGCTTTTCGCATTCCGGGCTCCCCGCGGCAGGCCGGGGGCTATCGTGCCTCCGCCACACCGACGGGCCTGCCGTCGGAGAACGTCACCACGTAGTCCTCGCCCATGATGGTCACGGTGCACTGCAGCGCCCCGACGAGCCTGCAGTCTTCCCCGGGGCCGGGCGGGGTCTCGGGCTCCTCGAAGATCGGTTCGAGCAGCTCCGGATCGATCCCCGGTGGCGTGGGCTCGTGGAACGGCAGGGAACCCGGCGGGATGCAGGTGTAGGGATCGGCGGGGTCGGTCCACCAGGCTCCTGCCTCGGTGATGGGACACTGCGGGTACGGCGGTACGGGCAGCGACCCGGGCGGGAGGTCGCCACCCATTCCACTGCCGGGCTGCGCGGGAGCGGGAACGGGAGCAGGCGCGGGAACGGGCGCCGGAGGCGTGTCCGCGGGCACCGGGGAGTCCTGCCCGCCCGCCGTCGGGACCGGATCCGCAACGGCGTCGCCTGCGGCACCCGGCGGCGCCGGAGCGACAGTGTCCGTGACGGCGGAGACCGGAGCGTCCTCCGCAGCCTGCCCCTGATATTCGAGGGCCAGGGGGGTGATGGCTGCAGCCATCACTGTTCCGAGAGCGACCAGCAGAGACCTTGTTGAATGACGCATGTTCCACCCCAGTTGAGAGACCTATGGGATGAACCTATGGCGCAGCCGATGGCGTGGAAACAGTGCGCACTACTCGCTTTGCGGCTTGACTACTCGGACCAGTCGGGGCCGGACACCTAGGCCCGCGGCAGTTCGGGCAACCGCTCGGCGAGGAAGGTCAGGGCCTCCGATACGCCTGCCTCGATCTTGAGGGTGGCGAGGTCGTCGCCGCGCGTCCAGCCGCGGTTGATGATGACGACCGGCTTGCCCGCCTTGACGGCATGCCGGACGAAGCGGAGTCCGCTCATGACGGTCAGGGACGACCCGGCGACGAGCAACGCGCCGGCAGCATCCACCATGGCGTACGCGTCGGCGACACGGTCCTTCGGCACGTTCTCGCCGAAGTAGACGAAGTCGGGTTTCAGCATCCCACCGCACACCGGGCAGGGCGCCATGACGAAGTCCTCGGTGTCATCGACATCGGCATCGGCATCGGGGGCTACCTCGCCGGCGTCGGACTCCCGCTCGAGGTACCCGGGATTCAGGTCCTCGAGGATCTCGGCTATGCGTGATCGCGCGAACGTCGACGCGCACTGCAGGCACACGACGCGGTCGAACGTCCCGTGCAGGTCGATGACGTTCACGCTCCCGGCCGAGGAGTGGAGCCTGTCGACGTTCTGGGTGATGAGGCCCGACAGCAGGCCCCGCTGCTCCAGTCTCGCCACGGCGGCATGGCCCGCATTCGGGTCGGCGCGGCGGAGATGCCGCCAGCCGACGTGGTTGCGCGCCCAGTACCGGCGGCGGAGCGCCTCGTCGCCCACGAACTGCTGGTAGGTCATGGGATTGCGCGGGACGGACTGCGGGCCGCGGTAGTCGGGGATGCCCGAGTCGGTGCTCAGTCCCGCTCCGGTCAGCACGGCAAGCCGCAGGCCACCGAGCAGGTGGACGGCCTGGTCGAGGAGGCTGCGCTCCTCCGGGGCCAGGGGCGCCAGATCCGATGCCGGCGTCCCGCTCACGAACCCGGTCAGGCCGAGGCGGGGATTGGACTCGGGCCCGGGCAGGTCCTGCTCACGCCTGTCCCCCGCCGCCGTCACAGTGCGGCTTCGACCGAGCCCAGTGCTCGCGCATAGTCGGAGATGGGTCGTCCCTGTCCGTGGGGCGACGACACCACGGCACGCACGGTGCCCGAGCCGTCGAGGACGTAGCTGACGCGCTCCGCGTACCCGTGGACGGCGTCGAACGCGTCGAACGCGCGGGTCACGGAGCCGTGGGGCCAGAAGTCGGCCAGGAGGTCGAAGGAGATGTCATTCGCGTCCGCGAAGGCGCGCAGCGTGTACTTGTGGTCGACGGACACCGCGACCAGCGTGACGCCCGCGGCGTCGAAGAGGTCGAGGTTCTCCCGCAGCTGGCCGAGTTCATCGGTGCACACGCGGGAGAAGGCGAACGGGAAGAAGACGACGACGGAGCCGCCGACGAGCGACTCGCTGTCCACGGTCTCACCGAACTGGTTGGCGAGTGCGAACCTGGGCGCAGCGGACCCGACCTCGAGCGGCAAGGCCTACTGCTTCCGGCGGCTGACGAGCCGCGTCGCGGCCCATTCCTTGGAGACTCCGGCCGACGACGTCGAGTGAAGGCCGGCCGTCGGAGCGGCTTCCTGGACATCGGCTGGGGCCACGTAGCCGGGGCGGCCGGATTTGGGCGTGAAGAGCCAGACCACACCGCCAGCGCCTAGGGAGGTCAGGGCGTCCACGAGGGCGTCGACGAGGTCGCCGTCCCCGTTGCGCCACCAGAGGATCACACCGTCGACGACGTCCTGGTCATCCTCCGTGAGCAGCTCGGTTCCGATGCCCTCCTCCAGGTCCTCCCGGAAGTCGAAGTCGACGTCGTCGTCGTAACCGAGTTCCTGAACAAGGTCTCCATCCTTGAAACCCAACTTGCCTGCCACATTGACCGCAGTGGCGGCTTCAGCCTCGCTCACTTAGCTCCTCCTGGAAAGACGGGACTGTCTCCTGACGGGCCCTCGTGTAGATACATTGCTACCAGCCAACACCCTTATCCGCCAAGCATCAAGCCAGTGCGTCGATTTGGCACCCTGAGCACCCGGCGCGGCGCCTCCGGTGTTCGCGCCATGGACGGAAGGGGCAAGCCCTCGGCGTAATCTGCACGGCGGCCCCGGTCCCGCTACGCATGGAAGGCCCGGCGGCGATAGAGTGAGGCCCTATATGGCCGCGGTCCAAGCACCGGGGCTTGCATCTCTGCGCGGGCCCACGAGCCGGGCGCAGGTATAAAGCGACACAGACATGATCTGTGGAAGTGGAGAGATATCGCGTGGCTGCAGAACAAGGTACGGCGGATATTCTGAGCGGTCTGACCATCGGCAAGCCCGACGGCGATCCGGAAGAGACCGCGGAGTGGATCGAATCCCTCGACCAGCTGATTCGCACCCAGGGCACCGAACGCGCGCAGTACATCATGCGCTCGCTCCTCCAGCGTGCCGGTGCACAGTCCGTGGGCGTGCCCATGGTCACGACGACGGACTACGTCAACACCATCCCGGCGGACCAGGAACCCGAGTTCCCCGGGGATGAGGAGATCGAGCGGAAGTACCGCGCATGGATGCGCTGGAACGCCGCCGTCATGGTCCACCGCGCCCAGCGCCCGGAGATCGGCGTCGGCGGGCACATCTCCACCTACGCGGGCGCGGCGACGCTCTACGAGGTCGGTTTCAACCACTTCTTCAAGGGCAAGGACCACCCCAGCGGCGGGGACCAGGTCTTCTTCCAGGGGCACGCGTCGCCGGGGATGTACGCGCGGGCGTACCTCGAGGGCCGCCTCACCGAGGACGACCTCGATGGCTTCCGCCAGGAGAAGTCGAAGGAGGGCTCCGCGCTCTCCTCGTATCCGCACCCGCGCCTGATGCCGGACTTCTGGGAATTCCCGACCGTCTCCATGGGTATCGGTCCCATGAACGCGATCTACCAGGCGCAGTCCAACCGCTACCTGCACAACCGCGGGTTCAAGGACACCTCCGGGCAGCAGGTCTGGGCGTTCCTCGGCGACGGTGAGATGGATGAGCCCGAGTCGCGCGGCCTGCTCCAGTTGGCCGCGAACGAGAAGCTCGACAACCTGAACTTCGTCATCAACTGCAACCTGCAGCGCCTGGACGGACCGGTCCGCGGCAACGGCAAGATCATGCAGGAACTCGAGGCGTTCTTCCGCGGTGCCGGCTGGAACGTCATCAAGGTCGTCTGGGGACGCGAGTGGGACTCGCTGCTCGCGAAGGACGACTCCGGCGCGCTGGTCGACATCATGAACCAGACGCCCGACGGCGACTACCAGACGTACAAGGCCGAGTCGGGCGGCTTCGTGCGCGACCACTTCTTCGGCAAGTCGCCCGAGGCCAAGGCCATGGTCGAGGACCTCTCCGACGCCGAGATCTGGAACCTCAAGCGCGGCGGGCACGACTACCGCAAGGTCTACGCCGCGTACAAGGCCGCCACGGAGTTCAAGGGCAAGCCGACCGTCATCCTCGCCAAGACCGTCAAGGGCTACGGCCTGGGCCCGCACTTCGAGGGCCGCAACGCGACCCACCAGATGAAGAAGCTCACCAACGCGGACCTAAAGGCGTTCCGTGACCACCTGCGCATCCCGGTCACCGACGAGCAGATCGACGACGACCTGTACAACGCGCCGTACTACCACCCGGGCGCCGACGCCCCGGAGATCAAGTACCTGCTCGAGCGCCGCCGTGAGCTCGGCGGTTTCGTGCCGGAACGCCGTACCAAGCACACCGACGTCGTGCTGCCGGGCGACAAGGCGTACGAGACGGCCAAACGGGGTTCCGGCAAGCAGGCGGCCGCGACCACCATGGCGTTCGTGCGCATCCTGAAGGACCTGATGCGGGACAAGGAATTCGGCCGGCGCATCGCGCCGATCATCCCGGATGAGGCCCGCACCTTCGGTATGGACGCGTTCTTCCCCACGGCGAAGATCTACAACCCGAACGGCCAGAACTACCTGTCCGTGGACCGCGACCTGGTCCTGGCGTACAAGGAGTCGATCGAGGGCCAGATCCTGCACGCGGGCATCAACGAGGCGGGATCGATGGCGGCCTTCACGGCGGCCGGCACCGCCTACGCCACGCAGGGCCAGCCGCTGATCCCGATCTACGTCTTCTACTCGATGTTCGGGTTCCAGCGCACGGGCGATTCCATCTGGGCCGCTGCGGACCAGATGGCCCGCGGGTTCATCATCGGAGCCACCGCCGGACGCACCACGCTGACCGGTGAGGGCCTGCAGCACGCCGACGGGCACTCGCCGATCCTCGCCTCGACCAACCCCGCCGTGATCACCTACGACCCCGCGTTCGGGTACGAGATCGGGCACATCGTCCGCGACGGACTCAACCGCATGTACGGGGACATCGGCGACAAGCCCGAGTCCTTCCGGAACGTCATGTACTACCTCACCGTGTACAACGAGCCCTTCGTGCAGCCGGCCGAGCCGGAGGAACTGGACGTCGAGGGCCTGCTCAAGGGCATCTACCTGCTCAAGCCCGCAAAGGTGGACGGGCCGCGCACGCAGTTGCTCGCCTCCGGCGTGGCGGTGCCCTGGGCCCTCGAGGCCCAGGAGATCCTGGCCAAGGAATGGGGCGTCTCGGCCGATGTGTGGTCCGTGACGTCCTGGAACGAACTGCGTCGTGACGGCCTCGACGCCGAGGAGGAAGCCTTCCTGAACCCTGGTGCCGACGCTCGCAAGCCGTTCGTCACGCAGCAGCTCGAGGGAGCGACGGGTCCGATCGTCGCGGTCTCGGACTTCATGAAGGCCGTTCCGGACCAGATCCGCCAGTTCCTCCCGAACGAGTTCGCGACCCTCGGAGCCGACGGCTTCGGCTTCTCGGACACGCGCGCTGCGGCACGCCGGTTCTTCAAGATCGACAGCCACTCCGTCGTCGTACGGGCGCTCGAGATGCTCGCCCGCCGCGGCGAGGTCGACGCCAACGCGCCCAAGGAAGCCATCGAGAAGTACCGCCTGCTCGACGTCAACGCCGGCACCACCGGCAACGCGGGCGGCGAGGCCTAGGCCCTGCACGCCTTCCGGAGGGCGACGGCGGACGCAGCTTCGACGCTGCGTCCGCCGTCGCCCTTTTTGTAGCCTTCTCACAAATGGAAGGCTGCGGTACCGAGACCGTATGCTCGGAGGATGCCGCAGCCCGAAGATGTTCCCGGTAGCGCCCAGAGGGCGGCCGGAGCGACCAACGCAGGTACAGCTCCCCCGGATCCCGCCACTGTCGAGAAGCTGCGCTCCACGATCGGCTCCCTGTCGACGGCGACCCTCAAGCAGCTCGACGCGGACCTGCCGTGGTACCGCGGGCTCCGGCCGGACGAGCGGTCAGCCCTCGGGATGGTGGCGCAGAAGGGCATCGCGTCCTTCGTCAACTGGTACCAGAAGCCCGTGTCCCCGGAGTGGGTACTGAGCGATGTCTTCGGCACGGCGCCCACGGAGCTGACGCGATCCATCAGCCTGCAGAAGGCCCTCCAGCTCATCCGCGTGGTGGTGCAGGTGGTCGAGGACCACGTGCCGTTCCTCGCGCCCGCGGCCGACCAGGCCCCGCTGCGCGAGGCCGTGCTCCGGTACTCCCGCGAGGTCGCCTTCGCCGCAGCGGACGTCTATGCCCGCGCGGCCGAGACCCGGGGGTCGTGGGACACGCGCCTCGAGGCGCTGGTGGTGGACGCCATCCTGCGCGGCGAGAGCTCCGACGCCCTGCGCTCGCGCATCGCCGCCGTCGGCTGGAAGTCGCAGGCCCGCATCACGGTGATGGTCGGCAGCGCTCCTTCCGAACCGAACGTGGGTTTCCTCAACGAGCTCCGCCGCGTCACCGGGCGCCTCGCGGAGGACGTCCTCGTCGGCATCCAGGGCGAACGGCTCATCCTCGTGCTCGGAGGCGTGCGGGACGCCGCCAAGGCCTACCCCAGGATCAGCGAACTCTTCGGGGACGGAGCCGTCGTGTTCGGTCCGGAGGCGGAGTCGCTGGTCTCCGCGAGCAGTTCCGCCCAGGCCGCCTTCGCCGGACTCACTGCCGCCCGCGCCTGGCCCGGAGCCCCTCGCCCCGTCTCGTCGGAGGATCTGTGGCCGGAGCGCGTGATGTCGGGGGACGACACGGCCCGGCGCTCGCTCGTGCGCACCATCTACCGACCGCTCCTGGCTGCGTCCAACGGTCTCGAGCAGACGCTGTCCGCGTACCTCACCCTGGGGCACTCGCTCGAAGCCACTTCGCGGTCCCTCTTCGTGCACGCCAACACGGTCCGGTACCGCCTCCGCCGCGTGTGCGACGTGACCGGGTGGGACCCCCTGATCCCCCGGGAGGCGTACGTCCTGCAGACCGCACTGGTCGTCGGACGCCTCTCCGCACCGCCGGCCCCGCCCGTCGCTGCGAACGGCGCACCGGGCACGGGAAACGGGCGCCCGGCCCGCGCGGGAAGCGTCGACAAAGCCTCACCCGTTCCTCTCGGGCGTCCGAGTGCCTTGTAGACTTCCTACAAAGAGGCACAGCCAGCTTGGTTCAGCCGAACACCCGATAATGCTCCACCTCTTTGGAAAGCTGGAACAGTGCTTGCAATCGCCTGCCCCGGACAGGGCTCACAGACCCCGGGCTTCCTGAGCCCCTGGCTCGACCTTCCGGGAGTACGGGACCACCTCGAACGTCTCAGCGACCGGGCCGGCACCGACCTCATCCGGCACGGCACCGTCTCGGACGAGGAGACCATCAAGGACACCGCCGTCGCCCAGCCGCTCATCGTGGCCGCAGGCCTCGTGACCGCCCGCCTCCTGCTGCAGGATGCTCCACTGACCGCGGCGACCGTCGTTGCGGGACACTCCGTGGGCGAACTGACGGCGTCGGGTATCGCCGGGGCCCTCTCCGAGGACGACGCCGTCGCGTTCGTCCGGGTCCGCGCCACTGCGATGGCGGAAGCTGCCGCCGCAACGCCGACCGGCATGAGCGCAGTCCTGGGCGGTGATCCCGAGGAGGTCGCAGCGCGGCTCGCGGAGCTCGGCCTCACCGCCGCGAACGCCAATGGTGGTGGACAGGTGGTCGCAGCGGGAACACTGGAGCAGCTTGCGGCTCTTGCCGGGAACCCGCCCGCCAAGGCCCGGGTGATCGCGCTCAAGGTCGCCGGCGCCTTCCACACCGGTCATATGTCTCCCGCCGTCACGGCCCTCGAGGCACTCCGGCCGGCGCTGGCACCCGCCGACCCGGTCGCCACGCTGATGTCCAACTATGACGGGCAGCCCGTGGCCACGGGTGAGGGCAACCTCGACAGCCTGATCGCGCAGGTATCGCGTCCGGTCCGCTGGGATCTGTGCATGGAATCGATGCAGGGGATGGGTGTCACGGGCATGGTCGAGCTCGCTCCGGCGGGGACGCTGACGGGCCTTGCCAAGCGCGGAATGCGCGGTACGGCAGCACTGGCCGTAAAATCGCCCGAGGACCTGGATGCCGCCCGCAGCTTTCTGCACGAGCACTCGCGGACCACGGACCTCGATCCGTCCCTTACCCCAGAAGGACCTCAGTGAGCATCACCGCTATCAAGCAAGCCCCCCTCCGCGAGCACACCCGTATCCTCGGCGTCGGCGCCTACCGGCCGGAGATCATCGTCACCAATGACGACGTGTGCCAGTGGATCGACTCCTCGGACGAGTGGATCCGGCAGCGGACCGGCATCGTCACGCGTCACCGCGCTCCGCGCGACGTGAGCGTCATCGACATGGCGGAGGCTGCCTCCCGGGAAGCACTTGCCGCGGCGGGCATCGACGCATCCCAGATCGGCGCCGTCCTGGTCTCGACCGTCACCCACCCCTATGCGACGCCGTCGGCCGCCGCGCAGCTGACCGACCGCCTCGGGGCGACGCCCGCCCCGGCGTACGACATCTCCGCAGCATGCGCGGGCTACTGCTACGGGATCGCCCAGGGCGACGCCCTGGTCCACGCCGGCACCGCAGAGTACGTCCTGGTGGTCGGCGTCGAGAAGCTGTCGGACTTCATCGACAACTCCGACCGCACCATCTCCTTCCTCCTGGGCGACGGCGCGGGCGCCGTCGTCATCGGCCCTGGCGACGCCGCGGGCATCGGCCCTTCGGTCTGGGGGTCCGACGGAAGCAAGCACGAGGCCATCCGGATGACGCGCTCTCTGACCGACGTCCGGGACTACGCCATCGGCGCCGTCGCCACCGACACCGAACGCGAACAGGACGTCGACGCCGGCCACGAGAGCCTGTGGCCGACCATGGTCCAGGACGGGCCGACGGTGTTCCGCTGGGCTGTCTGGGAGATGGCAAAGGTCGCCCAGCGCGCCCTCGACGCCGCAGGCGTCACAGCGGAGGACCTCGCCGTGTTCCTCCCCCATCAGGCCAATATCCGTATCATCGATGAGATGGTGAAGCAGCTCAAGCTCCCCGAGCACGTCTACGTGGCACGCGACATCGTGGACGCCGGCAACACCTCGGCTGCCTCGATCCCCCTGGCCATGCATCGCACGCTCCAGGAGCAGCCCTCCCTCAGCGGCAAGCTCGCACTGCAGATCGGTTTCGGCGCGGGCCTCGTCTTCGGGGCGCAGGTCGTCGTCCTCCCCTAGTTTTCAAGCCCAGACCGCGACCGTGCGGTTTGACCATCCCCGCCGGTGCACCGGCACGAACAGAAAAGGAGCCACCATGGCTAGCAACGAAGAAATCCTGACCGGTCTGGCCGAGATCGTCAACGAAGAGACGGGCCTCGCACCCGAGTCCGTCGAGATGGACAAGTCCTTCACCGACGATCTCGACATCGACTCCATCTCCATGATGACCATCGTCGTCAACGCCGAGGAGAAGTTCGGCGTACGCATCCCCGACGAAGAGGTCAAGAACCTGAAGACCGTCGGCGACGCCGTCACCTTCATCTCGGGCGCGCAGGCCTGATTCCTGCCGTTCCCAGCGCTGCGGCCGCTCCCGGTGTTCCCGCCGTGGGCGGCCGTACTCGTTATCCCCTCGCCCCGGTCCTGCCGGCGCCCGCCACAGCTTCGAAAGAGTGACCATGCCACGCAAAGTCGTCATCACCGGACTCGGTGCAACCACCCCCATCGGCGGGGACGTCCCCACCATGTGGGCCAACTCCCTCAAGGGAGTCTCGGGCGCACGGACCATCGAAGCCGACTGGGTGCAGGAGTTCGAACTGCCGGTGACCTTCGCCGCCCAGATCGCCACCCCGGCGTCGGAGGTCCTCTCGCGGGTCGAAGCCAAGCGCATGGACCCGTCGACGCAGTTCGCCGTCGTCGCCTCCCGTGAGGCCTGGCGCGACTCCGGCATCGAGGAGGTCGACAAGGACCGCCTTGCAGTCGCTTTCGCCACGGGCATCGGCGGCGTATGGACCCTGCTGGACGCCTGGGACACGCTGCGTGAAAAAGGCCCCCGCCGCGTCCTCCCCATGACCGTCCCCATGCTGATGCCCAACGGACCCGCGGCGGCCGTGAGCCTCGACCTCGGTGCGCGCGCCGGCGCACACACTCCGGTGTCCGCCTGCGCCTCCGGAACCGAAGCCCTGCACCAGGGCCTCGAACTGATTCGGTCCGGCAAGGCGGACGTGGTGGTGTGCGGCGGCGCCGAAGCCGCCATCCACCCGATGCCCATCGCAGCCTTCGCCGCGATGCAGGCGCTGTCCCGGCGGAACGACGAGCCGGAGCTCGCCTCACGTCCCTACGACACCGGCCGGGACGGCTTCGTCATGGGTGAAGGTGCCGGCGCCCTGGTCATCGAGGCCGAGGAGCATGCCCTCGCCCGCGGCGCGCGCATCTATGCAGAGCTGGCAGGCACCGCCGTCACGGCCGACGCGTACCACATCACCGCACCCGACCCCGAGGGCCTCGGAGCGACACGGGCCCTGAAGGCCGCACTCTTCGATGCGCGGGCCCAGGCGGAGGACGTGGTCCACGTCAACGCCCACGCGACGTCGACCCCCGTCGGCGACAAGCCCGAGTACACCGCCCTCAAGGCCGCCCTGGGTGCCCGCGTGGACCAGGTCGCGGTCTCCGCGACGAAGTCACAGACCGGTCACCTCCTCGGCGCGTCCGGCGCCGTCGAGGCCGTGATGACCGTGCTGGCCATCCACGACCGGAAGGCACCGCTCACCATCAACCTCGACAACCAGGATCCCGAGATCCCGCTCGACGTCGTGACCTCGCCGAGGGACCTTCCCCAGGGGGACATCGTCGCCCTGAGCAACTCCTTCGGCTTCGGCGGACACAACGCCGTCATCGTGCTCCGCAACGTCTGAGCCCTCCCGGACGAAGCGAAAGGCGCCGCCCTTACGGGCGGCGCCTTTCGTGTGTCAGCGGCTTCCTCGCGGTCGCGCGATCCTGCGGGGTCGAGTACCCGTAGCCCGTCAGCCGACCTGGTGGAGCCAGCGCACCGGAGCGCCCTCGGCAGCGTGGCGGAAAGGCTCCAGCTCCTCGTCCCAGGACTCCCCGAGTGCGAGGGAGAGTTCGTGGTAGACGGCGGCAGGATCGCCTGCGCCTGCCTCGTAGGCGTAGCGGATGCGGTCCTCTGTCACCATGATGTTGCCGTGGACGTCCGTCGTGGCGTGGAAGATCCCGAGCTCGGGAGTGTGCGACCAGCGGCCGCCGTCGGCGCCCGGGCTCTGCTCCTCGGTGACCTCGTAGCGGAGGTGCGCCCAGCCGCGCAGCGCGGATGCGAGCTGCGATCCGGAGCCCTGCGGGCCGACCCATGAGAGCTCGGCGCGCAGCATTCCGGGCGCGGCAGGTTGCGCTGTCCACTCCATGTCGATGCGCTTGTCCAGGACAGAGCCGATAGCCCATTCGACATGAGGGCACAACGCAGTAGGGGCTGAGTGCACGTACAAGACACCGCGCGCCATCACAACAGACATTCCATCCTCCATAGCTGTAGGTACGTCTTCCCCAACGACCTTCATATGGCTGATGAAACTGCAACGGATGATGCCAGCGCTTTACGAGACCCACCCGCACATATCATGCAGGTTCCGTAGAACTATTGCTCATTGTGCCCGAGAAGCGTGAATTTCGCCACTGTAACGACCCGCCTGCAATGCCCGTGCAATTCCCCTGCTGTCCCGGCCTGACCGACAGAGGGCCGTCCGACGCAGACGTTCAGGCCCTGGGGTGGGCCTGCTCGTAGCTGCGGCGGAGACGTTCGACCGACACGTGCGTGTAGAGCTGCGTCGTGGCGAGGCTCGAGTGGCCGAGGATCTCCTGCACGGCCCTGAGGTCGGCCCCGCCGTCGAGCAGGTGCGTGGCGGCGCTGTGCCGCAACGCGTGCGGTCCCTGGGCGGCGGTGTCCCCGAGGGCGTCGAGGGCGTCCTTGACCTGGGTGCGGACGGCGCGCTGGTCGATGCGTCCGCCCCTGCGTCCCAGGAACAGGGCCGGTCCGCTCTTCTCCGACACCCACTGCGGCCGGCCGCGGCCCAGCCAGTCGTCGAGGGCATGGGCCGCGGGGATCCCGTAGGGCACCGTCCGCTCCTTGGACCCTTTGCCGAGGACCACCAGGGTACGCCGCTCGGTGTCGACGTCGTCGATGTCGAGGCCGACCAGCTCACCGACCCGGACGCCGGTGCCGTAGAGCAGCTCGATCATGGCGCGCCGCTGGAGGCCCGACGGGTCCCCCTGCAGCGCCTGCTCGTCGAGGCCCTCGAAGAGGACATCGGCCTGCGGTCGGCTGAGAACGGCGGGCAGGCTGCTGGTCCGCTTGGGCGCCCGGAGGCGCAGCGCGGGGTTGGCGGGGATCGTCTCCTCACGGACGGCCCAGTCCATGAAGGAGCGCACCGACGCCGCACGCCTTGCGATCGTCGACCGGGACAGGCCCGCCCCGTCGAGTGCGCCGAGCCAGGACCGGAAGTGGCGGAGCTCCAGCTGGTCCAGTGCCGACACCCCCGACTGTGCAGCATGGGCGAGGAAGAGCTCGATATCCGTCCGGTAGGCCCGCACGGTATGGGCCGAGCGGTTGCGTTCCCGCGTGAGGTAATCCGCGAACCCTGAAAGGGCTGCATCGAGCCCGCCCGCAAGCGGAGCACCACCAGATGTCATGTTCGCCTCCTCTCCCAGTATCCATGCCCGGTACTCCCTATCCGTCCATGCCGGGCCCGCCGGAGACGACTCTTTCCAGATCGAGGAGTGCCCTCTTCGTCTCGGAGCCCGCAGCATACCCGATGACCGCACCGGCGCTGCTGACCACACGGTGGCCCGGGACGATGATCGAGACCGGATTGGCCCTGACCGCCGCACCTATCGCCCGGCCCATCCTCGGATTGCCCAGATGCTCCGCGACGTCCCGGTAGCTGCGGCGCTCCCCGTACGGGATCTGCCGGAGTGCCGCCCAGACGCTCAGTTGGAACGGCGTGCCGGAGAGGTCGATGGTGGTAGCGAAGTCCCGCATGGAGCCGTCGAAGTAGTCCTTCAACTCGCTGCATGCCTGGAGGAGTGCAGCCGCCGTCGGCTCGGGCACCGGCGACGCCTGCCCTTCCGGTCCCTGCACGGAGCCCGTGCTGCCAGGAGTGGCGGCGTGCCCGAGCAGGGCCGGAGCCGGCGGCGGATGGTGCTCCCCGTGGTAGAGACCGACAATGGCCGCTCCTCGGGCGACCACGCGCAGGAGCCCGAGGGGTGTTGCGATCTCGGCGTGGAACCGCTCGTCCTCGGGGGCAAGCCCCTTGCTACTCGTCATGACGTCCTCCCTGTCGTGTCGTCCGTTGCCGTCCGGCTCTTCGTGTCGTGCCTGCCGGGCGCCTGCCCGGTGGGTCAGCCCTTCTGTCGCTGCCAGCCATCGGCCGTCCTCCGAGCCAGACCGGCCAGTTCGAGGCGTGCGAGGCCGCTGATGACCTCCTTCGTGGAGAGGCCTGCGACGCTCGACAGTTTGTCGACCGATGTCGAGGCACGGACCGGCAGGCCGTCGAGCACCAGCAGATCGGGAATCGTGAGGCCGTCCTGGTCGCGCGCGGGGGACGCTTCCTCCCTGGCCCGGTCCCCCGATTCGCCGCCCAGCGGACCAGCCAGTTCTGCCACGTCGGTCGCGTCCGTGACACAGACCGCGGTGCCGTCCCGCAGCAGCCGGTGGCACCCCGCCGAATTGGCCGAGTGGACGGACCCGGGAACGGCACCCACCGGTCTGCCCAGCCCGCCCGCGTGGTGCGCGGTGTTGAGCGCGCCCGAACGCCAGCGCGCCTCGACGACCACCGTGACTGCACTGAGGGCCGCGATCAGCCGGTTCCTTTGCAGGAACCTCCATCGGGTCGGGGAGCTGCCGGGCGGGACCTCGGAAATCAGGAGTCCCCGCTCCGCGATGGCACGGAGCAGCTCCTCGTTGCCTGCCGGATAGTACCGGTCCACGCCAGAGGCCAGAAGGGCGATGGTTGCCGGAGCGTCACGATCGTCCGTGGTGGCGAGAGCCGCCCGGTGGGCTTGGGCGTCGATGCCGTACGCACCGCCCGAAACGACCGTGAAGCCGCGGGTCGTGAGACCGGACGCCAGCTCGGCCGTCACGGAGGAGCCGTAGGTGGTGCTGTCGCGGGAGCCCACGAGAGCCGCCAGCCGCTCGATCCCGGGGACCTGGTGCCGGCCCCGCACCCAAAGGCACAGCGGAGCGGAGACCTGCAGGTCGTCCAGCGCTTCCGGCCACTCCTCGGATTCAGGAACGACCAGTCGTCCACCCAACCGCGCAAGCGTCGCCAGGTCCCGCTCGGGAGCGAGGTCGCCGAGGCGCGGAGCCCAGCGGGCCAGTCCCTCCTCGAGGAGGTTCCGGCGTTCCCCGATGTCCAGTGCTTCGCACAGGTGCCGGGTCAGCTCCTGACCCACGCCGATCTCCCTGCGGGCGACGCGCAGGGCATCGACCGGACCGACGATCGAGACCAGCCCCAGGCCGACGGTGTCGGAGGGTTCGAACAGCCTCGACAGTGCTGCCCTGGCCAGACTGCTGCTCGAGGACCCACTCATGCTGCGCGCTCCTGCAACCGGAAGCCGAGGGCCGTCACCACGTCGTCCCCATCCGGCCGCGCACGACCTGCGAGATCGGACACGGTCCAGGCGACGCGCAGGACCCTGTCCCAGCCACGCGCGCTGACCAGGTTCCTGTCCAGGGCCCTGTCCAGGGATGCAGTCACCGCCCGCGGCAGTGCGAGCTCGCCCCGGAGGATCCGGCCCTGCACCTCCGCATTCGTCGCGTAGTTCCATGGGCGCAACCTCTCCCGCTGGGCGCTCCGAGCCGCAGCGACCCGCTCGGCGACGCGGGCGGATGTTTCAGCTGACCCGCCCGCGGCGTAGTCGGCAAGACTGACCCGCTGTACCGCGAGCTGCAGGTCGACGCGATCCAGCAGCGGTCCCGAGAGACGGTTGAAGTACCGCCGGCGCTGCTGGGCCGTGCACATGCAGTCGATGCCCTTGCCGTTGGCGAGCCCGCACGGACAGGGGTTGAGCGCGAGGACGAGCTGGAACCTGGCGGGATAGGACGCGGTTCCGGACGCGCGGTGCAGGACGAGGCGGCCGCTCTCCAGCGGTTCACGCAGGGCCTCCAGGACCCGGCGTTCGTATTCCGGTGCCTCATCGAGGAACAGGATGCCCCGATGCGCCCGTGATGCGGCACCGGGCCTCGGGATACCGCTTCCTCCCCCGATGATGGCGGCAGGGGTCGCGGTGTGGTGGGGGCTCTCGAAGGGTGGCGTGCGGACCAGTTCGCCGCAGTACCGCTCACCGCTCAGGCTGTGGATCGCCGTCACCTCCATCGCGTGGTCGTCCTCGAGCTGAGGCAGGATCCCGGACAGCCGTTCTGCCAGCATCGTCTTCCCAGCCCCGGGTGGCCCGACCATGAGGAGGTGGTGCGCACCGGCGGCGGCGATCTCCAGCGCGTACCTCGCCTCGTGCTGGCCTGCGATATCGGACAGGTCCCGTAGCGGCGCCGCCCGGACTGCCGGGGCCGGCAGCTCCTGCCGCGGCACGGGATCCGGCAGTGTGACCTGGGCGCCGTCTGCCCCGAATGCCAACGCCACCTCTGCGAGCGTCCGGAAGGACCGTACGCCGGCGGCAGGGACGAGCGCGGCCTCGGCGGCGTTCTCCTCCGCGACGACGATGCTGGTGTGCCCTGCCTGTACGGCGGCCATGACGGCGGGCAGGACGCCGTGGACGGGCCGGAGCTGCCCGTCCAGACCCAGTTCGGCGAGAAAGACCGTGGACCCACAGCCCCGGACGTCTCCTGCAGCGGCCAGTGCCGACATGACGATCGCGAGGTCGAAGGCCGAACCGCGCTTGGGCAGGGAAGCCGGTATCAGGTTGACCGTGATCTTGCGGCGGCTGAGCGGGACGCCCGCATTCCGTGCCGCAGCCCGGATGCGGTCCTTCGCCTCGTTGAGCGAGGCGTCGGGCAGGCCGAGCAGCACGAAGGCCGGCAGGGTCTGCCCGATATCGGCCTCGACCTCGACGACGTGTCCGTTCATGCCCACCAGCGACACTGCGTACGTCCGCCCCAGCACCATCAGATCACCGCCCGTACGTGCTCGATACGGGGTGCTCCGGAACCGTCGTCAAGTACCCCCACGGCGTCGATGCGGAATCCGCTGAACCGCAGGTTGTGCGCGCGGGCCCACGTGGAGGCGAGCCTGTACAGCCTCTCCAGCTTGCTCGCCGTGATCGCCTCCAGCGGCTGCCCGAAGTCGTCCGAGCTCCGCGTCTTCACCTCGACGATCACCAGCGTCGATCCGTCGACCGCGACGAGGTCGATCTCTCCCACCGGGCACCGCCAATTACGGTCCACGATCCTCAGGCCCGCCTGCTCAAGGAAGACCGCCGCCGTTGCCTCCCCGCGTCGCCCGAGCTGATCCTTTGCCGCCATGGCTTCCACCTCCTCCCCCAGCCTCGGGGAAGCAGCGAACGCACACTGCGGTGCGAGGGGCTATGTGGACAACAGGGCTCCCGACGCATGCCGATCGGAACCCGTCCGTCCCGGTGCCGGGAGGCCCCAACGCCCGGGGCCAGGGAGAAAGCGGTGGCACAGGCTCCCCACCCCTCGTACCGTGGACGGAAGAAGCGACGACGTCGACCCGACGTCGGCCGGATGGAGAACGGAGGACACCGTGTCAGAATCCAGCGACATCCTGCCAGGCGGATCCGAGGCGGACCTGCAGGAACAGGGAGCGCCGGCGCGTCCCGGCGGGGGCGCGGACCGCGCCGGGACGGGGACAGGCGGGTCGGAGGCGGACCTGCAGGAACAGGGGATTCCCGCGGAGTCCGGCGACGACGCCTATGGAGGCGGCATGGCGGGTGAAGGCACGGGCGGATCGGAGGCCGACCGGCTGGAACAGGCAGCAGACGTCCCGCTGGACGCTGACGACGCCTTCCCCTACGGCGGGACGGACGACGACCCGGCCGTGTGAGGGGCCGGTCAGCCCAGGGTGCCGTCCTTCGGCAGGGCGATGTCGTCCGACTTCGAGAGCTCCTCGACGTTGACATCCTTGAACGTGATGACACGGACGTTCTTCACGAACCGCGCGGAACGGTACACGTCCCAGACCCAGGCGTCCTGGAGCGTCAGGTCGAAGTAGACCTCCCCGTCGGCCGAGCGCGCCTGCAGGTCCACGTTGTTGGCCAGGTAGAACCGGCGCTCCGTCTCCACGACGTAGCTGAAGAGACCCACGACGTCCCGGTACTCGCGGTAGAGCTGGAGCTCCATGTCGGTTTCGTAGTTTTCAAGATCCTCAGCACTCATTCGACAATCATCCCCCAATTTCCGCGCGTGGCATGTCGGTCCTGTCCTGGCTTCCCAGCCGCCAGGTCTTTCGGTGATACTCGCTGGGCCCCAGGGCGTCGATGGCTGCACGGTGCCCCTCGGTGGCGTACCCCTTGTTCCCGTCCCAGCCGAACGCGGGGTGGTCGGCGGCCAGGGAGACCATCAGGGCGTCGCGCTCGACCTTGGCCAGGACGCTGGCCGCCGCGACGCTCACGCACTTCAGATCGGCCTTGATCCGGGTGTGCACGGGAGCCGTGCAGCCGACGGCGGGGGGCGCAGGGCCCTCGCCGCCGTCGAACAGGACGCCCTGGGACCGGGCGGAGAGCCAGTCGTGGTTGCCGTCGAGGATGACGGCGTCGGGCGTCACGGTGTCGAGGACGGCGGCCCAGGCACGGCTGCCGGCGGTACGCAGTGCGGCCATCAGCCCCAGCGCGTCGATCTCCGCGGCCGACGCGTGGCCCACGGCGGAGGCCACGGACCAGCGCCGGATGCGCGGCACGAGTGCCTGGCGCTCGGCCGGCAGGAGGAGCTTGCTGTCGCGGACGCCCCGCAGGGCGGGAGCCGCATCGAGGTCGACGACGACGACGCCGACCGAGACGGGCCCGGCCAGCGCTCCCCTGCCCACCTCGTCGCACCCGGCGATGTAGCGGTGGCCGTCCACGGCGAAGGACTTCTCGAAACTCAGGGTGGGAGCGGAGGAGCGTTTCTTGCGCAGGGGCGTCATGGTCCGGTAGGAGTGGGTTGCGCTGAGGGCTCGGGAGCGGGGATGCCGTCGAACACGTCCGGGTGGTTGCCGAGGAAGCCGATGCGGTCCAGCGGCCAGGCGATGACGGCGGCCCTGCCCTCGATGTCCTCGATGTCGACGAAGCCCTCACCCTCCTTGTCGCGGTTGGCCCGGGAGTCGGCGGACGCGTTGCGGTGGTCGCCCATGACCCACACCTTGCCCTCGGGCACGACGACGTCGAACGGGAGGTCCGAAGGATTGGCGCCGGGGAAGAGGTAGGGCTCGTCCAGGGGCTCCCCGTTGACGGTGATGCGGCCCTGGGCATCGCAGCAGATGACGTGGTCGCCGGGGAGTCCGATGACGCGCTTCACGAGGTGCTGCTGCGACTCGTCGGGGGCAAGCCCGACGAAGATGAGCGCTTCCTTGAACCAGCTTACGCTGGACTCCGCCTGCGGCGGGAGCCAGTCCTTGGTGTCCCGGAAGACGACGATGTCCCCGTGCTGGAGGTCGAAGGGCTGCGGCACGAGCTGGTTCACGAAGATCCGGTCGTCGATCTCGAGGGTCTCCTCCATGGAGCCGGAGGGGATGAAGAACGCGCGGAACAGGAAGGTCTTGATGAGGAAGGACAGCACCAGCGCGATCACGACGATCGTCCCGATCTCCTTTAGCCACGCCCCGAAGCCCCGGTCGGCGTCCTTCGCGTCCCGCTTCGGGTCCCGCTTCCGGTCCCGCATCCCGTCGGCGGCGGGATCATCCGCGGCGCCGGCCGCGGCGTCGGGATCGAACGAGTGTGCTGCGGGTGCCCCCGCGGCCGACTTCCTGCGGAAGCTCCGTGCCATGTGCTGGTTTCCTCTGTGGTCGTGGTACCCGGCGGCCACCCACCGAGGGGAGTCCTGCTGGTGCGGCGTCCGCGCCGCGAGGCCGGTCGGTTCAGCCGGCCGGCCTGTTGATCGGAGCATACCGGTCAAGTGGCCAGACTAGCTGAAAGGCCCGCCCGATGATGCGGTCCTCCGCAACGAGGCCTCCGCCGGCTGCGCCCAGCAGTGAACGGGAGTCCATGGAGACCGAGCGGTGGTCCCCTAGGAGCCAGATCCGCCCCTCGGGGACGACGACGTCGAAGTCGAGATCGCTCGCCGCATCCCCCGGATGGACGTACGGCTCGTCGACGGGCTTCCCGTTGAGGGTCAGGCGCCCGTCGTCGGAGCAGCAGGCCACCCGGTCCCCGCCGATACCGATCACGCGCTTCACGTAGACCGTGTCGCTCCCCGCCAGCCCGAGCCACTGGGCCGCGCCGGCGACCAGGCGCTCCGGGACGCTGCGCGGATCGGTGATGGGGTCGAAGGACCCGCGGCCGTCGAAGACGACGACGTCTCCGCGCTGCGCCGTGCCGTGGGTGTCCTCGACCTTGCTGACGAGCACCCGATCACCTTCCTGGAGCAGGGGCTCCATGGAAGCTGACGGGATGAAATAGACGTCGACGAGGAAACCGCGCACGAGCCCCGTGAGAAGGGCTGCGACGAGGACGGCGGAGAACACGAAACGCCAGCCCGCACAGCGGGACCGGCGTTTCGTGTGCTCTCCAGCCGGAAGCCGGGTAGCGGGGGTTTCGTGCACCTTCAGGAGGTTACTTGACCGTCTTGGGGTCGCGCTTCTCCTTGATCTTGGCTGCCTTGCCGCGCAGTTCGCGCATGTAGTACAGCTTGGCGCGGCGCACATCGCCCTTGGAGACGACCTCGATCTTGTCGAGGACCGGGCTGTGGACGGGGAACGTACGCTCCACGCCGACACCGAAGCTCACCTTGCGGACCGTGAAGGTCTCGCGGATGCCGTCGCCCTGGCGGCCGACGACGAAGCCCTTGAAGATCTGAACACGGGTGTTCTTGCCTTCGATGATGTTGACGTGGACGTTGACGGTGTCGCCGGCGCGGAAGTCGGGGACGTTGTCGCGGAAGGATCCGGCGTCGACGGAATCGAGAATATGCATACTGATACTCCTGGCGAACGCCACAGGTCATTCACGTTGGTCACGGCGGTCAAGGACAGGGCGCGGGGCCCGGGCAATGCCGCCGAAGCAGGATTCCGGCCGATCCGGAGATTCGGTGGCCGGTGTGGGACTGTTGGCTGGACGCCCCCTGTGGCAGGGTCCGGCCCAGTGGACACAATCTACGATTATTCCACAGGAGCGGGACCAACTGCTAATGCGACGGGCGGGTCAGCCTGCCGTCGACGACGTCGAACCCGGCCTCTCGCAGCGCCGTGAGGTCCGCCTTCGTCAGCGACGCGGTGTCGACGCCCGCCAGCAGGTCGGGGCGCCGCTCCGCCGTCCGGTGGAACTGCTCGAGCCGTCGCCACTGCGCGATCCTCGCGTGGTTGCCGCTCAGCAGGACGTCGGGGATCTCCCTGCCGCGCCAGGACGACGGTTTGGTGTACACCGGGTACTCCAGCAGGCCGTCGGAGTGGGACTCCTCCACGAGCGATTCCGGGTTGCCGACCACGCCCGGGATCAGCCTGGCGACGGCCTCGACCATCGCGAGGACAGCCACCTCCCCGCCGTTGAGGACGTAGTCCCCGAGGGAGACGGGGCGGACGTCGAACCCCCCGCGCGCCCAGTCGATCGCCCGCTCGTCGATCCCTTCGTAACGTCCGCAGGCGAAGACGAGGTGGTCCAGCTCCGCGAACTCGTGTGCCATCGCCTGGTTGAACACGGCTCCGGCCGGTGAGGGGACGATCAGGGTGGGGCGGTTGCCGTCCGCCGGCGACTCGGCGAGGACCGATTCGAGCGCCAGGGCCCACGGCTCGGCCTTCATGACCATGCCGGCTCCGCCTCCATAGGGGGTGTCGTCGACCGTCCGGTGCCGGTCCGTCGTGAAGGAGCGGAGGTCATGCAGCCGTACATCGAGGACGCCGTCCTGCCGGGCCTTGCCGATCAGCGACAGGTCGAGGGCGGCAAGGTACTCCGGGAAGATGGAGACGACGTCGATGCGCACTAGTCGCGCGCCTCCGCTGCAGCCCCGTCGTCGTCGCCGTCGTCGGGTGCCTGGTTGGAGCCGGGGGTGTTGAGGTCGAAGAGCCCTGCCGGCGGCACGATCGTCACGAAGCCGCCCTCGGGATCCACCTCGGGGACGATCTCGCCGACGAACGGCACGAGGGCCTCGTGGCCGTCGGCGAGTTCGACGACCAGGAGATCCTGCACGGCCATCGTCCGCAGCGCGGTGATCTTGCCCACGGACTCTCCGTCGACGCGCGCGTCGAGGCCGACGAGCTCGTGCTCGTACCAGGAGTCGTCATCGCCGTCGTCCGTCCCGTCGGAATCGATGAAGAGCCTGGCGCCGCGCAGCGTCTCGGCCTGGTTGCGATCGGCGACCTGCTCGAAGCCCACGATCAGGATGTCCTTGTTCCACCGGGCCTTGGCCACGGTCAGCTCGGAGACGGCCGCGTCCTCCACCCGGAACGTCTCGCCGGGCTCGAAACGGTCCTCGGGGGCGTCGGTGAAGAGCTGGACGGTCACCTCGCCCCGGATGCCGTGGGGCTTGCCGATCCTGGCTACGAGTACTTCCATCGTGCTGCTCCTGCTGGTTGTGCCACTGGCGATCCGGGGTCATGCGGGGGTGATGCGGAAACTACGGGGAAACTGATCGGCCCCACCACCAGGTGCTGGTGGTGGGGCCGATTCAGAAGATGCCGTGCTCTGGAGGGGTCAGCCCCGGCGGCGGTCGGTGTCGACGACGTCGACACGTACCTGCTCGCCGTCCGCGAGGGCGGCGACCACGGTGCGCAGTGCCCGGGCGGTGCGCCCCTGGCGGCCGATTACGCGGCCAAGGTCCTCCTGGTGGACGCGGACCTCGAGCGTCTCACCGCGGCGGTTGTTCTTCGCGGAGACCCGGACGTCGTCCGGGTTGTCGACGATGCCGCGGACGAGGTGCTCCAGAGCTTCGGCCAGCAACTTACTCTGCCTCGGTCGCTTCCGCGGCGGCGTCGTCGTTCTTCTTCGCCTTCGGCGTGATGGCCTCGGGGACGATCACGGAGCCCTTCTCGGGGGCGACGAACGATTCCTTGGCTGCCTTGGTCCTCAGGGTGCCTTCCTGGCCCTTGAGTCCCTTGAACTTCTGCCAGTCACCGGTGATCTTCAGCAGTACGGAGACCTGCTCGGTCGGCTGGGCGCCGACTCCGAGCCAGTACTGCGCACGCTCGGAGTCGATCTCGATGAACGAGGGCTCCTCGGTGGGGTTGTACTTGCCGATTTCTTCGAGGGCACGGCCATCACGCTTGGAGCGTGCATCCATGACGACGACACGGTAGAAAGGTGCGCGGATCTTGCCCATGCGCTTGAGGCGAATCTTTACGGCCACTTGTGTGGTCACTCCTTGTAAATGAAAAGGGGCGAACCCGTCATCCTGCTCCCGTGGGGCGGGCCATTCAGAGGGGTTCAGAGGACACAATTCACGTACAGAGAGAGGGGCTGCACGGATCGAGTACGAATCTATTGTGCCAGACGGCCGTAGTTTAGGCGATTCCGTCCGGCGAGCCCGCGACGGCGACCCTCAGCCGGTTGCGCCAGGGGTCCTCGAAGCGCAGTTCGGCCCCGGTGTGATGGCTTGCGATCCCGGCGGAGGCCAGCCGGTCGGCGAGCGCCCCCACCTCGTCGGCGGCGGGCACCTGGATGAGCACCTCACCGAGACCGAGCGTGTCCTTGCGCGGCCCGGCGCCCCTGCTGTTCCAGACGTTCATGGCCATGTGGTGGTGGTAGCCTCCGGCCGACACGAAGAGGGCCTGGTCGTGCCAGCCCGCTGTCCGCTCGAATCCCAGCACATCGACGTAGAACCGTTGCGCCGTGTCGACGTCGCCCACCTGCAGGTGCACGTGCCCGACCTCCGCGCTTTTCGAGGCGGCATGCGACACGGCCTCCTCCGTCAGGTGTTCCTCGAGGTAGGCCCTCGGCGACAGCGGCAGGCTGTCCATCACGACGGAGCGGTTCCCGCGCTCGTCCCGGGACCAGTCCCAGGTCTCCCTGGGGCGGTCGAAGTACAGTTCGATGCCGTTGCCCTCGGGATCGCTGAAGTAGAAGGCCTCGCTCACCAGGTGGTCGGCGCTGCCCACGAAGGAACTGAGCGGATGGCGCGCCGCGGACGCGACGGCCGCGGCCAGGTCCGCGCGATCCGCGAACAGGAGGGCCGTATGGAACAGGCCCGCCTCACCCCGCGGAGGCAGATGCAGGTGACCGGCGGCTTCCAGACGGATGACGGCCCTCCTCCGGCGTCCGAGCACGACGGCGTCCGCGCGGTCCTCGAGCACCTCGAGACCGAGCGCGGTGGCGTAGTAGGTGGTCATGGCTGCGAGGTCTCCGACCCGGAGGGTCAGCGTGCCCATGGCGGTGGTGGTGGGTAACAGGTCCTGGTGCATAACGGCTCCTCGGGCGGTGGTCGTACTGTCCTCCGTATAACTACTTGAAGCTTCAAGTTATTCCGGGCGGCGGACGGCTGGTTCCGGGACACCGGGCCCCATGACCGATCCGCGCACGACCGATCCACGCAGGACGATCGCGCGAAGGTCGGCCAGGGTGCCGACGTCCTGGCGTGGATCGGAGGAGCAGACGACGGCGTCGGCACTGGCTCCCTCCTCGATACCGGGGAAGCCCAGCCAGCGGCGGGCGGCCCAGCAGGCGGCGTCGAGCGCCGCGGTCGCACCCAGTCCCGCAGCTGCGAGCGCGGCCACCTCGTCCGGGAGGCGGCCGTGCGCGATCACGCTCCCGGCGTCCGTTCCCGCGTAGACGGCGATCCCGGCATCGTGCGCCCTGTGCACCATGTCCTGCCGTCCGCCCCACAGGCGCCGCATGTGCGCCGCGTAGTCCGGGTACTTGCCTGCGGCACCGTCGGCGATGGCAGGGAAGGTGTCGATGTTGATGAGCGTCGGGACGATGGCCACTCCCTGCTCGACGAAGCGCGGGACGTGCCGGGGAAGCATCCCCGTGGCGTGCTCGATGCAGTCGATGCCGGCGTCGAGCATCCCGTCGAGCGTGTCGGCTGCGAAGCAGTGGGCGGTGACCCGGGCGCCCTCGGCGTGGGCGGCCTGGACCGCGTCCCTCAGGGCCGCAGGCGGGAAGGCAGGAGCGAGGTCCCCGAGCGACCGGTCGATCCAGTCCCCCACGATCTTCACCCAGCCGTCGCCGCGCCGCGCCTGCTCCGCCACGGCGTCGGCAAGCTGCGCGGGCTCCACCTCCACGGCGTAGTCGCGGAAGTAGCGACGAGTCCGGGCGACATGGCGCCCTGCCCGCACCAACCGCGGCAGGTCCGATCGCTGCTGCACCCACCGCGTGTCGTTGACGACGCCCGCGTCCCGGATGAGCAGCGTTCCCGCGTCCCTGTCGGCCAGGGCCTGCTGTTCGGCCAGGGCGTCCGGCACGCGTCCCCTCCGGTCGAGGCCGACATGGCAGTGCGCGTCGACGAGGCCTGGCAGGACCCATCCCTCCAGCGTCCGCGACGGCGCCCCGGGCGGGCGCGTGAAGGTGAACCGGCCGTCCTGCACGTAGACGTCGGGGACGGAGCGCGACGGCGACAGCAGCACCGTGCCCGTGAGGTGCAGGTACCCGCGGGCCGGCGGGGTCATGTCGGCGGGGTCATGTCGGCGAGGTCATGCCGGCAGGGAACGTCGCACGGCCCGATGCAACGCGCGCTTCCTCACGCCGCGGCCTCCTCGCCTGCGGAGCGCAGGAAGGCGCGAATGAGGGCGGCGCCCTCGGGGGTGTCGTGCGGACGGTGGCCACCGGCGACCACGCGGTGCATGGCACCTGTTCCGGCCAGATACTGGGCCACCTCCTCGTAGAGCGGCTCCCAGCCACCCGTGAGGACGAGGGTCGGCACGCCGGGGACGATCGACAGTGGAGCCTCCCAGGGCGGGCTCTGCAGGCGGAGCCTCGCCGCATCGCGTCGGGCATCGGCCGCAGGCGCGATGGACCCCCGGCGCAGGAGTTCCCGGAGGAAATCCCCGTCCGACATCGCGTGGCGCTCGGCGAACAGGGGCGCCATCAGATCGATGTGCGCCTTCGTCGCGGGGAGGCCGGCTGTCAGCGAGAGGCACGCGGGCTCGATGAGCGTCAGGGAGCCCACGAGGTCCGGCCGCTCGACGGCGAGCAGCATGGCGGGAACAGCGCCCTCCGCGTGCGCGACGACGTGCCCGCCGGCGCCCAGGGCCTCGGCGAGGATCTCCTGGTCACGATCGTGGTCTGTCGGCAGGGGCTCTGCCTCCGCGTCGAAGCCGTGGCGCCGGAGGTACAGGCAGTCGAAGTCGAGCGAGAGGCCGTGCTGCTTCGGCCAGGCCGCGGCACCGAAACGGCCACTGCCGTGGACGAAGACGACGCGCTCGAGGCTCAGCACTGGCGGGAACCCGCCGGGCTCGGTGCGGGCTGCACTGGAATCGCTACTTCCCGAGGAACTTCTCGAAGCCCTTCGGGAGGTTCATGGCCGACGGGTCGAAGTCCTGCTGGCCGCCGAACGCCGCGCCCGTGGGCGCCGCCGTGCGGGCCGCCGTGCGCCGCGCCTCCGCTTCCTGCAGCTCCTGGGCAGCCTTCGCGGGGTTGCCCGAGCGCGGCTTCTTCTTGCCCTTGGCCGCAACGGCCTTCGCCTTGCGCGGACCGCCGAAACCGCCGGGACCGGCCATGCCGGGCATGCCCGGGATTCCTCCACCGGATGCCATCTTCTTCATCATCTTCTGCGCCTGGGTGAAGCGCTCGAGCAGTCCGTTCACCTCGGAGACGTGCACGCCCGAACCGCGGGCGATCCTCGCGCGGCGGGATCCGTTGATGATCTTGGGGGCGAGGCGCTCGTGCGGGGTCATGGAGCGGACGATGGCCTCGACACGGTCGATCTCGCGCTCGTCGAAGTTCTCGAGCTGCTCCCGCATGTTGGCGGCGCCGGGCATCATCATGAGCATCTTCTTCATGGAGCCCATGTTGCGGATCTGCTGCATCTGGGCGAGGAAGTCCTCGAGGGTGAACTCCTCCTGGTCGGCGAACTTCTTCGCCATCCGGGCGGCTTCATCCTTGTCCCAGGACTGCTCCGCCTGCTCGATGAGCGTCAGGATGTCGCCCATGTCCAGGATGCGCGAGGCCATCCGGTCGGGGTGGAACAGCTCGAAGTCGTTCAGCCCCTCACCCGTGGACGCGAACATGACCGGCTTGCCGGTGACAGAGGCGACGGAGAGTGCGGCGCCACCGCGGGCGTCGCCGTCGAGCTTGGTCAGGACGACTCCGGTGAAGTCGACACCCTCGTTGAACGCGAGCGCCGTGTTGACGGCGTCCTGGCCGATCATCGCGTCGATGACGAACAGCACCTCGTCCGGGCTGATGGCGGCACGGATGTCCGCGGCCTGCTGCATGAGCTCGGCGTCCACACCGAGACGGCCCGCTGTGTCCACGATGACGACGTCGTGCAGGCGCGCACGCGCCTCCGCGACGCCCTGCCGGGCGACGGCGACCGGGTCACCGGTCGCGGACTCGAATTCGGAGCTGACGCCCGGGTGCGGCGCGTAGACGGGAACGCCTGCGCGCTCACCGTTCACCTGGAGCTGCCGGACGGCGTTCGGGCGCTGGAGGTCGCAGGCGACCAGCAGCGGGCTGTGGCCCTGGCCCTTGAGCCACTTGGACAGCTTTCCGGCGAGCGTGGTCTTTCCGGCACCCTGCAGGCCCGCCAGCATGATCACGGTCGGCGGGTTCTTCGCCAGGCGGATCCGGCGCGTCTCTCCGCCGAGGATCCCGACGAGTTCCTCGTTGACGATCTTGACGACCTGCTGGCCCGGGTTCAGGGCCTGGGAGACCTCGAGGCCGAGGGCGCGTTCCTTGACGGCGGCCGCGAAGGCGCGCACCACGGGAACGGCGACGTCGGCGTCGAGCAGGGCGCGCCGGATCTCGCGGACGGTGGCGTCGATGTCCGCCTCGGTGAGGCGGCCCTTGCCACGGAGGTTCTTGAAGGTCGCAGTCAGCCGGTCGGAGAGTGAATTGAACACGTGCCGTGAACTTCTTTCATCGGGAAGTAGAGAGACTCAACTCCCTAGGGTACCAACTGGGGGTGCCGGAGGGATGCCTGACGCGGCTTGGTCCGGCCGCACCGGGCACTTCCGGCGCAACGGGCGGCGCATTGCGGGAGGGCAGGACAGGCGCGGGGATAAGTGGCAAGGTGAAGACGTGGATAGACACTCGCTCGCAGAACACGACACCATTCCCGCCGAGGCCGATACCCGCGTGAAGACACTCCTCATCCTCGGGGCCTCCGGCGACCTCACGAAGCGCCTGCTGCTTCCGGGGCTCGCCCGGCTCATCCGCCTGGGCAGGGCCGACGGGCTGAAGCTCGTGGGTGCAGGATCCGACGACCTGACCGACGACCAGTGGCGCGAGCGCATCGACGGCGCCTTCGCGGGGTCCCTCGTCAAGGCGGACGACGCCGGCCGGGCATTCCTGCAGCAGGTTCGCGACAACAGCTCCTACCACCTGCTCGATGTCACGCAGGACGGGCTCGGCGACCTGGTGCAGACGCTCGAGGGCCCTGTGGCCCTGTATTTCGCCCTGCCGCCGGCCATCAGCCAGAAGGCCTGCAGCGCCCTCGGAGCCGACTCCCTGCCCAAGAGCACGCGCCTCGTCATGGAGAAGCCGTTCGGGACGGACCAGGCCTCGGCGCATGAGCTGAACGAGAAGCTGGCGAAGCTGGTACCGGAGCAGAACATCCACCGGGTGGACCACTTCCTCGGCAAGGCGACCGTCTTCAACATCCTCGGCCTGCGCTTCGCCAACCGCATCCTCGAGCCGGTGTGGAACAACCTCCACATCGAGAAGGTCGAAGTCATCTTCGACGAGGACCTCGCGCTTGAGAACCGCGCCCGGTACTACGACGGCGCCGGCGCCCTGCGCGACATGATCCAGAGCCACCTGCTGCACGTCATGGCACTGCTGGCGCTGAATGCGCCGTCGACCCTGCACGAGCGGGACCTGCGGGACCACATCGGCTCGGTCCTCCGGGCGAGCTCGGTGGACCTCGACAGCCCGGGCAGCAGCCGCCGCGCCCGCTACACGGCGGGCACCATCGGCGACCGCCAGATCCCCGACTACACCGCCGAGCCCGGCGTCGATCCCTCGAAGGGTACGGAGACCCTCGCCGAGGTCACCGTCTCGATCAACAACGAGCGCTGGTCCGGGGTCCCGTTCGTCCTGCGTTCCGGGAAGGCGCTCGGCATCAAGCGCAAGGAAGCGGTCATCACCTTCCGGCCCGTCAGTCACCTGCCCGTGGGCTTCACGGGACAGGACGCGCCGACGAAGCTGCGCATCGGGTTCGGGCCGGACACCCTCCAGCTCGAACTCGACGTCAACGGACCGGGCGACATCTTCTCGCTGGACCGCGCGACCCTCAGCGCAGACCTCAACGAGACGGACCTGCTCCCCTACGGTGAAGTACTCGACGGGGTCCTCGCCGGGGATCCCACGCTGTCCGTCCGCGGCGACACCGCCGAGGACTGCTGGCGCATCGTGGAGCCGGTCCTCAAGGCCTGGTCGGAGAACCGGGTACCCCTCGAGGAGTACCCCGCGGGATCGAACGGCCCCGAGTCCTGGCCGTCGTCCCACGGCCGGCCCTGACGACCGCTCCCCGCGCCTCCCCAACAACGACGGAAGGGCCGCCACGACGTGGCGGCCCTTCCGTCGTTCTCCTGCTGCGGTCCCCGCTGCGCAGGAGTCCTCCGTGCTGCGTCTTCTGCAGTGTTGCGTCTCCTACAGAGCCGCGTCCCCGCGCTCACCCGTGCGGACCCGGACGGCTTCCTCGACCGGGATCACCCAGACCTTGCCGTCGCCGGCCCGCCCCGTGTTGGCCGTCGAGACCAGGACATCGACGATGTCCGTGACCCAGGCATCCGCGACGAGGACCTCGACGCGCGCCTTCTGGAGGAGGTCCACGGTGTACTCGGCGCCGCGGTAGACCTCGGTGTGGCCGCGCTGGCGGCCGTAGCCGCTCGCCTGGCTGACCGTGAGGCCCTGGACCCCGTAGTTCTCGAGGGCTCCCCGGACGCCGTCGAGCTTGTCGGGTCGAACGATCGCTGTCACCAGTTTCATGAATGTACGCCCTCCGTGACGTTCTGCTGGGTGGTCTTCTGCGTGGTCTTGTGCTGCGTGAACATCTGCTCGGCGAAGGGGTGGAAGGATCCGCCCACTCCCAGTCCACCGAATTCGTAGGCGGTCTCCGCGTGCTCCGAGAGGTCGACGCCGCCGATCTCGTTGTCGGCGCTGACCCGGAACCCGATGGTCTTGTGGATCGCCAGGCCGATGATGGCCGTCATGACGGCGGAGAGTGCGATCGCGATGGAGGCCGCGACGACCTGGGCCACGAGCTGGCCGGCGCCGCCGCCGTAGAAGAGTCCGCCACCGGCGCCCTCGACGGGCAGTGCGATGAAACCGAGGGACAGCGTGCCCACGATGCCTGCGACCAGGTGGACGGCGACGACGTCGAGCGAGTCGTCGAAGCCGAGGCGGTACTTGATGCCGACGGCCAGGGCGCAGACCGCACCCGAGAGGAGGCCCAGACCCACCGCGCCGATGGGGCTGACGTTGGCGCAGGCGGGAGTGATCGCGACGAGTCCGGCGACGATGCCCGAGGCGGCGCCGAGGGACGTCGGACGTCCGTCGCGGATCCGCTCGGTCATGAGCCAGCCGACCATCGCGGCTGCGGGAGCGGCCATGGTGTTGATCCAGATCAGGCCGGCCTCCTCGGCGCTGCCTGCGGCGCCTCCGTTGAAGCCGAACCAGCCGAACCACAGGAGTGCGGCTCCGAGCATCACGAACGGGATGTTGTGGGGGCGCTGTGCAGGGTCCTGGCCGAAGCCCTGCCGCTTCCCGAGGATCAGGGCGAGGACCAGCGCGGCCACGCCTGCGCTGATGTGCACGACCGTGCCTCCGGCGAAGTCGATGGCTTCGCCGACCGCGCCGCCGACAGCACCGTCGGCGCTGAGGAGTCCGCCGCCCCACACCATGAACGCGAGCGGGCAGTAGACCGCGGTGACCCAGATGGGCACGAAGATGGTCCAGGCACCGAACTTGGCGCGGTCGGCGATGGCTCCGCTGATGAGCGCCACCGTGATGATGGCGAAGGTGGCGCCGTAGCCCGCACCGATGAGGTCCTCCGTGCCGATCAGGCTCGCGAGCCCGAACGAGGTGAACGGGTTGCCGAAGAGCTGGGCGATGCCGTCCCCGCCGGTCATCGAGTAGCCCCACAGGACCCAGACGACCCCCACGAGTCCGACGGCGATGAAGCTCATCATCATCATGTTCAGTGCGGCCTTGGCACGGGTCATCCCGCCGTAGAAGAAGGCGAGGCCCGGGGTCATGAGGAGTACGAGGGCAGCTGAGATCATCACCCAGACGTGGCCTGCTGTGAGGTCCATCAAACACGATCCTTCCAAAGGGGCGGGGACTTCCCGCACCTCCAGAATGCGATGGGCGTGTTTCCGTCCCTGGGGCGGAACATTGCGCGCAGGTTACATCAGTCTCACCGACGTAAAAGGCGCATGACGCAGATGTTTCCGGGAGGTTTCCGCGGACCTGGCCTCTTGCCGGATCACCGGATGGCCGGATCACCGGATGGGCCGTACCGGGCGCGGTTCGATCGGCAGCGCGTCCCGGCAGTACAGCTAGCTCAGCAGCGCGTCGACGAAGCCCTCGGCGTCGAAGGGGGCGAGGTCGTCGGCGCCCTCGCCGAGGCCGATCAGCTTCACGGGCACGCCGAGGCTGCGCTGGATGGCCACCACGATGCCGCCCTTCGCGGTCCCGTCCAGTTTGGTGAGCACGATCCCACTAATGTTCACGACCTCGGCGAAGACGCGCGCCTGGTTGAGGCCGTTCTGCCCGGTGGTCGCATCCAGCACGAGGAGGACCTCGTCGACCGTGCCCTGCTTCTCGACGACACGCTTCACCTTGCCGAGCTCGTCCATCAGGCCGACCTTGTTCTGCAGGCGCCCGGCGGTGTCGATCAGGACCACATCGACCTCCTGCTCGATGCCCGCCTTGACGGCCTCGAAGGCCACGGACGCCGGATCGGCGCCGTCGACGTCAGACTTCACGGTGGGCACGCCGACACGCGCCCCCCACGTGGCCAGCTGCTCCGCCGCGGCTGCGCGGAAGGTGTCCGCCGCTCCCAGGAGCACGTCCTTGTCGTCGGCGACCAGCGCCCGCGCGAGCTTGCCGACGGTGGTGGTCTTGCCCACCCCGTTCACGCCGACCACCATCACGATCGCCGGCCGATCCGCATGCCGCTGAGTCGCGAGCGAGCGGTCCATCGAGGGATCGACGAGCTTCACCAGTTCCTCACGGAGCATGTCCTTGACCTCGGCGGGGTTGCGGCTGCCGGCGACCTTCACGCGCTCACGCAGCGCGTCGACCAGTTCCATGGTGGGCTCGGTGCCGAGGTCCGCCATCAGGAGGGTCTCCTCCACCTCGTCCCAGACGTCCTCGTCGATCCTGTCGCGCGACAGCAGGGCGAGCAGCCCCTTGCCGAGCGCGTTGTTCGAGCGGACGAGCCGTGCCCGCAGCCGGGCGAGCCGGCCCTGCATGGGTTCGACGGTGTCGAAGCGCGCAGCGGGGGGCGCCTCGTCGAGGCCGCTGAGGTCGTCGGGGACCAGGACGTCCGTCGTGGTCCCGCCCGGGCTGTCGAGGACATCGGTGGAGGTGGCGCCGTGGGCCACGTCGGTCATCTGGTCGTCGGGATCCCTCGGTGAGGAATAGAGCCCGGGAGGCGTGCGCCTGCCCCGGACGAGGAGGACCGCGAGCGACCCGATCACGGCGATCGCGAGGATGACGAAGATGACAGGCAGAAGGATGTCGTTCACTGATCCACCTTCTCACACGGGCCGATTGAGCATCCGATGGATGCGGTGACAGAATGCGAGGACCATGGCCGGTTCCCCTCGCGCTCGCAAGCAGTTCCTCCTTCGGATCCTTCCGCGGAGGACGCGGGGAGAGGGCGACGCTCCCGCGCCGGAGCGCCTACCCATCCCGCGCGAGATCCGGGTCCTCATCGCGGCTGCGTTCGTGATCGCCATCGGCTTCGGGCTCGTGGCCCCGATCCTGCCGCAGTTCGCGCAGAGCTTCGACGTCGGCGTGACGGCTGCGTCCGTGATCGTCAGCGCCTTCGCCTTCACGAGGCTCCTGTTCGCACCGGCGGGCGGGTGGCTCGTGGAGAAGCTCGGTGAGCGTCCCGTCTACATCATCGGGCTGCTCATCGTGGCCCTGTCCACCGCCGCGTGCGCCTTCGCGGCGGACTACTGGCAGCTGCTGGTCTTCCGCGGCCTGGGCGGCATCGGATCGACCCTGTTCACCGTCTCGGCCATGGGACTGATCGTCCGGCTCGCACCGCCGTCCATCCGTGGCCGGGTCTCCGGTGCCTACGCCACGGCATTCCTGCTCGGCAGTATCGGCGGGCCCCTCATCGGGGGCCTGCTCGCCGGCCTCGGGCTCCGCGTGCCGTTCCTCGCCTATGCGGTCGCGCTGCTCGTCGCATCCGCCGTCGTGTTCTTCCAGCTCCGGGACACCTCCCTCGCCGACCGGCAGGCAGGACGCCACCAGGCGCCGCTGTCGGTCCGCGAGGCCGTCCGCGACTCCGCGTACCGTGCGTCGCTCCTGTCGGGCTTCGCCAACGGGTGGTCCTCGTTCGGTATCCGGATGGCCTTGGTCCCGCTCTTCGCGACCGCCGTGCTCGACGCCGGGCCGCAGGTCGCGGGCATCTCGCTCGCCTTCTTCGCGGGCGGGACCGCGCTGTCCCTGACGGTGTCGGGGCGCCTCGCCGATACCGCCGGCAGGAAGCCGCTGGTGGTCGCCGGGCTCCTCGTCAACGGCGCCGCGATGGCCGCGCTCGGCTTCTCGGGCAGCATCGCCGTCTTCCTGGTGATCTGCGTGGTCGGGGGGATCGGGACGGGGCTGCTGAACCCGGCGCAGCAGGCGGCCGTCGCGGACATCATCGGTACCGGGCGCAGCGGCGGCAAGGTCCTGGCTACGTTCCAGATGAGCGCCGACCTCGGCGCCATCTTCGGCCCGATCGTCGCCGGCCTCATCATCGACCGGCTGGTCGTGGGCTCATACGCCCTGGCCTTCCTCGCTACCGGCGCCCTGGCTGTGCTCGCCGCCCTCACCTGGCTCGGGTCCCGCGAGACCCTCCCCCGGCAGTCCGGGGACCGGGTCCCCGGCTAGCCGAGGAGCTGCTCCTCGGCATCCAGGCGCTGGCTGATGACCGTGGACACCCCGTCACCGCGCATGGTGACGCCGTAGAGCGCGTCGGCCACCTCCATCGTCCGTTTCTGGTGCGTGATGATGATGAGCTGGCTCGAGTCGCGGAGCTCCCGGAAAATGCCGATGAGCCGGCCCAGGTTCGTGTCGTCGAGGGCGGCCTCGACCTCGTCCATGACGTAGAAGGGCGATGGCCGTGCCTTGAAGATGGCGACCAGGAGCGCCACGGCGGTCAGCGAGCGCTCCCCGCCCGAGAGCAGGGACAGCCGCTTGATCTTCTTGCCGGCGGGTCGAGCCTCCACCTCGATTCCCGTGGTGAGCATGTCGGAGGGATCGGTGAGCACGAGCCTGCCCTCACCACCGGGGAAGAGCGTCGCGAACACGCGTTCGAACTGCTCGGCAGTGTCACGGTAGGCGGCAGCGAAGACCTGCTCGACGCGCTCGTCGACTTCCCGGATGATGTCGAGGAGGTCCTTCCGGGTGGCCTTGAGGTCCGCCAGCTGCGTACTGAGGAACTGGTGCCGCTCCTCCAGTGCCGCGAATTCCTCCAGCGCGAGGGGATTGACCTTGCCGAGCGCCGCGAGATCCCGTTCCGCGCGCTTCAGCCTCTTCTCCTGCTGCTCCCGGACGAACGGGATCCCCTGCGGTACCGCGTTGCCGTCGTCGTCGACCGGCGCCCGCAGGGCCGCCCACTTGTCCTCGGCGGAGTCGGCGGAGTCCTCGGGCACGGGCAGGTGCGGGCCGAACTCGTCCACGAGGTGGTCAGGCGTCAGTCCGAGCTCCTCGATGGACCGGTTCTCCAGGGCTTCGATCCGAAGCCTCTGCTGGGTGCGGGCGAGCTCGTCACGATGCACGGAGTCCGTGAGGCGTGCGAGCTCGGCGCCGAGTTCCGCATTGGCCTTCCGGACCGCCTGCAGTTCCGTGTCCTGCTGCTCGCGCAGCCGCTCGGCGGCATCGCGCTGCTCGGCCGCGACGGCGACGGAGTCCGCGGCCCGCCGCTCGGCAGAACGGGCTGCCCGGGCGACCGCCGCGGCCTTGACGGCCTGCGCCCGCCGGATCCGTGCCTTCTCCGCCGCCTGTTCACGTGCCCGGCGCTCCGACTGTGCTGCGCGCTCGAGTGACGCCGCCCTGTTCCCGAGCGCCGACAACTGCTCCTCGCCGCTACGCAGGGCCAGCCGCGCCTCGAGCTCGGCCTGCCGCGCGTCGGCGGCGGCTCGCTGCAGGATGGTCCGCTGCTCGGTGGACGGCTCGGCCTCGACGGGCTGCTCCTGCAGGTCCTTCAACCGCTGCGCTGCCTCCTGGAGCCGAATCTCCTCCTGGGCGAGGTTCGCCTCGGCGCTCCGCATCAGTGCCGCCAGCCGTTCGGCCTCGCCGGCTGCTGAGCGCAGGCCCGCATTGAGGTGTCCGAGCTTCTCGGCGACGGCGGCCATGCGCGCGTCGGACTCGTGCAGGCGCTCGAGCGCTGCGTCCACGCGCTGCTGCGCGGCCTGCTGCCGGGTCCTCGCTCCGGACAGTCGGAACCGCAGGCGCTCGGTCGAGGCGACGGCCTGGGCCAGGCGCTCCTCCGTCTCTTCGGCAGCCGCGCGGAGCTCCAGGTAGCCCGCGGCACCGGGGGTGCCGCCGCGGGCGGCGTGGCGGGACAGGACGTCGCCGTCGCGCGTCACGGCGAGCGGTGCCGCACCGTCCTCGATGACGCTGCGGGCCTGGCCCAGGTCCCGGACGACGACGGCGCCGCGCAGCAGGTCCTCGAGGGCGGGCCGCAGCGCGGGGGGTACCTCCACGACGGAGAGCACGGGAACGACCGCGCTGGGATCGACGGGACCGGTTCCGTGAGGGGACGGCTTCGCAGGACGCCCGCCCGAGCCGGCACCGGGGGCGACGACGAGCGACACCTGTCCGGCGTCGTCGTGCTTCAGGAGCTCCAGCGCGGCGACGGCGGCCGCGACGCTCTCCACGGTGACCGCATCGGCGGAGCCCGCGAGCGCCGCGCCGACCGCCTTCTCGTAGCCCGGTGCGACCTGGAGGAGCTGCGGGAGCGGCAGCGCCACGCCGTCGAGCCCGGCGGCGAGGAGGGTCCCGGAGCCGTCGCGCTGCTGCAGTCCCTCGCGCTGCGCCTCGAGGCGGGCCGCGAGGGCGCCCCGTTCCCGCTCGGCGGCGCGCTCCTCCCCGGCGAGCGCCTGCAGTTCGTCCGTGATGGTCCCGAGAAGCGCCGAGGCCTCCTCGTACTCGGCGTCGAGGCCCTCTTCGCCCTGCTCGTGACCGGCCACCTGGCCCTCGAGCGCGGTGAAGTCCCGCTCGGCGGCACCGCGTCGTTCCTCAGCCGCGGCGATGGACGCCCGGAGGCGCCCGAGTTCCGCGACGGCCGACTCGACGCGGGAACGGGCCGCTCCCACGGTTCCCGCGAGCCGGGCCTCGCCCTCACGCTTGTCGGCGGCGGCGCGCAGCAGGCGCGCGAGCCTGGCGTCCTCGGCGGCCGACGCCTCTTCGGCGGCGCGACGTGCGGACAGCGTTGCTTCGAGTGCGTGTCCGAGCGCGGCCACCTCCTCCTCCAGCGCCGCGACCTCGGTCCGGACACGCGCGGCCTGCCGGTCGAGGTGGTCTGGATCGCGCCCCGAGTCCGTTTCGGGGCCGCCCTGTCCCAGCAGGTGCCCCCGGTCCTCGGCACGGGCGGCGAGGGCTGCGAGCTTCTCGCGGGCACTCGACAGCGCGTACCAGGTCTCCCGCGCCCGATTGAGGGCCGGGACGGCCCCCGCTGCGGCCTGCTCGAGGTCGGCCTGGCGTTCCTGGCCGGCGCCGAGTGCCTGCTCGACCTCCTCCCGGCGGGCCTGGAGCGCGGCCTCGGCGGCGACGTCCCGCTCGAACCCGGAGCGCAGCGTCACGAGGTCGTCCGCGAGCAGGCGGGACCGCGCGTCGCGCACGGCGAACTGCACCTGCTGGGCACGGCGTGCGACCTCCGCCTGCTTCCCGAGGGGGGTCAGCTGACGCCGCAGCTCGGCTGTGAGGTCGGAGAGGCGTGCGAGGTTCGCCTGCATCGCGTCGAGCTTCCGCACCGTCTTCTCCCGCCGTCGGCGGTGCTTGAGGATCCCGGCGGCTTCCTCGACGAAGCCGCGCCGCTCCTCCGGTGTGGCATGGAGTACCTTGTCGAGCTGTCCCTGCCCGACGATGACGTGCATCTCGCGTCCGAGCCCGGAATCGGAGAGGAGTTCCTGGATGTCGAGGAGCCTGCAGTTCTTGCCGTTGATCGCGTACTCCGAGCCGCCTGCGCGGAAGAGCGTGCGCGAGATCGTGACCTCGGTGTACTCGATGGGGAGGGCACCGTCGCTGTTGTCGATGGTGAGGGAGACCTGCGCCCGCCCGAGCGGAGCCCGTCCGGACGTCCCGGCGAAGATGACGTCCTCCATCTTGCCGCCGCGCAGCGTCTTGGCACCCTGCTCCCCCATGACCCAGGCGAGTGCGTCCACGACGTTGGACTTGCCGGAACCGTTGGGACCGACGACAGCGGTCACGCCGGGTTCGAAGTCGAAGGTCGTCGCCGACGCGAAAGACTTGAACCCCCGCATGGTTAGACTCTTCAGATGCACAGTGTCAGGATCTCCAGGGGGAATGGGACCTCCCTAATCTACTGGAATGCACCGACTGTACGGAGTGTGGGACGGTAGCGGGCAGGCAAGGCCGGAACCTCCGCTAATCGGGAGTGACCGGCCGGTACATTAAGAAGTAGGCTTACAAAAGTTTCAGCAGTATCCGTTTCAGCAGTATCCAGAGGCGTCCAGGCCGATCCATCCGTGGGTCCTCTACGGCCACCTACCGGCGCTGACCAGTTGACGAGGCAGGAAATTTGACCGGTAACGCGACGTTTCGACATGACAACACGGCCTTGCTCGCCGTCACGAGTGTGGAGGCGCCGGTAGTCGTCAGTTCCGCAGAGTTCGACGAGCGGCTGGCGCCCAGCCTGAAGAGGCTCCGGCTCTCGAAGCGGCTCCTCGAGCGCGTGGCCGGCGTGACGGAGCGCCGATGGTGGTCGCCCGGGTCCGACTTCGACGACGCCGCCATCGAGGCGGGAGCCAAGGCCATGGCGGAAGCCGGTATCGAACCCGGCGACGTCGGCCTGCTGATCAACACCTCGGTGACCCGCCGCAACCTCGAACCGTCCGTCGCGGTGAAGATCCACCACTCGCTGGGTCTTCCCTCGTCCGCCATGAACTTCGACCTGGCCAACGCGTGCCTCGGCTTCGTCAACGGCATGACCCTTGCCGCCAACATGATCGATTCCGGACAGATCAGGTACGCCCTGATCGTCGCCGGCGAGGACGCCCAGCGGACCCAGGAAGCGACGTTCAAGCGGCTGAACCGCGAGGATTCCACGCGCGAGGACTTCCTCAGCGAATTCGCGACCCTCACCCTCGGTTCCGGGGCTGCCGCCGCCGTTCTCGGTCCCGCCGACCTCCACCCCGGGTCCCACCGCATCCTCGGCGGCGTCTCCCGTGCCGGCACACAGCACCACGAACTGTGCGTGGGCGGCATCGACGGCATGTACACCGACACGAAGGGCCTGCTCGACGGCGGCCTCGAACTCGTGGTCACCGCGTGGCACGAGGCGCAGGCCGACGGCTGGTCGTGGGACGCGATGGACCGCTACGTGACCCACCAGGTCTCCAACTCCTACACCAACGCCATCATCAAGGCCGTGGATCTCGAGCGCGAGCGCGTTCCCATCACCTTCCCGCACTGGGGCAACGTGGGGCCCGCATCGCTGCCGATGACCCTTGCGCAGGAGTCCCAGTCGCTCTCCCCGGGAGACCGCGTGCTGTGCCTGGGCGTCGGATCGGGCCTGAACACCTCCATGATGGAGATTGCGTGGTAGCACTCCCCGGCGTTGACCCCTCGTGGTCGACGTACATCGACGTGCCCTCCTCCAGTGCCGCGGACGCCCCGGGCACGAGCCATCGCTGGCACTACCTCGACAACGGGCTCGGCCGGGACGGCACCGGCAGCGCGAAGGGGACGCTCCTGTGCGTCCACGGCAACCCGACGTGGTCCTACCTGTGGCGGAGCTATCTCGCCGCCGGGCTGGAGGCCGGGTGGCGCGTGATCGCCGTCGACCAGCTCGATATGGGCTACTCCGAGCGGACGGGCGCGTTCCGCCGCCTCGAGCACCGCATCACCGACCTCGAGGACTTCGTCGGTGCGGTCGGCCTCCCGGGTCCCGTGGTCACGGTGGGGCACGACTGGGGCGGCGTCGTCAGCCTCGGCTACGCGAACCGCAACCGGGACGACCTCGCCGGAGTCATCCTGACCAATACGGCCATCCACCAGAATCCCGACCGACCGATCCCGGCTCCGCTGCGGCTCGCGCTCGCCCCGGGCGTGCACGGGCTCGGCACCAGGACCAGCACGGCATTCCTGGACGTGACCCTGTCCCTCGCCCGGCCCGCCCTGGACCGGGACGTACGCCGCGCGTTCCGGGACCCCTACCGCACCGCGGCCGCCCGCCAGGGCATCGCGAACTTCGTCTCCGACATCCCCGCCGACGCATCCCACCCGAGTTACGGCGCCCTCACCACGACGGCGGAGGGGATCCGCAGCCTCGACGTGCCCGTCCTGATGATGTGGGGCCCGCACGATCCGATCTTCTCCGACCCCTACCTCGAGGACCTCGCCCGCCGGATGCCGCACGCGGACATCCACCGTTTCGAGCGGGCCGGCCACCTCGTGCAGGAGGACGCCGACACGGCGTCGACGGCCATGGAGTGGCTCGGGATCCGCTCCATCGGGGTAGCCGGCTCGGAGACGGTGCGGGACTCTGCCCGACAGGATGTCCAGCAGGATCCTCGGCGGTCTTTCCAGCAGGACACCGCCTACCTGCCGCTGGGCGCACGCATCCCGGAACTGGCGGCCGGTTCCGCAGGGACCACGACCGCGGTCGCCGAGCTGACGGCCGCCGGGACGCGCACGCTGTCCTGGCGCGAGCTCGACGACGACATCCGCGCGGTCGCCGGCGGCCTCACCGCACTCGGTGTCGGCGCGGGCAGCAGGGTGAGCCTGCTCGTCCCGCCCGGTGTGGACCTGACTGTCCTGATCTATGCGTGCCTCCGGATCGGCGCGGTGATCGTCGTCGCGGACGCCGGACTCGGGGCACGCGGCCTCAGCCGGGCCGTGAAGGGTTCCGCGCCCGACGTCGTCATCGGCATCGAGCGGGCACTCCTCGCTGCGCGTGCCTTCGGCTGGCCGGGGCGCCGGATCAGCGTCGCTCCCCTGTCGCCGGCGAGGCGGACCGCGCTGCGGGTCGAGGCCTCACTGAACGACCTGCGCGCCGCCCGTCCCACGGACCCGCCGGCGGCCGCGCCTGACGCCGACGCCGACGCCGCCATCCTCTTCACGTCCGGTTCCACAGGGCCGGCCAAGGGCGTGGTGTACACGCACCGGCAGCTCTCCGCCATGCGAGACGCCGTCGAGACCACTCTCGGACTGGGACCGGGAGCCGCGCTCGTCGCGGGCTTCGCCCCCTTCGCCCTGCTGGGTCCCGCCCTCGGCGCGACGTCGGTGACGCCCGACATGGATGTCACCGCTCCCGGAACCCTGACCGCCCAGGCGCTGGCCGATGCAGCCGCGGCCATCGACGCGACCGTTGTCTTCGCGTCTCCCGCGGCCCTGCGGAACGTCCTGGCGACTTCGGCCGACGTCACCGCACCCGGGCGGGCGGCCCTGGGCAGGATCTCCCTTCTGCTCTCCGCCGGCGCGCCGGTTCCCGTCCCGCTCCTGGACGCCCTGCAGGACCTCGTCCCGTCCGCCGTGCTCCACACGCCCTACGGCATGACCGAATCGCTGCTCGTCGCGGACATCGATCTGACGGGGATCCATGCCGCAGCGGCGGCAAGCGGGCTCGAGGGCGCCGGCAACGGCGTCTGCGTCGGGCGTCCGGTCCCCGGTGCCCGTGCCGCGGTCAGCCCCCTCGACGGCACAGGCGCGGCGACGGGAGAACCGACCACCGCCCCCGGGGTGACCGGAGAGATCCTCGTCGACGCCCCGCACGTCAAGGACCGCTACTTCCGCCTGTGGAGGACACAGCAGGAGTCCTCCCGCACCCCTCCGTGGCACCGCACGGGCGACGTCGGCCACTTCGACGCCGAAGGACGCCTGTGGGTCGAAGGCCGGCTGGGCCATGTCGTGACAGCGGCGGGAGGCGTCCTGACCCCGGTCGGGCTCGAGCAGGCACTGGAGGAACTCGACGGAGTGCACCTCGCCGCCGTCGTCGGCGTCGGACCCGTCGGCACCCAGGCCGTCGTGGCCGTCCTCCAGACGGAGACGGCAGGACGGCGCCCGCGGCTGGCCGACCCACCACTCGCGGCAGCTGCCCGGGCGGCCGCACGGGACCGCGGCGTGGACCTCGCGGCCATTCTCGCCGTGCCCGCACTGCCGGTGGACATCCGCCACAATGCAAAGATCGACCGGACCCGCGTCGCCGCATGGAGCAGCCGCTTCCTGTCGGGCGGACGGGCAGGATCCCTGTGACCGTCCTCGTGACGGGGGCCAGCGGCATGCTGGGCCGGACCGTCGCGGAACACCTCCTGGCCGGCGGTTCCCCGGTGCGGTGCTTCCAGCGCCGTCCGTCCGGCATCGACGGGGTCGAGGAGCTCCTCGGCTCGATCGGGGACGCCGGGGCGGTCACGGCAGCGGTCCAGGGCTGCGATGCCGTGATCCACCTCGCCGCGAAGGTCTCCTTCACCGGGACGCCCGCCGAGTTCGACCGCACGAACGTGGAGGGGACCCGGCTCCTGCTCGACGCGGCGCAGGACGCCGGCGCCACCGACGTCGTGTACGTCTCCTCTCCGTCCGTCGCCCATGACGGGACGTCGCTGGTCGGCGCTCCGGCCGGCCCCGCCGAACCGGAGTACGCGCGCGGACACTATGCACGGACCAAGGCGGCGGCGGAGCTGCTCGCCCTTGCGCGCTCGACGCCGGAGTTCCGCGTGGCGGCAGTGCGGCCGCACATCGTATGGGGACCGGGCGACACACAACTCGTCGAGCGCGTCATCGAGCGGGCCCGGCGCGGCCGCCTGCCGCTGCTCGACGGCGGTACCGCACTCATCGACACCACCTATGTGGACAACGCGGCGTCGGCCATCGTCGCCTGCCTCCACCGGATGCAGGCCGCGCAGGGGCAGGCGTTCGTGGTCACGAACGGCGAGCCGCGCCCCATCGCGGAGCTGCTGGACGGCATCTGCCGCTCCGGCGGCGTCCAGCCGCCCGCATGGTCGGTGCCGGGGGCACTGGCCCGGAGCGCCGGCGCCGTCATCGAACGGGCATGGTTGGCACTCGGACGCGCGGAGGAGCCCCCCATGACCCGCTTCCTGGCCGAACAGCTCTCCACCGCGCACTGGTTCGACCAGCGGCACACCCGGGCGGTGCTGGACTGGCAGCCGTCGGTCAGCATCGAGGAGGGCCTGGAGCGGCTCGCCGCACACTACCGCGGCTGACCCCGGCACCTGGAACCGACAGAACTGACAGAACCGACAAGGAAGGGCGGGATGCTGTGCATCCCGCCCTTCCTTCGTATCGTCCTGGTACCGGCGCAGGGCCGGTACAGGGTTATCGCGTGTAGTAGCCGTCCACCGACATGGCGTTGACCGAGTGCACGAGCGTTCCCTGCGAGGGGTTGAGCGCGCTGATCATCTGGCCGTTGCCGAGGTAGATACCGACGTGGCTGCCGCCGTTCTGGCTCACCAGGTCGCCCGGCTGGGGGTTGCTGGTGGGCGTCAGGGCGGCGAACTGGGACCAGGTGGTGCGCGGCAGGCTGATGCCGTTCTGCGCGTAGACCCACTGCACGAAGCCGGAGCAGTCCCAGGCGCCGAAGGAGGTGCCACCGTAGACGTAGGCCGAGCCGAGGCCCTGCATCGCCGTCGCGGTGATGCCGCTGGTCGCTACCGGTGCGATCGATGCGGACTGCGTGCTGAGGCCCGTCGAGTTACCTGCCGGAGCAGCTGCGGGAGCCGCTACGGGTGCAGCTACGGGAGCCGCGACCGGTGCGGCGACGATGGCTGCAGACTGGGCCGAGTACTGCTGGGGTGCAGCCGAACCGCCGAGGGAGATCGACTGGCCGGGGTAGATGATCGAGCTGTACCCGAGGCCGTTGGCCGTGAAGACGGCCTGGAGGCTCACGCCGTGGGCTGCTGCAATGCTCCCGAGGGTGTCACCGGCCTTGACGGTGTAGGTACCTGCCGCAACGGTGGTCGCCGCTGCCGGCGTGCTGGCGGACTGGACGCTGATCTCGCCGGCGGCGCTTGCCGGAAGCGCTGCACCGAGCATGATGCCGGAAGCGGCAACGACGACGGCGGCGGGCTTGCCGGCCACGGAAGCAGTGGCGCTGACCGCGCGGGATGCCGTGACGAGGGGGTTGATGCGCGTGGGGACAGCCCGGTGGCGCGCGAAATGGCTCTTCTTGGACATGCTGTTGCCTTTCCCAATGCCTACGAAGTTAGCTGTCGGGTTCGGATGGGACATCCGGACACGTTTCTCGCAGACCATCGCCCCCGCTGGTCTACGCGCGTCTTAACCCCAAGGACTCACAGGTGAGTCCGCTATTGGTTCCCCCGCCCCTGTCGAACGTGTTGAGCGAACGGTCCATCCTCATCGACAGGGTTAGGCAGTGCGAGGATGGGCGCCCGTCCGTGGTGGACCGGGCGCGGGCTTAACCGTACGCGGTGAAACGCGTCTTGTCACGTTTGGGTCACGAACCTCGCATTCCGACGCGCTGTCGGAGGCTCGGCTACGATCGCGCGTTGCGCGGTCTGGGCTGGCAGAACGGGCAGAGGAAGGACGACCGGTTCATGAATGCTTCCCGTCGCAGGAGGGTCGTGCGGCCCGCCGAGGCGCACCGGCGGCAGGGCTGACCGGCACGCCCGTAGGCTTCAAGGTCGCGCGCGAAGTAGCCGGACGCGCCGTTGACGTTGACGTACAGCGAGTCGAAACTGGTGCCTCCGGCCTCCAGGGCCCGCTGCATCACGGTGGTGACCGCCTCGACGATGCGGAGCGTATCCGGCCGGCGGAGAGTGTCGGTGGGACGCGCGTAGTGCAGCCTCGCTGCCCACAGTGCCTCATCGGCATAGATGTTCCCGATGCCGGAGATGAGGCCCTGGTCGAGGAGTGCGCGCTTGAGGCTGGTCTTCCGCTCCCGGAGCCGGCGGTGGAAGGACTCCGCGGAGAACGCCGGGTCGAGGGGATCGCGGGCGATATGCGCGGCCTGGCGGGGAATGAGCGGGAGGCTTCCGCCCCCGAGTCCGCCCGGCCGGCCATCCGGCGTCGGCTCGAGGTCGGTCACGAACATGCCGCCGAAGATCCGCTGGTCCACGAAACGCAGGTCTGCCGGAAGCGGAGTGCCGTCGGCATCGGTCGCGGCGGAGAGCCTCAGCCGGACCTTCAGGTGCTTCTCCAGCGGGGCGTCGGGCTCCTCGATGAGCAGTTGTCCGCTCATCCCGAGATGGGCCATGAGGGCGGTGGAAGGAGCGGTGGAGGGAGTGCTGCGAGGGCCGCCCGGATCCTCGAGGATCATCCAGAGGAACTTCCCGCGGCGGACGACGTCGGTCACTCGGGCACCCGTGACGTTACCGCGAAAATCCTCGACCCCGTCGACATGCCGTCGAAGCGATCGCACGTCGAGGACGTCGACGTCCTCGACGGTCCGCCCTGTCACCCAGCGCGCCAGGCCTCGGCGTACCACCTCGACCTCGGGGAGTTCAGGCACTCAGGCACTGTCCGCGGAGGAACCGCCGGCCGGTTCGGGCCTCGGATCGGCTGACGCACCGGGTGCGTCGGCAAGGAGTTTCCACGACTCGGCCGCCGCCGCCTGCTCCGCCTCCTTCTTGGAATGCCCGCAGCCGGAGCCGTATTCGACGCCGCCGATCACCAGGCGCGCCGTGAAGGTGCGGGCGTGGTCGGGACCGGTCCCATCGACCTGGTAGTCGATCAGCCCCAGGCGGCGGGCGGCGGCGGTCTCCTGGATACGGGTCTTCCAGTCGGTGCCCTCCCCGAGGACCGCGGAATCGCGCAGGAGCGGTCCGATGAGCCGCATGACCATCGCGCGGGCGGTCTCGATCCCGTGGCTCAGGTACGCCGCTCCGATCACGGCTTCCATGGTGTCCGCGAGGATGGAGGCCTTGTCGCGGCCGTTGGTGAGCTTCTCCCCCTGGCCGAGCAGCACGTAGTTGCCGAGATCGAGGGCGCGGGCCACCCCCGCCAGCGCCTTGGTGCTGACGACGGCGGAGCGCCGCTTCGCGAGTTCACCCTCGGACAGTCCGGGATTGTCCCGGTACAGCGCGTCCGTCACGGACAGGCCGAGCACGGAGTCGCCGAGGAACTCCAGGCGCTCGTTCGTGGGGATCCCGCCCTGTTCGTAGGCGTAGGACCGGTGCGTCAGGGCAAGACGAAGCGTCTCGGTGTCGATATCGACACCGAGACGCTTCGTGAGTTCTGCTGTATTCTTCACAACCGCATCAGCTGATCCAGCATCGGACGGATGCCTGCCGCAGCACCAGGCGTGCGGCAGGCTGCGGTCCGTTGTTAGACGTCGGCTACCTTGCGGCCCTTGTACTCAAGGAACAGCGGGGTACCGGCTGAGTCGGTGACAACCTTGGCCTGGTGGGCGAGGCTGTAGGTGACGCGGCCGTTCTCGATGGTCTTGACCAGCTTGGGCGCGGTTGCCTTCCACTGGGACCGGCGTGCACGGGTATTCGCGCGGGACATCTTCCGCTTCGGGACAGCCACGGCTAACTCTCTTCTCTCTCGTCTGACTCTGACTTGGTTGCCGCGTCATTCTCAGCGGCGGTGCCTGCCAGCCCGGCAAGGGCTGACCAGCGAGGATCCAAAACTTCATGGTGGTGGTCCGGATCATCGTTGAGCCGGGCTCCGCATTCGGAGCACAGACCCTTGCAATCCTCCCGGCACACCGGCTGGAATGGCAGCGACGTAACCACTGCATCCCTCAGCACGGGTTCCAGATCGACCGAATCGTTCTCCACCCTGTGCTGTTCTTCGTCCTCTTCCACCGACAGCGACTGGGAGTCGCTGTAGAAGAAGAGCTCCTGGATGTCCACATCGCGGTCGAACCGCAGTGGCTCCAGGCAACGGCCGCACTCGCCGGTTACCTCGACGTTTGCCGTTCCCGACACCAGGATTCCCTCGTGCACCGATTCGAACCGCAGGTCCAGTTCCATCTCGGAACCTTCCTGCACACCGATCAGTGCGACGCCGAAGTCCTTCGGTGCCGGTACATGTTCTTCAACTGTCCGCATGCTTCCCGGACTGCGTCCGAGATCCTTGACACTGAAAGTCAAAGGCGAACTGAGATCGCTTTTAATGGTGACTCCTGTAGAACATATGACCGACGTACCATCTTAGCCTGATGAGGCGGGCAGTCCCAAAACGCCGGGGCCGCCAGCAGGGTGCGGGTCACGCCTCTCCGGGGCGATCGTCGGCGTCCCGTTCCGTGCGTGGGTCCCCGTCGGACGGCACCAGGCGGCGGAACACCGCGTCCGGGACGAACGGTCGCACATCGCCGCCGAGGAACGCGACCTCTTTGAGGAGCGTCGAGGAGACGTGCGCGAACTCGCTGCCCGTGGGCAGGAGGACGGTGTCGACGCCGGCGAGGTGGCGGTTCATCGTGGCCATGGGGAGTTCGTAGTCGAAATCGAGCCCGGACCTCAGTCCCTTCACGAGGGCCGTCGCGCCATGCTCCCTGCAGAAGTCGGCCAGGAGGCCGGAGCCCATCGGGAGCACCGTGACCCCGCTGAGGTGGGAGAGGCTCCCCGCACAGAACGCGATGCGGTCGTCCAGGGGGAACCGGTACTTCTTCGCATAGTTCGTCGACACCGCGACGATCACCTCGTCGAACAGGCGGGCGGCCCGGCTGATGATCTCGATGTGTCCGTTGTGGAGGGGATCGAAGGATCCGGGGCAGACGGCGCGGCTCATGCCCCCACGCTACCCAGTCGGGCTGGCTCCGTGGCAATGGGACGTGGCAATGGGACGTGCACGGAGAGCATGGGAAGAGGAGCGTGCCTCTTCCTTTCCGGCCGACACGGGAGGCATCCGGCTGGCAGGAGCGGCGATACTGGTGTCATGACGACGGAAGCGCGCACGACCATCCCCCCGGCCAGCGGCACGGCGCCGTGGGCGAGAGCGGCGCGCGGCGCGAACCTGCTCGGCAGCGACGGCAGGCTCGGCATCACGATCTTCGAGGAGGTGACGGCCCTCGCGCAGCAGCATTCGGCGATCAACCTCGGGCAGGGTTTCCCGGACGAGGACGGGCCGCAGGAGATCCTCGAGGCTGCCCGCACCGCGATCGCCGAGGGCGCCAACCAGTACGCCCCCGGGCAGGGGCTCGCGGTCCTGCGCTCAGCGATCGCCGCGCACCAGGAGCGTTTCTACGGCCTGCACGTCGATCCGCAGACCGAGGTCATCGTCAGCACCGGGGCCACGGAGTCGATTGCGGCCGCGATCCTCGCCTTCGCCGGGCCGGGTGACGAGGTGCTCACCTTCGAGCCCTTCTACGACTCCTACGGTGCCGTGATCGGGCTCTCGGGTGCCACGCACACCACCGCACCCCTTCGGGCTCCGGACTTCCAGCCCGACGCCGCCTCGCTGGAGGCCGCCTTCAGCGAGCGCACCCGGGTCGTCGTCGTCAACAATCCGCACAATCCGACGGGCAGCGTCTTCGCCCGTCCGGCCCTCGAACTCATCGTGCAGCTGGCGGAGCGCTACGGGGCCATCATCGTGACGGACGAGGTGTACGAGCACCTGACGTTCGGGAGCAGGCACCTGCCGATCGCTTCCCTGCCGGGCGCGGCCGGGCGCACCCTGACCATCTCCTCCGCGGGCAAGACGTTCTCGGTGACCGGCTGGAAGGTCGGCTGGCTCAGCGGCCCCGCGGAACTGGTGGCGCAGGTCCGCACCGTCAAGACCTTCCTGACGTACACCTCGGGAACGCCGTTCCAGGGTGCCGTCGCCCTGGGCCTGGGGCTGCCCGACGACTACTTCTCCTCCACCGCGGCGACGCTGCGGAAGAAACGCGACCTCCTGGGTGAGGGCCTCCGGGCCGCGGGCTTCGACGTCTTCGAGCCGCAGGGCACGTTCTTCACCGTGGTCGATGCCGCTCCCCTGGGCATCGACGATGCAACCGACCTCGCGCGACGCCTGCCGTCCCTGATCGGGGTCGCGGCCATCCCGGTGGCGGTGTTCTGCCACGAGGAGGGCGCTGACCACACGCGCTCCATGCTCCGGTTCGCCTTCTGCAAGAAGTTCGACGTGATCGAGGAGGGGGCCCGACGCCTCGCCACGCTGCGGGAGCGCGTGTGAGCGATTCCCGGGAGCCGGAGTCCGACGGCGACTTCGACGTCCCCACGCGCTGGCTGCCGGGCGCCGCTGCCTATGCGGAGATCGACGAGGACGCCTACATCGACGGGGCGCTGATCCTCAGCATCGGTGGCGCGCAGCAGTCCCACGTCGACCTGCGGCACCCCGACCGGGTGTTCTACGAATACCTCCAGCGCATCGCCCGGGTTCTCGACCTGGTGCGGCCCCCCGCCGCTCCCCTGCGGATCCTGCACCTCGGCGCGGGGGCACTGACCCTCGTCCGGTACGTCCAGGCGACCCGTCCGGGGTCCGCGCAGGTGGCGGTCGACCTGGAGACCGACCTCATCGACTTCGTCCTCGACGCCATGCCGCTCCCGGACGGCACGGTGTGCGAAGTCGTCGTCGCCGACGCCGCGGACGCGGTCCTCGAGCAGCCGGACGCCGCCTTCGACGCCGTCGTGCTCGACATCTTCGCCGGAGCCGACGCGCCCGCCCACCTGACCACCGCGGACTTCGCGGCCCACCTACTGAGGGTCTGCGCGGAGGACGGGGTGGTCCTGGTGAACGTCGGGGACGACCCGCCGCTCGCCTTCGCCCGCGCGCAGAGCCGGCAGCTGTCCTCGCTCGCGGCAGGGACCGCCGTCCTGACCGAGGCCGGCATGGTCGGCGGCGAGCATCCCGGCAACGTCATCATCGCCGCCCGCCCCGCGGGCTGGCCGGACGCATGGACGCACGCACTCCTCGCAGCGGGGCCGCACCCGGCGGCAGTCCTCGTGGGCCGGGATCGCGAGGCCTTCGAGCAGGCGTTTTCGCAGGCCTCCGGGCAGGCACGCGAGCAGGGACGCGGGCAGTAGCCCAAACGGCAGGAGCGGTGTGGCATCCGCGTCCCAGGCGTGATAGTCCGCCCTTGGCTTGTCAAGCCGGATTCCTCCTCGCGCTGGTTCCCCTGCTTCTTCTAGCCTGAGAGAGCTTGAGCAGCCGGGCATCGAAGACCTTCGCGTCATCGGGGGGACCTGGACCATGAACCACAAACTGCGAGTCACCGTTCGCCTCGACATCGACCTCCGCTGGGCGCGCATGGATGTACGTGGATGCCTCACCGAGGAGAACTGCCGGGCCCTCCTGCCCATCGTCCGACGCAGCTTCCGCTTCCTGCAGGAGCCGAACGTCGTGATCGATGTGAGCAGCGCGCAGCACATCGACCCCGGGGGCGTCGACGCCCTCGAACGTCTTGGGATCACAGGATCGACCGCGCACCCCGTCCTCGGGATCGCGGGATCGATTGCGCACCCCGTCCTCGGCGACGGCCTCGGCACCTGCTCGCTGATCGTGCCGGAGGTCCTGCCCGCGTGCCCCTCCCGCTTTCCCCGGCCGCACGGCAGCCACCGCTTCGCCCGCATGAGTGCCTGAACCTCCCCCGAACCGGCACCCCGTCTGCGCGGCAGGTGCGTCGACGGAACGACTCCCACCCCACCTGACAGGAGCACCCTCGGCCCATCTGCGGGGCCGGCGGGCCCGAACCACCTGCACGCAGGCTCCGTCCTGGCGGCGGTACCCTGAGGAAGAAGCCTGCCGACGCCGGGCTCGCAGGACCGCAGGACGGAACAGGGAGGAGACAGCAGTGGCAGGCCTTCCCTATCTCCGGTCCCTCGTCCTCGTCTCGCTCGTCCTGTCGGTCTCGTCCGCGTCGCACGTCCTCGCGGAGGGCCATCTGCCCGCACCCGGGGTCCTGCTCCTGTTCGGCGTGCTCCTCCTCGTACCGATGACGCTGCTCGGCCGGCGGACGCTCTCCCTCCGCTCGTCGCTGCTGGCCATGGGCGCCGGGCAGTTCCTGCTGCACACCCTCTTCGGGATGACCGCCGTCCCCGCAGTGTGCGAGAGCTCCTCGGCGCTGCCCGGCCACCACGCCGCGTTCGAACTCGCCTGCTCGCCCGTGGCGCAGGGTGCCATGGGTCCGGTGGCAACCGACGCCCCCGTCATGGTCCTCCTCCACGGGATAGCCACGGTGCTCCTGGCGGTCGCCACCTCGCGGAGTGACGAGGCCGCTGCCCTCCTCCGCGCCTGGCTGCGGCCCCTCCTGACCCTTCCCGCCGTCGCATGCCCGGCTCCGACGCGCCGCCCGGTCCTCGACGTGCCACCGCCCGTTCCACCGCTGTCCGTCCACGCCTCGGTCCCGACCCTGCGGGGTCCCCCGCTCCGCGTAACGCAGCCCGCCTGACCCTGCCTTCCCCGACGGAACCCGGGTCGATCGGCGGTCCTGCCCCGAGTCCGATTCCCAGTTCCCTCCTGCTGCCGTCCGCCCTCGCGGGCTGCAGCGCATCCCGAAAGGCAGTTCCATGATGTCGTCCTACCCTCAGCGCGCCTTCACCGGTGTCGCACTCACCACCGCCGGACTGATGGCCCTCGGCCTCGGCGCCGCAAGCGCCCACGTCTCGGTCGCACCCACGTCCACGACCGAGAACGGCTACTCCCAGCTCACCTTCAGCGTGCCCAGCGAGTCCGAGACCGCAGCGACGAATCAGCTCGAAGTGCAGCTTCCCACCGACCAGCCCTTCACCTCGGTCCGCGTCAAGCCCGTCGAGGGCTGGACGGCGGAGGTCGTCTCCGGCGCCCTGCCCGAGCCGGTCACGACGACCGACGGCGCAACGCTCACCGAAGCTCCCCTGTCCGTCGTGTGGACCGCGGAACCGGGCGCCGAGATCTCGCAGCAGGAATACCAGACCTTCTCGATCTCCGTGGGACGCCTGCCCGAGGCAGGCTCCACGGTGATGCTCCCGACGACCCAGTCCTACACCGATGGCGAGGTCGTCGAGTGGAACCAGGAGACCGAGGGCGCGGAGGAGCCCGAGAAGCCGGCGCCGTCCTTCGTCACCACCGCAGCGGTCGAGGGCGACGCTTCGCACGGGACTCCGGAGACCGCCGGGACCCCGGAAGCCATCGACGCCGAGCAGGCCTCGGACACGACGGCAGGATCTTCGTCGACACTCGGGTGGGCGGGTCTCGTCGCCGGTCTGCTCGGACTGGCCGCCGGGGCAACCGCCCTGGTCCGGACGCGCAGGGCATAACCTTCCGGGAAGTAGAGCGGAGTTCCGGCGCGGTGCCGGTAGGCGAACCGGCACCGCGCCTCCGGGGGCTTCCCCCACGGCAGACCCTAGCGGCTCAGTCGACGGCGGGCTCCAGGAACCAGAGGCGCGTCTCGCCGTACTTCTTGTCCGAGAAGCGTTCGAGCCACGCGGGCCACTCCGGTTCCGGGGACCTCGCGGATCGCTCGACCACGACGACGGCGCCCTCCGACAGCCTCGACTGCAGGGCCGCGAGGACGGCGAGCACCCCGTCCTCGCGGACGGTGTAGGGCGGGTCCATCAGGACGAGGTCCCAGGTCAGTTCCGGCGCGACGCGCTCGAGGTAGGTCTCGACCTTCGTCCGGTGCACCCGGACGGCCGTCCAGCCGAGCACGCGGTTCACCAGGTCCGCGTTGCGCTGGGCGACGGCGGCCGCCCGGTCGGCGGATTCGACGAGGTCCACGGAAGCCGCACCGCGGCTCGCACTCTCCACGCCGAGCGAGCCGGACCCGGCGTAGAGGTCCAGGACGTGCGCTCCGTGGATCACTCCGTAGGATTCCAGGCTGGAGAACAGGGCCTCCTTCACGCGGTCGGACGTCGGCCGCGTCCCGTTTCCCTCGACGCTGGTGAGGGTCGAGCCGCCCGCGGCTCCGGCGATGATTCGGGTCATGCTGACGACTCTATCGTCCGCCCGCGGGACTTCGCAGACCGGCCTCGTCCACTGGATAGACGGTTGCATCCGCAGGGTGGACGCCCAGGAAGATCCGGACACCGGGGGCGATTCCGAGCCCGACGGCGGTCGCCGGCGCGACGTCGGCGGCAACCCCGCCCGCATGCACCCGCACGAGATCGCCGCGGTGTTCGATGTCGTCGACCTCCGCTCCGATCCAGCTCCACCCCGAACCGGTCTCGGCTGTCCGGGACACTTCGACGCTGACCGGCCGCACGGCCAGGGCGAGGCGTGCTCCGACCGGCGCTTCGTGCTCCAGCTGTACTTCCAGTCCGTTGTCCGCCCGGAATCCCGCCGTCGTCCGCCGACCCGGGACGAGGTTCAGGCCGGCGAGGCGCGCACCGAAGCCTGTCACCGGGCGCGTCAGGACGTCCCGGGTGGTGCCCGACTCGACGATCCTGCCGCCCTCGAGGATGAGCACCCGGTCCGCGAGCAGGAAGGCGTCGAGCGGGTCGTGCGTCACGAGAATGGTCGAGCGTTCGGCCAGGACCTCCCTCAGGAGGGTGCGGAGGGCCGGGGCGACGCTGACGTCGAGCGCCGCGAGCGGCTCGTCGAGCAGCAGCAGCGACGGGTCGGCGGCCAGCGCCCGGGCGACGGCGACGCGCTGCGCCTGCCCGCCCGACAGCTGGGCGGGCCTGCGGGAGGCGAGGTCGTCGACGCCGACGCGTTCGAGCCAGTGCCGCGCCGTCGACCGGGCTGCCGACCTGTGCTGCCCGCGGCTCCGTGGGCCGAACGCGACGTTCTCCAGCACTGTGAGGTGGGGGAACAGCAGTGCTTCCTGCGCCAGGAGCGAGACACCGCGATGGCGTGGCTCGGTCAGGACGCGCCGGCCGCCCCCGACGTCGAAGAGGAGCGTGCCGTCCAGTTCCGCGCGGCCCGCCGCCGGGGCCAGGAGCCCCGCCACCAGGTCGAGCAGGGTGGACTTCCCCGCCCCGTTCGGGCCGAGGACTGCGAGCGTCTCCCCCGGGGCCAGCTCGAACGAGACGTCGAACCCCCGTTCCGGGAGGGTCGCCGTGAAGGTGAAGCCCATCAGCGGACCGGATCGCGTTCGCTCGCCGGCCGGATCAATGGCATCGCGCTGACCCCGAGCGGCCGGACCCGGTGTGCGACGCCGACGACGGCGATGGCCACTCCGACGAGGATGAGCGAGAGGGCGACGGCGGCGTCCGGATCCGTCTCCCGCTGCAGGTAGACCTCCAGCGGAAGCGTCCTCGTGGTGCCTTGGAGGCTGCCCGCGAAGGTCAGCGTGGCCCCGAATTCACCCAGCGCCCGGGCGAAGGAGAGCACGACTCCCGACACGAGCGACGGCAGCACGAGGGGCAGGGTGATCCGTCGGAGGACCGTCCAGCGCCCCGCTCCCAGGGTCGCCCCGACGGCCTCGTAGCGCGTGCCGGCCGAGCGGAGTGCCCCTTCGAGGCTGAGGACGAGGAACGGCAGTGCCACGAAGGCCTGCGACATCACGACCGCCGTCGTCGAGAAGGCGATGTCGACGCCCAGTGCGTGGAGACTGCTACCGAGCAGCCCGCGCCGACCGAAGGTGTAGAGCAGGGCGATACCGCCGACCACCGGCGGCAGCACCAGCGGCAGGAGCACGAGCGACCGGACGAGCCGCTGTCCCCGGAACGCCGTGCGGGCGAGGACGAGGGCCATGGGCACGCCGACCACGACACAGAGGAATGCCGCCGTGAGGGAGGTCCGCAGGCTGAGCAGGAGCGCCGCCTGCGCGCTCTCCGACGTGACGAGGGGGACGAACCGGGGCCAGTCGACCCGCAGGGCCAGAGCCGCGAGCGGCAGGACGACGAACAGGCCGCCCACGACGGCGATCGCGACCACCCAGCGGGGCAGGCTCGCGCCGCTCACCCCGCATCCCGGAGGCCGGCGGCCGGGCGGAGTGGTTCAGGGCGGAGCGGTTCAGGGCGCACCGAAACCCGCCGCCCCGAGCACTGCCCGCCCGTCCGCTCCGAGCACGTAGTCGACGAATGCCTGCGCCGTCGCGGTGTCCTCGCTGTCGGCGAGCGCCGCGATGGGATAGGTGGTGACCGCACCGGCTGCCTCGGGGAGGGGGATGCCGAGGACGGCATTCCCGGCGGCCCGGACGTCGGTGACGTAGACGAGGCCCGCGTCCGCCTCGCCGGAGACCACCTTCCCCAGAACGTCGGTGACGGATGATTCCTCGCTGACCGGCGTCAGGTCGACGTCCGCGGCCTCCTCGACCTGCGCCGTCACTGCCCCGCAGGGGACCTGCTGCGCGCACACGACCGTCTTCACGCCCGGCCGGGCGGCGTCCGCGAGGGACGAGATCCCGGCGGGATTGCCGGAGGGGACGGCGAGTTCGAGGGTGTTGGTGGCGAACCGCACTGCGTCTCCGGCGAGCAGGCCCGCAGCCTCGACCCGATCCAGGTTCCTCGTGTCGGCGGAGGCGAAGACGTCGGCCGGCGCGCCCTCCGTGATCTGGGTCGCGAGGTCGGACGACCCCGCGAAGGTGAGCGTGACGTCCGCGCCGGGGTGTGCTTCCTCGAACCGCGCAGCCAGGTCGGTGAAAGGCACCGTGAGGGACGCCGCCGCGAAGACGGTGATGGCGCCGTCCACCGCGTCGCCGGTCCGCTCGGTGCCTCCGCCCGCAGGAACGTTCCCCCCGCAGCCGGCGGCCAGCACGACGACGACGGGCGCGGCGAGTGCCAGGAGCCGGAAGCGGGACCGCCGCGTCCTCACGCCTTCCCGCCCGGGGTCTCGATGATGACGGTGGTGGCCTTGACGACCGCGATCGCGACGGACCCCTCGGCGAGCCCGAGGTCACGGACGGCCTCACTGCTCATCAGGGACACCACCCGGTGCGGCCCGCACTGGAGCTCGACCTGCGCCATCACGGTGTCCGTGATGATGTCGGTGACGATCCCGACGAACCGGTTCCGCGCGGACCGCCCGATGTCCGACGGATCCCCGGGCAGGACGGCGTTCCGCCGGGCCAGCCGCGCGAGTTCCAGCGCATCCACCACCACCTTGCCGGAGGTATCCTTCGTGCTCCCGAGGATGCCGCCGTCGATCCAGCGGCGGACGGTGTCGTCGCTGACGCCGAGGAACCGCGCCGCATCGCCCACCCGTATCTGCGTCATGAAAAGAACGTTACTCCCGCAGCTGCGGAAGCGCTGCTCCCTACCCCTTCTCGAGGAACGCTTCCTTCTCGGGGTTCAGGTAGAGGTCGATCGCGAGCGAGAGCCCCGGGTAGTCGTGCAGGTCAGGGTCACCTGCGACGATCTCCTGCGCATCGGCCCGCGCCTTCTCGATGACCTTGCCGTGCTGGGTGATCCTCAGGAAGCGCAGCGCCGAGCGACCACCGGACTGCGAGGCCCCGAGGATGTTCCCCTCCCGTCGCAGTTCGAGGTCCTTCTGTGACAGCTCGAATCCGTCGGTCGTGGAGGCCACGGCGGACAGCCGCTCGCGGCTCGGGTGCCCGGGTTCCAGTTTCGTGACGAGCAGGCACGTGCCCGCATGGCCGCCGCGGCCGATGCGGCCCCGCAGCTGGTGGAGCTGGGAGATGCCGAAACGGTCCGCATCCATGATGACCATGAGCGTCGCGTTGGGCACATCGACGCCCACTTCGATCACGGTCGTCGCGATCAGCAGCTGCACGCTGCCGTCGGCGAAGCGCGACATCACGTCCGCCTTGTCCTGCGGGTCCATGCGCCCGTGCAGCATCCCGGTCGCGACGCCCTGGAGCTGCGGGATCCCGCCCAGGGACTCGACGAGTCCTACGACGCTGGTGAGCTCCTGCTGTCCGCCGGGCTTCCGCTCCGCCGCGGGCTCCGCGTAGAGCGCCTCGGGCGCGTCCTCCTCGGTCTTCCCGTCGTCGCCGATCTTAGGGCACACCACGTACACCTGCCGGCCCGCGTTGATCTCCTCACGCGCCCGCGACCAGACCCGGTCCATCCAGGCGGGGTGCTCGGTGAGGCCCACCTCGTGGGTGGCGATGGGAGAACGGCCGGCGGGCAGTTCGGACAGCGTCGAGGTCTCGAGGTCGCCGAACACCGTCATGGCGACGGTCCGCGGGATGGGGGTCGCCGTCATGACCAGGACGTGCGGGGACGTGCGGGCCTTGGTGCGCAGGGAATCCCGCTGCTCCACGCCGAAGCGGTGCTGCTCGTCCACCACGATCAGGCCGAGGTCGAAGAACTCCACGTTGTCGGACAGGAGGGCATGGGTACCGATGACGATGCCCGCCTCACCCGACGCGGCGTCGAGGAGCGACTTCTTGCGCTGCGCGGCGGACATCGAGCCCGTCAGCAGGACCACGCGCGTGCCGTCCGTGGCACCGCCCAGCATCCCGCCCTCGGCGAGGGGGCCGAGCGTCCTGGTGATGGACTGGAGGTGCTGGGCGGCCAGGACCTCGGTGGGCGCCAGGAGCGCCGCCTGCCCGCCGGCGTCGATGACCTGCAGCATGGCCCGCAGCGCCACGAGGGTCTTGCCCGAGCCGACCTCCCCCTGCAGAAGGCGGTTCATCGGGTGGTCGCGTGCGAGGTCCTCGGCGAGCGTCCGGCCGACGTCGAGCTGTCCCTGCGTGAGGGTGAAGGGCAATCGCGCATCGAACTGGTCGAGCAGGCCTCCGCCGCGGGGCGGCCGTGCTGTCGCTTCTTCCCGGGCCGCGAGCGCGCGGCGCCGCGCGAGGGCAGCCTGGAGGACGAACGCCTCCTGGTACCGGAAGCGGTGCTGGGCACGGTAGGCGTCCTCGACCTGCAGCGGCCGGTGGACCAGCTCGTAGGCCGCGGCAAGACCCAGGAGCTTGTCCCGCCGGGCGATCGACGCCGGGACGGGATCGTCGAGCTCCGAGATCCGCAGCGTGTTGAGGATGATCCCGACAGCGGTCGCGATCTGGTCGCTGCCGAGTTTCTCCACCGCCGGGTAGACCGGGATGGGCCGGTGGACGTCCTCGGGGGCGTCGCCCTCGTCGAGGAGGGCGTACCGCGGGTTGGTGAGCGACAGCTTGCCGCGGTACACGGTCACCTTGCCGGAGAACATGGCACGGACACCGGGCTTGAGGTCACGCGCGGCAGCGAACCCGTTGAAGAACGTCAGGTTCATCCCGCCGAGCCGGCCGTCGGCGTCGTCCGTGATCACGACCTCGAGGAGCATCCCCTTGCGCGTGTGCATCCGGCGCGATGCCGCGGACTGCACGCGCGCGATCAGCGTGACCTCCTCGTCGACGGGGACGTCCGCGATGGGGGTCAGTTCTCCCCGCTTCAGGTAGGTGCGGGGGAAGTGGTTGAGCAGCTCGCCCACGGTGGAGATGGCGAAATACTTCGCGAGCTGCTTGGCGACCGGCCCGAGGTGCCGGTCGAGCGGTGCGTCGAGCTCCGATGCGGTCACCGACCGCGCCGTGTCAGGAGTCACCGGCCTCGGCTCCTACGGCGGGAGCGGCGAGCTGCGTCACGGAGATGTTGACGGGCGTGCCTGCGGCGTGGATGAGGGCGAGGGCCGGACCGGGGTCCGGGACATGCACGTGGACTCGCCAGCGGTATCCCTCCTCCACCGCCGTGACGGCACTCATGATGACGGAATCGCCCAGCTCGTCGAGGTGGAGGCGGAGCGTCGCGGCATCCAGCGGGCTGAGGTTGATCGTGCACATGACCTCCACACCGTCGGCGTCACCGCCGTCGTGGATGTGCGGCGCCTGGATGTCGTAGCCGTGGAGCCCGTCGAGCAGCTCGTCCTGCAGCTCCTCGCCGAGCGCGGCCGCGCGGAGCGCATCGAGGACCAGCAGGAAACCGACACCGCCGGCATCGACCACCTCCGCGCGGGTGAGCGGGCCGAGCTGGCTCTCGGTGCGCACGACCGCCAGCAGCGCGTGCTGCACACAGCCCCTCAGGGCCAGCGCGAGGGCGTGGTTGCTGTCGTCGCCCGAATGTCCTGACGCAGCCTCGGCGGCACCCCGCGCGCTCGATTCGAGGACCGAGAGCATGGTGCCGGGGACGGGATCGCTGAGCGCGGACCAGCTGCGGATCTGCGCGCGGTGCAGCGATGACGCCAGGAGCGTGCACGTCAGGCGGGTGGCCCCCTGCAGCGGCTCGGCGAACGCCGCAAGGAAGACGGCGAAGAGGGTGCCCGAGTTGCCGCGGGCATCCTCCATGGCGGCCCTGCCCGCGATGGCGAGCAGCTCCCCGAGGTCCGAGGCCTCGGCGTCGTGGGCCGCACGCGCCGCGGATCGGACGGTCTGATAGAGGTTGGTGCCGGTATCACCGTCGGCCACGGGGAAGATGTTGATGGCATTGAGGCGGTCGCTGTGGTTGCCGAGGGACTCTTCGGCCTTGCTCAACCAGCGCTTCATCGCAACTGCGTTAGCGGTGATTTTAGTCTGCAAAATGATCCCATCCCCTGAGGGCTGTCGCCTGTGACTCCAGTGTCACCTGCGGCGTGCCCGGCACTACCGAGCCTACCGCAGTGAACCCGGGCGGCAGCAGGGCGTCCTGCGGGAAGGTGGCGAGGAGCCCGTGGTCCTCGCCACCGCCGAGCACCCAGTCCATCGGGTCGACACCCAGCAGATCGGCAGCGGAAAGCAGCGGACCGGCGTACCGGCGCAGCAGGGCCGGGTCGAGGTCGAGCCGCACGCCGCTCGCGGTCGCGATCCGGCCGGCGTCGCGGACCAGGCCGTCCGAGATGTCAAGCATGGCGCTCGCGCCGGCCGTCGCAGCCGCAGGACCGGCGGCCAACGGCGGGCAGGGGCGCAGCTGCGCGGCGACGAGCTCCTCCCCCGTCGAGCCGAACTCCTCGACCGGACGGCCGTCCTCCAGGATGGCCAGGCCCGCGGCCGCGCGCCCCAGGGTTCCGGCCACGGCGACGGTATGCCCCACCTCGGCGCCGGACCGCAGGACGGCGGCGCCCCCGAGGCGCCCTGTCACGGCGGCAGTGATCACGAGCTGGCTGCCGCCTCCGAGGTCCCCGCCGACGACGGAGCACCCGGTGGCATCGAGGCCGCGGATGGCTGCGGCCAGACCGCGCGCGCAGTCCTCGACCCACTCCACGGGTGTCTGCGGCGGAAGAGTCAGGCTCACCACCAGGGCGGTCGCCGTGCCGCCCATCGCGTTGATGTCGCTCAGGTTCTGGGCAGCGGATTTCCAGCCGACGTCGTAGCCCGTGGTCCGGAAGCCGTTGGCCCTGATGAGCCGGAAGTCGTGGTCCTCGACGAGGGTGTCCACGGACACCACGACCGGCCCCCCGTGGTCGGCCAGCACTGCGGCGTCATCACCCGGGCCGACCACCGTGCCGGTGGGCGGGCCGAGCAGCGGAAAGATCCTGGCGAGGAGCCCGCCCTCGCTCAGGTCGCCGACGGCGAGGCCCTGCGATGCTTCGGTCATGATGCCTACCGTACGGTGCGCGGCCGACACTGCGGTCCGGGGCGGCCGGGCCGGCTCACGCCGTCGTCAGCGCCGCCACGTAGGCGGAGAGCCGGTCCGACGACGCGGCCGGAGCGAAGCCGGTCGCCTTGAGCTTCGCGAGATCGAGGGTGCTCCGGAGCGGGCGCGGCGCGGCGTCCTTCCCCGCGAAGTACTCGTCCGTGCTGACGCCGGTGACGTCCGTGCGGTCCCTGCCGCAGAGGGCGTACACGTCCGCGGCGATCTCCGCCCAGCTCTGCGGTTCGCCGTCGTTCGTGACGTTGTAGGTGCCGAACGGTGCTGCCGTGGCCAGGAGATGCAGGATCGCCGCGGCGATGTCCTCCGTGAAGGTGAGGCGGCCGATCTGGTCGTCGACGACGGTCGGCGAGATGCCGCGGCCCGCGAGGCCGGCCATCGTCCGGACGAAGTTGTTGCCCTCGCCGATCACCCAGCTCGTGCGCAGGGTGTAGTGGCGCGGCACCGTGGCGACGACGGCGTCACCCGCGGCCTTGGTCTGTCCGTAGACGCCGAGCGGGCTGAAGGGCTCGGCCTCGTCGTGCAATTCCCGCGACCCGTCGAAGACGTAGTCGCTGGAGATGTGGACCAGGGTCAGGCGGTGGGTACTGGCCACCCGGGCGAGGGCGGCGACGCCGGCGACGTTGACGGCCCAGGCGGCCGTGCGGCCCTCATGTGTCTCCGCGGCGTCGACCGCGGTGTAGGCCGCGGCGTTGATGATCGTGCCGTAGGACGCCCAGGGCCGTGCGTCGTCGAGGTTCCCGCCGAGCAGGTCCAGTTCGGCGCGCCCGGCGAATTCGACGGAGGGGTGACCGGCCAGCGCGATGCGCAGCGCCTTGCCGAGCTGGCCGTCGGCCCCTACGACGAGCGTCCTGCGCGGAGCGAGGGGCCTTACGTCAGCGAGGCGCGGGTGGTTCCGGTCCTTTTCCGACAGCTCCGCGTCGGCGAGCGGGATGGGCCAGTCGATGGCTGCGGTCTCGTCGGCGAGGTTGAGGAACACGTACTGGTGCTGGGCGTCGGCGGACCAGTGGTCGTTGACGAGGTAGGTGTAGGCGGTGCCGTCCTCGAGGGTCTGGAAGGCGTTGCCGACCCCGCGCGGGATGAAGATCGCCGTCGACGGATCGAGCTCGGCCGTGAAGACGGCACCGAAGGAGGGACCCTCGCGGAGGTCCACCCACGCCCCGAACACACGCCCCGTGGCGACGGAGATGAACTTGTCCCAGGGCTCGGCGTGGATGCCGCGTGTGGTGCCTGCCGTCTCGTTGAAGGAGATGTTGTTCTGCACGGGACCGAAGTCGGCGAGGCCGGCGGCGGTCATCTTGGTCCGCTGCCAGTTCTCCTTGAACCAGCCCCGGTTGTCTCCGTGGACAGGGAGGTCGAAGAGAAGAACGCCGGGGATCGGCGTCTCGCGGGCGGCAAGGGGCTTCGAGAAGGCGGGTCCCATGGCCTTACTGCCCCAGCTCGGTGTACTTGGACTCGGTGACGGCCTTCTGCGGGCGCCACCAGTCCTCGTTGTCGCGGTACCAGGCGATGGTGTCGCGCAGGCCCTGCTCGAAGTGGTGGAACTCGGGGGTCCAGCCGAGTTCGGTCCGCAGCTTGGTGGAGTCGATGGCATAGCGCAGGTCGTGTCCGGCGCGGTCCACCACGTGGTCGTAGGCGTCGGCGGGCCGGCCCATCTCCGTGAGGATGAGTTCGACGACGTCCTTGTTGTTCCGCTCGCCGTCCGCGCCGATCAGGTAGGTCTGCCCGATCTCGCCCGCGTTGAGGATCGTCCACACGGCCGACGAGTGGTCGTTCGCGTGGATCCAGTCACGCACGTTCAGTCCCTCGCCGTAGAGCTTGGGGCGCACGCCGTCGATCACGTTGGTGATCTGGCGGGGGATGAACTTCTCGACGTGCTGGTACGGCCCGTAGTTGTTCGAGCAGTTGCTGATGGTCGCCTGGACACCGAAGGAGCGGACCCATGCCCGCACGAGCAGGTCCGACCCTGCCTTCGTCGACGAGTAGGGGCTCGAGGGGTTGTAGGGCGTGTCCTCGGTGAATCGGGCCGGGTCGTCGAGTTCGAGGTCGCCGTAGACCTCGTCGGTGCTGATGTGGTGGAACCGCTTCCCGTACCGGCGCGCCGCTTCGAGCAGCGTGTAGGTGCCGATGATGTTCGTATCGAGGAAGGGCCGCGGGTCGTGCAGCGAATTGTCGTTGTGCGACTCGGCTGCGTAGTGCACGACGGCGTCCGCGCGCTCGGTGAGCGGGTCGACGACGGCGGCGTCGGCGATGTCCCCGACGACCAGTTCGAAGCGGTCGCCGGGCAGTCCCTCGAGGGAGGCGCGGTTGCCGGCGTAGGTCATCTTGTCGAGGACCGTGACGGAGGTGTCCGTGTGCTCCATCAGGTAGTGGACGAAATTGGATCCGATAAAGCCGGCGCCGCCGGTCACCAAGAGATTCTTCACGTCCTGCACTTTACCGGGCGGAACCGGCGTTGCCGGAGCGGGCGCGGCCGGGTCCTCGTTCACGCGGCCTCGTCCTGATACCGGTAGGCGTCCGTCCGGCATCAGGACGGGCGCCTACCGTGCCTCAGGACTGGTGCCGCCCCCGCCGGCGGACGGCGAGGACCGCGACGACGCCGAGCGCGACCGCGAGGATCCCCGCGCCGATCCACGCCACCGGGGCCAGGGACGAGATCCGTGCCTCCTGCACCGCCTCCGCCGTGCTGCTGGCGGTGGGCGTGGCGGAGCGGCTTACCCGCGGGGTCGAGCTCGTCGAGGAGGTCGCGGCCGGGGTCACCGGGGCGGCCTGCGCCTCGGTGGCCGCGGCAGGCGCACCGGAGGGCGAAGCCGATGCGGAGGCCGACGCCGAGGCTGTTGCCGACGCCGACGCCGAGGCTGTTGCCGGTGCCGTTGCTGCTGCCGTTTCCGTTGCTGTTGGCGACGCGGCCGGCGTCGCCCCTGCATCCGGATCCGGAGCGGCGATCTCGCCGTCGACCTCGACGACCTCGCCCGTGACCGCTTCGTAGCGCAGGTTCGTGTAGATGAGGGTGTCGGCGAACACGAGGTTTCCGGTTCCGGGCTCGATCAGGTATCCGGTGGCAGGGTGGACCAGGAACCCGGTGCGGGCATTGATGGCGAACCCGGTCTCCGGGTCGACACCCGACGTCGCCGTCGGATCGGTAGCGGGCGGAGCCGGTTCGCCGAAGGTGGCGGTCGGCTGCGGCTGCTGCACCACCGCCGGCTGCTGTACCACCGCGGGTTGCTGCCCGATGATGGCGGGCAGCTCGGGGGCCGGCTCGGGTTCGACCGCATGCGCGGCCAGCGGTGCGGCGAGCACCGCACCCGCGAGCAGGGCGGCAGCGGCCCCGGACAGGATTCTGGTACTGGCGGTTGTCGGGGTACGGCGGTGGGGCGCGTTCATGTGTCCTCGGCTCGGGCTCTCGCCCCCGACGCGCTGGAAGGCAGCGCGCGGGGTGCGGGTGGAACAGCAGCCTGAGACCGGCTGCGGCTCTCGAATCCTACTGTCGGCGGTATTCCCCGCCCTGCTTTCCGGAGAGGACGACGGCGTCGTGTCGCTCCGGTGCACGGGCCACCTACTAGGGTGGAACCATGCCTGCCCTCCCCCGCGTCGGAACCCGTCTGGTGCCTGCGGCGGTGCTACTGGTCTCGCTGTCCGGCTGTGCCTCCGCGGTGGATGTCGACCCCGCCGGCGATGCCGCGAACGCCCGGTGCGCCGACGTGATGATCGCCCTGCCCCCGACGGTCGCCGACAACGACCAGCGCGAGACGAACAGCCAGGCGACGTCCGCCTGGGGGGACCCCTCGAAAGTGGTCCTGCGTTGCGGGGTGACCGTTCCAGGACCCACCACCGACCCCTGCGTGACCGTGAACGACGTCGACTGGGTGGTCCGCGAGGGGGATCCGGCCTGGACCGCCACCACCTACGGGCGCGACCCCGCCGTCGAGGTGCTCTTCGACCCGGACGAGGTCGCGTCGAGCACCGTCCTCGTGGAACTCGGGGACGCCGTGTCGAGGATCGGGCAGACGCGTGCCTGCGTGGGACTGTCGGACGCGACCCCCGTACCATCGGGCGGCTGACACCGTCCCGCCGAGCCGCGCGCGAGCCAGCACGCAGCGACCGCACCAACCACCAGGAGGAACAGGCACCGAGCAATCCGGACCGCACCAACCAGCAGCCGGACCGGCACCGAGCAATCCCGACCGATCGAACCACCAGGAGGAACAGTGAAAGCCGAGCAAATCTCCGACGTCTGCACCTTCCATGGCGAAGGCCCGTACTGGGACCGACGCCGCGGCGAGCTCCTGCTGGTGGACATGATGGAGGGTGACGTCCTGGTCCGCCACGAGGACGGCAGCATCGACCGCCACGACGTGCACCCGCGGCTCGCGGGCGTGATCCGGGGCCGGGAGTCGGGCGGCTACGTGGTCGGGGTCGAGCGGGGATTCCTGTTCACGGATGACGCCTTCTCGGTCCTCGAGCAGGGACCGGAAGCATTCAGCGACACGGCCGTGCGCATGAACGACGGCGGATGCGACACCGCCGGCCGCTTCCTGTGCGGGTCGATGGGCTGGGAGGGCGGTTTCGGCGCAGGCACCCTCTACTCCCTGGACACCAACCTCTCGGTGTCCACTGTGCTGACGGGCGTCACCATCTCGAACGGCCTCCACTTCTCCCCGTCCGGCGAGACCGCGTTCTTCAGCGACACCCCCACGGGGAGGATCGACGCCCTCGGCTACGACGTGAGTACCGGGCGGTTCACCGATCGCCGCACGTTCGCTGTCGTCGAGCCCGCGCTCGGCATGCCCGACGGCATGGCCATCGACGCGGAGGGCGGTATCTGGACCGCGCTCTACGGGGGCGGGGCCGTCGCCCGCTACGACTCCTCGGGCAGGCTCTCGGAGCACATCCCGCTGCCCGTCACGAATGTGACCGCGTGCGCTTTCGGCGGGAAGGACCTGGGGACGCTCTTCATCACCACCACACAGGAGAACATCCCCGAAGGGTCGGAGCCGACGGCGGGCGCCCTGTTCGCCGTCGAGCCCGGAGTTTCCGGCGCCCCCCTGCCGATGTTCAGGGGATAGCCGCCGGCATTCCCCGGACGACCACTGTCAAGCGCCCGAGGAATGCCGAGAGTCCTTCGTCGCCGGTCCGGCCACGGATGGGAGCAGGGGCCGGGGCGGGCAGTCAGAGGATCGGCTTCCCTCCGGTGACTGCGATGCGCGCTCCCGAGACGTAGCTGGCCTCGTCGGACGCCAGCAGGACGTAGACCGCCGCGAGTTCGGCGGGTTGGCCGGCCCGCTGCAGGGGGACCTGCTGGCCGAAGCTCTCCACCTCGTCCTCGGGCATCGTGGCCGGGATGAGCGGGGTCCAGATGGGGCCCGGCGCCACCGAATTTGCACGGATGCCGCGTTCCGCGAGGAGCTGGGCCATCGACGCCGTCATGTTCGCGATGCCGGCCTTCGTCGCCGAGTAGGGCAGCAGCGTGGGCACGGGGTTGTCGGAATTCACCGAGCTCGAGCCGATGATGGACCCGCCCGGCGGCATGAAGGGCAGGACCGCCTTCGTCAGGTGGAAGAACGCGCTGAGGTTGATGGCCAGCGTGCGGTCCCACTCCTCGTCCGGAATCTCCTCGATGGTTTCGTGCGTCATCTGGAAGGCGGCATTGCTGACGAGGATGTCCACCTTCCCAAACTCCTCGACGGCCTTGTCGATCACGGCCCGGCACGTCGCAGGGTCGGCGAGGTCACCCGGGAACAGGACGGCCTTGCGCCCGGCCTCCTCCACCCACCGCGCCGTCTCCTGTGCGTCCTCGTCCTCGTCCAGGTAGCTGATGAGGACGTCGGCCCCCTCCCGCGCGTAGGCGATGGCGACGGCCCGGCCGATGCCGCTGTCACCGCCCGTGATGACCGCCTTCTTGCCGGCGAGACGCCCCGAACCGCGGTAGGACTGCTCGCCGTGGTCGGGGGTAGGCTCCATGGCGTCGGTGGTTCCGGGTGGTTCCTGCTGCTGGGCTGGCTGGCTCACTGTTCCTCCTCGTGTCTACGGGCAATCGCGCCCGCCGGTTCCTTGCACCCTCACCGTAAGCACGCTTAGTAATTGAAGGGAAGCGGCCAACCGGTCGGGAAACCCGTTGCACAAGGAGGACACCCACCGTCCATGCAGTACGCAGCCGAATACATCCTGCCGTTGAAGTGGACCGATGAGGGGCCCCTGACGGAGCTGGCCCACTACCTGCGCGACCTCGTCCGCTGGGTCGACGTCACCGTGGTCGACGGCTCCGACGAGCCCTTCTTCGACCGGCATTCCCGGGCCTTCCCGCCGGAGGTCCGCCACCTCCGGCCCGATCCGGACCTCGTCCGCCGGGGCGGCAACGGGAAGGTGCACGGCGTGCTGACGGGGCTCGCCGCGGCCCGGCACGAGCTCGTCGTGATCGCGGACGACGACGTCCGGTACGGGCGCCCCGAGCTCCAGTGGGTCCTCGAACTCCTCGAGGAGTCCGACCTCGTGCGCCCGCAGAACTACTTCGCCCGGCTCCCCTGGCACGCCCGGTGGGACACGGGCCGGACCCTGCTCAACAGGGCGTTCTCCTCCGACTATCCGGGCACGCTCGGCGTCCGCCGGAGCACCCTCCTCGCGGCGGGCGGCTACTGCGCCGACGCCCTCTTCGAGAACCTCGAGCTCATCCGCACCGTGAAGGCGGCCGGCGGTGTCGAGGCCCGCGCCGACGACCTCTTCGTGGCGCGACTCCCCTGCTCCTCCTGGCACTTCGCCCGGCAGCGGGTCCGCCAGGCCTACGACAGCTTCGCGCAGCCCGGCAGGCTCGCCGTCGAACTCGGCCTGCTGCCCGCGGTCCTCCTGGCGAGGCCCGCCGGGCGCCACCTCGCCCTGGCGGGACTGGCGGTTGTCGCCGTCGCCGAGGTGGGCCGACGACGCCGCGGCGGACGGCACGTCTTCGGGTCGACGGCCGCCCTGTGGGCACCGGCCTGGCTCCTCGAACGCGCCGTCTGCAGCTGGCTCGCCGTCGCGAGCAGGGCACGCGGGGGCGTGCGATACGCGGGCGGCAGGATGCTTCTCGCCGCGCACTCGGAGCGGTACCTGCGCGCGAACATCGAGCAGCGCCGCATCGGCAGCTCGGCGCCGCAGGCCGTCTCTCCCCCGGTGGCCGCACCCGTCCCCGCGGGGCACCTTCCGGAAAGTAAGTAGACTGATGGCTCATGCTGGCCACGACCGATAGGAACTGACATGGCAGACACACTGGGAAGCCCCAACGCGGAGCCCGACGGCGGATTCGAGCGGGATCCCGAGGACTGGGTCACCGGCGACGAGCCCATGACCGCCGCGCAGCGCAGCTACCTCGACACGCTGGCACGGGAAGCGGGAGAAGAGATCCCGGCGGACATCACCAAGGCGGAGGCCTCGGAGCACATCGACCGCCTGCAGAAGAAGAGCAAGAGGCTCGGCGGCGACTCGTAGCGACGCCTCCTGCAGCGTCCATCCCGCCAGCAGGATGCACCAGGGCGGGAATGACGCGGCGGGAATGCCGCGGCATTCCCGCCCCTGGGCGGAGGCGGGGCCTTTCGTCCGGGCGCCGGCTCAGCGCACGGCGGCGAAGTTGAACTCGGTGCAGATGTCCTGGCCGAAGACGAATCGGCGGACGGGAGCCGTACGGGCCTCCGCCAGCGCATCCGAGCCGGAGAACCGGATGCCGGGGACGCCGTCGCCCACCAGCACCGGAGCAGTGGTCAGGTAGAGCCGGTCGAGCAGACCGGCCTCCAGGAAGCGCGAGACGGTGTTGCCGCCTCCCTCGACCAGCACCTTCCAGAGATCCCGCGCCTGCAGGATGTCGAGGACGCGGCGCGGAGCGAAATCGTCCGCGGCCAGCCTCACCACCTCCACCGAGGCGGGCAGGGCCGCGGGCACGGCCGCGTCGTGCCCCACGATCCAGAGGGTCGGCACGCCGTCGTCCGCCAGGACGCGTGCGTCGACGCCCACCCGAGCCGCGGCGTCGAGCACCACGCGGACGGGGCTGCTGCCCGGCACGTCCTCGACGGCGAGCGAGCAGTCCTCGGTGAGCACGGTGGACGCACCGACGACGACGGCGTCCACGAGGGCGCGCAGTCGCTGGAGGTGCCCGTGGTCGCCGCGGTCCTCATGGAAGCCGGAGTCGCCGGAGCGCGACGCGATGAACCCGTCCAGGCTCTGGCGCAGCTGCCCGACGACGATCTGTCCGGACGCTCCGGCCAGATAGCCGTACCGGTGGGCGAGCTCCTCCGCCTCGCCCTGTGCGGGCGCCGCAGGGACCACGCCGTCGAGCAGGTCGCTCCAGGCGTCGGCCGAGGGTGCCTCGTCGTGCCGCATCCGTGCACGCTTGGTCGCGAGGTACCCCGCGTTCTCCGAGCGCTCGGACACGGGCAGTCCGCGGCGCTCGACGACCGCGATCCCCAGGTCCTCCAGCGCTTCCTCCTTGGCGGGATTGCCGGAGAGCAGGCGGACAGCGCCGATGCCGAGGTCCTGCAGGATCTCCGCCGCCTGGTCGTAGCGCCGCGCGTCGATGGGAAGGCCGAGGGCGGTGTTCGCGTCGACCGTGTCCACGCCCCGGTCCTGCAGGGCGTACGCCTTGAGCTTGTCGAGCAGGCCGATGCCCCGGCCCTCGTGCCCCCGCACATAGACCACGACGCCGCGGCCCTCCTCGGAGATGGCGGCGAGCGCAGCATCGAGCTGTTCACCGCAGTCGCAACGCCAGGACCCGAAGGCGTCGCCCGTCAGGCACTCGCTGTGGACACGGACCAGCGGAGCCGCAGCCTGCGCGGCGTGGACGCCGTCGTCGATCCCCTGCGCGAGCGCGACGTGCTCGGTCCCCTCGCCGTCGCGGTAGCCGATCATGCGGAACGTGCCGTGCCTGGTGGGGAGGACGGTCTCCGCGACCCTCTCGACCGTGGCCGGCACGGAGGCGGACTCAAGCTGGGTGGACTGGGTCATGCATCAACCTTAGGAGCGTGGCGGGACGACGCGAAAACGCGCGTCGTAGGAGTCAACAGGACGGGAGGACCATTTATTGCGGCACCGGGTCCGGACGGCGCACGCCTGCCGCGGCACGTTCGAGGACCTCGCGGACGGCCAGGACGGCGGGCCGGCGCGCACCGGCACGGCGCGCCGACGTGAAGATGGAGCGGCTCGGGTTCTCGTCGAGGTCGAACAGCTGCACGGGCACGTTCCGGCCGGTCCACACGAGGTCCGGCATGAGGGCGACGGCGTTGCCCGATTCGATCAGTCGGATCTGCGCCTGGAGGTCCGCCGTCTCGTACCGGACGTCGGGCTCGAAACCGGCACGCCGGCACGCCTGCTCGGCCCAGTGCCGGGAGGCCGCTCCCCGAGGTTCCATGACCCAGGCCGCTCCCGCCGCCCCGGCGACGGAGGAGATCCCGGCGGCGGGTCCGACCAGAGGAACGGCGAGGCGGATCGCATCCTCCGTCAGCGGCACGTGGTCGAGTTCCGGGTGGCGGGGAGCCGCGTGGCCCGGGTACTGCTCGGCGATGACGAGGTCGAAATCCCGTGCGAAGGTCTCGTACAGGGCCGTCTCCGGCTCCCGCTGCACCATCTCCACGCGCACGTCCGGATAGTCGCGGGTCATGACCGTCAGGGCGTCGGGCATGAGCGCCAGGGCTGCCGACTGGAAGACCGCCACACGGACGGTGCCGGACACCGTGGTCAGGGAGGCCGCCAGGTCGGCTTCCGCCCGCTCCAGGGTCTCGAGCAGTTCAGCGGTGTGCGCGACCAGCACTTCGGCCTGCGCTGTGAGGACCACCCGCCGGCCGGTCTTCCGCAGCAGCTCCACGCCCACTTCCTTCTCGAGCAGGGCAAGCTGCTGGGACACGGAGGAGGGGCTGTAGCTGAGGGCGGCAGCAACATCGGCGAGGGTTCCGCGGATCTTGAGTTCACGGAGCAGGCGCAGTCTGCGCAGGTCGAGCACGGGGCCTCCCAGTTCGGTTCTACTGATGAATACCCTTCGGTATTCATCGCTTTTCCTAATCCTACGGCGGGACGGATACTGAACGTGAAGTAGCTGCTTCATCCTGTGCCCGGCGCAAGCCGTCGAACCGAAAGCCGTTGCCATGACAACCCAGATCCCGCCCCTCGAGGGCCTCGCCGACACCCCGGCACTCCACGACCCGCGCCCCACCCCTTACCCGGGGTCGGACCGCGCCCCTGAGTTCTCCGCTCCTGAGTTCTCCGCCGGTCCCGGCGGTACGACGGACATCCCCGCGGCACTGCCGGGCGCATCGGTCGCCCTCGTCCGGCGCTGGCTGACCGAGGCATCGAAGGTACCGGTGGACTCCTCGGCCAAGCAGCTCGCGGGCGTCCTCAAGGATCCCAACGGGCTCGCCTTCACGGTGGGCTTCGTCGACGGCGTCATCCGTCCCGAGGATCTCTCGGTCGCAGCCCGCAACCTCGGGGCCATCGCCCCGAAGGTCCCCGGCTTCCTCCCCTGGTACATGCGCTCGGCCGTGAAGGTCGGTGCCGCCGTCGCCCCCGTGCTGCCGCAGGTCGTCATCCCCATCGCCCGCCGCGTCCTCCGGGAGATGGTGGGGCACCTCATTATCGACGCCTCTGACGCCAGGCTCGGGCGGTCCATCAGCAAGATCAAGCGCGAGGGCATCCGGCTCAATGTGAACCTGCTCGGCGAGGCCGTCCTCGGCGAGCACGAGGCCGAACGCCGCCTCGAAGGCACGGTCCGGCTCCTCGAGCGCCCGGACGTCGACTACGTCTCCATCAAGGTGTCCTCCACCGTCGCCCCGCACCCCGCGTGGGCCTTCGAGGAGGCCGTGGAGCACGTCGCCGAGAAGCTCGCACCCCTGTACGCGCTCGCCGCCCGGTCCGAGAAGCCGAAGTTCATCAACCTCGACATGGAGGAGTACAAGGACCTGGACCTCACGATCGCCGTGTTCATGGCGATCCTCGACCGGCCCGAGTTCACGGACCTGGAGGCCGGGATCGTCCTGCAGGCCTATCTGCCCGACTCCCTCGCAGCGATGATCCGGCTGCAGGAGTGGGCGGCCGCCCGTCGCGCTCGGGGCGGTGCCGGCATCAAGGTCCGCGTCGTCAAGGGCGCCAACCTCCCGATGGAACACGTCGAGGCCTCCCTCCACGACTGGCCGCTCGCCACCTGGGGCTCGAAGCAGGATTCGGACACGCACTACAAGCGAGTGCTCAACTACGCACTGCAGCCCGGTCGGGTCGACAACGTGCGCATCGGCGTGGCCGGCCACAACCTCTTCGACCTCGCCTTCGCCTGGCTCCTCGCCGGCGAGCGGGGCGTACGCTCCGGCATCGAGTTCGAGATGCTCCTCGGGATGGCGCAGGGCCAGGCCGAGGCCGTGAAGCGCGACGTCGGGTCGCTGCTGCTGTACACGCCGGTGGTGCACCCGGGCGAGTTCGACGTCGCCATCGCCTACCTGATCCGCCGCCTCGAGGAGGGCGCGAGCCAGGACAACTTCATGTCCGCGGTGTTCGAGCTGTCCGAGAACGAGGCACTGTTCGAGCGCGAGAAGAACCGCTTCCTCGCATCGCTGGCAGCGCTCGACACCTCCATCCCGGCCCCGAACCGCCGGCAGGACCGCACGCTCCCGGAACCGGCGCACCCCGGGTCCGGATTCGTCAACACCCCGGACACCGACCCGTCCCTCCCGGCCAACCGGGCCTGGGGCCGGGCGATCCTCGAGCGTGTGGCCACCTCGGAACTGGGCAACGACGTCGTGGCCGCCACCACGCTCACGCGGGCGGAGGACCTCGAGGACACCATCGCCGGCGCGGTCGCCGCAGCATCCTCCTGGGGTTCCCTGACGGGTGCCGAGCGCGCGGCCGTCCTGCACCGCGCGGGCGACGCACTCGAGGCACGCCGTGCCGACCTCATGGAGGTCATGGCGGCCGAGACCGGGAAGACCCTGGACCAGGCGGATCCCGAGATCTCCGAAGCCGTGGACTTCGCCCACTACTACGCCGAGCGCGCCCGCGAGCTCGACGACGTCGACGGCGCCTCGTTCTCCCCCGTCCGCCTCACAGTCGTGACACCGCCGTGGAACTTCCCGGTGGCGATCCCCGCGGGATCGACCCTCGCTGCCCTCGCCGCCGGTTCGTCGGTCATCATCAAGCCGGCCTCACAGGCTCGCCGCTCCGGCTCCGTCATGATCGAGGCCCTCTGGGCCGCAGGCGTGCCGCGCGAGGTCCTGCGCCTCGTCCAGGTCGAGGAGGGCGACCTCGGGCGCCTGCTCATCTCCGATGCCCGCGTGGACCGCGTGATCCTCACCGGCGGGTACGAGACCGCGGAACTCTTCCGCTCGTTCCGCACCGATCTGCCGCTGCTCGCCGAGACCTCCGGCAAGAACGCGATCATCGTCACACCGAGCGCCGACCTCGACCTCGCCGCGAAGGACGTCGCGCAGTCAGCCTTCGGCCACGCCGGGCAGAAGTGCTCGGCCGCCTCCCTGGTCATCCTCGTGGGCAGCGTGGGTACGTCGCAGCGCTTCCGCAACCAGCTCCTCGATGCAGTGACCTCGCTGACCGTCGGCTACCCGTCGGATCCCTCCACGCAGATGGGTCCCGTCATCGAGCCGGCCGCCGGCAAGCTCCTCGACGGGCTGACGACGCTCGGGGACGGCGAGTCCTGGCTCGTGGAGCCGAAGCGGCTCGACGATTCGGGCCGGCTGTGGAGCCCCGGCGTGCGCGACGGCGTGAAGCGCGGATCGACGTACCACCTGACGGAGTACTTCGGCCCCATCCTCGGCATCATGACCGCGCCGACGCTCGAGGAGGCCATCGCGCTGCAGAACGACATCGACTACGGCCTCACCTCCGGCATCCACTCCCTCGACAGCCGTGAGATCGCCACCTGGATCGACGGCGTGCAGGCCGGCAACCTCTACGTCAACCGGGGCATCACGGGTGCCATCGTGCAGCGCCAGCCCTTCGGCGGGTGGAAGAAGTCCGCCGTCGGAGCAGGCACGAAGGCGGGGGGCCCCAACTACCTCGTGGGACTCGGGACCTGGTCCCCCCGGGAATCGGCGGCCCAGGGCGCGCCCCTGCCCGCCGTCGCTCCCCTGCTGTCCGCTGCGCGCTCGGCAGGCCTGCCCGAAGCCGACGTCGCCCGGCTGACCCGCGCCGCGGCATCGGATGCCGCTGCCTGGAACGGTGAGTTCGGCCAGGTGAAGGATGTCTCCGCCCTCTCGGCCGAACGCAACCTCTTCCGCTACCTCGCCCACCCCGTGACGGTACGCCTCGCGGAAGGTGCTCCTGTCGCCGATCTCGTCCGCGTCCTCCTCGCGGCGAAGGCGACCGGTGCCCCGGTAACGGTCTCGAGCGCCGTGGAGCTCCCAGCCGCACTCCGTCCGGTCGTCCAGGCACAGACCCTGATCATCGAGGACGACAGCGCATGGCTGGCACGGGCCGCATCGCTTCCCGTCCGGCGCGTCCGGCTCATCGGCGGGGACGCATCCGCGCTGGCCGCCGCGACCGGCGGACGTCCCGACCTCGCGATCTACGCGCAGCCCGTCACCGAATCGGGCCGGGTGGAGCTGCTGCCGTTCCTGCAGGAGCAGGCGATCAGCATCACGGCGCACCGGTTCGGTACGCCCAACGCGCTGACGGAGGGCATCGTCTAGGTCCTCGATCCCCCCTCGCCGGGCTGGTTCCTGCCGGCCCGGCGCGCCGGAGGCGTGCGAGCCAGGGGTCCTCCCCCCCCGCACCGCCCGTAGACTGGCGGGCGGAGAACCGGGCCGCGATCCGGACGACCACACGCCGCCCCGGGCGGTCGGAAGGATCCCGCCACCGATGAACAGCCGCAGCACCACCCCGAAGACCCGGGACCTCCAGCTCCGAGCGTGGATCCCGGGTCTTCTGGTGCTGGCGGCCGGCGTCGCCGCTGCCATGGTTCTGGCCACTCTCCAGACGGTCCTCGGGGCCCTCGTTCTCGCCCTGATCCTCGGGATCCTGCTGGGCAATTCGGGGCTCTACACGGCGACACTCCGCACGGGCATCCGCGGCGGGACGAAACGCCTGCTCCGTGCAGGTGTCGTCCTCCTGGGGCTCCAGCTCGCACTGCCGGACATCCTCGCCCTGGGACCGCAGGTCCTCCTCCTCATCGTCGCGTGCGTCGCTGGAAGCTTCTACGCCACGCTCTGGCTCGGCCGGCGCCTCGGGCTGAGCCGGGCCGGCGCCCTCCTCATGGCGGCCGGCTTCTCGATCTGCGGCGCGTCCGCCGTCGCCGGGATGCAGGGCATCGCGGACGCCGACGACGACGAGGTGGCCTCCGCCGTCGCCATGGTGACGCTCTACGGATCCCTCATGATCATCGTGCTGCCACTGCTGAACACGCTCCTCGGCCTCGACGCGACGGAGTTCGGCGTGTGGTCCGGGCTCGCCGTCCACGAGGTGGCGCAGGTGGTGGCCGTCGCGAGCACGGCCGGGGCGACGGCGCTCGCATCCGCGACGGTCGTCAAGCTCGGGCGGGTGCTGATGCTGGCGCCCGTCGCGGCCGCAGCGGGCCTCGGGGAACGACGACGCTCGGGTCGGCGCGGCACGACGACCGGAGAGGACGGGAACGGGCGGGCGACCGGCCCGGCCACGCCCCTGGTACCCCTCTTCGTCGTGGGCTTCCTGGCTCTGGTCGTCCTGCGGTCGCTCGGCATCCTGCCTCCGCCCGTCCTCGACGCCGGCCGCACCGTGGCCACCGTCCTGCTCGCCGCGGGGATGTTCGGACTGGGCGCGGGGATCGACATCCGCCGCCTCCTGCGCACGGGCGGACGGTTCGCCGCGGTCGGCGCCGCCTCCACGTTGCTGCTCGCAGGAGTCTCACTACTCGGCGTCGTCGTCCTCGCCTAGGATGTGTCGCCCGGCGCGCAGGGTGGGCGCCAGGATCATGGGTGTCCCGTCGTGCTGCTGGAACGGAGACGCAGTGGACCCGGATCGCAAACGGACCCGCACGGATCGACAGGCCATTGCCCCGGGGGCAACCTGTTGCAAGGATCATGGGAGGTCGCGCCCGTCGTCAGCGTCGTGCCGTATCGAGGGAGTGCCATGGTCGACTCGTTTCTCCCGGACACGTTTCCGGACACATCGGATCCCGGCGGGCGGCCGTCGCCGCACGGAATGGCCCTGAGCGCGGCACCCCTGTCCCCGGCGCCCGCCGCTGTCCTGCCATGAGCAACCTCGAGGCGGTCCCCGAGGAAACCATCTGCACCGAGGGCGCCGCTACGGACGAGATCGAGTTCCTGGTTCCGCGGGAAGTACCCCTCGGCGGTCCGCGCGCCATGCCGGTGCGGCGCACCCTCCCGCAGAAGCAGCGGAGCCTTATCGGCGCATGGTGCTTCCTGGACCACTACGGCCCCGACCTCGTTCCGGACTCGGGGGGCATGAAGGTCCCGCGCCACCCCCACACCGGCCTGGCAACGGTGAGTTGGCTGTTCACCGGCAAGATCGCCCATCGCGATTCGGCGGGCTACGAGGCGATCGTCCGGCCCGGGGAGGTCAACCTCATGATCGCCGGACGAGGGATCTCCCACCAGGAGTTCTCCACCCCGGACACCGACATCCTGCATGGGGCCCAGCTCTGGTACGCCCTGCCCGATGCCACCCGGAACATGCCCCCGACCTTCGAACACCACGCCCCGGATCCCGTCATCGGCGACGGCACCGAACTACGGGTCTTCATCGGCTCACTGGCCGGATCGACCTCACCCGTGGCCACCCGCACCCCGCCCCTGCTGGGTGCCGAGGCGCTGCTCAGGGCCGGCGCGCGCCTCGAACTGGACCTGGACCCGTCCTTCGAACACGGCATCCTGGTCGACACCGGGGAGATCTCCCTCGACGGGATGCCCCTGGCCGTCGACCACCTCCACTACCTGCGGACCGGCCGCGGCAGGACGGTCCTGCAGGCCGGACAGACCCCTGCCCGGGTGCTGGTCCTTGGCGGAGAGCCACTGGGAGAACAGATCGTCATGTGGTGGAACTTCGTCGGACGCTCCCACGACGAGGTGGTGTCGTACCGGGCCGCCTGGCAGGCGGAGATCGACGCCGAACCGGCCGACCCTCCCGGCAACGGCATCTACCCGGACGGCGTGCCGTACCCCCGCTTCGGTCCCTACCCGGAAGGCTATCCGGACCCCCTGCCCGCCCCGGCGCTGCCCAACGCCCGCCTGCGCCCCCGCGCCTGACGGACCCGTCCAGGAGGCCTGCAGAACAAAGCCATCAGCGCGGCGGGTGTCGCTCCGGCATCGACGACGCCGGGCAACCGGCAACTACGATGCCCTCGACGACGGTGGTCCGGGAATGACTCGGCGCAACAGCGCGTTGAACAGGTCGATGCATATGCATCTACTAGAGGAGGCGCCATGACGAAAGTCACAGTTGTCACAGCGGGACTCGGGGTCCCGTCGTCCAGTCGAATGCTTGCCGATCTGTTGTCGGACGCCCTGAAGGCGGAGCTGTCCCTTTCCGGCTCCGACGCCACCATCGACGTCCTCGAACTTCGCGACCACGCAGTGGACATCGCGCACCACCTGGTGAGCGGGTTCGCGCCCCCTGCCCTGGCCGCCGCCATCCGGAACGTCACGGACGCAGACGCGCTCATCGTTGTCAGTCCCGTTTTCTCAGGGTCCTACAGTGGACTGTTCAAATCCTTCTTCGATGTCATCGACAGCACTGCGCTCGAGGGCATGCCCGTTCTTCTGGGGGCGACAGGCGGCAGCGCACGTCACGCCCTGGTTCTCGAGCACGCCATGCGACCCCTCTTCAGTTACCTGCGGGCGCGGGTAGCTCCCACCGCCGTCTATGCGGCACCCCAGGACTGGGGAGCCGGCGCCGACAATGAACCTGCACTGGAACAGAGGTCACGCCGTGCCGCACGGGACCTGGCTGGAATGCTCGTCGGTCGGTCCCCGGCACGCCCTTCATACCAGATCGAACCATCCGCGCCGTTCGAGGACCTCCTCGCAAGGATTCAGGCACCGACGCCCTGATCCCTCGGGCTCCGAGCCACCCGCCTTTCACACACCCCTAGAACCTCGTTGGAGAAGAATCATGGAAATCGGCGTTTTCACAGTCAGTGACGTCACCCGGAACCCACTCACCGGTGAGACACCCACCGAGGGTGAGCGCATCAAGGCCGCCGTCGCCATCGCCAAGAAGGTCGAAGAGATCGGCATGGACGTCTATGCCACCGGCGAGCACCACAACCCGCCCTTCTACGCCAGCTCCCCGACGACGATCCTCGGCTACATCGCCGCCCAGACCGAGCGCATCACGTTGTCCACCAGCACCACCCTGATCACCACCAACGACCCGGTCAAGATCGCGGAAGACTTCGCCACGCTGCAGCATCTCGCCGACGGTCGCGTGGACCTGATCCTCGGCCGCGGCAACACGGGGCCCGTCTACCCCTGGTTCGGCAAGAACCAGCAGGACAGCGTCGAGCTCACCGTCGAGAACTACAACCTGCTGCGCCAGCTGTGGGACAACGACGTCGTGAACTGGGAAGGCAAGTACCGCACACCGCTGCGCAACTTCACCTCGACCCCGCGTCCACTCAACGGCGTCGCACCGTTCGTCTGGCACGGATCGATCCGCACCCCGGAGGTCGCCGAGATCGCCGCGTACTTCGGTGACGGGTTCTTTGCCAACAACATCTTCTGGCCCAAGGAGCACTACCAGCAGCTCATCAGCCTCTACCGGGAACGCTACGCCCACTACGGCCACGGCACCGCCGACCAGGCGATCGTGGGACTGGGCGGACAGTTCTTTCTGGCCCGCAAGTCACAGGATGCGGTGAAGGAGTTCCGTCCCTTCTTCGACAATGCTCCTGTCTACGGCCACGGGCCGACGATGGAGAGTTTCATGGCCCAGACGCCGCTGACGGTCGGCAGCCCCCAGGAAGTCATCGAAAAGACGCTGTCCTTCCAGGAGTATTTCGGCGACTACCAGCGCCAGCTGTTCCTCATCGACCACGCGGGCCTGCCACTGAAGACCGTACTGAACCAGCTCGACCTCTTCGGCGAACTCGTCCTGCCCGAACTACGGGCAGAATTCGCCAGGCGCCGCCCCGCCCACGTCCCCGACAGGCCGGTGCACACCACGCGCAGGCTCAGCACCGTCACGGCCGCCGGGTGATCAGGATCGATTCGCGTTCAGGTCCTTGCCGGGTCCCGATCGGCCCCGGCAAGGACCTCCCGGTCAGCGCAGGCCGGTATCGCGGGCGAGCGCCAGAGCGATCAGCTCGTCGATGAGTTCGGTGTAGCCGAGACCGGATTTCGCCCACATCTGTGGATACATGCTGATCGGCGTGAAGCCGGGCATGGTGTTGATCTCGTTGATGACCAGGCGGCCGTCGGGCGTGTAGAAGAAGTCGACGCGGGACAGTCCCTCGCCGCCGATCGCGTCGAAGGCCTCGCCCGCGAGCCTGCGCACCCGATCGATCACCTCCTGCGGGAGGTCCGCCGGGCAGGACAGCTCGGCGGCGGCGCCGTCGACGTACTTCGCTTCGAAGTCGTACCAGGCGTGCTCCCCGGGCTGGATGGCGATCTCGCCGGGCAGCGACGTGCGCGGGCCGTCGAGGCCCCGGCCCTGCAGGACCGCCACCTCGATCTCGCGTCCGAGGATCCCGGCCTCGATGACCACCTTGGGGTCGAACGCGCGTGCGGCCTCGACCGCAGCCCGGATGCCGTCCGCATCCTCGACCCGGCTGATCCCCATGGAGGACCCGGCGCGTGCAGGCTTGACGAACAGCGGGAATCCGAGCGCTGCGGCGCGCTGGATGCTCTCTTCCGCGTCGGTCCGCCACTGGCGGTCCGTCACCACCACGTACGGGCCGACGTCGAGGCCGGCCGCGGCGAAGACCACCTTCATGTAGTGCTTGTCCATCCCGACCGCGGACGCCAGGACTCCGGCCCCGACGTAGCGCATGTCGGCCAGCTCCAGCATGCCCTGCAGCGTGCCGTCCTCACCGAACGGCCCGTGGAGCAGCGGCAGCACGACGTCGACGCCGCCCAGGCTCTCCGGAACGGACCCGGGAGCGGCCACGAGCAGTTCCTGCCCCTCGCTGCCGTCGGCGGCGGTGCCCATCACGACCGCCTGCTCGGTCGCGGTGACCTCGGGCAGCACGTCGGCGCGGAGGGACCACGCGGACGGGTCGGCGGAGACGAGGGACCACTGGCCGGACTTGGTGATGCCCACCGGGACCACCTCGTACCGGGTGCGGTCGATCGCCTCGAGGACGCCCGCTGCAGTCACGCAGCTCACGGCGTGCTCGCTGGACCGGCCACCGAACAGGACGAGGACGCGGGGTTTGCGGGCGCGGGCAGGAGAGTCGGTGGTCACGGTGCGGAATCGCCTTCCGGCTTGAGGTTGCGGGCCAGCAGGCGCGGCCCCAGGTCATTGACGGACAGGCGTCCCTGGAGGACGGCTACGACGCTTTCGGTGATGGGCATGTCGACGCCGAGTTTCATGGCGGAGTCGAGGACGGCCTGGGCCGACTTGATGCCCTCCGCCGTCTGGTTCATCCTCACCGTCACCTGGTCGAGGGTCAGGCCCTGCCCCAGCAGGTGGCCCGCCGTGTGGTTGCGCGAGAGCGCGGAGGAGCACGTGGCGATCAGGTCGCCCATGCCCGCCAGGCCCGCCATGGTCTCGGGCTTGCCGCCCAGCGCCACGGCGAGGCGGGTCGTCTCGGCCAGCCCGCGGGTGATGACCGACGCCTTCGTGTTGTCCCCCATGCGGCGTCCCTCGCAGATGCCGACCGCGAGGGCGATCACGTTCTTCACGATGCCGCCGATCTCCACGCCGATGACGTCGGTGGAGGTGTAGGGCCGGAAGTAGGAGGAGGTGCACGCCGCCGCGATCCAGGTCGCCGTCCCGTGGTCGGGGCACGCGACGACGGACGCCGTCGGCTCCTCGCGCGCGATCTCCATCGCCAGGTTGGGTCCGGACACGACGGCGATGCGGTCGGCCGGCAGCGCGAGCTCCTCGGCGATCACCTCGCTCATGCGGGCGTCGGTGCCGACCTCGAGTCCCTTCATGAGCGAGACGACGACGGCGTCGGCCGGCAGGAAGGGCCGCCAGGCCGGGAGCTGGGCGCGCAGCGTCTGGGCCGGCACGGCGAGGACCACCAGGTCGCTTCCGGCCAGGGCCTCCGTGACGTCGGCGGAGGCTGTTACGTTCCCCGGGAGACGCGTATCGCCGAGGTACGGCGAGTTCCTGTGGTCCGCGGTGATCTCGGCCGCGACCTCCGGGCGTCGCGACCAGAGCATGACCGCCGTGTCCGGAGAGGCATCGGCGAGCACCTTCGCGAACGTGGTGCCCCAGCTGCCGGACCCGAGGACCGCGATCTTCGCGGGCTGCGCGGGCCGACGAGCACCGACCGCTGTCACGGTTCTCCTCCGGTCAGTGGTTCACCAGGATTCCCGTCGTCGTCCTGCGCCCCGGCGTTGCGGCCCATCCGCTTCTGCTGCTTCTCCGCAGGGTCCCACCGCTCGGCGGGCGGCTCCTCGCCCCTCAGCTCCGCCAGCAGTTCGGTGATGGCGTCGATGATGCGGTCGGTCGCGGCGTCGAGGGTGGTTCTCGTCAGCGGCGCGCCCCTGAACTCGCTGAGGTCCACCGGATCCCCGACGAGCACCCGGGAGCGCTTGCGCGGGAAGAGGTAGAAGCGCTTGGCATAGCGCGGGAAGACCTCGTGCGCACCCCACTGGGCCATCGGTACCACCGGCGCGCCGGTCTGCAGAGCGAGGCGGGCGGCGCCCGTCCGGCCCTTCATGGGCCACATGTCCGGGTCGCGGGTGAGGGTGCCCTCGGGGTAGATGATGATGCCGCCGCCGTCGGCCAGGGCCTCACGAGCAGCTTCGAGCGATCGGTTCGCTCCGGCCGAACTGCGCTCGACCGGCACCTGCTTGATGGTGCGCAGGATCCATCCGATCACCGGCACCGTGAACAGCGACGCCTTCGCGAGGAAGTGCGGCATGACGCCCTGGTTGTACAGGAAGTGCGCGACCACCACCGGATCGATCTCGGTGACGTGGTTGGGACAGATGATCATGCCCGTCCCGACGGGCAGCTTCTCCTGCCCGTTCCACTCCTTGTCCATCAGGCCGTTCATGACCGGCCTCACCCAGGAGGCGAGGAACGTGAACATGGCGCGTGAGCCCCGTGGCTCCCCCATGTGCCCGGACCGCCTAGGAGAGTGCCACGGCGGCAGCCGGGGCGTCCTCCGTGATGTCGAAGTCGGCGCCCAGGCCCTCGAGCTTGTCCTGGAAGCGCTCGTAGCCGCGGTTGATCAGCTCGATCCCGGTGACGCGCGAGACGCCCTCCGCCGCGAGTGCCGCGATCAGGTGGCTGAAGCCGCCGCGCAGGTCGGGGATGTCGATGTCCGCGCCACGCAGCTGCGTGGGGCCCGAGATGACGGCCGAGTGCAGGAAGTTTCGCTGCCCGAAACGGCAGGGCACGCTGCCGAGGCACTCACGGTGCACCTGGATGTTGGCGCCCATGCGGATCAGTGCTTCCGTGAAGCCGAAGCGGTTCTCGTAGACCGTCTCGTGGACGATCGACACGCCCGAGGCCTGCGTGAGGGCGACGACGAGGGGCTGCTGCCAGTCGGTCATGAAGCCGGGGTGGACGTCGGTCTCGAGGACCAGCGGCTTCAGGAGGCCGCCGGGGTGGTAGAAGCGGATGCCCTCGTCGTCGACGTCGAAGGCGCCCCCGATCTTCCGGTAGGTGTTGAGGAAGGCGGTGAGGTCGAGCTGCCGGGCGCCCTCCACATAGATGTCACCCTTGGTGACCAGCGCCGCCGAGGCCCAGGACGCCGTCTCGTTGCGGTCGGAGATGGCCTTGTGGTTGTAGCCGGTGAGGGTCTTGACGCCCTCGATGCGGATGACGCGGTCCGTCTGCACCGTGATGATCGCGCCCATCTTCTGCAGGACGGCGATGAGGTCCATGATCTCCGGCTCGACGGCGGCACCCGAGAGCTCGGTGATGCCTTCCGCGCGGATGGCGGTCAGGAGCACCTGCTCGGTAGCTCCGACGCTCGGGTACGGAAGGGTGAGCTTCGCGCCGTGCAGGCCCTTCGGGGCGGAGATGGAGATGCCGCCGGGTCGCTTGTCGACGACCGCGCCGAAGTTGCGGAGGACCTCGAGGTGGTAGTCGATCGGACGGTCGCCGATCTTGCAGCCACCGAGGTCGGGGATGAAGGCCTCACCGATGCTGTGCATCAGGGGTCCGCAGAGAAGGATCGGGATACGTGAGTCACCGGCGTGGGCGTCGATGTCCTTGAAACGGGCCATCTTGGCGTCACTCGGGTCCATGGTGAGGTCGCCGGTGACGGGGTCCTTGGTCACCGTGACGCCGTGCAGCTGCAGCAGGCTGGTGACGACGTCGACGTCCTTGATCTCCGGGACGTTGCGCAGGACCGAGGGCGTGTTCCCCAGCAGTGCGGCGACCATTGCCTTCGGAACCAGGTTCTTCGCACCGCGGACGGATACCTTGCCGGCCAACGGAAGTCCGCCGCGAATGGTCAGAACGCTACCCATGAATACCTATTTTCCTTCTACGTTGAAACCCCGCGGACGCTGAAATGCTCGTTCCAAGCATAGAAGCACCGCGGAGCAGACAGAAATACAAGGGTACTTCGAGCATCCCCTGTTTGCTGTTAGCAACCCGTCCCCGTGCGCCGCCATTCCTCGCAGGCGGCCGCGTATCCCGTGAGATGCATTACGCCCGTGGCACCGGCGTTCCTCGCGGTGCCACGGGCAGGTACCGCCTCAGGTGCGGACGGGCAGGGTGGTGGGCTTGTAGGACGGGCGGCTCGCCTCGAAGGCCGTGATGTGCTCTTCCTGACGCAGCGTCAGGCCGATGTCGTCCAGTCCCTCGAGCAGGCGCCAGCGCGTGTAGTCGTCGATCTGGAAGGGGGCGCTGATCGAACCGCACTGCACCGTCCGCGATTCGAGGTCCACCGTGACCGTGGCGCCCGGCTCGTTCTCGAGGATCTTCCAGATGAGCTCGATGTCGTCCTGCGCCACCTGGGCGGCGACGAGTCCCTGCTTGCCGGAGTTGCCGCGGAAGATGTCGGCGAAGCGCGAGGACAGGACGGCCTTGAAGCCGTAGTCCTTCAGTGCCCAGACGGCGTGCTCCCGGGACGAGCCCGTCCCGAAGTCCGGCCCGGCGACGAGGACCGAACCGCGGGAGTAAGGCTCGCGGTTGAGGATGAAGCCCTCCTCCTTCCGCCATCCGGCGAAAAGGGCGTCCTCGAAGCCCGTCCGCGTGATCCGCTTGAGGTAGACGGCCGGGATGATCTGGTCCGTGTCGATGTTGCTCTGGCGCAGGGGGACGCCGATGCCGGTGTGGGTGGTGATCTTCTCCATGGCGTTCTCCTAGGCTGCTGGGATCGTGGGCTCGGCGGCATGGGCTCCGGTGCCACGGGAAAGGGGCGCCAGGTCCGACGGCGAGCTGAGGGTGCCACGGACGGCTGTCGCGGCAGCGACGACGGGTGAGACGAGGTGCGTGCGTCCGCCCTTGCCCTGCCGTCCCTCGAAGTTGCGGTTCGAGGTGGAGGCGCAGCGCTCCCCCGGTGCCAGCTGGTCCGGATTCATGCCGAGGCACATGGAGCAGCCGGCGAACCGCCACTCCGCACCGAAGTCCTTGAACACGCGGTCCAGGCCCTCGGCCTCGGCCTGCAGGCGCACGCGGGCCGAGCCAGGGACCACCATCATCCGGATCGCGGGGTCCTTCTCCCTGCCCCGGATGATGTCCGCGGCGATGCGCAGGTCCTCGATGCGGCTGTTGGTGCACGAACCGAGGAAGACGGTGTCCACCCGGATGTCCTTCATGGGCGTACCCGGCTCGAGCGCCATGTAGTCCAGTGCGCGGTTGCACGCGGCCTTGTCGTTCTCGTCCGCGAAGTCGTCGGGCGAGGGAACGGCCTGTGAGAGGGAGACGCCCTGCCCGGGGTTGGTACCCCAGGTCACGAAGGGCTCGAGCTCGTCCGCGTCGAGGAAGACCTCGGCATCGAAGACGGCGTCGTCGTCGGTGCGCAGCTCACGCCAGTCGGCGACGGCGGCATCCCAGTCCGCGCCCTGGGGCGCGTGGGGCCGGCCCTTCAGGTACTCGAAGGTGATGTCGTCGGGCGCGACCATGCCGGCACGCGCACCTGCCTCGATCGACATGTTGCAGATGGTCATGCGGGCTTCCATCGACAGCGAGCGGATGGCCGACCCGCGGTACTCGAGGACGTATCCCTGCCCGCCGCCAGTCCCGATCTTGGCGATGACGGCGAGGATGATGTCCTTCGACGTCACGCCGGGCTTCAGCGTCCCCTCGACCGTGATGCCCATGGTCCGGAACGGCTTCAGGGAGAGGGTCTGCGTCGCCATGACGTGCTCCACCTCGGACGTGCCGATGCCCATGGCGAGCGCCCCGAACGCGCCGTGCGTGGAGGTGTGGGAGTCGCCGCAGACGACGGTCAGTCCCGGCTGCGTCAGGCCGAGCTGGGGCCCGACGACATGGACGATGCCCTGCTCCGCGTCGCCGAGCGAGTGCAGGCGGACGCCGAACTCCCTGCAGTTGGCGCGCAGGGTCTCGATCTGCGTGCGGCTGGTCAGGTCGGCGATCGGCTTGTCGATGTCGATCGTCGGCGTGTTGTGGTCCTCGGTGGCGATCGTGAGGTCAGGACGCCGCAGGGGCCGGTTGGCGAGCCGGAGACCCTCGAAGGCCTGCGGCGAGGTGACCTCGTGGATCAGATGCAGGTCGATGTAGAGGAGATCGGGCTGCGCCTCCGCGCCGACGACGTCGCCCTTGCGGACCACGTGCGCGTCCCAGACCTTCTCTGCCAGTGTCTTGCCCATGACAATCGTCCTTTTCTGTCCGGTGGGCCGGTACCCGGTGGGGCGGCCGCTGCCGAGACTGATGCTCCGACAACTCAACCAGTGCCGTGCCGCGAGTGCCAGCCGCACAGCTTGCGTCTCAGATAATGAGACGGCAATATCATCTTATGGACAATTCTAGCGGCGTCGGAGTTATCGACAAGGCCGCCCTCGTACTCGACGCCCTCGAGGCCGGACCCACCACCCTGGCGCAACTCGTCGCTTCGACGGGTCTCGCGCGGCCCACCGTCCACCGCCTGGCCCTCGCCCTCGCGCACCATCGCCTGGTCGGTCGGGACATCCAGGGGCGCTTCGTCCTGGGCAGCAGGCTCGTGGAGCTCGCCTCCGCTGCCGGCGAGGACCGCCTCATCGCGGCGGCGGGCCCCGTGCTGCTCAGCCTGCGCGACGCCACCGGAGAGAGCGCCCAGCTCTTCCGCCGCCAGGGCGACTGGCGCGTCTGCGTCGCCTCGGCCGAGCGTCCCGTCGGATTGCGGGACACCATTCCGGTCGGCACGCAGCTCTCCATGAAGGCGGGGTCCGCCGCGCAGTGCCTCCTCGCCTGGGAGGACCACGACCGCCTGCTCAAGGGACTGCAGAACGCGCGCTTCACCCCCACGGTCCTCGCCGGCGTCCGGCGGCGGGGCTGGGCCCAGAGCCTCGGGGAACGGGAGGCGGGGGTGGCCTCGGTCTCGGCTCCGGTACGCGGTCCCTCGGGGCGCGTGATCGCCGCCGTCTCGATCTCGGGTCCGATGGAACGCCTCACCCGCCAACCGGGGCGGATCCACGCGGAGGTCGTCTCCGACGCCGCACGGCAGCTCACCCTCGCCGTCGGCAAGGCGGAGTGATGCCGGCCCGCCCCGGAGCAGGCTCCACGGCCGGTACCGACGCCGGTCCCGACGCCACCCACCGGTACGCCATCTTCCTCCGCGGAGTGAACGTCGGCGGGATCACGGTCCGGATGGCGGAGCTGCGCGAGGAGCTCGCCACCCTTCCCGTCACCGATGTGGCCACGGTGCTCGCCAGCGGCAACGTCACGTGCTCGTCGCCCCTGGGCGCTGCCGAGCTCACGGAGTGCGTGGAGGAAGCACTGCGACGCCGCTTCGGGTACCTCGCCTGGGTCATCGTCGTCGGCCGTGCCGAACTCGTCGCGATTGCCGCGTCGGTTCCCCAGCCTCCGGCGGGCGCGGACGACGTGCACACCTACGTCACCCTGTTCAAGGCTCCCGCGGACCTCGAGGCCTTCCTCGCCGACGCCGAGGCATTGACTGAACGGCCCGAGGTACTTGCGGGCGGCAGCGCCATCGGGTGGTTCTCCCCCAAGGGGCAGTCCACCGAGGTCCCGCTCGCGAAGCTGCTCGGGAAGGCACGCTATGCGGCGACGTCCACCACGCGGAACATCAACACGGTGGACAAGGTCGTACGCCTCCTCGCCTGATCCCGGGAGTTCTGTGATCTCAGGAGTCCTGTGGTCCCGCAAGCACTGTCGGCAGCACTGTCGCGTTGGTAGTGTTCGACCAGCCTCTTCCCCCGGATCAGCACAAGGACAGCCATGCGCCTCATCGCCGATGATTGCTACGAACTCGAGCAGCAGAAGGGCTCGCACGGCTTCGTGGTCTCGGGCGCCGGACGCACGGCGGTGATCGACCCGGGCATGTCCTCCGGTTTCGACGGCGTCATCGCCGAACTCCGCGCCAACGAGGCGAGAACGGGCCCGGTGACCGACATCGTCCTGACGCACTACGACGCCGACCATGCGCAGGCGGCGCAGCGGCTCCAGGAGGTCCTCGGTGCGACGGTGTGGATCGGAGCCGAGGACGCCGATGTCCTCCGCGGCCGTACGAAGCCGAAGACGCTCTTCCGGAAGGTGCTGCAGAGGGTGGCCCGCGTCCCGTTCCCCGAGGGTGCCCGGGAGCTGAGCGGCTCAGGCGAGATCTTCCCCGGGCTCGAGTATCTCCCCACCCCTGGCCACACTCCCGGCCACTATGCGTACCAGTGGCGCGGCGTGCTGTTCAGCGGGGACGCCGCCCGGGTCTCCGCGGACGGACGCGTCCGGAACTTCTACGGCGTGCTGAACAACGACAGGCAGGGAGCGTCGCGTTCCGTCGGGGTGCTCGCGGAGCGCATCGGCTCGGGAACCGTTGACTGGGTCTGCTCGGGCCACAACGCGGTCGCCCGCACGGCAGCCCGGTCCTCCTGACGAGGCGACGGGCACCTTCGCCCGCCGACACCGGCCGTGGTTCAGGTGCGCTGAAGCGCCGCCAGGACCGCTGTGCGGAAGCTGTTGCAGCGTTCCACCTCGTCCTCCACGGGCCGCATGACGACCTCGTGAGCGACGCGCGAACATGAGGCCAGGAGCCGTCGTCGCACCCGGGACGCCCGACGCGCCGCACCCCATCGCGCCAGCAGCGCTGCGACGACGCCCAGCAGGATGCCGGTCACCACGCCACCGAGGATCAGGAGCGTGGGAAGCGGGAACCCCTCCACCCGTGGGACGTCGATCGCGGGGAGCTGCAGGAACCCGAGAACGGCCAGGACGCCGAGCCAGGCCAGTCCCGCGGCGAGCGCGGCGAAGGCGACCCACTGCAGGAGACCGAAGATTCCCCACCATGCCCGCCGGCCCGTCTCGAGGTCGGTGCCGGTGACGGCCGAGTCGAGGGCGTCGGTGAGGTCGGCAGCCGGACCACGCGCAGCGTCGCGGATGGAGGTGTGCCAGGGCTCGACAGCTCCCCCGGCCGACGCGTCCCCGAAGACGCGGAGGGCGTGGTCCACCTTCGCACGCTGGGCCGGCTGGCCCTGCGGCAGCGATGACCGGCGCATGTCAGGGGCGACATCCTGCCGTCGGAGATTCAGCCGCCGGAGCGGGTCCGGACGGAGCCCCGCCAGCCAGCGCGTGACGGGCCAGCCCGCCACGGCGTGCGCATCCCGGCGGTATGCACTGCGGACGGCGTCGACCACCACCGGTACTCCCGCCGCGGAACCGAGCTCGTCGGACAGGGCGGTGATCGCTCCCCCGGACGGCCTGGCCACCGGGTGCTCCACGGCGAAGGGGAGGAGCTCCGCCGCGGCGTGTGCGGCGTCCGCCGCCATCCTCCGCGTGGCTGCTGCCCGGCTCTCGGCGAGTGTGCGAATGGCGCCGGCGAGCCCGGTGACGCCGTCGCCGGTGCGGGCGGACACCGGAAGGACGACGACGTCGGACAGTCCCTCGCCTGCCAGGATGCCCTTCAGCGACGACGTGACGGCTTCGAGGTCCTGGGGCCCCAGGCGGTCCGCCTGGTTGAGTGCCACGATGGTCACGGCCTCGTGGGTCGCCAGCCCCCGCAGGAATCCGTGATGGAGGGCCGCATCGGCGTACTTCTGGGGATCGACCACCCACAGGAGGACGTCGACCTGCCCGGCGAGCCGCTGGACGATCTCGCGATGGGCGAGCGTGGTCGAATCGAAGTCGGGGAGGTCGAGGAGGATCAGGCCGGGGGCGTCGTCTGCTGCTACGGTCCGCACCACTGCCGCGGCCTGGGGCGCGGCCGGCGCCTTGGGACGGCGCCGCCACCGGAAGAACCCGCGGAGGCCCCTCACCGCATCCTGGGCCCGGCCGGCGGTCGGGTCGGCAGTGCCCTGCGCGTCGTGCCCGTCGCGCCCGGCATCCGTCTTGTGCTCCTCGTGCCTGTCGAGCCGATCCTGCCGGTCCTGGCGACCCTCGTGCCCCTCATGCCCCTCGTACCCGTCGAGGACCAGGACGGCGGCACCCATGGATCGGAGCGCAGCAGTAGTTCCCTGCGCCGCCACAGCGGCCGATCCGGCGACGAGCGGGGCACCCTCCGGCAGTTGGACACGCTGGCTGACTCCGAGCCAGTCGAGCAGCTCATCGCTCCCCCGGCGTCCCCAGACGAGGGCGAGGGGTTCCGACGTCGTCGGACGGCGTGCGGCCACCCGAGCGGCATCCGTACCGCTCAGCGCGTTCACGAGGGAGGACTTCCCGCTGCCGGTGGGTCCGAACACACCGACGACCGTGTGGTCGGCTGACAGTGACCGGCGCGCCCCGGCGCGCTCCAGCGTGCCGCGGAGGCGCTCGAGCTCGTCCTGCGGCAGTCGGTCCGTCCCGAGCTCGTACGCCTCCTGGAGGCGGTCCAGAGCGTCCAGAAGGGAGGTCGCGAGCAGCGCGTCCGCCGCCGCTCCGGTGTCTCGGCTCATGCCTCGTCCTCCGCGGCTGCCTGCAGTCCGGTCGGAACCGCCGTGCGCAGCTGCTGGGCCAGGACACGCAGCGACTCCGCCGGCGTCTGGTGGGCCAGCGGCTCGAGGCAGCGGTCGAAGTCCTCGCGTTCGTGCCGGAACAGGCCATCCACCCGCTGCGACAGGTTCTTCCGGGCGATCGCCGTCAGGCGCCGCACGGCATCATCACCGAACACCGCTTCCAGGAGTTTCTGGCCCGCGATCGCCGACGCTCCGGCGATGCCGATCTCACCACCGGTCAGCCCGCCGGTCGAGGCGAAGACCACCACCATCAGTGCCACGGCGACGCCGTTGACGCCGAAGGAGAGCATCCGCGCCGTGAACCGCTTGTCGGCCCCCTCGGCCTGCACCAGCTGCAGGAGGTCCTGCTGCCACGCCCGGATCTCGCGGGCCACGCTGGAAGAGAAGTCATCGGCACGCCAGGAGGGCACGCCCTCGAGCAGCACCCTGCCGGCCTGCTCCGCCCGCCAGCGGCGGCGCGTCGCTTCGTCCGCGCGCGCCGCCTGCTCCACGATGACGGTCTGCAGGCCGCTCCCGATGGCGTCCGCCACCGTCGCGGCAGGAGCCGGCCGGCCGGTGAAGAACGCACTGACCCGGTCCCGCGCCCAGCCGATCCTCGTCTCGAGCCCCCGCATGAATTCACCCGTGCCGACGAAATCCTGCCAGCGGGCCAGCACTTCGCCGCGCAGCAGCCTGCCGTCCTCGGTGGCGGCAAGGACATCGGTCAGCGCGTCGCGGTAGGCGGCGTCGACCGAGGCGCGCAGTGCGTCACCGACCGACTGCTCCTGCGCGGCCGCGTCGGCGATCGAATCGATGCGCCCTGCCAGCGCGCGCATGGCACCCTTCACAGTGCGCCGGGCGATGTCCCGGCGGCCCTCGGCGTCGGCGGCGAGCGCCTGCAGCCACCGGCTGATCGGCACCACGGCGTCCGCGGGCAGCATGCGCGACGAGCCGAGGGGAAGTTCCGGGACGACGAAGATGGGAGCGTGTCCGAGGTTCTCGGCGGACAGGAGGTTCAGGAGGTCGCCCCTGATCTCCTCCTCCACACCGGTCGGCACGCGATCGAGGACGACCGCCACCAGGACGTCGCGCCGCCCCGCCTCGGCCAGCAGCTTCCACGGCACGGCGTCGGCGTAGCGGTTCGCCGTCGTCACGAAGATCCAGAGATCCGCTGCCGCCAGCAACTGTCCGGCGAGCTTGCGGTTCTCGTCCGCGATGGAATCGACGTCGGGAGCGTCCAGCAGTGCGAGGCCGGCCGGAAGAGTCCGGGTGGGCCGCAGGAGAAGGGTGTCCGGCCCGGCGGCGGGCCCCCGTTCTGCGGACGGGTCCATCGTCGTTGCGGGGTCCGGCTGGTGTGTGGGATCCCCGTCCTCCGCGCCGTCGTCGCCCGCCAGCCGGACCCGGCTGAGCGTCGGCAGGACGCGGGCGTCGTCGAACCAGCCTGCGTCATCGGGGTGGTGGAGCAGGAGCGGCTGGCGTGTGGTGGGCCGAACGGCGCCCGTCACGGACACGGGACGGCCCACGAGGGCGTTGACGAGGGTGGACTTGCCGGCACCCGTCGAACCGCCGACGACGGCGATCAGTGGCGCGTCGAGGCTGGCCAGCCTGGGAAGGATGTAATCGTTCAGCTGAGCACGGGCGGCGACCGCCGATTCCCTCGCGTCGGCCGAGCTCGGCAGGGCCAGGGGGAACGCGAGGTTCTCGAGCGCGCCGCGTACTTCCCGCAACAGCGGGGGCAGCCCCCGGGCTTCGCTGGCGGTGGATGGTGCGCTCATGGCTCCATCATGCCAGCCCTTCCCCCTGCGTTCAGGGCTCCACGCCAGCACGCCCCGGACTTAACCGGAAGACATTCTTCTGGACAACAGAAAATCCCGGACATCGGCCGATGTCCGGGATTTCCCGTTGTGCCCTTGCGGACGTGCGCCCTTTCGAGCTGCTGTGACCCCAGCGGGATTCGAACCCGCGTTACCGCCGTGAGAGGGCAGCGTACTAGGCCGCTATACGATGGGGCCAGTACTTTTCCATCCTACTACTGCTTTTTACTGCTTTTTGCCATCCTGCCCGTGAGGACCGGAGTGCGCTGGGGTACCAGGACTCGAACCTAGAATGTTGGTACCAGAAACCAGTGTGTTGCCAATTACACCATACCCCAATGGCACTTTTCGAAGACCCGATCGTGCTGGGTTTTCGACCGCGTAACCGCTCCGCGCCGAGAAATAACTTTACCGGACAGAGGGCAGGAACTGCAAAACGGCCGTCAGATCCGCAATGCGCGGCACCTCGAGGGCTTCCTCGGCGGAACCGGGTCCCGCCGGATTCCCCGCCTTCTCGGGCGTCTCCACCGGGACCACGGAGGGCTCCCGAGCCGATTCCGTACCGGGTTCCCCGCGCATGCCCGTGCGGTCGAGCCAGACGCCGACGAGACCTGCCGAGCGTGCCCCGACGGCATCGATCAGGCGGTTGTCCCCCACGTACAGGGTGCGTTCCGGAGCTGTGCCGATGAGCCTGGCGCCCTCCAGGTAGATGCCGGGCTCGGGCTTCGCGACGCCGACCGCGTCGATGCCGACGAGGACGGATATGCGGTTCAGGCCCGCCCGGTCCAGTTTGGCCCTCTGGTAGTCGTGCACGTTGTTGCTGACGGCTCCGTAGGGGATGCCCCTCGCGTCGAGTTCGTCGAGCAGCGGCACGACGTCGTCGTAGGCCCGGAAGTGCAGGGGAAGCGTCTGCTCGTACGCCCGCACCCAGGCATCCGCCGTGTGGCCGAGGAAGGGCTCACGGGTGAAGCCCGCCCGTGCGTGGCGGATCCGATGCACGCGCTGCTCCTCGAAGGTGAGCTCACCGGCGAGGAAGCGGTCGTAGTGCCTCTGCGGGTCGCCCGTGTACAGGGCCTTGTACCGTACCCAGTCGTCGTCGCTGAGGTGGTCGAGCGCAGGATCGGGAATGGCCTGGAGCGTCCGCCCCATGGCCTGCTCGAGGTCGACGAGCGTTTCGTCGATGTCGAACAGGACGCCGTCGACGCCCGGGCTCTCCTGGACCGCCTGCTCCGCCCCTGCCGGGGGCGTCGGAAACGGCACAGCTCAGTCCACCGTGGCGCGGAGCGCGCGGACCCGGGCGAGCGAGGAGTCCCGCCCGAGGATCACCATCGACTCGAACAGCGGCGGTGAGATCCTGCGGCCCGAGATAGCCGTGCGCACCGGCCCGAACGCCAGGCGGGGCTTCAGCCCCAGCGTGTCCACCAGCGCGGACCGGAGAGCGCCCTGCAGGGACTCCGCGTCCCACGACCCGACCCCCTCGAGGGCCTCCAGTGTCGCGTCGAGGACCTCGCCCAGATTGTCGGGCAGGCCCTTGCGTGCGTCGTCGGCGATGTCGATGGCGTCGTCGGCCTTGAACAGGAAGCCCAGCATCTCCGGCGCCTCACCGAGGAGGGTGATGCGTTCCTGGATGAGTGGGGCCGCTTCCGCGACGATCCGCAGCTCCTCCTCGGTGGGGTCGGCGCCGATGAGACCGGCAGCGGCGAGGTAGGGCAGGAGCCGTGAGCGGAATTCGGCCGGGTCGAGCAGCCGTACGTGCGTGCCGTTGATCGCCTCGGCCTTCTTGAGGTCGAAGCGCGCCGGGTTGGCGAGGACGTCGCGCACGTCGAACTTCTCGACGAGCTGCTCGACCGAGAAGATGTCCTCGTCGGCCGAGAGGCTCCAGCCGAGCAGCGACAGGTAGTTCAGGAGTCCCTCGCGGATGAAGCCGCGCTCCCGGTGTAGGAAGAGGTTGGACTCGGGATCCCGCTTGGACAGTTTCTTGTTGCCCTGGCCCATGACGTACGGCAGGTGGCCGAACAGCGGCATGTAGCGTGCGACTCCGATGTCGATCAGCGCGCGGTACAGCGCCACCTGGCGCGGCGTGGAGGACAGCAGGTCCTCTCCGCGGAGGACGTGCGTGATCCCCATGAGGGCGTCGTCGACAGGGTTGACGAGCGTGTACAGCGGCGCCCCGTTGGCCCGCACGACGGCGAAATCGGGCACGCTACCGGCCCGGAAGGTGATCTCGCCGCGGACGAGGTCGGTGAACGTGATGTCCTCGTCCGGCATGCGCAGGCGCAGGACTGCCGGCCGCCCGGAGGACCGGAAGGCTTCCTTCTGTTCCTCGGTCAGGGCGCGGTCGTAGTTGTCGTAGCCGAGCTTGACGTCGCGTCCTGCTGCCCGGTGGCGCTCCTCCACCTCCTCGGGCGTGGAGAAGGACTCGTAGAGGTGGCCGGCCTGGACGAGGCGTTCGATGACGTCCTGGTACAGCTCACCGCGCTGCGACTGGCGGTAGGGCGCGTGCGGCCCGCCGACCTCGACGCCCTCGTCCCAGTCGATACCCAGCCAGGTCATGGCCTCCAGGAGCTGGTGGTAGCTCTCCTCGCTGTCACGGGCGGCGTCGGTGTCTTCGATGCGGAAGACGAGCTTCCCCCCGGTGTGACGCGCGTAGGCCCAGTTGAACAGGGCCGTGCGGATCAGCCCGACATGCGGGGTGCCCGTCGGCGACGGACAGAATCGGACCCGGACGGGCGTGGCATCGGTGACGGTGGGGATATCTGCGGCAGTAGTCATGATGGTCCCAGTCTAAGTGCGACCACCGGCCCCGCCCTCGTACGGCAGCGACGCCGAGGGTGTGCAGCTTGTCCGCCACCGATGCGCCGTCGGTCGCCGGTCCCGCGGCCGACGACGCCCTGTCCGTCAGCGGCGCGCTGGGTTGGACAGGCGTCCGATGCCTTCGATGTCGACGTCGTACCGCTGGCCGTCGGTGATCATTCCGACCCCGGCGGGTGTCCCGGTGAGGATGACGTCACCTGGCAGCAGCGTGAAAGCCTGTGACACGTAGGCCACCAGCTCGCGTGCTCCCCAGATCATGTCGCTCGTGGAGCCGTCCTGGCGGAGTTCGCCGTCCAGCGTCCCGCGGATGCTGAGGTTCTCGGGATCGAGGTCGGTCTCGATCCAGGGCCCTATCGGGCAGGAGGTGTCGAAGCCCTTCGCGCGGGCCCACTGGTCGTCAGTCTTCTGGACGTCCCGCGCCGTCAGGTCGTTGGCGCAGGTGTAGCCGAAGACGACGTCGTCCACGCGCTCGAGCGGAACGTCCTTGCAGATGCGCCCGATGACGACGGCCAGTTCGGCCTCGTAGGAGATCTGGTCGGAGAAGGAGGGCAGCATGATCGGGTCGCCGGGACCGATGACCGAGGTGTTCGGCTTGAGGAACATCAGCGGTGCGGCCGGCGTCTCGCTGCCCATCTCCTGGATGTGGTCGGTGTAGTTCCGGCCGACGCCCACGACCTTGCTGCGGGGAATGACCGGGGCCAGGAGCCGGACGTCCTCCAGGGCATGGCGTGCGCCGGTGAGCTGGACGCCGGCGTAGAAGGGATCGCCCTGGATCACGGCGACTTCCTCGCTCCCGGCGGTTCCCTCCACGACTCCGAACGTTGGGTCATCATTTACGACAAAGCGTGCAATTCGCATAGCGCCCAGCCTAACGTGAGGCGTTGGCCGCGGAGCGTGCCCGGATGTGGTTTGCTCGCACCAGGGAGTTAAAGAGATACCGCGGGCACTCCCTCCCCAGAAACGAGGGTGCCCGCGGTATCGGTACTGCGGATCAGACCGGAAACTCAAAGACCCTGCGAGACGTCAGGATCAAGCGATCGGCTTAGTAGGGCCAGTAGCCGACGCGATCGGTCGAGGAGACAGTGGTATCGGAGCCGGCCTTGGCAGGAGCCGCGTTGGCTGCTGCAGCACCTCCGCTGACGAGGAGGGTTGCGAGCAGGAGGGCAGAGGTGAAGCGCTTCATGGCGTACGTCCTTATGGCTTGATCGACAGTGGTTGGAGTTCCGCATAGGTACCACGGCGTCCTCCGTATTTATCGTAAGCCACACCAGTCACTTCTGTAACAGATTCTACGAAGTTATTTTGAACTATTTCCGCAGGATTGTTCCCCGAGCCTTCTGAACCGAGAATGGTATGAGTCAGACCGTCAACCGGAAGTCATAGGTACGCATGTCACATCAGCACGATTCCGGCCAACGCATGCTGCTCGAGTTCCAAGCCCGCGACGCATGGAACCAGAGAAACTACGCGGCGGCGCAGAAGCTTGCCGAAGAGTGGGCCGCTATGTCGGCGGCGAACCATGAAGAGGAGAGTTGGTGGAACGCCTCCTTCCTGGTGTCGGAATGCCTCCGCAAACAGGACCTGATGAACGAGTCATTGGCAGTGGCGGATGAACTGGCGCACCACCCCCTGACTCAGCAGTCGGTGGCATTGCAAGCGCGAATCTTCACCCTGCGCGCTTTCGCTTTGCAGGGCAGCGGTGACCTGACCACGGCAGTTTCAGCAGCCCGAAGCGCGGTCGCAGCGGCCCTGACCGAGCCGGTCCACAACGCCATCGCCATCGAGGCGCAAAACGCGCTCATTGCTTCTCTGGCCGAGAGTGTCCTCCTGGAAGATGCTTGGAGGGAGTGTCTCGTGCTTGCCGAGATGCTATCAGCAGAACCAAATAGCCAAACGAGCGGTCTCGGCTACTGGGCCATCGGCAATGTGGCCTTCCTCCTCAAACACATCACCGAGGGTGTCGCTTATCACCAGCAGGCTGCCAAGAACCTGTCGCCGACCAATGACCTCGACCTATGGGCTCGGTTCAACCGAGGATCGGCCCAGTTCCGCCTCACGGCTGGTTTGATCGAGCCCGAGACACTTGAATGCATAGAACGTGCCGAACTAGCTAGCTCGATCGTCGGCGGCACCCAGCGGGATCAGCTTGAGTTGCGCCTGAACCGGGCCCAATGGCTTGTATTGACCGGGCAGTTCGACGCCGCGGTCGAACTGCTCTCCGCGATCATCGACCAGAAGCATCTGCTCGCCAAGCACATCGCGGCACAGGCTCATTTCCTGCTGGGACAAGCCCAGTCTGCACGCAGCAGGGACACCGAGGCGATCATCAATCTTGAAGAGAGCGAAAATCTCTTCCTCGAGTCCGGCGCGGAAGACAGGGCGTCAGCGGCCAGGGCCCTGATCCACAGCCTGCAGGGGTTGCGGGGATAAGACGGCCCCGATCTCCTGACCGTTGTCAAGAAACCGTCCCTCGAAGATGCCACGAGTTGACTGCTGGCCCTGCTGGCATAGAGTCATCTCAGGCCCCGGTCGGGCCGGGCGTTTTCCCCCATTACTCCCACCCTGGCCGGGGCTCATTCATGCCCGGACTGAACCGAGGGCCAGCGCGGCGCGGACGGGCGAGGCACGTCGGTAGGATCCGCGGGGAGGAATGCTAATCTTGCCCCCGTCAGGTAGTGCGGATGCATCATGGATCCGGTCACTGCAGGACATGCGCGACGGCAGAGGTCGACGCGCTCCATTCCTTGTTCGGCGGCGGCAACTCGGGGGTAGCGCCATGACGACGATCATCGTCTGCACCACGCGGCCCTGTCACCGCGATGGCAGCCGGGCCCGTCCCGCAGGACGGGTTCCCTCCGGAATGTACGCTGGGACCGATGAGCGCTGACCACAAGGACCCCCGGCTCGCGATGCTGGTCGAGAGCATCGTCCGGCTTTCCCGGGGAGAATTGAGCAGCCGCATCGAACCCTCGACGGCGAGGGACGAGGTCGACGCCGTCATCACCGGAGTGAACCTGCTCGCGGAGGAGCTCGAGCAGGTCTACGAGCAGTTCGAGAAGCGCGTCGAGAGCCGCACCGCCATGCTTCGCCAGGCGCACCTGGACATGATGAAGATGGCGATGTCCGACGCCCTGACCGGCCTCGCCAACCGCGTCGCACTCATGGAAGGGATCGAGGAAGCGCTCGGCCAGGCCGCGAACGGAGCACTGCCCCCGGCCCTTCTGCTCCTCGACCTGGACAGCTTCAAGAACGTGAACGACCGCTTCGGGCACGACGCCGGCGACCGCGTCCTCCAGGAAGTCGCCGCTCGGCTCAACAGCGTCGTGCGCGAGAGCGACCTCGTGGCGCGTCTCGGCGGCGACGAGTTCGCGATCCTGCTTCCTGCCGCATCCAGGGAAGTCGCCACCCAGGTAGCGCGCCGCGCCCTCGAGGTCCTGGGCGAACAGATCCAGCTGGATTCGCTCTACGTCACTGCCAAGGCGAGCATCGGTGTGCGCCTGGGCGCTCCCGGTCAGACGGCCGACGACCTCCTGCTGGATGCGGACACGGCGATGTACGCGGCAAAGCGCGAGGGGCGCAGCATCATCAAGGTCTTCGAACCGGTGATGCTGTACTCGCGGCAGCTCCGGAGCCAGATGGCCACCGAGCTGCGGGGTGCCATCAGTTCCAATGAGCTCATCCTCCACTACCAGCCGGTGGTGGAGCTCGCGACGAACCGGATCCTGGGCGTCGAGGTCCTCGTGCGGTGGCAGCACCCCCTGCGCGGACTGATTCCCCCGGACACCTTCATCCCGCTGGCCGAGGAGATCGGGGTCATCCACGACCTCGACCGCTGGGTCATGTCCACGTCACTGAGGCAGCTCGCCCAGTGGCGCAGCGACTTCGCACTCGACGACGACTTCCAGCTGAGGGTCAACCTGTCCGCCGTCGAACTCAAGCAGCTGGACCTCGTCGACCACGTCCGGTCACTGCTCCGCGCACTGGACCTGCCGGCGCACAGCCTCGTGATCGAGATCACCGAAACGGCGATCGTGACGCGCGGCGAGGTGGAGATGTACTCGCTGCTGAGCCTGCAGCAGCTCGGGGTCGGCATCGAGATCGACGACTTCGGAACGGGCTATTCCTCCATCAGCTACCTCCGCGAGCTACCCGTGAGCATGGTCAAGGTGGACCGCTCCCTCCTGGTCGAGCTGAACACGAGGGCCGGCCAGCTCGAGTTCGTCGCGGCGATCCTGCAGCTCATCCGGGCGGCCGGACTCGAAGCGGTCTTCGAGGGCATCGAGACGCGGGAGCAGGCGGACCAGTTGCGGGCGCTCGGATGCGCCAGCGGCCAGGGGTACTACTTCAGCCGCCCCCTGCCCACCGACGACGCGTCAGCGCTGCTCGCGACCACGCGTTATCTCCGCGCCGGCGAGGGCATCGACGGTTCCGAGATCGCACCGTCCCGCTGACCGGCTGGGCAGACGGACGGCGGGCACCGCGCGTAGCGATCAGTCTCAGACCAGGCGCGTCAGCCAGCCGTGCGTGTCCTCCACGACGCCGGTCTGGATGCCCAGCAGCTGGCTCCGGATCGACATGGTCACCTCGCCGGCCGGTGCGCCCGCAGAGCCGATGAAATCGTCGCCGTCGCGCAGTTGCCCGATGGGCGTGATGACAGCGGCAGTACCGCAGGCGAAGACCTCGGTGATGTCGCCGCTGGCGACGCCGTCGCGCCATTCATCGAGCGTGATCTTGCGTTCGCTCACCTGGAGTCCCCGGTCCCTGCCGAGCTGGATGATCGAGGACCGGGTGACGCCCTCGAGAATGGTGCCGGAGAGCGCAGGAGTGACGAGGGAACCGTCCCGGAACACGAAGAAGACGTTCATGCCGCCGAGTTCCTCGACTGCGTTGTCGTTGAACTGGTCGAGGAAGAGCACCTGCTTGCAGCCGTGCGCTTCGGCCTCGAGCTGCGCCGCGAGCGACGAGGCGTAGTTGCCGCCGGCCTTCGCAGCACCCGTACCGCCGCGCCCGGCACGGGCGTAGTTGCGGGAGACCCAGATGTCCACGGGCTTCACCTCGCCGCCGAAGTAGTTGCCCGCGGGTGACGCGATCACCCGGTAGGAGACCTCGCGGGCGGGCCGGACGCCGAGAAATGCCTCGGTGGCGATCATGAACGGCCGGAGGTAGAGGCTCTCCCCGTCTCCGGAGGGAATCCAGTCGGAGTCGGCGGAGACGAGCTGGCGCAGGGACTCGAGGAACAGTTCCTCGGGCAGCTGGGGCAGGGCGAGGCGGGCTGCGGAGCGGTTCAGGCGGGCCGCGTTCGCGTCGGCGCGGAACGTCCAGACGGAGCCGTCGGCGTGCCGGTAGGCCTTCATGCCCTCGAAGATCTCCTGCCCGTAGTGCAGGACGGCGGCCGCCGGATCGAGGGCGATCGGGCCGTAGGGTTCGAGCCGTGCATCGTGCCAGCCGCCGACGCCGGACTCGTCGACGCGGAAGTCGACGATGGCCGTGTGGTCGGTGAAGAAGTTGCCGAAGCCCGGATTCGCCAGCACCGCCTCCCGCTCCTCGGCCGACTTCCGCTGCGTCGACAGGTGCTGGGCGAACTGGGTATCGGTGGCTGTCATGGTTCCTCCGCGCTGGAACGGACTGCACGCGCGGCATGGCCGCCGTCGCCCGTCGGTGGTCAGTGCTCCGGCACTGGGTTAATGATGTGTAACCACCTTAGGACACGGCAGCGGCAATAGCATCGCCGATGGCCGAGGTCCTGCGGGCACCGGAACGCGAGGCGATGTCCTTCTCGACGGCCTGCTCGATCCGCTGGGCGTGGGTGTCGAGGCCGAGGTGACGGAGCAGAAGCGCTCCGGACAGGATCGCGGCCGTCGGGTCGGCGATCTGCTGGCCGGCGATGTCCGGGGCGGACCCGTGCACCGGCTCGAACATCGAGGGAGCCGTGCGGTCCATGTTGAGGTTCGCGGAGGCCGCGAGGCCGATTCCCCCCGAGACCGCTGCAGCCAGGTCCGTGACGATGTCGCCGAAGAGGTTGTCCGTGACGATGACGTCGAAGCGCGAGGGGTCGGTGACGAGGAAGATCATCGCGGCGTCCACGTGCAGGTAGTCGTGGGTCACGTCGGGGAACTCGGCGGCGACGGCCTCGACGGTGCGCTTCCACAGGTGGCCCGCGTAGACGAGGACGTTGTGCTTGTGCACGAGTGTCAGCTTCTTCCGGCGCCCGGACGCACGTGCGAAGGCGTCCCGCACGACGCGCTCCACTCCATGTGCGGTGTTGAGTGAGACCTCCGTGGCGACCTCGTGCGGCGTCCCACCGCGCAGCGTTCCCCCGTTGCCGGTGTACGGCCCCTCCGTTCCCTCACGCACGACGACGAAGTCGATGACGCCGGGATCGGCCAGCGGACTGGCCACGCCCGGGTACAGCTTCGAGGGCCGCAGGTTCACGAAGTGGTCCAGCGAGAAGCGGAGCTTCAGCAGGAACTCCCGCTCGATCAGCCCTGAGGGGATGCGGGTGTCACCGGGGGCGGCCCCGACGGCGCCGAAGAGGATGGCGTCGTGGCGCCGCAGCTGCTCCAGGGTCGCGTCGGGCAGGGTCTCCCCCGTGGCCAGCCAGTGCTCCGCTCCCAGTTCGTAGTCCGTCAGCGAGAGCTCGACGTCGTCACCCACCGCCGCACGCAGCACCTTGACCGCCTCCCCGGTCACTTCCGGGCCGATTCCGTCTCCGGGGATGACGGCGAGGTCGATACGGTGCGGGGCATCAGTCATGGTCCCAGCGTAGGAAAGCAGCAGCACGCGCAACAATCCGTCCGCAGGGTGAGACGGCTCCACCCAGAGTCGGATGTGCGACGGCGGGGGCCCACCTAGAGTTGGTCCCCATGGACATCCACCTGCGGCTGGCACGCTGGGTCCGCGCGCACCCCGGGACGATCGATGCATGGCTCGCGCTGGGGATCTTCGTCGTCCTCGTCCTGCCGTTCGCGGCGAGCGGTGTGGAGGGGACCGGCCCGACCGTCGTCGTGTCCGTGGCCCTGGTGCTCCCCCTCGTTTGGCGCCGTTCGCGCGTGGTGCCCTCGGCCACGGTCATCGCGGGCGTCTCCGTGCTGCAGCTCATCACCGGCATCGAACCGGTTCCCGCCCAGGTCGTCATCCTCATCACGATCTACACCCTGGCCGCCTTCGGCCCGCGCTGGGCGAGCCTCGGGGGCCTCGGTCTCGCCATCGCCGGGGCCGCTATCGGGCTCGTGCGGTACGGCGACCTGCTGGGTGTGAGCGGAAGCAACTCGGTGCTGAGCACGGTGCCCCTGTTCCTGATCCTGCTGTTCTTCGTGGAGTCCCTCGCGCTCCTCGCCTGGACGATGGGCGACCTCGCCCGGTCGCGGCGGCTCACCTACCGTGCACTCGAGGACCGGAACCGGCGCCTGGAGGTGGAGCGGCAGCAGGAGCGCGACCTCGCCGCGGCGGACGAGCGCAGCCATATCGCCCGGGAGATGCACGACATCGTGGCGCATTCCCTGTCGGTGATCATCACGCAGGCCGACGGTGCGCGGTATGCGAGCGCACAGGCACCCGACGTCGCCGTACGGACGCTCGGTACCATCGCCGACACCGGTCGGGGATCGCTGCGCGAGATGCGGCGGCTGCTCGGCGTCCTCCGCGGTGATGAGAGCGCGTCCACCCGGCCGCTCCCCACGCTCGAGGACATCGACTCCCTCATCCAGTCGGTCCGCAGGTCCGGTGTGCGGATCGACTGCCGCCGCGTCGGGACACCGCGCAGGGACCTGCCGCTCGGAGCGGAGCTCACGGCGTACCGGGTGGTGCAGGAGTCGCTCACGAACGTGCTCAAGCACGCGGGGTCGGCCACGTCCACGGAGGTGTCGCTCGAGTACGGCCCGCGGGGACTCATCATCACGGTGGACGACGACGGGCGTGGGGCCGCTCCGGATCCTGCCACGGCGGGCGCGGGCCAGGGCATCATCGGCATGACCGAGCGGGTCCGGCTCTACGACGGCACGGTCTCGGCTGCGCCGCGCACGGCGGGCGGCTACCGCGTGCAGGCGTTCATCCCGTACACGCAGGCCTAGGCTGGGTGTACCGCTCAGCGGCACGCCCAGGAACAGCACAGGAGAGCGACACGACCGTGGACAGCACCGCCAGCAGCACCGCCCCGTCCGGCACACCGTCGGCCGTCGACGCCCCACCTCCCATCCGCATCGCGATCGTGGACGACCAGCACCTGGTGCGGAGCGGTTTCGCCATGCTGATCAATTCGCAGCCCGACCTCGAGGTGGTCGCCGAGGCCGCGAACGGGGAGGAAGCGGTGAGGGCCCTCGCGACCACGCGGGCCGACGTCGTCCTGATGGATGTGCGCATGCCGGGCATGGACGGCATCGAGGCCACGCACCGTATCCTCGCCGAGCACGTTCGTCGCGTCCCCGCCACGTCCGGCGGGGACGCAGGACCGCGCATCGTGGTCCTGACGACCTTCGACCTCGACGAGTACGCCCTGTCCGCGATCCACGCGGGAGCGAGCGGCTTCCTGCTCAAGGACGCCCCACCCGAGGAACTGCTCGAGGCGGTCCGGACCGTATACCGAGGCGACGCCGTCATCGCGCCGTCCACCACGCGCCGGCTGCTCGACCACGTGGCGCCGCTCCTGCGCCAGCCCTCGGCAACGCAGGACGCGCACGCCGCCGCGGTGGCGCGGCTGACGGCCCGCGAGCGCGAGGTGTTCGAACTCATCGCCCAGGGACTCTCGAACCCGGAGATCGCCCTGAAACTGTTCCTCTCCGAGGCCACGGTGAAGACACACGTGGGCCACATCCTCGCCAAGCTCGAGGCACGGGACCGCGTCCAGGCCGTGGTCATGGCCTACGAGACGGGGATCGTCCGCCCCTGACACCGCCTCGGACGGGAGGGTGCCTCCCGTCCCGGGGAACGATACCGGCGGCCGGTCGTAGTCCCCCGCCCTTGCCGCTCATCCCCCGGTATGACGAACTGCGCCACAACCCCGGACCTGGCGCCGATCCGCCGGGACCGGAGGATCCATAGCGTGGAGGCATGACTACTTCCATGCATCCCGCCGGCACGACGGCGATCCCCGCGGACAGCTCCCCCGCTCCGACAGCCGCTGTCTCCGCCAGGGGCGTCTCCAAGAGCTACGGGCGCGGCGAGACCGCCGTCCACGCCCTCCGCGATGTCTCACTCGATTTCGACCGGGGACGCTTCACGGCCATCATGGGTCCGTCCGGCTCCGGCAAGTCGACACTCATGCACTGCCTCGCCGGCCTCGACAGCATCGACGCCGGACGGCTCTGGATCGGTGGGACCGACATCACCGGGCTGCCCGACACCGCACTCACCCGACTGCGCCGCGAGCGCGTCGGTTTCGTGTTCCAGGCCTTCAATCTCGTACCGACCCTGACGGCGGAGCAGAACATCACCCTGCCGGTGGCCCTCGCCGGTGGCAGCGTGGACACCGCCTGGCTGCAGCAGATCTCGTCCTCCCTGGGACTGGCCGGCCGGTTGTCCCATCGCCCCCATGAACTCTCCGGCGGACAGCAGCAGAGGGTCGCCGTCGCCCGCGCCCTCCTGACGAGGCCGGACGTGATCTTCGGCGACGAGCCCACGGGCAATCTCGACTCGACGACCGGTGCGGAGGTCCTGTCCCTCCTGCGGCGGAGCTGCCGCGAGATGGGCCAGAGCATCATCATGGTCACCCACGACCCGGTCGCGGCCTCCTACGCCGACCGGGTGGTCCTCCTCGAGGACGGCACGCTCGTCGGCGAACTCGAGCAGTCCACACCCGAGGCGATCCTCGCTGCACTCGCGAAGCTGGGGGCATAGCGTGCTGCAGGTAGCCCTCGCGCAGGTCCGTGTCCATGCACGGCGCTTTCTCGCCGTCGGCCTCGCCGTGATGCTCGGCGTCGCCTTCCTCTCCGCGACGCTCATGGTCGGTGCGACCACGAGGGCCAGTCTCGGCGAGAGCATCGGCGCCTCCTATGCCAAGGCCGGCCTCGTGGTGACCGGGCAGGAGGGCCCGGAGGTGCCCGCCGAGATCGCCGGGGAGCTCGCGTCCGTCCCCGGAGTGGACGTCGTCCACGGGCTCGAGCGCGCCTACACCCGGGTCACCACGGGGTCGGCCACCGCGCTCGCCGTCCTCACCGCGGTGGCACCGGACCGGCTCGAGACCACGAGGGTGACGAAGGGCACCTACCCTTCGGGACCGGGCGACGTGGCACTGGACGAGGCATCGGCCGTGCGTCTGGGTGTCGTCCCCGGCGACACCCTCGCCGTCGACTCCGGAGCCGCTCCCACCTCCCCGGTCCATGCACTCACCGTCACGGGACTCACCGCGCCGAGTGCCGATCCCATGCTCTCCGGGGCGGCTCAGGTCCTCGCCCCCTCCTCCGTGGTGCGCGAGGTGAATGAGGGTGGGACGACCTACCGCAATCTCCAGCTCGCGCTGTCGCCCGGCGCCGATCCGACGGCGGTCGCCTCGGCCGTCGCCGCTTCCCTCGCCGCATCGCGGACCGATGGGGCCGCCGACCTGGTGGTGAGGACCGCCGCCGAACAGACCGTCACGGATGTCGCGGCGCTCTCGGACGGCGGTGACGCGCTCACGGGGATCCTCCTCGCCTTCGCGGCCGTGGCCGTCCTCGTCGCCGGACTCGTCATCTCGAACACGTTCTCGGTCCTGGTGGCGCAGCGTACGCGTGAACTGGCCCTGTTGCGCTGCATCGGTGCCGAGCGGCGCCAGGTCCGGGCATCGGTGCTGGTCGAGGGCGCCGTCGTGGGACTGGTGTCATCGGTGCTCGGCGTCCTGCTCGCCGTCGGGGTCATGGCCGCCCTCGTGGGGCTTGCCCGCCGGACAGGCTTCGGGTCCTTCGCCGTCCTGGCCGTTCCGCCGTCGGCCGCGGTGACAGGCGTCGGTGTCGGAGTCCTGATGACCCTGCTCGCGGCGCTCGTGCCGGCGCGCGCAGCGACACGGGTCGCGCCCCTGGCCGCGCTCCGTCCGTCGGAGCCGCCGACCACCGGGAGCGCGAGCGGCCGCGTCCGCCTCGTGATCGGCCTGGTGGCGGTGTGCGGTGGGGCGGCGCTCCTCCTGCTCGGCGCCGTGTCGGTCGCGATCCTGCCTGCCGTGGCAGGCGGCGCGGTGTCCTTCCTCGGCGTCATGCTCCTCTCCCCCTTCTTCGTCCCGGTGAGCGTGGCCGCCGTCGGGAGGATGGCCCGCCCGCTCGGGGTTCCCGGCACCCTCGCGTCCGTCAATGCCGTCCGAAATCCGGCGCGCACCACCGCGTCGTCGGCGGCGCTGATGGTCGGCGTGACGCTCGTGACCATGATGATGGTCGGGGCGCAGACCGCCCGGACGGCCTTCGACCGCGAGCTGGACGAGAACTACGCCGTCGACCTCGAGATCTCGGGGCTCGGGACTGCAGCTGCCGTGCCCGGTGCGAGCGTGAACCCGTCCACGCTCCTGCAGGTCGACGGCGTGCGGGCCGTCGTCGAACTCACCCCGGTTCTGCTCACGAGCGCCGAGGACGGCGCATCCCTGGTCTACGCCGCCGACCCGGCAGCGATCGCCGGCGTGCTCAGGGCGCAGGGAGTCGCACTGACGGACGGGATGGTCCTGGCGCCCCAGGACTGGAACCAGGGCGAAGTGACCGTGGAGGCCGCGAATGGTCCTTCGACCCTTCCCGTCACCTCCACCGATGCCACCTTCTTCCTGCCGCTCATCACCCCCGCGACCGCGGAGGCCCTCGGCGGCACCCCGGACGGCGCGCTGTCCGCCTACCTGGGAGCCGCCGGGGATCCCGATCCGGCGGATCTGCAGGGATCCCTGTCCTCCTACGTCGGCGCGACGTTCTGGCTCGGGCTCGACGACGCACGGGACGCAGGGACGGTAGCGGACATCCAGTCACGGATCGTCGCAGCCACCGGGGTCTCCGAGTACCAGGTCACCGGAGCAGCGGTGGAGCGTGCGGCCTACAACCAGATCATCGATGTACTGCTGCTGATCGTGACGGCGCTGCTCGCCGTCGCCGTCCTGATCGCACTCATCGGGGTCGCCAACACGCTGTCCCTGTCCGTGCTGGAGCGGCGCCGGGAGAACTCGCTCCTGCGTGCCCTCGGTCTCACACGGGCACAGCTGCGCGGGATGCTGGCGGTCGAGGCGGTTCTCGTCGCGGGGGTCGCGGCGCTCCTGGGAACCGGCCTCGGTATCCTCTACGGCTGGCTCGGGGCGCAGTCGGCGCTGGGCGGGATCGCGACGGTCAGCCCGTCCGTGCCGATCGGCCAGGTCGGGGCGGTCCTCGCTGTGGCAGTCGCCGCCGGACTGCTGGCCTCCGTGCTCCCCGCCCACCGGGCAGCACGACTCTCGCCCGTCGCCGGACTCGCCATGGACTGACGCTCCGGCGCACGGCGTCCTCGGTTCCCGCTCCGAGCGGCATATATTAGGGACATTGCAGCAGAGGGTCGGAGAGGACGCCGTGGCGCAGGAGGCAAGAGCAGGGATTCGCGGGAAGGCATCTGCCGTCGTCGCTTCCCCGTCCGCGGAGGACTGCGCGGACCTGCAGCGCGTCCTCGCAGCCGGCGGCTATCCCTCCAGGACCGCCACCACGCCCGAGGCGCTCCTCGACGAGGTGCTCGCGGCGCGACCAGACGTCCTGCTCGTGGACCTCGAGACGGCGCTCGCCTACGCAGGGTCCCTGGCCGACGTCGTCGTGGAGCACCCACAGCTCGCCCGCCTGCCGGTGATCCTCCTCCTGCCCGAGGCCGGTACCAGTGCCTTGCCGGACGCGCTGACGCCCTACGTGTCGGACGTCGTCTTCCGCCCGGTCACCCCCGCCGAACTGCTGCACCGGACACACGCCGCCATCACCCGGCAGCAGCGCCACCAGCAGCAGAGGACGTCCTCGGCACGCCTGCGCGAGGAGATGAGGCGGATCTCCGCGCGCATCCGGGCGACGAACGATCCGGCGGCGATGGTCGACCAGTTCCTCCCGGCAGTCGGGCGAGCGCTCGGCGCACACCACCTCGTGCTGCAGATCTTCGATGACGAGCGGGTCGCCGCCCGGAGCAGCACCTGGACGAGCGAACCGGGCCCCAGGCGCCAGCCCCTCACCGCCCCGCTGCGCATCCACCAGGAGGCTTCCCTCGCCCTCGCGCTGAGGCTCTGGGAGGAGTCCTCGAGTGCGAGGTTCAGCACCGGTGCGGCCGTCCCCGCAGTGCGCGACGTCGAGGCTCCCGGATGGCTGTGCGACCGCGCGGGCAACGGCAGCACGGTCAGCGGGGTCGTGGCAGCGCTCGGTGAGGGGGACACCCCGTTCGGTGTGCTCTGGATCATCAGCGAGGAGACGCCGCTCGCCTGGTCCGGCGTGGAGAGCGCGCTGACGCAGCATGTCCTCGGCAACCTCGCCCACGGACTGATCCAAGCGCAGCTCATCTCCCGGCAGCAGCAGGCCGTCCGCAAACTGAGCGCCCTCAACCAGGCGAAGAGCGACTTCGTGGGGACCGTGAACCACGAGCTGAGGACTCCGCTCGCATCGATCGCCGGATACCTCGAGATGATCCTCGACGGCGTGGGCGGCGAGCTGCCGCCGGAAGCCAGCACGATGCTCCAGGCCGTCGAACGCAATACCGCGAAGCTGAGCGAGCTCATCGAGCACATCTCGGCGGTCTCCTCGCGGGACACCGACGCGTCCGAACACGGCCCCGTCGATCTCGTCCACCTCGTCTCGCAGCTGACCGGCCGCGCCGTGCTGCAGGCCTCGGCCGGCGGCATCACGCTGGACTCCGCACTGCCGGACCACGCCGTGACGGTCTCCGGCAACCGCGAGCAGCTCTCCGCAGCCCTGGCCATCGTGCTGTCCAACGCCATCAAGTTCACCCCGGAGGACGGCACGGTCTTCGTCGGACTCACGCACGAACCCGATGAGGGACACGTGGTCGTCGTCGTGCGCGATACCGGCATCGGCATCCCCCCGGACGACCTGCCCCGACTGTTCGAGTCCTTCCACCGGGCGGCCAACGCGAACCAGGTCCTGCCGGGAGTCGGGCTCGGCCTGTCCATCGCGAAGAAGACGTTCGAGGCGCACCACGGGACTATCACGATCGAATCGAGCCTCGGCGTCGGCACCGCCGTCGCCATCACGCTACCGCTGTTGAACCACGCTCCCGTAGGGTGATGAGCTGAACGAACCACGGAAGGACTTCCCATGACGCGCGTCGCGAACGGCACCCCGGTACGCCAGCTGGACCTCGGGACACTGCTGCCCTACCTCGACCTGCACCTCGTCGGCGCGACCAACGGAGTCCGCCTCTTCAGTGCGGCGCGGGTCTCCTGGGCCGGAACTCCCCACGAGGAGGATTTCGCCCGACTGCGCCGCGAGATCGGCCAGGAGCGCGCCTTCCTCAAACGGCTCATCAAGGCTCTGGGCCACCGGCCGAGCCTTCTGAAGATGGCGCTGGCACGAGTCCTGTCCGTCGTCGCGGAACTCGATCCGCTCAACCCGATGAGGCGCAGGGCCAACGCCGGCGCCCAACTGGAACTCGAAGCCCTCCAGTCCCTGCTCAAGGGCAAGGAGGCACTCTGGTCCACACTCCTCGCGCTGTCCGCCGATGCCTCCGCGACCACGGGCGACGCGGTGCTCAACCGACCCGTCCTGGAGCAGCTGCTCGACGCGTCGAAGCGCCAGCAGGAGACCGTCGCCCGCGTCATGACGGAGACGGCAGCGGACCGCTTCCTGCGGCACTGAGGCCCAGCGGCCCGCCGCAACGTCAGGACGCGGCGGGCTCCTCGTACTTCGGGAACACCGGCGACGGTGCGGGCAGGGCGGTGCCCGGCTCGATGCGCCGGTCGAGCGCGCTGAAGAGACGCCGGGCGTCGTCGGCCTCCGTGCCCTGGCCGAGCGCCGTGAGGATCTGCCCTGCGCTGCCCGGCATGACGGGCTGCGCGAGGACGGCCACCACCCGGAGGACCTCCAGGGTCACGTACAGGACGGTGTTCATGCGCTCGGGATCGGTCTTCCGCAGGACCCAGGGCTGCTGGTCGGCGAAGTAGGCGTTCGTGTCGCCGAGGACTGTCCACACGGCTTCGAGGGCGCGGGAGAACTCCTGCCGGTCGTACGCAGCACGGCTGGCCTCCAGCAGGGCATGGGCCTGGTCGAGGATCTCCGTGTCGGCCGGTGAGAACGCTCCCGGCTGGGGCACGGCACCGTCGCAGTTCTTTGCCACCATGGACAGTGACCGCTGCGCCAGGTTGCCGAAGTTGTTGGCCAGGTCGGAGTTCATCCGCCCGACGACGGCCTCGTGGCTGTAGGAGCCGTCAGCCCCGAACGGGACCTCGCGGAGGAGGAAGAAGCGCACGGAGTCGAGGCCGTACTGGTCCACCCAGTCCGCGGGTGCCACGGTGTTGCCGAGCGACTTGGACATCTTCACGCCCCGGTTGTGCAGGAAGCCGTGGATCATGACGCGCTTCGGCAGTTCGAGGCCCGCGGACATGAGGAAGGCGGGCCAGTAGATGGCGTGGAAGCGTGAGATGTCCTTGCCGATCACGTGGACGTCGGCGGGCCAGAACCTGCGGAAGCGCTCCGAGTCGGTGTCGGGGAAGCCGACGCCGGTCAGGTAGTTGGTCAGCGCGTCCACCCAGACGTACATGACGTGCCGGTCGTCGCCGGGGACCGGAACGCCCCAGTCGAAGGTGGTGCGGCTGATGGACAGGTCCTCGAGCCCGCGCCGCACGAACGAGATGACCTCGTTGAACCGCGGCTGCGGCGCGCCGAACTCCGGCTGCGACTCGTAGAGGTCGAGGAGCTTCTGCTGGTAGGCCGAGAGCCGGAAGAAGTAGCTCTCCTCCTCGGTCCAGGTGACCTCGGTGTCGGTCTCCTTCGAGTACCGCACGCCGTCCTCGCGGACCTCCGTGTCGTCCTCCGCCCAGAAGGACTCGTCCCGCACGGAATACCACCCGGCGTACTTGTCCAGGTAGATGTCCCCGTTCGCCTCCATCCGCTTCCAGATCTCGGTCGCGGCGGCATAGTGGTCCTCATCCGTGGTCCGGATGAAGCGGTCGTAGGAGGTCCCGACGACGTCGTTCATGTCCCGGAACGCCCGCGCGTTGCGCGTGGCGAGGTCCCGGACGGGGATGCCCTCCCGGTCGGCGGCCTGCTGCATCTTGAGGCCGTGCTCGTCGGTACCCGTGAGGTACATGACGTCGAACCCGTCGAGGCGCTTGAAGCGCGCCATGGCGTCCACGGCGATGGTCTCGTAGGCGTGCCCGATGTGCGGTACGCCGTTCGGGTAGGAGATGGCCGTGGTGATGTAGAACGAGGGCTTTGCGTCAGCTGGGGAGGTCACCCTATGAAATTACCCCGGCACGCCCGGATTTACCCAAGCGTGGCGGCTGCCGTGCCGACGGCGTCGAGTGCGAGCACGGCGTGGACGCCCCACGTCTGGTTGGCGATCTGCGTGACCCGGAGGTCGACGACGGAGCCGGCCAGGGCCAGCGCGGCCGTCCGCTCCAGGCCGTGGAGCTGCTGGAGCCAGGTGAGCATGGCACCGAGGGCCTCCGCCGTCGCCCGGTTGAGGTCCGCGTCGAACCCGAAGGTGATGCGGGCGGTGGGCGTGATCGCATGGATGGTATCGAGCGGCGCATCCCGCACGAGCCCGACCGTGACGGTCGACGTCATGCCGCACTCGATGGCCGTGCCGCCGACCTCCCCATCGCCCTGCGCGGCGTGCCCGTCCCCGAGGTGGAGCAGCGCGCCGGGCACGGTCACCGGGAGGAAGAGCGTGGAGCCGGCCGTCAGCTCACGGCAGTCGATGTTGCCGCCACCCGCCGAGCGCGGCGGCGTCGTCGAGTGCTCCCCCGGCTCGGCGGGCGGCATGCCCACCACGCCGAGGAACGGCGCCAGGCGGACCACGTGCCCGAACTGGTCGGTGCCGGTGGCGGACTCGCGGTCGAGGTCCCACAGCAGCCACGCGGGCTCCGTGCCCTCGAGGCCCAGGCTGCGCAGGAAGGCGTCATCCTGCCGTGCGGCGCGGGTCCAGCCCCAGTCCGCGGGCTCGAAGGACTCGAACCGGACGGCCAGCACGTCGCCCGGGACGGCCCCTGCGACCTCGATGGGTCCGGTGAGGGCGTGGCCGCGCCGGTGGGGGAACCGGTAGGGCGTGACCGCGCCCGGCGTCGGCTGCCGCTCGAGGTGGCCCCAGGCGTCGAGGGACTCGACGACGACGCGGTCCCCCGGATCGATCCGCAGGACCGGCGGGGTATCCCGGGACAGGACCTGCGTCGCCGTCGCCGGCTCGGCCGGCAGCCGGTGCAGAACCATCGGTCCCCCTCGTCGATCCTGGTCGGTGCCGGTCAGTCCTGGAGGTCCACTTCCCGGGCCACCGTCGCGCCGATCTCGGAACGGATGGCGTCGAGGACGTCCTGCGGCACGGAGCTGTCCACGGTGAGGAGGGAGAGCGCCTGGCCGCCCTCCTTGTTCCGTGCCACCTGCATGCCAGCGATGTTGATGTCCCGTTCCCCGAGGAGGCGGCCGAGCGCGCCGATCACGCCGGGGCGGTCGGTGTAGAGCAGCACCAGGAGGTGGTCGCTGATCGGGATCTCGAGGTCGTAGCCGTTGACGCCGACGAGCTTCTCCACCTGCTTCGGGCCGGTCAGGGTCCCTGCCACGGAGATCTGCGTGCCGTCGGAGAGCGCGCCCCTGAGTCGGAGCACGTTGCGGTACTCCTCGGACTCGGGCGTGGTGACGAGCCGGGACGTGATGCCGCGCTGTTCGGCGAGGATGGGCGCGTTGACGTAGGAGACCTTCTCGGAGACGACGTCGGTGAAGACGCCCTTGAGCGCGGCGAGTTCGAGGGCCTTGACGTCGAGGGCGGCGATCTCGCCGGCGACCTCGATGTCGATCTGGGTCAGGGAGGCGTGCGTGAGCGCGGTGAAGATCCGCCCGAGCTTCTCCATGAGCGGGATGCCGGGACGGACGGCCGGGTCGATGACGCCGCCGGCCACGTTGACGGCGTCGGGAACGAGTTCACCGGCCAGGGCGAGCCGGACCGACTTCGCGACGGAGATGCCGGCCTTCTCCTGGGCCTCCTCGGTGGACGCCCCGAGGTGCGGCGTCACCACGACGCTGTCGTGGGCGAAGAACGGGAGGTCGGTGCTGGGCTCCCGGACGAAGACGTCGACGCCGGCGCCGGCGATCTGCCCCTGCTCGAGTGCGGTGTGGAGGGCAGCCTCGTCCACGAGGCCTCCTCGTGCCACGTTCACGACGTAGGCGGAGTCCTTCATGACCGCGAAGGCTTCGGCGCCGAGCATCCCGACGGTTTCGGGGGTCTTCGGCATGTGGATGGTCACGAAGTCGGATTCGCGCAGCAGTTCGTCGAGGGAGACGAGCCGCACGCCGAGCTGGGCCGCCCGGGCCGAGGTCACGTAGGGGTCGTAGGCGAGGATCTGCGTGCCGAAACCCTGGAGGCGCGCCGCGACGAGGGCACCGATGCGGCCGAGCCCGATGATGCCGATGTTCTTCTCGTACAGCTCCATGCCCGAGTACTTGGAGCGCTTCCACTCCCCCGCCTTCAGGGCTGCGCTGGCCTGCGGGATGTTGCGTGCGAGGCTCAGGATGTGGCCGACCGTGAGTTCGGCGGCGGAGATGATGTTCGACGTCGGGGCGTTCACGACCATGACGCCGGCCCTCGTCGCGGCCTTGATGTCGACGTTGTCGAGGCCGACTCCCGCGCGGGCGATGACTTTCAGCCTGGGCGCGGCCTGGATGGCTTCCTCGTCCATCTGCGTCGCGGAGCGGACCAGCACGGCGTCGACGTCGGCGAGGGCCGCGAGGAGCTGCGAGCGGTCGGCGCCGTCGGTGCTGCGGATCTCGAAGTCGGGTCCCAGTGCATCGACGGTGGCGGGAGAGAGTTCCTCGGCGAGGAGGACGACGGGCTTGGTGGTCACGGGGGAATTCCTTCTGCGGTGGGCTTGCGGGATCAGGCGGGATCAACCGGGCACGGTCAGGACGGGCGGAAACGGACCCGGGCACAGGTCCGGCAGGACACCTGCTCGTCGCTGAGCGTTGAACACGTGTCCTGCCGGCAGTGGGGGCACTAGCGCGCTACGGAACCCTCGGTGTAGTCGTCGTTCGTCTTGATCCACGAGAAGAGCTTGCGGAGCTCGCGGCCCGTGCTCTCGATCGGGTGGTCCTCGCCCTTCTTGCGCAGCTCGGTGAACTCGGGCCCTCCCGCGTCCTGGTCGTCGATGAAGCGCTTGGCGAAGGCACCGTTCTGGATGTCCGCGAGGACGGCCTTCATGTTCTCCTTCACCTCGGGGGTGATGACGCGGGGGCCGGAGACGTAGTCGCCGTACTCGGCCGTGTCGGAGACGCTCCAGCGCTGCTTGGCGATGCCGCCCTCGACCATGAGGTCGACGATGAGCTTGAGCTCGTGCAGGACCTCGAAGTACGCGACCTCGGGCTTGTAGCCTGCCTCCGTCAGCGTCTCGAAGCCGTACTGGATCAGCTGCGAGGCCCCGCCGCAGAGCACGGCCTGCTCGCCGAAGAGGTCCGTCTCGGTCTCCTCGGTGAAGGTGGTCTCGATGACGCCGGCGCGGGTGCCGCCGATCGCCTTCGCGTAGGACAGCGCGAGCTCGCGTGCCTTGCCCGATGCGTCCTGCTCGACGGCGATCAGGTCGGGGACACCGCGTCCGGCCTCGAACTCGCGGCGGACGATGTGCCCGGGACCCTTCGGGGCCACGAGGGCGACGTCGACGTCGGACGGCGGCTGGATGTAGCCGTAGCGGATGTTGAAGCCGTGGCCGAAGAACAGGGCGTCACCGGCCTGCAGGTTCGGCGCGATGTCGTCCTTGTACACGTGCCGCTGTACCTGGTCGGGCGTGAGCACCATGATGAGGTCGGCCTCGGCGGTCGCCTCGGCGACCGAGAGCACCCGGAGCCCCTCGGCTTCGGCCTTGGCACGCGATGCCGATCCTTCCTTCAGGCCGACGCGCACGTCGACGCCGGAGTCGCGCAGGCTCAGCGCGTGGGCGTGGCCCTGGCTGCCGTAGCCGATGACGGCCACGGTGCGGCCCTGGATGATCGAAAGGTCTGCATCGTCGTCATAGAACAACTCGGTCACGGGTATTTCTCCTCTTGTGGGTGGTGCTGGGAAGGTCTGGGAAGGGGTGCCGTCAGGCGCTGCGCAGGGCGCGGTCGCTCATCGACTTGGCGCCGCGGCTGATCGCGAGCGTGCCGGACTGCACGATCTCGCGGACGCCGAACGGCTCGAGCACGGACAGGAGCGCCGAGAGCTTCTCGGGCGTCCCCGTCGCCTCGATGATGAGCGAGTCGATCGCCACGTCGACGACCGATGCCCGGAACAGGTCCGCGGCCTGGGTCACCTGCAGGCGCGTCGCCGCGTCTGCCCGAACCTTGATCAGGACGTGGTCGCGCTGCACCGACTGCTCGGTCGTCAGTTCGACGATCTTGATGACGTTGATGAGCTTGTTCAGCTGCTTGGTGACCTGCTCGAGGAGGTCTCCCTCGGCTTCCACCACAACGGTGATGCGGGACATGCCCGCAACCTCGGTCGGTCCGACCGCAAGTGAGTTGATGTTGAACGCACGCCGCGCGAACAGGCTCGCAACGCGGGTCAGGACGCCGGGCACGTCCTCGACGAGCACGGAAAGGGTGTGTCGTGCCATGATCAGTCCTCCTGTTCCCATGTCGGGGTCATGTTGCGGGCAATCTGGATGAGGTCGTTGCTGACGCCCGCGGGCACCATCGGCCAGACCATGGAGTCGCGGCTGACCACGAAGTCGATGACGACGGGGCGGTCGTTGATCGCCAGCGCCTGCTCGATGGTCGCGTCGATGTCCTCGTCCCTCTCGCAGCGCAGGCCCACGCAGCCGTAGGCGTCGGCGAGCTTCACGAAGTCCGGGACGCGCACGGTGTCGTGGCCCGTGTTCAGGTCCGTGTTCGAGTAGCGCCCCTCGTAGAAGAGGGTCTGCCACTGGCGCACCATGCCCAGGGAGGAGTTGTTGATGACAGCGACCTTGATGGGGATGTTGTTGATGACGCAGGTAGCCAGTTCCTGGTTGGTCATCTGGAAACAGCCGTCGCCGTCGATGGCCCAGACCACGCGGTCCGGGTTGCCCACCTTGGCGCCCATCGCGGCCGGCACGGAGTAACCCATGGTGCCGAGGCCGCCGGAGTTGAGCCAGGCGTGCGGGCGCTCGTACTTGATGAACTGCGCCGCCCACATCTGGTGCTGTCCCACGCCCGAGACGAAGACGCCCTCGGGGCCGGTCAGCTCGCCGATCCGCTTGATGACCTGCTGCGGTGCCGACAGGCCGTCGTCGGGCTGCGTGAATCCGACCGGGTAGGTCTCGCGCAGGTGGTTGAGGGTCTTCCACCAGGCGGAGATGTCCGGCCGTTCCTGCGTCTCGAACGAGTCGCGGACGGCGGCCGTCAGCTCGGGGATGATCTCCTTGACGGACCCGACGATGGGCACGTCCGCGGCGCGGTTCTTGGAGATCTCGGCGGGATCGATGTCCGCGTGGATGACTTTCGCGTTCGGGGCGAAGCTGGAGAGGACTCCCGTGACGCGGTCGTCGAAACGCGCGCCGAGGGTGATCAGGAGGTCCGCCTGCTGCAGTGCCGTCACGGCGGAGACGGAACCGTGCATGCCGGGCATCCCCACGTGCTGGTCGTGGGAGTCGGGGAAGACGCCGCGGGCCATGAGGGTCGTGACCACGGGGGCACCGACGAGCTCGGCCAGCTCCTTCAGCTCCACGGAGGCATGGGCCTTGACGACGCCGCCGCCTACATAGAAGACGGGGCGCTGCGCGGCGCTGATGAGGCGGGCGGCCTCGCGGACCTGCTTGGAGTGGCCGCGCACCACCGGCCGGTAGCCGGGGATGTCCACCTTGGGCGGCCAGGAGAAGGTCATGCTGGACTGCTGGGCGTCCTTGGCGATGTCGACCAGCACGGGCCCGGGACGTCCCGTGGTCGCGATGTGGAAGGCCTCGGCGAGGACGCGGGGGATGTCCTGCGCGTTCGTCACGAGGTAGGAGTGCTTGGTGATGGGCATCGTGATGCCGACGATGTCCGCTTCCTGGAACGCGTCCGAGCCGATGAAGGCGCTCGAGACCTGGCCCGTGATGGCCACCATCGGCACCGAGTCCATGTGCGCGTCGGCGATGGCGGTCACGAGGTTGGTGGCGCCCGGACCCGAGGTCACGATGCAGACACCGGGCCGACCGGTCACCATCGCGTAGCCCTGCGCCGCATGGCCTGCGCCCTGCTCGTGCCGCACGAGGATGTGCCGGAGCTTCGTGGAGGCCAGAAGGGGGTCGTACGTGGGAAGGATCGCTCCCCCGGGAAGACCGAAGACGTCGTCGACGCCGAGTTCCTCGAGGGACCGGACGATCGCCGCGGAACCGAGCATCTCGGTGGGGCCCACGACATTGTTGGGTCCACGGACGGCGCTCGCCGGGACGACGGGTGCTGTCTCACGCGCGGGTGCTGCGGGAGGTGCTGGCCTTGCTGCCAGCAGCGCTGGGCTGATGGGCGATCCCTTGGACATCTTCGGCTTCCTTTGGAACGTTTGCTGCACTGCTGCAGCTATGACTGCGGATTGACTTCCGCGCGCTTCTTCTGTGCCAACAAGGTGTGTCAACAAAAAAACCCCTCAGCCTTGTCGGGCTCTGCGAGGGGTTGCGCGTGACTGTAGTCGTCTACCGGACGGGCTTCAGGCCACGCGCTGGGTAAGGACGACGACTACTGGTTCGGGCTGCATACCTGTAGTTTCCACGCCCCCGCGAAAGGGTGTCAACCACGCCCCTGCTTGTCTCACATCGTGGACTCGGCGTCCAGCGAGTGGACCCGCACCCCTGGTGGGGGCGCTGCCCGGGACGGGAGGACATCCCGTCCCGGGCAGCGCCGGCGACGTCCCTAGCCCGTGACTGCACCCTTGGATGCGGAGTGCACGAGCTTTGCGTATTTCGCCAGGACGCCTTTGGTGTAGCGGGCCGGGAGCGGCTCCCACCCCACCCTGCGCTGCTCGAGCTCCGCTTCGTCGACGAGGAGGTCGAAGCTCTTCGCCGCGATGTCGACGCGGATGCGGTCGCCGTTGCGCACGAAGGCGATGGGGCCGCCGTCGACGGCCTCCGGCGCCACGTGGCCGATACACAGGCCCGTGGTGCCTCCGGAGAAGCGGCCGTCCGTGAGCAGGAGGACATCCCTGCCGAGGCCGGCACCCTTGATGGCGCCGGTGATGGCGAGCATCTCGCGCATGCCGGGGCCGCCCTTGGGGCCCTCGTAACGGATCACGATGACGTCACCGGCCTGGATCTCGCCGGCATCGAGCGCATCGAGGGCGCCCTGCTCACGCTCGAACACGCGGGCGGTCCCCTCGAAGACGTCGGCATCGAAGCCGGCGCTCTTCACGACGGCGCCCTCGGGGGCCAGCGAGCCGTGCAGGATGGTGATGCCACCGGTCTTGTGCAGCGGGTTGTCGAGCGCGCGGAGGATCTTGCCGTCGAGGTCTGGCGGGTCGATCTCCGCGAGGTTCTCCGCGAGGGTCTTGCCGGTCACCGTCAGGCAGTCACCGTGCAGCAGGCCGGCGTCGAGCAGCGCCTTCATGATGACCGGCACGCCGCCCACCTTGTCGACGTCGTACATGACGTAGCGGCCGAAGGGCTTGAGGTCGCCGAGGTGCGGGATCCGGTCGCCGATGCGCGTGAAGTCGTCGAGCGTCAGTTCGACCTCTGCCTCACGGGCGATCGCCAGCAGGTGGAGGACGGCGTTGGTCGAGCCGCCGAAGGCCATGGTGACCGCGATGGCGTTCTCGAACGCCTTCTTCGTCATGATGTCGCGGGCCGTGATGCCGAGGCGCAGCAGGTTCACGACCGCCTCGCCGGACTTCCGCGCGAACATATCGCGGCGGCGGTCGGCCGAGGGCGGCGCCGCCGAGCCGGGCAGGGACATCCCGAGGGCCTCGCCGATGCAGGCCATCGTGTTGGCGGTGTACATCCCGCCGCAGGCACCCTCACCGGGGCAGACGGCGCGTTCGATGCTGTCGAGGTCCTTGTGGCTCATCTTGCCGGCGGCGCAGGCGCCGACCGCCTCGAAGGCGTCGATGAGGGTGACTTCCTTCTCGGTGCCGTCCTCGAGCTTCGCGAACCCCGGCATGATCGTTCCCGCGTACAGGAACACGGAGGCGAGGTCGAGCCGCGCTGCTGCCATGAGCATGCCCGGCAGGGACTTGTCACAGCCGGCGAGGAGCACGGAGCCGTCGATGCGTTCGGCCTGCATCACCGTCTCCACCGAGTCCGCGATGACCTCACGGGAGACGAGCGAGAAGTGCATTCCCTCGTGGCCCATCGAGATGCCGTCGGATACGGAGATGGTGCCGAACTGCATGGGGAACCCTCCCCCGTTCCGCACGCCCTCCTTGGCTCCCTCCGCCAGGCGGTTGAGGGACAGGTTGCAGGGAGTGATCTCGTTCCAGGAGCTCGCGACGCCGACCTGCGGCTTTGCGAAATCGTCGTCACCCATACCCACGGCTCGCAACATCCCGCGGGACGGTGCCGCATGGATGCCGTCCGTGACGACGCGGCTTCTTGGCTTGATGTCTGGCTTTGTTTCCACGGTCATGTTAGAAGTCTAGGCCCGTGTAACAGGGGGGTTTCGCCATGTGACCCCCCTGTTACAGCTGCCTGGGCGCCGACTGGAAGGGCCGTGCCTCCCCGCGCGGGTCCTCGTGCGGGGGCTCTCCGCTCCGGTACAGTGTGGAATTCGCGGGCGATCCTTCCGGCCCTCCGGCCGAGCGCACCGCGAACAATCCCTCCGGGGACCAGTCCGACAGCCTCCTACCGCAACGGCGTGATATGACTCCCGATGATCCCTCCGGAACCGGCCGACCGCTCGCTGGCGGGCAGGGACTGAAGAACGCCCTCCGCCGCGTGTTCGACGGGCAGATCCCGAACTACGGTGACTACAACCTCGTCTTCGCGGCGCCGCACGCGCGGGGCCCTGAGGGCCCGGCGTATCCGATCGGCTACGTGGTGGGGTACCGCTGGAAGCCTGCCGAGCTGATGATCGCACCGGTGGACCTCGCGGCCATCAGGGGCGCGGGGGTTCCCGTCGAGATCAACATGACCAATCTCGCGCACGCCCTGCAGTGGGTCGACGACGGCAGCTACGAGGTGGGCACGAGCACCGGCCGGGTCTTCCGCTTCGGCGTCAGCGCGGACCCGGTCCTCGATATCGGTCCCGGCACCCCGATGAGGCTGACGCAGGAGGACGACCTGGTCGACTTCAGCTCCTTCATGGATGCCTTCATCGCCATGGCCTGAGTCCGAGCCCCGAGTCCGCGCCGCGCCTACCCCCAGGGTCCGCGCCGTACGAGGTTGGCCGGCTCCTGGCCGCGGCCGAGCAGTCCGACCTGGCGCCGCAGCAGCGCGAGGATCCGGGGCGGGAAGGCACCGGTGTTGCCCCCGACGTGCGGCGTGATGATCACGCCGGGAGCGTTCCACAGCGGGTGGCCCTCGGGCAGCGGTTCGGGGTCGACGACGTCGAGCGCCGCCTTCAGCCGGCCCGCCACGACTTCGCGGGTGAGGGCTTCGGTGTCCACCACCGCACCCCGGGCGACGTTGACGACGAGCGCACCGTCGGGGAGGGCCGCGAGCACGTCCTTCCCGATGAGTCCGCGCGTGGCGTCGGTGAGCGGCGTGATCACCACGACGACGTCGTGGTGCGGGGCGAGGTCCACCAGTTCGTCGCTGCCATGGACGTGACCGAGTGCGTCGTCGCGGGCGACGCTGCCGACGCGGGTGACCTTCGCCTCGAAGGTGTCCAGGCGCCTGCGGATCTCCTCGCCGATGCCTCCGACCCCCACGAGGAGGACCCGGCGGTCCGCGAGCCCGGGATAGCGGGCGCTGTGCCACCGACCTTCGGCCTGCTGGCGGACGGCGTCGTCGATCCCCCGCAGCGACGCCAGGGCGAGCCCGACGGCGAGTTCGGCGGTGGCCGCCGCATGCACTCCCGCAGCAGTCGCGATGGCCACCTCGGGTCCCACGAGGTCCGGGACGCCGTCGTACCCCGTGGACTGCGTCTGGACGAGCCGGAGGTTCGGCGCGGCGTCGAGCGCCCCGTCGAGGTGGTCGCGGCCCGTGTACGGCAGCACCGCGGCATCGAGGTCTGCCGGGTCGAGGCCCTCCGGTGCGCCCTGGAAGTCCCAGAGCACGACGTCGACGGCCGGGGAGGCACCTGCCAGCCCGTCTCGCAGGTCGGCGGTGGGGACGCTCAGGGTGCGGACGGTCGGGACATCGGAGCTCGCGGGAATCGTCATGGCGCCAGCCTAGTGCCGGGCCTGCGTGCAACCGCGGAGCGGCCTCGCGGGACGGTGCGGACAAGGGTCCCGAGCGAGGGTCGGGGAGCCGGTTTCATGTTTCGGGCGAAGTGCTGGTAGAGTTTCATGCTGTTGCGGATGAGCCGATCGGGTGAAATCGGAAGGCAAAACGCTACGCACCTCTAGCTCAATTGGCAGAGCAATTGACTCTTAATCAATGGGTTCCGGGTTCAAGTCCCGGGGGGTGCACATCGAAGCCCCGTCCTTCAGGTCTCGCCGCCTGGAGGACGGGGCTTCGTTTTTTCTGCCCGTTGCAGGCGGCCCGGTCCGGGCGCCTCCGCCACAGCCGTCCCCGTCAAGGCTCGGAATCCGTCCTCCGTCCGTTGCACCGCCGCTGCGGACTCCTGCACGATGGCTGGTATCCCACTCCCGGAGGACCACCATGTTCAGGAACGCGGCGGACGAACCGCCCATCATCGACTTCCACCCGTGGCCGCGCCCGATCCCGGCACACTACCTCTCGGTCCTGCAGGTCGGCGTCCTGCTCGGCCTCGTGACGATCCTGCTGCTGACGGTGCTTCCGTCCCTCTCGTTCCTCCACCTCCTCGTCAGCGTGCTGGTCCTCGTGACGCTGGTGCGGCGCACCCGGAAGCGGCACCCCCGGCGCGAGGACGCGAAGGACTGACCGGTCCCCCGTCGTCTTCCGCCTGCCCGGGCCTACGATGAACACGTGAACGAAATCCTGTCCTTCGCAGGGAACTACTGGTGGCTGGTCTTCCCGCTGTCAGGTGTGTTCGCGGTGTCGGGACGGCAGTGGTCGGAGGCGAGCGAACGGCGCCACCAGCGCAGGATGGAGCTCTACCGCCTGAAGCACCCCGGCGTCCTGCACGGCGCGCACACCTCCGAACAGCTCCCGCAGCAGGCACCCCGGCGCGAACGGGATGTCCAGCATGTCGAGCGCATGCACGACGAGGTCGACAGGAAGTGGCTGTCCTATGAGCTCGACGCGGCGAAGCTGATCGACTACCCCATGATGACGGACGTGCGGGAGCCGCTCACGGTCGCCTTCCTCAGGGCCAAGCGCGAGGCGGACTCGCTGCGGCCTGAGGAACCCTCCGAAGTGTCCGCGGAAGACCTCGCTGCCTACCGGTCCGCCGTCACGTCGTACGACGTCGCCTTCCAGGTGGCGGAGACCGAGGCGAGGCGAGTCCGGGCGAGCGGGTTCAGCGCGGACGAACGGCAGCGGCTCTCGACCGCCCGGAAGCTCGTCACGGTGGCCGTGGACGACGCCGCCACGGCTGCGGAACGCCAGACGGCGTACCGCCGGGCCCGCCGCGAGCTGGACGGCCTGATCGTCCTGCCGGATGCCACGATCACCTCGCTCGAGGAGAAGGTCGCCGGGGCGATCGGCCCGCGTTCCGAGCCCTCCCCGTCCTGATACGGCGGTTCGCTTCCCTGGGCGCCGCAGCTGAACGATAATCGCTTCCACACGGACGGCGTGGCGCGAGCCACCGGCAGAAGGCGGACACCATGGCGGCGACGATCAATTCCTACCTCAGCTTCCGGGACACGGCGGCCCGGGCCATGGAGTTCTACCAGTCCGTCTTCGGCGGCGAACTCCAGCGCAGTACGTTCGCGGAGTTCCAGGTGAGCGAGGACCCTGCGGAGCAGCACAAGATCATGCATTCCATGCTGACCACACCGTCCGGACAGGTCCTCATGGCGGCCGATACGCCCAACAGTATGGAATACGCCGCCCCGGCCGGGCATTCGCTCTCGGTCAGCGGCGACGACGAGGCGGAGCTCCGCGGGTACTGGAACGCACTCGCCGGGAGTGGCAGCGAGATCGTGCCCCTCGCGCAGTCACCCTGGGGCGACAGCTTCGGCATGTGCATCGACCGCTTCGGCGTCACCTGGATGGTGAACATCGCCGGAGCCCCCGCCACCGCCCAGGAGGTCCCTGCAGCCGCCGCTGCGACGGCACCTGCGACCGCCCCTGCAGACACTCCGGGCGACGCCACCGGCGTCTGACGCCCGGCGTCCCGTCGTCCGCCCTGGCCCGATGCCAGGCGTGCGCTGACTCCTGACCCGACGACTCCTGCTCGACGACCTCAGGCGTGCGCGCCCGCTCCGAAGGTCAGCGTCGGCTCGTCCGGGGTGGAGAGCGTGAGCACGGCCTCCTCGATGCGCTCGTGTTCCTCGATGTCCCGCTCGACGGCACGGAGGGCGATGGCGACGTCGTGCTCCCGCCGGTCCCCCACGAGGTCCACCGCCGCCACCAGGTACAGGCGCTCGGGACCCACGTACTCGAGGTGCAGGTACGTCACGCGCTCGATGCTGTCATGCGCTCCCAACCGCCCGGCGACCGATTCGAGCAGGGCCGGGGACACGGCCTGGCCGACGAGGAAACGCCGGTTGCGGTCGATCAGGATCACGGCGATCACCCCGAGCAGCACGCCCACCAGGATCGAGCCGACCGAGTCGGGGACGGGAGAGCCGGTCAGCTGGTGCAGCAGGATCCCGAGGAACGCGAGGACGAGGCCGATCAGCGCGGCCGAGTCCTCCGCGAACACCGCGCGCAGCGTCGGGTTCGAGGTCGTGGACACGCTCTGCAGCGTGGAGGTGCCCCCTGCACGTCCGGCTTTCCGCGCCTGCCGGAAGGCCTGGGCGAAGGAGATCCCCTCGAGGACGAACGCGACCGCGAGAACCGCGTACGCGATGCCGTAGTCCCCGGCCGGTTCGGGTTCGAGCAGTTGCTGGACGCCGTGCCAGATCGAGACCACCGCGCCGGCCGTGAACAGCCCGAAGGCCGCGAACATCGACCAGACGTACGCCTCGCGCCCGTAGCCCATCGGGTGCGCCCGGTCCCTGCGGCGCCGCGATTTGCGCTCCGCGATGAGCAGGAAGATCTGGTTTCCGGTATCCGCCCACGAATGGGCCGCTTCCGCTGTCATCGAGGCCGAGCCCGTGATGAGTGCGGCAACCGTCTTGGCGGCTGCGACCAGGAAGTTGGCCACGAAGGCGATGATGACGGTCAGCACTCCCTCACCGCCCGATGGACGATGCCGTTGCCCGTCCTCGCCCTGCCCGTCGGCGCCCTGCGCGTCGGAGCCCTGCCCGTCCTCGCCCTGCCGGGCCCGGTGCTCAGCCTGCGATACCTGGTTCTTCATGCCGCCCTTCCGGAATGCCTTCGCAGGCGGCGGCACTGGGAGTGCCGCCGCCTGCCACCTGCTACTTGGAGGCTTCCTTGTTCACATCCGTCGGCGAGTCGAACTCACGGTCGGGAAGGTTGTTGAGTGTCTCGAGAACGGTGTCGTCAGCGCCCTTGTCCTGGGCGTGCTTGACGAGGTCCTCCTTGGAGGCCGGGTAGTTCATGCCGCCCAGTGCTTTCTGGATGTCGATCGGACTCGGATCTGCCATGAGGTGCTCCTTCGTGTCGGTTCTCTTGCACGGTTCTCTTGCACGGTGCTCCGGATTCGGACACCGTCACTGGCCCAGGATCACGTGGGCAGCGTCTATTGCGCGGTCGACCACCGTGGTGGGCGCCTCGAGATGCACGGCTCCGGAGGGGATGATGCCCGCCCCGCCATGGCGTTCCATGACGCGCCACTGGGCGGCGACGTCCTCGCCGGCGTGCTCGGGCGGGAGCTTGTCCCAGAAGTCGAACCCGCCGCACTCCACGAGGGCCTCGCGGTCGAACAGCACGCATCCGCCCACCCAGGCGACCCGGTACAGCCGCCAGCCCCCGGGCGGGACCGCCAGTTCGGCGGCGGCATGGGCGAGGTTCGCCGCGTTGTGGAGCGGCCAGCGGGCGAAGCCCTCCGACCCGGGGCGGATCCGCTCCGGCATCACCTCGTCGTCCGGCCACAGCGCCAGCTCCGTCCGCTCGTGCGGCCGGCGGTCCTCGAGGTAGGACAGGCCCTGGACGGCGGATCCGATGAATCCGCACCGGGCCGCCCGGATCGCCCTGGTCATGCGGTCCAGCGAACCGGGTTCCAACCAGACATCGTTGTCGAGGAACAGGACGAGCGGGGCGCTCGACAGTTCCAGCAGGTAGTTGCGGTGTTCCGCCAGCCCCCTGCGCGGCAGGTGGCGCACGAGTTGCACCGGGTGGCCCTGGGCCTCGAGGACCCGCACCATCGCACGGACGGCGGGCTGCTCGTAGGACGCGTCCTCGCCCTCGGTCTGGTCGCTCACGAGCACCCGGAACGGCACGTGGTCCTGGGCCGCGAGCCCGGACAGCGTCACGGCGAGTTCGGCGGGGCGGCCGTAGGACGGAATCAGCACATCGACGGCGGGCTCGTCCCCCGCCGTGTCCAGGGCCCACTCCCCCGACCAGCGGCGGGTCACGGCAGGTCTCCTGCCAGCGGGCTCGAGCGGATCCGGCGCACCACTGCCGCGGTCGAGTGCTCCGGGACGTAGTCGAGGATGCTGACCCGGCCGCCGCAGGCCTCGACGGCGGGAGCCTCCTCGAGCATCTGCGCCGTGTAGTCACCGCCCTTCGCGTACACGTCGGGCTTCAGCAGCTCGATCAGCGGGACGAGCGTGTCGGAGCCGAAGACGGTGACGTAGTCGACGCAGCTGAGCGAGGCGATGACGCCCGCGCGGTCCGCGATCGGATTTATGGGACGGTCGGGGCCCTTCAGCCTGCGCACGCCGTCGTCGTCGTTCAGGGCGACCACGAGGACGTCGCCGAGCTGCTTCGCCTGGTTGAGGTAGCGGGTGTGGCCGCGGTGCAGCACGTCGAAGCAGCCGTTCGTCAGGACGATGCGGCGTCCCGCCGCGCGGTCGGCCTCCACCTTCCGGAGCAGGTCCGCCGTCGACAGCGCTGTGTCCGCGAACTGTTGCAGATGGGCCGTGAGGTCCGCCGTCGTGCACACGGAGGTACCCGGTCGATGGACGACGACATCGGCGGCCGCCTGGGCGAGGTCGAGGCTCGTCGTGAGGGGCAGGCCCGCTGCGCGTGCGGCCGTGAGGCTCGCGACGAAGGTGTCGCCCGCGCCGGATGCCTGCTTCTCGGTGGCGGGCTTGGCCCATGTCCGGTGCTCCTCGCCGTCCTGGCCGAGCAGCACCGTGCCGTCGCGGTCGAGGGTCACGACGACGGCGGCGGCGTTCGTGGCCGCGAGGAGCTCGCTCCGCCGTTCGGTCACCGTCGCGGCCCGGTCCGACCGCGGGTCGAGGCGCATCGCGAGGACCTGGGCGGCCTCCTGCGCATTCGGGGTGACGATGTCCGGTCCCAGCGCGGACCACGCCGCGGTGTCGTGGGCGTCGACGACGACGAGCGTCTCCGGACCGATCGTCGAGGCGCGCCCGAGTGCGGACCGGACCTCCTCCCCGAGAGCACCCGAGCCGTAGTCGCAGACGACGACGGCGTCGGCTCCCGCGACGGCACGGGGGATCCTGGCGGCGAGCGCGGTGACAGCCTCCGGGGGGAGCTGGTCGTGCGTGTCGTCGAGCCGGAGCATGACCTGGTCACCGCCGAGGATCCGGTACTTCGTGGTGGTGCCCACGCGGTCGTCCTGCACCAGGTCCGTCGTGTCCACCCCCGCGTCCTCGAGGATCGTGTGCAGGCGGCGACCGGCGTCGTCCGTACCGATGAGCCCGCACATCCGCACACGTGCGCCGAGGGCGGCGAGGTTCATGGCCGTGTTCGCCGCACCGCCGGCAGCATAGTCGCGCCGGGTGATGTCGACGACGGGCGCCGGAGCCTCACGGCAGAACCGTTCAATGGTGCCGCTCCACCATCCGTCCAGCATGGCATCGCCCACCACCGTGATGAGGGGTGCGCGGTCGGCGATGGCGGTCGGGACCCAGGCTGCGAGCCCGCGGACCTCGGAGAGGTCTCCCGCGTCGTCCGGCATCGCGTTGTAGTCCTGCAGTGCGTCGTCCATCAGGCACCCTCCGGCGGTGCGCTGATGTGGACGACCTTCACCAGGGCGAACTCGTCGAGCAGTTCGGGTCCGTAGCCGAAGCCGGCCCCGCTGATGCCGCGGGGCTGGGCAGAACCGCCCGGCGCACCGCCGAAGACAGCGTTCACCTTGACGGTGCCGACGGCCAGTCCGGCGATGGCACGCTGGGCATGCGCGATACTGCCGGTGAGCACGGACGCGGCCAGGCCGTAGGGGCCGGCGGCAGCGAGGCGGAGCCCGTCGTCGAAGCTGTCGACCACGGTCACGGGCGCGACGGGCCCGAAGGTCTCCTCCGTCATGACCGTCATGGCCTCCGTGCAGCCCGCGAGGACCGTTGCGGGGTAGTGGGATCCGGGGCCTTCGGGCACGGTGCCACCCTCGAGGGGGTCGGCGCCGAGCTGGAGGGCTTCACGGACCTGGGCATCGACGGCGTCCCGCATGCGGCGATCCACCAGCGGGGGGAACGTCCCGCTCGCGTTCCGGCTCCGCGCCTCCTCGGTGAGAGCGGCCAGGAACGGTTCGGCGATGGCCCGGTGGACGTAGATGCGCTCCACGGACGTACAGATCTGGCCCGCGTTGGCGAAGGCGCCGAGGGCCGCCTGGCCTGCCGCCCACACCGGGTCGACGTCGGCGTCGACGATCAGGGGGTCGTTCCCGCCGTTCTCGCGGAGAACGTGCGCGCCGGTGAGGGACGCGGCGCGTGCGATCCGGGCCCCGGTGGCGCTCGAGCCGACGTGGGCGAAGACATCGACACCCGTCTCCATCGTGAGCATCTGGCCCACCCCGGCGCCGCCGGTGAGCGTGGTGAGGACACCGTCCGGGAAGGCCGGCTGCAGCAGTCGTCCGAGCAGTTCGCCCACGTGCGGGCACCGTTCGCTCGGCTTGTGGATGACGGTGTTGCCCGTGACGAGGGCTGCGCCGATGAGTCCTGCGGCGACGGCCACCGGGTCGTTCCAGGGGGTCAGGAGCACGGCGACTCCCCGCGGCTCGGCCACGGTGTAGTCGGTGGCGGTGACGGCTCCCCGGAGGCTGAGTCCGCGGTGGACGGGGCCGAGTTCCGCGTACTGCTCCAGCGTGGAAATCCCGGCTTCGATGCCGCCGAGCGCATCCTCGAGGGGCTTGCCGGTCTCCCGCGTGTTGAGTTCGGCGAGTTCACGGGCGCCGGCGCGGAGCGCACCTGCGGCCCGCCGGAGTGCGGCGCCCCGCTCGGCGGGACTCGTGGCCGCCCACTCGGGCTGAACGGTCCGTGCCAGTGAGACCGCGAGTGCCACCTGTTCGCGGGCAGCGCTGGGAAGGGTTCCCACCTCGCTGCCGTCCCGGGGATCGGAGATGGTGATCGACTCGTCCTCCTGCACATCAAGCGGGGAGTGTGCCTGGGAGTTGATGGACATTGCTCTCCTCGATGTCGTGTACCGCCGCGGCATGGTTCCGCCGCACGGCTAGTGGTCCCGTACCCACCTTCCGTGCGTTCACACACGCCACCGGCCGATTTCTGCACCCGCGTCCATCAGCACGCTTAGCATAATGTGGCAGGAGGAGGGGCGGCCGCTTCACCGCTCCGGGAGAAGGCATGGACAGTAGCAGCAGCCCTGTGTAGAGGTGGAGAGGCACACCGGGCACCGGGCGATCAGACACAGGAACGGGGATATACGTGACGCAGCAGGACACGACGGCGGACTTCGGCGGGCGGCAGGACACGGCGCGGTCCGTCGGGCCCGTGCTCGCCCCGTTCGCGGACATCCGGCGGATCGCCGTCCTGCGCGGAGGCGGACTCGGCGACCTCATGTTCGCGATGCCGGCCATCGCGGCCCTCAAGAACCGGTACCCGGACGCGGAGATCACCCTCCTCGGCATGCCGGGCCACGCCGCCCTGCTCGAGGGCAGGCCGGGGCCCGTGTCCGCCGTCCTGGAGCTCCCGGTCTCTCCCGGCGTACGGCCGGGCGATGTGGACCCCGGTGCCGTCGACCGGTTCTTCGACGGGGTCCGCGGGTCCTTCGATCTCGCCGTCCAGCTCCACGGCGGCGGGCGCAATTCGAATCCCTTCCTGCTGCGCCTGGAAGCACGCCACACCATCGGGACGCGCACGCCCGACGCCGCGGGACTCGAACGGACCATCCCGTACGTGTACTACCAGCACGAGGTGTTCCGCGCCCTCGAGGTGGTGGGCCTGGCCGGCGCGACGCCGGTCGACCTGGAGCCGCGGGTCCAGGTCCTGCCGGAGGAGGTCGAGCTCGCGGCCGGGCTGACGGGGAGCGGCGCGGTGATAGCACTGCACCCCGGCGCGACGGACCCGCGCCGGAGGTGGCCGTCGTCGTCCTTCGCGGACGTCGCCGTGAGGGCGGCGGCCGATGGCTGCGAGGTGCTGGTGGTCGGGGATGCCACGGACGTCCCGACGGCGGAGGAGATCGTGCGCCTCGCGCTCGACCGTGACCCGGAGGCGAACGTCCGTTCGCTCGCCGGACAGCTGACGCTCGGCGAGCTGACCGGGGTGCTGGACCGCAGCGCCGTCATGGTCGGCAATGACAGCGGGCCGCGGCACCTGGCCCAGGCGGTCGGCACGCCGACCGTCGGCGTGTACTGGATCGGCAACGTGATCAACGCGGGAGCAATGGGACGATCGCTCCACCGCGTGCATTTCTCCTGGGTGACCTCGTGCCCGGTGTGCGGGGTGGATGTCACGCAGGTGGGCTGGACGGCCGAACGCTGCGAGCACGATGACTCGTTCGTTGCGACCGTCCAGCCCGACGCCGTCTACGCGGACGTGGCGGAACTCAGGGCCACGAGCCTTCTTCTGCGTGGGCGATGACCATCTCGCGGATCTCGCAGCTCTTGGGCTGAGAGAGCGCGAAGAGGATCGCCTCGGCGACGCGCTCCGGGTCGTTCAGCCGTGAATCGTCCTGCGGCTTGTACTGCTCGTCGCGGTCGTCGAAGAAGCGGGTCTTCATGCCGCCGGGGATGATCGTCGTGACGCCGATCTGGCCGGCGGTCTCCGCGGCCAGTGCCTGGGAGAACCCCATGACGCCGAACTTGGAGGCGCAGTAGGCCGTCGCGTCGCCGACGGCCTTGATGCCCAGCGTCGAGGCGATCGTGACCACGCGGCCGTGTGTCTTCTTGAGGTACGGCAGGGCGGCGCGGGCGGTCGAGGCGGTACCCAGGAGGTTCACGCCGATCACCTTCTCCCACTGGTCGGCGGGCACCGTGTCGAGGGCGCCGCACCGGTCGATGCCGGCAGCGGTGACGACGGCGTCCAGGCCGTCCATCGTCTCCGCGGCTTCCCGCACCGCCGCCTCGACGGCCTCGCGGTCCGCGACGTCGACCTCGAAGGCCTTGACGCCCGTCACGCGGCTGATGTCGCGGTCGAGCACCACGGGGGTGCCTCCCGCGGCGAGGACGCCCTGCACGATGGCCGCGCCGAGGCCCGAGCCTCCGCCGGTCACCAGGACGCGTCCGGGGTTGAAGCTCCTGCTTGCTGCGGGAGTTGGTGTGTTCTCAGTCATGCTGTTCCTTTCGTTGCGTGCGCCCGGCCGACGAGATGGACCGGGTGCGGGTCTGTAGCCGCTCAGCCGACGCGGGCGAGCGCGGCGGCAAGTTTCGTGGTGGAGCGGGCTGGAATGTAGGGGACGGTGACCGTCCTGCCGCCCCAGCTGCTGACGAGGGCAGCTTCGGGGAGGTCCTCCGCGGCGTAGTCGCCGCCCTTGACCCAGATGTCGGGCTGCAGGCGCGAGATGGCGTTCTCGGGGGTCGACTCGCTGAAGATGAGCACCGCGTCGACGCATTCGAGGGCGGACAGCAGCTCGGCGCGGTCCTCCTGCTTGATGATCGGCCGGTCCTCGCCCTTCAGCCCGCGCACCGACTCGTCGGAGTTGAGGCAGACGATGAGGCAGTCGCCGAGGCGCCGGGCCGCAGCGAGCGTGCGGGCGTGGCCTGCGTGCAGGAGGTCGAAGCACCCCCCGGTCGCCACCACCGTCCCCCCTGATTCCCGTGTCCGGCGGACCACGTTGAGGGCGTCGAGGCCGTCGACGGGCAACTGCTCCGGGGTCTCCTCGCGGCTTCTGCCCATGGCTCCCACGCCTCCGGACGCGAGGAAGTGCGCGGCGGCTTCCGTCGCCTCCTGCGCGGCGCCGTCGATCGGAGCTCCCTGCGCCAGCCCGACGGCGAGCGCGGAGGCGAAGCGGTCACCGGCCCCGCAGGGGTCGGAGGCGGCCACGCGGGGCGCCGGCACCACCTGGGGCAGGAGGCCGGCTGCTGCGACGAGCGCTCCGTGCTCCCCCATCGTGACGAGGACGGCCTTGCTCCGCCAGGTCGCGAGCAGCACCTCCGCAGCCGCGGCCGCCGCCTGCGTCCCCGACCCCCGGACGTCGGCGAAGCGGAGGGCCTCGCCGATGTTCGGGGTCACGGCGGCGACACCCGGGACGGGCTGCGCTCCGGCGGGATGGGGGTCCCAGACCACGGGGATCGATGCGGAGAGCGCCTCGAGGCGGGCGCGCAGGTCGTTGTTGGCGAGCAGCCCGCGGCCGTAGTCGGCGGCGATGATCGCGTCGGCCCCCTCGAGTGCCGAGAGCATGTCCCCGGTGCAGCCCGGGACGGGCGGCTTCGCGCACCCCTCGTCGAAGCGCACCACGGGCTGCCCGGAGGCGCGGACGCGGGTCTTCACGGGCGTGGGTGCTCCCGAGGGGCCGGCGACGACGGTGATCCCGTCGAGTTCGGCACGCAGCAGCCCGGCGGCATCGTCCTCACCGAGGACGGTGACCAGGACGGCGTCGTGCCCGTCCGCCTGCAGCATGCGGGCCACGAGGCCTGCTCCCCCGGCGCGGCGCTGGATCGCGTCGACGTCGACGACGGGCACGGGGGCGTCGGGCGAGAGCCGCCCGGCATCACCGGACAGGTCCGTGTCGAGCAGTACGTCTCCGACCACCACGATCCTCATCGCTGCTCCTCCCGGCGGCGGTGCACCTCTGCGTCGAAGGCACGGCAGATGGCGTGGAGGGCTATCAGGTGGCCCTCCTGGGCATTGGCGGACGTCGCGTCGACCGCCACGTAGTCGTCCACGCACTCGGTCAGCGGATTGGGGCCAACGCCGGTGAGCGCCCAGGTGGTGATGCCGGCCGCACGCGCGGCCTCGACGGCATGGAGCAGGTTGGGGCTCTTGCCGCTCGTGCTCAGGAGCATGAGGATGTCCCCCGGACGGCCGTGGGCGCTCACCTGGCGGGCGAACATCCGGTCGAAGCCGTAGTCGTTGGCGATCGCCGTCACGGCGGAGCTCTCGGCGTGGAGCGAGATCGCGGAGAACGGCTCGCGTTCGCCGTCGAACCGGCCCACGAGTTCGGCGGTCAGGTGCTGTGCCTCGGCGGCGGAGCCACCGTTGCCCGCTGCGAGGAGGCGCTGGCCGGCCAGGAGCCGGTCCGCCATCTCCACGCCCCAGGCCGCCAGGGTGGCGGTGCTGCCGAGGAGGGACTCGACCGCCGGTGCGACGGCGCGCAGGTGCTCCAGGACGATCCGGTGCGAATCGGCCCGCACCCGGTCGGCCCTGCCGTCCGGGCTGCCCGGATCGAGGGGCGTAGCTGGTGGTGCGGCGGTCGGTGCTGCCGCGGTGCGCGTATCCGGGAATACGTCGGAGAAATGCGTGGTCACAGTGCCCTGCCTCCCGTGCTTTCGAGTCGACGCGCGGCACTGCGCCGCGCTGTTGCCGGTTGTGCGGACGCTGCCGCGCCCAGGGCCGTCTGGTAGGCCTTCTCGGTATCGGCCGCGATGCGGCTCCACGAATAGCGGGCCTTGACGCGGCGGTAGCCGTTGTCGCCGAGTTCGCGCCCCCACTCGGGATCGGCGACGATGTCGGCGATGGCCGCCGCGATGGCCGCCGGGTCCTGCGGGGGGACGTGGAGCCCGGTCTTGCCGTCCACCACGGTGTCCACGAGCCCGCCGACGGCCGCGGCGATCACGGGGACCCCGCAGGCCATCGCCTCGAGCGGGACGATGCCGAACGGCTCGTACCAGGGCGCGCAGACCACGGCGTCGGCGCTCCGGAGGACCGCGGGCATCTCGGCACGCGACACCTGGCCCCGGAGGACGACCCTGTCGCCGACGCCGAGGTCGACCGCCAGCGCGCGGAGCCGCTGCGCCTCGGGATCGTCCTCGAGCCCGGTGGAGTTGCCCGCGCCGCCCACGATGACGAGTTCGACGTCGTCGCGCCCTCTGTCGGCGAGCTCGCGCAGGGCGCTGATCGCGAGGTCCATGCCCTTGCGGGGCACGAGGCGGCCCACGCTCACGATCCGGTGGGCTCGTCCGCGCTCCTCCACCGGGCCGCGCGGGGTGAACAGTTCGAGGTCCACGCCGCAGGGGGCGATCGACACCCGGCTGCCCGGGACACCCATGGCCTTGAGTTCGAAGACCTCGTCCGAGCAGGTGGCGACGATGCGGTCGGCGCTCCGGCCCACCATCGTCTCGAGCATGAGGCGCTCGGACGGGCTGGTGTCCTCGGCGCCCTGGTGACGGCGCTTGACCGTTCCGAGCGCGTGGAAGGTCTGGAGAACCTGCACCGGGCGCCCGGCGGCCCGTGACTGTCCGGCGGCGTCGAGCGCTGCGAGTCCCGACATCCAGAAGTGCCCGTGCACGATGTCCGGTGGCTCGGTGCCCCAGTCCTCCACGATGCCCGCGGCGAGTTCGCCCATGTAGGGCAGCAGCATGTCCTTCGGGACGCTGCGCACGGGTCCCGCGGTGATGTGCACGACCTCCAGCCTCGGGTCGGTCCGGACGCGGTCAGGGAGGGCCGGGTCGTCGCGGCGCGTGTACACCGTGACCTCGTGTCCCCGGCGGGCGAGCGCGAGGGACAGTTCGGCCACATGGACGTTCTGCCCGCCGGCATCCACGCCCCCCAACGCCGCGAGTGGGCTTGCATGCTCAGACACCATCGATATCCTCACTGCGCTTTCCTTTCTGTTACCGCCAGGACCGGGTGCCGCGTCGGGTCCTGCGCCAGGACGTCGTCCCAGTCGGCGAGGAACCGGGCGAGCCCGTACCGTGCGAGTGCCGCCTCCCGGGCAGCCAGTCCCCGTGTCCGGGCTTCGTCCGGGTCGTCGATCAGGCGTGCCGCCATCCGCACGAGGTCGTCGATGCTGGTCGAGATGGCTCCGGCCTCGGGCGGCACCGCGCGTGCCGCCTCCGTCGTTGCGAGCGCCAGCACGGGAAGCCCGACGTGCATGGCTTCCAGGAGGGAGAGTCCGAGGGAGGTCCAGCGCAGTGGGTGGACGTAGGCCCGCGAGCGTCCGAGCCGGGCGTGCAGTTCGGCCATGGAGAGGTCTCCGCCGATGCGCAGCTCCCCGGGGCCGAGGTCGAGCGTGTCCGCGAGCTGGTCCGTGCCCATGCCGAAGACCTCCAGCGGGGCGACGCCCGCGAACCGCGGAAGGAGGTCCGTCCCGGTGATGCGTCCGCGCCGGACGGGCTCGTTGATGACGGCGGCGAGCTGCTCGAGCTCACCGCTGTAGAGGTACCCCGGGTCGACGATGCCGTGCTCGATGACGCGGGTCCTCGCGGCGCCGTTGTCCCAGAAGAGCTCGTTGAAGTGGGTGACGTGGATGACCGGGATGTCGGTCTGCCCGGCGAGCGGGTGCACGGTGCCGACGATGTCACGGCGCGGCGTGTTGTGCTCGAGGAAGACGGCCGGGAGGTCCCGCCCCGGCGTGCGCCCGAGGAGCCGCTCGCACTCGGCGATCTCCTCGACCCGCTGCAGGACGACGACGTCGATGTCCGCGTCCCGGAGGTCGGAGGGCGCCACCTCGATGACGGAGGCCGGCCAGTCGCGGCCGGCACGGCCGAGGCCCCACGCGCCGCCGTCGGGGGTGGTCGGCAGCACGTAGGTGTGTGTACCCCTCACGAAGGCATCGGTCCACCCTCCGTGGACGTGCCATAACAGGATCCTCATCGGTTTCCCCTCGTTGTTCTGCGGCCTTCTGTGCGGCCGATGCTGCGGCGTGAGCCGAGTGACGATATTCCGGAGCTGAGCCGGAGGACGGCGTCGACGACGTCCTCCGGGGAGACGTTGGACAGGCACGGGTGGCCCTGGACGGGGCAGATGCGGGCCCGGCTGAGCGCACACGCGGCCTGCTGGTCGCCCAGCAGTTCGACGGGCACGCGGTAGGGCGCCCAGCGGATCGCCGGCACGACGGGCGAGAAGAGGCAGACGACGGGTGTGCCGACGGCGGCCGCCAGGTGCGCGGGACCGGTGTTCCCGGTGACGACGACGGACGCTCCGGCGAGGACGGAGCCCAGCGTGGCGAGGTCCGTCCGTCCGCCGAGGTCCAGGGCCTCCGGTCCGGCGACGGTGGAGGTCAGGTCGGTCTCGTTCGGCCCGCCGGTGACGACGACGCGGAACCCGGCCGCGGTCAGGAGCTCGACGGCGGCCGCATGGTGCAGCGGCGGCCAGGCGCGCGCGGGCACGGATGCCCCGGGGTGCACGACGACGTAGGGCCCGCGTCCCACGAGCTCCGACGCGTCGGTGAGGTTGGTGACCTGGAGCCTGCCGTCGTCGCCGGGGGCCAGGGCGTAGCCCGCGGCCTCCGCGATGCCCAGCGCGCGCTCGGCCTCCGGCTGGTCCTCCGGGAAGTCCTCCCCGGGCTTCAGCCGCACGTCGAGGAGCGAGCCCGCATAGTCGACGGACGCACCGGCGATCCGCCGCACTCCCGCCAGCCGGAGCAGCAGCGCGAGCGGCAGGGGTGACTGGTGGAACGACGTCAGGAGAACGGCCTCGTCCACGTCCAGAGCCAGCACCGCGTCGTGCAGTTCCCCGACGAGTTCGGGCGTGGGCTCGGGCGGAGGATCCACGATCCAGGGAGCGGACCAGGTGAGAACGTCGACGACGCCGGGCAGGAGCCGGGCGGCCGCGGCCCCCTGCGGCCCGCACAGCATGACGACGTCGTTCGGGGAGTCCCCGTGGTCCCCCGCGGCGATCGCGCGGACGGCCGGCCCCGCGAGGAGCACGTCCCCGGCGCTGTCGAGCCGGGCCACCAGCACGCGCCGCCTCATGGCGTCGCCCACAGGGACTCGACGGCGTGGGCGAGGTCGCGGGCGACGACCGGAGCCGAGAGGATCTCCTCCTCGAGTGTGATGTCGGTCGGGACCAGCACCCCGCGGGCCCCCGCGGCCGCGGCGGCACCCATGTCCGCTCCGATGTCCCCCACGACGGCGACGTCGGACGGGTCGAGGCCGAGGCGCGCACTGGCGGAGAGGACCATGCCCGGACCGGGCTTGCGGCACGCGCACCCGTCGGCCGCCCCGTGCGGGCAGACCTCCCAGAGGTCGAAGGGCCCCAGCAGTTCCTCCACCCGGGCGTTGACGGCATCCACCTGCTCCCGCGTGACGAAGCCCCGCGCGATGCCCGACTGGTTGGTGACGACCCCCACGGGGATGCCACGGGACCGCAGGCCGTCGAGGACCTCGCGTGCGCCCGGCATGGGCCGTACGAGCGCCGGATCCCCGTTGTAGGGGACGTCGACGACGATGGTCCCGTCGCGGTCGAACAGGACCGCCCGAGGGGCTGTCTGGGTGTGTCCGGCCGAAGTGTTCATACAGGCTTAGTTCCCGAGAAGAAGCAGTACTAAACACTTTCTCCCGAACTTCTTCTCCTGCTTCTCCTCGCGCCTCTCCTTCCCGACCGCGATTCCGATCCCTCCTGGCCCCGTGACGACCCCCGCACCGGCGCACGACGACGGGCGTCCGCCGATCCTCTGGCAGGATAATTCGCATGACTTCCGAGGGCACCAGCGCCGCGAGCGCCCAGCAGGCATTCCAGGGACCGCACCGGCACCTATCCGTCGATCCGACTCCCCGCTCCATCCCCAGCACGACTCCCCCACCCGACGGGCGTCCCGAGATCCTGGCCCTCCGCGCGCTCAAACTCGGCGACCTCCTCGTCGCCGTGCCGGCACTCCGGGGACTGCGCCGCGCATTCCCCGACCACCGGATCTTCTACGCCGCGCAGGAATGGCTCCGGCCCATCGTCGCCCTCACCGACGCCGTCGACGATCTGCTGCCCACGCACGGGCTCGACGACCCCCTTCCCATCGAGCACGGGCGGATCGACCTGGCCGTCAACCTGCACGGCAACGGCGCGGAGAGCCGGGGACGCCTCGAGGAGATCGGCGCGAAACGCCTGATGGGCCACAGCGCACCGGGCTGGGACGGGCCCGAGTGGGACAACGACGCGCTCGAGCGGAAACGCTGGGCCTCGCTCGTCGGCTGGCACGGCGTTCCGGCAGATCCACTGGACTGCCGCCTCCGGGTGCCCGACGGCGACAGCCCGGCGCCCGACGCCGTCGTCGTGCATGTCGGAGCCGCCTATGGCAGCCGGCTCTGGCCCGTGGAGCGGTTCGCGGCAGTCGCACGTTCCCTGGCCGCCGCAGGTCATCAGGTGGTCTTCACAGGCAGCGAGAAGGAACGGCCGCGCGCCCTCGCCGTCGCCGACGCAGCCGGCCTGCCCGAGGACACGGTCGCCGCGGGCAAACTCCCGCTCGACCGCTTCGCACGACTGATCGCCGGGGCGTCCCTCGTGATCTCCGCGGACACGGGCGCCGCCCACCTCGCGTCGGCCTACGCGAGGCCGTCGATCATCCTGTTCGGGCCGGCACCGGTGTCGTCGTGGGGGCCGCCGCCCGGACCCCACACCGTCCTGACGGATGAGTCCCTCCGCCTCGGCGAGACCTTCTCCCCCACGCCGGACCCTGCCCTGCTGGCCGTGACGGTCGAGCAGGTGCTGGCCGCCGCAGCGGACCACGGCATCTCCTAGCACGATCTTCTGGCGCACAACTCCAGGGCGCTGGTCCCTGTCAGTCAGGACCTGTCATGCGGGTTCAGGCCCGCTCAGGCGATCCTGGATCCTGCCGCCCGCTGGTCCTGCGCGGCAGGAGCGCCGAGGAGCCTCTTCTGAAGCTTCACGAGGATCCGCGCGAGGGTCCTCGAGACCTGCATCTGGGACATGCCGAGCTCGTCGCCGATGCACTGCTGGGTCTGCTCCATGAAGTAGCGGCGGTAGAGGAGTTCCTTCTCGCTGCTGTCGAGTTCGTTGACGGCGCTGCGCAGGGAGATCAGGTCGTCGCTGCGCTCCATGCCGTTGTAGTCGGTGGCCAGCGTGTCCGCCCAGCTGCGTCCCTCGAAGGGCGCATCGAGGGAGTCGGGCCGCAGGCTCGAATGGGAGGCCTGCGCCTCGAGGATCTTGTCCTCCGGCCAGCCGAGCTCCAGTCCGAGTTCGCGGGCCGTCGCCTCACGGCCGAGCCTCTGGGCCAAGGCGGGTGCGGCCCGGGCGATCTCCGTGCGCAGGTCCTGGACGTCCCGCGGGGGCCGGACCACCCAGCACGAATCCCGCAGGTACCGCTTGATCTCGCCGTTGATCGTCGGCACGGCGAAGGAGGCGAAGGGAACGCCCCGTGCCGGATTGAAACGCTGCACGGCCTTGATGAGTCCGAGGTATGCGACCTGCCGGATGTCGGAGGCCTCCGGCCCCGACGCCGCGAAGGACCGTGCCACCGATTCGGCGATATCCATGTGCCGCAGGGCGATGTCGTCCTGCAGTGCCGCCTTGAGGGGACGCTCGGGGTACGTGCAGCCGGCCCCCTCGTCATCGAGGTCGAGGAGGTCGTCGAGGCTGTCGAGGGCGTTCGGTTCGACGTCGTTCCGGTCATCCTGCTCGACGTCGTTCCGGTCGTTCCGGTCGTCCTGTTCGACGTCGTTCGGTACGACGTCGTACGGGTCGGCGGCGTGCCCCGGAAGGGATTCGCCGGGCACCACGGGGGCGGCCGTACTCTGCATGCTGTTCTCCATCAGGCGTCGGGCACTCACGTCTCCCAACAAAACATCAGCTAGCTTAGTACGCAACCCCTTTCTTGTTCGGGTTCCCTTTTCGCCGAGCTCTTTCCCTTTCCCGATCACTCCTGTACAAAGCGGCTCCTCGGTCGACGGGGGCCAGGACATGCAAAAAGCCCCTTGCCAGAGGCAAGGGGCTACGACCGGACGCTCACCAGCAGCCCGCCGGGGAGCTAGCCGACGACGGTCGCAGCGGGTCCTGTCGATCCCGGCTCTCCCAGGGCCAGGTCGTCGTCCGCCGTACCGGTCCCCGGCGCCATGTTCCAGCGGGGAGCCCCGAGCTCACGGATGACCGTCTGGAGGTGGCTGCGCAGTTCCTCGGAGACGAGTCCGCCGCCCGCCACGAGGGTGCGTTCGATGTCGTCCGCGGAATCGAGGACCTCACGCCCGGCCGGCGAGATGGACACCATGTGCGAGCGTCGGTCCAGGTCGTTGCGCACCCGCGTCACATGCCCCCTGGACTCGAGGCGCGCGAGGGTCTTGCCCATGGTCTGTGCCTGGACACGCACGATCTGGGCGAGGCCGGCCTGCGTCATGGCACCCTGGTCGGCGAGGACTCCCAGCGCGATCACGCCCGCGTGGGTCACGCCGATGTCGACCAGCCGCTCGTTCCAGGCGTGCTCCACCAGGCGCGCGGCCGTCGTCAGCAGTCGGCCGGTGGGCCATTGCTCCAGATTGGGCATAGAACAGTGCACTTCCTCTCGCTTGCGAGACCGGCGGCCGCCGTCGGCGTCGGATCTTCCACCTATGATATCTAGGCTGGCTAGTCAATTCCTCCCAGCCAGCGCGAGGAGGACCTGCCGGGAGGCGGGCCCTCCCGCCCGTCCGAATCCTCAGGAGTATGCATGTCGCAACGACTAGCCACGGGTGACAGTGCCCCCGACTTTACGCTTAATGACGCCCAAGGCAACGAGGTGACGCTGTCCTCCTTCCGGGGCGGCAATGTGGTCGTGTACTTCTACCCTGCGGCGGCAACGCCCGGATGCACCACCCAGGCCTGCGACTTCCGCGACAACCTGGCCTCGCTCGGCGCCGCGGGCTACCGCGTCCTCGGGATCTCCCCCGACCCGGTGGACAAGCTGGCGGCCTTCGCCGGCAACGAGTCGCTGAACTTCCCGCTCCTGTCCGACGAGGACCACACGGTCGCGGAAGCCTACGGCGCCTGGGGCGAGAAGCAGAACTACGGCAAGACCTACGAGGGGCTCATCCGCTCCACGGTCGTCGTGGACGGGGAGGGGAAGGTCGCCGTCGCGCAGTACAACGTGCGGGCCACCGGGCACGTGGCGAAGCTGCGCCGCGACCTCGGCATCGACCAGTAGGGATCTCCCAGTGGGGACGGCTGTCAGGATCGGCCGCCCGCATCGACCCCCAGGATCGGCTGCCAGGATCGGCTGCCAGGATCGAAGGCTGTGCCACATTGGCGCTAGAGTGAAACCCGAAGGATGCCCTCCCGCGGAGCGGCATCCGGGCGCGAGTGGCGGAATTGGCAGACGCGCTGGATTTAGGTTCCAGTGTCTTCGGACGTAGGGGTTCAAGTCCCCTCTTGCGCACCACGAAACCGGGAGCACCAGGGCCGCAGTCCCCGGGGCCGGTCCTCCCGAGCCCTGCCGGGCAGTGCGCCCGGCAGGGCTTTTTCGTGCGCGACAGGGCTTTTCATACGCAACCCATCCAACGCTCCACGGCGGCCGAAGTACCTCCGACATCGACACGATGGCGAGCCACCGATGTCCCTGGTCCGGTCCTCTAACCCGGGCCGGGGGTCACCGACGGACCCTCCCGCCTGCCGGGCGAGGGGGTCCGTTCCCTCGTGCTCATACACCGCCTTCCTGAGTGGCGCGGACAGGACCATCGCCTAGACTTGGGCTTTCCAGACACCCGGCTCCCGAAGAACCGGGAATCCCCCTGCCTTTCGGAGATCGAAGCCTGTGAAGACCCCTGCCGCGCGCCGCAGCCGCGGACCGGCCAGCTCCCGCGTGACGCTGGCAGCGGTGCTGGTGGCCCTGGTGTCGCTCGTCTCCTGCACCCCGGCCGAGATCGCGCCACCGCCGCCGTCGGTGACCCCCACGACCGTGCCGGGCGCCTCGACCTTCACCTTCGGGACGTCCGCCGAGCCCCGCACGCTGGACCCCGCGCTCGCCAACGACACCGAGTCCTACCGCGTGACCCAGCAGATCCTGCAGGGTCTCGTCGGCGTCGACCCGCTGACCTCGGAACCGACAGCACTGCTGGCGGAGTCCTGGGACGAGCAGGACAGCGGCCGCGCCTACGAGTTCACGCTGAGGGACGACGTCGCCTTCTCCGACGGCCAGCCGTTCGACGCGGAGGCCGTCTGTGCAAACTTCGACCGCTGGTACTCGCTGCCCGAGAGCGCCCGCTCCGGCACGTCCCGCCTTCCCTTCGAGAGCGTGTTCAAGGCGTTCTCCGACCGGCCGGACGTCAGCCTGTACAAAGGATGCACCGCGACGGCCGAGTACACCGTCCGCCTCCGGCTGAACGGGCGGATCACCGGCCTCATCCCGGCACTGGCGGCGCCGGCCTTCGCCATGTCATCCCCCGCTGCGCTCGAGGCCGGGGCGGCGGACGAACTCAATGAGTCCCGCGGCGGGGCGGCTGTCTCCCGCTACGGCCAGGCACCCGTCGGGACGGGCCCGTTCCGCCTCGTCTCCTGGGACCAGGGGAACGTCGAACTCGAATTCTTCGATGGGTACTGGGGTGAGCGGGGCGACGTCGAGAAGGTGGTGTTCACGACCATCTCCAACCCCGATTCCAGGGCACGGGCGCTCACGTCGGGGCGTATCGACGGCTACGACTTCGTCTCCGTCGACAGCGCCGTCGACCTCGCCCGCAACGGGCTCCAGTTCCTCCAGCGCGACCCGTACTCGGTCCTGTACCTGGGGATGAACGAGGACTTCCCCGGCGTCGACAACATCCTCTTCCGCCAGGCCGTCGCGCACGCCATCGACAAGGATGCGCTCATCGACGGCCGCTTCCTGAACGGGACCAAGCCGGCGCGCCAGTTCATCCCGGAGAAGCTCGGTGTCAGCAACGACACCGTCGAGGACTACGGCTACGACCTCGACCTCGCGAAGGAACTGCTGGCGGAATCGGGCTACGACGGGCGAGAGCTGCCCTTCTACTACCCGCGCAACGTCTCCCGCGCCTACCTGCCGTCGCCGGAGAAGGCCTACGCCGAGCTGAGCCGCCAGCTGACGGCGGCAGGGTTCAACATCAAGCCCGTGCCGATCGAGTGGAGCGACGGTTATGTGGCGACGGTCCAGGAGTCCGGCGCGAGGGCCTTCCACCTCCTCGGCTGGAGTGGCGGGTACCAGGATCCGGACAACTTCGTCGGCGCGCTCTTCGGCAGCTACAACGACGAGTTCGCCTATGAGGACCCTCAGCTGTTCAGCAAGATCAACAGGGCACGCGGCCTGCCGAACGGGGAGGACCGTACGGCGGCCTATGCGGACATCAGTTCGCAGATCTCCGCCCGGATCCCGGCCGTACCGCTCGCCTTCCCGATCTCCGCGCTCGCGATGAGCGCGCGCGTGACGGCCTACCCCGTCAGCCCCGTCATGAACGAGGTCTTCAACCGGATCGACCTCGCGGATGTCGAGCCCCGGCCCGCCGCCTCGGAGTGACCCCGGAACAACACCCGGTAGTACGTCCTGCGCTACGCCCGGAATACCCCTGCAGGCGCGGTAGCGACAGGTCCAGGGACGCCGAGCTGATTTAAGTAAGGTCACTACCAGACGCTAGGCTTTCCCTGCTAGAACCTCGCGACTGGAGACCACGTTGACCACAAACAGCCAGGGCACACCCGCCACGTCCACCGACGTCGTCCTCATCGGCGGTGGGATCATGAGCGCCACCCTCGGCGCCTTCCTCCGGCAGCTCCAGCCCGAGTGGGACATCTCACTCTTCGAACGGCTCGACGTCGCCGGTCTCGAGAGTTCCGACCCCTGGAACAACGCCGGAACAGGCCATGCGGCGCTGTGCGAGCTGAACTACGCTCCCGCCGGCAAGGACGGTTCCGTCGATCCGGCCAAGGCCGTCGCCATCAACGAGCAGTTCCAGGTCTCGCGCCAGTTCTGGTCGCACATGGTCTCCGAGGGGCACATCGGCGATCCGCGCACCTTCATCAACGCCGTGCCGCACATGAGCTTCGTCTGGGGCCAGGCCAACGCCGACTACCTTCGGAAGCGCTACGAGGCGCTCAGCCCGCAGCCGCTGTTCAACACGATGGAGCACAGCGAGGACCACGACACCATCGCCGGCTGGGCACCGCTGGTGATGAAGGGCCGCAGCCCCTCCCAGCCCGTCGCGGCGTCGCGTGTCGCGGGCGGGACGGACGTCGATTTCGGCGCCCTGACCCGCCAGCTCACCGGCTACCTCGAGGGAACCGGCGTCGACCTCCACTACGGCTTCGACGTGCTCGACGTCGCGCGCGCCTCCGACGGCCGCTGGGATGTCAAGGTCAGGAACAGGGCGACGGGCGAGACCAGCACCGTGACCACGAAGTTCGTCTTCATCGGCGCCGGTGGCGGTGCCCTGCACCTCCTGCAGCGCAGCGGCATCCCCGAGGGCCGTGGTTTCGCGGGCTTCCCCGTGTCAGGCCAGTTCCTGCGCTGCACCGACGCCGAGTTGGTCAGCCAGCACAATGCGAAGGTGTACGGCCAGGCATCGGTGGGTGCTCCCCCGATGTCCGTGCCCCACCTGGACACGCGCTTCGTCAAGGGTGAGCGCTCGCTGCTCTTCGGCCCCTACGCGGGTTTCTCCACCAAGTTCCTGAAGCGCGGCTCCTACCTGGACCTCCCCGGCTCCATCCGGCCGTCGAACCTCGTGCCGATGCTCGCCGTGGCCAAGGACAACATGCCGCTGACCAAGTACCTCATCACCGAGGTCCTGAAGAACCGCGAAGCCAAGAACGAGTCGCTCAACGAGTTCCTCCCGTCGGCCGACGGCGGCAAGTGGGAACTGATCTCGGCCGGGCAGCGTGTACAGGTCATCAAGAAGGCCCCCAAGAAGGGCGGCGTGCTGCAGTTCGGCACCGAGGTCATCACGTCGTCGGACGGCTCGGTCGGAGCTCTGCTCGGCGCCTCTCCCGGCGCATCCACCGCGGCCCCGATCATGGTGGAGCTCCTGAAGCGGTGCTTCCCCGCCAAGATGTCCGACTGGGAGCCGAAGCTGAAGGAGATGCTCCCGGGATACGGCGTTCGGCTCAACGAGAACCCGTCCTTGGCCGCCGAGGTGCAGTCCCTGACCGATCGGGTCCTCAAACTCAAGTAACGACGGCGGAGCCGGCCAGCCGGGCGACCGCCAGCACCGAAGGCAGGTTCCTTGTTCCGTCTGGCGCAGCTCTCCCTGGGCAACCGGGCCCTCATCGCGCTCATCACGATCTTCGCTTCGGTCTTCGGGGTCATCACGCTCGGATCCCTGAAGCAGGAACTCATCCCGTCGCTCGAGTTCCCGCAGATCACGGTGCTGTCCACGGTGCCGGGCGCGTCCCCGGAGTACCTCGACCAGCAGGTCAGCGAGCCGCTGGAGGCAGCACTGAGCGGCGTCGAGGGCCTGGAGTCGTCGTCGTCCACCTCACGGACCGGTGTCTCGACCGTCAGCCTGGTCTTCGTGTACGGCACGAACCTGGACCGGGCACGCGCGCAGGTGGACCGGGCGATCTCGACGGTGCGCCCCGGCCTCCCGGACGACGTCGAACCCCAGGCCCTCGCCGGCAGCATCAGCGACCTGCCCATCGTCTTCATGGCGGTGTCCTCGGACCAGTCCCTCAGTGAACTGAACGGCGACCTCGCCCGGCTGACCGTTCCGCGGCTGCAGAAGATCGACGGCGTGAGGACCGCGGACGTCTCCGGCGGGACGACGCAGCATGTCGCGATCCTGCCCCGGGACGGAGCTCTGGACGCGGCGGGCCTGACGGTCGGCGACCTCGCCGGGACACTCGAGGACAACGGCGCCCTGTTCCCCGTCGGCAGCCTCGAGGAGGACCCCCGGTCGCTGACCATCCAGGCGGGCAGCCAGATCGGGTCGCTGGAGGACATCGAGGGGCTCCCGGTCCTCCCCTCCTCGGAGGAGACGTCTCCCGACACGGCGGCCCCCGGCACACCGACGGGTCCTGGCACCCCGGCAGGCCCTGGCACCCCGGCGGCCCCATCCGTCCCGGCGGGCCCCGACACACCGGTGGCTCCCGCGACTCCGGTGGAGCCTGCGCCCCGCGCCGTCGTCACCATCGGCCAGGTCGCCGATGTCAGCCTCGCCGATGACGAGGCCACGTCGATTGCACGGACCAACGGGATCGAGACGCTCGCGCTGGCGGTGACCAAGGTGCCCGACGGCGACACCGTGGAGATCTCGCAGCAGATCGTGGATCTCGTCCCTGACCTCGAGGCCGAACTCGGCAACGGAGCCGACATCACGGTGGTGTTCGACCAGGCGCCGTTCATCGAGCGCAGTATCGACGACCTCACCACCGAGGGCATCCTCGGACTCGGCTTCGCCGTGCTCATCATCCTCATCTTCCTGCTGTCCGTCCGCTCGACGCTGGTCACCGCGATCTCGATCCCCCTGTCGCTGCTCGTCACCTTCATCGGGCTCTACGTGGCCGGCTACTCCCTAAACCTCCTGACGCTCGGCGCGCTGACCATCGCCATCGGACGCGTGGTGGACGACTCGATCGTCGTCATCGAGAACATCAAGCGCCACCTCGGGTACGGGGAGGAGAAGCGGGAGGCCATCCTGACGGCGGTCCGCGAGGTGGCCGGCGCCGTCACGGCCTCGACGCTCACGACGGTGGCCGTCTTCGCACCGATCGCGTTCGTCGGCGGGCTTGCCGGCGAACTCTTCCGGCCCTTCGCCGTGACGACGGGGATCGCGCTGCTGGCATCGCTCGCCGTGTCGCTGACCATCATCCCGGTGCTCGCCTACTGGTTCCTGCCGCGGACCTCATCGCGACGGCACGAGGCGCGCCATGCGGCCGCCGGGACACCCGACGCAGCCGGCGGGAGTTCCCCGGCAGCACCCTCGCCCGAGCGCCCGTCGCTCCTCCAGCGTGGCTACCTCCCGATCCTGGCCGGGACACAGCGGCACCCCGTCGTCACGCTCATCAGCGCCCTGATCGTCCTCGGCGGCACGGCGGCGATGATCCCGTTCCTTCCCACAAACCTGCTCGGCGGGTCCGGGCAGAACAGTTTCTCCATCACGCAGACCCTGCCGCAGGGCTCCAGCCTCGGGACGACCGCGGAGGCCGCCGGCCGGACGGAGGAGATCCTGGCGGACAACCCCGACGTCCGGGACGTCCAGCTGACGGTCGGCAACCCGGAGAATGCCTTCGCTGCACGGTTCTCCGGGGGCGCCTCCGTCGCGACCTTCACCGTCATCACGCGCGAGGACGCCGACCAGGAAGCACTGCAGGAGTCCGTCCGCCAGGACCTCGAGGGACTCGAGGATGCCGGCACCTTCTCCCTGTCGAGCCAGCAGGGCGGCTTCGGGACCTCGAGCACCATCGACATCGACGTCACGGCTCCCGTCAGTGCCGACCTCGAGACAGCCAACAGCGCCGTGCTCGACGGGATGGAGGGGCTCGAGGGCGCCGGTGAGGTGACGAGCAACCTGTCGGCGGCGCAGCCGCAGGTCCAGATCGACGTCGACCGCGCCGCCGCGGTCGCGGCGGGGCTGAGCGAGGGCCAGATCGCGGGCCTCCTTGGCGGCAGCATCAGCCCCGTCCCGGGCGGCACGGTGCGCTTCGAGGCCGAGGACCTCCCGGTGCTGATCGGCGAGGGCACCCCGATCACGAGCCTCGGCCAGCTCCGCGACCTGCGGATCCCGACGGCGCGGGGGCCCATTCCGCTGACGGATGTCGCGTCGGTCGAGGAAGTCCAGGTGCCGCTCTCGGTGACGAGCTCCAACGGAGAGCGGACGGCCCGCGTGTCCATCACGCCGTCGGGGGACGACCTCGGAACCCTCACCGCAGCGGTCAACGAACGCCTCGCCGGCATCGATCTGCCCGCCGGCGCGACCACGACCGTCGGTGGCGCCTCCAGCCAGCAGGCCGAGTCCTTCGACCAGCTGTTCCTGGCACTCTGGGCCGCGGTCGCGATCGTGTACGTCATCATGGTCGCGACGTTCAAGAGCCTCGTGCAGCCCCTGATCCTGCTCGTGTCGATCCCCTTCGCCGCCACGGGCGCGATCGCGCTGCTGCTGATCACGCGGATCCCGCTCGGGCTGCCCTCCCTCATCGGGATGCTGATGCTCGTGGGCATCGTCGTCACCAACGCGATCGTGCTGATCGACCTCGTCAACCAGTACCGGCAGCCACGCGACGGCTCCCCGGGCCTGCCCGTCGCCGACGCCATCCGCGAGGGTGCCCGCCAGCGGCTCCGCCCGATCCTCATGACCGCACTGGCGACCATCTTCGCGCTGACTCCGATGGCCCTCGGCCTGACCGGCGAAGGCGGCTTCATCTCGCAGCCGCTGGCCGTCGTGGTGATCGGCGGACTCGTCTCCTCCACGGCGCTCACGCTCATCCTGGTCCCGGTCCTGTACCGGCTGATCGAGGGCCGCCGCGAAAGGCGCGCACTGCGCCGGGCGGCGGCTGCCGGGGTCTGACTCTCCGTCCCGGGCCGGGGACGGGCGAGCGGGGCGGCCGGGTCGGCCGAGCGGGACCGGGCGTACAATAGATGCAAATGCATCGAAGTTGCCGGCTGCGCCGGCAGGAGGCCGGGAAACAGCCGTGGCTGACAACGTGAGGACCGCCGTCGGGCGGGCAGGACAATCATCATCGGGTGAGGGCGACGCTGCGGCAGTGCCCTCCGTCCGCCAGACGTCGGAGGCGTGGGAGTCCCTCTTCCGGGCCCAGGTGGGCGTGATGCGGCGCATCCGGCAGGACCCGGTGTTCCGCGAACTGCCCATCGGGGAGTACGACGTCCTCTTCAACCTGAGCCGCTGCCCCACCGGCTGGACCCGCCTCAACGAACTCAACAACTCCCTGCTCATCAGCCAGCCCAGCCTGAGCCGCATGGTCGACAGGCTAGAAGCGAAGAACCTGATCCGGAAGCGACCCGCCGAGTCCGACCAGAGGGGTGTCGAACTGGCGCTGACGGACGAGGGCAGGGCGCTTCAGCGGCGCATCGGTTCCAGCCACGTGCACCGCATCCACGAGGTGCTCGCACCCGTACTCGAGCCGGCGGAGCTGGAGCAGCTGAAGGCGCTGACGGACAAGCTCAACGCCCGCCTGAAGTGAGCTTCCCGGCGGTCGACCTGCAGGGCGTCGACCCGCAGGGCGTCGTCCTGCCCGGCGTCGACCTGACGTCGCCGGACTACGTCAGCGAAGGGAGAGCAGCACGTTCGTCTGCTCCAGAGGGAGTTCGTCGACCGTCGCGGTGACGGACAGCCCGGACAGCTGGAGCGACCCGCCGACCGTCGAGAGGAACGCCGTGTCGGCTGCGTCGCGGCCCGTCGCGATGCGCAGCATCGAGGCGCGTGGCGCGAGGCCCGTGGCATCCACCAGGTGCCACGCCCCGTCGACCCAGGCCTCGACCACGGCGTGGAAATCCATCGGGCTCAGCCCCGGCGCATAGACGGACGCGAGCCGTGCGGGGACATCCCGCGCCCTGAGCAGTGCGATCACGAGGTGCGCGTAGTCGCGGCAGACTCCCCTGCGGGCCAGGAGGGTGTCCACTGCACCGTCGGTGAAGCGGGACGAACCCGACACGTAGGACAGCTCGTCAGCCACCCAGTCCCGCACGCCCTGGACAAGCGCCGTGCCCTGCAGGGTGGGCAGCACCGTATAGGCCGTCGGCAGGATCCTGTCCGATTCGCAGTAGCGGCTGGGCCGCACGTACCGCACCAGGTCGACGTCGTCCGCCGGTACCGGTGCGACTGCTCCGGTCACCGTCGCCCGGTAGCGCACCTCCAGCGCCGACGCCCGTGGCGTGGTGAGCAGGTGCAACCGGCTCCCGTCCCTGTCCTGCCGTTCCCGGAGCTCCGCCGGTTCACCGTCAACCAAGACGGTCAGGTGCTCGTCGACCGCCAGGTACGCCTCAGGGCTTGCGACGGCGATCGAGAGGACCACCTGGGTACCCGCGATCGTCGTAGCACTGAGATCGGCGGAGACAGTGCGTTGCATGGTTTCTTGCTTCCGGTAGGCGGTGGGATCGCCTACAACTCTAAGCTGTTGGAGGCGGCGACCCTCGACGCCGGTCGGGTACTCCCCGACCGGGCAGGACATGCCGGCAGGGAAGGAACACCATGAGCGATTTTTCAGCGGACGCCATCGGCGATCTGACAGGCAAACGCGTGGTCATCACGGGCGCGAACAGCGGCATCGGACTGCAGACGGCCGTGGAACTGGCCAGGAAGGGCGCCGAGGTCGTGCTCGCCTGCCGCAACGAACAGCGCGGCCGCGATGCCGAGCAGAAGGTGCGCTCCCTGACAGGCAGCAGCCGGGTGGTCATGCGCGTCCTCGACCTGGCGAGCCTCGAGTCGGTCCGGGCTTTCGCGGCCGGCATCACCGATCCGATCCACATCCTCGTGAACAATGCAGGCGTCATGGCGACGCCAAGGTCGACGACGGCCGATGGGTTCGAACTGCAGTTGGGCACCAACCACCTGGGTCACTTCGCGCTGACCGGCCTGCTGCTGGAGAACCTGCACGACGCCGGGTCCGCCCGCGTGGTCACGCTCTCCAGCCTCGCCCACAAGCGGGGCCGCATCAACTTCGACGACCTCCAGTCGGAGCGCGGCTACCGCAGGTGGGGCGCCTACCAGCAGAGCAAGATCGCGAACCTGTACTTCATGGTGGAGCTCGACCGGCGTGCGCGTGCCGCGGGCTGGGACCTGACGTCGGTGGCGGCCCACCCGGGCCTGGCGAACACGAACCTGACCGCGAGCATGCAGGTGCCGGCAATGCTCGACGTCCTCGGCGGGTTCGTGAAGCTGATGAGCCAGTCCGACGCCGCAGGGGCGCTGCCCACCCTCTATGCGGCAACCTCACCGGAGGTTCGGGGCGGGGACTACTACGGTCCGTCGGGCCCCGGGGAGACCCGTGGCGCTCCGCGGCTCGTCGCTCCGGTTCCGCGTGTCCTTGATCGGGACATCGCGGTGCGGCTGTGGAACCGCAGCGTGGAGCTGACGGGCGTCGACTACGGAGCCCTGCACCCCGTGGGCTGACCCTCCCCGGGCGGCCCCCACCCGGAGGGACCGGATCATCTCGCTGATCGTGGCGGACTCCGGGGTGCCGAAGGACAGTGTTCCCGGCTATAGACGAAATGTGACCCCATGTCACCGCCCTGCTTTGGAGACGGCACCCTCGACCTGTCATTATCTGCGTATGCATGCAGATAAGCGGATATGTGGACGGCTGCCCGAGAGCAATTTCGTCGAACTGGCCGTGGAGGTGTTCTCGATGCTGGCCGATGCCACCCGGGTACGGATCATCCTCGCCCTGCGGGACGCCGGCGAGCTGTCGGTGAACAGTCTGGCGGAAACCGTCGACAAGAGCCCCGCCGCGGTCTCCCAGCACCTGGCCAAACTCCGCCTGGCCAGGCTCGTCACCACCCGCCAGGACGGCACCCGGGTGTTCTATCGCCTGGAGAACGAGCACGCGTCCCAGCTTGTGAACGACGCGATCCTCCAGGCGGAACACGCCCTCGGTGGTACCCATCACCACCGCGCCCACGGACTCGCCGCAGCAGAGGGGGTCTCCGCATGAGCACCACCCTGGCCGACGCCCCGATCCGGACCGGTGGACGGGTCCTCGCGAAACCACCCTCGATCTTCCTCACCGGCGCCCGCCTCCCCGAGGTGCGCTGGGCCGGGCTGGCGCTGGTGCTGTTCCTCATCGCCTGGCCGCTGCAGATGGCCGGGACACCGGCCCCCCTGTGGTGGAGCATCTATCTCGCGTGTTACCTGGCGGGCGGCTGGGAACCGGCCTGGGCCGGGATCACCGCCCTGCGCGAGAAGGTGCTCGACGTCGACCTGCTCATGATCGTCGCGGCGGTCGCAGCCGCCAGCATCGGGCAGGTCTTCGACGGAGCGCTGCTGATCGTCATCTTCGCCACGAGCGGGGCACTGGAGGCACTCGTCACGCAGAGGACCGCGGACTCGGTGAGCAGCCTCCTCACCCTCGCCCCGGAGCGGGCCACACGCCTCACCCGCAGCACTGCCGGTGACACCCTCGAGGAGGTCGACACGGCCGATCTCCAGGTGGGGGATCTCATCCTGGTCCGTCCCGGCGAACGCATCGGTGGTGACGGGACCGTCGTCGACGGGATCAGTGAGGTGGACCAGGCGGCGATGACGGGTGAATCGGTACCCGTCCGCCGCTCGGAGGGTGATGCCGTGCTCTCCGGCACGCTGAACGGCACCGGTGCGCTGACGATCCGCGTGACGCGCCCCGCCAGTGACTCCGTGGTCGCCCGCGTGGTGAGGCTGGTCGAGGAAGCGTCGGAGACGAAATCGAACCGGCAGCTGTTCATCGAGAAGGTCGAGCAGCGGTACTCCCTCGGTGTCGTGGCCGCGACCCTCGTCGTGTTCTTCCTGCCGCTGGTGCTCGGCCAGGACTTCCAGGGCTCGCTGCTGCGCGCGATCACCTTCATGATCGTCGCGTCCCCCTGCGCGGTGGTCCTCTCGACCATGCCGCCGCTGCTGGCCGCGATCGCCAACGCCGGGCGCAACGGTGTCCTCGTCAAGTCGGCGACCGTGATGGAGCGCATCGGTGCGACACAGCTCGTCGCCTTCGACAAGACCGGGACGCTGACCGAAGGCGCCCCGGTCGTCCGCGGGATCGAACCCGCCGACGGGCGCACGGCGGAGGAAGTCATCACCCTCGCCGCCGCTGTGGAACAGGACAGCGAGCACCCCCTGGGACGGGCCATCGTCCGCGCGGCCGCCACTCCGATCCCCGCCGTGCACGGTTTCCGTGCCGTCCCCGGGCATGGGGTCGAAGGGACGGTGGACGGGCACCTGGTCAGCGTCCGCCAGTCACCGATCGAGCATGCCGACCGCGTGGGAACGGTCGTCGACGTCCTCGTGGACGGGCAGCGGGCGGGAACCCTCATCCTGGAGGACGCCCTCCGGGCCGACGCCGGAGACGTCGTCGCCCGCACGGCGGCGCTGACCGCGCACCCCGTGCACCTGCTCACCGGGGACAACGACCGCACCGCAGCCGACGTCGCCGGCCGCACCGGCATCACCACCGTCCATGCCCGCCTCCTGCCGGAGGACAAGGCCCGGACGGTGCAGGACCTCGAAGCAGCCGGTGTCGCCGTGATGGTCGTCGGTGACGGAGTGAACGATGCCCCCGCGCTGGCCTCGGCGAGCACGGGGATCGCGATGGGACGCCACGGCTCGGACCTCGCACTGGAGACGGCCGACGCCGTCATCATCCGCGACGACCTCTCCGTGATCCCGGCCGTCATCGGACTCTCCCGGAAGGCCCGGCGCTACGTGATCGCGAACCTTCTCATCGCGGCCACGTTCATCGTCGTCCTCGTCACCTGGGACCTCATCGCGACGCTCCCCCTGCCCCTGGCCGTCGCCGGTCACGAAGGCTCCACCGTGATCGTGGCGCTCAACGGCCTGCGGCTGCTCCGGCGCAACGCCTGGAGCCGGTGACGGCTCCTACGCGGGCAGGGCGGACGGAGCGGCAGGGGCCGCACCCAGGGAGCGGACGGCGCTGACCGACGCGACGACGGCGCGGGCCGCCTCCTCGAGGTCCGCGCGCGTCGTGTCCTGGGTCCAGGACAGCCGCACGGCGCTGTAGGCGGTTTCGTCGTCGAGCCCGAGTGCACGGAGCACGGCGGACGGCTCGGAGGAACCCGCCGCACAGGCGGACCCGCTCGAGCACACGACGCCGCGGCGCTCGAGTTCCAGGAGCACGGACTCACCGCTGACTCCGGGGAAGCAGAACGAGGCGAGGTTCGGGAGGCGGTGCTCGGCATCACCGGTCAGGACCGCACCGGGCACCGCGTCCAGGACGGAGTCGATGAACGCGTCGCGCGCCGCCCGGGCCCGGTCGGCCGCGGCCGGCAGGGCGCCCTGTGCGAGGTCCAGCGCGCACGCCAGGCCGACGGCGCCGGCCACGTTCTCCGTGCCGGACCGGCGCCCCCGCTCCTGGCCGCCACCGTGCAGCACGGGTTCGCAGCGCGTGCCCGACCGGAGGTAGAGCAGGCCGATGCCCTTCGGCGTCCCGAGCTTGTGCCCCGAGATGCTGAGCGCCGTGACGCCCAGCTCCCCGACGTGGAGGGGCAGCCACCCCGCCGCCTGCACGGCGTCGGAGTGGAAGGGGACGCCGGCCTTCCGGCAGACTGCCGCCAGCGCGGCGATGTCCTGGACGGTCCCCACCTCGTTGTTGGCATACATCACGGTGCAGAGGGTCGTCCCGTCCTCGAGCGCGGCCTCCAGCTCGGCCGGTGAGACCCGGCCGGTCGCGGACACGGGCAGGCTCGTGATGCGGAACCCGTGGAAGTCCCGGAGGTAGGCCAGGGCTTCCAGCACCGCGGGATGCTCGATCGGACTGGCGACGATGTGCCGTCCCCGCGGCGAGGCCAGCGCGATGCCCTTGAGGGCGAGGTTGTCCGCCTCGGTGCCGCCCGAGGTGAAGATGATCTCCGAGGCCCTGCAGCCGAGCAGCGCGGCGATCCGCGAGCGGGCGCGGGAGAACTCGGCCGCGGCAGCCTCGCCGTAGGCGTGGTGGCTGGAGGGGTTCCCGAAGGTCGAGGTCAGCAGCGGCCACATCTCCTCGAGGACCTCCCGCCGGGCCGGCGCCGTCGCGGCGGCATCGAGGTAGATCATGCCCGCCCCGCTGCGGCGCCCGGGGGGACGAAGTCCAGGCCGAGGTCGAGGGACCTCACACTGTGCGTCAGGGCCCCCGCCGAGATGATGTCCACGCCGGTTGCCGCGATGGCCGCGACCGTATCGAGGCGGACGTTGCCGCTCGCTTCCACGAGCGCACGTCCGCCCACCCGGCGCACACCCTCCGCGAGGTCGTCGAGCGAGAAGTTGTCCAGCATGATGGTGTCCACCCCGGCGGCCAGCACCGGCTCGATCTGGTTGAGCCGGTCCACCTCGACTTCCACGTGCACGGTGTGCGGCAGCCGGGACCGGACCGCCAGCAGCGCGGCGGTGAGCGCCGCGGGCCCCTCGACGGCGAGCAGCGCCAGGTGGTTGTCCTTCACCATCACGGCATCGGACAGGCTGGACCGGTGGTTCGAGCCGCCACCGCAGCGGACGGCCCAGCGCTCGAGGACCCGGAGGCCCGGGGTGGTCTTGCGGGTGTCGACGATGCGGGCACGCGTGGCACCGGCCGCCTCCACGAAGTCGCGCGTCATGGTGGCGATCCCGCTGAGGCGCTGCGTGATGTTGAGTGCCGTCCGTTCCGCCGTGAGGATGCCGGCCGCCGGTCCGCTGATCTCCGCGAGAACGTCGCCGGCGTCGAACCGGGTCCCGTCGGCCCGCGGGAAAACGACCTCGATGCGCGGATCGGTGAGCCGCAGAGCGGCCTCGATGGCCGACGTCCCGCAGAGCACGCCGGGCTCGCGCGCCGTCACGACCGCCGTCGTGGTCAGATCGGGGTCGATGAGCGCCTGGCAGGTGATGTCGCCCCACGGCGCGTCCTCGGCGAGTGCGGCGGTGACGATGGCATCGATGAGGTGCTGCGGTGGTCGCGCCGGATCCGCTCCGGTGCGCAGGGGGCTGCTGGCGGTCGAGGTCATGGCGTTCCTTCGGGGGCTCGTACGTAGGACCGGCTCGGGGCGGGCCGGCCGGGAGAGGTATTGGGCTGGTCGGAGCGGTAGTGCGCTCCGCAGGACCCGATCCGGTTCGCGGCCGAGTGCACGAGCAGGCGCGCGCACAGCAGCAGGTTCGCCGTCCCGGGATCGGTGTCGTTGCGGTAGGAGGCGAGATGCTTGCGTGCGATGTCGAGGCCGCTGCCCGTGCGCAGGACTCCTGCGTGGTCGGACATCAGCGCCTGCAGGTCCTCGCGCGTGAAGGACTGCGTGCCCGTATCCTCCGCGTCGAGATCGAGGTGCTCGGCGTCGAACTCGGGCACCCGTCCTCCGTCGACGATCGCGGCCGCACACCGAGCGCCGAACACGACCCCCTCGAGGAGGCTGTTGGAGGCGAGCCGGTTGGCGCCGTGCACGCCGGTGCGGGCGACCTCCCCGACGGCGAAGAGGCCCGGGACCGAGGTGCGTCCGTCCGTGTCGGTCCGCACGCCACCCATCCAGTAGTGGGCCGCCGGCACCACCGGCACGACGACCGCCGACCAGTCGAAGCCGTGGCGCGCGGTGAGGTCCGTGAGGGACGGGAAGCGCCGGGCGAGGAAGCCGGCGCCGAGCGCGGTCGCGTCGAGGTAGACACGGTTCCGGGAGTCGGGGGTGCCGGCGGTGCCGCAGGGCCGGCGCGCCAGGTGGCGTGCGATGCTGCGCGAGACGACGTCGCGCGGTGCCAGGTCGCCGTCCGGGTGGTAGTCCGACATGAAGCGGCGTCCGTCGGCATCGATGAGGCGCGCGCCTTCGCCCCGCACGGCTTCGGAGATGAGCGGGTTCCCGGGTACGTCGAGGGACGTCGGGTGGAACTGGAAGAACTCGAGGTCGGCGACTACCGCGCCGGCCCGCCACGCCAGGGCCACGCCGTCGCCGGTGGCGATCGCCGGGTTGGTGGTGTGCTCGAAGAGCTGCCCCGCCCCCCCGGTCGCCAGCACGACGGCGTCGGCCCCGATCCGGTGTGCGGCGCCGTCCTGCAGCACCTCCACGCCGGTGGCACATCCCGCGTCGTCGAGCAGTATCCGCGTCACGAAGCCGTGCTCCACGACGCGGATGCCGGCGTCACGGCGCACCGCGGCGACGAGTGCGTCGACGAGGCCCGCACCGGTCGCGTCGCCGCCGAGGTGAAGGATCCGTGCCGCGGAGTGGGCGGCCTCGCGCCCGCGCGCCGGCGACGAGGACCGGCCGGACGCGCTGTCGAAGACGACTCCGGCCCGCTGCAGGGCGTCGATACCGTCGGCTGCGCCCCGGCAGAGGACGTCGACCGCACTCCGATCGGCCAGCCCGGCACCCGCCGCGAGGGTGTCGGCGATGTGCGCCTCGACCGAATCCTGCGGGGTGGCCTCCGGGCCTGCCGGGACGGCTGCGCCGGCTGCATCCGCAGCCTCTGCTGCGTCCGGGAGAACCGCTGCGATGCCGCCCTGCGCGTACCGCGTGTTGCTCTCGGTGAGCGCGGCCTTGGACACCAGGACCACGTCGCAGCGCGGATCGAGTCGACGCAGTACCAGCGCGGTCTGCAGCCCGGCGATACCGGCTCCGACGACCACGGCCCGCCGGGACGGGCGGTCGCCCCGCACGTCCTGCGGGACGGGATGGGCCGGCGTCACGGCTGGACCGCGAGCATCCGGTTCAGGGCCACGCGGGCCGGCTCCGCCACGCTGTCCGGCACGGTGATCCGGTTCAGCACCCGCCCCTCGACGAGCCCTTCCAGCACCCAGGCGAGGTAGCCCGGGTGGATGCGGTACATCGTCGAACACGGGCAGATCACGGGGTCGAGGCAGAAGATGGTGTGCTCCGGGTACTGGGCGGCGAGCCGGTTCACCATGTTGATCTCCGTGCCGATCGCGAAGGTGCTGCCCGGGGCGGCGGCATCGATCGCCTTCCGGATGTAGTCGGTGGACCCGGACTCGTCCGCGGCGTCGACCACGGGCATGGGGCACTCGGGGTGCACGATCACGCGCACACCCGGGAAGTCGGCGCGCGCCTTCTCGATCTGCTCAACGGTGAAGCGCTTGTGGACCGAGCAGAAGCCGTGCCACAGGATGACCCGGGAGTCGCGCAGTGTCTGCTCGTCCGTCCCTCCCCAGGCCTTGCGCGGATTCCACATCGGCATCTGCTCGAGCGGCACGCCCATGGCTTTCGCGGTGTTGCGGCCCAGGTGCTGGTCCGGGAAGAACAGGACGCGCTGGCCGCGCTCGAACGCCCACTCGAGCACCGCGGCGGCGTTGGACGACGTGCAGACGATCCCGCCGTGCTCACCGCAGAATCCCTTCAGCGCCGCGGAGGAGTTCATGTACGTCACGGGGATGACGGGCTGGCGGCCGCTGGCGTCGGGCTCCGAACCGAAGAGCTCCGTCAGCTGGTCCCAGCACTCCGACACCGAGTCGATGTCGGCCATATCGGCCATGGAGCAGCCGGCGGCGAGGTTGGGGAGGATGACGGCCTGCTGCGGCGTGGAGAGCATGTCCGCCGTCTCAGCCATGAAGTGGACCCCGCAGAAGATGATGGCCTCGGCCGAGGACCGTTCGGTGGCAGCGCGTGCCAGCTGGTAGCTGTCCCCCACGAAGTCCGCGTACTTCACCACCTCGTCGCGCTGGTAGAAGTGCCCGAGGATGACCACGGAGTCCCCGAGTGCCTCCTTGGCTGCGAGGATGCGCCGGTCGAGCTCCTCGGCAGGAGCGGTCCGGTAGGCCTCGGGCAGTTCGCCCTGGCGTGGGGTCGCGGGAGGGGCGGCGTCGTGCATCGAGGCACCCGGCCCGTAGTCGGGCAGGGGAAGGGCGTCGAAGGCCCAGGGGTCGCGCGCGAGGTTCGGTGAGCAGGTCCCCACCGCGGGGGCCCCTGCCTCGCCGCGTGAGATGAGCTGGATGGCTGTGGTGACGGACAAGGCTTCTCCCTGGGATGGGTCCGGCGCATTGGGGTTCGCACCGGAGTCGGGTTCTGGGGGTGAACGGTGAGGACGACGAGGACGGTGAGGACGACTAGGAGGGCGGAGCGGCGGACTGCCCCTCGGCGGGGAGCCGCGCAGCGGGGCCGGGCGGAGGGGTCTCCTGGTGCGGCCCCGTGTACGTGTAGAGGCGCGGGGGCCGGTTGCGTCCGCCCTGGAGCACCTCGTCCGTCGCGGCGATGTCCCTCGCCGAGCGGAGCTGGCGCCGGAAGTTCGCCGGGTCGAGGTGCCTGCCGAGCACCGCCTCGTAGACGCCCCGCAACTGCGCGAGCGTGAACCGCGCTCCCAGGAAGTGGTAGGCCACGGAGCCGTACTCGATCTTGCCGCGGAGCCGCTCGAGGGCGTACGCGACGATCTCGTCGTGGTCGAAGGCGAGGCCGGCGGCGTCGGAGGCCCGGAACCATTGCACGTTCTCGGACTCACGGGCGAGATCAGCCTGTTCCGGCCGGACGAGCGCCCAGTAGACGATCGACACGAGGCGCTGCGTCGCGGAGCGGTCGAGCCCCCCGAAGGCGTAGAGCTGCTCGAGGTAGGTCGGCTCGAGTTTCGTGGTCTCCCGCAGGTTCCGGGCGGCTGCGTCCTGGAGGGACTCCCGGCCGCCGAGCGGACCGCCGGGCAGTGCCCACTTGCCGAGGTGCGGTTGCCGGATGCGCCGCACCAGTGGAAGCCAGATCTCGGAACGGCCGGTCCCGGGGTCGGTGCGGAGGGCGAAGATGACCGTGGAGATGGCGAGCGACGGTGCCTGTGCCTGGCGCTCCGAGACGTTGGCCGAGCTGTACATACCGGCCTTCCGTCCGAGGAATGAGGTGCCCGTTGTTAGGGTCGAAATGACTATAACTCATCGGACCCGTGCGTCCTAGCCGCAGACACTGCTGAAGCGGACGCCCTGCAGTGCACCGGGTTGCCCCCTGCGGTAAAAGTGTCTAAAGTCACAGGCGTCGGCCGTCCAGGCCGCGCGGCGGAGATGTGTTCAACGGTGCACATGTCTCTGCCGCCCTTACGATGGGGGCATGGACCACCACGCCGTACATCCTGTCGAGGGCGTCGATCCCCACCTGGCCATCACGCGCAGCGACCCGGACTCGACCCGTCCCCTCCCGCCGATCCTGCTGCTGCACGGCTTCGGCTCCTCGTCCCGCCGGAACTGGATGGACTCGGGTTGGGTCCGATTCCTCAACGACGCGGGCCGGAGCGTGATCATGGTGGACCTCCCGGCTCACGGAGACAGCGCGGCTCCCGAGGACGCGGGCGCCTACGTACCGAGCCGCATGCGGGCGGACATCCTCCAGGCACTGTTCGACGAGCGGGTCCTTCCCCTCCGCGAGGGCGACCCGACCTCAGGCGTCGACATCATCGGCTACTCCCTCGGGTCGCGCCTGGCCTGGGAGTTCGCTGCCACGCAGCCGGAGATCGTGCGCCGGATGGTGCTCGGAGGACCAGGCACGGCCGATCCTCTTGCCGACTTCGACCTGGAAGGCGCCGAGCGCTTCCTCGCCGGCGGTCCTGCCTCCGGGGACCCGACCACCATGGACCTGCTGCGCATGGCGCAGGCGGGCCCGGAGACGAACCTTCCGGCACTCCTCGCCATGGTCGCGGCCATCAAGACCGAGCCTTTCGACCCGCAGGGCGCCGTACCCAAGATGCCGCTGCTGCTCGTCGCCGGCGACCAGGACGACTACTCGCAGGGCCTCCGGGATCTCGCGGCATGGGCTCCCGGCGCCGAGATCGCGACCCTGCCGGGCAGGACCCATGCGAACGCGGTCACGTCCCGGATCTTCAAGGAAGCAGCCCTCGCGTTCCTCGCCTGACGGCTTCCCCGAACAGGTCCGTCCCGCGCGGCGGGGCGCTGAACGCTGCGCCCGTCGCGTTATACTGGAAACTGATCAGCAGCCTTATCAGGCTCGGCGATGATCGACACCCACAACCTGTAGCGGGAGGACACGCATGGATGTGCTCCTTGCTGACCGGTATCAGACCACCGAGCTCCTCGGGGTCGGCGGTGCCGCATCGGTATACCGCGCGGTGGACAGGAATCTCGGGCGCGATGTCGCCGTCAAGATCTTCAACCCCACGACGTCGGACGACGACAACTACCGGCGCCAGCACACCGAGACGATGCTGCTGTCCACCCTGAACCACCCCGGCCTCGTGACGCTGCACGACGCGGGAATCCACGAGGACGACGAAGGCCGGACCACCGGCTTCCTGGTGATGGAACTCGTGGACGGGGAGGATCTCCGCCACCTGCTGAAGCGAGGCGCCCTTCCCGCCGAGGACGTCGCCCAGCTGGGCGCGGACCTGGCCGATGCCCTGGCCTACATCCACTCCGAGGGTGTCGTCCATCGCGACGTCAAGCCGGCCAACATCCTCATGTTCCACAGCGGGGACAACGGCACGCGCCTCTATCCGAAACTGACGGACTTCGGCATTGCCCGCATGGTGGATGCCACCATGGCGACGGCGGTCGGAGCGACGATCGGTACGGCGAACTACCTCAGCCCGGAGCAGGCCAAGGGCGATCCGCTGGACGAGCGCAGTGACATCTATTCGCTCGGCCTCGTGCTCCTCGAGTGCCTGACCGGCGAGAAGGCCTTCCCCGGACCGATCGTCGAGGCAGCGCTCGCGCGACTGCTGCGGGATCCGGACGTACCCGACACACTCGGGCCGGACTGGAGCGAGCTCCTGAGGCGGATGACGGCCAGGGATCCGGCCCGCAGGCCATATGCGCACGACGTCGCGCTGCAGCTCCGGAGCTACGCGGACGAGCAGTTCGATGCCCACCCGGTGACGCAGGACCCGACGAGGGTGGCCGGACCGGCTACCGGGACCGACGAGACCGAGATCGTGACCGGCGGCGTGTTCACGGGCAACGTACGCATTCCCGAACCGCCGGATCACGCTCCCAGCATCAGCTGATCCAGCGTCGGAGCTGATTCAGCGCCGGGCCAGTGGCTCGAGAAGCAGCGTCCCGCCGGGACGTGCCCGACGGGACTGCAACGGTGCTGCCGACGATGCGCGCTCCCTACGATCCGCCGTCGTCGTCGCTGTCTTCCTCCGGCTCGAAGTTGCTCGCCTCGTCCATTGCACCCGCGGCCACTCCGTCGTCGCTCACCGGGATCGTGCCCTCCGGGCCCAATCCCTGCGGCGCGTCGTCAGCGCCTTCGTGCTCGGTGCCTTCGGTGCTCATGCGCCCTCCTCGATCTCGGATGTCCTTCGATCCTATGCTCGGCGCAGGGGAATTGACAGCCGACTGATGATGTCCGGTCGGTGACCGTCAGGCCCTGTCGCTGCGCCGCAGGGCGACGGCGGACACCGCTCCGAGGACGAGCAGGACGACGGCCGCCGCCGCAGGAACCGCGGCGGCTCCCGGTGCACCGGAGGCCTCGGCAAGCGTGCCGGCAAGAGCCGAACCGATGGCCGCCCCGGCGACGATCCCGCTGGCGAGGAGCGTCATGACCGTGCCCAGCCGATGCCCGGGAGCGACGGCGGACCCGATCGAGAAGATGGTGACCATGGCGGGACCGACGAAGACCCCGAGGACGAACAGCACGGCCAGCATGCCGGGAATCGAACCGGGCAGGACCAGTGCCGCGGCGGCCGCTGCCATCCCCGCGGCGGATGCCATCCACCGGCCCGTATGCCGGAAGCGCCGGGACCAGTAGGCGACCGACAAGGCTGCGCAGGCCGAGCTCAGGCCCATGACCGCGTAGAGCAGGCCCGAGGACTCGGCGATCCCGAACTGTCCTGCGAAGGCCGTGAGGAACGTCTGGGTGGAGCCGAAGAACGTCCCGATGGCGATCATTCCCGCCACGGGCAGCAGGACCAGGGCCCGGCGGGAGTCCCTCGAAGCCGGGTCGCGTTCCTGCCCGTTCCCGGCCTCGGAAGCTGTCGACCCCGCGTCTGATCCCGCGTCACTGAAGGCGACGGTCCGGTGGACGGCGAACGCGCTGACGAGGGTGAGGGTCAGCACCGCGGCCAGGAGCAGCGGAAGCCAGGGGGCGATCATACTGGCCAGCAGGCCGACCAGTGCGGGGCCGAGGACGAAGGTCAGCTCGTCGGCCGTGCCCTCGTACGAGAGGGCCGTGTCCAGGGCGGACCGCGGGCTACGACGGGTCATCGCCATCCAGCGCACCCTGGCCAGCGGGCCGATCTGCGGGCAGGTGAACCCCGTTCCGAAGGAAGCCGCGAGGACGAGGGCGAGTGCGCTGCCGGTGAAGCGTTCGTTCGTCAGCGTCACCAGCAGGAGGGCGGCGATGGCGAGGGTGTTCAGGATCGCCGATAAGAGCAGCACGATCCGCTGCCCGCGCTTGTCGGCGAGGAAGCCGAGCAGCGGCGCACCGAGCGCCGAGCCGAGGCCGACCGCTCCGGCCGCGAACCCGCCGGCTGCGTAGGAGCCACTCGCGGTGGTGACGAGTGTCAGGGCTCCGACGGTGAGCATCGCGAGCGGAAGCCGCGCGAAGAGGCCGATGACCAGGAAGGAGGGGCCTGCGAGTTGCGGGAGGACCCCGAACCTGCCGAGCCGGGACCGCTCGGGGCGGCCGGGATGGGGATTCGGGGACGGGGAGGATTCCGGCGGGGCCGGGACGGGGTTCTTGTACATGCGCTTTCCGGGTGCATCGAACGCGCATCGTCCCCCCTCCCGATGCGCCCGACCCGGTAACCCGACTATTTTACACGCCGGCGGGCTGCTCCACGTAGCGGAGGCTGGAGCCCTGGCGGCCCTTCACGACCTGCAACTGTGCGCTCACGCGCTGCTTCAGTTCGGGTACGTGACTGACCAGCCCCACCACGCGCCCTCCACTCCTCAGGCCCTCGAGTGCGTCCATGACCTGCTCGAGCGCCTGATCGTCCAGCGAGCCGAACCCTTCGTCGACGAAGAGGGTCTCGATATCGAGCCCGCCTGCTTCCTGCTGCACCACATCGGCGAGTCCGAGGGCGAGCGCCAGGGACGCCATGAAGGACTCCCCGCCGGACAGCGTCGAGGTGTCCCGCCGGTTTCCCGTCCAGCCGTCGATCACGTTCAGGCCGAGGCCCGAACGTTTGTTGCCCGCGGTGGCGTCGCTGTGCACCAGCGCATACCGGCCGTCGGACATCTGCAGCAGCCGCTCGGTGGCAGCAGCGGCCACCTGCTCGAGGCGCGAGGCGAGGACATACGTGGCCAGGGACATCTTGTACAGGTTCTCCCCTCCCCCGCGGGCGGTGTCCGCCACGGCCGCGGCAAGCCGCGCCTGGTCGCGCACCGGCGCGATCTCCTGCTCGAGCTGCGCGAGTTGCAGCGCGTACCCCTCGAGCTGCGCGACCGAGTGTCCGAGCACCTCGACGTCGATACCGGCCCGCTGTGCACGCCCACGGAGCTCGTCGGCGGCAGCACCGGCGACACGTTCGTCCTCGTCGGTCGGCGGCTCGACGCCGTCCTGCTCCTCGCGCAGGCTGTCCCGGATACGGTCGTCGTCCCACGCAGCGTCGAGGCGGTGTCCGCGGACCTCATGGTCCTTCACCTCCTGCACGATGCGTGCATGGCGGTCATCCGGGAGGAGGGCTGAACGTGCCTCGTTCGCCGATGCGAACGGGGTGTCGAGCAGCGCCTCCTCGACGCGCCGCCGGTTGTCCTCCTGGCGCGCCGATGCCTGGACAAGGGCGTCGAGGGCCTCGCGGACCGCCTCGAAGTCGTCGTAGGCCTGCTGCACCTCCTCGATCCGCGCTCCCAGCGACGGCGCGGCCGCCTGCAGTCCGGAAAGCCGCAGCGCGAGCATGCGGTCCTGGTCCAGCAGCGACAGCCGCCGCGAATCGGCTGCGGTACGTTCCTCGCGCAGGGAGTCACGCGCCGCGCGGGTCCGCTCCTCCTCCTCGGTGGCACGGCGCAGACGCTCCTCGACGGCCACGCACTCGGCGTGCGCGGCCTCGGCACCTTCCAGCCTGCCGCGTGCCGCCCGCGTCGACGCGGCCGCCTCCTCCGGAGCCAGCTCACCTCCGCGGGCAGCGAGTTCCGCCACCTCGAGGCGCGCCCGGTCCCGCACCTCCCGTGCCTCGTGCAGCGTCCTTTCGGCACTCGCCTGCAGCCGCCGTGCAGCCTGCTCCTCGTCCAGGGTGATCCGGTCGCCGCCCGGCGACGTCACCGGGGCCGGGTGCTCGACACTTCCGCACACCGGGCACGGCTGGCCGTCCACCAGTTGTTCGGCGAGCTCCTCGGCAGCCTGCTCGAGCCGGAGCTGCAACTTGGCGAGCCATTCCTCCTTCAAAGCCAGGAAACGCTCCGATGCCACCGCGTGCTCCGCATCGGCTGCGGCACGGCGCTTCTCGGCCGCACGGTACTGCTTGACCGTCTCCTCCGCGGCGACTGCTGCAGCGAGGTCGGCGCGCAGGTGCGCCACGCCGTCGGCTGCCTCACGCAGGACAACCAGGCCCTCCGCATCGGCGATGCGCTGGCGCTGCAGCACACTGATGGTGTCGCCGGCGCGCTCGATCCGTTCGTCGAGGGCTGCGACGTCGGCGGTACGCGCGTCGAGCTCGGCCCGGACGTCGAGCAGTCGCTGTTCATCGGGCAGCGCCGCACGGAGGACTCCCAGCGCGGAGGAGGACGCGGCACAGCCACTGCTCAGCGCTTCACGTGGTACCTCGTCCCTGGAGACGAGGCCGGTGTCGAGGTACTCGGCGGACGCGGTGTTGTCCTGCAGGCGGCGCAGGGCCTTCCGGTACCGGGCGCGGGCGCCGACGACCGTTGCGGCTCCCTCGTCGTCCAGGCGGAGCAGGGCAGCGAGTCCCTGCGCCTGGTCGTGGCGGCGCGCCAGCTCCACCATCCGTGCGATCTCGTCCGCGCGGCTGTCGTGGTCCTGCTGCTGCTTCCGCACCTCCACGAGGGCTTCGGCGCGGCTCCGCCGCTGCCGGAGCGCCGCGAGCGAGGCGTCCATGAGCGCGCTCCGCTCCGCGAGTTCGGTGCTCTCCAGCGCTGCTGCGTCCCTGCGGCCCGTGAGGGCCGCGGCCAGTGCCTGCAGGGACGCCGCCCAGTCCTCGGAGGACTCCGGGTCGACGCCGGTATCCGCCACACCCAGGTCATGGCGTCCGGCCTCGTCGACCGCCCGCAGGAAGAGGTGCCGTTGCCTTGCCTCCTGCTCCGCGAGGCCCCGTGCCGCCCGCTGGCTCTCCTCGGCGAACAGTCTCTCGAGGTCCTCGAAGCGCGTCGTGGAGAACAGCCGCTGCAGGAGTTCCCGCCGCGGCTTCGCGTCTGCCCGCAGGAAGGCGGCGAACTCACCCTGGGGCAGCATGACCACCTTGGTGAACTGTTCCTTGTCCATGCCGAGCAGGGTCTGCAGTTCGAGACCGGCCTCGTCGTTGCGTGCGGACTTCTGCACCCACTCGATGCCGATCCGTTCACTCAGGAGGGTGCGTGCCTGTTCGGTGGTGGTGCCGCTCCCCCGCCGCGCAGGCCTGTCCCAGGCGGGTGACCGCACGACGCGGAAGCGGCGCTCCGCCACGGAGAACTCGAGGGCGACCTCCGGTGCCACGGATTCAGCCGCGTGGTCGCTGCGGAGCCTCTTGGCCGCCTGGCGCGCGCCCGGGACCGAGCCGTAGAGCGCGAAGCACACGGCGTCGAGCACACTCGACTTCCCGGCCCCGGTGGGACCGTTCAGGAGGAACAGGCCCTGGCTCGACAGCGCATCGAAATCGACGCTCTGCCGGTCGGCGAACGGCCCGAAGGCCTGGATCTCGAGTTGGTGGAGTCTCATGGGCCGGTCCTAGCGTTCGTGGGCGAGGCTGAGGGCGGCGTCGACCGTCGACCGGATGAGGGCATGTTCCTCGGGCGAGGCCTTCCGCCCGCGGACGTGTTCCAGGAAGCCGCAGCAGATGTCGGCGTCGTCCCGTGCCTCGGCGATGCGCTGGCTGTACGTGCGGGTGTCGTCCTGGTTCCCGCCCTCGGGTGCGAAGGCGAGCACGAGGGTGTCGGGGAACCGGGTCCTCAGGCGCTCCATGGCGCGTGCCGGGCGCTCACTGTCGGTGAGGGTGATGTGGCAGTAGGCTGTCGCGGCCCAGTCGAGGTCCTCGCGGCTCAGCAGGTCCTCGAGCGTCCCGGCGAGGACGGCGAGCTCGCGCGGTGCCGGCCACTCCACGGCGCGGATCTCCCGCACCCCGTCCGCGGTCACCTCGAGGAGCCAGGCGCCCTTGTTCTGGTTCACCTCGGAGAAGGAGTACGCGAGGGGCGACCCGGAGTAGCGCACGGTCTCAGAGAGCTTCTGCCTGCCGTGCAGGTGGCCGAGGGCGCTGTAGTCGAATCCCTCGAAGAGGGAGAGCGGAACGGACCCCAGCCCGCCGATCGCGAGATCGCGTTCGCTGTCCGAGCCGGTCCCGCCGGCGGCGAAGGTGTGCGCCAGGACGATCGATACGACCCGCCGATCGGCCCGCCGGTGGTCGAGGTCCTCGCGGATCCGGTCGAGGGCGGCGCGCGTCACGGCCGTGTGCGTGCTGCCGTCCGCCTTCAGGGCCTCGGCGACGACGCGGGGCTCGAGGTAGGGCACCCCGTAGATGGCGAGTTCGGCATCCTCGCCGAGGGAGAAGGTCACCGGGGTGCCGATGTCCTCGATGCGCGTCCTGAGGTGGACTCCGCCGCGGGAGAGGATACGGCCGCCGAAACCGAGCCGGGTCGCCGAGTCGTGGTTCCCGCTGCTGATGACCACGTGGGCACCCGCGACCGTCAGCCGGTCCAGCGCCTCGTCGAAGAGTGCGACGACGTCGACGGCGGGCAGCGCGCGGTCGTAGACGTCCCCGGCGACCAGGACGACGTCGACGGCTTCCTCACGCACGGTCTTCTCGAGGTTGTCGAGAAAGATCCGCTGGGCATCGAGGGTGCCCGTCCCGTGGAAGGAACGTCCCAGATGCCAGTCGGAGGTGTGGAGGATCCTCATGATTTTCACGCTACCGCCGCACGCCGACATTCCATGGATCAGCGCGCGGCGGGCCCCGAAATGGGCTAGCGCACCGGTCCGGACGTCCCGGGGGCATCGGACGATGCTTCGCGCGGGTGCGATGCCGGCTGGTCGAAGAACGACGCCACATCGCCGGCAGGCCGCTCAGCCGCGCTCGCCGGCCCGTCCTGCGGCCCGTCCTGCGGCCCGTCCTGCGGCCCGTCCTGCGGCACCGGGTGCTGCTGCACCAGGTGCTGCTGCGCGGTTTCCTCAGTGGTTTCCTGCACGGTCGCGCCGGCGGAGACGGGGGCCTCCGCCTCGAGGACCTGCGCCGCCGAGCGCGCGGGGCGCCGGGTATCGACGCTGCGGAAGACCAGTCCCGCGATCAGCGCACCGACGATCGGCGCGGCCCAGAACAGCCACAGCTGCTCGAGGGCCCAGGACTCGGCGAAGATGGCCGACGCCGTGGCCCGGACGGGATTGATGCCGCCGTTGGTGACGGGCAGGAGGAAGGAGAGCAGGCCGGCGTAGGTCAGGCCGACGGCGAACGGCGCGAGGTCGCGCCTCGCGCGCTGCGAGCCCGCCCCGAGGAACACTGCGACGAGGAGTGCCGACGCGACGACCTCGAGCAGGAAGGCACTGGTCAGGGGGAACTGCGCGGCGGAGTGCTCGCCGAAGCCGTTGGAGGCCGAACTGAAGAATCCCTGGATGTCGGTGAGCTGGGCGTTGGCGCTGAGTACCAGCCAGATCAGTCCCGAGGCGGCGACGGCTCCGAGTACCTGCGCCACCACGTACGGGGCCACGGACTTCCAGTCGGTCCGCCCGGCGACTGCGGAGCCGAGTGTGATGGCCGGGTTGAAATGGCCTCCGGAGACGTAGCCGAACGCGATCATCGCGGCGACGACGGCGAAGCCGAAGACGAGTGTGGGCTGCAGTGCCGTCTCCGTGGCCAGCATCGTTGCGCCGAGCCCGGCGAGGATGACGAGGAACGAGCCGGCCCCCTCGGCGATCGAGCGTGCTGCGAGCCCGGAGGTGTGCACTGCATCGTCGTACGTGGTCGTGGAAGCGGTGTCTGCCGTCGCTCCGGCCGTCGTGGTGGGGGTCATGAATACGCAATCCTTCGGTCGTGCCTGGGAGACTGTCCGGTCGGTGCACCGGGCCGCCGACAAGCCTTCCATCCTAGCCTGCATGCCCGCTGGGAGGAGCAGTGCGAGCGGAGAGCAGTGCCTAGGGAGAGCAGTGCCGACGGGCCGGCAGCCCTCCCTAGACTGGGGGGGTGACGACTGACAGCACCGCCGAATCCCCCTCCGACTCCAGCACCGCCGAATCCCCCTCCGACTCCAGCACCGACTCCCGCACCGGCTGCAGCACCGACTCCCGCACCGGCTCCAATGCCGGGGACGTTCCAGCGGATGCCTACGAGGACCGGGTCCTGGGCTGCCTCCTCGGCACGATGGCGGGTGACGCCTACGGCGTGCTCTACGCGGCGGGGGACGATCCAGTTGCGGCCCTGGACGACCCCGGAGAGATGGCCGTGTCGGCGGCGACCCAGCTCACCCTGTACACCGTCGACGGCCTCGTCGAGGCACTCGAGTGGGCGAATGACGGGGTCGCCGCCGACGAGACGGCGTGCCTGTGGCTCGCCTACCTCCGCTGGCTCGTGCGGCAGGGCGAGCACCTTCCGCCCGCCGCACCTGCGCCGCCGGCGAGGTGGCTGGATCGGCAGGACGACCTCCTGGCCGTGCACGACGCCGATGCCGACACCGTGCGCGCCCTGCTCACCGGCGCCATGGGGACGCAGGTCCGGCCGCTGAATCCCGAGACCCAGGGACCCGGGGCGCTGATGCGATCGGCCCCGTTCGGCCTGGTCCCCCGCATCCCGGCCGCCATGGTCGAGCGCCTGACCGTCGATGCCGCCGCCCTCACGCACGGCTCCCCGGCCGCGAAGGGCACGGCAGCCCTGTTCAGCGGCATCATCCGCTCCCTCGCGATCGAGGGCTGCGACCTCGACGGGGCCGTTCGCGCCGTGCGCGGGGAGGAGAACCACCTGGCGAAGGAGGCGGGGCACGATGCCGCCGCCTTGGCCGGAGGCACGGCCCCTCCGCAGTCTGCCGACGGAACGACGGGCGGTCGATCGACGGCGACCGGTACGACGGCCGGCGGAACGACGGCGGCCGGAACGTTCGAGGCCGCCCTGCAGGCCGTCCGTGAGACTGCAGGCTCGTCCCCCCGGGAGCACCTGGCGGGAGCGCTGGCCCACGCTGCCGCCGCGGGCCGGCCCGATGCGTCTCCCGTCATCGCCGCATCGCTTGCGGGGGGCATCGTCGGCGCGCTGCACGGCACCACGGCGCTTCCACCCGCCTATCTGACCGCACCCGGGGTGGCCGAGGTCGTGCGCGCGATGGCGCGCACCCTGCTCGCCGCGACCACGGGTTCCTGACCCGGGCCCACCGCCCCCGCCGGAACGGCCCGAACACCGCCCCAGCCGCACCGGCGGGGATCGAGGGAGCGGCCGGGCTTCGGGGACGGCCTACGCTGGAGACCATGTGGAATCCCGCCGACCTCCCCCTGCTGTCCGGCCGGCGCATCCTCGTGACGGGCGGCACCGCCGGGCTCGGCTACTTCGCCTGCGAACAGCTCGCCGGCGCCGGTGCGGCCGTTCTTCTTGCAGCGCGCAGCGAGGACAGGGCACGGCGCGCGATCGCAGCCATCCGCAGCCGGTATCCCGATGCCGACGTCACCTTCCAGCCCCTCGACCTGGCCGATCTGGCGTCGGTCCGGGCTGCCGCAACGACGATCGCGGCGGGACCACCCCTGTCCGGACTGCTCGCCAATGCCGGAGTGGTCGGATCGCCGGAGCGGCGTACGACCGCGGATGGCTTCGAGCTGCAGTTCGGCACCAACCATCTGGGCCACTACGCCCTGATCGCACTCCTCCTGCCGGCGCTGAGCACTGCCGGGACGAGGATCGTCCATCTCGGCAGCATCAGCCACCGCTGGGCGCGCCTGACGCCGTCGTCCCTCCAGCCGTCGTCGTACCGCAACGCGAGCGCGTACGCGACGTCGAAGCTCGCGGTGATGGCGTTCGGTTTCGAACTCGGACGGCGCCTCCGGCTGACCGGCAGCGCGGCGACGAGCGTGGTCGCCCATCCCGGCCTCTCCCTCGGCATGTTCACGCCGGACCGGCCCGGCGTCACCACGCACAGGGAGGCACCCCGCTGGAGGCAGCGCGTGATGGAGCCCATCGCGCAGGGCAAGGACGACGGCGCCTGGCCGCTGGTGCGGGCGACGGTCGACCCCGACATCCCGAACGGCGCCTATTGCGGCCCCGACGGCTGGTTCCAGCTCAGGGGACGGCCCGCGCTCGTGCCCGCGAAGCGGCATGCGCGCGAGAGCAACGCAGCGTCACGGCTCATCGACCTGTCAGCCGACCTCACCGGTATACGGCTCCGTTTCCAGTAGCCGGGCGAGCCGCTACTGGCTGTCCGCGGGCCACCGGCCGCCGGTCATCTGCAGGAACTCGGCCTCGGAGAGCACCTCGATTGCCTGGCCCCGCTCGTGCAGCTCGAGGACGCGGCGCGCCTTGCCGGTCACGCGTCCGTTGCGCAGGTCGGACGCGACGAAGCCGTCGCCCACCACCAGCACGGTGGTCCGGCGGGTGACGGCGCTCGCCGGCTGCGCTCCGAGACGCGCGGCGCGTTCTTTCGCCTGCGGACGGGAGATGCCGAGGTTCCCGGTGAAGACGACGGTCTGCCCGTAGAGCGGATGCCGCGGATCGGCCTGCACATTGGCATGCGGGTTCTCGCCTTCTTCCGGCCAGCCGGACCAGCCCGACGGCGACGAGCCGCGCCCCAGCGCCGTCCGCGTCGCCTTCGACAGGTCGTCCACGCCCGGGGCGTACGGCTCCGCCCGCGACAGCGGGAGGTTGTGGTGACCGAGCGCGTCCTCCACGGTCGGCGCATCGTACCGGCGGGCGATGTCGATCATGATGCCGGCGCACGCACGCGCGTCCTCGACGGCGTCGTGGTGGTTCAGCAGCGGCACTCCGGCGGCCTCCGCGACGAACGGGAGCGAGTAGGAGGGCAGCGAGTAGCTCTTCCGCGCGAGCACGACGGTGCAGGCGTAGTCCCACGCCGGACCTGCGAGCGCGGAGACCTCGAGTGCGGACCGGATCACGCCGAGGTCGAAGGCCGCATTGTGCGCCACCAGGACGTCGGATCCGATGAAGCCGCCGATCTCGGGAAACAGCTCCCCGAAACGGGGAGCGTCCTCGACCATGCCGGAGGTGATGCCGTGGATGGCGATGTTGCGGGAGTCGAAGTGGTCGTGGCCTACGGGCGGACGCATCAGCCAGGACGCCTCTTCCACGATCCGGCCGTCCCTCACCTTCGTCAGCCCGACGGCGCACGGGGAGCCGCGAAAGCCATTCGCAGTCTCGAAGTCGATGGCCGTGAACGCTATTCCCACGCCTCCCAGTTTACCGCCGCTCGTTGCATGCGTTCACGCAACGTTAACCGGGGACCCCGCGCGCCCCGGTGGCAGGGGGTCCTACGCTGAATCATGGCCCGTGATGACAGCTCCCGCCGGTGGTACCTCTTCGACTACGGCAACGTGATCTCCACTGCTCCCACGCCCTCCGACTGGGAGGCGCTCACGGAGGCGACCGGCGTGCCGGACCTGGCGGCACCGACGTCGGGCTACTGGCAGCACCGCCATGCCTACGACTCCGGAGCACTCCTGTCCGACGAGTACTGGTCCCTCGTCTGTGCGGACCGTATAGGGCCCGTGAGGTCGGCGTGGCTGGACATCCTCGACGGCAACCAGTGGTCGCACCTGAATCTCGAGACCCTGGACGTCCTCGAGGACCTCGACGCCCGGGGCGAGCGCCTGGCTCTGCTCTCGAACATGCCGGCGCCCATGGTGTCCCAGCTCGCCTCCGCGCCGTGGGTCCACCTGTTCCGCCACCGCTTCTTCAGCTCGTCCCTCCGGCTCGTCAAGCCGTCGACCGCCGTCTTCGACCATGTGCTCACGGAACTCGCGGTGGAACCGGGCCTCGTCACCTTCCTCGACGACTCACCGGCGAACATCGCGGCCGCGCGCTCGCTCGGGATCGACGCCCGGCTGTTCGACCCGGTGTCCGACCTGTCCCGCCTGCTCGCCCCCGCGGCGTCCGGCGCCGGGCTGCACGGGGCGCAGGCACCGTCAACAGCCGTCAGTTCAGCCCGGGAGTGAGGAAGCCGAGCGCTGCCTCGGCACCCTGCACGTCGGCGGTCCACTCCGGCCGCACGAAATCCTCCCGGGCCAGCAGGACGTTCTGCTGCACCTGAACCTCCCCGCGGCGGACTTCCACCAGGGAGGTGCCGTTCGAGACGTAGCCGAGGCGGCGCGACACCCCGAGCGATGCCCGGTTCCAGTCCGCGGCCTCCGACGTCGCCGACGTCGCACCGAGGTGGTCGAACGCGAACTGCAGCACGGCCGCGCGCATCTCCGTGCCGTAACCCTGTCCGTGGACCGACCGCGTGAGCCAGGAGCCCGAGCGGACGCGACGCAGCACCGGGAACGAGCGCGCAAAGAGGTCCTGGACACCGATCACGCGCCCCTCGGCGAGCACGACGAAGTTGAGAGTCCAGTCGGCAGCGGTGACCCCCGCACGGATCCGCCACTGGTGCCTCGCCGTCTCCGTCACCAGGACGTCCCGCGGGGCGTCGGTCCACGGGACGCTGAAGGGCATCTCCGCAGGGTCGTGGATACCCGCGAGCACCGCGTCGACCAGGTCCGGCAGGTGCTCGTCCCGCACCGGTGTCAGGACGAGGCGGGGTGTGGTGACGGTCAGGCCGAACAGCGGCCAGACCCGTACCAGCGGGTCGTGTGTTCCGGTCACTGCACCCTTTTCTTCGCCCGGTGCTTGCGGATCTTGGAGAAGACGAAGTAGGCGGCGAACAGGACGACGGCGACGATCACGATCTTCTGGAAGGTGTTCGCGTACTGCTCGACGATGTGCCAGTTCTCGCCGAGGTAGAAGCCTGCCATCACGAAGATGGTGTTCCAGATCAGGCTGCCCGCTGTGGTGAGCAGCAGGAACTTGCCCAGGGGCATGCGCTCGATTCCGGCCGGGATCGAGATGAGGCTCCGGAAGAGCGGGATCATCCTTCCGAAGAACACGGCCCGGTAGCCGTGCCGGTTGAACCACGCCTCGACCTTGTCGACGTCCTCGATGTCGATGAGGGGCACCTTGGAGACGAGCCGCCGCATGCGGTCGCGCCCGAGCCATGCGCCGAGAACATACAGCGCGTACGCGCCGACGACCGAGCCCAGGGTGGTCCACAGGATGGCCTCGAACAGCGAGAAGTTGCCGCGGCTCGCGGTGAAGCCGGCAAGGGGCAGGATGACTTCGCTCGGAAGCGGCGGGAAGAGGTTCTCGAGGGCGATCGCGAGACCGGCACCGGGAGCGCCGATCGTCTCCATCAGATTCACCGCCCAGTCCGTGATGCTGCCGAGGGCGGAGCCGTCCGACGTCGTGGTCGCCGATGCGACCTGGACTGCCTGGACTGTCTGGATGATGCTCACGGTGGTAACCGTCCCTCTCGTGGTCCGTCCTGCTGGACGTGCGGTGGTCTTCGGTGGTTCGTGCCTGCAGACCCGGCGATGCCCCGGGGCCCGCAGCGGTGCGGTCAGGAGAGCGCGGTCAGGAGAGCGCGTCGATGAGGTGCGGAAGCAGTGCACGGAACGCGATGCCCCGGTGGCTGATGGCGTTCTTCTCGTCGGGCGCGAGTTCGGCGCAGCTCCGGTCGAGTCCCTCGGGCACGAGGATGGGATCGTACCCGAAGCCTCCTGTTCCGCGGGGCGCGGTCAGCAGCGAGCCCCGGAGCTCGCCCCGCTCGGTACGCTGTCCGGCCGGGTCGCCCGGGACTGCCAGGGCAGCCGCACAGACGAACGCCGCTCCCCTCCGCCCAGCCGGGATATCGGAGAGCTGCGCCAGGAGGAGTTCGAGGTTGGCGGCGTCGTCGCCGTGCCGCCCGGCCCACCGGGCCGAGAAGATCCCCGGCGCTCCGCCCAGGACGTCGACGGCGAGGCCGGAGTCGTCCGCGACCGCGATCAGGCCCGTGGCCTGCGCGGTCTGCTCGGCCTTGAGCAGGGCGTTCTCCTCGAAGGTCACGCCGCTCTCGACGACGTCGGGTGCGCCTGCTGCGGCGGCGTCGATGACCTGCGTGTCGACGTCGAGCCCGGGCACCTGGCCGCGCAGCAACTCGCGCAGCTCCCGCAGCTTGCCGGCGTTGTGGGTGGCGAGGACCAGCCGGGGAGCCTCAGGCACCGGAGGAGTCCCGCAGGGTGTCGATCTGGATCTGCGCGAGCTGCGCGGTGCCGAGCAGGGCGAGGTCCAGGAGCGCGTCGAGCTCGGCACGGTCGAAGGGCGCACCCTCCGCTGTTCCCTGCACCTCGACGAACTTCCCCGATCCGGTGACGACGACGTTCATGTCCGTCTCCGCGCGGACGTCCTCGACGTACGGGAGGTCGAGCATGGGGACGCCGTCGATGATCCCCACGCTGATGGCGGCCACCGTATCCATCAGCGGGGAGGCCGAGGCCGGGATGAGCTTCTTGTCCTTGGCGTAGCGAATGGCGTCGGCGAGCGCCACGTAGGCTCCCGTGATCGCTGCCGTGCGGGTGCCGCCGTCGGCCTGCAGGACGTCGCAGTCGAGCACGATCGTGTTCTCTCCCAGCGCCTTGGTGTCGATGATCGACCGCAGCGAACGGCCGATCAGCCGCGAGATCTCGTGCGTCCTGCCGCCGATCCTGCCCTTGACGGATTCGCGGTCCGAGCGGGTGTTGGTCGCGCGCGGAAGCATGGCGTATTCGGCGGTGACCCAGCCCTTGCCCTCGCCCTTGAGCCATCGGGGTACTCCGCTGGTCAGGGAGGCCGTGCAGAGCACGCGCGTGTTGCCGAACTCGATGAGGGCGGAGCCTTCCGCCTGCTTGGACCAGCCGCGGGTGATGCTGATATTGCGCAGCTGGTCGGGCGTCCTGCCATCTGCCCGCAGCACGGGCGCGGCGTTGCTGGCGGAGGACGGCAGGGGTGAATTCGGGGGAGTCATGATTTCCAGTCTAGACGGGAGCACATGGGAGATCGCTGGCAATCACAGCGTGCGGGCCGGCACCGGCCCGGCACGGGCTGCGCGCCCCTAGCGCTCACACGGTGTACGAGACTCCCGCGACCGCGATGGCGAGATGGCCGTCATAGCTCTGGCGCGCCTCGCTCACCGCGAGGTTCGCGTCGTTCCAGACCGGCAGGTGGGTCAGCAGGAGTCGCTTGGCGGACGCCTGCGTCGCGACGTCCCCTGCCCGCTTCCCCGTGAGGTGGACCCCGGAGATCGCGTCGTCGCGGCCCTCATGGAAGGCGGCCTCGCAGAGGAAGACATCCGCGTCGCGGGCCGCGTCCACCAGTCCGTCGCACGCATCGGTATCACCCGAGTAGGTGAGGACATGCGTGCGGACCGCACCCTGGGTATCCGCCTCGGTCACCTCCACCCGCAGCGCGTACGCCTCCTCGATGGGATGGAGGACCTGGTACGGGATGATCGTGAAGGGACCCACGGTCACCGGAGCACGGTTCCGCCATGACTGGAAGTCGAAGTCCTCATGCATGCCCGGGTCGAGTTCGAGCCCGTAGGCGCTCGCCATCCTGTCGGCAGTCGCGGCCGGTCCCCAGACGGGGATGCGGGGCAGGCCCCAGCCCGACGGATCCCAGTGGACGGCGACATGGAGTCCGCACAGGTCCATGCAGTGATCGGGGTGGAGGTGGGACAGGAACACGGCGTCGATCTCGCGCAGGTCCATGTACCGCTGGAGGGCGCCGAGCGAGCCGTTCCCGAGGTCGAGCAGGATGCGCCACGTGCGGCCCTGATGCTCCGCACTGAGGAGGTAGCAGGAGGCCGGCGACTGCGGCCCGGGAAAGGACCCGCTGCATCCCACGATGGTCAGTTTCATGCGCGGGGGAAGCCTGCGGCGGCGATCATCTCGGGTGTGATCCGGGCGAGGCTGCCGGTCGGGTACTGCGCGGCGACGTGGTCCACGTGCTGCACGCTCAGGACCTCGGGACCGAGGAAGCGGCGCGCCAGCACCTCGAAGCTCCCCGCGTCGCCCGTCGCGATGAAGCGGTGCACCGGCGGCGCGGCGCTGTCCCGCTCGAGGCCGTGGGAGACGAGCGCGCGGTAGACGTCCTTGGCCGTCTCCTCCGCGCTGGACACGAGGGTGACGGCGTCGCCCATGACGTAGGAGATGACGCCCGTCAGCAGTGGGTAGTGGGTGCAGCCGAGGACGACCGTGTCGACGCCCGCTTCCTTCAGGGGTTCGAGGTACTCCTCGGCCGTCCGCAGCAGGGCGGGGCCGCCGGTGATCCCGGCCTCCACAAACTCGACGAAGGCCGGGCACGCCACGGACGTGACGTCGAGGTGGGGAGCGGCTGCGAACGTGTCGTCGTAGGCACGCGATCCGACGGTCGCCGTCGTACCGATGACGCCGATCCTGCCCGAGCGCGTGGACGCGACGGCACGGCGGACGGCAGGCTGGATGACCTCGATCACGGGGATGCCGTACCGGGCCGTGTAGCGCTCCCGCGCGTCGCGGAGCACGGCGGCGGAGGCCGAGTTGCAGGCGATGACGAGGAGCTTCACGCCCGAGTCCACCAGCTCGTCCATGACGCCCAGCGCATGGGCGCGCACCTGGGCGATCGGGAGGGGGCCGTAGGGACCGTTCGCCGTGTCACCGACGTACATGATCGATTCGTGGGGCAGCTGGTCGATCACGGCGCGCGCGACCGTCAGTCCCCCGACGCCGGAGTCGAAAATGCCGATGGGCGCTTCGCTGCGGTCCGTGTTTGCTGGCTCTGGGCTCATGATCCTCTGACAATATGACGTGTCGCCGGGTAAAACTATCCGCCGTTCCGTGGGTTATGTCACAAGGAGCGCGAAGTGCGCCGCGCCCTGCTCCCCCGGTGGGTGTCAGCGTTCCAGCCGGGCGGCCTTCAGCATGGCCTGCACGAGGGATTCCTGGAGCCAGGTGATGAAGTTGTAGACGAGGGCGAGGTAGGACTCGACGTCGTCGACGTCCTTCGAGTCGGCGATGTCGTGGAGTCGCTCGGCGTCCTCCTCCGTCTCGATCCTGAGCCGGTCGGCGAGGACCAGCCGGACATCGTTCAGCGCCTGCGCGAGGAGCCGGGCCTGCTCGTCGTTGAGCGTCATGGGGCTGGACTCGATCAACAGGGCACTGCTGCGCAGCGCACCGACCTTCTGCTCCCGCAGGGAGCGCTCGGTCAGGCGGCGGAAGGCCAGGGCTTCGTCGTCGTCGCCGCGGACGGCGTCGGGCAGGAGGCGCCGGACGGCCGAGTCGTCGGGTGCGGTGGCGTCGGCGTCGGCACCGGACATGCCGACGAGGGCGGCCAGCGGGTCCTCACTCGGCCCCGTCTCGGGTTCGAGCATCGAGATGACGTCGTCGAGCAGGGCACCCAGGAGGCGCGCCTCACCCGGCTCCAGCGCCCCGGTGATGCCGCGGCGCGTCGATTTGAAGTGTTTCGCCATGCGGCCTAGTCGCTCCCGGCTTTCTCGAAGGTGGCCCACAGCCCGTAGGAGTGGAGCGCCACGGTGTCCTGTTCGACCTTCTCGCGGCTACCGGACACGACGGCGGAGCGGCCCTGCTCGTGAACCTCCAGCATCAGCGTGCGAGCCTTGGCCTCGCTGTAGCCGAAGTAGGTCTGGAAGACGTAGCTCACGTAGCTCATGAGGTTCACGGGGTCGTTCCATACGACGACGACCCAGGGCTGGTCCAGATCCGTCTTCTCGCTCGTCCGCACCTCCTCCTGGATGTCGGTGCCGGTCGCAAAGCCTACTGTCATAGCGTCCATTCTAAGTGGATGGTCCCTGCCCGGGAGGCGGGTACTCACACGGCGGACGCCCGGCTATCGTTTTGAGGGTGACCAACGCCCTGACCACGAATCCGCCGTCCGCTGCCGGGCCGTCCCTGGTGAACGCGCCGAACAGTGCGCTCTTCACGGACCAGTACGAGCTCACCATGCTGCAGGCCTCACTGCATTCGGGCGCCGCGCACCGCCGCGCGGTGTTCGAGGCCTTCGCCCGCCGCCTCCCCGAGGGCCGGCGCTACGGGGTCGTCGCCGGCACCGGGCGCCTGCTGGAGGCGCTGGCCACCTTCCGGTTCGACGACGCGCAGCTCGGCTTCCTCAGCGACCACCGGATCGTCGACGACACCACGCTCGCCTGGCTGGCGGACTTTCGTTTCTCCGGCTCCATCTCGGGCTACGCGGAGGGCGAGGCGTACTTCCCGAACTCCCCGATCCTCATCGTGGAATCGTCGTTCGCGGAGGCATGCATCCTCGAGACCCTCATCCTGTCGATCCTCAACCACGACAGCGCCATCGCCTCCGCGGCCTCCCGCATGACGGGCGCCGCCGCCGACCGCCCCTGCATCGAGATGGGCTCGCGGCGCACGCACGAGGAAGCCGCCGTCGCCGCAGCACGCGCCGCCATCATCGGAGGTTTCGCCAGCACGTCCAACCTCGAGGCGGGCCGACGCTACGGGCTCCCGACCGTAGGCACCGCGGCACACTCCTTCACCCTGCTGCACGACTCCGAGCGCGCGGCCTTCGAGGCCCAGGTCGCCTCCCTGGGGTGCGGAACGTCGCTGCTCGTGGACACGTACGACGTCGAACAGGGCGTCCGGACCGCCGTCGAGGTGGCGGGGCCCGAGCTCGGCGCCGTCCGGCTCGATTCCGGCGACCTCGTCGCCCAGGCGCGCTGGGTGCGCGAGCTCCTCGACGACCTCGGCAACCACAACACCAAGATCGTGGTCACGTCCGACCTCGACGAGTTCGCCATCGGGCTCCTCGCCGCGGCTCCCGTCGACTCCTATGGCGTCGGGACCTCCCTCGTCACCGGCTCGGGCGCGCCGACCGCGGGCATGGTCTACAAGCTGGTGAGCCGCCAGGACGACGACGGCACGTTCGTCTCCGTCGCCAAGGCCGCCACGAACAAGGCATCCGTCGGGGGACTCAAGCACGCGCTGCGCCGCCTCGACGAGCACGGCATGGCGGAGGCAGAGGTCGTGGGCATCGAGATCAGCCCGGCGGACGACGGCAACGACCGGCCGCTTCTGCAGGAGTTCGTCCGGGACGGCGTCGTCCTGCCCGGGTGGACCGGACCGGAGGGCGTCGTCCGCGCCGCCGAGCGCCACCGCCAGTCCCTTGCGGAGCTGCCCGGAGCCGTCCGGCGCCTGCAGCGCGGCGAACCAGTCATCCCCACAGAGTACGAGGAGGCACCATGACGCGCGCACTGATCATCGTGGATGTGCAGAACGACTTCTGCGAGGGCGGGTCGCTCGCCGTCCAGGGCGGTGCCCAGGTGGCGGCCGACATCAGTGACCACATCGACGAGCAGGCGGGCTCCTACGACTACATCGTCGCCACCCAGGACTGGCACATCGACCCGGGCAGCCACTTCTCCGAGACGCCCGACTTCATCGACTCCTGGCCCGTCCACTGCGTCGCCGACACGAAGGGCTCGGACTTCCACCGCGACCTCGACACCGAGAGCATCGACGCCGTGTTCCGCAAGGGACAGTTCGAGGCCGCCTACTCCGGTTTCGAGGGTGTGAAGGCGCCCGACGACGAAGTCCCGACAGGCGAGCAGAAGCTCGGCGGCGGAGCAGTGGACAGCGACGAGGACCCCCTGACCCTCGATGACTGGCTGCGCGACCATGACGTCGACGACGTCGTCATCGCCGGTCTCGCCACCGACTACTGCGTCCGCGCCACGGCCCTGGACGCGCTGCAGGCCGGCTACTCGGTCACCGTGATGGCGGACCTCACACGGGGCGTGCACGAGGACAGGTCCGAAGATGCACTGGACGAACTGGAGTCCGCGGGCGTCGAGCTGGTGCGCTAGCTCTTCCTACGACGAAGGCCGGGCTGGTCTCCCAGCCCGGCCTTTTTCGTCTGGCCCTACTTCTTTCCGATGAACCAGTCCTGCAGCTTCTGCAGCCGCCGCTGGAGCTGGTCCTCGTTGGCCTGCGCCACGGCCGGTCCGCCGCACTGGCGGCGCAGCTCGGTGTGCACCTGGCCGTGCGGCATACCGGTGCGGGCCGCCCAGGCCGAGACGTTCTTGGCAAGCTGCCCGCGCAGTTCCGTCAGCTGACGGTGGTCCACGACGACCGGTTCGGCGGCGGGCGCTGCCATCGGCCGAGCCTTCCGGCGGGACTGCTGTTCCTGCTGGCGCTGGCGCAGGAGCTGGCCCACCTGATCGGCATCGAGCAGCCCAGGGATCCCGAGGAAGTCGAGTTCCTCCTCGCTGCCCATCTCGCCGCCGGTGCCGAACTCGCCGCCGTCGAACAGGACCCGGTCGAAGGAGGCCTGCGACTCGAGGGCCTCGAACTTCTGCTTGGTCAGGGAGTCCGACGCCTTGTCCTCGCGGTTCGCTGCCTCCATCAGGCCGTCCTCGAGGCCGAACCCCTCGTCATCCTTTTCGGGCCGGTCGAGGGCATGGTCGCGTTCGAGTTCGAGCTGGTTGGCGAGCGCCATGAGGTTGGGCACCGAGGGAAGGAAGATCGACGCCGTCTCCCCGCGTCGTCGCGCGCGGACGTAGCGGCCGACGGCCTGCGCGAAGAACAGCGGCGTCGCGGTCGATGTCGCATAGACGCCGACGGCAAGGCGCGGGACGTCGACGCCCTCGGACACCATGCGGACCGCGACCATCCACCGCTTGTCGCCGTCGGAGAATTCCTCGATCTTCGAGGACGCCTTCGCGTCGTCCGAGAGGATGACGGTCGGGGACTCCCCCGTGATCCGCTTGAGCTGGCCGGCGTAGGCGCGGGCGTCGTCGTGGTCCGTCGCGATCACGAGGCCGCCGGCGTCGTGCACGGTGCGCCGTACCTCGGTGAGCCGCTTGTCGGCGGCGGCGAGGACCGCGGGAATCCACTCACCGGCCGGGTTGAGCGCCGTCCGCCAGGCCTGCGCGGTGATGTCCTTGGTGACAGCGGCCTCGCCGAGCGATGCGGCCATCTCCTCGCCGCCGCTGGTGCGCCAGCGCATCTGGCCCGAGTAGGCCATGAACATGACCGGGCGCACCACGTGGTCCCGAAGCGCCTGGCCGTACCCGTAGGTGTAGTCGGCGCGCGAGCGGCGGATGCCGTCGCGGTCCTCGGCGTACTCGACGAAGGGGATGGCGGCCGTGTCGGAGCGGAAGGGCGTCCCGGTGAGAGCGAGGCGCCTCGCGGCGGGCTCGAAGGCCTCCCGGATGCCGTCACCCCAGGACAGCGCGTCACCGCCGTGGTGGATTTCGTCCAGGATGACGAGGGTGCGGGCGGCTTCGGTCTTCGCGCGGTGCAGCATCGGCTTGCTGGCAACCTGCGCGTAGGTCACGGCGACACCGATGAAGGCGCCGCCGTGGCGGCCGTCCGCGTTCTTGAAGTTGGGGTCGATCGCGAGACCGACCCGTGCGGCGGCGTCGGCCCACTGGCGCTTGAGGTGGTCCGTCGGGGCGACGACGGTGATCCGGTTGACGATGCCGCGGTCGACGAGTTCCGTGGCCACCCTCAGGGCGAAGGTCGTCTTTCCGGCGCCGGGGGTCGCCACGGCCAGGAAATCGCTCGGTGATTCCCGGAAATACTTCTCCAGCGCTTCGCTCTGCCACTGGCGGAGCTTGGGGGCGGTCCCCCATGCTGCGCGCTCCGGATATGCGGGGGGCAGGGCTGCGCCGGCACCGAACAGGGTGTCACTACTCACGCCGGGACAGTACCTTCCATTGACTTGCTGGGGGTGAGGCCGGGGCCGGCATCAGAGAACCTGGCCCCTCTCAGACCCGAAACTATACCTGCTGCCGTGAACACCCACAGAGCCAGCCAGATCGCAACAAAGGTCGGCACGTGTCCCGGGTTCGAGGGGTCGTGCAGGAGTGCGAAGAGAGCTCCCGCGCCCGCTGTCCCCACGACCCCGCCGAGCTGATCGGAGATCTGGAGCGCCGCGGAATTGCGTCCCTGCTCGCTCTCCGCCGAGAGCTTCAGCACCAAAACGGACGCGCTCGAGAGCGCCATTCCCATGGCCGACCCCGATACGCCCCAGGCCACAACCAGCACCCAGAGGGGAGCTTCGACGGCCGTGGCGAGGACGAATCCGCCGAGCGACAGCGACAGCACGGAGGATCCGGCGACGAGCAGCCACTGGCGACCGAAGGTCACGCGGGCCTGGACGAAGGACCCGGCACTCCAGCCGAGCGCAGCCGCACTCAGGGTCAGGCCGGCGGTTCCGGGATCGATGCCGCGGGAACTGACCAGCATGAGCGGGATGAAGGCCTCGACCCCGAAGAACGCCACATTCACGATCCCGCGGGTGGCGATGATGCTGGGCAGTCCGCGCGCGAGGACCAGGGTGCCTTTCGGCAGGAGCGCCGGCAGGACGATGAGGACGACGACGATGCCGGCGGCCGCCAGGAGGACCAGGGCGGACACGGTTGCAGCACCCGGACTCTCCGTGTCGGCGAGCCGGACGACAGCCCACTGTGCGGCGAACGCCACGATCATGAAGCCGCCGCCGAGACCGGACACCGCGCGGCCGACCGTGACGAGCCAGAAGTCCGGCGCAGCCCCTGCTGCGAGCAGCCCGAGGATCATGAGCGACAGCCCGACGGCGAGGGCAGGCCGGGGCCCCTTCCGGTCACACCATGAGCCGGCGACGACGGTGCCAAGCAGTGAGGCCGTCAGGTACATGGAGAACGCGAGCCCGTAGCTCGACTCGCCGGACAGTTCCCGGGCTACCGAGGGCATGGCGGTGACGACCGCCATCGCCTCGAAGGCGGCGCACGTGATGATCGCGAGTATCCCGATGATGAGCGGGCGCAGCTCGGGCGACATCGCCCGGGCGGCCTTGCTCGCGGTCTTCTTCATGGCACCTTGTGTTCTGCTGGGGCGGTGGCCCGAGGGGTCCGGGGGTCTGAACTCCGACGACGCATGAGGGGTCCGCCTCCGCACTGGGTTCCGCGAGGGCAAGGAGGCCGGAAGCCCGCCGTGCGTCCTCGCTGGCTCGCGGGACCGTGGCTCGACTGGCTTGTCCCCTTCCCGAGGATGGCGGGTCGTCAGCCCTTCGGCTTGTCGTCGCCCGGGCGGAGGCCGTTGTAGATCTCCTTGCATTCGGGGCAGACCGGGAACTTCTCGGGATCGCGTCCCGGGGTCCAGACCTTGCCGCAGAGCGCGATCACGGGCTCGCCGGTGAAGGCCGACTCCATGATCTTCTCCTTGCGCACGTAGTGCGCGAAGCGCTCCGAGTCGCCTGGCTCGACTTCCTGGCGTACTTCCTCACGTTCGATGGTCGCCGTGGTGCCGCCGGTGCCGGTATCGAGGGGATCGTTTGCGAAGGGATCTGCGGGCATAGTCATGGCTTCAGTCTATCGCTCGGTGGCTTGGCGGACAGGGGTGCCGGGCGATTCGCGGGCAGGGGAATTCCATGCCGGGATAATGGAAGGGGTCGGACGGGTATTCCTTTGTGCCGGTTCTCCGACTAATCCTGGCTCGCTTTAGACCTGCTTTCCACTTACTTCCGACCCGCCCGATAATGTCGGTGGTGGACGCGATAATAGGAGCATGCGGACCCCGTTCGAGCAATTGATGGAAATGCAGCGGATATCCTCCCGGATCACCGAACTGAGCGCCGAGAAAGCACGCATCGACGCCGACATCGCCCGCGCCGCCACCGAACTACGCGAACTCTTCACAGAACGCATCCTCCGCGACTCCTACGCACCCCACCGGCACACCAACCTCGCCGACACCACCACGGCAGCCGAAATAGCGTGCCTGCTACGCATCTCCGAACGCACCGCCCACCGCCTCGTCCAATATTCGGCACTGCTGGTCGACTACCACCCCAAAACCCTCGACGCCCTGCACGCAGGAACCATTTCCTGGGCCCACGCAGCAGCCCTCCTCCACGAATACGCCGCCCTGCCCTCCGGCGCCGCCGCCGCCATGGAAGAAGCTCTGCTACCCATCGCGGCCGACACAACCGTCCCCCGCCTGGCCCACCGCGCCCGGAAACTGCGCACCCAACTCCACCCCACAAACCTCCAGGATCGAGCCCGCGCAGCCGTCCAGGACCGGCGCGTGGACCTCGAACCCGCCGACGACGCCATGGCCTGGCTGCACATCCACCTCCCCGTCACCGACGCCACCGCCATCGACACCCGGCTCACCACCACTGCCCGGGACCTGCAATCCCCCACCGAACACCGCACCCTGCCCCAACTCCGCACCGATATCCTCACCGACCTGCTCCTCACCAGATACACCCCCGACTACACCTGCCCCTGCCGGCGAACCCCCGCAAACAACCCCCAACCAGACACCGGGCCAGACGCCGGTGCTTCTGGCTCTGATGACTCTGGTGGCGGTGCCGGCTGTCGGTGCGGGGCGATCGGACACGACCACCCGAACGCGTACCGGGTGCAGGCCCACATCAACGTCACCGTTCCGGTCCTGACCCTGCTCGGCCTCGACGACGCACCCGCGGACCTCGAAGGCTACGGACCTATTCCCGCGGACACGGCCCGCCGCCTCGCAGCCCACGCCCCCTCCTTCACCCGGCTCCTCACCCACCCCGAAACGGGAGCCGTCCTCAGCGTCGGACGCACCACCTACGCCGTGCCCGCGGACCTCAAGAAATGGTTACGCGTCCGCGACCGTACCTGCCGACACCCCGGCTGCAACACTCCCGCCTCACGCTGCGAACTAGACCACACCACCCCTTGGTCCCACCACGGCACCACAGCCCACAACAACCTCGCCCACCTCTGCCGTAAACACCACATGCTCAAAACTGAAGGCATCTGGCACTACACCCAGCCCACCCCCGGAACCATCGCCGCAACCTCACCAGCCGGCAAGACCTACACCACTACCCCGGACCCACCACCCTTCTGACCACCTCCGGAAGGGTTGTCCTGGACGTGCATGGCGTCGGTGAATCCAGTTCTCTTCGCGCCCCGCTACCGGAGACCATCCTTAGCGGGCAGGGGCCTCGCAACCGATGCCGGTCGGGTTCTCGATGCAGTTTTCGCTCACGTTGTGCCCCTGGGTGCGCCAGATGCTCATCAGATGCGGTACCGAGACGACTGCGGCTTCACCGGCAACCGGTTGGAACGGCCCGCCGTCCACGGAGTAGTCGCCGGCGAAGAACGTGGTCAGCGTGAGGTCGAAGTCCCCCGTCTGGGCGTACTGATGACTCGTGGGCGTCTCGGTGTCGAAGGCGTCACCTTGGACTGGACCCCCCGGCGTGGTGGTGGTCGCGCTAGTGCCATCCCCGTAGTTCCACTGATACGAGACCGGTCGGGCCTTCAGCACGATCGTTGCGTCCTGGAACTCGAACGTGAACTCCTGCGCGTGCGCCTCGGCGTAGATGTTCGAATGCGCGTTCCTCAGGCCGAAGTTCGACGGCTGGGAAATGATCACGGAGGCAAGGACTGGCTGCTTCTGGAACTCAGCGAGGGTGATGACAATGGGCGCCTCCTCCGGCGCTGCGGCTCCCTCGACGGGCGGCTCAAGCGGCTCGCCCGGGTACATGCACGACGACCGGCCCGTCGGTGTCTGGGTCGCCGGTTGGACGTTGTTGTTCACCTCGATCCAGTCGACGAGAATTCCATCGTCCTGGGTATCGCACTGCGCGTTCATGCGCGGACAGATCACCGGGTCCAGCGAATCCCGCTCACCAGCGGTGCACGTCCGCTCGTACACGTAGCTAATTCCGTCGTCTGCTGGAAGAGCAACTTGCTCGATGGTCGAAATCGGTTTTTGTGTGTTGCCGCTTCCGCGACCGCCAACTTGCTTCTCTGTCCTACTCGTCGCGTTCACAAGCCCGCTGCTGGAGAAACCAGCCGAGTATTCCCGCTCGTCGGCCATGGCACTGGTAACGAAAGTAAAGACCATAGCGAAAATCACTACTGCAGATAAAGTCACATGAAGAACCCGCTCGCGCACGTCAGGTTCCTTCTGGTGAGCCAAAATCAAGCATTATCCACCGGCCCTGCTTCCACAAAGCTATGGTGACATTGATTGTGGAAGGGTATTCTTCGGAAGTTCCCTTTTGAGCACCGCCCTGACCGAAGTAGACGAGACCTGATTGTTGTACATCCACGTAAGAATTAATCGACCCAACCGTGTTTGCGATAAATTCTGTGTTGAATGAGTTGAGCCGAATCTGACCCCCTGCAATCCAACCGCCGTCGTCGTATACCCTGTTCACTTCTGCTTTCAAATTCTCGCAGGTCGTGCAACCTACATCTGTCACCGCTTCAAAGGGTGCCCAATCATTCGTCTGGTAGCCGTACGAGAACAGCTCAAGCCAATACTTTGTAAAGGCCTCCAGGCCCTCCTTCGAGTTCTCATCCGCCAGCGCCGGCTTCACGGGAACCGGGATATTTGCCGCCGGACCTGCCGAAGAAGCAGGCGAAGGTTCAGGACTCGGGGAGGCCGTGGCGGACTCGGACGCCTCCGCAGTCGTAGGTGCTGAAGTCGACGAAGGCTGGCTCTGCGTTTCATTGGCGGAGGGGTCACCGTCGGCTTGGCACCCTGTCAGGAGCATCAGCACAATGACGGCCCCTGCCGGCCATGCTGCCCCACGAAGACGGCCACTTGTACGCATGAAGAACACGCAACTCCCCCGTCATCATCGACCAGCTACTCGGAATGGCCCCCAGCATAGCCCTCGGCCCCTTCTACCACGAGGGGTTATGCACAGGTCCGGGAGGACAGCGAGCCCCGCCGTCGCGGTAGTCCTCTTTCGGTCGGCGAGAGTTGCCTGCACCCAGCTGTCACCGAGGGCTGCTGAAACACCGCGCGCGGCTCCGGAAGGACGGCACCGTGGCCAGGCGAAAGGCGCAGCGATGAGCAGAGGAAAGCACAGCCCTCAGCGGTTGGCCGATACCGACAGCAGCAGCTCCGGAGCCCTGCGGTCGTACCAGCGGCCCCCCGTCCGGATACCGACGACCAGCAGGATCACGCCGAGTACCACGCCGGCCAGCAGGGTCAGCCAGCCGAACACTGCTCGCCCGGTGACGAAATACACGATGGCCAGGGTGATCTCCGGCAACACCAGCAGAACCGTCACCAACCACCCGACCATCTGCACCGCGAACATCGTGAAGCTCGTCCCCGGGGGCGTCTTGAATGCGCTCTCGCCGGGCAGGGGGACGTTGTAGGTGTACCTCGCCGACACGACGCTGGACAGCCCGGCCCCGGTGAGCAGGACACCGATCGCCAGGCCCAGCATCACCGGCAGATCCTCGGTTCGTCCCGTGAGGAGCAAGGGAAGCACCGTGAACACCAGCGTGACCGGCAGCGCGAAGACCAGAAGGGCGGCAGCGCGGCCCAGCCGGTCGTCCCTGCCCGTGACCCCGGTCGAGACGTGCAGGCTGAACGCGGTGTTGTCGTAGGAGATATCAGCGGCGATCGACCAGGCCAGGAGGAAGGCGGTCGCGGGACCGAGGAAGGCGAAGGCGCCGTCGGATCCTCCGCCTGAGAAGTAGAGGAGCACCGCCAGGAAGGGGATCACGACGAGCGACGCGAAGTACCGGGGATCCCTGAACCAGTAGGTGAGCGCCCGCGCTGCTACGGCACCGGCGGGTGTCGCGGGGAACCGGCCGAACCAGCCGATCTTTCCACCGGCCCGCTTGGCGACGGCGTTATAGGGAGGGGTCACGAGCGCGTGGCTGAGGGTACGGCTCCACAGCACCAGGAACAGCACCAGGGTGAGCGCCCCGATCAGGAAACGCACGGCGGCGAGCGCCGGGTTGCCTGCAGCTATGTCGGCCGGAGCCGCCCAGAGCGCGCCCAGCGGAGTCCACGCGAGGACATCGGCGAGGGACGCGGCGAAGCCGGGCGAGTTCTGGAAACCCGCTGTCACTCCCCCGACGATCGGTCCGAGGAAGATCAGCGGGATGAACGCGACTATGCCGTTCACGTCCTTGAAGCGACGGGACCCCGTCATGGAGGACACGGCCGTCGTGACGAGCCGCGATGCGACGACACACAGGAGGACCGCGACGAGGCCGCAGACCAGCGCGGCCAGAGCTGCCGCGGGGTAACGGATCCAGGTGGTGACCTGCGCCAGGGCGGCGATCAGCGTCACCACGCCGGGGACGCCCAGCAGGCCACCGAGGACGAGTCCTGTGAGCAGTTGGCGCATCGGTATCGCGAACGTCACGAACCGCGCCGGGTCGAGGGTCATGTCGATCCCGGTGGCGGCGATCGGGATGATGATCCACCCGAGTACCGCCGCCGAACCGCCGATCACGAGAACGGTTCGGATGAGCTCGACGTCGGCGCTGCCGAGGAACACGAGGCCGACGACGAGGAACGACAGGATTCCCAGCCCGTAGAGGCCGCCGAGGATCACGCCGATGAGTTGCGCCGTGCTCCGCCGAAGCGAATTGCGCAGCAGGAGGAGTTTCAGCCTCAGGAGGTGCGCAACCACGACAGCCCTTCCGACGTGGTGCGTCCCCCGACCAGTTCGACGAAGCGGTCCTCGAGCGTCGCATCACCCCGGACCTCGTCGACCGTTCCCGCAGCGAGGACGGTGCCCGCCGCGATGACGGCGACGTGGTCGCACATGCGCTGCACGAGATCCATGACGTGGCTGGAGACGATGACAGACCCTCCGGACTGCACGTAGCCTCCGAGGATGTCCCGGATGTTGGCGGCCGACACCGGATCCACCGACTCGAAGGGCTCGTCGAGGACCAGCAGCCTGGGAGCATGGATGAGGGCGGATGCCAGGGCGATCTTCTTCGTCATGCCCGCCGAGTAGTCCACCACCAGCGTCCCGGCGTCGTTCGTGAGATCCAGGGCACGCAGGAGGTCACGGGTCCGCTCGACCACCGTCTCACGGTCCATCCCCCGCAGCAGCCCGGCATACGTGACGAGCTGCTCACCGGTCAGCCGGTCGAAGAGGCGGACGCCGTCGGGCAGGATGCCCATCAGCTTCTTGGCCTCGAGCGGCCGCGCCCACACGTCCACCCCGTGCACGAGGGCCTGCCCGAAGTCCGGGCGCAGCAGCCCCGTCGCCATCGAGAGCGTGGTGGTCTTGCCGGCACCGTTCGGCCCGACGAGCCCGTAGAAGGATCCCGGCGGCACCTCGAGATGGACGCCGTTGACGGCGATCTTCTCGCCGAAGCGCTTGGCCAGGCCACGGATGCTCAGCGCTGCCGTACCCGGTCCGGCCTGGGCATCGTTCGCATCGGACGGTGGTGGCACGGGGGAACTCATGCTCCCAAGCTAGCAACGCGGGCTCGGACCCCTCGTCATCCCAAAGGAGGAGAGGGCCTGCGTCAGAACCCTCCGGCGCGCTCGTACTGCGGGACGGGCGCCAGATCGTGGCCCAGTTCGTGCGCAGCGCGCATCCACCAGTGGGGATCACGCAGGGCCGCCCTCGCGACCAGGACGACGTCGGCCCGCTCGTTGCGGATCACCTCGTCCGCCTGGCGGGCGTCACTGATCAGTCCGACGGCGCCGGTCGGGACGCCGGAGGACCGCACCTCCTCGGCGAGGGCCACTTGGTAGCCGGGTTCCACGGGGATGGATGCCGATGGCACGGCTCCGCCGGACGAGACATCGACGAAGTCGACACCCTCCTCGGCTGCGCGCTTCGCGAGTCTCGCCGACACCGCGCCGTCGAGCCCGCCCTCGGTCCAGTCGGAGGCTGAGATGCGCAGCAGCAGCGGCATCGACTCCGGGATGGTCCGCCGCACCTCGCGGATCACCTCGAGGGTCAGCCGGAAGCGGGCTTCCTCCGAACCGCCCCAGCCGTCCGTCCGGGTGTTGACCAGCGGCGAGAGGAACTGGTGCAGCAGGTATCCGTGCGCGGCGTGGATCTCCATCGTGTCGAACCCGGCGCCGACGGCGAGCGCGGCAGCCGCACCGAAGTCCCGGATGACCTTCTCGATGTCCTCCTCGGTCATGGCGTGCGGCGGCGCGTACCTGCCGAACGCCTCGTCGGTGGGACCGAGCGTCTGCCAGCCGCCCTCAGACTCGGGCACCGAGTTGTGCTTGCCGCTGAAGGGCCAGTAGGTGGACGCCTTACGTCCGGCATGCGCGAGCTGCACGGCGGTCTTCGTCCCGACTGCGCTGTGCTCGTGGATGAAGTCGTTGATGCGCCGCCACGCGTCGGCCTGCTCCTGCGTGTAGATGCCGGCGTCACGTGGGCTGATCATCCCCTCGTGGCTGACAGCGGCGGCCTCGGTGATGATCAGCGCGGCTCCGCCGGTCGCGAACTGCCCCAGGTGCACGAGGTGCCAGTCGGTCGGCACCCCGGGAGCGGCGGGATCGCAGGAGTACTGGCACATGGCCGCGACCCAGCCGCGGTGGGCGAGGTCGAGGGAACGGAGCGTGATCGGATCGAAGAGGCCGGGCGTGCCGGTCGATGCGGGAGTCATGTCATCCTCCAGGGCGACGGATCGGGCAGGTCGGGAGTGGATCGGGAACAGGAGTCGGGCCGCGGGCCGGGACGGACCCGGACGGTTCCTAGAACAGGGCCCGGGCCAGAGCGCTGCGGGCCTTCGTCACGCGCGGGTCGGTGACCCCGACGACGTCGAACAGCTCCAGCAGGCGCTTGCGTGCCGTCTCCTTGTCCTCGCCGGACGTGCGCCCGATGAACGCGATGATGCGGTTGAACGCGTCCTCGACATGGCCTCCCGTAAGGTCGAGGTCGGCGACCGCGAGCTGCGCGTCGACCGCATCGGGCTCGTCGGCCCCCCGCTGGCGCACCTCTGCGGCATCGAGGTCCTGGACGCGCTGCATCAGCTCCACCTGCGCGAGCCCGGCCTTCGCATCGGCGTCGGCGGGCTGCTCGGCGAGAGCGCGGCGGTAGGCTGCCGCGGCAGCGGGGTAGTCGCCCTTCTCGATGGCGTCGAACGCCTCCTGGTGCAGGGGCGGCAACGGCGGCTCCTCCCCGGCGGCCGGGCCCGGCTGGGAGCCGTCGTTCAGCGTCCCGGTCACGCCGTTGGCCTCGGCGACCTTCATGAGCTCGTCGAGGTAGGCACGGATCTGCGGGTCGGGAAGAGCACCCTCGAACAGAGGCACCGGCTGGCCCTTGACGACGGCGACCACGGTGGGTGCGCCCTGCGCCTGGAACGCCTGCGCGATCTGCGGCTGCGCCTGCAGGTCGACGTTGGCCAGCAGGATCCGGCCGTCGAACTCCACGACAGCGGCCTCGAGCACGGCGGTCACCTGGTTCGACTGCTCGCTCCAGGTCGCACGGAGGTTCACGACGACGGGCACCTGCGCCGAGAGCTGCACCAGCTGCGGGAACGTCTGCTCCGTGACCTCGACGATGTACGGGCTCGGGGCGGCCGGGGCCTGCCGTGCCGCTGCCGGTCGCGCTGCCGCGTCGGCACGGGCCTTCAGGGCGGACAGGTCCACCGCTCCCCTGAGGTTCATGCTCGACGGCGGCATTCCGCCCCGCTGTGCTGGTGTGGACAATGCTCTGCCTTTCTCTGACTGCTGCTGGTGAAAGCTCGGGATGCGTCCGGCTCAGCGGAGCTTGGCGGACAGCAACTGCTGGGCGGCGCCGATGACCCGGATTTTATCGTCGCTGCCGGCCGGGGGTACGTACATCATCACGGCCTCGCCGTAGTTGACGTCGATGCCCTTTTTACTGCTCTCCTTGCCGGTCAGCGACTTGTACACGGTCCCCTTGAGGTCGATGGTGCCGCCGGACTTCGGCACGCTGGAGTACTTGTGCGTGAGGTAGCCGAAGACCATCGCCCCGCCGTCACCTGTCAGCAGGGCCTGCGTGCGGTCGGCCTGGGCTGCGTGGCTGAAGGTGATGTTGGCTGCCTTGTTGCCGGGATCGGCCACGACCCCGGCCTGGAACTCGGTGATCGCCTCGGCGAAGGAGTTCTGCTCGAACGTCTTGGCATTCTTCCCGGACGGTTTGGTCAGGAAGTCGGCAATGGAGGCGACGGCGTCCTGGGGTGCGGTCGCGAGTGTCCCGGAGTCGTCGAGCGGAACCGGGCCGGTCGCCCCCGGAGCGGGAGGCGAGGGGAACGTGCTGCCGGGCAGCATCTGGACGGCGGAGACCAGTCGGTAGTTCTCGCGCGGCGTGTCCTGGACCAGCAGCAGTGCCTGCGGCACGGGGTTGTCGTCGCCCTGCGTGAGCGCGACGATCGTCCGCGGCCACTCGGTGTCGGTGGGGATCATGTCGAGCAGGACGGGGTCGGCGGCCACCGGCGGCGGGAGCGCGGCCTTCTTGTCCTTCGCCCGCACTGCGTAGGCACCGGCGCGAAGGTCCAGCGCCCCGCCGTCGACGCGCGGGGCGAGGCGCTTGGGGTCGGAGGCGGCATCGCCGTCGGCCACCACGGCGGCAACGGCTCCCAGGATCCGCTCGAGCTGGCTGTCGAGGACGACGGGGGGTCCGCTGGCCTCACTGCCGGCCGACGGGGCTCCCGCAGCACCGGTGTCCGATGCGGTGGCTGTTGCGGTGGGCGTAGCAGAAGGCGACGTCGTCGCCATTCCGGGCGCGACCCCCAGCAGCGATCCGGCGCCTACGAGGCCCGCGACGACCAGGACCGAACCTGGAGCGGCGTATGCAGCCCCGCCCGGCCTGTCGGCCTCCGCCTGCCTGCGGGCGTAGGCACGGGTGCCCTCCACGGCGTCGGCGTTCCGGCCGCCGCGGTTGCGGGGGGTGAGGAAGAGGAGCGCGATGCCCAGGACGACGACGAGCGCACCGCCGATGATCAGCGGGAGCGCGAACGGGGTGGACTGGTCGTTGGGGCGCGTGACGGACACCTGCGTCGGGGCGGGCGCTTCGCCGTCGGTGGCGAGCAGGATGGACCAGTCGCCCTCGACGGGCTCGCTCCAGCGGTAGGTCAGCGTCCCGTCCCCGGGTTCCTCGCTGATCCACAGGTCACTGCCGCTGGGGTCGGGCACGGAGTCCTCGCCCTCGGAATACTCGGAGGTGAGCGTGTCCTCGCTGGTGCCTGTGACGCTCAGGTGCGCGGCGTCCCCTACCCAGGCCTCGACGTCCGAGGACCTTCCGACGGCCAGGGTGAACGGACCGTCCGCTTCCACCGTCACCTCGACCGATCCGCCCGCACCATCGCGCGCGCCCGGCTCGATCACCGTGACCGGCGCAGCCTTGGCATCCTGGGCAACACTCGCGGTCACCGTCTCGGCGGGAGCCCACACCGTCCGCTGGCCGATGCCGAGGAGCATCAGCAGGAGCCCTGCCACGATGATCGGTATTGCTGTCTTTCCGCGCACTGGTTGCCTATCGTCGTCCGTTACGGCGGACCACGTGGCCCCTTCCGCTCTGAGGCCGGCGCAGCGGATGCCGCGACACAGCGCACTCAGGAATAGCTCCTCAATGGTAACGAAGTTCGTCCGACCCGACCCGCCGTGCGCAGGGGCTCCGGTCCCGATGGCCGTCGGAACCGTGCCGGGAGCCGCCTCCCGGGACTACGCCTCGACGGCGCGAAGCACGGCGCGTCAAGAACCTCGCCCGCCTGCCACCGGCTGTTAGGGTTTCGCTAGTCGGACCCTTACAGCGGTAGCAGCACCGCTCACGTGAAAGCAGAGCTCTTCGTTGACAGACCACCAGGACGTTCCGCTCGATCAGCCGCTCCCGCGGCCCGAGCCCGTCGGGACCAGCGACGACGGGAAGTCCGGACAGCCGACCACCGTGACACCTCCGCCGTCGGCCCTGCGGTCGCTCTTCTCCCTCGCACGCAGGTCGCTTCCCGCGGCCCAGCCGCGGCCGCGCTTCGAATTCCCCCCGGAACTCGAGCCCGCTCCCGTCTCGGTGGATCCCGATGTGGCGCTCACCGACGAACGCCTGAAGTTCGGCGGCGCGTACCCGAGGACCATGCGGTCCCACCCCATCCACTTCGGCTTCATGATGAGCGTCGGCGTGGGCCTCGCCCTTCTCGCCTTCTTCATCATCACGAATGTGGGCCAACTCCTCGTCTGGATCGGAGCGGCGCTCTTCATCGCCCTCGGACTGGATCCGATCGTGCGGTGGCTCGAGACCAAGGGAGTACCGCGTCCGGTGGGGATCGCCGCGTCCCTCTCGATCCTCGTCGGCTTCGTGGCAGGATTCTTCGCCCTCCTCATCCCGACGATCGTCAGCCAGACCTCGCAGATCGTCGACCGGGGACCGGGCTACGCGGACGACTTCCTGAACTCGGAGTTCTTCACCGGCCTGGACGCACAGTTCCAGCTGAGGGACCGCGTCACCTCGGAGATCGACAAGTTCTTCACCAACAGCGAGGCGGTGGGCGGGATCTTCGGCGGCGTGCTCGGCGTCGGAACGGTGATCCTCAACGCCCTGTTCGGCACCCTGGTGATCCTGGTCCTCGCGCTGTACTTCCTCGCGTCACTGCCGGGGATGAAGAAGTGGGCCTACCGGCTCGCCCCGCGCTCGCGACGACCCCGCGTGGAGGTCCTCTCGGAGGAGATCACCCGCAGCGTCGGTATGTACGTCATCGGCCAGGCCTGCGTCGCCCTCCTCAACGGGACCTTCGCGTTCATCGTGATGACCATCGCGAACGTCCCGTTCTCCGTGCTGCTGGCGTTCGTCGTCGCGCTGCTGGCATTCATACCGCTGGTCGGCGGGACCATCGCGGCGGTCCTCGTCAGCCTGATCGCGCTCACGGTCGGCTGGCACACGGCGCTCCTGTTCGCCATCCCCTACATCGCCTACCTGCAGTTCGAGGCGTATTTCATCTCGCCGCGCATCATGCAGCGCGCCGTCGCCGTACCCGGGGCGGTGGCGGTCATCGCCGTGATCGCCGGCGGAAGCCTGCTCGGCGTCCTCGGCGCCCTGATCGCCATCCCGACGGCGGCAGCCGTCATGCTGCTCCTCAAGGAAGTCTTCATCGCCCGCCAGGACGGCCAGTAGCAGGACCGATCCGCCGACGGTCGAGCCCGAGGTCAGCCTGGAATCAGCCCCGGCTCGTGCCCGCGCTCAGCCCGCTTTCAGCGGCGACGGGGCGACGGCGGCAGGTCCCGTCCAGTGCGAGGGCAGCGGAAGCGCGACGTCGGGGCGCACGACGCCGACGATCTCGTTGAGTGCCCGGGCTGCGTATTTCTCCCCCACCCAGAGGTGCTTGGCGCCGTCGATGCCCATCACGTCGGCCTGCGGGACGCGGGAGAACCGTTCCGCTGCCTCGTCCGGCACCAGGTAGTCGTCGAACTCGGGAACCAGTACCTTCAGGGGAAGCCCGCTGGCGCCCCAGGCGTCGAGGTCGGCGTCGCCTGCCCGGTGCAGCGGCGGCGAGAGCAGGATGGCCCCTTCGATGAGCTCGGCCACCGGGTCCTGGGCGCCGTACTTGAGGCACAGCTCGGTCCCGAAGGACCAGCCCACGAGCCAGATGTTGTGGAGTCCCTGAGCCACGGCCCAGTCGACCGCCGCCTGCAGGTCCAGGCGTTCGCCGTCGCCTCCGTCGAACGTCCCCTCACTGCAGCCCCGGGGGGAACAGGTGCCGCGCGTGTTGAACCGCAGGACCGCGATGTCGGCGAGGGCCGGCAGGCGGAAGGACGCCTTCCGGTACACGTGGGAGTCCATGAATCCGCCGTGCGTGGGCAGCGGGTGGAGCGTCACGAGGGTGGCCTCGGGGACACGTCCCTCAGGTGCCGCGAATTCGCCCACGAGGGTCAGGCCGTCCGCGGTGAGCAGTTCGATGTTCCGGCGATCGGCGGGGAGCACCGTCGACGCCCGGATCTCTATCGCTTCGTCGCCGGTCGTGAAGGTGTACTCGGGGGTATCGCTGGCCATTCCACCAGTCTAGGTCGGCTGCGCGCGGAGCCCGGACCCGGTCTCAGTAGCGGAAGCTCCGCGTCTGCCAGCACCTCACGTGCCAGTGCCGCCGGTCCGCGATCGCCGTCTCAGGTCCGAACAGCGAGTCCTCACGCCACACCACGAGGTGCGCAATACCGGGCACGATCGCCGAGTTGCAGCCCGGGCACGTGTAGGTCTTGGCCGCGTTCCGCTCGGTGATGCGCCGGACCGACCATTCGCCGTCGGGCGCAGACTCACGCAGCGGCAGGCCGGCACGTGCGCGCTCGAGGTCGATGTCCGGCGGCGGGGCCCACTTGCTCCGCGCGCTGCTGCCGGGCCGGCTGGGTCGGTTGGATCGGGGCACCCTTCCAGTCTGCCCGATCCGCCGTGCAGATCCGCGCTCCCGACCCGTCGTCGCGATCCGTCGTGCCCTTCGACGCACGCGTCCGGCTCCGCGGCCGGTAGAGTTTCCGTCGTGCGTCTTGTCATAGCCCGCTGCTCCGTCGACTACGTCGGCCGCCTCCGGGCGCATCTCCCGCTGGCCACCCGGCTCCTCATGGTGAAGTCGGACGGCTCCGTCCTGGTCCATTCCGACGGCGGCTCCTACAAGCCCCTCAACTGGATGAGCCCGCCCGCGACCCTCCGGGTGAGCGAGCCCGACGACGCCGACCGCGCCGAAGGCATCACCGAGGTGTGGACGGTGCAGCACGCAAAGAGCGACGATCGGCTCGTCATCAGCATCCGGGAGCAGCTGCACGAATCGTCGCACGACCTCGGCGTGGACCCCGGGCTCGTCAAGGACGGCGTCGAGGCGGACCTCCAGAGGCTCCTCGCCGAGCAGATCGAGCTCCTCGGAGCCGGGTTCACCCTGATCCGGCGGGAGTACATGACGGCCATCGGTCCCGTGGACATCCTGGCCCGGGACGCGGAGGGCCGCACAGTAGCGATCGAACTGAAGCGCCGCGGGGACATCGACGGCGTCGAGCAGCTCACCCGCTACCTCGAACTGCTCAACCGCGATCCGCTCATGTCGCCGGTCCGTGGGGTCTTCGCCGCCCAGCAGATCAAGCCGCAGGCCCGCGTGCTCGCGACGGACCGGGGCATCGACTGCCTGACGCTGGACTACGACGCCATGCGCGGCGTCGACGACAGCGCGTCCCGTCTCTTCTAGATCGCTCCGGCGCTCTTCCAGGACCCCGTGGCGCCGACGGGCCGACGGCCCGGAATCGGACGGGCCTAGAATCGGGTCATGGCCCTCTCGAGCGGAACACCCACTGCCCTGTCCGGACGACTGGTGACCGACGCGGGAATCGTCGACGACGGCGTGCTGCGCTGGGACGGCTCACGCATCACCGAGGCGGGACCGGCTGCGGGAGGTGCTCCCGCCGAGAGGCTGCCCGAGGGCTTCCTCATCCTCCCGGGACTCATCGACCTCCACTGCCACGGTGCCGGTGGCGGCGACTTCACGTCGGGCTCCCCTGCCGACGTCGAGGCCGCGGCAGCGCACCTGCACCGTAGCGGCACGACGACGCTGCTCGCCAGCACCTGCGCGGCACCACTGGCAGACCTCGAGGCCGCCTTCGGGAGGCTCGCCGGGGCGACCGAGGCCGGCCTGATCGCCGGCATCCACGCCGAAGGCCCCTTCCTCTCCCCGGAGCGCACGGGCGCACAGGACCCGGCGTTCCTCCTCCTGCCGACGCAGGAGGACGTCGCCCGGCTCGTCGTTGCGGGAAGGGGGCACCTCACCTCCATGACCTACGCCCCGGAACTGCCCGGCAGCGATGTCCTCGTGTACGAACTCGTCACGCACGGCGTCATCCCGTCCATCGGGCACACGGACAGCTCGACGGAGGAGACCACCGCGGCCCTCGACCTCATCAACGAGGAACTGGCCTCGACCGGGTTCGCGGGCTTTAGCGGACGGCCGACGGCCACGCACCTGTTCAACGCGATGCCCGCGATCCACCACCGCTCCCCCGGCCCTGTCCCGCTGCTCCTGCAGCGCGCCCGGGCCGGCGAGATCGCCGTCGAACTCATCGCCGACAACGTGCACCTGCATCCCGAGACGGTGCGCATGGCCTTCACCATCGCGGGATCGGAGAACATCTGCCTGGTGAGCGACTCAACGGCGGCAGCAGGGTGTACCTCCGGCACCTACCGGCTGGGACGGAGCGAGATCGCCGTCGTCGGGAATTCCGCCGTCCTGACGGCGTCGGGCGCACTGGCCGGCGGCGCCGCGAGCCTGCTTGACGTCGTCCGCTGCACCGTGGAGGCGGGGGTAGGCGCGGAGGATGCGGTCCGCTCCGCGACGGCGGTGCCGGCGGGCGTCCTGGGACTGGCCGATGAAGTGGGAAGCCTGCGGAGCGGGCTCCGTGCCGACGCCCTGGTGGTCTCCCCCGACCTGCAGCTGAAGGGTGTGCTGCGAGGCGGGACCTGGGTCAGACCGCTCGAATACTAGGTCGAGTACTAGGTCGAGTGCCGGTCCACGTACCGGGCCGACGTCCCTGCCCGTGCGGCCGCGCCGATGTGTACCTCGTGCGGGCCAGGGCCTTCAGCGCCAGGTGCCGATGCCGATCACAGGACCGGCCTCGATCCAGGAGGAGAGGCCCGCGTAGACGTCGTACTTCATGGCCAGGTCGAAGGGCTCCCCCTTGTAGGCCAGCTGGACGATGATCGCCCCCGGCTGGATCCGCACGCGCTCCGCTTCGGTCGGCGCCCGCCAGCCTTCCACCTCGAGGGAGCTGCGGAGGAACCGGAACTTGGGTATCGGGCTCAGCGACAGGAGGCTGAGCCATTCCAGGTTCTTGTCCGTATAACGACAAACCCCCACCCGCCAGCCCTTGGGAGGGAGGCGGATGGAGGCGTCGAACGTGCCGAGGGCACGGTTGAGCTGGTAGCGACGGAGGAGGAAGGCGCCGATCACGAGCACGAGCAGGCCGAAGACGACCGCAAGGCAGATGAACGTCACACCCAGTGCCTCCATGCTGGGAAGCCTAGACGGATTCCGGAGTCACCGAACCGCCGACCCTGGCGTTGTCCGCCACGATCACGACGCGGTTCGAGTCGACAGAGAAGAAGCCACCGTCCACACCGACCACCAGGCGTTCGCCGTTGACCGGTTCCACCGAGAGCTCACCCGCTTCGAGGATCGCCAGGATCGGAGCATGGCCGGGAAGGATCCCGATCTGCCCGTTGGCGGTGCGTGCGTTGACCGTGCGCGCCGGGCCCGACCACACGAAGTGGTCGGCCGCAACGATTTCGACCTCGAGTTCGCCGTGCGATGCCATCAGCGTTACTTACCGGTCTGCGCTTGGATCTTGGCCCACTGGCGCTCGACGTCGTCGAGGCCACCGATGTTGAAGAACGCCTGCTCCGCGATGTGGTCGAGGTCGCCGTTGCAGATCGCCGCGAAGCCTTCGATGGTGTCCTTGATGGAGACCGTGGAGCCCTCGACGCCGGTGAACTGCTTGGCGGTGTAGGTGTTCTGCGAGAGGAACTGCTGGATGCGGCGCGCACGCGCGACGATGACCTTGTCCTCTTCGCTGAGCTCGTCGATACCGAGGATCGCGATGATGTCCTGCAGTTCCTTGTTCTTCTGGAGGATCTGCTTCACGCGCACGGCCGTGTTGTAGTGGTCGTGCCCGATGTACTGCGGGTCCAGGATGCGCGAGGTCGAGGCGAGCGGGTCCACGGCCGGGTAGAGGCCACGGGACGCGATCTCGCGGGAGAGCTCGGTGGTCGCATCCAGGTGCGCGAAGGTGGTTGCCGGAGCCGGATCGGTGTAGTCGTCGGCAGGGACGTAGATCGCCTGCATGGACGTGATCGAGTGGCCCTTGGTCGAGGTGATGCGCTCCTGCAGGAGACCCATCTCGTCGGCAAGGTTCGGCTGGTAACCCACGGCGGACGGCATGCGGCCGAGGAGGGTCGACACCTCCGAGCCTGCCTGCGTGAAGCGGAAGATGTTGTCGATGAAGAGCAGCACGTCCTGGTTCTGGACATCGCGGAAGTACTCCGCCATGGTCAGGGCCGAGAGGGCCACGCGGAGGCGCGTTCCCGGCGGCTCGTCCATCTGGCCGAACACGAGGGCCGTGTCCTTCAGGACGCCGGCTTCCTCCATCTCGACCCAGAGGTCGTTTCCTTCACGGGTGCGCTCACCGACACCGGCGAACACCGAGGTGCCACCGAAGTTGCGGGCGACACGCGTGATCATCTCCTGGATGAGGACGGTCTTGCCGACACCTGCACCACCGAAGAGGCCGATCTTTCCACCCTTGATGTACGGGGTCAGGAGATCGATCACCTTGATGCCCGTTTCGAGCATCTCGGTGGAACCTTCCAGCGACGCGAAGGACGGTGCCTTGCGGTGGATCGGCCAGCGCTCGGTGATCTCGAGCGCGGACTCCTCGACGTCGAGGGGCTTGCCCAGGACGTTGAAGATGTGGCCCTTCACGCCGTCGCCGACGGGCACGGAGATGGGGGCGCCGGTGTCCTGCACCACGGTGCCGCGGACGAGTCCGTCGGTGGCCTGCAGCGAGATGGCGCGTACGAGGTTCTCGCCCAGGTGCTGCGAGGTCTCGAACGTGATCAGGCGGGTCACACCGTTGAGAGTGACCTCGGTGGTGAGCGCGTTGTACATTGCGGGGATTGCGTCGGCCGGGAACTCGACGTCGACAACCGGGCCGATGACACGTGCAATACGGCCGGTGGCGCCGGGGGCAACTGAGTCCGTACCGTGTTCAACAGTCTGGGCAGTCATCTCTCTCACTTCATTTACGTAGATGGCGTGGAAACAAGTCTAGCTGTGCACCCGGCGCCCGCGAGGGCCCGGATGGGGGTGTCAGGAGGCGTTCAGCGCATCCGCGCCGGCCACGATCTCCGAGAGCTCCTGGGTGATCTCCGCCTGGCGGGCGGTGTTGCGCAGACGCGTGTACTTCTTGATGAGCTCGGTCGCGTTGTCGCCTGCCGACTTCATGGCCCGCTGGCGGGCGGCGAGCTCGCTCGCCGCTGCCTGGAGCATGGCGGCGAAGATGCGCGCTTCGATGTACCTCGGAAGGAGCGCGTCCAGGACCTGCTCGGGTTCCGGCTCGTACTCGTAGAGGGGAAGGAGTTCGCCGTCCTGCGCCTCGTCCTCGTCCACGACCTCGAGCGGGAGCAGGCGCATGACCGACGGCTCCTGCACGACCATGGACCGGAACTTCGTGTAGACGACGTGGATCTCGTCCACGCCACCGTCCTCGTAGTCCTTCAGGAAGGTGGACAGGAGCGCCTCACCGACCTCACGGGCGACGCTGAACTCGGGAGCATCGGTGCCCCCGGTCCAGATCTTCTCGTAGGCGCGGCCGCGGAAGTCGAAGTACGACTGGGCCTTGCGGCCGATCAGGTATGCCTGGATCTCCTTGCCCTCGGAGCGGAGCGTCTCGAAGAGCCCCTCCGCCTGCTTCAGGGCACTGGCCGAGTACGAGCCGGCGAGGCCGCGATCGGACGCCATCACCAGCACGGCTGCTCGCCGCACCTGACCGTGCTCGGTGGTCAGCGGGTGGTCGATCTCCGTCTGCGACGACACGGCCGAGACGGCACGTGTGATCGCGTTCGCGTACGGCAGCGCAGCGGCGACACGCGTACGTGCCTTGCCGATGCGAGAAGTCGCGATCAGTTCCATCGCCTTGAAGATCTTCCGCGTCGACGTGGTCGAGGCGATCTTCTGGCGGTAGACCCGGATCTGGGCTCCCATTCTTGTCCTTTCCTTCGCTTCCGGGGGAAGCGATCAGGCCAGGGTCCTGCGAGCCGGGAGGGGTCGGGCCCCTCCCGGCAGCAGATCCTCTAGCGCTTGTGCCTGACGATCTTTTCCTGCTCGACCGAATCGGCGTCGATCGCTTCGTGCTCCTCGTGGCCGGGGTGGATACCGTTCGCGCCTGTACCGAAGAAGCCCTGCTTGAAGTTCGTGATCTGCGTCTTCAGCTCCTCGATGGTCGAGTCCTCGAGCTTGCCGGTCTGGGCAAGCGTGGTGAGGATCGGCGAGGTGTGGCCGAGGTGCTCCAGGAACTCCGTCTCGAAGCGGTTGATGTCCTCGACCGGTACGTCGTCGAGGTGCCCGTTCGTTCCGGCCCAGATGGAGACGACCTGCTGCTCCACCGGCATCGGGGAGTACTGGCCCTGCTTGAGCAGTTCCATCAGGCGCGCACCGCGGGTCAGCTGCTGGCGTGACGCCGCATCCAGGTCGGAGGCGAACATCGCGAAGGCCTGCATGTCGCGGTACTGGGCGAGGTCGAGCTTCAACGTGCCCGAGACCTTCTTCATCGACTTCACCTGTGCGGCACCGCCTACGCGGGACACCGACACGCCGACGTCCACAGCGGGGCGCTGGTTGGCGTTGAACAGGTCCGACTGCAGGAAGATCTGGCCGTCGGTGATGGAAATGACGTTGGTCGGGATGTAGGCCGACACGTCGTTCGCCTTCGTCTCGACGAGCGGGAGACCCGTCATCGAACCCGCACCGAGCTCGTCCGAGAGCTTGGCGCAACGCTCGAGGAGGCGGGAGTGCAGGTAGAACACGTCGCCCGGGTAGGCTTCGCGTCCCGGCGGGCGCCGGAGCAGCAGGGACACCGCACGGTAGGCCTCTGCCTGCTTGGACAGGTCGTCGAACACGATGAGGACGTGCTTGCCGCCGTACATCCAGTGCTGGCCGATGGCCGAACCGGCGTAGGGAGCCAGGTACTTGAAGCCCGCGGGGTCGGAGGCGGGAGACGCGACGATGGTCGTGTACTCCAGCGCACCCTTGTCCTCGAGGGTCTGGCGGACGGCTGCGATGGTCGATGCCTTCTGGCCGATCGCGACGTAGATGCAGCGGACCTGCTTGTTCACGTCGCCGGAAGCCCAGTTGGCCTTCTGGTTGATGATCGTGTCCACGGCGATGGCGGTCTTGCCGGTCTGGCGGTCACCGATGATCAGCTGACGCTGGCCGCGGCCGATCGGGATCATGGCGTCGATGGCCTTTAGTCCGGTCTGCATGGGCTCGTGCACCGACTTGCGCTGCGTGACGCCAGGAGCCTGGGTCTCGAGCGCGCGGCGTCCTTCGGCGACGATCTCGCCCAGGTCGTCGATGGGCTGGCCGAGGGGGTCGACCACGCGGCCGAGGAAGGCGTCGCCGACGGGAACGGAGAGGATCTCGCCCGTGCGGTGTACTTCCTGGCCTTCTTCGATTCCGTTGTAGTCGCCAAGGACGACGACACCGATTTCACGGGTGTCGAGGTTCTGGGCGAGTCCGAGCGTGCCGTCCTCGAACCGCAGCAGCTCGTTGGCCATGACGGAGGGAAGACCCTCGACACGGGCAATGCCGTCACTGGCGGTGGTGACGCGTCCGACTTCGACGCGCTCCGCGTTTCCGGGCTCGTAGGACGCCGCAAAGTCGTTCAACGCACTACGGACGTCTTCGGCGTTGATGGTCAATTCGGCCATCTCAGTCCCTGCTCTCCTGTGTTGTGATCACCAGATGCGTGGCGACCGGGGTGTGATTCAGTGGGTGTGACAAGGCGCGCGCGCCTATCCCGCCAGCCTGCGGCGGAGTTCGGACAAGCGCGTGACCACGGTGGAGTCGACCATTTCGTCTCCGACGCTGACACGGACTCCCCCGATGAGTGAGGGATCGACGTTCACATTGACCTTGAGCTCGCGGCCGTACATAGCGTTCAGCCCGGCTTCCAGCCGTTCGAGCTGGCTTGCCGTCAGCGGACGGGTGACGCTGACGTTGGCAATCCAGCGCTGCTGGCGTGCGGCGACGAGTTCGAGGAACCTCTCGACGAGGGCCGCCGGCTTCAGTCCGCGCGGTGCCCGCACGGCCTGCGCGATGAGGAGCCTGCCGGCAGGTCCTGCCTGCGGAACGAGCTTCAGGCCGAGTGCGACCTTCGACTCCGGCGTCGCCTGCGCTTCGGACAGGGCGCGCTGCAACGCGTGGTTCGAGGCGACTACCTGCATGAAGGAGTACAGCTCGTTCTCGAGCTGGTCCAGGCCCTCCACCCCGCTGCCCTGCTCGGCGACCGAGATCACCACGGTCGCCGCGAGGGTCTCCAGGGCGTCCCCGATGTCGCGTGCGTTGGCCCAGCGCTGGCTGACGAGGTCCTTGACCACGTCGGCTGCCTCGGGCGAGACACGACCGGCGATGAGCTGGTCGACCAGCACGGCCTTGTCCTTGCCGGTGCGGGACGGATCGGTCAGCGCGCGGCGAAGCCCGGCATTGCTGTCGAGGATCGCCAGCACGCCGAACAGGTCCTCGGCCAATGCGAGGGTTGCACCCGGCAGTCGGGACTCCAGTCCTTCACGGACCGTCGCCAGGGAGACGCTCGATACTCCTGCCATTACTTCGCTGCACCTGCGCTTTGCGACGACGTCTCGAGGTCGGCGAGGAAGCGGTCGATCACGCGGGCCGAGCGGGCGTCATCCGCGAGGGACTCCCCGACGATACGGCTTGCGAGATCCGTGGCGAGCGTACCGACCTCGGCGCGGAGCGAGACCACGGCGGCCTGGCGCTCGGCTTCGATCTGCACGTGCGCCTGCTCCGAGATGCGTGCCGACTCGGCAGCAGCCTTCTCCTTGAGGTCCGCGAGGATCTGCGCACCTTCGGCGCGGGCTTCCTCACGGATCCGGTTGGCCTCGGTGCGAGCCTCCACGAGCTGCTGCTTGTACTCGTCGAGCGCCGCGTTGGCCTGGGCCTGGGCGGCCTCGGCCTTGGCGATACCGCCTTCGATCGCCTCGGTGCGCGCTGCGAAGGTCTTCTCGAACGCCGGCATGACGTACTTGATGACGATGAACATCAGCACGGCGAAGCCGGCAAGGGTTACAAGGAATTCCCACCAGTTCGGTGCGAGCGGGCTCGATCCCTCTTCCGCCGCCATAATTGCTGCGTTAAGCATTTTTCACCCGTCTTTCTTCAACGTGTCTTCGATCGATCTGGACGGGGTGTCAGGCGCCGATGACGAAGGCGAAGACGAGACCCAGGATCGCGAGGGCTTCGGTCAGTGCCAGACCGAGGAAGGCGATGGGCTGGAGGACACGCTGTGCCTCAGGCTGGCGAGCTACGCCATTGATGTAGGCCGCGAACACGAGACCGACACCGATACCACCGCCGATTGCGGAGAGACCGTATCCAACGAGGTTGAGGCTACCCTGTACTTCCATTGTGTTCCTTTCAAGATGCCGCTTGCTGCGACAGGTTGTTTGGGATCATCCCCGACGGGGAAGACTTGTGTGAATCAGTGGGCGTCGGCGTGCAGCGCGCCTTCGATGTAGATCGCGGCGAGAAGCGTGAAGACGTAGGCCTGGAGGATCATGATCAGCGCCTCGAGCATGTACATGGCGACGGCTCCGACGAGGACCAGGACGCTCGTACCCTGCAGCAGGATGTTGCCGGTGGAGACCATGTACTCGATCGCCGAACCGGCCAGGGTCACGATGAGGTGACCGGCGAGCATCGTGGCGAAGAGTCGCAGTGAGTGGGTGACCGGGCGGACGATGAAGTTCGAGATGATCTCGATCGGCACGACGATCGGAAGGATGTACCAGGGAACACCCGAGGGGACGACGGCCAGCTTGAAGTAGCGCAGGCCGTGCTTTTTCAGGCCGATGCCCACCCACAGGATGTAGAAGATCGCCGCGATGGCGTAGGCGCTGCCCGGGTGCGAGAAGCTCGGCAGCTGGAGGAACGGGATGGCGCCGAAGATGTTGTTCACCAGCACGAAGAAGAAGGCCGTGAAGAGCCACGGGACGTACTTCAGGAAGTCCCGGCCGCCGATGATGTCCTTGCCGATGGAGTTGCGGACGAAGCCGTAGGCCGACTCACCGAGGAACTGCATCTTTCCCGGCACCAGCTGCTGGCGGCGGGATGCGACGAGGAAGAAGGTCGCGATGAGGACCACGGACAGGATGACCATGAGCATCTGCTTGCCGAAGCCGGGGTCGAACCAGACTCCGTAGTGGTCACCCCAGGGGAGGATGTCCCGGTAGTGGGTGTCCTCGATCGTCGGGGCTACGAATCCCTCTTCGGTAGTTGCGGCCGGGAGCGCAAGCGCGATCAACGCGTTTCCTCTCTGCAGTGTCCATCGTTGGGCAAGATCTGTTCGGTCGCAGTGGAACTGGTCCGACTCGTTAAGTTATGGGGATTCACTCGAGTTCAGCCTCGTTACCGGGCGTGGTCCGCCCGCCAGGAGGCTTCGGGGTGTGGTTCCGGGTGAGGTTGTGCATGTGGGAGAGGTAGAAACCCCCTGCTGCACCTAAGAACGCTCCCGCCAGCACCAACCAGCGCATGTCGAGGAGATTATCCAGCCCCCAGCCTATCAAACTCCACACCGCGATCCCGCCAATCATGTAGCTGAAGACGGCGATGCCGGCGTTGTACCCGCCGTTGGAATAGCGCGCGTCCACGTCCTGGGGCGGCGTTCCGGGACCCTCGTCAGGATCGGGCGTGATGCCCGCCACGTCAGCGTCCTTCCATCGGATCGGCGGACGGTGCTGCGCCCGCCGGGCCTTCCGGCGCCGCGTCGTCGTACAGGGGTGTCCTCAGGCGTGAGAACGCGAAGACCTCCGCCACCTGCCAGGCGACGACGGTCGCGAGCGCCCCGGTGAAGAACCAGGTGCGGTCGAGCCAGCCCGGCGTCCCGAGGAGGAACAGGACAGCGGCGAACCCGACGACCTTGATCGCGTAGGTGACGGCGAAGAGCCCGAGCGCACCGGAGGGATTGGTCCTGCCGGTAAAGTGCCCGATCAGGAGGCTGATGCCGAAGAAGGTGACCACGAGCGCCGCACCGAACAGCACGCTTGAACCGGCGGCGGCGGAGGTCGTCAGGGTCGCGGCGACCGCAAGTACCAGGGCGATCGCCCCGCCTGCAGCGGCGCTGCTCGCGAGGATGCGCAGCCAGGGGGACGCGGTGGCCTCCGCTGCGGCCACGAGGGGCTGGGCTCCGTTCGCCGGGTGCTCCGGTCGTGGCACGTGCTGGTCCGCTCTGTCGGCTGCGCCGTCCGGCGCCCTGCTGGTCCTCCGTCGACGGCGTCGGGAGGGTGGTGCGGATGCGCGTGGAGAACACGCCGCACCGGCGCCTGAAATTCTACCGCACCGCGACCGGCACGCCCGGTGCGGTCAGGACGTGGCAGCCGCGCGGCGACGGGCGAGCGCGCGGAAGATCCGCGGGGAGTAGAGGTACAGGGCGACGACGGCGGCGGCGAAGAGCGAGGCGGGGACCGCCAGTGGCGCCGGTGCGGTGGCGAGCACGAAGCCGGCCGCCCCCGTCAGTGCGGACAGGATGCTGACGAAGAGGGACACCTGCACGTGGCTGAGGCCGGTGTCGGTGAGCCGCTGGTACACATGCTGTCGGTGCGCGGTGTAGAGGCGCTCACCGCGGCGGGCCCGGCGGACGAACGTGGTGAACGTGTCCGCGAGGTAGATCAGCACGGGCGAGAGCAGGTACTCGAGATAGACCCCCGCCAGCAGGCCGGTCACGGCGATCGCGGCGACGGACGCCCCGAGGAGGTAGCTGCCGACGTCCCCGAGGAAGACGAATCCCCGGCCGAGGTTCCAGGGCAGGAACCCGGCGAACGCTGCGGCCACCACGAGCCCTGCGACCGTCAGCCACAGCTGGTCGCTCAGCACGCCGGCGTAGGAGTAGAAAAGCCCGACGACGAGGCCGTGCAGGCCCGAGATGCCGTTGATCCCGTCCATGAAGTTGGCAGCGTTGATGTAGGTGGCGACGGCGATCGCCCCGATGGGGACCCACCAGTAGCTGCTCGCGTCGATGGTGGTGGCGAGCGCCGCGGTGCCGATGGCGCCGATCAGGAGCTGCGCGGAGGCCCGGACCCGGATCGACAGGCCGCGGAAGTCCTCGATCCACCCGAGCGCGGCCGACGCCGCGACCATGCAGATGATGACCAGGATCAGCGACCGGTCGACGGCGACGAGGCCGGTCGCGAGCGAGAGCACCAGCGCGACGAGTATCGCCGCCGCTACCGCCACTCCCATCCCCCGGATCACGACGGTGCTGTGCGAGGAGCGGTGGTTCGGTATGTCGATGACGCCCAGGCGCTTCAGCAGGGGCTTGACGACGATGGGCAGCGCGAGCGACAGCCCCAGCGCGACGGCACCGACGAGTGCCAGGAGCGCCGTCACGAGCATCCCCCGCCTGCCCGCGAGGGCGTCGCGTGCGACGCCGCCGACGCGCCCTGTCCGTCGTGCCGGACGCTTCCCGGCCCGGTGGAACCCCCGGGAGAACCCCCGAGAGAACCCCCGAGAGAACCCCCGGTGGAACCCCCAGGGGAACCGTCGGACGGAGCAATGCTCCGGCGGCCGTCCCCGAACCCGCCCTGGTCCTTCCACTCCGCGAGGCTGAGTTGCTGCGGATCGAGCGGCGCCACGGAGGTGTGCGAGATCTTGGGGTGCAAGGGCCGGGAATCGTTCTCCCCGACGCCGATCAGGTCCTCGTGCATCTTCTCGCCGGGCCGCAGGCCCGTGAAGACGATATCGATGTCCTTTCCGGACATCGCGATCATGCGCTGGGCGACATCGAGGATCCGGACGGGCTCGCCCATGTCGAGGATGAGCACCTCCCCTCCCCTGCCGATCGCCCCGGCCTGGACCACGAGCTGGCACGCCTCCGGGATGGTCATGAAGAAGCGGGTGACCTCGGGATCGGTGACCGTGATCGGGCCGCCCGTGCGGATCTGCTCGGTGAAGAGGGGAAGCATCGAGCCGCGGCTCCCGATGACGTTCCCGAAGCGTACGGAGACGTACTTCTGACCCGTCCGCTCCGCGTGCCAGGATGTGAGCTTCTCCGCGACGCGCTTGGAATGGCCCAGGACGCTCGTGGGATCGGCTGCCTTGTCCGTCGAGATGTTGACGAAGTTGGTGACGCCGACGGCTGCGGATGCCCGGAGGACGTTGAGGGAGCCCTGGACGTTCGTCTTCCAGGCCTCCTCCGGGTACTGCTCGAGCAGTGATACGTGCTTGAGCGCGGCGGCGTGGAAGACGACCTGCGGCCGGCGGTCCTCGAAGATGTTCAGCAGCGCGTCCGCGTCACGGATGTCGGCCAGGACGGTGTCGCGACCGGTCAGCAGGCCGCGGCCCGTGAGGGAGATCTGCGTCGACTGGAGCCCGGTCTCGTCACGGTCCAGCATGATGAGCTCGGCCGGCGCGAAGCCGGACAGCTGGCGGCACAGCTCGGACCCGATCGAGCCGCCGGCACCGGTCACCAGCACGCGCTTGCCGGTGATGTAGCCGGCCACCTCGTCGGGATGGATGTCGACGGGGCGCCGCCCGATGAGGTCCTCCACGGCGACCTCCCGGAAGTCGGCGATGCCGGCACCCGCCGCGCCGAGCATGTCGCGCAGGGGCGGCAGCACGAGCACCTTGATGCCGAGTCCCTCCACGAGGTCCGACACCCGGCGCACCTGGGACGCCTCGACCTCGGCGAAGGCGATGACGAGGATCGAGGCCTGCGTCCGCGTGGCGATCTCCCGCAGGTCGTCGATCCTGCCGAGGACGGGCACGGTGGACAGACGGAGGTGCTTCTTGGCCGGGTCGTCATCGATCAGGCCGACGGGAAAGTAGGGGGACTCGGGATCCTGCATCATACGGACCACGAGGGAGTTGCCGAGGAAACCGGCACCGTAGATCAGGGTGCGCTGCGCGTCCTCCCCCGGCTTGGCCTTGCCCTCGACGTACATGCGCTTGAGGTAGCGCGTCGCCGCGAGGAACATGCACGCGAAGGGGAAGGCGATGATGCCGATACTTCGCGGGACCTCGATGACGGTGAAGAACGCGACGCTGACGAGCACCAGGATCACGGCGACGAGGACGGCGACGATGACCAGCAGTCTCGCCTCGTGGAAGCTGCCGAAGCTGTACCTCCCCCGGTACAGCGCGAAGCTCAGGCCCACCACCAGCTGGGCGATGACGGCCACCGCGCAGAACGTCGCGATACCGGCGACGTTGACTTCCTTCACCAGCAGCTCGTAGCGGAGGACCAGCGCGAGGACGATGGCCACGATCCAGGCCGCCGCGTCGAGCAGGTACTGCGACCACAGCCAGATCGCCGGCTTGTCCCCGGAGGGAGTTCCGGCAGAGCCTGGTGTCCGGGCGGAAGCCCGGCCTTCGTTGAGTCCCATGATTCCTAACAGTGTCATGCAGGCCGCCACCGCGTTCCCCGGAGGTGCGGCCGCCGGGGGCCCAGCACCGGCAGGGCCGGTCCGGCTGGGGGTGGAACACGGTGTAATAGACTGCTATTACCCGAGAATACTAACTGCACCGCCTGTGCCAGGCCTGTTGCGCACAGCCCTGGCGCGGCCCGGAAGGAACACGTTGCACGTCCCCGACGCCGGCTCTCCGCGCGTGTTCATCGTGATCACCACCTTCAACCGGGCCCCCCACCTCAGGGAACTCCTCGACTCCATCGCCGCCCTCGACCCGGCACCGTCCGGGGTCGTCGTCGTCGACAACGCGAGCACCGACGGCACCGCGGAGATCCTCGCGGCTGTCGATCTGCCGGTGCCGGTCCTCGTGCACCGGCCGGCCCGGAACCTTGGAGGCGCCGGCGGATTCGCCGCCGGTGTGGCACGCGCCCTCGACGAGGGGACCGATTGGCTGTGGCTGATGGACGACGACGTCGTCGTCCTGCCCGACGCCCTCGCGTCCTTCGGCCCCTGGATGCACCGTTATTCGTGCATCCACGGCCGCCGGTACGACACTGCGGGACGGCCGTTCTTCTGGCAGCACACCCTCAATGAGTTCCTCGGCGTCCACCTGCCCGTCCGCGGCGACGTCTTCGCACAGTCACCGGTCTTCCACACGAACGTCGGCTGTTTCGAGGGCATGCTGGTGGCCGCCCCCGTGGTGCGCGAGATCGGGCTGCCCGACGCGCGGTTCTTCCTCAACGGCGACGATCTCACCTACGGCTGGCTCATCGCCCAGCGGTACCCGGTGGCGTATGTCGACGCCTTCGTCCTGCGGAAGACGCGCGCCCAGCGCCAGGTGGACCTCGGGGTCCGGCACCTGAACGACTCGAGCGACCTCTCGCGGTTCTGCGGCATGCGCAATCGCGGCTACCTCGCGCGTTACCTCCAGCTCCATGGCCGCTATCACCGCGCCGGGTTCGGCATCGGGACCGTCCTGACCGCCGCGAAGGAGCTCGTGCGGCTGGTCGCCGTCGAGCGCTCTCTCTCCGCTGCGTCCTTCCTCTCCGGTGCGTCCTCGCTCTGGCGCGGCTGGCGTGCCTCCCGCGTGATCCTGCGCGACCCGGACTGGACGCCCGAACCGCCGCTCTCCCTGTCCGGCCCGTCCGGCTCCATCGGAACCGCTTCATGAGCTGGCTCGTCCTCGGCGGTTCCGGTTTCGTCGGGTCCGCAGTGCTCCGCGCGCTCCGCTCCTCGGGGATCGAAGCCTCCGCCGCTGCAGCACCGCGCCTCACGACGACGGCGGACACCGCGGATGCCGTCGGCGAGGCCGCGGGACGCATCGACACCACCGCTCTGGAGGCGATCCTGCAGGGACATGCGGTCGTGGTCAACGCGGCCGGTCTCGCTACTCCCTCCGCGGGCGGCGGAGCGGACCTGCTGGGCGCGAACGCCCTGCTGCCCGCCGTCGTCGCCCGTGCCGCAGCGGCCGCGGGAGTCCGGCGCTTCATCCACCTCAGCAGTGCTGCCGTGCAGGGCAGGACGCCGATGCTCGACGAGACGGACACCGTCCGACCCTTCTCCGCCTATTCACGCAGCAAGGCCCTCGGCGAGCAGGCACTCGCCCTGGTGGCGGCCGGCCACCCCGGCCTGTCGGTGGTCACCATCCGTGCCACGTCCGTGCAGGGGCAGGGCAGGCCGACGACGGCGGCGCTGGCGCGGCTCGCCCGCTCCCCCCTCGCCTCGGTGGCCGCCCCCGGCAGCGCTCGATCTCCCGTCACGTCCGTCGAGGCCCTCGCCGACCTGGTCCTCGCCGTCGGCCGGCACGAGGGACCGGTGCCACCCAGGGTGCTCCAGCCCTGGGAGGGGCTCACCGTCCGTACCGCCCTCGAGGCCGCCGGAGGCCGACCGCGCGTGCTGCCTGCAGCGCTCTGCCGGCTCGCGATCGGGAGCGGGTACGCCCTGTCGTCCGTGCTGCGCGGGCGCCTCGACGGTTCTGTCCGCCGCGTGGAACTGATGTGGTTCGGCCAGGACCAGGTACCGGGGTGGGCCGCAGCTCAGCGCATCGTCCCGGCAGCGCGGGCGCGCGATGTCCTTGCCGGGGCGCAGGACGAACGGCTCGAACCGGACGAACGGTTGGACCGGGGACCGCACGCAGGACCGCGGGACGCCGCCCGCACCTGACCGGTGTCAGCTGCCGGAGGGCGCCTGGCCGGCGTCGGTCCCGGCGTTCCCGTCGCTCCCGTCGATACCGATGACGCCCGGGACCACCTCCCGCAGGCGCTCGAGCGGAAGGGTTCCCTGACGGACGACGCGCAGGAGCTCGCCCGTCGCGTCGACGATGGTGGATCCCGTACCGTCAGCGGCCGTCCGCGGTCCGGCGTCGAGGTAGACGGCCACCGACTCGGCGAGCTGCGCGGCCGCGTCGGCTGCCGTGGTCGCTGCGGGCTGACCGGTCCTGTTCGCGGACGACACGGCCAGCGGACCCGTGATCGTGAGCAGCTCGAGCGCGACGTCGTCGTCCGGCATGCGGAGGGCAACGGTCCCCAGCGTGTCGCCGAGGTCCCACGTGAGGGACGGCTGTGCGTGGCAGATCAGCGTCAGGCCCCCGGGCCAGAACGCCTCGGCGAGCCTGCGCGCGTCCGGGTGGACGTCCGTCGCGAGTCCGTCCAGTGTCTGGATCCGGGGGATGAGGACGGGCGGGGGCATGTTCCGGCCGCGGCCCTTGGAGGCGAGGAGGGTGGCGACGGCCTGCGGCGAGAAGGCGTCGGCACCGATCCCGTAGACGGTGTCGGTGGGCAGGACGATGCACTGCTTGAGCGACACCGCCCGCTGGGCAGCCGTCAGCCCCTCACTTCGCTGGACGGGATCGGAGCAGTCGTAGCTGGTGGTCACGAGCCCATCTTTCCACTCGTGCGCGGCGCTCCGCACATCGGGAGAGGGAGCGGCGTCCCCGGTCAGGACGACGGCGGCGGACCGAAGCCCGTGCCCCGCAGACCCGCGGAATAGGCAGCGAACCAGGCCCGCAGTCCCTTGAAGTCACGCTGCGTGAGGAACCAGTAGGGGAAGCCGATGACGTCCGCACCGAACCACCGGAGGTTACGGTACTTGCGGGCAAGGTAGGCCCGGTTGCGGAAATAGGAGAACCGCTTGAAGTCGCCCTCGGGGATGACCGGCGTGATGAAGCCGCCGAAGATCGGCTTCATCTCCGACCAGGTCGCCGGGTGGCGGACGGCTACCGTCGCCAGTGTCCCGTACGTCAGGCCGGCCTTCCGCACGCGTGCCAGGAAGTCCACCTCGTCCCCGCGGATGAAGAACTTCATGTCGGGCAGTCCGATCTTCGCGAACACGTCGGCCCGGACCAGCGCACCGTTGAAGAAGTGCACCATGCCGGGCAGGTAGCCCATCGGCTCCAGCTTCGCCCGGTCGTTGGTGAGGAGGCCGTGGATCCGGAAATTGAAGGACAGGCGCGTGGGATCCGAGGTCGCAGCGACGAGGGGGCTCACGATGTCGAGGTCGTGCTCGTGGGCCGCGCGGAGCAGTTCGGCGAGGCAGCGCCCGTCCTCGGGGTGGCCGTCGTCGTCCATGAGCCAGATCCACCGGGCACCACTCGCGATCGCTGCCAGGATGGCGAACGCGAAACCACCGGCCCCGCCGAGGTTGGCTTCCGAACGGAGGTAATGGATGTTCCCGTCCGCGGCGTCGACGACGGCGGTCGCGGGCTTCGTGCCCGAGTCCACCAGGGCCACGGTCGCGATCGGTGCGCTCTGCGCCGCGAGGGAACGCAGGAGCTGGGCGAGCTCCTCGTGCCGGTCGTAGGTGACGGCTGCGACTGCGACGGTATCGGCCCTCGTGCCGGCCCTCGAGTCGGTCCTCGTGTCGGCGCTCGTGTCGGCGCTGGCCGCTCCTCCGGCGTCCATCCCTCCGGCGTCCATGGCGGATTCTGTCATCGGCTTTCCTTTCCGGTCGTGTCCGGCGACGGGCTGTCGGAGCCGAGCACCGCGCTCGTCGCGCGGTCCCGTCCGTTGAGGTCCTGATGCGTCCGGATCGTGGTCCACAGTCCCGACTGCCGGAGGAACGCGGTCACCCAGGGCGCCTGCACCTCCGCATGCTCCATCACGAGGTAGCCGCCCGGCCGGAGGAGGCGCCCCGCGGAGGAAGCAGCGGCCCGCGGCAGCTCCATGCCGTCCGCTCCCCCGCCGTAGAGCGCCATCTGCGGATCGTGCTCGGCCACCTCTGGCTCGTTGGGCACGGCGTCGGCGGGGATGTACGGCGGGTTGGACACGACGATGTCGAACGAGCCGTTGTGCTCGGGAAGGGCCGTCGCGAGGTCGCCACGGGACAGGTGCACCCCGAACGGCTGCAGGTTGGGCGCAGCCCAGGCCAGCGCGAGGTCGCTGAGTTCGACGGCGTAGACGGAAGCGCCCGGCACCTCGTCGGCGACGGCCGCGGCGATCGCGCCCGATCCGGTGCCCAGGTCCACGATCTTCGGGGCCTCGAGGCCCGCCGCACGGTCGATCACGAGCTGCGCGACCGACTCGGTCTCGGGCCGCGGGACGAAGACCCCGGGGCCGACTGCCAGGTCGATGCGCCGGAAATGCGCCGTGCCCGTGAGGTGCTGCAGCGGAACGCGACGGGCGCGCTCGTCCACGAGCGCCTCGAAGCCGTCGGGTAGCTCTGCCCCGGTCAGGGCAAGGGCCCGGAGCCTACCGCGGGAGACACCCAGCAGGTGGGCGGCCAGGAGCTCCGCATCGACGCGGGGACTGGGAACACCCGCCTCCCGGAGCTGCCGCTCCGCCGCCCGCAGGGCTTCCTCCACGCCTACTCTTCCGTGCCGATGGCGTCCAGGCGGGCCTGCTCGTCCATCTCGATCGCGGACTGCACCACGGGCTCGAGCTCCCCGTTCATGACCGCGTCGAGGTTGTAGGCCTTGTAGCCCGTCCGGTGGTCGGCGATCCGGTTCTCGGGGTAGTTGTAGGTACGGATGCGCTCCGAGCGGTCCATGGTGCGGATCTGCGACTTCCGGATGTCGGAGTTCGCGGCGTCGATCTTCTCCTGCTCGTGTGCGAGGATGCGGGACCGGAGGACGCGCATGGCGGCTTCGCGGTTCTGCAGCTGCGACTTCTCGTTCTGCATCGCGACGACGATCCCGGTGGGAAGGTGGGTGATACGCACGGCGGAGTCGGTCGTGTTCACCGACTGCCCGCCGGGGCCCGAGGACCGGTAGACGTCGATCTTCAGGTCGTTCTGGCTGATCTCGACCTCCTCCGGCTCGTCGACCTCGGGCAGGACCAGGACGCCAGCAGCCGAGGTGTGGATACGGCCCTGCGACTCGGTGACGGGCACGCGCTGCACGCGGTGCACGCCGCCCTCGAACTTGAGCCGCGCGTAGACGCCCTCGGCGGGGTCGTTCGAGGACCCCTTGATGGCCATCTGGACGTCCTTGTAGCCGCCCAGGTCGGACTCGTTGGCCGAGATGAGCTCGGTCTTCCAGCCACGCGACTCGGCGTAGCGCGCGTACATGCGGAGCAGGTCGCCGGCGAACAGCGCGGCCTCGTCGCCGCCCTCGCCGCCCTTGACCTCGATGATGACATTGCGGCCGTCATTGGGGTCCCTCGGGATCAGGAGCCGGCGCAGGCGCTCCTGTGCGGTGGCGAGCTGCTCCTCGAGCACGGGCACCTCGGCGGCGAACTCGGGGTCCTCGGACGCCATCTCGCGGGCCGCCTCGAGGTCGTCGTTCAGCGTGCTCCAGCGGTTGTGCGCGTCGACGATGCGGCCGAGCTCCGCGTACCTGCGGCCGAGCTTCCGGGCCAGCGCCTGATCGGCGTGCACCGCGGGATCGGCGAGCTGGTCCTGCAGCTCGGAGTGTTCGTCGAGCAGTCCCTGGATGGACTCAAACATCGGGTGTACCTCTTTCGGCTGTTACAGCCAGTCTACGAAGGACGAGATGGCAGACATGACCGGATGTCCTCGCGGAAGCCGGTCATCTGTGTCATCCCGGCGCCGGATGCTGTTCCCGGCCGGGTCTTAACCAGAAAACCGCCCTGGAACCGGCCACCGGGCCCGGACTCCCGCAGGCTCTGCGCCTGCGGGAGGTCCGTGCTGCGGGGCCGCGTTCCGGGCGGTTCCAGTAGTGCTAGTCGGAGTCCTTGGAGCCCAGGGTGGTCTTCTGGACCTGCATCAGGAACTCGACGTTGGACTGCGTCTCCCGGATCTTGTTGGTGAGCAGCTCGAGTGCCTGCTGGGTCTCCAGACCCGACAACACACGGCGCAGCTTCCACATGATCTTGACCTCGTCGGGCGAGAGGAGGTTCTCCTCGCGGCGCGTACCCGAGGCGTTGACGTCGACGGCGGGGAAGATGCGCTTGTCCGCGAGGTTGCGCGACAGGCGGAGCTCCATGTTGCCGGTGCCCTTGAACTCCTCGAAGATGACCTCGTCCATCTTGGATCCGGTCTCCACGAGCGCGGTGGCGAGGATGGTGAGCGAGCCACCGTTCTCGATGTTGCGTGCAGCACCGAAGAACCGCTTCGGCGGGTAGAGAGCAGCCGAGTCGACACCACCCGAGAGGATGCGGCCCGACGCCGGAGCGGCGAGGTTGTACGCACGGCCGAGGCGCGTCATCGAATCGAGCAGCACGACGACGTCCATGCCCATCTCCACGAGGCGCTTGGCGCGCTCGATGGAGAGTTCCGCGACCGTGGTGTGGTCGTCGGCCGGACGGTCGAAGGTCGAGGCGATGACCTCGCCCTTCACGGTCCGCTGCATGTCGGTGACTTCCTCGGGGCGCTCGTCCACCAGGACCATCATGAGGTGGACCTCAGGATTGTTGATCGTGATGGCGTTGGCGATCGACTGCAGGATGAGCGTCTTGCCGGCCTTCGGCGGCGAGACGATCAGGCCGCGCTGGCCCTTGCCGATCGGAGCCACGAGGTCGATCACGCGGGGGCCGATCTTCTTCGGGTCCGTCTCGAGGCGCAGGCGGTCCGAGGGGTAGAGCGGCACGAGCTTCGCGAACTCGACGCGGTCCTTCAGGTCCTCGGCGGGCTTGCCGTTCACCGAGGTGACGCGGACGAGCGCGTTGAACTTCTGGCGTGCGCTGGCCTGGGTCTCGCCCTCGCGGGGTGCCCTGATCGCGCCGACGACGGCGTCACCCTTGCGCAGGTTGTGCTTCTTGACCTGGGCGAGCGACACGTAGACGTCGTTCGGGCCCGGCAGGTAGCCGGAGGTACGCACGAAGGCGTAGTTCTCGAGGACGTCGAGGATGCCCGCCACGGGCAGCAGGACGTCGTCCTCGGTGACCTCGACGTCGTCGACCTCGGGGTTCTGGTTGCGGCCGCGGCGGCGGTCGTTGCGCTCGTTGCGGTCCCGGAACCGGCTGTTGCGATCCTCGGCGGGGGCGGGGCCGTTGCGGTTCGCGCGGTTGCGGCGGTTGCGTCCGCGGCCCTCGTCGTCGTTCGCGCCGTTTCCGCGGTTGTCACTGCGCTCGTTGCCGTTGCGCCCGGCGTCGTTCTGGCTCTCGCCGTTCCCGTTGCCGTTCGCGCTGCCGTTCGCGTTGCCGTTCGCGCTGCCGTTCGAGCGGTCCTCGTCGCGTCCGTTGCGGGAGCGGCTGCGGCGCTCGTTGCGCTCGCCGCGGCTTTCGCCCTGGTCGGCGGGGGCATCGCCCTGGGCGTCGCCCTGCTGCCCGTTCTGGGCATCGTTCTGGGCGTCGTTCTGTGAGCCGTTCTGCTGGCCGTTCTGGCCGGACTGCAGGTCGGAACGGTCCTCGCCGCGGCGGCTGCGGCGGTTGCGGCTCCCGTTGTCGCGGTCGTTGTCACGGTCGCCGCGGTCCTGCTGCTCGGCGTCGGCCGAGTTCTCGGCGGTGTCGCGCGAAGGAGCTGCGTCGCGGACGGGCGCCTCGACCTGGTCGCTCGTGACGACGGCGGCGTCGGAGACGGGTGCGGTCACGACGCCGTCGCTGCCGGCGCGGCGGTTGCGGTTCCGGGTGCGCGGCTGGCGCTCGGCCGGAGCGGACTGCTCGTCGGACGCGCGGTCGCCGGCGGCCTCGGCCGGGGCTTCGGCTGCGACGGCGGGACGCTCCGCGTCGGCGCTGCGCTCGGTGCGGACCGCGGCCGCCTTGGGGCGGTCGGCGACGGCGGAACCGCGCTGGTGGTCGGAGATCGCGGACACGAGGTCGCTCTTGCGCATCCTCGATCCGCCGGTGATCCCGAGCTGGCCGGCCAGGGCCTGGAGCTGCGCGAGCTTCAGGCCCGCAAGGCCGCTGCTCTTCGAAGTTGTTGCGCCGGTTGCTTCAGCGTCTTGGGTTGCCACACCTGGTAACAGGTCAGTGGTGTCAGTCACGAAGGATCCTTCCCCCTCGTCGGGCGGCCACCTGATCGGTGGTCCGCGGTGGTTTGCCCCGTGCCGCAGGTCAAAGCAGGCGGGGTTCAGCCGAGCCGGAGACGATCCGGCAGGCCGGGTGTGCTGGAAGCCTGAGGATGTCGATGGGCGAAAGGAGAAGTCCGCACGCACAAAGATAAGGTCGGAGGCTACACCGGAGGCTGTGCTACTGCTGATGGAACCTGCAGTGTCGCGGCGGTCTGAAGAAGAGGACGGCCGGCCCAACAGAAGCACACGATGCCTGTTGGAGACTTTCACGTTTCAACAGACGCAGTAATTCCGCCTGGGCGGTTACTACCCTTGGTGCACTCCCACTTTAGCACCTTCCCGCTCCACTGCCAGCCGGAGAACCCGCCAGATCCCCGGCATGTCGCCCTGCCCGACCAGCGCGCGCACGGCGTCCTCCGCCGCACGGGCCCCGGCCTCGCCCACGGCGAGGGTCAGAACGCTCGGCCCGGCCCCGGAGATGGTGCTGGCGAAGCCGGCGGCCCGCAGTCCGCGCAGGAGGGTGGCGCTCGGCAGCATGGCCGGCGCGCGGTAGTCCTGGTGCAGCGAGTCCTGCGTGGCGGGAAACAGCAGCGACGGATCGGCGCCGAGGGCATGCACCAGGAGCGCAGCGCGTCCGGCGTTCGCCGCGGCGCTCCGATGGGAGACCGACGGCGGAAGGAGTGCGCGGGCGCTCTCCGTGGACAGCGCCAGGTCCGGTACGGCGAGCACGGGGATGATGTCGGGGTGCACCTCGACACGCGTACTGTGGTACGCCTTGCCGCTCTCCCACGAGATCGCCAGGGCTCCCATCAGGGCGGGCGCGACGTTGTCCGGGTGGCCCTCGATCGTGGCCGCCCACTGCAGGAGGTGCTCGGCGTCGAGCTGTTCGTCGACGGGAAGCAGGGCGTTGCCGGCGAGGACGCCCGCGACGATCGCGGAAGCGGAGGAGCCCATCCCCCTGCCGTGCGGGATGACGTTCGTGGTGTCGAGTTCGAGCCCGGGCGCACGGCGCCCCGCGCGATGCAGGGTGCTGATGAGTGCGCTCGCGACGAGGTGCGTCTCGTCGGTCGGGAGAGCATCGGCGCCCTCCCCCGTGGCCCGCACCGTCGTGGATCCCGACGTCGTCGTGCGGACGCGCACGGTGTCGTGCAGCGTCAGTGCAAGGCCCAGGGTGTCGAAGCCCGGTCCGAGGTTCGCACTCGTCGCCGGAACCCGAACGACGACGTCCTGGCCGGCCTCGACCGCCGGGAAGTCGAGCACGTTGGACGACGCGGGTGCCGCGTGCAGGCCGGCCACGTCAGTCTTCGAGCCCGAGCGCCGCAGCGACGCTCACGACGTCGAACTCCACCTTGGTGGGTTCCACATCCGAACCGTCCGCGGTGCGCAGCGCCCACTGCGGGTCCTTGAGGCCATGGCCCGTGACGGTGATGACGATCGTCTTGCCCGTCGGGACGAGCCCCTCCGCGTGCTTCTTGATGAGCCCGGCGACGCCGGCGGCGGACGCGGGCTCCACGAAGACGCCCTCACGCGAGGACAGCCAGCGGTGAGCGGCGAGGATCTCGTCGTCCGTCACGGCCTCGATCAGGCCGCCGGACTCGTCCCGCGCCGCGACCGCGAAGTCCCAGGACGCCGGGTTGCCGATCCGGATGGCGGTGGCGATGGTGTCGGGCTCGGTGATCGGGTGGCCCTTGACGAGCGGGGATGCGCCCTCCGCCTGGAATCCCCACATGATCGGCGTGCGGGTCGCGACGGCGGGAAGCTCTCCGGAGTGCATCGAGGCGTAGGGCGCCGCGTACTCCTTGTAGCCCTTCCAGTACGCGCTGATGTTCCCGGCGTTCCCGACGGGCATGAGGTGGTAGTCCGGCGCGTCGCCGAGCGTGTCGACGACCTCGAAGGCCGCCGTCTTCTGGCCTTCGAGCCGCGCGGGGTTCACCGAGTTCACGAGAAACACCGGGTAGGCCTCGGCGAGCTTACGCGCGACGTCGAGGCAGTTGTCGAAGTTGCCGTTGACCTGCAGCAGCTGGGCACCGTGGGCGATTGCCTGGCTGAGCTTGCCCATGGAGATCTTGCCGTCCGGCACGAGGACGGCGCACGTGATGCCGGCCTGCGTGGCGTACGCGGCGGCAGAGGCGGAGGTGTTGCCCGTCGAGGCGCACACCACGGCCTTCGCCCCGGCGGCGACGGCGGCCGTCATGGCCATGGTCATGCCGCGGTCCTTGAAGGAGCCCGTGGGGTTCATGCCCTCGACCTTCAGGTAGACGGCCGACCCCGTCAGCTCGGACAGGTGCCGGGCGTGCACGAGCGGCGTTCCGCCCTCGCCGAGGGTGATGACCTCGGTGGCGTCCGTGACTGGCAGGCGTTCGGCGTATTCGCGGATGACTCCGCGCCACTGGTGGGCCACTTAGATTCCCTCTACTCGAAGAACGGATGAGACGGCGGTGATGACATCGAGCGCGGCGACCTGCTTGACGGTCGCAGCGAGGGACGCTTCGGGTGCACGGTGTGTGACGATGCGCAGCTCGGCGGTCGTACCGCCGTCGGGCCCGCCCTGGTGGATGCGCTGGCGCATCGTCTCGATGGACACGCCGTTCTCGGCGAAGATCTGCGCGATGCGCGCCAGGACGCCCGGCTGGTCAGCGACCTGCAGGCCGATGCAGTAGCTCGTACGCACGGTGTCGATGCTCAGCGCCGGAACGTGGCCGGTGGTGGTCTCCGTGCGTCCCGGGCCACCCAGCACCATGCGGCGTGCGGCGCTGACGACATCTCCGAGCACGGCCGACGCGGTCGGGGTGCCGCCCGCGCCCTGGCCGTAGAACATGAGCTCGCCGGCATTCTCCGCCTCGATGAAGACGGCGTTGAAGGCTCCGCGGACCGCGGCCAGTGGATGGGACCTCGGCAGCAGGGTCGGGTGCACGCGCACGCCGACACCCGCGGCTCCGGCGTCGTCGGTCAGCAGCTCGGCGATGGCCAGGAGCTTGATGACGTAGCCGTCCTCGGCGGCGGCCGCGATGTCGTCGGCCGTGACGGCCGTGATGCCCTCGCAGTAGACGTTCTCGAGGCCGAAGCGCGTGTGGAAGGACAGCGACGCGAGGATGGCCGCCTTCGCGGCAGCGTCGTGGCCCTCGACGTCGGCAGTGGGGTCCGCCTCCGCGTAGCCGAGGTCCTGGGCCGCCTTGAGGGCGTCGGCGAACTGCGCACCCGTGGTGTCCATCTGGTCGAGGATGTAGTTCGTGGTGCCGTTGACGATTCCGAGGACGCGTGTGATGCGGTCGCCGGAGAGGCTGTCCTGGATGGGCCGCAGGATCGGGACGGCGCCGGCGACGGCGGCCTCGTAGGACAGCTGGACTCCCGCGGCGTCCGCCTTCTCGTAGAGTTCCGGTCCGTCCTGGGCCAGGAGTGCCTTGTTGCCGCTCACGACGGTCGCTCCGTGCTCGATCGCGCGGAGGATCAGGGACTTGGCAGGCTCGATGCCGCCCATCAGTTCGATCACGATGTCCGCGTCCTCGACGAGCGCCTCGGCGTCGAGCGTGAGGAGGCCGGCCGGGAGCTCGACGTCGCGCCGGGCGTCGAGCGTGCGGACCGCGATCCCGATGAGTTCGAGCGGGGCTCCGGCACGGCGGCCGAGGTTCTCCGCGTCCTCGAGGAGGATGCGGGCTACCTGCGAGCCGACGTTGCCGCAGCCGAGCAGGGCTACGCGCAGGGGCTGTGCGGGGGGTGTTGCTGGTGAGTTCATGCGGTCCGTGGTGCTCCTGAATCCGTGGCTGGCAATGCGGGTTCGCGCTGGACGTCCCTGCGGAACAGGTCCTCCTCGGTCTCACCGCGCACGATGAGCCGAGCAGCGCCGTCGGCCACCGCCACGACGGGCGGGCGCGTCAGGTAGTTGTAGTTGCTCGACAGCACCCAGCAGTAGGCTCCGGTTCCCGGAACGGCGAGGAGGTCACCGGCGCCGGTGTCCTCCGGGAGGTAGACGTCCCTCACCACAATGTCACCGCTCTCGCAGTGTTTTCCAACCACACGGGAGAGCACGGGGCTCGCCTCCGGGGGCCTCGAGGCCAGAACGGCCGAGTAATCCGCGCCGTAGAGCACCGGACGGGCGTTGTCGCTCATGCCGCCGTCCACCGACACATAGCGTCGCGGATGCGTAACGGAGGTGTCCACCGCCACCTCGGACCCGTTCGCGGCCGCGTCGACGCGCACCGTCTTCGTGGTGCCCGCGGTGTAGAGCGTGAAGGTCGTCGGGCCCACGATGGCGCGGCCCGGCTCGATTGAGATCCGGGGCACGCGCAGTCCCAGCTCGCGGCAGGTCGCACCGACGACGGCGGCCATGGCACGCGCGATCTCCGCCGCGGGGCGCGGCTCTTCGGCTTCGGTGTAGGCGATGCCGTAGCCGCCGCCGAGGTCGAGTTCCGCGAGTTCGACCCCGTGGCGGTCGCGGACTCCGGCCAGGAATCCCAGCAGCCGCTTCGCCGCGAGTTCGAAGCCCTCGGGCTCGAAGATCTGCGACCCGATGTGACAGTGCACGCCGAGGAGGTTGATGCCGGGGTGCGCCAGGGCGTCTGCGACGGCGCGCGCGGCAGGCGAGGAGGCATCGCCGTCGCCCCCGTCCTCCTGTCCCGGGCCCTGCTCGGTGGTCAGGGAGAGTCCGAACTTCTGGTCCTCGTGGGCCGTCGCGATGAACTCGTGCGTGTGCGCGTGGACCCCCGGCGTGAGGCGGATCATGACGTTGGCCTGGCGGCCCCGCTGCAGGGCGAGGTCTCCGACGAGGGCGACCTCCTGGAGGCTGTCGACGACGATCCGTCCGAGGTCCGCGTCGATGGCGCGCGTGATCTCCGCCGCCGACTTGTTGTTCCCGTGGAGCCCGAGCCGGGAGCCGGGCAGGCCGGCTCGGAGGGCCACGGCGAGCTCGCCGCCGGAGCACGTGTCGAGCCCGAGCCCTTCCTCGCGTACCCAGTGTGCGACCTCCGTGCAGAGGAAGGACTTGCCCGCGTAGAACACGTCCACTCCCCCGCACAGGTCGCGGAAGGCGTCGTCGAACGCGTCGCGGAACGTGGCGGCACGGGTGCGGAAGTCGCGCTCGGACACGACGAACAGGGGCGTACCGTACTGCCGTGCGAGTTCGGTCACGGGGATCCCGCCGACCTGCAGTACGCCGTCCGGTCCGCGGTCCACGTCCTCAGCCCACAGCTTGGCGTCGAGCCGGGCCGGGTCGACGGGGACGGACAGCCACTCCGGGGCGAGCGGGGATGCTTCGGCAGCCACGGCTACATCCTCTCCGGCGCGGACACGCCGAGGAGGTCCAGGCCGTTCGCCAGGACCTGCTGCGTCGCGTTGTTCAGCCACAGGCGCGAGCGGTGGACGTCCTCGACGGCGGCGTCACCGAGTGGGGCGACGCGGCAGGCGTCGTACCAGCGGTGGTAGGTCCCCGCGATGACCTCGAGGTGGCGCGCCACACGGTGCGGCTCGCGGAAGGTCGCGGACTGCGCGACGACGCCGGGGAACTGGCCGAGCGCGGCCAGCAGCTCGCCCTCGGTGGGGTGGCTCAGCGACGCGGCGTCGAAGGTGCTGGTGTCCACTCCGGCGGACACGGCATTGCGGGCGACGGCGTGCGTCCTGGCGTGCGCGTACTGCACGTAGAACACGGGGTTCTCGTTCGTGCGCCGCGTGAGCAGGTCGAGGTCGATGTCGATGTTGGAGTCGGCGGAGAACCGGGCCAGGGTGTACCGGGCAGCGTCGACGCCCACGGCATCAACGAGGTCCTCGAGGGTCACGACCGTGCCGGCACGCTTGGACATCCGGACGGGCGCCCCGTTCTGCATGAGGTTCACCATCTGGCCGATGAGGACCTCGACGGTGTCGGGGTCGTCGCCGAGGGCCGCGGCGGCGGCCTTCAGGCGTGCGACGTACCCGTGATGGTCGGCGCCCAGCATGATGATGTTGAGGTCGAAGCCCCGCCTGCGCTTGTTGACGAAGTAGCCGATGTCACCCGCGATGTAGGCGGGCGACCCGTCCGACTTGATGACCACGCGGTCGCGGTCGTCGCCGAAGTCGGTCGACTTCAGCCACCAGGCACCATCCTCGTAGAAGAGGTTCCCGGAGCCCTTCAACTGCTCGAGGAGGCCCCCGACGAAGTCGTTCTCGAACAGCGAGTGCTCATGGAAGTAGACGTCGAAGTCGACCCCGAAGTCGTGGAGCGACTTCTTGATGTCGGTGAACATGAAGTCCACGCCGACCACCCGGAAGCGTTCGATCGCGTCGGCCTCATCCAAGGACAGGATGTCCGGCTCCGCGGAGACGACGCGCTGGGCGATGTCCTCGATGTACTGGCCGCCGTAGCCGTCCTCCGGAGCGGCCTTCCCGGACGCACTCGCGAAGAGCGAGCGGGCGAACCGGTCGATCTGCGCACCGTGGTCGTTGAAGTAGTACTCCCGCACGACGGACGCGCCCTGCGACTGGAGCACGCGCGCCAGTGCGTCTCCCACCGCCGCCCACCGGGTTCCGCCGATGTGGATGGGACCCGTGGGATTCGCCGAGACGAATTCGAGGTTGATCTTCTGGCCCGCGAGCGCATCGCTGCCCCCGTAGGCGCGACCCGACTCGACGATGGTGCGGGCGAGTTCGCCGGCCGCTCCGGCGTCGAGCGTGATGTTGAGGAAGCCCGGACCGGCGATGTCGACGCTCTTCACGCCATCGATCGCGGCGAGGCGGTCGCTCAGGAGCTGGGCGAAGGCCCGCGGGTTCATGCCCGCCTTCTTGCCGAGCTGGAGGGCGATGTTCGTCGCCCAGTCCCCGTGCTCCCGGTTCTTCGGTCGCTCCACACGCACCTCCGAGGGGAGGTCGATGCTGAGGTCACCTGCCTCGACGGCGGCCTTCAGGCATGCGGAAATAGCGGCAGAGAGTTCTTCGGGAGTCACCCGTCAAGCATAGCGACACGGGCCGCGGCACCCTGATTTTCGTGACGCGGCTCAACTCGCGGCGCCCGGCCGGCCGGCTCCGGGAGCCGACGGACACCGGCAGAACAGTCCGCGGGGCAGCCGGAAACGAAGCATTGATGGAACGCTGGACCGGTTCCGCACGTTACTTTCAGATTCAACCATTCCTTTGTGCGGGGCCCACCCGCATCCCGGCGACCACCAGGAGCATGCAGTGACCAGAACAGCCCCGACCGGCACCCCGGCTGACAGAACCCCCACCCCATCCGCCGGCACGACGTCCGGCACGACATCCGGCACGACGTCCGGGGAGTCGCGACCCGGGACAAGCGGCCGGACCGCCTTCCCCGTGCACAAGCGCGTGCTGACGGCACTCGCCGCCGTCTCGATCCTCGGTGCCGCGGGCTGTGCGGGGGCCGAGGCCGGAACGCCGGCCGAGACCGCTGCGGATGCTCCGGCAGCCACCGGGTCGGAGGAGACCGCAGCCACCGGGTCGGAGGAGACGGCCGCTGCCGGGACCGCGGAGACGGCGGCCGCCGGTGACCACGCCTACCGGGACGGCACCTACACCTCGAAGGGTTCCTACCAGTCACCTGCAGGGCCGGAGGAAGTGGGCGTGACACTCACGCTCGAGGCCGACGTCGTCACCGCCGTCGAGGTCGAACCGATGCCCGACAACCCGACCACGCGGGAGTACCAGGGGCGCTTCGCGGGCGGCATCTCGGATGCCATCGTCGGGAAGAAGCTCGACGACCTCGCCGTCGACAAGGTGGCTGGATCCTCGCTGACAAGCGGTGGCTTCAATGATGCGACCGGCAAGATCAAGAGCGAAGCCCGGCTCTAGGCCCGGCATGACCGACTCCTTCAGCTTCGACGCGATCGGCACCCGCTGGCGTGTGGACTGCAGCGCGCCGCTTCTGCCGGAGCAGAAGACGGACCTGCTGCGCCTCGTCGAGGACTACGACGGGCTCTACTCGCGTTTCCGGAGCGACTCCGGAATCACCGCCCTCGCGGCCGATGGGGGACAGCTCGCCCTGCCGGACCATGGTGTGCGGCTCGGCGGCCTCCTGCGTGCGCTCTACGACCTCACCGACGGCGGTGTCTCACCCCTTGTCGGCGACCGGCTGGCGGCCTCGGGGTACGACGCCGCCTACTCCTTCACCGGAACGGCGGACCCGGCGCCGGCACGCGTGTGGGACGACGTCCTGCAGTGGACGGACCAGGGCATCACCCTGCAGGAGCCGGCTCTCCTGGATGTGGGCGCAGCAGGCAAGGGCCAGCTCGTCGACCTCCTGCTGGAGCGCCTCGCCGCCGCGGGCCACGAGGACGTGATCGTGGACGCCGGCGGGGATATGCGGCGGATCGGCTCCGGCGCCATCACCGTCGCCCTCGAGCATCCCTACGATCCGTCGTCCGCCATCGGGACGGTCCGTCTGGGCTCCGGTGGGCTCTGCGCGTCCGCGTCCAACCGCAGGGTGTGGGGCGACGGTCTGCACCACATCCTCGACGCCCGCACCGGCCGCTGCGTCGACACGGTGGTCGCCACGTGGGTCCTCGCGGAGGACGCGATGACCGCCGACGGACTGTGCACCGCCCTCTTCGTCACCGACCCCGCGGCACTCGCGGAGGCCTTCGCGTTCGACTACGTCATGGTGTACTCGGACGGACGCGCCCGCTATTCCGCCCCCCTCGCAGGAGCCCTGTTCCGATGACCGCAGCACTCGACGCCCTGCTGGGCCGCCTGACCATGTACCGGCTGACGCTGGCCCTGCTCCTGGTCCTGACCGTCGAGGCCCTCGTGCTGTCGCTGGCGGGCCTCCTCGCCTTTTCGCCGGCCGAGCTCGGCGGGACCCTCCTCGCCGCGGTCGGCGGAACGATCATCGGCACGCGACTCCTGGCCCTGATCCTGCGGCTGCGTCCGCACGGTGACTCGTCGCTCATCACGGGGCTGATCGTGTTCCTCATCATGTTCCCGTCGGGCACCACGGCCGGCCTCGGCGGCATCCTGGTGGCCGGCATCGCCGCCGGAGCGTCGAAGTTCCTGCTGGCCTTCCGGGGGCGGCACATCTTCAATCCCGCCGCAACGGGTGCCGTCGTCGCGACCCTGCTGGGAGTGGGGGCAGCGGGGTGGTGGGTAGCCAACGCCTACATGCTTCCCGTCGTCGCCGTCGGCGTCGCCCTCCTCGTCTACCGGACGCGGAAACTCTCCATGGCCGTGGTCTTCCTCATCGTGGGCATCGGCATCCTGCTCGTCGGACTGGTGCAGGGCGGCATGGCTCCCGGTGCGGGCCTGCAGCTGGTCCTCACGTCGTATCCCCTCCTGTTCCTGGTCGGGTTCATGATGACCGAGCCGCTCACCCTGCCGCCGCTTCGGTGGCAGCAGTGGCTGTTCGCCGCGATCGTCGCCACCGTCCTCGCCCTCCAGCTGTCCATCGGCCCGGTCTTCCTGGGCCCGGAATTCGCCCTGGTCATCGGCAATGCGGGAGCCTTCCTCCTGGGCCAGCGGCGCGGCGTGCGGCTGGCCTTCGCCGGCGCACGGCAGCTCACGCCGACCAGCACGGAGCTCGTCTTCGAGCCCTCGCGGCCCGTGCGGTTCCGTGCCGGCCAGTACATGGAGCTCAGCATGCCGCACCGCGACGCCGACCGCCGCGGCAGCCGCAGGGTCTTCAGCATCACGTCCGCGCCGCAGGACACCGCAGTCACCTTCGGCGTGCGGACCACGGAATCGGGCAGCTCCTTCAAGAAGGCACTCCTCGAACTGCCCAGGGAGGCACGCATCACCGGAACCCTCGTGGGAGGGGATTTCTGCCTGCCACGCGACCGGTCGGTGCCCCTGCTGCTCGCGGCCGGAGGGATCGGCGTGACGCCGTTCATCAGCCAGCTACGGGACCTGGCCGCGCGCGGCGAGGAGCGCGATGTCGTTCTCGCCTACGTCGTCCGGAGCGAGGAGGACATCGCGTTCCGGGACGAGCTGGCCGACCTGGGCACCCGCGTGGTGCTGTTCGTGCCCGGCGGAGAGGCCCCGGCCCTGCCCGGCACCTGGACCTACGGGGGCTCGGCTCCTGATGCGGAGAACCTCCTCGCGGCCGTGCCGGACCTCCGGAAGCGCCGGGTGCTCGTCTCGGGCTCGCCGAAGCTCATCGGCGAGATCCGCGCGGAGGTCCGCAAGGCCGGCGTCTCGCGCGTACGCACGGACGCGTTCCTCGGCTACTGACGGCCCGTCCGCCGCCGTGTTCTCCAGGAGAAGCACTACCTGCGTTTTCCGGGAGAAGCACTACCTGCTAAGCTCGATGAGTCCCTTACGGGCACGGGAGTTCCCGTGTCTGCCTTCGTAGCTCAGGGGATAGAGCGTCTGCCTCCGGAGCAGAAGGTCGTAGGTTCGAATCCTATCGAGGGCACCCCGACTCACGCAGAGTCCACCGCCGTCGGCCACCAGGCCGGCGGCGGTTCTGTTTTGGTAGGCTCCAGAGCACGCGGCCCCGCAGGGCTCGCACTGGCACCTGACGGCGGGGGAATCGTGGGGACGAAGGGCACCACGCAGTCGAGCCCTCGGCCACGCACCGGCCCGGTACTCACCGGTCCCGTGCTCACCGTCCTCGTGCTCGTTCTCGCAGTCATCGCAGCCGGCTACATGGGACAGCTGTCGGCCGAGCCTGTGGTGGACCCCTCCGTTGCCGGACTGGAGCAGCAGGACCCCTCCGCGACGGCAACTCCGGAGGCGCTGCCCGACGACGGCGAGCGCCTCGTCATCAGCGGCGATACGGCCGCCGGCGCCCTGCTGCTCCTGGTGATGACCGTGCTCGCACTCCTGCTGCGCTTCCTGCTGCGGTTCCTGCCGCGATCCCGATTCCAGCAGGTGGACGGGTTCCTGGACCGGACGGAACTCCAGCGGCCGGGGACCTCCCTCCTAGCCGACGCCCTGCCCGCCTGGGCAGAGGCATCCCGCGCAGCACTCGCAGCCAGCACGGACACGTCCGACGCCGTCATCCGGTGCTGGCTGGACTTCGAGCGCCTGTGCGCGGCGGCGGGCGCCGGGCGCAGGCCGGCCCAGACGACGACGGACTTCGCCGTCGCGGTGTCCTCGGCGCTCGCCCTTCCACCCCAGCCGCTGTCCACCCTCAACCGGCTGTACCAGCGGGCCCGCTTCGGGCAGGCGACGCACGACCGCTCCCCCGGCCTCCTGCCGGCCGATCGGGAGCCGGCCGACCGAGAACGGGCCGACCGTGAACTAGCCGACCGTGAGCTGGCCGCCGCCAGCATCGACGAACTGTCGGCCGCGCTGGCATCGCGCGGCTCGCAGCGCGGCGACGGGACGACCCCATGAAGCCCTCCGCATGGGCCGTCACCGGCGTACTGGTCGGGCTCGCGCTGGTCGCCGACTGGTTCTTCGGCCTCGATGGTCGCCACGCCGTCGCCCTCGTGGGCGCGGCGCTGGCAGCAGGAATCACCAACGGACTCCTGGAAGCGGTCGATGTCCCGCGGCACACCCTGCCGGCACTGCCCGAGCCTGTCCGCGGACTCGGTGACGTCCAGGCACTCGAGTTCTCGCTGTCGTCCACCGAGCCCGGCACGCGCGCGGTCCTCGAAGTGCATGCCATCGCCACCTCGGTCGCAGCGGCACGGCCGGACGCCCCGAGGAGTGATGCACTCGACACCTTCCTCGCGCGGGCCGCACCGTCGGCCCTGACGCATCGCGAGATCAGAGCCTTCCTCGACGAGCTCGAGCGGATGATACTGACACCGCCGGGAACCAGACCGTCCAGCGCCACAGCCCGATCGCACACCGCCGCCGCGGCAGCCGATCCGGCAGGCCATACGCGAGCCCCCGCAGCCGTATCCGCACGCCAGGAGACCCATGACCGCCCCTGACTCCACCCGTTCCACTGCAGGCACCACTGCACCAGATGCCGGCGACCGCCCTGTCGGCACGGCCGCCTCCCTCGGCCGGACGATCCTCGAGCGCACCGGGACCGTCGTCGTCGGCGCCCACGCACCACTGCGCCTGGCCCTGGCGGCGGTGCTGGCCGGCGGCCACGTCCTGTTCGAGGACCTCCCCGGACTCGGGAAGACCCTCGCGGCCAAGACCCTGGCCCAGGCGCTCGGGCTCGACTTCCGGCGCCTGCAGTTCACGCCCGATCTCCTGCCGTCGGACGTGACGGGATCGTCCATCTTCAATCCGGTCACGCGGGAGTTCGAGTTCCGGCCGGGTCCGGTCTTCGCGGGCCTGTTCCTCGCCGACGAGATCAACAGGACGTCCCCGAAGACGCAGTCCGCCCTTCTGGAAGCCATGGCGGAGGCACAGGTCTCCGCCGAGGGCACCACCATGCCGCTCCAGCGTCCCTTCCACGTCTTCGCGACCTCCAATCCCATCGAGTTCGAGGGCACGTATCCCCTGCCGGAGGCGCAACTGGACCGTTTCCTGGTCCGCCTGCGCTTCGGCTATCCGGGCCCCGGCGGCGAACAGGACATCATCGCGCGCCGCATCACGCGCCGGCAGGACGAGACCAGAGTGGAGAGCGTGACGACGGCCGATGGGCTGCTGCACCTCCAGGCCGTCGTCGAATCCGTGGGGGTGGACGCCGACGTCATCGACTACGCGGTGCGGCTCACGGCCGCGACGCGCACCCACCCCGCAGTCGAGGTCGGCGCCTCGCCCCGCGGGTCCCAGGCACTCGTGCTGCTGGGCCGCGCCCTCGCCGTGCTCGACGGGCGTCCCTTCGTCCTTCCCGAAGACCTCAAGGAGGGCGCGGTCGCCGTCCTCGCGCATCGGCTCACGCTCACGCCGTCGTCCTGGGCGCAGGGAATCGCGACGGAGGCTGTGGTGCGGGAGGTGCTGGCCGAGGTCCCCACGCCGCCGACCGTGCCCCGTGGCTAGGCGCGCCGGAGCACGGTCCCCCGTCTGGGCCCTGGCCGTCATCGTCACACTGGTCTGCGTCGTGGCCGGGCTCGTGTCCGGCCGTCCGGACACGGTCGCCCTCGCCACGCCGTTCGCCCTCCTCGCCCTCCCGGGACGCACGGGCACCCGGGCTACGGGGGAACCGCCGGTGCGCATCACCGCCGACCAGAGGGCCGGGGCGGGCGCCTCCCGCCTCCGGCTGGTACTCGCCCCGCGGTCACCCGACGGAGATGCAGCGGGGCACTGGCTGATCGCGGCGATCCTGGCCGCACCGGGATGCCCGCCCGACGCGCTGGTCCTGCGGGCCGACGAGGAATGCCCCCTGCTGGTGGATGCGCCACTCTCGGGAGAACTCGACGTCCTGTCCTACGGTGCGGCCGGCTTCAAGCCCGACCTCTCGGGCGCAGCGCCGTTCGTGGCGGCCACGCCCGTGCGCATCAGCATCCTCCCGCCGGTCGGACCGGCCCTCGCGCACCCCGTGTCCCGGCGCCTCGTGGGTCTTGCCGGAACGCATGCGTCGAGGCGGCCGGGAGAGGGCGGCGAGCTCAGGTCGATCGCGCCGCTGCAGCCAGGTGACCGGCTGCGGCGCATCGACTGGCGTGCCACGGCGCGCCGCTCCACGGACCAGGACCGGCTCATGGTGCGCCGCACCTTCGCCGACGCCGAGGCATCCGTCCTCCTCGTCGTCGACCAGGGACATGACCTCCCGGCGTCGACCGCCGCATGGTTCGCCGCCGGGCCGCGGCGCCTCGTTCCGGGATCGCTCCACGTCGCGCGTGTGGCCGCTACGACGGTGGCTGCGTCCTACCTCGCCGTCGGCGACCGCGTGGGTCTGGATGACCTCTCCGGCACACGCAGGGCCCTGCGCTCGGCGGCAGGCGCCCGGCATCTCGAGCAGATCCGGACCCGTCTCGCTGGCATGTCGGTCGTGCCGCGCCGGCGCCGGCACCGGGACCCCGTGCCTCCCCAGGGCGCCGTCGTGGTCGTGTTCTCCGCCTTCCTCGACGCGGAACCGGCGCGACTCCTGCGCCTGTGGCATGCGCAGGGCCACCTTGTCGCCGGTGTCGACTGCGTACCGCCGCTGGACCGCAGTGAGTCGACGGCGGCGCAGGCGCACGCCGTGCGGCTCACGCTCCTCCGGCAACGCCTGCTGCTCGAGGACCTGCAGCGCGAGGGCATCCCCGTGTTCCGGGGGGCATCTGCGGACCCCCGGCTGGGCGGACGCGCCGGCTCGAGCGGAACGTCCGAGGACCCCGGAACGGATCCCGGAACGGATCCCCGCACGGACCCGGGCACGGACCTCGCCGCGGGCCTCCGGCTGCTGGCCCGCCAGGCCGGCAGGCGCACCGGGCAGGGCTTTGGACAGGGCTCCCGGCAGGGCTCCGGTTGGAGTATCCCGTGAGGACGCGGCGCACGGCCGTCGGCGTGCGGGCCGTCCCTGACCGGCGCGGGCTCGTACCCCTCCCGGTGGTCCGCGGAGCCACGGCCCTGACCGCCGTCCTGCTGGGAGCCCTCGTCTGGGACGGTTCCGCCTGGGTCGTCCTCCCCGTCGTGGTGGCGGCGGGCGCGGCCTTCGTCGCATCGATCGGCATGGCATCGGTGTCCCTCCTGCTCCTGGTGGTGGCCTACGCGGTCAACATGCCGGCCGGATCGCCGTGGCTGCCGGTCTTCGTGGCCGGGCTCCACGCCGTCTTCCTCCTCTATCTGCTGCTCCTGCCCCTGCCCCTCCGCGGCTGGATCAGTGGTGCGGCGCTCCGGGCGATCGCCTGGTCCTTCCTGCGCCTCCAGGCTGTGGCGCAGCCCGTGGCCGTCCTCGCACTGCTGGTGGACGACGCCGGGTCCAGCATCGTCGCCGTGCTCGCCGGTGTGGGAGCGCTTTCGGCGTGGGTGCTCTGGCTTGTCGGACGACCGCCCCCGGGGACCCCGGATCGGGCGTGAGTCCTGCACCTCCGCTTCCGGTGTTGGTGCGGCCCGAACCGGGCGCGATCGCGGACAGCTTTCGTCCGCTTCCCGTCGTACCGTGGTGGCATGATCGAGACCTCGGCCCGCCTGCTGCAGCTCCTCTCCCTCCTCCAGCTGCGGCGCGAGTGGACCGGCCCGGCCCTGGCCCAGCGCATGGACGTCACGGAACGCACCGTCCGGCGGGACATCGGGAAGCTGCGCACGCTGGGCTACCCCATCAACGCCTCCCCCGGCATCGCCGGCGGATACCAGCTGGGTGCCGGCGCACAGCTCCCGCCGCTCCTGCTCGACGACGACGAGGCGCTCGCCGTCGCGATCGGGCTCACGGCCGTCACGGCCAGCCCGGTCTCGGGCGTGGGCGAAGCCTCCGTCCGTGCGCTCACCAAGCTCGAACAGGTCCTGCCTCCCCGCCTCCGGCCCCGCTTCTCGGGGCTGCGGTCCGCAGTGACCCGGATGGCGGCCGCCAGCACACCCGTCAATCCCGAGGTGCTCACCGCCCTCTCCGCAGCCATCACCGAACGGCGCTGCGTCGCGTTCCGCTATGACCGGCACGACGGCGAATCGTCCCGGCGGATCGTCGAGCCGTACCGCCTCGTGGACACGGGACGGCGCTGGTACCTCGTGGCCTTCGACCGCGAGCGGGAGGGCTGGCGGACGTTCCGGGTGGACCGCTGCCAGAGCGTGCCCGTGGCGAGGGACCGTTTCGTGCCCCGGCCGTTGCCGGCGCCGGACCTCGCCGCCTACGTCCAGGAATCCATCACGCGGTCGCCCTACTCCTATGACGCCGTCATCCGGTTCTCCGCGCCCCTGAGCGAGCTGGAGACGCATGTCCCCGCGAACACGGGGACCCTCGAGGCGGACGGCGAGGAGCACACGCTGCTCCGGGCGGGCTTCGACTCCCTCGATTTCCCGCTGGCCTACCTCGCGAGCTGGGACATCGACTTCGAGGTCCTCGAGCCGGCTGCGATGCGCGAGCGCGCCCTCGTCGTCGCCGACCGCCTCCGCCGTTCGGCCGGAGGAACCGGAGAGGATGGAACCAGCCGGGATCGAACCGGTCAGCATGGCAGCCAGGACGGAGTCGGCGCCGTCGGGAAGGCAAGCCCCAGCCGACAGTGAACGCAGGCCTGCCGGTCGGCACGACGAACTAGACTGGCAGGCAACTATGGCACTGACAATCTCCTACCCCGCGGACCTTCCCGTCTCGGAACGCCGGGCAGACATCATGGCTGCCATCGCAGCGAACCAGGTCACCATCATCGCCGGCGAGACCGGGTCGGGGAAGACGACCCAGATCCCCAAGATGTGCCTCGAACTCGGCCTGGCGGAGCACGGGCTGATCGGCCATACCCAGCCACGGCGGCTCGCGGCCCGCACTGTCGCCGAGCGTATCGCCGAGGAGCTGCAGGTGGACCTCGGCGAGGAGGTCGGCTACCAGGTCCGCTTCACCGGGTCGGTGGGGCGCCGGACGAAGATCAAGCTGATGACCGACGGCATCCTGCTCGCCGAGATCCAGCACGATCGGATGCTGCGCAAGTACAGCACCATCATCATCGACGAGGCCCACGAGCGCAGCCTCAACATCGACTTCATCCTCGGCTACCTCCGGCGCATCCTGCCCGAGCGGCCCGACCTCAAGGTCATCATCACCTCGGCCACCATCGACCCGGAGCGCTTCGCCGCCCACTTCGCCGCCGATGCCGCCGTCGAGGACACCTCCCCTGCACCCATCATCGAGGTCTCCGGACGCACCTACCCGGTCGAGATCCGGTACCGCCCGCTCGACCAGCCGCCGGGCGGACTCGACGACGGCGACGGCGGCGCGGACAGTGAACTGGAGGAGGAGCGAGACCCGCTCGACGCCGTGTGCGACGCCGTGGACGAACTCTCGCTCGAGGCCCCCGGGGACATCCTCGTGTTCTTCTCCGGCGAGCGCGAGATCCGTGACGCCGCCGACGCCCTCCGGGCCCGCATCCAGTCCACGGCCCGCCTGCGCGGCACGGAAGTCCTGCCCCTGTTCGCCCGGCTCTCGCTCGAGGAGCAGCACCGCGTCTTCCGCCCCACCGGCACCCACCGCCGCATCGTGCTCGCGACGAACGTCGCCGAGACGTCGCTGACGGTACCCGGCATCAAGTACGTGATCGACACGGGGACCGCCCGTATCTCCCGCTACTCCCACCGGACGAAGGTGCAGCGCCTGCCGATCGAGCGCGTCTCGCAGGCGTCGGCGAACCAGCGGTCCGGCCGCAGCGGACGCGTCTCGAACGGCATCGCGATCCGTCTCTACTCGGAGGAGGACTTCGCCTCGCGCAGGCCCTTCACGGAGCCCGAGATCCTGCGGACGAGCCTCGCGGCGGTCATCCTCCAGATGGCTGCGATGGGCGTCACCCGCGGTCCGAAGGACATCGCCGAGTTCCCCTTCGTGGAGCCCCCCGAGACCAAGGCCATCAATGACGGCGTCGCCCTGCTGCGCGAACTCGGGGCGCTGAAGGACGACGGCAGCCTCTCCGCCGTGGGCCGCAAGCTCGCCCAGCTCCCCGTGGATCCCCGCCTGGGCCGCATGATCGTCGAGGCCGGCTCACGTGGCTCCGTGAAGGAGGTCATGGTCCTCGCCGCGGCACTGACCATCCAGGATCCGCGCGAGCGGCCCTCCGCGGACCAGCCGGCGAAGCAGCAGCAGGCGGCCGAGAAGCACAAGCGCTTCGTCGACGAGAACTCCGACTTCACCGCCTACCTCAACCTCTGGCGCTACCTGCAGGAGAAGCAGGACGAGCTCTCCTCGACCCAGTTCCGGAAGCTGTGCCGGACGGAGTTCATCAACTACCTGCGCGTGCGGGAGTGGCAGGACCTCTTCCAGCAGTTGCGCCAGCTCGCGAAGCCCCTCGGCATCACCCTGCCGGCCGGGCCCGTGGACCCCGTGGGACTCCACGAGCAGATCCACATCAGCCTGCTGTCGGGCCTGCTGAGCAACATCGGGCTCTACGACCAGCGCAAGCGCGAGTACGCGGGAGCGCGCGGGACGCGCTTCGCCGTCTTCCCCGGTTCAGCGCTCTTCAAGAAGTCGCCCGACTGGGTCATGGCCGCCGAGCTCGTGGAGACCTCGCGGCTGTGGGCACGCGTCGTCGCGCGCATCGACCCGCTGTGGGCCGAGCAGGTCGCGCCGCACCTCGTGAAGCGCACCTACAGCGAGCCCCACTGGTCGAAGAACATGGGCGCCGTGATGGCCTACGAGAAGGTCACGCTCTACGGCGTGCCGATCGTGCCGCAGCGCCGCATCAATTACGGCCGGATCGACCGCGAGGTCGCCCGTGAGCTGTTCATCCGGCATGCCCTCGTCGAAGGCGACTGGAAGACGCACCACACCTTCTTCAGCCGCAACCAGGCCCGGCTCGCCGAGGTGGAGGAACTGGAGAACCGCCTGCGACGTCGCGACCTGCGCGTGGACGACGAGACGCTCTTCGAGTTCTACGACCAGCGGATCGGCGCCGACGTGGTGTCCGAGAGGCACTTCGACTCCTGGTGGAAGACGGCCCGCCAGGACCGCCCCGACCTGCTCGACTTCGATCCGGAGAAGCTCCTGAGCGAGGATGCCGCGGAGCTCGACGAGGAGGCCTTCCCCAGCGTGTGGCACCAGGCAGGCTTCGAGCTGCCCCTGGCCTACGAGTTCTCACCCCTGACCCCGGGCGCGCACGACGGCGTCACGGTGACCATCCCCGTCCTGTTCCTCAACCAGCTCGACCCGAAGCCGTTCCGCTGGCAGATCCCGGGCCAGCGCGTCGAACTCGTCACTGCCCTGATCAAGTCCCTGCCGAAGCAGGTGCGGAAGAACTTCGTGCCCGCTCCGGACGTCGCCCGGGCGGCCGTGGCCACCCTCGAGTCGGACTTCGACCCCGCGCAGGATGACCTCGAGGCGTCCCTCGAGCTCGCCCTGCGGCGCCTTCGCGGACACGTCATCCCGCCGGGGTCGTGGAACTGGTCGGCGGTCCCCCAGCACCTGCTGCTGATGTTCCGCATCGTCGACGCGGGCGGCCGGGTGCTCGACGAGTCGCGCGACCTCGAGGCGTTGAAGGAATCCCTGGCGCCGGCGGTGAGCCGCGCCATCGCGCAGTCCCTCGGCGCCACTCCGGGCAGCACACGGCCCGCAGGAGGACCCGGGCGTGGCGGTGGCCGCGGGAAGGGCGCCACCGGCCCTGCCGGTCGCGGCGACAACGGCAGCCATCCCTCCGGCCGGGGATCCGGGCGCACCGCCGGAGGAGCGGAAGCACAGCCGGCGGGCGGGACGTCCTCCGCTCCCGGCACCCCCCGTGGAGGCGTCGCCGTCGCGCCCGCCGTGGCCGAGCGGACCGGTGAGAAGACCTGGGTGTTCGGAACCCTCGAACGCGAGGTGTCCCGCACCGTCGCCGGCCACCGTGTCACGGGTTTCCCCGCTCTCGTCGACGAGGGCTCCTCCGTGGGCCTGAGGGTCTTCCCCACGGCGGGTGAGCAGGCCACCGCCATGCGGGCCGGCATCATCCGGCTCCTCTCCCTGCGCATCCCGAGCCCGGCGAAGTACGTGCTCGAGCACCTGAGCAACACGGAGAAGCTCACGTTCAGCCAGAACCCGCACGGCAGCGTCGCGGAGCTGATCCGGGACTGCTCCCTGGCAGCGATCGACAAGCTCGTGCCGGAGGAGCTGCCCTGGACCGAGGATGCCTTCAACCGGTTGTACGAGGAGGTCCGCGCCGAACTGATCGACACGGTCTTCACGGTCACGGCGACCGTCGAGAAAGTGCTCTCCAGCAACCGGCGTATCCAGAAGCAGCTCAAGGGCACCACGAGTCTTGCGCTGATCACCGCCCTGAATGACATCCGGAGCCAGCTCGAGCACCTCGTCTACCCCGGCTTCGTGGCGGCGACGGGCTATGCGCAGCTCTTCCACCTCCCCCGGTACCTCAAGGCCATCGAGGTCCGGCTGGAGAAGCTGCCGACCAACGTGCAGCGCGACGGCATCAGCACGGCCGCCATCCAGCGGCTGGAGGACGAGTACGACGACGCCGTCGCGTCCCTCGCGGCCGGACGGCACCGCCCCGCCGCCCTCACCCGCGTGCGCTGGATGATCGAGGAGCTCCGCGTCAGCCTGTTCGCGCAGGATCTGGGTACGGCCTACTCCGTGTCGGAGAAGCGGGTGCGGACAGCGCTCAACGAGGCACTCGCGGCGACGCGCTGACGGCTCCCCCCGGGGAACTGCGGGCGCAGCGACAACGTGCGGACGGGGCAGCACGCGCCGGGCGGCCCGCCCAGCGGTACCCGTCAGCCGGGCACGGAGTCGCCGTACCCGGCGTTCCGCAGCGCGCCGCGGAGGGCCTCGGCGGCCTGGTCCATCGCCGCTGGGTCGGGTGCCAGATCCACCCGCTTGACGTCGAAGTCCTCCGGCGACTGGGTCGGCCAGACGTGGACGTGGAGGTGGGGCACCTCGTAGCCCTCGAGCAGGACCCCTACGCGCCGGGCCCCGAAGGCTTCCTGCTGCGCCTGGCCGATCTTCTGCGCGACGGCCATCACCGTCGACAGGGTCTCGGGGTCGGCCTCCAGCCAGTGCTCGATCTCCCGGCGCGGCACCACGAGCGTGTGGCCGGGGGTGATGGGCGCGATCGTGAGGAACGCGACGACGTCGTCGTCCTCCCACACGAACCGCCCGGGCACCTCGCCATTGATGATCCGGGTGAAAAGCGTCGCCATCGGTCCTCCTGGTCTTGACATGGGACGGACGCCCTCACGTGCGGGCAGCTGGACGCTGCCACGCAGGGGTGGCGGTACGGGGCGTCCTGGGGTCATGCCCCGACGCTACCGTGCCGTCCTGCGGCGGGCCAGCACGCACCGGTATCAGGGACCAGGACCTGCCCGTGGTTCCTTCGGCACGCCTGCCGTGCGCCACGTGTCCAGGGCGATGACCACTCCCAGGACGACGAGGGACAGTGCAACAGAGGCGAGGGCGTCGGTGAGCCAGTGGTAGCCGAGGTAGAGCCGGCTGATCACCTGCGCGGCGATGCCGCTCCCCGCGGCAAGAAATCCAGCGAGGGCAGGACCGGGACGTCTGCGGCGGGAGAACACGACGAACGCTCCGACGAGCAGGAAGTCGGAGGCTCCCAGGACGTGGCCTGAGGGGAAGGAATACGTGCTGTCGCTACCGAGCAGCATCGCACTCGCCGGCGGGCGGGCACGGCCGACGAGGTGCGTGATCACTTCCGCAAGGACCACTCCCGCGCTCATGGCGCCGGCCAGGAGCAGGGGACGCCAGATGTGGCGCGCCTTGAAGATCCAGACCGCGGTCACCACCACGACGACGAGCGGCAGGACGACGGGTCCGAAAACGGTGGCCAGGACCACCATCACCACGGTCGCCGCCGCTATGCGGTGGTCCACGAACCAGGAATTGACCGGTTCGTCCAGCGTGGCCAGGTCATCCTTCTGCAGCACGTCGCCCAGGGTGAGGAAGAAGAAGCCGCTGCCGGCCAGGACCAGGACGACCGCCGCGATGTAGAGCCCTTTCCGCGTCCGGGCGCTGACCTGGCGTTCCTCGACCTCGAGCTTCCCGTGGAGGATCGAACGGGCCCTCGCGGAAAGCAGCCGGGCGGTCACAGGATTCCCCTTCCCCTCAGCCGCCCGTCACCACGGGCAGACCCTCCGTCGTCGACCACTGCGACCAGGAGCCGGGGAACAGCGCCGCGTCGATTCCCGCGATCTCGAGTGCCGCGATCTCGTGGGCGGCGGTGATGCCCGAACCGCAGTAGACCGCGACCCTCCCGCGGTCGGCGCCGAGTGCGGCAAAGCGGCTCCGGAGTTCCTCGACCGGCCGGAAGCGCCTGTCCTCGCGGAGGTTGTCCGTCGTGGGTGCGCTGACGGCCCCGGGAACGTGGCCGGCCCGCGGGTCGACGGGCTCCTGCTCGCCCCGGAAGCGTTCCCCCGCTCGGGCGTCGAGGAGCACGTCGACCACCGCCTGCCCGAGCAGGTCGGGGATCGAGACCACGGGCATATGGCCCGAGGAGAGGTGGACGCTGCCCACGCAGTGCCGCTCCTCCCCGCCCTCGACGTCGAACCCGGCCGCGCGCCAGGCCGTCAGGCCGCCGTCGAGCAGGCGGACCGCTGCGAACCCGGCATCGCGCAGGAGCCACCAGAGGCGCGCGGCGGCGAGGTTGCCTGAATCGTCGTACGCGACCACCGTGTCGCCGTCGTTGAGCCCCCACTGGCGGGCCGATTCCTGCAGGGCATCGGCGTCGGGAAGCGGATGGCGGCCGAGCCCGGGTCCACCGGGAGCGCACAGCTGCGTCTCCAGGTCCACGTACACGGCGCCGGGTATGTGGGCTGCACGGTAGTGCTCGTGGCCGGAGGGATCGCCCAGGGACCAGCGAACATCGAGCAGGAGAGTCTGCGCGCCGGAGGTCATCCGGTCCTGCAGCTCCTGCACATCCATCAGAGTCTTCATCGAGATCTCCTGTCGGGACGGGCGACCGGGACGCGGTGGTGACCGCGCCCGGTCCTGATGCACGCCAGTCCACCACATGGCGCTCCGGACACCAAGGGGCCGCCCGGGCGCCCTGTTCGTACCCCTGTTCGTCGGCCCGGTCCTTCCCCTGCGGCAGCTTGTAGGCTGGCGGGATGCCCAGGTTCCCCGTTGCCGACAGATCGTGGTCCGACGACGCCGTGCGGCGGATCGAGGCGGACGGCAACCGGTCGGCCGACACGCACCTCTTCGCCGTACCCCTCCCCGAGCACTGGGGCGTCCAGGTGTACCTGAAGGACGAGTCGACCCACCGCACCGGCAGCCTCAAGCACCGGCTCGCGCGCTCGCTGTTCCTGTTCGGCCTGGTCAACGGCTGGATCACCGAGGGAACCACGATCGTCGAGGCATCGAGCGGTTCGACGGCGGTGTCCGAGGCCTACTTCGCGCAGCTGCTCGACCTGCCCTTCATCGCGGTGATGACGGCGACGACGAGCCCGGAGAAGATCGCCCTGATAGAGCAGTACGGCGGCACGTGCCGCTTCGTGGAGCACGCCTCGGATGTCTACGCGGTGGCCGAGGCGGTGGCGCAGGAGACGCGGGGCCACTACATGGACCAGTTCACGTTCGCCGAGCGGGCCACCGACTGGCGCGGCAACAACAACATCGCGGAGTCCATCTTCGGCCAGCTGGCACTCGAGCCCCACCCGCTGCCCGAATGGATCGTCGTCGGGGCCGGGACCGGCGGCACGAGCGCGACGATCGGGCGCTACCTCCGGTACCACCGGCACCCCACGCGCCTCGCCGTCGTCGACCCCGAGCATTCCGCGTTCTTTCCCGCGTGGGCGGAGCCCGGATCCCGTCCCACCGGCAGGCCGTCCCGCATCGAGGGCATCGGCAGGCCACGTCCCGAGCCGAGTTTCGTGCCGTCGGTCATCGACGCGATGATCCGGGTTCCCGATGCGGCCTCGGTCGCTGCCACCCGCCACCTACGCACCCTGACGGGACTCTCCGCGGGACCGTCCACGGGAACCAACCTGTGGGGCGTCTGGCAGCTCGTCGCCGACCTCATCGCCTCGGGACGCACGGGCAGCATCGTGTCCCTCCTGTGCGATGCGGGCGACCGCTACGCCGCCACGTACGAGGACGACGCCTGGCTCGCCCGCCAGGACCTCGACCCGACGGCGGCGCTGAGGGTCCTCGAGGGATTCTTCGCGACGGGTGAGTGGCCGGCGACGGGTGAGTGGCCGACGGCGGCTGCCGGACCGGCGAGCTGACGCCGCCTCAGATCTCGATGCTCTCCCGCACCGCGAGGTGGCCGAAGGCTGTGCCGTACCGCGAACCGAGGCGCGTCACGTGGCCCTCGACCATGCCCAGTCCGGTGTCGTTGAGGAGGGCGTCGTGGATCTGGAAGGCGCGGGGCGCCCGGACGGAGACGACGAAGTCCACCACTTCCGCCAGTTTCGACCACGGCGCATGCACGGGGACGAGGAGTGTGTTGACGTCGATGCCCTCCGGCACGATGAACGAGTCACCCGGATGGTAGAGGCCGCCGATGAGGAAGCCCACGTTGGCGACGAGCGGGATCAGCGGATGGATGAGCGCGTGCTGCCCCCCGAAGGTCCGCACGCCGAACCCCGCAGCGGAGAACTCCTCGCCGCCGGCCACGGCGTGGACCCGCTCCCCTGCGGCGTCGCCCAGGCCCTCGCGGACGGCGTCGGCCACGCCCTGTGGCGCCCACAGGTCCACGGACGCGTTCCGGGACAGCACGGCGACCACCCTGTCCAGGTCGATGTGGTCCGGGTGCTCGTGGGTGACCAGGACGGCGCCGGCCCCCTCGAGGGCCTCCTCGACCTCGGAGAACGTTCCCGGGTCGATGACGAGCACGCGCCCGTCCTGCTCGAGCCGCACGCAGGAATGGGTGAACTTGGTCAGCAGCATGGGCCCAGACTACCCGCGGCGGCGCTGATAATCTTGACTTTGGTCCAGGGCCTCCGAGTGCCCGCGGAAAGGGTAGGACATGACGCCTGAGACGACATCCGAGGCAGTACCGACGGCAGTCTCCGAGTCGGTCCCGGTGTCGAGCCCGAACTCGGGCACCGAGTCGGGGCAGGAGTCGGGCCCGGAGTCGGGTGCGGAGCCGCAACCCGCCCGCAAGGAGCAGCGCGTCACGCGCCAGCGGCGGGCCGTCAGCGCCGCCCTCGACGCACTGGCCGACTTCGTCAGCACGCAGGAACTCCACCGGGTGCTGCACGACCGCGGGGAATCGGTGTCCCTCGCCACCACCTACCGCATCCTCCAGTCCATGGCCGACGACGGCCTGGTGGACGTGCTGCGCAACGGTGACAACGAGGCGGTCTACCGCCGGTGCGCCGTCGAGCACCACCATCACCACCTGTTGTGCCGGAACTGCGGGAGGGCCGTGGAGATCGAGGCACCCGCCGTCGAGCAGTGGGCCGCGCGCATCGCCGCCGAGCACGGGTTCACCGATGCCGCCCATACCGTCGAGATCTACGGTGTCTGTCCGGACTGCGCGGCGCTCGCAGCGCGGTCCTGACATCCCGCTCCGAATATCAGCAGGGCAACCCTTGCACTCCCTGCCGCCGCAGGGAAGCCCCCCCTTGGACGGCCGCGGGGCTGAGGACGCCGGTGCCGTCCATTACGCTGGATGGGTGATGCCTTCCGACAGCTCCGCGCGCGCGGAGCCGAGCACGCTCGCAGCCGGATCCGGTACCGACCCCGAGGGCGCAGGTCGCCTCGACGGCCTGGTCGAGGCCGTGCGCTGCTACCGCAACGCGGAGAGCTCCATGCGCGGCAAGAGCCGCGATTCGATGCACCTGGGGAAGACGGACATGACGGCACTGCGCCTGATGCTCCGCGCGGGGCAGGCAGGACGCCCACTCACCGCGGCCGCACTCGCACGCGAGCTCGAGATCTCCACCGCGGCCACCACCGTTCTGATCGACCGCCTCGAGAAGAGCGGCCACGCCGAGAGGCGCCGGAGCGGAACCGACGGACGCTCCATCGAGATCTGGCCCACGGCCGCCACGGACGACGAGGTGCGCTCCACCATGGGAACGATGCACGAGCGGATGATGGAGATCGCCGGCGCCCTCTCGCCCGAAGAGAGCGACACCATCCGCCGTTTCCTCGACGGGCTGGGGAAGGCCATGCTCGAACTGGACTTCCCGTTCCCGCAATCGCATCCCAAGGCCTGAGCCCCGTCCCGGGAAGCACGGGAAATACGCCGCTTACCTAGAGAGCTGAACTACTAGATGGTCTAAACTGTAGCCATGAAACCTTCGGATGCACGGCAGGGAGCCGGCTACTGGTACCCGCCGCCCGAAGAAGGAACGGCCGGCAGGCCTGCGACCGGGGTCGACGTCCTCAACGCGCTGAGGGCCTACCGCACGGTGGAGAGCGGACTGCGTCGAAGCCTCAGCCAGCGGCTGAACGTCAATGAGACGGACCTCGCCGCCCTCCGCTACCTCCTCGCCGTGTGGCAGCAGGACCAGGGAGCCAGCCCCAAGGAACTCGCACTCGCACTCGGCATCTCGAGCGCATCGACGACCCTCGTGATCGACCGCCTCGAGAGGGCCGGCTACATCCGCAGGCGCCGTCATCCCGTCGATCGGCGAGCCGTCATCCTCGAGCCCGGCGAGAAGGCCACCGAGGAGTTCCAGGCGGCCTTCGACATCGAGAAACGGGGGGTCCTGGCGGCGGCGGACCGCTTGACCAGCGAGGAGACGGAGACCATCACCCGCTTCCTGCGGAGCATGGAGCACGCCATCATCGACGCCGTCGGCCCGCCGGACCGCGTCCCCGGCTCCTAGCCGTCGGACCGCGTCCCGGCTCCTGGTTCAGGAACCCGTCGGCACCGTTCAGGAACCCGTCGGCACCGCGCGTCCCGCCGCCGGTTCGGGGATACCCGGATGCCGGGACCTCCGAGCGGATCGCCGCGAGCCGATGAAGCGGCACACGAGGTAGATCGCGAAGGAGATCGTGGTCACGTAGGGACTGATCGGGATGCGCCCCCCGAGCGCCAGCAGGATGCCGCCCACCACGGACGTGCAGGCGAACACCACGCTGAGCAGGACGGCGGGACCGGGCGCCGAGGTGACCTTTAGTGCCGCGGCGGCCGGCGTGATGAGGAGCGCGAGGACCAGGAGCGCTCCGACGACCTGGATGGACAGCGCCACCGAGATCCCCAGCAGCACCATGAAGAGGATCGAGAGTCCCCGCACGGGAACCCCGCGTGCCTCCGCGAGGTCGGCGTCGGCACTTGCGAAGGTCAGGGGTCGCCAGATCGCGGCCAGTGCGAGGATGACGACGACGGCGCACCCGACGAGCAGGTTGAGCTGCACGTCGTCGACCGAGACGATCTGCCCGGTGAGCAGGCCGAACTTGTTGGCGGCGCGGCCCTCGTACAGGGCGAGGAACAGGATCCCCAGGCCGAGGCCGAAGGGCATGACGACACCGATGATGGAGTTCCTGTCGCGTGCCCGGATCCCCATCAGCCCGAGGACGAGCGCGGCGAGGACGGACCCGACGAGCGAACCGGCGACCACGTTGGCTCCTGCCAGGAGCGCGAAGGCCGCACCGGCGAAGGAGAGTTCGGCGATGCCGTGGACCGCGAAGGCGAGGTCGCGCATCATCACGAACATCCCGATGAGTCCCCCGAGCAGCCCCAGGACGGCTCCGGCGATCAGCGAGTTCCGGACGAGGGGCAGCAGCTGCGCGTAGTTGTCGAAGGTGAAGATGGCGCTGAAGATCTCCTGGAAGTCCATGGCCTAGGCGCTCTCGTGGTGGTGGGTGGTGGCGTCGGGCAGTCCGACGACGACGATCCGGCCGTTGCTGTGCAGGACCTCGACGGGACTGTCGTAGAGATCGGAGAGCACCTCGCTGGTCATGACCTCGGCGGGCGAACCGACGCGGAACCTGCCGTCCGCGAGGTAGAGCACGCGGTCCACGTAGTCGATCACGGGATTGATCTCGTGGGTCACGAACACCACGGCGCTGTTCTTCTCGCGGCGCTGCCGGTTGATGAGCGCGCTGACCGCCTGCTGGTGGTTCAGGTCCAGCGACAGCAGGGGCTCGTCGCACAGGAGCACCGCCGGGTCGGTGGCGAGTGCCTGGGCCGCGCGCAGCCGCTGCTGCTCGCCGCCCGACAGGAGCCCGACGGGGGCGTCCGCGTAAGACTCGGCGCCGACGTCGCGCAGCAGTCTGTGCACCTTCTCGTCGTAGTGGCGGTTCCGTATCCTCAGGCCCCACCGGTGGCCGTCGATGCCGAGGCCCACGAGGTCCCGGGCCCTGAGCGGGGTCTCGGGCGGGAAGGACTTCTGCTGCGGGATGTAGCCGAGGTTCCGGCTGCCGCGGGTGATGGGCCGGCCGGCGATGGTCGCCGTGCCGGTGTCGAGCGGCTGCAGGCCCAGGAGCACCTTCAGGAAACTCGTCTTCCCCGACCCGTTGGGGCCGAGCACGGCGAAGAATTCACCGGGCAGGATGTCGAGGTCGAGTCCCTCCCACAGCGTCCGGTCGCCGAAGGAGAGCGCCGCGCCGCGCAGGCTGATCGCCGGCGTTCCGCCTGCCCCGTCCGGGGAGGCCTGGCGTGGCATCGTCGAGGTCATGCGGTGCGGCTTCCAGTCTGTCGGGGTTCAGGTGAGCGTGCCGGGGAAGTGCAGGGTGGTGCAGCGTCGCGGACCACCCGGTCCTCAGGAGGCGAGGGCGGCCGCGATGCTCTCCGTGTTGGCGGTCATCCAGGAGACGTAGTCCTCGCCCTCGGGCAGTGTCTCGGTGAAGTCGAGGACGGGGAGGCCTGCATCGTCGGCCGCGGAGCGTACCGCTTCCGTCTGCGATCCTTCGGTCTGCCCATTGTAGGCAAGGAAGGCGAGGGTCCCGCCGGACACGAGCGTCTTCATCTCCTGGAGCACCGCGACGGGGACATCCGTCTCCTCCTCGATGGCCTCGCTGAATTCTTCCGGCGTCACGTTCTCGAGGCCCGCAGCCTCCAGGAGGTAGACGGGGACCGGCTCGGTCACGGCGACCTCGCCCCCGGATCCGTCCGAGGCGAGGGCTGCGAGCCGGTCCTGGATCGGCTGGAGCTGCGCGGCGAAGGCCTCCGCCCGTTCCCGGTACGCTTCGGCGTTGTCCCCGTCCAGCCGGCCGAGCTCCTCGGCGATGGCGTCGGCGAGCTCCACCATCGCAGGAAGGTCGTACCAGACGTGCTCGTTGAACGTCCCGTGGTGGTGGTCGTCCTCGCCGGCCGAGTGCTCCTCGGCATCGGCAGAAGCACCGGCAGAGGCGCCGTCAGAGGCGTGGTCGGTATCCTCACTCTCCTCGAGACCGGACAGCTCGACGGCGCTGAGCACCGTCTCCACGCCCGTCTCGTCGGCGAGCCTGCCGAGGAATGCGTCGTACCCTCCGCCGTTCTCGATCACGAGGTCGGCCTCGGACACCGACAGCTTGTCCTGCACGGTCGGCTCATAGGAGTGCGGGTCCTGGCTGAGGCTGGTCACGATGGCCGTCACCTCGACGTCGTCCCCTCCGACGGCTGCGGCGATGTCCCCGTACACGTTCGTGGGGGTCACGATCGTGAGCACACCGTCCCCGGCACCTGAGGGCCCTGCGGCCCCGGAACCGCCGTCCCCGCACGCGGCAAGGCTGAGGGCAGAGACCGCCAGGAGGGCGGGCGCGGCGAGACGGCGGGAAAGGGGCATCGGGACCTCGATCAGACTAATGAGAACAATTTACGTTAGTGGATCGAGCATAGCCCAGACGCGAATGGTTCGCATCTCTCCCGCGTGGAGCCGGTCCTCAGGCGACGGGTGTCTCCGTCCCGTTGACGCCCTCTCCCGTCCGCCGGGCACCCTGGTTCTGCGTCGCGTCACGGATCTCGCCGACGAGCTGCTCGATCACGTCCTCCAGGAAGAGCACGCCCCGGGTGGAGCCGTCCGGTCCGAGGACACGCGCCAGGTGCGAGCCCGTCCGCTGCATCACGGTGAGGGCGTCCTCGATCTCGTCATGGAGCGACAGGTTCGCGAGCGTGCGGACCTTGTTCTCCGTGATGGGCCTGCGATACATCGCCTGGGGCATCGACATGATGTCCTTCAGGTGCATGTAGCCGGTGAGGTTGCCGTGATCGTCCACCATCACAAAGCGGGAGAAGCCGGTGCGTCCCACCGCGCGCTCGAAATCCTCGGGAGTCGCGTCGGTACGCACGGTGACGAGCTCGCCGAGGGGAACCATCGTGGTCTCGGCGGTCTGGCCGGAGAATTCGAGCGCACTGGTGATGAGCCCGGCCTCGTCGTCGACCAGGCCGCTCTTCGTGGACTCCTCGACGATGGACTGCACCTCCTCGAGCGTGTAGGTCGAGGAGACCTCGTCCTTCGGCTCCACCCGGAGGGCACGCAGGATGTGGTTCGCGGACCAGTTGAGCGACGAGATCACGGGGTGGACGACGCGCGCGATCAGGACGAGCGGCGGAGCCAGGAGCAGCGCCGCCTTGTCGGCGACGGAGACCGAGATGTTCTTCGGCACCATCTCGCCGAAGGTCACATGGAGGAACGTGACCAGCATCAGGGCCAGGCCGAAGGCGACGCCGTCCGCCAGACCCTCGGGCACCCCGACGGCTTCGAACGGGACGACGAACAGGTGGTGGATCGCCGGTTCGGCGACCTGCAGGATCAGGAGCGAACACACCGTGATGCCCAGCTGGGAGCAGGCGAGCATGAGGGACACGTGCTCCATGGCCCAGATCGTGGTCCTCGCGCGCTTCGAGCCGGCATCGGCGAGCGGTTCGATCTGGCTGCGGCGTGCGGACATGACCGCGAACTCGGCCCCGACGAAGAAGGCGTTGCCCATCAGGAGGATCACGAGCCAGAGGATTCCTGCCCAGTCGCTCATCGGTCGTCCTTCCGTACTGCCGCAGTGCTGCCGGCGAGGGCGGGCCGCGCCGCGTCATGGGTGCGGGCGCTCAGTGCGACCGACTGGTGTTCGGGGACGACGGCGCTGTCGGCTGCCACCCCGTCCGGGCTCTCCACATGATGGTCCCCGGCGGGCTGCGGTGCCGGCCGGAACTGGACGCGGTCGATGCGGCGCCCGTCCATGCGCTCGACGGTGAGGGTGCCCGCCGGGAGCTCGACCCGGTCGCCCGGTGCCGCGACACGGCCGAGTTCGGCCATGATGAACCCCGCGACGGTCTCGTAGCCGGCTTCATCCGGCACCACGAGTCCCGGGATCTGCACCGTGACCTCGTCGGGGCGCATGAGGCCCGGGAAGAACCAGTCTCCCGTGGCGCTCTGCAGCACGCCCGGCTTCAGCTTGTCATGCTCGTCCTTGACCTCGCCGACGATCTCCTCGACCAGGTCCTCGAGCGTGGCGACACCGGCGGTGCCCCCGTATTCGTCGAGCACGACGGCGAGCTGGAGGTTCGCCTCACGGAGCTCGCGGAGGAGGGAGTCGAGGTGCACGGTCTCGGGGACGCGCAGGACGTCGGTCATGATGGTGCCGGCGGGCAGCTCCGCGCGCTTGTGGCGGGGAACCGCGACGGCCTTCTTGACATGGACGACTCCGCGGATGTCATCGGCGGAGTCCCCGATGAGCGGGAACCGCGAGTAGCCGGTGCGCCGTGCGGCCTCGACGACGTCGGCCACGGTCTGGTCGGAGTCGATGACCTCCATGCGGATACGCGGCGTCATGACGTCGGCGGCCGTCCGCTCCGAGAAGCTGAACGTCCGTGCGAGGAAGGTGGCCGTGCCCTGGTCGAGCGTGCCCATCTCGGCGGACCGGCGCACGAGCGACGAGAGCTCCGACGGCGTCCTCGCTCCCGAGATCTCCTCCTTGGCCTCGAGGCCGAAGACGTTGAGGATGCGGTTCGAGAAACCGTTGAGCACGATGATGGCCGGCTTGAAGACGGCCGTGAACACCAGCTGCGGGCGGGCCAGCGCCTTGCCGACCCGGAAGGGCAGTGAGATGGAGAGGTTCTTGGGAACGAGTTCGCCGAGGAGCATCGACAGCAGTGTCGCCAGGGCCATCGCGATGATGAGGGACGTCGAGGCCACCAGCGCTTCCGACAGGCCGAGCGCGCCCAGGGGCGTTTCGAGGAGCCGCCCGACGGACGGTTCCATCACGTAGCCCGTGAGCAGCGTGGTGAGCGTGATACCCAGCTGGCAGCTCGAGAGCTGCGTGGACAGCGACTTCAGGCACCGCAGCAGTGGCTCGGCCTTCGTGTCACCGTCGTCGACGGCGCGCTGGACATAGGTCTGGTCGAGCGCGACGAGCGCGAACTCGACGGCCACGAAGAACCCCGTCCCGAGGACGAGGAGGAGGCCGACGGCCAGATAGATCCATTCCACCGCTACATCCCCTCCTCGATCACGCCGGGTCGGGAATGCAGCGGTCCGCGTCTGAGGGGGTCCGCGGCGTCGGACTGGAGGGGCGCTGCGCCCTGGTCGGAACCGGCGTCGGCCGGGCGTCCCGCAGTGGGCTCGGGCAGCGGATGGGCAAGAGAGGAGGGTATGCCGGCGTCGAGCCGGCCCCTAGAAGGACTGTCCATAAGGAGATCAGTTTACCGGCTCGGGCGCCGCCCGCCACACGCATTTCGTCGCTGTACGCCGACCGCGTACAGCCGGCCGCTACCAGCTCTGCTGGAGCGGCCGCCCCTCCTCGTAGCCCGCCGCCGACTGCACGCCCACGAGAGCGCGCTCCCGGAACTCCGCGAGCGATGCCGCGCCGGCGTAGGTCATCGAACTGCGTACGCCGGCGGTGATCATGTCGAGGAGGTCCTCCACCCCCGGCCGGGCGGGATCGAGGTACATCTTCGAGGTGGAGATCCCCTCCTCGAAGAGGCCCTTGCGGGCACGTGCGAACACGTCGTCGCGCCGCGTCCGGTTCTGCACCGCACGCGCGGAGGCCATGCCGAAGCTCTCCTTGTACCGGCGTCCGTTGCTGTCGGTCTGCAGGTCGCCGGGGCTCTCGTAGGTTCCCGCGAACCAGGAGCCGATCATGACCTGGCTCGCACCGGCGGCGAGCGCGAGGGCGACGTCGCGCGGGTACCGCACGCCGCCGTCGGCCCATACGTGAGCGCCGAGTTCGGCCGCCGCCTGGGCGCACTCGTGGACGGCGGAGAACTGCGGGCGTCCGACGGCGGTCATCATGCGCGTGGTGCACATGGCGCCGGGGCCGACTCCCACCTTGATGATGGAGGCACCCGCGGCGACGAGGTCGCGCACGCCGTCGGCGCTGACCACGTTGCCGGCGACGATGGGGACCTTTGGATCGAGGCCACGGACGACGGCGAGTGCGTCGAGCATCTTGCGCTGGTGGCCGTGGGCGGTGTCGACGACGAGGACGTCGACTCCGGCGTCCAGCAGCGCTGCGGCCTTGGCCTCCACGTCACCGTTGATGCCCACCGCTGCCGCGACGCGGAGCTTGCCCGCGGCATCGAGCGCGGGGTCGTAGATGGTGGAACGGAGCGCACCGGTCCGCGTGATGACGCCCTGCAGGACGCCGTCCCGCACCACCGGCGCCAGGGAGGCGCGGGCACCGTCGAGTTCCTCGAAGGCCTTCTGCAGGGCCACGGCGGGATTGTCGTCGAACAGCGACGCCTCGAAGGCGGCCGGGGCCGGACGCATCACGGACTCGAGGGAGGCGAAGCGATCCACCTCCTCGCAGTCGGCCGCGTTGACCACGCCCACGCACGCGCCGCCGCCGTCGACGACGAGCACGGCGCCGTGGGCACGCTTGTACATGAGGTGGAGTGCATCGATCACGGTGTTGCCGGGCTGCAGCTTCAGCGGTGTCTCGAAGACCGGGTGGCGGTCCTTCACCCACGAGGTGACCTCGGCGATCACCTCGACGGGCACGTCCTGCGGCAGGACACCGATGCCTCCGCGCCGCGCCACGGTCTCGACCATGCGCCGCCCGGTCACCGCCGTCATGTTGGCGACGACCAGTGGGATCGTGGTGCCCGTGCCGTCGTCCGACGAGAGATCGACGTCGAAGCGGGAGATGACCTCGGACGCCGACGGGACGAGGAAGACGTCCGAGTAGGTGAGGTCGGTGGTGGGCGGGTTGATGAAGCGCATGGTTCTCCCTGGATCGACGGCCGCAATGACGGCCGCAAAGAGTATAGTGCCTTCGCGCCTGCCGTCCCATTCCGCACGCGTCCGGCGACGTCCTCGATGCAGCGCGCGCCGCTCGGGGGACACGCCTTGATTGGCTTGTTTGTTGCTCGTGTCACTACACTTGGACAGGGTCCAGACACGGCTTTGCGCCGATCCTGACGACCGCACCGCGCTCAGGGCAACTTACGGAAGAGGCGTATACCAAGTGCCAGAACAAACCAGCCACCGTCTACCTGAAGAGTTCGGCGGGAACGAGTGGCTTGTTGATGAACTCTACGAACAGTTCCAGAAGGACCGCCACTCGGTCGACAAGAAGTGGTGGGACCTGTTCGATTCGTTCGACGCAGACGCTACGCCGGCAGGGAACGACCGCAATGCAGCGGACGAGCCCACCAACCCCGCACTCGCTCCGACGGCCACACGTCCGGCGGCCCCGTCGTCGAACGGTGGCACCCCGCCCGCACCGGCTGCTCCCGCCCCCGCCGATCCCCCGACGAAGGAACTCCCGGTCGTGAGGACCGAGGCTCCGGCGCCGAAGGCCTCGGGCGAGAGCCCCGCCAGCACGCAGCAGAGCGGCAAGCCGCCCGTCCCGAACGAGCCGGCGAAGAAGCCGGAGACGTCCCGGGAGGACAAGCCCGCCGCCCAGCCCATCCCGGCACAGCTTCCCGCCTCGGACCGCAACGCCGAGATGGAGGAGAACAAGGTCAGCGTGCTCCGCGGACCCGCCAAGGCGATCTCCACCAACATGGAAGCCAGCCTGAGCGTCCCCACCGCGACGAGCGTCCGGGCCATCCCGGCCAAGCTGCTGATCGACAACCGCGTGGTCATCAACAGCAACCTGGCCCGCGCCCGCGGCGGCAAGGTCTCCTTCACGCACCTCATCGGCTATGCGATCATCCGGGCCCTCGCCCAGTTCCCGTCCCAGAACGTCTACTACGACGTCATCGACGGCAAGCCCTCGGCGGTGCAGCCCGCCCACGTGAACTTCGGCCTCGCGATCGACATGCCGAAGCCCGACGGAACGCGCTCGCTCGTGGTGCCGAACATAAAGAAGGCCGAGACCATGAACTTCTCGGAGTTCTGGCACGCCTACGAGGACCTCGTGAAGAAGGCGCGCGCCGGCAAGCTCGGCGCCGACGACTACGCCGGCACCACGGTGTCCCTGACCAACCCCGGGGGTATCGGTACCGTCCACTCGGTCCCGCGCCTGTCCAAGGGCCAGGCCTGCATCATCGGCGCCGGCGCCCTCGAATACCCGGCGGAGTTCCAGGGATCCAGCGAGAAGACCCTGGCGAAGCACGCGATCAGCAAGACCATCACGCTGACGTCGACCTACGACCACCGGGTCATCCAGGGTGCCGGCAGCGGCGAGTTCCTGCGCATCATCCACCAGCTGCTGCTGGGCGAGCAGGGCTTCTACGACGAGATCTTCGAGTCGCTGCGCATCCCGTACGAGCCCGTGCGCTGGAGTGCCGACATCCAGGTCGACCCGATGGACGAGATCAACAAGGTCGCCCGGATCCAGCAGCTCATCCACGCGTACCGTGTGCGCGGCCACCTCATGGCGGACACCAACCCGCTGGAGTACGTCCAGCGCAAGCACGCCGACCTCGACATCCGCACCCACGGCCTCACGCTGTGGGACCTCGACCGGGAATGGCCCACGGGCGGCTTCGGCGGCCAGCCGGCGCTCAAGTTCCGGGACATGCTCGGCGTCCTGCGTGACGCCTACTGCCGCACCACGGGCATCGAGTACATGCACCTGCAGGACCCTGCCGAGCGGCAGTGGTTCCAGGACGAGCTGGAGCACCCCTACTCCAAGCCGAGCCGCGAGGAGCAGCTGCGCATCCTGCACAAGCTGAACTCCGCCGAGGCGTTCGAGACGTTCCTGCAGACGAAATTCGTCGGACAGAAGCGTTTCTCCCTCGAGGGCGGCGAGTCCCTGATCCCGCTGCTCGACGCCGTGATCTCCGGTGCGGCCGATGACGGCCTCGACGAGGTCGCCATCGGCATGGCGCACCGCGGCCGCCTGAACGTGCTCACCAACATCGCCGGCAAGACCTACGCCCAGGTCTTCCGCGAATTCGAGGGCACCCAGGATCCGCGGTCCGTGCAGGGCTCGGGCGACGTGAAGTACCACCTCGGCACCGAGGGGACGTTCACCTCCGACGCCGGGAACGAGACCAAGGTCTACCTCGCCGCGAACCCGTCGCACCTCGAGGCCGTCGATCCCGTGCTCGAGGGCATCGTCCGCGCGAAGCAGGACCTCCTCGACCAGCACGACAGCTTCCCCGTGCTGCCGATCCTCATCCACGGCGATGCGGCCTTCGCGGGCCAGGGTGTCGTGGCGGAGACCCTCAACCTGTCGCAGCTCCGTGGCTACCGCACCGGCGGCACCATCCACGTGATCGTGAACAACCAGGTCGGCTTCACCACGAGCCCGACGTCGTCGCGTTCCTCGGTGTACTCCACGGACGTCGCGAAGATGGTCCAGGCTCCCGTGTTCCACGTGAACGGCGACGATCCGGAGGCCGTGGTCCGCGTGGCCCAGCTGGCCTACCAGTTCCGCCAGCGGTTCAACAAGGACGTCGTCATCGACATGGTCTGCTACCGCCGTCGCGGCCACAACGAGGGCGATGACCCCTCGATGACGCAGCCCATGATGTACAACCTGATCGAGGCGAAGCGTTCGGTCCGCAAGCTGTACACCGAGGCCCTGATCGGCCGCGGTGACATCACGCAGGAAGAGGCAGAGCAGGCCCTGCGCGACTACCAGGAGCGCCTCGAGCGCGTCTTCGCCGAGACCCATGCGGCGCAGACGTCGCCGATCCCGGTCGTCACCAAGGATCCGAAGGCGGTCTCGAACCTCGAGCGGCCCTACGCGCAGCAGTCGTCGGACGGCAGCGAGGCCTCCGCACCGCAGACAGCGATCAGCGCGGAGACGCTGGCGCACATCGGCGCGGCGCACATCGCGATCCCCGAGGGCTTCACGGTCCACCCGAAGCTCAAGGCACTGCTCGAGAAGCGTGAGCAGATGTCCCGTGAGGGCGGCATCGACTGGGGCTTCGGCGAGGTGGCTGCCTTCGGGTCGCTCCTCATGGAGGGCGTGCCCGTGCGGCTCGCCGGCCAGGACTCGCGCCGAGGCACCTTCGTGCAGCGGCATGCGGTATTCCACGACCGTGCGACCGGCCACGAATGGCTGCCGCTGGACGACCTCAGCAAGGACCAGGCGAAGTTCTGGGTGTACGACTCCTCCCTGAGCGAGTACGCGGCCATGGGCTTCGAGTACGGCTACTCCGTGGAGCGCCCTGACGCGCTCGTGATCTGGGAGGCGCAGTTCGGCGACTTCGTCAACGGCGCGCAGACCATCATCGACGAGTTCATCAGTTCCGCGGAGCAGAAGTGGGGACAGCGTTCCTCGCTCGTCCTGATGCTGCCCCACGGCTACGAGGGCCAGGGTCCCGACCACTCCTCCGCACGCATCGAGCGCTTCCTGCAGATGTGCGCCGAGGAGAACATGGTGGTCGCGAACCCGAGCAGTGCCGCCTCGCACTTCCACCTGCTGCGCCAGCACGCCTACCGCCGCCCGCGGAAGCCGCTCGTGATCTTCACCCCGAAGCAGCTGCTGCGCCTCAAGGCAGCGGCAAGTCCCGTGGAGGACTTCACGCAGGGCACCTTCCAGCCCGTCATCCCCGACACGCTCGGGACGCCGGCGAACGACGTCGAACGCGTCATCCTGGTGTCCGGACGGCTCTACTACGATCTGCTGTCCTCCCGGCAGAAGCTCGACGACGGCAGGACGGCCATCGTCCGCGTGGAGCAGCTGTACCCGCTCCCGCTGGACGAGATCAAGGCGGCCCTCGCCACCTACCCCAACGCGGAGATCGTGTGGGCGCAGGACGAACCGGCGAACCAGGGACCGTGGCCCTTCATCGGGCTCAACCTCCCCCAGGAGCTCGACCGGCGCGTGCGCCTGGCCTCCCGTCCGGCGTCCGCGTCGACAGCCACGGGATCGGCGAAGAGCCACGCGGTGGAGCAGGAACTCCTCATCAAGAGGGCGTTCGGCCGGCAATAGTAGGCCATCAGTATGATGTTGGGTGGGGTCCAGGCCCCACCCGATGTCTTTAAGGGCGTGCGCGGGTTCTCCGGCGGCCCCGCACCATCCGACGACCAGTACACCGAGGGACCAGTGGAACAACGCAGAATCCGGCTAGCAGCAGTGGGCGACGAACTCCTCGCGGGGCTCGGTGATCCGCGGGCACTGGGCTGGATCGGACGCGTGATGGCCCGGACCCGGCCGGACAACGCCTTCGTCGAGGCGTACAGCCTCGCGGCTCCCGGCGAGGGGACGGAGTCCCTCGCGAACCGCTGGCTCCAGGAGGCCGGGCGCCGCTTCGCCGACGGGTTCGAGAACCGCCTCGTCATCGGCCTGTCGGACCGCGACCTCGACCTCGAGCTGTCGACCGCGAGGAGCCGGCTCAACCTCGCCAACATCCTCGACGGCGCTGCCCAGATGAGTGTCAAGGTCCTCGTCGTCGGGCCTCCTCCCGGCCTCGACGCCGAACGCAATCGCCGCCTCGCCGACCTGTCCGCCGCGTTCGGCGACGTGACCACGCGCCGCAAGCACGTCTTCGTCGACACCTTCACCCCCCTGCTCGCGCACGAGCAGTGGCGCCACGACCTCGCCGCGAACGGCGGGACGCCGGGCCAGGCCGGGTACGGCCTCATCGCCTGGCTCGTCCTGCACCGCGGGTGGTTCCAGTGGCTCGACGTGCCCGCTCCCGAGTAGCGGTACCCTGCAGGAAGCCCCCGGGACACGCGTCCCGGGGGCTTTTCTCTTGCTCAGCGACCTCATGTTTCCCTCCGGTAACGGTTGGGTTATCAGTGGCTCACTGAGTGTCCAAAGGCAACGATCTGCCGCTATGCTGTCCGAGTGTGATTGCCGTCACTGCAGCAATCCGCCTCGGGGGACCTTCCTGCGTTCCCCGCGCCAAGCACAGTAAGGACTATCGAATGCGTAATAAGCGCACTATGACGCTCGCCGCACTGTCCATCGGAACGCTTCTGCTGAGCGCCTGCGGATCGGCGGGCGGTACCGCCGAGACACCGGCATCGGAGGGCGCGACGGAGAACCTCGCCCCGACGATCAATATCGCGATCAGCCAGGCACCGACCGGCTACAACGGCAACACCGCCAGCACCAACGCGGTCTACAACACCTACGTGGACAACCTGACCTCGAGCGGATTCGCTGCCTTCGCCGCCAACGGCAACCTGGAGCCCAACGAGGAGTTCGGCACCTACGAGAAGACCAGCGACGACCCGCTGACGATCAAGTACACCATCAACGAGGATGCTGTCTGGTCCGACGGCACGCCGATCGACTACGACGACGTCCTGCTGAGCTGGGCGGCCCTGTCCGGCACGCACCCGAGCGGTGAGAAGGATGCCGAGACGGGCGCCGAGGCCGATCTCTTCCAGGCGGCCTCGACCAACGGGTTCGCCTCCATGGAGCAGATCGAGGGCGAGCCCGGCGCCAAGGAGTTCGAGGCCGTCTTCACCGAGCCCTACGCCGACTGGGAAGCCCTGTTCACCACCGGTGTCTTCATGCCTGCCCACATCGCCGCCGAGCAGGCCGGGCTGTCCGCCGAGGGCGACGGCGCCGAGCTCGTCGAAGCCATCCAGAACGACGACCGCGCGGCCCTGGCCCCGGTCGCCGAGTTCTGGAACAGCGGCTGGAACTACGAGGCCGACCTGCCGACGCTCCCCGACACGGCGCTCCTCCCCGCTTCCGGCCCCTACAAGCTGGACAACGCGACCGACGGTACCCTGACGCTCGTCAAGAACGACAAGTACTGGGGCGAGGAGCGCGCCGGCAAGACGGACTCGATCGTCTTCAAGACCATCGTCGACGAGGAAGCCGTCCAGGCACTGCAGAACGGCGACGTCGACATCATCGAGCCGTCCAGCCCGACCGTCGACACGAAGGCGGCCCTCGAACAGATCGGCGAGACCGTCACGGTGGACACCGGGCAGTCGCTGACCTTCTCACACGTGGACCTCGACCAGCGCGCCGGCGCCGTCTTCGAGGACCTCAAGGTGCGCCAGGCCTTCGCCAAGTGCATCCCGAGGGCGGACATGGTGGACAAGTTCGTGACCCCCATCGATCCCGAGGGTTCGGTCATGAACCTTCACGAGTACCAGCCGGCACAGTCCGACTACGAGACGGTCCTCAAGGGCGCACCCGCCGCTGAGGGCGACGGGACCGCCGACATCGAGGGCGCCAAGGCGCTGCTCACCGAGGCCGGGAAGACCGAGCCCGTCAAGGTCAGCCTGATGTTCGCCTCCACGAGCCAGCTGCGCGCCGACATGGTCGCCCTGATCAAGGACTCCTGCGACAAGGCAGGCTTCGAGGTCGTCCCGCAGCCCGAGGCCGAGTGGAGCGCCAAGCTCTCGCAGCCCGGCGCCTGGGACGCGGTCGTCTTCGGCTGGGCAGGCTCCGGCCTCGTAGCCTCGGGCCAGTCCATCTACATCACCGGCGGTGAGCAGAACTTCGGTGGCTACAGCGACCCCGAGGTGGACCGCCTCTGGGACGAGATCGTCACGAGCACCGACTCCGAGGCGGTCGTCCCGCTGAAGACCGAACTCGAGCAGCGCCTCGCCGAGACGCAGTACAACGTGGTCCTCTACGCCAACCCGAACATCGCGGGCTACTCCTCGAAGCTCAAGGGCGTGGAACTCAACCCGACGCAGACCGGCATCACCTGGAATGCCTACAGCTGGACGAAGCAGGCCTGATTGCATCGTCCGGACACCGCATGAGGACGGGCAGGCCCTCGGGCCTGCCCGTCCCTGTGCCCGGCCGCGCCACAGCCTGCACCGTTTCCTAGGAGCCCCCACGTGTTCTACTTCATCGTCAAGCGAACGATCATCTCGTTCTTCATCATGCTCGCGGCCACCACGCTGATGTACTTCCTCACCATCTCGTCGGGCGATCCCTTCGAGGACCTCGGTGAGACCAGCGGCCCCGAGAAGGCCGCGACCATCGCGGCCCGCACCACCGCGATGAACCTGGATGTCCCGCCCATCCCCCGTTACTTCCTCTGGCTGCAGGACGTCGGCCACTGCATCGTCCCCGGCGGCGTGAGCTGCACGCTCGGCCAGGACCGCACGGGTGCCGCGGTCCTCCCCCAACTCGAGAACGCCATGGGTTCGACGCTGCGCCTCGTCATCGTGGCGACCGTGCTCGCCCTGGTCCTCGGCGTCGTCGTCGGTATCGTCACCGCGATCCGGCAGTACAGCACGTTCGACTACTCCGTCACCTTCCTCTCCTTCCTGCTGTTCTCGCTGCCCCTGTTCTGGCTCTCGACGCTGCTCAAGCAGTACCTGGCGATCGACCTCAACACGTGGCTGGCGAATCCACAGTTCCCCTATCTGACGATCGCCCTCATAGGTGCGGTCTCCGGCGTCGTCTGGGCTGTCGTCGTAGGTGGTGACCGCAGGCGCAGGGCGACCGTCTTCGGCGTCGCCGCCGTGGTCACCGCGCTCGCCCTCTACCTCCTGCTCGTCACCGGATGGTTCGTCACGCCGGGACTCGGCGTCGTCGGGATGCTCGTGTCGGCAGCAGGGATCGCCGTGCTCTGGACCGCCCTGCTCGCGGGCTTCCGCCGCCGCCGCGTGCTTCACGCCGCCCTCGCGGCCGCCGGGGTGGCCTTCGCCGGCTACCTCGTCTCGATCCCCCTGCTCGAGGACCCGAACTGGTTCCTGGTGCTCGCGCTCGTCGTGGGAACGGCCGTCGTCGCGTACGTCGTCGCCGGCCTCGTCGGGGGTCCCTTCCGCGCCCAGGCAGCGAAGATCGGTGCGGTCATCGCCGTGTCCGTCGGCCTGCTGATCGTGCTCGACCGCCTCCTCCAGGCCTACCCGACACTCTCCGCGAAGGCGGGCGGCCGGCCCATCCCGACCACCGGCTCCCAGTCGGCCAACCTCGCCGGGACCTTCTGGGAGATCAACCTGGACTACGCGCTGCACCTCATCCTGCCGACCATCGCCCTGACGCTGATCTCCTTCGCCACCTACACGCGGTACACCAGGGCGAGCCAGCTCGACGTCATGAACCAGGACTACATCCGTACCGCCCGGGCCAAGGGCCTCAGCGAGCGGACGGTCCTCGTCAAGCACGCCTTCCGCAACGCGATGATCCCCATCACCACGCTGATGGCCTTCGACTTCGCGGGCGTGCTCGGCGGCGCCGTCATCACCGAGCAGGTCTTCGGCTGGAACGGCATGGGCAACATGTTCGTCGTCGGCATCGACCACGTGGATCCGGGCCCCGTCATGGCCTTCTTCCTTGTCGTCGGAACGGCTGCGGTGCTGTTCAACATGCTCGCCGACATCGCCTACGCGTTCCTCGACCCGCGCATCACCCTGAGCTAGGACATCCCATGAGCACTGACGACAAGATGCGGGACGACTCCCGCACGTCCCTGGAGCTGTCCGAGATGACGCTCCAGAGCCAGGACAACGACATAGCGACCGCCGCCCCCACGCGGGAGCAGACGGACCGCATCCGTACCACCGAGGCCAAGAGCCAGGGGCGCCTGGTCCGCGAGCGGTTCTTCCGCCACAAGGGGGCGCTCGCGGGCATCGCCCTGCTGGTGCTGATCTTCCTCCTCGCCTTCAGCTCGATCGGTTTCGCCGGGATCCCCGGCTGGTGGAACAAGGACTACGACGTCCTCGCCGCACGCTTCAACGAAGGTCGCCCCACCCTGACGCTCTGGCCCTTCAGCCTCGGCGAGCACCCGTTCGGCCAGGACGTCCTCGGACGCGACTACTTCGCGCTCACCATGCGCGGCATCCAGACCTCGCTCATCATCGCGTTCATCGTCGGGCTGGTGGCCATGGTCATCGGCACCACGGTGGGGGCGGTCGCGGGGTACTTCCGCGGCTGGACCGAAGCGTTCCTCATGCGCATCACCGACGTCGTCATCACCATCCCGACGGTGGTCATCGCCGCGGCGGTCGCCGGCATCGTGGCGAAGCACGGCATCATCCCCTTCGCCATCTTCCTCGGCCTCGTCACATGGACCGGCCTCGCGCGGCTCGTGCGCGGCGAATTCCTGTCGCTGCGCGAGAAGGAGTTCGTCGAGTCGGCGAAGTCCGTGGGCGCGAGCTCGGCCCGCATCATCTTCCGGCACATCCTGCCCAATACGGTGGGGGTCATCATCGTGTCCACGACGCTGGCGATCTCCGGCGCCATCCTCCTCGAGACGGGCCTGAGCTTCCTCGGCCTCGGCGTGACGGCACCGGACACCTCGCTCGGCAAGGCCATCAACGACAACCGCTCGGCCCTCACCGTGCGGCCATGGCTGTTCCTCTGGCCCGGAGCGTTCATCATCGGCATCGCCCTCGCCGTCAACTTCATCGGTGACGGCCTACGCGACGCGTTCGACCCCAAGCAGACAAGGGTGAAGCAATGAGTTCCAATTCCGTCGTCATCTCGGACGAGCAGGCTCCGGTCGCCAGCGGCCCCATTCTCGCGGTCCGTGGCCTCGGCGTGGAGTTCAACGTCGACGACGAGTGGGTCATGGCCGCGGAAGACGTCTCCTACGAGATCCATCCCGGCGAGATCCTGGCGATCGTCGGCGAATCGGGATCCGGCAAGAGCATGTCCTCGATGGCCCTGCTCGGCCTGCTCCCCCGCAACGGGCGTTCGACCGGCAGCGCGAAGATGCTCGGGAAGGAACTGATCGGTGCGCCGCAGAGCGCCCTCCGGCGGGTCCGCGGCAACGAGATCGCGATGATCTTCCAGGAGCCCATGACGGCGCTGAATCCCGTGCTGACAGTGGGTGAGCAGATCCGGGAGGCCGTCGAACAGCACACGGAGCTGTCACCGGCCCAGGCGAAGAAGCGCGCCATCGAGTTGCTCCGCATGGTGGAGATCCCCGAGCCGGAGCGCCGCTACGACAACTTCCCGCACCAGTTCTCCGGCGGCCAGCGCCAGCGCGCGATGATCGCCATCGCCCTGGCGAACGATCCGATGCTCCTCATCGCCGACGAACCCACGACGGCGCTCGACGTCACCGTGCAGGCCGAGGTGCTCGACCTGCTGCGCAAGCTCAACAAGAGGCTCAACAGCGCCGTGCTGCTCATCACCCACGACATGGGAGTGGTCGCCGACCTCGCGGACCACGTCGTCGTCATGGAACGTGGGCGGATCGTCGAGGCGGCGCCGACGGCGCAGCTGTTCGCCGCCCCGGCCGAGGCCTACACGAAGCAGCTCCTCGGAGCGGTTCCCCACCTCGGGTCGAAGGTGGGCGGCGTCCTCGCCGACGTCGAGGTGGTGGACGGGCGCCTGAGCATCCACGAGGAGTACGCGGAGGCGGCCGTGCGCGCGCAGGAGACGCACAGGGCGTCGGGCGTGGTGCCGGCCCTCGAGCTCCGGGACGTGGACATCGAGTACCCGGGCCGGTTCCGTCAGCCCCCCTTCAAGGCGGTCTCGGGCGTCTCGCTCACCATCCAGCCGGGCGAGGTCCTGGGCCTGGTTGGCGAGTCCGGCTCGGGCAAATCGACGATCGCCCGTGCCGTGACCGGACTCATCCGGACCTCCGGGGGCAGGGTCAGCATCGGCGGCACCGACATCACGGACCTCAGCGCGCGCCAGCTCCTGCCGCTGCGCAAGAAGTTCGCGATCGTGTTCCAGGACCCCGCGGCGTCGCTGAACCCGAGGCTGTCCATCGGCGACAGCATCGGCGAGCCCCTGCTCCTTCACGAGAAGCCGGGCCGCGCCGAGCTGGATCGGCGCGTGGCGTCCCTGCTCGAGGACGTGCAGCTGCCGGTCGCATTCCGCAACCGGTACCCCCACGAGCTCTCGGGCGGGCAGCGCCAGCGTGTCGGCATAGCCCGGGCGCTGTCCCTCCGTCCGGACCTGCTCGTGGCCGACGAACCGACGTCCGCCCTGGACGTCTCCGTGCAGGCCCGGGTCCTGGACCTGCTGCAGGACCTGCAGCGGGAGCGCGGCTTCGCGTGCCTGTTCGTCAGCCACGACCTCGCCGTCGTCGAACTGCTCGCGAGCCACATCGCGGTGCTCAACAAGGGCACCCTGGTGGAGCAGGGCAGCACGGAGCAGATCCTGAAGTACCCGCGCGATCCCTACACACGACGCCTGCTCGCGGCAGCCCCGGTGCCGGATCCGGCAGAGCAGTCGCTCCGCCGGGCGCAGCGCTCGGCCATCCTCGCGGCAGGCGCCGAGTAGCGGCCGAGCGGGTCCACGGAAGACACGTCAGACACGGAAGGGAACCCTCCGCGGAGGGTTCCCTTCCGTGTCTCCAGCGTGCGACAGACCCGTCTCAGTGGCGGAAGACGATCTTGCCGAACACGTCGCCGTCGAGCATGCGCTGGAAGCCCCGGGCCGCGTCGTCGAGCGGCAGGACCGTGTCGATGACGGGGCGCACCCCCGTGGCCACGAGGAAGCGGGTCAGCCGGACGAGTTCCTCCCGCGTGCCCATGGTGGAACCCAGCACGCGCAGCTGGAGGAAGAACACCCGGTTGAGGTCCGCCGACGGAGCCGGCCCGCTCGTCGCTCCGCACGTCACCACGGTCCCGCCGGGCACGAGCGACTTCAGCGAGTGGGCCCACGTGGCCTCCCCCACCGAATCGAAGACCACGTCGACGCGTTCCGGGAGCCGAGCTCCGGCGTCGAACACCTGCTCGGCGCCGAGTCCGAGCGCCCGGTGCCGCTTCGCCTCGCTGCGGCTCGTCGCCCAGACCCGGAACCCTGCTGCGGACGCGAGGGCGATCAGCGCGGAGGCGACGCCACCTCCTGCGCCCTGCACGAGCACGGTGGACCCGGGCGCTGCCGGCGACACCGTGAACAGCATGCGGTACGCGGTGAGCCACGCGGTGGGCAGGCACGCCGCTTCCTCGAAGGACAGTGCGGCGGGCTTGGGCACCAGGTTCCGCTCGGGCACCCACACGTAGTCGGCCATGGTGCCGGGGTAGCGCTCGGACAGGAGGGAGCGCTTCGGGTCGAGCGTCTCGTCACCGCGCCAGTCGGGCGAGGACACCACGCCGTGCACGATCACCTCGTTGCCGTCGTCGTCGATGCCGGCCGCGTCGCACCCGAGCACCATGGGCAAACGGTCCTCCGGCAGACCCACACCCTTCAGCGACCACAGGTCGTGGTGGTTGAGGCAGGACGCGACCACCCTCACCCGGATGAAGCCCGCAGGAGCCTCGGGTACGTCGAGGTCTCCGACGGTGAGTCCGGCGAGCGGATCGTCTCCTGACTGGGTTGCTGCATAGGCGGCGCGCATACATAAGCTCCTTCGGTCACGGATGTCCACCCATCCTAGGGGCAGGCCGCGAGGCTCCAGAGGCCGCCTCGCGCCCCGCGTCCGCCGCTGTTTAGGTGACGCCCGTTGCAGTATGGGAGACTTGGGTGCAGTTCTGCACGACCACAGTCCTGAAGAGAAGGAGGCAGCCATGAGCAAGCGAGCACGCAAGCGTCGCGACCGGAAGCGTGGAGGCGCAAACCACGGTAAGCGCCCCAACACCTGAGTCCAGGCGTTATCCCGCTGCACCAGCAGCAAACGAAAGAACCTCCGGGCCGTCACGGCACCGGAGGTTCTTTTGTCTGTGCAGCCAGGTAGCACACCCAGGCAGCCAGGAGGGCGTCAGTGGTCGACGGTCCTGAGATGGCTGATGCGGTCGAGGATGCTCGTCTTCAGGGTCGACGGCGCGACCTCGGTGCAGGACCGTTTCACGACCGACCGGATCACGCACTCGAGGTCGTGTTCCTCGGCGCACTCCGGGCAGCCCTCCAGGTGGTCCTTGATCTCCACGAGGTCCTGGTGGGACAGCGCGCCGTCCAGGTACTCGTACAGCCGTTCAATCCTCGAGTCGGCGCAATCGCCCATGCTCTCGCAATCGCTCATTTCTCCATCTCCTGTTCCTTGCCCGCTGCACCCGTCGCGACCCGGGTCCTGGCACCAGCACCTGCGCCGGTACCGAGGCCCCGCTCGTGCGCGTACTCGGAGAGGAGTTCGCGCAGCAGTTTGCGGCCGCGATGCAGCCGGGACATGACGGTCCCGATGGGCGTGTTCATGATTTCCGATATTTCCTTGTACGCGAAGCCTTCGACGTCCGAGAAGTAGACCGCGAGCCGGAATTCCTCCGGAATGGCCTGCAGGGCACTCTTGACGTCGGAATCCGGCAGGTGGTCCAGCGCCTCGGCCTCGGCGGAGCGCAGGCCGGTGGACGTGTGTTCGGCGGCCTTGGCCAACTGCCAGTCCTCGATGGTGTCCGAGTGCGACTGCAGGGGCTCACGCTGCCGTTTGCGGTACAGGTTGATGTAGGTGTTCGTGAGGATGCGGTACAGCCACGCCTTCAGGTTGGTACCCGGCTTGTACTGGTGGAAGGCCGAGAACGCCTTGGTGTAGGCCTCCTGCACCAGGTCCTCCGCATCACTGGGATTGCGGGCCATCCGCATGGCGGCCGAGTAGAGCTGGTCGACGTACTGCATGGCGTCGCGCTCGAAGCGTGCCTTGCGGTCGGCTTCCGACTCCGTCGACACGTCCAACTGGTCGTCTTCGGCCTGGCTGCTACCTGCGGGGGCTGTTGTATTCATCGTCCCAAAGTCTACGCGTCCCCGGGGTCGCGCGGCCGGGGAAGCGTCCCGCTGGACCGACGTCGAGAGCTGGAAATCCGGTCTTTCGACCGTGGCCGTCCGTACACCCGTCATGCGCACCCATCTCCCGTTCCGGTTTCCCCCACGCCTTCTCCAACCCGCCCGTGGGCGCCCTTATTCCTGCTGCCTTCCTGCCGCCCTCCTCCTGCCTTCCTCCTGCCTTCCTCCTGCCGTCCTCCCTCTTCTCCCGCGTGCTCCGTCCGTTGCCGCCGTGCTCCCCGCAACCCGGGCATCCGGCGCGAGCGCGGGATCGCACCGGATCGAGAGGCATGCAAAACTAGTCCCAGCGTGCTCAGCAGAACAAAACCCCATACCCGGCGAATGGCGCCGGCACCCAGGAGGCAGTTGTGACCCTTGTCCGCGTATTAGCCCGACCCTTGATCGCCAGCGGTTTCGTGTTCTCCGGCATCGATCGGCTCCGCAGCGCGGGTGCCACGGCCCCTCAGCTCAAGCCCGTCCTCGCGGGCGTCACGAGGATCGTCCCCTCGGCCGCCGCGGTCACCGGCAACGAGAAGCTCGTGGGCCAGGTGCTGGGCGGCACCCAGGTCGCGGCGTCCCTCCTGCTCGCCATCGGTCGGTTCTCACGCGTCGCGGCCCTCCTCCTGACGGTGACGGCAACGGTCAACACGCTGGTCGACTACCGCTCGGCGGACGTCTCGACGCCCGAGGGCAAGAAGGCACGCCGTTCGCAGCTGCTCAAGAACCTCTCGCTGATCGGCGCCGTCCTGCTGGCCACGGTCGACACCAACGGCCGTCCGGGGATCGCCTGGCGCGCGGAGCACCTCGCCGTGGGTGCCCGGAAGAACGCTCTGGGCCTGGGCAAGGACGCCCGCAAGCAGCTGAAGAAGGCCGACAAGGTCGTGCGCAAGACCGCTGCCGACGTCGTCGGTTCATAAGCTCGATGACAGCGTCTCCAGGCGGGGTGTCCGACCAGTCCATGTGGCGGGCGCCCCGCCTGAGCCGTCCCGTGGATGCCTCCATCTCGGTCCCCGGCTCGAAATCCCTGACCAACCGTTACCTGGTCCTCGCCGCCCTCGCAGACGGACCCTGCCTCCTTCGGAGGCCCCTGCACTCCCGTGACTCCGCCCTGATGGTCGCCGCGCTGCGCGCCCTCGGCGCGGTCGTCGACGAGGTGCCCGGCGACGGCGACTTCGGCCCGGACCTGCGCGTCACTCCCCTGCCGGTCGGAGGCGGCGACACGCGTTCCCGCGCGGTCGACTGCGGCCTCGCCGGCACGGTGATGCGCTTCGTGCCGCCCCTCGCCGGTCTCGTCGCCGGCACCACCACCTTCGACGGCGACCCGCACGCGCGACGACGCCCCATGGGAAGCATCATCGCGGCCCTGCGGGGACTCGGCGTGCCGGTCGACGACGGCGGGTCCGGGTCGCTGCCGTTCACGGTCCGGAGCGAGGGGCACGTCCGCGGGGGCCATCTGGTCATCGACGCCTCGGCGTCCTCGCAGTTCGTGTCGGCGCTGCTCCTGGTGGGCGCCCGCTTCAGCGAGGGACTGCACCTCGAACACGTCGGCAAGCCCGTGCCGAGCCTCGACCACGTCCGCATGACCGTGGAGACGCTACGCTCCCTCGGGGTGACGGTCGACGATTCCGTCCCGAACCACTGGCGCGTCTCCCCGGGCCCGATCGCGCCCTTCGACGTCGCCGTCGAACCCGACCTCTCCAACGCCGGACCCTTCCTCGCCGCGGCGGTCGTCACCGGCGGTACCGTCCGCGTCCGGAACTGGCCGGAGGGCACCACCCAGGTGGGTGACGAGTGGCGACGCATCCTCCCCCTCATGGGTGCGACCGCGGCCCTCGACGGCGACGTGCTCACCGTGACGGGCGGGGCCTCGATCACCGGAGGGACCTTCGACGACACCTCCGAACTCGCCCCCACGGTCGCGGCGCTCTGCGCGCTGGCGCAGACGCCGTCGGCACTCACCGGCATCGCCCACCTCCGCGGGCACGAGACGGACCGCCTCGCAGCACTCGTCGCCGAGATCAACGGGCTCGGCGGCGACGCCGAGGAGACGGCCGACGGCCTCGTCATCCGGCCTGCCCCCCTCCACGGAGGAGTGTTCCGCACCTACGACGACCACCGCATGGCGACCGCCGGCGCCATCATCGGCCTGGCCGTCGACGGCGTCGAGGTGGAGAACATCGGCACCACGGCCAAGACGATGCCGGAATTCCCGGAGCTCTGGGCGGCGGTCACACGGACCGCCGGGGCGGACGGTTCCGGGGACGCCGGCGCCGGAGGATCCGCGGCGGCCCACGCATGAGTGAGGCCGGCAACCGCCGCGGATCGCGGTCCTGGGACGAGTCCGACGTGAGGATCCGCCCCAACAAGAAGGGATCCCGCCCACGCACGAAGAACCGTCCCGCCTACGAGGACGCCGTGCTGGGCCGCGTGGTGACCGTGGACCGCGGCCGCTACACGACCGTCGTCGACGAGGACACCCCGGACGAGCGCACCGTCATCGCCGCGCGTGCACGGGAACTGCGCCGCAGCGCCGTCGTCGCCGGTGACATCGTCTCCCTCGTCGGCGACCTCTCCGGAGGTCCCGACTCCCTCGCGCGCCTCATCCGGATCGAGGACCGCCGGACGGTCCTGCGCCGGAGTGCGGACGACACGGATCCGGTGGAACGCGTGGTGGTCGCGAATGCGGACCAGCTCGTGATCGTCGTCGCCGCGGCCAATCCGGAACCGAGGACCGGCTTCATCGACCGGGCGCTCGTCGCCGCGTACGACGCGGGCATCGAACCGCTGCTGTGCATCACGAAGGCCGATCTCCGCGACCCCGCCGCCCTGCTCGCCAACTACGAGCACCTCGACCTCCGCGTCATCATCAGCCGGACCGACGAGAGCGTCGGGATCGAGGCCACGTCCGACGACGGCGAGTCCGCCCGGCTCTCGCACGGGGCCGTCGACGCCCTGCGCGACGAGCTCGACGGACAGGTGAGCGTACTGCTTGGCCACTCGGGTGTGGGCAAGTCGACCATGGTCAACGCCCTCACCGGCTCCTCCCGGGCGACGGGCGGCGTGAACGCGGTGACGGGCCGCGGACGCCATACCTCGTCATCGGCCCTCGCGCTCAAGGCCGCCGACGCCGCACCCGGGACGTGGATCATCGACACCCCGGGCATCCGGTCCTTCGGGCTGGCGCACGTGGACGCCGACCGGATCCTGAAGGCGTTCCCCGATCTCGAGCCGGGGACGGAACGCTGCGAACGCGGGTGCCGGCACGACGACAACGCCGTCGATTGCGGACTGGACAGCTACGTGGACGAGGGGCTCGCCGGAGAGTCGGGCCCGGTGAGGCTCGCCAGCCTCCGCCGGCTGCTCACCGCCGGGACTGCCGACCCGCGGGGCAGCGCCCACGACGCCAAGGAGCTCGGCCAGCAGTGAGTGGTCGGAGGCATCCGGAAAGACTGCTAGGCTGAAAGCTGTTGTTGTTTGCGCATTAAATTTCAAGCCTTGACCCTCCACCTGGAGTTCGACAGCTTTTGACGATAAGCGAGTAACGAACACCACGATGAGCCCCGAACGTCGGGACGCTCTCCCAGGTAAGGAAATACGACATGGCAACTGGCACAGTGAAATGGTTCAACGCCGAAAAGGGCTTCGGCTTCATCGCTCCCGAGGACGGCGGCGCTGACGTGTTCGCCCACTTCTCCGCGATCAACTCGAACGGCTACCGTTCCCTCGAAGAGAACCAGAAGGTCAACTTCGAGACCACCCAGGGCCCCAAGGGACCCCAGGCCGAGAACATCACCGTTCTCTGATTCTCTCCCGGCTGCTCCTGTAGCCCGGATCTGAAAGCCACCGCGCGGCGCAAGCCCGCGGTGGCTTTCTGCCGTCCAGAGCCACCCGCGCACCCCGCGCCGCCGGGCGGGATGTGCCTGCGGAGACGATAGGTTGAACGGTATGAGTTTCACGCAGGGCTACAACGACGACCTCCGCCTCGCCCACATCATGGCCGACTCGGTGGACGACCAGACGATGGCGCGCTTCAAGGCGCTCGACCTCCGGGTCGAGACCAAGCCGGACCTCACTCCCGTGACCGACGCCGACAAGAGCGCCGAGGAAGCGATCCGCGGCCAGCTCTCCCGGGCCCGGCCGCGCGATGCCGTGCTCGGCGAGGAGTTCGGCAGTTCGGGCTCCGGTTCGCGCCGCTGGGTCATCGATCCCATCGACGGCACCAAGAACTTCGTCCGGGGTGTTCCGGTCTGGGCCACCCTGATCTCCCTGATCGACGACGGCAAGCCCGTGGTCGGCGTCGTGAGCGCACCGGCGCTCGGCAAGCGGTGGTGGGCAGCCGACGGCACCGGCGCCTACACCGGCAAGTCCCTCGCGGCGGCGCAACGCCTGCGGGTGTCGAACGTCTCCCGGCTCGGGGATGCGTCCCTGTCCTACTCGAGCCTGTCGGGCTGGCGCCAGCGGGGGTCCCTGGCGGAGTTCGTGAACCTGACCGACCGCGTCTGGCGCACTCGCGCCTACGGCGACTTCTGGTCCTACTGCCTGGTGGCGGAGGGCGCGGTGGACATCGCGTGCGAACCGGAGCTGAACCTGTACGACATGGCGGCGCTGGTGCCGATCGTGACCGAGGCAGGGGGCCGCTTCACCTCCCTCGACGGCGAGGACGGCCCGTTCGGCGGCAACGCCCTGGCGACCAACGGAAGCCTGCACAGCGAGGTCCTGCGCACCCTCAACCCCGATGTGGATGACCTGCTCTAGCGGTACCGCCGGCTCCGGGAGCCCCTCGTGGTGAGGGGAGGTCCGAGGCTGGACGAGGAGCGGCGCCGCGACATGGCCCGCGCCTACCTCTCGGGAGCAGGGCGGTACGACCGAGTGCGTCCGGGGTATCCGGCGCAGGTCGGCGACTGGATCGTCCCGAAGGGTGCCCGCCGGGCCGCAGACATCGGCGCCGGCACCGGCCTCTTCACCGGCCTGCTGGTGGAGCGCGGACTGGAGGTGACGGCGGTGGACCCGTCGGAGGACATGCTCGCCGTCCTCTCGACCCGGCTGCCCGAGATCCCCGTCGTCCAGGGCACCGCGGAACACTCGCACCTGCCCGACGGCTCGATGGACCTGCTCACGCTCGCACAGGCCTGGCACTGGTGCGACCATGCGTCGACGGTGCGGGAGGCCGCGCGGGTCCTCGCACCCGGAGGCCGGATCGCCCTCGTCTGGAACCAGCTCGACGTCTCGCTCCCCTGGGTGCACCGCCTGTCCCGCATCATGCACGCCGGGGACGTCTTCTCGCCGGCGTACCGGCCGGACTTCGGACCGGACTTCGGTCCTCCCGAGGACGTGCTCGTGCACTGGACCCAGGAACTGCGGGTGCCCGACGTCGTCGACCTCGCGCGGTCGCGCAGCTACTACCAGCGGGCCTCGCCGGCCCTGCAGCAGCGTGTGGAGTCGAACCTGCGGTGGTACCTCACCGACTACCTCGCCTTCGATCCCGAGGCACTCCTCCGCATCCCCTACTACACGCATGCCTGGCGGGCCTCCCTGCTCCACGGCTAGTTTTCGGCATGCCTAAACGCTAGATTTAGGTATGCCTCAAAACCAGCACCGTCGGTGGTCGGGCAGGACCGCCACGTGGTGCGTCGCCGTGCTGTTCCTCGCCGGGTGCGCGGCCACTGCGGCGCCCGGCACCCCCACGGACGACCGGCCCCTGGTCCTCACCACCTTCTCGGTCCTCGCCGACCTCGCCGACACCGTCGGCGGAGGCCACGTCCGGGTGGAGTCGATCACCAAGGTGGGCGCCGAGATCCACGGATACGAGCCGACGCCGTCCGATCTCGTGAGGGCGCAGGATGCGGACCTCATCCTCGACAACGGGCTGGGCCTCGAGCGCTGGTTCGAGCGCTTCCTGCAGGCGGTCGATGCCCCCCACGCCGTCCTGTCCGACGGCGTCGAGCCCGTCGACATTCGCTCCGGCGACTACGCGGGACTCGCCAACCCGCACGCGTGGATGTCCCCTCGGGCGGCCCAGACCTATGTGGACAACACCGTCGAGGCGCTCTCCGGCCTCGCCCCCGAGCATGCCGCCGACTTCGAGGCCAACGGCCTGCGCCTGAAGGACGACCTCGAGGACCTGCTGACGGGCTTCCGGGAGGAACTCGACGCGACCGACACCGCGGCGCTCGTGACCTGCGAAGGAGCCTTCTCGTACCTCGCGCGGGACGCGGGCCTGCAGGAGGCGTTCATCTGGCCGGTCAACTCCGATACCGAGGGCACCCCGCGCCAGGTCCGGGACGTCATCGGCTTCGTGGAGGAGAACCGCGTGCCGACCATCTTCTGCGAATCCACGGTCAACCCCTCGGCGCAGGAACAGGTGGCCCTCGCCACGGGTGCAGAACTCGGCGGCACACTCTACGTCGACTCCCTCTCGGAAGCCGACGGCCCCGTACCGACCTTCCTCGACCTTCTCCGCTACGACCTCCAGACGATCGCGGAAGGACTCGCCCGATGACCGCCCTCGACCTCCCGGCAACCGTGCCCGTGCTCGGCGTCCGGAACCTCAGCGTGAGCTACAACGATGTCCACGCGCTCGACGACGTCACGATGAGCCTCGGCGCCGGAAGGATCTGCGGGCTCATCGGCGTCAACGGCTCCGGGAAGTCGACGCTCTTCAAGGCGCTCATGGGACTCGTGGTCCCCCGGGACGGCAGCGTCGAGCTCTTCGGCATGTCCAGCGCGAGCGCCCGGAAGCAGGGCCTCGTGGCCTACATGCCGCAGGCCGAGGAGGTCGACTGGACGTTCCCGGTGTCCGTGTCCGACGTCGTCGCCATGGGGCTCTACGGACGCCTGGGTGCCGCCCGCCGCCTGCGGGCGGCGGACCGGGCGGCCGTCGACGACGCCCTCGAGCGGGTGGGGCTTAGCGAGTTGCGGAAACGCCAGATCGGCCAGCTGTCCGGCGGACAGCGCAAGCGGGTCTTCATCGCGCGCAGCATCGCCCAGGACGCGCGGCTGCTCCTCCTCGACGAGCCCTTTGCAGGAGTGGACAGGGCGAGCGAGCGCACCATGACCGCCCTCCTGAAGGCGCTTCGGGACGAGGGACGCTCGGTGCTGGTGTCCACCCACGACCTCGCGGGTGTGCCCGAACTGTGCGACGAGGCCGTCCTCCTGCACCGCCGCGTGCTGGCCCAGGGCGATCCGTTCCAGGTGCTGACCCACGGCAACCTGGCACTCGCCTTCGGTCCGGCGCCGGCCGCGCCGGCCGCGCCGCCCGCACCTTCCGTCGCCACCGTAGGTTCCACCGCAGCTCCCGCCGCAGCTCCCGCCGCACCTCCCGCCGCACCGAACGGAGAGTCCTGACATGGACGTCCTCACCTTCCTGCTCGAACCGCTGCAGTACGGTTTCCTCACGCGGGCCCTCGCCGTCACCGTCGCCGCGGCCGTGGTGGCGGCCGTGCTCTCCTGCTGGCTCATCCTCATGGGCTGGTCGCTCATGGGCGACGCCGTGTCGCACGCCGTCCTGCCCGGAGTGGCCCTCGCGTACATCCTCGGTATCCCGTTCTCCATCGGCGCCTTCGTCTTCGGTGCCGGTGCCGTCGCGCTCATCGGGATCGTCCGGTCCACCACCAAGCTGAAGGCGGACACGGTGATCGGCGTGGTGTTCACCGCCCTGTTCGCCACCGGACTGGCCATCGTCTCGGCCACGCCGTCGCAGATCGACCTGATGCACATCCTGTTCGGCAACGTCCTCGGTGTCTCCACGGGCGAGGTCTGGCAGGTGCTCGTCCTCGGCGCACTCACCCTCGCGATCCTGCTGTTCAAGCGGCGCGACCTGACCCTGCTGGCCTTCGATCGCACGCATGCCCACGTGATCGGGCTCAACACCAGGATGCTGTCGGCCCTGCTGCTCGGACTGCTCGCCCTCACCGTCGTGGTCGGGCTCCAGGCCGTCGGGATCATCCTCGTCGTGGCCATGCTCATCACGCCGGGGGCCACCGCGTTCCTCCTGTCACGCAGTTTCGACCGGATGCTCGTGATCGCCGTCGTGCTCACCGTGGCCGCGTCCGTCGCCGGCATCTACGCGAGCTACTACCTCGACATCTCGACGGGCGCCGCCGTGGTGCTGTGCCAGGCGCTGGTCTTCACCGCCGTCTACCTCTTCGCCCGGCCCGACGGGGTGCTGTGGCAGGCCCGACGGCGGCGTGCGGCCTCGCGGTCCGGTTCCGGGTCTACCATTGCCCGATCCGCCGCCGGTGTCCCGCCCACCCCTACCCCGCCCACCCAAATGCCGCCCACCGATCTGCCTGCCGCCGATGGCCCGACCGCCGGCGCCGCGGCAGCTCCCCCCTCCGCGTCCCGAACGCCCGACGCGGCACTGCCCGGTGAGGCCTGATGGCGGGTCGCAGGGGTGCGGTGCTCAGCATCGAATCCACGAGCGTCCAGGACTACGTCAAGGCGATCTACGCGTTCACCGAGTGGCAGGGCGATGCCATCACCGCGACGCACCTGGCCACGCGACTCTCGGTCGCCAACTCGTCCGTCACCGGGATGGTCGCCAAGCTCGTGGACCTCGGACTGGCCCATCACCGCAAGTACGGGCCCATCAGCCTCACCCCGTCCGGGCAGGCCCTCGCCCTCGCCATGGTCCGCCGGCACCGGCTCATCGAGACGTTCCTCGTGACCGAACTGGGCTACGGCTGGGACGAGGTGCACGACGAAGCGGAGCTGCTCGAACACACCGTCTCCGACGCCTTCATCGAGCGCCTGGACGCGAAGCTCGGCCACCCCCGCCGCGACCCGCACGGGGACCCGATCCCGGCCGCCGACGGCTCGGTCCGGTATCCCTCCGCGCATCGGCTCGACGGCCTGGACGACGGGCATGCGGGCCGGCTCGTGCGGGTGAGCGACGACGACCCGGACGTCCTGCGTTTCCTCGACCGGCACGGCATAGCGCTCGACGACGACCTGCTGCTGGCCCAGCGCGCCGCCGGGTCCCTCCTGGACCTGCGCCTCGGAGCCGACGCCTCCGCACCGCACCTCGCGGTGGACACCGCCCTCGCCCGGTCCCTGTGGATCGAGAGCACCGAACCCCACACGGGATGCACGATCGTCACCCACGGCTGACGCGCCCGCCGCACCGGTGGGACCCGCGGGACCGGCGGGACCGGCGGCAGGATCGCCCTCGCCGGGGTGCCGCTCCTAGACTGGTCGGAATGCCGTGCCCCGATGTCCCTGATCCCCTGGAAGGGAGTTCCCGATGACCACCCTCGGACTTGAGGAGGAGTACCTGCTCCTCGACCCCGTGTCAGGATTGCCCGCACACCGCGCCACCGAGGTGCAGGGGCTGCTCGAGTCCACGCCGGAGATCAGCCGCGACGAGATCCAGCGCGAGCTGCTGTCCTGCCAGATCGAGACGGCGACTCCTGTCTGCGAGACCCTGACCCAGGCGGAGGAGTCCCTGCTCAATTTCCGCCGGAAATTCGCAGACGCTGCAGCGGGTGCCGGAACCATCGGAGCCGCGACCGGGACGGCGCCCTGGATCCGTCATGCGTACCCGGAACTGACCGACAAGCAGCGTTACGAGGATCTTCGGGCCAGCGCGCCGGGTATCGTGGGCGACCAGTTCGTCAACGGCCTGCACGTCCACGTCGGCGTCCCCGACCAGGAGCGCGGCGTCCAGGCCCTCAACCGCATCCGCCCCTGGATACCGCTGCTGACCGCACTCAGCGTCAACTCGCCGTACTGGCTCGGCCGGGACAGCGGCTTCGACAGCTGGCGGGTGGTCCACTACCGCCGCTGGGCCGTCCAGGGCATAGCTCCCTACTTCGCCGATGCAGCCGACTACGAGCGGCGCATCACGCGGCTCGGAACCACCGGTGCCATCCTCGACCGCGGGGTGCTGACCTGGGTGGCGCGCCTCTCGGACCACTACCCCACGCTCGAGCTCAGGGCCTGCGACGTGCAACTCGAGGCGCAGGACTCCGTGCTCCTCGGCGCCCTGACCCGGGCGCTGGTGGTCACAGCCCTCCGCGAGGCCGAGGCGGACACGCCGCCGGTCGTCCCCGACCCCGAGCTGCTCGATGCCGCTCTGTGGCAGGCCGCGCGCGACGGCCTGGAACACCATCTCGTGGACTGTGCGACGGCGGAACGGGTTCCCGCCGGGCAGCATCTCGCGGCCTTCCTTGAGCACATCGGCCCGGCCCTCGACGCCGAGGGCGACACCGGCTGGGTGAAGGCGGGCCTCGCGACGGTGGACGAACGCGGCACCGGCGCCACTCGCCAGCGCCAGGCGATGCGCGAGGGCGGACTGGAGGCCCTGCTGTTCCTGTACGGGCGGACCCTCATCTTCGAACCCTAGGGCAGGGAACCGGCAAAGAGGTGGCCGTCAGCGCTCCCGGGTGTCACGCCGCAGCAGGCCGGCGATCAGGCACAGGAGTCCGAGCAGGAGGGGCACGAGGGTGAAGAGGGTGTGCGTCCCGCCCAGGTAGCTCATCACGAAGATGTAGACGAACGTCCCGCCGACGAGGATCCAGCCGAGCACGATCAGGACCCGGCCCCGGTGGGGCGGAGGCAGCGGCGGGAGCCACGGGGGCGGCCGGTCGGTCCAGCTCATTGCCCAAGTGTAGTTGCCGCCCCAGCGGCATGGTTCGGGCTGCGGTCAGTAGGAGGGCGCGGCCGGAAGGCTCATGTAGTGCTCGAGGGTGGGTAGTCCGTGGAGGCGCATCTCCGAGGAGATCGTGATGCCGACGTACCGCAGGTGCCAGGGTTCGTAGGAGTATCCGGTGACCGAGGTGAACCCCTGCGGATAGCGGATGATGAATCCATAGCGCCAGGCGTTCCGGGCCGCCCAGTCTCCTGCCGGCGTTCCCGCGAAGCACTCCTGCAGCCCGCACGCCCCGTTCGGGTTGCCGATGTCGATGGCGAGCCCGGTCTGGTGTTCGCTGAATCCCGGGCGGGCGGAGATGAGGTCGGCCGTGTCCCGGCCGTACTGGTTCACGTACGAGGCATACAGGGAGGTCTGCGTGTCGTAGGAACGGTAGCCGCTGACCGGGACCATCCCGATACCACTGGCGCGCGCGTCCGCGAGCAGCCGCGCGAACTTCTCGGCGGCATCACGGCGGAGCAGGTGCCCCTCGACCCCCACGAGCGACTCGGGGACATAGCGTGCCGGGTTGAGTTGCCGGCGCTTGTTGACGACGACGAATAACGACGCGGCGACATCGATATCCCGGGCGATCCGCGCTCCGCCTCCCGGGGACCACGAGATGACGCCTCGCTGGAATCGCTGGTCGCACCCGCTAGCCGTACAGGACTCGTCCGTGACGGGGTAGCCGAGGGCGCCGTTCTCGAAGTGGGTGGAGGCCCAGGCCGCCCTGATCGCGCCGACCGAGATCCGCGCGCCGGTCGCCGGAGACCAGATGATGGCCCCGCCCTGGTAGTTCTGGTAGCACCCCCCGCCGCGGAGCCCGCAGACCTCGTTCGTCGTCGGGTAGCCGAGACCGCCTGCCTCATAGCCCGTGCGTGCCCATGCACCCCGGATGGAGCCCCCCGTGGCACGGGCGCCCGTGGCCGGGGACCAGACGATCGCACCCCCCTGAAAGTTCTGGTAGCACCCGTTGTCGCGAATGCCGCATACCTCCGGACCCGTTGGGTATCCGAGTCCTCCGTTCTCGAAACCAAAGAGGCGCCACGTCTGGCGGATCGCACCCCAGGATGGCTGTGCACCCGTGGCCGGGGACCAGACAATCGCACCGCCCTGGTAGTTGCGGTAGCACCCCCCTGCCCGCAGGCCGCAGACCTCCGCTGATGTCGCCGCGCCGAGGCGTCCGCCTGCTCCGCCGAGCTGCGCGTACCGGGTCTCGATGGGCGTCACCGCCTGCGCTGCCGGCGCCGCGACGACGGTGCCCGCCAGGAGCAACGCACAGGTCAGCATGGCGAGCAGGTACGCGACGATGCGCCTCATGATGACCCCTGGAACTCGACGACCCTGCTCACAGGGTAGGCGCCCGGGACAGCGGCGACAAGGCTTCGGGAGCAGGACCCGGAGACGACGAAGCGCCCCGCCGGGTACCGGCGGAGCGCTTCGTGGTGGTGGAGATGGCGGGAATTGAACCCGCGTCCGATGCAGTGTAGTCAGGGCTTCTCCGGGCGCAGTTTGCGTCGGTTTTTCTCGGCTTCAGCCATCGTGCAAACTAGTGGCTGCCAAGCCCAGTTGTATAAAAGTCCCCCCGGTCCCTACAACGAGGACCGGGAGCAGTGGCCCTCTAAATGACGCCAGTATCCGGGGCGAGAGCAAACCCGGGCTGACGGACTAGCTAGGCTGCTTAGGCAGCGAGAGCGAAGTCAGTGCGCTTTTGTTCGGCACTTATTGTTTTACAAGGAGCGTTTACGAGATAACCCTGTATCCTCGGCCCGCTTCCCCTGTCGCGACTAACATCGTCGAAACCTGTCATCCCCATGTTCAGTTATCAAGTGATTCCTGTACCGCTCAGCCTACCGGCCAAGCGACTCCTTGAGTCTACAGCACGTCGGTCCCGCCGTTCCGGAGCTTCGCCCGCAGAGAACACTACTGTCCCAGCTGGATACCCAGGAGAACGACCGGCGACTGCCAGAGCCGGACGACGACGAAAGCCAGCGTGACGAACGCGATGCCAAGGGCGGCCAGGGCCGTGGTGCCGGCCTGCCTGCGCCGGAAGCTCCACCAGAAGATCGCCGCGTTCAGCAGGAGCAGCACCGGGGAGATCCAGACGAGGGCCTGCGCGAAGAAGACGTAGACGAGGAAGACGAACGGGATCAGCGAGAGGATCCCCACGGGCACCACGATCATCAGGAGGATCAGGTCGATGAGCGCACCGAGGCTCACCCACCACGGGCGCCTGTAGGTCAGCTCGGACGGCTCGGGCGCGTCGTCGTGCTCCTGGGCTTCCCAGAAGACATCGCTCACGCGCCCAGGTTCTTCTCGCGCATCGCGCGCAGTGCCTCGCGGTTGTCCTGCTTCTCGCGCAGGGTCTGGCGCTTGTCGTAGTCGCGCTTGCCCCGGGCCACCGCGATCTCCACCTTGGCCCGACCGTTGAGGAAGTAGAGCTGCAGCGGGACGAGGGTGAAGCCGGACTCGCGGATCTTCTGCGAGATCTTCGTGAGTTCCTCGCGGTGCAGGAGCAGCTTCCTCCTCCTGCGGGCCGCGTGGTTCGTCCAGCTGCCCTGTGAATACTCGGAGATGTGAATGCCCTCGAGCCAGAGTTCGTCGCCGTAGAAGACCGCGTAGCCGTCCACGAGGGAGGCCCGGCCGGCCCGCAGGGACTTCACTTCGGTGCCCATCAGGGCGAGGCCGGCCTCGTAGGTGTCGAGCACGGCGTAGTCGTGGAAGGCCTTCCGATTGGTGGCCACCACTTTCCGGCCACTTTCCTTCGGCACGGCAATACTCCTTCGGCGCTGCTGCGGACGGCGGTCCGCGGGAGGACAGTGCCTTCCATCCTACGACCTAGAGCAGGCCCATCGGATCCACGAGGGTCCCGTTCAGCATCGTCTCGAAGTGCAGATGGCACCCGGTCGAGTTGCCCGTGGTCCCGGTGTAGCCGATCAGCTGGCCGGCGCTGACGCGCTGGCCGGCCGAGACCAGGAGGCTCGTCAGGTGGTAGTAGTTCGTCGCGAGCACATTGCCGCCCACCACTCCGTGGTTGAGCACGATCCGGTTGCCCGCTCCAGGCAGGACGTTCGAGTCCGCGTACCAGACCTCGCCGGCCGCGGGCGCGTAGAGCGGCGTTCCGCAGCCCACGCCGTAGTCGATGCCGGTGTGCATGTAGCCGCCGGTGCCGTTGAAATCGATGGTGCCGACCGGCGTCGGACGCCAGCCGAATCCCGAGCTGATCGGGCCGCTCACCGGGGAGTTCAGCCCGAATCCTCGGGGGTCCGGCGCGGGCTCCGCCGGCGCGGGGGCGGGCGGTTCCGGGATCACGGGGGCGACCGGCTCCACGATCTGCGGCTGGACGGGAGCAGGAGCCGGCCGGTTCGCGGCTTCGGCCTCCGCTTTCCGGCGCGCGGTCTCCGCGGCTGCGGCGGCCTCGGCTTCCGCCTGGAGACGGGCCTGCTCGGCGGCCGCCGCGGCTTCGGCCTCGGCACGCAGGCGTGCCTGCTCCGCCTTCTGGTGGGCTTCCTCCGCCTTCTGGCGGGCCTCCTCCGCCTTGCGGGCTTCCTCGATGAGGCGGCGCTGCCGCTCCGCGATGTCCGCGTTCACCTGCTGCTGGGCCTGCTCCACACCCGCGAGCTTCGCCTCGATGACGGGTTTCTGTTTCTGCAGCGTGGCGGACAACGCCGACGTGTCGGCCACGAGCTTGTCCACCTTGGCTTTCTCGCTTGCTGCCTGGTCACGTGCCGCCTGCTCGGCGGCGAGGGCGGTATCGGCCTTCTCCTTGAGCTCCGTGATCTCGGCCTCGACGGCCTCGAGGCGGGCCTGGCTGTTGGCGTTCGTGGCGTTCTGCTCCGAGAGGCGCTGCATCGCCGCGTTCTGGCTGCGCAGTGCCTGGTCCACCATGTCCATCGACTCGGTGAAGTCCTCGACGCCCTCCGCGCCCAGGAGCAGCGAGACGTTGGTGGGGATTCCGCCGTTCTTGTAGGCCTCCGTGGCGATCTGTCCGATGACCTCGCGCGTCTCGTCCATCTCCTGCCGGTCGGCGCGGAGTTCCTCGGTGATCTTGTTCCGGGTCTCCTGCGCCAGCTCGACGCGGACGGCCAGCGCCCCGACTTCGCCGGTGGCGGCCTCGACCTTCCCCTGCGCGTCGGCGAGGGACTGCTGCGCTGCGGGAAGCTCCGCCTGGTAGGTCTTCAGTGCACCGATGGTCTCCGCGATGTCCGAGTCCAGGTACTCCATGGACTGCTGCACTTCCGCGACCTCGTTCTCGAGGGCACTCCTGCGGTCGTCGAGTTCATCCGCGACGACGGGCGTGGTGAACCCGAGGGCGAGAGCGACGACGAGGGCGATCGAACTGCCCGCGGTGCCGCGGACGACGAAGGCCCGCTTGTCCTGCCGGGCCCACCAGGCTGCTGGCGGGCGCACGTGTTCCCTGGCGCTGAGCGGCATGCTGTCAGACCTTTACGTATCGTCGAAGGGTGAGCAGGGATGAGAGCCCCGCGAGGACTGCTCCGAGCAGTATCAGGACCGGGACCAGGATCAGTACCTGCTGGGACGAGATGAACGCCGTCTGGGGGAAGGTGTTCGCGAGCCAGCCGTCGATCACGAACCTCGACGCCCCCCACAGTGCTGCCGAGGCGAGGACCGCGCCGATGACGGCGGCGATCACGCCCTCCAGGATAAAGGGCAGCTGGATGACGGCCTTCGATGCCCCGACGAGGCGCATGATGCCCGTCTCCCGGCGGCGGCTGAAGGCCGAGAGACGGATGGTCGTGGCGATCAGCAGGATGGCGCAGAACGTCATGACGCCGGCGATCGCGAGGGCGACCACGGAGGCCCAGTTCATGTACCGGAAGATCGCCTCGAGGAAATCCCGCTGGTCGCTCACCGCGTCCACGCCCGGCTCCGACGAGAAGGCCTCGTCGATGACCTCGTACTTCTCGGCGTCGACCAGGCTGACGCGGAAGGACTCGGGGAGCTGGTCCGCGGTGACGGAATCGACGATCGGCGAGTTGGCGAACTGGTCGCGGAAGTGGGCGAGCGCCTCGTCCTGCGACTCGTAGGTCACGGTGTCCACGTACGGGGCGAACTGCTCGGATTCGAGCTTCGCCTGGATGGCTGCCCGCTGGTCCTCGGTCACGGGTCCGGTGGCGCAGCTGGTCTCCGAGGAGTTGTCGACGCAGAGGTAGAGGGTGACCTGGACGCGGTCGTACCAGTACCCCTTCATCTGGTTGATCTGCAGCTGGAACAGCCCGGCCGCGCCGACGAAGGTCAGCGAGATGAAGGTCACGAGGATCACCGAGGTGACCATGGACAGGTTGCGGCGGATGCCCGAGCCGATCTCGGACAGGATGAAGGCGAGCCTCATCCGGCCATCGCTCCGGCATCGCCGACGTAGATGCCCTGGGCGTCGTCGCGCACCACGGAACCGCCGCGGAGTTCGACGACGCGCTTGCGCATCGTGTCCACGATGTCGTCGTCGTGCGTGGCCATGACGACGGTGGTGCCGTTCTGGTTGATCTTGTCGAGGACCTTCATGATGCCCATGGAGGTGGTCGGGTCGAGGTTTCCGGTGGGCTCGTCGGCGAGCAGGATGCCGGGCCGGTTCACGATGGCACGCGCGATCGCGACGCGCTGCTGCTCGCCGCCGGAGAGTTCGTGCGGCATGCGGTCGTTCTTGCCTTCGAGGCCGACGGTCGCGAGGACGTCGGGAACGGTCTCCCGGATGACGGCGCGGCTCCTGCCGATGACCTGCATCGCGAACGCGACGTTGGCGAAGACCGTCTTGTTGGGCAGCAGGCGGAAGTCCTGGAACACGACGCCGATCCCGCGGCGGAGGCGGGGCACGCGCCAGCTGGGGATGTTGGCGACGTTCTGGCCGGCCACGTAGACCGCACCCCTCGTCGCCCGATCCTCCTTGAGCACGAGGCGGATGAAGGTCGACTTGCCGGAGCCCGAAGCGCCGACGAGGAAGACGAACTCGCCGCGGTCCACCTCGAGGGAGACGGAATCGAGGGCGGGCTGCGACTTGGAGTCGTAGGTCTTCGTGACGTTGTCGAATCGGATCATGATCACTCTGCGCCCATGGTGTCCGCCGGGCACGGGCATTTGCTGGGGGAAGGAAGCGCCGGCTCCTCGACTATAACGACGGCATCACGAGGCGCCCGTTACCCCGGCGGTGTGTCGCGCGCAAGAGCCTGACGGCTTGAACAGGTGGTGTCGCGTCACATTCGGGTAGTGGCTAGGCGGCGTCGTTGCGGTTGTTCGTGCGCCAGCGGATGCCGGCATCGATGAAATCATCGATCTCGCCGTCGAAGACCGCCGAGGTGTTGCCCACCTCGTGGTTGGTGCGGAGATCCTTGACCATTTGGTACGGGTTGAGGACATAGGAGCGCATCTGGTCGCCCCAGGACGCCTTCACGTCGCCGGCGAAGGCCTTCTTCTCCGCGTCCTCCTGTTCCTTCTTGAGGAGCAGGAGCCGGGACTGGAGCACGCGCATCGCCGCGGCGCGGTTCTGGATCTGCGACTTCTCGTTCTGCATCGACACCACGAGTCCCGTGGGCAGGTGGGTCAGGCGGACGGCGGAGTCGGTGGTGTTGACGGACTGCCCGCCGGGGCCGGACGAGCGGAAGACGTCGACGCGGATCTCGTTGTCCGGGACCTCGATGACGTCCGTCTGCTCGATGAGGGGGATGACCTCGACGGCGGCGAAGGACGTCTGGCGGCGGCCCTGGTTGTCGAAGGGGCTGATGCGGACGAGGCGGTGCGTCCCCGCCTCGACGGACAGGGTGCCGAAGGCGTAGGGCGCCTTGACCTCGAACGTCGCGGACTTCAGGCCGGCCTCCTCCGCGTAGGAGGTGTCGAGGACCTGCGTGGGGTAGCCGTGGCGTTCGGCCCAGCGGAGGTACATGCGCAGGAGCATCTCGGCGAAGTCGGCGGCGTCCACTCCCCCGGCTCCCGAGCGGATGGTGACCACGGCTTCCCGCTCGTCCCACTCGCCGGCCAGCAGGGTCACGATCTCCAGGTCGTCGAGGGACCTGCTCAGCGAGACGAGTTCCTTCTCGGCCTCTGCGAGGGAGTCCTCGTCGCCTTCGTCCTGCGCGAGTTCCACGAGGACCTCGAGGTCGTCGATGCGGCTCTGGAGGGTCTCGAGCCGTTCGAGGGCCGACTGCCGGTAGGACAGCTTGGAGGTCACCTTCTGGGCCGCGGCGGGATCGTCCCAGAGGTCCGGGGCCCCGGCTTCCTCGCTCAGTTCCTCGATGTCCTTGCGGATTCCCTCGACATCGGAGACCTGCTCGATGGACTGGTACTTGGCGCGCAGGGCACGGATCTCTGCGGGAAAATCAGTGGTTGCCATGGTTCTTCCAGCCTACGTCATCGGCGTGGTGCGACATCGGGCGGCAGCGGGCGCGTCAGCGGGTCAGTTCCGCGCGCGCGTCGGCCTGCACGGTGATCGGGATCCCGGCCGGTACGAGGAAATTTCCGATCGGCGGACGCGCGACGGCAGTGAGGACGACGCGCGCGGTCCGCCCGTCGGGCGCACCCGTCGCGGGATCGATGGTGAGCTGCTCGAAACGGGCATCGGCACCGGTTGCCGCCAGATAGCCGGCGGTCGACTCCTCGACGCCGGAATCCTGCAGCACGGGCAGCGGCGTCGTCGCGCCGGCACCGCCGGTCCCGACCGGAATGCTGTAGTTGTCGGCGGCTGCGAGGGCGGCGCCGTCGGCAGCCGACAACAGCTTCTTGTGCTCGATGTAGACGGCTGAGACGGCGAGCACGACAGTGACGACGAGCAGCGAGATGAGAAGGTACCCGATGACCAGGACCCCGACCTGCCCGTCCTCCGCAGGATCGTTCCACTGTGCCTGTAGCTGTCGCATCAGCCGAACCGTTCGACGATCTGCGTCGAGGTCGCGTCCACGGTCGCGGCAGAGGCGTAGGATCCGGCGATACCGGGGATCAGTGGCAGGGGTACCTCGAGGCGCACGACGACGGTCACGTTCGAGCCCGGCGCCAGGCATTCCTCGCTGCAGGCGATGTCCACAGCCGCCTGGTCCTCGCTGAACCCGAAATCGGACAGGGCGATGCGCACCGCTTCCCGCGCCCGTGCGTCCGCCGCCTGCGGTGTCGGCGCGTCCACATAGACCTTCGCAGCCTGGTCGGCGGCACCGACGACGGCGAACGACCCGCCCTGCAACTGACCCACGGTGAGCACGAGGTAGACGACCGGGACCAGGAGCACGACGCCGAGGAACACGAACTCCACGACGGCGTTGCCGTCCTCCCCGCTCAGGGGCACCCTGCGTGCCACGGGTCGCCGTCTCTCGCGTCCGGGAGTCCTCCCGTGCGTCCGGTGCCGGACCGAGGCCGGCACCACCTCACGATGGCAGGGCCGCATGTCCATGCACCTCCATCACGCCTGCCGGCCCGATCAGGCCCAGAACGGGCAGGGGTGCGCGGACCACCACTTCGAGGATGCGGACACCATCGACCGTGCTCTCACCGATCGTGATGTCCGACCCGTAGGAATCGGCCAGGGAACCACGGATCAACTCCTCCGTGCGTCCCACCGCGTCCTGCGGGCTGCGGTCGGCAAGCGTGCCGTAGCGGGCGCCGGACGAGGCCGCGTCGATGAGCGTGTTGCGTACATGGAGGACGAGTGTCAGCTGGACGATCGCGAGAAAGATGACCGTCAGGAGACCGCCGATCAGGGCGAAGTCGACAACGGCAGCGCCGCGCTCGTGATCCTCACCGCCTGTGCCTGCAGCGGTGTGCAGGGTGCGCGATCGCACTCTCACCTAGGGCGAGACCTGATTGATCGCCTGGTTGAACAGGCCCTCGAGGGCAGGCCCGGCGATCGCCAGAAGGGCGGCGACGAGGACGGCGGACATGAGCGTGATCATGACCCAGCCCGGCACGTCGCCCCGTTCGCCGTCGTTCCATTCGCCGTCGTCGCGTTCGTCCGGGGGCCGGAGCAGGGCGGTGACCGCCACGAGTACCAGGAGTGCGATGCGCGATGCACTGGTCAGGATCTTCATGGGAGTGCCCCTTCTTGTGGTTGTCGGTGGGTCAGAAGCCGAGATTGATCAGTGCGAGTCCCGGATACACGGCGAAGAGAACGGTCAAAGGAAGTACCCCGAAGACCAGCGGCACCATCATCGCGATCTCCTTCCTGCCGGCGGATTCCATCAGTTCGCGCTTGGCGAGGTCCCGGACGTCCTGGGCCTGGGCGCGCAGCACGTCCGCGAGGGGCGTACCCCGCTGGACGGCGACCGTGATGCCATCGACGAAACGGGAGAGCGGAGCGAGACGTGTCCGGTGCGAGAACTCCTGCAGGGCGTCGACAAGTGGCTTTCCGGCGCGGGTCGCGGCAAGGACGAGGGAGAATTCACCGGCCAGCTCGCCGGACGCCGTCCTGCAGATGCGCTCGAGCGCGCCCGTCGTACTCTCCCCTGCGGAGACAGCCAGCGCCATCAGCTCCGCGAGGCTCGGGAACTCGGCGAGCATCCGTGCCTCGCGCCGCTTGATGTCGGACGACAGGACGTAATCCCGCCCGACGAACCCCATGACGGCGCAAGCGAGGATGATGACGACGGCAAGGGGGATGTTCGCCGAACCCGACGCCGCCAGGAGGACCATGACCACCGTCGACCCGGCCAGTCCGCCCGCAGCCCACAGGAGTTGCTGGGCCCGGAAGTCGGTGGTCGTCTGGCCCCGGCCCGCCTGAGCGAGTCTCCGGGCGAGCGTTGCCGCCGCCGGGTTGAAGCGGTGGGACCAGGAAACGGCGTCCGCCAGCAGGGGACGGAGAATGCGCTCGAGCGGCCCGAAGGGTGTGACGTTGGCCGGCGACTCGGAGAGCAGCCTGGACCGCACATCCACCGCGCGCAGCTGCGGTGCCACGCGCTGCGTCAGCGTTGGAGGACGCATAGCCGGAAGCCGCACGATCACAAGCCAGAGGCCCGTCCCGAGGACGAGCCCGCAGAGGGCGGCCATTGCGGTTGCCGGGTTCATCGGAGCACCCGCTCGTCCTCGGGCAGCGCCCCGATCCGCAGCATCACGCGGTAGCAGACGATCGAGACCAGGAGTCCGCCGAGGAGGACCACAGCTCCTCCTGCGGAATTGTAGGCACGCACGGCCTCCGGCCTGGTCGACAGGAGCAGCAGGACGAACCACGGAGCAGCGACAGCCAGCCGGGCAGCGTTGACCGTCCAGGACTGCCGGGCCTCCAGCTCGCTGCGCGTCCGCGCCGCATCCCGCAGGAACTCGGACAGGGTGCCGAGCAACCGGCCCAGGTCCGAGCCGCCCACCTCACGCGTCATACGGAGTGCCTCGACGATGCGGTCCGCCACGGGATCTGCCAGCCGCTCCTTGAGGCGGTTCAGTGCGTCGTCGAAGCGTCCGCCCGCCCGATAATCCACGGCGAACGCCCGGAACGCGGGCCGCAGCTCGAGCGGGCCTTTCTCTCCCAACTGGATCAGCGCTTCCGGAAGGGACAACCCAGCCCGGATAGCGGAGCGAAGATGGTCCACCACGTCCGGCCACAATTCGCGCAGCGAAGCCGTTCGCCGGGCGGCACGCCACCTCACGATCGAGAACGGCAGGAACCCGCCGAACAGCGCGAAGCACAGCGCGATCGGGGCGGAACCCGTCAGGACGAAGCCGATGAGCAGCACCACCACGCCCACGGCACCGCACGAGGCGATCAGGCCGTTCGACGAGACCCGCTCGACCCCGGCACGCAGCAGAAGGTCGTCGAGCAGCCGCCGCCGTGCCGGAACCCGGCGCTCCGCGGCCGGACGCTCCCAGCAGGACCACCAGACGATGAAGAGACCGGCACCGAGGGCGACACCGAGCGCGGTGCTCATGCGCGAACTCCGAGCAGGACCGACACGTCGACCCCCGCGGCCGCGAATTTCTCCTCTGCCGGCATGCCGCTGGCCGTCAGCTGCAGATTCCCGTCGATGCTCCTGAAGATGGAGGAGGACTCGATGACCCCGTTCTCGACGCGGCGACCCAGCGCCATGATCTCCATGACCCTGCGCTGCCCGCCCGAGAGCCGCGCGCAATGCACCACGAGGTCGATGCAGGATGCCACCGTGGGCACGACGAAACTGCTGGAGATGTTCTGCCCAGCGAGGAGCGGCAGCGTGCAGATCTTGGTCACCGCATCATGGGCACTGTTCGCATGGACGCTGCACATCCCCGGAAGACCGCTGTTGAGTGCGATCAGCATGTCCAGACTCTCGGCCTCACGGACCTCACCGACGATCAGGCGGTCCGGCCGCATCCTGAGGGCCTCCTTGACGAGGCGCCGCAGTGGTATCTCTCCGTGGCCCTCGAGGTTGGGCTGCCGGCACTGCAGGCCGACGACGTCCCGCAGGGGAAGCTGCAGCTCGAAGATCTCCTCGACCGTGATGACCCGCTCCCGGGGGCCGATCGACGCTCCGAGGCAGTTGAGCAGCGTCGTCTTCCCGGCCTGCGTCGCGCCGGAGACGAGGATGTTGAGGCCACTGGCGACGGCTGCGCCGAGGAACCGCGCTGCCTGCGGGGACAGCGAGCCCAGGTCGACGAGGTGCTCGAGCCTCGATGCACGCGCGATGAACTTCCGAATGTTCACGGACCAGTGCTTGCGGGTGACGTCCGGAATCACCACGTGGAGACGGGACCCGTCCGGAAGGGAGGCATCGACGAAGGGAGAGGACAGGTCGAGGCGGCGCCCGGACGACTTCAGCATCTTCTCGACGAGATCCCGCACCTGCTGGTCTGTCAGCGTCAGCGCCGTGAGCTCGGATTCGCCGTTCCGCGCGACGTACACCTCCGACGGCGCGTTGATCCAGATCTCCTCGACGGACGGATCGTCGAGGTAGGGCTGCAGGACCCCGAATCCGGCAACGGCGTCATAGATCTGCCGGCGCGCGACGTCGATCCTGCCCAGCGGCGGAAGGACGCCCCGGACGGACCGCTCCTCGTAGTCGGCGATCGCGTCGTTCACCAGGACCTGCACTTCGGAGACCTGCAGGGAGGGGTCCAGGCCGCGCCTGCGGATGAGTTCGCGTACCTCGCCCTCGACCAGGCGCACAGCATCCATGGATACCTCCGCACATCCGCACGCCGACGCTGGCGTGACGGCCGGAGCCTGATGGCTCCCGCCGCTCCACACCCTACTGAACGCGGACCGGCGCGACTAGACGCGGGAGGCCCTGTGTATAAGTACACGCGCTGCAGGAACGTGCCGCTTATCACGCTCCATCCGCATCAACACGCCGGGAGGAATGCGGGGGGAGGCGCAGGTTTTACCTAAGATTCCGCTTTCACATCCAAAACACGAGTCCCATTCGTAACAGATATGTAGTCTTCTCGAGATTCACTCAGCTGGCTGACGCCCGGATTCTGCTGGAGAAACCCGTGACCTTGCCCTCCCCCGCCCGGCTACTGTGCGCCGCTCTACTGTCCTTCGGTCTCCTGGGCAGCGCGGTTCCTGCAGTAGCCAACGACGCCGTACCGGCGCCGGCCCCCTCCACGACGGCCGCTCCCGCCGTCCCCTCGACTGCTCCGGCTCCGGCCACCGCTCCGAGTGCGTCTCCTGCTCCGAGTGCGTCTCCTGCTCCGGTTGCGACCACCGCTCCTGCCGCGCCAGCTCCGGCCGGCACGGGCGCCGCGAAGCCGACGGCACAACCGAGCACAGCCGCGACCACTGCGCCCGCTGCACAGGACAAGGTCACGTCCTTCGTTCCGGACCTGAACTGGAACCCGCTCGACGACCCGGACTCCAACGCCCGGTACGGCGAACACTTCGCGCAACCCGTCACGCCGCTCAAGACGGCATCACCCCTGAACGTCGACGGCAGTGCGGGGACCGCGGCCATCGGACCGCGCTCGGGAGACTTCAAGGTCACCCTCGTGACGGTGCAGCTCGCAGGAAAGACAGTCGCCGATACCGACGCGATCAACATGACGGCGGCTCGTAACTCGATCACGAGCGCCAACTCCTACTGGAAGTCGGCTTCCGCCGGGCGATTGTCGATAACGAAGGTGAACGAGTTTCGCCACAAGTCGGCGGCAAAAATCACGGACTCGTACGGCACGATCATGGCAACCGTCACCCGCGAACTGGGCTGGCAGTACCGCTCCTACGAATCTCTGGTTATCTTCGTGCCTCACGCGGACCTCAACTACAACGGTTCCTGGGGCATCCTCGGCGGTGGCTTCACCGACAGCTCCACCAGTGGGCGGGTCATCATGCCCTACCCGTCTGCGCTCACCAACAACGTCGTGACGCACGAATTCGGGCACGTCCTTGGCCTGCACCACGCGAACTCTCTCGCCTGCACCAACGGTCGTTCCGACGTGCCGCAGTCCGGGGGATCGTGGACAGACCCCGCCTGCTGGTCCTCCGAATACGGCGACACCTCCGACCTGATGGGTTACGCCCAGGTCAGTTCCCCAGCAATCAACGCGTTTCTCTGGGAGTACGGCGGTTTCGGCCGGGGTGATGAGGTTCGCAATCTCGGGACTCCCACTTCCTCTCAGTCACTTACGCTCCTTCCCTGGAGCGGGACAGCAGCTGGTCGGGCAGTCAAATTCAAGGACCCCGTGAGCGGTGAGACCTACTATCTGGAGCTGCGGGCACCCGTTGGAAGCGACGTAGCGACGGCGGTCGGCGGCAACCGGGGCGTCAAAATCACCAAACAGGACGTCCTTGGCTGGAGTGGAAACGCCTCGATCGTCCTTACTCCCAACAGTTTCCGGTCAGGCTGGGGCAACACGACCCTCACCTGGCAGCAGGGACAGACGTTCGCCACCCACAGCGGGACCCGCGTCCGGATCGATTCGGTGAGTAATAACGCTGCAACTGTCTCGATTCTGCTCAACAACGCCCCGGCGTTGGGTTCCTTCGACAACCTGATGTCGTCACGCAACGAGAACACTGCTTTTTTGAAAGTGCAGGGCTGGGCGGCAGATCCCAACAACCCCTCCTTGTCCACGGAAGCACATGCATATGTGACCGGACCTGATGGAGTGCGCAAGGGCCACATCATCAATGCCACGGGTAGCCGCCCCGATGTCAATGCCGCGCTGGCGCTAGGTGGGAACCACGGTTTTGACGGAGACATCTCGGTAACTCGTTCTGGCAGTTATGAAGTATGCGTGTTCGCGATTGCCGGTAGTGGGAATACCGCTCTTGGGTGTAAGACCGTTCGGGTCAGCAACGCCGAGCCTCCCATCGGCTCCTTCGATGAATTGAGGGTGACTCGAGCGAACGATAGGGTGGCCCTGACCGTGAAGGGGTGGGCGTTGGACCCCTCTCGGTCATCGATCAGCACGCCGGCTCACGTATATGTAACAGCTCCTAACGGAGTTCGGACTGGCTACGCCTTCACAGCCAATAAGACGCGAACCGATGTCAACAATTCTCTGGCCGTAACAGGCCAGCATGGATACGACGAAAGCATTTCGATCAACGCCCCGGGGCGCTACTCCGTCTGCTCCCACGCGATCGGGCAATACTTCAACACCGCCCTCGGATGCAAGACGGTCGAGGTAAGCGCAGCACCGCCTATCGGCAGTTTGGATGAGGTCAAGGTCGAAAAGACAAGTACCTCCGCATTACTGCGAATTCGCGGCTGGACCATGGAACGTGAGAATGCCCTGGCGTCTATTCCGGTCCACATCTATGTGACAGATCCATCGGGCCGAAGGACAGGAACTGCGTTTTCGGCCAACAAGACACGAAGCGATGTCAACACAGCCTTCAGCGTCGCCGGCAACCACGGCTACGAAGAAACCGTGCAAGCTCCGATTGCTGGCCTATATGAAGTGTGCGCCTACGGCATCGCTGTAAGTCCGTCATCAACGGAGAACACGCGTCTCGGATGTATCTCGGTGAATACAGGGTTTGCTGAGGCCCCGAAGGGATACCTGGATTCGGCTCGAATCGACGCCACCGCGGACGGTATTTTCCTGGAGGCCCGCGGCTGGACGGTCGACCGCGACATGGCGCCAGCCTCGACAACCGTGCACACCTACATCACCTACCCCGACGGTTCACGCAGGGGGTTTGCCTACCCAACCGGACAGTTGAGGACTGACGCCAACAGAGCGTTGGGTATCGGCGGGCAGCACGGTTATACCACCCGAACACCGATCACCCAACGAGGGACGTACCAAGTTTGTACATACGGCATCGGCATCTCCCCCTACTCACCGGGCAACTCCCCCCTGGGCTGCGCCTCCGTACGTTACTGACGGCCGATCCAACTGGAAGAAGTATCACCATGACCGATCCCAACGCACTCGTGCTCAACACGCTTGAGCGAAAACCGCTCCACGTTCGCCGCCGCCCGTTCCTCTCGATCGCGGTGCTGACCTTCGCATTGCTAGTGCCAGCGGCTCCAGGCCACGCCGGTACTATCCCCGAACCGACATCGACGGCATCCGTGAAGAAGGACGCTCCGGCCGCCGAACCCTCGGGGTCTCCGACAGCAGGTTCCGAGCGTAGGGGCGGCACTGTCGCCGCCGAACCTTCCGTCGAGACCAGCACCTCACCTTCCAAGCCCACCGCCCCGACGCCCACGTCCCTGCCGACGGCGGGAGCAAACGAACCGGCGGCTCCGTCCCCTGGTCCCAGCACAAGCGAGTCCGCTGGTACCACGCTCTCCGAGGAGATCGGTGAACTGGGTTCTTACATGGGACAAGGCCTCGAACGGCTGAAGGAAACCGGCAACGCACAGACTCCAACCGACCGAGACCGAGCGCTCGATGAAGCTGTTGACGAATTGGGGCTGAAAGGTGCAGAACTCCAATTCGGCGCCTCCGCACCATCGAATGCGGCAGCAGCATCGAGCTGGCGTCCAACCGGAATCCAAGGGTTGGATGTATCCAGTCATCAGCTGACCGTCGATTGGCAGGGGGCCTATAACCAGGGAGCACGTTTCGCTTATGTCAAAGCGACCGAAGGCACTGGCTACAAGAATCCCTACTTCAGCCAGCAGTACGGCGGCTCCGCAAGCGCCGGTATGATTCGCGGAGCGTACCACTTCGCCCTTCCCAGCCTCACCTCGGGCGCCGCCCAGGCGAACTACTTCATCGACGGCGGAGGGGGATGGACCGCTGATGGTCAGACGCTTCCTCCGCTCCTTGACGTGGAGTACAACCCCTACTCATCCTTGGGCAACGACTGCTACAACATGTCGGCAAGTCAGATGGTCACATGGATCCGGGACTTCTCCAACACCGTGCTGGCAAGGACCGGTCGCGTGCCCATGATCTACACCACTACTGACTGGTGGAACAGGTGTACCGGCGCTTCACAGGCCTTCAGCGACCACCCGCTTCACCTCGCTGCTTATAACCAAGCAGGACCGGGGACGATGCCCAATGGCTGGACGACCTATACGGTATGGCAGTATAGCGCAACCGGACCGTTCGTGGGAGACTCGAACGTTTGGAACGGAACGTCTAATCAGCTAGCTGCTTTCGCTCGGAATTCAGGCATTGAGACTGGGCAGCAAGGTGCGACGGGGCCGAACGAGGTGCACTTCAGGGGCGGCGTCCCGGCGAGTTCATCCATGGGCCTGTCGAGTGACAAGTTATTGACCTGCGACTGGGACGGCAACGGTGTATCCACTCCGGCAACTTTCTACGGGGGCGTTTGGATCATTCGAAACTCCCTCAGCTCAAGCGATCCCGGTTTTCGCCTCTCCTATGGGAGCGGGACCGACCAGCCGATCTGCGGTGATTGGGACGGCAACGGTACGGAGACCATCGGTGTCTACCGCAACGGAGTTGCATACGTCAAGAATTCGAACTCCTCCGGGTTCGCCGACGGGGTCATCGTCTTCGGAGCCAAGGGCGATACTGCGATTGTGGGCGACTGGGACCGGGACGGGAATGACACACTCGGCGTCGCCCGGCCGAGCACGTCGGGGAAGCAGTTCTACCTCACCAATAGCAATCTCCGTCCATCGGTCGCCGGCTCGTTCGTGTTCGGAAATGCTACGGATGTTCCGGTCAGCGGCGATTGGGACAACGACGGCTACTCGACTGTGGGCGTGAAACGCGGCTCGCAATGGTTCCTGGCCAACAGTAATCTGAGGGTCGTCACCAATGTGACTTACGCTTACGGCGATACCTCTGACGCGCCGATCACGGGTCGGTGGGCGCGCGGCAGGGCCACCTCCGTCGGTGTGGTCCGCGCCCGCTAGTTCTGCGCCTGCTGACTTCTGACGGCCCGCTTGTGATCGCGCAGGCGGGCCGTCGCTGTCAATAGACACCGGAACAGCATGAGCCTAGCTCGCGCTATCTGCCGAGGTGATCGCCACCCTCGAGGAGTTTCGTTGTCCTCGTGCAAGCGCCGGTAGAGAACCGGAGGGTCCTCAACGTGCTGCATCTCCCCCGCCAAGTTGGCCACGAGAGCGATCCACAAGTCGTGCGACTCGTACAAATACTTCGGCATCGGAAGGACGACGTCAGAGAAATCTCTCCGAAAGCCCATTGCGCAGCCGTAGTACGGTCGGTAACCGATCAGGGTGCCCACGATGTTGCGAAGTCTGCGGGACGAATCGCGGGCCTTCAGAGACCAGTCCGCGGGAACTGGCGCTCCCCCAAATATTGCCACATTTCCCGCTACAACTGCATGGTCGCGTAGCTCACGGATAAGCAGTTCGGTCCTTCCAGCAACCCAGATGTCGTCCTGGTCCGCCAGGAATACATACTTACCTCGCGCCATCTCGGCCGCTTTACTGAAGGTCCGGACGTATCCGCAGTTCTCCGGGGACCGATAAAATCTAATTCTGGGATCATCCATCCCCTCGACAAGGTCGGCCGTACCGTCCTTGGATCGGTCGTCTACGACGATGAGTTCGTCGTTCATCCCGAGGTCGTCGAGTATGGATTGAATCTGTTCCTCGATGTATCGCGAACCGTTGTACGCAGCCATACAGACACTTGCTCTGACCGTCATTCGACCGTTCCTTCACGACCGTTCGGCCTCTTCGAATCAGTGATGAGACTGATCTTGCCCTCAAGGCTCTCAAGCTGATTCCGAAGAATTGCAGCCTCCTCTGCTAGCGCGCGCGTCTCATCCTCGACAACGCTTATCTCGAGGGAAAGATGCAGGCAGACGCCCAGCAGAAGAACAATTGCCACGACGAAGAGGAAGTTCGAGGGCACCACGAACCCGACCGCGGTCGCAACAGTGGCTAACAGAGCGGGGAACCCTGCCAGCAACAAGGTCGCTATCCCCACGGCAATCCAAAGAATCGCGTATTTCTCGCGAAGCTTGCGCTGTCTCAGCAGCCAGACGATGAACGCGACGATCACGAACGCCAGAAGGAACGGGAAAAGGGTACTCATACGCTGAACTCCTCAACAGGAACTACTGTTCGCTTTCGAGTCAGCGCGATCAGCAGCGCGAAACCGCTACGCCCTAGATATAGGGCCGCCTTCAGAGGATTGTGGCTCGGCTGCCCGCCCTGCCGAGCACGCATTTCGACGGGCACCTGGGTCACGGTCAAACCCGAGCGAATAGCGACAACCAAAGAGTCGATCGTGTCCCCCAGGTACTCCGCCGGATAGTGCTCGCAGTACTGGGCTATCGCCCGTCTGTTCGCTGCCCTGAATCCCGACGTGACGTCCGTGAGGCGCGTCTTCGCGAGCAGGGAAATGGAACGTCCGAGAAAGGTCATGGCCCATTTGCGGGGGCCGCGGACGATGTAGTCTCCCCGGTCGGCGAATCGGGCACCTATGGAGATATCTGCGACGTCGAGCCCGCGCACGACCGCTATGAGATCCTTCGGGTCGTGCTGGCCGTCCGCGTCGACCTGGACAGCCTGGTCGAAATTCCAGCGACGCGCAAATTTGAATCCCGCCCGCATCGCGCCCCCGACTCCGAGGTTGTAGGGCAGCCGTAGTACTGATGCACCCGCTGCCTGCGCGATGTCCGCGGTGTTGTCCGAGCTGCCGTCATCCACAACGAGGACTTCGCAGTGGGGTACCGTCGACAGCACCTCCCTCACCGTCGCTCCAACCGATTCCGACTCGTTCCATGCCGGCATGATGACGAGGAGGCGAGGACGCGGCTGCTGATCGACAATGGCTTCGTTCCTACTCATGACCTACCCCCTTCAGGGGCGCGCGTCCTGTCGACGCTGCAATGCTTCCCCCGACACCTTTCAACCCGTCGACCAGCCCCTTCGCCATGAATCGGATTCTGGTACTTCTCGCAGAACCGAGCACCAGGACAATGATCAGATGGCGGAGATCCAGAGCGATTCCTCGCACCATCGATAACGGGTATGAGCGGATATATCGCCGAGTCAACTCGCATCGATTGCGGACCAGATAGTAGTAGCGGAAGGGTGCGCTCTGCATGATGAGCAGCGGCGCACCGTGCACCGTCAATTCACGACCAAGGAAGTTGGCTGCGCTCCGCGTTCCGAGCTCGTGTTCCAGCCGCACAGCACGGGCGGCTATAGCGACGTAGCCCATGCTCCTCATGCGCCAATAGGCGTCCGTGTCGACGCCGTCGATGAACAGGGATTCGTCGAAGCCGCCGATCTCCTCAAGTACTCGGAGAGGGACCAGGGTGCCGGACTGAATGGGCTCCGTGACCTCATGGTAGGACCCCGCCGAGCGTGTGGAACGTACCCTGGTCTCGTTAATGATGGCGGGACTGATGGAACCGAAAGGCACCCCGTCCCTTTCTGCTTCGGAGGCCGCTGATTCAAAGCCCTCAAGGAAGCCAAGCGAGGGAGCCGAGTCCTGGTCGAACGTCACAATGTGCTTGGCAGCCGGATTGACAGCCTTGACTTCTGCGATGCCGCGATTCAGTGCCGCCGCGATGCCCATGTTCCTCGTCTGGTGGATCGTGATCGCACCCTTATCCCGACACTGGTCGAGCACAACACTGTCACCGGTGCCGCTATCGTCCACAACCACCACCGTCGAGAATTGCGCAAGAAGATCCTCAACGCGCAGGACCAGGCTTTGCGGAGGACGGTATGCCGAGATGACGGCGGCGCAGGTGGACTTCTCGACGGGCGGAAACTTCCGCTCATGACCGTTGCTGTGCATAATCTCTAAAGCTACGGGACGGTGAAAATTCGCGCCAATCCGGCGGCGAGCACCAGGCTCCCGCAGCGCCCGCCCTCTGATCCGGTTCAGCGTAGAGCAGCCACAGCGTCCAATTCCTCAGCTTCCTGCAGTGTGGCGGACCAACTCCAGGAGGCCACGCCCATCGCCGCGTGTCAGTGCCCGCGGCACCAGGGCCAAAGAGTGAAGGCGGGACGTGAGGTGCAAACGGGCGGCACGACGGGTCCTTCTCCATCCGACGGGCTCGGCTAACCGAATCGCGAGCCTGAAGAACTCTCGTTCGCCCCTGAAGCGCGCGCCGTCGACGAGTTCGGCCGCTGAAGCGCTACCTGTGTGCCTGCGATAGCAGAAGACCTCAACGTCGATGACCAGGAGGCGGCCACCGGCTATCAAGAGATCGAGGATCAGGGCGAGATCCTGAATGACCGAGAACTCGTCGCGAAAGTCCTGCTTCTTGAGGCTGTCCCGTTCAAAAGCCAAGGAGGGCCAATACAGCCAGTTGCCGAGCATGAGGCTAGCGGCAAGCCTGTCGCCTTCGAGGATGACGGGGTTCGGCGCTGCAGGGCGTAGCAGACGCTGCTTCACACTGTCGACGAGGGTCCTCGCGGTATTGCCGGCCGCATCGATGACCCGAACACCGGGTTGTATGATCGTCGCCTCAGGATGTAGCTCATACGCACGCAGAACGGTTTCGACGTACCGCGGAAGCACCAGGTCGTCGTACCCCAGAATGACGACGAGCGGTTCGACCGCGAGGCTGACGCAGTACCTGAAGTTCGCTGTGATGCCGACGTTCTCTGGAAGACGGATATACCTGACGCGGAAGTCCGTCAGTTCCTCGAAGTACTTGTCCACATCGCCGTCCGGATGAGCGTCGTTGACCACCGTCAGCGTCCAGCGATCGTCCGTCTGAGCGAGGACGCTTTCCACGACGTCCTTGAGGTACGAAAGACTGCCCCAAAAGGGTATGTAGAATCCGATTTCGGAGCGTTCGGCAGTCATATGTTCGCGAAATACCTTCGGGGTCACTTCCGCCGAGCGACGGCGGTACGGATGGGCTTCCTACCGATCCTACCGCCGTCGCTCCGTCCGATCCTCGTGCCGACTTCCGGGTGATTCGCTGACAGAGAGTCGATTACGCACGCTGTAGGCTTGCCGGGTTATCTTCCATCGCGTATCCGGGGCCTTCATGAAAACAGTCATCCTTCGCCTCAGCGGATTCGTAGGTTTTCCACTTCTGGGCATCTTGACGCCCCTACTCCTCCTGCCGGTGATTGCTCGCATTGCGGGCCCGTCGGGTTGGGCGAGCATCGTTTCAGCACTGGCCATCGGGTCGTTCGGAGCAACCGCGATCGTCTGGGGATGGAATATTCGAGGCACCGTGCTGGTCGCAAGTAGCGTCTCCTCCGACCGGAGGTCGACGCTGTACGGGCAGAGCCTCGTCACGCGAGGGCTTCTCTCCCTCGCAGTGCTGCCAATCGTGACTTTCCTCAGCGCAGCCTTGGCCGTGCCCGACAGGCGTTGGGATGCGGCAGCGGTTGCCGGCGCCACGGCGATTGCCGGCCTGTCACCCGCCTGGTTCTGTGTGGGAATTGGATCGCCCAGGCTGATGGGAATATTCGACGCCCTCCCCCGCGTCGTCTCCGCGGTGGTTGCGATCCCACTCATAGCGGCATCGGGCGTCATCGCCATCTACCCTGCGCTCCTCGTCGTCCTCACCTCCGTTGCGCTCGTTGCATTCCGCTTCGCCTACTTCCCGCGGAACGTGCGCATACGTCCCAGCCTCTCGGACAGCCTTCAGGAATTACGCCGCCAGATCGGGGCGGCGGGCGTCAACATCTCAGGAAGTGCCTACTCGTCAGTACCTGTTCCTATTGCGACTATCCGCGGCCCTGCTGCAATCGCCAGCGCCTACTCTTCCGCGGACCAGCTCTACCGCTTCGGACTATTCACAACTATCGCACTTGGAAATACCTTTCAGGGGTGGACGCTGGAGGAGCGAACCGGCGACCAGATCCGGCGACACGCGGCAGCCTTCATCTCACATTTGGTCCTCGGCGTAATAGGCGCCGTGCTGATAACGGCGCTGGGTCCTCTCGTGTCCTCGATCCTGTTTGGAGAGTTGGTTGCAGCTACCACCACCACATGCTTGCTGTACGGCTTTGCGTTCCTCTTCATAAACCTCGGAACACCTCTGATCCGAAACCTTCTGATTCCGGCCGGGAAGGACGTCTTCGTCCTCCTGGCTACGGTTGCAGCCGCAGCCGTCGGCACCACCCTCATGATCCTGCTCTCCTCGGCGGGATCACTGACGGGAATAGCAGCGGGGGTCGCAGCGAGCGAGTTGGTTCTGCTACTTATCGTCACACCTGCTGCCCTCCGCGCCGCGCGAGCGCTGACCCCCGTCGAAGCCTCAACACGACAAGATTGACGATGCCGCGATCGCGGGCGTGGCGTTTCGGATAACCGGTTAGTGCGGTCGTTCCCATCGGTGGAAAATCTCTGACTCATGCCTAGGCTTCGTATCGCGCGGCGGCCTTTCCGGACCGAGAACTCATCCGCAGCAACTCCTGTTCCGCGCGAGATGCACTTACCCTGCGCTCAACTCATGAATAACGCGTGAATGCCTCGCGGGCAGGTCGTGCCGATGGGCGCGCCCACCCGGCGCTTGCAGGATAGGTCGGCAAATTTTGCCGCACCATCCTCTCGGGCAATAATCGGATGATGCGCGGAATTATCCTCGCCGGCGGGACCGGCTCACGACTTCATCCGATCACCCTGGGCATCAGCAAGCAGCTTGTGCCCGTGTACGACAAGCCGATGATCTATTACCCGCTCTCCACCCTGATCTTGGCCGGGATCAAGGACATCCTGATCATTACGACACCTCACGACGCCGAGCAGTTCGGACGCTTGCTCGGTGACGGAAGCAAATTCGGGGTCTCAATCACCTACGCGCAGCAACCTTCGCCAGACGGGCTGGCGCAAGCATTCATCCTGGGCGCCGACCACATCGCTGGTGAGACAGTAGCGCTCGTGTTGGGTGACAACATCTTCTACGGCCAGGGAATGGGCACCCAACTACGTCGTTTCGCCGAAATCGATGGCGGGGCCGTTTTCGGATATTGGGTCGCTGACCCCTCCGCCTACGGCGTCGTCGAATTCGATGAAAGCGGCAAGGCCGTGACACTCGAGGAGAAACCGCTCAAGCCGAAGAGCAATTATGCGGTGCCTGGTCTCTACTTCTACGATGCCGATGTTGTCGAGATCGCTGCGGATCTGAAGCCGTCACCGCGAGGTGAGCTTGAGATCACTGATGTCAATCGGACGTATCTGGAGCGGAACAAACTGCACGTGGAAGTCCTGCCAAGGGGGACTGCTTGGCTCGACACCGGAACGTTCGAATCACTGAATGATGCGTCGAACTTCATCCGGACCGTGGAGAACCGACAGGGACTGAAAATCGGCGCTCCCGAAGAGATCGCCTGGCGGCAGGGCTTCCTCACCGACCAAGAGTTGCAGGAGAGGGCGGAACCGCTCGTGAAGAGCGGATACGGCGCTTACCTGCTCAGCCTGCTCGAACACAAGATCTGATTCATCTAGGCTAAGGAGCCCTCGCTACAGCCCAACACGGCGCCCTTCTGCTTCAGTCCCACGTGGTGAAGGTGGGTCTGAAAGCTGCTGCTCTTCTCACTGACAGGCGACGACGCGGTACAGCTTCGCAGCGCCCTGCTCATCGACGAGTTCGACGGCCTCTGAATCCTGCAAGCCCTCCAATCCGCTGTAGGTCGTGGCCGCGGCATTGGGCGCCAGGTACTGGCTGCCGAAATCGAGCACGAATGAGACGCCCGTGCTGCGGATCGCTTCACAGGCGGCCGCAGACCGCGGTGCGCGGTTGAGTTCCGCGGATACTTCCTGAACGGCCGGATCCTCCGAGCCAAAGAGGTGGTAGACGGTTACGGCCCTACCCGTGAAGGCGTACGCAAGTGACCCACCATTCCAGGGATTGACCGCGATGGTCGCATCCTCAGGAACCTCGTCGTCCAGCCGATCCAGAAGTGCGTACTCGTCCGATGAGAGTACCGACTCGGGCCAGTCCCGGAGATAGACGCGCTGCGACTCTGTCAGGTACCTCTGCAGCGCAGCCGACTGCACGCCTGACGCGAGGATGATGGCGACCAGCGCAGCTCCCACGATCCCTACTACACGGACGACAAGGGGAGGGGCGGCTGAATCGGCATGATGCGCCATCTTCGATACGCGATGAGCAAGCCACTGCCACATCGCTCCCGCCGCGAGGCCCCCGAGGAGGGCGCTGACGATTGGCAGCAGCGCTGCGAGCCTGTTGGTATCCGCATACCAGACGCCCGTCAGCACCGACCGCCAGGCGCCCCGGTCGAATGCCGCGTCAGCGACATACAAATAGGCCAGCAGTACGAAGGCCACACCTAGCCAAGCATCCCGCCCGGAGCGCACGACCGTGACGAGACCTGCCAGTCCCATGACTGAGACGACGACCGGAACTTCTGGAAATCCCATGGGTGAGTTTGCGAGCGCTTCGCCGATCGCGCCGCCGGGGCTCTGATGCGGACCCCATACGTCGTAGGGAGCAGGACGCAAATTGAGCCAAAGGACCAGGAACACCAGAACGTACACGACCGCCGCCACCACGATCGGAAGGAAAGGCCGCCAGCCCGCCCGCGTGCGTGCACGAATGCGCACGTGTCGGACGCCAGCCCAGATGACCAGCGGCAGAGTCAGGACTAGCATCGAATTCACACTGCTCATATGGGACAGCGCGATTCCTGCCATGATCACCAGCAGGGCAATGGCCAGAACCGGTTTCGACACCGATTCCATGCCGCGTGCCATGCCCACGAGCATGACAACGACGCCCATCGCTCCTGGGAGCAAGGCTACGGACAGCATGTAGGGAAACAGCGGCCCCCACACCATGACAAGGAATGGGAATGCGATGAATCCGGCTGACAGAATTCCTGTCGAGAGGACTGTAACCGGCCGCGCTCCGGCCACAACACGCGCCAGGAAGACCATGGACACCGGCCACACGACGGCCGCGATCGTCACGTTGACGACGTTCACCGCCTCCGCGACTCCCGTCCCTGTCACCTCCGCTAGCAGGGCTGCGAAGGAGTGCCATGCCGCAGGGTAGATCGCTCCCCGCCCTGTTGAATCGGTGACTGCACCGAGACTCAGCGTCGAGGCATTGCCGGTCTCCATGATGAAGCGAACCGCATTGAGATGAAACACATTGTCGAAGCGCTGGGCGATGTTCTCCGGGTTGCCGATTAGTGCCACGGCGTGACGCGCGATGAGCACGCCGCCGATAAGTACACCCGCCGCCGCCCCGAGCAGGACCGGCCAACGATCAATCTGCTGTGATCCGGAGGAGCGGGTGACTGAGAACAACGGGGTCCTGCCGAGCAGGAGAGATGCTACGGCGAGAATGATGGTGAACCCGGCAACAACCCAAGCGCTCCATTGAAGACCGAGAAAAGGCGCAATAACGGCCGCCACCCCTGCGATTCCTACTGATAGGGCAGGAGCGACGCCGAGTGCTGCAATCCTCCGAAAACCGAGCGCCAGTGCGAGCGTTCCTCCGGGAAGCACCATCAGGGCGATGCACGCCATCAGTAGCGGTGCAGTAGACCACCAAGACACATTTCCTCCATTGGCAGCACGAATGCCGCATTGTTTCAACCGTGCGGCTCGACGGGCGCACGGCGCTCTCGCTCTTGCCGCCAGGGACTAGTTGGACCGAAGCCGCTCGATGACGTCGGAGACCGGGCCGTCCATCAGCACGTTGCCGTGATCCAGCAGGACACCCCGCTCGCAGATCTTGGCGACCATGTCGAGGTCATGACTCACGACGACCAGGGTCTTGCCCTCCGCCGCCAACTCCCGGATCCGGGCGATGCACTTCTTCTGGAACGGTTCGTCGCCGACGGCGAGGATCTCATCGATCAGGAACACTTCCGGATCGGTGTGGACTGCGACCGCGAAGGCCAGCCGGAGGTACATGCCGGACGAATAGAACTTCACCTCGGTGTCGATGAACTGACCGATCTCCGAGAACTCGACGATCGAGTCGAATTTGGCCTCGATCTCGTCCCGGTCCATGCCGAGGATCGCCCCATTGAGATAGACGTTGTCCCTCCCACTGAGATCGGGGTGGAATCCTGCTCCGACCTCGATGAGGCCGGCCACCCTGCCCCGGGTCCTCACGGACCCCGAGTCCGGCCGCATCACTCCGGACATGTGCTTGAGGAGCGTCGACTTGCCCGACCCGTTGAACCCCAGGAGCGCTACGGACTCCCCCTGTTCGACCGTCAGGGACACGTCCGACAGCGCGTGGAAACGCTCGGACAGGTCCCCCTTGCGGCCCTTCATGAGCCAGACAAACGCTTCCTTCATGGAACGGGTGTGGCGGAGGACGAACTGCTTGTTGACGTTGCGTATCTCGATGGCGGTGGTCATGTGTCACAACTCCTGGGCGAAACGGCCCTCGAGCCGACGGAAGACGAGCTGGCCGATGATCAGCATCAGCCCGGATGTGACGAGCGCGACCGGGATCCACAGCGAGAGGAGGTTCGGCGGAATCGCTTCGGCCCGTTCGGTGGTCGGTAGCCAGAACGCGAAGTGGAACGTCTCCACCGCCACGGTGATCGGATTGAGCTGGTAGATCAGAAAGAAAGACTCTCCCAGCTTGTCCCGGACCAGCAGCCACGGGTAGAGGACCGGCGAGGCCCACGTGGCCACCATCAGCAGCATGTCCACGAGGTTCTCCGCGTCCCTGAAGTACACGTTCACCGCGCCGAAGAGGAGCCCGAGCCCGATCGCGAACATCGTGACGATGATGAAGCCCGCGCACGCCGCGGCCAGCTGGAGGAGAGTCGGCGACCAGCCGGAGAACAGGCACGCCACGACGAGGATGATGATCTGGGGCACGAAATGCACGGCCGACACCCAGGTCGACGCGATCGGGAACAGCTCACGCGGAAGATAGATCTTCTTGATGAGCCCGCCGTTCGACACGATCGCCCGCGATGCGTTTCCGAGCGCCTCGTTGAAGTAGTTGATGAGGACGATCCCGGAGAACAGGTAGATGGCGTAGTTGGGCAGGCCGGCCGGATTCCGCTCACTCTGTTCGAGGCCGAGGAACACGCCCAGTGCGACGTAGAACACCACGAACTGCACACCCGGCTTCACGTACGACCACAGCAGCCCCAGCACCGATCCCCGGTACCGCACCCGGAGCTCCTTCTGGACGAGCAGCTTCAGCAGGTAGCGGGAGCGGACGACATCGCGCAGACCGTGGCCGTAGCCCGGTACCACGAGGTCTGCCCGCGATTCGCCTCCCGATCCGGCCCTGTCCGACACACCAGTCACAGGACCGACTTCCCTACTCCTTCGGCCGGGTGTGCGTTCTCGAAGGTCTGTGCCCAGGCCTGCTGCGACGTGAACTCCGGCAGCGCCTTCTGGTACTCCTCGGCGAGGGTGTCCCATCGGGCGAGAAGACGCTGGTGCAGGATCATGCTGCGCTTCAGCATGGACTGGAACTGGTCCGAGTCCCGCTTGTACCAGGACGCGCCCGACCCGTCGGCCGAGGAGACGAGGGCGGAGTCGAGCTGCGACAGCCGCCACCACCGTGCGTCCATGGCGGGCACGTTCGCCTCGGGCTGGACGCCGGCTTCGGGGCGCGCAGGGCGCATCTGCCGCAGCGCCCCCGTACCGGCCTTGATCAGTGCGCCCTTGAGGGTGCGCGGGGGAGCAGGTTTGATGCCCCGTTTCGGCGGCTTGACCCTCTTCACCTCCGGGAACTCGGCGATGTTCTTGCTGACGCGGGCGTCGTCGAACTCGGCCCTGCGCCTCCGGATCTCGGGCAGCTTCGCACCGATGGTGCTGTGGAGGTGCGATGGTCCGTCGAGGAGGTCCTCGAGCGCGTTGAGACGGAGTGCGACCGCGGAGTACTGCATGGACAGCAGGTGGCGGACGTCGACCATGAAGCTTTCCCGCGGCATCCGGCCACCGTGCTTGTACGGCGAGTAGAGCATGGCGGCCAGCCAGCGGTTGCGCTGGTGGTAGTAGGCCTGCCAGTCGATCGTGTCGTCCTTCTCGGTCCACGGCATGTGCCAGACGGCAGCACCGGGCAGCGAGACGGTGCGGAAGCCGTGGGCCTTGGCACGGATGCCGTATTCGGCGTCGTCCCATTTGATGAACACGGGAAGCGCAAGGCCGATCTCACGGATGATGCTGGTGGGGATCAGGCACATCCACCAGCCGTTGAAGTCGACGTCGATCCTGCGGTGCATCCAGGGCGTGGTGCGGAGGTTGCTCGCCGAGAAGTCGTGGGCTTCGCGCGTGTTGGTGACGGGTCCCCAGAAGTAGCGGTACTCGTTGATCTCCTCGCCGAAGCTGTGGAGCACGGAGCGCTCGTAGAGGTTGAACATGTGGCCACCGACGATGGTCGGTTTGCGGGTGAAGTCCGCGAAGTTGGCGGCCCTCAGGATTCCCTCGGTCTCGACCAGCACGTCGTCGTCCAGCAGGATCACGTACTTGCTGCGGCCGTCGTTGACCGTCTCGTGCATCCCGCGGGCGAAGCCGCCCGAGCCGCCGAGGTTGCCCTGCTCGAGGAGCGTGAACTTGTCCCCGAGGCGGGCAGCGGCCTCGTCGAAGCCGTCCTGGTCCCGCACCTTCTGGGTGCCCTGGTCGGTGATGATGAGGCGGTCGAGCACGTCGAGCAGTTCTTCGGACTCGGCGAAGGTCGACAGGTGGCGGACGCAGTAGTCGGGGCGGTTGAAGGTCGTCACCGCGATGGAGATGGATCCGGGTTCGAAGCCCTCGGGCTGCGGAACAGCCCACTCGGCCCGCTGCAGGGTGACGTCGGTGTCGAGGGCCACGAGGTCGAACCAGTACCAGCCGCCGTCACCGAAAGCCGTGATGGGAAGGTCGATGCTGGCGGGTTCGTCTGCCCCGACCTGGATGCTCTCCACGCGGTTCGAGGTCCCCCGTGCGTTGGAGCGGTAGATGACGACCGTCGCGTCTCCGTCGACCTCCACCACCAGGCGTACCTGCGCCACGTCCGTGTGCGCACGCCAGTAGCTCGCGGGGAACGCGTTGAAGTAGGTGCCGAACGAGACCCGGCGGTAGGCCGGAAGCTGCAGTTGACGCCGATCGACGATGAAATCGGACCGCTGGGCGCGGTGCTGGGCCACGACGGCCGTGGTCCCCGCCCCGGCCCGCTCGGTACGGTGCTGCTCATCCACGACCCTCTGCGCGGCATTGAAGTCCACGTAGAGGGGCAATGTGTCGGTGTCGCCGTCCGTCGGGAACACGACCCGGTGCACCGTCTTCCAAACCGTTGCGCTGTCCTGTTCCATGACGGCCTCCTTGACCTCTGACGTGGCGCTCATGCGTCCACTCCTCCGCTCTCGAACGTCTGACCGCTCGTGAAGTGGGGGGTGATCTTGTTGTCGAACATGGAGAGGGCCGATCCGATGGCCATGTGCATGTCGAGGTACTTGTAGGTTCCCAGGCGTCCGCCGAAGAGCACCGACTTCTCGCCCTTCGCAAGGTCGCGGTACGCCAGCAGCTTCGCCCGGTCGTCCGAGGTGTTGATCGGGTAGTACGGCTCGTCGCCCTTCTCGGCGAAGCGCGAGTACTCCCGCATGATGACTGTCGCGTCCTTGGTGTAGTCCCGCTCGGGATGGAAGTGGCGGAACTCGTGGACACGGGTGAAGGCCGCGTCCTCATCGGGGTAGTTCATGACCGAGCAGCCCTGGAAGTCCTCGATGGGCAGGACCTCCTCCTCGAGGTCGATGGTGCGCCAGGAGAGGTCGCCCTCGGCGAAGTCGAAGTAGCGGTCGACAGGTCCGGTGTAGACGACGGGCACCTGCCCGAGCGTCGTCGACCGTGAGTACTCGTGGCCCTCGTCGAAGAAGTCCGTGTTCAGGTGGACGTCGATGTTCGGATGATCCGCCATCCGCTCGATCCACGCCGTGTAGCCATTGACCGGCAGGCCTTCGTACTTGTCGTTGAAGTACCGGTTGTCGTAGGTGTAGCGCACGGGGAGGCGGGAGATGATCTCGGCCGGCAGGTCCTTCGGGTCGGTCTGCCACTGCTTGCCCGTGTAGTACTTGATGAATGCCTCGTACAGGGGCCGCCCGATGAGCTGGATGCCCTTGTCGTTCAGGTTCTGGGGGTCCGTGCCCGCGAGCTCGCCCGCCTGCTCCTGGATGAGGGCGCGGGCTTCCGTCGGGCCGAGGGCGGATCGGAAGAACTGGTTGATGGTGCCGAGGTTGATCGGCATCGGGTACACCTCGCCCTTGTGGCGGGTGTAGACCTTGTGCACGTAGTTCGTGAACTCGGTGAAGTTGTGGACGTAGTCCCACACACGCTCGTTCGAGGTGTGGAAGAGGTGCGCACCGTACCGGTGCACCTCGATGCCGGTCCGGGCCTCGTTCTCGCTGTACGCGTTGCCCCCGATGTGGTGGCGTCGGTCGAGGACGGCTACTTTGAGGCCGAGTTGGGTGGCCGCCCGTTCCGCTATGGTCAGGCCGAAAAAGCCCGATCCAACGACGACGAGATCAACGTTCACAGATACTCCTGATTGATTTGAACTTCAGACATGCCCGCTCAAGGCTACCCGACACGGCGCCTGGGCTTTCCACCGGCCGCCGTCTCCGGCGGACAGCCGGGCGTGCGGATGACGCTGTTCCGGACCTGCACAGGGTGACCGCGACGGCGGCCTAGGCCGATTTCAGCACCGCGGTATGGGCGATCCGCTCCTCGAACCGGGACACCATCGTGCGCCAGTAGGTGGCACTGATGTGGTTGTTGTCGATGTAGACGTACACGTTGCCGATGATCGGCGGGCAGACGTTCCCCGGGCACACCAGATCGGTCATATCGACGGAGGTGTACAGGGCTGTGCCGGGGTCGAAGGATTCCAGGGGAGACACGGCCGGGAGCACCTGGTCCTTGGGCGGGGTGCACAGCTCCAGGGCGTCTGCGTTCTCCTCCGTGCACTCGGGCATGTTGAAGTCGAAGCGGGGATTGTCGCGGACTCCGATCACTTCGATGCCCCGATCGGTGAATCGCTGCACGGTGCGTCCGAAATCGGGCATCAGGGTCTCCGCGGTCGAGCCGAACTGGGTCCTCGTCGCGATGGTGAACACTGCAGCAGGAGCCAGGTCCTCGATGTAGGCCGTGGACCGTTCGTAGAACTCCGCACATTCGGGGGTCGTCCCTGCTTCCGCGGGACCGAAGGGGCAACCGAGCGAGATCAGGTCGATCACGGTCCAGTTGTATTTCTCCGCGAGCGCGACGACCGCCGTCGACATGTGCTGTGCGTGGCTGTTCCCCACCACGACCACGGTCTTGCTCGCCTCCCCTTCGGCGAGCCGCTGGGTGCAGGAAGCTGCCAGGTCGGAGGGGATGGACGTCGACTCGACGCTGCACGGTTCGAGCCGCGGGAAGTCACCGCGGATGGTGCTCAGTTCCGGCAGGATCACGGCGTCCTCGGAGACCTCGTCGGTGTACCCGGGCAGCAGGGAGACGGCGCCGGGATTATCGGCGCTCGTCTGCGATGCGGCCTGCTCCGCCTGCTGGCGGATGACCTGCTGCCAGCCGGCCAGCGGCGCGGCGACCAGTCCGAGACACACCATCAGGACGATGACAGCACGGCGACGACGCCGGTCGGCCCACGCCAGTGCGCGCATCGGGCGCTCGACGAAACGCATCGTCAGATATGCCAGGACCAGGGACACGCCGATCACCAGGAAACCGCCCAGCGCTCCCGGCGCTGCCTTGTCCTGCCAGATCAGGGCCAGCACCAGGACGGGCCAGTGCCACAGGTAGAGGGCGTAGGACAGGTCTCCCACCTTGACCAGCGGCCGGGACGACAGGAGGCGGTCCACTCCCACGGCGCTGTCCGTCTGCCCGGCGACGATCACCAGTGCGGCCGCGACCAACGGCCACAGCGCGACATAGCCCGGGAACTGGCCCTGGACGTCGAGGACGAAGCCACCGCTGAGCATCGCCGCAACGCCTGCCCAACCCGCGACGACCCGCACGAAGCGCGGCAGCCGGATGAACGGCAGGGCCAGTGCCAGCAGCGTCCCGAAGGCGAACTCCCACAGACGGGCCCGCGTATCGAAATACGCGAACGCCTGGTTGGTGTAGGTCTCCCAGACCGAGAACGCCAGCGACCCCACGAAGAGCACGCCGAAGACGAGGAATACGACACCCCGGAACTTCAACCGGAACCGCCGAGCCACCACCGCACTCGCGAGGAACAGGAGTGGCCAGAGGATGAACACCTGGCCCTGGACGGACAGTGACCAGAAGTGCTGCAGCGGGCTGGCCTGGCTATGGTCGCTGGCGTAGTAATCGACGGCGTTGGAGGCGAGTACCCAGTTCTGGACGTAGAAGAGGGAAGCCCAGGACTGCTCGATGACGTCGGACCAGCGCGACTGAGGGACCAGCACGTAGCTCGCGCCGAGCATCCCCAGGATCACGACGACGACGGCAGGCAGGAGGCGCTTGAACTGGTGCAGCCAGTGCCGCACCAGATCCAGGGGCCGCCCCGACTCCACTTTGCGGAGGAACGAGAGGGCCAGCAGGAAAGCCGAGATCAGCAGGAAGACATCCACACCTCCGGACACCCGTCCGAACCAGACGTGGTAGGACACCACCATCAGGACGGCCAGGGCACGCAGGCCCTGGACCTCGGGGCGGAAGCCTCGATCCGCGCTCGTCCCGCCGCCACGGGGCGCGGCAGGACGGCTCGCTTCAAGGATTGCCATTGCAGGCTTTCAGAGTAGACACGAGGACCGATTGTACCGGCGGCATCTCCGTAAACCCGCCAATCGGGGAGACGGCCCGGCGGGTGCCGTCAGACGATGCAGTCGTCGGCGAGGTCCCTGTTATCCACACAGCCCGCGGTCGTCCGCGGCGCCACCGTCAGGCCCTCTAGCCTCGGAGGCAGCCATCGCCCAGGAGGTCTTCGTGGACTTGCACGTCACCCTCGCGAGCAGTCCCCCGACGGCGTTTCCTTCCCGGGAGATCGTCGTCGACACGGACGCCCTCCCCACCGGTGCCGCCCTCGCCGGACGCCTCGCAGCGGCCGGCTACCTCGGCCCGTTCGCCGTCGACGGCGTCCCGCTCACCACGCTGGTCCCGCACGTCGGCGGACTGGTGGATGGCGCGATCATCGTCTCCGGCAGCCGCCCCGAGGAGAGCTGTCCCGCACAGGTTCCCCCTCTCCTCTTCGTCGTCCATTCGGGCCCCGACGCCGGCCAGGTGATTCCGCTTCCGCGGGGCAGCTACACCATCGGCCGCAGTGCGAGTGACATCGTGGTCTCCGACCCAGCGTTGTCCAGGAACCATGCCCGCCTCATGGTGACGGAGGACTCCATCGTCCTCGAGGACCTGGGCTCGGTGAACGGGACCTTCGTCGACGGGGAGCGCATCACCCGTGCCCCCATCACAGTGGCGGCGAACCTTCGTCTCGGAGCGAGCCGGTGCCGGATCGAACTCATCGACGACGAGGGATGGAAGGCCGTGTCCACCGCGGATCTCCTCGAACCGTTGCCCATCGGTCCCGACCTGCCCCACCAGCCGTCCCGCATCCTGGTCCTGACGGCACTGTTGCCGCTCGTCGTCGGTGTCGTCCTGGCGCTGACGACCGGCATGTGGTTCTTCCTCGCCTTCAGCGCCCTGTCCGCGGTCACGGGCCTGGTTCCCCTGCTGACCTATCGCCGTTCCGCCCGGATCTTCGGGACCGCTGTGCATCGTGCCGCCGAGCAGGACAGGGTACGGCGGGCACGGGCGGTTCCCGATCCCGGGCAGACGGCCCTCGACGCCCTGAGGGCCTGCCGCCAACGGCCTCGGCCACCGGGCGGCGCACCTCCGGCCCCGGAAGCGCTCCTGCTGCGGCTCGGGACCGCACACCAGCCGGCGCACCTCTCGATCGGCAGGGACGAGGGATCCTTCTCCCCGCCGATCCTCCCCGACCTGCCGCTCGTCCTGCCCTTCACATCCCGCGGAAAGGACACCGGCGGGCAGGATTTCACCGTCGTCGGGGACACCTGGGCGGTGCAGGCGCTGGCCCGCGCCGTCCTGCTCCAGCTGGCACACCCGGAATCGGGCGCCCCACCCGTTCTCTGCTGGGGATCGGCCGCGGATGTTCCGCACTCCGCCCGGTTCCTTCCGAACGTACGCCTCACGCGGGACCCCGGCGTGCTGGCCCCGTTCCTCGAGCAGGCAGGCGTGCGCCTGGTGCTGCAGTTCTCCGGCGACCTCCCCCACCTCCCCCTTCCGCGGGCGCGGGGCGTGTTCGTCGTCCGGTTCGCCGGCGGGCAGAGCAGTCCCGCGGGCGTGTCGGCAAGCCGTGCGGCAGCAGGAGGGCGCATGGCCGGAGCGGGTATGACCCTTGCCGGGGGCCGTGCCCGCGCACGGATCGACGGGCGGGAGTACGACGTCCTTCCCGACGGCGTCTCTGCCCGGACCTTCGAACGGGCAGCGCGCGCCCTTGCCCGTGCAGCCGCCGGCACCGGTGAGCCCTCGGAACCCGCCGGGCCCGCGCGGCCCGGTGCCGCGGCATGGAAGGACGCCCTCCCCCCGCGGTCCGCGTCCCTGTGGTCCCGGCAGGGAAGCCCTGATGACCTGGCCACGACCGCTCCCGGCCGGTGGTCCTCGTCCGATGCCGGACATCCGAGGGCGTATCTCGGTGAATCGGGCACCGGCCCGGTATCCATCGACCTCGTCCGGGACGGTCCGCACCTCCTGGTTGCCGGCACGACCGGCTCCGGGAAGTCGGAGTTCCTGAGGACGTTCGTGCTCGGACTCGCCCTGGACCAGGCCCCCGAGCATCTGGCACTGCTCCTGATCGACTACAAGGGCGGGTCCGGCCTCGGCACCCTCGCGTCGCTGCCGCACTGCGTCGGGTGCCTGACCGACCTGTCGTCCGAATCGACCGGACGTGCCCTGATCTCGCTCCGCGCGGAGCTCCGGCGCCGGGAGCAGCTGTGCGCTGAGCATGGCGCCTACGGCCTGGCGGAGCTGCGCCGGGTGTCCCCGTCGTCGTGTCCTCCGCGGCTGGTCGTCGTGATCGACGAATTCCGGATGCTGAGCGACGAGGTCCCGACGGCAGTGCCGGACCTCATGAAGATCGCGGCGCTCGGCAGGTCGCTCGGGGTCCATCTGGTGCTCGCTACCCAGAGGGCGCAGGGTGCGGTCACGCCGGACATCAGGGCGAACATCACCTCGTCCGTGCTCCTGAGGGTCCAGACGGCCGGGGAGTCGCAGGATTTGCTCGGGTCCGCGGCGGCAGCGGCCATCTCCATCGATATTCCGGGCAGGGCGTTCCTCCGCCGTGGGACCGAGCCCCCGGTCGCCTTCCAGGTGGCGTCGTGCTCGGACCTGCCTGCACCGGCGGACTCGCCCGGATGGCAGGATCTCGGTACCTATCTCGGAGGCACCGGGGACCATGGGAACGGTTCTCGATCCCCGGCCGATAGTCCCGCTCCTCCGGTCGACGGCACCGGCGGTGGCGCGGCCGGGAGCGGCAGCCGCGACTCCTCGGATACCGCGGGGCACAGCATTCTGCAGCGGGCGGCCTGGAACATCGCCGCTGCCGCACTCCGGCATCCCGGGACGCAGGTGCGGCCTCCATCCGGATCCCACCGCCCTGTGTTACCTCCTCTGCCCGTGGCGCTCTCCCCCGCCGGGTGTTCCACGTTCCTGTCTGCCGATCCACCGTTCTCAGCGGCCTCTCCACGTCCCGCCACCATCGCGCTCGGTGTCGCCGACTTTCCCGACCGCCAGGAACAGCGCCTCCTGCAGTGGCGGCCCGCAGACCATTCCCACCTGGCGCTCGTCGGACTCCCCGGCAGTGGAGCGAACAAGGCCCTCGGGTCGGCCGTAGGGTCCCTGCTGGCCGATCCGCACGTACACCTGTATCTGCTCGACGGGGACGGAACCCTGGCGGGCTACGCCCTCAGTCCCCAGGTCGGCGCCCACGTGCAGTCCCACGAGACGAAGCGGGCCGGCAGGGTGCTCGAGCGGCTGTCGGCCCTGCCCGTAGGTCCGCAGGACGACGAACCCTCCATCGTCCTCGTGATCACCGGGTGGGGACGATGGAGCAGCCAGTTCCGCAACGGCAGGTTCGCACGCGCCGAGGACGACCTGCACTCTGTCGTACGGGACGGAGCCCGGAGCGGAGTGGCGGTACTCGTCGACGGCGACCGCGACCTCACCGCGTCACGGTTCTTCGCCCTGCTGCCGAACCGCGTCTACCTGCCCCTCGGTGCTCATGCAGAGATGACGATGACCTGGCCGAAGATGCCGCCGATCGACGCCGTGGCAGGGCGGGGCTTTGCACAGGGAAGGATCACGGGCAGGTGGGGTGACGGCGTCTGCCAACTGGTCCTGGCCTCCGAGGCCGTTCTGCTTCCGGATCACCCACCCGCCAGGCCTCCGTTCCCGGTACACCCCCTTCCACTCTCCGTCCCCTTCGGACGACTCACGGCGCGCAGGGAGGCCGGAAAGGAGCGTGAGGGCCTGCTGCTGGGTGTGTGCGGCGACGACCTGCGCCCCTACTCGGTCAGCGTGCGGCCCGGCGAGGTCTACCTGGTGCTCGGACACGCGTCGTCAGGGCGCACCAATACCCTCCGGGTCCTTGCGGCCGCGGCCGCCCTTCCTCCGCGGCGTGCTGTCCTGGCGCCGCGGGAGGGCGCCGGCCGGGAGGAGGCGGCGGCGTTCTGGCGGGGAATTGCCGAGCGCCGCGCCGGTCCCGCCCCGCCGGAGCGCTGCATCCTGGTGGTCGACGACGCCGACCACCAGCCCGGTGACGTCCAGCAGGTACTCTCGGGGCTCGTCGCCTCCGGGGCCGCGGCGGTGCTGTCCGCCACGGCGAACCATGCGTTGATCGCTCGCGTGCCGCTCTCGCTCCTGGCACGCGGGACGGGCCGCGGATTCGTCCTGTCGCCGAGATCGCCCGGGGACGGCGACTTCTTCGGGGTACGCCTCGATGTCGAGGGGCCCCCGATGCCTGGACGGGGCTACGCCTGTGATCCTGCGCACGTCGTCGAGGTCCAGGTAGCGCTTGCTCCAGGAGCCGACGCGGCGGGGTCTGCCGGCCCTACCGGCCCTACCGGCCCTACAGCGTTCTATCGTTCCCGATCGTCCGCGCCGTGAAGTCGACGACCGGCTTCGTGAACAGGGTCACGATGACCGCGGCGGCGGGGACCAGAAGCAGGAGTCCGATGATCGGGTTGCCGGACGAGAAGTAGGGGAAAGCGAGGATGACCAGGAAGAGCTGGACGACGAGGGACGGCGAACGCGCCCACCGGAAGCCCGCCGCGAGCTTCCTGGCAAGAGTGCCCAGGAACGCCGCGACCAGCAGCAGCAGGACGACCAGGAAGGCCGAACCTCCAACCGAGACGGGGTCGGCTCCGAAGATCGCCACGGCGGAGCCTGCTGCGAGTACGACGAGTGCGACCGCCTCGAGGAGCAGGACTGCGGCTATCAGGAGGACGCCGCGTGGTCGGTCCGAGGGTTCCGGGGCTGGGTCTGTGGCCACCATCGAACCCTACCCGACCGCTTCGGGGCGGTCCGCGCAGTGTAAGGGATGAGGGGCTGTGACATACCCCTCACGCATCGACCCAAATAGAACGGTAAAACCCTTGTTTACAAGTTGGTAACGTGACAGCCTTAAATGCAGTGCAAACCCGGGGGCCGAAGTCGGCCCCTTTACTATGAGCCCCCTCGTGAATGTTTTCACAAACACACGAGTAGCGAGGCTAGAGGAGAATGTGATCACCATGGATTGGCGTAGTCGCGCAGCCTGTCTGGACAAGGACCCGGAACTGTTCTTCCCGGTCGGTAACACCGGACCGGCACTTCTTCAGATCGAGGAGGCGAAGAGCGTCTGCCGCCGCTGCCAGGTGCAGGACACCTGCCTGCAGTGGGCCATCGAATCCGGGCAGGATGCCGGAGTGTGGGGTGGACTGAGTGAGGACGAGCGCCGTGCGCTCAAGCGTCGGGCCGCCAGGGCGCGCCGCGCCTCATGATCGAGGCCGGGCGCGAGCACCCGGCCTAACCAGGCAGTTGGATATCTGACGAAGGGCCGCCCTCCGGGCGGCCCTTCGTCGTTCCCGGGAACGGATGCCCGCGGGTCAGCTTCCCTGGTTGAGGCGCAGGTCCGTCTCCAGAGTGACCGAGGTACCGCCGCCGGGGCGGGTGCTCCATTCGATCGTCCCGCCCAGCTCACTCGTGACGAGGGTCCGGACGATCTGCAGGCCCAGTCCTTCCGCATGTCCGCCGGCCGGCAGTCCCACGCCGTCGTCCTCGATCGTCACGCGGAGGATCTCCTCGCCGTCGGCCTCGGTCCTGCGGTTGGCCATCAGCCAGACCGTTCCTGCACGTCCGGACAATCCGTGTTCTACGGCGTTGGTGACGAGTTCGTTGATCACGAGGGCCAGCGGCGTCGCGAGGTCGCTGGGGAGCTCCCCGAAATCGCCGCTCCGCTCGGTGCGCACCGCCTGGGACGGCGACGCGACTTCCGCCGACAGGCGGAACTGGCGGGAGATGAGCTCGTCGAAGTCCACGCTCTGCGCAAGACCCTGCGACAGCGTCTCGTGCACCAGGGCGATGGTCGACACGCGGCGCATGGCCTGTTCGAGGCCGAGCTTGCCCTCCTCGCTGACCATCCTGCGGGACTGCATCCGCAGCAGCGCCGCCACGGTCTGCAGGTTGTTCTTCACCCGGTGGTGGATCTCACGGATGGTCGCGTCCTTGGACACGAGCTCCATCTCCCGGCGCCGCAGCTCGGAGACGTCCCGGCACAGCACGAGTGCTCCGAAGCGCTCCTTCTCGTCCCGCAGGGGGATGGCGCGCAACGACAGGCTGACGCCGCGGGAGCCGATCTCGGTACGCCAGGGCATGCGTCCCGTCACGACGAGGGGAAGGGTCTCGTCGACCATCCGCCGATCCTTCAGGAGGCCCGTGGTGATCTCCGCGAGCGGCCGACCCTCGAGGGTCTCGACGTCGCCCAGCCGGCGGAAGGCGGAGACGCCGTTCGGACTGGCGTACTGGACGATGCCGTCGACGTCGAGCCGGATCAGCCCGTCGCCCACGCGGGGGGCGCCGCGCCGCGACCCGGTCGGCGTCGCGAAATCGGGCCACAGCCCGAGCGTCCCCATCCGCAGCAGGTCGTAGGCGCACTGCCGGTACGTCAGCTCCAGCCGGGACGGCATCCTCGAACTGGACAGATCCATGTGGGTCGTCACGACGGCGAGCGTCCGGCCGTTGCGGACCATCGGGACAGCCTCGACGCGCATCGCCATCTCCGTGGTCCAGTTCGTCTCGCCGGAGCGCTCGATCTTCTGCGACTCCCAGGCGAGATCGACGAGCGGCTGCAGATCCGCGCGGATGCGCTCCCCCACGAAGTCGCTGTGGAACACGGTGTGCGAGGTGGACGGTCGGGCGTGGGCGAGCGCCACATAGCCGCCCCCGTCGAGGGGGAACCAGAGCGCGAGGTCCGCGAACGCCAGGTCGGCCACCATTTGCCAGTCCCCCACCAGGAGGTGGAGCCACTCGGCGTCACCGGGCTCGAACCCTGTGTACTCGCGGATGGGGTCAGTGAAGATAGCCATGGAATCTCTCTATTGCTCGGGTGCTCGGGGCCGACACAGCGACGGGCTCCTCCGCCCGAGGGCCGGCGACGGACCGGACCTGCGGGGCGGGGTGCCGCAGGTCCAGTCTGTCACTCCCGATCCCCTGACGCTGACTCGGGGGACTCCCGGGCTACCGCACGATGGAGCGCAGGAGACGGAGAGCCACCGAGAGCGACGAGATGTCGTCCTTCTCCAGCAGGTTGACTTCGGCGAACATGTTGCTTGCCCGCTGCAGCTGGTCCGCGTTCTGCTCCTGCCATGCGAGCAGCCGCTCGCCGGCGTCGCGGTCCTGCAGGTCCCTGGTGGCGCGCATGACCGCCACGCAGATGTCGGCGACCGTGGAGTAGAGGTCGTCGCGCAGGGCCGCCCGGGCGAGGGCCTGCCAGCGGTCGGTCCTCGGCAGCTTCGTGATCCGCTCGAGCAGGTCGTCGACCTCGAAACGGTCGTAGACCGCGTAGTACACCTTGGCGATGTTCTCCACCGGTTCGTCGACCCGGCGTGTGCTGTAAGCGATGTCCAGCAGCGCGAAGGACTCGAACTGTTCGGCCCAGTGACGGCCGAGTTCCTGCGGCAGGTTCCACGCCCTCGCCGTTGCCATGCCGTCGCGTGCCCGTTCGAGGTCGCAGCCGCGCAGGTACTCGGAGAGCCGTGCCCGAAAGGGAGCCACGAGCGGCTTGAAGGTGTCGATGTCCTCGTTCACCGACGTGCCCGGCTCCACGTGGTTCACGAACCAGCGCACCGCCCGGTCCAGGAGACGCCGCAGGTCCAGGTGGACGGTGGTCCAGTGATCCGTCGGGAAGTCCGCGGGCAGTACTGCGAGTGCGTCAATGGTCTCGTCCAGCGAGTAGATCTCCCGCAGGGCGACAAAGGCCCGTGCCACCACCGGTTCGGGCACCGATGTCTCCTCGATCACCCGGAAGGCGAAGGTGATGCCACCGAGGTTGATGACGTCGTTCGCGACGACGGTGGAGATGATCTCGCGGCGCAGCGGGTGCGTGTCGAGCAGGTCGTCGAACCGCTCCACCAGCTGCCGCGGGAAGTACCGGCGGAGGGTGCCCCTGAAGTAGGGATCGTCCGCGAGGGTGCTGGCTGAGAGGACCCTCGTCAGTTCGATCTTCGCGTAGGCCGCGAGCACCGAGAGTTCCGGAGAGGTGAGCCCGCGGCCGGCGTCGGCCCTCCTGCGGAGCTCCGCCGTCGTCGGCAGCGCTTCGAGGTTCCGGTCGAGGTCCGCCTTCTTCTCGAGCCAGTCCATCATCCGTTCGTAGCTCGGGCTCCACTCGACGACCCTCTGGCGGTCGTTCAGCAGGAGGACGTTCTGGTCGATGTTGTCCTGCAGCACGAGGTGCGCCACCTCGTCGGTCATCGAGTGCAGGAACTCCGCCCGCTCCTCCGGCTTCAGGCGCCCGGCACGCACCATCCGGTCGACGAAGATCTTGATGTTGACCTCGTGGTCGGAGCAGTCGACGCCGGCACTGTTGTCGATGGCGTCGGTGTTGAGGAGGACCCCGGACAGCGCCGCCTCGATACGGCCCCGCTGGGTCATGCCCAGGTTGCCGCCCTCACCCACGACGCGGGCGCGCAGTTCGCTGCCGTTCACGCGGATCGCATCGTTCGCCCGGTCACCGACGTCGCCGTTCGTCTCGTCCGTGGCCTTCACATACGTGCCGATGCCGCCGTTGTAGAGCAGGTCCGCCGGTGCCCGGAGGATCGCCCGGAGCAGTTCCGGCGGGCTGAGCTTGGTCACCCCGGCGTCGAGTCCGAGGGCCTCGCCCACCTCCGGAGAGATGGGGATGGACTTGGCCTGCCGCGGGTACACGCCGCCGCCGGAGCTGATGAGCGTGCTGTCGTAGTCCTCCCAGCTCGACCGGGGAAGGTCGAACAGGCGGCGGCGCTCGGCGAAGGACGTCGCGGCATCCGGGTTCGGGTCGAGGAAGATGTGGCGGTGGTCGAAGGCAGCGAGCAACCGGATGTGTTCGGACAGGAGCATGCCGTTCCCGAAGACGTCCCCGCTCATGTCGCCGACGCCCACCACGGTGAAGTCGTCGGTCTGCGTGTCGACGTCGAACTCGCTGAAGTGCCGCTTCACGGACTCCCAGGCACCCCGCGCCGTGATGCCCATCGCCTTGTGGTCGTAGCCGACGGATCCACCGGAGGCGAAGGCGTCACCGAGCCAGAAGTCGTATTCGGCCGACAGCTCGTTGGCGATGTCGGAGAACGACGCGGTTCCCTTGTCGGCCGCGACGACGAGGTAGGTGTCGTCGTCGTCGTGCCGTACGACGCGCGCCGGCGGCAGCACGGACTCGGTCGTGCCGTTCGTGATGATGTTGTCGGTGATGTCGAGCAGGCCACGGATGAACGTCCGGTAGCTGGCCTGGCCCTCCGCGAGCCAGGCCTGGCGGTCGAGCGTCGGGTCGGGGAGCTGCTTCGCGAAGAAGCCACCCTTCGCCCCGGTCGGGACGATGACGGCGTTCTTGACGGTCTGTGCCTTCACCAGACCGAGCACCTCGGTGCGGAAGTCCTCGCGGCGATCGGACCAGCGCAGGCCGCCACGGGCGACCTTGCCGAAGCGGAGGTGCACGCCCTCGACCTGCGGCGAGTACACCCAGATCTCGAATTTCGGCCGCGGGAACGGCGCGCCGTCGATCCTGGCGGTGTCGAACTTGAAGCTGACGTGGCGCTTGTCCTGGAAGTAGTTCGTCCGGAGGGTCGCCTCGATGAGGTTCGCGAACGTGCGCAGGACGCGATCCGCGTCGAGCGTCGGAACGGCTTCGAGCCCCTTGTCCAGTGCCGCACGTGCGGCATCGGTGGCCGCCGCCCGGTCGCCGTCGAGGTCAGGATCGAATCGCGCCGTGAACAGGGCGACGAGTGCCCGACTGACGACCGCATTGCGCCGCAGGGTGTCCGCGACGAATCCGTAGGAGTTCGTGTTGCCCATCTGGCGCATGTACTTGGCGTAGGCGCGGAGGATCAGGACCTGGCGCCAGCCGAGCTGCTCGCTCAGGACGAGTCGATCGAACGGATCGGACTCGCTGTTTCCGACGACTGCGGCGCCGAACGCCTCCTGCAGCAGGGTCGCCGTTCCGAGGGGCGAGATCTCGGCCGGGTACTTCAGGCCGAGGTCGTAGAGGAAGAACGAACGGCCGTCCGACCGCGTGATCGCGAAGGGCCGCTCGTCGAGTACCTCGAGGCCCAGGTTGTGGAAGTAGGGAAGGATCTGCGTCAGGCTCTTCGCCTCGGTGAGGTAGAGCTTGAGCCGCGCGTCCTCCGCGCTTCCGTGCTCGTGGCGCTCGGGCACGTACACGTGGAGCCGGGGTACTCCCGCTCCCGCTTCGGCGAGCTGCTCGAACCGCGCGATGTCCTCCAGCGCGTCCTCGACCTCGTAGTCCACCCGGTAGCTGGGCGGGAAGGACTCCGCCCAGAGGGCAGCGAGCCGCTGCGCGGTGTCCTGCTCGAATCTCTCCTGGGCGACCTCGACGATGCCCTCCGACCAGGAGCGGGCAGCCCGTACGAGGCGCTCCTCCAGCTGGGCGGCATCGATGTCGGGGATCTCCGCACCCCTCTGCAGCCGGATGCGGAAGAACAGCCGGGCAAGGGCGGACTCGCTCATCCGCGCCTCGAAGTCGATCGTGTCGGCGTCGAGCGCCGTCCTCAGTTCCTCCTCTATGCGCAACCGCACGCTCGTGGTGTAGCGGTCGCGGGGCAGGTAGACGAGGGCGGACATGAAGCGCCCGTAGACGTCCGGGCGCAGGAACAGCCGCGTGCGCCTGCGCTCCTGCAGCCGGAGGATCCCGAGAGCGGTGGAGACCAGGTCGGTGACCTCGATCTGGAACAGCTCATCACGGGGGTACGTCTCGAGGATGGACAGCAGGTCCTTCCCGGAGTGGGAATCGGACGGGAATCCGCACCGCCGCAGGACCTCGGTGACCTTGTCGCGGACGAGCGGCACATTCCGCACGGAGCCCGTGTAGGCGCTGGTCGCGAACAGGCCGATGAAGCGGCGCTCACCGTTGACATTGCCCTGGGCATCGAAGCTCTTGATGCCGATGTAGTCCAGGTACGCGGCCCGGTGCACCGTCGAGCGTGAGTTGGCCTTCGTGATGACGAGGACGCGGCGCTCACGGGCCTTGGCCCTGCCTGCTCCCGTGAGTTGCTGGAGGTGCCCGCCCCCGATTCCGTGGCGGAGCAACCCGAGGCCGCTGCCCTCCCGGACGCGGAGGGCGTCGGCACCTGCCTCATCGGTGACGAGGTCGTATTCCTTGTAGCCGAGGAAGGTAAAGTTTCCGCTGTCGAGCCATTGTAGGAGTTCCTGCGCCTGCCGCAGGTCGGGGATGTCCTCCGCACCTGCGATCGAGCCGAGGGACGCCTCGATGGAACGGACCCGATCACGCATGACGGGCCAGTCCTCCACCGCCGACCGGACATCCCCCAGTACGCGGTGGAGCCCGTCGATGATGGACTCCTTGGCAGCGGTGTCCGGAAGACGGGCGACCTCCACCGAGATCCAGGACTCGATATGTGCGGTGTGGCCCGTCAGCCCGGCCAGTTCGCCGATATCGGGGAGCGCGGCCGTGTCGCCGCTCGAGGCTCCCGCCGTCGACGGGACGCGCTCGAGCGCCGCCAGCGTCGACGCCCCGTCCTCCCGCACCGCGAGGAACGTCGGGTGGACGACGAGCTGGATCGCCGCATTCTGGCGGACCAGCTCGGCGGTGACGGAGTCCACCAGGAAGGGCATGTCGTCGGTGACGATCATGACCACGCTCGAATTGCCCTGGTCCATCACGCCGATGGCGGCGGTTCCCGGCTTCCGGGATTCGGCGAGGTCGCGGTGCGCGAAGGCGCGCTGGCGGAGGTCGGTCAGCAGGTATCCGGCGGCATCTTCGCGCGCGAGATGCTCGAAGTAGTGCTCTACGAAACCCTCCCGCGCAGTGTCCGAGCTTGACTGATCCGTTGTCCTGGATCCAGACGACATGGGGAGGGCCTCCGTAACGAAATTAAAGGCCGCGCCATTGCGACCTCTTACCGTGGAAGCCTATCCGTGTTGCCCGAAAACTTCACGTTGCGCAGGAGGCGCCCAGGCCGGCGCCGGGGCCTCTCCGCGATCGGCACCCCGGCGAGCTCCGCGATCGCGTGGCGAAGCGGCGAACCGGGTGCCGTTTCGAGCAGCGCCGTGCCCGCCAGGAGCGCCTGGTCGGCGGCCGCGACGTCGACGGGCAGGAAGGCCGAGATCCCGGCGGCCGGCCCGAAGCGCTCCCACGCCTCCCGCAACTGGGTCTCCGGGACACGTCCGACGGCGGCGGCGCGCACCTTGTTGAACACCACCCGGGGGACGGCCGTCGGAACGATGTCGGCGAGTTCGGCGAGCGCCTTCACCAGGCGTGGAACACCGATCGCGTCCGCTCCGCCCACGGCGATAACGGAGTCAGCCGCTTCCAGGCACCGGAGCGCTGCACCGTTGCGGCGCGGCGTGAGGGTGTCGAAACTCAGTTCCTCATCGGCCTCGATACAGAAGCCGCAGTCGACGATGGTGACCTCCGCGAGCGAACGGGCGGCCTCGAGGACCCGGCCGAGGGCGGCGGGACGCAGTTCGGGCCAGCGGTCCGGCCGGGTGATGCCGGTCAGCACCCGGAGGCGTCCCCCCTTGATGGCCACACTCACCGCGGTCCGGCCGAGTGCCGCCCCGCCGAACCCGCCCTGGTCCGCGATCCGGCAGGCCTGGGCGAGGCCCGCCGATTCATCGAGCAACCCGAGCGAGGCGCCGATACTCGCACCGTAGGTGTCTGCATCGACCAGCAGGACCGATGTTCCCGCAGCGGCGAGTTCCGCGGCCATGTTGATGGCCACGGTCGTGCGGCCCGGACCGCCGGCCGGCCCCCAGACCGCCATGATGCGCCCGTCCGCGGGGCGGTCAGCCAGCTCGTCCCTCACATCGACGGGCGAGGGCGCCGCTTCCGGGAGGTCGAGGGGATCCGCATAGGCGAGGGAGCCCCGGGGGCGGGCCGACGCGTCGAACCTCTCGACCGCCCGTGAGACCGCGTCGGCGAGCGTTGCGGGATCGGCCGAGGACGCCACGTACTCGACTCCCTCGATGGCGGGGGCGCGCGGGCCCTCGGTCAGCGCGACGATCACGACGCCCGCGAAGCGCAGCCTGTCGGCCAGGGAGGCGGTGAGCTCGACGGCGCCCGGCGCGATGATGGCCGCCCGCGCGAGACCCGTCTGGCACGCGGCCATGAGCTCGGGGAGCTCCTCGCACCGGCGCACGACGGTGACCGGTCCGCGGAGCTGCTCGAGGCCCGGGACGTAGGCGTTCGCCAGTGCCCCGAGCGTGATGACGGGGATGTTCACGAACCGGCGCCCGGATTCAGGACGACGGCGATGCGGGCGTCGTTGGAGAGGGCATCGAGCAGTTCGGGCATGGCCTCGTCGTCCACGAGCACCTGCACGAGGGTGGACGAGCTCGCCCCGAGGGCCGACTCCCCCACGGTCAGTTCGGCGACTTCTGCGGCCTCGAGGAGCAACCGGGGCTCGGCGTAGGAGTTCGTGTCGGTCCTCAGGGAAACCCAGACATCGACGCGGTCGCCGGCAGCGGTCCCGGTGGGCAGCGGATCCTCGACGCTCAGGCCGACGGGCTTCCGGTCCAGGTCGTCAGCGGTGCCGACGGCGGCCGCGGGAACGAGCTCCCCCTGGGTGACGAGCCGCGTGAGAACCGCGTTCTCGGGTATCCCCTCGGACACCCGGAGGTATGCACCTGTCGAATCGCCGAGGCGGACGGGCATGACGACGAGGTCTTCGGGCGACAGTGCAGTCCCGACAGCGATGTCCTGCCGGGCCGAGTACACGTCCGTGGTCCTGTCCTGGCTGGCGAGGAGGGCGATGACGCCGACGGTGGAGGCGAGCACCAGGAGCACTCCGATGAGGAGACGGGGGTCCTTCCAGGATGGCTTCTTCAGCCGGGCCGCGCCCTGCATCTCCGGAATCCGCGTGTCGGTAGTCGTGTCGCTGGCCACTGCCGCCCCCAAGGACCTGTGCCGCCCCTGATGGGCGCTCCCGACGGCAATTCTTGTGTACGACGGGCTCAAAAGGAACCGACCGGCGGCAAATCGGACCGAAGTGTGGATATCCCCGTCAAACGACACTGCCGGTGGCAGACTGGAGCCGTACCGGAAGAACCATGAAAGGCGGACCCGTGGCCGAGCGGCGTTTTCTCACCCTCGCCGATGTCGGCGAGGTGCTCAATATCAGCTCGTCGCAGACGTACGCCCTCGTCCGGTCCGGCGAGTTGCCCGCCATCCAGGTGGGCGGGCGGGGCCAGTGGCGCGTCGAGACTCGGGTACTCGAGGAGTACATCGCCAAGGCGTACGAGAAGACGGCCTCCGCGCTGAGGACCGAAGCGGACAGTCCACTCGTCTGACCGTCCCTGACACTGCTCACGGCCCGTCCTGCTGCTGTTCTCGGGTGCCCTGGATCGCGGCCCCTACTCCGTCTGCGCCACCGAGTCGAGCGTGTCGATGGAAGCGAAGGGCACCGTGAGGACCTCCCGGATATTCGCCGCACGCCTCTCGTCCCCCGGCGCGACAAGTCCCAGTTCCAGGAAGTCGGCACCTACCCGGTCGATGACACCGGCGTAACGCGAGGGCGGTGACGTCACCCAGAGCGCTACCTGCGCCCTGTCCCGGGACAGCGCCCGGAGGGCCGATCCCAGTCCGAGCTTTGCCTCGATCCCCGAGAGCGGCTGGCCCACACTGCGCCCCAGGCCTCGAAGAACCTGCACGGACGACAGCGGCACGATGACCGAGCGTTCCTCCACCGCCAGGGCGATCCACTGCGAGCCGACATTCGTCAGGACGCCCGTGAGTGAACGGCCTCCGCTGGTCGACACCCCGACCGGTCGTCCTATCTGGCCGGTCACCCGCTGCATCAGCGTCACGCGCGCTTGCTCCGAGCGCGTGCGCTCCCTGATCTCACTCTCCTGCCGGGCATCCGTCACGGCCTGCAACTGCGACTCCAGATCATGGAAAAGGGCATCCCAGCGCATGCCCACAACGTAGGGCCCCGTCCCGCCGGGGTCAACAGCTCCAGAGCGCACTACAACGGGCTGAAGCTAGACAAACTGCATCAAACTGCATCAAACTAAAGCAAGAAAGGGGTCATCCCATGAAAAGCTCGGATGCAGTACAGGCCGGCATCATCTTGGCGTGCGGAGTCGTGTCGGCGGCGGCAGGCGGAGCCCTGACCCGTTCCCGGCAGGCATCCGGGCGGAGACTGGAAGACGTCCTCGGCGTAGGGCTGTCACTGCTCGGGGTGGTGATCGTCGGCTTGTGGCTCCTCACGCTGGCGGTCGCCGTCGCCGCCGAAATCCTGGAGCGACGGGGTCTGTCGACAGCGGGAGCGTTCGCCGGGCAGTACACTCCCGCGTTCATGCGGCGACTCGCCGCCGCGCTCCTCGGGGTCCAGCTCCTGGCGGTGCCCGCGGTGGCACAGGCAGCAATCGGGGGTCCCGATGCCGGTACGGGATCCGCCGTCACCGGGTCCGCAGTTCTCCCTGCACCGGGGTCCGCCCCCGGCGCCTGGACCGGTGCCGGTACCGGTGCTGACGCATCCGCTGGCGCCGGGTCGCCCTATTGGTCGCCCCTCGCTGCCTCCACGCACGCGGACGGACAGGACGGGGAGCAGCGAGTACCGCCCGCGCCGCCGGTGCCCGTGTCGCCCCCGGTGCCCGTGTCGCCTGCGTGGGAACCGGCGCCGATGCCGCTCGAGGGAGGACTTCTGGTCCGGCCGGACAGCAGGAGGACTGACACGGCGGAGGTCGTCGTGGCGCCCGGCGACTCACTCTGGTCCATCGCCGCGGCCCGACTCGGGCCGCTTGCCACAGCAGCCGACATAGCGGAAGCGTGGCCCGCCTGGTTCGACGCGAACCGGTCGGTCATCGGCGACGATCCCTCGCTCCTCCTGCCGGGCCAGGTCCTGCAGGCGCCCTCGCCCTGACCCGGCGCCCTCAGGCGCACCTCAAGCACCACGTCACCCACCACGTCGCGCACCACCGCATCGCGCACGGCAAGCACACCTGTGCTTCCCGTGCACCCTGCCCGTAGGAGGAACCCGGCCGGACGTCCCCTGCCGGAACAGCAAGGAAAGGACATCCCGTGCCTGCCGTAACCCATCTTCGCCCAGCTGCCCAGCTCGCCGAGGCCAGTGGAGCACCTCGCCCGGCCCTGCCTTCCCCGGGCCGGCCTGCCGTCGCCGGCCCGGCCACGATCATCCAGCTGAGGCCGTCAGGCGACCCCGCCGAACCACCGGATCCCGCAGCACCACCGGAGCCCGCGGCCTCTCCCGCGCAGACCGGGGCCACGCCGGGCGGAAACCGGGAAGGGATTTCCCGGTGGGAAGCCGATCCGGACCTGTCACAGCGCATCTCGGGTATCGCCCGGTCCGTTGCCCAGGGTGCCCTCGAGGTACTGGGAGGATCGCGCCCGCTGCAGCAGATGGCGCGCTGGCTCGACCCCGAGAACTACGAACGGCTCCAGCTGCGGGCGAACCTCGTGCGGTGCATCGACGCCGCCCGGAGCACAGGCCACGGGCATCCACGGCCGAGCGCCGACCGGCACGTCGTGGTGCGCTCGGCCCGGGTGTGCCCGGTCGGTCCCGGCGTCTACGAGGCCTCTGTCGTCGCCTTCGACCACAAACGGGTCCGCGCCGTCGCTCTTCGGATAGAGCAACGGCGCGGAGCGTGGCGGGTCACTGCCCTCGAGATCGGCTGACTACTTCTTCCTGGACTTCTTGCCCCCCGCGGGCTCGGCCTGCACCTTGTTCCGCTCCACGTGCATCTCGGCGTCGCCCTGCGCGTTCGGCGCCGTGAAGTTGAGGGTGGCGGGCTTCGCCGGTGCGTCGAGTCCTGCAGCCTTGATGGTGGGGGCCTGCACCACGCCCCGCCCGTCGGTCACTCCCGGGAGTCCGGTCTGTGCAGGGGCGGAGACCTCGACGTCGAGGTTGAAAAGGTACCCGATGCTCTCCTCGCGGATCGACTCCATCATCGCCTGGAAGAGGATGAAGCCCTCGCGCTGGTACTCGACCAGCGGATCCCTCTGGGCCATGGCGCGGAGGCCGATGCCCTCCTTGAGGTAATCCATCTCGTAGAGGTGCTCCTGCCACTTCCTGCCGATGACCGACAGGACCACGCGGCGTTCCAGCTCACGCATCGTCTGCTCGCCGAGCGCCTCTTCACGCGCCTGGTAGGCGAGCTTGGCGTCGGAGAGTATCTCGTCGTGCAGGAAATCGCGGGTCAGCTTGGGCTTGCCGCCCGCCTCCTCGATGACCTCGTCGGCGGTCAGTGTGATCGGATACAGCGTCCTGAGGTTCGTCCACAGGAGGTCGTAGTCCCAGTCGTCGCCGTGGCCCTGTTCCGTCGCCTCGTCGACCATCGCGGTGATGACGTCCTCGAGGAAGAACTGCACCTTCTCCTTGAGGTCGCCGCCCTCGAGGATCCTGCGGCGGTCGCCATAGATGGCCTCGCGCTGGCGGTTCAGGACGTCGTCGTACTTCAGGACGTTCTTGCGCTGCTCGGCGTTGCGCCCCTCGACCTGGCCCTGCGCATTCTCGATCGCCTTCGAGACCAGCTTCGACTCGAGGGCGACGTCGTCCGGCATGGTGGCGCTGTTCATGATGCGCTCGGCGCCGCCGGAGTTGAACAGCCGCATGAGGTCGTCCGTGAGCGACAGGTAGAAGCGGGACCGGCCGGGGTCGCCCTGGCGTCCCGAGCGTCCACGCAGCTGGTTGTCGATGCGGCGCGACTCGTGCCGCTCCGTACCGAGCACGTACAGGCCCCCGAGTTCGCGGACCTCCTCCTGCTCGGCCTTGACCGCTTCCTTCGCCGCTTCGAGGGCCTCAGGCCATTTGGCCTCGTACTCCTCCGGGTTCTCCGCCGGATCGAGCCCCGTCTTCTCCAGCGCTGCGACCGCGTTGAACTCCGCGTTGCCGCCGAGCATGATGTCGGTGCCACGGCCGGCCATGTTGGTGGCGACGGTGACGGCGCCCTTGCGACCGGCCTGCGCGATGATGGCCGCTTCGCGTGCGTGGTTCTTCGCGTTCAGCACCTCGTGGCGGACGCCTGCCTTCGCGAGCTGCTTCGACAGGTATTCGCTCTTCTCGACGCTCGTGGTTCCGACGAGGACAGGCTGGCCGGTCTCGTGCCGCTCGACGATGTCCTTCACCACGGCGTCGAACTTGGCGACCTCGTTCTTGTAGATGAGGTCCGAGAGGTCCTTGCGGGCCATCTCCTTGTTCGTCGGGATGGGCACCACGCCGAGCTTGTAGGTGGACATGAATTCGGCGGCCTCGGTCTCGGCGGTACCGGTCATGCCCGAGAGCTTCTCGTAGAGGCGGAAGTAGTTCTGCAGTGTCACGGTGGCGAGGGTCTGGTTCTCGGCCTTGATCTCCACACCCTCCTTCGCCTCGATGGCCTGGTGCATGCCCTCGTTGTAGCGCCGGCCGGCGAGGATACGGCCGGTGTGCTCATCGACGATCATGACCTCGCCGTTGAGGACCACGTAGTCCTTGTCGCGCTTGAACAGCTCCTTCGCCTTGATGGCATTGTTCAGGAAGCCGATCAGCGGCGTATTGGCGGACTCGTACAGGTTGGAGATGCCGAGGTAGTCCTCGACCTTCTCGATGCCGTCCTCGAGCACGCCGACGGTGCGCTTTTTCTCGTCCACCTCGTAGTCCACGTCGGCGGAGAGCTTCTGGACGACCTTCGCGAACTCGTTGTACCAGCGGTTGACGTCGCCGGATGCCTGGCCGCTGATGATGAGCGGCGTGCGGGCCTCGTCGATGAGGATCGAATCGACCTCGTCGACGATCGCGAAGTTGTGGCCGCGCTGCACGAGTTCGGCGGCGCTCCAGGCCATGTTGTCGCGGAGGTAGTCGAACCCGAACTCGTTGTTCGTGCCGTAGGTGATGTCGGCAGCGTACTGCTCGCGGCGCGTCGCGGGATCCTGCTTGGAGAGGATGCACCCGCTCGTGAGACCGAGGAAGCGGTAGACGCGGCCCATGAGGTCCGACTGGTACTCGGCAAGGTAGTCGTTGACCGTGACGACGTGGACTCCCTTGCCGGTCAGGGCATTGAGGTAGGCGGGCGCGGTGGCCACGAGGGTCTTGCCCTCACCGGTCTTCATCTCCGCGATGTTGCCCAGGTGGAGGGCAGCGCCGCCCATCAGCTGGACATCGAAGTGGCGGAGCCCGAGCGTCCGGCTCGACGCCTCGCGCACGGCCGCGAAGGCTTCCGGAAGCAGCTCGTCGAGGGTCGCGCCGTCGGCGTAGCGCTTCTTCAGCCGGTCGGTCTCGCCACGCAGCTCTGCGTCGGACATCTCCCGGAATTCGTCCTCGAGGACATTGATTGCGTCAGCGTAGTTGCGGAGTCGCTTCAGTGTCTTCTTATCGCCGGTGCGTAGTACTCGTTCAAGAAGTGATGGCACTGGTATTTGCTCCCAATCTGATGCTGCCCAAAGATGGCGTGTCTAGTCTACGTGAGTGACGTTCGGTGCCCCGCTTTGGTTCCCCCGCGCCACGATGCGACGACATGGAACTGCGTGTCCGCTCAGAGTAGCCTGCCGACCTGCGTGGAGAGCGAGGACGCGAGGTTCCCGCGGTCCTCGACGACGACGGCGTCGAGCCCCAGCCACCGGGCGAGCAGGCCCAGTTCCTCGGCGAGTTCCGCGGACGTGTCGGAGGGAGCGCCCGGCTCGGCGTGGCTGGCACGCACCATCAGGCGGCCGGCCGCGCGGTCGGCCTTGAGGTCCACCCGCGCGGCGATGCAATCGCGGAGCAGGAAGGGCAGGACGTAGTAGCCGTGGATGCGCCGCTCGGCGGGGGTGTAGATCTCGATGCGGTAGTGGAAGTCGAAGAGCCTGTGCAGCCTGCCGCGTTCGAAGACGAGGGAGTCGAACGGACTCAGCAGGGCCCTCCCCCGTGCCTGGCGCGGCAGGGCTGCCGCCGGATGGAGGTACCACGGCTCGGACCCGCCGTCGACGGACACGGCGTGCAGGGAACCCGCGGCCACGAGCCCGTCGAGGACGGCACGTGTCTCGCGCACCGGTGTGCGGAAGTAGTCGGCCACCGAGCGGGCGGGGGCGACGCCGAGGGCTCCTGCCGCGCGCTCGGCCAGGACGGTGAGGGCTTGCGTCCTGTCGGGCTCCTCGACGGCGAGGCCTGGGTCCGGAAGCACGTCGGCGATGGGTGCGTAGAGCCGTTCGAACTGGGGGGTCCGGCCCGCGGACCCCACCGTCCCCTTGGCGAAGAGGTCTTCCAGCACGCGTTTGGCCGCCGTCCACCGCCACCCCCAGCCTTCGGCGGGCCGCCCGGTATCGGCACCCAGCAGTTGCTGGATGCTCGACCCGGTGAGCGGCGCGCCGCGGCCGAGGAGGTCGAGGATGGACGACTCGAGGTCCTGCCGCAGCGCGGCCGGCACGCTGGACGCTCCCATCCAGGTCCGGCGCTGCCAGACCCGCAGGTGCGGGAACAGCTCGGGCGCGACGAGGCTCGCCTCATGGGCCCAGTACTCCACCAGCCGCCGGGGGGCCCGGGAGTACAGCGAGTCGAGGTGCGCGGGATCGTAGGAACCGAGGCGGGAGAACAGGGGCAGGTAATGGGACCGGACGAGGACGTTCACCGAATCGATCTGGAGGACCTGCAGCCGGTGGACGGCGGTGGCGACAGCCCGGCGCGACGACGGCGCCTCGAGACGCGGACGGTGCAGCCCCTGGGCGGCAAGGAGGATGCGTCGGGCCTGGGCGGTCGTGAGGTTCGGCATGGACTCCGGCATGGAACTGCCTCCGCGCGGCACACGGAGGCAGTTCCAGGAATGCGGTCGGTAGGTTGTCGGATGGCAGATCACTGATGGGCGCGACCGGGGTTCCCGGTGCGCAGGGCACTAGGCCGAGGCGGCTTCCTTGGCCCGGTAGGCCAGGAGTTCCTCGTGGGGCTCCTCGGTCCCCTCGGCGCATTTCGCGTCGAGCGTGATCACACCGTAGGTCCAGCCCTGCCTCCGGTAGACCACCGAGGGGGCGCCGGTGGCGGAATCGATGAAGAGGTAGAAGTCGTGCCCGACGAGCTCCATGTTGTCGACGGCGTCGTCCAGGGTCATCGGTATTCCCGAGAACACCTTGCGGCGGATCAGTACCGGCGAGTCGCCGGCAGGGACGTCATCCGGGGAGGAATAGGCGTCGAGGTCCTCGGGCTGGGTATCCGGCTCGTGCGACGTCGGCTCGATGGTCGGGGTTTCGAGATAGATGGGCTGCGCCGGGTCTGCGGGCTCCAGGCCTGCTGTAGCGGCACCGACGGCCACCGGGGTGTGCCGGCCGTGGTGGACCTTCCGCCGGTCACGGGCCCGCCGGAGACGCTCGAGGAGTTTGCCGTAGGCGAGGTCGAACGCGGCGAACTTGTCGCCCGCCGTGGCCTCTGCCCGAACCACCGGACCCCTGCAGAGCACCGTCAGCTCGACCGTCAGCGAGGTATCCGCCATGCGTGCACTGGTTTCCTTGGTGATCTTCGCATCGATGCGCTGTACCTTGTCGCCGAGCTGCTCTATCTTGTCGATCTTCTCCGTCGCGTACTCACGGAAACGGTCCGATACCGCCAGGTTTCGACCATTGATCACAAACTCCATGGTGCCCTCCACATCGCTAGCTGACACGACGGCGGCCGAGGCGTTCAGTGAAGCCGCCGCCGCCGACGGGTACGTGTCATCACTGTGTCGTACCCGTACTTCACGGTAGATCACGACTGTCCTTTATTCATCCCTCGGCGCTCCGAAACTTCCGGTAGCTTGCCGGACGTCCCCTGAGGCACTAGGGGCGGGCGGTGGCCGGTCCGGTGGCCGGTCCGGTGGCCGGTTCGGGCCCGGTTCGGTGGCCGGTTCGGGCCCGGTTCGGGCCCGGTTCGGGGATGGGGTGGCCGGCGCGAAGGTCGGGTCAGGACGCGGGGCCGGGATCCGGGTCCGGAAAGCGTCCGGTGGGTGATGTCGTCGCGGCGATCACGACGGCCCCGAGCACATGGGCTCCCTCCTGAACCAGCACGCGATGCACCTCGCCGATGGTGGCTCCCGTGGTGAGGACGTCATCGACGATGATGCACTCCCGTCCGGTGAGACGGGTGCGGGTGTGCCTGGCCGAGGCCATCGAGCCGAGGACGTTCGCGCGCCGACGCCGCCGCCCGAGTCCTTTCTGCCCGCCGCCCCGCCCGAAGCGTGCCGCGGCCAGGGCCGCGAGCGCCGGCACTCCGCCGTGGAACAGAGCGGCAGGAAGCCGCACCAGTGCCGAACGCTGCCGGACGACCGGTGCGAGGACAGTACCGGCGGGCAGGTGGCCGCCGCGGTCCAGCCGGGACAGGAGGAGCATCAGCGGGTCGTACCCGCGCCGCTGCCGGGACGAAGCCCGGGTCGGGACGGGCACGATCAGAACCGGCCCGGTCACCCGCCGCCCGCCCGCGACTCCCGAAACTCCCGCGACTCCCGCGACGCCCGAAACTCTCGCGTCTCCCGAGACTCCTTGATGGAGGGCACCGGCCATGGCGGCGGCGACGGGAGCAGCCAGGTCCACGTGGCCGTGGTTCTTGTAGGCCAGCAGCACCACCGACACTGCCCGGCCGTACCGCCCGGCGGCGAGGACGGGCAGCGGGCCGTAGGACGGCCGGTTCTGGTCCGGCATGCCGTCCGTGGTCCCCGTCCCGGCCCGTGCTGCAACCCGCTCGACGTCGGGAAGCGACTCGGCTCCGGCCTCGGCGAAGAAGGGCCGCGCCGTGGCGCTGCGGAAGAGCCCGAGGCATGCCGGGCAGAGCGAAGTGTCCCACCGCCCGCAGAGCACGCACGACGACGGCAGGACGAGGGCGCCGAAGTCCGCCAGGGCACCTGCTGTCCGCTGGTAGGCCCGTCCGAAGACGACACGGTCGAGCAGGGAGGCGAAACCGGTGGGACGCATGAGCCCAGGCCATCACGCCCGCGCGGTGCACCGCGGCCCGACAGCCGCTATGTGGACAGGCCTACCCCGGGAAGGCCGGATCGACGACGGCGAGCTGCTCGTCCACCCAGCTGTTGCCGATGCGCCGGTACAGCGTGCCGCCGGCCTGCGCGTAGAACGTGTCCTCCGCGTCGGACCCGGCGCTGATGCCGAGGACGCCGTCGAGCGCGGCCATCGTCTCCTGTTCGCCGTTCAGCTGCAGGATCACGGGGGTGGCCTCCTCGTTCGCACCCGTCGAGGACGCCACGATCGCGCTCTGGCCGGCCCACTTGGCCGTGTCGATGGTTCCGTCCGTCGGCAGCGAAAGAGGGGTGGTGAGCGATTGTGGTACTCCTTCGGTGGAGCGCGTGATGCCGGCCAGCAGCACCTCGCCGACGCCGTCGCGGTCCGTCACCATCAGGGCGCGCGAGCCGTCACGCGAGATCCGCAGTTCCTTCACCTTCCTGTCCCCGAGCCATCCCGCCGCGAGGACCGAGGCATTGGCTTCGGTTCCGCCCGGGGGGATGGCAAGGACCTCGCTGCGTTCCCGGACGGCCCTGGTGGTCCATACCCAGTTGTCCGGATCGAAGGAGGGCTGGGTGAGGGCACTGCCCTTGGCGACCGCCCGGGCCTCGCTGCCCGGGGCCGTGACGAAGAGGGTTGTCCTGGCGGCGTTCACGAACGCGTAGGCGCTGCCGGAGACCGAGGTGGCCGGGTCACGCGGCTGGGACCCGGCCACCGAGGGCAGCCCCTCGATCGGCACGACGGCTCCGTTGCGCACCCGCACGAGCTCATTGCCGGCGATCGCGACCTGCTCGCCCCCGACGTCGGGAGCCAGCTCGGGCACGATGAGCTCGGGCGAGGGGTCACCGAGCTCGATCGGCTGGCCGCTGGTCATCTCCACGGACGTGACGTCGTTGAGGCCGAGCAGGTTGGCCTGGAGTTGCTGGTTCATCTGCTGCAGGCCGAGGCTGGTGGCGTTCTCCAGGACCTCCGAGGAGAGCTCCACCGACGCCGTGCCCGAGGTGATCGGCACGGAATCCCGGGCGAGGGTCACCCCTTCGGGGAAGGCGCTGGTCACCGAGCCCTGCAGGTACGGCGCCGGACCGGCCAGCATCGCACCGACGATCCTCGCCGTCACTCCTGTCCTCCGGACGAACCAGCGGGCATCCGGGACCCAGTAACGGTAGTTGCTGCTGTAGAAGTAGAGGCTGTGGGAGAGCAGGAGGTCCCGGGCGCTGCTCTGGGCGAGCATGATGCCGTCCGGAATCTCACCGATCCGCCACTCGCCGTCGACCTGGGCCATCCGTACGCCGAGGGTCTCCGTCGCCGGGACGGGACTGTTGGTCCGTACTCCCCTCGCGTCGATCGTTCCCGTCGTCTCCAGCTGGATCTGGTAGACGCCCTCGGCCTCGCGCTTCTCCACGCGTGGATCGGACCGGAACAGGACGATCCTCTCCTCGGGCTGCCAGGACTGCGCCAGTTCCGGCGTGAGGAACTGGCGTGCCACGCTGTAGCCGTCGCTTGCGCCCGTTCCGGCCGTGATGAAGTCGCGGAGGATCCGCTCGGGCGTGGCACCGGGCGCGGGGCCCTCGGGATCGAAGGCGGGCGTGACGGCGTCGGCCTCTGCCTCGGTGGCCGCGATCACGCCCACCGGTCCCTTCGTCGGGATGGCCGAACAGCCCCCGAGCACCAGCAGGCAGAGGGCGACCAGGGCGGCAAGGACAGCCGCCGGCACGCGGCGCGGGGGCCTGGAACCACGGCACCGACCACCCGGCCGATCATCCAGCCGATCATCCGGCCGATCATCCGGCCTGGTGCTACTGCGTCGCACTGCTCTCCCTCGCTCCGTTTCCGGCATCATCCCGTGCATCCGTCCGCGCATCCGTCCGCGCATCCGTCCGCGCATCCGTCCGCGCATCCGTCCGCGCATCCGTCCGCGCATCCATCCGTGCATCCGTCCGTGCATCCGTCCGTGCATCCATCCGTTCGTCGGTCCGTTCGTCGGTCCGCGGGTGTTGCCCGATCCCCGTCCGGTGCGAGCCCGAAACCGGCGGCAGCGCCAGGGGCGACGACGCGAGGACGATGCCCTGGCGACGCGGCAGAGTGAGCCGGAAGCAGGCTCCCTCCCCCGGCATGCCCCATGCCTCGAGCCAGGCACTGTGGAGCCGGGCGTCCTCCGTCGCGATGGACAGACCCAGTCCGCTGCCTCCCGTGGTGCGTGCCCGCGCGGGGTCGGCTCGCCAGAACCTGTCGAAGACGCGTGAAGCCTCGAGCGGGGTCATCCCGATCCCGTAGTCGCGCACGGCAAGGGCGACGGCCTCCGGGTTGCAGGCTATGTGGATCTCCACCGGCCTCGCTTCCCCGTGCTCGAGGGCGTTCACGATCAGGTTGCGGAGGATGCGGTCGATGCGGCGTGCGTCCGCGTCCACGATGCAGCTCGTCTCGTCCGAGACGATCCGGAGGTCCGACCCGAGCCGCTCGGCGAGCGGATGAGCCCCCTCGACGGCGTGCTCGACGAGCTGGACGATGTCCACCGATTCCGCCTCCAGCACGGCGGCACCGGCGTCGAACCGGGAGATCTCGAGCAGGTCGGCGAGGAGGGCCTGGAAGCGCTCCACCTGGTCGAACAGGATCTCCGCGGATCGCTTGTTCACCGGATTGAACTCGTCGCGCGCGTCGAAGAGTACTTCGGCCGCCATCCGCACCGTGGTCAGTGGGGTCCGGAGCTCGTGCGAGACGTCCGACACGAAGCGCTGCTGCATCTGCGACAGCTGCGCCAGCTGGGTGATCTGGTCCTGCAGGCTGCCCGCCATGTGGTTGAACGAGGCCCCGAGGCGGGCCACCTCGTCCTCCCCGCTGACCTCCATGCGTTCCTGCAACTGGCCCGATGCCAGCTTCTCCGACACGGACGCCGCGTGACTGACGGGCTGGACCACGCTGCGGGTCACGTACCAGGTGATGGCGCCGATGACGAGCAGCAGCACGAGGCCCGCCAGCCACAGGACGCCGTGGATGTAGTCGAGCGTCGACTGCATCGAGGACAGGTCGTAGTAGACGTACAGGGCGTAGGGGCTGCGCTCGGGCGGCAGTTGGACCTGCGTCCCGAAGGCGACACCCGGCGCGTCCTGATCGCCGTCCTGCGTGACGGGGATGGTCATGGGCGCCCAGTACACGTCCTGGCCGTTGCTGACCGCCGCCTGGAGGTCGGGCGGAAGCATGCCCGCGGTCGCGCCGTCCTGGCTTACCGTCGTCGGGATGAAGAGTCCCTCGCCCCCCGAGATCGGGACCAGGATCGATTGGCGCGGCGCGTCCGTCTCGTTGCCCACCAGGGCATTGACCGAATCGAGCACCAGCCGGCTCGTCGTATCGCGGTCCGTGGCCGAAGAGTCGCGGAAGACCGCCTTCGTGGAGGTCAGCGCCGAGGTGGCCTCGGCACTGAACTGGTCGAAGCGCTCGTCGTAGAGCGCGCTGGCGATCTGGTTGGACAGGAAGCCGCCGACAGCCACGAAGGAGACGGAGGTGAGGAGCATCGTCGCGACGACGGTCCGGAACTGGAGGGACCTGCGCCAATGGCTCGCCACCGACCGCAGCAGCGCCTGGGCCCGGGCCACATCGATGCCGGCGAGCGAAGCCGTCGCGGGATGCGATGCCGGCAACGCGCCGTCGTCGTCCGGATGGTTCGCATCCGGATCGGCGGACATGGCCGCAGGCACGGCCGGGGCACCCGTACCGGATGCCGACGCCGGGCCCGACGGTCCGGATCCGCGGTCGGGGTCCGTCACGGAAGCCACTGGAATACCCTGCCGGGGAGCGCGGCGGGCCGCGCCCTCCGCATCAGCCCTGTCCGGCCTTGTATCCGACACCACGCACCGTCAGGACGATCTCGGGTGCCTCGGGATCGCGCTCGATCTTCGACCGCAGCCGCTGCACGTGGACGTTGACGAGCCGGGTATCGGCGGCGTGACGGTACCCCCACACCTGCTCGAGGAGGAGCTCGCGTGTGAACACCTGCCAGGGCTTCCGTGCGAGGGCCACCAGCAGATCGAATTCCAGCGGGGTCAGAGACACACGCTCCCCGGCCCGCGTGACCTCGTGGCCGGCGACGTCGATGCTCACCTCGCCGATCCGCAGGGTCTCGGGAGCCTTCGACTCGGCGGGCCGCAGCCTCGCCCGCACACGGGCCACGAGTTCGGCCGGCTTGAAGGGCTTCGGCACGTAGTCGTCGGCCCCCGATTCGAGGCCGCGCACGACGTCGGAGGTGTCCGACTTCGCAGTCAGCATCACGATGGGGAGATCGGACTCGCTGCGGATCTGGCGGCACACCTCGATACCGTCCATCCCCGGAAGCATCAGGTCCAGCAGCACGAGATCCGGATGGGTGGAGCGGAAGACACCCAGCGCAGCTGCACCATCAGCGCAGAACACAGGGTCGAATCCGTCGTTGCGCAGGACGATGCCGATCATTTCGGACAGGGCCTCGTCGTCGTCGATGACCAGTATGCGAGCCTTCATACCCCAATACTGTCCCATCGGGCGCGCAAAGTCCTATCAGCCCCACCGGCGGAAGTCCGGAGCGGCACAACACCTCGCCGGGCGCGGCTCGTCCGATTGGTGGCATGCGTCACTATGATGCTGGAGGGGGATGCCTGCTGTATGCCTCGCGGAAGTATCGACCGAGGGGGCGCCATGGGCCAGGGAAGTGATCGACCGAACGACGGGGAACCTGAGGGCGGGCTAGGCGGGCAGGCCCACGGCGGAGCTGCGGCTCCCCAGCCGGCAGAGAATCAGCCAGCAGAGCACCAGCCGGCAGCGAACCAGGCGTCAGCAAACCAGCCGGCAGCGCCGTGGCAGGCGCCCGGTGGCAAGGCGCCCGGCGACCAGATGCCGGGGAATTCGATGCCGGGGAATTCGATGCCGGGGAATCCGATGCCCGACGCATCCGGCCGGACCGCGTCGACCTGGCCGCCCCCCGGCCCCTCCACCGGTGGCACTCCGTACGGCGCCCAGGCCCCGAACCAGGGATGGGGCGGCTACGCCTCTCCGGGGATACAGCAGCCCGGCCCCTACAGTGGCTCGGCCTACCCTCCCCCCGCGTACCAGGCATCCGGCTACCCGGCCCCCCGGTACCAGGCGCCGCCGAAGCCCGGCGTCATCCCGCTGCGGCCGCTCGGCCTCGGCGAGATCCTCGACGGCGCCTTCCAGGCCTGCCGCAGGAACCCCGTCGCCACCTTCGGCAGCGCCATCCTGCTCCAGGCCGTCGTCGCCCTGGCGACCGTCCTCCTGTTCGGCAACATCCTGTCGTCCCTCGAAGTATTCGAGTCGCAGAACCCGGCGCCGGAGGACCTCATCGGCGCCTTCGCCGGCTTCGGTGTCGCCGCCTCGGTCGCGGGGGTCGTGTCGGGGGTGGCCCTGCTGATCCTGCAGGGCATCCTCGTGATCCCGGTCGCCCGGGCCGTGATCAACCAGCGGACGTCCTTCGGACAGGCCTGGCGCCTCGCCCGCGGCCGTTTCCTCCCACTCATCGGGTTCGGCCTCCTGTCCTTCGCCGCCGGGCTCGTGGGCTTTCTCCTCCTCGCCGGGATCTCGGTGCTGGCCATCGCCGGCCTCGAGGACTACTCCGCCCTGGTCATCGTGCCGCTCGTGCTCGGCGTGGCCGTGGTGCTGGTCTGGGCGAGCACGAAACTCGTCGTCGCGCCTGCAGCCCTCATGCTCGAGGGCACCGGCCCCTGGACGTCCATCAAGCGGTCGTGGCAGCTGACCCGCGGGAACTGGTGGCGGACGTTCGGGATCGTGCTGCTCACGAGCATCATCGTCTCGATCATCGCGTCCGTCATCTCCATGCCGCTCACCTTCGCCGTGTCCCTCCTCGTCGGCTTCAGTTCCGCCGCGTCGTCCACCCCGGATGCCCTGTCTACGCTGCCGCTCGTGGCCGCGACCCAGGCCATCACCGCCCTCTTCACGGCCATCGGGTATGCCTTCCAGGCGGGCGTCACGTCACTGCTGTACGTCGACCTCCGCATGCGCCGGGAAGGCTTCGACGTCGTGCTGCTGCGCGAGCACGAGCAGGCGGGGGCAGGACGGACGGACGTGCTCCCGGGCGGTACCACCTCCTTCGGCCACCGGCCCGGCGGTCCCGCGTGATGCCCTGGTGTGCCGCGGCGGCACCGGGGAGCCCGGGCACGAGCTGCCCGTGAGCACCGGGACGCTCCCGTTCCTGGTACCGGACTCCGACGAAGCCCGCCGGCTCCTCGAGGAGGAACTGGCGAAGCCCGCCTACGTCGAGGCGCAGCCCAACCTCGTCGAACGCATCCTCGGTGACGTCCTCCGGAGTATCCTGCGGCTCCTCGACAGCCTCGGCGGCCTCGGATCGGGGCCGGGAACCCTCGTCGTCGCGATCGGCGCCGCGCTCCTCATCCTCGTAGCCATCGTGCTCATCAGGCCGCGCCTCAATGCGCGCGGCAGGAAACAGGAGGCCGGCGTCTTCGACGACCGAGGGAAGCGCTCCGGCGCCCACCACAGGAACCGGGCCGCCGGGCTCGCGCGGAACGGGGACTGGAACGACGCCGTCGCAGAGCTGCTGCGCGCGATCATCCGCTCGGCGGAGGAACGCCTCGTCATCGAGGAGCAACCGGGCAGGACAGCGACGGAGGCAGGCGTCCAGCTCGGCGGCGTGTTCCCGCCGCTGTCCTCCGACATCGCCTGGCTCGCCGACCTGTTCAACGAGACCCGTTACGGAAGCGGCACGGCCACGGACGAGGACTACCGGCGTGCGGCGGGCCTCGACGCGCGGCTGTCCTCCGAGCGGCCCCTGCGCGCCGGGGGCACGACTCCGCTGGCGGCCCCGCAGTGACGTCCGGAGCGACGCCCCGAGCGGCGCACGGAGCCCAGGCGACCGAGCTGCCGTCGGCCGCAGGAGGCACGTCAGCGCGACCCCGCACCCTGCCCGGCGGTAAGACGGCCGGCAGTGCAGTGACCGGCAGTGAAGTGACCGGCATCGAGGTGCCCGGCGGTGAAGCGACCGGCAGAGAAGTGATGGGTGACGGCGGGAGTGTCCTGACCACCGCCCGCTCGCGGCTGAGGCGCGCCCTCCCCCTCATCGCCGGCGCCGTCGTCCTCGCGGTGATCCTCCTGATCAACCTCCTGCCCGGGTCGGAGAAGGACGACCGCCCGCTGTCCCCCGGCAATCCCGCGCCCGAGGGCGCGCGGGCCGTGGCGCAGGTCCTCGCGGCGCAGGGCGTCGACGTCGTCCGGCCGGCCTCGTACGACGGCGCGATGGAATCGCTCAGGACAGGAACGGCGACGCTGTTCCTCAACGACGCGCTCGGATATCTCAGCGCCGGGCAGGTGGCGGACCTCACCGCATCGGCGGACCGCACGGTCCTCGCTGCACCCGGGGCCCGCAAGCTGACCGCTCTCGACGAGGACTTCACGCTGCTCGGTCCGCTTCCCTTCGACCTCGGCGACGACTCTCCCGACCTGGCCGCCGACTGCCCGGACGCCGCCGCGACGGCCGCCGGTACCGTCTCCGCGACGGGCACGGCCTACTCGGGCGGCATCGAATGCTTCCCGACGACGATCGACGGCGGAACGGGCGGCCTGTACGTCACGAGCGTCGACGGCTCGGTGGCCATCCTGGGCGCGCCGAGCATCCTCTCCAACGGATCCATTCCCGACGAGGGGAACGCGGCACTCGCCCTGCGGGCGCTGGGTTCCTCCCCGACGCTCGTGTGGTTCGAGCCGACGGGAGCGGACGTCGTCTCCAGCGGGGAGGGAGTCAACCCCTTCACCCTCCTGCCGGACTGGGTCGACTACCTGCTCGTGTGGCTCCTCGCCTGCTCGGTCCTCGCCATGGTCTGGCGCGGGCGCCGGCTGGGACCGCTGGCAGCCGAGCCGCTACCCGTCGTCGTCCGCGCGGCCGAGACCGCGGAGGGGCGGGCGCGCCTCTACCAGGACTCCCGCTCCGTGGCGCATGCCGCGGCCACCCTGAGGGCGGCGACGCTCACCCGTATGGCCCGACGCCTGCGGGTGGACCGTTCCGCGTCCCCGGGAGAGGTCCTCGAAGCGGCCGCACGCCACGGCGAACGGCCGCGGGCCGAGCTCGAACAACGGCTGCTCCACTACACACCGACCACGAATCGCGAGCTTGTGCTCTGGGCACAGGAGATCCTCGACCTCGAGAAGGAGATTCCATGATGAACCCATCCGAAGGCTGGCAGAACGGGACACCGCAGGCATCACCGGGAGCCCCGACCGGCGGAGCGCACCAGGCGACGCGTGTCGAGGAACGGGCACCGGAGACGTCCCAGCGGGCAGCCTCCGACGGCGAGTCCGCCCGGGCAGCGCTCCTGCGCGTGCGCGCGGAGGTCGGCAAGTCGATCGTCGGGCAGGATCCGGCCGTCACCGGACTGCTCATCGGGCTCCTGGCCGACGGGCACGTCCTGCTGGAGGGCGTCCCGGGCGTCGCCAAGACGCTGCTCGTGAGGACCCTCGCCACCGCCCTGGACCTCGACACCAAGCGGGTCCAGTTCACGCCGGACCTCATGCCCGGCGACATCACGGGCTCGCTCATCTACGACTCTCGAACCTCGGAATTCGCGTTCCGGGAGGGACCGGTCTTCACGAACATCCTCCTCGCCGACGAGATCAACCGCACTCCGCCCAAGACGCAGGCATCCCTCCTGGAGGCCATGGAGGAGCGCCAGGTATCGGTCGACGGCGTCTCGCGCCGGCTGCCGGCTCCGTTCCTCGTCGCGGCGACGCAGAACCCGGTGGAGTACGAGGGGACCTATCCCCTGCCCGAGGCGCAGCTCGACCGCTTCCTCCTCAAGCTCACCGTCCCGCTTCCCGGACGCGACGACGAGATCGAGGTCATCCGGCGCCACAGCGTCGGCTTCGACCCCCGCAACCTCGAGGCGGCCGGCGTCCGGCCGGTCGCAGGAGCCGGGGATGTCGAGCGTGCCCGCGCGGCCGTGGCCCGGGTGGCCATCGCTCCCGAGGTGCTCGCCTACATCGTGGACCTCGTGCGCGCGACGAGGTCGTCGCCATCGTTCCAGCTCGGCGTCTCCCCGCGCGGTGCCACCGCCCTGCTCAACACCTCGCGTGCGTGGGCGTGGCTCTCGGGCCGGTCCTTCGTGACGCCCGACGACGTGAAGGCACTCACCCTTCCCGCGCTCCGGCACCGCGTCGCGCTGAGGCCCGAGGCCCAGATGGACGGCGTCGAGGTCGACGACGTCCTCGGCGGCATCCTCGGCACCGTCCCCGTCCCGCGGTAGGGCCCCACGCGCTCCGGCAGCCCTGCCGGAACAGAAAGGAATCCCCTTGGTCATCACCGGCCGCCTCGTCCTGCTGGCGCTGCTCGGCGTCATCCCCGTGGTCCTGTACCCGGGCGCGACGTCGATCCTGCTGTGGGCCGGCATCCTCGCGGCACTGGCCGGACTCGACCTGGCCCTTGCTGCCTCGCCACGCCGGGTCGGGCTCGTGCGCACGCTGCCCGACAGCGTCCGGCTGGGTGAGCAGTGCCGCAGCACCCTGGTCCTGCGCAACGACACCGCACGCCGGCTGCGGGTGACGGTGCGCGAGGCATGGCAGCCGTCGGCGGGAGCGGCCGACCCCGAGCAGTCCGTTCGTGTGCCTCCGGGCGAGGCGCGGCGCCTGACGGTCACCCTGCTCCCCGCGCGGCGCGGCATCCTCCGGGTGGAGACCGTCGCCCTGCGGAGCACCGGCCCGCTCGGCGTCGCTGCCCGCCAGGTCACGGTTCCGGCACCGGGCGTGCTCCGGGTGCTCCCGCCGTTCCACTCGAAGCGGCACCTCCCGTCCAAACTCCGTCGCCTCCGTGAACTCGACGGCCAGTCCGCGGTCCAGATCCGAGGTGCGGGCACCGAGTTCGACTCCCTGCGGGACTACGTCCGCGGGGACGACGTGCGCTCGATCGACTGGCGGGGCACGGCACGACGGCGCGACACGGTGGTGCGGACGTGGCGCCCGGAGCGCGACCGGCGCGTCGTCGTCGTCCTCGACACATCACGTACCTCCGCGGCGCGGATCCTCGACGAGCCGCGGCTGGACACGGGCATCGAAGCCGCGCTGCTGCTCTCCGTCCTCGCCGAGCGCGGCGGGGACAAGGTGCACTTCCTGGCCTTCGACCGCAGGCTCCGTGCGCGCGTCGACTCGACCGCCAAGGGGAACCTCCTGGGTTCCCTCGTGAGCGCCATGGCACCCCTCGAACCCGAACTCATCGAGGCGGACTGGTCCCGCGTGCCGGCACAGGTGCGTGCGGCGTCCGCCCACCGGTCACTCGTGGTCCTGCTGACGTCGCTCGACTCGGGCGCCGTGGAGGAGGGCCTGCTGCCGGCGCTGCCGGGACTCACGCAACGCCACGTCGTCGTGGTCGCGTCGGTGCGGGACCCGAGGCTCGAGGAGATGAGTGCCGACCGGTCGACGGCGGCGGCGACCTTCCGCGCCGCGGCCGCGGAACGTGCCCTGCTGGACCGCGCCGCCGTGGCCCACCAGATCCGCCTCCTCGGCGCCGAGGTCGTGGACGCGGTGCCCGCGGACCTCCCGCCGCAGCTCGCCGACGCCTACATCCGGCTCAAGGCCGCCGGGCGCCTGTGACACCACGGGGCAACCCACGGCGTGGTTGACTGGTGGTCCGAGCGAAGGAAGGCGACCCCATGACCTCGATCTACCAGGATGCGATGGGCAGCGACTTCGGCCGCCTGCAGCCCGAACTGCGCGAGTACTTCGGGCTCTCCGCGGACAGCGGCCTCTCCGGTCACGGCCGCGGGATCTTCGACGTCGCCGGCTGCCCCGCATGGTTCGCGCGCCCGGCGTTCCGGCTCACCGCCCTCGAGAACGCCTTCTTCCCCGAGTACAACAGCGACGTACCGTTCACCATCAGCAACTACCCTCACGTCGACCCGTTCGGGCGGGCTGCCCTCACGGCACGGCGCGAGCTCGACTTCGGCACCACGCGGCGGGTCTTCGAGGACACCACCTCACTGCAGGATGGCGTCCTCACGGACTACGTCGGCAGGCACCGACGGATGGCGACGCTCCTGACGTGCTCGGCCACCGACGACGGGCACATCCGCATGGTCTCCTCGCGGACCCGCGTCTTCGCGGGCCTGCGGCTGCCCCTGCCCGACGCACTCGGAGCGCTTGCCTACGTAGAGCAGTGGTGGGACGGGGACGCCGGGGAGTTCCGGATCAGCACCCGGGTGGTGCACCGCCAGCTCGGGACCCTGCTCGTCTACGCCGGACGCTTCGACTACGTCCTCCAGGAGTTCGACGGCGTCCTTCCCGCAGAGGTGAACCCGCGGCGCTGGGAGCGGCGCGTCTGACCGGACGGACCGGCGAGCCGGCCACTCTCGATCAGCCTTCGGCGCGGACCTGATCCAGGGCATCCGCGACCTGTGCCAGGCGGGTGAGGACCCGCACGGCATCGGACGGTGACTGCGCGGCCAGTCCGGGCAGCGTTGTCAGCGTCACCGCGGCGAGCGCCGATACAGGCAGCCCGACCCGCCGCCACGCGGCCAGCACCGACTCCACGAGGACACGGACCTGCGGGAGGTTCGCCTCGGGCTGCAGGATCGCGAGCTCCAGCTGCCTGCCGGACTCGACGTCCTCCGCGAGCGCTTCCCAGCGCCGGTCGGAGATGCCGCGCAGGGGAAGGGACAGCGCGGAGGCCGCACTGGACCGCGCCGCATCGAGTGCGGTGTCGCCGCTTCCCGCGACCAGCACGGTGCCGGCGACTCCGGCCGCCACGACCGACGCCGTCACGAGGTCCCAGGCTTCTGTCGCCTCACGCCGGTCGATCGAGCGGAGGGTCCGGTAACCGCTCGCGGTGGGAACACGCCCCGCCAGGACGGCGTCGGCGTCGGGCTCGTCGAGCTGCAGCAGCAGCTGGGCTCCCCTGGCCACGGAAGCCACCCGGCGCACCAGGTCGGCCGCCCCCGCCGCGAGCGACTCGTAGAGCTCGCGCCGTGCGCCGGAGTCCACCAGGACGCGTTCGCCGCTGTGCAGGTGGACGCCGGCAGCGAGCGACAGTGGTCCGTGCAGGTGCAGTTTCAGGCGTGGTGCAGGACTCTCCTCGGCGCCGGCGATGTCCCCAAGCGCGTTGATGTCGGAGGACAGCGCGGACTCGGCGCGCCGCTGGTCCTTGCCCGGCCGCTGGACGAGCCGCCACCCGTGCGGCTGCAGGTCGAAGGGAAGCTCGACGAGGACGCCGAGGGTCCGGCCGACGGCGTCGCTCCCCGGTCCGCGCGCGGGCAGTGAGGGGAGGAAGGGAAGGTTTCCCGCTCCCCCGAGCTCGCCGCGCACGGCGCGGTTCGCCTCCAGGGGGTCGTTTCCCGGCCAGTCGCCGGCGGCTGTGGCGCCGACCGCGCGGCGGTCGTCGTCCCCGGTGGCCACGTCAGGCACCGGTCTCCTCGGCACTGCGCTCGTCGGCACCGGATCCCTCGGCACCGGATCCCTTGGCACCTGACACGTCGGCACCGGGGTGCCCGGCCCCCGAATCGGCTGCGGGCTTGCGGTTCTCGGAGATCGCCTGGTGGTGGCGGATCACCTCGGAGATGATGAAGTTGAGGAACTTCTCGGCGAATGCCGGATCGAGCTGCGCCTCCTCAGCAAGCATGCGGAGCCGTGCGATCTGGGCGGCTTCGCGCTGCGGGTCGCCGGCGGGGAGGTCGTGTTCGGCCTTCAGGTGTCCCACCCGCTGCGTCGCCTTGAAGCGCTCGGCCAGGAGGTAGACGAGGGTGGCGTCGATGTTGTCGATCGAACTCCTCACCGACAGGAGTTCGGCCATCACCTCGGGGGCTACGCCTCCGGTGAGTGAACTGGCTGCCGGGTCGAAGCCACTGCGGGGGTGCGTCATGACTCCAGTCAAGCAGAAGCCGGCGGGCGTCCGGAAACCGCGACTAGCCCTGCACCGTCGTCAGCTCCGGGCGGAGGACGGAGCGCGCCGAGTCGATGGTCGCCTGCCCCAGCACGCGCGTCCCCTGGTACAGCACCACGGTCTGGCCGGGCGCGACGCCGCGCATCGGCTCGACCAGGCGCACCAGGAGCTGCTGCGACCCGTCCTCGGCCACCTCGACGCAGGCGCGTGCAGCCACGGGATCACCGTGCGCCCGGACCTGGGCCATGCAGTCGAACTCCCCGCCCGTGCGCACCTCGTCGATGGGAAGCCCGGCCCAGGACACCTTGATGCCCCGCATCTCGTCGATGGCGAGCAGATGCTCGGGCCCCACGACGACCTCGTTCTGCTTGGGGCGGATCTCGAGCACGAAGCGCGGCTTCCCGTCCGCGGCAGGGGTGCCCAGCTTGAGTCCGCGCCGCTGGCCGACGGTGAAGGCGTTGGCGCCGGGGTGGCTGCCGATCCTCTGCCCGTCGACGTCCACGATGTCGCCTTCCGTCAGGTCGATGCGCTCCTCGAGCCAGCCGCGCGTATCCCCGTCCGGGATGAAGCAGATGTCATGGCTGTCGGGCTTGTTCGCGACGGACAGTCCGCGGCGCTCGGCCTCGGCGCGGACCTCCGCCTTCGACGGCGTCTCGGCGAGCGGGAACATGGAGTGCCGGAGCTGCTCATGGGTCAGCACGCCGAGCACGTAGGACTGGTCCTTCGCCCAGTCGGCCGCGCGGTGCAGCTCGGGGTTGCCGTCCGCGTCCTCGATGACCTTCGCGTAGTGCCCGGTGCACACGGCGTCGAAGCCCAGGGCGAGCGCCTTCTCGAGCAGGGCCGCGAACTTGATGCGCTCGTTGCACCGCATGCAGGGATTGGGCGTGCGCCCCGCGGCGTACTCCGCGACGAAGTCGTCGACGACGTCCTCCTTGAAGCGCTCGGAGAAGTCCCAGACGTAGTACGGGATGCCGAGGATGTCGCAGGCGCGCCAGGCGTCCCGCGAGTCCTCGATGGTGCAGCACCCCCGGCTGCCCGTGCGCAGCGTCCCCGGCATCCGGGAGAGCGCGAGGTGGACGCCGACGACGTCGTGCCCTGCCTCCACTGCACGCGCCGCCGCCACTGCGGAGTCGACGCCGCCGCTCATCGCTGCCAGTACCCTCATGAGAAAAAACCCGTTCCTGCCGTTCGAATGGTTGATGCGTGTCCTGCCATGCCCGCCTTCCGGGCACGGGCATAGGCGCCCCCGATGGCGGCCACCACCGCGTCAACGTCGGCGGCCGTGGATGTATGCCCGAGGCTGAACCGCTGGGCGCCACGCGCCTCGTCCTCCGTCAGCCCCATGGCCAGCAGGACGTGGGAGGGCCGAGGGACGCCTGCCGTGCAGGCGGAGCCCGTGGAGGACTCGATCCCCGCGAGATCGAGCAGGAACAGGAGCGAATCCCCCTCGCACCCCGGGAAGGTGAAGTGGACGTTGCCCGGAAGTCGTGTCCCCTCGGGGGCAGGATGCCCGACACCGCGCAGCACGGCGTCCGGGACCTCCCGGCGGATGCCGTCGATCAGCCGGTCCCTCAGCGCGGCGAGGCGGGGAACCTCCTCGCGCAGGTGGGTGACGGCGTCGTCGGCCGCAGCAGCGAACGCGGCGATGCCGGCGCCGTCGAGCGTTCCGGACCGGATGTCCCGCTCCTGCCCGCCGCCGTGCTGGACCGGTGTGAGGGTGACGGCGCGGCCCACGAGGAGGGCGCCGACCCCGACGGGTCCGCCGATCTTGTGCGCGCTGACCGCCATGGTGGCGAGTCCGGACTCCGCGAAGGACAACGGGATGGAGCCGAACGCCTGCACTGCGTCGCTGTGCACGGGGACGCCGTACCGGGCGGCCTCGGCCACGACGGCGTGGATCGGCTGGACGGTCCCCACCTCGTTGTTGGCCCACATGACGGTCACGAGCGCGGTGCGCTCGGGCGCCTCGGCCAGCGCGTCCCGCAGCGCGTCGAGGGAGACGACGCCGGTCGCGTCGACGGGCAGCCAGGTCACCTCGGCACCCTCGTGCCGCTCGAGCCACTCGACGGTGTCCTGGACCGCATGGTGCTCCACGGTGCTGCAGAGAATTCGATTACGGGCAGGATCCGCTGCACGGCGCGCCCAGTAGAGGCCCTTGATGGCGAGGTTGTCCGCCTCGGTTCCGCCGGAGGTGAAGATGACCTCCGATGCGGAGGCGCCGGCAGCCGCGGCGATCGTCTCCCGGGCTTCCTCCACCGAACGCCGGGCGCGGCGGCCCGAGCCGTGGAGGGAGGAGGGATTTCCGCTCCGGCTGAGTTCGCGGGTGAGTGCGGCGAGCGCAGGCGCCGAGATCGGCGTGGTCGCCGCGTGATCGACATACACGGGCACGTACCGATTCTACGGGCGCCACGCCGTCCCGCCGATTTCCGTGGCGCCCGTCACGGACGTGGCGCCGGCCGATGCGTCCGGCCCGCAGGAGCGGAGCGGTGGTAGAACTGCAGGGTGGACAGTCAAGCAACGGCTCCTTCCTCCAGCGCCTCCGCTCCCGTGTTCCGGCACGGGGTGCATGCGTTCGGTTCCCGCACCATCGATTTCGACCGCCAGGTCGCGCTCATGGCGGTCATCAACCGGACCCCGGACTCCTTCTACGACGGCGGCGCGACCTTCGCGCTCCAGGCAGCCGTGGACGCGTCCCTGAAGGCGGTCGACGACGGCGCCGACTGGGTGGACATCGGCGGAGCGCCCTTCTCTCCCGGCGACCCGATCCCGGCATCCGACGAGGCCGAGCGGATCGTCCCCGTCATCAGCGCCGTGCGCGCGGCGTCCGACGTCATCATCTCCGCCGATACCTTCCTGCCCGAGGTGGCCCGGCAGGCGCTCGCGGCAGGGGCCAACGTGGTCAATGACACCACCGGGCTGCGGGACCCCGACATGGCGGCCGTGGTCGCCGACGCCGGCGCGCACCTCATCATCACCCACAGCCTCGCGGAACCACGCACTGTGTATCCGAGGCCCTCCTACGACGACGTGGTCCGCGAGATCGCGGAGTTCCTCCTCCGCAAGGTGGATGACGCCGTCCGGCTGGGGATCCCGGAGGACCGGATCCTGCTGGATCCGGGGCACGACCTCAACAAGAACACGCTGCATTCACTGGAGATCACCCGCCGGTTCGCCGAGATCGCCGGGTTGGGCTTCCCCACCGTGGCAGCGGTCTCCAACAAGGACTTCATCGGCGAGACCCTGGACCGGCCCAAGCGCGAACGGGTGGAGGGCTCCCTCGCGGCGGCCGTGATCTGCATCCTCGGCGGAGCCCGCGTCGTCCGGATGCACAACGTCCCGGCATCACGAGCAGCCATCGACCTCACCGAAGCGGTCCTCGGCTGGCGGCAACCGGCCTACCTCCGCCACAACATGGGCAACGTCAACGCGCCGGCGGAGCCGTGATCACCGCCCTGGTCCCGGCCTCGGTGGATCCCATCGACGACGACGCGCTCCACCGGATCTACGCGTATCCCGGTACTGATCGCCCCACCGGTCCCCGGACAGATTCCCCCACCGACAGGCCGTACGTCCGCTTCAACTTCATCGCGGCAGCCGACGGCGGCGCGACGAGCGGAGGTCTCTCCGCCGGGCTCGGGAACGACGGCGACCAGCGGATCTTCGCCGTCCTGCGACGGCTCGCGGACGTGGTCCTGGTGGGAGCCGGGACCGTTCGAGCGGAGGGCTACGAGGGCGACCTCGTCGACGACGACGCGCGCGCCTGGCGCTCCGCGAGCGGACTCGCGCCGCATCCGGCGATCGCGGTCATCTCCGGCAGCCTCGACCTCGATCCGGCCGCCGGCTTCTTCCGCAGCGCTCCGGTGCGTCCCGTCATCCTCACCAGCAGGGACGCCCCGGCGGAGAGGCGGAGGGCGCTCGCGGCTGTCGCCGACGTCGTTCCGTGCGGACCCTATACCGTGCAGGTTCCCGCGATCCTCGCCGAACTCGGCCGGCGAGGGCTCACGAAGGTCCTCTGTGAAGGGGGCCCTTCCGTCCTGGGGGGCTTCACCCGTGCAGACGCCGTCGACGAACTGTGCCTCTCGATCAGCCCCCTGCTCGCCGGCGGCGACGGTCCCCGGATCTCCGCCGGCGCCAGTCCGTCGGTTCCCGTCGCGCTGACGCTGTCCTCCCTGCTGACGGAGGACGGCGCTCTCTACGCGCTGTACCGGCGCGCGACGCTGTATCGTCGCGCGGACTGATTCCGCCCCTGGCGCTGGATTCCCGGGTGAACTCTTTGCGTGCGAGCGCCGTTGTACCTGAGTGCCTGCGCTCATCTGCGCGGACTCGAGGCTGCCGCCTGGATCTTGTGGGGCGCACCGCGGCCCTGGCTTTGGTGCGGACCGTGCGCGCCTCTAGTCTCAGGTAGTACCGGAGCGCTGCCGCACTACAGCGAGCGGTCGCGATCGGAACCGCAGGACCCCCAGGAAAGGCCGGATCGATGGCAGAGGCACCACGGAAGTCGTACTACGACATCCTCGGCGTGCCCCCGGAAGCCGATACCAAGGTCATCAAGGATGCCTACCGTCGGGCAGCACGCGCCGCGCACCCCGACCTCGGCGGCAGTGCCGAGCAGTTCCACGACGTCGCCGTCGCGTACGAGACACTGAGCGATCCCCAGCGGCGGGAGCGCTACGACGCCGACACCGGGCGCACCCGTCGCGCATCGGCCGGCACTGCCTCGGCGGCGGGGAGCAGCCGTACGCCGTCGGGCCCCCACCCCTCCGCCGGGACGCGGGTCGAGGACGAGGACGCCGCGAAGTCCCCACCGGACTACCTGCCGCCGTTCTCGCCCTCGGCTCCGCCGGCCGTTCCCCTGATCCTTGCGGGACGCCAGGTCCACGGCTCCCCACGGCAGCCCGGGATGTTCGCGCGGAGGTCGTCGGGGGTCCGTGCGCGCATCGATGGCGAGCTGCGCACTGCGGCCCTGCTCGACCGGGCGCTGCTGCCCACCTACCCCGCGGCCCGCCTGGTCAACGGCATCGAGTTCGACGACCGGGAGAAGACGACGGCCGGGCATGTCCTGCTCGCCGGGTACAGGATGGCCGTGATCGACTCGTTCACGGCGGCGCCCGGCAATTTCGCCTGGGACGGCCGGTCGTTGCGCCATCAGGGCCGTTCCGTCGACCTCCAGCTCCCCCGGACCGTGCGGGCAGTGCAGGACCTGTTTCCCGAATGCAACGTCGCCGGGTGGGTGGTGATCCACGGAGCGCCCGACAATCCCTTCGCGCCGGTGATCGACGTCCCGCCGGGATTCGACCGGTCCTCGACCGCCGTCGTGCAGGTCGTGAATGCCGGCACCGCCGTCCGTACCATCCGGTCCTTCCTGTCCTCCGGTCCCGCACCGAACGTGGTGCAGTTGCCGGTGCTCGCGCGCCTGCTGGCGTCGGCCGGAAGCTAGGACGGCCGGAAGCTAGGATGGAGCGGTGTTCCGCATCCTCTTCCATACTCCAGAAATCCCGGGCAACACCGGCGCAGCCATCCGCCTCGCTGCCGTGGCGGGCGCGGAACTCCACCTCGTGGAACCACTGGGGTTCAGCCTCGAGGACTCCAAACTGAAGCGGGCAGGGCTGGACTACCACGACCTCACGGTGCTGCACGTCCATGCGAGCCTCGACGAGGCATGGGCCGCCCTGCAGCCCGATCGGGTCTTCGCCTATACCTCGGACGGGGACGTCTCCTACACGGACATCGCCTACCGGCCGACCGACGTCCTGCTGTTCGGCCGCGAATCCGACGGCCTTCCACACGACGTCAAGCACGACAGCCACATCACGTCGCGGGTCCGCGTCCCGATGCTCCCCTCGCGCCGCTCGCTCAACCTCGCCAACACAGCATCCATCGTCCTCTACGAAGCCTGGCGCCAACAGGGCTTCGCAGGCGCCCAGCGATGATCCACTCCTAGGAGCCCCCATGCCCGCTCGCCATGCCGCAACCCTGCCCGACGGTGGAGCGGAGGACTACGACCGCCTTGCTCCCGCCGTGTGGAACCCGGTGAGCAACGCCGTCGTCGCCGCTGCCGACATCCTCGTGGGCGAGCGCGTACTCGACGTCTTCGCCGGGACCGGCTCGGGAACCGTCCCCGCCGCACAGCTCGCGGGACCGGACGGGCACGTCGACGCGGTCGACCGCTCGTCGGCGATGCTCGATCTCGCGGAGGCGAAGACCGAGGCACTCGGCCTCGACAACGTGTCCTTCCACCGAGCGGACCCGGCGCACTGGGAGCCGGAAGCACCCTACGACGCCGTCATCAGCTGCTACGGCATCTTCCTCCTGGACGACATGGACGCCGGGATGGACCGCATCGTCCGCCTGCTGCGCCCCGGCGGAAGGGTCGCGGTGAGCGCGTGGGACGACGGCGCCCTCGAACCGTTCGGCGAGATCCTCCTCGATACCCTCCGGACCACCCCGCACGGCGGCCATGCCAACGCCGACTCCCCTGCGCCGGTCTTCGTGGACAACTGCAGGAGGCTCGCCTCCGTCGACCGTCTCCAGGAATGGCTCGAAGCCCGGGGCCTGACGGAGATCACGATCGAGAAGCTGGGGCTGGCCGCGCCCCTCGAGCCGGAGTACGCGTGGTCGCTCGCGCTCGGCAGCGGCTATCGCGGGTTGCTGCCCGAGGACCCCGAGGCCCTCGAGGAGGTCCGGCGTGCCTTCGTGGAGCGTCTCGGCGGGGATTTCGTCCTCAACGCGGACTCGCTCATCGCCGTCGGTTCCTACCTGCCGGAGGGCTAGGCCCGCGCCGAACCATCCGGAGGCCGTTCCGCTGCGAATGATAGGTGTCAGCGGAGAGCGGAAACCGGGAGGGGTGGTGGGATGGTGATTGTGCAGCAGGGACGAGTACGAACCCCGCGGCAGGACACTCCCTCCATCGTTCGGTCTGGGGCTGCCGGCGCTTTATGCTGGAGCCCTATGGAAACGCCACGAGCAAGCCGGGTCAGCCCTCCCGCGGCCCCAGCGGACGAGTTGGCCGTCGATCCCAGCATCGGTCCCACCCTGACTGATCTGCTGTTGCGGATCGCACGGCAGGACCGTACCGCGTTCGCCCTCTTCTACGAGCAGACGTCGAAACGCGTCTACGGACTCGCCCGTCGGGTGCTCATCGACCCGGACCTGAGCGAGGACGCGACGCAGGAGGTCTACCTCCAGGTGTGGAACACCGCCGACCGTTTCAATCCGGCGCTGGGCAGCCCGATGGCCTGGCTCATGACGCTCGCCCACCGCCGCGCCGTCGACAAGGTGCGCTCGGAGCAGAGCGCCACGGACCGGGAAGCCCGCTACGGAGCGGCCACGCAGACGATCGACCACGACGACGTCGTCGATACGGTCACCCAGCGCCTCGAAGCGGAGAGCGTGGTCAGGTGCCTGGACACACTTACTGAGACCCAGCAGGAATCGGTGAAACTGGCCTACTACGGTGGGCTCACCTACCGCGAGGTGGCCGAGAAACTCGGCGTCGCGGTGCCGACCATCAAATCGAGGATCCGTGACGGATTGCTACGACTCAAGACCTGTTTGGGGGTGAGCTGAGATGCAGGACAAGGATATGAACAGACAATTCGCTGATGACCTCGAGACGGACCTGGCACGCGGCCACGTCCTCGAGTGGGCCGAACTCTACGCGCTGGATGCCATCAGCGCCGACGAACGCCGTGTTCTGGAAGCGTTCCTGGAGGACACGGATCCGGCGATCAGTGCCACGTTCGCCGACCGCGTCCGTACGGACCGTGAGACGATCACCTCCGCCTATGCCGCCGACCAGGTCGAGCCGCCGGCGGACCTGTTCGAGCGTATCGTCGCGCAGCTTCCGGCGATCGCGGACAGCGACGCGGGACCGAGTCAGCCGCTTCGCCCGCAGTCCCCCGGACCGGCCGGCCCTGCCGGTCCACCGGCGGAGGTGACCGGTCAGGACGAGCTGGCGCAGCGCCGCTCGGCCAGGGCCTCGCTGTCCTCCCGTGCCGGGCGCTGGATCGTCGCCGCAGCCGCGGCAGCCGTTCTCGCCGTGGGCGGAGTCACCATAGCCCAGAACCTCCAGCAGACCACCGTCGAGCAGGAGGTCCTGCAGGCATCCGACGTCCGGACGCAGCAGCTGGCCCTGGCAGCCGGCGGTGTCGCGGACCTGGCGGTGTCCGGGGAGAAGAACGCAGCAGTCGTGACCCTGAGCGGTGTTCCCGCCCCGGCCGAGGGCTACGTCTACCAGATGTGGCGCATCCCCGCCGATGGCACGGCGCCGGTCTCCGAAGGCACGATGTCCGGTGAGGACGTCGCGGGAACCAACGTCACCGAGCTCACGGACATCAGTGGGTACACGGCAATCGCCATCACGGTCGAGCCCGAGGGTGGTTCGGCGGCACCGACCCTGCCGATCGTCGCCCAGATCCCGCTCGGAGCCTGATCCCGCTCGGGCCCTGATCCGAACAGACAACACACAGCAGTCCGGCCTCCGTCCAACCATGGGCGGGGCCGGACTGCTGACTGGCTTGTTCCGGGCCGGTGTGGTCTGTTGTGGTCCGGTCGTCTGTACAGCTAGAAGCCCGCGATCGTCTCGTCGGTGTTGATACCGACCACGTGGAAGGACTCGGCACTGCGTCCCTCGGGCAGTCCGCCACGCCGGGCGTTGTCCCGCAGGATGGCCCGGACCCTCGCCTGCATCCGCTCCACGTCGGGATGCTGGCTGCGGTGCGCGGTGATGGCCGCGATCTTCCGATCCTCCGAACCCGTCACGTCGACGTAACGGTTCTCGAGGTGAGCCGGTCCCCCGTAGAACCACAACCAGGGGACCCTGAAACTCCTGAGCCCGGCCGCCTCGAGTTCGGGATAGGCGAAGGGGTTCTCCACGGCCGGGTAGATGGCCCGCGTGACCGCCTCCCCACAGGCGAGGTGGTCCGGGTGGCTCTTCTGGATCCGGTCCCAGCTCCGTTCCGGGTGCATGGACACCACGATGTCCGGGCGGACCTCCCGCATCCGGCGCACGATCTGGCGGATCACGTCGTCCGTCGGCTCGAGGTAACCGTCCGACTCCCCCAGGAACGTGACATCGTTGACGCCGACGAGCTCCGCTGCGGCACGCTGCTCCGCGCGGCGGAGGGAAGCAATGCCGGGCCTGTCCTCGTCGGAGAATCCGCCGGCGTCGCCATCGGTCAGGATGCAGTAGCTGACGGACGCACCGGCGGCGGTCCATCCGGCGATGGTGGCAGCTGCCCCGAAGTCGATGTCGTCGGGGTGCGCTGCGAAGACCAGTACGCGTTCGGGAGCGGATCCCATGTCGTCCACCACGTCCTACAGGCCGCGCTTCCGGATCTCCTCGGTGGCCTGGGGCAGCACCGTGAAGAGGTCCCCGACGATGCCGAAGTCGGCGATCTCGAAGACGGGAGAGTCGGCGTCCTTGTTGATCGCGACGATCACCTTGGACGTCTGCATCCCTGCCTTCTGCTGGATGGCCCCCGAGATCCCGGCCGAGATGTACAGCTGCGGCGACACCGTCTTGCCCGTCTGTCCGATCTGTGCCGAGTGCTCGATCCAGCCCGCGTCGGTCGCAGCCCTCGACGCTCCGACAGCACCGCCGAGCGCATCGGCCAGGTCCTCCAGTGGCCCGAAGTTCCCATCGACACCGCGGCCGCCGGCGACGATGACACGCGCCTCGGTCAGCTCGGGCCTGCCGCTCACCGGCTTCTCGACACGGCCGGTGATGCGGGCTGCGGCCGGCGGCAGCTCGACGGGGATCCGTACCTCACGCGGCGGCGACGGAAGGCCGGCTTCGGTCGCCTCCACACTGTTGGGTTTGATCGTGAGGATCGGGACGCCGGTGGTCACACGACAGTCCACCGTGTAGGAGCCGGCGAAATCCGACTTCGTGGCGGTGAGGTCACTGCTGAGACCGACGACGTCCGTGATCACGCCGGACCCGAGCCGGATGCCTGCCCGCGCCGCGATCTCCTTCGCCTCGTAGGAGTTGCCCAGCAGGACGATGTCCGCACCGGCTGCGCGCACGGCGGCCGCGAGGAACGCGGCCTTGCCTGCCACGAGCACCTCGGAGACAGCCCCGTCGGGCCGGTAGACCTCCTGCACGCCGTACGAGCCGACGCCGTCGAGGTACGCCGGATCGGCGTCGTCAGCGAGGGCGACGGCGACATCGCCGAGGGAAGCTCCCAGGGAGAGGAGCTCCCTCTCGCTCTTGGCGAGGCTTGCTCCGGGATGGTCCAGGAATACGAGGACGGTGGTCATGGAAGAGTCTCCTGCAACGGTTGGTGCGGCGAAGGACGGACTAGAGGAGTTTCTGTCCCGCGAGGAAGTCGACGAGCCTGATCCCGGCGTCGCCCTCGTCGGTGATGACGATCCCCTGGCTGCGCGGCGGCCTCGGCGCTGCCGCCTCGATGCTCGTCCAGGAACCGGCGAAGCCGACCTCATCCGGCTGGAGCCCCACGTCGGCGAGGGAGAGGACCTGGATCTGCTTCTTCTTGGCAGCCATGATCCCCTTGAAGTTCGGGTACCGGGGCTCGTTGATCTGGTCCGTCACGGATACCAGCGCCGGCAGGGGCGCTTCGATGGTCTCGGCGAAGGTGTCGTTGTCGCGGCGCGCGGCGAGCTTCCAGCCGCTGTCCTCACGCGTCAGGTCGAGCGACGCCGCGAAGGTCACCTGGGGCAGGGTGAGCCGCTCGGCGAGCTGCGCGGGGACCAGGGAGGTCTCACCATCCGTGGACGCCATACCCGTGAGGATGAGGTCGAACGGTCCGACGTGCTGCAGGAGGGCGGCGAGGGCCCTGGAGGTGGCCGAGGCATCGGATCCGCGAAGCGCCTCGTCCGTGAGGTGCACCCCGTCATCGGCACCGATCTGGAGGGACTTCTTGACCGCGCTGACCGCGGCCGCGGGGCCCATCGTGATGGCCGTGACGCGGTGGCCGGCGGCTGCTCCCCCGTGAGCCTCGACGAGCTGGAGGGCCGCTTCGAGCGCGTACTCGTCCAGTTCGGAGAGGATGCTCTCGGCGCGTACCGTCGTCAGGTCGTCGCTGCTGATGTGGCGGTCGAACTGAGCATCGGGAACATGCTTCACGAGGACCGCGATGCGCAGTCCTGGAGCTGGAGCCTCGTCCATTGATGACCTTCCTCGTTCGGGGATCTTCCCATCGACTAGCTAACCATAGGTGACGTCGGCGTCCGCCCGGCGTCCCCGCCGTCGTCCTGCTCCCGGCCGTGACGCGCTCGAGGCGGTCCCGGATCCGGGACCGCCTCGAGCGTGTTGTTCACCTGGGTGCAGACCCGCCTGCTCGACCTACGGGGTCAGCGCCTGCGCGAGCGTGACCTCCACTGTGCGGGACTCTCCTCCGCGCGTGATCTCCACCGGTACCTGCTGTCCCACCGTCTGGAACCGCACCGCGGCCGTCAGGGACTGCGGGTCGCTGACGGTGAAGTTCCCCACCTTGGTGATGACGTCGCCCACCTGCAGCGCGGCATCCTCCGCGGGTGAATCCGGTTCGACCGACTCGACGAGCGCGCCGGACGAGAAGGTGGAGGTGCTCTGGGACCCGTCGCCGGAGGACGGCGTGACGCTGACCCCCAGGAACCCGTGGGTCGCCTCACCGTTCGCGATGATCTCCTTCGCGATGCGGTCCGCGTAGTTGATCGGGATCGAGAAGCCCACTCCGATGTTGCCGGTGGACTCGCCGGAACCGGCCGATGCGATCGCCACGTTCACGCCGATGATCTTTCCGTCCGCGTCCACGAGCGCACCGCCCGAGTTGCCCTGGTTGATAGCGGCGTCGGTCTGGATGACGTTGAGGTAGATGGAGCCCTGTGCCTGCGTCTGCTGCGAGCTGGATCCTCCCGGCGGCAGGAAGTTGAAGCCTTCGCCGTCCTGGGACTCCGTGCTGTCCGACGAATCCTCCGGCACCGCCGAGGATGCCACGCTGATGGTCCTGTTCAGGGTGGAGACGATGCCGTCGGTGACCGTTCCGCTCAGTCCGAGCGGAGCACCGATGGCGATCGCGGTGTCACCGACATTCAGCTCGTCGGAGTTCCCGAGGGTTGCCGCGGTCAGGTCGGGGGCGTCGATCTTGATCACCGCGAGATCACTCAGGGGGTCCGTTCCGACCACCGTGGCCGGGAAGACGCGTCCGTCGTTGAGCTTGACCTCGACGGTCGGGTCGGAGACCTGCCCGCCCAGGGTCACGACGTGGGTGTTCGTGAGGATGTGACCGTCCGTGTCGAGGATGATGCCCGATCCGGAGCCGCTGGCGCTGCCGCCGCTGACGGCGATCGTGACGACGCTCGGCGAGGCCGTCACCGCAGCCCCCGTGATGGTGTTGACGTCGTCGGTGTTGTTCACCACGATCGATTCGGGCGCGACCTGTGATGCACTGACGGGCGAGCTGTCATCGAGCACGGTGTAGGCGGCCGTCGCCGCGCCGCCACCGATGAGCCCGGCAACGAGGACTCCTGCGGCGAAGGTCGCGAGCCCCACGCGCTTGCGCTCCCTGGTCCCCGCTCGTCCTCCCGAATGCTGCGGGGCGGACGGGTAACTGCCGCTCTGACCGCCGTAGAAGGGCTGGTGCCCCGCATAGGCAGGATGAGGAGCGTCCTGCGGGAAGTCCTGGTGCTGCACCCCCTGCGCAGGACCGGAAACAGCGGGATGCTGCGCGGTCGGCGTAGCGGTGGCCGGCTGGACCGTCGTGTCCGGGGAGCTCTCGGGCATCGATCCCGCGTCGTGCTGCCCGTCGCGACCCGGCTGGCCGGCCGCTGCGTGCCGGTCGTTCCAGCCCGTCCCCCATAACGGCGGGGTGGAAGGCTGGGGAGGAAGGGGGCGATCTGCGGCGCCCGGGGTACCCGGCTGCTCGTTCATGGGGGGTCCTTTCGTTGCTGTTGACCACATCATGGCAACCTTCACTGAGCCTCAAGCATGCGTTTGCTGTGCGGTTTCTGAGAAGTTGCTGTCGCTGGGTCCAGTGCAACCCACCTGGGGAAGGATCGGTCTCCCCAGTATCCCCTGCCCACCGTGCCGCCGCGGCGGGCGAGGCCGGTCGGGCCACGAGCGACCCTGCCGGCCGCCGTCGTGCTAGGGCGGCAACCCTACCCGACGGGAAGCAGCGCGCAGCGTCGTCGCGCTTTCGCTAGGGGCATAGGTGCAGTGGTGGACGCTCCCGAACCCCAACCATAGAATCGGGAAGACAGGGAGCCTCCGGCGTCCGCCGACCCCAGTCCTGGGACCGGTAGGGTCCGGGGGACGTGCTGAAGGGTCGAAAATGCGAATGATGAGCAGGCGCATCCGCGTCTCTGCTGTCCTGGGCGCCGTCGTGGCGATCCCGCTGGTCTCGAGTGCGGCGGCCTTCGCCGACGAGCCGATCACCTTCCCCTCCGGGGACTACGTCACCGACACTGCGGGTGTCCTCAGCCCGAGCGAGGAGAGCGAGCTCGAGGCGGCGATCGAGGACCTGCGGTCCGAGGAGGGCTTCACGGTCCGGGTCGCTTTCGTCGACTCGTTCGAGAACCCCCAGGATCCGGACGTCTGGGCTGCGGAGACACTGGCGGCTAATGCCGGGACGGGCAATGAGGCGATACTTGCTGTCCGACTGCAGCCGGGCACAGCCCGCTTCGCCGCGTCCAACGATTCACAACTCGCCAGCCAGGACGGTCCGATCTACGACGAGTACATCGGACCCGAATTGCAGGCGGGCGACTTCGGCGCCGCTGGGCTCGCCGCCGTCGAAGGGTCCCGCGCGGCACTTGCGGGCTCGACGGGTAGCGGCACCGGTGGCGGGGTGTCACCGTCGAACAATGGGTCCTCCGCTGGTGGTGGCGCTCTGGGCGGCCTCGTCCTCGTGGGTGGTCTCGTCGCCGTCGCCGGGGCGGGTGGCTACATGCTGCTCAAGAACCGCGGAAACGGCAGCGCGCAGAGGAAGCGCGAGAAGTACGGCTACGGTCCGGTGCCGTCCGCGAGCGGCGAGGTGGTCGACCCCCTTGCTTCGGTCAGCGTCGAGGACCTGCGCAAGCGCGCCGGGAGCCTCCTGGTCGCCGCCGACGACGCCATCAAGTCCAGCGAGCAGGAGCTGGGCTTCGCTGAAGCCCAGTACGGCAGGGAAGCCATCACCACGTTCTCGCAGGACATCGCGGCCGCAAGGCAGCACATGAGCGAGTCGTTCAAGCTGCAGCAGCAGCTCGACGACCACATCCCCGACACCGAGCAGCAGCAGCGCCAATGGCTCGGCGAGATCATCCGCCGGTGTGAGGACGTCAACTCGTCCCTGCAGGCACACAAGGCGGACTTCGACGCGCTGCGCGAGCTCGAGCGGAACGCGCCGGACGCCCTGCGCCGGGCCCAGGCCGCCGCCGGGGACGCAGGCCGGCGGTTCGCCGCGGCCGAGCAGTCGCTCCGCGCTCTGCAGGGCCGCTACCTCGAGACCGCGACCTCGCAGGTGGCCGACAATATCGAGCAGGCGCGCGAACGGCTCTCCTTCGTGGACAGTGCCGCCTCCGAAGCCCAGTCGCGCATGGCCGCCGGTGATACGGGACGGGCTGTCGTCGCTGTCCGGGCTGCGGAGGAAGCGGTCCACCAGTGCACCGTCCTGCTGGACGCGATCGACAAGCGTTCCGAAGAGCTGGCGGCGGCTGAGCGTGAGCTCGAGCATGCCCTCCCCGAGACGGAGCAGGATCTCGCCCAGGCCCAGGCCATGGACCGGACGGGACAGTACCGCGACCTGGCGGGACCGATCGCGGCCGTGCAGTCGGCCGTGACGACCGTGCGGCAGGAGCTGCAGCGCGGGCGCAGCAACCCCCTGGCGCTCCTGCAGCGACTCGAAGCCGCCCACTCCCAGCTCGACGCGGCCCTCGGTGGTGTCCGCGACCAGGCCGAGAACGTCCGGCGAGCCCAGGACTCCCTCCAGCACGCGATCATCGCGGCTCAGTCGAGCATCTCGGGCACAGCCGACTACATCCGGGCGCGCCGCGGCGGAGTGGGCAGTGAAGCACGTACGCGACTGGCAGAGGCCGAGCGCAACCTCGACTACGCCGTCGACCTCCAGCGCTCCGATCCCGTGACTGCCCTGTCCCACGCCCAGCAGGCGGCCATGCTGGCCGACCAGGCCGCCCAGCTGGCCGAGCAGGACGTGGACGGCTTCGGCCAGGGCCGCATGGGCATGGGCGGTATGTACGGCGGCAGGGGGGACGGCATGGGCGGAGCCCTGCTCGGCGGCATTCTGCTCGGGTCCATCCTCAACGGGGGTGGAGGCTTCGGTGGAGGCTTCGGCGGCGGGTACGGAGACGGTGGAGGCGGTGGATTCGGCGGTGACGGCGGGAGCTTCGGCGGCGGAGGATTCGGCGGCTTCGGCGGAGGTGACTTCGGCGATTTCGGCGGAGGCGACTTCTAGGCCCGCTTCGCCGGTTCCACCAGCAGGACGCACTATTCCGAAGAATCGAAAGGGAAATCAATGGTAAAGCAGTCAATTTTCGGCAGGATCGCCCAGCTCACCCGAGCCAACATCAACGCGCTGATCGACCAGGCCGAGGATCCGCAGAAGATGCTCGACCAGATGGTCCGCGACTTCACCAACAGCATCGCCGAGGCCGAGAGCGCCGTCGCGCAGACCATCGGCAACCTCCGCATGATGCAGGACGACTACAACGAGGACGTCGAAAACGCCCGCAGCTGGGGCAACAAGGCGCTCGCGGCCTCCCGCAAGGCCGACGAGTACCGTGCGTCCGGCGACACGGCGGATGCCCAGAAGTTCGACAACCTGGCCAAGGTGGCCATCCAGCGCCAGATCGCCGCGGAGAACGAGGCGAAGGGCGCCGAACCGACCATCGCGTCGCAGACCGAGATCGTCGACAAGCTCAAGGACGGCCTCAACCAGATGAAGGGCAAGCTCAGCGAGCTGACGACCAAGCGCGACCAGCTCATCGCCCGCGCACGCACCGCGCAGGCTCAGCAGCAGGTGCACGACGCCGTCAAGAGCATCGACTTCATGGACCCGACGAGCGAGGTCGGCCGCTTCGAGGAGAAGATCCGACGCGAGGAGGCTCGCGTCCGCGGACAGCAGGAGCTCGCGTCGTCGAGCTTGGATGCGCAGTTCGAGAGCCTGGAGGACCTCGGTGAGCAGACCGAGATCGAAGCGCGCCTCGCCGCGCTCAAGTCCGGTGCCGGCACGCAGTCCGCGATCGGTCAGGGTGCGACCACCGACGCCACGGCCGGCACTCCCCTGACCACGGGCGAGACCACCTACTGACCCGCGGATCCGGTTCACGGATCGAGCGAGGGAACCGCGGCCTTTCGGCCGTGGTTCCCTCGCTTTAAGACAGATATTAAGACAGATCACGGGTAAGGCGCCCCGGGTAGATTGAGGGCATGGCCGTGACACTGGTGTGGTTCCGCGACGATCTCCGCATTTCCGACAACCCGGCGCTCGCCGCAGCTGCGGGCAGCGGCGACGACGTCGTCGCCTGTTACGTCCTCGACGAGGACACGGAAGGCATCCGCCCGCTGGGTGGTGCCTCGAAGTGGTGGCTGCACCACTCACTCGCGGCACTGGCGGCGTCGCTCGCCGAACTCGGCATACCCCTCGTCCTGCGCCGGGGAGCGGCAGGGGACGTGCTCCCCGGGATCGTCGTCGAGTCCTCGGCGCACGCCGTCGTCTGGAACCGGCGCTACGGGCTGGCGGAGCGCACCACCGACGCAGCGCTGAAGGCCTCCCTCGCGGACCACGGGGTCGAGGCGACGAGCTACCAGGCCAACCTGATGTACGAACCGTGGGAGGTCACCTCGGGGAAGGGTGAGGCCTACAAGGTCTTCACGCCGTTCTGGCGGGCCTGCCTGGCGTCCCGGGCCCCCCGGAAGCCCCTCCCCGCCCCGGAGTCCCTGCACGGGCCGCAGCTGCCGTCCGACGACCTCGAGGCTCTGGGGCTCCTTCCGTCCCCCGACTGGGCGCAGGGCCTCCGTGACACGTGGACACCCGGCGAGGCGGGGGCACACGCGCGGTTGGACGACTTCCTCGACAGGGCCCGCGGCTACAAGGACAACCGCAACCTGCCCGCGGTCCACGGCACCAGCATGCTCTCGCCCCACCTGCGGTTCGGGGAGATCAGCCCGTTCGAGGTCTGGCATGCCGCCCAGGACTCCAAGGACCCTTCCACGGCCGAGGACATCCGCGTCTTCGGCTCGGAACTCGGCTGGCGGGAATTCAGCTGGCAGCTGCTGTACTTCCACCCCGAACTCGCCACCGTCAACTACCGTCCCGAGTTCAACGCCTTCGCGTGGGAGACCTCCACGAGGTCCGAGCTCGAGGCGTGGCAGCGTGGACGGACCGGTTACCCCCTGATCGACGCCGGCATGCGCCAGATGTGGGAGATCGGCTGGATGCACAACCGCGTCCGCATGGCGACGGCGTCCTTCCTCATCAAGAACCTCATGATCGACTGGCGCGTCGGTGAGAAGTGGTTCTGGGACTGCCTGGTGGATGCGGACGCCGCGTCGAACGCCGCGAGCTGGCAGTGGGTCGCGGGCTCCGGCGCCGATGCCAGCCCCTACTTCCGCATCTTCAACCCGGTGCTGCAGAGCAGGAAATTCGATCCCGAGGGGAAGTACCTCGTGCGGTTCGTGCCCGAACTGGCGGACGCGGACAACGTCCACGAACCGTGGAAGGGCGCGGCACCCGGGTACCCGGAACCCGTCGTCGACCTCAAGGAGAGCCGCGAGCGGGCATTGAGCGCGTACAAAGCCCTGTCGGAGAGCTGAAGCCCGGGCCTTCCTCCAGGGCCCGCACCGAGGCCCGCACCGGGGCCCGCACCCGGCATGGCGCCGGGCGCGGAAGAAGTGGGCACAACAAAAAGTCCGGCCCACCAGTGGTGGGCCGGACTTTTCTTCGTTGCGGGGACAGGATTTGAACCTGTGACCTCTGGGTTATGAGCCCAGCGAGCTACCGAACTGCTCCACCCCGCGGCGTGTAACCAACGTTACCGGCCGCGGGGCCACAAGGCAAATCGAACTGCTGCCTGCCCCTCCGGGGCTACTGTCCGGTGCTCGCCGAGACGCGTTCCTCGGCGTCGAGCGCCCGCTGGAGTGCGTCCTGCAGTCGCTCCTGCGCTTCGCCGTAGGCAGCGAAGTCGCCGGCCGCGAGCGCAGCGTTCCCATCCTGGATCGCCGTGTTCGCATCGTTGAGCGCGGTCCGGAGGTCCGCCGCCGGATCGTCCGTCCCGGCAGTCCCCCCAGCGGACGGGGTGGGGGTCGGCGTCGGCGTTGCACCCTCGCCGCCTTCCTCGGCCGGGGGCGCTGCCGGATCCTCGGGCGTCTCGCCGACGTTCTCGCTGTCGCCCGTCGTCGCTCCGGAGTCGCCACCGAAGACCTGGTCGAGGGCCTCGTCGAGCGTCGGCGCGAATCCGACGTTGTCACCGAAGCTCACGAGGACCCTCCGCAGGACGGGGAAGGAGGAGCTGCCCGAGGACTGCACGTACACGGGCTGCACGTAGGCGATCCCACCACCGATCGGCAGGGTGAGCAGGTTGCCGTTGATGACCTCCGATGCACCCTGGCGCAGCAGGTTCAGCTCCTGCGACACGGTGGTGTCCGAGTTGAAGAGGTTCTGCGCCTGACCGGGGCCGACCACGGAGTCCTGGCCGGAGCTGTCGAGGAGCGTGAGGCGCCCGTAGTTCTCGCTCTTGACGCCGTCCTCGCCCGTGCCGGCGTCGCCGTTGGCCGCGAGGAAGCCGTACAGCACGTTCCTCGGAGTCTGGCCCGGGGGCACGAAGGGGATGTACGGCGTCGTCAGCGAGAACGCGGCCTCGTCCTGGTTGGGCATCTGCAGTGTGAGGTAGAACGGCGGCTGACGGTCGGTCGCCGCAGTCGTCGCCGCACCGTCCGCGCTCTCCTCCGGATCAGCCGGCACGTTCCATGCCTCGCTGTTGTTGTAGAACTCGTCCGTGGAGGTGACGTGGTAGCGGGCGAGGAGTTCGCGCTGCACCTTGAAGAGGTCCTCGGGATAGCGCACGTGTGCCATGAGGTCCGCCGACATCTCGCTGTAGGGCTTCAGCGAGGACGGGTACACGTTCTGCCAGGACTTCAGGACGGGGTCCTGGTCGTCCCAGGCGTACAGGTCCACCGAGCCGTCGTAGGCGTCGACCGTGGCCTTCACGGCATTGCGGATGTAGTTGACCTGCTCGGCCGGAAGAGCCGTGGCGAGGCCCTCGGCCGTCTGCGAATCCTGCGTCGCGGACTCCAGCTCCTGCTGCGTCGAGTAGGGGAAGTTGGCGCTGGTGGTGTACCCGTCGATGATCCACTTCACCCTGCCGTCGACGATCGCCGGGTAGCTGTTGCCGTCCAGCGTCAGGTAGGGAGCCAGCTTGCGGACGCGCTCCACGGGGTCGCGGTCGTAGAGGATCTGCGACGCGCTGTTGACCTGGTTGGAGAGCAGGAGGTCGGTGGACTGGAACTTCAGTGCGTAGACGAGGCGGTTGAAGGCGTTGCCCACATCCGGTCCGCCGTCGCCGTCGAACGTGGTGCGTGACTCGTCCTCGGAGTTCTCGTTCTGCGGGCGGTCGATCTCGGCGGGGGCCTGTCCTTCCGGCGCCCCGACGACCGAGTACTCGGGAGAGTCCTCGCCGAAGTAGATGCGGGGCTCGTAGGTGGACTCGTCACCGAGCACGCCGGTCGAGGGGATACCGGACTGCAGGAAGGACGGGCGGCCGTCCGGCTCCACGGTCGAACCGGCCGCGGCGACCACGCCGTAGCCGTGGGTGTAGAAAGCGTGCTCGTTGACCCAGCCTTCCGGAACACCGTTGGTGTCCAGTTCCCGCACGGCGATGACGGCGTCCTGGACCTCGCCGTCGATCTCGTAGCGGTCCACGTTGAGCGTCTCGGGGAACTGGTAGTACTGGCGGAACTGCTGGAGCTGGCTGAAGGCGTCGGAGACGAGGTTCGGGTCGAGCAGGCGGATGTTCGCCGTGGTCTCCCCGTCGTCGCCCAGTGCGCCCGCCTGCGGGACCGCCTCGGGGTTGTACGCCTCGACCTCGACCTGGTCGAGGCCGTACGCCTCCCGTGTCAGATCGATGTTCCGGTCGATGTACTCGTCCTCGAGGCTGAGCTCGGACGGACGCACCTGGAAGCGCTGCACGATGGCGGGGTAGATGCCGCCTGCGAGCAGGGCCGTGATGATGAGCATCGCCGTACCGATCAGGGGCAGGCGCCAGCGGCCGATGAAGGCCGATGCGACGAACAGGACGGCCACGATGACGGCGGCGACCGCGAGGATCGCCTTGGTCGGGATGACCGCGTTGACGTCCGTGTAGAGAGCGCCGGCCCACGTGCCCTGATTCAGCAGCGTGTCATAGCGGTCCAGCCAGTAGTTGACGCCCTGCAGGACCAGGAAGAGGGACGCGACGACGGCGATCTGCACGCGGGCGGCCTTCGTGGTGAACAGGCCCTTCTCCTCGAGCCGGATCCCGCCATACAGGTAATGGGTGAGGACGGTCGCGATCGCGCTGATGATGACCACGCTGATGAGGAAGCCCGTCACGAAGCTGAGGAACGGCAGCGTGAACATGTAGAACCCGTAGTCCAACTCGAACTCGGGGTCGGACTTGCCGAACGGCACCCGGTTCAGGAAGAGCAGCACCTCCTGCCACTGCGAGGAGGCGGCGGTGCCTGCGAACGCGCCGAGGACCACGGGGATACCGAGCATCAGCAGGCGCCGGATCGGTTCGAGCTGCGCCTGGTAGCGGTTCAGGTTGTCCTGGATGGCGCTGTCGGGCGCGTAGATGGGCCTGCTGTGGAAGGCGATGCGCAGGCTGAAGTACACGGCACCGGCCATGATGAGGAACGCGACGACGAACAGCACGATCCGCGACAGGTTCTCCGTGACGAAGACCTCGAGGAAGCCGAGCTGCTGGTACCAGAGCACGTCCGCGTAGACCTGGGACAGATAGACGAAGGCGATGACGATCACCGCCACGACGATGATCGTCGGGATCAGCGGGCTGCGGCGCCGGCCTAGTGAAGCACTTGCTGGGCTCGGCCTACTGCCGAACGGACGGTCTGGTCCGGATGTCACATCTACCTCATCGTTAGCTGCTGCTGCGGGTCACGATGACCGGTATTCCACTTCGCTCCCCAGCCCGGCACGGGCAGAAGACAGCGCGCAGTTCCGCCCTTCGTGACTTCATTCTGCCCTGTTCACGTTCGGGCGGACCAATTAGGTTCCCGTGGGCGGCCCACCGGCCAGGATCGTCATCCAACCGTGTCATCCCTGTGCCCGGCCTGCTGCGATCCGCCTGTCCTGCCGCTTCAGCAGGAGGGCAGCCCCGCCCGGTCCCCGCCTGCACCCAGCGTCTCGACGGCATCGAAGGCCTCGTCGAGGGTCGCTACCTTCACCACGGTCAATCCGTCGGGGATGTGCCCCACGACGTCATCGCAGTTCCCCTCAGGCGCCAGGAAGAAGTCTGCGCCAGCAGCGCGTGCTGCCACGAGCTTCTGGGCGATCCCGCCGATACGGCCGACGGCACCGGTGGAATCGATCGTCCCGGTTCCCGCGAAGTGCCTGCCGCCGGTGAGGTCCCCTTCCGTCAGGGTGTCGATGATGCCGAGCGCGAACATCATGCCGGCGGAGGGACCTCCCACATTGTCGAGCTGGATGGTCACGTCGAACGGGAAGTCGAAGGTGGACGCCAGCAGGATGCCCAGCTGGTAGTTCCCTTCCTCCGACTGCCTGGGCGTCACGGAGACCTCCTCCTCGACTCCGTCCCGGAGAATCGACAGGGTAGCGGGCGCTCCTCCGGCGTCGCGCAGTGCCGATCGCAGGGTCTCGATGTTCTCGATCTCCTCCCCGTCGATCGCGCGCAGGACATCCCCTTCCTGCAGGGCCCCCTCGGACGCGGAGCCCGCCGCCAGTCCCGCGACGGACAGCTCCTCGGTGTAGGCGATGTCCTCGTGGGACAGCGCGGCGGCGATCGCGGATTCCTGCGACGACGTCATCGCCACCGCATTCTGCTCCTGCACGTCGGACGGCGTCGTTCCCTCCGGGTAGACCAGCTGCTCGGGTCGGACGTTCTCGTCGGGATCCACCCAGGCCCGGAACGTGTCGAGGACGTTCACCTGTCCGTTCGGCCCGCCGCTCACGTACACCGTCGTGAGGTCCAGTTCGCCCTGCGGCGGGAAGCTCTCCCTGCCCTCGACGTGGATGAGCGGCTGCCCGTTGACCTCGCCGATGGTGTTGAAGGTCGGCCCGGGCGACTCGATGACATAGGGCGACGGCAGGAGCACCGCGGCTGCGCACAGGACGACGGCGAGACCCCCGGACACCGCCATCGCTCGGAAGCGCGGATCCCTGGGCCGGGAGGGCTCCTCGGGTGTGTAGGTCTCGAAGTGGACGGGCTGCGTCACTGTGCTTCTCTCTGTAGGGCGCGGATCTCTGGAGGGCGCGGAGGTCGCATGCCGTGCGCTGAGCGATCAGCACCATACCGGCACAACCAGAGTAGACGCTCCGCCTGCCCCGACCCTGGCTGCCCGGGACGCCGTCCGTTAGCATGCGCAGCTCCCCGCACTGCCCCGCACGGCTCGCGCGGCTTTGCCCTCAGCGAACGGCCCACGGCACGAGGGACACCGGCACGGCCCGGCCGGTAGCGTGTCTTCCACAGCCGGGCAGGAGTGGTGATGCCCTCCCACCCGGACCCGCCAAGCTACTCCCAGGACCGGTGGTATCAGTGACCAACCCATCCAACCCCTCGAACGGCGACGACGACACGCCCCAGGACCCCCTGTCCGAGATGCTGTCGAAGATGTTCGGCGGCGGGGCCGGCGGCTTCGATCCCCAGGAGATCGCAAAGATGTTCGGCGGCGGGGCCGGCGGCTTCGATCCCCAGGAGATCGCGAACATGTTCGGCGGCGGGGCCGGCGGCTTCGATCCCCAGGAGATCGCGAAGGCGGCAGGCCTGCCCTCCGACCCGGCCGCCATGGCCATGATGATGCAGCAGGTCCAGGCGATGTTCTCCACGCCCAGCGAGGGCCCGGTGAACTGGCAGATGGCCCACGACCAGGCGCGCCGCGTCGCCGCATCGGACAACGACCCCTCGGTCACGTCGCTGCAGCGCCGGAGCGTCGATGAGGCGCTGAAGCTCGCCGAGCTGTGGCTGGACCCGGTGACCGACTTCCCGAGCACGGGCCAACTGGGGCGCGCCTGGTCGCGTGCAGAATGGGTCGAGGCCACCATGTCCACGTGGCGCCGCCTCACCGAGCCCGTCGCCACGAGCATCGCCAAGGCCCTGTCCGACGTCATCTCCGAGCAGCTTCCCGAGGAGATGAAGTCGATGATGGGCATGATGGGCGGTCCTGCCTCGATGCTCCAGAACGTGGGCGGCGCGATGTTCGGCATGCAGCTCGGGCAGGCTGTCGGTGCGCTCTCCAAGGACGTCGTCGGGTCGACGGACATCGGCGTCCCCCTCGCCGAGGGACGGATGGCCCTGCTGCCCGCCAACGTCGCGGCCTTCGGTGCCGGCCTCGACATCCCCGAACAGGAGGTCCAGCTCTTCCTCGCGGTCCGCGAGGCGGCCCACGTCCGCCTGTTCACGCACATTCCCTGGCTCACAGGCCACCTCCTCGGCAGCATCGAGCGCTACGCGAGGGGCATCCACATCGACATGGGCAAGATCGAGGAAGCCGCGCGGGACATCGACCCGACCAATCCCGAGAGCCTCCAGGGCGCCCTCTCGCAGGGCGTGTTCATGCCCGAGCGGACCCCCGAGCAGGACGCCGCACTCGTGCGCCTCGAGACCACGCTCGCCCTCGTCGAGGGCTGGGTCGACCAGCTCACGGCGGCCGCAGCAGCCAACCTCCCCTCCGCCGACGCGCTGCGTGAGATGGTCCGGCGCCGCCGGGCGACGGGCGGACCGGCCGAGCATGCGTTCGCATCGCTCGTCGGGCTGGAGTTGAGGCCGCGCCGCCTACGCGATGCCTCGGCGCTCTGGTCGCTCCTGACCGAGGAGCGCGGGATCGAAGGGCGCGACGCCCTGTGGCAGCACCCCGATCTGCTTCCTACCGCCGAGGACCTCGATGACCCCGCCGGCTTCTCGGAGCGCCGCCGGCTGATCGAATCCTCCGACGCCGACGTCGATGCTGCACTGGAGCGCCTCCTGTCCGGCGGCTTCGAGCCCAAGGATGAGGACACCGCTGACGGCGAGGGCGCCGGCGAAGCTACCGGAGGAACGTCTGCGGCCGGTACCGACAGCGGCACCGGGCCGTCGAACGCCTCCGACGAGGGACCGGACACCGAGGACGGACCTGCGGACGGCAACGGCAGCCGCTGACGCCGGCATCCGTCCTGCCCGCGTCCGTCCTCCCTGCCTCTCTTCTGGCGCTGGACGAGACGCGGGTCCGCGCGCCGCGTCCGGTCAGAAGTCCTCCTGCCCACCCGTCAGGCTGCGCTGCGCCGCGAAGGCCGCCCCGTCCAGGAAGGCCTTGGCCGTCTCGGTCCGCGGGTAGGTGATGAGCAGGTCCCAGAAGGCGGCGTTGTGCGAGGGCTCGATCAGATGTGCCATCTCGTGCAGGATCACGTAGTCCACGACCCAGTCGGGCATCCCCTGGAGCTTGTGGGACAAGCGGATGGAACGGTGGGCAGGGGTCGCGGACGCCCACCGCGAATTCTGGTTGGTCACCCATCCGATGGTCGCCGGCACTCCCCTGCCGCCCAGGTACTGCTCCGCGAGCCGCCCCGCCCGCTGAAGCAGCGCGGGCACGGCCCGATCGTCGTCGATCGCGGGGGCGGCGAAGTACTTGGCCGACATCCGCTCCACCATGCGCTCGACCCAGTGGCGCTCCTGGCTGGCGGAGAAGTGACCCGGGATGGAGACGCGGAGAACACCGTCCCGGATGTCGGCGCTCACCGTCCGCTTGCGGCGCGCCGACCGTCGAACCTCGACCGGCAGCCGCCCCGGGCCCGGCGGCCCCGCGGCCTCAGGCGTTGTCACTGATGATCTCGAGCACGGCCTCGCCGTACCGCTCGAGCTTCGCGGATCCCACGCCTGCCAGTTCTCCGAGCTCGTCCAGCGTCTGTGGTTTCGCCTCCGCGATGGCGACCAGCGTGGCATCGGTGAAGACGACGAAGGCCGGCACGTCCTTCTCGCGGGCCTCGACGAGGCGCCAGGCACGGAGCGCTTCGAACGTCTGTTCCTCGTAACTCGCTGGGCAGTCGTTGCAGCGGCCGATCTTCCGCTCGGACCCCGTGAGGAGGGGCCGCTTGCACACCCGGCAGACGGCGGGCGACGACGCCTTGCGGTTGCTCTTGGCCCGGGGCTGCCGGAAGGATGCCTGACCGGCACTCGCCGGGCGCAGCGCATCGAGGAACCGTGAGGGCTTCCTGCTGGCACGTCCGCCCGGCGAGCGCGAGGTCGACCAGGAGAGGAAGAGGTGGATGCGGGCACGGGTGATGCCGACATACAGGAGCCGGCGTTCCTCGTCGATGGCCTCCTGCGTGTCGGCGAACGAGATGGGCATGAGCCCCTCGCTCAGCCCGACGAGGAAGACGGCGTCCCACTCGAGCCCCTTGGCGGAGTGCAGCGACGCCAGGGTGACGCCCTGCACCGTCGGAGCGTGCTGGGCCGCGGCCCGCTCTTCGAGTTCGGCGACGAAGAGCTGCAGCGTGAAGGCCTCGGGTCCGCGGACCCTGTTGAGTTCGTCGGCCAGCCCGACGAGGGCGGCGAGCGACTCCCACTTCTCCCGGACGGCTCCGGAGTTCTGCGGTGCGACCGAGGTGTAGCCGAGCGAGGCGAGGACGTCGCGTACCTGCTGGGGGACGTCGTCGTCGCCCTGGGTGCGTGCCGCAGCGCGCAGCTGCAGCAGGGCGTCGCGCACCTCGCGTCGCTGGAAGAACCTCTCGCCGCCGCGCAGCTGGTAGCCGATGCCTGCGCTCGCCAGTGCCTGCTCGTAGGCCTCGGACTGCCCGTTGGTGCGGTACAGGATCGCGATCTCGCTGGCCTTCACGCCCTGGTCGAGCAGGACGCCGATGCGCCTCGCGCACTCCGCGGCCTCGGCCTCGTCGTCGCTGCACTCGGTGAAGGCCGGTTCGGGGCCTGACGGGCGCTGCGCGACCAGCTCCAGCGGGGCGGACCACGTGGTCCCCACCGCACTCCGGTCGGCCTCGCTGCTCCGCGCCGCCAGCAGGGTGTTGGCAGCACGCACCACCTGGGGGGTCGAGCGGTAGTCGCGGACCAGTCTCACCACCTGCGCGCCCTCGTAGCGCTTGGTGAAGTCGAGCAGGTGCCGCGACGTCGCTCCCGTGAACGAGTAGATGGTCTGGCTGGCATCGCCGACCACGCACAGCTCACGCCGCTCCCCCAGCCAGAGGTCGAGCAGGCGCTGCTGGAGCGGCGACACGTCCTGGTACTCGTCGACCACGAAATGCCGGTACTGGGCCCGAACCGTCGCCGCGACCTTCTCATCCTCCTCGAGGATGGCGACCGTGGTCAGCAGGACGTCCTCGAAATCGATGAGGTTGCGGTCGATCTTGAGGTCCTCGTAGGCCGAGAAGATCCGGGACACCGTGGTGAGGTCCATCCCCGCCGGTTCCGCCCGGCCTGCGGCCGCAGCCGAGTACGCGTCCGGCGTCAGCATGGAGACCTTCGCCCATTCGATCTCCGCCGCGACGTCCCGGATGGCGGCGCGGTCGGTCGACAGGCGAAGTCGCCGCGCCGCCTCGGCGATCAGTTGTGCCTTGTGGTCGACCAGCGCCGGCAGGGGTCCCCCGACGGCCTGCGGCCAGAAATACTGGAGCTGGCGAAGTGCCGCGGCATGGAAGGTGCGAGCCTGCACTCCGCCCGCTCCGAGGTCGCGGAGGCGCGTGCGCATCTCGGCCGCCGCGCGCGCCGTGAACGTCACGGCGAGTACCTGCTGCGGCTTGTAGACACCCGTGTGGACGCCATAGGCGATGCGGTGCGTGATGGCGCGGGTCTTGCCCGTGCCTGCTCCGGCGAGCACGCAGAGCGGACCCGTGAGGGTGCTCGCCACCGTCCGCTGTTCGTCGTCGAGCCCCTCGAGGATGCTGTCCTCGAGCAGTAGTCCGGACACTAGGGACGACCCTCCGACGGCTCCTCATCAAGCGGCCCGCCGTACCAGCGCTCGATCAGGGCGCGGGCGATGGAGACACCACCGGCGACCGCGATCTTCCCGTCGCGCACCTCGGCGAACAGTTGCTCCCGCGTGAACCACCGCAGCGACCGCATCTCCTCGAGGTCGGGTACGGCGTCGGTCGTGACCGCTCGCGCGGTGAAGCCCAGCATGAGCGACGCGGGGAAGGGCCAGGGCTGCGACCCGAGGTACTGCGGGGACTGGACCTCGATACCGGACTCCTCCCCCACCTCGCGGATGACCGCGGCTTCCAGCGACTCACCCGGCTCCACGAAGCCGGCGAGGGTCGAGAACCGGTCCTCGGGCCAGGCGACAGCGGACCCGAGCAGCAGCCGGTCGTCGTCGTCGATCACGGACACGATGATCGCCGCGTCGGTGCGCGGGTAGTGCTCGGAATCGTCCTCGGGGCACTGGCGCACCCATCCGGCGACGCGAACGTCCGTCACCGCGCCGCACCGGGGGCAGTGGGTATGCGTGGCGTGCCAGTTGGCGATGGCGGCGGCTTCGACGAACAGCCCCGTGTCGCGGGCGTCCAGCGACGCAGCGATGTCCCGCAGCCCCAGCCACTGGTCGACGGGTGCGATAGCGGGTTCCTCTTCGGCGAAGACCGCGAGCACGACCCGGCGTCCGGCATCCGTCGCGCCCTCGTTGACGCGGCCGAGATAGACGACCAGCTCGGGACGCTGGACGTCGCGGGGCGGAACGAGCCGGAGTGCGCTCCCCTCCACCGGCGCCTTCCCGCGGGCGAGCGGCAGGACGAGGGTGTCGGGCGAGGCCCACAGGGTGTCGAGGAAGTCCTCGGTGGTCCTCGAGTCGCCGTCGCGGTCGGAATCCGCCCGTGACAGCGGAAGCGATCCGAGGGGTGGCAGCACAAGGGTCCGGAGCGGATCGGTCATGGTTCTACGGTACGTTCTTGCTCTCCCAAAACCCATTTCGAGGGGCGGGTGTGGAGGACTGGTGCGGCAGTGAACTGGTGCGGCAGTGAAGACGAGTAGTGCATCTGGCGACTCGCCGCACCGGAACGGTGTGGCCCGCGCGCAAACACCCTACGGTGGAGTTTGTGAAACGGACACCCATGGAACTTGCTGCCATCGCCAGCGCCGCGGTACCTGGCCTGGCTCCGACAGGCGTCGCCGGTGCTCCCGATGATGCGGCCGACTTCGACTCCGCCCTGCTGGTCGACGACGCGGGAAAACAGTGGAGGGTCCGCTCGCCCAGACACGCCGAGGCCAGCATGCGCCTCGAGACCGAACTTCAGGCACTCCGCGCCTTCACGCCCGCGGTCAAGGCGGAACTGCCCTTCCTGATCCCCCACATGGCCGGCAGCGTGCGGCAGGGCGAGCTCAGCACCTTCGTCTACTCCCATCTCACGGGGACCACGCGTCCGCTGGAAGCGCTCACCGCCGGGGGACGTCGGATGGCGCAGGAACTCGGGCGTGTCATCGCCGCCATCCACGAGTTGCCGAAGGACATGGTGCAGCGTGCGGACCTGCCGAGCTACGAAGCGAACGAGTACCGCCAGCGCAAGCTGAACGAACTCGACCAGGCCGCCACGACCGGGAAGATCCCGTCCATCCTGCTGCGCCGGTGGGAGCATGCACTCGAGGACGTCGCCCTGTGGCGGTTCAGCCCCACGGTGGTGCACGGCGACCTGCACGAGGACCACCTCCTGATCGCTGCCGGCCGGGTGTCCGCCGTGACCGGCTGGACCGACCTGTGCATCGGCGATCCCGCGGAGGACTTCGCGTGGCTCGCCGCCGCCGAGGACACCGCCTTCGTCGACGCCGTCTACGCGGCATACATCGAGGCGCGGGCGACCGCCGTCGACCCCCATCTGTCCCGCCGCGCCGCACTCGCTGCCGAGTTCGCCCTGGCGCAGTGGCTCGTGCGCGGGGTCGCCCTCGAGGACCCCGCGATGGTCCACGAGGCGGAGGACATGCTCGCCACCCTCGAGGAGGACGTCGAGTCGATCGAGCACGAACAGCGCGAAGCCGCCGAGCGCGCACGGCAGGCCCACGAGGAGCGCCTCGAGTGGGGCAACGAGCTCGGAACCGACGACCACTACCCCGCAGGGCATGAGGAGCTGTCCGGAGCCTACGAGGCGTCGGAGCACCGCTCCCCGGCATTCGGGGCCGGCATCGACGGCGACTCCTGGCACCGCCCGGGCGACGGCGGCGAGGGCCGCGATGCGACCGCGCGCCTCGAACCCGCGGGTGCGCCGGACGACGGGTCGAACGGCGATATCGCCGGGCACGAGGACATCGACGGGCGCGGCGAAGCCCAGCCCGGAAGGACCGGCAGCTCCGCCTACGACCCGGACGCCGACTCTGCGCCGCGCCGCACGACTGGCCACTCGTCGGACCACTCGTCGGGCCACTCGTCGCTCCACCCCAAGGCCCACTCGGACAAGCACGCCGACAACCACCCGGACGACCACTCCGACGACCACGCCGACCGTTCGGGCCGCGGCGGCGATGACCACGGGACGCCGTCGGGATCGTCCCTCGCCTATGCGCGCCTCACCGCCGGACGCCAGCGGACCACCGGCACGTCCTCCAAGGTCACGCTGCTGAGGAGCAGCGACACCGGAGCGGGCTCGTCCGACGACACCGCGACCACGGCCCTGCCCATCGTGTCCTTCGGCAGCTGATCAGGACGTCGCCGCGGCATCCGCGGCGGCGATGATCCTCTCGAGTTCCGCTGCGTCGGCGAGGTCGTGCGGCCGCACCACCAGGTTGTCCGCCACGTAGAAGAACGCTGCGCGCACCTTCTCGAGCGGGACGTCCTTCAGCCGGGACCAGGCCAGACGGTAGACGGCCAGCTGCACGGCCTTGGCAGCACGCCGGTCCGGAGCGGGAGGACGGCCCGTCTTCCAGTCGATCAGGTCCCAGCCGCCGTCGGCATCCCGGAAGACCGCGTCGATGCGCCCGCGCACGACGATGCTGCCGATCTTCGTCTCGATCGGGGCCTCGATCGCTGCCGGTTCCCGCAGCGCCCACTCGGACTGCTCGAAGATCGCGGCCATGTCGTTCAGCCCGAGCGTCTCGTCGACGTAGGCATCCGCGCCGCCCGGGTACTCGCCGAGGTCGAGCATTCCCCCGGACCCGTAGAACTCCTCGATCCAGGCATGGAACGCCGTACCCTTGCGCGCCGCCGACCCCGGCCTGCGGGGAAGTGGCCGCCGCAGCTGCTGCATGACCGCGTCCGGGTCCTCGCGCAGTTCCACGAGCGTCGATGCGGAGATGTGAGAGGGCAGCGTCAGCGGCATCCGTTCCCGCTCGCGTGCCTGCCGGGCCAGCGCGAGGCGGACCTCCCGCCCCCAGCGCCCGTCGTCGCCCTCGCCCTCGCCCTCCAGGGTTGGCGCGGCGGCCCGCTCGAGGACGGCCTGCGCGGCGCGCTCCATCGGACCCCGCCGGGAACCGAGCGGATCGAACGGCCAGGTCGCCCTCTCGGGGCTGGCGTTCGCCGGGTTCGCGTCGCCCTCCTGGTCCTCCGGAAGCCAGTACGGCGTGGTGTAACCAGCGGTTCCCGACTCGGCGAGAGCCACGAGCTCCATCACATAGGACGAGGGGCCCGACGGTCGGGAACGCCCCCCGCCCCATGCCGACGACGTGCAGACCAGCGCGTGCTTGGCGCGCGTGAAGGCGACGTACGCCAGCCTGCGCTCCTCCCGCTCCGCATGCGCCCGGGCTTCGTCCGTGAAGTCCTTCTCGCTGGCGAGCCACTCCTTCTGGTCCTGCTGTTCCCAGTCCCACTGCGGCAGCTCGGGAGCATCGCCCCGCAGCGGCCAGGGGATGGACGAATCCCCGCTGCTCCAGCGGGAGTCCTTGCCGCTCGGGAACGAGCCGTCGTTGAGGCCCGGCACGAAGACCACGTCCCATTCCAGGCCCTTCGAGGCGTGGACGGTCAGGAGCTGCACAGCGTCCCTGCTCGCTTCGAGCTGCGTCACGGGCAGGCCGTCCTCCTCCTGGTCGGCAGCCTCGAGCCAGGCGAGGAACGCCGGAAGGTCCACCCGCTCCGCCGTGGACACGAAGCCTGCGACGGCCTCCGTGAAGGCGTCGAGGTTCCGGCGTGCCTCGTGGATGCCCACGCCCGGTTTCGCCGCCACCTCGATGTCCAGCAGGATGGTGCGCTCCACTTCCCCGATCATGCTGCCGAGGTCGTCACCGACGAAGCCCCGGAGGCTCCGCAGCTCGTGCCGGAGGACATCGAGGCGCTGGCGCGCCGTGTCACTGAGGGTCCTGCCCGAGGACGACACCCAGCCCGCCGGGGGCAGGTAATCCACGGCTTCGACCAGGCTCCCCGCCTCGGCCAGGTCGGGAGCCACCACGGCGTCGCGGCTCTGGTCGTCGTCGAACTCCTCCTCGGCTCCGCTGCCGCGCCGGAACATGGCCTCCCGCGTGCGGGCGAGCTGCCTCGACCAGTCGCCCAGCGCCATCAGGTCGGCCGGTCCCAGTCGCCAGCGCGCTCCCGAGAGGAGCCTCAGCATCGAGTCCGATCGGTCGGGGTCGCCGAGCACCCGCAGGGTCGCCAGCAGGTCGACGATCTCCGGAGTGCGCAGCAGCCCGCCGAGACCCACCACCTGCACGGGGACACCGGCCCGTTCCAGTTCCCGCCGGATCGGGTCGAACTGCTTGCGCCCCCTGCAGAGGACGGCCATGGTCGGCCGGAGGGGGGTCCCATCGTCGTCGGTCTCGAAACTGCGCCGGCGCTGGCGCAGGACCTCCCGCGCCACTGCCTCGGCTTCACTCAGTGAGGGAGTGCGCCCTTCCGGAGCCCCCTCCTCGCGGGCGCCGCCGGCGACGGGGGCGTCGGTGAGGAAGCGCCCGAGCAGGACCTCGCCGAGGGGTGCCTTCGGGCGCGCCACCAGCCCGGGAACTTGCTGGACCGCGGTGTTCCTGAGCCAGGGAGCCGGTACGTTGAGGGGCGCCGAGACCGTGTTCGCCGCCTCGAGGATGGACGTCGAGTTCCGCCACGCGACCGAGAGGTGCGCGACGTCGGACGGCGCCCGTCCGTCCGGGGCAACCCGCGGGAAGGCCGTCCGGAACGTGGCGAGCTGTCCCGCCGAGGCCCCCCGGAATCCGTAGATCGACTGGTGCGGATCGCCCACCGCGGTGACGGACCGGCCGTCGGCGAACAACCGGGAGAACAGCACCATCTGGGCGTGCGACGTGTCCTGGAACTCGTCGAGCAGCACCACCCTGTACTTCTCGCGTTCCATCTCCCCCGCCTCGGGGATGTCCCGGGCGATCCGCGCCGCCAGGGACACCAGGTCACCGAAATCGAGCTGCCGGCGGGCGAGTTTGGCGGCGGCGTAGCGTTCCGCGAGTTCGGTGACGGTGATGCGCGTGCGCAGCTTGTTGATCAGGTCGTGAACCTTCTGGGCAGCGGCCCGGGTGGAACCCGCGACGTAGGGCCGGGCGACGACGTACTCGATATGGCGGCGGAGTTCGTCCCGCACGGTCGCCGGGCTGACGAGGTGCTCGGCACACTCGCCCGCCATGTCGAGCACCGCCTTCACCAGGGTGCTCTTCGCGGCGGTGAAGTGCTCCCACTCGCCGTCGTAGGCTTCGACGACGGAATGGGCGAGCTGCCAGGACTGGGCGGTGCCGAGCATCACGGAGTCGCGTTCGACCCCGATGCGCAGGCCGTAGTCCTGGACGATGCCGTTCGCGAAGGAGTGGTACGTGGAGATGGCCGGATCGAGGCGGTCGAGCGCATCGACGCCCGACGCAGCGGCGTCCTCCCCCAGCGCGGCGTAGAGCTGCGCCAGTCGCTGCCGGACGCGCGATGCGAGCTCGCCGGCGGCCTTGCGGGTGAACGTGACGCCGAGGATCTGCTCGGGGCGCACGAGGCCGTTGGCGACGAGCCAGACGACCCTGTCCGCCATGGTCTTGGTCTTGCCCGAACCCGCGCCGGCGATCACCAGGAGCGGTTCCAGTGGCGCCTCGATGACGCGGGCCTGGTCCTCCGTCGGGTACTGCACCGGAGCATCCGGATCGGTATGCAGCAGTTCCGCCAGCTGGCGGGCGGAGTACGACGGGGTCGGATGGATACTGCCCACTACTGGGTCACCTGCTTGCCTTCTTCGCACAACGGACAGATCTCGGGCAGCCGGCAGCCGCTTCCACCGAATCCGGAGCGCCTCGGGTCATGGATCGTGTCGAACGTCGCGGCCGCCATGAGGGATGCGGCGTCCTCGATCATGGTCCGCGCCCAGGTCTCCTCAGGACCCACGGGCGGCTGCTCCTGCACGGCGATGCCCTTGGACTTCGTGCCCAGCTGGACCAGGGACGCCCCTCCCGGCACTGCCGACCCGGCGTCCTCCGCAGCACCTGCCGCAACCTCTGCCGCAGCACCCGCCGCGGGGTCGCCGCCCTCCGGCTCCACCCCGTCGAGGAGCGCGCCGGAGGCGACGGCGGTCTGATAGGCGGCAAGCTGCGGGTGCCGCGCGATCTCGGCTCCCACAGGCGAGCTCTTTCCCGTCTTCAGGTCGACGACGACGAAGCGACCGTCCGCGTCGAGCTCGAGCCGGTCGATCTGGCCGCGCAGCCGGGCGATCCTCTCCGCGCCGTCGATGCGCACGTCGAGGTCCACGGAGAAGTCGACCTCCGTGGCCTTCAGGGTCCGACCGGCCTGCCGCATCCACAGCACGTACGCGGCCAGCTTGCGCACCATGCCCTCCGCGCGTCGGAAGTCGGCCTGGCCTTCCCAGGTGTCCCGGATGCCCAGCTGCGGCCAGCGCCGTTCGAGTTCCCGGACGTACTCGTTGCCGCTGGCCTCCGGCATGTCCTGCGCGATCTGGTGGACGAGGGTGCCGAGCGACCGGGCGAAATCGGTGGTCCGTTCTCCCCCTGCCGCGGAGACGAACCAGCTCAGGGGCGAGGTGAGCACGGACTCGACCTTCGAGGGGGACACCGGGATGGGCTGGTCCTGCGGGACGACGGGCTCCTCGCTGCTCATCCCGAGGACACCCCACCACTGCGCGGGATGTGCTCCCGGCACCGGCGGCTCCAGCGAGGCCATATGTCCGAGGTGACGCAGGGCCTCGCCGGACAGCGCCGTGGCGGCGGAGGGGTCCTGGGCGAACTTGCGCAGCTCGGCGACCAGTGCGCGCAGCGTCACCGGGCGCAACACCTCGGTGCGGGCCCTCTCGGCGGTGCCGGCGGGCAGCGGGTCGAGCACGTCGAGGAACTGGGAGGGCTGCTCGTCCTGGGAGGAGACGGCGCAGCACACCAGCTCCTGGGTGGCACGGGAGACGGCGAGGGAGAACGTGCGCAGCTCGTCGAAACGGATGTCCTGCAGCAGCGACACGGGATCGCGGGTGCTGCGGAACGATTCACCGAAATCGAGCAATGCCCGCAGCTCCCCCGACCCGAGGAGTTCGCCGCGCAGCCTCAGGTTCGGCCAGACGCCGTCCTGGACTCCCGCGACGATCACCAGCGGCCAGTGCCGGCCCGCGGCGCTCGCGGGCGTGAGCACCGACACCGACGCCTGGCGGGTGGTGCGCTGCGTGAGGGTGTCCATCGGGATGTCCTGGCTGAGGATGTAGTCGAGGAACAGCTCCGGGTCCGCTCCCGGCATCTGCTCGACGAAGCGCTCCGCCGTGTGGAACAGGGCCATCATGGCGTCGAGGTCGCGGTCCGCACGGGCGGATGACGGACCCTCGGACAGGGCCGCCCCGGACCACTGCTGTGCCAGCCCGGACGCCGACCAGAGCGCCCACAGGACGGCCTCCGGGTCGCTCCCGGGGTCGTCGACGGCTGCCTTCCCGGCCTCGAGCATCCGGTGGAGCCGCCGGACCGGCGCCCCCTCGGAGGGCAAGGCGGCGATCTCGTCGGGTGCGGCGAACAGGGCCGTCAGCAGCTCGTCGCTCGTGCGGCCTCCACCCTGCTGCAGTTCGTTGCGGCGCAGGATCTGGCGCAGGCGGCGGAGCTCGAGGCTGCCGGCACCGCCGATCCGTGACGTGAGCAGGGAGATACACAGTTCGGTATCCAGGTCCGCTCGTCCCACGACCACCGCATACAGGTCCAGCAGCGGACGGACGGCCGGTTCCTCGCGGATCGCGGTCTCGGCGGCCGGCACGTTGACGGCGATGCCCTGTGCGGTCAGGAAGCGCTGGACGGCGGACACCTGCGCGCCGTTCCGCACGATCACGGCGATGTCATCCAGACTGCGCCCACCGAAAAGATGCGCTTCGAGCACGCGCTGCGTGATGAAGCGCTGCTCGTGGAAGGCGCTGTCGAGCACGTGGGCGGACACTGTCGCACCGTCCCGCGTCGTCGCACCGTCCCACGCCGGATCCCCCTCCTGGCCCTCGAGGGGGCCGCCCGGCTGCGACCGGTAGGCGGTACTCACGCCTGTGGTCGCGATACGGGCGGCGACGTTGCCCCAGGCCGCGGCGAGGCGGCCCTGCAGGGTCAGTGATGCGGGCAGGGTCACCGTGGTCAGGGCGCGACGCCGGAACAGGGTGTCCAGGCGCCCCGTGAGTTCGGGACGGGCACCGCGGAAGCCCTGCGCCACCGTGTCGGGGCAGGAGGTGACGACGACGTCCTTGCCTGTTCCGACGAGTCCCAGCAGCGCGTGGATGGCAGGGTTCGCCTCCTGGTAGTCGTCCACGAGGATGAGCTGCAGGCGTGTTCGCTCCCGGTCGAGGAAGTCGCGGTCGGTCTCGAGGATTTCCCGCGCGGCTGTGAGGATCCCGGCGGGGTCGAAGGCCTCGGGCATGCGGAGATCGAGGACGTCGCGGTACTCGCGGTAGAGCGCCGCTGCCGCTACCCAGTCCGGCCGGTCGAAGCGCTCGCCCCAGGCCGCCAGGTCGTCGGCGGGCACACCGTACTCGCTCACGCGGTCGAACAGGTCACGGATCTCCTGCCGGAAGCCTCGCGTCGGCAGGGCGAGGGCGAGGCTCGCCGGCCACTCGAGCCCGGGAGCACCATTGCGCCCGTGTCCGGACAGGAGTTCCTTGATGATGAGGTCCTGCTCCGCCCCCGACAGCAGACGCGGTGCACGCGTAATGCCGGGGGTCCGTCCCTCCGCCTTGGCCCGCCGGATGAGGTCGAAGGCGTAGGAGGCCCAGGTGCGGGCAGGGGCGGTACTGATGCTGCGGTCGAGCTTCGCGGTGAGCTCGTCACGCAGCCGCGTCGCCGCTGCGCGGGTCGGACCGAGGAGGAGCAGCCCTTCGGGCTCGACGGTCCCCGCCCCGATCCGACGCACCGCGAGGTCCGTGAGCAGGGAGGACTTCCCGCTCCCGGGAGCACCGAGGACCAGCACCTGGCCCGGAACCTGCACCAGCGATTCGAGGACGGCCCGGTAGCCCGTCGCCGGATCGGGGGCCCCGCCCGGAACGTCGCCGGAGAGCACCGGCGGGGCATCGTGGAGAGTGCTGGTCATGTACTTAGACCATCACATCCCACGGACAAACGAAGGACACGCAACGGGTGTCCTTCGCTACGGTCCGGCGCGTCGGAGGGACGCGCCGAGGTCGGCGATCCGTCCCTGTTCCACCGGAGCGGGCCACCACCGGGCGCTCGGCAGATCGACCCGGTAATCCCCCGGGTCGGCCGAGCCCGACGGTACGGACAGCGGAGTCCCCTCCTCGTCATAGCGGAACCGGGCGGGCAGTGCCAGCCCCCGGGGAGGATGACCGCCGGCCCGCAGGACGCGCCACCAGGGAACGTCCCGCGTACTCCGGGACAGCGCCCGTCCGACCTGGCGCGGTCCGCCGCATTCGAGGAGTTCCGCGATGTCGCCGTAGGTCAGGACCCTACCCTCGGGGATCAGCTCCGCGACGGCCAGGACTGCCTCGGCATAGGCCGTCGGATCGATGCGAGGGGTGTTCGCAGGGCGCAGGGCACGGCCGGCCTCCGGAGCGACGGAAGGGGCGCTCGCACGGCCTACGACGACGGTGCCGTGGAGGAACGGGCCCTGGTCGCCGGCTCGTGGATGCATGCGCCAACCCTAGCCCGCCGCCACGGGCCGGACCGGCAGCATCGATCGGCAGCATCGATCGCCGGCATCGATCGCCGGCATCGATCGCCAGCATCAATTGGTCGGACCCTGCCGATACCGTGATGCCATGACGAGCTGGCATGAGAGTCCACACGCCGCCTTCGACCTGGAGACGACGGGACGTGATCCGCTGACGGCCCGCATCGTCACAGCCACCATCATCCTCGTCGACGGCGACGGCGAGGTACTGGAACACCACGAATGGCTGGCCGATCCGGGTATCGACATCCCGGACGGTGCCGCCGCCATCCACGGCATCACGACGGAGCATGCGCGGTCCCTCGGGCTGCCCGCCGTCGACGTGGTCCGCGGCATCTCGGCGGTCCTCGCGAGGTTCTTCACGGCCGGCGTACCCGTGCTCGCCTACAACGCCCGGTACGACTTCACCGTGCTCGCGCAGGAGGGCCGGCGCCACGCTGTGGAGACGCCCCGGCCGTCGCCCGTCGTCGACCCGTTCATCATGGACAAGCAGGCGGACCGCTACCGGCGCGGCAAGCGGACGCTGACCGCGCTCTGTGAGCACTACGGCATCCGTTTCGAGCACGCGCACACCTCCGCCGCCGACGTGCTCGCGACACTGCAGGTGGGACGGGTCCTCGCGGAGCAGTACGCGTTCCTGCGGCGGCCCGCCGCCGACCTGCATGCGTCGCTGATCGTCTGGGCGGACCGCCAGGCGGCGAGCTTCGAGGAGTACCTCCGGAGGACGGAACCCGACGCAGTGATCGAGCGTGCCTGGCCCGTCATCGAGCCTGATGGTACGGCGGCGGGGACCCCGCTCGCGGAGCCGCAACCGACGAAAGCGGCGGTCGTCGCCTGACGGCCGCCGCGATGGCCGCCGGGCCCGCTGCTCGACCTGCCTAGTCGACCGGTACCGGTACCGCTGCCGCTGCCGCCTGCGCCGCTGCGGGAAGCGCCGCGTGGACGCGCTCCATCGCGGCGTCGTCGTGCGCTGACGAGAGGAACCACGCCTCGTACACGGACGGCGGCAGGTAGACGCCGGAGTCGAGCATGGAGTGGAAGAACGGTCCGTAGCGGAAGGCCTCCTGGCCCTGCGCGTCGGCGTAGTTCCGCACGCCGCGCTCAGCGGTGCCGAACGCGACGCTGAAGAGGTTCCCGGCCCGCTGGATGGAATGGTCGACGCCGGCCCTGGAGAGTTCGGCGGACAGGGCCTCGCTCACCTCGAGCGAGCGCGCATCGACGTGGCGGTAGACGTCGTCCGTGGCTGCGGTGAGGGTGGCGACGCCCGCGGCCATGGCGAGCGGGTTGCCCGACAGCGTGCCCGCCTGGTAGACGGGTCCGATCGGCGCGAGATAGTTCATGACGTCCGCGCGGCCACCGAGTGCCGCGGCCGGGATGCCGCCGCCGATGACCTTGCCGAAGGTCAGCAGGTCCGGCGTCCAGGGGTGCTCCGCGTCGTCCGCGCCGCCGGTGAGTCTCCAGTACCCGCCCGCGTGCGTCCGGAAGCCGGTCATGACCTCGTCCACGATGAACAGGGCGCCGTGCTCGGAGGTGATGCGGCTCAGGAAGGCGTTGAACCCTGGCGCCGGTGTCACCACGCCCATGTTGGCGGGAGCGGCCTCCGTGATGACGGCGGCGATGTCCTCACCATGTGTGCGGAAGGCCTCCTCGACGGCTTCGACGTCGTTGTAGGGCAGCACCAGGGTCTCCGCCGTCGTGGCCTCCGTGACCCCGGCGGATCCGGGCAGGGCGAGGGTCGCGACGCCCGATCCGGCCGACGCGAGGAGGCTGTCCACATGGCCGTGGTAGCACCCGGCGAACTTCACGATGAGGTTGCGTGCGGTGAAACCGCGGGCCAGGCGTACCGCCGTCATGGTCGCCTCGGTGCCGGTGGAGACCATGCGCAGGAGTTCGACGGCGGGCACGCGCTCCTTCACGAGCTGCGCCAGGTCCGCCTCGGCGGGCGTCGAGGCACCGAAGGTGAGCCCGTGGTCGACGGCGCGGTGGACGGCCGCGATCACGTCGGGGTGCGAGTGGCCGAGCAGGGCAGGCCCCCACGAGCAGACGAGGTCGACGTACTCCTGGCCGTCGGCGTCGGTGACGTACGCACCGTGGGCGTCGACGAGGAAGCGCGGGGTCCCGCCGACCGAGCCGAAGGCACGCACCGGCGAGTTGACGCCGCCGGGCATGAGGGCGCGGGCGCGTTCGTACAGGTTCTCAGAAGTGGTCATGGCGGTCCCTTAGCTGCAGTTCTGGTTCTAGTGGTTGGTCTCGCCGAGCCAGAGCGCAAGCTCCGAGGCCCAGTAGGTGAGGATCATCTGCGCGCCGGCGCGCTTGATGCCGAGGACCGATTCCTCGATGGCACGCCGCCGGTCGATCCACCCGTTCGCGGCAGCGGCCTCGATCATCGCGTACTCCCCCGAGATCTGGTAGGCGGCGACGGGAACGGGCGACATGGCGGCGACGTCGGCCAGGATGTCGAGGTAGCTCATCGCGGGCTTGACCATCACCATGTCGGCGCCCTCCTCGATGTCCAGTTCCACCTCGAGGATCGCCTCCCGGCGGTTCGCGGCGTCCATCTGGTAGGTCCGGCGGTCGCCGGTGAGCTGGGAGTCGACGGCTTCCCGGAACGGCCCGTAGAAGGCCGAGGCGTACTTCGCGGCGTAGGCGAGCACCACGGTGTCCTGGTGTCCGGCTCCGTCCAGCGCCTGGCGGATGACGGCGACCTGGCCGTCCATCATGCCGGACGGTCCCAGGACGTGGGCGCCGGCCCTTGCCTGCTCGACGGCCATCTGCGCGTAGAGCGCCAGTGTCGCGTCGTTGTCGACGGACCCGTCGTCGGCCAGCACCCCGCAGTGGCCGTGGTCGGTGAACTCGTCGAGGCACACGTCGCTCATGACGACGAGCGAGTCGCCCACTTCGGCGCGGACGTCGGCGATGGCCCTGTTGAGGACGCCGTCGGGGTCGATGCCGGCGCTGCCGGTCGCGTCCCGGTGTTCCGGGATGCCGAAGAGCATGATGCCGCCGACCCCGCGCTCGACCGCTTCCGCTGCCGCCCGCTTCAGCGAGTCCGTCGTGTGCTGCACGACGCCCGGCATGGACAGGATGGGTGCGGGCTCGCTGAGGCCCTCACGGATGAACGCCGGCAGGATGAGCTCGGACGGATGGACCCGGTACTCGGCCACCATGCGCCGCAGGGCAGGGGTCGAACGCAGCCTCCGTGGCCGGTGCTGGGGGAAACTCATGGCTGATCTCCGTTCAGTGGTGCGGGTGCGGGTCCGGGCCGATGCCGCGAGAAGGCTTCCCCGACGGCCAGGGCGATTCCCTGCGGTGTCGGGTCCGCTGCCGTCGCTCCGGGCTCCCAGCCCTGCGTCCGCAGGGCAGCGGCCGTCGTACGCCCGATGGCGACCGGAAGGAAGGCCGGCGGCCCGGCATCCAGCCTTTCATGAAACTGCCGGACGGCGCTCGGTGCGGTGAACACGACGGCAGGCTGGACACCGGTCGCCACGAGCGCCGCGAGGTCCGTCAGGCTCATCAGCGGTGGCCTCGCTCCGGACTCCTCGACGCCGGGGACACGCCGTCCCGGATCCCCGGGATAGGGCACGGTGCAGTACGCCTCGACCCTCCGGACGGCCCACCCGCGGTCGGCGAGGCCCGCGCGGAGGTCGTCGGGAGCGAGATCGGCCTGCGGGATGAGCACGGCGCCGTCCCCGGACGGGAATCCGTGCAGGAGTCCGGCTGCCGAGGCGTCCTGGGGCACCAGCTGCACCGGGATGCCGGCGTCCGCCAGCAGGCGCGCGGTGGTGGAACCGACGGCGGCGACGCGGGCCCGTCCGGAGCGGACCAGTTCGGCGAGCACCGTGCCACGGGAAGCGGCGACCATGCCGAGTGCTTGGACGGCGTTGCCGCTGGTCACCACGAGCCACTGGTACTCGCCCCTGCCGAGGGCCGCCAGTTCGGCGGCCACGGCGTCCACGTCGGCGGGCAGTTCGGTGTCGGTCAGGGGCAGTGCGTAGGTCGCCATGCCTGCTGCGGAGAGGGCGGCGGCGATGCGGACGGCCCGCGCGGGATGCCGGAGGACGATCACCGTGTCCCGATCCTGCGCCACGCGCTCCCTAGCTGTTCAGCGGCGCGATGTCGGCAGCACCTGCGGCGAGCAGGTCCTCGGCGAGGTCGAGCCCGAGCTGCGCGGCGGCGACGGCATCCGTGGCGGGCGCGGAGCGGGTCCTCCGGACGATCGAGCGGCCGTCCGGGCTGCAGACCACGGCCTCGAGTGCGAGTTCGTTCCCCCGCAGGTGTGCGAGGGCTCCGATCGGCGCGGCGCACCCGGCCTCGAGCTGCAGCAGGACCGCGCGTTCCGCGGTCACCGCGAGCCGTGTCGGCAGGTGGTCGTAGGCGGCGAGGGCTTCGCGTACCCGCGGCGTCGCCTCGGTCTCGCGGCATTCGACGGCGAGGGCACCCTGCCCGGCTGCGGGCAGCATGACGTCGGTGTCGATCAGTTCGGTGATGGCGTCGTCGCGTCCCAACCGCCGTAGTCCCGCTGCGGCGAGGACGACGGCGTCGAGGTCGCCGGGCGCCCCGGGGACGAGTCCGGCGACGCGCCCCAGTCGCGTGTCCACGTTCCCGCGGATGTCGACGACGTCGAGCCCCGGCCGTGCGGCGCGGAGCTGTGCGGCCCGGCGCGGTGACCCGGTACCCACGCGGGCCCCGTCGGGGAGCGTGGCCAGCGTGAGCCCGTCGCGTGCGCACAGGGCGTCACGGACGTCCTCACGCTCGGGCACCGCTGCCACGGTGAGCCCGGGCGCCGGAAGGGTGGGGAGGTCCTTGAGCGAGTGCACGGCGACGTCGCACCGCTCCTCGAGCAGGGCGTCACGGAGGGCTGCGACGAAGACGCCGGTGCCCCCGATCTGCGAGAGCGACCCCTTCAGGACATCTCCCTCGGTCCGGACCCGTACGAGCTCGTAGGGCAGGCCCGCGAGGTCGGAGACCTCCTCCGCCACCGTCGTCGTCTGCGTCATCGCGAGGGCACTGCCCCGCGTCCCGACCCGGATACCTGCAGCCATCACATCTCCGGGTTGGGAAGCGGCGTCCCCACGGTCGAATCGACGGCCGCGATCGTCGGCTTCTCACCGCGCCGGTTGGCGCAGCAGTTGGGCCGGCAGACGTCGTACCAGGGACCGAGGGCCGTGGCGGCCGGACGGTCGGCGATGTGGTTGTCGATGGTGCGCTCGAGGATGAGGTCGATCAGGCCCTCGACGAACTTCCGGTGGGTGCCGGGGGTGGGGACGCGGTCGGCGACGATACCGAGTTCACCGCAGGTCTCCATCGCTTCCGTGTCGAGGTCCCAGGCCACCTCCATGTGGTCGGAGACGAAGCCGAGCGGGACGATGACGACGCCGCGTGTGCCGTCCTCGTAGCGGTCGCGGAGTGCGTCGCTGATGTCCGGCTCGAGCCACGGGATGTGCGGTGCGCCGGAGCGCGACTGGTACACCAGGGACCACTCCACGCCTGCGGCGTCCGGGATCCGGTCGAGCACGGCCTGCGCCGTCGCGAGGTGCTGCGCCACGTAGGCGCCCTCCTCGTGGGCGGGGCCGCCCTCGCCGTTCCGCGGTCCCGCAGCCTCGGCGTCGCCCATGGGGATCGAGTGGGTGGAGAACATGATGTGCACCGGGGCATCGGGGGTGCCCTGTTCGGCGAGACCGGCACGGACCCTGGCGAGGCCCTCGGTCACCCCCTCGACGAACGGCTCGACGAAGCCCGGGTGGTCGAAGTACTGGCGGACCTTGTCCACCTCGAGCCGGCCCTCGAGTCCGGTCTTCACGAGCGCCATGCCGAGGTCCTCACGGTACTGGCGGCAGCTCGAATAGCAGGAGTAGGCACTCGTCGTGACGGCCAGCACCCTGCGGTGGCCGGCGTCGTACGCCTCCTGCAGGGTGTCGGCGATGAAGGGCTCCCAGTTGCGGTTGCCCCAATAGACCGGCAGGTCGATGCCGCGGCGGCGCAGTTCGGCCTCCATGGCTGCCCGGAGCGCCCGGTTCTGCCCGTTGATGGGGCTCACGCCGCCGAAGGCACGGTAATGGTGCGAGACGGCTTCGAGGCGCTCATCGGGGATGCCGCGCCCGCGGGTCACGTTGCGCAGGAAGGGGATGACGTCGTCCTGCCCCTCGGGTCCGCCGAAGGAGGCGAGCACGATGGCGTCGTACGCCTTCGGCGCCATCCGGCCGGACTCGTCCACACCCTCGAGGGGGTCGAAGGCCTGCGCGGTCACCGGAGCACCTCGGCGATCTCGCTGGGGTCGATCCGCCGGCCGGTGTAGAACGGGACTTCCTCACGGACGTGGCGGCGCGCCTCGGTCTCCCGGAGGTAGCGCATGAGGTCCACGAGGTCCACGAGCTCGGGGGCCTCGAGTGCGAGGATCCATTCGTAGTCGTTGAGCGCGAAGGACGAGACCGTGTTGGAGATGACTTGGGGATACTTACGGCCCTTCATGCCGTGGTCCGTGAGCATCTGGCGGCGGTCCTCGGTCGGGAGGATGTACCAGTCGTAGGACCGGACGAAGGGGTACACGCAGACCCAATCCGCGGGGGCCACGCCGCGGGAGAACGCCGGGCTGTGGGACTTGGAGAACTCGGCGTCGCGGTGGACGCCCATCGCCGACCACACCATGGTGGTGCCGGCAAACAATTCTGTGCGGCGCAGCGCGCGGACCGCGGACTGCAGGTCCTCGGGACGGGGGCCGTGCAGCCAGACCAGGACGTCGGCGTCGGCCCGCATCGCCGAGACGTCGTAGAAGCCGCGAAGCACGACGCCGTCCTGGGCGAAGGAGGCGAGGACATCGTCGAGCGCGGTGCCGGCGTCCGTCGGTGCGGTTCCCCGCTGAAAGACGGTCCAGAGTGTGTAGAACAGCTCACCGGGGGCGTCGGCGCCCTCTCCGGTCTGCTGTGGAGCGTGGGCGGGGTTGCTACCGGTTAGCTCAGTCATGGCACTAGTTTGCCCCCTGCCCGGAGGCGAACCGAAATCCTCCACTTCTACAAGGCGTAGAAGAGATGAACGTCACACCTGCCCGGCGGGGCCGTCCGCTGCGGGGGCTTCGGCGGACGCCGGAGCGGGGGCCGGAGCGGGGGCCTGAGTGGGGGCATCGGCGAGGGCGTCGGCGAGGGCCGATGCGCGCACGCGGGCATCGTCGATGACGGACACCAGACCCGTGCCGGCGAGCCATCCGCCGGTCACGGCGAGGGACGCCGACCGGCCGGCGACGAGCGCCCGGATGCGGCCGACCCGCTCCCGGTGGCCGACGGATGCGTGGGGGAGGGCCCCGGCCCAGCGCACCACGTCCCAGTCGAGCACGTCCGCGTCGTGGATGGGTACGGCGAGGAGGGTCGAGGCGTCGGCGAGCGCGTGCCTGTAGAGGACGTCGTCGGGCGTGGCCAGTCCGACGTCGGCGGCGGTGTCCCCCACCCGGCCGAATGACAGGCGCAGGACGTGCGAGCCCGGACCGGCCTGGTCGCGCAGCCACGCCCACTTCGCGGTGGCGTGGGTCAGGGCCTTCGCGGCGACACCCTGGACGCCGCGTGCCACGAGGACGCCGGTGCCGCGGGGACGGGCGTCGAGTTCCGGGACGTCGACGATCAGGGTGACGAGCGCGACGCCGGGTACCGGGTCGGGCCGCTCGGTGGCGATGGCGGGGATGACCGGGGCGAGGAGATCCACGGCGGCCCGGCCCTCGGTGGCAATGAGGACGCCGTCCGCCCGGATGTGCCGCGTCAGCGTCGAGTGCTCCGTCGTCACGGTCCAGCCCGTGCCGGAGGAGGAGATCGCCCTGACCTGCTCGCCGGTGCGCAGGTCGGCGCCGCCCGCGCGGAGTTCCTGAACGAGGGCGTCCCGGAGCTGGGCCATGCCTCCGACGAGGCCGCCGACCGCGGCACCGGCCGGAGCCGCCTTCCGGAGCGCCCCGGCCGCCGCCCCCAGCGACCCGAGGCGTGCCATGGTGACGCGCAGGCCGGGCGCCACGGAATCGACGTCGAGGTCGTCCGGGTCGGCGGAGAAGACGCCACCCGCGACGGGCGCAACGAGCCGGTTGAGGACCTCGTCCCCCATGCGGATCCGGACGAGTTCGCCGAGGCTGACCTGGCTGCGCGTCGCGAGAGGCCCCACCGGCAGGACCCGGTCGAGGGAGGCCCGCAGTGCTCCGGCGCGGCCGATCACGGCGGTGGTCGCGGGGTCGGAGGGGTCTGCGGGGATGCCGAGCACACCCGACGTGGGCAGGGGCTGCGCGGATGCTCGAAGGTCCTTGCCGGGGAGCTGCACCCAGGCTCCGCTGGCGTCGGGAGACACGATGCGGCCGCCCAGCCCCAGTTCGTCCGCGAGCGCCGGGACGGTGGCGGACCGCGTCGAGAAGGACTCGGCGCCGCTGTCGAGCTGCAGGCCCCCGAGCAGGCGCCCGTCCACCGTGCCGCCGAACCGGCCGGACCGCTCGAGCACGGTGACATGGAGTCCCCGCTGCAGGAGCGTCCGCGCGGCGACCAGTCCCGCGATGCCCCCGCCGACCACCACCGCGGTGCGGCTGCGTCCTGTCCGCTCCGGAGATTCGGTACCCCCGTGCGGTTCCGCCTGGGGGTCCTCGCTCCCGGTGCCGCGCGCCACGCCTACGGCTCCACCGAGTGGATGAGCTCGACGACGCGCGTCAGGACATCCGGATCCGTTTCCGGCGGGACGCCGTGTCCGAGGTTCACCACGTGGCCGGGAGCCGATGCGCCCGCGGCGAGCACATCCCGGACGTGCTGTTCCAGGACAGGCCAGGGAGCGGGCAGCAGCGCCGGATCGATGTTGCCCTGGAGAGGCACGCCACCCCCGAGCCGCCTGCTGGCTTCGTCGAGGGGCAGGCGGTAGTCGACGCCGATCACGTCCACTCCCACCTCGTGCATGGCCACGAGCAGTTCGGAGGTGCCGGTTCCGAAGTGGATCAGGGGTGCGCCGAGGCCGCGTACATGATCCAGCGCCCGCCGCGACGCCGGCGCCACGTGGCGGCGGTAGTCGGCCAGGCCCAGCGAACCGGCCCAGGAGTCGAACAGCTGCGCCGCACTGGCGCCTGCCTCCAGCTGGGCGCGGAGGAACTTGCCGGAGGCGTCCGCAGCCCAGTCCGTGAGGGCGCGCCACGTCTCAGGGTCGGCATGCATCATGGTGCGCGGACCGAGGTGGTCGCGTGACGGCCTGCCCTCGACCATGTAGGCGGCCAGGGTGAACGGTGCCCCGGCAAAGCCGATCAGCGGTGTGGAACCGAGCTGGGCGACGGTGAGCGCGACGGCCTGGCGGATGGGTTCGAGCGCCTCGTCCGTCAGCGTGGGCAGGGCGGCGACGTCGGCCGCGGAACGGATGGGCGCACCGAGGACGGGGCCCACGCCGGGGACGATGTCCACATCGACTCCGGCGAGCTTGAGCGGGATCACGATGTCGGAGAAGAAGATGCCGGCGTCGACGTCGTGCCGGCGCACAGGCTGCAGGGTGATCTCGGACGCCATTTCCGGATCCAGGCAGGACTCGAGCATGTTCGTGCCCTCGCGGAGCGCACGGTACTCGGGAAGGGACCGGCCCGCCTGCCGCATGAACCACACGGGCCGCCGGTGCGGTGTCTGTCCCCGGTAGGCGGAGATGAGGGCCGAGCCGGACGTGCGTCCGTCGACCAGCGGGTGCGATGCTCCAAGGTCCATACCGCCGATTCTGCCGAAGATCGCCGCGGATGGTTAACCGGAGGCCCGAGCGCGACGGCGCGCGTGGCTAACATCACTCCTCCCGACGAGGGGCAGAATCCCGCAGGAATCCGCGGATTGCAAGCCCTGGTAAGGATTGCCTGTCCGGTGAGGAGGCCCCGTTCTCGGTATGATTACAGGGTTGTGGTACTTCTTTCACTTGTAGCGACACACTCGAACGTGGACCTGGAAACAGTCGCCCGACTCAGCGTCGGGGCACCCCAGGTCCCTTCGGCCGTGCTCGCCGATGACAGGGCCGTCTCCGGCGCCGTCGTCCTGGCGACGTGCAACCGCTTCGAGATCTACGCCGAGGCCCCCTCCGAGGACGATGTGGAGGCCGCGCGGTCCGCGATCGTCTCGACCATCAGCGAGTACTCCGGCATCCCCGAACGGTCCGTGTCCTCGTCCTTCGAGACCCACACCGGCCAGGACGTCGCCGAGCACCTGTTCGCCGTGGGCGCCGGACTGGACTCCGCCGTGATCGGCGAACGCGAGATCGCCGGTCAGGTCCGCCGGGCACTCATCGACGCCCAGGGCTCCGGCGCTGCCAGTGGCGGCCTCGTACGACTCTTCCAGGCGGCATCGAAGACCGCCAAGGACGTCGGAGCCCAGACGGCGCTCGGCAGCCGCGGCCGCTCGATCGTCTCCGTGGCCTTGGAACTGGCCGGGGACATCTCCGAGGGCCCCGACTGGTCGGCCAAGACCGTGGTGGTGTTCGGCACCGGAGCGTACGCGGGCGCGACGATGGCCGCCCTCAGGGACAGGGGCTGCACCGACATCTCCGTCTTCTCCTCCTCGGGACGCGCCGAGGCCTTCGTCGCGACGCGCGGCGGGACAGCGGTGGCCGCCGCGGACCTGCCCGGCGCCATGGCCCGCGCCGACGTGGTCATCGGCTGCAGCGGCAGCGACGCACGCATCGACGCCGCGGACATCGAACGCGTCCGCGCCGGCAGCAACCGCCCGCTCGTCATCATCGATCTCGCCCTCAGCCACGACTTCGACCCCGCCGTCGGGACCCTCGAGGGCGTGGAGCTCATCACCCTCGAATCCGTCCGGGCCGCCGCTCCCGAGGAACAGGCCGATGCCCTCACCCAGGCGAGCGACCTGGTGCGGGAGGCCGCGCGTTCATTCCAGGAGCAGCAGAACACCCGCGCCATGAACGCGGCGATCGTCGCGCTGCGCCGGCACACGCAGGCCGTCCTCGACTCGGAGATGGAACGCGTCCGCGCCCAGCACGGATGCACCGCCGCTGCCGAGGAAGTCGAGTTCGCCCTGCGGCGCATGGTCCGCCAGCTCCTGCACGTACCGACCGTCCGGGCACGCGAGCTCGCCGCCGAGGGACGCCAGGACGACTACACCGCAGCACTCGAGGCCCTGTACGGGATCGACGTCGCACCCGTCGGCAAGGCACCCGCCGAACAGCCCCCAGCAGCAACCGGTTCAGGGTCAGCCGGCTCAGCTGCCACCGGTTCCGGGTCAGCCGATTCAGGGTCAGCCGTCATGTCCGACGCCGTCTCCCTGGCCGCGCCCCACTCCCACAGCCACGCGCACGGCTCGCACACCGATGCCGCCGCATGCCCCGTGGACCACGAACGGCCCGCCGAGAGCGCCTAGCCGCCCGCCCCGCACACCCCCGCAGTCCCCGCAGTCCCCTGCACGACGGGACCAGGACGGACTAGTAGGAGAGTTTCTCCGGTTCGATCCTGCGCACCCATTCGAGAATCCCGCCGTCCACGGACCGCACGTCCGGGTGGCCCTGCTCGCGGAGGAACCGGACGACGTCGGCGGAGCGGACCCCCGACTTGCAGTGGACGAGGATCGTTCTAGTGCTGTCGACTGCCACGTCACCGTCGAGGATGGAGTTCTTCGGGACCAGCACCGCGCCGTCGATGCTCACGATCGCGTACTCCTCGGGATTGCGGACATCCAGCAGGTCGAAGTCGGCCTCCCCGATCGATCGTGCCGCGAGGAGTCCGGCGAGCTCGTCCACGGACACGGTCGGAACCGGCTCCTCGGCCGTGCCCGCGTCCGCCGGGCCGGCGGCGGGCAGGCCGCAGAACTGCTCGTAGTCGATGAGCTCGGTGATCCGGGGGGCCGTCGGATCCGGCCGCACCCGCAGCTCCCGCCAGCTCATGTCCAGCGCGTTGAACACCAGCACCCTGCCGAGCAGCGTGGTCCCCACTCCGGTGATCAGCTTGATGGCTTCGTTGACCATGACGGACCCGATCTGCGCGCACAGGACGCCGAGCACCCCGCCCTCCGCACAGGACGGCACGGATCCGGGCGGCGGTGCTTCCGGGTAGAGGTCGCGGTAGGTCGGGCCGCGGTCCTGCCAGAAGACGCTCACCTGCCCGTCGAAGCGGAGGATGGAACCCCACACGTAGGGCTTGCCGAGGATAGCGGCGGCGTCGTTCACGAGGTAGCGCGTGGCGAAATTGTCCGTGCCGTCGACGATCAGGTCGTACCCGCCGAACAGCGCCAGCGCGTTCGACCGGTCGAGCCGTTCCTGGTGCAGGATCACCTCGACCAGCGGATTGAGTTCCAGGATGCTGTCCCGTGCGGACTCCGCCTTCGACCGCCCGAGGTCCGGCATGCCGTGGATCACCTGGCGCTGCAGGTTCGAGAGCTCGACGTCGTCGTCGTCCACGATGCCGAGCGTGCCCACTCCCGCTGCCGCGAGGTAGAGCAGCGCCGGCGAACCGAGTCCGCCTGCCCCGATCACGAGCACGCGTGCATTCCGGAGGCGCAGCTGCGCGTCGACGCCGAAGCCGGGGATGATGAGGTGCCGCGAGTAGCGCAGCGTCTCGTCCTGGGTCAGGGTCCCACTCGCGTCCACGAGCGGCGGCAATCCGCCCGGTGCCGACAGCGATGACGGCGGAGCGCCGGGGCTCTCCGGATCGGGGGCACCTGCTGGGGCCTGCGGCGACGACGGGAAAGCGGTCATGCCCAAGGGTATTCCGCAGGACGGCGGGCGGGCCAGCGCAGGAGCTCTCCGCAGGGTCCTCCCAGCGTGCGGAACGCGGAGGACCGATGCCCCGTGGGAGGCGGTGGGTAAACTGGACGGACGTCCCTGACCTTTGAACCGAGGATCGCCCTACGTGAGTGTTGAACCGACCGCCGCAGGAAAAGCCCCACGGCTGCCGCGAGACGAACGCCGGCGCCAGCTCCTGGCGGCAGCGCAGGAGGTCTTCGTGGGCAACGGCTACCACGGTGCGGCCATGGACGACATCGCCGTGGCGGCCAAGGTCAGCAAGCCCGTGCTCTACCAGCACTTCCCCGGCAAGCGCGACCTCTACCTCGCGCTGCTCGACAGTCATCTCGCGGAGCTGACGCAACTGCTCGTCGACGCGCTCCGCTCGACGGACGACAACAAGCTGCGCGTGCATGCGACCATGCGGGCCTACTTCCAGTTCATCGCCCAGGACAGCAAGGCGCACCGGCTCGTCTTCGAATCGGACATCAGCAACGAACCCGATGTCAGCCGCCGGCTCGAGGATTTCAATGCGCACTTCGCCAACGCGATCGCAGGGGTGATCGCCGGCGACACCCAGCTGTCGATGGTGGAGGCGACGCTGCTGGGACGCGGCCTCGCGGGCATGGCGCAGATCAGTGCGCGCTACTGGCTGGAGACCGATGGCAGCCTCGACATCGATGCCGCGGCGGAGCTGATCTACCGTTTAGCTTGGCGCGGAATCAGCCGCTTTCCCAAGGAGATCTAGGGTAGGTTTCGGTACGAATCACAGGTTCACTACACAGGAGGCATGCGCCGTGGAAGTCAAGATCGGTATCCAGAACGTCAACCGGGAGATCATCCTCGAGTCCTCCGAGAGCGCGGATGCGATTGCCGAGCTCGTGTCCCAGGCGATGAGCAGCGGTTCCGAGCTGCGCCTCAAGGACTCCAAGGGCCGCCAGGTCATCGTCCCGACGTCCGTCCTCGGCTACGTCGAGATCGGTGCCGAAGAGACCCGGCGCGTCGGCTTCGGCGCGCTCTAGTCCCAGCAGTCCCGAAAAAACCCGCGGTCGACGGCGCATGCCGCGACCGCGGGTTTTTTTGTGCCTGCCTATATCGTGCCTGCCCTACGCGGTGAGTCCCAGAGCGCTCATGCGGCGCGAGTGGTTACGGGTCAGCTGGGAGAAGAGGGCTGTCGTGTGCTGCGTGGTGTGCGCCTCGTTGTCGAACAGCAGGCCCGCGAGGTACTCGCGTTCGATGCCGACCCGCTGCGCCTGCGTGAGCGCCTCGCCCACGAGCCTGCGCCCCCAGAGCGCCAGCCGCGAGGCGAGCCGCGGGTCGTCGGACAGGGCTTCCTTCAGGCGCCGCTGCAGGTGCGTGGCTCCCTCACCCGAGTTGATCGTGCTGATGAGCTCGCGGGTGCGCGGGTCCAGGCTGTCCGCCAGGGCCCGGTAGAAATCGCCGGAGAAGGCGTCGAGGACGTAGGCCTTCATGAGCGACTCGTACCAGTCCCCCGGGCGGGTGCGCTCATGGAAGGCGTCGACGGAGGCCTGGAACGGGGCCATGGCATCCTCCACGGGGACGCCGAGCTGCGCGAGGAAGCGGCCCACCAGTTCGAAGTGCTCGAATTCCTGCACGGCGAGGCGCGCCAGGTTCGCCCGGTCCGCGAGGCTGGGTGAGAACCGCGCATCCGACGAGAGACGCTCGAAGCCCGACAGTTCGCCATAGGCGATGACGCCGAGGAGGTCGGCGACGAAGCGCGCGTAGCGGGGATCCGTGAGGGCGTCCTCGGCGACACCGGCCGATCCGGCAGCAGCGGATCCGGCAGGAGCCGATCCGGCAGCAGTCGGCTCAGCCGCACCTGATGCAGCAGCACCCGGCTCGGCGTCCGCCGGCGCAGGCGCTCCCGGCGAGCCGAAGGACGCTGTGCGGTGCGGCTCGGTGGCGGAGAGGGCCGTACTGTCGGAGGAGCCGTTGTTCATTCTGCAAGAGTACGCAATCGAGGGCGCGGGGCAACCTGCAGCACGGCGTCCGGGTCCGGCGCGGGACGCCGTCCCGGCCCATCCTCGCGGTCCTGCCGCGGGACTCCCATCCCCTAGGCGAAGGGTCCGGACACGCGCCGGCCGCGGGTCCTGAAGCCCGCCGGCTCCCACCGCACATCCGCTTCCTGACGGCACGCCCGGACTGCCGCACGACGGAGCGTGCCCGATGTCCGGAACGTGCATTACCGTAGGCCTGTGCCAGCACAGCATATGGACCTTCGGGACCGCGAGTCCCACCAGCGCCTCGCCGCGTCGCTCCGGGCGCTGCGCGAGGAGCTCGACATCCGCGAGGACTTCCCGGAGGCCGTCCTGCAGGAGGCCGCGGACGCGGTAGCGGCCCAGCAACTCCCGTCCACCGACCTGCGGGACGTTCCGTTCCTCACGATCGATCCGCCGGGGTCCACGGACCTGGACCAGGCCGTGCACCTCGCGCGCGGCAGTGCGTCCACAGGTGGCAGCGCCTCCGGCGGCGAGAGCGATGCGGGCTACGAGGTCTGGTACGCCATCGCCGACGTCCCGCTGTTCGTCCGTCCGGGCGGTGCCATCGACGGCGAGGCCCGGCTCCGGGGCCAGACCATGTACGCGCCGGACGGCCGGATCTCGCTCCACCCGGAGGTCATCTCGGAGGACGCGGCGAGCCTGCTTCCCGGCAAGGACCGCCCGGCGTTCGTCTGGCATTTCCACCTGGACGCCGAGGCTGTCGTCCACTCCGCCTCCGTGCGCCGGGCCCTGGTACGCAGCCGGCGCCAGCTCACCTATGCGGAGGTCCAGGCGGACATCGATGCGGGTACCGCCGACGAGCAGCTCACCCTGCTCCGCGAGATCGGGATCCGGCGCATCCAGCAGGAACTCGACCGCGGCGGAGCGAGCCTCAACCTGCCGCGGCAGGAGATCACGCACGACGGCGAGACGTACGGCATCCTCACCGAGCCCGCCCTGCCGTGCGAGGACTGGAACGCGCAGATCTCGCTGATGACGGGGATGGCCGCGGCGCGCATGATGATCGACGGCGGCATCGGCATCCTGCGCACCATGCCCGAGCCCGACGAGGGGGCGCTTGGCAAATTCCGCCGCCAGTCCGAAGCGCTCGAGCACCCGTGGCCGGCGGGCATGCCCTACGGCGCCTTTCTGCGCACGCTCGACGTCACCGATCCGCGTCAGCTCGCCCTGATGCACGCCGCGGCCTCGCTCTTCCGGGGTGCCGGCTACACCGCGTTCGACGGCGAGGTGCCGGACGCCGTCGTGCAGTCGGCCATCGCCGCCCCCTACGCGCACACCACCGCTCCCCTCCGCCGCCTCGTGGACCGCTTCGTGCTCGTGACCTGCGCGTCGCTGTGCGCCGGCGAGGAGGTGCCCGGCTGGGTCCGGGCCGCGCTTCCGGACCTCAACGCGCTGATGGCGTCCTCGAACCAGATCGCGTCCCGGCTGGATTCCGGGGCCATGGACGCGGTGCAGGCCGCGCTGCTGAGCAACCGGATCGGCGAGGCGTTCTCCGCCGTCGTCCTGCAGGGGTCGCCGCCCGCCGTCGAGGACGCGCCCGGCAAGCAGGCACCGCGCCTGTCGGGGACGGTGCAGGTCACGGAACCGCCCCTCGAGGCGAAGTGCTACGGCGAACTCGTGGCGGGTGAGCGCGTCACGGTGGTGCTGCTGGAAGCCGATATCGCACGCCGGCGCCTCCGCTTCGAGGTCAAACCGACGGACGCGGCCCACCGGGGCCCGGAATGACGCCGGACACGGGCGGGCAGGGTAGTCTTTAACCCGTAGTAATGGATGCCCGGTCGTTATCATTCGTCGATAACCCGCAGTACCTACTCGATCCCGAGTTTTCCCGCAGGCGCAGGTCTCCCTCCGCAGCCCGCACGCAGTTGCAAGCCCGCGATCGGCTTCCACTGGACGCCCTGCGCCCGCCGATACGCTCCGCACGGGACATTCTCCCGGCGTCGAGCCTCAGCGGCCGCAGAGCCTGAATGAACGGTAGAACGTGCACAACACAAACACAGACAACACCCCGGCCACGGACACGCACCACCTCGTCGCTGACAACTCGTCTGACGTCATCGACGTCGAGGAGACCCTGGTCACCACCGAGGAGCCGCACGCGGCCGTCGCCGAGACCTTCGCGGACTTCAATGTCCGCCCGGACATCGTCGAGTCCCTCGCCGACGCCGGCATCACCCACCCCTTCCCCATCCAGGCGATGACCCTGTCGATCGCCCTCGGCGGCCACGACATCATCGGCCAGGCGAAGACGGGAACGGGCAAGACCCTCGGCTTCGGCATCCCCGCCATCCAGCGCGTCGTCGGTCCCGATGACGAAGGCTACGACAGGCTCCCGGTTCCCGGCGCACCGCAGGCCCTCGTCGTCGTCCCGACGCGCGAGCTCGCCGTCCAGGTCGCCAGCGACCTCACCACAGCGGCGAAGAAGCGCAACGCGCGCATCGTCACCATCTACGGCGGTCGCGCCTACGAGCCACAGATCGAGGCCATCAAGAAGGGCGTCGAGATCGTGGTCGGCACGCCCGGCCGCCTGATCGACCTGTACCGGCAGAAGCTGCTGGTCCTCAAGAACGTGAAGATCGTCGTGCTGGACGAGGCCGACGAGATGCTGGACCTCGGCTTCCTGCCCGACGTCGAGACCCTGATCGCCGCGACGCCGCCGGTACGCCAGACCCTCCTGTTCTCTGCGACCATGCCCGGCCCCGTCATCGCGATGGCGCGCCGCTACATGACGCAGCCCACCCACATCCGCGCCGCGGATCCGGAGGACGAGGGCATCACCAAGAAGGACATCCGCCAGGTCATCTACCGGGCGCACAACCTCGACAAGGCCGAGGTCGTGGCCCGCATCCTGCAGTCCCGGGGCCGCGGACGCGCCATCATCTTCTGCAAGACGAAGCGCACCGCCGCGAAGCTCTCCGAGGAACTCATCGACCGCGGCTTCGCGGCCGGAGCCATCCACGGAGACCTCGGACAGGGCGCGCGCGAGCAGGCACTGCGTGCCTTCCGCGGCGACAAGATCGACGTCCTCGTGGCGACGGAGGTCGCGGCACGCGGCATCGACGTCGAGGACATCACGCACGTCATCAACTACCAGTGCCCCGAGGACGAGAAGGCCTACCTGCACCGCGTGGGCCGCACGGGACGCGCGGGCAAGAAGGGCACCGCGGTCACGTTCGTCGACTGGGACGACGTGCCCCGCTGGGGCCTGATCAACAAGGCGCTCGGGCTCGACACCCCCGAGCCGGTGGAGACCTACTCCTCCTCGCCGCACCTGTACACGGACCTCGACATCCCCGAGGGCACCAAGGGGCGCCTCCCCCGCAAGGACCGCAAGCTCGCCGGCATCAACGCAGAGGTCCTCGAGGACCTCGGCGAGACCGGCAAGCGCGGCGGCGGGCACTCCGACGGAACTCGGAACGACGGCGGCCGGAGCGAGGGCAGCCGGAACGACGGCGGCCGCGGACGTTCCGGTGAACGCGGCGGACAGCGACGCGACGGTGCTGCCGGCGAGGGCTCTCGTGGTTCGCGAGGCCGTGGTCGCAGCGACAGCCGCAGCAGCGAGGCCGAGGCGCCTGCAGCTTCGGTAGCGCCTTCGGCCGATGGAGTCGAGAGCGGCGGACGCCGTCACCGCTCCGGGAGCGACGGCGAAGCTCCGGCGGGCGACCGCCAGCGCCGCAGCCGCACCCGCCGACGCAATGGCGAGGTCGTCGCGAAGCCTGCCGGCGGCGCAGAGGACTAGCCCTCGGTGACCGAGCTCCCTGCGCCGTCCGCACTCCCCGGCTGGAGTGCGGACGGCGCCAACCTCGTGGTGCACGCGGACAACGCGGAATACCTCACCACCCTGCCCGATGCGTCCTTCACGATGATCTACGTGGATCCGCCCTTCAACACCGGCCGCGTGCAGCGGCGCCAGCAGACCACGATGGTCCGGGCGGCCGGAGGTACGGGTGATCGTGTGGGCTTCAAGGGCCTCTCCTACTCGACCGTCAAGGGCATGCTGGCGAGCTACGACGACGCGTTCGAGGACTACTGGGACTTCCTCGCGCCACGGCTCGCTGAGGCGTGGCGGCTCCTAGCGGACGACGGGACGCTCTACCTGCACCTCGACTACCGCGAGGTGCACTACGCCAAGGTCATGCTGGACGCCCTGTTCGGGCGCGACTGCTTCCTCAACGAGATCATCTGGGCCTACGACTACGGTGCACGAGCCAAGCGCAAGTGGCCCGCCAAGCACGACAACATCCTCGTGTACGTGAAGAACCCGTCGGGCTACTACTTCAACAGCGACGAGGTGGACCGGGAACCCTACATGGCCCCCGGCCTCGTGACCGCCGAGAAGGCTGCGCTCGGCAAGCTGCCGACCGACGTCTGGTGGCACACCATCGTGTCTCCGACCGGCCGCGAGAAGACGGGGTATCCGACGCAGAAGCCGGAGGGCCTGCTGCGGCGGGCCGTCGCGGCGAGCAGCCGGGAGGGCGACTGGGTGCTGGACTTCTTCGCCGGGTCGGGGACGCTCGGGGCGGTCGCGGGCAAGCTCGGTCGGCGTTTCGTCTGCGTGGACCGCAACCCCCAGGCCATCGACGTCATGCGCGCCCGCCTGGCCCCCTGGATCCAGATCCAGCCGGGCAGTACGGCTAGCTGATCGGGGTTCCCGTCGCCAGCGACACGATGGCCTCGAGGACCTGCCCGCTCGTGACGTTCTCCCCGAGCAGGTTCGGCTTCCCGCTGCCGTGGTAGTCGCTGGAGCCCGTGACGAGGAGCCCGTTGTCGCGTGCGATCCTCCGCAGCTCCACCCTGGCGTCCTCCGGGTTGTCCCGGTGATCGATCTCCAGGCCCAGCAGCCCGGCGTCGATCATCTCGTCGATGACCGCGCCGCCCACCACGGCCCCGCGGTTGAACGCGGAGGGGTGGGCGAAGACGGGGACGCCGCCCGCGTCCCGGATGAGGGCCACCGCCTCCGCCGGGTGCGGCGCGTAGTGGCTGACCCAGTACGGTGATCGCGCCGTCAGGACGCGCTCGAACGCTTCCGAACGGGTGGCCACGACTCCCAGTGCGATCAGCGCATCCGCGATGTGCGGGCGCCCCACGGTCGCACCCTCGGTCACATGCTCCTCGACCAGGTCCCAGGTGATGGGGAAGTCCTCGGACATGAGTTCGACCATGCGGCGGGCCCGCGTGAGCCGCGCGGTGCGGGATTTCCCGATCTCCTCCCGCAGGCCGGCGTGCTCCGGATCATGCAGGTAGGACAGCACGTGCACGCTGATACCGGTGTCGGTGCGGCAGGAGACCTCCATGCCGGGGACGAAGGTGATGCTGTGCGCCGTGGCCGCCGCGGCGGCGCGCTCCCAGCCGGCCGTGGAGTCGTGGTCGGTGAGTGCGACGGCGTCGAGGCCTGCGGCCGCCGCGGACGCGATCAGGACGTCGGGGTCCTCGGTACCGTCCGAGACGTTGGAGTGCGTGTGCAGATCGATTCTCACCGGACCCAATCTACGCGCCGTCGCCGGCTCCCTCCGGCATCGGCGCCCCGCCCTGCGGGTGGCGCGGACTTTCCTGCTGCGCGGCGACGGTGAGACGATGGCGGGGTGAGCACCGACGACACCGCATCCGCAGCCCGAAATCCCACCGACTCGCCGGAGGGCCAGCCGCTGTCAGACCGCAACGAGAACCGCTCCCAGCGGCCCGACTCCGACGCCTTCAAGGCGTTCATGGCCGGCAGCTGGGCGCCGGCATCGGACGAGGTCCCCGACGAGGCACCCGTCGCCGCACACGCAGCCCGACGCCGTCGTGCCATCTCCGACCGCTTCCCCGGGGAGCGGCTCGTCGTTCCGGCCGGGCCCTTCAAGGTCCGCTCCAACGACACCGACTATCGGTACCGCCCGCACTCCGGCTTCGCGCACCTGACCGGCCTCGGACTCGACCACGAGCCCGACGCCGTCCTCGTCCTCGAGCCCGTCGACCCGGGAACGGGCGACGACGGCGGGAACCACACGGCCACGCTGTACTTCCGGGAGCTAGCCGGCCGCGACAGCGCCGAGTTCTACGCGAACTCCCGCTACGGCGAGTTCTGGATCGGCGAGCGCCTCTCGATGACGCAGATCCAGGCCCAGCTCGCCCTCGAGACGGCGGACCTCGCCGACCTCGAGGTCGCCATCACCAAGGATGCCGGGGTTCCCGAGATCGGCGGCGTAAGCATCCGCCTGCTGCGCGAGGTCGACTTCAACGCGGACGCGCTCGTCGACACCTCCCGCATCAACACGGGCGTGGACCTCGAGAAGGCCGACGCCCTCGACGCCGTGCTCGCCGAAGCGCTGTCCGAACTGAGGCTCATCAAGGACGCCTGGGAGATCGAGCAGATGGAAGCCGCCGTCGCGGCCACCGTCAACGGTTTCCACGAAGTCGTCCGGACTCTCCCCCGCGCCATCACGCACCCGCGCGGCGAGCGCGTGGTGGAAGGCGCGTTCTTCGCCCGGGCGCGCGAGGAAGGCAACGACCTCGGCTACGACACCATCGCCGCGTCGGGGAACAACGCCACCACGCTGCACTGGATCCGCAACACGGGCTCCCTCAGGGCCGGCGAGCTGCTCCTGCTCGATGCCGGAGTCGAGGCGGAGAGCCTCTACACCGCCGACATCACCCGGACCCTGCCCGTCAACGGGCGCTACACGGAGATCCAGCGAAAGGTCTACCAGGCCGTGCTCGACGCCGCCGATGCCGGTTTCGCCGCCGCGCAGCCCGGCCGCAGGTTCCGCGAGATCCACCTCGCTGCCGTCACCGTGCTGGCGGAGAACCTGGACCGGTGGGGCCTGCTGCCCGTGTCCCTCGAGGAGGCACTGGCACCGGAGGGCCAGCACCACCGCCGCTGGATGCCGCACGGCACGAGCCACCACCTCGGCATGGACGTCCACGACTGCGCCCAGGCCAAGCGCGATCTGTACCTGGACGGCGTCCTCACGGAGGGCATGGTGTTCACCATCGAACCCGGCCTCTACTTCAAGGCCGAGGACCTCGCCGTTCCCGAGGAGTACCGCGGGATCGGCGTGCGCATCGAGGACGACATCCTGATGACGGCGGACGGCCCCGTCAACCTCAGCGCGGCCCTCCCCCGCAACCCGGACGACGTCGAGGACTGGATGGCCGGCATCTGGGGCAACGAGTAGGCGACGGGCCCGGACGATGCGCGGCCCAGGCTGAGACGGCTCGAAGACGGGAAAGGCAGGGACCGGAGGGTCCCTGCCTTTCCCGTTCCGTACTGTTGTCCGGCCTGTGCCGTCCGGTCCTCAGCGGGTCAGCAGCGGGTCAGCAGCGGGTCAGCGCGGGCCGCCCGCGGCGGAGGAGCCGTGCGACCCGGGTTCCCGGCCATCGGCCGGAGCGTCGTGGGCAGCGGGTGCCGCGGGCGTACCGGGCTCCGACGTCGGCCCCACGGGAGAGTCCTCCACGCGCACACCGTACTGGGGCCGTCCGTCCGGAAGGTCGGGGAACTGTCCCCTGCGGGGCCCGCTGGTGCCGGGACCGGCGGTCTCGCCCTCTGCCGTGCCCGGCTGCTGCGGCTGCTGCGGCTGCTGTCCGGTGTAGGGATCGTTCCACGACGCCGGGCGCTCGGGCGCCTGCTGGGGAGCGCGCCCCGGTGCCGTGCCCCAGGGCGAGGGATTCGCCCCGGGGTGCTGCGCCTGCCCGTTCATCGGGAGCTGCTGGAGCAGGCGACGGGCGTCCGCTGCGAGGCTCGGATCGACGATGACGTCGTAGCTCGTCGCGATCACCTGGCTCGTGGAGGTGAAGTCGCGCTTGCCGCGCTGGAACGCGTACGTGATGACGCCGAAGAGCAGCCAGAAGATGGCGCCCAGCGCGATCGAGGAGGAGATGGTGCTGCCTGCCTCGCTGCCGGCGAAGAGGCTCAGGATCAGTCCCACGAACAGTCCGAACCAGGCTCCCGTCGCGGCGCTGGCGAGCGCCACCCGCGGGTAGCTGAGGCGACCCGTGACGCGCTCCACCGTCTTGAGGTCGTTGCCGATGATGGCCACGCGCTCCACGGCGAACTTGTTGTCGGCGAGGTAGTCCACGGCTTTCTGCGCGTCGAGGTAGCCGGTGTACCGGCCGATGGTCTCGCCCGAAGGCAACACCCGGCCCGGGTCGCGGGATGCAGTGGTTCCAAGTGGTGGTGTCGACATGCGTCCATTCTCCCGTACCGCCTCCCCCGATGGGAGGCGTATCGCCGGAGGTGAACTCCCGCGCCGCTGGACGCCCCTCCGAAGGACGGCGGAAGCAGGGTCCGTACGCCGCCGACGTGCGTCTTCCGCAGGTACGATACCCTCCCGGCGCGCCGCGCCGGATAGCCTAGAGCAGTGACTACCAATCCGACCCGCGTCTTCGTCGCCCGACTGCTGGGCCTCGATGTCTTCGATCCGCTGGGCGACCGCCTGGGCCGCCTGCGGGACGCCGTCGTACTCGACCGCGGCCCGAGCAAGGCACCGCAGGTGGTGGGCCTCGTGGTCGAGGTTCCCGGCAAGAAGCGCGTCTTCGTGCCCATGACCCGCATCACCTCGATGGACCCGTCCCAGATCATCTGCACCGGCCTCGTCAACCTCCGCCGCTTCGAGCAGCGCGGCGCGGAGATGCTGGTCGTGGCCGAGCTCTTCGACCGCCGCCTCACCCTGCGCGACGGCAGCGGCAGCGCCGTCGTCGAGGATATCGCGATGGAGCGCAACCGTGCGGGCGACTGGCACGTCTCGCAGCTGTTCGTACGACGCGGCGGGTCCACCTCTCCCCTGCGCGGACTCCGTCGCGGCGGCGAGCGCCTCATCATCGACTGGCTCGACGCCTTCCACGGGACGACGGACGAACCGCAGGGCGCGACCCAGTTCGTCGCCCAGCACGACGACCTCAAGCCCGCCGACTTCGCCGACGCGCTGCACGAGATGAACGACAAGCGGCGCATCGAGGTGGCCGGGGAACTCCAGGACGACCGCCTCGCGGACGTCCTCCAGGAACTGCCCGACGACGACCAGGTCCAGATCCTCCAGTCCCTGACGCGCGAGCGCGCGGCCGACGTCCTCGAGGAGATGGACCCCGACGACGCGGCCGACCTCCTCAACGAACTCCCCGAGGCGCAGAAGGAGGAGCTCCTCCAGCTCATGGAACCCGACGACGCCGAGGACGTACGCCGGCTGCTCGAGTACGAGGAGGACACCGCGGGTTCCCTCATGACCACGGTGCCGGTCATCCTCCCACCGGAGGCGACCGTCGCCGAGGCCCTCGCGCACGTCCGTCGCGAGGAACTGACACCGGCCCTCGCGTCGTCCATCTTCGTGTGCCGGCCTCCGCTCGAGACGCCGACCGGGCGCTACCTCGGCGTGGTCCACATCCAGCAGCTGCTGCGCTACCCGCCGCCGGAGCCGCTCGGCAACATCATCGACACGGACCTCGAGGCCGTGGGCGACCAGGCGAACGTGAGCGAAGTGTCCAGGATCCTCGCCACCTACAACCTGAACTCGCTGCCGGTGGTGAACACCGACGGCAGGCTGGTGGGTGCCGTGACCGTGGACGACGTGCTGGATCATCTGCTGCCCGACGACTGGAGGGCACAGGACGACACCTCCGCAGCGAAACGAGGTGACCGCCGTGGTTGAGAAGATCCGATCGAATTCTCGCGGACTCGACACTCCCCGTGAGGCGCGCAAGCGCATCCTCCCGCGCCTGCGACCGAACCCGGACCGCTTCGGCAGCGGCACGGAGAACATCGCCCGTTTCATGGGTACCCCGCAGTTCCTCTTCTACATGACGGTCTTCGTCGCGCTGTGGCTGACGTGGAACACCGTCGCTCCGGCGAACCTGCGCTTCGACAGCGCGGCGCTCGGGTTCACGGCACTGACCCTGATGCTCTCCCTGCAGGCCTCCTATGCCGCACCCCTGCTGCTCCTCGCGCAGAACCGCCAGGACGACCGCGACCGCGTCTCCATGCGCGAGGACCGCCACCGGGCGGAGCGGAACCTGTCGGACACCGAGTACCTGACGCGGGAGATCGCGGAGCTGCGCATCGCCCTGCGCGAGGTCGCGACACGCGACTACGTACGCTCCGAGCTCCGCTCCATCCTCGAGGAACTCCTCGAGACGACCGACGGCCAGGAGCTGACCCTGCAGAAACGGAAGCCCCGGAAGCCGTCGGACAGCACCGTGGCGCTGCCGAAGGTCCAGTCCGCCGGGAGGAAGCCCGTCCGGTGAGCACACCCCTGCCCGACGAGGAGGCCGTACGGACGGCCCTCACCACGGTGATCGACCCCGAATTGCGCCGCCCCATCACCGAACTCGGCATGCTCGAGTCCGTGTCCATCGCGGAACGGACAGTGCGGATCCGGGTCCTGCTGACGATCGCCGGCTGCCCCCTGCGCGACACGATCACGCAGGACGCCGAAGCCGCCCTGTCCGCCGTCGACGGGGTGGAGCGCGTCGAGGTCGAGCTCGGCGTCATGGACCAGGCCCAGCGCGACGCGCTGAAGGAGCAGCTGAAAGGCGCCGGCGGCCGCCGCGGCATCCCCTTCAACGACCCGTCGTCGCTCACGCGCGTCTACGCGGTGGCGAGCGGCAAGGGCGGTGTCGGCAAATCCAGCGTGACCGTGAACCTGGCGGTCGCCATGGCCGCGCGGGGGCTCCGGGTGGGCATCGTGGACGCCGACGTGTACGGGTTCTCCGTCCCCGCCCTCCTGGGCATCACGCAGCAGCCCACGCGCGTCGACGAGCTCATCCTGCCGCCGGTCGCCCACGGTGTGAAGGTGATCTCCATCGGGATGTTCGTGGAGGGCAACCAGCCCATCTCCTGGCGCGGCCCGATGCTGCATCGCGCACTCGAACAGTTCCTCACGGACGTCTACTTCGGCGACCTGGACGCCCTGTTCCTCGACCTTCCCCCGGGGACGGGCGACATCGCCATCTCGGTCGCGCAGTTGCTGCCGTCGTCCGAGCTCTTGGTCGTCACGACGCCGCAGAGTGCCGCTGCCGATGTCGCCGAACGGGCCGGTGCCATGGCCGCGCAGACAGGGCAGCGCGTCGCCGGGGTGATCGAGAACATGTCCTGGCTCGAGCTGCCCGACGGCGGGCGGCTCGAACTCTTCGGTGCAGGGGGTGGGAGGACGCTCGCCGCGAGACTGTCGGCCACGCTGGGCACGGAGATCCCCCTGCTGGGCAGCATCCCGCTGGACGTGGCCCTGCGGGAAGGTGGCGACGCCGGCACTCCCCTCGTCCTCGGCGAAGGGGCCTCGACGGCACGCGACGAGCTGACGGCGATCGCCTCCACCCTCGCCCGCCGCCCGCGCGGCCTGGACGGCCTGAGGCTGCCGGTCAGCCTTCGCTGACACAGGGAAAGCGCTCCGTCAGGTGGCCTCGAGGTCGTAGGGCGCGGCCTGTCCGGCTTCGAGGCGCGGCCCGATCGGCACGACCGCGGGGCGGGCGACGCCGGGTGCAGGCGCAGCGGGTACGGGCCGGGGAGCACCTCCGCTGACGGGCTTGAAGACGTCCTCGATGTCGTCGAGGAGCGCCTCCTTGATGATGCGGCGGGGGTCGTACTGGCGGGGGTCGAGCTTGCGCCAATCGACCTCGTCCAGTTCCGGTCCGACCTCTTCCCGGAGTTGCTCACGGGCTCCCGTCGCCATGCGCCGCAGGCCCTTCACGAGCCGGGCGAGTTGGGCCGCGTACTCCGGAAGCCGCTCCGGGCCGAGCACCACGACGGCGATGAACGCCAGGACCACGAGTTCGAGGCCGTTGATTCCCAACACGTGAAAAGACTACCTTCCCGGCCAGTGCCGACCACATTCGCCCGTGCCGCGTGAGCGCCGCGGGACAGGAGCTGTCGCGCCCTGCCATCCGCGTCAGCGCAGGGTCGCCTAGCCGTTCTCCCCGGGATGCGTGATCATCGAGAGGCCGCGGATGATCCGCTCCATCATCGAGTCCTCCTGGCCCTGCGGCGACAGGGCCAGCTGGGCATGCTCAGCCGTGACGAGCTGGCTGAGCGTCTGCGGCATCGCGGCGGCGGGCAGGTCCGACACCACGGTGTAGGTGACGGACGGCGAGTCGAGCACCACCTGCCAGGGTTCGCCGGAACGGACCCAGACGTCGCGCTCGGCGCCGCCGATGTGCTCGAAGCCGTCCGCCGTCACGATGTTGCCGGTCACGGCGTTCAGCGGCGGAGCGTCGGCGTCGCGAACCTCGCCGACCTTCCTCTGTTCGTAGACGGTCACCGTGTCGCCGTCGTTCTCGAGGACGATCTCCAGGGTCGGCCTGCCCGCGACCGTGATGCCCTCGGCGCTCTGCAGCGTGAAACCGAGGGACTCGAGCTCCGGGCAGTACCAGCCTCCGGACCGGAGCGTCTCCAGCTGGTCGGTGTCCAGGTAGGTGGGCGTCTGCGACGCGACGGACTCCCAGCGCGCCTGCAGCGCGGTGGCTCCGGTCGCGGCCCCCTCGGCCGTGACGGACCGCGCCTCGGACCCCATGACGTAGGCGCTCGCCAGGATGGCGGTGGCGACGACGGCAGATGCGCCGACGGCGGTGAGCACCGTGCGGCTCCGGGGGACGGCCCGTTCGTGGTGGTCGCGCACGAAGGCTGCACGGGAACCCGTCCGGGCCTCGTTCCTGCCGGTATTTCTGCCGGTATTCATGCCGGTATTTCTGCCGGTATTTCTGCCGGCGGTGGAGCCGAAGGCGGGCGAGAGGAGCCTGCGCTGGAGGTCCGGGTCCGGGGCCGGGTTCCGCAGGCCCAGCAGGGCGCTCTTGAGGCTCCGGAGGCGCGAGACCGTCGCGGCGCATGACGCACAGCGTGAGACATGCTGTTCGACGGCGATTCGACGCCGGTCGGACAGCTCACCGTCCACGAGGTCCTGCAGGGAGCGATGGGGATGAAGCATCGTTCCTAACCCACGCCGGCGATCCGTGGGACACCCAGGGCGGCGCCGTTCCCGCCCGGCTTCCGCGGGTCGCGGTGGGCGAGCTTCTCCCGCAGCATCGTCCGGCCGCGGTGGATACGCGAACGGACGGTACCGAGCTTGACGCCGAGGACCTGCGCCACCTCGTCGTATGCCAGACCCTCGAGGTCGCAGAGCACGACGGCGGCGCGGAAGTCCGGCGGGAGTTCCTCCAGGGCTGCCTGCACGTCGATGTCCAGGTTGTTGAATTCGAAGCTGCGCTCGGGGCCGGGATGCTTGCTCGGCAACCTGCTCTCGGCTTCTTCCGTCAGCCCGTCGAACCGGATGCGGGTCTTGCGCCGCGCCTGGTCGAGGAAGAGGTTGGTGGTGATGCGGTGCAGCCAGCCGTCGAGGGTGCCCGGCTTGAAGTTCGCCAGTGACCGGAAGACCCTCACGAAGACTTCCTGCGTGAGGTCCTCGGCGTCGAACTTGTTGCCCGTGAGGCGGTACGCCAGGCGGTAGACCTTCGGCGAGTAGTTGGTGACGACTTCTTCCCAGGACGGCGCGACCCACGGGTTGCCGTGCTCATCCAGGATGGGCACGTCCGCTCCGGGAACGGCCTCCATGGCGGCCTGTGCCGCCTTCACGCTAGACATCATCTACCCCTTCTCGCCACGCATCCCGAACAGGTCCTACCCCGCGGCTGCCACGGCTGCGGTGGTACCGGGGATTCGGGGCCGTGCTCATGCTGGATGTCCCGAGATGAAAGTCTTTCCCACCAAGCTGGGAACTAGCTGGCAGATACGTGTGTTGCACCCACCCCGGGGACGCCCGACCCGCTATCCTTGCCTGCGCGCGCCCCCGCCGCCGCATGGAAGTCCGGCCGCGCCGCACAGTAGTGTTGGGGCGGGGCGCCTGCCTCCCGGAGCGTGCCCCCTCTCCCGTAACCACTTCCCGTAACCACAGAACGGATGTTCATGGCCGCCGACAAACACAGCAGCTGGTCCTACACCGAAGGACTCCCCGACGAGGACGACATCCTGCTTCGGGCGCGCGACCGCTCCCACGAACTCGGCGTCGCCCCTGTCACCCCTGCCGTCGGCGCAGCACTCACCGTCCTCGCGGCGGCCTCCAAGGCGAGCACCGCCGTCGAGGTGGGTGCCGGAGCAGGAGTGTCGGGAGTCTGCCTGCTGAGGGGCCTCGGCCGGAATGCGGTCCTGACGACCATCGATTCCGACGTCGACCACCTCAGGGCCGCCCGGGAGGCCTACTCCGAGGCCGGCATCCCCTCGAACCGCACACGCACCATCTCGGGGCGCGCGGCCGATGTGCTGCCGCGGCTGACCGATGCCGCCTACGACCTGGTGTTCATCGACGCCGACAAGCCGGGCCTGCCGGTCTACGTCGAGCAGGCAACTCGCCTACTCAAGGACGGCGGCATCATGATCATCAACGACGCGCTGGACCAGGACCGGGTGGCGGAACCCGCCGTGCGTGAGCAGTCGACCAATACGCTCCGCCAGGTCGGGAAGATGATCCGTGAGAACGAGGCCCTCGTATCGGCACTCGTGCCGACGGGCACCGGGCTCCTGCTCGCCGTCAAGCAGCGCGCCTAGCGGCGGGCGGGCGGCGCCTGCCGCCTGCCGCACCGCTCAGTACGGGACTGCACGTGATACAGGCGCACAATGCCTGGAACAGGACGCCGGGACGCCCGGTTCGGATCGCCTAGGTGGTGACGGTGAGCAGGCAGTCCTTGAGCTTGCCCGCTTCCTCGGCGTTGAGTTCGACGACAAGGCGTCCGCCGCCGTCGATCGGCACCCGCATGATGAGGCTGCGCCCCTCCTTGGTGACTTCCATCGGTCCATCGCCGGTACGCGGTTTCATGGCAGCCATGGGGGTGTCCCTTTCAACAGGGCGCGACCGCGATCAGCGGCAGCGCGACAGTAAACAGTGCGCCGTCCGGTAGCCCGAGAAAAGGTCCGGCGGTGCACGTCATCACCTTCATTATTCAGCACAAGCCCTTCACCTGCTAATTCAGGTGCGGCGTGGATCACACTCAGGGTGGATAATCCCCGTCCGGTCCGGACGGGGTCCAGCCCCACAGCCAGTCCACCCAGACGAACTGCAGCAGCACCGATACCGGGAGCAGCACCCACAGGATGCGGGTCCCGAAGCGGCTCCGGCTGCCGGCGACGGCGAGCGCCAGGGGGAACAGCGGGAGCAGTATCCGCCACGTGCTCGACTGCGGGTCCCAGAACGCCCCGAGGTACAGCAGGTAGCCCGCGCACCAGGCACCGGCGACCAGCCCCATCGAGCGCACGGCGGGCGCGAGGAAGAGCGCGACGACGCCCAGGAGCAGGCCCGCCACGACCAGCACGGCCGCGGCAGGACCCACCACCGCGGCCGGTGCCTGGAACCACGGCACGAAGGGGACCAGCGCCTCACCACGCCATGCGGTCTCCGTCGCCACATAGGCGTCGCGCTGCCCCGTGACGGCCCAGGCGATCAGCGGCCACGCGACAGCGCCGAGCGACGAGACCACCCCCAGCAGGAACACGGGCAGCACCGGCTGTGCGGCCTGTCCCCCGAGGACGGCGCTGCGCCGGACGGTCCGGAGGGCGGCAAGGAACAGGATCCCCACCGCGATGGCGAAGGGCACCCCGGCCGGTCGTGCCAGGCACATCAGCACGACGACGGGCATCGCCGCGTAGTACCGGCCCCTGGACACCAGGTACAGCGCGGACGCGAGGAGCAGCAGGTGCAGGGACTCCGCGTACGGCACCTGGAGGATGGCGGAGACGGGCGCGAAGGACACGACGGCGACGCCCGCGAGCGCCGTCCGGTGGTCCGCCCTGAGACGGAAGAGCCGGTAGATCACGAGTGACGCACCCCCTGCGGCGGCCACGGACACGAGAGGCGCGAGGATCCCCCAGCCCAGGCCGGTGGCTGCGTCGAGGACCCGGACGAGTCCCGGGTAGAGCGGATAGAACGCCCACTGGTTGTGGCTCACGCCTCCCAGAGCGTCCCGCGGCAGCTCCGTCGGATAGCCCTCCATGAAGATGCGTTCGTACCAGCCGCTGTCCCAGTAGTTGATGAAAGTGCCGTACCCGGGGGCCGGACCGGACCAGGGGCTGACGCCCTGGCGTGCCGCGGCGAGCAGGAGGATTCCGGTCGAGACGAGGCGCCCGGCGACGAAGACCGCCAGGACCTGCACGGCCCAGTGCGCCCGCCACTGCACGGGCCGGTTCGCACGCCACTGCACTCCTCGGCGCGCCGGTCCCGGCACCACCCGGCTCACGGCCCGGGGGCGGGCGACGAAGGCCGGCCCTGCTCCGGCTCGGCCTGGACCCAGCAGTCCCGGAGGTGGTCGTCCACGTAGCCGGTGGCCTGGAGCATCGCGTACGCGGTCGTCGGTCCCACGAAGCGGAAGCCGAGTCCGCGGAGCTCCCGGGCGAGCGCCGTGCTCTCGGGGGTGATGGCCGGGACGTCCGCGAGGGTGGCGGGCGCGGGCCCGTGCACCGGCCGGTGGCTCTCCAGGACCGAGCCGAGGGTGGTCCCGTCCGGGAGCGCGAGAAGGGCACGGGCGTTCGCGATCGTCGCCTCGATCTTCTGCCGGTTCCGGACGATGCCCGCATCATTCATCAGCCGCTCGATGTCCTGCACGCCGAAGCCCGCGACGACGGCGGGATCGAACCCGGCGAAGGCCCGGCGGAACGCCTCGCGCTTCCGCAGGATGGTGATCCAGCTCAGGCCCGACTGGAAGGCTTCAAGGCTCAACCGTTCGAAAAGGCCGGCCTCACCGCGCACAGGTCGTCCCCACTCCTCGTCGTGGTACCGCTCGTACTCCTCGCTCGACACCGCCCAGCCGCAGCGCAGGCGGCCATCGGATCCGGGAACCGCCCCGCTCATCCGGCGTCCTTGCCCGCGAGCTGCGAGCGCAGGTCCCGGATGACCGCATCGCGCTCCTCGAGCGCCGCGGCCAGCCGGTCCAGGACCTCGTCCACCTGGTCCATCCGGTACCCGCGCAGTCCGAGGCCGAAACGGACAGCATCGACGTCACGGGCGGAGGGCGTGTCGGGAAGGAGGACGGGCGGCAGCGAAGCCACCGGCTCCACCAGGCCCAGGCCGCCGCTCCGCAGGGAGTCGTCGTCGTGCCCGGCGGAACCGGCACCGGAGGCAGCCCGGAGACCCGCCTCGATGTGCTGGAAAGGCGTCGGCAACGGCCGTCCCGAAGCAAGGACTGCTGTTGCTCCCATCAGCAGGATGGCGAGGATCACCAGGAAGATAGTCACACCGCAATGGTGCCAGAGTGGTCCCGGGCGGGTCAGGACGGGTGGTCGTGGCCGGCCGATGCCGCGACGATCCGCACGGCCTCCTCCGCGGTGTCGACGAGCTGTAGCAGTGAGAGATCTTTCTCGGACACCGTTCCTTCCGCGAGCAGCGTGCCTTCGATCCAGTCCATGAGAGGGCGCCAGTAATCGAGGCCGATCAGCACGATGGGGAAGGAGGTCACCTTGCCGGTCTGTACGAGAGTCATCGCTTCGAACAGCTCGTCAAGGGTCCCGAACCCGCCCGGCAGGACCACGAAACCGCTCGCGTACTTGACGAACATGGTCTTGCGGGCGAAGAAGTAGCGGAAGTTGATGCCGAGGTCCACCCACTCGTTCATGCCCTGCTCGAACGGCAACTCGATGCCCAGCCCCACCGACGTCCCGCCGGCCTCGCAGGCTCCCTTGTTGGCGGCCTCCATGGCCCCCGGGCCGCCCCCGGTGATGACGGCGAAGCCCGACTGGACGAGCCTCCGGCCCACCTCCTCACCGATCGCGTAGTAGGACGAGCTCCGCGCGGTCCGGGCCGATCCGAAGACGCTGATGGCGGGGCCGAGGTCGGCGAGGGTGCCGAAGCCCTCCACGAACTCGCTCTGGATGCGCAGCACGCGCCAGGGGTCGGTGCGGGTGAAGCCCTTGGTATCGTCCGCGTCGAGGAGCATGTTGTCCGACTGCGGCACCGTCGCCTGTGCGCGGCGCAGCTCCACGGAGCCCTTCCGCCTGGTCGCATTGCCCGCCCCGTTGCTCGTACCCGGAGGGAGGGTATCGAACGGACCGCCGTCGTCGGCGGAGGGCTGCGGGGAACCTGTGCGGGCGCCGTCGTCGTACACAGGGGGGCGAGCGTCGTCGCTGGCCGCGGGGTGCTGGGAGGGAGACATTTACCTAGGCTAACGAACGGCCGGCCCACCGGGGGCTTTGGTTGCTCTTGAATCACAATCGATGCCTTTCCGATCGTCTGTATTGCCCGCGAGGAATAGTTCGCTAGATTTCTCCCATGACAAGTGAACAGCAACCGACTGTGCCCGCGTCCTCGGGGAGCCCCCTCGTCTCCCTCAAGAACGTGAACAAGCATTTCGGGGAGCTGCACGTTCTCCGCGACATCAATCTCGAGGTCGCCCGTGGCGAGGTCGTCGTTGTCATCGGCCCCTCCGGTTCCGGGAAATCGACACTCTGCCGCGCGATCAACCGCCTCGAGACGATCGACGACGGCGAGATCACCATCGATGGCAAGGTGCTTCCCGCCGAGGGAAAGGCCCTCGCGAAGCTCCGCGCGGACGTCGGCATGGTCTTCCAGTCGTTCAACCTCTTCGCCCACAAGTCCATCCTCGAGAACGTCACCCTCGGCCCGGTGAAGGTCCGGGGCATGAAGAGCGGCGAGGCGAAGGACCTGGCGATGTCCCTCCTCAAGCGTGTCGGCGTCGACAACCAGGCACAGAAGCTTCCGGCCCAGCTGTCGGGCGGCCAGCAGCAGCGTGTCGCGATCGCCCGCGCGCTGGCCATGCAACCGAAGGTGATGCTGTTCGACGAGCCCACCTCGGCGCTCGACCCCGAGATGATCAACGAGGTCCTCGACGCCATGGTGGCCCTCGCCAAGGAGGGCATGACGATGATCGTGGTGACCCATGAGATGGGATTCGCCCGCAAGGCCGCCGATCGTGTGATCTTCATGGCCGACGGCCAGATCATGGAGCAGGCGAAGCCCGAGGAATTCTTCACCAATCCGCAGAGCGACCGCGCCAAGGACTTCCTCGGCAAGATCCTCTCGCACTGACCCCCGCATCCGAAGAGGCCATCGGCCGCAACGCAAGGAGAACCAATGCGCACAACCCGATACGCAGCAGCCGCGGTGGCTGCACTCGCCGCACTGACCCTGTCCGCCTGTGGAGGCGGCGACAGCGCCGAGAGCGAGGGCGGCGATGCCGGCGGTGAGACCGTCCGCATCGGCATCAAGTTCGACCAGCCCGGCCTCGGCTACGACGAGGGCGGCTCCTACTCCGGTTTCGACGTCGACGTCGCCAAGTACGTCGCGGGCGAACTGGGATACACCGAGAAGCAGATCAAGTTCGTCGAAGCCCCGTCCGCCAACCGCGAGAACCTGCTGTCCAACAACCAGGTGGACATGATCTTCGCGACGTACTCCATCACCGACACCCGCAAGGAGACGGTGGACTTCGCCGGCCCGTACTTCGTCGCCGGCCAGGACCTCCTCGTCCCCACGGACAGCGACATCACCGGACCCGAGGACCTCGAGGGCAAGAACCTCTGCTCGGTGACGGGTTCCACGTCCGCCCAGAAGATCAAGGACCAGTACCCCGGCGTGCAGCTCGTCGAGCAGCCGGGCTATGCGGAGTGCGTCACCGCGATGGGCGGCGGCCAGATCGACGCCGTCACCACCGACGACATCATCCTCGCCGGCCTCGCCGCGCAGGAGGCAAACGCCGGCAAGTTCAAGGTCGTCGGCAATACGTTCTCCGAGGAGAACTACGGTGTCGGGCTCCCCAAGGGCAGCGACAAGTGCGAGGACATCAACGCCGCCATCACCAAGATGATCGACGACGGCGCCTGGGAAGAGGCGATCACCAAGAACACCGAGGGTGCCGACTACACCTACAACGCGGAGCTGAACCCGCCGACCCCGGCGCCCTGCGCCTAGCATCGCGTCCATTGGTGGGGTGGTCCGTGCGGATCGCCCCGCCAATGCCGTGTTCCCCACCAGGAAAGAGGTGAACCGTGGAGAACTACCTGTCGCTGTTCGAGACCTACAACGTGCCGGCCGCGTTCTGGGTCAACATCCAGTTGTCGTTCTGGGCAGCTATCTGGGCCCTGGCCATCGGCACGGTGCTGGCCCTGTTCCGCATCTCCCCCATCCCGAGCCTGCAGCTGTTCGGTGCGGCGTACGTGAACATCTTCCGCAACACGCCGCTGACGATCATCCTCGCGTTCGGGTTCCTCGGACTGTTCTCGGTCATGCAGATCAGCCTCGCGAGTGACCTCAACATCAGCCTCTTCCGCATCGCCATCGTGGGCCTCTCGCTGTACCACGCCGCCTTCGTCTGCGAAGCGATCCGCAGCGGCGTCAACACGGTCCCGCTGGGCCAGGCCGAAGCCGCGCGTGCCATCGGCCTGAGCTTCCTGCCGGCAGCACGGCTCATCATCCTGCCGCAGGCCTTCCGCGGAGCCATCGCTCCCCTCGGCAACGTCCTGATCGCCCTCATCAAGAACTCCACCGTCGCGGCCGCCGGTTCGGTCGCCACGGAATCGTCGGGCCTCATGAAGACCATGATCGAGTTCCGCTCGGACCTCGTCATCCCGATCTTCCTCACCTTCGCCCTCGGCTTCGTGATCCTGGTGATCCCCATCGGGCTGCTGACCACCTGGGCCTCACGGAAACTGGCGGTGGCACGATGAGCGCCCAGCAGGTCCTCTTCGACGCGCCGGGCCCGCGCGGGCGTCGCAACATCCTCATCGGGAACATCGTGGGCGCGCTGATCGTCCTTGGCATCCTCGCCTGGGTGATTTCCGCCCTCGCCGGCAAGGGCCAGCTCACGGCGGGCATGTGGACGCCCTTCCTCGAATCGAGGACATGGCAGTTCTTCATCCTGCCCGGCCTGCTCAACACACTGAAGGCGGCCGGCATCTCGATCGTCACCTCGGTGCTGTTCGGCCTGGTCTTCGGCATCGGACGCCTGTCGCACTCCGCGCCGATCCGCTGGATCGCGGGGATCGTCGTCGAATTCCTGCGCGCCGTGCCGGTGCTGCTCATGATGATCTTCTTCTGGCTGGCCCTCGGCAGCTCCGGCTCCGTCAATCCGGAGGATGCCCCACTGATCGCCGTGGTCCTCGCCCTGACGCTCTACAACGGGTCGGTCATCGCGGAACTGGTCCGCTCGGGCGTCCACGGGCTGCCGAAGGGCCAGCGCGAGGCAGGCATGGCGATCGGCCTGACGAGGAACCAGTCGCTACGCAACATCGAGGTACCGCAGGCCCTCATCGCGATGCTGCCGGCCCTCATCAGCCAGTTCGTCGTGATCCTGAAGGACTCGGCCCTCGGCTTCATCATCACCTACCCGGAGCTGCTGCAGTTCACGCGGCGCCTCGGGGTGGGCGAGGGCAACGTGATCCCGTCCCTGTTCGTCGCGGCGGCGATCTTCATCCTCATCAACTTCGCCCTCTCCACCCTGGCCACCCGCCTCTCCGTCCTCCTGAGCTTCCGGACGAAGGGGCGCAAGCCGGCAGCCAAGGGGTCCATCGCCCTGGACGCCTCCACCCCGGCTCCCACCTGAGGTCCCGGCGAGCTTCGAGCGGAGGACGACGACGAAGGGCCCGGCGCAGGCCGGGCCCTTCCTCGTGCTCCGCCGGGTTGGACCAGCTCGCCAGGTTAGCTGGTCAGGACAACCAGGTGGTCAGGGCGCGGAGGCAGGCTCGAACGGCGTCGGCATGCACGTGCTCGTCATCGGTGTGGGCCAGGAGCGCGTCGCCGGGTCCGAAGTTGACCGCCGGCACACCGAGGGCGCTGAACCGTGCGACGTCGGTCCAGCCGTACTTGGGCTTCGGTTCGGCGCCGACGGCCGCCACGAAGGCGGCGGCCGCCGGGTGCTGGAGTCCGGGCCGCGCTCCCGCCGCGGCGTCCGTCCGCTCCACCGCAAAGCCTTCGAGCAGGGCCCGCACGTAGTCCTCGGCCTGCTCGGGGGTCTTGTCCGGGGCGAAGCGGTAGTTGACCTCGATCACGGTGCTGTCCGGGATCACGTTGCCCGCCGTACCGCCGGAGATCTTCACCGCATTCAGGCTCTCGCGGTAGTCGAGGCCGTCCACATGCACGGTGGCGGGCTCGTGGTCCCGGAGCCGGACGAGGATCTCGGCCGCACTATGGATGGCGTTCTGCCCCATCCAGGCCCGGGCCGAGTGGGAGGCCTTTCCGGCGACCCGCACCTCGAAGCGGGCCGTCCCGTTGCACCCACCCTCCACGGTGCCGTCCGTGGGCTCCAGGAGCACCGCGAAGTCCGCCTCCAGCCATTCCGGGTAGGAGGCCGCAACACGGCCGAGTCCGCTGAGGGAGGCTTCGACCTCTTCGTGGTCGTAGAAGATGAACGTGATGTCCCGCGTGGGCTCCGCGAGGGCTGCCGCGAGCGCCAGCTGCACGGCGACCCCGCCCTTCATGTCCGTGGCCCCCCGCCCGAACAGCACGTCGCCCTCCCACGAAGAGGGGACGGTTCCCCTCGACCCGGGAGCGGTCGGCAGCGGCACGGTGTCGATGTGCCCGGCCAGGATGACCCGTTCCGCCCGGCCGAGCCGTGTCCGCGCCATCACGCAGTCGCCGTCGCGCACCACTTCGAGGTGTTCCAGGCGGCGCAGCGCCCGTTCAACGGCGTCCGCGATGCCGGCCTCGTTCCCGGAGACGCTCTCGAGATCGATCAGTCGGGCTGTCAGCTGGGCGACGTCGGAGGCCGGATCGAGGTCCGCCGAGGGTGTTCGAATCATGCTGCAACCCTATCGCTCGGTAGACTGATGCCCATGACTCCTCCCACGCCCAGCTCCCCCCTGCCCGGCGCGTCCCAGCGGACAGCCGGCGGTCTCGGCCTCGCCACGGTGGCCTCGGACGGCACCGTCCTGGACACCTGGTTCCCCGCCCCCTGGCTCGGTGAGGACACGATGGACACCGCCGCGCGGCAGGACCTCCGCGCCACCCTTGAGTCCCTCGCCGGGTCCGGCTCGGACGACGTCCGGCGCGTCACCCAGCGCGTGGTCGACCTCACGGTGGATCCCGGTGAGGCCCCGGCAGACACCCCGGACGCCTACCTGAGGCTCCACCTGCTCTCCCACCGGCTCGTCCAGCCCAACACCATCAACCTCGACGGGATCTTCGGGCTCCTCGCCAATGTCGTGTGGACGAGCCACGGCCCCGCCGCCGTGCAGGGCTTCGAGACCGTCCGGGCCGGCCTGCGGGCCCGGGGGCCCGTGGCGGTCTACGGCGTCGACAAGTTCCCGCGCATGGTGGACTACGTGGTTCCCGCCGGCGTCCGGATCGCCGACGCCGACCGCGTCCGGCTCGGAGCCCACCTGGCCGACGGCACCACCGTGATGCACGAGGGCTTCGTGAACTTCAACGCCGGCACGCTCGGCACCTCGATGGTCGAGGGCCGCATCTCCGCGGGCGTCGTCGTCGGGAACGGCTCCGACGTCGGCGGTGGCGCCTCGATCATGGGAACGCTGTCCGGCGGCGGGAAGGAACGCATCACCATCGGTGAGCGCTGCCTGCTCGGCGCCGAGTCGGGTGTCGGCATCTCGCTCGGGGACGACTGCGTCGTCGAGGCAGGCCTCTACCTGACGGCGGGCACCAAGGTGACCCTGCAGGACGGATCGCTCGTGAAGGCGAAGGACCTCTCGGGTGAGCCGGGCATCCTGTTCCTGCGCAACTCCGCCACAGGAGCCGTCGAGGCGCGCCCCCGCACCGGGGAGGGCATCGCCCTCAACCCGGCCCTGCACGCCAACTAGCGCATGCCGTCGAGGCCTCCTTCCGCTGCTGTCCGTCGTCGCCGCCGCCAGGTGCGCACGGGCGTGATGCTCGCCGCCCTGGTGACGGTCGTCACGGGCGGCAGCGTCCTGGCGGTCAACCAGCTGGAGGACAGCGAGGTCCTGGTCCGCGAGCGCTGCAGTGCGACCGTGGGGACGGACACCTTCGAGCTCAGTCCCACGCAGACAGGGAATGCAGCCCTGATCTCCGGTGTCGCCGTGGCCCGGGGGCTTCCGGCCCGTGCGGCGTCCATCGCGATCGCCACCGCCATCCAGGAGTCCCGCCTGGAGAACATCGACTACGGGGACAACGCCGGTCCGGACTCGCGTGGCCTGTTCCAGCAGCGGCCCTCGCAGGGATGGGGCACGGAGGAGCAGATCATGTCGCCCCTCTACGCCACCGGCGCCTTCTACGACGCCCTCGTCCGGATTCCCGGCTACGAGACGCTGCCCATCACCGAGGCCGCGCAGATCGTGCAGCGGTCTGCCCACCCGGAGGCGTACGCGGACCACGAGCCGGAAGGACGGGCCTTCGCCTCCGCGCTGACGGGCAACTCCCCCGCGGCCCTCGACTGCACCCTGCACGAGCCGGACGGCGCCGGTGACCCCCTGGCGGTCTCGGCCGCGGCCGAGGAGGTCTTCGGACCGCTGGGAGGCGTGGTCGACTCCACCACGCTGACCCTGGATGTCTCGGGCACCAGCGGCTGGGCCGTCGCCCAGTGGGCGGTGGCGAACGCCTCGACGTTCTCCATCACGTCGGTGTCCCACTCCGGCCTGCAGTGGGGAAGGGCCGACGGCGGGTGGACGGCGACGACGTCGGAGCCCGGCATCGTCACTGTCACCGTCGGAGTCACGCCCTGACGGGTCTGCGGGACCCGGCGCTCAGGCCAGCATCTTCACGACCGGCTCCACGTAGCTGCGGAAGGAACGCTCGTCGTCGAACAGTTCCTGGCACATGAGGAGCTTGTCCGGCTCCACCCACCACGCGCGATGCACGCCCAGCGGCAGTTCGACGATCTGGAGCGAGAAGTGCCGGGCGGTACGGCCGAGCTCGAGCTCCCGCTCCTCCAGGATCCGCGCCAGGAGGTGTTCCATGGTGTCGGCGCCCCGCGCACCCGAATGCAGGGCGTACTCGGCGCACCGCTCCTCGGCCCACGCCGTTGCGGCACCGAAGTGCGCCCTCATCAGCGCCTTGAGCGCTTCCATCCCGTCGAGGGCCTCCAGGCGCGGCGGCACGGGCAGCACGGCGTCGCTGATCCGGTGGCGGAGGAGGCTGTGCCACCACGCCTCCCATTCGACCTTCAACGTTCCGGGTCCTCCGACGGGTTCGGTCAGGCGTCGAGTCTCCGCCCTCCGCACGGAGGGCACCACGGGCGGCAGGGCAGGACTGCCCACCCCCTGGAGCCCCGAGCAATCCCGCAGGTAGAGCGCTACGAGGAGCACTTCGGACGTGTCCACCGTGAAGTGCGCGCTGTAGCCGGGTTCGGAGTATGACATGGACCTCCCTTGCACCAGTCAGGCTGCTCCTACAGTAGACCCCGGACCGACGCCGCTCCAGAGTCCCGGGCACGTTTCGACGCGCGGCCGGGAAAGCACCGGCGGCACGTCGACCTAGGATGGAAGCATGAAGATCCTCGTTACCGGTGGCAGCGGATACATCGGCTCGCACACCGTCCTGACCCTGCTCGAACACGGCCATGACGTCGTCGTCGTCGACAACCTCCTGAACTCCACCGAGACGTCGCTCCAGCGCGTGGCCGCCCTCGCGGGCCGCACGCCGACGTTCCACCAGGCGGACCTGCTCGACGAACCGCGCCTGCGCACCATCTTCGCCGAGGAGAAGGTCGACGCCGTGATCCACTTCGCGGGCCTGAAGGCGGTCGGCGAGTCGGTCGAAAAGCCCCTGTACTACTACTCCAACAACGTCGGCGGCACCCTGAACCTGCTGCGGGTGATGGACGACGCCGACGTGCGCACCCTCGTCTTCAGCTCCTCCGCCACCGTGTACGGAGCGTCGGAGGAAGTCCCCCTCACCGAGAAGCTCCCCCTCGACGCCGTGAACCCGTACGGGCGCACCAAGGAACAGATCGAGGACATCCTGACCGATCTGGGCGCAGCCGACCCCCGGTGGAACATCGCCCTGCTGCGCTACTTCAACCCCGTGGGCGCCCACGCCTCGGGCACCATCGGTGAGGACCCCACCGGTATCCCCAACAACCTGCTGCCGTTCGTGGCGCAGGTGGCCGTGGGACGGCGCGAGAAGGTGATGGTGTTCGGCAACGACTACCCGACGCCCGACGGCACGGGCGTGCGCGACTACATCCATGTGGTCGACCTGGCCGAGGGCCACCTCGCGGCGCTCGACTACCTCGTGGCGCGCGGCGGCGTGCACACCTGGAACCTCGGCACCGGCAACGGCTCCTCCGTCCTCGAGGTCCTCACGGCGTTCTCCGCTGCTGTCGGCCGCGACATCCCCTACGAATTCGCTCCCCGCCGGCCCGGCGACGCGGCGGTCAGCTACGCGGACCCGTCGTCGGCCCTCGCCGACCTCGGCTGGTCCGCGACCCGGACCCTCGCCGAGATGTGCGAGGACCACTGGCGCTGGCAGAAGAACAACCCGCAGGGCTACGCGACGGTCCAGGACGACTGACGCCAGGCCCGGCGTACAGCACAGCCAACGACGCATCGACGACGGCGGCCGCCCACCTGCAGAGGTGGGCGGCAGCCGTCGTTGTTGCTGGCGCTTGGGCGCCGGGGATCAGTTCGCGGGGTAGTGCCGCTCTCCCTCGCCCGTGTACAGCTGGCGCGGGCGCCCGATCTTCGTCTGCGGATCCTGCATCATCTCGCGCCACTGGGCGATCCAGCCGGGAAGGCGGCCGATCGCGAAGAGGACCGTGAACATCTTCTCCGGGAAGCCCATGGCCTTGTAGATGAGGCCGGTGTAGAAGTCGACGTTCGGGTAGAGCTTCCGCTCGATGAAGTAGTCGTCGGCCAGGGCCTTCTCCTCGAGCCGCATGGCGATATCGAGCAGTTCGTCGTTGCCGCCGAGCTTGCTGAGGATGTCGTGGGCCGTTGCCTTCACGATCTTCGCGCGGGGGTCGTAGTTCTTGTAGACGCGGTGCCCGAAGCCCATGAGCTTCACGCCGTCTTCCTTCTTCTTGACCTTCTCCATGAAGTCCTCGGGCTGCATGCCCTTGGCCTGGATGTCCCGCAGCATGTTCAGCACGGCCTCGTTGGCGCCGCCGTGCAGCGGGCCGAAGAGCGCGTTGATCCCGGCGGAGACCGAGGCGAACATGTTGGCGTTGGAACTGCCGACGAGGCGCACCGTGGAGGTGGAGCAGTTCTGCTCGTGGTCCGCGTGCAGGATGAGCAGCAGGTCCAGGGCCTTGACCATCATCGGGTCGAGGTCGTACGGCTCGGCGGGCAGGCCGAAGGAGAGCCGCAGGAAGTTCTCCACGAGGTTCATGGAGTTGTCCGGGTACAGCATCGGCTGGCCGATGGACTTCTTGTGCGCGTAGGCCGCGATAACGGGGAGCTTTGCCATGAGCCGGAACGTGGAGAGTTCCACCTGCTCGTCGTCGAACGGGTCCAGGGAGTCCTGGTAGAAGGTGGAGAGCGCCGAGACGGCCGAGGAGAGCACCGGCATCGGGTGCGCGTCCCGGGGGAAGCCGCCGAAGAAGCCCTTCAGCTCCTCGTGCAGCAGCGTGTGGCGGCGGATCCGGCCGTCGAAGGTGCTCAGCTCCTCGGGCGTCGGCAGGTTGCCGTAGATGAGGAGGTAGGACACCTCGAGGAAGCTGGAGTTCTTCGCGAGTTCCTCGATGGGGTACCCGCGGTAGCGCAGGATCCCGGCGTCGCCGTCGATGTAGGTGATCGCGGACGTGGTGGCCGCGGTGTTCATGAAGCCGGGGTCGAAGGTGACCTGGCCCGTCTGCTTCAGCAGTTTCGACACGTCGTAGCCGTTGTTGCCCTCGACAGCGGGCACCAGCGGCAGGCTGAGTTTCCCGCCGTCGTAGTGCAGGGAAGCAGCATTCTGCTCGGTCATTGATTCTCCTTCAGGAGCTGGAGCGAGGTCCTCGCCACAAATCATTCGCTACGCAGGAGGACATACGTCCCACCGGCATCGCACATTCAGCTGAAACGCTACCGTCAGCAGGCCCCGATCACTAATCCTGCGTGCCTGCGTAATGCAACGGCAGGGCTCCGGTCAGCGGGCGGTGGCGGCGAGCCGCGCGACCGCCGCCTCGATCCTCTCGTCGCTGCCCGTGAGGGCGACGCGGATGAATCCTTCTCCCGCGTCGCCGTAGAAGGTGCCGGGACCCGCCAGGATCCCGAGCCCGGCGAGCCACCCGATGGTGTCCCAGGTGGGCTTCCCGTTCGACGCCCAGAGGTACAGGCCGGCCGCCGATCCGCGAATCGTGAACCCGGCGTCCTCCAGCGCGGGAACGAGCAGCGCGCGACGACGGCGGTACAGGTCCTTCTGCCCGGCCACGTGCGCGTCGTCCCCGAGGGCCACGCGCATCGCTTCCTGCACGGGGTAGGGCACGATCATGCCGGCGTGCTTGCGCGAGTTGACGAGGCTGGCCACGATCGCCGGGTCCCCGGCCGTGAACGCGGCCCGGTAGCCGGCGAGGTTGGACTGCTTGCTCAGCGAGTAGACGGCCAGCAGGAGCTCGTGGGAACCGCCGGAGACGCGGGGGTCGAGGATGCTGGGCACGGGCTCGCCGCCCTCCGCGGGATCCCAGGGACCCCAGCCGAGCTCGCCGTAGCACTCGTCGGAGGCCACCACGGCCCCGAGCGACCGGGCGTCGTCGACGATCGCCCGCAGGCCGTCCACGTCGAGCACCTCGCCCGTGGGGTTGCCCGGCGAGTTGATCCAGACGAGGCGCACTCGGGCGCGCACCTCCTCGGGAAGGTCGGCGAGGGAGTCGGACGCGACCGCCGTGGCCCCCGCGAGGTGGGCGCCGACGTCGTAGGTGGGATACGCCACCGCGGGACGGACGACGACGTCGCCCTCCCCCAGTCCCAGCAACAGGGGCAGCCACGCGACGAGCTCCTTGGACCCCACGGTGGGCAGGATGTCCTTCGGGTCGAGCCCGGGCACTCCCCTGCGGCGCGCGAACCACGCGCTGATCGCTTCGCGCAGGGCAGGCGTGCCGTGGGTGGTCGGGTAACCGTGTGCATCGGCAGCCGCAGCGAGGGCGGCCTGGATGAGCTCCGGCGTGGGATCGACGGGAGTCCCGATGGACAGGTTGACCATCCCGCCGGGGTGCTGGGCTGCGATGTCCTGGTAGGGCGCCATCGCGTCCCACGGGTAGTCGGGCAGGTGCAGGCCGAAGGTCCTCGGCTCGCCGGCCGCCACCTAGGCGGGCTGGTTCTGGGGCGGCAGGGCCGCGATGATCGGGTGGTCGAAGCCCGTGTTGCCGACCTTCGCCGCTCCGCCGGGCGAGCCGAGGTCGTCGAAGAACTCGACGTTCGCCTTATAGTACTCGGCCCACTGCTCGGGGGTGTCGTCCTCGTAGTAGATCGCCTCCACGGGACAGACGGGTTCGCAGGCGCCGCAGTCCACGCACTCGTCGGGGTGGATGTAGAGCGACCGCTCTCCCTCGTAGATGCAGTCGACGGGGCACTCCTCGATACAGGCCTTGTCCTTGACATCCACGCATGGCTGCGCGATTACGTAGGTCACTTCCCACGCCTTTCCTTGTGACTGGGTCGGCTGCCGCACCCTCGGTGCGGTTCCCAGCTTAACGCAACGCTCCGCTGCGGCAGGACCACGGGAGCAGGCCACCACATGCCCCGCTCCCGGCCGGAGGGGCCTACCCTTGATGGGTGCAGGATCCCTCAGCCCTCCTTGCGGCGCTTCCCCTCGACACGAGGGTCGTGGTGCGTCGTCGCGTCGCCGACGGGTTCAGCGACTCCCTGGGTGATCTCGTCGCCCGGGACGAGACCACGTGCACGGTGCGGACACGCAGGGGCGACGACGTCGTCCTGCTCGCGGATGTCACGGCGGCGAAGGCCGTACCGCCCCCTCCGCCCCGCCGGGCCCCGCGGCGCGGAGGAACTCCGGGGAACCTCTGACCCGGGCCCGTTCTCCGTCGGTCCGGCGGGCCGACGCCGTCGATGCGTCCCGTCATCGTGCTGATGACGGTCCGGCTCGTCAGCGTGCTGTACTCCGGCGGAGCCGCGAGGGAGCGAGGACGCCGGCGCCGACCGCCACCGCGGCGAGTGTCACGGCGAGGACGCCGAAGAGCCACAGGTTGCCCGCGAGGGCCGAGCCCGGAGCGGTGACCGACGACCCGGTGAGGATCAGCGTCTTCGACGAGGTCGAGAGCAGGGCCACTCCGCCGTAGGCGACCGCCCCCGCCACCGCCGTCAGGACCACGTTCCTGGCCCAGAGCCCGCACAGCAGGAACAGGCTGCCCGCCAGCACGAGCGCACCGAGCGCGCCGACGGGGAGGGGAACGCCTCCCACGAAGACGAGATGCCCGTGCAGCAGGGTGCCGAAGACCGCGGCCACGATTCCGGCTCCCCCGGCGCCCGCCACGGCCGCCGGCCGCACCGGCGCCCGGCGGGTTGCCGGCGCACTCGCCCGTGCGTCCGGTGCGGCAGGCGGGGTACGGGGACGGTCATCCCCGGGGCTGAGCGCGGACGCGCCTGCTCCGGCCGCGTCCGCAAACGCCGGACGCCGGCCCTCCCCTGCTGGGGAGGTACCGGCGTCGTCGTAGGCCACTGTTCTGCTGGTGGTGCTGGCGCTATGCGCGAGCGCGTGAACGCGAGGCGCGCATGCGCTCGTTGGCGTCGAGGATGACCTTGCGGATGCGGATGCTCTCCGGCGTGACCTCGACGCACTCGTCCTCGCGGGCGAATTCGAGGGATTCCTCGAGCGTGAGGTTGCGCGGCGGGGTCAGGTTCTCGAAGGTGTCGGAGGACGCTGCACGCATGTTGGTGAGCTTCTTCTCCTTCGTGATGTTGACCTCCATGTCGTCGGCGCGGGAGTTCTCGCCGACGATCATGCCCTCGTACACCTCGGAGGTGGGCTGCACGAAGAAGGAGCCGCGCTCCTGCAGGTTGATCATGGCGAACGGGGTCACGACGCCGGCACGGTCGGCGATCATCGAACCGTTGGTGCGGTACTCGATGTCACCGGCCCACGGCTCGTAGCCCTCGGAGATCGACGCCGCGATGCCGGCACCGCGGGTGTCGGTCAGGAAGCGGGTGCGGAAGCCGATCAGGCCTCGCGCGGGGACGATGAACTCCATGCGGACCCAGCCGGTGCCGTGGTTGGCCATGTTGGTCATACGGCCCTTGCGGGCGGCCATGAGCTGGGTGACGCCGCCGAGGTACTCCTCGGGCACGTCGATGGTCATGTGCTCCATCGGTTCGTGGATCTTGCCGTCGATGGTCTTGGTGACCACCTGGGGCTTGCCGACCGTGAGCTCGAAGCCCTCACGGCGCATCTGCTCCACGAGGATGGCCAGCGCGAGCTCGCCGCGGCCCTGGACCTCCCACGCGTCGGGACGCGCGGTCGGCAGGACACGGAGCGACACGTTGCCGATGAGCTCCTTGTCGAGGCGGTCCTTGACTTGGCGTGCCGTGACCTTGGCGCCCTTGACCTTGCCGGCGAGCGGCGAGGTGTTGATACCGATGGTCACGGAGATCGCGGGATCGTCGACCGTGATGAGAGGCAGCGGCTGCGGGTTGTCGACGTCGGTGAGCGTCTCGCCGATGGTGATGCCCTCGATACCGGCGACGGCGACGATCTCGCCGGGTCCGGCGGAGTCGGTGGGAACACGGTCGAGCGCCTTGGTGGCGAGGAGTTCCGTGATCTTGACGGACTTCAGCTCGCCGTTCTGGCGGGCCCAGGCGACGGTCTGACCCTTGCGGAGCGTTCCGTTGAAGATGCGCAGCAGGGCGAGGCGGCCGAGGAACGGCGACGCGTCCAGGTTGGTGACGTGTGCCTGCAGGACACCGTTCGGGTTGTAGCGGGGAGCGGGGATGTGCTCGATGATCGTCTGGAACAGGGGCTCCAGGTTGTCGTTCGTCGGGATGGTTCCGTCGGCGGGCTGCTCGAGCGACGCTGCACCGGCGCGGGCGGCGGCGTAGACGACGGGGACGTTGAGGATCGCGTCGAGGTCGAGGTCGGGGACCTCGTCCGCAAGGTCGGAGGCGAGGCCGAGGAGGAGGTCCATCGACTCGCTGACGACTTCCTCGATGCGGGAGTCGGGGCGGTCGGTCTTGTTGACCAGCAGGACCACGGGGAGCTTGGCCGCGAGGGCCTTGCGGAGGACGAAGCGGGTCTGGGGCAGCGGACCCTCGGACGCGTCCACGAGGAGGACGACGCCGTCGACCATGGACAGGCCGCGCTCCACCTCGCCGCCGAAGTCGGCGTGGCCCGGGGTGTCGATGACGTTGATGGTGATCGTCTCACCCTTGGCGGACGGGCCGTCGTAGAACACCGTGGTGTTCTTCGCGAGGATGGTGATGCCCTTCTCGCGCTCGAGGTCGCCCGAGTCCATGACGCGGTCGGCGACGTCGCCATGCGCAGCGAACGAGTTGGTCTGCTTCAGCATGGCATCGACCAGGGTGGTTTTTCCGTGGTCAACGTGAGCCACGATGGCTACGTTGCGGAGATCGCTGCGGACAGCGGTGTTGCCTGTGGTTTCAGACATGCGTAAGGACTCAATTCAGTATCTACTGCGGGGAAATTGTCGGCGGCTGCAATGCACGCCCTCTTACTAGTCTAGGCGAGAGGTAAAAACAGACCTAATGCGCAGGGCCGACGGCGGCCCTTGTCCGCTCTCGGCGCACAAAGGCGGCGGCCCTCCAGGGGGAGGACCGCCGCCGTCGTCGTTGTTCCGCACCTGCGGGATGCAGGTCGGCAGTGCAGCTGCCGCGCTACGCGACCTCGGGGGGCAGGACGAGTCCGGCGCCCGGGATGGCCGCGAGCAGTGCCTGGGTGTAGGCGGTCTGCGGGTTGTCGAACACCTCGTCGGTGGTCCCCTGCTCCACGAGCCTGCCCTTCTTCATGACGGCGACGGAATCGGCGATCTGCCGGACCACGGCGAGGTCGTGCGTGATGAAGAGGTAGCTGAGGCCGAGTTCCGACTGCAGGTCGGCGAGCAGGTTCAGGATCTGTGCCTGGACCAGCACGTCGAGGGCCGAGACGGCCTCATCACAGATGACCACCTCCGGATCGAGTGCCAGCGCACGGGCGATCGCCACGCGCTGGCGCTGTCCGCCGGAGAGCTCGTTGGGGAAGCGCTGCATCATCGCGGAGGGCAGCGCCACCTGGTCGAGCAGCTGGCGGACCTTCTTCTCACGGCTCTTCGCGGTGCCGACGCCGTGGACACGGAGCGGCTCCTCGATGGTCCGGTAGATGTTGTACATCGGGTCCAGCGAGCCGTAGGGGTCCTGGAAGATCGGCTGCACGCGGCGCCGGAAGTCGAACATCTCCTTCCGTCCGAGCGTGGTGATGTCCACGCCGTCGAAGCGGATACTGCCCGACGTCGCCCCTTCCAGGCCGAGGACCATCTTCGCCACGGTCGACTTGCCCGAGCCGGACTCGCCGACGACGGCGGTGGTGGTGCCGCGCGCGATCGAGAAGGAGACCCTGTCCACGGCGGTGAAGTCCGTGGACTTGCCCCAGCTGCCGCGGATCTTGAAGACCTTCGTGAGGTCCTCGACCTCGATCACCCTGTCAAGCGCCGCCTTCTTCGACGCGGTGGGAGCCAGCAGGTCCCCGGTCTCGATGCCGGCCTTCTTGGCCGACTCGATGCGGCGCGACGCGATCGACGGCGCGGAGGCCACGAGTTTCTGCGTGTACGGGTGGCGCGGGTTGGTCAGCAGCTCGAGCGCGGGACCGGCCTCGACGACCTGCCCCTTGTACATGACGATCACCTTGTGCGCCCGCTCGGCTGCGAGGCCGAGGTCGTGCGTGATGAGCAGCACGGCGGTGCCGAGCTCCTCGGTCATGGTGTCCAGGTGGTCCAGGATCTGCCGCTGCACGGTCACGTCCAGGGCCGACGTCGGCTCATCGGCGATGAGCAAGCGGGGGCGGCAGGACAGGCCGATCGCGATCAGGGCGCGCTGGCGCATGCCGCCCGAGAACTCGTGCGGGTACTGGTTGGCGCGCGACCCGGCGTCGGGCAGTCCCGCTTCCGAGAGCACCTTCGCGACGTCCGAGGGACCGCTCGGCAGTCCGTTCGCCCGGAGGGTCTCCCGGACCTGGAATCCGATCTTCCACACCGGGTTCAGGTTGGACATGGGGTCCTGCGGGACCATGCCGATCGACGATCCGCGGAGTTCGACGATGCGCTTCTCCGACGCGTGCGTGATGTCCTCGCCGTCGAAGATGATGCTGCCGTCGGAGACGCGCCCGTTGGCGGGCAGGAGGCCGATGGCGGCGAGTGCCGTCGTCGACTTCCCCGAGCCCGACTCCCCCACGATCGCGACGGTCTCGCCGGGCATCACGGTCAGGTGCGCGTTGCGCACCGCCGGAACGTCCCCGTTCGATGTCGCGAACGTGATGGCGAGGTTCCGGAGTTCGAGCAGCGGCTGGGGTCCGCCCGACGGCGTCGGAGCCCCTGCGGCGGTGCGGGCGGCGCGGCGGCCGCCCTGGTGGTTGCCCATGCTGGAGCTCATCGTTTGCGTGCCTTCGGATCGAGAGCGTCACGCAGGGCATCGCCCAGCATGATGAAGCTCAGAACGGTGATCGACAGTGCGAGGCCCGGCCAGAAGATGGCCATCGGGTTGCTGCGCAGCGACGGCTTCGCCGAGAAGATGTCATTGCCCCAGGACATGACGTCCGGCGGGAGTCCGATGCCGAGGAAGGACAGCGTGGACTCCGCCACGATGAACGTGCCCAGCGAGATCGTCGCGATGACGATGACCGGTGCGAGTGCGTTCGGGATGACGTGCTTCACGAGGGCGCCCAGGGGCGAGACTCCGAGCGACCGCGCGGCCGTGACGAAGTCCGCGTTGCGCACCTCGATGACGGCGGCCCGTGTGATGCGCGCGATCTGCGGCCAGCCGAACGCCACGAGGATGACGACGAGCGTCCAGACGTTGCGGTTCTGCTGGAACACGGGGAGCTGCACGACGACGATCGCGCCGAGGATGAGCGGCAGGGCGAAGAAGATGTCACCCACGCGGGCGAGGATGGCATCGACCCAGCCCCCGAAGAACCCGGCCAGCGCGCCGATCAGGCCGCCGATCAGGACCACGCCGAGCGTGGCGAACAGGCCGACGGTGAGCGAGGACCGCGTGCCGTGGACCACGCGGGACAGGATGTCACAGCCCTGCACGGTGAAGCCCAGCGGGTGGCCGGCGGTCGGTCCGCCGTCGGAGTTCGCGAGCAGGCAGTTCTCGTTCGGCGGTTCGTGCGTGAAGATCCCGGGGAACAGCGCCACGAAGATGACCCCGAGGATCAGGATCGAACTGATGAGGAACAGCGGCTGCTTCCGCAGGCTGCGCCAGGCCTCGCCCCAGAGGCTGCGCGGCGCGACGTCGGACACGACGCTGTCGGTCGCGCGGACCGGCGTCTCGTCGGGGTCCGCGACGAAGTGCTCGATCGGATAGGGGGACGTCTTGGTGCGCGCCACAGCCGGCGCCGTCGTGGACGCCGGGGCGGTTGCCACGGTCGGGCGGGATGAGGCGGATGGTGATGTTGGTTCAGGCATATCGAATCCTTGGGTCCAGCCACGCGTACAGGAGATCCACCAGCAGGTTCGCAAGGCAGAAGATGAGGATCAGGAACGTGACGATCGAGACGACCATCGGTCCATCGCCGTTCAAGACGGCGCGGTAGAGCGTGTTGCCGACGCCGTTGACGTTGAAGATCCCCTCGGTGACGATCGCGCCGCCCATGAGGGCGCCGAGGTCGGCGCCGAGGAAGGTCACGACGGGGATCAGCGAGTTGCGCAGGACGTGCACGACGACGACCCGCTTGCGGCTGAGGCCCTTGGCCGTCGCCGTCCGCACATAGTCGGCATTCACGTTCTCGATGATGCTGGTGCGGGTCAGGCGCAGGACGTAGGCGAAGGACACCAGTCCGAGGACCACGGCCGGCAGCAGGAGTTCGGTGAACGTCGCGTCGCCGCTCACGGTCGGGTTGGTCCACTGCAGCTTGACGCCGATGAGGAACTGCATCAGGAAGCCGAGCACGAAGATGGGCACGGCGATCACGATCAGGGACAGGACGAGGACCGAGGAGTCGAACAGCTTGCCCTTGCGCAGGCCCGCGATGAGGCCGAAGGCGATGCCGAAGACGGCCTCGATGACCAGGGCCATGATGGCGAGCTTCGCCGTGGTCGGGAAGACCTCGGCGATGATCGTCGCGATGGGCCGGCCGGAGAAGTTGGTGCCCAGGTCGAACGTCACCACGCCCTTCAGGTACAGCAGGTACTGGATCCAGAAGGGCTGGTCGAGGTTGTACTGCTCCCGCAGTCCGGCGATGACGGCAGGGGTGCAGCCGCGCTCGCCGCAGATGGCGGCGGTGGCGTCGCCGGGAAGGCTGAAGACGAGGAAGTACACCAGCAGCGTGGCGCCGAGGAAGACGGGGATCAGCTGCAGGAAGCGTCGGACGATGTACCAGGCCATCAGTGCGCACCCCCCGGTGTGGCGTGCGTCCGGACGGGACGCGGGTGGGAAAGGCTCATGAGGTGTTGCACCTTTTCGTTGGAGCACGGAAAAGGGGCCTGCCCTGTGCCGGGCAGGCCCCGAGTCCGTTACGGGTTACTTGCCGGTGATGGCGTAGTAGAGCGGAACACCGTTCCAGCCGAACTCGACGTTGTCCACGTTGTTGCTCCAGCCGCCCTGGGCGACCTGGTACCACAGCGGGATGGCCGGGAGGTCCTCCAGGAGCTGCTCCTGGGCCTTGTTCATGGCCTCGTTGCCCTCCTCGACGGAGCTGGCGGCGAGTCCGTCGGTCAGCTCCTGGTCGAACTCCGGGTTGCTGTAGCGGGCATCGTTGGACCCGGCGCCGGTGGCGTAGATCGGTCCGAGGAAGTTGTACAGCGACGGGTAGTCGGCCTGCCAGCCGGAACGCAGGGCACCCGTGAGGGTCTCCTCCGTGGCTTCCGTGCGCGCTTCCTTGAAGGTCGCGTACGGCTTGCCCTCGACCTCGATACCGAGGTTGTTCTTGATGTTGTTCACCACGGCCTCGACCCACGTCTTGTGGTCGCCCTTGTCGGCGTTGTAGCCGATGGTCAGGGGCTGCGACTCGTCGTAGGGCGAAATCTTCTCGGCGTCGGCCCAGAGCTTCTTGGCCTCCTCCGGGTTGTACTCGAGGTTCTCGCTGCCCGGCAGGTCCGCGCTGTAGCCCTCGAGGACGGGAGCGGTGAAGTCCTTCGCGGGTTCACGACCGCCGTTGAAGATGACCTCGGTGATCTCGTCCCGGTTGATCGCCATCGACAGCGCCTGGCGCCGCAGCTTGCCCGCCTCACCCTCCCAGTTCGGGAGGTAGTACGGCACGGCGATCGTCTGGTTGCCCGCGTAGGGCGACTCGATGGAGCGCTCGCCGAGGTCGTTCTTGAAGTTCTTGATGTCACTCGTCGGGATCGTCTTCAGGACGTCGAGGTTGTCCGAGATCAGGTCCTGGTACGCCGTCGTGTCGTTCTGGTAGATCTTGAACGTCACGCCACCGTTCTGGGCGGCCTGCGGGCCTTCGTACTCCTCGTTCGGAACGAGTTCGATCTGCTGGTTGTGCTGCCAGGCGCCCTCGGAAGCGAACTTGTAGGGTCCGTTGCCGATCGGGTTCTCGCCGAAGGCTGCAGGGTCCTCGAGCGCGGCGGCGGGCAGCGGGAAGAATGCGCTGTAGCCCAGGCGCAGCGGCCAGTCGGACTCGGGCTGCGACAGCTTGACGGTGAACGTCCGGTCGTCGACGACGGTGAGGCCGCTCATGGTCTCCACGGTGGAGCCCTCGGCGCTGGCCTCGTCGTAGCCTTCGATGCTCTCGAAGAAGTAGCTCGAGAGCTGTGCGTTCTTCGCGGCGGCGCCGTAGTTCCAGGCGTCCACGAAGGAGCTCGCGGTGACGGGGTCGCCGTTGGTGAAGGTCTTGCCTTCCTTGAGCGTGATCGTGTAGTTCTGCGCGTCCTCGGTCTCGATGGACTCTGCCATCTCGTTCTGGGGCTTGCCGTCGGCGTCGTAGCTGACGAGGCCCGCGAAGATGAGGTCGAGGATCGCTCCGCCGCCCACCTCGTTGGTGCTGGTGGGGATCAGCGGGTTCTGGGGCTCGGATCCGTCCACCACGATGACGGCGTCCGTGGTGCCGGCCTCCGTGCTGGATTCAGTGCTTCCGCCGCCGCATGCACTCAGCGACAGGACGGCGATGGCCGCGACGCTGAGCATTTGGGAAGTGCGCGTGAAACGCATTCCGCCTCCTAGTTATCTGGGTCGTTCCGGCACTGATGTGGCCGGATAGTTGTCCCGCAGGTAGCGAGAGCCAACTCACACCGGAAGATTCTATGCCCGTTCTGTTGCTTTCCTGAACATCCTGGAGGGGAGCGCTCCCAGCGGGCTCTCAGCTTGGGCGGTCCTCCCCGTGTTTCCGCAGGCCAGCGGGGAAAGGGGGCGGCATCACGCTTTGATAACGGGTACGGATGAAAGCGCTACTCGACACCTGCCGGGCCCGCGTAGGAGGCCCGCCGGCCGGTCCGCGTAGCGGGCCCGAGCAGGAGGCAGGAACGGACAGCGCTACGGGGCGGCGTCCTCGGCTGCCCATGCCCCGGCGTAGAACAACGGGGACAGCGAGTTGAGCAGCTCGGTGTAGGCGTCGGGCTCCATCGCCTGCGCTGAACCGGTCGGGACCTCCGAGGCGAAGGCGGACACGCCCAGCCCGGCCTCCGAGTCCTGCAGGGTCAGGCCGGCGGCCTCCAGGATCGTGGGGTACAGATTCAGCTGGTCCACGCGAGGACGCAACCCGCCGCTCGTGTCCCCGCCCGGGACCCAGATCCGGTTGAAGACGGTGCGGTTCTCGTGATCGTCCAGCTGCTCGTGGAACGCGTCACCCGCGCTCATGTGCTTGACGTGGTCGCCGGTGATCACGACGGCGGTGTCCTCGAGGTAGCCCTTGTCCTTCATGTAGTCCACGAATCCGGCCACCTGGGTCATGGAGCAGGAGTACACGGAGGTGACCACGTTCTCGGTGTCCACATCGCAGTAGTCGTAGACGTGCACCGGCTCGTGGGTGTCCAGGGTCAGCAGAGACAGATTGAACGGCTCGCCGGTTGCCTTCGCCTCGGCGTGCAGCCGGTCGATCTCGTCCCGGGCGTGGGACATCAGTCGTTCATCGCTCAGGCCCCAGTCGCTGCGGAAGCTCTCCTCCGGGTCGCCCGCGGCGCGCCAGTCGGAGAGGTCCTTCTCCTCGGAGTAGCCGTGGGTGCTCAGGAAGACGTCCTTCGCGGCGAACGAGGCGTTGGCACCGCCCAGGAAGGCGCTGGTGTAGCCGTGGTCCTCCAGGACATCGCCCAGGCACGTGGCCCCGCCCAGGTAGGTGTCGGCGCCGCCGCCGAGGTCGTTGGAGGAGGCGCTGCTGCCCCCCGCGGTGTCGGCACCCTTCAGCGGGACGCCGCACTGCGTCCCGACGAGGCCGGCCATGGTCCAGCCTCCTCCCTGGTACTGCTGGAGATCCTCCACGTGCTGCCAGCCGTCCGCGGCCCGGGTGGCATCCTTGAGGGGAGCGAACGCATCCTTCTCGAAGAGCTGGTCGTCCTCGAGGGTGGCCTCGCCGGACTCGAGGTAGATCAGCACCAGGTTGCGCTTGTGCTCGTCACTGGTGACGGTCGGTTCTACGTAGTAGTCGCCGAGGTCGTAGTCGGAGTTCGCGGCCTTGATGTAGTCCCCCACGCCGACCGTGGTGGAGAAGGCCGTGGCCCCGCCGAGAACCACCGCGGCCACCAGGGCGGTGGAGACGGTACGCAGGATCCACTGCCGGCGGCCCGGACGCAGGTCCTCGCCCCTGCGGTGGCGCGCGCGGCGCCGGTCATCTCCGCTCGGGCGGCGCGCGTGGTGCAGCTCGTCCCCACCGCGGCGCGCACGGCGCCGGTAGTGCTGCCACACGGCGATCCCGACGGTGATGAGCAGGGGCACGACACCGACCCCCAGGATGCCGACCCAGACGACGGGTCCCCCTCCGCCGTCGGTCTCGACGGAGACGAGGTTCATGAGCATCTGGCTGACGGAGATCGTGCCCCAGTAGAGACGGATGCCCGCAGCGGCGATGAGCAGTGCGAGTCCCGCCCAGATCAGGACGTAGACCAGGGCGCGCCCCAGAACGCCGCCGACCCGTCGGGTCACGTGAAGAATCCGGCCAGACATGCAACCCTCGCGTTCCAGATGCCCGGGGTTTCGCCGAACGCCCTTGACATCGGACCCGTTCTCGGGCCCATAGCAGACTAGTACCGTTACGCTACCCGTTCAACCGGGGCTGCGCAGATGGTGATGGCGGTCCGAGGCCGCTAGTCGGTCGACGCGAGGAGCTTGGCCCGCAGCTCGCGGCGTTCGCGCTGCTTGTCCGGATCCGGCAGCGGCACGGCCGCGAGCAGTCGCTGTGTGTAGGGGTCCTGGGGACTGCGCAGGATCTGGTCGCGTGTGCCCTGCTCCACGATCCGGCCGCGCTTCATCACACAGATGTAGTCGGCGAGCACATCGACGACGGCGAGGTCGTGGGTGACGAACAGGCAGGCGAATCCGAGTTCGCGCTGCAGGTTCTGGAAGAGCTCCAGGACCTTCGCCTGCACGGACACATCCAGGGCCGACGTCGGCTCATCCGCGACCATCAGCTTCGGCTTGAGCGACAGCGCGCGGGCGATACCCACGCGCTGCTTCTGCCCGCCGGACAGTTCGTGCGGATACCGGTTGCGGTAGGAGCGCGGGAGCTCGACCTGGTCGAGGAGGCTTTCGATGCGCTTCTGCAGCTCACCGCCCTTGGCCTCGCCGGCGAGGAACATCGGCTCACCGATGCTCTCACCGATCGGGAGCCGGGGATTCAGCGACGACGACGGATCCTGGAACACCATGCCGACGTGGCGCCGCACCTTGACGAGTTCCTTGGAGGTGGGGCGGAGGCCCGAGATGTCGGTGCCGACGACCTTCAGCGAACCCTCCGCGACCGGCAGCAGCCCGACCGCGGCCCGGCCGATCGTCGTCTTGCCCGAGCCCGACTCCCCGACGAGGCCGATGACCTGGCCCGGGTAGACGGTGAGGTTGGCTCCCTCGACGGCGCGGAACGCGGGGACCCTGCCCTGCTTGGGGTACTCGATGGCGACGTCGACGAGCTGGAGCACCGCCTCGGCAGGCGGGTGCGCCACCGCCTGGTCCTCGGCGAGCTGTGCCAGCACTTCCTGCTCGCGTCGCTCCAGCTCGTCGCGGTCCACCGTCTGCAGTTCGGTGTGGGTCGCCGCCGCCAGTGCAGCGGTGATGTCGACGTCGTCGTTCCCGTCCCCCTGCCCCAGGTGGGGAACGGCAGCGAGCAGCTCCCGGGTGTACTCGTGCTGCGGGTTGTTGAAGATCTGCTCGGCGGTGCCGGTCTCCACGATGCGCCCCTTGCGCATGACGGCGATCCGGTCGGCGAGGTCCGCCACCACGCCCATGTCGTGCGTGATCAGGACGATCGCGCTGTTGAGCTGGTTCCGCAGGTTGCGCATGAGGTCCAGGATCTCGGCCTGCACGGTGACGTCGAGGGCCGTGGTGGGCTCGTCGGCGATCAGGAGCTTGGGATCGCAGGACAGCGACTGGGCGATCATCGCGCGCTGGCGCTGGCCTCCGGAGAGCTGGTGGGGGTAGGAACGGAAGGCCTTGTCCGGATCCGGCAGCTCCACCATCCGCAGCAGGCGCAGGGCACGCTGCTTCGCCTCGTCCGGCGAAATCTCGTTGTGCAGGCGCAGGGTCTCCACGATCTGGAACCCCACCGTGTAGACGGGGTTCAGTGCCGTCATGGGTTCCTGGAAGATGACCGCGACGTCGTTGCCGCGGATCTGTCGCAGCTTGGCAGGCGACATCGTCAGGACGGACTTGCCGTTGAGCAGCACCTCGCCTGTGACGCGGCTGTTGGAGGGCAGCAGCCCGAGCAGGGACATGGAGCTGGCACTCTTGCCGGATCCGGACTCCCCCACGATGGCGAGCACCTCACCGGCCTTCACCTCGTAGGTGAGGTCGATGGCCGCCGGGACCCACTTCTTGTCGACGCCGAAGTCGACACTGAGGTTCCGGACCTCGAGCACGGGCCCCTGGGACGACGATCGGTCCGCGCCGGTGTCTCCGGTGCCGCCGATGACCTGAGTACTCATGAGGAGATCTCCTTCGTGGCAGAGGCACCGCGGGATCGCGGGCGCTCCTGGATTGTCGCGGGCGGCTGCAGTGCTGGGACTATGGAGCCATGGGACGCTCGATGGAAGTGGCCGGGGCCACCGTTTTCAAGCCGCGCACGAGTGGATGGTTCACGGGCATCGCCGTACTCGTCGCCGGAGGTGGCCTGGTATCCGTCGTCGCGACCGAGGGCCTGCCGGGCCTGCTGGCGGGCTGGCCGCTTCTCGGCATCGCGTACGTCGGATGGTGGCTGTTCTGGTACCCGGCGGTGGTGTTCGCCGAGGACTCCGTCACCCTGCGCAATCCCCTGGCGACCGTCCGCGTCCCCTGGGCCGCGCTGATCGACGTCGACACCAAGTACGCCCTCAAGCTGGTGACGCCGTCGGGCTCCTTCACCGCCTGGGCGGCGCCCGCTCCAGGCGTCTGGGGAACCCACGCCGGCAAGCCCGAGCACGTGACGAACCTGCCCTCCACGAGCTACGGCCCGGGCCGGTCGATCCGCCCGGGGGACCTCAAGAACACCGATTCGGGTTACGCCGCCTACCTGGTCCGCTCCCGCTGGCAGGACCTGGTGGAGAACGGCGCCGTCGACATCGACCAGCCGGCACGTGTGCGCCGCACGTGGAACTGGCGGCACCTCGCCGCGGCCGCCCTGCTGGTCGCAGCAGCTGCCGTCTCGCTGAACTTGGCCCCCTAGCGACGTCCTCACGCGGCTGCGGGCTTCTCTGCGTCCTTGGCCCGGCCGGCATTGAACTTCTTCTGCCGCGGGTCGAAGGCGTCGCGCAGGCCGTCGCCGATGAAGTTGATGCACAGGCAGATGAGCACGATGAACAGGCCGGGGAACCAGAACAGCCACGGGCGCGTCTGGAAGGCTTCCTGGTTCTGGCTGATGATCAGGCCCAGGGACACGTCCGGGGCTTTCACGCCGAAGCCGATGTAGCTCAGAGCAGTCTCGAGCAGGATCGCCGAGGACATGAGCAGCGTGGTGTTCACGATGATGACACCGACCGCGTTGGGCAGGATGTGCTTGAAGATGATCCGCCTGTTGGATGCTCCTGCGATCTTGGCCGCGTCGACGAACTCGCGTTCACGGAGCGTCAGGAATTCACCGCGGACGAGCCGTGCGAGGCCGGTCCACAGCACCAGCCCGAGGAACAGACCGAGGAGCCAGATCTGGGCCCCCGAACCGACGTAGCGGTTGACCGCTTGCCCGAGCGTCGCAGCGGCGAGGACAACAGGGATGATGATGACGATGTCCGTGAAGCGCATCAGCACGGCTTCGGGCCAGCCGCGGAAGTACCCCGAGCAGGCACCGATCACGACGCCCACCAGACCGGCGAGCAGTCCGATGATGAACATGATGATGATCGAGTTCTGCGTCCCGCGCATCGTCATGGCGAAGTAGTCGCGTCCGATCGAGTCCTGGCCGAAGGGGTGCTCACCCCAGCTGAAAGGACCGGTGACGGTCGGCGCCCCGCCGTCTATCAGGGGAAGGAACTCCGTGTGGTTGTACTTCCACCAGCCCGGTATCCCGGCGAAGCCCACCGAGGTGAACGCCAGGACGAAGATGATGGCGAACACGACGAGGCTGATGATCGCGGCCGTGTTGTCGAAGAACTTCCGGCGGACGATCTGGCCCTGGGAGAGCCCTCGGGCCTCCTGATCCGCAGCCGGCGCCTGCTCCACATCCGGCGTCGGATCCGCATCCGGCGTCGGTTCCTTGTGCACCGGCCCCGTGACGGTCGACGTCGAACGGTTCGGGAAGTCCGAGGGACTCTGCGTCGTCATGTTTTCACCCTTACGCGCGGATCGAGGAACGAGTACACAATGTCGGCCACGAGGTTGAAGACGAGGGCCAGGATGCCCGCCACCAGGAAGAAGCCCATGATGGGATCGGGGTCGGTGCGCTGCAGTGCCTGCACGAAGAGTTGCCCCATCCCGGCGAAGGCGAAGACCTGCTCCGTGATGATGGCGCCGCCGATGAGCGCTCCGATATCGAAGGCGACGAGAGTGGCCAGCGGGATGAGCGCGTTGCGGAACGCGTGGCGCATGACCACAGTCCGCTCGCTGAGTCCCTTCGCGCGGGCCGTGCGGATGTAGTCCATGTTCATGATCTCCAGCATGGAGGCACGGGAGTACCTGCTGTAGCTCGCGAGCGAGGCGAGGAGCAGTGCGAGGGTCGGCAGCAGAAGGTGCGTGAACGTATCCAGGCCGTTGACCCAGAACGTGCCGTCGAGGCCCGGAGTCTCGGCACCCACGGTGGCGATCGGCCTGCCGCGCACGCGTGGGTTGTTGACATAGGACGGCCATGTGACCATGAACCGGTCCACCACGATGAGGAAGCCCACCAGCAGGCCCGTCAGCGCGGCGGCACGCATGCTCTGTCCGCGGTCATACCCGCCCATGGCGTATCCGACGCCGATGCCGACCAGCACGGTGACCACGGCGAAGATGATGATCATCCAGATGGTCGCCGCGTTGAGGATCGGGTTGACGACGTAGTAGGCGACGAGGCCCAGCGCCACCATGATCAGGGCCGAGAACAGGGCCTTGCGGTTCCGCAGGCCCGCGGTGAGCAGCACGATGCCGAAGGCGATGCCGACTCCGGTGACGAGGATGATGATGGGTCCGAGCCCCGGGCTGGAGAACCAGTCCGCGAGGTCGAGGACGAACAGGAGGACCGCGGCGACGACGGCGCCGAGGACGAACGCGATGCCCTTGCGTTTCCACGACCTGCTCGCGAACAACGCCCAGATGAGTCCGCTGGCTATCGCGACGACGAGGATCGTGGACCCGGGTATCTCGGGATCCGAAAGGAAGTTGTTGAACCCGATGGCGCCGAATTCCTTGAGCAGGACGGCCAGCCAGAAGATAGGCAGCGAGAAGAACAGGAAGGACATGAAGGTCACGCCGTAGTCGAGGCCGCTGTACTGCCGCAGGGCCGTGATGATGCCCAGGGAGATACCGATGATGATGGCGAGCACCGTGGCGGTGGTGACGAGCGTGATGGTGTTGCCCATGGCCCGTGCCAGGGCGGTGGCGACGGCCTCACCCTGAATACTCGATCCGAGGTCACAGGTGGCAGCGAAGGGAACGAGGCATTTTGCGGCACCGGCCAGCCACCCGAAGTAGCGCAGCGGAGCCGGCGTGTTGAGGTCGAGGAGCTCGGTGCGTGCCTGGATGAGCTGCTCCCGGTTCGGCGCGTTGCTGGCCCTCAGGTCTTCAAGGGGATCCCCGGACAGGGCAGTGAGCTGGTAGACGACGAAGGACGCGCCGAAGAGGATGAGGACGGCCGTCACCAGCCGTCGAACGATGTAGGTCACCATGGGTTTTCACGCCTCACGATCGAATTCGGGTGGGTGTTCCCGTGCTTTCGCTGAAGTGTAGTGCAGAGCCTGACGCATGAGCGTTTCCCACCACACCGGCCGAGCGGCTACTCCCCCGGGCGGTGAGACAGCGGCGCGAAGCACAAGAAGAAGCGCCGGGACGGGCGAGTTCCCCGGTCCCGGCGCCTCTCGCCTACAGGTGTACTGATTCCTACGCTGAAACTACTGGACGACCTGCCAATCCCAGAAGTTCCACCACACGCCCGTCTGGTTGGGCATGTATTCCATGCCCGTGACGTTGTCGCTATGTGCGTCGACGCCCGGCACCTGGAACAGGGGCAGTCCGTACCTGGAATCCCAGATCAGCTTGTCGATCTGAATCTGGATCTGCTCCTGCTCAGCCGGATCGGTAGTGACAATGAGCTCGTCCATCAATTTGTCGGCCTCGGCACTCGAGAACCCGCTGTAATTCGAGCCGGTGCCGGTCTTGAAGATTTGCGGCACACCGGACACACCGACGCCCGAGTTGATCCAGCCGAAGATCGTGGCGTCCCAAGTGTCGGTAGTGAGTGCTGCTCCCCAGTCGGAGGATCCGAGCCCGCCGTCGACGACCTTGAAGCCGGCCTGCGCAGCGGATTCCGCGATCAGGCTATAGGAATTGAGGCGGTTCGGGTTGTCGCGGTTGTACATGATCCGCACCTCGGGGGTCGCCCCGTCAAGCAGCTCCTTGGCGCCTTCGATGTCAACCTCGTCGTAGGCTTCCGAACCGTTGTTGGCCACAGTCTCCTCGTAGGGCTCCTGGTCGGCGAGGAATATCTGCGAGTCGACGGGCTCGGCGTCCGGGTTGATTTTCTTCACGATGGTGTCGACGATCTGCTGGCGGGGAACCGTCTTCATGAACGCCTCACGGACACTTTCATCCGCGAAGACACCCTCGAATTTCAGGTCGAGGTGGTCGTAGGAGAGCTCATTGCCCTGGTTGATCGTGACGCCCTCGAGTCCCTCGAGCTGCTCGACGGTGTCGGCCGAGGCTTGCGGCGCGATGATGTCGACCTCGCCGTTCTGCAGCGCCTGGACCTGCGCGGGAGCCTCGCCGATGTAGCGGACGGTGATCTCGTCCACCTTCGGCATCGGGCCCCAGGTGTAGTCCTCGTTGCGGATCAGCGTCATCGATTGGTCCGGGGTCATGGCGGACGCAATGAACGGACCGTTGGAGAGGAACAGCGATGGGTCCGTGGGCAGCGACTTGGTGTCGAAACCCGTGTTCCAGAAGTCGGCCAGCGCCTTGACTTCGGGACGCTCCACGGGGTTCTCGGGGTCCCCCGCGGGCTCGGTCTGAATGAGCTCGATCAGCGCGTCCTCGTCAGCGAGGCCGGCTTTTTCGGCCATCACGTGGGCCGGCGTATCGATACCACCCTCGCTCAAGGTACCGAAAGCGACTTCATAGTCCGCGAAGGGCTTGGAGTAGTTGAGGGTGATCGAGCGCCCGTCGTCATCGATCTCGGGAAGCTCGGTCAGCGCGAGACCGCTCGTATCGCCGGCGTAGCTGAAGTAGTTGGCGCCCGAAACAGTTTCACCGGATTCATCCGTGGTGGCATCGTTGAAGTAGCCCGAGCTTATAACCCATTCGAGCAGCAGATCGCCGCCGTCGACTGGTTCGCCGTCGGACCAGCTGACACCTTCCTTGACCGTGTACTTGACGCTCAGCGGGTCCTCGGAGAGAACTTCGATGGTGCCGAAGTCCTCATTCGCTACCACTTCGAGGTCGTTGTTGATGTAGTTGAAGCCGGAGTGGGTCGCATAGGCGATCTTGTTGTTGATGTCGACGTTGCCCTCGGGGGTATCCGAGTTGAACGAAGTGAAGGCATTCACTTCGACAACACGGATGTTTCCGCCCGATGCTTCGCCCTCGGCACTCTCCTCGGGTGTTTCAGTACCCGTATTGGCAGCGCAGGCACTGAGTGCGAGCGCTGCTGCAGCAGCGACCCCCACAGCTTTGGAAGTACGTCCGAAACGCATTCCGCCTCCTAATTCTTAGTGTGGTTCCGGCTTCAGGCGGTGTTGCATGACAGCCGATACGTGACCCGGAAGGGTGACGCCACTCACGTGAGCAAAAGCCTAGGGGCACTTTGTTACCAGCAGGTGCCCTTGCCCGGACTGCTCCCGTGTTGTTATCGAGATGCAACCAAATACTTTCAGGCTCGTCCCCGCTGCTTCCCGGCTGGACGTGGGAACGCCTGCTGACGCCTGCTCCGGGTGGCCCCTTGATATCGTTCTCGACTCGGTGTTTTGCTAGGGAGAGCCGGCGGCAGCTGGAGGCGGCTGCCCGTGTGGCGGGAACGCACGGGTCCGCTGCGGAGGCTCAGCCGGGACGGACAGGGAGCATCATGGCGTGGCTTTTCGTGGACAGGCACGCAGCGGTCTGGGACGACGACGCGAATGTCCAGGCCGCGATCGGAGCGCTCAAGGTACGGCTGGACCAGCACGCCGAGGTCCACCTGTCCATCCAGAGCAAGGGGATGAAGGGACCCGTGTTCGTCATCACCCGGGACACCGTGCTGAGTTCCCCGGAGCTGAGCAACCGCTTCAACGCGGACCTCTTCGCGGAGCTCACGACGCCGACCGCCCGGAACAGCCCGACGATCCACTGGTTCTCCGACGGCCGCGGATTCGTGTCGGAAACCACCAGCCGCATGTGGTGACCGGCGGAAAGCCCGGCACATAGTCTGGGGATGAGCCGTCCGCCGATCCTGAAGAGGAAGCCCATGCCCGACTCCACCCGTCCGCTCCGCAAGCTGGGATTCCTCACCATCGGCCTGTTCGATCCGGCGGATCCGGCTGCAGGGCACGAATCGACACTGCAGATCATCGAACTGGGCGAGCGGCTGGGATTCGACAGCGCCTGGCTGCGCCACCGCCATCTGCAGTTCGGCATCTCCTCCCCTATCGCGATGATGGCCGCCGCGAGCCAGCGCACCTCCCGGATCGAGATCGGAACAGCTGTGACCCCGCTCGGCTGGGAGAACCCCCTGCGCCTGGCCGAGGACCTCGCTACCGTCGATCTGCTCGCCGGCGGACGCCTCAATCCGGGCCTGAGCGTCGGCGAGCCGATGCACTACGACACCGTGAAGCACGAGTTGTACCCGGACTCTTCGGAGGTGGAGGACTTCAGCTACGCACGCGTCGAGCGGCTCGCCCGTCTGGTCGCAGGGGAACCGGTTCGGGCCTTCTCCGGCAGGCAGGGGGTCGTCGAGGAATTCTCCAACCGGGTCGAGCCGCACTCTCCCGGGCTGGGGCAACGCCTCTGGTACGGCGCAGGAAGTAGGAAATCGGCTGTCTGGGCCGGGACGAACGGCTTCAACCTGCTCTCCAGCAGCGTCATCTTCCCCGAGAAGGATCAGGAACCGGTCTTCGCCGACGTCCAGCAATCCCAGATCCGTGCCTACCGCGAAGCCGCGGCCGCGTCACGACGGGCCGAGGGATCGGCCCGGATCTCGCAGGGGTTGGTGGTGATCCCGACCGACTCGGCGTCGTCGGACCAGCGGGAGAAGTACCAGAGGTACGTCGATCAACGCCTCCCCCGGACCCTCGCACTTCAGGGGCCGAAAGGGATGCTGTTCGCACCGGACCTCATCGGGACCAGCGATGAGATCGCCGAGCAACTGTATGCCCACGCGGGGTTCCGGGAGGTCGACGAGGTGGCGTTCGCGCTGCCCTTCAGCTTCGATCACGAGGACTACGTCCAGATCCTCACCGACATCGCCGAAAAACTGGGGCCCGCCCTCGGGTGGACTCCCTTCGGCGTTGGGCAGGGCGTCCAGTAGGTCGCTCGTGACGGCTTGCGGATCGGAAGTATACGTCGGAGGTAGCTGCGGTGTAAGGCGAATTGCCGGCGGGGCTTCGTCTACCGTTGATACTGACTGATTGGACCTCGGAGGCATCCTTGGCGACCCTGCACGCACGAGCACCAGCCGTTCCAGCGACCCGATCCGGAGCCATCGACGCACTCCGGGTCCTCGCGGTCGTCGCGGTCGTCACAGGGCACGTCTGGTCGGGCGCGCTCATCGACGCCGGCCTCTACACCTGGCACGTACCTGCGTTCTTCCTGCTCTCCGGGTACCTCTGGAAGCCCCGCGAACCGGACGCGCGATGGGCCGTCGCGGCGGAAGCCAAAAAGCGATTCAGAACCATCATGATCCCCTATCTCGCATGGTTGGTCGTGACGCTCCTCGTTCACATCCCCATCCACATCCACCGCGGCACCCTCACGAGCGAAGCCGTGATCCTGCCTCTCATCGGCGGATCCCTCAATGCGGGACCATTCGGTGCGTACTGGTTCATGAGTGCACTGTTCATCTCAGCCATTATGTTCCGGGCACTGGAGCGGGTACCCCTTGTCCTCCGGGTCGCACTCATCGCGGGGATCACCGTCGTCATCTACCTGTTCGGGGACGTCCTCGCCCCGCTGCCCTTCTCGCTCGGGGTCGCCGGCGCGGCGCTCATCTTTCTGCTCGCCGGTCAGGCCCTCCGGCACGTCCGCAGCCGGGTCAAAGCACCGATCCGGTTCGGCGCGGTGTGTCTCGTTGCGGGTGCCGCACCTGTACTCGCCGGCAGGTCAGCGTCACTGGACATGAAGTACAACGAGCTCGGAACGCCGGTCCTCAGTATCGTCGTAGCGGTGCTGATCAGTTGCGGCCTCCTCTTGATCCTCGAGGGTGTGTTCTCCCGGCTGCCGGTATGGGTTCACGCGATGTCCACGAAACTCGCCGCGGGCTGCCTGATGGTGGTGCTGACTCATACATACGTTCTGTGGTTACTTGCTGTTCCAGATACGGAGCGGTCGTTCTGGGTACTGATCGTGGCACTGGTCCTGCCGTGGGCTGTCGCTATGTTCCTCAACCGGACGCCGCTCTCTCGAATCTTCCTTGGAACACGACGCGCGACCTGACAGGATTTCTACCGGCCAGCCGCCGCATACACGCGAACCCAGTCCACGCGCATCTCACCGGCGCCGTCAGCAGTGCTGTCCGGGAACCAGTCCAGTTGTAGCGTCTGGTGCATCGAACCTGGAGGCTGGTGCGTTGGGTCGTTGTCCTCGAACCACTTCACCCCATCGATGTAGCCGACGATCCCACGCTGAGACCAATCAACCGCGTAGTTGTGGAACTCCGTGACGTCCAGGGCCTTGAACGCCGACGTCTGCGAGTTCGAACAGCCATAGTGGTGGAAGAACTTGATGACGTTCCAGTCACCAGTCGTCTCCGCGTAGTTGACTTCGCCGTCGCACGGCCAGTTCCCGCTATCCGGCCAGAGGATGGACACCAAATGGTATTCATCATCACCGGACCCGGCCGCTCGGACTTCCCACCGCCCGTACTTCTGGCGTGCGAACTTCGCGCCCATGCCGGCGGTCGTGCCATCCGGAGTTCCACTCATGACCATCGTGGAACCGTCCACGGTCACTTGCCGTGGACTCCGGATCCCCTTTCCCGCGTGCCCGACGCTGTTGTAGACGCTCCACTTCGTGGCATCCGGCGCACCGGTGTAATCGAACTCGTCGCCGGTTACACGCGTACCCCAACCATGGACTACCGCCGCCTCCGTAGGTGCTGCCGCCTCAGGCGCGGTCGTCACGACCAGTCCTGGACGCGTGTTTCGCGAGATGGTCGCACGACCCTCCATGGACAAACGGACGCTGGCCCCGAAGTTGGTAGTCGCCTCGTCCGGCTGTTCGTATGTGTCCATGGTCAGCGAGGTCGTCGTCGCTGTGGTGCTTGCCGTTGTTGGAGTGATGAGTGCCAACCCAACCAGGAGAGACGATGCAATCACCCCGCATTTACGCCACAACATCAGCCCGCCTAGGAGTTGCGGGCCAGACTTCTAGCGGCGCTTGCGGCGAGGAGGAATGCCTTACAGAGCCAGCGGACGTCGCTTCCATAATCATCGCAGTTTCTACTGGGGATTGAAGTACCCGGCTGGTTCGAGGAAGCGTAGACCCAGGAACAGTGACGGCCAAAGCCCAGCCATGCCGAAGCGTAGAGCAGAAGCGAAACGCTCAGCAACCCATTCGTTCTACCCCATGGCGAGTGAAGCTTCAGGTAAACCTGCGGACTCATGTGGACTGGCACCGCACGACCCTCGATTTTCAGGCGAAGCCCGCCGGGGTCAGACGTTGAGCCGCACCCGACAGAAGGGCTATTTCCTGACTTCTGCATTGCTGGTGGGAGCCAAGTGCTGAGGGCACCGGCCCGCTCAAGGTCGACGGAAGGCAGCCGATGCTGCCGCACTCCGGTCGCCACAGCGGCGACGAGTTCGTCCTGCCGGCCGGGAAGTGCGGGCGAATCCCGGTCGTACCCTTCGGATTCGACCTTCGCGTTGGCGCCGATCATGGCGGCGACGTCTGCCTGGCGGGAGAAATGCGCGCTACCCGCCGGTTCTGGGTGCGAGGAGGATCTGCACGGCCTCGATCCGTTTGCCCATACCCGATGTGCCCGCCGTTCCGCCGTCCGCGACCCATGACTGCCAGCCCACATCTTGCACATGCGCGCGGTAGTAAATCCTGTAATGGCTTGCCATCTCGCCGGTCAGCCTGATTTCGAACGCTTCCAAACGTAGTTCTTGCCCGGACGTGCCGATGGGATTGGCCGAGGATGTCCACGGCTGCCAGCCGATCGACTCCACATGCCCCCGCCACTCGATGTCCCCGGCATAAGCCGTGCTGGCCACCTTGAGGCGCAACGCCTCAACGCGAAGGGCCCGACCCGTGGTCCCGGCGACGGTCCCATCCGAAACGTTCGGCAGCCAGCCGAGGTTCTGAACGTGGGCGGCGTACACGGCAGTGGATGCCGGTGCGACCTTCGGAACCAACTGGATCGTAACGGCCTCCACCCGCCGTTCTTGCCCGACGGTGCCGGCCGTGGCCCCGTCGATCCTGTAGGGCTGCCAGCCGACGTTCTGCACGTGGGCTCGATACCTGATGCTGTACCGCGAGGCCAGATCCCCGGTCAACCGCAGCTCGAACGCTTCCAGGCGCAGGCCGCGCCCGGTCGTTCCGATCGGGGACGCCGACGTCGTCCATGGCTGCCAGCCGATGTTCTGCACATGCCCCCTCCACAGGATGTCGCCCGACAGGCGGTCTCCTGCCACCGACAGGCGCAGCGCCTCCATCGGCAGTTCCCGGCCGGTCGTTCCTGCGGTGGCGCCGTCCGAGACGCTCGACTGCCACCCGATGGTCGCGACGTGGGCCTGGTAGACCCCGATGCACGTCATGTCGTAGTCGTAGGTACCGTCGGTCCATTGCGCGATGTGGACGGTGCCGCCGGAAAAGCTGCGATTCACACAGAGGTTGGATGCTTCACTGGCGAAGTCGAGACGCCCCGCCGGTGACCAGACGGGCACGCCGGGAAGCTGCCAGGATCCGGTGATTGCCTCCCAACCGCTCAGATAGGAATAGATACCGTGCGGGTACCCGGCGTCCGCGAGTGCGGCCAGGAGCCCGGAGATGACGTACCGGTTCTCCTGCCGCTGGGCTGCTGTCGAGCTGGGCCAGGGCTGTCGCGGGCGGGGTTCGACGTCGACCCAGACTCTCTCCGGTCGCCATCCCACCTCATCGAGAGACGCTAGAGCCGCGCGGCCCTCGGCGTACCCGACGTTGCGCAGCCGGTCCGGCCTGGTGCTCGCAGCCCAGGGGCCGTCGTCGCCGTAGCTGTCGTACTGTGCGGTGGTGGGAAAGGTAGCCATGGCGTAGGCCTGAGCCCTGACGCCTCGGTCGCGCACCCACTGGTACTGCCAGTCCAGGCAGGGGTTCTCGGTGAACGCGAGTCCGTTCGTCAACCCCACGACCACGAACTCCGTGTCTCCCGGCGGCATCGGTCCACCGCCCGGACACTGAGGCCACGAGACGTCATATCCGTAGTCGACTGCTCGGGCGGGTGCAGCGAACAACACACCGAGTGCGAGCACGAGTAAAACCGCCAGGAGCCGGGGCGCGGATGCCCGGTAGCGGCGGCCAGGTCGAAGAGCACCAAGGCCGGCCATGATGGCCCCCCTATTCGAAGGATGAGCAGATTATCCCACTCGGCCGCCTTCGCCGCTAGGGGAAACCGCCCCGCTGGCCGCATCGATGTCCGGCGTCTCGACGTCGGCCTCGTCGACGTCGAGGAGTGCGGCATCCTGCTCGACCGGCTCCCCGGCGACCGCATCGCTGTCGACGGCCTGCCGCGCGAGAGATTCTTCGCCCTGGGGGGCTCCGGGACCGCCGACCCGTTGTTACTTCTTTCCCTGGCGTTATGTCCCGGTCAGACGTTGAAGCGGAACTCCACGACGTCGCCGTCGGACATGACGTACTCCTTGCCCTCGATGCGCACCTTGCCACGGGACTTGGCTTCGGCCATCGTCCGGGCCTCCATGAGGTCCTCGAAGTGGACAACCTCGGCCTTGATGAAGCCACGCTGGAAATCGGAGTGGATGACCCCTGCGGCCTCCGGGGCCGTGGCACCTTTCTTGATCGTCCAGGCGCGGGTTTCCTTGGGACCGGCGGTGAGGTAGGTCTGCAACCCGAGCGTATGGAAGCCGACGCGTGCCAGCTGATCCAGCCCCGACTCCTCCTGGCCGTTCATCTCGAGCATCTCGCGGGCCTCGGCCTCATCGAGCTCCACGAGGTCGGCCTCCAGTTTGGCGTCGAGGAAGATGGCGTCGGCGGGAGCCACGAGCTGGCGCAACTCCTCCTGGCGCTCCGGGTTCCCGAGCACCGCGTCGTCGACATTGAAGACGTAGATGAAGGGCTTGGCGGTGAGCAGGCTCAGCTCACGCAGGTGTTCCATTTCGAGCTTGTCGCTCTTCACCGAGGAGAAGATCGTGTCACCGCGTTCGAGGACGGCCTGGGCCGCCTGCATCGCGGTGAGCTGTGCGGCCTCGCGCTTCTTGATCTTCACTTCCTTCTCGACGCGCGGGATGGCCTTCTCGAGCGTCTGCAGGTCGGCGAGGATCAGCTCGGTGTTGATGGTCTCCATGTCGGAGCGGGGATCGACCTTGCCGTCGACGTGGATGACGTCCGGATCGTCGAACACGCGGATGACCTGGGCGATGGCCTCGGCCTCACGGATGTTCGCGAGGAACTGGTTGCCGAGGCCCTCACCCTCGGAGGCCCCCTTGACGATGCCGGCAATGTCGACGAAGGAGACGGTGGCCGGCAGGATCTGCTTCGACCCGAAGACCTCGGCGAGCTGCGCAAGGCGCGGGTCGGGCAGGCTGACCACGCCGACATTCGGCTCGATGGTCGCGAACGGATAGTTCGCCGCCAGGACGTTGTTGCGCGTCAGCGCATTGAAGAGGGTTGATTTGCCGACGTTGGGCAGTCCGACGATGCCGATAGTAAGAGCCACGGGAGACAAGTCTACCGGGCAGCGGACGGCCGTCCGGCGGTGTCGCGTCCACCGAATGTCGGAGGTTCCTGCGACAGTGTGGACATGAGCACCACGGCCGTCCTCCTCGTTCTCCTCGCCTTCGTCCTCGGGAGCGCCGTCGGCGCCTTCCTGGTGGCGCGCTATCTCACGCCGCGCACGGCGGACCTCCGTGCCGAGCTCGATGACGCGACAGCGCGCCTCGGGAGCACGACGACGGACCTGGCGGCAGCGGTCGCCCAGCGCGACCTCCTGCAGCAGCACAACCGGGAGCTGACCGGCAAGACGTCCACGGACAACGACGTCCTGCGTGCGCTCGCTCCCGTCGCGGAGAAGCTGACCCAGGTCCAGCGGCAGGTGGGCCTGCTCGAGCGTGACCGCTTGGAACAGTACGGGCAGCTCGCACGGCAGCTCGAGGAGGCACGCGAAGCGGATGCCCGTCTCCTCTCGACGACCTCCTCGCTCGCGGGCGCCCTGCGCAGCAACAGTGCACGCGGCCAATGGGGTGAGATCCAGTTGCGCCGCGTCGTGGAGGCAGCCGGCATGCTCTCACGCGTGGACTTCCTGGAGCAGGTGTCCTTCAGTGCGGGCGACGACGGCGAGCGCGCCCGGCCGGACATGGTGGTGCAGCTTCCGGGTGACAAGCAACTGGTCATCGACGCCAAGGTGCCCCTGACCGCCTTCCTCGCCGCGCAGGAGCTTGCGGGCACGGCCGGCAGCGACACCGACACCGCCGCCCTCGAGTCCCGGCGCGCCGAGTTGCTCCGGCAGCACGGCAAGGCGCTGCGCGCCCACATCGACGCCCTGGCGCGGAAGAAGTACTGGGAAGGCGCGGCGAACTCCCCCGAACTGGTCATCTGCTTCATCCCGGTCGAGTCGGTACTCTCCGAGGCCCTGCGCGCAGATCCCGAACTGCTCGACTACGCCTTCGGCCAGAACGTCGCCCTCGCGTCACCGGTGTCCCTGCTCGGCATCCTCAAGGGTGCTGCCTTCAGCTGGCGGCAGGCCGTGCTCACCGACAACGCGCGGGAGCTCTTCGACCTGTCGAAGCAGCTGTACGAGCGCCTGGGCACCATGGGTGGGCATGTCACCCGCCTGGGAGCGTCGCTGAAGTCCTCGGTGGAACGCTACAACTCCTTCGTGGGCGCCCTCGAATCCCGTGTGCTTCCCACGGCCCGGCGCATCGGGGCGTTCGATTCGGCATCCCTCGACGTCGTCGATGCGGCAGCCGGTGGTGCGGAGGAAGGCGCCGACGTGAGCATGCTCGGCACGGCCCGTGCACAGCGCGCCGGTGCGCCGGGCAGCCCGGGTCAGGCCGCGATCGACGCCACTCCCCGCTCCCTCACGGCCCACGAGCTCCTCGACGGGACGGACGGGTAGGGAGCGGCGAACTCCGTACTCGCCGACACAGGGGCGGCCCACAGGCATCGCCCGGACATGACAACGGCGGCCCTTCCATGGGAAGAGCCGCCGTTGCCGCGATGATCAGTTGAGCGTGGTGCGATCCTGCCGCTGGCCCCGGCCGCCACGACCCTGCGACGGGTCACCCATGGCCTTCAGAGCGGCCCGGATCTCCTTGGGCAGGGAGAAGATGATGTCCTCCTGGGCCGTCACGACCTCCTCGACCTGTCCGTAGCCGTACTCGGCGAGCAGTCGAAGCACGTCCTGCACGAGGTTCTCCGGCACGGAGGCTCCCGAGGAGATACCGACGGTGGCCACGCCCTCGAACCAGGACTCGTCGACCTCGTTGGCGAAGTCGACGCGGTGGGCTGCCTTTGCCCCGTACTCGAGCGCGACTTCCACCAGGCGGACGGAGTTCGAGGAGTTGGCGGACCCGACGACGATCACGAGGTCCGTCTGCGGCGCGATCTTCTTGATGGCGGCCTGGCGGTTCGACGTGGCGTAGCAGATATCGTCGCTGGGCGGATCCTGGAGGGTCGGGAAGCGCTCCTTGAGCAGGTTCACCGTCAGCATGGTCTCGTCCACGCTCAGGGTGGTCTGCGAGAGCCAGATGAGCCTCTCGGGGTCACGCACCTGGACCTTGTCGACGTCCTCCGGGCCGTTGACGATCTGGATGTGCTCGGGGGCCTCGCCCGCCGTGCCCTCCACTTCCTCGTGGCCCTCGTGGCCGATCAGGAGGATGTCGAAGTCGTCGCGGGCGAAGCGCTGCGCCTCTTTGTGCACCTTGGTGACGAGGGGGCAGGTGGCGTCGATGGTCCGCAGTCCCCGGTCCTCCGCGGACTGCACGACGGCGGGTGAGACGCCGTGGGCCGAGAAGACCAGGAGCGCGCCCTCGGGGACCTCGTCGGTCTCCTCCACGAAGATGGCGCCCTTCGCCTCGAGCGTGGAGACGACATGCAGGTTGTGCACGATCTGCTTGCGCACGTACACCGGCGGCCCGTAGTGCTCCAGAGCCTTCTCGACGGCGATGACGGCGCGGTCCACCCCGGCGCAATAGCCGCGGGGCGCTGCGAGCAGTACCTTCTTCTCCCCGACCGGCGCGGCGGCGAGCACGTCCTCGGGGGAACGACGCCTGCGCGGGATGGTGGGCATGGGGACCTGAACGGTGGTACTGGTCATTCCCCGATTCTACCGGGTCGCGAACGCTCGACCCTCTCCACCGGCAGCTCCCGAGCTAAGCCCTCCGCCCGCGGCCGAAGGCGAGTTGCCCGACCACGCCGACCAGAACGGCGACGAGCCCGCCGACGACCACCGGCACGCTCGAGTCCGCGATGTCCGCTCCGGCCCGTTCCGCCAGCCCCCGGATGAACACGTCGGCGACCGCACCCGTACCGGGTGCCCTGGTTGCGGCGTCGGGCACCCAGTCCCCTGCGAGGATGCCGAGCACACCGATGCCCACGACCCCGAGGCCCAGGAGCGCGAGCGTGGTGCCCCGCCGTCGTGCGATCACGAGGGCCAGCAGCGCCAGCACCGCAGCACCCGCGAGGTACAGCCGCCAGTCCTGGACGGCGTCGGCGATGCCGTGCAGGAGCCCGCCCCGCTCGAGGGTGCCGACCTCGACGGTTGTGTCCTCCGGGATCCGGATGTCCACGCCCAGGCCCGCTCCGACGCTGTCCGCGACGAGCCCGACGACCGGCCCGAGATCGAGGGTCAGGACGGCCGGTGCCGATTCCGAGGGATCGGGCGCCCGCGTGAAGGTGACGGCGTGGGAGAGGCGCAGGGTCTCGGCCCATGCAGCCGGATAACCGGACGAGCGGGTGACCGCCCCCGCAGCATCCCGGATGAGTGGTTCGACGAATGAGTCGAACTGCTCGGGCAGTTCGGTGTTCGCTGTCACTTCCTGCGCCAGTGACTCCGCGAGCGCCGCCTGGAAGTCGGCGTCGTCACCCAGCGGAGCCGCCAGCGCGATGAACCCGGACTCCTCCACGAGGTTCTCGTCGAGCCAGGCCGACACCAGTCCGCCTGAGGCGACGACGAGCGCGAGGAGGCCCAGGAGGGCAGAGACGAACGTCCGCATGGAATCCTTTACTGGAGGTCGAACCTCCGATTATGCCCGCTCCAGCGACAGCCGGCACGGTGCGACAGGGGGCCGGCTGCCCACTTGGTCCTGCCGGACAGGATGCTGTGGGTCGGGGGTGGTAGAGATGGACAGTGCATTTTCCAGTGGAACACCCGGGGGCAACCGCCTCCCCGAGGACAGGAGACCGATGACGAGCGAGGGAATCCGCGCGCAGCCCGCCGGCGTGGCAGGGTCACCCCGGTCGGCGTCGACGGTCCCCGCGACGGCAGCGGAGACGTCGCCGGACGCGCCATGGCCGCTCCATCTCCTGTCCGAGAAACTGAAGGCACATATCGAGCGTGCCCCCGCGGCGTGGGTCGAGGGGCAGGTCATCGAACTCAACCGCCGCGCGAGCATGTGCTACATCACGCTGCGCGACGTCGACTCGGAGGTGTCCCTGTCCCTCTCGGTGTACGGCAGCGTGATGGACCGGGTGTCCGCACCCCTTGATCGTGGCTCACGGGTCGTGGCCCGCCTCAAGCCGGATTTCTGGGTCAAGACGGGACGCCTGTCGATGCTGACGATCGACATCCGACCTGTCGGGATCGGGGATCTCCTCGCCCGGATCGAGCGGCTGCGGCAGGCCCTGGCGTCCGAAGGACTGTTCGCGGCGGCCCGCAAGAAGCAGCTGCCCCTCCTCCCCCACCGCATCGGGCTCATCACCGGCCGGGATTCCGACGCGATGAAGGACGTCATGCGCAACGCCGCACTGCGGTGGCCGGCCGTCGAGTTCGAGGTGCGCGAGGTGGCCGTCCAGGGCGTCAGCAGCGTCGCCCAGGTCACCGCTGCGCTCGCCGAGCTGGACGCCCACCCGCAGGTCGACGTCATCATCATCGCCCGCGGCGGAGGTGCGCTCGAGGACCTCCTGCCGTTCAGCGATGAATCCCTGGTGCGGGCCGTCGCCCTGGCCCGCACCCCGGTGGTCAGCGCCATCGGCCACGAGGCGGACCGGCCCCTGCTCGACGAGGTGGCCGACCTGCGCGCCTCGACGCCGACGGATGCAGCGAAACGCGTGGTTCCCGATGTCTCGGAGGAGCTCGGCCGGATCGGCCAGGCGCGTGCCGCACTCGAGCGGTCGATCCGGGTTCTGGTGCACCGTGAGAGCGAGAGCCTCTCCAACCTGAGGTCCCGCCCGTCGCTGGCCAGGCCGGAAGGGATGATCGACGTCCGCGAAGCCGACGTCGAGAGGCTTCGATCCCGCGCACTGCGCTGTACGTCCGCTGCAGTCGAGCGGGAAGCGGACTCCATCCATCACCTGCGCGAACGCGTCCGGTCCCTGTCGCCGCAGAAGACGCTGGACCGCGGGTACGCGGTGGTGCAGAAGGCAGACGGGCACGTGGTCAGGTATCCGGAGGACGTTCAGCCCGGAGAAACCCTGCGCATCCGGGTCGCCGGCGGGCAGTTCGGTGCGGTCGCCCAGGATGCGTCCGCGCAGGCCGGCGCCCGGTGACCAGGGCCACACCACAGTCCCCGGTCCCCGCCGCCGGACTCCAGACCACCCAGCAGACGAGGAAGACACCATGAGCCAGAACAACCAGCCCGAGAACACCCAGCCGGACACCAGCCAGCCGGAGACACGCCGCCCGGATGTGGACACGCTGTCCTACGAGCAGGCACGGGAGGAACTCGTGGCTGTCGTCGCGCGGCTCGAGGCAGGGGGCGTGAGCCTCGAGGAGTCGCTGGCGCTCTGGGAGCGCGGCGAGGCACTGGCCGATCGCTGCGAGGCGTGGCTGGAGGGAGCGAAGGTGAGGCTCGCGGCCGCACGGGACAAGGCCGAGGGGTAACCCCGGGGCGGCTCAGGACGCGGCGAGGCGTTTCTTCTCGGCCTCGACGTCGAAGGTCGCCGCCGGCCAGCTCAACTGCATGTCCTCCAGGGTCGCAGTGAGCAGGTGCTGCACCGCGAGCCGGGCGTACCACTTGCGGTCGGCGGGAACCACGTACCACGGGGTGTCCGGCGTGCTCGTCCGCTCGATGGCCGTCTGGTACGCCTCCTGGTACTGCTGCCAGTACCCGCGCTCGTCGACATCGCCGGGGTTGTACTTCCAGTACTTGTCCTTGCGTTCGAGCCGTTCGGCGAGCCGCGCCTTCTGCTCGTCCTTGCTGATGTGCAGCATGACCTTCAGCACCCGGGTGCCGGACGCCGCGACCTCGTTCTCGAACGCCCGGATGGCTCCGTAGCGCTTCTCGACCACATCGGCGGGAGAGAGGCCCCGCACGCGATGGACGAGGACATCCTCGTAGTGGGACCGGTCGAAGACCCCGATCCTGCCCGCTTCAGGGAGTCGCCGGCGGACGCGCCAGAGGAAGTCGTGGCTCCGTTCCTCCTCCGTCGGAGCCTTGAACGCGTGGTGCTGCACGCCCTGCGGGTCGACCAGCCCGACGACGTGGCGGACGATCCCGCCCTTGCCCGAGGTATCCATTCCCTGCAGGAGGAGCAGCACGGCGATGCCGCTTCCGGTGCGGCTCTCAGCGAAGAGTTTCTCCTGGAGCGACGAGAGAGCATCCGCGCCGGCGGCGAGTGCAGCGATACCCGCCTTCTTGCCGCCGTCGAATCCCGGCGTGGAATGCGGGTCAACGGCGTCCAGAGAGAAATCCGGACCCGCCAGGAGGAGCCGCCGCAACTCGGCAGTGTCGGCGGTCCTCCTGTCGGCCTTCTTGCTGTCGGCTTTCGCAGTGCTGGAAGCTTTCGGTGCCATGGATCCTCCTGCGTCGGGCGTCTCGGGAACGGTCAGGGCTTGTAGGTGGACAGGAAGTCTGCGAGCCTCCCGATGGCGTCCTCGATGACCTCCACGCTCGGCAGGGTCACCATGCGGAAGTGGTCCGTGTTGATCCAGTTGAAGGCGCTGCCGTGCGAGATCAGGATCTTCTGCTGCTTGAGGAGGTCGAGGGCGAACTTCTCGTCGTCCTTGATGGGATAGACCTCGGGATCGAGCTTCGGGAAGAGGTACAGGGCCCCCTGCGCGATCTCGCAGCTCACGCCGGGAATGGCATTGAGCATCTGCGCGGCCTTGTCGCGCTGCTGCTTCAGGCGCCCCCCGGGCAGGATCAGGTCGTTGATGCTCTGGTAGCCGCCCAGCGCCGTCTGGATGGCGTGCTGCGCGGGGACGTTGGCGCACAGCCGCATGTTGGCCAGAAGGTTGATGCCCTCGATGTAGTTCGCGGCGTCGCGTTTGGGCCCGGAGATGGCCATCCAGCCGCTGCGGAACCCGGCGATGCGGTAGGCCTTGGAGAGGCCGCTGAAGGTCAGGCAGAGGACGTCGTCGCCTGCGACCGACGCCGCATTGATGTGGACGGCGTCGTCGTAGAGGATCTTCTCGTAGATCTCGTCGGCGAACAGGATGAGCCCGTGCTCGCGGGCGAGGCGGACGATCCCCTCGAGGATGGGCCGCGGGTACACCGAACCCGTCGGGTTGTTCGGGTTGATCAGGACGATGCCCTTGGTATTGGGGGTGATCTTCGAGGCCATGTCCTCGAGGTCCGGCCACCAGTGGCTGTCCTCGTCGCACAGGTAGTGGACAGGCGTGCCGCTGGCGAGGGCCACGGACGCGGTCCAGAGGGGGTAGTCCGGTGTCGGGATCAGGATCTCGTCGCCGGCGTTGAGCAGGGCCTGCATGGAGAGCGTGATGAGTTCGCTGACGCCGTTGCCGAGGTAGACGTCGTCGACGTCGATCGAGTTGATGCCGCGGCTCTGGTAGTACTGCACCACGGCGGTGCGCGCGGAGAAGATGCCGCGGGAGTCGCTGTAGCCCTGGGCCTTCGGCAGGTTGCGGATCATGTCCACGAGGATGGCGTCGGGTGCTTCGAACCCGAAGGGCGCCGGGTTGCCGATGTTGAGCTTCAGGATCCGGTGGCCCTGGGCCTCCATGGTCATGGCATGTTCGAGCAGCGGCCCCCTGATGTCGTAGAGGACGTTACGGAGCTTTTCCGACTGCTTGTACGTGGCCATTTGATCAGGATGCCACAGCAGGGGCCCGGTGCGCGGCATAGCAATGCCGAACACCGGGCCCTGCAGGAACCGGGTCCGCAGGACTCAGCCCGCAAGCCCCTTCTCGGCAAGCCAGTCTGCAGCCGCGTCCGCCGGGTTCCGCTTCTCGTCTCCGCTGACCTCGCGGTTCAGCGACAGGAGGTCCTCGGTGGTCAGCTGGGCCGACACCTCGTTGAGGACGTTCTGCGCTTCCTCGCCGACCGTCTCCGTGTTGACGAGCGGCAGGACCTGCTGGGCGATGAAGTTATTCTCCGGGTCCTCGAGGACCACGAGGTCGTTGTCCTCGATCGACGGTGTCGTCGTGTAGATGTCGGCTGCCTGCACGTCGTCGTTCAGCAGTGCCTGCAGCGTGACCTCGCCACCGCCGTCGTTGATGGCCTTGAAGCCGCCGGGCTCGCAGTCGTACTTCTCCTTGAGGCCGGGCAGGCCGTAGGCGCGCTCCTGGAAGGTGCTCGGGGCGCCGATCGTGATCTCCCCGCAGACCTTCGCGAGGTCCGCGATGGACTCGAGGCTGTACTTCTCCGCGGTCGCGGCCGTGACGACGAGCGCGTCCTTGTCCTCGGCCTGCGAGGGCTCGAGCACGCCGAGCTTCAGGTCGGGCGACTTGGCGGAGAGTGCGTCGGGAAGGGCGGCGACGATGTCCTCGGCGGACTCGGCGGTGGCGTCGGGATCGGCGAACAGCAGCAGGTTGCCGCTGTAGTCGGGCATGATGTCGACCGACCCGTCCTCGACGGCGGAGTAGTAGATCTCACGCGAGCCGATGTTGGGTTTGGTCGTCGCCTCGACGCCGGCCGCGGTGAGTGCGCCCGCGTAGATCTCGGCGATGATCTGGCTCTCGGGGAAATCAGCTGAACCGACGACGACGGAGCCGCCTGCCGCGGCGGTTTCCGTTGTCTCGCCCTGGGGATCGCTGTTGGCCCCGCAGGCGGTCAGCGCCAGCGTGGCCGTGAGACCGCCCGCCAGTCCCATCAAAGCGCGCCGTCCGGCGCGTTGTGCTGACAGGTTCTTCATGGTGTTCCTCCTTGTGCACTGGCGACGGCCTTCTGCCGGCCAGATCCTTGGGTCTTTCCCGGGCCGGACGTCCGCAGTCCCGGTGAGATGGCGAGCTTCTGCAGCAGTCCCATCAGCAGATCGACGGCGATCGCGAGGACGGTGATGATGACGGCGCCGCCGAAGAGGCGCCCGTAGTCCGCGAGCTGCGTCCCCTCGACGAGGAAGACCCCGAGTCCCCCGAGGTTGATGAAGGCGACGACGGCGGCGGTCGCGATGACCTGCAGGACGGCCGCGCGCACTCCGCCGAGGATGACCTGAAGGCCATTGGGTATCTCGACCCGGAACAGGATCTGCAGCTCGGTCATGCCCATGCTCCGGGCGGCGTCGACCAGTGAGCGGCTGACGGACGAGATGCCCGCGTAGACGCCGCCCAGCAGCGGCGGGACGGCGAGCAGCACGAGCGCCCAGATGGGCGGCATGAGGCCCAGGCCCGCGAGCAGTACGAAGAGGAACACCACGCCGAGGGTCGGCAGCGCCCGGAGGATGCCGACGCCGGAGACGATGACGACGCGGCCTCGCCCCGTGTGCCCTACGTAGAGGCCGACCGGAACCGCGATCGCCAGCGCGATGAGCATGGTCAGACCGGTGTACCCCAGGTGCTCGAGAACGCGTGTCGGGATGCCGCGGTCCCCTTCCCAGTTGGCGGGGGCGGTGAGCCACTCCGCCATCTGCACCAGGAGGTTGTCACTGGAGTAGTCCATCAGGCGCCCGCCACCTTCGCCTCCAGTGCCACGATCTCCTCCGCCGGCCGGCCGTCGGCCGATGCCTTCCGTGCCCAGGGTGTCAGCAGCCGTTCGATGAGCACGAGGACGAGGTCCAGCACGAGGGCCAGTAGGAGGATGATCGCGATACCGACGGCGATCTCGGTCGGGAAGGACCGGAACAGCCCGTCGGTGAACAGCGTCCCGAGGCTCGGGACCCCGATGAGCGCGCCCACGCTGACGAGCGAGATGTTGGTGACCGAGACGACGCGCAGTCCGGCGAACAGGACGGGCAGCGACAGCGGGAGGTCCACGGTCAGGAACCGGCGGACGGGTGTGTAGCCCATCGCGATGGCGGCTTGGCGCACGCCGTCGTCGATGGAGTTGAGCGCGTCGAGCGTGGACCGGACGAGGAGCGAGAAGGCGTAGATCGCCAGCGCCACGATGACGTTGACGGGGTCGATCACCTTGGTGCCGAGGACCACGGGGAGGAACACGAACATCGCGAGGGACGGGATCGTGTAGAGGATGGACGAGCCGGTCAGCAGGACGGATCCCACTACGGGATTCCTGCGGGCGAGCTGGGCCATCGGCACGGCGGCGAGGACGCCGAGGAGCAGCGGAACGATCGCCTGGAACAGGTGGATGCGCGTATGCAGCCAGACGAAATCGAGGTTTGCGAGGAACCAGTCCATGACTAGACCGCCGTGTTGTGCTCGGCGCGGCCCCGGTCCAGCCGCGCGGATTCGATGAGGTCGAAGATCTCGGCGGCGCGGACGACGCCGATGGCCCGTCCGTCGTCGTCCACCGTCACGCCCAGGCCCGACGGCGAGGACAGGGCGGCGTCGAGCGCGCGCCGCAGGGTGTCGCCCCGCCGGTACAGGGACCCTCCGGGGACCGCATCCGCCTGCCGGGTGATGCTGCCCCGCGTGGCCTGCGGGACCCACCCGTGGGGACGCCCGCCGGCGTCCACCAGCAGGGTCCACGGCGAGCGCACCGAGACGGTGGGGTCCGCGAGTCGGTCCACCTCGATCGTCTCGACGGGGTGGATGGTCACGTTGTGGCCCTCCTGGAAGGAGAGGTGGCGGAAGCCCCGGTCCCGTCCGACGAATCCCGCCACGAAGTCGTCCACGGGTGCGCGGAGGATCTCCTCGGGCGCCGCGTACTGCGCGAGCCTGCCGCCGACGGCGAACACGGCCACCTTGTCGCCGAGGATCGTCGCCTCGTCGATGTCGTGGGTCACGAACACGATGGTCCTCGCGAGGTCCCGCTGCAGGCGCAGCAGTTCCTCCTGCAGTTCGGCGCGGACCACGGGGTCCACTGCGCTGAAGGGCTCGTCCATGAGGAGGACGGGCGGATCGGCGGCAAGGGCGCGTGCCACTCCGACGCGCTGCTGCTGCCCGCCGGAGAGCTGGCCGGGATAGCGGCGGCCCAGGTCAGGGGACAGGCCGACGACGTCGAGCAGTTCCTGTGCCCGCTTGCGGGCGTCGGCTTTCCCGACCCCGTTGAGACGTGGCACCGTCGCGATGTTGTCGAGCACGGAGCGGTGCGGCAGGAGGCCTGAGGACTGCATGACGTAGCCCATGGAGCGCCGCAGTTCCGCGGCCTTCCGGTGCGAGACGTCCTGGCCTTCGAGGAGGATTCCCCCGGAGGTGGGCTCGACCATCCTGTTGATCATGCGCAGCGATGTGGTCTTGCCGCAGCCGGACGGCCCGACGAACACGGTGATCCTGCCGCGGTCGATGTCCATGGTGAGGTCGTCCACGGCCGGGCGTCCGCCGTCATAGGTCTTGGTGACGTTGCGGAACTCGATCATGGGGCGCTGGCCGGAAGCCTGGTCGGGGGATGTCATGGCAGCTGTGCCTTTCGTGGCAGGAGCTTCTCGGCCGGACTGCACCCGCGGACCGCACGATGCGGTTCCGGCTTGCCGTCTGGATTTCTGCTGCGCCGGGGCGCAGCGGTCGGTTCAAGCTGTCGGAGGTTCTGAGTCTAACCATGAGTTCGCAGCAGGCAAGGCCGGGTATGGGTGCCGGATATGGGTTACGGCTGCAATCCGCCGTCGACCCCGATGCGCCCGGTCCGTCCAGAACCCCGCCGGTCGGCGCCCCCGCCGGTCGGAACCGGAGCCTCCGGCCGGCCCATGGAGGACCTGTCCTATCGAGCACCAGTCCTGTTGAGCACGAAGCCTATGGAGCGCCGGTGACGAGGAACCGGACACCCATCACCGGGTCCTCGTCGAGGAACACGACCTCGGTGATGCCCTCCGCCGCGAGACGGGCGCGGAGGCGGGCCTGCAGGTCCGGCTGATGCATCGCGAGGCCCCCGCCCAGGACCACCGGTCCCGGCACGCCGATCACGCTTGCGACGTCGAGGACGAGTTGTGTGAGGTCGGTGGCCGCGCGGTCGATGATGTCCGCCGCGTCCGGGTGGCCGTCCCGCGCCGCGTCGAAGACGGCCCTGGACTGCGCGGCCCAGTAGGTGCGCCCGGCCCCGGAGTGGAAGAGCCCGATCAGCTCCGTCGGCGTCCCCACGGCGTTGAGGGCGAGGACGGCCTCGTCGAGCGCGTCCGGACGCATGCCGAGGTCGTGGCGGTGCAGTGTCCGCCGTACGGCTTCGCGCGCCACCCAGTAGCCGCTGCCCTCATCACCGAGGAGGTATCCCCACCCGCCGGAGCGCGCTTCCCTGCCGTCCTCCCCGACTCCCCAGGCGACGGAGCCGGTACCGGCGATGACGGCGATGCCCACCTGCGCACCTCCGGCGGCCAGGATCAGCCGCGTGTCGTGGACGACGTCGATGCCGGCTCCCGCCGCGTGGGGAGCGATCAGGGCCCGGAGACGCTCGGCGTCCGCAGCGGTGTCCACTCCCCCGGATCCGGCGACGACGCGGTCGATCCCGGCGGCCTGCCCCTCCGGCACGAGCTCGCGGAAGAGCCGGCTGAGGCTGCGGGCGGCTTCTTCCGGTGTCACATTCTGCACGTTGGCGCTTCCTGCCTTGGCCTCCGCTGCGAGCGTGCCGTCGCGCCACAGCACACCGTGGGTCTTGGAACCTCCGATATCGAGGCCGACGACGACGCGGGGTGCGCTTCCCGCGGCGCCGCCGGCAGGGCCGTCCGGGTTGGGACCGGAGGATGGGCTCGGAGGCTGCGGCGCGGTGGTGTTCGACATGCCTACAGCCTACAAACAGGCGGGGCCTACCGAGCGGCGCGGACCCAGGAGACCAGTGAACCCGCTGCGAGCAGCGCGCACACCCCGCAGATCGCGAGGGCGAAGACGGTGACCGAGGCGTTCAGCCCCCAGACGCCGGCGGCCGCGCCGAGTCCGAGCACGGGTACGGCACTGCCGAGGTAGGTGAGGACGTACACGGCGCTCACCGTCTGGGCGTGGAGGGCCGGATCGACCTTCACCGACACCTCGTTGAAGACGACGCGGAAGGCCATGCCCTGTCCGAAGCCTGCCACGATGCATGCTCCGACCAGCAGCGGCAGGCTGCCCGTGCCCTCGGCGAGCGGCAGGAGGCCTATTCCGAGCGCCATGCCGGCGAGGCCCACCGGAACCACGAACCGGCCCCGGGGGGACAGCACCTGGCTGACGGCCGACGATCCGAGGACGAGCGCTGCGAGGAGACCGATCAGTGGCCGGGAGGAGGTGCCCGCGATGCCCGCGAACCAGGTGGGGGCCAGGCTCAGCGTGAAGCCGAAGACGGCGAAGCTGAGGAAACCGACGGCCGAGGCGGTCCAGAAGGACCGGCGCGCATCCCGCGATACCGCCGGTCTGCGGGGACGCAGGGCCGCGAGCGGGTGGTCGGCAGCCGCGGGCCGGATCGCGGGCCGGGCGCGGAGCAGCAGGAGCGGGACCAGGAGGCTGGCGAGCACCACGAGGTAGATGGTGAACGGCGTGCGGGTCGGGGCCGGCAGGAGTGAGAGGAGCCCGCCGATCACGGGACCGGCCGCGACTCCCCCGGCCGAGGCCATCAGCGTGAACCTCGAGGCCCAGTCCGGCCGCGTCGGCAGGAGGTCGCGGAGGGCGGCGGCGCTCGCACCCGTGGCCAGCGCCACCGCGCCGCCCTGCAGCGCGCGTCCCGCCGCCAGCATCGGCAGCGAGGTGGCGACGGCGAACAGTGCGGCGCCGAGCAGCCCGAGGACGATGGCGAGGACCAGCGCCGCGCGCCGTCCGATGTGGTCCGACCAGTGGCCTGCCAGGACGAGGCCGCCGATCAGCGCCATGACGTAGGACGCGAAGGCGACGGTGACGGCGAACGGTGTCAGCCCGAGGCCGGCCTGGATGAGCGGATAGATCGGCGTGGCGAGGTTTGCCCCGATCAGGAGGGTCGAGATCACCGTCACGGCGAGCGCGAGGCGGGCGGCCAGGGACGCGTCCCAGCTGCGGCGCTCCGTCGCTGCCGGTCTCATCCGGAGTTCGTTGAGAACGCTCATCCCACTTCTTCCTGCTCGTACGCGTCGGCGCTCACCGGGGCGCGGTTCGGCCCGGACCTCTATAGAATGAGCTGGATCGACCGCCCTGCAAAAATGCAGGATGCTCTTTTGAGCGTCATGCGCAACACAGGCGGAGCCGACTGACGGGAAGTGAGCTTTGTGAGCAAGCTGGACAACCTCGACCTGCGCCTGCTGCTCGAGCTGGTGCGGGATCCCAGGGCCCAGGTGAGTGACTTGAGCGAGATCCTCGGCGTCGCCCGCAACACGGCGCAGAGCCGGATCCGCCGGCTCCTGCGCACCGGGGCGCTGCGTCGGAGCGGCCGCGAGCTCGACCTCGAGGCGCTCGGCTACGACGTCGTCGCTTTCGTCACCATCGAGGTCTCACACCGCGAGCTCGACGGCGTCATCACCGGGCTGCGCACCCTCAACCAGGTGCTGGAAGTGCACGAGATCTCCGGCCGGGGTGATGTCTGGTGCCGCGTCGCCGCGACCGACACGCACAACCTGCAGGCGGCACTGCGGTCGGTCCTGAAGATCAAGGGCGTGATCCGCACCGAGACCGTCCTCGCCCTCCACGAGCACATCCCCTACCGCACCGAGCCCCTGCTCGCACGGTTGGCGCAACGGCCCGACGACACCTGAATCGCGCTACCGGACCGCTGACACCCGGTCCGTACCAGCCCCACCCAGCATCGACACCCCGCATCGACACCCCGCATCGACCTACCAAGGAGCACCATGGCCCTGCCGAGGACCGACACCCGCGTCACCTATCCCCAGGGGGCCGTCGAATCGGCCTCCCGCGTCCTCCACGTCGAGGTCCGGGACGACGGCCGGTGCGCGGTCCTGCTGGACACCACGGCCTTCCATCCGGTGGATTCTGCCTGGCCGGACCAGGGGCCGGATCGCGGCGCACTCCAGGTGGGGTCGCGCAGCTGGCCCGTGGCCGACTGCGTGGTGGGAGCCACCGACGGGACCACGCTGTACCTGGGCAGTGAGGCGCCCGTGCGCAAGGGCGCGGAGGGCTGGGCCTTCGTCGTCGTGCACCTCATCGACGGTGAGGGACCGGCCGAGGGCGACGACGTCGTCGTGCGGGTCGACAGCGTGCACCGCGCGGCCGTGTCCGCCGGGCACACCGGATGCCACCTCGCCTCGCTGGCCCTCAACCGGGCCCTGGCCGGCCGGTGGAAGAAGGACGTGACCCCGGACGCCCTCGGCGCACCGAACTTCGACGCACTGGCGATCGACACGACGGTCATCGGGGAGTTCGGCTCCGTCGACAGGTACCGCCTGGGCAAGTCCCTGCGGCGGAAGGGCTTCAGCGGAGAGGACCTGGAGACGGATGCCATTGCCGCGGCAGTCAACGCGACGCTCGCCGTGTGGACGGCGACAGGAGCACGGATCGGCATCGAGACGGACGGACCGGGCCTCACCGACCGGCGCCGGTGGATCTGCGACCTCCCGGAGGAACGGGCGGAGATTCCCTGCGGCGGGACGCACCTGACCTCCCTGGCCGGGGTCGACGTCGCGGTGCAGCTCGAGCTGTCGGACGCGGACGGCACGCCGGTCCTGCGGATGGATACGCGGGTCCGGCCGCCGGCGTGAGAACGGCCTGAGGACGGCCCGTCCGGCGTCGTCCGTATGCGGGACGGGCAGGCGGGCGGGGACAACCGCAGCGCGCGTCACATCCGGCTGTTCCTAGCCGCTGTCGCGCCACCGCTCGGAGCCCAGGGTCCGGGCCTCGGCGAGGAACTGCTCGGCGATCTCCAGCCGGGACAGCGCCTCGCCGGCCCCGTCCGTGCCCGCAGTCCCCCGCCGTGCTCCCGCGATGAGGGTCAGACTCACCGCCGCGGCGCGGCTCCTGAGGGCTGCGGGATCGACATGACGGTCGAAGGCCCGCAGGAACCGCAGCAGCGCACAGGGTACGTGGGCGTAGCCCGCGTGCAGTCCGGGCAAGACGGCGACGTGGCCGAGGAAGCAGGCCAGGTCGTCGACGAGGTGTCCCGGTCCGAGCGCGTCGACGTCCAGGAGCCCGGACACAGCGCCGTCCGTGATGAGGAGGTTGCCCTCGTAGAAGTCGCCGTGGGTCGGCACCAGCGGGCCTGCGTCGCTCGACCGGACGGCGTCGTCGATCCCTGCGGCCAGCTGCCGGATCCGGTAGGCCTCTGCCGGCAGGGCGGCAACCGCGCCTTCGGCGTAGTCCCGGACCCGGGCCGACCAGGGCTGACGCGCCGGTAGTCCGAGGACGGCGGGAGGCAGTGAGGTGAGGACCCGCACCAGCGCGGAGGGATCGACGTCGGACGCGCCGTCGTGCATGAGGAGCTCGGCGAGCGGTGTCCCCGGAGCGGGATGCATGACGACGACGTCCTGCACGGGCTCACCAGTCAGCGCGGGCGCCGGAACGCCCGCAGCGCGCAGCATGCGGTGCCGTTCCGCGAGCGGCCCCGCCTCATGGCGGCGGAGCACCTTCAGGTAGCGGCGGTCGTTCCCGTTCGTTCCAAGGACCACGGCCCGCCGCAGCGGCCGGTAGCTCCTGGTCTCGATGACGGTCTCTTCGGGGTCGTGCTCCGCGCCGAACGCGAAGGGAGTGATGCGCACGGGGTCGAGTGCCAGCGGGAGGCCCGGCAACAGCGGATCGGCGGGATGCACCCAGACCGAGAGGGTGTCCGCGCCCCGGCGGTGGAACACCTCCACGCGGGCTGCGGGAGAATCGATGGCGCAGGACGTGATGCAGGCGTGCGCCGGCACAGGCGCCGCTGCCCCCCGGCGGTCCCGGCCGGAGGGTGCGCGCACCTCGAGGGAGAAGATCCCCGTCACTCCGGCACCGGGCCGGTGGTGCAGCGGTCCCAGCTGCCAGGAGACCAGCTCCCATCCCGCGGTGGCGAGCGCAGAGCGCAGGAGCTCCGACGGCGCATCCGATTCGAGGAGCGCGATCGTCTCCTGCTCCCGGAGGACGCGTGCCTCCCTCGCCCTCACGCAGCGCCTACGCGGGGACTACGGACGGCATCGGGGAACGGCCCTGGCATCCCGGAGGTGTCAGGCGCGACGGCGCTGCAGCACGTCGTCGAGGTTGATGCGTCCTGTGGCGGGATCGGAGCCGACCGATGCGTCCGCGGTGCCGGCGGTATCTGCTGCGCCGGCGGTGTCGGCTGCTGCGGCGACACGGGCAGCTGCTTCCGATGCCTTGATGGGTGTCCTGGTCGACGCCTTCGGCGCCTCGGGGAGGTCCAGGGGGGCCGGCGCCTGGCGTTCGGCCTTCGCCGCATCGACGTAGGTGGGACGGGGTACCTCGACCGGGGCCCACGCCGTCGCCCCTGCCGGCTGGGCCGCTTCGTCCGTCTCGGCCGCACCGGCCGTTTCGGCGGCTTCGGCCGGCACCGCCCGGCCACGGACATCCACGACGGACGAACCTGCCGCGGCGAGCGCCGCCGTCCGCCGTTCCATGGCCGTCAGGGGCCGTTCAGCGGTCTCTTCGGCGTTGAACAGGGTGGTCGGACGTCTCGGTGCGGGCGGAGCCACCGGAACCGCCGGAACGACCTCGACACGTGCCGAGGCAGGTGCGCGCGCGGGTGCCATGGCATCGGCGAAGGCACGATTGACGCGCGCCTCCCGGCTACGGACGGCGAGCAGCCTCAGGACAGCGACGGCCACGGCGGCGAGGCCGACGCAGGCGAGGGGAACGAGGAGGGAGACGACACCTACGGCTCCGAGGACGAGCGTGACGAGGGCGGCGCAGAGCGCGAGGAGTCCTACCAGCGCCACTGCGATGCGTCCCCACCGCGGCGTGAAGGGCCTGGGCGAGGGACCCGGCCGCACAGCGGACGGCGACGGGGCCGTCGCCGTGAAGGGCGGTTCCAGGGTCTCTCCCGGTCGTGCGGCATCGTCCTGCGGCGCGGTCATTGTCATCATGCTCCCTCCAGGACTGCCCGTCCTGGCTTTCGGCGATCGGCGTCTGCTGCCGGCGGCTGCCGGCACGGTCTTTCGAAGGACGAACGGCGCTACCCACACCAGCCACAATCCGACGATTGCGGCGAGCACCAACGAGCTATCCAGGGAGAAGACCACACCTAGAACGGTAGGAGCAGTTGGCCCCCTGCTCCCGCATTGATCCCGGTGTGTCGGCACGTAGTATGCCCCGAAGGGCATTCGAGTGCTCAGTCGGCATGTGGCTGCCTGCTCTCCAGCCACGGCGCCAGCAGACCGCGCGGAACCTCCTCGGAGGTCAGGGCGAAGCTCCTGTGGTCCGCCCACTGTCCTGCGATGTGGAGGTAGCGCGGCCGGAGCCCCTCGTCCCGGAAGGACAGTTTCTCCACGACCCGGAGGCTCGCGCGGTTCTCGGGGCGGATGTTGATCTCCATCCGGTGCAGCCCGAGGTCCCCGAAGCAGTAGTCCGTGGCAAGGGCCACCGCGGTGGGCGCGATTCCGCGCCCGGCCCGGTCGAAGTCCACCCAGTAGCCGAGCGTCGCAGTCATGGCGGATCCCCAGGTGATGCCGGAGACCGTCAGCTGACCTACGAGGCTGTCCTCCCGTGAGCCGGGCTCCTGCTCCGTGATCAGGAACGGCAGGGCAGATCCGGCCCGGGCCTGTGCGGACAGGGAGCGCACCATCTGGTGGTAGGTGGGCAGGAACCCCTCGGGATCCGGATTGGATGCCTCCCAGGGTGCAAGCCACTGGGCATTTCGATGACGCAATGCCGTCCAGGCTGCCTTGTCCCTGTGGCGGATGGGCCTCAGGGACAAGGCGCCTGTCCTCAGGGTCACGGGCCAGCTGCTCGCCGACCACATGGCGTGCTAGACCGAGATGTCTTTGCTGAAGTCCTTGATCCAGGCGCGGAGGTCCGGACCGAGGTCCTCGCGCTCGGACGCCAGCGTCACAACGGCCTTCAGGTAGCTCAGCTTGTCACCGGTGTCGTAGCGGCGGCCGCGGAAGACCACGCCGTACACGCCGGATCCCTCGCCGTCGGCGGCGGCAAGGGTCTGCAGCGCGTCCGTCAGCTGGATCTCGTCGCCGCGGCCCGGCTTCGTGGTCTCGAGGACCTCGAACACCCGGGGGTGGAGCACGTAGCGCCCGATCACGGCGAGGTTCGACGGCGCGTCCGCGACGGAGGGCTTCTCGACGAGCTGGTTGACGCGGACGTGGTTCTCGCCGTCGATCTCCGTGATGTCGGCGCAGCCGTAGGCACTGATCTGTTCCGGATCCACCTCGATGAGGGCGATCACGGAACCGCCCGTCTTCGCCTGGACATCGATCATGGTCTCGAGCAGGGAATCGCGCTCGTCGATCAGGTCGTCACCGAGCAGGACGGCGAACGGCTCGTTGCCGACGTGCAGCTTGGCGCGGAGGACAGCGTGCCCCAGACCCTTCGGATCGCCCTGGCGCAGGTAGTGGATGTCCCCGAGCTCGGACGGACGGCGCACCGCGGCGAGCTTGTCGTGGTCACCCTTGGCTTCGAGCGTCTGCTCGATGAAGGGAACGCGGTCGAAGTGGTCCTCGAGCGCGCGCTTGTTCCGCCCCGTGATCATCAGGACGTCGGACAGGCCCGCATCGACGGCCTCCTGGACGACGTACTGGATAGCCGGCTTGTCGACGACGGGCAGCATTTCCTTCGGCATCGCCTTGGTGGCGGGAAGGAAACGGGTCCCGAGGCCGGCCGCGGGGATAACGGCCTTCGTCACACGTGATTGCAAAGTCATGATGACCACACTACATAACGGCCGCAGAATTCCCGGGTCGTTGCCACAATGGTGACATGACACCTTCCACTCGTGATACGGAGAAGGCCCGCTTGCGTGCCTCGCTGCGCAGTGCCCGTGCAGCCCTGGACCCTGCGGACCGGCAGGAGCAGTCACGGGCACTGGCCCGGGTCGTGGTGGAACACGTTCGCAGTCTCCCCTCCGCCCCGAGCGGCACCCCGCGGCAGAGGCCGACCATCGCCGCCTATCTCGGCGTCGGCCCGGAGCCGGACACCGCGCCGCTGCTCGAGGAACTGCACGGCCTCGGCTTCGGCGTCGTCGTTCCCGTCTGCGAGCCGGAGTACCGATTGTCCTGGGCCTCCTGGTTCCCCGGGATTCCCCTGCAGCGGTCGGTGCGCGCGCACGTCCACGAACCGACAGGCACGCGGTTCTCCTTCGACGAGGTGCAGGATGTGGCCGTCATCCTCGTACCGGCGCTGGGCATCGACGCCTCGGGCCACCGCGTCGGCCAGGGCGGGGGCTACTACGACCGCTTCCTCGCCCGCTACCCGCTGGGCGCGCCGGGAGCGGTCCCCCGGCTGGGCGTGGTCTACCGGTCCGAGGTCCTCCCGGCAGGCACCATCCCGTCCGAGCCCTACGACCAGCCGCTGGGCGGGGTCTTCACCCCGGACGGACTGCTCCGCTTCGGGACGGACGGCTCGTCGGTGTAGACTGGCACTCGACCCCGGAGAGTGCCAACAGCAGTCGTCCGAACGAGCCATCCGGGGACCGCGAAGTTCGTCCAGGAGGATTTCCATGCCCATGTACGCCTATGCCTGCAAGGACTGCGGCCACGCCTTCGACATCCAGCAGTCGTTCTCCGACGACTCGCTGACCGACTGCCCCGAATGTGGCGGAACGCTGCGCAAGAAGTTCAACAGCGTCGGGGTCGTCTTCAAGGGCTCGGGCTTCTACCGCACCGACTCGCGCGACACGAAGTCGAGCACGGATGCCGGGGCGTCCCCGAGCACCAAGGCTCCGAGCACGACGGCGTCCTCCCCGTCTCCCGCACCGGCCGCGGCGTCCCCGTCGAGCGGCAAGGCTGCCGCATCGTCCTGAGGCTCACGCCCCGACCTGCACCATCCTGGCGGCGCTGAGCGCGCAGGCAGGTTGCACCGGCCCGATGTCCACCTGACCCGATGTCCACATAGCCCGGCTACGGGAGGGCCTGCGGGTCCTGCCGCCTAGGGTCGGTCCATGACGCCGTCCAGCCGCCCGTTACGGGCACCAATACGGGCACCGTTCCGGTACCGGCTCCGCCGGCTCATGCACCGCCACAAACGGCTTCTCGCCTGCCTGCTCCTCAGTGCGGCGGCCGGGGTCGCCGTCGAGGCGGCGGTGGGCGACGACTACCCGACGACGGCGGTGGTCAGCGCGTCCCATGACCTCGCGGTCGGGGCGGTCCTGACGGAGGCCGACGTCGCCATGGTCCAGCTCCCCGAAGAGGCCCTCAGCAGGGACACCTTCAGCCTGCCCGAGCAGGTGCTCGGGCAGCAGTTGGCCGTTCCCCTGTCCCAGGGGTCCCCCGTGGCCGCGACCGCCCTCGTAGGGGACGGACTGCTGACGGGCACCGCACCCGGCACCGTCGCGGTCCCCCTCCGCCCGGCCGACCCCGCCACCGTCCAGCTGCTCGCCCCGGGCCAGCTCGTCGACGTGATCCTCAGTACGGGCAACGGCTACGACGCCGCTGCGGAGTCCACCGTCCTGGCCCGCTCCGTCGCCGTCCTCTGGACGTCCCCGGGCGGTACCGGAAGCACCTGGCCAGGCGCGGGGGACGCAGGCGGGCTGGTGGTCATTGCCGCCCGCGCGGCCGACGCCGAGGCCCTCGCCGGGTCCTCCAGCGCGGGCGACGTCCACCTCGTCCTGACCGCCGGGCGGTGAGGGGCGCCTACGGACGCCGATTGGCGCCGAGAGGCGATCAGCCCCAGTGCGGCGGACGCTGCTCCCTGAGCCACTCGTCGTGGTTGTTCTCGGCGTCTCCCCAGGACCGGGGATCGTCCTCGCCCGCGGTCGTCGGGATGGCGGGCGACGCGTCGCCGGTCCCGTCGGGCTCACCGTCTATGGTGGTCCAGCCACCGGGGTGCTGCTCGTCCTTCCGCATCCTGGCGGGGTCCTTTCCTGTCCGTGCCTGGTCCGGGGTCTCGCGCGGCGGCAGCCCGATGAGGGCCGACGCACGCTCCGCGCAACCATCGGGATCGGTGAAGACCTCGATGGTCCAGAGCGGCATGTACCGCCAGCCCATGCGCTCGAGGACCTGGGGGCGCAGGCGGCTGCGCTCCCGCACGGACATCGACCCGTAGCGGCTGGTGCCGTCCGATTCGATGGCCAGCGGAGCGGGGCGCTCGTCCTGTACCGCAGCGGCGCTCCCGTCCGCCCGGAGGTCCGCCGGTCGTACCGCGACGATGTCCAGGACGCCGGCGTAGTGGTCCCACACCTCTGCGCCGCGGTGCCGCAGCCGGTCCACGAGGTCCGCCACCAGCGGATCCTCGTTGCCGCCGGACGCGGCAGGGCTTCGCCCTGCACCGCTGCCGAGTTCGCGCTGGAGCAACTCGAAGAAGTCCAGGGCACCCGTGGTGAGCCGGTCCGGATCCAGGTCGGACGGCTCGAAGCACGTCAGCACATGCTGCAGGCGCCGGGCCCGCGTCATCGCCATGACGAAGTTGCGGCGGCCATCCGGGCCCGACAGCGGACCGAACGTGTGCAGTGCCCGCCCATGCGGAGTCCGCCCGTACCCGAGCGAGAAGATGATGTCGTCGCGGACGAGGCCGCCCGCGCGCTCGACGGGGACCACACGGAAAGCCTCCCTGCCCGGAGTGAAGAAGCCGGCGGCCCACGGGAATTCCGCCATCTGCATGCGGATGGCTTCCCCCACCCGGGCCGCGTGCCGGGCGCTGGCCGTCACGACGGCCAGGGAGAGGTTGGGGCGGCGGCGGATGTGGTCGAAGACGAGTTCGACGACCCGGTTAACCTCGACGGCGACGCTCTCCACGCCGTCGTGCTCGGAGCTCGGCATCCCGGTGCCGTTCGGAAGGTACTCGACCACCAGGCCGCGTCCCTCCCCCGTCACCTCGGAGGCCTGCGGAAGCCGGGAGAGCTTCCCGCCGTAGAACGATTCGCTGAGATAGGTGTCCAAAGCCCGGTCGACGCCGCGGTAGATCTCGGTGAGTCCGCGGACGGGCAGCACCTCGCGCAGGGAGTCGAACGCACTCGGCAGGGGCTCGAGCGTGGACGCGCGGTCGGCGGACTGCACCTCGATACTGAAGCGGGTGGGGCCGGCGAGGCGATCGTCGCCGAACACCAGGACCTGGGAGGCCCGCGCCACGCAGGGCACCGCACTCTGCAGCGACATCGACTCCCCATCGAGGATGACGGCGGTGTCGAAGGTGTACCCCTCGGGCACGGCGCCCCTGATGGTGAGCGGACTGACCGCCCAGACCGGCACCAGTGCAGCCACGAGGTCCCGGTGCAGGCCCGCGAAGACCTCGAGGGTGAGCGTGCCGTCCTTGAGTTCCTGCCGCAGGCGTGCGGCGTCCTCCGGGTGGGCCTCCACCGCGGCGCGCCAGCGCTCGGCGAGCGTCCACCGGATGCGGGCCGGCCCGGAAGCGACGTGGGCGTTGTCCGCAAGGCGGTATTCGGCCTCCAGCTTGCGGAGGCTGTCGCCGTCCGACATGGCGAGGTAGTCATCGCCGCTGATCATCGCCTCGAGGGCGGACTGCCACCAGGCGAGTTCGAGTTCGGGTCCCACGCGCTCGGCGGGGACCTCCCGTGCTGCGAGGTCGGCGAGCAGTTCACCCAGCCCCTGCTCGCGCATCTCGTCGAGCAGCAGCGTGCGCTCCGGCAACGTCTCCAGGGTGTCCTTGTCCAGCGCGAGGTCACGCAGGAGGGCTTCGAGGCCGTCCAGGTCGAGTGCCGCGAGGTCAGGGCTGCCGGCGGTGGGCCGCAGGATCGTGGTCAGCTCCGCGAGAAGGACCTCGACGGCGCGGTAGGACGCGTGGATCTCCGCCAGCCCCGTCGGAACGGACGGGTGCCGTTCGGTGAGGGCGTAGCGGGTCCACAGCGTACGCTGCTGCTGCACCTCGAGCAGGGAGGTGTGCAGGTCCGAGATGTGCACACCCGGCCGGATGTACTCCTTGGCAACGCGCCGCAGCCTCGACCTCGTCATCGAGCTCATCTCGATGTCGCGCTCCTTGCGCCACGACGATGGCGCCGTCGCGGAGATCAGGTCGGTGACGGGACGGTCGAAGATGTCCGACGTGAACTTGTCGAGGCTCTCACGCACCGCGACCAGGAGCTCGAGCTGCTCGCCCCACTCCTTGAACGTTCCGCCGAGCGTGATGTGCGAATGCTCCGCGACGCGCTGCACCTTGCCCCGGAGCTCGGGGATCTCGGTGGACAGCTGCTCGGCGAGACCGTGCGCGTGCTCGGTCTCCTTGCGGTTGAGCAGCTGCGCCCCGTACCAGGGGCTCTCGGTCGAGGCCTTGCTGAAGCTGCCCAGCTCGGCGGCCCGCTGGAGCCGCTCGGTCAGACCCCTGCGGTCCGCGATGGAGTCGAGCACGCTGCGCTTGAGGCGCACCGTCGTGGACGGCGAGGGGTCGAGCGCGGTGAGGCCGGCGAGCGACTGCATGGCCTGGTAGGGCGAGCATCCCCAGCGGCTGCGGACGTTGTGGAGGCTCCGGACGTGCTCCATCAGCTGGTGGCGGTGTCCGGTCAGCGTGGAATGCAGCGTTTCGAGTTGCGGTTCGACGGCCTTCTCGTTGCGGACGAGGGCGCGGATGACGGCCTCGCGCAGCTGCGCCGGACCGGTCTGGCTGCCTACCTGGAGCACGAGGGACCCGAGGTTGAGGCCGTCGAGGTCCTGCACGAATTCGTTGAGGCTGCCCCGGCGCTCCGCCGCGACGACGACACGCTTGCCGGCGGCGGCGGACCTGGCGGCCACGTTCAGGGCGGTCTGGGTCTGGCCCGTGCCCGGCGGTGTGGCGACGGCGACGCTGACGCCGGCGGAGGCGAGGTCGAGCACATCCTGCTGCGCCCGGTCCGCGTCGAGGATCAGGAGTTCCTCGACGGGGTCCCGCTCGTCGGCGGGAGGGAAGGACAGTTCGTCCGCGCTCCCCGACAGGGCCGAGGCGGCCGCGGCGTCGCCCCTGGCCGAAGCCATGAGTGCGGCGAGGACCGGGTGGTCGGGGCGCAGGGCCGGATCTCCCTTGACGCCGGCGAGGTCGGCGAAGGTCGACACCAGGATCCGGTGTTCGACGGACATCCCGCGGACGTCGGCGCTCAGCGCCCGCATGCGCTCCAGGACCGGGTGCGGGTCGAAGCGGGCAGTGCCGTAGGCGAGCCGGGCGATGGCGGGAGGATCCACCTGGAGGCCCTGATGGTGGCGCAGGTGGCGCACGAGGGCAGGATTCATCCGGGCCTGCTCGGTGATCTGCAGCTCGTAGTCGTCCTGCGACGGGTGCACCGTCAGGGAGACCGCCGTGAGGAGTATCGGTGCGTTCAGGGTCTCGGAGCGTCCGGAGTCGTCCACCGAACGCCACGACGCGGTGCCGGCGGCCAGGTACCCGACGTCGATGCCGCGCTCGGTGCCGAGTTCGAAGATCTTCGCGCGCAGGGCACGGGCAGCGGCTTTCGCGGCGCTGTACTGGACCGGATCGCGCAGGAGCGTCGACAGGCGCGTGCGGCGCCCGGCGAGGAGCTGCGCGAGTCCCGAGGGGTGCGCGTGGGTCAGGTCGATGCTCGTACCGGCAGACGGCCGGAAATGGAGCAGCGTATCCCCCGTCGCCTGCGGTCCGAGCCCCTCGAGCCAGGGCAGGAGGAAGTCCTGGGCGGCATCGTCGGACGGTGCCGGGTGCTGCTCCGACCGGGCGCCCTGTCGGTCCGCGTGCGGCTGATCCGCCGGCGTCCCTACCGCATCCCGCTGGTCCTGCTCCGGCACGACCGCCTTCTTTCCTGCATTGTCACGTGCTGATCTCGACCAGATGGGCATGTCTTCCAAGCTATCCGAAAAGCGAACGGACCCCGCGGATAGCAACGCGGCCCGTGCGGACCGGAGTGGGTTCGATCCCGCTCCGGAGTCCGCCTACTCCCATTCGATGGTTCCCGGCGGCTTGCTCGTCACGTCGAGCACCACGCGGTTGACCCCGTCCACCTCGTTGGTGATCCGGTTGGAGATCCGGGCCAGGAGGTCGTACGGCAGGCGCGACCAGTCGGCCGTCATGGCGTCCTCGCTCGATACCGGACGCAGCACGATCGGGTGGCCGTACGTGCGTCCGTCACCCTGGACACCGACGCTGCGCACGTCGGCGAGCAGGACGACCGGCATCTGCCACACCTCGTTGTCGAGCCCTGCCGCCGTGAGCTCGGCGCGGGCTATCGCGTCGGCCTTGCGCAGGAGCTCGAGGCGCTCCTCGGTCACGTCGCCGACGATGCGGATGCCGAGCCCGGGGCCGGGGAACGGCTGGCGTCCCACGATCTCCGCGGGCAAACCGAGCTGGGCTCCGACGGCACGCACCTCGTCCTTGAAGAGGGTCCGGAGCGGTTCCACGAGCTCGAACTGCAGGTCCTCGGGCAGGCCTCCCACGTTGTGGTGGCTCTTGATGTTGGCGGCGCCTTCTCCTCCGCCCGATTCGACGACGTCGGGGTAGAGGGTGCCCTGCACCAGGAAGCGGATGGGCTCGCCCTCGGCTTCCGCCTCCCGCATGATGGCGCGTTCGGCTTCCTCGAACGCGCGGATGAACTCGCGCCCGATGATCTTGCGCTTGGTCTCGGGGTCCGAGACGCCGGCGAGTGCGTCGAGGAACCGCTTCTGCTCGTTGGCGACGTAGAGCTTCACGCCGGTCGCGGCGACGAAGTCGCGCTCCACCTGCTCGGCCTCACCCTCGCGGAGGAGTCCGTGGTCCACGAAGACGCAGGTGAGCTGGTCGCCGACCGCACGCTGCACGAGCGCGGCGGCGACGGCGGAGTCGACGCCTCCGGAGAGTCCGCAGATCACGCGGGAGTCGCCGATCTGCTCGCGGATGCGCTCCACCTGTTCCTCGAGGATGTTCCGCGTGGTCCAGTTCGGGTCGAGCCGCGCACCCCGGAAGAGGAAGTTCTCGATCACGGCCTGGCCGTGCTGGGAATGCTTGACCTCCGGGTGCCACTGCACGCCGTAGAGGCTCTTCTCCTCGTTCGCGAAGGCGGCCACCGGGGCGCCTGCAGTGCTGGCGAGGACGTCGAAGCCCTCCGGAGCGGACTGGACGCTGTCGCCGTGGCTCATCCAGGCGTTCTGGTGTTCGGGGGTGCCGCTGAGGATGGACCGGGCTTCGCCGTCGGACCGGACGTCCGTGGAGCCGTATTCCCGCAGGCCCGTCTTTGCAACGGTGCCCCCGAGGGCGTTGGCCATGGCCTGGAACCCGTAGCAGATCCCGAGGACGGGCACGCCGGCGTCGAACAGATCCGCGTCCACCCGGGGCGCACCTTCCGCGTACACGCTGGAAGGACCACCCGAGAGGATGATGGCTGCGGGGTTCTTCGCGAGGATCTGCTGCGTGCTGAGCGTGTGCGGCACGATCTCGGAGTAGACGTCGGCCTCGCGGACGCGGCGTGCGATCAGCTGGGCGTACTGTGCGCCGTAGTCCACGACGAGGACAGGGCGGTGTTCAGAGCCGTTCTCGGGGGTAGTCACCCATCAACAATAGTCTGCGGGAACCGGCGCCGCACGTTGATGAACCGGCTGTGGAGCAGGTTCGGCGGCGCAGCCGTCAGTAACGGGGTGCGGCCTCGGGGTGCGCCACGAGGTCTTCCTCGGCCTGGCGGTGGATCCGCTTCTCGACGATGAACGACAGCAGCGGCACCACACCGCCGAGCGCGATGAGGACGAAGCGGCTGAACGGCCAGCGCAGGAACTGCCAGAGCCGGAAGTCGGCGATGAGGTAGACCACGTAGAGCCACCCGTGCACGATCAGCACCGCCGTCGACAGGTTGAGGCCGCCGGCCGTCTCCGCGACCACCTCGGGCAGGAACTGGAGGGGTGCACCGCCACCTGTGACGATCTCCGAGTCGAAGCCGTACTTCGCGACCATCTCGACGACAACGAGCAGCAGCATGACGCCCGTGGCGTACGCGAGCACCTTGTAGAACGTCAGCGCCGAACGGATCTGCGCGTGCGTGCCGCCGAACCTCCGCTTCGGCTTCCCCTTCGACGGCGTGCGGCCGGTTCCGGCAGGGTCGAGGGCTGGCTCAGTCACGGTGGGCACCGCTTTCATGGTCGGATACGGGGGCGGAGAGAACGACGGCGGGCTCGACCGCGCCTGGGTGGGCGCCGCCGGTGCGAGCTTCCTCGGCCGCGTCGGCCTCGTCCTCGAGCGTGCGGCGGTAGTCGTCGGCGACGAGGCGCCACCAGAGGAAGAACGCGAAGCCGGCGAAGACCACCCACTCCACGGCGTAGAAGATGTTCAGCCAGTTGACGGGCGTCTCCTGCGGCTGGGGGCCGACGACGACCTGCTCCAGTCCGGCGGCGAAGGGGACCTCCACACCGTCGACCGCCACGTCGGACGCCACGACGAAGGCCGCGTACGAGGACCGGTCCCACAGGTTGGACAGTTCAGCCGTCGACAGGGTGGGGATCTGGCCCTCCACGGGACGCTGCACCTCGGGGGCCTCGGGCGGCAGCAGGCGTCCGACGACGGTGGCCATACCCTGCTGCTCGGGTACGGACGCGGCATCCTGGGCATCGGGCACCCATCCGAGGACAACGGGGATGACCGATGCTCCGTCCGTGCCCGCCGGGACTCCGGACCCGTCGACCTCGAAGGCCTGGAGGACCCAGAGGCCCTCCTCGTCACCGAGCAGCCGGTCCTGCACCAGGACGCGGGTGCCGGCCAGGAAGGTGCCCTCGAACGAGACGACCTGGTCGGCATTCGCAGCGGACAGCGGAGTCCGTGGCGGGAGGACACCGGTCAGGGGGCGGACGTTCTCCGTGGTGCTCGGAGCGGGCGGCGGCGCCTCCCTCGAGGAGTTGAACTGCCACTGGCTGAGGAGCACGAAGACCGCGGCGATCGTCATCGCGAGGATCAGCATGAGGATCCATCGAGGCTTGAGGGCGGTCTTCAACACCCCTTAAAGGTACTTCGTGCCGCTGTAGAACAACGAATGCCGCCGGCGCCGGACGCTGTGGTCAAGCGGCCGGTCCGGCGAGCGGTTCAGTGGGCGATCAAGCGGCCGGAAGTCCGAGGAGCAGCCCGGAGCGTTCGGGGCCTAGTGGTCGAAGAACACCAGCGACGAGTTGATCAGCTCGGCGATCACCTCGGCGTCGTGCGCGCGGCGCAGGGACTCGCGGAAGTTCTCTTTGAAGAGGCTCCGCGCGATCGTGGCGAGGACCTCGAGGTGCTCGGAGAAGGACTGTGCCGGTGTCGCCATGAGGAGCACGAGCGTTGCCGGGCCGTCCACCGCACCGAAGTCGAGGCTGTACCCGAACCGCGTGACGCCGACGGCGATCGAGGTCTGGTTGACGTATTCGCTGCGGGCGTGCGGGAGCCCGACCCCGCCGGGGAGCCCTGTGGCCATCTGGTGCTCGCGCGAGTTGACCTGGCCGAGGAACGCCTCGAGGTCGGAGATGCGTCCTGCCTCGTACATCCTCCCGGCGAGCTGCGCCGCGGCATCCTCCTTCGAGGAGGCTTCCATCTCGAGGATCACGAGGTCGGGGGTGGTGAGAACGGCGTCGTGCAGCTCAAGGGACAGATCGCTCACTGGATGCCTTTCGAAGTTCCCGCCAGCATCGGCGGTCCGGGAACCGGCCGCCGCGCGCCGGATGCAGCCGCCGATCGCGGCCTCCCCCGGCCCTCCTAGCTTAGCGGGACGATGTCATGCACACCCATGCGGGCGCTGTCGGCGGAGATGTCGTCGGGCTGTTCCTGGCTGAGCCGCTCGGCAGCCACACGGGCCTGGTAGTGCTTCACCTCGCGGTCCACCTGCTGGTCGCTCCACCCGAGGAACGGCGCCATCAAGTCGGCCACCACCGGCGCAGCGGAGACCCCGCGGTCCCACGCCTCGATGGAGATCCGCGTGCGGCGGGTGAGCACGTCGTCCACGTGCCGGGCGCCCTCGTGCGTGACGGCGAACACGACTTCGGCGCGCAGGTAGTCGTCCGCCCCCGGCAGCGGCTGCCCCAGCCCGGGGTCCTGCCGGATGAGGTCCAGCACCTCGGTGGCCTGGGTGCCGAACCGCTGCAGGAGGTGCTCGACGCGCGCGACGTGCACGCCGGCGTCGTCGGCGAGCCGGGCTCGCATGTTCCACGCGGCCCTGAATCCCTCGGCGCCCAGCAGCGGCACGGTCTCGGTGCAGCTCTCCGGCACCTTCTCGTCGAGCGCACGGGTGGCCTCGTCGACGGCGTCCTTGGCCATGACGCGGTAGGTGGTCCACTTGCCGCCGGCGACGACCACCAGTCCAGGGACGGGGTGCGCGACGACGTGCTCCCGCGATAGTTTCGCTGACGAGTCGTTCTCGCCCGCCAGCAGCGGGCGCAGGCCAGCGTACACGCCCTCGACGTCCTCACGCGTCAGGGGGCGTTTCAGCACCCGGTTCACGTGTTCCAGCACGTAGTCGATGTCCTTCGAGGACGCTGCAGGGTGCGCCTTGTCGAGGTTCCAGTCCGTGTCGGTGGTGCCGATGATCCAGTGGCGGCCCCAGGGGATGACGAAGAGCACGGATTTCTCGGTCCGGAGGATCAGCCCGACCGTGGACTGGAAGCGGTCGCGCGGCACCACGAGGTGGATGCCCTTGGAGGCCCGCACCTTCAGCTGTCCGCGGTCGGTCACCATGGCCTGGGTCTCGTCGGTCCAGACACCCGTAGCGTTGACGACCTGCTTGGCGCGGATGGCGAACTCGTCGCCGCTCTCCTGGTCCCTGACCCGCGCGCCGACCACGCGCTCGCCTTCGCGGAGGAAGTCCACCACGCTGACGCGGTTCGCCGCCCGCGCGCCGTAGTGCTGGGCGGTGCGCACCATGTTGACCACGTACCGCGCGTCGTCGACCTGCGCGTCGTAGTAGCGGATGGAGCCGACCATCGCGTCGTCCTTGAGGCTCGGTGCCGCGCGCAGCGTGGCCTTCCGGCTCAGGTGCTTGTGGAACGGGACACCGCGCGAGTTGCCGCCGCTCATGCTCATGGCGTCGTATAGGGCGATCCCGGCGCCGACATAGGGGCGCTCCACGAAGCGCCTGGTCAGCGGGTACAGGAACGGGACCGGCTTCACGAGGTGCGGCGCGATGCGCTGGATCAGCAGCCCGCGTTCCTTGAGGGCTTCCTGCACGAGCGCGAAGTCCAGCATCTCCAGGTAGCGCAGGCCGCCGTGGATCAGTTTGGACGAGCGCGATGACGTCCCGGACGCCCAGTCGCGGGCCTCGACGATGCCGGTGGAGAGACCTCGCGTGACGGCGTCGAGCGCGGCTCCGACGCCCACCACGCCTCCCCCGACGATCAGCAGGTCGAGTTCCTGTCCGGGTTCCGAGGTAGCCCTCAGCGCCCGGAGCGCGTCGTCACGGTTCTGCGGACTGAGTGCACCGGATGCCATGGCCAGACCCTTCATTGGGAGGTTAAGCGCCCCTGGGGAGCTAGGCCAACTCTAATCCCATCAGTCGTTGGAGATATAGGGCGAGAGCACCACTTCGACCCGCTGGAACTCCTTGAGGTCCGAGTAGCCGGTGGTGGCCATGGCCCGGCGCAACGCCCCGATTAGGTTCGATGTCCCGTCCGTGTGGTGGGACGGTCCCCACAGCACTTCCTGGAGGGGGCCGACGGTCCCGATGTTGACCCTGTCGCCGCGCGGGAGCTCGTGGTGGTGCGCTTCCTGGCCCCAGTGCCAGCCCTTGCCCGGCGCCTCTTCCGCGCGGGCGAGCGCCGAACCGAGCATGACGGCGTCCGCACCCATGGCGATGGCCTTCACGATGTCGCCGCTCGCGCCCATCCCGCCGTCGGCGATGACGTGCACGTACCGGCCGCCGGACTCGTCCATGTAGTCGCGGCGGGCACCGGCGACGTCGGCGATGGCCGAGGCGAGCGGCGAGTGGATGCCGAGGGCCCTGCGGGTCGTCGTCGTCGCTCCTCCGCCGAAGCCCACGAGCACACCGGCGGCACCCGTGCGCATGAGGTGGAGCGCAGGCGTGTAGCCGGCGGCGCCGCCGACGATGACCGGGACATCGAGTTCGTAGATGAACTTCTTGAGGTCGAGCGGCTGCTCGTTCTTGGACACGTGCTCGGCGGACACGGTGGTGCCGCGGATGACGAAGATGTCGACGCCCGCCGCGAGGACCGTCTTGTAGAACTGCTGGGTCCGCTGCGGCGTGAGCGAACCGGCGACCGTCACGCCGGCCTCACGGATCTCGGCCAGGCGGCTGGTGATGAGTTCGGCCCGGATGGGCGCGTCGTACAGCTCCTGCATGCGCCGGGTGGCCGCGGGGCTGAAGTTCTCGGTGCTGAGCCCGGCGATCTCGTCCAAGACCGGCTGCGGGTCCTCGTAGCGGGTCCAGAGCCCTTCGAGGTTGAGGACGCCGAGGCCGCCGAGCCGGCCCATCGCGATGGCCGTGGCCGGCGACATGGCGGAATCCATGGGCGCCGCGACGACGGGCATCTCGAACTGGTAGGCGTCGATCTGCCAGTTCACGGAGACGTCGAGCGGATCCCGGGTACGCCGGGACGGCACCACCGCCACGTCGTCCAGCGAATATGCCCTGCGTCCGCGCTTGCCTCGGCCAATCTCGATCTCGTAAGTCACTGCTCTAGGTTAGCCGAGCGTCCCGACGGTATCGCCGTCATGCCACGACCCGGGCGGCCGACGCGTCTGATGGTCCCGCCAGTCAGTGCAATCGCCGCGGGCCACCGCAGGTTCTGTTCACTTGAGGTTCCTATGGGATCAGCAGCGCTACCGTGAAACGCTCCTGAAATATGGGGTTGCTAACTTCCCGCCCATGACGTGCACCATCCGACCCGCCGACTTCGATGATCCCGCCCTCGAGGACTTTCTGCGTGCCCACCTGGCGGACATGGCACCGCACTCGCCGAAAGAGAGCCAGCATGCGCTGGACATGGCTGCTCTGCGGCAGCCGGGCGTCAGGCTTTGGGTCGCCTGGCACGGACGGCGGATAGCGGGCACGAGCGCATTGGCGGTGCTCGAGCCAGGGCACGAGGAGCTCAAAAGCATGCGGACGGAGCCCGAGTTGCGGGGGCGGGGAATAGCGTCCGCGTTGCTGAATCACGTGCTCGCGGATGCCCGAGCACGTCACGTCACTCGTATCTCCCTGGAGACCGGAAGCATGGAATTCTTCGCGCCCGCCCGAGCACTTTATGCCAGGCACGCCTTCGATCCGTGCCCACCCTTTGGCTCCTACAAGGAAGATCCGTATAGCTCCTACATGACGCGCGCCGTGATGGCCGCTTGAGTATTACTCGAGGGATATTCAGGTTCGAACCGTCCTCGTAAACACGTTCCCGCTGTTCACGAGAAGGGCCTAGGAGTAATTACGGGACGCGTGCCGGCATACGCACCTCGCGCGCGTCATGCGGCTTTCGGAGGGCACCTTGATCGTCAACCCTGGCAGTGTTGGCTGGCCCGCCTACCACGACAATGCCCTTCACTCGCATGTGATGGAGGCGGGTACCCCCCACGCGCGTTACGCCATCCTTGATGATGCGAGTGGACAGTGGGAGGTGGAACTACGATCGGTTACCTACGATTGGGAGTCCGCGGCCCTCATTGCTGAGTCTCACGATCGCCACGACATAGCGCGTGCCTTACGCACCGGACGAGCTTGACTACCGGTACCGGCTGCTGCCTTCGGTCCGTTGATCCGCGGGGCAGTGATTGAAACCCGCAACCTTCGAGCCGAAGGTATCGTTTTACCGTCTTATCCGATCACCCGGAAGACACTTATTTCCACAACTGTCATCACCGCTGTTCTCTGGGTTGTTTTTGCCTTCCTGGTGGCTAGCGGCAGACCCACAATTCCTCTTCTGCCAATCGTGGGAACGATCTGGTTGGCATACCAGTGGCTCCGCCCTCGGTCACTGCACCATCTGAAGAAGACGACTTGAGAATGCGCGATCCGGTGATCACTGCTCGGCCATCCGCCTCTACCCGGACGCGGCGGCGCGGGTCTACCGTGAGTGCATGTCAAGCCCCACAGAAGACCCACTTGACCACGACGCCGACACGACCGGCGTGCGCATGCGGGATGTGATGGGGCAGCTGCTCCAAAAGCTGAGATACGAGCCGACAGCAAAGCGCATTCGCGCCACGCTCGGCGGGCAGACCGTCGTTGACACCACGCGCGCGATGCTCGTGTGGGAGCCGCGCCGGGTCGTGCCCGGGTACGCAGTCCCAACCCAAGACATCCGCGCCGAGATCTCGCTTCGCACGCCAGTGCCACTCGAGGATGCTTCGGTCGGATTCATGCTTCCCGACCTGTCGAAGATTCCCGTGTTCGACCCGCGTATCCCGTTCGACGTGCGCACGACGCAGGGCGAGCCGGTCGGGGTGCGGGTTGCGGGAACGGACACTGCGGCCGCTGGATTCCGCGCACTCGACCCCGGTCTCGCCAACTACGTGATCCTCGCATTCGCCGACTTCGACAGCTGGTTCGAAGAAGACGACGAGATCATCAGCCATCCGCATGACCCGTACGGTCGCATCGACATTCGAGGCACCTCCCGGCATGTGCAGCTGATGCTCGACGGGCAGATCCTCGCCGACACCACCCGAGCGCGGATGCTGTTCGAGACGACCCTGCCTGCCCGGTACTACCTTCCGATCGAGGACGTCGTGGCGCCGCTCGAGCTCAGCTCGACAAGATCGATGTGCTCGTACAAAGGTCATGCGACCTGGTACTCCGCGATCGTCGGAGACAGGAGAGTGGATGACATCGCGTGGCAGTACGAGCACCCGCTGAGTGACGCAGCCGACGTGCGGGACTACGTCGCGTTCCTCGACGAGCGACTCGACCTCGTCATCGACGGCGAGCAGCAGAAACGCTCGGTCACTCCGTGGTCGTGACGTCCGTGGTGGGGAGACTGCCAGATCCGACATCGCCGACGCCCGCCGGCACGCCGAGAAGGGTCACACCGTCGGCAAACTGGTCGTCATACCCTGAGGAGCGAGGGGGATCGAACGATGACCACGCAAGGAAAGAAACTGCAGCAGCGGGCTGCCGAACGGGTGCGTGAGCTCCCCGGTGCCGAACTCACGCACCCGTTCGGAGCTGGCTGGGACGTCTACAAGGTGCGTGGGAAAGTGTTCATGCTGCACACCGAGGTCGACGGCGAACCCGTCGTCATCCTCAAAGCGGCCCCGGACGACGCGCACCTGCTCCGTGAGGCCTACGACGACATCACGCCCGGCTACCACATGAACAAGAAGCACTGGATCACCCTCCACCCGAAAGGCCGACTGGAAGCCGCCCTCGTCGACGACCTCGTTACCGAGTCATACCTCCTCGTCCTAGAGAATCTGCCCAAAGATCAACGGCCCGTGGACCCATCCACATTCGGTCAACCCTCGATCACCTGACGACAGATCCGGCGCAGCGCCACGCGGGCGGCGGTGTACCGGTAGAGGATCCGGTATCGGCGGTATTAGGCGGTGAGCTGAATGAGCTTGGCGACGGTATTGGCGTTACGGGCGGTGCCGACAACACCGAGTCGTTTTTCGAACCACGTGGATTGGAGCTTCGAACCCGCCACGTCAGAGGCGTAACGGATAAATACCTCGAATCCGTCCACAGCGAAGAGGTTCGGTGCTCCTGCGGCAGGATCGAGGCTGGTTCCTGGCTGCGGTGCCTGATCAAGGAACACCGTCATGACCCAACGGGCTTCCTGCGATCCGATGAACGGGTTGCGCCGCTCGGCATCGACTAGTTGTTCGTGGGAGCGGATGATGACGGGAAGATCATGGCCGAACCTCTCGCGCACGGTGTGCCTGATGAGGGTGGCGCAGGCCGCCGCAGAGTGTTCGCCCGGGTCAAAAATGATGTTGCCCGCTACCTGCAAGGTCGTTACACCTTCGAGTCCGTTGTCCTCTAATGCTGAACGTAGCTCCGCCATCTTCAAGGCGGTGGGCCCTCCTACGCCTCGGATCAAAGCGACCGTTCTTGGCATGGTGAAAGCCTAACCAGGGCGACTTGGAACATGAACACAGCCACGAAATCCTTGGGTGGCCCGAAGGAGGCGTTGATCCGACGTCGGGCGCTCAGCGACTGGTCTCGTACCTGGTCAGGACCACACCGTTGGGAAACGTTCGGGTCTCCACCAGGCTCAGCTTCACCCAGTGGTCCAGGGCAGGGAAGAACGGCGTGCCGCCGCCCACGAGGACCGGATGGGTGACGGTCACGTACTCGTCGATCAGCCCGGCCCGCATGGCCGCCGCGGCGAGTGTGGCACCGCCGATGTCCATGGAGCCGCCATCGTCGGCCTTGAGCCGGGCGATTTCGGTGACCGCGTCGCCGGTAACCAGGCGGGTATTCCAGTCGACCGTGCTGGTCGTCGAGGAGAACATCACCTTCGGCATATCGCGCCAGCGGCGGGCGTACTCGATCTGCGCCGGCGTGGCGCCAGGCTGCTGGTCGGCGGTCGGCCAATAGGAACTCATCGTCTCCCACAGTTTGCGCCCGTATAGCGCCAGACCGGTGGCCCCCACCCGGTCGGACCACCATTGGAACAGCTCGTCGCTCGATACGCTCCAGCCGAGGTCATCGCCGGGGGCGGCGATGTAGCCGTCCAAACTCAGGCTCATGGCGAAGGTCAATTTGCGCACGGCGTCAGTCTCCCGTGAGTCGGTATTCGTTGTACAGGCCAGCACTGCGCGGAGAAGCCACCGCTCAGGTCACACCGAAGGCCAGTCGAGCACCACGCCAAGCAGATGTTCCGCACGGAAGGGATCCTTGTGCAGACGCTCATGAGCAAGCGACCGGACCTCTGGAGCGCGACGACACCCGACTCATTCAGGCGTCAGAAGTATGGGTGTCCCGAGAACGCTCGAGTGATGGGGCCAGGGCCCGGATGACGACCGCAGCACCGATCAGGGTGGTCCCCATGGGTATCATCGCCCAGCGAACCAGCGTGAGAACGACGTCTACCGCACCGACTCCGATCGCTGCTGTCGGGCCCGCAGTCTCAGCGAGCAGGCCGATCAACACTGGAAGCAGCACGAGTACAAATCCGCCGGCGACAATCAGCACAACGCCCCACCTGATGCATTTCTTAGCTGTCGATTCCATTGTTCCCCCGATGATGAGCAGTTGCGTGTTCGCTGAGTGTAGGCGCGGACTTCCCGAGAAAGGGTTCATCACCTGATCCGATTGAGAAGCCATGCTTGCGCGCGGCCTGCGGTCAAGCCTGAGCAGCCGACGTCGTAGGGCGGGCCCCGCCCCTGGCTGGTCTTCGGCGCACAGGACAACGGTGCCGGAAAGACGATCCGCCTATGGGCGGTTGGGCTCGTCGTCGCGTAGAGCAGAACATTCGTCGACTGACGTGTCACGAACGCTCCTCGCGCGAGCTCGGAATTGGACAGGCCAGGACGCTGTGCGAGCAATTCCAGGCAGGAGTAGTGCGTCACCGTCATCCCAAGCGGGCGCAGCACTGCCTCCATGGAGGCGCGAAAAGCGCTCGACGCCTCCTTCAGCAGATAGCCCAGTGACGTCTCGAGGTGGATTCGAGCTACTGCACGTATCCGGAATGAGTCCCCTGTCGTGACTGTACCGACGCATTGCTCTGAAACCGGTCAAGCGCGCGATGATCTACGTAAGCAGTGTGAGGAAATGAGTATGCGGCGCGCAGATCTAGGTAAGCAACGCGGTCCTAGCGTCGCCATCTTCGACCACACCCCGAAGATACCTGGAAGCAATAGCCCCGAAAGCGAATAATGAAGCATCCCTCGGCCCGCTCATCAAGCAGGGACGGCGGGCGTCACGCGTTGCCCGTGGTCTCGGCATGTCCCGAGGCGCCTTCTACCGGCACATCGACACGCACGACGCCCACCAGTGATTGCTGCGCACCCTGATTCTGTGACTGACTAAACCCATCGGTTGCGCAACGCAGCCCGTGGGGCCGGCACTGATACAGGTTCGAGTGGCTAGGAGAGGACGTTTGTGGACGCTAGCTGAAAATCGAACCACAGGCGATGCCGTAGAAGATCCCAGACACCATGAAGGGCTGAAAGTGAAAACAGTGTTACCGGCAATTGTTACCGTGCTCGGTTTCGTGCTCATGATTGCGCAAATCTATACAGACAGTGAACCCGGCGCAATCCCACTAGCGCTGATCCTGATCGGTGTCAGTTGGTTGTTCATCTCGCAGTCTCGAAAGCGGCGACATCGCACGTAGCTGTATCAATTCTCCCGACGGCTGGTCGTGGGCAGCACATGGTTGGATTTGCCAGCATGATCGTTGTGGGGTCCTTCACCGGATACCGCGCCTCTCGTCTGCAACTGATCCCGCAGCAAGTTCTATCTGACTCCGCCGCTGCGTAGGGGAGTTCGTCCACCGTGTGCTTCGGTTCGTTCCTGTTAGCATCGCGTCGTGACGTACACCCGTGGAACAGCCATCGACGCTGCTCCCATGCGAGGGAGTTCCCTTCCGCAGGCGATGGGCAGGTTCGTAGGCAGAGCTTTTCAGCTCCGAGGGCGGGCAAGCCGGAGCGAGTCCTGGTGGTGGATGCTCGTCAACGTCATCCTGCTAGCTACCACGCAGCTCCTTGTTCCTGCAATCGTCTCGGGTCGGACGCCGCAATCCACTTTGTCCTTTGATCCGTTCGGGTCCGCACTCTTCGCGAACATCGAGTTATCAACCGTGCACCCGACCGACGCGCCTAGTTCGCCGCTTGCCGCATTCTCTCTTTTCATCGCGGGCCTCTGGCTGATAGTCACGATTGTCCCCGGATTCACCATCGCAATCCGCCGTCTGCACGACTCGAATCTTTCAGGCTGGTGGGTCTTGCTCGCGCTTGTCCCTCCCGGTGCCTTCATCCTGCTCCTGCTCGCCATCCGTCGACCACGACCCGACGGCGCACGATTCGACAGGTGAGGTAGCCAGCCCGTGCTCCCGCAAGCCAGATCTTGCGCACGCGAGGGCACCAGCCACTGTCGCGGATACCGAGAGCACCATCATAAAGAGGGGTGGCACGAGCAATCCGATTCCCGGAACAGTGAACTCCCCCGGATTGGGGATGAGAGGGTTCGAACTTCGAGTCAGCACTGTGAGCACCACATTCCTCGTTCTTGGTCCGGCGGCTCCGGGTACCACTCGTACACTGGCGCCGGCTAATAGCTCGGGTCAGACATCATCTATTGACGCGCCGTTCAAGAGGCATCGTCCGATCTGCGAAAATTGAAGTCATGACCTCACGGATTCGACTCATTGCATCTGAAGATGACGAAGCGTTGACCGAGCTGCAACAACGCAACCGTGACTTCCTGGCACCGTGGGATCCCGATCGAAGTGATGATTACTTCACCGTGACGGGTCAGCGGGCCGACGTTGAAGCAGCACTTTCCCGTCATGAGCGTGGTGAGGCAATGCCCTGGGTCATTGTGAATGACGATGGTGCGATCGCCGGCCGATTGACGCTCAGCGGCATTGTCCGCGGTCCGTTCCAATCGTGCAGCGTGGGGTACTGGCTGGCGGAGGATCAGACCGGTGAGGGTTTAGCAACGGAGGCTGTCCGAGCAGCAGTCGAGTTCGCTTTCACCCAACTGGAACTCCACCGAGTGCAGGCCGAAACTTTGGTCCAGAATGTTGCTTCTCAGAGGGTCCTGGCCAGGACAGGCTTTGATCAGTACGGACTTGCGCCGAGGTACTTGAACATTGCAGGAAGATGGCAGGATCACCTGATGTTTCAGCGCTTGAACGACAGCGCCGGGTGATCGCTCCGCAATAAAACAGTCCCTGTCTACTCGACGGGGTGAAGGCATCCCGCCGGATATTCGAATTCATCGAGCGCGAGAGATATCAGCTAGCACTCACGTTCTAAACCCAAAGTGACTCGACGGCCCCAGCGATGCCGGTCAGAACCAGACTGCCGAACACTGTTAGCGAGAATATGCTGGCAACCTTTGAGGTTCTTCCCAGCCTGCGGAGATCATCGTCCTTTCGAAAGGCAAACCTCACGGAGAAAGCAGCCATCATTGCCAGCACCGGCATTGAGAGGATGAGAACGAGAAGGAATCCCAGTCCGTCCCATCCGCCAGCGTTCTCGGACAAGAACCACAGAGAAACGCCGATAAGGAACGGCAACACAGCCAAGATGAGCGCACGGTACCTGATCCACTCCCACATGACAGTCCCCCCCCTGAAGTGATGGGAAGCCGAAACCAGCATCAAGTTGCCCATACCCCATATCGCTACGCCGACGAACGGACGACTACGAACACGGCCTGCTCCTAAACGCCCATAATGCCCAGTATCGCTACTGAGACAACCACAGCCGCCGATGCCGCCGCCGCTACGGTTAGACGCTGGGAGGTACGCAATAGAGCGAGGCAAACCACCGCTGGCACGAGTATTCCCGCCAAGGCAGGACAACCTCCACGACTAAAACCCGTCTGGCAGGCTTAACGGGGTGGAAGATCCTGCCAGCGCTCGTACCAATATGCCGGGGTCTTTCGTGTACGCAAACCGTTCCACCGCTTGGTATAGCTCAAGGGCTTCGTCGAGTGGCAGGTCTTTGGCCTTCACTCGTTCGGCCTTGGCATGTGCCGGGGCGCCTGTTCCGGAGGATCACGAACGTTGATACCCGGCGGTGGCTGCCAGCTTATTCGGATGCCGTAGGAGTTGAAATCGCGCGTGGGCAGTCAGGGCACGAAGGTGAAGGAGTCGACGATCGCGCCAGCTCCGGCCTCCCCGAGGTAGTCTGCGAGGCTGTGTTGCTTCAGTACGGCGGTAACCTCAATAGCCACGTTTCCTCCCTCCCAGTCGAGGAGGATGAGGCGCATTTCTAGGGGGGCGCCCATCACGTGGTGCAGTTCAGAGACTCCGCCGCCGATGATGACGGGCGCCACGTGCATGGTGCCCTCCAGGGGGCATGTGCTCCGCCACTCGTCGCTCACCCGGAAGTCGAGCGCGATACCGGACAGACCGCCTACCGAGGCGGGAGCCTCTCTCACGATCTCGAGACCCGGCACCGTGTGGTACCAGGAGGCGATTTCCGCGGCGCTCGTACCGACCCCATCCTGTGCTTTTTCGACGCACAGCGCCGGTGCACGGACATTCTGGTAGACACCGATGTAGCTGCCGCCCCAGAAGCGCTCTTCCGGGTCATCGACCCTCTGTAGCAGCATATTGCCCGGCAGGTCCTCACGATTGGTCCAGCCCTCGGGAACCGTGTACGAAAAGATTGGTTCGAAGGACGTCGTCGCGTAGGTACCGGCAGCAAGGGTGCCCAGGCAGACACCGCCATGGGGATTCGGGCACCACGGTGGCGCCGGAGGCTCTGAACGGGCGAGTGGGGCGCCGTCAGATGCCGCGGCGCCGGTCTCCTGAGGGGTGGACTGTTCTGGTTGATCAAGGGTGGCGCCCTCGGGAACGTCGTCCTTCGCGACGGCGCTCACTTCTTCAGCGTTGAGTGCCCGGGGCCATGTCCTCACGTCCTTGATCGTGCCGTTGAAGAAGTCGGCTGGTTCTCTGTGGGCCTTCGCGCGCCCGAACAGGAGCGGGCCCTTGGCCGCATACACCGCGTTTGTTGCGACTCCGTGATCGCTCACCGGATACCCGTTGAGAAAGAACGTGGCGCGTCCGGCATCTGCGTCGTACACGCCCGTGAGGTGAACCCACACGTCTGGCTCTACTTCCTCCCGCGTCGCTCGATCGCGGTTCGTCACGAAGGCGTCCCCATTGCCGTCTTCGGGCTTGACCGAAAACGACCAGAATCCTTCGGCCACGCCGAGGAAGAACGCTCCCGCGACATCGCCCACCTGACTGAGCACGACGGCGTAATCCTCGGGCTGACCTGCCGGACGGGCCCACGCAGTCACGGTGAAACTCGCATCGGTAGCGACCGGGCCCGGCGTTTCGGTGGTTGCGTACCCCGTTCCGTTGACCTGTAGGCCCTCGTCGGTCCACTGCGATCCGTCCTTAACGGAGAGGGCTGTCTCACCGACTGAGGCTTCAGGACTGGTCAGTGCCCAGACATTGTCCGACTCATTCTCGTCGGGACTGGTGGTGCACCCGCCGAGAGTTCCGATCAGCACAGCTGCGAGGATTACCGCGACGGCCCGCGATCGGAGGCTGGACGGGAACGATGAGTTGGTTTGTGATTCCGGCCCTGCGGTGACCTGCCTGATGCCCATGGTGGTCTCGTGTCATCGAAAAGATAAGACCCGCAAAAAAGGTCAATGTCGAATGCGCACGACGAATCGGCACTCATGAGAGACCATGACCAGCGAAACCACTATCGAGGAGCTAAGCCACAAGAATACGCCCGACATGGCAGCACGGGAAGAGATGAATACCGCGCGCGAGCCAGTCCGTTGTGCGACATTCGGGGCACTCTCGGGTCCATCCGTCGCCAACCGCGGCCGGCTCACGGCTGTAGCGTACGGCCGAGCCTCCTTCGGTTTTTCTTCGGGCTTACTTCGCTCTTTCCCCTAAATTCCCATAGGGAGAGATGCCAAGGTGGGTTCAATCAGTCATGCCGCATAGGGGTAGCAGGACCGATTGACGGCACGTTCGACGCATCTCTCGGCTCGCTCGGACGTGACGTTCGACGATGCTGAGGCTGCACCATCGACGCCCAGTACCAGTACCTGGTCCATCCGCACCATCTTTATCGCCTGGCGTGCTCTCATCAGGCTTTCATCCCGGCAGTCCCGCTCAGGGGGGCGAGCTCCTTTTGTTGTCTCATCGATACAGGTCTCGCAAAAGCTTCCGGTCTCATCGAAGGAGCTTCATCATGACAACTTCACGGACACGCACTCACCGCAAGAAGAAAATCACCGCTGTCACCGCAGTTCTCATCGTAGGAGGTAGCGGCGCGTTCGCGTTCTGGTCCTCGATGGGCGCCGGCACCGGCGCTGTCAGCACCGGGACGAGCACCCCCTTCACAGTCACCTCAGGCCTCGCAACCGGAGGCCCGCTGACTCCCGGGGGTCCAACTCAGACCGTGCCGTTCACCGTCACGAACCCCGGCACAGGTTCGCAGAACCTCGCAGGGGTCACGGTCGCCGTCGCCGGCCCTGCCGGCACGACCTGGACGGAGGTGACAGGGTGCTCGGCGTCGGATTACACGGTGGGAACACCAGTCGTCACTGCCGGCCAGATCGCCTCCGGTGCAAGCGTGTCAGGAACAGTCACCGTCGCCATGAACAACCTCAGCACCAATCAGGACGGCTGCAAGAACGTATCCGTGCCGCTGTACTTCAGCGCCCGCTAAACGCATCGGGTGGGGCGCATGCTGGCGTCCCACCCGATGCAGGTCAGTACGCTCAAGCACTACCCACGGGTATGCCTCCATCTGGACCAAGGAATGCGTGATGGTGACTTCAGGACAGCGACCCCCTACAGCATGAAAACGACGAGCCCCCATGAATGCCAGGACTGATCAATCTCCCGCTCCGAATAGGTGGCGGCCGCGTCGGGAGTCCTCGCGCCGACTTTTCGTGCCACTGGTCGCCGTCGTACTCGCCTTCATCATCAGCGCCGCAACTTTCCTGCCCTTCATGGTCGCCGCTTCCCCGGCAGCCCAGGCGGCCTACACCAGTGCCGGAACCGGAACAGGAAGCGCCACGACCGGGTTCCTGGCCGCGCCGACCAGCGTCATCGTCCCGTCCACCACCACTGGGGTTGTCCCTGTCTCCTGGACCGCGCCCGTCGGCGCCCTGACACCGGTCACCTATTACGTGGTCCGTTCTACCAATGGCGTTCGATCCCCCGCATGCGGAACGACGCCGGGCAGCAGCATCACGACCACCAACTGCGCTGATTCCCCCTCGACTGCGGGGCCTCATACCTACACGGTGACGGCAATCCACAGATCCTGGACGTCCACGAGCAGTCCCAGCGGAAGCGTCACGCTCACGGCCGGAAAACTTGCATTCACGGTTCAGCCCAGCGATGTCGCGGCGAACGGAACTATTACTCCTTCTGTGCAGGTGTCCCTGCAATCCACGCAAGGGGTGCCCGTCCGGACGGCGAATCAGCCCATCACCCTGGCGATTGGCGCGAATCCCGGCGGAAGCAACCTCACCGGCACCCTCACGGCGATGACCAACACCGATGGCACCGCGACTTTCAGCGATCTACGCCTCGACAAGCTTGGCGCCGGGTACACGCTCACTGCCACCAGCAGTGGGATCCCCGCAGCCACCAGTACGGGCTTCACCGTGACCTCGTCGGTGTTTGTGTTCACCACCGCCGCGACCAACGGCATCGCATCATCAACAGCAGGACAGGGCCCCATCACAGTTCAGCGTGTGAACTCCGCCGGCACAGCCGTTACCGCTCCCGCAGGTGGACTGAGTCTCACCCTCACATCCACCACCGCCGGAAGCGCGTCCTTCGCTGCCGGCTCCAACGGGCAAACCATCACGACCATCACCATCCCCGCCGGAAGCTCGAGCGCAACGTTCTACTACGGCGACACCAAGGCGGGTTTCCCCGTGGTCCGGGTGAGCGCCAACGGTGTGACCGCCGGGTCCCAGACACAAACCGTGACCGCCGCTCCAGCCTCGAAAGTGGCCTACACCACACAGGTCGTCTCCGGGACGACCTCCACCACGGCGGACCTGGGACCCCTCACCGTCCAGCTCCAGGATCCTTTCAGCAACCCGGTGGTCGCGCCGGCTGCGGGAGTCCCTGTCGGCCTCGCCTCGACGACCACCGGAACCGCAGTGTTCTCCCCTACGCGGGGATCGACAACTACCGCACCCATTGCCACCATCCCGTCAGGGTCCTCCACCCTCACCTTCTACTACGGTGATACACGAGCCGGTACCGCCACCATCAGCGCAACAGCCAGCGGTCTCCTGGCCGCGTCGCAGGCGGTTACCCTGACCAGCCCCGTTGCCACACAACTGGCCATCACCAGTCCGACTGTCACAGGTAGCGCGACGGGAACCACAACCCTGGGCCCCATCACCGTCCAGCTACGAGACGCTGCCGGGCTGCCCGTCACGGCACTCGGTCAAGGGACAACGCTGACCGTCACCTCCACCTCGACCGGCACCACCAGGGCTTCCTCCACCCAGGGCGCGACGATCACGGGCACCATCACCATTCCTGCCGGCGCCAACAGCACCACGTACTACTACAGCGACACACTGGCTGGTACACCGACGGTCACCGTCGCCGCGCCGGGCCTCACGAGTGCAAGCCAACAGGTCACCGTTCGCGCAGCCGCCCCGGCACGTCTGACGTACCTCAGCGCACCCGCCAGAGGACCGGCGTCGAGCACAACGAACGTAGGACCGATGACGGTGCAACTCGAGGACATCTTCGGCAACCCCTCCCCCGCCCCCGCCGGTGGAACGCTGCTCAACCTCACCTCGAACTCCACCGGCACGAGAATCTTCGCCACCACGCGCGGAACAACCACCAACACCCCCACCATCACCATCCCGGGAGCAGCTACGAGCACCACGTTGTACTACGCCGACACGCTCGCAGGAACACCCACCCTCTCAGTCACCGGCGCGAACCTCACGTCCGCCGCACAACAGCAGTCCATCACCGCGGCCGCACCAGCCCAAGTTCAGTTCGTGCAGAACCCCACCAACGTGCGCAAGGGTGTCCCCTTCTCCCCCACCATCACCGCGATCATCGTGGACCAGTACGGCAACAGGACGACAAGTACCGCTGCCACAACCCTCGAGCTCAGGACCAGCACAGGCGCAACCGGAGCTAGAGGCAACCTCGGCGGAAGCACCACTGTGAACGCCGTCAATGGCCTCGCCACCTTCAATGGCCTGACCGTCGGCGGCCCGGCATCCGGCCCCTACACGCTCCTGGTCACCAGCAGCCTCCTCACAAGTGGACTCAGCTCTGTCTTCACCGTGAACTGATCAACTACTGCTACGTGTCCACCAGCCCCGGAAACCAGTTCCTGAGCCTCGATACCTCTGGGATCGCGCAGTGGCCCACTTGCTTGAGCGCTGGCATGGTCTAGCTTTCATCAGGTCAGCGGATGAAAATGAAACGCATGGTTTCACCTCCGCCCAACAGCGGTCCGGTCCTGTTGAAGTACCCGCTCACGGGCAGGTTCCGGGCACGGAACAGCCCCGCGCGAAGAGTGCCGAGTCACGGCACTGACTTGATGGGAACGGCCTTCGCCATCGACTTCATCCCCGTGGATTCCTACGGGCGGTCAGCGCCCTGGAATTGGCGGGCGGTTGTGGCGACGGAACGACCGGAAGGATTTTTCGGGTTCGGCGCGACCGTCGTGGCACCTGGCAGGGGCGCTGTGGTCATCGCCCATGACGGCGAAGACGACCATGAGGCCCGAAGATCCCAACTCACGCTTTTGTCATACATGGCGGGACAGGCGCAGCGCATCCAGCGGGGTGCGAGCGCGATAGCCGGCAATCACGTCGTGATCGCCCTGGGTGATGACGGGCCCTTCGTGCTGATCGCTCACCTGCGGAAGAATTCGGTCCGCATCGGTGTCGGCGACCTGGTCGAGGCCGGTCAGGCACTTGGTCAGGTAGGAAACTCAGGGAACAGCACACAACCGCATGTGCATGTGCAGGTCACCGACAGCACTCAGTGGTCTCGGGCGCAGGCCATGCCCATCGCCTTCGAGACCCCGGAGGGCGTCGAGCTACCCCGCGAGTCACAGATCATCCTCGTGTCCTGAGTAGAGGCACCTGCACGCGGGGGAATTTCATTCCGGGACCTACGGCGAGGAACAGTGCTCCTCCGAGCCCGCCGTGGTGTTCGTGTCCTCATACTGCGACGATTCCAAAGCTCTTGAGCTCGAGCAGATGCGCGTCGGTACTAGCGGTGTCGATGGCTTCCTCGACATGGACTGAGAACAGCCGCAACTGTCCTTCCATGACGGACTTGTCCGAAGCGCGCGAGAGTATCTCCGGGTCGTTTCTACTAACAGCCGTGTAGATGTCGGCAAGACTGCCCATGAATGTGTACTCGCGATCATCGTCCGTCCGTAGGCTGACCGAAGCCGCACCCCCCTCGCCTATGACTCGAAGCGTTCCCGCGCTGGCAAGCACGGATCGCAGGTCGCTCACGAAGTTTCGGTAGTCGTGCATGCACCCTCCTTGCCCGACTTACGCGCGCCTGCCCCGCACTGGATGGAACATTTGTTCACAGCGCCCGCCAACCACATTCCGCAAGATCGCCTGGGGCTGTTCCGGGTAGTGGTTTTTATGCTGCCGCGATGACGAGGGCGGTGCTGTGACCGCCGAAGCCGAATGCGTTGGTGATGGCAGTTTTCGAGCCGGCGCATCCGGTGGTGGTCTTGATGACGTTGAGGTCGATCTTCGGGTCTGGGTTTTCGAGATTGAGTGTGCCTGGCAGTAGCCCCGTCCGGAGGGCCTGGATGGTCACGATGGCACCGAGCGTCCCGGCTCCACCCAGCAAGTGTCCTGTCATGGACTTGGTGGACGTGACAGGCACATCGCCTCCGACGGCAGCAGCGATGGCGCCTGCCTCAAGAAGGTCACCGACAGGAGTCGATGTAGCGTGCGCATGGACGAAACCAACATCGGATCCGGAAAGCCCTGCCGCCGTGAGAGCTTTCTGCATGACGCGGTGCTGTATCGCCTGGTCGGCTGCCACGATGTCTCCAGCATCGGACGTGACCGCGGCCCCGGCGATCCGCCCGAGAATCTCGGCTCCACGCGCTCGGGCGAAATCTTCCCGCTCGAGGACGATGATGCCGGCGCCCTCGGCCATCACGAAACCGTTCCGGTCCCGGTCGAAAGGCCGAGAAGCCCCAGCCGGGTCATCGTTGCTCGTGGAGAGCGCCCGGAGCTGAGCGAAACCGCTGATCGCCAGCTCGTTCACGCAAGCATCGACTCCCCCAGCGACGACAACATCCACCGCACCCGAGGTAATCATCTCGACACCCTGGGCGATCGCTTCAGCTCCGGAGGCGCAGGCACTCACTGGAGTGCGGGCGCCTCCCTGGGCGCCGATATCGATGGACACCCATGCAGAAGGACCATTGACCATCATGTGCGTCAATGTATGTGGGGAAACCCGGCGCGGACCGCCGGTATCCAGGTTCCGGACTTGTGACACCACCGTGCCCAGACCTCCGTAGCCGGATCCGACCACCACCGCGAGGCGGTCCGGATCAACGGCTGGCCGCCCGGCCTGGGCCCATGCCTCACGCGATGCCACGAGTGCCAGATGCCCGCAACGATCCATCCGCCGGTATTCCCTGGTGGACAGCAGAGTTGCGGGATCCGCAGCGACGAGCCCGGCTACACGCACCGGCAGCTCCTGCGCCCACGGTTGGTCCAGGACGGTGATGCCCGACCGGCCCTCCACAAGCTCATTCCATGTCTGGGCGACCGTACCCCCGACAGGAGTCATGGCCCCCATACCGGTCACCACCACCCCGACCGCCTTCGCAACCACAGGAAACCGTCCTCCTACTGTTCAGACAACAAAACCGTCAACTCCGCCAGCACCACGGCCAGCCAGCGAATAGAACCCTTCAGAACCCTACAGAAGTGCAACCCCCGCGCCCCAACAGGAAAAACCCGACCGCCTTCCGCACCCGGGGTCTGCATCACCACCTCGCGAGTAGGCAGGACGCCCGCTGCCGAAACGGTCTCCGTTCTCTCCCATCATGGCAGGGTAAGCCCGCGGCGGCACCGGCCGACCATGGTGACGGCAACCGCGATGATGAAGGCGCTGATACTCAAAGCCACTTGATGACCTCGATTGCAGGTTTCAGGGCTCATGTCGACCGGACGCTTGTGTGGTGGGGCCAGCACCTTGGAACGCGTAATAGGCCTAATCTTGATCAGGAACGCGGATCCGGTCGGATCGTCGTGCAAGCGACATACGGACAAAGTGGCGAAGGAATCAACGTGCTCGATGAGTATGTGCAGCAGTGGAGTGCGATTCAAACCGTACGGGCGGCCGGCCTCCACCTCGAGGACGTCTTCACCACATACTTCGGCCTCTCCGGCGATGCCGATGAGCTCGAGGTCCAGGGGTATCTGTCCGGCCTGGTGATGCTCCCGGCACCACAGCGGGACCTGCTCGCCCAGGCCATCAATGAACTGCTCGACAGCATCGGTTCCATGGTTGATGGTGCGCACTACAGCGATCAGGATGCTGCGTCCTCCTCCGGCTACGGCGACTACCTCCGGCCCCTGGCCCTCTCCCCCGATCACTATGACTTCAGCGCGCCACCGGTCGGGGACAACAGCACCAGCGCCACCACCAGCCCCGGCTCCGTCCTCGACACCACGGACGCCGCGGATGCCGTGGATGCCGCCGATGCCTCAGGTGGAGGGCTGGACGATGCTGGCCTGGACGAGCATGAGTTCCGGCGTCTCCACGCGTTGCATGAGTCGGGGTTACTCGAGACCGGGCCGGAGGAACGCTTCGATCGGATCACCCGGCAGGCCCGGGACCACTTCGGTGTCAGTTCGGCCTCCATCGCCCTGATCACCGAGGACGCACAGATCATCAAGTCCGTCGTCGGACCTATCGGCGAGGACCTTCCACGGGCAGTCGCGCTGTGCGCGAAGACCATCGAGCGGGACCGCACTCTGGTCATTCCCGATGCCAGCATCGACCCGGAATGGCGGGATCATCCCCTCGTCGCCGGTGGGCCAGGGGTCCGCTTCTATGCCGGCCACCCCCTCTGCACAGCCGACGGCTGGCGTATCGGCACCCTCTGCCTGATCGACGACCAGCCGCGGACCTTCACCGAGGAGGACGTGCAGGTCCTCAGGCGTCTCGCCGCGCAGGTACAGATGCACATCTGGGTCTAGTCAGAGGAAACCAGTGATGAAGTAGTAATGAGGCATGATGCACGCCGTGTTCGATAGCCACTTCCACATCATCGACCCCAGGTTTCCGCTGATATCCAATAATGGGTACCTTCCTCCTGAGTTCACGGTGGATCACTACCGCTCACAGGTGAAGGTTCTCGGGATTTCCGGCGGGGTCGTCGTATCGGGGTCCTTCCAGGGCTTCGACCAGAACTATCTGGTGAACGCCCTCAGCGAGCTCGGATCGGGATTCGTGGGTGTCGCGAATCTTCCTGCGGACATTCCTGATTCGGAGATAGAGGAACTGGCCTTCGCCGGTGTTCGAGCTGCGCGCTTCAACCTGTACCGCGGAGGGTCCGAGGGCATCAGCGAACTCCTACGGTTGAGCACACGGGTTGCGGCGGTCGCTGATATGCACACGGAGCTCTATGTCGATGCGACGGATCTAGACGCACTCGAACCGACCCTGGCGCAGCTGCCCCGGGTCAGCATCGATCATCTGGGAATGAGTGGAGCCAATCGGGGGGTTCTGCTCCGTCTGGTGGAGGGAGGCATGCGCGTGAAGGCGACAGGTTTCGGTCGCGTCACCCTGGACGTCGCCGAGGCCCTTCGCGCGATACACGCCGCCAACCCGACCGCTCTCATGTTCGGTTCCGACCTGCCGTCGACCCGTGCCAGGCGGCCATTCGCCGCCACCGATATTTCCCTTATAGCCGACGCTCTCGGCGAGTCTGCTCTGCCGGCAGTTCTTCACGAGAACGGGCGATCCTTCTACCGCATGGGATCAGAAGCTGCGGACACGTGAGCGGTCAGGTCATGCTGACAGGACTCGGATGGTTTCCCCGCGCACCCAGGCGTCATCTTCACTCCACAGGATGTGGCCGGGAGTGAAGCTCACTCCGCCGAAGTGACCTCGACGTCGACGTCGGCCTGGACCTCCCGGACGACGTCGGGGTAGCCGCCCAGGTCCGCCAGTTCGTGTGCCAACTCCTGCAGCTCTGCCCCGCCGGCCATCAGTCCTGTGAGTTCATCGAGTTCGATGTCCTTCTTGTCGTAGCTGCCGATGCTTCTTCCGCGTTTGAGGAGTAGGAAGCTGTCCCCGACCGGGTAGGCGTGGTGCGGATTGTGGGTGATGAAGATGACGCCGAGGCCGCGGTCGCGTGCCTGCAGGATATAGCGGAGCACCACTCCGGACTGTTTCACGCCCAGTGCCGCCGTCGGCTCGTCCAGGATCAGTGCCTTGGCACCGAAGTAGACCGCCCGAGCAATGGCCACGCACTGCCGCTCGCCACCGGAGAGCTGACCGATGGGCTGGTTGACGTCGCGAAGGTCGATGCCCATGTCCGCCAGTTCCTTCTTGGTGACCGTCTTCATCCGCTTGACGTCCAGGCGCTTGAACGGGCCCTTGCCGACGGTCAGTTCCGAGCCCAGGAAGAAGTTGCGCCAGATGGGCATGAGCGGCACAACGGCAAGGTCCTGGTAGACCGAGGCGATGCCCGCATCGAGGGCCTCCCGGGGGCTGGTGAGCCTGCGCTCCTGGCCCAGGATCCTGAACGTCCCCTCGTCGTGCTGGTGCAGCCCGGCGATGATCTTGATCAGCGTGGACTTACCGGCACCGTTGTCGCCGAGCACACAGGTAACCCGCCCTTGATCGACGGTCATGGTGACATCGCTCAGGGCGATGATATTGCCGTAGTGCTTGCCTACGCCGTCCAGCTCCATGAGGTGGACCGGGGTGGGAGCCGGCGGGTCTTGTTCGTTGTGCAGCAGGGGTTGCTGATTGATCTGCCCGGTGCTCATAGCGGCCGCGCCCTTCCTATTTCAGTTCCGCACGGCGTTTGACGATCAGGTTCACGATGGTGGCCAACAGCAGCATCAGGCCCAGGAAGAACTTGAACCAGTCGGGGTTCCACTCCGCGTAGACGATTCCCTTGTTGGCCATGCCGAAGATGAAGGCACCGATGGCCCCTCCGATCGCCGAGCCGTAGCCGCCTGTGAGCAGGCAACCGCCGATGACCGCAGCAATGATGTAGAGGAATTCATTGCCGATACCCTCGCCGGACTGAACGGAGTCGAAAGCGAAGAGGTTGTGCATACCGAGCACCCAGCCGCAGAATCCGACGCCCATGAACAGCCCGATCTTGGTGGCCCTGACGGGTACGCCTACGGCGCGAGCGGCGTTCTCGTCTCCGCCCACGGCGAAGATCCAGTTGCCTATTTTCGTCCGCAGCAGCAGCCAGGAGGCAATCACCACGAGGACGATCCAGATGAGGATCGGACTTTTCAGATCCATGCCGCCGATGGTGAAGCTGTTGGCGAAGACAGCCCGAGCTGATTGGAAACCATCCATCGAGGCGATGGACGGCGTAGCGACGCTGCCGCCGATCAGCCTGGTCAGCGCCAGATTCAGCCCTGTCAGCATGAGGAATGTGGCCAGGGTGACGATGAAACTCGGCAGTTTCGTCTTCATCAGGATCCAGCCGTTGACGAAACCGATCAGCAGGGAAACGATCAGAGCAAGGCCGACGCCCACCCAGAGGTTCATGGAGAAATACCAGCTGAAAAGGGACGCAGTCAGGGCCGAACTGATCACGGCGACTCCGGCGGAAAGATCGAACTCCCCGCCGATCATCAGCAGTGACACGGCCACCGCCATGATGCCGAAGGTCGATGAGCCGTAGAGCACCGTGGCGAAGGAGTTCGGCTGCAGGAAGACAGGGGCGGCGGCCGAGAAAAAGACGAAGAGGACGATGGCGCCCACCAGGGCGCCGACTTCCGGACGGCCCAGCAGATTCTGCGCTACGCTGCGCCTGCCGACCCGTTCATCCAGCGTGGGAACGTCTACGAGTATTGCCATGTGATTCTCCTCATCGGGCTGCTGCCGGGGTTGGTTCGAGTTCCCGGCGTCCTTAAGCGTCCTTAGCGGATGCCGTCCTTGGCGAACTGGAGGACCGATTCGGCGTTGGATTCGTCGACGATCGCCGGCCCGGTCAGGACCGGCTGCCCGCCGCCGATCTGGAAACCGCCGCGGCTGGCCTCCCAGAGCGCATCGACAGAACCGTAGCCCTGCAGCCACGGCTGCTGGTCGACGGTGAACTGAACCTTGCCGTCGATGATGTTCTGGGCCAGCTCCCCATTCAGGTCGAAGGAAGCGACCTTCACCTCGTCCTGCAGGTCGAGCGCTTCCACGGCCTTGAGGATGGTCTGGGTGAAGGGTGCCCCCAGCCCGATGATGGCATCAACATCCGAGGCAGCCTGCAGCTTCGCGGTCACCGTCGAGGAGACCTGGGTCATGTCCGTTCCTGTGACATAGACGATCTCACTCCCGGGAACCTTCGATTTCACGCCCTCACAGCGGGCCTCCAGTGCCACGTTGCCCTGCTCGTGGATCACGCAGATCGGGTGGGTGCTACCGTCTGCAGCCAGTTCGGCGCCCACCGCCGCGCCGGCGAGGGCCTCATCCGAACCGAAGTGGGTGAAGGCTCCCACCTCCGCGGACACGTCTGCTCCAGAGTTGATGCTGACAATCGGAATGCCGGCGTCCGAGGCTTTCTTCAGCGCATCCTTGAGCGCATCGGGCTTGGCCAGGGTGACGACGATTCCGTCAACGCCCTGATCGACGGCCTGCTGGACCAGCTGGGCCTGCCGTCCGCCTTCGGGATCCGACGTGTACAGCAGATCGACGTTGTCCTTCGCGGCGGCCTCCTCGGCCCCCTTACGCACAATGTCCCAGAAAGTATCGCCGGGACCGGCGTGGGTGATCATGGCAACCTTGATCTCCGGGGTGTCCGCCACCTTCCCGCCGAGTTCCGCCTTGCCGGCGTCGGGATCCCGTCCGCCCTGGGAGGTGCAGGCGCTCAAAGCCAGCGTGGGGATGACGATTGCAGTCAGAACCCCTGCCTGCCAGGAAAATTTCTTCACGACCGATCTCCTTCTGATGTACATGCCGGGTCGAAACCAGATGCTCCGATCCATGACCCAAAAATTTTGCACGCATCGACGTGGTGTGGGCCTCAACGCCTGGTGGCCGGCGGGTGCGGACACCTCGTTGCCCGCGTCCATGGAGCCTCGCCTGGAAGACCGCTGACTGCGTCAGATGCGCGGCCGGGAACAGGTTGCGATGGTGCCCGGGACCGCACCGGCACGACACCGAGTGCCCAAGGCCATTCGAAGTAAACGCTAGCAACGGTGGCCGACGCACGCAGGCACAAAGAATCGCCCGGAGCACTAGCGGCAGGCGGACCAGGTGCGCTACGAGCAAGGGTGAAGGCTCTGTAGAAGCTCCACCACGATGGGTTTCGGTGAAGGTCTTCGAGCAGGTTCTAGACCGATCTGGTTTCACCTGCCCGGTCCCGGTAAGCGTCATCAGGGTTCCCGTGCAACGCCAGGGCGACGCGGGCAGCGAGGTCGTGGACGGCGTCAGCGTTCTAGGAGAGCATTGCCGGGTCCATCGAATCGAGGATCAGGCCCACTTGAGCGCGAATGGCTCCGCGCTGGATGTCGTCCCGGGTGTTCACCGCGCAGTCCCGGAGCAGGCGCAGCAAACGAAGCCGCTGCGCGGCGCCGCCACCAGGGTCCCGCCCTCGGGCCTCGGGAGATTGGGATCGAGGTTCCTGCAGTGGTCCTGGTATCCGGTCACCGATACCACGAACGTCGACATCAGAATGCCCAGAACGGCCTGGGTCACCCGGTCCCTGGCGAACTCACGCAGCAACCGCGGTGAGAACTGCTGGGACGCCGACTGCAACGCGAGCACCGTCAACGAGAAAATCAGGGTCGTGGCCGTCATGATCGAACCCGCCCCCACCTGCAGCAACGCCATCGCCGCATCCACGCCGCTCGGCCCCATCCAGGTGGCCCATGCAGGCGCAGGATTCGGACGGACCATCAGCAGGAGGATTGTCACCACCAGGGAAGCGACAGCGGCAACGAACGGCCAGAACCACAACGTGGCCCGCAGGACCCCAGCGAAACGTGACCTCGTACACGTACTCATGTCCTCCTCCATCCCCACCAGTCATCAGCCACGCTCCCCCGGTGCCGAGTCCCATCGGTCCCAGGTCCGAGCGTGGAGAGCAACTCGGGCCCGGACGTGGCACCACGTTTCCCACTGCAGGTCGGGTGCAAGGAATAGTCGGGCGGAGCGTCCGCTCCCGTTGGTGTCGCTATTCCTTGACGACGCGGATGGTTTTGAGGGACGCGTCGCCCGGGTCGGGGAGGACCATTCCGGCGTCGACGCCACTGCGCAGGTATTTCACGGCCGCTTCGGTGATGCGTTCGCCGGGCAGGAAGACCGGGACGCCCGGTGGGTAGGGTGTGGCCAGTTCCGCGACGATCCTGCCGATGGATTCCTCGACGGAGATGTCCTCCACGGGCCCGAAGAACGCGTCCCGGGGCAGCATCACGGTTTCCAGGTCCAGTTCGCCCTCGTCGGGGATCAGCACGGGAGGTGATGCGGGGAAGTCCGCGGCCGCGCCGATGAGCAGGCGCAGGCCGTCCATCAGGCGCTGCACGGTGGATTCGTCGTCGGCGATGGACATGGTGATCTCGAAACGGCGGTGATCGGTGGTGCCGAAGTCGAGCAGGCAGTTCTCCCGCAGCCAGTCGTGGGCCTGATAGCCGGTGATGCCGAGGCCGGACACGTCCACGAGGATGTGCAGGATGTCGAGGTCCTTGGAGGCCTCGTGGGAAGTGAGTTCCTCCTCGAGCACGTGCAGGCCGGGCAGTTCCTCGATCTGTTCCCGTACACGGCGCGTCAGGGCCAGCGTGCGCTCGATCATGTCGTGCCCGTTCTGGACCATCTGGCGCCGCCACCCGTCCATTGCCGCGTACATCAGCGTGCTGGAGCTGGTGGTCGCGAGGATGTCCGCGCAGTGTGCGAGGCGGATCGGGTCCACGAGGTCCCCCTGGAGGTGGAAGACCGAGCCCTGCTCGAAGCCGATACCCATCTTGTGCACGCTCACCACGCACAGATCCGCCCCCGCGGACATCGCCCACGTCGGAGTGTCGGTATGGAAAGGCAACTGCGCCCCCCACGCCTCGTCGATGATCAGCGGCTTGCCGCGGTCATGGCAAATCTTGGCGATCGCCTCGATGTCCGCGCACGTCCCGTACGGCGTCGGACTCACGATCAGCGCCGCGGACGCATCAGGATACTTCTCCCACATCGCCTCCACCTCCCGAGGGGTCGGCGGGTGGGCGAGTTTGAGGTCGTTGTCCCAGCTCGGCCGGATCCACCGCGGCTGCAGACCACCCAGGACCAGGGCCGACACCACCGATTTGTGGGCGTCCCGGCCGATCAGGATCTCCCCCTCACCATGGGTGACGGCGAGGATCGCCGCCTTCACCGACAGAGAACTGCCGCACGTGGAGAAGAACGTCTGGTCCGCCCCCACCGCATCGGCCATGAGATCCTGTGCCCGCTGCAGGTAACCATTGGAGGTCTTCCTGTCATCGAGCCCCGAACTGGCCAGGACGTCGGATCGAAAACTCTGCTCCCCCAGGACCTCCAGTACCCGCGGGTCCACGCCCCGGCCCTGCCGGTGAGCCGGCGGAGTGAAACCGTACCGGTTGAGCTTCTGGTGCTCCGCCAGAGCCGTCAGGACGGGCGTCTCGTTCTGGTCCATCAGTTCTATCCCTCCGGAATTGATCAGTCTGCTTATTAAATAAACCTGCCAAGTGCGCGGCGGGTGCGTCAAGGAGCAACAAACGCCCTCCGGCTCGCCCAGATATGCAACAGGCAGAGAGCAGGGGCATGATCAGCAGGACCTCCAGAGCATGCATCCATGCCCCACAACCGAGAGGCAGTCCCCGTGAACACGTCCGATCCCTTGCCACTGCCGTTTCCGATCGGTCGGCCGATCATCGGAGCGCCCATGGCAGGAGGACCCTCCACACCGGACCTGGTTGCTGCTGTCACCAACACGGGCGGCATGGGTTTTCTCGCCGGCGGATACAAGAACCCCCAGCAGCTCGCGGCTCAGATCACCGCCACGAGGACGCTCACCCAGGGCCCTATCGGGGTGAACCTCTTCGTCGTCTCGGCCAACGACGTGGATGAGGATGAGCTCGAGGCATACCGGCAGGAACTGCAGCCTGAGGCCGACCGGTACGGCATCCAGGTGGGCTCCCCCAGCTGGGACGACGACTTCTGGAGCGGCAAGCTCGAGGTCATCCACGACCTGCGGCCCGACGTGGTGTCGTTCACCTTCGGCTGCCCGGACATGGACGTGCTGCACGAGCTCGCCCAGGCGGGCATTTCTACCGCCGTCACGGTCACCTCCACGGCTGAAGCGCGTACGGCGGCCGAACGCGGCGTACAGATCCTCATCGTGCAGGGACCCGACGCCGGCGGCCACCGGGCAACCTTCGACCCAGCTGCGGAACCCGGCACCGACCCGCTTCCTCAGTTGATCAGGGCCATCAGGAACGCAGTCGAACTGCCGGTCATCGCAGGAGGCGGCATCAGCACCCGCGAGCAGGTCCGGGCGATCCTCGACACCGGAGCGACCGCCGTCCAGCTCGGCACCGCACTGCTCCTGGCGGACGAAGCAGGAACGAATCCTGCCCACCGCTCAGCACTCCAGGACCCGGCGTTCACCGAAACGAAGATCACCCGGGCCTTCACGGGCAGGCCCGCCCGGGGACTGCGGAACCGGTTCATGGATGACCACCCCAGAAGCGGACACGCCTACCCGCAGATCCACTACATCACCGCGCCACTCCGCGCCGCGGCAGCGGCTTCCAACGATCTGCAGGGGCTACACCTCTGGGCCGGCACCGGCTACCGCAACACCCGCACCGGAGCAGCAGCCGACATCATCGAAGACCTCACCCCTTGAACCCCGAATGGCGGGACAGCAGGACGCCTGTGGGGACTGCAATCCTGCGCTCGACGGTACCGGCGCCCGCATCACCTCGAGGCGCCCTCCGCTTCCTGCGCCGCCAGATACCGGCGCGCGGCGTGGGCCACAACGGTCATGACGAGCGGGACGGCGACGAGGATGACGGAACCGGTGGACGCCAGGGCGAGGGACGCGAACCCTCCCCAGGTGAGGATCGCCGCGTAGGCGAGAGGCACGACGACGAGCGCGTCAGGTCCCGTCCTGGTCCGACCGGGCACCTCGTTCTCCTCGCCGCGAGCCAGAGGCGGAGCGGGACGGTGTCGCCGTGAGGTCCGCGACGCCCAGACAGCGACGGCCGTGACGACCAGGGGAAGCACCAGCAGCACGAGCACCGTGCCGGAGAGCAGGCCCACCACCGCGAGCACTCCGAGCCATGACACGGCTGCCAGGAACCGGGTCGCGGTGACCAGGAGGCGGGCGCGCTGCAGGCGGTCCGGGAGGGCGACGACGAGACCATCCGTGTCGGTCATGACAGCTCCTTGGGAATGCGCGTCAACGGCGAACGCGCTGTGCAGCCATGAGAGCAGGTTTCGGAGCGGGACGCCAGAGGTGGCACGCCGCCATCGACGAGGCAGGCGCAGCACGGCACGGGGGGACGAGAAGCGACAGCCCTCGCTCCTCCTGCCCTGGCGGTCAGGCGTCCGGCAGTTGGCTCTCGAACATGCGGTAGTACCTGCCCCGCAACGCCACGAGTTCGCGGTGCGTGCCGGATTCCACCACGCGGCCGTCCTCGAGCATGTACACGATGTCCGCCTTCTCGATCGTGGCGAGGCGGTGGCTGATCGCGATGATCGTCCGCGAGCGGTCGGCGAACAGGCGCGTGAAGATCCGGTGCTCGGCAAGCGCGTCGATGGCCGACGTCGGCTCATCCATCACGATGAAGGGCGCGTCCCGGTAGAAGTTCCGCGCCATCGCAAGGCGCTGCCACTGCCCGCCCGACAGCCCGCTGCCTTTCCGGCCGCGGGGGTCCTCCATCCAGTTGCTGACGTAGCTGTCGAAGCCGCTCGGCATCTTCCCGATGAATTCTGCCGCCTCGGCGTCCGCCGCCGCCCGGCGCACGCGGTCGTCGTCGCGCGGTCGGTGGACATCGCCGAAGTAGATGTTGTTCGCCGCCGTCGCGAACTCGTACCGCAGGAAGTCCTGGGACATGACGGCCAGGTGCTGGTGCCAGTCGTCGATACCGACGTCCCGCAGGTTCCGCCCATCGAGCAGCACTTCTCCCCTGCTCGGCTGGTACAGCCCTGCCAGCACCCGGATGAGCGTGGACTTCCCCGCGCCGTTCTCGCCCACGACCGCGATGTGCGTGCCGCGCTCGAAGGACATGGAGATGCCCTTCAGCACCTCCGCCTCGCTGCCCGCGTAGGTGAAGTGGATGTCGCGGAGTTCGACGGCGGACGGTGCTGCTTCCAACCGGCCGGGAGCCGTCGTGGAGAGCGGGAAGTCCATGAACTGCTCGTAGTCCTTGAGGTTCGCTAGGTCCTCATCGATGGAACTGAGCGAGGACACGAGGTTGTTCGCCGTGTTCAGCGCCCGGCTGACGATCTGCTGCACGTAGAGGAACTGACCCACGGGCTGGGCCCGCGCGATGATCTGCCCGACGATCCAGACGAGCGCCAGCAGCTCGGCGCCGTACTGCACCGCGTCCGCGAGGAGCTGCTTCGGGATGTACCGCTTCTGGAAGTCCAGCCGCCGCTTCTCGTCGGCGTCCCGCAGCGTGGAGCGCAGGTCCATCAGGTAGCGGACGATCCCGTAGAGGCGCATCTCGGCAATGTGCTGCGGCTTCATCAGGTTCGTCTCGATCATGCGCCGCTGCCGCCGGGAGTCCACCTGGGTGTTCCAGTGCGCCATCTGCTCCCGCGACAGCCGGAACTGCAGGTAGACGCTGGGGATGATCGCGACCAGGACGATGAGGGCGATCCACCAGCTGACGAGGAGCAGCGCCCCGATCGCGAGGACCACCGAGACGAGCTGCGTGAAGATCGCCGCGATGCGGTCGAGGACCCTCGCGTAGGAGTCGGAGAAGCGGCGGGCCCGGTCGTAGAGGTCCACCGTCTCCTTGTCGTCGTACCGCCAGAATTCCAGGGCCAAGAAGCGCTCGTACATGCGGTCGCCCACGATGGCGCCGACCCGGAAGCTCAGGACCTGCTGGATGTAGCGGTCGACGCTGGTGAAGGAACCCCAGAGCAGTCCGAGGACGGCCGTGACGACCACGTACGTGATGGCGGAGCGCCCGGCGTCGGGATCGCCCGCGTAGGCGGCGGCGAGCGCCGTCGTCGTCAGGGAGGCGAAATAGGTGGTGACCAGCGGGAGGACAGCCGAGATGAGCGAACCGGCGACCTTCATCGCGACCGCACCGGGTGAGGCCTTCGCGCTGACCATCAGCACCTGGCCGACGGCGCGGGCGTAGGGGCCGAGCCGGAGCTTGCGGCGGGCGGTGACCTCAGGCTGCGGCAGCCCGCTCATACGGCATCAGCCCCTCCCGGAAGGAGGGGCTGATCGGAGGCGGATGCGTTACTTGGAGCCGTAGTTGGGTGCCTCGACCGTCATCTGGATGTCGTGCGGGTGGGATTCCTTGAGGCCCGCAGCCGTGATGCGGACGAACTTGCCCTTGGCCTTGAGCTCGGGGATGGTGCGCGCACCGGTGTAGAACATGGTCTGCCGCAGCCCTCCCACGAGCTGGTACGCCACGGACGCGAGGGGTCCGCGGTACGCGACGCGGCCCTCGATGCCCTCGGGGATCAGCTTGTCGTCACCGGTGACATCCGCCTGGAAGTAGCGGTCCTTGGAGTAGGACGTGTTCTTGCCGCGTGTCTGCATCGCGCCGAGCGATCCCATGCCGCGGTAGGTCTTGAACTGCTTGCCGTTGACGAAGATCAGCTCGCCGGGTGCCTCGGCGGAACCCGCCAGGAGCGAGCCGAGCATCACCGTGTCCGCACCGGCCACGAGGGCCTTGCCGATGTCGCCGGAGTACTGCAGGCCGCCGTCGGCGATGACGGGGACACCCGCGGGGATGGCGGCCTTCGCGGACTCGTAGATCGCGGTGACCTGCGGGACGCCGACGCCTGCGACCACGCGGGTGGTGCAGATGGATCCCGGGCCCACTCCGACCTTGATGCCGTCGGCGCCGGCGTCGATCAGGGCCTGCGCACCCTCGCGGGTAGCGGCCTGGCCGCCGATGATGTCGACGTGCGCTGCGGACTTCTCGGCCTTGAGGCGGGCGATCATCTCGAGCACGCCCGCGCTGTGCCCGTTGGCGGTGTCGACGAAGAGGGCGTCCACGCCCGCCTCGACGAGTGCCATGGCGCGCTCCCAGCCGTCACCGAAGAAGCCGATGGCCGCGCCGACACGGAGGCGCCCGTCGTCGTCCTTCGTGGACAGCGGGTACTGCTCCGCCTTCGTGAAGTCCTTGACGGTGATGAGGCCGCGGAGGACGCCCTCGTCGTCGACGAGGGGGAGCTTCTCGATCTTGTTCGTGGCGAGGAGGTTGATGGCGTCGTCGCCGCTGATGCCCACGCGCCCGGTGACGAGGGGCATCTTCGTCATGACGTCCTTGACCAGCATGCGGGGGAAGTCCCGCTCGAGGACGAAGCGCGTGTCGCGGTTCGTGACGATGCCGAGGAGGTGTCCGGTGGCGTCGACGACGGGCAGGCCGGAGACGCGGTAGTGGCCGCACAGTTCGTCGAGTTCCTGCAGGGTCGCATCGGGACCGATGGTCAGGGGGTTGGTGATCATGCCCGACTCGCTGCGCTTCACCCGGTCCACCTGATCTGCCTGGTCGGAGATGGACAGGTTGCGGTGGATGACACCCAGGCCGCCCTGGCGCGCCATCGCCACAGCCATGCGGGACTCGGTCACGGTGTCCATCGCCGAGGAGAGCAGCGGGGTCTTCACCGTGATGCGCTTGGAGATGCGCGACGACGTGTCGGCCTCCGAGGGGATGACGTCGGTGTGGCCGGGGAGCAGGAGGACATCGTCGTACGTCAGGCCGATGAATCCGAAGGGGTCGTGGGTTTCGTTCTGGCCGGACTGCTGGCTCACTGCTGCGCCTCTTTCGGTATCACCGGGTGGGGGTAGGGGGCCTTCGGCGGGATGCGCCGGCGGGCTCTGACAGTCTAGAACGGATCACCGGGGCGCCCTATTCCGGTGACAGTGCTCACGTCACCCTCCGACCACTGACCTGCGAGCGTTCCCTGGAAGGCCGGGCAGCGAACATGTCGAGCGGGCGCGAACCTGCCAGTTTACCTCCCCGGAATCACTGCAGTGCCTGGCTCGTGCGTCGGCCGATCCGCCGGGGCGCCCGTGGAGCACGTACTCTTGGAGGAGCATCTCCCGGAATGCCGGGACCATTTGAATGGAGCCGCCGGTCTGCCGGTCGCGACGACGAACGTCTGACGGCCTCTGCCCCGTCTCCCCTCACCCAACGAGAGAAACCTAATCTGTGAATAAAAGACCTGCCGCACTGAAAGCACCACGGGAACTGGCCAAGGGAGCCATGCGCATCGTCGCTCTCGGTGGCATCGGTGAGATTGGCAGAAACATGACCGTCTTCGAGTTCGACGGCAAGCTGCTGATCGTCGACTGTGGCGTGCTGTTCCCCGAGGAACACCAGCCGGGCGTGAACGTCATCCTCCCCGATTTCACCTACATCCGCGACCGGCTCCACGACGTCGTCGCCGTGGTACTCACGCACGGCCACGAGGACCACATCGGCGCCGTTCCCTACCTCCTCAAGGAACGGGCGGATATCCCCCTGGTCGGTTCGAAGCTGACGCTCGCCTTCATCGAGGCCAAGCTCCAGGAACACCGCATCACCCCGAAGACCGTCCAGGTCAAGGAGGGCGACCGCCGCACCATGGGCGGATTCGACCTCGAGTTCGTCGCCGTGAACCACTCCATCCCGGACAGCCTCGCCGTCGCCATCCGCACCGCGGCCGGGACGGTGCTGCACACCGGCGACTTCAAGATGGACCAGTTCCCCCTGGACCGCCGCATCACCGACCTCGGCGCCTTCGCGCGCCTCGGCGCCGAGGGCGTGGACCTGTTCCTCACGGACTCCACGAATGCCGACGTCCCCGGTTTCACGACCTCCGAGAAGGACCTGGCTCCGGCGATCGAGGCGGCGTTCCGCTCGGCGCCGCGCAGGATCATCGTCTCCAGCTTCGCGAGCCACATCCACCGCATCCAGCAGATCATCGACACCGCCGAGCGACACCGCCGCAAGGTGGCCTTCGTGGGCCGCTCGATGGTGCGGAACATGACCATCGCCGCGGACCTCGGCTACCTCAAGATCCCGCAGGGCCTGCTCGTCGACTTCAAGAAGCTCGAGCGCAGCGACGACCACAAGGTGGTCCTGATCTGCACCGGTTCGCAGGGTGAGCCCATGGCCGCCCTGTCGCGCATGGCCAACAACGACCACGCCATCCGCATCAGCGAGGGCGACACCGTGCTGCTGGCCAGCTCGCTCATCCCGGGCAACGAGAACGCCATCTACAGCATCATCAACGCCCTGACGGAGATCGGCGCCAACGTGGTCCACAAGGGCAACGCCAAGGTGCACGTCTCCGGCCATGCCAGCGCCGGCGAGCTCGCGTACTGCTACAACATCGTCAAGCCGCGCAACGTCATGCCGGTGCACGGCGAGTGGCGCCACCTGCGCGCCAACTCGGCGATCGCGGTCGCCACCGGTGTGGATCCCCGCAATGTCGTCATCGCGCAGGACGGCGTGACCGTCGACCTGGTGCGTGGCCGGGCCACGATCTCGGGCAAGGTGGAGGCAGGACTCGTCTTCGTCGACGGCGACAGCGTCGGCGGCATCACCGAGGAGGACCTCGTGGAGCGCCGCCGCCTGGCGGAGGAGGGCGTCGTCACCGTCCTCGCGATCATCGACCCGGACAACGGTGACATCGTCGAGGCCCCCGAGTTCTTCACCAAGGGCTTCTCCTGCTCGGACGGGGACCTCGACAAGGCCGGCGCCGCCGTCGAGAAGGCGCTCCGCGATTCCGCGTCGAACCGCCAGGGCGGCCGCCGCCAGGATCCGGAGGACATCATCGAGCGGGCCACGGCCAACTGGATGCGCCGTTACTACAACCGCCAGCCGGTCGTCACGGCCATCGTCGTCGACGCCTGACCGAGCACCACCCCGACGCGCCCCGGTACTCGCGAGAGTGCCGGGGCGTCGTCGTCTTCAGAGCCGTCGCAGGTCGGGCCCGTCGTAGGTCGGGGCCGTCACGTCGGGGCCGTCACGTCGGGGCCGTCACGTCGGGGCCGTCACGTCGGGGCCGGATACACAGCAGCACCCCGGCTCCGAAGGGCCGGGGTGCTGCTGTGTAACAGGTCTCGGGCCGGAGCCCGGGCGTCCTAGTGCGAGTGGCCGTGGCCCTCGTCGTCGGACTCCTCGGGCTTCTCGACCACGAGGGTTTCCGTGGTGAGCACCAGTGCCGCGATGGAGGCAGCGTTGCGCAGGGCGGAGCGCGTCACCTTCACGGGGTCGATGATGCCGGCATCCACGAGGTTCTCGTACTCGCCGGACGCAGCGTTGAAGCCGTGACCGTCCTCGAGATCGGAGACCTTCGCGACGACGACGTAGCCCTCGTGGCCCGCGTTCTCGGCGATCCAGCGCAGCGGCTGTGCCAGCGCGCGGCGGACGAGGCCGACCGCGGTTGCCGCGTCGCCCTCGAGTGCCAGGACGTCGGGGTCGGTGTCGAGCGCCTTGCCGGCGTGGACCAGGGCCGAGCCGCCACCGGCGACGATGCCCTCTTCGAGGGCGGCACGCGTCGAGGACACGGCGTCCTCGATGCGGTGCTTCTTCTCCTTGAGCTCGACCTCGGTGGCTGCGCCGACCTTGATGACGCCGATGCCGCCGGCGAGCTTCGCGAGGCGCTCCTGGAGCTTCTCACGGTCCCAGTCGGAATCGGTGCGCTCGACCTCGGCGCGGATCTGCGACACGCGGTCGGCGACATCGGACTCGCTGCCCGCGCCGTCGACGATCGTGGTGGCGTCCTTGGTGACGGTGATCCGGCGAGCGGAACCGAGCACCTCGAGGCCTACCTGGTCCAGCTTCAGGCCGAGGTCGGGAGAGACGACCTGCGCACCGGTGAGGGTGGCGATGTCCTGCATCATGGCCTTGCGTCGGTCACCGAAGCCCGGAGCCTTGACGGCGACGACGTTGAGGGTGCCGCGGATCTTGTTGACCACGAGCGTGGAGAGCGCTTCGCCCTCGATGTCCTCGGCGATGATGAACAGCGGCTTGCCGGCCTGCAGTGCCTTCTCGAGCAGCGGCAGGAATTCCTGCAGCGAGGAGATCTTGCCGGAGTTGATCAGGATGAGCGCGTCCTCGAGGACGGCTTCCTGGCGCTCCGCGTCGGTGACGAAGTACGGCGAGAGGTAGCCCTTGTCGAACTGCATGCCCTCCGTGAGGACCAGTTCGGTCTGGGTGGAGGAGGACTCCTCGATGGTGATCACACCATCCTTGCCGACCTTGTCGAAGGCTTCTGCGAGGAGGTCCCCGACCTCGGTGCTCTGGGCGGAGATGGAGGCGACGTTCGCGGTCTGCTGACCGACGACCTCGCGGGCGTTCTCGAGCAGGCGCTTGGCGACGGCCTCGACCGCGACCTCGATACCGTGCTTGAGCTGTCCGGGAGCAGCGCCGGCCGCCACGTTGCGGAGGCCTTCCTTGACCAGTGCCTGTGCCAGGACGGTCGCGGTGGTCGTTCCGTCACCGGCGACGTCGTTGGTCTTGGTGGCGACCTCCTTGGCCAGCTGAGCGCCGAGGTTCTCGTAGGGGTCGTCCAGTTCGACCTCACGGGCGATCGTGACGCCGTCGTTCGTGATGGTGGGGGCGCCCCACTTCTTGTCGAGCACGACGTTGCGTCCGCGGGGGCCCAGCGTCACCTTGACGGTGTTCGCGAGCTTGTCCACGCCGGCCTCGAGGGCACGGCGGGCGGCGTCGTTGAATTCCAACTGCTTTGCCATTGTTGGTTCCTTTCAGGCTTGTGCAGCGAGAAAAACCCCGGCCACTGCGGGCCGGGGCTCTTCCAATCGGGTACTACTTGACGACGACTGCGAGGACGTCGCGGGCGGAGAGCACCAGGTACTCCTGGCCACCGTGCTTGACTTCGGTTCCGCCGTACTTCGAGTAGATGACGACATCGCCCTCGGCGACGTCGACGGGGACGCGGTTGCCGTTGTCGTCGACGCGACCCGGTCCAACTGCTACGACTTCACCCTCCTGGGGCTTCTCCTTGGCCGTGTCCGGGATGACGAGGCCGGAAGCAGTGGTCTGCTCGGCTTCGAGCGGGCGGACAACAATGCGATCCTCAAGAGGCTTAATAGAGACCGACACTCGGGCTCTCCTTTGCGTTCGTTACCAATGGAATGTAGGCCGTCGGGCTGGGCGTGAACCGTCGTCGCGGTGCCGGCGAACGCTTCCCTCGGGATTAGCACCCACGTGGAGTGAGTGCCAACTCCGACTGTATGCAACGGCTAGCACTCGGTCAAGGCGAGTGCCAGCCGTTGCGCCTCCCACCCCTCCCTGTGAGCGACACCACACCCATTAGGTGATGCTTCGTTTGCGTAATTCCCGAGCCACGCTCTAGATTCGAGAAGGTAAGGCATTCCTTACTTCCGATCCCGGCCTGCCGGCCCTTCCCTTCCCGGAGTTCACCCCATGGCACACCTGCGCTTCGCCGTCCTTTCCGCAGCCGCTGCGGCCACCCTGGCCCTGACCGCCTGCGGTGGTTCCTCCGAAGCGGCGGATGCGCCTGCGACGACGTCGACCGTCGCGATCGACCACGCGCAGGGCACCACGGAGGTGCCGGTGAACCCGGAGACCGTCTTCACCTTCGACCTCGGCGCGCTCGACACCCTGGACGCCCTGGGCGTCGACGTCGACGGCGTGCCTCAGGGCACCCTGCCCGCCCAGCTGTCGGCCTATGAGGGCGGCGACATCACCACCATCGGATCCGTGAAGGAACCCGACTTCGAGGCGATCGCCGCGGCCGACCCGGACCTGATCATCATCTCGAGCCGCGTCGCCGATTCCTACGACGAGCTCTCGGACATCGCGCCGACCATCGACCTGACCGTCGACGCCGCCGACCCGATCGCCAGCTTCACCGCGCACACCGAATCCCTCGGCCGGATCTTCGGCGCCGAGGACGAGGTGGCGGAGCGCCTCGCGGCCCTCGACACCGAGATCGCCGAGACGAAGGAGGCCGCGGCGTCCGCCGGGAACGGCCTGATCCTCATGACCAGCGCAGGCGAGGTCACGGCGTACGGCGCCGGGTCCCGCTTCGGCCTGATCCACGACGTCCTGGGCGTCGAACCCGCTGCCGAGGTGAAGTCCGAGGGCACGCACGGCGAGGCCGTCTCCTTCGAGTACATCGCCGAGATCAACCCCGCCCACCTCTTCGTCATCGACCGTGACGCCGCCGTCGGCGAGGCCGGAGCCGCCGCCTCCGCCGTCCTGGACAACGAACTCGTCAACGGGACGGACGCCGCGAAGAACGACGCCGTCACCTACCTCGACTCCGCCAGCTGGTACCTCATCGGCTACGGCCTGAACAACCTCGACTCGATGGTGTCGGCCGTCAACGAGGCCGTCGCGGCCTAGGAAACGACGCCGGAACGGGGCAGGTGCCCCTCATGGCAGCACTCTCCCTCCGGCCGCAGCGGCCGGCACAGCAGCGCGGTTCCACCCGGTCGCCGGCCCTCTGGCCGGCGGGTGGAGCCGTGCTGCTGCTTGCCCTCGTCAGTCTCTTCACCGGCGTCTCCGACGTCTCCCCCGCCGACCTGCTCGCCGGGAACGCCGGTGTCTGGCAGACCTTCCTCGTGAGCCGGGTCCCGCGCACGCTCGCCGTCGTGCTCGCCGGGGTCGCGCTCAGCATCGCGGGGTTCATCCTGCAGCTCATGGCGCGCAACAGGTTCGTGGAGCCCTCGACCGTCGGCACCGTGGAGTCCGCGACCGCCGGGATCCTCGTGGCGACACTGCTCCTGCCCGGTGCCCCGATCGTGGCCAAGATGGGCATCGCCGCGGTCTTCGCCGTGGCCGGGACCGCACTGTTCCTGTCCGTCCTGCGGCGGATACCCCTGCGGAACACCCTGATCGTGCCCCTCGTCGGCATCATGCTCGGCGGCGTCATCTCGGCGGTGACCACGTTCTTCGCCTACCGCTTCGACCTGCTGCAGACGCTCAACACGTGGATGATCGGGGACTTCTCCGGACTCATCCGCGGCCGCTACGAACTGCTGTGGATCGTCGCTGCCCTCGCGGTCGTGGGCTACGTGTGCGCCGACCGCTTCACCGTGGCGGGCATGGGCGAGGAGTTCACCACCAACCTGGGTCTGGACTACCGGCGCACCATGAACCTCGGTCTGGTGCTGGTCAGCCTCATCAGCGCCGTCGTCGTCGTGGTGGTCGGCTCCATCCCGTTCCTCGGGCTGATCGTCCCCAACCTCGTCTCCCTGCTGATCGGCGACAACGTGCGCCGGGCGGTCCCCTGGATCGCCGTGTTCGGCGCGGGCTTCGTCCTCCTCTGCGACATCCTCGGCCGCGTCATCCGCTTTCCCTACGAGGTGCCGGTGGGCGTGATCGTCTCGGTCGTCGGAAGCGCGATGTTCATCGCCCTGCTCGTGAGGAGGAACGCCGGTGCCGGCTAGGACGAACGCCCTTCCCAGCGCCGTCGTGCAGTCCGGCAGGACCCCGGTCCGGTCGCTCCCGCCCGCCTTCTGGCTGGTGGCGCTCGGGCTCACGGCGGTCGCGCTCGTCGCGGTGTTCCTCCTCGTCGGACTCGAGGGCAACATCGGGTACGTGCTCCCGCGCCGGCTCAACCGCGTCGGGGCGATGGTGCTCGTCGCCCTCGCGGTCGGGGTCTCCACCGTCCTGTTCCAGACCGTGACCGGCAACCGGATCCTGACGCCGTCCATCATGGGGCTGGACGCGCTCTACATCCTCATCCAGACCGCCCTGGCCTTCGCCCTCGGCGCCTCGGCGCTCCTGACACTCGCCGCTCCGATCCGCTTCGCCGTCGAGGTCACCCTGATGGTCGCGTTCTCCTGGCTGCTCTACCGCTGGCTCTTCACGGGCGGAGGGCGCAGCCTGCACCTCCTGCTGCTCGTCGGCATCGTCTTCGGCGTCTTCTTCCGGGGCGCCTCGACACTGCTCCAGCGCCTGATGGACCCGAGCGAGTACATCATCCTGCAGGACCTGTTCTTCGCGAGTTTCAACCGCGTCGACCCGACCCTGCTGCTCGTCTCCGCGATCGCCGTCGGCGGACTGTGCGTCCCCGTCTGGCGCCTGCGGTACCGTCTCGACGTCCTGGCCCTCGGCCGTGACACCGCCGTCGGGCTCGGCGTCGACCACCGGCGCACCGTGACGCTGGTGCTGGTCATCTGCTCGGTGCTCGTCGCCGTCTCCACTGCCCTGGTGGGTCCTGCCACGTTCTTCGGCCTGCTGGTCTCGGCGCTCGCCTATCAGCTGTGCAGCTCCTTCCGGCACGCCGTCGTGCTCCCCATCGCTGTCCTGCTCGGTGTGATCGCCCTTGTCGGCGGCCAGCTCGTCCTCGAGCAGGTCTTCGAGTTCGACACGGCGCTCAGCATCGTCATCGAGTTCACGGGCGGCCTCGTCTTCCTCGCCCTCCTCCTGAAAGGTCGCGTCCGGTGATCACCCTCGACTCCGTCACCAAGCGCTATGGCACTACGACAGTGGTCGACGACGTCAGCTGCACCATCCCCCGCGGCGGCGTCACCTCGATCATCGGGCCCAACGGCGCCGGCAAGTCCACCCTGCTGTCCCTGATGAGCCGCCTGCTCCCGCTCGATGCCGGAACCGCGGAGGTGGACGGGCTGGACGTCAGCACGACGCCGGGGCCCGCACTCGCGAGGACGCTGTCCATCCTGCGCCAGGAGAACCAGCTCACGGTCCGCCTCTCGGTGCGGGACCTCGTGGGTTTCGGCCGGTTCCCGCACAACAACGGCCGGCCCACCGTGGCCGACCGGGAGCACATCGAGCGGGCCCTCGACTATCTCGACCTCGCCGACCTGGCGGACCGCTTCGTCGACGAGCTCTCCGGCGGGCAGCGCCAGCGGGCGTTCATCGCCATGGTCCTCGCACAGGACACGGACTACATCCTGCTCGACGAGCCGCTCAACAACCTGGACATGAAGCACTCGGTGGACATGATGCGCCTGCTCCGCCGGCTCGTGGACGACCTCGGGAAGACCGTGGTGCTCGTCATCCATGACATCAACTTCGCGTCCTGCTACTCCGACACGATCGTCGCGATGCGCGACGGCGCGATCATCCATCAGGGGACGCCCGAGGAGATCATGACGCCGCAGGTGCTGCACGACGTGTACGACGTTGACATCCAGGTGGAGCACATCCGCGGCAACAGGATCGGCGTCTACTTCGCCTAGGCTGGCTGCATGGCTTCGGACAACATCGCGGACATCCTGACCCCCGAAGGCTGGGAGCTGGTGAACTCCCTCGGCCCCTACGCCGAAGCCGACAGCCTCCGGCTCACCGAGCAGCTGCGGAAGGCAGGCCACTCCCCCGACGCCGTCGCCGCCGCCCTCACCCAGTCGCGCCTGCGTGCGAAGGCTGCCGCCAAGTTCGGGCCCTTCGCCGAGCACATGGTCTTCACGTCGGCAGGGCTCGAGCAGGCCACGCGCCTGTCCGTCGCCGCGCGCCACGCGCAGCGCTTCGTCGACGCCGGCCTGGTCACGGTGGCCGACCTCGGGTGCGGCCTCGGCGCCGACAGCATGGCCCTGGCCACCCTCGACTGCCAGGTCACCGCCGTCGAACTCGACGAGACGACCGCCGCCGCAGCGACCATGAACCTGCTGCCGTTCCCCAACGCCCGCGTCGTCAACGCCGACGCCTCGTCCATGGACACTGCGGAGTACGACGGCGTGTGGCTCGACCCGGCGCGCAGGACGACGACGACGTCGGGCACGTCACGCCTCTTCGACCCCGAGGCGTTCTCTCCCCCGCTGTCCTTCGTCCAGGAACTCGCCGGCAGCGGGAAACCGGTGGGCGTGAAGATGGGCCCCGGCATGCCCCATGAGTCCATCCCGTCGGACTGCGAGGCGCAGTGGGTCTCGGTGGACGGCGACGTCACCGAGGTGGCCCTGTGGTTCAACGCGCTCCGCCGCGGAGGCGTGCGCCGGGCCGCGCTGGTTCTCGGGCCGAGGGGGGCCGCGGAGATGGTGTCGGAGGAGGAGTTCGGGAACGGCCCGACGCCCCCCGTCGGCGAGCCCGGCGGCTACCTCTACGAGCCCGACGGCGCCGTCATCCGCGCCGAACTCGTCGCGGACCTCGCCGCGGACCTGGGCGGGCACCTGCTGGATCCGATGATCGCCTACATCTGCGCACCGTCGTTCACGGACACCCCGTTCGCCCGGGCGTATCGGGTGCTCGCGGTGCGGCCCTACAACGTCAAGGCACTCAAGGCCTGGGTCCGCTCCGAGGGCATCGGCGTCCTCGACATCAAGAAGCGCGGCATCTCGGCCACACCGGAGGAAGTGCGCAAGCAGTTGCTGACCGGCTCCGGCAAGGGACGGAACAAGGCAACCCTGGTGCTGACGCGCATCGGGGACGAGCGCGTGGCCATCGTCGTCGAGCCCGTCCCAGCCCCCTAGCGACACCGAGCCACACATTCCGCCCGGCCGCAACCGGGCCGACACGGCCCCCGCTCGCGCACCTGCCTTCCTAGACTCGGGAGGACGGAGATTAGCAACGAGTGGGAGGCAGCATGGCGAACGGTACAGCGGGGTCATCGGAAGCACGGCACGGCGTGCTGTTCGACGTGGACGGCACCCTCGTGGACTCCAACTACCAGCACACCATCGCCTGGTGGCAGGCGTTCCGCCGCTTCGGGTACGACGTGCCCCTGGCGGAGATCCACCGGGCCATCGGGATGGGCGGCGACAAACTCGTGGCGCACCTCCTCGGCGACGACCGGGACACCGGGCAGGACGAGGAGCTCGACTCCACCCACGGTGCCGTCTTCTCCACCTATTGGCCCGCGCTGAGAGCCTTCGAGGGAGCAGGTGAACTCGTACGCCGGTGCGCGGACAACGGCCTCACGGTGGTCCTCGCGTCCTCCGCCTCGAAGCAGGAACTGGGCGTGCTCCGGGAAGTCATCGACGCGGACGAGGCCATCAGTGCGGCGACGAGCTCCTCGGATGCGGAGAACAGCAAGCCCTCCCCGGACATTCTGGAGGCGGCGCTGGAGGCCGGCGGACTCGAGGCGGCGAACGCCGTGTTCGTCGGAGACTCCGTGTGGGACGTCCTCGCGGCGTCGGAGCTGAAGATCCCGACGATCGGCCTCGCCTCGGGCGGCACGAGCGAGGCGGAGCTGCGCGAGGCAGGAGCTGTCGAGGTCTACAAGGACATCCGGGCGCTGCTCGACGCGTTCGAGGACGGGGTACTGCACCAACTGGCGACGTCCTCCGCCGGAACCTGAGCCGGAGGGCCGCACCCGCTGGCTCGCGTCCGCGCCTGCCTGCCCCGGTCCCTGCTAGTCCTCGCTGCTGAGGAGCCGTCGTCGGGCGCTCAGAAGTTCGACCTCCGGCCTCGCTGCGACGTACCGCTCCACGCGGTCCAGCACGTCCACCACATGCTGCCGGTCGCCTCCGACCACCCCGGCCCCCACGACGGCCCGGCGGTGCAGGTCCTGGTGCCCGACTTCGGCGACGGACAGCTCGAACTTCCGGCGGAGGTCCGACACCAGCGGACGCACCACCGACCGCTTTCCCTTCAGCGAGTGCACGTCGCCGAGCAGGACGTCGAACTCGATGAACCCGATCCACATGGCGGTCCTCCTTGTCGTCGTGCCTGCGGGCCGGGCCGGCCCGCTGTCATCCTGTACGAGCCGGCGGGGAACGGCCCGCACGGCAGCCGCGGTATCGACGGCGACGTACGGTCGTGCCCCGCAAGAGCCCGGCCGTTCCGGGTGCGGACCGGTGCATGGATGTACTGTAGCGGAGCCGCTCCACGCCATCTTCGGGAAAAAAGCGTAGGGTAGGGGGAGTTGTCTAGAAGAAGGCGGCTGTCTTCGGTTCTTCTCTTCGTTACCGTGGTTCTTGCACCGGTACCCAACAGCAGAGCACCATCCCCGATAGGGGCGTGCAGCATGAACGACCAGGAAGCCCTTCTTCCGCAGCCCTCCGCAGGTGGTCCCCCGACCCGTGCGGCATACCACTCCCGTCTTTGCGCCGGTCCCCGCCGTGCCCTGACGACTTCACCTCCCCCTGCCGGCGCCTACGCGCCCTGATTCGCTGCGCCCCGCATTTTTTCCGTGGCGTGCGCTCCGAGCCGGCCCTTCCCCGGCCCTTCTTCTGAACCTGCTTTCAGTACTACTTTCACCACTGCTTGACACTGCAAAGGACCACCATGACGCAGCACATCGACGATTTCCTGCACGACTGCACCACCGTCACCGCCGACGGCTCGCTCGTATCCGTCGACGAGGTCGAGGGACTCTACCTGTACTGGTGCTCCCTCCGCGCGGCGGACTCCACGGGGAACCGTGGGGAAGACTCCACGGAGGAATCTACGGAGGACTTGGTGGAAGATTCCCTGGAAGACTTCACGGAAGAATCCGCGGAGACCGCCGCCGTCCTCGATGCCGTGTACGCCCGAGGGGTGGAGCCGATCCAGCGGGACGGCGTAGATTACGTCGAGGGGCTCGTCCTGACCGGGCCGGTCATGGCGGACTTCATCGTGGCCTGTGACTTCGCCGGAGTCTGGGGCCACCCCGAGCTCTGCGACCTGGCCGCCGTGCGGGAAGTCGTCACAGCGTCGTAGAACCAGAAGGAGGTGCCGTGGGCAGGAAGCCGACCGGTTCCCGCAGCACCCCTGCCCTGGCCGCCCTCTCCGCGGCCGGCATCGCCTTCACCGCCCGCCCCTACCAGCACGACGACGGGGTGTCCTCCTACGGGCTGGAAGCAGCGTCCGCGCTGGGCGTCGACCCGAGTCGGGTCTTCAAGACGCTGATGACGAGCGTCGACGGATCCCTCGTGGCCGCCGTCGTCCCGGTCAGCGGGTCGCTGGACCTCAAGGCCCTTGCCTCCGCGCTGGGCAGGCGCAAAGCGGCGATGGCCGATCCGACCCTCGCCCAGCGCCGGACCGGCTACGTCCTGGGCGGGATCTCCCCTCTCGGACAGCGGCACCCGTCGCCCGTGGTCATCGACGCCTCCGTCCTCGACCATCCCACGGTCTTCGTGTCCGGGGGTCAGCGGGGGCTGGACATCGAACTGTCACCCGCAGACCTCATCGTCGCCGCGCAGGCACTTACAGCCCCCATCGCCGGGCCATGACAGGGCTGCCTCCGCGGGACCGCCTACGCGCTGATCCGGACGGCCCCGCCCGACACCGTCATGCCGCCGGCCGGGGGTATGTGGACCGTGATGACGGACGGGCGCCCGACGTCGGACCCCTGGTGCACGGTGAGCGTGGCAGGGGGTGCGACCTCTCCCCGCGCGCGGAGGTAGGCGCCGAGTGAGGCTGCGGCTGAACCCGTGGCAGGATCTTCCCGGACGCCGCCGGGTGGGAACGGGTTCCGGGCCTCGAAGACGTCCGGGCCGAGCCGGTGCACGACGGCGACGGTGGCACCCCATCCCTGCACGACCATGAGTCCCTTGAGACCGTCGTAGTCGTAGTCGAGCCCCCGCAGGACGGCTGCGTCGCGGACCGGCACGATCGGGTGGGTGTTTCCGGCGAAGGACAGCAGAACGGGCAGGTCGTCCGAGAGGTCCGCCTCGCCCAGGCGGAGGTGCTGCAGGAGCTCGTGCCGGACGTCGTCGTCGATCCCGTCGACCCGAGGCTCGACCGTCACGAGGGAGGCGACGAAGCGACCGCCCACCCGCGCGGTCCTCAGGTCGAGCGGGCCCACCGGCGTCGACAGGAGAATGTCCCCGGCGCCCTCGCGGTCTGCGAGCGCGACGCCGGTCGCGATCGTTGCATGGCCGCAGAACGGGATCTCGGCCTCGGGGGCGAAGTAGCGGACCGTGGCCCTGCCCGGCGAGCGACGCGAGAGAAAGGCGCTTTCCGCGTAGCCGAGCTCCGCCGCTATCGCCTGCATCTGTCCGGCCGAGAGGTCATCGGCGTCGAGCACCACACCCGCGGGGTTGCCGCCGTCAGCCCGGTCGGTGAACGCTGCGTAGCGAAGGATCTCCATGGAGCGATGCTAGTGCCCGTCGGTTGCGGTACTCAGCTCTCGACCGCCGTGGGATCGCCGGCGGAGGTGTTGGTCCTCCGGTTGATGAGCCACGTGATGAGCCAGAGGACGACGCCGATCGCCATGAGGCTGCCGGCGATCTGGTACTGGACGACGTCGCGACCCACCCACGGGCCGGCAAGGAACGCGCACAGGAGTGCCGCCACGAGGGGAAGCGGGCCGGGGGACGTGAAGAACACCTTGCGGTTGACGTCCCTCTTGCGCCGCAGCACCATGCAGGCGACATTCACCACGGTGAAGACACACAGGAGCAGGAAGGCCGTGGTGCCCGAGAGGTTGGCGACGATGTTGCTCTCGGGATCGCTGGTCACGTACAGGATCAGGCCCAGGGCGAGGATGGTCGAGAACGCGATACCGGCCCAGGGAGTGCGACGGCCCGGCAGCACCTTGGCGAGAGGACGGGGCAAGACGTCCTGGCGCGCCATGCCGTAGATCAGGCGGCTCGCCATCAGCATGTTGATCAGGGCGGTGTTGGCGACGGCGAAGACGGCGAGGAACGGGAAGATCCTGTCGATCGGGAAATCGGGCGACCCCTTGTGCACGACCTCGAGCAGGGCCGCGCCCTCGGCCTCCCGGATGCCCTCCAGTTCGGTGGGGCTCAGCACCGTGACCACGGAGACCGCGACCAGCATGTAGAGGATGACGGCGATCCCGAGTCCGGTCAGCATGGTGCGGGGGAAGATCCGCTCGGGGTTCTGGACCTCCTCGACCATGTTCACCGAGTCCTCGAAGCCCACCATCGCGAAGAAGGCGATGGAGGTTGCAGCGGTTACCGCGAGGAACATGCCCTTGTCCTGGTAGTCGGTGAACACGAAGATCTCACCCACGTTTCCGGTGCCCTGCGCCATGGCGAGGAAGCCGACCCCGATCACGATACACAGCGCGGTCATCTCGACGAGCGTCAGCACCACGTTGAACTTGACGCTCTCACCAACACCGCGCAGGTTGATGACGGCCAGCAGCAGCATGAACCCCAGTGCGACGGCGGTGATCACGCCCTGCCCGGGCATGCCCATCCAGCCGTTGACCTCGAGGCCGCCGAAGAAGTTCTGCGCCAGCACGTTCGCCGAGGTGGAGGCGCTGGTGATCCCTGAGCAGACGACGGCGAACGCCACCAGGAAGGTGACGAAGTGGATGCCGAAAGCCTTGTGGGTATAGAGGGCGGCACCGGCGGCCTGCGGATACTGCGTGACGAGCTCCAGGTAGGAGAACGCGGTCAGCGTCGCCACGATGAAGGCGAGCAGGAAGGGCAACCAGACGAGCCCCCCGACAGTACCCGCCATGGTTCCGGTGACGGCGTAGACGCCGGCTCCGAGGATGTCGCCGACGATGAACAGGAGGAGCAGTTTCGGCCCGAGGACCCGTTTCAGCTCCGGCTCACCACCGGCCGTGGCTGCGTCACCGGCCGTGGATGCATTGGATACGTGCTCGGCTGAAGTACTCATGGTCGGCCTCCCCCTCGGGTTTTCCACCTCACTCTGGTACTGATCAGCCTGCTTAGCAAGGGGTGCACCGGAGAAGGGTCCCTACGCACCGATGATTTTCGGCGCTAGCATCCGTCCAAGAAGTATCAAGGGCCCACCGAGGCCATTCCAGAACAGGAGTATCGCCATGGCTACCAGCGTCTTCATCAACCTTCCCGTCAGCGACCTCGCCAGGTCCAAGGACTTCTACACCAGCTTCGGCTGGACCCTCAACCCGAACTTCTCGAACGACGACGCCGGTGCCATCACCATCAGCGACACCATCTACCTGATGATCCTGACGCACAGCCACTGGGCGCAGTTCACGGACAAGCCGGTGGCCGACGCGAAGGCCACCTCCGCCGTCATCAACGCCCTCAGCGTCGAGGAACCCGCCCAGATCGATTCGCTCGTCGATCAGGCCGTGGCCGCCGGGGCGGTCGAGGGAAAGGCGCAGGACCTGGGTTTCATGCGCTCCCGCTCCTTCGCCGACCCGGACGGTCACAGCTGGGAGATCATGTGGATGGATCCCATCGCACAGACCGGCGACTGGGATGCGGTCCAGGCCAAGTACGGGGAACAGCAGCCCGCATGACGTCCGGTCCCCTGCCTGTGAGGCCCGGGCGATCGATCCGCACGCCACGGGCGGCTACGGCCGCCACGAGCACGGACGCGCTGTGGAAGCTGATGCATGCGGAGCGCGCTGCCCTCGCCCGGGACCTCGCAACCCTTTCACCGGAGGAGTGGCGGCACTCCACCCTGTGCGGTAGGTGGACGGTGGAGGAGGTGACGGCTCACCTCTCAGCCGTAGCGTCGGTCAGGAGGTTGCGGTGGATCCGGAGCATGTTCGTCGCCGGCTTCCGCCCCCACCTGCACAACCAGCGCAGGCTGGCCGAGCACCGCGGGGCGTCCCCCGCGGAGACGCTCGATCGGTTCCGGGCGGTGATCGGCCTGTCCACGGCGCCGTCGTCGGACCTGCCGGCATACCTCGGCGAGGTGGTGGTGCATGCGCAGGACATCCGGCAGCCGCTCGGCATCGCGACGCGATCGGGTATCGATGCGCTGCTGCCGGTGGCCCGGTTCTTCGTCGCCAGGGACTTCACGGTGGCGAGCCGCCGCAACGCATCGGGGCTGCGGCTGGAGGCGGACGATGCCCAGTTCGCCGTTGGCGACGGGCCGGAAGTGCGCGGGAACCTGCTCGCCCTCGTGATGTGTCTGGCCGCGCGTCCTGCCTATCTCGGCGAACTCGAAGGGCCAGGAGTGCCGGTGCTGCGGGGACGGATCGCCGGCGTCGACTGACACACCGTCAGACGACTGACGACACCGTCATGGGCCGTCAGCCGCGCCTTCGTGCACGGGTTTCAGCAAGGAAGTCGCGTGTCGTGGCCCGACACGCCGGATCAGGGACGTTGGCGCTAGAAACCCGCGCACGACGCCGCAGCGAACTGCACCTACTGTTACTGCGGCTTGAACGGGTGCGGCGGGAACTGCTGACAGCCAGGGCCGGCGTACTGAACAGGAGCCGGTTCCGCTGGGAACCAGCTCCTGTTCCGCACGTGCCTAGTTCAGGGCGACGTACTTACCACCGCCGCACCTTGTGGGGCTGGAATAGGCTTGCGGGATGGATTCCGCGCACGCTCTGACCGAAAACCACATCCGGGCAGCGCTGCAGTCCGCGCGCCGAGAGACGACGTCGGGTACGGACTGGGAGTCCTTCGAGGCGCGCTTCGATACGGAGTTCCCCCGGCTGCAGTCGCTGTTCCACCGCATCTACGGCCCCGACGCGGATACGGAACTGCTGCAGGTGGTCCTCGACGCCGCCGCGTCCTGGCAGGAGCGCCCGGAGGACCTGAAGACTCTGGACGCATCCCGCGCGATGGCGCCTGACTGGTTCTCCTCCAACCGGATGCTCGGCGGGGTCTGCTACGTGGACCTGTACGCGGGGAACCTGGCAGGTCTGCGGGAGCGCATCCCCTACTTCAGGGAACTCGGCCTGACCTACCTGCACCTGATGCCCCTGTTCCTGGCACCGGCTGAGAACTCCGACGGCGGGTACGCCGTCTCGAGCTACCGCGACGTCGACCCCACGCTCGGCACCATGGACGAGCTTGCGGACCTCGCTCGGGAGCTGCGCGGCAACGGCATCGCCCTCGTGGTCGACTTCATCTTCAACCACACGTCGAACGAGCACGAATGGGCGCGCGGGGCCGTCGCCGGGGATCCGGAGTACTCCGACTTCTACTGGATCTACCCGGACCGCCAAATGCCGGACGCCTACGAGCGGACCGTTCGGGAGATCTTCCCCGACGACCACCCGGGCTCCTTCGTGCAGCTCGACGACGGGCGGTGGATCTGGGCGACGTTCCACTCGTTCCAGTGGGACCTCAACTACCGGAACCCGCGCGTCTTCCGGGCCATGGCCGGTGAGATGCTCTACCTCGCGAACCAGGGCGTCGACGTCGTGCGGATGGATGCCGTCGCCTTCATCTGGAAGCAGCTGGGGACCACCTGCGAGAGCCTGCCCGAAGCGCACCTCCTGCTGCAGGCCTTCAACGCCGTGTGCCGGCTCGCGGCTCCCTCGCTGCTGTTCAAGTCCGAGGCGATCGTGCACCCCGACGAAGTGGTGCAGTACATCGACCCGGGCGAGTGCCAGCTCAGCTACAACCCGCTGCAGATGGCACTCATCTGGAATTCGCTCGCCACGCGGGAGGTCTCCCTGCTCGCCCAGGCCCTCGAACGCCGGCACGCCATCCCGGACGGCACCACCTGGGTCAACTACGTGCGCAGCCACGACGACATCGGCTGGACGTTCTCCGACGAGGACGCCGCCGAGTTCGGGATCAACGGGCACGACCACCGCCGGTTCCTGAACGCCTTTTTCGTCAACCGGTTCCCCGACAGCTTCGCGCGCGGTGTCCCCTTCCAGGACAACCCCCGCACCGGGGACTGCCGCATCTCGGGCACCACGGCGTCGCTCGCCGGGCTGGAGGCCGCCCAGCAAACCGGTGAGGAAACAGACGCCGCCGTCGCGCGGATCCTCCTCGCCCACTCGATCATCCTCAGCACCGGCGGCATCCCCCTGCTCTACCTGGGCGACGAGGTGGGCCAGCTCAACGACTACGGCTACCTCGAGGACCCGGCCAAGGCGGACGACAGCCGGTGGGTCGGCCGGCCCGGTTACCCCGCGGACCGCTACGCGACCAGGCAGGACCCCGGGACCGAGGCCGGGGCCATCTTCACGCGGCTTCGTCAGCTCATCGACGTCCGGAAGCGCACACCGGAGTTCGCCGGCGGCCGGCTCGTGCCGTTCACCACGCACAACGCCCACGTCCTCGGCTACCAGCGACCCGGCCTGCTCGACGGCGAGGAGTCGACCGTCGTCGTCCTGGCGAACTTCGCGGAGACCCCGCAGCACATCGGCGCCGAGACACTCTCCGGCCTGCCGGAGACGGCGCTGGAACTCCTCACCGGCGAGCCCACGCACCTGCGCACCGGCCTGACCCTCGAGCCGCACGGTGTGCGGTGGTTGAGGGTCTGAGGTCCGTGTGCAAGTGCCCGGGCGCTACGCCTGCTGGCGCGAGAACTCCCCGGCAGCCCGGACCTGCTCCGGCGTGGGCCGGACCCCGGTGTAGAGCACGAACTGCTCCTCCGCCTGCAGTGCGACGACCTCGGCACCCGTGATGACCGGCGTGCCCGCCTCCCGTGCGGCGAGGATCAGCGGCGTCTCGGACGGGGACGCGACGACGTCGAACACCACCTGGGCGGCGTCGATGGCGGACTGCGGGAACGCGAGGGCTTCCGCATCCGCTCCGGTCATGCCGAGGGGTGTGACGTTGAGGATCAGGTCCGCCGTCGACTCCCCCACCGCCCGCTGCCAGTCGAAGCCGTAGAGCTCCGCGAGCGCCCGGCCCGTGCGCTCGTTGCGGGCCACGACCGTCACCCGGGTGAAGCCGGAGTCGCGCAGGGCCGCGACGACGGCCTTGGCCATGCCCCCGGATCCCTGCACGAGGACCGAGTGCGTCGTCGGCACGGCGTGCTCGCGCAGGAGCCGCTCCACCGCGAGGTAGTCCGTGTTGTAGGCGGTGAGGACGCCGTCGTCGTTCACGATCGTGTTGACGGAGTCGATGGCCTTCGCCGAGGGATCGAGGGAGTCCACGAGTGCGATGACGTCCTCCTTGAACGGCATCGAGATGGCACAGCCCCGAATCCCGAGCCCGCGCAGACCGGCGATGGCGGCCGGCAGGTCCGTGGTGGTGAAGGCCTTGTAGATGTAGTTCAGCCCCAGCTCCTCGTAGAGGTAGTTGTGGAAGCGCGTCCCGATGTTGCTGGGCCGCGCGGCCAGGGAGATGCAGAGGGTCATGTCTTTGTTCAGGATGGGCACCCGCCCATTCTTCCAGCCGGACGCTTCACCCGGCCACCACGCCCGTCCTGCACCTGCCCGTCAGGCACTAATATTGGAACGAGTCTCTTCCGCGACGGCGCGATGCCGAGGCGCCCCCATCCCGCACCGTTCCAGGAGCAAGCCCTTGAAGATCGACTTTGCGCAGTCAGCCCAATCAACGCTCGGCGTCGAGTGGGAGCTGGCCCTCGTGGACCGCTACAACGGCGAACTCGCCTCCGTGGCCAACGAGGTCCTGCGCGGCGTCAGTGCGAACCACCCGGAACTGCAGGACGACGACGAGCACCCGCACATCAAGCAGGAACTCCTGCTCAACACCGTCGAGCTCGTGACGGGGATCTGCACCACCGTCGAGGAAGCGAAGGAAGACCTGTCGCGCTCCCTCGCCGCCGTCCGCGAAGTCACCGACCCGATGGGCGTGGAGCTCTTCTGCGCCGGCTCGCACCCCTTCAGCGCCCCCCGAGCCCAGCAGGTCACGGACAAGGAGCGGTACGCGAAGCTCATCGACCGCACGCAGTGGTGGGGCCGCCAGATGGTCATCTACGGGGTGCACGTGCACGTGGGACTCGATTCCAGGCACAAGGCCCTGCCCGTGGTAGATGGTCTCACCAACTACTTCCCGCACTTCCAGGCGCTCTCGGCGTCGTCGCCGTTCTGGGGCGGTGAGGACACGGGCTACGCCTCGCAGCGGGCACTGATGTTCCAGCAGCTGCCCACGGCCGGACTGCCGTTCCACTTCGACGACTGGAACGGCTACGAGTCCTACGTCCAGGACATGTTCACCACGGGAGTGATCGACGCCGTCAGCGAGATCCGATGGGACATCCGCCCGGTCGGCAACCTCGGCACCGTCGAGATGCGGGTGTGCGACGGCCTCTCGACCCTGCGGGACGTCGGCGCCGTCGCGGCCCTCACCCAGTGCCTCGTCCACGAGTTCTCGGAGACCCTGGACGCCGGAGGCAGCATCCCGACCATGCAGCCGTGGCACATCCAGGAGAACAAGTGGAGGGCTGCCCGCTACGGGCTCGACGCCATCATCATCCTGGACGCCCAGGGCAACGAGAAGCTCGTCACCGAGCACCTCGTCGAGGTGCTCGACCGGCTCGAACCCATCGCCGCGAAGCTCGGCTGCAGCAGCGAACTCGCGGACGTGGAGGGCATCCTGCAGCGTGGAGCCGGGTACCAGCGCCAGCGGCGGATCGCGGACGAGAACGACGGCGACCTCCGCGCCGTCGTGCTCGACATGGTGCAGCAGCTGCGCGAGTAGGCGCCGGGCTCTCTCGGCGAGCGGTTCAGCGTGGGCAGGTCAGCGTGAGCCGCCGGTGAAGCGATCGTCCGTCGTCGGATTGTCGGCCGGCGCGTCCTCGAGGCCGAGGTTCGCGGCGAGCGTCTTCGGGGACGGGTTGTCCGCCGGGACGACCTGGTTGGAGATGAGGTCCACCTCGTCCGCAGCGGTCAGCGGCCCGTCCTGGATCTGGGCGACGTCCGTCGGATCGATCCCCTCCGTGCTGCCGAGGTCCTTCATGTGGTGTTCTTCAGTCGGCTGGTCCATGCTCCGAGCGTAGGCGCCGCCACTCCTCCCCCGCAGCGGGGGAGCCGGACGCAGCAGCCTGTTGCGGCTCCCGTCCGCGCGGTGTACCGGAGCGGCCCCGGCGGCGGGGCGTCCTGGAGCCGGGCTCAGCGGTCCGGAAGGATCAGCGCGTAGCCGAAGGGCTCCAGCGTGACGTCGCGGACCACGGCATCCGCGAGCACGTCCCGCCCCTGCACGTCGACGCGGACGGGCTCGGCACCGTGGTTGATGACCGTCAGCAGCGGCCCGCGCCGGACGGCTTCGACCATCGGCGGGAGTCCCGCGAGCACCGGCGGTACCTCCGCCGCCGCGAACAGGTGCTCGAGCACCTGGCGCGCTCCGTCGTCGTCGGGCACCGTGGCGAGGTAGTAGGCGGTGCCTGCCCCGTGGCGGCGCGAGGTCAGCGCGGGCCTGCCGTGCTGTCGGCCTCCGTCGAAGGTCGCAAGGACCGCGGCGTCGACGGCGTGTGCCTCCTCGGCGAGGAAGGACCCCGCGAAGCCGAACCCGTCGCCGGTCACCCGCGCGTGCTGCTGGCCGGGACCCGCCGAGCCCGGCGCGACCAGGGCACCGAAGTCCTCGACGACGATCCCCAGCAGGTCCCGCACCTGTGTGCCGAAGCCGCCCGACCGGAAGCGGTCGTTCCCGTCCACGACGTCGCTGAAGGCCGTGACGAGCAGGTGCCCGCCCTGCTCGACGAACGCCGTCAGGTTCCCGGCGGCCTCCCCCGTCAGCAGGTAGAGGTGCGGGGCGAGGACGACGTCGTACTGCGTGAGCTCGGCGGTGGGCGGCAGGATGTCCACCTGCACGTGGAGACGGTGGGCGGCGTCGTACCAGCCCCGCACGAGGGACAGGTAGTCGAGCGAGGTGGGGTGGTCGGGGTTCTCGATGGCCCACCAGTTCTCCCAGTCGAGCAGGAGAGCGACCCGGGCGGAGCCGTCGTCGGCCGGAAGGTCCGGCAGACGGCCCAGCTCTTCCCCGAGTGCCACCACCTCACGCCACGTGCGTGTCTGCGTCCCGGCGTGCGGCAGCATCCCCGAGTGGAACTTCTCGGCCCCCGCCCGGGACTGGCGCCACTGGAAGAAGAGGACGCCGTCGGCTCCTCGGGCCACGGCCTGCATGCTCTGCGCCGCGAGCTGCCCCGGCGCCTTCGGGGCGTTGGAGGGGCGCCAGTTCACAGCGTTGGAGGCCTGCTCCATGAGCAGCCAGGGCGTTCCCGGCTTGAGGGACCGCATCAGGTCGCCGTGGAAGGCGCCCTCGCGGAACCCCTCGGGATCATTGGGGTCGGGGTAGAGGTCGTCGCTGATGACATCCAGCTCCGGCGCCCACTCGGCGTAGTTCACGGACTTGAACGCTCCCATGAAGTTCGTGGTGACCGGCTGCGTGGCGCCGGCGGCCCGGATGATGTCCCGCTCCATCCGGTAGCACTCGAGGAGCATGTCCGAGGTGAACCGGCGGTAGTCGAGCAGCTGCCCCGGATTGTGGCTGTAGGGCGCGCGGCGGGGCGGGAAGACCTCCGCGAAGGAGCCGTACCGCTGGGACCAGAACATGGTGCCCCACGCCTCGTTGAGCGCATCCACCGAGCCGTACCGCTTCTCCAGCCAGCCCCGGAAGGCATCCCGGGCGGCATCCGAATAGTCCACGTTCAGGTGGCAGCCGTACTCGTTGTTCACGTGCCAGAGGACGACGGCGGGGTGATCGGCGTAGCGCCCGGCGATCCTCGTGACGAGTTCGGTGGCGATCCTGCGGTAGGCGGGCGAGGACGGCGCGTAGTGCTGGCGGCTGCCGTGCCAGTAGGGCGTCCCGTTCTCGTCCGCGGCCAGCATCTCCGGGTAGGCGACGGTCGCCCACGGCGGGGGCGACGCCGTCGCGGTCGCCAGGTCCACCGCGATCCCGCCGTCGTGCAGGAGACCGATGATGCGGTCCAGCCAGTCGAAGTCGAACTCGTGCTCCGACGGCTGGATGCGCGCCCAGGAGAAGATCCCGAGGCTCACCATCGTGACCCCGGCTTCCTGCATGCGTGCTATGTCCTCCGGCCAGACCTCTTCGGGCCATTGCTCGGGGTTGTAGTCGCCGCCGTAGTGCACTCGGACTCCAGGGATCGTCGGTTCTTCGGACAAGGATTTCAGGTGCCGGTGGGGCGCTCGCGCACCGAGGTCGCGAGTGCCGCGAACACCAGGCACCCGACGGCAGGGACCACGAGCGGCGGCAGTTGCCATGCGACGATCGCCGCGAGGGCGACCGCCGCGACGAGCCAGAGGACGCCGGCCGGATCACGGCGGACGTCGCGGATCCACTCCAGCCAGGCGACCCGCCACGACCCCGCGGCATGCCAGCGCGCCGTCGTCCCGGCCAGGCCCGCCAGCACGGAGGCGAGCAGGACGACGCCCAGCGCGAGGACGGCCTGCCAGCCCGGCAGGAGCCGGGAACTGGCGACGACGATGTCCAGCAGGAGGAGGGACACGGCGACGGCGACGCCCAGTCCCACGAGCCACCCGGTCCTCAGGGCGGCCGTGAAGTCCGCGGCGAACTGCCGCAGCGGAGAGTCCTCGGCCCGCAGGAAGCGGTGGAGGTGGGCGGATCCCGCGGCGAACGCTGCCGGGATCGTGACGATCCCGAGGCCGGCGACACAGCACAGCACGCCCACCCAGAGGACCTCCCCGAAGAGGGCGAACTTCGCGGTCGCCCCGGGCCAGCGCAGGCTGCTTCCATCGTGGGCGGCGGCTTCGCGCCCACGAACTGCCTCGCGCCGGCGCCGGCTCATCCCTTGAGGCCCTGCGTTGCGACGCCGTCGACGAGGAAGCGCTGGAAGAGGATGAAGAACAGCATGACGGGCAGGAGCGCGAGCACGGAGATCGCGATCGTCGCACCGTAGTCGGAGGTGCTCGTCTGGTCGTTGAAGATCCGCAGGGCGAGCGGCAGCGGGTACTTCTCCGGCGAGTTCAGGTACAGCAGCGGGCCCAGGAAGTCGTTCCAGCTCCAGATGAAGGCGAAGATCGACGACGTGATGAGCGCGGGCTTGATCAGCGGCAGCGTGATGGAGAAGAAGATCCGGCCGTGGCCGCAGCCGTCGATCCGGGCGGCCTCGTCCAGCTCGCGCGGCAGGTTGCGGATGAACTGCACCATGAGGAAGACGAAGAATGCTTCCGTGGCGAGGAACTTGCCGGCCAGCAGCGGCCAGAAGGTGTCGATCAGCCCCAGGTTCCGGAAGATCATGTACTGCGGGATGATCAGCACGTGGAACGGCAGCAGCAGCGTTCCGATCATCGCCGCGAAGAGGAGCTTGCTGCCCCGGAAATTGATCCTCGAGAACGCGTAGGCGGCCATGGACGACGAGATGACCGTACCGATGACGGCGCCGATGCCGAGCAGGAGCGAGTTGAGGAAGAACTTCCAGGTGGGGATGCCGGCGATGCCCTGCATCACCTTGACGAAGTTGTCGAAGGTGGGATTCTCGGGGAAGAAGCCCTGGTTGCTGCCGAACTCGGAGTTCGGCTTCAGCGAGGCCGAGACCATCCACAGCAGCGGGTACAGCACGAGAGCGGTCAGGGCGACGATGCCGATCACCCACAGGGCCGTGGGGAGGTGGCGTCGCAGCGGGCGGCGCCGGCGGCGCCGGCGGGCCGGCCGCGTGAGCCCGTCGGGATCCACGGGCACCGGGACGGCAGGGTTCGATTCGATGGTGGTCACTTGGAGTCTCCTGCGTAGTGGACCCAGCTCCTGGAGGTGCGGAACAGGATGAAGGCGAGGACGCCGACGGCGAGCAGCAGGACCCAGGCCATCGCGGATGCGTAGCCCATCTGGTTGTTGGCGAAGGCCCGTGTGTAGAGGTAGACGGTGTAGAAGTTGGTGGCGCCGCCGGGGCCGCCGGTCCCTGAGCCGATGATGTACGCCGAGGCGAACACCTGGAACGCATTGATCATCTCGAGCAGCAGGTTGAAGAAGATCACCGGCGAGAGCATCGGTACGGTCACGCTGAGGAACTTGCGCCAGGCCTTTGCTCCGTCGACGGACGCCGCCTCGTACAGTTCCGCGGGTACTCCCTTGAGTCCTGCCAGGAAGATGACCATCGGTGCGCCGAACTGCCAGATGGCCAGGAGGATCATCATCGGCATGATGAGGGACGGGTTGCCGATCCAGCCGCCGAGGTTGATGCCGAACAGGTTGAGCGTCCCGTCGACCGGTCCGTCCGTGGAGAACATGGCCCGCCAGACGATGGCGATGCTGACGCTCGCTCCGATCAGGCTGGGGGCATAGAACGCCGAGCGGAAGAAGCCCGTACCCCGCGCCTTGTAGTTCAGGAGCATCGCGACGCCGAGGGCGGCGGCCAGCTTGATCGGCGTGCCGACGAGGACGTAGATGAGGGTGATCCGCACCGAGCCCCAGAACTTCTCGTCCTCCGCCATGCGCCGGATGTTCTCCAGCCCCGTCCATTCGGGAGCGGTGAAGAGGTTGTAGTCCGTGAAGGCCAGGTAGAGGGACACCAGCATGGGTCCGAGGGTGAGGCCGATGAAGCCGAGCAGCCACGGGGAGAGGAAGACGTAGCCCGCCACGGTATCGCGGTTGCGCGAACGTCGGGGCCGCGTGCCCGTCCGGCGGCTTCGCGCCGGACGGGCACCGGATTCGGCGGTGCGGGCTGTTGCTGGCGCGTGCGCCGAGTCCGTTGTCACGATGGAGCTCCTTTGCCTAGCTACCGAGCGTGACGGAGGCTTCGTCGAAGAACTGCTTCGCCGCGTCATCGGGAGTCACGGAACCCAGGCCGATCGACTTGCCGAGATCCCAGAAGGTCTGCTCGATTGCACCGAAACCGGCGACGGGTGCTGCCGGAGCATCGCCCACGCGGTCCGAGATGGAGTCGAGGTAGTCCTTGACGGCCTTGTCCGGTCCCTCGAGGTTCGCGCCCTCGAGCTGCGTCTCGGAGGCCGGGATGCCGAGCGTGGCGCCGAAGATCCCGCCGACCTCGGGGCTGTTGATGAGGAAGTCGACGAAGGCGGCCGCTGCCTCGGGGTGTTCCGTCGATGCGGATGCAGCCTGCATGAGGCCTACCTTGCGGTAGAGGTCCTTCTCGTCCGGGTTGTCGGTCGGCGGAGCGACGATGGTGATCTCCTCTGCGCCGGAGTCACCCAGGTAGCCTCCGAGGAAGTTGCTCCAGCTCATCTCGCTGGTGGTGAGGTTGCCGCCGAAGCCCGAGACCGGGTTGATCTCCTCGAGCTTGCTCTGCGGGACCGTGACCTTGTCGCGGTTCTCCTGGCCTTCCTGCCAGTGCGCGGCGAGCTCTTCCTGCGTGAAGTTGAGCTCTCCGTCCTCCGTGAACAGTTCACGGCCCTGCTGCCGCAGCTTCAGTTCGAAGTCCTGGATGCGCTGGGTCGTGTCGGTGCCGCCGTAGACCTTCCCGCCGGTGGCTTCGGTCACGGATGCCATGTACGCGTCGTAGTCGTCCCAGCTCGTGCCGCCCTCGTAGGGCTCGACGCCGGCCTCGGCGAGCAGGGCCGGGTTCTGGAACACGGACCAGGCGCTGTAGCCCGTGGGGATGGCGAAGGTGCCGTCCTCGAGCTTTCCGGTGGACAGCAGGCTCTCGTCGATGGCGTCGGTGGTGATGCCGTTGCCGAAGTAGTCCTCGAGGTTCAGCAGCAGGCCGTTGTCGCCGTACTGCCGCAGGTAGGTGTAGTCGAACTGCATCACGTCAGGGAGTCCGCCACCTGCCGCCTCGGTCTGGCGCTTCTCCCAGTAGGAGGGGTAGTCGGTGAACGTGTCGTTGATCGTGATGTTCGGGAACTTCTCCTCGAATGCCGCGATGGCCTCGTCGTAGCGGGCGGCACGGTCGTCGTTGCCCCAGAACGTGTAGTTGAGCGTGATCTGCTCTTCGGTGTCGAGGGCTGCAGGCTCGCCCCCGCCACCGCCACATCCGGTCAGGACCAGCCCTGTGGCGGCCAGGGCTGCGACGCCGGTCAGCGTGCGCCGTGAGAGTGTGCGGAACATCTTTGTCCTCCTGGAAAACTTCTTCGTCAGCCATCGTGGAACGCCGTTGGGAAAGCGTTATCCCACAGCGTAGGTTGAATCGTATCAATGGTCAACAGCCTGATCCCGGCGAACGTGTCCGCGCTCTATCTTCGCCCATTTCCACCGTGAGAGGATGCACCCTATGCCCCAATTCGATCTCCCCCTGTCCGAGCTGCGGAGCTACCTCCCGCAGCGCGATGAGCCCTCCGACTTCGACGCATTCTGGGACCGGACCCTCGCCGAACAGCGAGCGCACGTCCGCACTCCTTCCTTCGAGGAGGTCGACGCCGGCTATTCGCAGCTGGTCACGGAGGACGTCACCTTCGCCGGATACGACGGCCAACCGGTCAAGGGATGGCTGCTCACGCCCCGCCACCTTTCCGGTCCCCTGCCGACGGTCGTCACCTTCATCGGCTACGGTGGCGGGCGCGGACTGCTCGGCGAATGGACGGGTCTGCCCAGTGCCGGCTTCGCGCACTTCGTGATGGATCTCCGCGGACAGGGGTCGGGCCACCGGACGGGCGACACGGCGGATGGGCCCCTGGCTGGTCCGCACCTCGGCGGCTTCATGACGCTCGGCGTCGGAAGCCCGGACACGTACTACTACCGCCGGCTCTTCGTGGACGCGGTCCACGCGGTCGAGGCCGCCCAGTCGCACCCCGCCGTCGACCCCTCCCGCATCGTGGTCTCGGGAGGGAGCCAGGGCGGCGGCATCACCCTTGCTGCGGCCGCCCTCGCCCAGCGCGTGAACGACGCCCCGCCCGTCGGCGCCATCGTGGACGTCCCGTTCCTGTCCCACATGCGGCGCGCCACCGAGATCGTCGACACCGCTCCCTACTCCGAGATCGCGAGGTACCTCGGGACGCGGCGGCACGACGTCGACAGTGTCTTCCGGACCCTCAGCTACTTCGACGGCGTCAATTTCGCGACGCGCAGCACCATCCCCGCGATGTTCTCCGTGGGGCTGCTCGACGACGTGTGCCCGCCGTCGTGCGTGTTCGCGGCCCACAACCACTACGCGGGGCCCAAGCGTATGAAGGTGTACCCGTACAACGGGCACGAGCAGGGAGGCGCCTTCCAGGACGTCGAGCACCTCGCGTTCGTGCGGGAACTCATCGGCTCCTGAGGGTTTGCAGCGGTCGGGTGCGACGCGGAGCACCCCGACTGCGGGTCGGAGGAAGGGCCGGTCCGGATCAGCGCTGCTGGACGGCGCGGTCCTGGAACCAGCGGATCAGCTCGCGCAGGGCGGCGACGGACTCCTGCGGGTCGTCATCGCCCTCGATATCCGAGAAGGTGCTGCGGTACCCGGGGATATTCTCGGCAGCCACCTCGGAGGCCGGATCGTACGCCATGGTCCAGTCCGGGAACTGCCGTTCGTCGATGGTCTCCTGAAGAAGGATATGGATGTCCAGGTGGCGGGGATCGGCGGCGATGATGGACATGCGCTCACGCAGGACGTCAGCAGGGCCCTCGATGACCTGAAGGAATCGTCCGCTGCGGTAGAGCAGCATCCCCGTCAGGTGGGCACGGGCGTTGTTCTCCCGGCTGAGGGCCAGCAGGGCGTTGAGCTCCTCGTCCTTGAACGGGTGGGCCGAGGTGCTCGAGTAGACGATCGACAGCAGGTTCTTGGGGGTTCGGCTCACACGCCCAATCTACCGAACGCGGGGCGGGCCGAGCCCGTCGGCACCTCCGGGGAACGCGGAAGTTGGCGGCACTCCGAACCGGCGCCGGAACGCCGCGATCGGGCGGGCACTCCACGCTCCCTCCCGACGTCGGCACTGCAGCGCGCCCAAGCGATGGAGATCGATCCGACAGGACCGCGTGCCCGTACGCACGCGATCCTGCCGGACGATCAGCCGACGCCGCTACTGCAGCATCGGAAGGATCACCGACCCCTGGTATCCGAGCTGGGTGCGGGCCTCCTCGGAGACCGTGCCGGGCTTCGTCTGCTGCAGCTGGTCGAGGAACGTCCCGAGGGCCCTGGCCGCGTTACCCGCCTGGTCCCGTTCGGCGGCACGCCGCGCCTGGTCCAGGGAGGCGCGCAACTGCTGTGCCGCGGGTCCGGAGACCTCACCCGCGGTGATGAGCTGCTCGAGCTGCCGCTGCAGGGCCGGCAGTGCGCCGGGCAGGTAGGCATCGGGCACGGGCACCTTCGTGAAGTCCGTGTCCGACGCGAGATAGAAGCTCGTGTACGCAGGCTGGTTGTAGGCGGTGTTCTGGCGGGCGATCTCGGCGCGATACTGGGGATCGTGCATCAGGGTGTACAGCTTCCGATCGGTGACCTCGGTACTCGTGAAGATCCGGATCGCGGAGCTGTCCGTGGTCCGGACCAGCAACTCCTCCCGCCAGTCACCGAACACGTCGGCCACGAGCGAGGGATTGCCCTTGGTGCCGTTGTTCGTGCGCGTGCCGGTCGCCGTCAGGAGGCGTCCGCGTCGAGCATCGTCGATGGTGGGGGTCTGGTCGCCGGCACCGTTGACGAGTTGCGTGGTGCCGTCGGCCGCCCAGCGAATGCTCATGTTCGTTCCCGGACCATTGCCGGGAAGGAGCTTCCCGGAAGCCGATCGCAGGCTCACGGCCCAGTTCTCGATGCCTCGGACCGAGGGGTCGATGTCCCCGATCATGCCGCGCCCGGTGTCCTTGCCCGTATAGCCGCCGAACAGGACCTCACCATTGGACGCGTCCCGCATCGCCCAGCCGTATGGCGCGCCCGTTGCCCCCTCGTGGACGGAGAAGATCTCCTGGCCGGGGCGGTCCGGATCGATGTCCGTCACGTGGATGGCATCTCCGTGGCCGAGCTTCGCCTCCGTGCCGGGGGCCGCGCTGGCAGCGGGAAGCGTGTCGAAGGAGCTGTACAGCAGGGAGCCGTCGTCATCGATGGTGGCGCTGCCGTAGACGATCTCCTGCCGTCCGTCGCCGTCGACGTCGGCGGCACTCAGCGAGTGGAATCCCTGGCCGGCCAGGACGCCGAACTCCTCACTGCTGCCCGTTCCGCTGTGCGGGCTGTCGTTGAAGGGATTGGACATGGGCACGTGGCCGGAATCCACCTGCCAGTCCTGCGTCAACCGCTTGCCGTCCCAGCTGTAGGCGACGACGTCGGCGCGCGTGTAGTAGCCGCGGGCGAAGACGGCGGAGGGATTCTCGCCGTGGAGGTACGCGACGCCGGCGAGGAAGCGGTCCACCCGGTTGCCCGGCTCGATACGCGCCATGGCGTAGTCGCCCCACAGCAGGCCATCATCCCCGCGGCCGGGCTCATACGGAACGGTCTCGAGCTCGGCGCCGGTGGCACCCTCGAACACGCTCAGGTACTCGGGACCGTCCACGATGAAACCCTCGAAGGCGCGGAGGGCGTTCCTCGCACTCCGGGACGGTGCATAGACGTCCAGGAAGTAGTCCGCCATCGAACGGGCGTCGGCGTCGGACAGCGGGTAGTCGTACCGCTGCCCGATGCCGAAGGCCTCCTCGAGCGTCGCGGGCCAGTTCCCGGCAACCACCTCGGGGTGGTCCTGCCAGCCCTTGAACATCGTGACGACGTGCTCGTAGTAGCCCGCGGCGCTCAGCCGGTAGTCATCCGCGTTGGTGACTCCCGCTGCGCGGTCCGCCTCCGGTAGTGTCACGTAGCTCTCGGAAGTGACCTCGCCCTGGGGGCCGTAGGTGGTGGTCTTCGTCCCGGGGGCGGTCTTGAGCATCATCTCGGCTCGGCTGTCGCCGTCGAAGTCCGACACCAGAAACTGCGTGTAGTGGGCTCCGGAGCGGATGTTGACGCCGAGGTCGATCCGGCTCAGCAGCCTCCCCTCGGCCGTGTAGGTGTCGATGTAGGTGTTACCGGTGTATCCGACCTGGGAGACGTCCTTCGCGTTCGAGGGATACCACTTGCCGAAGTATTCGTACGAGCCGTCCCCGTCCACGTCCCCGACACTCATGTCGTTCGCCGAGTAGGTGTACGCCTCACCCGTCGGAGTCACGCCGTCGGCCGGCTTTCTCAGCGCAAGGTCGGTGTAGGCCTGCGTCCAGGGGATCACTTCGGCACTGACCTCGACCTCTCCGCCGTCGACGACGGCGCCGATGCTGTACCGCGCGTTCGCGGCGGCACCTGCATCGGTCAGCGCCGTGTCGAGGTAGTTGGTGCTGTCCGTGACCGTGGCGATGGCTTCGCCGTTCCGGTACACCGTGAAGTCCGTCCCGGTGACGCCGTCCGCCGTCGCGCCCGTCACCTCCGTCGCCTTGAGCCGCCAGGAGAGGAAGACACCTTCAGGGGTGGCGGCGCCGACGAGGCCCCGGTCCAGGTATTCGAGCTGCACTCCCCCGATCGCAGCCGCGTTGCCGGGGCCGGGCCCCTGCGCCAGGGCGGGGACGGAGAGTCCACTGAGGGTGAGGACAGTGCCCGTGGCGAGTGCCAGGCACACCGCTGTTTTCTTTGCCGAACTCATCATTGAATCCCTTATTTGGAAAACGCTTTCCTGCTCACGCTATGATTCGGTTCCTGCTTTCGTCAAGGGAGGGCGAAGAAAAAGGGAGCAGCCGCGGCTGCTCCCTTCCCTGTGCTCGTGCTCGTGCTCGTGCTTATGCGATCAGCCGCGCTCCGCGTGGTGGCCGGGCGCGTGCTGTGCGATCAGGTCCCGGACCGGGCCGTACAGCGGATGATCCGCCGGCAGGCCCGTGATCGACGTCGTCGCCTCGCCGGGCTCCTGGGTGGCCAGGATCTCGGCGAGCGCGGTGACTTCGGGATCATCGGGAGCCGAGAAGGCCAGTGCGGCCCGCATCGCCTCGAGCAGCGCCGCGGGGTGCACACCGGTCTCGGCCAGCTCGGCGGCCGGCCCGACGAAGCGCTCCTTCCGGCTCAGCTTCCGCAGCGGCGCCCTGCCGACGCGCACCACTGTGTCCGGAAGGTGCTGGTTCATGAAGCGCCGCAGGATCTTCTGCACATAGGCTTCCTGCTCCGCGTCGTCGAACCCGTGCTTGGCGACGAGCAGCTGTTTCGTCTCGTCGAGCACGGCCCGCACCTTCGCTGCGATGGCCTCGTCCGCCATGGCGTCCGCGATCTTCTCGACACCCGCCGCGTAGCCGAAGTAGGCCGCCGACGCATGGCCGGTGTTCACCGTGAACAGCTTCCGTTCGATGTACGGCTCGAGGTCGTCGACGTAGGTCGCCCCGGGGATCTCGGGTGCATTCCCCTTGAAGGGGGTGCGGTCGATGACCCACTCGAAGAAGGTCTCCACGGTGACGTCGAGGCCCTGGCCCGCCGCCTGGTTGGGGACGATGCGGTCCACCGCGGTGTTCGCGAAGATCGCCCTGGAGGCGAGGTCCAGTGCGGCGCCGTCGTACGTCTGCTCGACTTCGCGACGCAGGATGTCCGTCGCGTTGATGGCGTTCTCGCACGCCATCACCTGCAGTGGAGCCAGGTCCTCACTCCGGCGGGCGATCGCCTGGGCGATCACCGGCGCCAGGAACTTCAGGACGTTCGGGCCCACCGCCGTGGTGACCATGTCGGCCGTGGCGATCTCACCGACGACGTCGTCCTCCTGGGACCGCGAGTTCAGTGCGCGGTAGTTGTCGACCGTCTTGACCGCCGGTTCCTCGCCGACCTCGTGGACGTCGTAGCTCGGCGTCGAGGCGAGCTGGTCGATCAGGGCGCCAGCGACGTCGGCGAAGACCACCTCGTACCCGGCTTCGTGGAGCAGGAGCCCCACGAAGCCGCGTCCGATGTTGCCGGCACCGAAATGTACTGCCTTCACTAGGCATTGACCTTTCCGAAGAGGGCGAGGACCTCGTCGACCGACGTGGCCTCATCGAGCTTGGCCACCTGGTCCTTGTCCGAGAAGACGCGGGCGATCGCGGACAGGATGGAGAGGTGCTCGTTGTTGACGCCTGCGACGCCGACCACGAACTTCACCTGCTTGCCGTTCCAGTCGATACCCTCCGGGTAGCGCACGATCGACACGGCGGAGCGCCGGATGAGGTCCTTCGCCGCGTTGGTACCGTGCGGGATCGCGAGGAAGTTGCCCATGTAGGTGGGGACGGACTTCTCGCGCTCGTGCATCGCCGCGACGTAGCTGGAGTCCACGGCACCGCGGTCGACCAGCAGGCGGCCGGCCTCGTTGATGGCTTCCTCCTGCGTCGTCGCCCTGCCGCGCAGGACCACGCTCTCCTCGGCGAGGACGTCATGAGCGGCGGTCCCGGCATCGGCGTCGGCTGCTACGTCGGCGGGCATCGGGTTCTTCGGATCGACCCCGCTGTCAGCGGCAGCACTGGCACGCACCAGCTCGACGATCTCGTCGTAGCGCGGGCTGTTCATGAAGTTGTCGACGGAGACGTGCGTCGCGCTCTGGGTCAGGGGCTCGGCGCGGGCGGCGAGGTCCTGGTGGGTGACGACGACGTCGTAGTCGTCCTTCAGGTTGGCGATGGCCAGGTTCGAGACCTTGACGTCCGGGAAGCCTGCCGCCTTGATCTTGTTGCGCAGCACCGACGCGCCCATCGCCGAGGAACCCATGCCGGCGTCGCAGGCGAACACGATGTTGCGGATGGGCCCGTCCGTAGCGCCCGAGGAGCGGAAGTTACCGGCGACGGAGCTCTTCTTGCCCTTGAGGCCTTCCATCTTCGAAGCCGCACCGGCGATATCGTCATCGGTGGACTTGCTGGTCTTCAGGATGACCGAGCCGATCAGGAAGGAGACTGCGGCGGCCATCAGGACCGACAGGGTGATGCCGAGGAAGCTGTCCTGAGCCGTCGCCGCGTAGACGGCGATGATGCTGCCGGGCGCGGCGGGCGAGCGGAGACCGGCCCCGGTGAGCACGAGCGTGAAGATTCCCGCCATGCCGCCGCCGATGACGGCGAGGACCATGAGGGGCTTCATCAGGACGTACGGGAAGTAGATCTCGTGGATTCCGCCGAGGAACTGGATGATGACGGCGCCAGGGGCCGACGCCTTGGCCACGCCGCGGCCGAAGACCGAGTAGGCCAGCAGGAGGCCGAGGCCGGGACCGGGGTTCGCCTCGAGAAGGAACAGGAACGATTTGCCCGTCTCGGTTGCCTGCTCGGTGGCAAGGGGCGTGAGCACGCCGTAGTTGATGGCATTGTTCAGGAACAGGATCTTGGCAGGCTCGATCAGGATGCTCGTAAAGGGCAGCAGCCCCGAGCTGACCAGGAAGTCCACGCCCTTGCCGGCCACATCACTGAAGAGTGTGACCAGCGGGCCGACGGCAAGCAGACCGAAGACCGCCATGATGGCCGCGAGGATTCCCGCAGAGAAGTTGTTGACGAGCATCTCGAAGCCGGGGCGGATCTTGCCGTCCCAGATCGCGTCGATCTTCTTCATGAGGAAAGCCGCCAGAGGGCCCATGATCATCGCTCCGATGAACATGGGGATGTCCGTTCCGACGATCACGCCCATCGTCGCCGCCGCACCGACGACGCCACCGCGGACGTCGTAGACCATCCTGCCGCCGGTGTAGCCGATCAGAAGGGGCAGTAGGTAGGTGATCATCGGACCAACAAGGGCTCCGATCGTCTCGTTCGGGAAGTATCCCGCGGGGATGAAGAGCGCCGTCACCAGCCCCCACGCGATGAAGGCGCCGATGTTGGGCATGATCATCCCGGACAGGAACGTCCCGAATTTCTGTACGCGGACCCGGGCGCTGGTGCCGGACCTCGCTTCTAGTTGTGTTGCCACTTTTTTCCTTACCGTTGTCCCCGCAGCTCTGCGGGAAGGGATGGGTTGTGAGGGAGAAGCGTCAGCTTGCCGACCTGCTGGAGATGCGCTGGAGCCATTCGAGGAAGAGCTTCAGTTCCGAGCTGGAGAGCTGGTCGGGGTGCGAGGACTGCAGCGCGGCGTTGAGTGCTATGGCCGCCACGACCACCGAGGGCGTTCCCTCCGTGTCCGTGGTGGGATCGGCCTCGGAATCCGTGGCCACCGCCGAGATCACGGCCTCCCGGGTCATGGCGGACAACTCGAGGTTGCGCTTGGCCGCCGGCTCCGCGATCAGCATGAGCGTAACGCCGATGTTGGCGGCGAGCATGCTGCGCGCGGCTTCGTGCGGTGACACCACGAGGCGCGCTGCCGCGGCCGCCCGCCCCAGCACCTCCTCGAGGAATGCCTCCGCGCTGGCCACCATGGACGGCCGGCGCTCGGGCTGGATGTTGCCGAACATCACCAGGTAGAGGTGCGGGTGGTCGAGGCCGAACTGCACGTGGTTGTCCCAGTGCATCCGGAGGTCCTCGATGGGCTGTCCCGACGTCGGGAGGCTCCTCTCGGCGTCGAGGTACTCGGAGAAACCCTCGGCGACGACGGCGTCGAACAGGCCCTCCTTGTCACCGAAGTGGTGGTACAGGGTTGGAGCGGTGACCCGAGCGGCCTGGGTGATCTGCCGGGTCGATACGGGCTCGCCGTTGGATTCCGCGAGCAGTGCCGCGGCCGCCCTGAGGAGCCGAACCTTAGGCGCTGGTTCGCCTACTTTTTTCATGCCTGCTACCGTAGCACCTATAGCACCGTTATATGAACTGGGTCACAAAGTTCTTTGCCTCAGGCGGCACAATGGTGTTAGACCAAGACCACACGGCAAGGAAACGAGGACGTTCAATGGAGAATTTCGCAGGGGTCGGAGTCAGCCCCGGACGCGTGATCGGCCCTATCCGCCATATGCCGAAATCGGTCAGCGAACCTCCCGCAGGTGAACGGCACGCCCCCGATGCTCCCGAAGAAGCCGTAGCCGCCCTGAAGGCCGCCTCGAAGGCCGTCCAGGAAGAGCTCAAGCGCAGGGCGGGGATCGCCAAGGGCGACGCGCAGGCCGTCCTGCAGGCGACATCGCTCATGGCGGCGGACCCCATGCTGCTGAAGTCGGCGACCAAACTCATCAACAACGGCGCCTCCCCCGCCCGGGCGGTCTGGGAGGCGGGCGCATCCGTTGCCGAGATGCTCCACAACCTGGGCGGATACATGGCCGAGCGCACCGCCGACGTCCTCGACGTGCGGTCCCGGATCGTCGCCGAACTCCGTGGGCTGCCCGCGCCGGGCATCCCGTCGTCGGACACGCCCTTCATCCTCGTCGCCGAGGACCTCGCCCCTGCCGACACGGCCACCCTGGACCCCGCGCAGGTCCTCGCCCTCGTCACCTCCGGCGGCGGACCGCAGTCGCACACGGCCATCATCGCCCGCTCCCTCGGACTCCCCGCCGTCGTGGCTGCGTCGGGCGTCGACGACATCGCCGACGGCACGGTCGTCTTCGTGGACGGGGCGGCCGGGACCATCTCGCTCGACCCCGGGGCGGAAGAGGAGGCCGCAGCCGAGGCCTACCGGGCCGCCGCGGCGGCCCTCACGGTCTTCGACGGCGTCGGCGTGACCGCGGACGGGCACGAGGTTCCCCTGCTGGCCAACGTGGGTGGAGCCAAGGACGCCGTGAAGGCCGCCGAAGCGAAGGCGCAGGGCGTGGGCCTGCTCCGCACCGAGTTCTGTTTCCTCGAGCGGGACACGGAGCCGACGTCGGAAGAACAGATCGAGGCGTACAAGGGCGTCTTCGACGCCTTCCCCGGCAAGAAGGTGGTGGTCCGCACGCTGGATGCCGGCGCCGACAAGCCACTCCCCTTCCTCACGGACTCCACCGAGCCGAACCCGGCACTGGGCGTCCGCGGCTACCGCACCGACCTCACGTCCCCCGGCGTCCTCGAGCGCCAGCTCAGCGCCATCGCCGAAGCCGCCTCCCAGGCGACCGCGGACGTGTGGGTCATGGCGCCCATGATCTCCACGGCCGAGGAGGCCGCGGACTTCGCCAAGCTGTGCAGCAACGCCGGCCTGCAGACGCCCGGCGTCATGGTCGAGGTTCCGTCGGCTGCCCTGATGGCCGAGGCCATCCTCGGCGCGGTGTCCTTCGCCAGTCTCGGCACGAACGACCTCACGCAGTACACGATGGCCGCGGACCGCCAGCTCGGCTCCCTGGCCGCCCTCAACAACTCCTGGCAGCCCGCGGTGCTCCGCATGGTCAAGCTGACCGTCGAGGGCAGCGCGGCCGAAGGGCATGCGAAGCCGGTGGGTGTCTGCGGCGAGGCGGCAGCGGATCCCGCCCTCGCCGTCGTCCTCGTGGGACTCGGCGTCTCGACCCTGTCCATGACCCCCCGGGCCCTCGCCGGTGTCGGCGCGGTTCTCAACAGCGTGACCCTCGCCGAGGCGCAGCGGATCGCCGGCATCGCCGTGGCCGCACCGACGGCGGCGGAGGCTCGCTCGCGTGCCCGGGCCGAACTGCCCGTCCTGGAACCGCTCGGTCTCTGACCGAGCCGGTCCCGGCGCCGCCCTGCCTACGGCCGGACCGCCCCTGCAGCTCCTCCGGCTACCTCTGCCTGCTGGGCCGCCGCGGCGAACCCGGTGTCCGGCACCGGTCCGTCCGCGGTGAGGAGCGACCAGCTCCAGTCGAGGATGTCGCCGGTCCCCAGATGCACCTCCTGATGGAAGAACGGCGCCGCGCACAGCATGGGGGTGCCCGTGCTGCGGACGAACCACGGGGTGGGGCTTCCCGGATTGTCAGCCGCCGGCACCATGAGGACCGATGCCGTACCGGACCGGAGCCCGAGCCAGGGGTGCCTGCCGCCCATGGCCTCGGCCTCGGGAATGGATCCGGCTCCCCCGGCCGGCCCGGCGATGATCGCCGCTCCGTCGAACGACGCCGGGAGGCGCAGGAAGAAACCGCCGTAGCCCGCGTCCGGGCGGCCCGCCGTCGTCGGGCTCCCGAATGCGAGCGGCCCCCCGCTGGTGTTGGCCCACCTGCTCCGCACGGAGGTGAGGATCCACTCGGAGCCGGCGGCAGTCACGCTCTCCGCGTGCCAGGTCCGCTCCTCCGTCAGGAAGCTGCTCCCGTCCGCCGCACGCCAGTCGATCTGCTGGACCACCCCGCCCCCCACACGCACCGTACTGCGCACCCGCTGGGAGCCGTTGTTCGGCAGTTGCACGTAGCCCTGTCCGTCGCTGTAGGTCGGGCCGCCCCACAGGTTGACCGGGTGGGCCTGCCCGGCGACGGCGATGTTCGAGACGGCGATGCTGAGGCCCCAGTGCCAGGGGTGGTCCGCGGGTCGGTAGTCGGTGACGGGGAGCCCGCTGGGCGTCGGTACCGGATGCAGGAAGGGCCGGGGCGAATGCTGCTCCGGTTCCCTCCCGCCGCCGTGCAGGATGCCGGCACCGCACCCTTCCGTGGTCAGGGTTACCGGGTCGGTCATCACGGGCCGGTGGACAGGACCCCGGGCCGGCCCTCGATCACCTGCCCGGACAGGCTTCCGCGCAGCGCGGGGTCCGCCAGATCCTCCCGCGTGACCCAGCGGCCCTCCCGCGCGGAGGCATACATGCCGGTGACGATCTCCAGGGCGCGGGCCGGGTGCGCCACGATGCCCGGCATCCCGTGCCCGGCGGTGAGCGACGCGTAGATCGCGGCGAAGAGGGCGTCATGCCCGCTCGGGACCTCCTGCCCGAGCAGCGCCCAGGAAGCCGCCGTCGCCTCATCGACGTGAGGTGCCGGGGTGATCGTCCAGTGCGCGTGGCCGTGGCCGTACAGGTGCTCGAGCTCGATCGTCGCGTTCTCCGTGTCGATGCGGAGGAGGCTGGACTGCCGCGGCGCGAGGACCGTGGACACCACCGACGCGACGGCACCCGATGCGAAGACGAGGGACGCGTGGGAGAGGTCCTCGGTCTCGACGTCGCGGTCGAGGCGCCACATGGCCGCGTGCACGGCGGACCACTCGCCCAGCAGGTAGGCGAGCAGGTCGACCTGGTGGCTGCCGTGGCTGAGCGTGGTGCCCCCACCCTCCGTAGCCCAGGTGCCCCTCCACGGGACGGCGAAGTACTCGGCCGTCCGGTACCACTGCGTCTGGCAGAGCGCGGAGAGCGGGCGCCCGAGGACGCCCGCGTCCAGTAACCCCTTCACGTGGGCGGCAGCGGTTCCCGAGCGCTGCTGGAACACGACGGCGAGGCCCCGATCCGCCGCGCGGCCGGCGTCGGTCATGGCATCGAGCTGGGCGAGGCTGAGGGCGGCGGGCTTCTCGACGACGACGTGGGCACCTGCCGCGAACGCGGCTGCTGCCTGCTCGGCATGGCCTCCCGGAGGCGTGCAGACGTGGAGGACGTCGATACTCTCCCCTTCGAGGAGATCCTCCAGCGACGGGTAGCGGGAGGGAAGTCCGTACGTCTCCGCGAAGGCCGTGAGGTGGCTTTCGGACGGATCGGCGGCTGCGACCAGCTCCACGCCGGGCAGGAGGTGCAGGGCTTGGGCGTGGAGATGCGCTACCGCGCCGGTGCCCAGGATCGCGGCCCGGAGGGGCATCTGGAAAGCAGCGGCGGGTTCGGCGGCCGGACTCGACTGGGGCACGGATCCTCCAACGGGAACAGGAATGCGATTCCGGAAACACTAACAGAGAAAGCGTTTACCCAGCGCGTGCGGTAACGCCGGCCCAGTAGCGCGCCGTGCGAGAATGGCACTTTCCGGAATTCCCCGGGGTGTCGCCAGAGCGGCCGATGCCCCCACCGTCAGGAGAGCAATGTCGGCACCGGCAAGCAAGAGTCCCGCGACGCTGCACGACGTCGCCAGGGAGGCGGGGGTCTCCCTCGCAACGGCGTCGCGATCCCTGAACGGCAGTGCGCGCAAGGTGAACGAGGACTACCGGCAGCGCGTCGTCGAAGCGGCCCAGCGGCTCGGGTACACGACCAACCTGTTCGCGCAGGCCGTGGCCAAGGGCAGCACCACCACCGTGGCCCTCCTCGTGGCCGATATCGCGGATCCCTACTTCTCCAGCATCGCGGCCGGCGTCATCGACGCGGCGAGCGAGGAACGCCTCGTGGTGACGATCGCCGTCACGGGCCGCGACGCCCAGCGCGAACTGGACACCGTGCGGGCACTGCGCGGACAGCGTCCCCGCGTGATGATCCTCGCCGGCTCCAGGACCACGGGGTCGGCGTTCGAGGCCGAACTGCGGACCGAGCTGTCCTCCTTCGAGGACACCGGCGGGAAAGTCGCCTTCATCAGCCAGGACGCGGCACCCTTCGCGACGGTGCTCCTCGACAACCGGGGCGGGGCACGGGACCTCGCGGTCGCACTGGCCGAGCTCGGGTACCGGGACTTCGCCGTCATCGCCGGACCGGCCGAGATCCGGACCGCCCAGGAACGTCTTGACGGTTTCTCGGCGGGACTGGCCGAGCACGGCATCTCCCTGCCGGCCGAGCGCATCATCCACTCGGACTTCACGCGCGACGGCGGCTACCGTGGCGCCCAGGAACTCCTGGCGTCAGGAGCGCGGGTGGATCTGGTGTTCGCGGTGAACGACGTCATGGCCGTCGGCGTCGTGTCGGCACTGCGCGACGCCGGGATCGCGCCGGGCGAGGGAATCGGCGTCGCGGGCTTCGATGACATCCCGACGGTGCGGGACATCACGCCCGCCCTGACCACCGTCCGCATCCCCCTCGAAGACGTGGGCCGGCGCGCCCTCCAGCTCGCCACCGGATCGGCGTACGGCGCTCCGGATGCGGGCGGCGGTCCGGGACCCATCCCGACCGAGACGATCATCCGGGGCAGTACTCCCCGGCGGTAGGCCTGCGCTCAGAGGGGCCGGATCGGATCGGGGTCGACCTCCGGGGCCGCCAGCTTCACGACGTCGTCGAGGGGCAATTCGGCCACCTCGGCGACCGCTTGAATGTCTTCGCCGTGGCTGATGGCCTCCGCGACGGCCTCCTTCAGCACCAGCTCCGCGCGGTCGAGTTCGAACTCGACGTCCTCCTTGTCCGCTGCGGCGATGCGGATCTTCTGCAAATCATTCTTCGTCATGGCGCTGGGGGTACCTTCCACATCGTGGATCAACGGCGGAACGGTGCCATGCCTCCGGACCGGACTGTCCGCGGACGCGGCGACGGTGACATCGTCGCGCCAATCCTATCCAGAGACCCGGCTGCAGGGTATGGAATCCTGATCCGGGCGCCTCGCCGCGCCAGAAACCGCCCATTCCCGCCCCTGCAACAAGTTCCGTTCAACAATCACTGCCACTCCGCCGTCCGGTGCGCTTCCACACGGCTAGGATGGGATCAGCGGATCGTCGGCAACGCACGATCGTGGTCTAGCAGAAGGCCCGCGGCGCCAGGATCGAGCCTGGCCTAAAGTTCGAGGCTACTGATGGATCCATACCCTCCCTCCAACGAGTTGGGTGCGACGCTCGGTCGCATCCGCGGACTGGTACTGACGCAGGAGACGGCGCAGCATGCCGTGGACCTCCTTGCCCAGGTTGCGCAGGAGACGATGCCGAACGCATCGGGCGCCGGCGTCTCACTCATCCACGAAGCACAGCGGACCAGTGTCGGTGCGACGGACGCCCTCGTGCGCACGGCCGATGACCTGCAGTACGACCTGGGCGAAGGACCGTGCCTGACGGCGTGGGCCACCCGATCGCCCGTGATGATCGAGGACACGACCACGGACCAGCGGTTCTCGCGGTGGAGCGGCGCGGCGGCCGAAGCGGGAGTGAGGTCGTGCTTCAGCGTTCCGCTGCTGCGGGGCCGTGACTCCCTCGGCGCCATGAAGGTGTATTCGACCGTGCCCGGCGCGTTCGACGAGGCCGATCGCGCCCGCCTCACGAGCCTGTCGGTTGCCGCCTCGGCCCTGCTCGGGCACGTGCAGACGTCCGAGACGTCGACGCGGATCAGCAGTGAACTGCGCGAGTCGCTCCGGTCACGGGACCTCGTCGGCATCGCGAAGGGAATCCTCATGCAGCGCGAAGGGCTCACCGAGGCCGAGGCGCTGGCTGCGCTCACCGCCCGCGCGCGCAGTACGGGCATTCCGTTCGGCCAGCTGACCGCGGACATCGTGAACGGGCATGGTGCATCAGGGAGAAGGGGCGCTCCGTGATCGGGTTTCCGCATGCGGAGGAACAGCGGGCGCTCATCAACGCGGCCGTCGTCGAATCGGGCTTCACGGTCGGCGAGGTGTGGCTGCACTACTTCTCCCTGAGCGGTGAGGTCGACGAATACGAGGTCGAGGCCTACCTGACGGGGCTCATGCCCCTGCCGTCCCTCGAGTGCGACCTTCTCGCCCTCGCGGTGAACGAGCTCATCGACGACCTCCCGCCCAGGCGGCGCGCTCCCTTCAGCGACGAACTCATCCGTTCCCATGCGGGATCGGGGGACGCGGAGTAGTCCCCGGCCCTCAGTGCTACTCCAGGGGCATCCCCTGCCCCTTCCCCTCGTGTCGGAGCCGCGGCGTACCCTCGTCGCATGGCAGAACGACCGGGATGGCACGGCATCCCACCCAGCGCTGACAGGTACAGTCCACCTCTCCAGCTCGAGGCACCGGAGAGCGGCATCACCGAGCCCCGCAGGTCACCTGCGCTCTGGGTCGACCTCGACTACCCCGACGGCTCCACGCGGACCCTGAAGGGCTTCGCCATGGCCTGGACGGCGACGGCGGTCCTCGCCCAGTGGATCGAATACTCCCGGGCCCGCGAGGCATGGGTGGACGCGGCGCGCTGCCGACGCCGCGAACTGAAGCCGCAGACGCGGGCCGCCTGACGGCTTCCTGCCGGCGCGCCGGTTCCTGCCGCCGCGCTGGTTCCTGGCACCACCTCAGGCACCGCTCCTGGCACCGCTCCCCGCACGTGACCCGCGCACTCGACCGCGGCCCGCTCCTGCCGGACCGGCCTCCTCGTAGAGTGGTCGCATGGACAAGCCACCGTCGCGCTCCCGCGCCCGGGTAGGCCCGCATGGCTAGGGCTGCCGGCTGGCACGGGCTTCCTCCGACGACGCACCAGTTCGTACCTCCGCTCCAGCTGGAAGCGCCTACCGGGCCCATCACCGAGTCCGTCTCCCCCGCCCCGGCGCTCTGGGTGGACCTCGAGTACCCGAACGGCTCACGGCAGACCGTGCGCGGATTCGCGATGGCCTGGACCGCCTCCGCCGTCCTCGCGCAGTGGGTCGAATTCTCGATCGCCCGGGAAGCGTGGGTGCGCCCCGACCAGTGCACACGCCGCGACCTCCCCCGCCGGACCGACGGCACCTGACCCTCGCCTCGCTTATTGCCCCTCTCTCCTTCTTCCCCTAGACTCCCGGTAAGCGCTTTCCGCGCTGCCGGAACCAAGAGGAGCATCAATGTCGACGAGGACAATCGGAATCATCATGAATGGCGTCTCAGGACGGATGGGATACAGGCAGCACCTGGTCCGCTCCATCCTCGCCATCCGGGACCAGGGAGGAGTCCTCCTCTCCGATGGCAGCCGGGTCCAGGTGGAGCCGATCCTCGTGGGTCGCAACGAGGCGAAGCTCGCCGAACTCGCGGCGAAGCACGGCATCGAGCACTACTCGACCGACCTCGACAGCGTCCTGGCGGACCCGACCTGGGAGATCTACGCGGACTTCCTCGTGACCAAGGCCCGGTCCGCGGCCATCCGGAAGGCCATCGCGGCCGGCAAGGCGATCTACACCGAGAAGCCCACGGCCGAGACGGCCGCCGATGCCCTCGAGCTCGCGAACCTCGCCGAAGCGGCCGGCATCAAGAACGGCGTGGTGCACGACAAGCTGTACCTGCCGGGCATGCAGAAGCTCAAGCGCCTCGTGGACTCCGGATTCTTCGGCCGCATCCTCTCGGTCCGCGGCGAGTTCGGCTACTGGGTCTTCGAGGGCGACTGGCAGGACGCCCAGCGCCCCAGCTGGAACTACCGCACGGAGGACGGCGGCGGCATCGTCGTCGACATGTTCCCGCACTGGAGCTACGTCCTCGAGAACCTCTTCGGCAAGGTGGAGTCCGTCTACGCCCGCGCCGTCACGCACATCGAGGAGCGCGTCGACGAGCAGGGCCGCCCCTACCGCGCCACGGCCGACGACGCCGCCTACGCCGTCTTCGAGCTGGAGGGCGGCATCGTCGCACAGCTCAACTCCAGCTGGACCGTCCGCGTGAACCGCGACGAGCTCGTGCAGTTCCAGGTGGACGGAACGCACGGTTCGGCCGTCGTCGGGCTGTTCGGCTGCAAGATCCAGCCGCGCAACGCCACGCCGAAGCCGGTCTGGAACCCCGACCTCGAGGACACGCACGACTACGACGCCGACTGGATCGATGTCCCCACCAACGAGGTGTTCGAGAACGGCTTCAAGACGCAGTGGGAGGTCTTCCTGCGCCACGTCCTGGAGGATGGCCCGCACCCGTACGACTTCCTCGCCGGTGCCCGCGGCATGTACCTCGCGGAGCAGGGACTCGAGAGCTCCCGCTCCGGACGCCGTCTGGAACTGCAGGACGTGCGCACCACCGCGCTCCCCCTCGAGGAAGCGGTCACGCTGGCATGATCACCCTCGTCGATGCGGCGGGGACTCCATCCGCCGTCGAACTTCTTCCCGCGCCGTCGTTCTCGAAGCCGACCGCGCCCCTGTCCAGCCGGACCGTGTATGCGGCGGCGCACGTGGTTCCCCGCACGACGGCGGAGAACGTGCCCGGTGCCCCCGCGGACCTCGACTGGGATGCGACCCTGGCGTTCCGGCACCACCTGTGGTCCTGGGGGCTGGGCGTCGCGGACGCAATGGATACCGCCCAGCGGAACATGGGGCTCGACCCCGCCGCGACCCGGGAACTCATAGCGCGCAGTGCTGCCGAGGCCCGTTCCGTCGGCGGCGCCCTCGTGGCCGGCGTGAACACGGACCACGTCGAGGACCCGGTGATCTCCCTCGACGCGGTGATCGACGCCTACAAGGACCAGCTCCACTTCACGGAGGACGCAGGGGCATCGGTCGTGCTGATGGCGAGCCGGCACCTGGCACGCGCCGCACGGACCGCCGAGGACTACCAGCGGGTGTACTCCGAGGTGCTGGCTGCGGCCGGCGCCCCCGTGATCCTGCACTGGCTCGGCAGCGCCTTCGACCCCGAGCTCGGGACCTACTTCGGCTCCGCGGACACGGGCGCGGCGTCCTCGACCCTGCTCAAGATCATCGCCAACTCCCCCGACAAGGTGGCGGGCGTCAAGATGAGCCTGCTCGATGCGGACTCCGAACGGGCGGTCCGCGCACAGCTCAACGCTCCCGCGCGCATGTTCACCGGAGACGATTTCAACTACGTCTCGCTCATCGGCGGGGATTCCTCGGGCTACTCCGACGCGCTCCTCGGCGCCTTCGCCGCGCTCGGTCCGCATGCTTCGGCGGCCGTCCAGGCGCTCGACGCCGGCGACTCGAACGCGTACGCCCGGATCCTCGGGCCCACCGAGGCGCTGTCACGCCAGATCTTCGCGGCGCCGACGTTCTACTACAAGACGGGCGTCGCCTTCCTCAGCTGGCTCAACGGGCACCAGCCCGGCGTCGCGCTGGTGGGCGGACTGCATTCGGCCCGCAGCCTGCCGCACCTGTCGGAGATCGTCCGCCTCGCCAACCACTGCGGGGCCCTCGAACAACCGGAGCTGGCCCGCGAACGCTGGCACGCGCTGCTGCGCGTGAGTGGGGTGGCGGCATGACGCCGAACGAGCGCCTGTCGATCAACCAGGCCACCATCAAGTACGCCCCCCTTGGCGAAGCGCTCCGGGTGACCGCCGACGCCGGTATCACCAGCATCGGCCTGTGGCGGGATTCCGTGGAGTCCGCCTCACTGCCCGAGGCGGCACGGCTCCTCGCCGACTCGGGACTGCGGTTCTCCAGCCTCTGCCGCGGCGGTTTCTTCACCGTGCCGGAGGGCCGTGCACGCCGTGCCGCGATGGACGACAACCGCAGGGCGATCGAGGAGACCGCCCAGCTCGCGGCCGCGGGTACTGCCGGCTCCGCCGCGGTCCTCGTGATGGTCGCCGGCGGTATCCCCCAGGGATCGAAGGACCTCGCCGGAGCCCGCGCCATGGTGCAGGACGCCCTCGGGGAGCTGGCGGCGGACGCGCAGGCCGCAGGAGTGACACTCGCCCTCGAGCCGCTCCATCCGATGTACGCCTCGGACCGGGCCGTCATCTCCACGCTGAAGCAGGCCCTCGATCTTGCCTCACCCTTCCCTTCCTCCGCGGTCGGAGTGGTCGTCGACACCTTCCACGTCTGGTGGGATCCGGAGCTGTTCGAGCAGGTCGCGCGGGCAGGTGCGGAGGGTCGGATCGCGAGTTACCAGGTCTGTGACTGGAAGACCCCCCTCGCCGCGGACGTCCTGCTGTCCCGTCACTACCCGGGCGACGGCGTCATCGACTTCGCTGCCATCACCCGTGCCGTCACGGCGGCCGGTTATGCCGGTGATATCGAGGTAGAGCTCTTCAACCAGGACATCTGGGACACCCCGCCGGCGGACGCCGTCGCGCGGACCATCGAGGGCTTCGAAGCGAACGTCGCGCTCCACCTGGGCTCCCTGAGCGGCGACGCCCGGCCGTAGCAGGGGTAACACGGGGCGGCTTCAAAGGCCGGCATGGGCCGCGGGGACTGGCCATACCCCCGGCGCACCCCATATGCTAAGCATGCTGATGAATCAGCGAACGTATCCCACCAGCCAAGGAGGGCAAGATGACCACGAAGGTCGAAGAAACCGTTGTAGTGAATCTTCCAGTGACGACCGTGTACAACCAGTGGACGCAGTTCGAGGAATTCCCGCACTTCATGGGCGGCATCAAGCAAATCACCCAGCTCAGCGACGACCGCCTCGAGTGGGTCGCGGAAATCGGCGGGGTCCGCCGTCAGTGGGAAGCTCGAATCCTCGAGCAGGTACCGGACCGGAAAGTCTCGTGGGCGGCTACGGAGGGTGCGACCAATGCAGGCACCGTCTCCTTCGAGGACCTCGGCGGGACCACCCGCGTCAATCTGGTGCTCGAGTACGAGCCCGAAGGACTGGTCGAGAAGATCGGCGACAAGCTGAACGTCGTCGAGAACCAGGCGAAGGCCGACCTCCAGAAGTTCAAGACATTCATCGAGTCGGAGAGCTACTCGACCGGCGCGTGGCGCGGCACCGTGGCCGGGCAGCCCGGAACTCCCACGGTCGAAGACGCCGAGCAGTCGCGCGGTGACAGCGGCAAGGCCGGTGTGTCCGGCAAGGTCGCTGCCGGGGTCGGGCTCGCCGCGGCAGCCACGGTGGCAGGGGTAGCTGCAGCAGCAGCGAACAAGGGGAAGGAAGAGGAGACCGAGGTCGACACCGTCACGGTCACCGAAACCGCCCCCGTCGCGCCCGCGACTTCGGTCCCGACGACGACCCCCGTCGTGAGTGACACAGACGTCGACGCCGTTCCCGCCGTGGACGGAATCCCGGGCACGGGCGTCCCCTCGGACAGCCAGGGCCTGCAGGACGACACGCTGATCGACGACGACCCGATCAACCGCCGGGGCACGATCTAGTCCCAGCAGTTCCGCGGACGGCCGGACTCCTTCGGGGGTCCGGCCCTTGCGCGTTCCGGGCCCCGACCACCTGAGCGGAACGGGGTGCGGGACCTGGCCCCATGCCCCCACCGCTGTCATTCCACGTGGACGGGCTCCCCCGTGACCCGGTGGTCCGCGTGGTTCATGCCTTCGAGGATGAGCCGGGCGAGGTGCCCGTCGATGATGCTGTAGACCACGTTCCGCGCCTCCTTGCGGGTGGACACCAGGCCCGAGAGCCGCAGTTTGGCCAGGTGCTGGCTCACAGACGTCCGGTTGGCGCCGGTGGACTCGACGAGGGTTCCGACGTCGGCCGGCCCCTGCGTGAGGAGCCACAGGATGTGGAGCCGCGTCGGGTCCGCGAGCATACGGAAGGTGGCTGCGCCCTCCTCCAGCCGCCGGTGGTCCGGCGCGACCTGGTGCACGAGGCTGGGACCGGCCGCGTGGCCATCAGGCTGCGGGGCGCCCTGCTGCCCCGAATCGCTCTCGCTGATGCCGTCCTCCCCCGCTCGATACCGTATCCGGTCCTCCTACGCTACCGGCTCACTGCGGCGCCGGTGGCGGCAGGCGCCTCGGCTGCCGCCGGCCAGGACACCAGGGCCGCGACGGTCCCGACGACGGCGATTGCAGCAAGCACGAAGGCCGCCGCCGGCAGGCCCGCGGCAGCACCCACCCATCCGGCCACCGGGTAGGTCAGCATGAAGCAGGCGTGGGACAGGGAGAACTGCGCGGTGAACACGTAGCTCCTCGTGGCGTCGGTGGCGACGCGTCGCAGCAGGCGCGAGGAGGGCATGCTGATCATCGACGTGCCGATGCCGAGGAGGACCCACAGGCCGAGGAAGCTCCACCACGGCGCTCCGTATCCCGCGACCAGGGCGGCTCCGAGGAGTCCCAGAGGGAGGAGCGCGGCCCCGATCAGCATGAAGGTGCGGTCGGCTACCCGCTCGAGGATCCGCGGTGCGAGGAACGCGACGAGCATCGACCCCGCGCCGTACACGGCCAGGGCGAGCGCGACGTCGGTGTTGGTGCCGTCGAAGAGGTCCCGGGCGTAGACGACGGTGTTGACCAGGACCATCGCGGTCGCTGCGGCGACGACCAGGTTCAGGGCCATGAGTCCGCGCAGGCTGGGGTTCCGGAGGAAGATGCGGGAGCCGAGCGTGGTGCGGTGCAGCAGCGATCCCTGGTTGCCAGCCGCGGGTATCCGGGGCAGGCGGGTGATGAGGACCAGGACCGCGGAGGCGAGGAACCCGAGCATCGTGCCCAGGAACAGGTTCGAGAAGGACAGCACGGACAGCAGGGCCGCCGCGAGCAGCGGGCTGACGAGGGATTCGACGTCGTACGCCAGACGGGACAGCGACAGGGCCTTCGTGTAGTCCTTCTCCTCGGGCAGCACGACCGGGATCAGGGCCTGGAATGCGGGCGTGAAGGTCGCAGAGGCGGACTGCAGGAGGAACACGAGGACGTAGACCTGCCACACCTGGTCGACGAAGGGAAGGCCCAGGGCGATGACGGCGCGGACGAGGTCCGCTCCGACCAGCACACCCTTGCGGGGCAGGCGTTCCACCAGCGCCGCCATCACGGGGGCGACGAAGACGTAGGCGATCATCTTGATCGTCAGCGCGGTGCCGAGCACCGCTCCGGCGCGGTCGCCCGCGAGGTCGAAGGCCAGGAGGCCGAGGGCCACGGTGAGCAGTCCGGTGCCGAGGAGCGCCACCACCTGCGCGGTGAAGAGGTTGCGGTACGCGGTGTGGCGGAAGACGGAGAACATGGTTGGCCGTTCAGTAGGGAGCAGTTCCCCAAGTATACGTGCACATCTGCGCACGTATTGACTGGAGGGCGCCGGCGACGCCGGGGTCTCAGCCCTCCGGGAGGACGATGCTCGTGACCGGCAGTGAGGGGTTCGTCCCGAAGGCGATGCCGCTCGGACGGCCGCCGTCCAGCACGATCTGCGCCCCGAGGGCGGCGACCATCGCCCCGTTGTCGGTGCAGAGCGACGGCGCCGGGACGGTCAGGGTGATCCCTGCGGCAGCGCACCGCTCCGCCGTGAGCTCGCGGAGCCTCCGGTTGGCGGCCACTCCACCGCCGAGCAGGAGGTTGGTGATGCCGTGCTCCCGGCAGGCGAGGACGGCCTTGGACGTGATGATGTCAACGACGGCCTCCTGGAAGGACGCGGCGATGTCCGCGACGGGGACCTCCAGCCCTGCTGCCTCGTACTGCTCCACGGAGCGGGCGACGGCGGTCTTGAGGCCGCTGAAGGACCAGTCGTAGCGGTGCGGGCCCGGCTCCTCGGCCGTCCCCATGTACTTCGGCTGCGACAGGCCCCGCGGGAAGCGGATGGCCTTCGGGTTGCCCTCCCGGGCCAGCCGGTCGATGGCGGGACCGCCGGGATAGCCGAGGCCCAGGATGCGCGCCGTCTTGTCATACGCCTCGCCTGCGGCGTCGTCGATCGTGGATCCCAGCAGTTCGACGTCGCTCGCGATGTTCCCCACGCGCAGGATCTCGGTGTGTCCGCCGGAGACCAGGAGCGCACCGAGGTTGGGCGGCAGGCCTCCGGCAAAGGTGCCGCCGACCATCCCCACGCCGACGTGGGCTACGAGGTGGTTGATCGCGTACAGCGGTTTGCCGGTGGCGACGGCGAGCGCCTTCGCCGCGGCCACGCCGACCATGAGGGCACCCGAGAGACCGGGCCCGGCCGTGACGGCGATGGCGTCGATCTCGTCGAGGGTGACGCCGGCGTCGTCGAGCGCGGCCTGGAGCGTCGGCACGAACGCCTCGAGGTGGGCGCGGGAGGCGATCTCGGGGATGACGCCGCCGAAGCGCACGTGCTCGTCCATCGAGGACGACACCGTATTGGTCAGCAACTCCGTGCCCCGGACGATGCCGACACCGGTCTCGTCGCAGGAGGACTCGATGCCCAGGATCAGCGGACCGGGGGCACCCCCTGTGGTGGCCGGATTCCCTGGATCGACTGCGTTCACTGCTCCCCTCCTTCGGCGGTCGGCAGGACGAGCCTCATGACCCAGGCGTCGACGCCGTCCCGGTAGTAGTTCCGCCGGGTGTGGATCTTCTGGAAGCCGAACCGCGTGTACAGCTGCTGGGCGCGGGGATTGTCGGCGCGCACCTCCAGCATCACGTTGTCGGCACCGCGCCGCCGTGCCTCCGCGAGCAGCTCGGTGAGCATGGTCCGCCCGATGCCCCGGCCCTCGAAGCCCGGCAGCACGCCGATGGTCTGGATGTCGGCCGTCGTGTCGATGACCATCAGGCCCGCGTACCCCACGGGGTCGCCGTCGACCTCCGCCACGATGTAGCGGCGTGTGTCCGGCTGGAAGAACTCGGTGTAGAACATCTCGAGGGGCCAGGCGTCGGTCGGGAACAGCTCGTTCTCCAGCCGCCCGATGGTCTCGATGTCCTCGAAGGCCATGTCCCGGATCGTGAAGCTCATGCCGTCGGAGCTCATGCCGTCGCCCGCTTCCGTGGTCCGGGGACCTTGGCGTCGGATTCGCGCAGGTACAGCGGGGAGGTGTCCTGCAGCGCCTCCCCCGCGAGGAGGCGCAGCCGGGCCACGCGGCCGAGCGAGGCGGCGTCGGGATCGGCGGAGGCGAAGCCTCCGACCGCGTCGACGTTGTCCGGATACAGGCCCGCCGCCCGGCCCACGAGCGGCAGGCCCTTCGGCAGGCCGGCTGCCGGGCCGACGTGGGGGCCATCGAGCAGTTCGGGCAGTTCGGGCTGTTCGCGTTGCTCAGTGTCGCCCGACGGCGAGCGGTACGCGGCCCAGTAGACCTCGCCCCGCCGTGCGTCCGTGCCCACGAGGAAATCGCTCCCGGCCGGGAGGGTGCCGCTCGCGGCGGCATCGAAGGCCAGTGCGTCGAGGCTCATCACTCCATGGAGTGGTACGCCCCAGACGAAGGCGAGGGTCCGCGCGGTCACGAGCCCGGCGCGCAGGCCCGTGAAGGGTCCGGGGCCGACGCCCGCGACCACGGCATCGAGGTCCGCGCCGGCCACTCCGGCATCGGCCAGGATGCGCTGCACCGCAGGAGCGAGGACCTCCGCGTGGGAGCGCGTGTCGGCACTGCCGAACCGGGCCACGATGTCGTCGTCGCGCAGGAGCGCGACCGTGGCGGCGGCGGAGGTGTCGAGGGCGAGGAGAAGCACGCATCCAGCCTAGTCGAGCGGGAGTGCCGGCTGCCGTCCGCTCCAGCGCGGACCGAAGCCCGACAGGGTGACGGTGCGCACTTCGTCCTCGCCGTCGTCGTCGAAATCGGTCACCGGCCCGCCGGAAGCCGCTTCGGTGCTTCCCAGCGGCCGCACGATGTCGACCTGCAGCCAGCTGTCGCTCAGGTGCTCCACCCGGCCGGCTCCCCATTCGATGACGGTGACATTGGCCTCCATGGTGGCTTCGAGGTCGAGGTCGTCGACAGCAGCCGCGCTGTCCAGCCGGTACGCATCCACGTGGACGAGGCCCGGTCCGCCGCCCGCCGACGCGTGCTGGCGGACGAGCACGAAGGTCGGCGAGATGATGCGGTCCTCGACGGACAGCCCCCGCCCCAGTCCCTGGGTGAAGGTCGTCTTGCCCGCGCCGAGCTCCCCGGACAGGACCAGGAGGTCGGCCGGGCGGAGGTGCGGGGCGAGCGCGGCGGCGAGCCCCTGCAGCTCAGCGGCGGAGCCGACGGCGTACGTCCGGGCCCACTCAGGCGTTGCCGTCACGGCCCGCCTCCTCCGTGCCGTCCTGCGTGGTATCGACGTAGACGCGTTCCACGCGGCCACTGATCCGGGTGACCACCTCGTAGTTGATGGTCTGCGCGGCGGCGGCCCAGTCCTCCACGGGGGGAGAACCTGTTCCGCCGAACAGGACGGCCCGCTTGCCCAGGGGGCTGTTCGGGGTGTCGACCAGGCCCGTGGTACCGAAGTCGATGACGAGCTGGTCCATGGCGATGCGCCCGACCACGGGGTAGATCCGGTTGCCCACGAGGACGGGCGCGCCGGTCGCGATGCGCGGGACACCGTCGGCGTAGCCGACGGGGATGAGCCCGAGCGTGGTCGGCTTCTGCGTGCGGTACGCGTACCCGTAGGAGACACCCTGGCCGGCGGGCACCTCCTTGCAGTTCGAGACGGTGGTGCTGAGCGTCATGACGGGCTGCAGTCCGAGGTCGGCGGACCCCTGGTCGGAGAAGGGCGAGAGGCCGTAGATGCCGAGGCCCACGCGGACGAGGTCGAAGTGGCAGTCGGGCCGCGAGAACGTCGCGGGGGTGTTGGCCAGGTGGCGGACCTCGACGTCGATCCCCGCGTTCTCCGCGGCGGCAACGGCCTCGCGGAACGCCTGCACCTGCAGGTCGGTCTCGGGCCGCGCGGGTTCGTCGGCGACGGCGAGGTGGGAGAAGATCCCGACGACGCGGATCAGCCCTTCCTCCTGGTAGGAGGCGGCCCTGCTGAGCAGGGCATCCCACTTGTCCGGCGGGCAGCCGTTGCGGCCCAGGCCCGTGTCGATCTTCAAATGCACGATCGCGGGCCGCTCCAGTTCGCGGGCCGCCGCGATGACGTGCTCCAGCTCCCACCCGGAGATCCCGAGGTCCAGCCCGTGCTCGACGCCGGCGATGAAATCGGTCCCTGAGGTGTGCAGCCACGCGAGGATCGGGGCTTCGATGCCCGCCTTACGCAGGCGGACGCCCTCGCTGACGTGAGCGACTCCGAGCCAGGCCGCGCCCGCCTCGAGGGCGGCCCGCGCCACCGGAACCGCGCCGTGGCCGTACGCATCGGCCTTGACCACGGCCATCACGCGGGCCGGATGCGCGATGTCGCGGAGGTGGCGGATGTTGTGCCGCAGGGCGTCGAGGTTGATTTCTGCGGCACGTTCGGTGGAAGTCACTCAGCCCATTCTGCCAGTTTCGGGAGGAGCGTCCGGGCGGAAGCGTCCTGCCCGGAACGCCTCGATCCGGGTTGCGCGGGAGCGACCGGGCGTGGAAGATCGACGACGTGTCCGATTCCCGGCCGAGCGGCCGCCCGTGCGTCCTCCCGGGTGATGACGGACGGCCGTGCGGGCGCGCCTCCGGCGGTACGCCCTTCCCGCTCTGCCCCGCCCACGTGGCGCTGGTCCACGAGTGGGCGGACATCGAGTCGGGCATCACGGACCTGCTGCCGGTGCCCTGCCGTGCCTGCGGGTCGCGGCTGGGAGTGCGGTATCCGTCCGGCTGGATGTGCGCGGCCTGCGAGTGGCGTGTGGGTGATGTCCTCGACGACGGACTGCCGCCCCCGCGCGTGGACGTCGTCTACTACATCCGCTTCCAGGACCGCGTCAAGATCGGGACGACGGCGAACCCGCGCCGGCGGCTTGCCCGGATCTGGCATGACGAGGTACTCGCATTCGAGCGCGGCGACCGGCTGGTCGAGCACCGCCGGCACGAGCAGTTCGCGGCCTGGCGCCTCGACCGCTCCGAGTGGTTCACGCTCGCACCCGAGGTGGAGGACCATATCGCCCGCCTCGCCGCAGGAGTCGACGATCCCTGGGCACGGTACGCGCGCTGGCTCGGGGAAGCAGCCGCCCTGCGCGGGTAGCCGGCTTTTCCGGGCGGGCCCGACCCATCACAGCGTGCCGGGCATCTCCCCGCGCCATTTCGGCGCTCGCGACGGCGACGCGTCGGAGTGCCGTGCGATGGTCGCCGTCGCCCGGCGGACCGCCTCGACGGGCACGTCGGAGACCAGGTCCTCCAGGAAGGCGTACCGACGCAGCCACTGTTTGCGGACACCATCACGCCCTGCGCTGACCCGACGCCACCAGTCGGCGATGTCACCCCAGCCGGGCGCGGCCAGTGACCCGCCCACGTGCTGCACGGACAGCGAGGCGCAAAGGTTCGCGAAGCTGAGGCGGTCGGCGAGCCGGAAGCCTGCCAGGTCGCCCATGACGAACGCCGCGCCGAAGCAGTCGCCCGCCCCGGTGGGATCGTAGGCGGAGACCGGCAGGGCGGGCACCCATTCCTCCTCGCCCGTCAGCGAATCGATGGCCATCGCACCCTGCTGGCCGACCGTCACCACGGCCACGGGCACGCGGTCGGCGAGGGAGTAGAGGGCTGCCCAGGGATCTTCCGTCCGGGTGTAGGCCATGGCCTCGCCGGCATTGGGCATGAACGCGTAGAAGTGCTCGAGCGAGGAGAGCGTCTTCGGTGCCCACTCCCCCGCCGGGTCCCATCCGACATCGCCGAACAGCTTCGTCCCGCCGGCAGCAGCCGTTAGCGCCCACGGTTCCATCTCCTGCTCCAGCCCGACGATGGCGGCACGGCACGACGGCGGTGTTCCGATCAGTTCCGTGGCGCGCAGCGGCGACGGGTGGCCGTGCGTGACCATCGAGCGGTCCTGGTGCACCGACAGGGACACCGTGACCGGGGAATGCCACTGCCCGAAGACACGGGACCGCGAGAGGTCCACGTGCTCCTGGTCCTGCAGCACATCCCAGTTGAACTGGCCGTATCCGTCGTCGCCGAAGGCCGCGGAGAGGGTGGTGCGGAGTCCCAGCCTGCTCGCGGCGATGGCCTGGTTGGCGATACCGCCGGGCCCCGATCCCATGCCGTCGGTCCACACCTCCGTGCCCGGGGACGGAAGCTGTTCCAGGCCGGTGAAGATGATGTCGAAGAACACCTGCCCGGCGAGCAGGAGGTCGAATTCGGGTCCGTCCGGGCCGCGCAGAGCCGCCAGCGGATCGAAGCGGTGCTGTTGGGACATGTACGGCACAATACTTGCAGAACGCCGGACGCGGGCGGCGGCATCGGAACGTGCGGAGCCCGACCACGGCGCCTCCCGCAGGGAGGAACAGGCCACGACGGAAGCAGGACGAACCGTGCCCACAGCGAGCGGAACCGGTGCCACCCTGGTCATCGTCGGCGGCGGCGGCTTCCGGGTGCCCCTCGTGTACCGTGCCCTCACCGACGGACCGTTCGCCGGGCTCGTGTCCGACGTCGTCCTGCTCGATGCGCTGCCGGAGCGGGCGCGCGCCATCGCCCGGGTGCTCGATGCCATGCCGGTGGCCGGTGGAGGTCCTGCACCATCGGTCCGGGTGGAGGCCCGCCTCGAGGAAGCCCTGCCCGGCGCGGACATCGTCTTCGCCGCGGTGCGCAGCGGCGGAACGGAGGGACGCATCCTCGACGAGCGCGTGGCCCTGTCCGCCGGACTGCTCGGGCAGGAGACCGTGGGCGCGGGCGGCATCTCCTATGCCCTGCGCTCCATCCCGGACATGATGCGTGTCGCCGCCGCCATGCTGGACCTCGCCCCGGACGCGTGGCTCATCAACTTCACGAATCCCGCCGGGATGGTCACCGAGGCGGTCTCCAGCATCCTCGGCTCCCGGGTGATCGGCATCTGCGACTCGGCATCGGGACTCATCACGCGGGCCGCACGGGCTGCGCAGGTGGACCTGCAGGGCTCGCTCGCGGGCGTCGACTACGTAGGGCTGAACCACCTGGGCTGGCTCCGCGGGCTCGACGACGGCGGAGGCGACCGCCTCCCCGGCCTGCTCGCCGATCCGCTGCGCCTGTCCGGTTTCGAGGAGGGCCGCCTCTTCGGTCCGGACCTCCTCCGGGTCCTCGGCGCCCTGCCCAACGAGTACCTGTTCTACTACTACTTCCATCGCGAGGCCCTGCTGTCGATCCGCAGTGCGGACAGGACGCGCGGGGAGATCCTCCGGGATCAGCAGCGCGGCCTCTATCCCGGTCTCGCTGCGGCAGACGATCCGTTCGCCGTGTGGGAGGACGCCCGGCGGGAACGGGAGTCCGGCTATCTCGCCGAGGCCCGTGCGGCGGACGAGCAGCGGGACGAGGCGGACCTCGCGGGCGGCGGCTACGAGCGTGTGGCCCTCCAGGTCATGCGGGCGCTGCTCACGGGCACGCGATCGGAACTCGTCCTGAACGTCCGCAACGGGTCCACCTTCCCCGAGCTGCCGGAGCACGCCGTCGTCGAGGTCCCGTCCGTCGTGGACGCCGGCGGCGCACGGCCGCTCCCCGCCGCTCCCCTGACTCCTCACCAGCTCGGTCTCATGTCCGCGGTGAAGGCCGTCGAGCAGCAGACGATACGGGCGGCGGTGCAGCGGGACCGCGATTCCGCACTATGGGCCCTGGCCGGGCACCCCCTGGTCGATTCGTTCCACGCGGCGACGAGGGTCCTCGCGGGCTACGAGGAGGCGTTCCCCGCACTGAAGGCGTCCTGGGCCGGCTGACCCTGCCCGGCGCAGTTCATGCGTCGCCGTGCATCTGGCGCCGGACCGCTTCGACACCGAACGGCAGCAGGGCGGTGTCCGTGGTGGCGGCGATCCAGGAGAAGCCCGCCGCGGCAAGCAGCACGGCCCGTCCGGGTGTTCCGGCGTAGGCGCCGGCCAGGATCCCGGCGTTGCTGCACGCACGGACGATCCTTCCGAGGGGCGTGCCGTCGCCGGTAGCTACCAGGAGGTCGTCGACATCCATTCCCAGGGCGAGCGACAGGTCGAACGGACCGACGAAGACCATGTCCACGCCGGGCACGGAAGCGATCGCCTCGACGGCGTCGAGCGCGTCGGCGGTCTCGACCATCACCGCGCACAGTGGGACGTCGTGATGTCCGCCGTCGGAGCCGGGACTGTGCACCGGCCGGCTGCCCTGGAGCGGACCCCAGCTGCGGGCACCGTGCGGCGGGTAGCGGGCTGCCGCCACGGCCGCTTCGGCGTCGGCCACGCTGCTGACGAGGGGGACGACGACGCCGTCCGCGCCCGCGTCGAGCGCCTGCCGATCAGCGCGGCGTCGTTGGCGGCCACGCGCACGAGCATCGGGGCCGCGTCCGCGGACCGGTGGCCGAGGGTGTCCCGGAGCGAGCGGTCGTCGAAGTGGCCGTGCTGGGCGTCGAGGCCCACCCAGCCGAGACCGGACCGCGCCAGTTCGTTGGTCAGGCGGGGCTCGCCGAGCGTGGCCCAGGCGCCGAGCAGCGGATCAGGGGACGGTGTTCCGGGAGTCATGCCCCCATTGTGTCCCCGGACTGCGCCGGACGCAGCCCGGAGGAACTGTAGAGCTTCCTCCGCCGGCGGTGGGCACTCCACCTTCTGCGCCCCGAGGGCTTATCCCGCACTCTGCGCAGGCGGCGTTCCATCCATCTCCAGTGGACGTGCCAAATCGAAGCGTTCGATCAGCTGCGGCAACGATTCGAAATCCATCTGCAGTCCGTACCTGGCAGACGCTTCAGCCATCCCTTCGAGATCTGGCGGGGCTCCGTCGGGAAAGAGGGGGCCGATCTCATCGAAGTACTTCTCGAATCCTGCCGGGGAAATGATCTCGAGTACCCGTGCCTGCTCGTTGCCGGCGTTCCAGAAGGTATGCCATTGATCACGGGGCTTCCGAACCAGCTCCCCAGGGCCGGCATGAAACACCTCGTTCCCGAGCAGGAACCCGACTCGACCCTCGGTGACGATCGTGAACTCGTCCTCGCGGCTGTGCATGTGGAGGGGCGCGGCCAGTTCACGCGCAGCCAGCAGATGCTCGACAACGGAGAACTTTTCCCCCGTTGCCACGGCACCCAGAAGAATCCGGGCGGTCATCGCGTCGCCGAACCGAACGACTGCCCCGACCTCATCGCCGACAGGTCCGAACCCATTGCTCATAACGCAATAGTCTGCGCAGTCAGCTCCGCGGGCAACCTTTCTATCCGAGGGGTGAACGACGTCGGCTTCCGCTCGCTCATCACCTACCGCTCATCTCCGATGTCGCCCGGCCGCCCTCCGAGACACCCGAAAAGGCCCCGGATGGCGGACCGACTTCCCGGCCCGCCCTCCGGGTTCGCGGATCAGGCGTCCAGTGCCCGGGCCCACAGGTTGATGTCGGAGTCGACGGCGAACTCGTCGATGGCGCGCAGCTCCTCGGACGTGAAGTCGAGGTTCCGCACCGCCGCCAGGCTGTCCTCCAGCTGCCGCACGCTGGACGCGCCGATGAGGGCCGACGTGATGGGCGTGCCCTTGGCCTGGGGACGCAGGATCCAGGCGATGGCCATCTGGGCAAGGCTCTGCCCGCGCTGTACTGCAATCTCATTGAGTGCGCGCACGCGGCGGAGGTTGTCCTCCGACAGGTGGTCCTCCGACAGCGACTTGGAGGCGGCCGCCCGGGAATCCGCCGGCACACCGTCGAGGTAGCGGCTCGTCAGCAGCCCCTGCGCGAGCGGGGAGAACGCGATGGATCCGGCGCCGACGGTCTCGAGGGCCTCGGGCAGGTTCGGGGTCCCGTTCTCGACCCAGCGGTTCAGCATCGAGTAGGAGGGCTGGTGGATGAGCAGCGGGGTGCCCAGGTCCTTCAGGATCGCTGCGGCTTCCAGGGTGCGCTCCGGCGAGTAGGACGAGATGCCCGCGTACAGGGCGCGACCCGACCGGACAGCCGTGTCCAGGGCACCCATGGTCTCCTCGAGCGGGGTCCCGGGATCCGGGCGGTGGCTGTAGAAGATGTCGACGTAGTCGAGTCCCATCCGCTCGAGCGACTGGTCCAGGCTCGCCAGCAGGTACTTCCGGGACCCGAAGTCGCCGTACGGGCCGGGCCACATGTCGTAGCCGGCCTTGCTGGAGATGACCAGTTCGTCGCGGAACAGCCGGAAGTCGTCCTTCAGGTGACGCCCGAAATTGGTCTCGGCGCTGCCGTAGGGCGGCCCGTAGTTGTTGGCCAGGTCGAAGTGGGTGACGCCGAGGTCGAACGCCCTGCGCAGGATGGCCCGCTGCGTCTCGAAGGGCTTGTCATCCCCGAAGTTGTGCCACAGTCCGAGGGACACGGCGGGCAGGTGCAGGCCGCTCTTTCCCACGCGGCGGTAGGGCATGTGCTCATAACGGTCTTCAGCGGGGTGGTAGGTCATCCCTTCATCCTAGGCGAGCGTCCCCGGGCTACCCTGCGGAGAGGTCGAGGACGAGCGACGCGTGGGGCGGCACCTGCACGCCGTCGTCGAGCAGCCCGACGCCGTCGACCGTGGACAGCAGGACCTCCGCGTCCGTCCCGCGCACGGGCACCGTGACCATCGCGTCGCCGAGGTTCAGGACGACGGCGGTGCTGCCGCGGTGCAGGACGATCCAGCGGTCCTCCTCGTCGAAGTCCACCGAGATGCTGCCGAAGTCGGCGTCGCGCAGTTCGGGGCGGGAGCGGCGCAGGCGGATCAGCTCACGGTAGGTGGCGAGCAGTTCGGCGTGGTGCCCCTGCTCCGCCTCCGCCCAGTCGAGCTTCGCCGAGGCGAAGGTCTCAGGATCCTGGGGGTTGGGGACGTCCTCGGGCTTCCAGCCCATGCGCTCGAATTCCTTCAGGCGCCCCTCGGCGGTGGCTTTTCCGAGTTCCGGCTCCGGGTGGGAGGTGAAGAACGGCCACGGCGTGGATGCCCCGTATTCCTCACCCATGAACAGCATCGGGGTGAAGGGTCCGAGGATGTTCAGGACGGCGGCCTGCGCGAGCTGCGCCGGGTTCAGCGTGGCACTGATGCGGTCGCCGGCGGCCCGGTTCCCGATCTGGTCGTGGTTCTGGGCGGCGACGACGAGCTGGAGGGGCGAGACGCGGGACGGGTCGATCTCGCGGCCGTGGTGGCGCTCCCGGAACGACGAATAGGTCCCGTTGTGGAAGAAGCCCTTCTCCAGGACCTTCGCCAGGGCGCCGACCGAGTCGAAGTCGAGGTAGTACCCCTCGGTCTCCCCCGTAAGGTTGACGTGCACCGCGTGGTGGAAGTCGTCGCTCCACTGGCCCGCGAGGCCGTACCCTCCCACGTCGCGGCCCTGGATGAGGCGCGGGTTGTTGAGGTCCGATTCGGCGATCAGGAACAGCGGCTTGCCGAGTTCGGCGGCGCATCCATCGGTGCGCTCGGCGAATTCCTCGAGGATGTGGACGGCACGCTCGTCGTGCAGGGCGTGGACGGCGTCGAGGCGCAGGCCGTCCACGTGGTAGTCCGTGAACCACATGAGCAGGTTCTCGAGGACGTAGTCGCGCACCTCGTCCGACTGCGGTCCGTCGAGGTTCAGGGAGTCCCCCCACGTGTTCGACAGACCCTCCGTCAGGTACGGGCCGAAGACGCCGAGGTAGTTCCCGCTCGGGCCAAGGTGGTTGTAGACGACGTCCTGGATGACGCCGAGGCCCTTCTGGTGGGCGGCGTCCACGAAGCGCTGGTAGGCGGCCGGCCCGCCGTAGGTCTCCTGGACGGCGTACCAGAGGACGCCGTCGTAGCCCCAGTTGTGGGTGCCGTTGAAGGCGTTGACGGGCAGCAGCTCGACGTACTGCACACCGAGGTCGACGAGGTGATCGAGCCTGCCGATGGCGGCGTCGAGCGTCCCCTCCGGTGTGAAGGTGCCGAGGTGCATCTCGTAGATGACGCCGCCGTTGAGGCCGGGTGACTGCCAGGACTCGTCATGCCAGTCGTGGGCGGACGGGTCGAAGGTGCGCGAGAGCTCATGGACGCCGTGGGGCTGGCGGCGCGAGCGCGGGTCGGGCACGGGTGTGTCGGAGCCGTTGACGAGGTAGCCGTAGGAGACGTCGTCGGTGGCCGTCGGAGCCTCCGCCGGGTGCCACCAGCCTCCCTCGCCCTGGGTCATCGGGTACTCGGTGCCGTCGGCCACGAGGGTGAGGGACTCGGCGCGGGGCGCCCAGACGTCGAACGGTGAACTCATGATGCGTCCTCCTGGACCAGTAGGGCTACGGGGAAGGTGGCGAAGATGTCGGCGGCGCGCACGGTGCCGCCACGGACGGCGGCACCGGTGAGGGCGCAGGTGTAGCTGCCGGGGGGGAGCTCCAGCGTCGTCCCGCCCCATCCGCCGCGCTGCGCGAGCCCATAGGGCAGGCGGGTGATCAGGGTGACCACTCCCCCCCGGTCGAAGCCGAAGACGTGGTCCGCGGCCTCCCCGGACGCCGGGACGGCGGTGTAGCCGGTGAACAGTTCGGGGCGGTCCCGGCGCAGCTTCAATGCGCGGGTCACCACGAGCAGCTTCGCGGAAGCGTCGGCCCCCAGCTGGGGCAGTGCCCCGAAGTTGAGGTCGGTGAGCACCTGCCGGCGTGCGTCGTAGTCCACCTCGCGGCGGTTGTCCGGATCCACGAGGGAGGTGTCCCAGAACTCCGTGCCCTGGTACACGTCCGGCACTCCCGGCATGGTCAGCTGGAGCAGTTTCAGGCCGATGGAGTTCGACCATCCCGCCTGCTGGATCCGCGCAACGAGGCCTTCGATGACAGCGCTGACCGAGGCGTCGTCAAACGCGGCGTCGACGGCGGCGTGCATGCCGCGCTCGAACTCCTCGTCCGGCGCGGTCCAGTGCGTGCTGAGGTCGGCCTCACGCGAGGCCTTCTCCGCGTAGGCGTGGGCCCGTTCCCTGCTGAGCGGCCACGCCCCGATCAGGGACTGCCAGAGCAGGGGCGCGAAGGTCGGATCCCCGATGGGTGCGAGGTCCTCGAGCCCCGAGAGCACATCGGTCCAGATTTCGGGCAGTTCGGAGAGCACGGAGATGCGCGCGCGGGTGTCCTCGCTGCGCTTGGTGTCGTGCGTGCTGAGCGTGGTCATGGCCAGCGGGCTGTCCGTCTCCCGCTCCAGCAGCCGCCGGTGGAGTTCCAGCGGATCCAGCGAGAAGATCGCAGGATCGGCGCCGACCTCGTTGAGCGAGACGAGCCGGGAGTAGCGGTAGAACGCGGTGTCTTCGACGCCCTTGGCCATGACCATGCCCGAGGTCTGCTGGAACCGCCGTGCGAGTTCGGTCAGCCCGTTAGCACCGCCGGTCCCGTCCAGGAAGGGGTTCAGGAGCGGATGCAGCGCGGTGATGGTGTCCGCCAGGTCGGGACGGCGTACCTGGGCATCCCGCACCGCCTCGGCGAGGTAGTCGGCGCCGCCCGGGAGGTAGCTGCGGTAGACGGGGAAGCAGGTCAGCAGCTCGGCGATCGCATCGGCCGCCGCGTCGGCGTCCAGGTTCGCTCCGGCCGGGACGAGCCGTGCGAGGCGCAGCACCTCGGAGCGGAGGATGCCGTCGGCGATGCCGCGCTTGGTCCCGTGGATCATCTCGTGGAACGGGTCCACGGGCACCGACTGCGTGAGGACGTGCTCCCCGGCAGGGTCGGTGAAGAGCCGGTCGATGTCGGCGAGCGCGTCGTAGCCGGTGGTGCCCTCGGTGGCCCAGTCCTCCGGGAGCTTCTCCCCCGGCTCGAGAATCTTCTCCACCAGGACGTAGGCACCGCCGGTCAGGGTGAAGAGGTCGTCGAGGTAGCCCTTGGGATCCGCGAGTCCGTCCGGGTGGTCGATCCGCAGGCCGTCCACGAGTCCCTCGTCGAACCACCGCTTCACCTCGCTGTGGCTCTCCTGGAACACCCACGGCACCTCGACGCGCAGGCCGGCCAGGGTGTTGACCCCGAAGAAGCGCCGGTAGTTCAGCTCGGAGTCGGCCCGGCGCCAGTTCACGAGTTCGTAGTGCTGGCGCGCGTGGACCTCGGCGCCCGTGTCACCGGGGTGGGCTGTGCCCTCGGCGATCGGGTAGCGGTTGTCGTAGTAGTGCAGTTCGCCGTCGACGACGGTGAGCTGGTCGAGCTCATCGTCGCCGTCGCCCAGGACCGGAACGCGGATGCGCCCGTTCCCGGCGTCCCAGTCGACGTCGAAGGCCTCCGCCATGCGTGATCCGCGGCCCTCCTTCAGGAGTTCCCACCACCACGCGTTGTCGGCCGGCGTCTCGATGCCCATGTGGTTGGGGACGATGTCCACGAGCACCCCCATGCCCGCGGCCCGGGCGGCCTTGCTGAGTGCAGCAAGACCGCCGGGACCACCGCGGTCGGGGTCGACCGTGGTGGGGTCGGTCACGTCGTAGCCGTGGCCGGACCCCTTCTCCGCGGTCAGGATCGGCGACAGGTACACCCAGTCCACTCCGAGGTCGTGCAGGTACGGCACCAGGGCCGCGGCCCGATGCAGGTCGAATTCGCTCCGGATCTGCAGCCGGTACGTCGATTTCGGTGTCAACACGTGGGGAGTCCTCCTGGGACGGTGGATGGGATGTACCTGTCGGGTGGTGCTAGGGGGTGCCGGTCTTGGAGGTGACCTCGTTGGCGAGGATCGCCAGGGATGCCGCGACCGAGTGGTCGAGGTCCTCGACCTCCGTGTGCGCCCGCAGGACCACCATGGACTTCGCCTCGATCGAGATCGTGGCGCCGGCAGGAATCGCCTCGCTGTCGGCGTACTTGCCGGCCGTGTCGATCACTTCGTCCCACGAGGTCCCGTACTCGTCCGAGGGGATCGTGAAGTCCACGGCCTCGTCGTGGGCGTTGAAGTACAGGAGGAAGTTGGCGTCGACGATGCGCTGGCCGCGCGCATCGCGGCCCTGGATGCCCTGGCCGTTGAGGAACACCCCGATCGAGCGGCCGAAGCCACTGTTCCAGTCCTCGGGCGCCATGAGCTCACCGGACGTGTCCAGCCACACGATGTCCGGCAGCGCCTCGCCCTCGCCGCGGCGCACGGGACGCCCGTCGAAGAAACGGCGACGGCGGAACGTCGGGTGCTCGGACCGCAGGTGGTTCACGGCGGCGGTGAATTCGAGCAGGGGCTGGTCCATCTTGTCCCAGTGCACCCAGCTGAGTTCGGAGTCCTGGCAGTAGGTGTTGTTGTTGCCCTGCTGCGTCCTGCCCAGCTCGTCTCCGTGGAGCAGCATGGGGACACCCTGCGAGAGCAGGAGCGTCGCGATGAAGTTGCGCTGCTGGCGCACGCGGATCGCGAGCACCTCGGGGTCGTCGGTGGGTCCCTCGACGCCGCCGTTCCAGGAGCGGTTGTGCGATTCGCCGTCGTTGTTGCCCTCGCCGTTGGCCTCGTTGTGCTTCTCGTTGTAGGACACGAGGTCCCGGAGGGTGAAGCCGTCGTGGGCGGTGACGAAGTTGATGGACGCGACGGGACGACGCATGGAGTGCTCGTACAGGTCTGCGGAGCCGGTGAGGCGTGAGGCGAACTCGCCGATGCTGGAGGGCTCGCCACGCCAGAAGTCACGGACGGTGTCGCGGTACTTGCCGTTCCACTCGGTCCACTGCGGCGGGAAGTTGCCCACCTGGTAGCCGCCGGGTCCGACGTCCCACGGCTCGGCGATGAGTTTCACCTGGGAGACGACCGGGTCCTGCTGCACGAGTTCGAAGAAGGCCGAGAGGCGGTCCACCTCGTAGAACTCGCGGGCGAGCGCGGAGGCGAGGTCGAAGCGGAAGCCGTCGACGTGCATCTCGGTGACCCAGTAGCGCAGCGAGTCCATGAGCAGCTGCAGGGAGTGCGGGTTACCGACGTTGAGCGAGTTGCCGGTACCGGTCGTATCCATGTAGTACTGCTTGTCGTCCTCCACCAGGCGGTAGTAGGACGCGTTGTCGATACCGCGCATCGAGATGGTGGGGCCCATGTGGTTGCCCTCGGCCGTGTGGTTGTACACGACGTCGAGGATGACCTCGATGCCCGCGAGGTGGAGTTCGCGCACCATGGCCTTGAATTCCTGGACCTGCTCGCCCTGGTCGCCGGTGGAGGTGTACTTGTTGTGCGGCGCGAAGAAGCCGATGGTGTTGTAGCCCCAGTAGTTGGAGAGGCCCTTCTCCTGCAGCGTGCTGTCGTTGACGAACTGGTGCACGGGCATCAGCTCGATCGCCGTGACGCCGAGCTTCTGCAGGTGCGCGATGACCGACGGGTGCGCGATTCCGGCGTAGGTGCCGCGCTGCTCCTCGGGAATGTCCGGGTGCAGCTGCGTGAGGCCCTTGACGTGCGCCTCGTAGATGACGGACTGGTGGTAGGGCGTCCGCGGCATGCGGTCGCCGTCCCAGTTGAAGAACGGGTTGACGACGACGCCGAGCATCATGTGCGGCGCGGAGTCCTCGTTGTTGACGGAGTGCTCGTCGCCGAAGTTGTAGCCGAACAGCGCCTGGTCCCAGTCGAGGTCACCGGAAATGGCTTTCGCGTACGGGTCGAGGAGGAGCTTGTTCGGGTTGCAGCGGTGTCCCTCGGCCGGGTTGTTGGGTCCGTGCACCCGGTAGCCGTACTTCTGTCCGGGGGTCACCTGTGGCAGGTAGCCGTGCCAGACGTAGCCGTCGACCTCCTTGAGTTCGACGCAGGTCTCGGTGCCGTCATCGTCGAAGAGGCAGAGGACGACGAGATCCGCGACCTCGCTGTAGAGCGCGAAGTTCGTCCCCGTGCCGTCGTAGGTCGCTCCCAGGGGATACGCATCGCCGGGCCATAATTCCATCAGTTCTCCTTGGTGTCTTCTGCCGCGGACGCCTCGCAGGGCCGTCGCGGTGATACTCGCAGGCTCCGGGGCTGGTGCCCGGCCCCCTGCTCCATACATAGCGCATTCATCTGTCGGTGCGGTTAACTGCATCCCTCACATCGTTAGGCGACGCTCCTCGAGGAGGTCCGCGACGACCCCGCCGATATCGGCGGGCAGGTCCGAGACGACCACGGGGCCGCGCAGGGCGGCTCGCCGGCCGGCGCTCCCGTGGATCAGCGCCCCGGCCGCGGCGACTGCTGCCCACAGGTCCTCCTGGGCGACGCCGATCCGGCCCGCTGCGCCGTCGTCCTCCGCGAGGGTCGCCGCGAGTGCTCCGACGATCCCGGAGAGCGTATCCCCGGAACCGGCCGTGGCGAGCCAGGGCGTCGCGTCGGCCTGCACGAACAGCGCCCCGGACGGCGCGGCGACGACGGTCGTGAACCCCTTGAGCAGCACGGTGGCGCCGGTCGTCTCGGCAGCCCGCAGTGCGAAGTGCGCGGGTTCGGCCTCGATCTCGGACCGCTCGGCGTCGAGGCCGCGCTCGGCCAGCAGCTGGCGCAGCTCCCCCGCATGGGGCGTCAGGATGACCTGCGGACCGACGCGCTCGGGTACGGCGCCGAGTGCTCCGGCATCGACGATGGTGGGCAGGCCCGAGGCCATGGCATCGACGGCGCGCCGGCGCTGGTCGTCGTCGTCCACGGCGCCGGGCCCGACGAGCCACGCCTGCGACCGGGCATCCGCGACGGAACCGGTGGACGCAACGGCTTCCGGGTTCCGCTGGTGGATCAGGGCGGCGACGGCGTCCGGGCCGAGGTAGCGGACCATGCCGACTCCGGTCGCGAGGGCCGCGCCGACGGCCAGTGCGGCTGCTCCCGGGTAGCGGGCCGATCCGGCGGCCACGCCGAGGACGCCGCGCGAGTACTTGTGGTCCTCGGCGCGGGGCGGGCGCAGCAGGGCTGCGGCGTCGGCCGACAGCAGGCTCCGGGCTACGGGGACGAAGGGGGAGAAGTCGAGACCGATGTCGACGACGTTCAGCTCACCGGCCGCCACGGCACCCTCACCGATCAGGAGGCCGGGCTTCGCGGCCCCGAAGGTGACGGTCGCATCCGCGTGCAGGACGGGCCCCTCGACGAGGCCGGAGTCCGTGCCGATGCCGCTGGGCAGGTCGCAGGCGACCACGATCGTCGAACGCGTTCCGCGCGGACCGGCGGCCGTGTCGAAGGCCTCGGCGAAGTCCGCGGAGGCTCCGCGGAGGCCGCCGCTGGCGCCGGTTCCGAGGATCCCGTCGATCAGGACGTCCGCGGCCGCCGCATGCGCCGCGAGCTCGGACGGGTCGGCGTCGTCGAGCCGGACCGTCGTTCCGCCCGCCCGGACGAAGGCCTCGAGCGAGGCGGCGTGCACGCGGTCGGAGGTGAGGATCGCCGTCGCCCCGACCCCCCGGCGCAGGAGCCTCTCCCCCGCGTACAGGGCGTCCGCGCCGTTGTTGCCGCTGCCGGCCAGCACGACGGCGGTGGCTCCGTAGATGCCGCGCCCGTCGGCGCGCAGCAGGCCGAGGACGACGCCGAACAGCCCGTGGGCAGCCTTCTGCATCAGGGCGTTCCCCTGGCCGGCGTCGATGAGTGGGGCCTCCGCAGAGCGGACGTCACCACCGGAAAAGGCGTTGAGCATATGGTCCAGCTTAGCGGTAAGCGGGCCGATGATCAGTACGGTTACTATTCTGCACCCGACGGGATGCGGCCTTCCGCTACGACCATGGCTGTGGCAAGGCCGCCGTCGTGGCTGATGGAGAGGTGCCACGTCTCGACGCCCCGGGCCCGTGCGGCGTCGGCCACGGTCCCGTCGATGACCACCGACGGAGCGCCGGCTTCGTCGACCGCGATGGTGCAGTGCTGCCAGTTCATGCCCACCGGCGCACCGAGGGCCTTCGCAATGGCTTCCTTGGCGGCGAAGCGGGCCGCGAGGGACCGGATGTTGAGCCCGCGTTCGGACGGCACGAAGAGCCGCTCGACGAGGGCCGGGGTCCGCTCGAGCTGCTGCCGGAAGCGTTCGATGTCCACGACATCGACTCCGATGCCGACGATCATGCGGCGCCCCGACGGAATGCCGCCGCGGAGAACCGCGGCGGCACCGGGACTGGACTACTCAACCGTGACCGACTTCGCCAGGTTGCGCGGCTGGTCGACGTCGTAGCCCTTGGCGCTGGCCAGGGCGAGCGCGAAGATCTGCAGCGGGACCGTGGTGAGCAGCGGTGCGAGGAGCGTCGGGGACGCGGGCACGTAGAAGACGTGCTCGGAGTAGGCCGCGACCGAGGTGTCGCCCTCCTCCGCGATGACGATTGTGACGGCACCGCGCGCGCGGATCTCCTGGACGTTGGAGACCACCTTGGCGTGCAGGGAGTCCCGTGCGCGCGGGGACGGCATGACCACCACGACGGGCTGGCCCTCCTCGATGAGCGCGATCGGACCGTGCTTGAGCTCGCCGGCAGCGAAGCCCTCGGCGTGGATGTAGGCGAGCTCCTTGAGCTTGAGTGCGCCCTCCATGGCCACGGGGAAGCCGACGTGGCGGCCGAGGAAGAGTACCGACTTCGCGTTCGCCATGTCCGCGCCGAGCTGCTTGATCTTCTCGGCGTCGTCGAGGATGGCCTGGATCTTGGCGGGGATCTCCGCGAGGTCCGCGAGCACGTCCGCGATCTCGTCACGGAACTTGTTGCCGCGCAGCTGGGCGAGGTACAGGCCCAGCAGGTAGGCCGCGGTGATCTGCGCGAGGAACGCCTTGGTCGAGGCGACGGCGATCTCGGGGCCGGCGTGCGTGTAGAGCACGGCGTCCGATTCGCGGGGGATCGTGGAGCCGTTGGTGTTGCAGATGGCCACGACCTTGGCGCCCTGCTCGCGGGCGTACCGGACGGCCATGAGCGTGTCCATGGTCTCGCCGGACTGCGAGATGGCGACCACCAGGGTCTTCTCGTTCACGATCGGGTCGCGGTAGCGGAACTCGTGGGAGAGTTCCACTTCGGTGGGGATGCGGCACCAGTGCTCGATGGCGTACTTCGCCACCTGGCCGGCGTACGCGGAGGTCCCGCAGGCGAGCACCACGATCTTGTCGACGGAGCGCAGGATCGACTCGTCGATGCGCAGTTCGTCGAGCACGAGCCTGCCCGAGACGTCGGACCGCCCGAGGAGCGTCTGGCCGACGGCGTCCGGCTGGTCGTGGATCTCCTTCTCCATGAAGGACTCGAAGCCGCCCTTCTCGGCAGCGGCAGCGTCCCAGCTGACGTGGAACTCCGTGCCCTCGGCGGGTGCGCCGAAGAAGTCGGTGATGGTGACGTCGTCGGGCGTGATGGTGACGATCTGGTCCTGGCCGAGCTCGACGGCGCGGCGCGTGAAGTCGATGAAGCCCGAGACGTCGGAGCCGAGGAAGTTCTCGCCGTCGCCGAGTCCGACGACGAGCGGGGAGTTGCGGCGTCCGGCGACGACGGTGCCCGGCTGGTCCTGGTGGATGGCGAGCAGGGTGAAGGCACCGTGGAGGCGCTGGCACGCCTGCTGCAGGGCCAGGGTCAGGAGGTCGCCCTGGGCGCCGCTCTCGACGAGTCCGCGGTAGAGGTAGCCCACGAGCCCGGCGGCGACCTCGGTGTCCGTGTCCGAGAGAAAGGTCAGGCCCTCACCCGTGAGTTCGGCCTTGAGTTCGGCATAGTTCTCGATGATCCCGTTGTGGATGAGTGCGAGCTTCCCGCCGTCGGCCAGGTGGGGGTGCGCGTTCTGGTCGGTGGGTCCACCGTGCGTCGCCCACCGCGTGTGGCCGATACCGGTCAGCGAGCGGGGCAGCGGGTCGGCAGCCAGCTCCTCCACCAGATTTGTCAGCTTGCCGGCCTTCTTACGGGACTCGATGCCGTCGGCGGTGATCACCGCCACACCCGCGGAATCGTACCCGCGGTACTCGAGGCGCCGGAGGCCCTCCATGACGACGTCGAGCGCTCCGTGCTGTCCATCGGCCGACTCCTGGTCGACCGCCGGGGCGACAGAGTCCAGCACCGATGATCCCTGGCCGCGGTCCCGGCCTACGTATCCCACAATTCCACACATGGCATCAAGCCTACCGGTGGCTGTGTTTGTTAATGCGCAGGGCACCGGGCAGAATCGACGGGTGAGTGACAGAAGCACGGGCACGCAGCAGGCCACCAGTGCCGAATCCATCACACCCTTCGTCGAGCTGGACCGCCAGATGTGGTCGCGCCTGTCCAACGAGATCGAGAGTCCGCTCAACGTCGAGGACGTGCAGCGCCTGCAGGGCCTCGGGGACACCCTGAACCTCGACGAGGTGCGCGAGGTGTACCTTCCCCTCTCCCGTCTGCTGAACCTCTACACGGCCGCGGCGGGGCAACTCCACGCGGCCACCAACACGTTCCTCGGGGAGACGACCACCAGGACGCCCTTCGTGATCGGCGTCGCCGGGTCCGTAGCGGTGGGCAAGTCGACGACGGCGAGGGTCCTCCGCGAACTGCTGCGACGCTGGCCCGACACCCCGAATGTGGAACTCATCACCACCGACGGCTTCCTGTACCCCAATGCCGAGCTCGAGCGGCGCGGACTCATGCAGCGCAAGGGCTTCCCGGAGTCCTACGACCGGCGTCGCCTGCTCCGTTTCGTCAGTGAGATCAAGAGCGGGGCGCCCGAGGTGCGCGCCCCCTGGTACTCGCACCTCACGTACGACATCGTCCCCGGCCGGGAAGTGGTGGTCCGGCGGCCCGACGTCCTGATCGTCGAGGGCCTCAACGTCCTCGCGCCCGCACGTCCACGCCCCGACGGCATCACCGGCCTGGCGCTCAGCGACTTCTTCGACTTCTCCATCTACGTCGACGCGAAGACTCCCCATATCGAGCAGTGGTACATCGACCGCTTCCAGTCCCTGCGGTCCAGTGCCTTCGCCGACCCGGAGTCCTACTTCCACCGGTACGCGAACCTCACGGACGAGCAAGCCCGGCAGACCGCCAAGGGCATCTGGGAGCGCATCAACGAACCCAACCTCGTGGCCAACGTGCTGCCCACGCGCGGCCGCGCGCAGCTCGTCCTGACCAAGGACGCCGACCACTCCGTCCGCCGCATGCTCCTGCGAAAAACCTGACCGTGCGCGTCGTGCCGTGCGCGGTCCTGGTGCTCCTGGCCTTCGGGCTGCCCGCCTGCTCCGCCCCCGGCCCTGCAGGAACTGCCGCCTCCGCTACGGCCGCCGCGGCGTCGCCGGACCCCGCCCGCGCCGACTCCCGGACCCCTGCCGGTGAACTTCCCGCGCCGGCCCAGCGGGACCCCGTGCCCGCCGGCGCGGAGGCAGCGGCCGGCCCCTCATCCCCTCCCCCGGACCTGCACTCCGATCCGGGCGCCGTCGACGTCGTCGTGAACAAACGGCGTCCCCTCGTGCCGCTGGACTACGTCCCCGCGGGGCTGCGCCTGCCCGAAGTGACCACCGCCGGCGGCAACGCGCTCCTGCGCCCCGACACCGCCGCGGCCGTCGAGGACATGTTCGCGGCGGCGGAGGACGACGGCGTCGGCCTGGTCCTCCTCAGCGGCTACCGTTCCTTCGCCGACCAGGAATCGACGTATGCCCACTGGGTGGGTGCATACGGGGATGCTGCGGCGGCGGATACCGTGTCGGCGCGCCCGGGCTACTCCGAGCACCAGACGGGGCTCGCGTTCGACATCGGCCAGGCGGACGGCGCGTGCTCCCTCGTGCTGTGCTTCCGCGACACCGCCGCCGCCCGGTGGACGGCTGCGCACGCGGCGGATTTCGGGATCATCCTCCGCTACCCCCTGGGATTCCACGGGATCACCGGCTTCTCGGCCGAGTCCTGGCACTTCCGCTACGTCGGCAGGGACGTGTCCCTCGCGATGAGGGCTGCCGGAACCCAGACCCTCGAGGAGCACCTCGGCCTCCCGGCGGCGCCGTCCTACTGACGGCACCCCTCGACTGGCGCCTCCGTAGGTACCGGGCCTTCCCCGGTACCGGGCCCGGATCAGCGCCCGGGAGCCAGGGGCACGCCGGTCTCCTCCGCCAGGGCCTCGAGGAGCCGGTCCTGGAACGCGACGTCGTGCACCGCCTGGTGTGGCTCGCGCCGCCGGTGGTGGTACCAGTACCCGCCGCTCGTGAGGGCGTCGGGATCGTCGCCCGTCGCGAGCCATACCTGGGTCTGGTGACCGAGCTCGAGGTCGTCGGGAGCGTTGGGCCCGCCCATCCTGGTCGGCACCCAGCCGGGGTCCACCGCGTTGCTGAGCAGTCGGGGCTGCAGGCGTGCGAGCGCGACGGCGAGCGTCGTCACGAAGAGCTTGCTGTCCCCGTACGAGCCGGGCACGCCGCCGCGCCAGTCCACTCCCTCGAGCGACGCCCGCCCGCCGAAGTGGGAGCCGCTGCTCAGGTAGACGTGGCGCCGAGGGCCCGGGAGCAGCGCGGTCAGGAGGTAGGGCGCAATGACGTTGACGGGGAAGACCGCCCGCCCGCTCCAGACCCCCGCATTGTGGATCACCGCGTCCAGCGGTTCCGCGTCGTTCAGTTCCGCCGCGACGCGCAGCACTGCATCCCGGTCCTCGAAGTCCCCCACCACGAGGCCCGCCCCTCGCAGGGTGAGGTCCTCGAGGGCAGCCGCCCGGTCCTGGTTGCGGGCGTGCACCACGACGTCGTGTCCGTTCCCGAGCAGCATCTCTGCTGCTGCCAGCCCGAGCCCCTCGGCCGAGCCGGTGACCAGGATCCTCATCTCCTAGCAGCCCTTCGAGTTCCTGACGCACTCTTCATCGGAATTGCTCCTTCCCGAGGACGGGTCCCCGCCGGCCTGCCCGAACGCCAGGCGATTCAGCATAGGGTCCCGCGTGCCGACGGCGCGCCGCAAGACCGACCGAACTCCCAGCAAGTTGCTGCGCTGCGCCGCTGGTGAGACAGCCCCTCCTGTGCTTGCACCGTACTGCCGCCAGGTACTACGGTCTCGACAAGCGATGGCCCACCACAGGCGGAAGGAGCTCGCCTTGGCACCCGACGAGCGAACGATCGGAACCTGCCCTCGGTGGTTCCGGGCCGTCGACCGCGAGGCCTCACACTCATGCTGAGGCAGGTCACGGACGGGGTGCTGATCCACGAGAGCGAGTTCTGCCGAAGCAACGCCATTGTCGTGCAAGGCCGGGACGGGGTGTTACTGATCGACCCCGGCATCCTCGATCACGAGATGGCCGCCCTCGCGAACGACCTCCGCGGGATGGGCCAGCCCGTCGTGGCAGGGTTTTCGACGCATCCGCATTGGGATCACCTGCTCTGGTACGCCCAGTTCGGTTCGGCGCCTCGTTACGGCACGGCACGCTGCGCGGCCACTATCCAGGCCCGGATGTCGGACCCGGGGTGGAAGGCCCGGGTCGCCGGGGTGATACCGCCGGACATCGCCGAGGAGGTACCGCTGGACCTGCTCGGGCTCATTACGGGTCTGCCCAAGGAAACCGCACGGATTCCCTGGGACGGCCCTTCCGTCCGGATCATCGAGCATCAGGCGCACGCCCCGGGCCATGCAGCGCTCCTGATCGAGGAGCGTGGCATCCTCGTCGCGGGCGACATGCTCTCCGATGTCCTGATTCCGATGCTCGACGTGAACGACGCCGCGGACCCGATCGAGGGCTACCTGTCCGCGCTGCAGCTGTTGGAGGGCGTGGCGGGCGACGTCGATGTCCTCATCCCGGGTCACGGATCCGTCGGCGGACCCGATGAGGTCCGCGCGCGGATCGACCACGATCGCGCGTACGTGCAGGCCCTGGGTGGCGGCAGTGATCCCGCCGATCCGCGGGTCGGCCCGTCCGCCACCTTCGGTAAGGACTGGCTGCCGGGCGTGCATGAATGGCAGCTACAGCAGCTCACCCGGAGGCGGGAGCAGGGCTGATCTTCCTCGCACGTGCCCGACGGGCGAGTCACGACGGCACGTACCAGGAGCCGGTCCAGGCGGTCCCCGTCAGGCGCCGCGCTTGGCTTCCTCGGATGCAGTCCGCGCGGAAGCGTCAGCACCCGAGGCTACCGTGGCGTTCCCGCCCTGCATGCGATAGCGCCAGAGGCCGATGCCGACCACGACGGCGGCCAGAGCCAGCGAGAGCAGGAGCGACTCCCGAGTCGTGTCCAGGATGAGCATGCCGATCAGCAGGGCGACGATGCTGACGATGGCCACCCAGGTCAGGTACGGGAAGAACCACATCCTCAACTGGAGGGCCTGGGCGGACGGGCCCATCCTGCGACGGAGGATCAGTTGCGAGGCGGCGATCACGAGCCACACGAACAGGGCAATGGCTCCCGAGGTGTTGACCAGGAAGAGGAAGACCGTGTCCGGGGCGATGTAGTTCAGGCCGACGGTGATGAAGCCGACGACCGTGGAGGCCAGTACTGCCGCGGCCGGGACGCCCCGCTTCGAGATGCGCATCCAGGCGCCCGGAGCGTCGCCCCGGTGGGAGAGCGAGAACAGCATGCGGCTGGCCGTGTAGAGGCCGGAGTTGAGGCAGGACAGCACGGAGGTCAGCACGACGATGTCCATGATGGTGCCGGCCCCGGGGATTCCGAAGAGCTCGATCACGGCGACATACGGGCTCTTGGCCACGGAGGCCGAGTTCCAGGGCAGCAGGGTGACCACAATGGCAATTGACCCGATGTAGAAGACGAGGATGCGCCAGACGGTGGATTTGACGGCCTTCTTGACCGCGTCGACGGGGTTCTCCGATTCGCCGGCCGCGATCGTCGCGATTTCGGCGCCGAAGAAGGAGAAGACGACCACCAGGATGCCTGCCAGCACCGCGCCCGGCCCGTTGGGCATGAAGCCGCCGTTGCCGACCAGATTACTGAGTCCAGGGGCGGGAACGCCGGGGATGAGCCCCAGGATCGCCGCGACGCCGAACAGCAGGAACAGCACGATGGCAGTGACCTTGATGGACGCGAACCAGAACTCGAACTCGCCGAAGGACTTCACGGAACCGAGATTGGTGAGGGTGAGGAGGACCATCAGGAGCAGCGCCCAGACCCACTGGTCGATACCCGGCACCCAGCGGTGCATGATCGCAGCGCCGGCCGTGGCCTCGATTCCGAGGACGATGATCCAGAACCAGGCGTAGAGCCAGCCGATGCTGAACCCGGCCCAGCGACCCAACGCCTTGTCCGCGTACGTGGAGAAGGAACCGGTTTCCGGGTTGGCTGCTGCCATCTCCCCTAGCATGCGCATGACAAGGATGACCACCAGTCCTGCGGCCATATAGGCGACCAGGATCCCCGGGCCGGCCTGCTGGATGGCGGCACCGGATCCGACGAAGAGTCCGGCGCCGATCACGCCGGCAATGGCGATCATGGACAGGTGCCGCGGTTTCAGGGATTTCGATAGCTGTTGGTCAGCATGCATGGAAGGGCCGTTCTTCGGAGAGGAGTCTGACCGGCTACAGCGGAATTCGCGGTGCTGCGGGTCTCAGGACGTTCCACCCTAAACCGCCGACCACTGGATGAAAAAACGGCCGGGGAGCCCGGGAGGCGCCGCTTCCGCGGGTGCGCGGACCCCGATATGGCTCGCGTGGACGGGCCCTCGTAGACTGGTCCTCACATCTCATCAAGGAGTTTCGTCGTGCCCTATCGCAGTAAGGACCTACTTCAGCAGTGGGTACGTGAATTCGCCGCAACCGGCGGGACGTTGAACAGCGTTATCGAGGTACTGCGGCACGACGGCGGAGCAGGTACTGATACGGGGTTGGTGGTGATGCGGATGGCGGACCTGCCTGCGGACGTCTACCTTCACCCCGTCGCCCCTGGTAACCCGAAGTGGGAAGTCAACTTCGGACCACGCGAGCGGGACCTCACGATGAACGCAGGGAGACTACGCAACCTTGCGAGGGAGCTGACCGAAGCGGCAGCGCTGTGCGAGTTCTTCGAACTCAAGTCCACACAGCACGCCGCGAAATCGGGACGCACTGCGGTGCAGGCTTCGACGCCGTAGTACCCGACCTGCTCCACCGGTGGGTCGGACAGCGGGACAGGTCTCCTGTCCACGGCAGGTCCGCATCGCCTGACCGGGCGGCGGCAGCGGGGTACCGCCGCCGGCAGCCGGGGCTCCCGCGGATTTCACGCCGTGCTGAAAGTGATCTCCACTCCGCTGCGGTGGTCCGGCATGGATGCTGCCGGTGGCACGGGTCCACGGCGACGCCTGCCCCCTTGTACGGCGGGGCTTCGCGATTTCCATGGCGATCCAGAGCGGGCTGTCCGCCCTGTTCCCCCCGGAGCTGGACGAACCGGTCACGGATGAGCTCCGCGATCTCGTGCACGCCCGGGCCGGCATGGCACGCTTCCTCATCGACGAACTCACCGCATCCGCACTGTAATCCCCAGGCGGACGTCACAAAACTCCCGCGGGCGGTGTCTTGATGATGTCGATGAATTCCGAAGGAAGTGAGGCGTGATGTCCAGGACGGTGCGTGTAGTGGTGATCGGTGGCGGATACGCCGGAGTGATGGCGGCGAACCGGGTTGCAGGAGGCAAACCGGGTACGGCTCCTGTCGAGGTGGTCCTGGTCGATCCGGGGGCGCAGTTCACCGAGCGGATCCGGCTGCACCAGGTCGGCGCGGGGGGCCGGGATTCGGCCGGAGTGGAGTGGGCGGAGGTACTGCACCCGCAGGTGCGTCGTGTGCAGGCGCGGGCACTGAGCATCGACTCCGAGGACCGGGCGGTCCAGGTGGGGAACCATGAGCCCCTCCGTTTCGACTGGTTGATCTATGCCGTCGGCAGCGGGGAACAGCAGACGGCCCTGTTGTCGGTGACGAATCCGGCAGCAGCAGGATCAACACGGGAAGCAGTCGCCGGGCTGGCTCCGGGCTCGGCGGTGACAGTGGCCGGGGCCGGCCCGACCGGGGTGGAAGCGGCGAGCGCGCTTGCGGTCGCGCGTCCCGACCTGCTCATCACGATCATTGCCCCGTCCGGACTGGTGCACCCGCTCACCGGTCGGCAAGCCGTGGCCCGCCGCCTGCACCACTTGGGGATCTCCGTCGAGAACGGGGTGGTGGACCCGGTCACCGGGACGATCACGTCCGGCGGGCATTCCCGTCCTGCCGCCCCGGCGACGATCTGGACGGCGGGGCTCGCCGTGCCGCCCCTGGCCGCTGAAAGTGGGCTGCCTGTGGACGGGGACGGCCGGCTCCTGGTGGACGCGACTCTCACCGTGCCCGGACACGACCGCATCATCGGCGCCGGTGACGCGGTACGTGTGACCGGCGCTGCCGGGGCCCATCTTCGCGCCTCATGTGCGGCGGCCATCCCGATGGGGGCCCACGCCGCTGACACTGTGCTCGCCCATCTATCAGGCGGCACGCCCTCGGCCATCGACATCGGCTATCTCGCGCAGTGCCTCGATATGGGCGCCGGGCGAGGACACCTGCAGTTCGTGCACCCCGACGACGCACCGCGCGTCGTCGCGCTCTCCGGACGGAGTGCGGGGTGGGTCAAGGAGCAGGTCTGCCGGATGACCGTGGCGTGGCTGGCCAGGGAGGCCCGCAGACCAGGGTCCTTCAGCGGGCCCGCAGGCCCGGCCGTGGCCGTAGGCTGATGCCTGTGGCACCCATGACGGAGCAGGACGAGTTGTTCGCCGCCCACCGCTCGATGGTTTTCGCCATCGCCTACGAGATCCTCGGCACCCGCGCCGACGCCGACGACGTCGTGCAGGATACCTACCTGCGCTGGGCCGGGGTGGACCTGGCCGAGGTGCGGATTCCCCGGTCCTACCTCGCGGCCATCGCCACCCGGACCGCGCTCAACGCGGTCCGGACGGTGACCCGCCGCCGGGAGGACTATCCCGGACCCTGGTTGCCGGAGCCCCTGGTGGCGGAGGGCGACACCCCTGAGCAGCACCTCCTGATGCAGGAGCAGCTCAGCTATGCCCTGTCGGTGCTGCTGCAGCAGACCACGCCGGAGCAACGCGCCGTGTTCATGCTCCACGACGTCTTCGGGTTGCCCTACCAGGCGATCGCCGAGGCGGTCGGCAGGAATCCGGCAGCGGTCCGGCAGATCGCTGTCCGCGCCCGCACCCGGCTCACCGCCGTCGACCGCACGGCGACGAGCGCCGAAAGCAACACCGTGGCCCTCACGGCTTTCCTGGACGCGGTGGTCACCGGGGATCTCCAGGCCCTGATGGACGTGCTGGCCCCCGACGCGGTCCTGCTGTCCGACGGCGGGGGCAAGGTCGTCGCCGCCCGCAAGCCCGTCCTGGGAGCAGAGGCCATCGCGGCGTTCCTGCTGAAGATCGCCCGCACCCCGGTGCCGCAGATGCGCGTGGACATCGGCCCGCTCAATGGCGGCCCGGGGATCCTCATCCGCTCGGGAGATGAACTCGAACTGACCCTCGCGGTGGCCCTGAACGACCAGCAGAGGATCACCGGCGTGTACCTCGTGCGCAACCCGGACAAGCTGTGCCGGCCGGCGAATGCCTGAGCGGGCAGGACAGGACAAGGGTTCAGCACGTCATCCAATGCACCGCTCGGCATCCGATCCCACGGGACTGGCTGCCGCATTTGCCGAGTCCTTCGTAGTCCATGCTCTGATGCCTGATTCCACAGCCGGCCCCCGGCACGCGAGGTGCGTGATTTCTGTCGCCCATCGAGCATTTCCTAGAATATTTCGAAACGGTGAGGAAGGAGGTCTTCCGGCACACCGCCAGTGGTATCTTTCAGTCGGTGCGCACCCGATTACTTCGTGACTCAGCCCGGATTCTTGGCGTTATCTGTGGAATCTACGCCCTCCTATCCGTTTGGGTTCTCGGATTGGGAGTTGACGCGCACGCATACTGGCTGGCGTGGCACGGCCCTATGTACACCACAGCCCCCGGCACTCCCGATGCTTATCTATATTCTCCAGCGTTCGCCCAGGCCGTGTGGCCCTTGGCACAGTTGCCATGGACCATCTTCGTCCTCTTGTGCACTGTCGGGCTCGGAGCCGGACTCGCCTGGTTGCTGAAGCCTCTGGGCTGGAAGTGGGGCTTCCCACTATGGTTGGCAGGCCTCCCCGAGATCATTTCGGGAAATATCTTCATACTCATGGCAATGGTGGCCGTCGCTGGTTTCTCACGACCCGAGAGTTGGGCATTTGTGGCCCTCACCAAGATAACTCCGTGTGTGGGGCCCGTCTGGTTTCTAGTCCGTGGAGAATGGGCAAATCTCGCTCGTGCGTCGATCACAATCGCGATCATTATCGGCCTTTCGGCTGGGTTCGCCCCCGGGCTCTGGCACGAGTGGTTTGTGTTCCTCATCAACCACTTTGGTGAGTCCACTGGACCCATCGGCTCGCCTTTCATGCCGCCGCCGGCTGTTCGAATACCGATCGGAATCGCACTCGTTGCCTGGGGAGCGCTGCGAGACAAACGCTGGTGCGTTCCCGTTGCAATGGTCCTCTGCACACCCGTCCTTTGGCTGGGTTCCTTCACCCTTTTGGCCGCTCTTCCCCGCATACACGCGGCGCAAAGGGAGAACGTCGAAGAATCGGCTTTGGATTCTGGAGTTTGAACCTTCGGGAATGAGGAATGAGCATTCAGGAGCGGCTTGTGAATCTCGTGAAGGCACCAAGACCACAAGCGGCACCCATGATCAGGAGGGATGAGAGAACGGAAGAGGCAAAAGAGCGGTCGATGCAGCAGTGCCCATAGCAGGTACTTCCACGGGAACAGAACCGGCTGCGCCCTTGTCCTCGAGGTCCGTCCTGCGGAAGCTGGAAGAACGACACCGACAGGTCCGACCGACGAAGAGGTACTTTCTGTGACAGAGCTCGGCTTCCACTGTTCCCACGAACAACTCGGACCCCGGCAACTCCTCGACAACGTGAAGAAGGCAGAGGACGCCGGGTTCACCGCCGCCATGTGCTCGGATCACCTGAGCCCGTGGAGTGAGCGGCAGGGCGAGTCGGGTTTCGCCTGGACGTGGCTGGGGTCGGCGCTCGAGGCCACGTCCCTCTCGCTGGGAGTGGTGACCGCGCCGGGCCAGAGGTACCACCCGGTCATCACCGCCCAGGCGATCGCCACCGTGGAGCTGATGTACCCCGGCAGGTTCTGGGCGGCGTTGGGCAGCGGGGAAGCGATGAACGAGCACGTCACGGGTCAGAGGTGGCCGGCCAAACCGGAACGCAAGGCCCGCCTCAAGGAGTGCGTCGACATCATCCGGGCGCTCCTGGCCGGGGAGGAGGTCAGCCACCAGGGGCTGGTCACGGTCGACCGGGCGAGAGTCTGGTCGCTGCCAGCCACTCCGCCGCCTCTCATCGGAGCGGCCGTCACCCGCGAGACCGCCGCGTGGGTGGCCTCCTGGGCCGACGGTCTCGCGACGATCCTCCAGCCGATGGACGAGCTGCAAAAGGTCATCAGCGCCTACCGCGAAGCCGGAGGTCGCGGCGACGTCGTCGTCCAGACGCAGGTGAGCGTGGCACCCAGCCGCGAGGAGGCTCTTTCCATCGCCCACGATCAGTGGCGGACGAACGTCTTCCCGCCGCCCCTGTGCTGGGACCTCGAGACTGCCGAGCACTACGACCAGGCAGCTGAGCACGTCACCCCCGCTGCCGTGGCCGAGTCCGTCTTCGTCACCGACGATCCCGGCCAACTCGCCGATCTCCTCGCCGGGATCTCGGAGCAGGGGGCCGACCGGATCTACCTGCACAACGTCGGGAAGGAGCAGGATTTCTTCCTCGCAACGATGGCGGAGCAGGTACTGCCGCAACTGGACGTATCCCCACGCGTACCGCGGATGGTTGTACCGGGTCGCTGACCACTCGACCCGAGGCGAACAGCGTGCTCGACCCCGCGTCGACGTGGGAGCCCCGTAGGGAGAGGTACAAGGGTGCGATGGGGAACTGCGGCGGTTCGTGGGCGGTGGACGGCTGCTGCCAGAGCTCATCCTTTCCGCGCGCGCCCCGTCTGATTATGCTTGCGCCATGGCAACGTCATTGCTGTTCGGCGTGATTGCTTCCAGCGCCCTCATAGTGGGTGCCTTCATCGGGTTGCGTTTCGAACTGCCCAAGCGCGTCCTGGCGATCCTCCTATCCTTCGCCGCAGGATCCCTGATCACGGCCCTGACCTTCGAACTCTTCGAGGACGCCTTCGAGCAAGGGGGCATCTGGCGCGCAGCGGTCGGACTGCTCGCCGGCGCCGTGGTCTTCACGGCCCTGAGTGCGTTCCTCGACCGCTGGGCCCAGCCGGGCACCCGATCCGTCCCGGCGGACGAGTACGAGGGCAGCCCCAAACTCGACACCGATGCCGCTGCCTCGGACCGCTCCCCCACGACGGCGTCCACCCGCGGTGCGGCGGGTCTGGCCCTACTTGCCGCAGTCACCCTCGACGGCGTACCCGAGAACATCGCCCTCGGCGTCGCACTCGGCGGAGGTACAGGCGGACTGGCTCTTCTGGCCGCGATCTTCGTCTCCAACCTGCCCGAAGCACTCGTAGGAGCGTCCTCGATGCGCAGCCAAGGCAGGTCCCCTCGGACGATCCTCGGCCTCTGGGGCATATGCGCGGTGTTACTCGTCATCGCCGTCGTCGTCGGCGCCGGACCGCTCTCGGGCGCCGACCCGGAGACCATTTCATTGCCCCTGGCTTTTGCCGCCGGAGCGGTCATCGCCTCGCTGGCCGACACCCTCATGCCCGAAGCCTACGAACACGGCGGGCCGGCAGTAGCCCTCAGTACAGCCGCCGGATTCGTTCTCTCCTTCGTCCTCTCCCTGATGTGAAGAACTTTTCGCCGCGCGACATGGCGTGCCCGCGCACACAAAGCGAAGCAAGCTTAGTAGTGTGGAGGTGATACACCGGCCGTCCCCTCAGGACGGACGGCCGTTGCATCCGGTCTCACCCATCCTTCGACGACTGCAGCACGAACAAACACCATCAGTCGCAGCAGCACCACACACCTCACTGGGAGAACAATCATGACCACAGCAAGTACGCCCCGCGCGGGCACCCGCACCAACGTCCAGAAAGCTGCCCTCGCCGTCGGCGCAGTCTTCCTGCTCGTCGGTCTACTCGGCTTCGTCCCGGGTATCACCAGCCAGTACGACCAGCTCAGCTTCGCCGGGCACGAGTCCGGTGCCATGCTCCTCGGCCTGTTCCAGGTCTCGGTCCTGCACAACATCGTGCACCTGCTCTTCGGTGCTGCCGGCATCGCCATGTCCCGCACCATCAGCGGAGCGCGTTCCTACCTGCTCTACGGGGGGATCATCTACCTCGTCCTGTGGGTCTACGGCCTGGTCATCGGCCAGGAATCGGCCGGCAACTTCGTGCCGCTCAACGGTGCGGACAACTGGCTCCACTTCCTCCTCGGCGTCGGCATGGTCGCCCTGGCTCTGCTCCTCACGCGCAACCGCGACCACAACCGTAAGGCCGCACACGCCTGACCAGCCCTGAAGCACCAGGGAAGAGCGTGGAAGCGCACAGATGAGGCTCCGGGATATCCATCCCGGAGCCTCATTCGTCTGCGCGGACGCGTCAGACGCGTAAAACGAAGACGGCTTACTATACGGTTTGTCTATGAGCTCACCGCGCCGGTTCGACACCATCACGATCATCTTCAACCCGAACAGCACGGGAGATGCCCCGACGCTCGCTGCCGGGCTCCGGGATGAACTGGTGCCGGCACTGCCGGAGTCGGAGGTGAGGCTGCAGCCCACCGAACACGCCGGTCATGCGATCAACCTCGCCCGGGAGGCTGCTGCGGCGGGCAACGCCCTGGTCGTCTCGGTCAGTGGTGACGGCGGGTACAACGAAGTGGTCAACGGTGTGATGGCAAGCGGCCGGGACGACGTCGTGTGCGCAGTTCTCGCGGCCGGCAACGCGAACGACCACCGCCGCGTGACGGGACGCAAGCCGCTGGCCGAGGCCATCGTCGAAGGTCACGTACGCCGGATCGATGTGCTGCGTTTGAGCATGGACGAGCCGGGATCCTCACCGGTCCACGCCCATTCCTACATCGGCTTCGGGCTCACGCCGGTCATGGCGATCGATCTCGAGAAAGGGAGCAAGGGCGCCCTCAAGGAGATGTTCTCCGTGGCACGCACCTTCCGGAAGTTCAAGCCTTTCGAGATCCGCCAGAGTGATGGGAAGCATCGGAAGTTCGACAGCCTGATCTTCGCGAACATCTCCCAGATGGCGAAGTACGCGACCTTGAGCGAAGCCGACGAGCAACCGACCGACGGCAAATTCGAGGTCATCCTCTTCCCGCATGCGGCCAAGTGGCGGGTTCTGCTGACGGCCCTGCGCGCCGCGACGAAGGGCCTGGGCGACCAGCCGAGCTACGCGCAGTACCGGTTCTCGACGGTCAAACCCATGCCGTACCAGATCGACGGTGAAGTGAAATCCGTGGAAGCGGACACCGTCATCACCGTCGAAAGCGTTCCGCGCGGCCTGTCGACCCTCGGGTGATCGACCCTCACCAGGCTCCGCAGGTCCCCGCAGCACACCGCACTCTCCGCACGTCCAGGCTTCCAGCCTGCCCGACACCGACAGGGAACTGATCCGCCCGTGGCCCTCCGATCCGTCAGGTACCTTCCGCTTGCTCTCCTGCCTGCCCTCGTACCCCGCGAGATGGGGCAGACAGCGAGCAAGACCGAGGGTGACGGTGAGGGGCTGTACCGGTTGCACCGGCACGGCAGGTCGGGAGATGCGGGGCCAGGGCCGACGTTCGTGCTGGTCCACGGCATCGGGATGTCGCACCGCTACTTCGATCGGCTGCAGGCCGAGCTGCTCGATTCCGGCGATGTCGCGGTCTTCGATCTTCCTGGTTTCGGTGGCACTCCCCGACCGTCGCGCCGCTTCGGCGTGGCGGACTACGCGCACCTGATGGGGCAGGCCCTCGAGCAGGCGCAGCTTTCATCGTGCGTCCTCGTGGGGCATTCGATGGGCGCGCAGTTCGTCACGGAACTGGCGCTGCAACGCCCCGATCTCGTCTCCACGGTCGTCCTCATCGGTCCGGTCACCGATACGGCTCATCCCTCCGCCATGCGTCATGCCGTGAGCCTGGCACTGGACAGCCTTGTGGAGAGACCCTCCACCAATCTGCTGGTCGCCGGTGCGTATCTCCGGTGCGGCATCCGCTGGTACCTGACCGAGGTGCCCGTGATGCTCGGCTATCGCCTCGATGATCAGCTTGCCCGGGTGGCCCAGCCCGTCCTGATACTCCGCGGAGCGATCGACGCGATCGCCGGCCGGGACTGGTGCCAGCGGCTCGGCAGGGCAGCCCGCCGCGCGCTGGTGGTGGAGGTACCCGGTCAACCGCACGGCGCGCATCGTGGCGCTGCACCTCTGGTCGCACGGGAGATCGTGGACTTTCTCGACCGGCACTGCTCCAGCACGGTTTCGGAGGACCGCCGGCACCCGCCGGAGACGGAACTCCCGGACGGGCCATGACCGGCCGCACGCACAGCGGGGTCGGTACGGCAAGGGCGATCGGATGCTCCAGAACGGCGCTTGCGCAAGCGCTCGCTCATGCAGAATGGAGCACTGGGACGCATGCTAGGAGGAGCCTGTGAGCTTGAAAGACCTTGATCGGGTGGTAGCTGCAGCACGGAAGGACACCGCTGCCTTGCACGATGATCTATCCGCCAGTATCGACCCGCCGGAGGAGCTCCAGACCGCAGTGGCATCGGCGATCAGCAACGGCGAGTCCCTGGCAGCAGTCGCTGCGATTGCCGACCTGTCGCCCCTGGCGGCACTGGACGTGCTGGAGAGGCACAGCCCCCAGGCGAGCCCGGCCTCCGCGACCGGCTGAACCGACCGGCTGACCCTGCCGCCGACCCGACCGATCACCGGTGCGGCGCTTCGCGTGCTGCGGGCGTCAGCTCTCGAGCATGTCCCGCGTGTCGAGTTCCTCGTTCACTTCCTCGACTCGGAATTCGGTCTCGGCATGCGCTTCGCCGTCCGTCGCGTACTCGAAGTCCAGCTCACGGTGGACCTTGCTGTTCAGCACCTCGACCTGCTCCGTCGGCAGGGAGCCGAGGTCGGGGAATGCCTCGTGGGGCGCGATCCTGCTGTTCATAACCATCCATTTCCCACTGACTCGATGAAAGCTCCATGCCGGGCATCCGCCGTCAGCAGCGGCAGGAACGGGAGCGCCGCCACTGATTGTAGGCATACTGCGAGCTGCCCATCGGCCGCGGAGTGGGTCGACGCGTGAAGCTTGAACCAATCTTGAGCGAGCGGACACAAGATCCACCGAAGTTCTCACAGCGGTCCGGGGCCTCGGATAGGTGAACGTCACGGAGCGTTTACGCAGCGCGCAAGGTCCGGAAACGCGCGCTCACTAGCGTCAGGGGAAAGCAGGAACACCCATCCCCCTGGAGGACTCCGTGAGCATTGACGAAGCATCATCGCCCCTGCCCGCCGCGCCGGCAGCTGCGGCGAGCGCGCCACCGCTGGGGCATTGCAGCGGCCGCTGGATCGACAACTGGGACGCCGAGGACACCGCGCAGTGGAACAGCGTCGGCAAGTCCATCGCCAGGCGGAACCTCCAGTGGTCCATCGCCTGCGAATTCCTCGGCTTCGTGGTCTGGCAGCTCTGGTCGATCGTCGTCGTGTACCTGCCCGCGGCGGGCTTCACCTTCTCGACGTCGCAGATCTTCTGGCTGATCTCCATGCCGTCCCTCGTCGGGGCCACCCTGCGCATCCCCTACACCTTCATGGTGCCGAGGTTCGGGGGCCGGAACTGGACCATCATCTCGGCCCTCCTCCTGCTGATCCCGACGGTCGGGCTCGCCCTCTGCGTCTCGAACCCGGAGACTCCGTTCGGCGTGATGCTCGCCGTCGCAGCGCTCGCAGGCTTCGGCGGTGGCAACTTCGCCAGCTCGATGGCGAACATCACCTTCTTCTACCCCGCTCGCGAGAAGGGTTGGGCACTCGGCCTGAACGCTGCGGGCGGCAACCTCGGTGCCGCCGTCGCACAACTCGTGGTCCCCATCGCCGTCGTGCTCGGTGCCGCGGCCACCCTGAACCTCCCGCTCGCCGGCCTGCTCTGGGTGCCCCTGATCCTCGTCGCCGCCTTCGGCGCCTGGAAGTACATGGACAACCTGTCCAGTGCCAAGAGCGACCTCGCCGGTTCACTGGCAGCCGTCCGCGAACCGCACCTGTGGATCATGGCCCTGCTCTACATCGGCACCTTCGGGTCCTTCATCGGCTTCGCCGGAGTCTTCCCGAAGCTGATCGCCGATACCTTCCCCACCTTCTCCACCATCGCCATGGGCCCGGTCACGCTGGGCCTGGCCTTCCTCGGCCCCCTGGTCGGTTCCCTCGCCCGGCCCTTCGGCGGGCGCCTGGCGGACCGGTTCGGCGGAGCACTCATCACCGTCGGGGCGTTCGCCGTCATGGCCGTCATCGCCCTCGCCGTCGTCTGGACGCTCCCCCTGGCCAACTTCTGGCTCTTCCTCGGCCTGTTCCTCGTGCTCTTCGCTGCCGCCGGCTCGGGAAACGGCGCCACCTACCGGATGATCCCCGTGATCTTCGCCCGGCGCGGTGCCGCTGCAGGATCGGCGGAGCTGCGCGAATCCGTCAGCACGGCACGCAAGTCGGCAGCGGCCCTCGGCCTGATCTCGGCCGTCGGCGCCTACGGCGGCTTCCTCATCCCGCAGGTCCTCAACGCCTCGAAGGGTGCCTCCGGCAGTTACGAGGGCGCGTTCTACGGCTTCGTCTGCGGCTACGTCCTGATGCTGGCCGTCACGTGGTTTTTCTACCTCCGCCGCTCCTCGACGCTCGGCAAGGTCTGACCGGTGGAGCAGGCCGGGACCGGGCAGCAGACGCACTGCCCCTACTGCGCCCTTCAGTGCGCCATGACCGTCACGGCGAGCAGCCACGGCAGGAACGACGGCGTGACGGTGACCGGTCGGGAGTTCCCCACCAACCGCGGCGGATTGTGCCGGAAGGGCTGGTCCGCCGCGGACCTGCTCAGCCACCCGGACCGGATCACCGCACCACTGGTGCGCGGCGCTGACGGCGTGCTGCGGGAAGCGGAGTGGGACGCCGTCCTGCACCTGATCGCCGACCGGGTCCGCAGCATCCAGGCGGACTCCGGCCGGGACTCCGTGGCCGTGTTCGGCGGCGGCGGCCTCACCAACGAGAAGGCGTACACGCTCGGCAAGTTCGCCCGGCTCGCGCTGCGCACCTCCCGCATCGACTACAACGGCCGGTTCTGCATGTCCTCGGCGGCAGCCGCGGGAAACCGGGCGTTCGGCGTCGACCGCGGCCTCCCCTTCCCCCTGGAGGACCTCGACACCGCGTCCGTGGTCCTGCTCCTCGGCTCGAACGCCGCGGACACCATGCCGCCGTTCGTCCAGCACCTCCGCGGAGCACAGGCCGCGGCGGGCCTGATCGTCGTCGACCCCCGACGCTCCGCCACCGCCCGCCTGACCGACCAGGGCAAGGGCATCCACCTCCAGCCCACGCCCGGCACGGACCTGGCGCTCCTCCTCGGCCTCGCGCACGTGGTGGTCGCGGAGGGCCTCGAGGACCGCCGCTACCTCGCAGCACGGACCAGCGGGTACGACGACGTCGCACGCGGGCTGGCCCGCTGGTGGCCGGAGCGCGTGCAGGGCATCACGGGCGTCCCCGCCGCCACCATCCGTGCGACGGCGAGGCTCCTGGCGCAGGGAGCGCGCAGCGGAGCACAGGGCGGTGCCGGTGCCTACATCCTCACCGGGAGGGGCATCGAACAGCACGCCGACGGCACCGACACCACCACCGCGGCGATCAACCTCGCGCTCCTCCTCGGACTGCCCGGCACCCCGCACAGCGGCTACGGAACGCTGACGGGCCAGGGCAACGGGCAGGGCGGTCGGGAACACGGCCAGAAGGCGGACCAGCTGCCCGGCTACCGGAAGATCACCGACCCTGCAGCCCGCGCGCACGTCGCCGCGGTCTGGGGCGTGCCCGAGGAGGCCATCCCCGGCCCCGGACTGCCCGCCGTCGAACTCCTCGCCTCCCTCGGCCGGGCGGGCGGCACCCGCTGCCTCTTCGTGCACGGCGCCAACATCGCGGTATCGGCACCGAATGCCTCGGCGGTGATCGACGGACTCCGCTCGCTCGACCTCCTCGTCGTCTCGGACTTCTTCCTCTCGGAGACCGCCGCCATGGCCGACATCGTGCTGCCCGTCCTCCAGTGGGCCGAAGAAGAGGGCACCGTGACGAACCTCGAGGGCCGGGTCCTGCGCCGACGCGCTGCCGTCGCACCGCCCGCCGGCGCCCGCAGCGAACTGTGGGTGATGCAGGAACTCGCCCGCCTGCTCGAGGCGCCATCGCTCTTCAGCGACGACCCGGCGACGATGTTCGACGAACTCGCCCGCGCCAGCGCCGGAGGGATCGCCGACTACTCCGGACTCGACTACAGCGTGCTCGACGGCGGAGCGGCCGCCTACTGGCCCTACCCCGCGGGGAGCACCGGCACTCCGCGCCTGTTCCTCGACGCGTTCGCCCATCCGACCGGACGCGCCGTGCTGGTGCCGGTGGCTCCACGGCCCGCCGCCCTCGACGCGCGGGTCCCGGCTCCGCTCCTGCTCGCTACGGGCAGACTGCTCGAGCACTACCAGTCCGGGACGCAGACCCGGCGCGTCCCCGAACTGCTCGCCGCCCAGCCGGCGGCACGCCTACAGCTCCATCCCGCCACCGCCCAGGACCTCGGCATCGCGCAGGGCGACCCCGTCGTCGTCACCAGCACCTACGGCGAAGCCCGGGCGCTGGCGGACCTCACGGCCGACATCCGCCAGGACACCGTCTTCCTCGCCTTCCACTATGCGGAGACGGGAAGCGCCAACCGGCTCACGGGAAGCGCCACCGATCCGGTCTCGGGCATGCCGGAGTTCAAGACGACGCCGGTCCGGGTCTCGTCCCTGTCCACCCGCGCATTCACCGACCAGCTGGAGGCCATCGCATGAGCAACGCCGCACCTGTTCCGGAACGGATCGTCGTCGTGGGCTTCGGGCCCGTCGCCGCACGGCTGATCGAGCACCTCGAGCCACTCGTCGCCGCCGGACGTGTGGCGTTGACGGTGATCGGGCAGGAGCAGGACGCCGCCTACAACCGGGTGCTCGTCGCCGACGTCGCGGTGGGCCGCACGCGGGAGTCCGCCATCCGGCTCGCCGACGCGGCGGCGCTGATCGCGGCGGGTGTCGACGTCCGGCTCGGCGCCCGTGCGGCGAGGATCGACCGGCCCTTCCGGCGGGTGCTGCTCGACGACGGACAGGCCATCGGCTACGACCGCCTGGTCCTCGCCACCGGGTCACGTCCTCTCCTGCCGCGGCTCGAGGGGCTCCACGACGAATTCCCCCTCCCGCCGGGCGTCAGCTTCCTCCGGGATCTCTCCGACGCGCGGGCCGTGTCGGCGGCCCTGGCCGCGCGGGAGCGCATCGTGGTGCTGGGCGGAGGCATCCTCGGCATCGAGGCAGCCCTCGCCGCCGCCGAGGAAGGAGGACGTGTCACGCTCGTCCACAACGGCAGGGCGCCCATGGAGCGGTTCCTCGGCGAGGGCTCGAGGGTCCTGGCCGCGGCCCTGACCAGGGCCGGCATCACCGTGGTGGCCGGGACGTCCACAGGCATCACCCTCACGGACGGGCGCTTCTCGGGTCTCACTCTCGAGGGCGGCACACAGGTCGACGGCGGTGCCCTCGTGCTCGCCTGCGGCGTGAGGCCGCGGACCGAACTCGCCGACGGCTGCGACCTTCCTACTGCCGCAGGGATCCTCGTGGACCACGAACTCCGCGCACTCGATACCCGGGACATCTGGGCGATCGGCGACTGCGCCGAGGTGCGCTGCTGGGACGGCTCCTGCCCGGCATGCATCGGTGACACCGCTCCGCAGGGGCTGATCGGACCCGGTTGGCAGCAGGCGGACCAGCTCGGTCGAGCCTTCACCGCGGAACTGTCCGGCGTCCCTGCCGCCGCCGTCGGCCTGCCCGACCGGCGGGATGCCGTCCTGGTCCTCAAGGCCCGCGGCGTCGACGCCGTGACCGCGGGCGAGACGGACGCCGATCCGTGGACGGTGGAACCCGGCCTCGACGTCGCCGTCTGGACGGACCCGGGGCACGGTCGCTACGCGAAGATGGTCACGCGCGACGGCGTCCTGACGGGCCTCGTCTGCGTGGGCATGCCGCGGACGGGCGCGGAACTGGTGCTGCTCTTCGAACGCGGCAGCGAACTCCCCGCCGATCGCTCCAGCCTCCTGCGGCTGGACAGCATCGAGGGTGCGGGCGCAGCGCGGCCTCCGGGACCCGATGCGACCCTGTGCCGGTGCGCAGGGATCACGCGCGGGACCGTGCAGGAGTTCGTCCACTCGGGCTGCGCCACGGTACAGGACGTCTCGGCGGGAACGCGGGCCGGCACCGGGTGCGGGGGCTGCCATGACGACATTCGGGCCGTCATCGAGCAGCACTTCGCCGTGGCATCGTGACGGGCACCGTGACGGGCATCGGGACGGGCGCCGCGGACGGATGAGCAGAGGGGTGGCGCGGACGGGTGGCACAGGAAGTACGGGCCGCGAGCGCGGGTACCGCCTACACGTGCAGGCGGTACCCGCGCTTGACGACGGTTTCGACCAGGCCGGGGTCCGGCAGGGACTTCCGCAGCCGGTTCACGTTCATGTCGAGGGCATGGCCGGCACCGGTGTGTGCGAGGAGGTGCGTCAGCGCATCGCGGCTGAGGACGGCACCGCGGGCCGACAGCAGCGCCTTGAACAGCACAAGCTGCGCGGGCGCCAGCTCCACTTGGACCTCGTCCACCCGGACGGACCTCCCCCGCACCTCCACGTAGCCGGAGCGTGTCCGGAGCTGCTCGACGTGGTGCTCGGCGAGGTGGTCGCAGACGAGTCGGATCAGGGCGCCCATGCGGTAGCGGTCGGGCACGATCGGCTCGATGCCGGCATCGATCAGGGGCTGCGCGGTCACCGGCCCGACGGCGGCCGCGAGGACGCTCCGGCGGAAGCGCTGGATCAGTTCCTCCTGCAGACCCTGCTCGGCGGCCGTGTTGAACAGCGCATCCACGGCGGGGGCGCTCGTGAAGGTGACGCAGTCCAGCTGCCCGGCGCAGACGGCCTCGATCAGCCTCGGCAGCCGCTCGGAGCCCTCGGGCTTGATCCAGCGGTACGGCGTGACGGTGAGCAGGGTCGCGCCCGCCGCGCGCAGCCGGGCCAGCTGGTGCGCGTCGGCGTAGGCGTGCAGTTGCACGCCTATGGTGAGGCCTGAGAGGTCCTGCTGCAGTAGCTCGTCGACCAGCGTCGCCGTCGTCTCGTCGGAACTGATGCCGACGTCGTCGAGCCCGGCCGCGCGCACCGCTCCCCGGGCCTTCGGCCCGCGCACGTAGATGCGGCCGTCCCCCAGCACGTCGAGGAGGTCGTCACCCAGCCCGGCGGCATCCGCCGCCTCGAACCAGCGGCGCATGCCGTAGGCCGTCGTGATGAGAAAGAGGTCCGGGCGGGCCGCCACCATGGCAGCGGTGTCCGAGAGCAGCTCCACGTCCTCGGCGATGGGGGCGATCTTCAGGGCCGGTGCGTGGAACACCGATGCGCCGCGCCGCTCGAGGGCGTCGATCAGGTCTCCTGAGCGGCGGTCCGACGTCACACCGATGCGGAAGCCGGCCAGCTGCCCTCCCGAGGCGTCCAGGCGGATGGCCTCGGTCATGACGCCAGCGATTCGGTCAGGCGGGCGAGGTGCGCGGCTCCGCCCTGCAGGTCGAGGCCCAGACGCACCACCTCCCCGATCACGAGCACGGCCGGGGACTGGCACCGCGCGGCACCCGCCGCCGTGACGATCGTGGCGAGGGTGCCCGCCGTCGTCCGCTGGGACGCGCTGTACCCGCGCTCGACGACGGCGACCGGCATGTCCAGGCGCATGCCCGCCCGGCCGAGACCGGCGACGAGCTGCGGAAGCGTGGAGACGCCCATCAGGACCACGAGAGTCCCGCCGAGGCCGGCCAGGTGCTCGTGCTCCTCGTCGCTCAGCGGAGCATGGCCGGACACCACCGTGAACAGGTGGCTGACGCCCCGGTGGGTCACCGGGATGCCGGCGGCGGCAGGGACGGAGATCGCCGAGCTGACACCCGGCACCACGCGGCACGGCACCCCGGCCGCGAGGCATGCTGCGAGCTCCTCGCTCCCCCGCCCGAAGACGAAGGGATCGCCGCCCTTGAGGCGGACCACGGAGCGGCCTTCGAGCGCATACCGGACCAGGAGGTCGTTGATGCCGGCCTGCGGCACCCGGTGGTGGCCCGGCAGCTTCCCGACGTCCACGAGTTCCGCCGCCGGGGCGAGCTCCGCGAGCGCGTCCGTCGGGGCGAGCCTGTCGTACAGGACGACGTCGGCCTCGCGGAGCGCCGCAGCCGCATCGAGGGTCAGGAGTCCGAGTGCGCCCGGCCCACCACCGACGAGGGTCACGGTGCCACTCCCCTGCGCCGCTGCCTCCCGCACGAACAGTGCGCCGCTGCGGCGGCACCGGTCGCGCAGTGCGTCCACCGCGCAGTCCAGATCCGTGTCCGGGGCATCGCCCACCGCGTCTCCGACCAGGACGGTAAGCGCGGCGCCGTCGAGCACCGCGTCCGTGCAGGCCTCCGCAGTCTCCCGCCGGTCGACGTCGGCTCCCGCGGCCCTGTAGCGGGCGACCACCCTGCGCGAGGCCCGCTCGGCCCCGAACACCACGACGCGTCGCCCGGCCAGATCGATCTCGAGTTGCATGGTTCAGCCCTCGGTTCCTGGTGCGGTTCCTGCTGCTGAGCGGACGGGGATCGCCGCTCCGAGGTTCGTGCGTCGAGCCTGCGCCTCGATCTCGGCGGGGGTGGCCGGCCGGCGCTGGCCGCGCTCCTCGACGAGGACGATCGACTGGTCCGCGGCGTCCGGAGCGTTGACGAAGGACCGGAAGCGGCGGAGCCGGTCGGGGTCATTGAGTGTTGCCGCCCACTCGTCCTCGTAGTGCTCGATATGGCGGGCCATCGCTGCCTCGAGATCCTCGGCGATGCCGAGGGAGTCATGGATGACGACGTCGCGCACGTGGTCGAGGCCGCCGTCGAGGTCGTCCATCCAGCGGGCTGTCCGCTGCATACGGTCGGCGGTGCGGATGTAGTACATGAGGTACCGGTCGATGTAGCGGATGAGCGTCTCGCCGTCGAGGTCCTGGGCGAGGAGCTGTGCGTGCGCGGGCTGGAAGCCGCCGTTGCCGCCCACGTAGAGGTTCCAGCCCTGGTCGGTGGCGATGACACCGACGTCCTTCCCCCGCGCCTCGGCACATTCCCGGGCGCATCCGGAGACGCCCATCTTGAACTTGTGGGGGGCGCGCAGCCCGCGATAGCGCAATTCGAGGTCGATCGCCATAGCCACCGAGTCCTGCACGCCGAACCGGCACCAGGTGGAGCCGACGCACGACTTCACGTTCCGCAGGGCCTTGCCGTAGGCCTGGCCGGATTCGAAGCCCGCCTCCACGAGGATCTTCCAGATCTCCGGGAGCTGTTCCAGCCGCGCGCCGAAGAGGTCGATCCGCAGGGCGCCGGTGAGCTTCACGTACAGGCCGAACTGCTCGGCGACCTGCGCGATGACGGCCAGCTTCTGCGGCGTGATCTCCCCGCCGGGGATGCGCGGCACCACCGAGTAGGTGCCGTTGCGCTGCATGTTGGCCAACGCACGGTCGTTCGTGTCCTGCAGCGTGCCGCGGCCGCCGTCGAGCACGTATTCACCGCGTTGCGTTGCGAGGATGGAGCCGATGGCCGGCTTGCAGATGTCGCAGCCGTGGCCGGCCTTCGCCTCCTCCGACGCCCCGAAGCGGCGGATGATGTCCTGGAAGGAGGCGAGGTCGAGGGCCTGGATGGCCTCGAACAGTTCGGGCCGCGACATCGCGAAGTGCTCGCAGATGCCCTTCGAGACAGTGCGTCCGGCCTTCGTGAGCTCGCTGTCGAGGAGCTTCTTGAGCATCGGGACGCACGAGCCGCACTGCGTTCCGGCACGCGAGCACGCCTTCAGGGTCGGCATGTCGAGGGCGGGCTCCCCTGCGCCTTCCCCCGTCCCGTGCACCGCTGACCGGCAGGCACCGGCGGTGACGTTGTTGCAGGAGCAGAGGATGACGTCGTCGGGCAGGTCGGACTGCGGAGCCTCTCCTCCGCCGGCTGAGGAGAGGTAAGCCCCGGGTTCCGCGGGCAGCTCGCGGCCCAGCAGGGGCCGGAGTGCCGAGTAGGGCGCGGCGTCGCCGACGAAGATGCCGCCGAGCAGCGTCCGGGCATCGTCGGTGACCACGAGCTTCTGGTACAGGCCGCGCGCCGGGTCGGCGTAGACGATCTCGAGGCTGCCCGGAGTCTCCGCGAGCGCGTCACCGAAGCTCGCGACCTCGACGCCGGAGAGCTTGAGCTTGGTCGCGGTGTCGAAACCCGGGAAGGTGGACATCCCACCCAGGATGCCGTCGGCACAGACCTCGGCCATGGCGTTCGCCGGTGCCACCAGGCCCATGCTGACGCCCTCGTAGCTCGCCACCTCGCCGATCGCCCACACGCCCGGCAGGGCGGTCTCGCAGGCTGCGCTGATGACGACGCCACCGCGGGGCGCCACCTCGAGTCCGGCCTCCCTCGCGAGTTCGTCGCGCGGCCGGATGCCCACGGCGAACACCACGAGGTCGGCGGGGAGGACGGACCCGTCGCTCAGCGCGACGCCGGTGACCCGCCCGCCGTCGTCCGTCTCGATGGAGGTTGGCGCGCCGCCGCAGTGGATGCCCAGGCCCTTCGCTTCGATGAGGCGCCCGAGTGCCTGTCCGCCTCCCTGGTCGAGCTGTGCGTTCATGAGCCAGCCGGCCCGGTTGACCACCGTCGACTCCGCGCCGAGCTGCTGCAGTCCTCCGGCCGCTTCGAGGCCGAGGAGCCCGCCGCCGATGACGACGGCACGCGGGGCCCGGCCGAGGCCGGCGGCGAGGCGGGCGGTCTCCGTGCGCAGCCACTGGACGTCGTCGAGCGTGCGGTAGACCGCAGCGTGCTCGCCGCCCGGCAGGGGCAGCCGTACGGCGTCCGACCCGGTGGCGAGGACCACGTCGTCGTAGGCGTACTTCTTCCCGGAGGCTCCCACGACGCACCGCGCCGCGAGGTCGAGGCGGACCGCGCGCTCACCGGTGACGAGCCGGATGGCGGGTTCGCGCCACATGAGCTGTTCGCCGAGGCTGAGGTCGACGTCGCCGGTCAGAGCACTGCTCAGCGCCACACGGTCATAGGGCGGGTGCGCTTCCTCGGTGAGCACGGTGACGGAGAGACCGTCGGTGCCGCGCCGCCAGAGGGCTTCGACAAAGCGGTGTGCTGCGGGTCCTCCGCCCACGACGACGATGCGCCGTTCGGGGGCTGCGGGGGCGCCCTCCGCGGGCCGGGACGATCGGTTCTCGCTCATGGTGTGCCTTCCATCCGGGCCGAGGTGGTCCCGCGTCTGGTTCCACCGTACGGAGGGGCAATTTCTCCTGTGTGTCGCGGATGTATCGCAAAGTTAACTTCGGGCTCACGGGCGGGCGCCGGGCCGGTGAGGTGCAAGTTACCCGGGCGCAACAGCCCCGGGACCTGGGCGACACATCCCCGGCCTAGCGTGGAGCTGAATGCACCGGACCCCCGACATCAGCACTCGACATCAGCAGGAGAACGCCATGACCGAACTCGTACTCCAGCGCCCCACCTCCGTCTCGGCCTGGGTGGCCGTCTGCCGCCTCGACGACCTCGAGGAGTGCTGGGGCGAGGCCGCACTCGTCGACGGGGAGCAGATCGCCCTCTTCCGGCTCCCGGGGAACCGGCTCCACGCCGTCGGCAACATCGACCCCCGGACGCAGGCGGCCGTCATGGCCCGGGGGATCGTCGGCTCGCGCGGTGCGGTGCCGACCATCGCCTCCCCGCTGCACAAGGAGGTCTACGATCTCGCCACCGGTGCCTGCCTGTCCGGCGGACAGGGACTCCGGGCGTATCCGGTGCGGTGCGTGGACGGCATCGTCGAAGTGGGTGGAATCGAAGTGGGGGTTCCCGCCTGAGCGCGCACGTCCCTCCGTCAGTGCTTCAATGGCTGCCATGACCGCGCCTTCCGCCAGCAACGCCCCCGTCCTCATCGCCTGCGCCCACGGGACGGACAACGAGCAGGGACGCCGCGAGATCGATGCCGTGCGGGCCGGGATCTCCGCGCTGCGTCCGGGGCTCGACGTCCTCGAGGCGTACGTCGACGTGCAGGTCCCCGACCTCGTGGACGTCGTGGCGTCGCTCCCGCCGGACCGTCCGGCCGTCATCGTCCCGCTGCTGCTGTCCGTCGGCTACCACGTGAAGGTGGATATTGCACGGGCCGCTGCGAGCAGGCCGGGGACGGTGTCCGCCCTTCCGCTGGGACCGGATCCGCGCCTCGCCTCCGTCCTGCAGCAGCGCCTCACCGAGGCGGGTGTGGCCGACGGCGATTCCGTGGTCCTCGCCGCCGCCGGGTCATCCGACGCGTGCGCTGCGGAGGACGTCGATGAGGTCCGGGCGGTCCTCGCGGAACTCCGGACGGGTCCGGTGCGGCCGGGCTTCGGGTCGAAGGCCTCGCCGTCCGTCCCCGAGGCCGTCGCGTCCTATCGTGGGGGTTCGGATCGCGGTCGGGTCGCGCTCGCCTCCTACCTGCTCGCTCCCGGGTACTTCCACGACCAGCTGGCGAAGGCGGGCGCCGACGTGGTCAGCGCTCCCCTGCTGCCGAGTCCCGTCATCGCGGAGATCGCCCTCAGCAGGTACGACGACGCCGTGGCGCGCCTGACCGGCAGACCCCAGCAGGAGGGACCCTGCCCGCGGCCGTGCCGTGCGCTGGTATCGACGTGCGTGCGGAGCGGTTCAGCCCAGCCCGTCTGATGCGGAGGCCGTACTCAAACCCTCTGCGTAGCAGTACAACGGAGGAGCGGGACTAATTCCGTGGCCGGCGCAGTTATGCACTCGGGCCGGAAGCGGTCAGGTGCGCGCATGCACTCCGCCGAGAACAGGAATGAGACGACGTGACGACAGCGACTACCGAAGGAGTCGGCTTTCGTTCCCGACGGGGACCCATTCTCATCGCCCTGATGCTGTCAACGGGTCTGGTGGCCATCGATTCCACGATCGTCGCGACAGCGGTGCCGTCGATCGTGCAGGACATTGGTGGCTTCACGTCCTTCCCGTGGCTTTTCTCGGCCTACCTCCTGGCGCAGGCTGTCTCGGTGCCCATCTACGGGAAACTCTCGGACATCGTCGGGCGCAAGCCGATCATCCTCAGCGGTATCGGTCTTTTCCTGCTCGGCTCGATCCTCTGCGGAGTGGCCTGGAGCATGCCGGCCCTCATCACGTTCCGTGTGCTGCAGGGTCTCGGCGCAGGCGCAGTGCAGCCGATGGCGATCACCATCGCGGGCGATATCTATACGCTGACCGAGCGGGCAAAGGTGCAAGGGTATCTTGCCAGCGTGTGGGCCGTCTCCTCCGTGGTGGGTCCGACGCTCGGCGGTGTGTTCTCCTCACTGGGTATCTGGCGTGGGATCTTCCTCGTGAACATCCCACTGTGTCTGCTGGCCGGGTGGATGCTGCTGCGAACGTTCCACGAGGATGTCGAACGCACGAAGCACCGGGTCGACTATCTCGGGGCGGGACTGCTGACGGTTTCACTCACCCTGATCATTCTGGGGGCCCTCGAGGGCGGCCAGGCGTGGGCCTGGAACTCTTTCATCGGCATCGCTGTCTTCACAGCCGGGGCACTCCTGTTCGCCGCGTTCGTCCTCGTCGAGAGGAGAACCCCGGAGCCGGTCCTGCCGCCGTGGGTGGTGTCCCGACGGTTACTGGCGACGACAGCGATGATTTCTTTCGGCGTCGGAGCGGTCATGCTCGGCCTCACCTCCTACGTCCCCACCTTCCTCGAAGGAGCCCTAGCGACCTCTCCGATTCTGGCTGGGCTCGCCCTGGCGGCCTTGACCCTCGGCTGGCCGATCAGCGCATCACAATCGGGCCGGTTCTATCTCCGGATCGGATTCCGCAGGACCGCGCTGATCGGGGTCACCGTCACAGTCATCGGTACAGCGGTTCTTGCCCTCACCGCCTCCTCACCCAGCATCCTGCTGGTGGCGGCAAGTTGTTTCATCGTCGGACTCGGACTCGGCCTGGTAGCGACCCCGAGCCTCATCGCCGCCCAGTCGAGCGTCGAGTGGGATGAGCGCGGTGTGGTCACCGGGGCGAATCTCTTCGCACGATCGATCGGCAGTTCGATCGGTGTCGCCGTTTTCGGGGCCGTGGCCAACTCGATCTACGCCGGCAACCCGGGCGGCGATACAGATGCGCAGACAATCGTCTCAGCCTCCAGCGCGGTGTTCCTGGCGGTTCTGATCAGTGCACTTCTCACCGTGGTCGCCGTCGTCGCGATGCCCGCAATCAGCAAGACCACCACACCACGTGAGGATGACAAGACCGACGCAGCGTCCTCAGGTCAGTAGGATCCTCGGGGTCCGCGATGCGCCCACGAGGGGACGCGCCTCAGGCCACCGGCTCCAGCGAGAGGCGCTCCTGCACGGTTGCGGCGAGCTCCTCGGCGATGCGCTGGGCCGTCCCGGTATCGGCGGCCTCGACCATCACGCGGACGACCGGCTCGGTGCCCGAGGGACGCAGCAGGACCCGCCCGGTCTCGCCCAGGATCTCCTCCGCCTCACGGACGGCATCCTGCACTCCCTCGTCCGAGGTGGCCGCCGCACGGTCCACGCCCTTGACGTTGATGAGCACCTGCGGGAGCTTCGTCATGACGGCCGCGAGCTCCTTGAGGCTCTTGCCCGTCGCTGCGATGCGCGCGGCGAGCTGGAGGCCGGTGAGGACGCCGTCGCCGGTCGTCGCATACTCCGCGAAGATCACGTGGCCCGACTGTTCGCCACCGAGGCTGTAGTCGCCGTCGCGCATGCCCTCGAGGACGTAGCGGTCCCCGACGCCGGTCTCCTTGATGGAGATGCCGGCCTCGCGCAGGGCGATCTTCAGCCCGAGGTTGCTCATCACGGTGGCCACGAGGGTGTCGTCCTTGAGCTTCCCGGCGTCCTTCATGGCCAGTGCCATGACGGCCATGATCTGGTCGCCGTCCACGATCGTGCCCTCGTGGTCGACGGCGAGGCAGCGGTCGGCGTCACCGTCGTGGGCGATGCCGAGGTCCGCTCCGTGCTCGAGCACGGCGGCCTGGAGCTGCTCGAGGTGCGTGGAGCCGTAGCCGTCGTTGATGTTCACGCCGTCCGGGTCCGCGCCGATGACCACGATGTCCGCGCCGGCGTTCCGAAACACCTCCGGGGAGCAGCCGCTCGCCGCGCCATGGGCGCAGTCGAGGACCACCTTCAGTCCGTCGAGGGGGTGCGGGAGGGTCTGGAGCAGGTGGACCACGTAGCGGTCCTCGGCGTCGGCGAAGCGCTGAATCCGGCCTACGTCGCCAGCGACGGGCCGGCGGCGTGCATTGGCCATCTCGGCCTCGATCGCGTCCTCGAGCGCGTCGCTGAGCTTCTTGCCGCCGCGGGCGAGGAACTTGATGCCGTTGTCAGGTGCCGGGTTGTGGGAGGCGGAGATCATGACGCCGAAGTCGGCGTCGAGGTCGGCGACGAGGAACGCCGCGGCGGGCGTCGGCAGTACGCCGGCGTCGTAGACGTCGACGCCGGAACTCGCGAGGCCCGCTTCGACGGCAGCGGCGATGAACTCACCGCTGATGCGGGGGTCGCGGGCGATCACGGCGGTGGGCCGTCGATCGCCGTCGACCGCGTTGTGGCCGAGCACGACGGCGGCCGCCTGGGCCAGCTGCAGGGAGAGTTCCGCCGTGATCAGGCCGTTGGCCAGGCCGCGCACACCATCGGTGCCGAATAACTTGCTCATCGTGGATCATCCTAAGTGAAGAACATGAGACCGCTCAGGTGGGTCCCCATCAGGTTAAAGCACGATGCCCGCCCGGAACCCCGGACGGGCATCAGCGCGTGTCCCTACATGACGAAAGAATGTGACCCAGCCCGCGCCCTGGAGCGTGGAGCCAAGCGCCGAATCCTGCCAAATACTCCCAATAGCGTGGAGCCAAGCGGCAAATACCGCTGAGGGGACCCAAGGGAGATCGCTCCAGCGATCTCCCTTGGGGTAAGCGGTAGTTACCGCTTGGAGTACTGAGGCGCCTTGCGTGCCTTCTTGAGACCAGCCTTCTTGCGCTCAATGACGCGGGCGTCACGGGTCAGGAAGCCTGCCTTCTTGAGGGCGGGGCGGTTGTTCTCGCGGTCGATCTCGTTCAGCGTGCGCGCAACACCGAGGCGAAGGGCACCGGCCTGGCCGGAGGGTCCACCACCGTGGATGCGGGCGATGACGTCGTACGCGCCGTCGAGCTCGAGGAGCTTGAACGGGTCGTTGACTTCCTGCTGGTGCAGCTTGTTCGGGAAGTAGTCAGCGAGCTCGCGCCCGTTGACGATCCACTTGCCGGTGCCGGGGACGAGGCGCACGCGGGCGACGGCTTCCTTGCGGCGTCCAACGGCTCCGCCGCCGACGGTCAGCGCGGGGCGCTCCTTCGCGGTGGTCTCGCTGGCCTCGGTGGACTCTGAGGTGTAGCTCGTAAGCTCCTCAGTGGGTTCATTCAGCTCTTCAGGGTTCTGAGCCACGGTTCTCCTTGAATTAATTTCTTAGTGTGTGGTGGCCAGGACTACTGGGCGACCTGGGTGATTTCGTACGTCTTGGGCTGCTGTGCGGCGTGGGGGTGCTCAGCGCCGCGGTAGACCTTCAGCTTGCCGATCTGCTGGGCTGCCAGCGAGTTCTTGGGAAGCATGCCGCGGATAGCCTTCTCGACTGCGCGCTCCGGGTTCTTGTCCAGGAGTTCGACGTAGCTGGTCGACTTCAGGCCGCCCGGGTAACCCGAGTGGCGGTAGGCGCGCTTCTGCTCAAGCTTGGAGCCGGTGAGGGCTACCTTTTCAGCGTTGATGATGATGACGAAGTCGCCCATGTCCATGTGGGGAGCAAAGGTCGCCTTGTGCTTTCCGCGGAGCAGGATTGCGGTCTGGCTGGCAAGGCGGCCGAGGACAACGTCGGTTGCATCGATAACGTGCCACTGGCGGGTGATGTCGCCTGGCTTCGGGGTGTACGTACGCACGGTTATGGCCTTCGTTTCTATTTCGGTGTCGCCCGCATCCACGGAGATTTCCGTGCCCGCGGGCTCAGCTTATTCATGCGTTACCGGAACTTCAGGTGAGGGCTGAAATACGACCAGTTATCCCGTAAATCTCGGCTCCGCCCCCGGGCCAGGTGGTTCTGCAACTGAACCGCTCCGAGAGGCGCAGACGTATCGAGCTGGGATACGCACAACGACTACCAAGATTAGCCTGCCGGCATGCCTCAGGTCAAAATGGCGGGGCGCTCGCTCGCGCTAAGCTACGGTGCGCTTTGGCCGCGCGTCCGTCCTGACTGGCTGCGCGAGGAGCCTGAGGGACTCGATCCAGAGAACCACCAGCGGGATGGCGGTCCACGGGGCGGCACCGATCGAGAACGGCCAAACGAGCTGGCCCGCCGTCGACTGGAGCACCGGTGCGAGCCAGGTGGTGCAAAAAGCCGCCGCGAGGCTGAGGCGCACCGCCACGGTAGGCCGGTTCTCGAGCAGGTACAGGGCGACCGGGAAGAACAGGACGGCATCGTAGACGACGAGGTGGGGGGAGAACACGACGGTGGTGGACAGTGTTGCGATCAGCACCAGAATTCCGTCCAGGCCCCGGGCAGGCCCTTGCTCCCCCGCTTCGGGAGTCTCGCCCCTCGAGCGCTGCCTCCTCACCAGCTGCAGCGCCAAAGCTGCTGCTGCGGCAACCAGTACGACGACGGCCAGGACTGTGCCCATGGCACTCGGCGCCGACTCGGGCAGCACAGCATGGAGGAATGCAGGGACACTGACCATCTTCCACGCCTGGTCCTGCTGGACCTGCTCGCCGAACCCGCTGCCGGTGAGCACATCGACCCAGCGTCCTACCCCCGCTGGCCCCACCAGTGCGAGGCTCAGCCCGGCTTGCAAGAAGCCCATCACCAGAAATCCGGAGAGCGCACCAAACCTCCGGGTCATCAGAAGCACCACCGGCACAAGCACCACGTGCTGGGGTTTCAAGAGCGCCAGGCCCAGGACGGCGCCCGCAAGGAATTGATGACGGCCGGCGATCAGTCGCATCGCCAGGAGCCAGACCGCAAGCACGAATGCCGAGTCCTGCCCGCCGCCGAGCAACTCTAAAACGGGAGCGCTCGCGCAGAGCACAAGCACCACGAGGCCCCTTCGCCGTGCTATCAGCGTGGGCGCCACTGTGCGTAACGACCGTAGACAGACAGCCAGCAGCACCACGTTGATGACCAGCCACGCTCCAGCACTCGCCGGATACGTGATGAGCACCAAGGGTGCATATAGCGCCGCGACGAGGGGCGGCGACACAAACCATGCCACGACCGACGACGTCCCACTAATGGGTGCCTGCACGCCTACTTGCCGCTCGATGCTGTAAAGGTCCATGCCAGAACCGCCGAGGAGCAAGGCTCCTCCGGTCCAGTGCGCCAGATAATCGGGCAATAGCGGTCCGAACACCGCGGGATCCACAAACCGCTGAACCGTGGAGATGGTGAGGCTGACAGCCCCCAGGACCACGAGGATGAGCGGATAGTTCCGCAACCGCTCGCGCGTCAGGAGTGAATCAGCACGTACCTCGCCACGCCGCAGCGCCGCACGCAACCCGCCCGGGCTCGGAGTCTCAGCCATGATGGGACACACTACGTCAGCTTTGGATGCTGCAGAGGCGGGCGGAGCATGCAGCCGCCCGCCGCATGCTGGCCCAATCTTCACCGATGCGTCTCACGGAGCCACTTCCTAATGACGTTCCATACGCGAGCCTTCCCAAGCACCAGCGCAGGTTTTGCGCAACCAGCTTGGGTTGAAACCGGCGTCGACAAGGGTTGCCGAAGGATACGGCGAAGTTCGATTTGGGGGGTGTTCCGAGCACCTATCTTTTGATGCAGAGCCGGCGCTCGGCCGGTCACTCGGAACAACAGGAGTCCCTCATGTTCGCTCACCTGGCAGCATCCCTGCACACCCTCGGTTTCACCGTCCAGACTCGCCTCCGCCGCGAGCAGACTGGAGCAACCGCCGTTGAGTACGGCATCATGGTCGCGCTCATCGCGGTCGTCATCATCGCCGCTGTGGGTCTCATCGGTACGAGACTCGATATCGCGTTCGACAAAATCGGTGCACTACTGCCTACAACCTAGGAATTTAGTTCTCGGAAGTTTCAAGTGGTGGTGGGAGTTAGCCTCCCACCACCTTCTCACCGGTCATCGCTGCGACACTCGGAAGGTAGAAAATGCGACGGCAATGCGAGCGCGGCGCGGTCGCCGTCGAGATGGCGCTTGTTCTGCCGGTCCTCATCCTCCTTCTCCTTGGGATCATGGAATTTGGGCGGGCCTTCAACACGCAGGTGACGCTCACTCATGCAGCGCGAGAGGGCGTGCGTGTCATGGCGATCAGCAAAAACCCGAATGACGCAAGAATTAAGGCCATCGGCGCAGCAGTGTCGCTCAACCCGCTTCCGACAGTCATCGACGTCACCCCTTGCAATACGTCATTGGTAGGTCAACAGACCACGGTCACCATCACTTATCAGCTGAGCACCCTCACGGGGATAGCCGGCCCGTTCACCATGAAAGGCCGAGGAGTGATGCTGTGCGGTGGATAACAACGCTCAACCGCAACGAGCGGGGCGCAGTCAGCGTCCTGGTCGCGTTCTTGATGGTCGTCCTGCTGAGTTTCGCCGCACTCGCCGTTGATGTGGGAATGCTTTACTCGGAGAAAGCGCAACTGCAAAACGGGGCTGACGCTGCAGCACTCGGGATTGCCCAGACCTGCGCCAAGACACCGGGAAGCCCCCTCTGCTCCAGTTCCTCTGCAGTTGCGACGGAACTTACTAATAAGAATTCCCTCGATGGGCTGAGCGCCGTCCAGTCGGTCGCTCTGTCGTCGAACCGAGTCACCGTGACCACGACAGCCAAGGAGGCGGGCCGGTCGGACAACCGGGTGTCCCTTTTCTTCGCCCAGGCCCTTGGGGTCTCCTCTGCCGAGGTCGGCGCCCGCGCCACTGCCGCGTGGGGTAGCCCTACCTCGGGCCCAGCCCCGTTCCCTGTCGTCTTCTCAAAATGCGAACTCTTGGATGGGCCAGACCTGCAGTTGATCCAGTTTCGTCTGAAGGACAATACTGCTTCGGGCTGCGCAGGTGGCCCCCCAGGTGGTTTCAGCAATCTCGATCAAGTACCCGGGAAATGCGAAGCTTTGGTCGATATCAACAACGCCGCGTCGGGCAGCTCCACCGGTAACGGAATTCCGGCCAATTGCTCAGCTCTGCTAACTAAGTGGCGCGATCAAATAATCGCGGGAGACCCTCCTATTGGGCTATTCCCGATTTACGAATCGATTACCGACAGTGGAACAAACGCAATCTACAGCTTGACTGGCTTCGCGGCCTTCGAGGTTTACGGCTGGAAGCTTAAGCAAACGGGTAATCCACCCTTCCCTGAAGCCTTTCGGCACGAATATTACTCGGGCTCGAAGTGTTCGACAACGCAATGCATTGGCATCATTGGCAAATTCGTCAAGATGGTATCTCTAGCCGACGGCTACACCCTCGGCCCGCACAACCCCTCAATGGGCACCGCTGTCGTAAAACTCACCCTCGAGGAAGCAGCACCATGAAATCTCGCCTCTTAGCCGGCGTAGCCGCCGTCATCCTCGCGCTCGTCGGCGTCATGATGCTCTACGGCTACGCGCAAGGCGCTGAAACCCGCGCCGTCCAGGGTCTCGATCCCATCAGCGTCCTGGTGGTCGCAACCGAAGTACCCGCGGGCACACCGTCCGAGGAGCTCATGCCCTTTCTTACCACCGAGTCCTTGCCCGCTACTGCCATCGGCGCCTCGGCGCTGAAGGACCTCGATTCGTCCGCGGGGAAGGTCACCGCCGTCGATCTGGTACCTGGCGAGCAACTGCTCGCTGAGCGCCTTATTGATCCGCCCGACGCGACGGCTAGCGTCAGCGTCGAGGTTCCCAAGGGCCTTCAGGAGGTGTCGTTCGCCCTCGAACCTGCAAGGGCTGTAGGCGGCAAACTAACCCCGGGCGACACGGTGGGCATCTTCATCTCCATGGCCCCCGGCGCTCTCCCTAATGAGCCCGACGCCCAGACAACGCAACTCGTGTTTCACAAGGTGCTCGTTACGTCGGTCCAGCGCGCTCCATCTGCCAGTCCGGTCGATCCTGCTGCCACGCCCGAGGAACAGGCACGTGCAGAAGCTGAAGCGCTGCCCGGCGACTCGCTCATGCTGACGGTCGCCGTGAGCGAAGAGCAGGCCACTGCAATCGTCTTTGGCAACGAGTTCGAAAAGATCTGGCTCAGCAAGGAGCCCGCGTCAGCTGCCGAAAGTCCTGCGCCAATCACCATCCATGACAAGGTCTTGTACCGATGAGCAGATTCGTCCTGATTACGCCCAGTTCCGACTTCGAGCAAAAGGTCCGACACGCCGTCGCCGGAGGCCTACACGGCGAAGTGAAGAGCCTGCCGGCAAGCGTCCTCACCAGCGAAGCGCATGAGATCCTCGAACAGCTCTCCCCAGAGCGGCCCGAGGTCCTCATCTTCGGCCCGGGCCTGCCCGTCGAGGACGCACTTCGCCTCGCCACCGTGTTCGACGTACAGTTCCCCGAAGTCAGTCTGATCCTCGTCCACGACAGCCAGCCCGACGTCGTCCTGCAGGCCATGCGCGCCGGCGTGCGGGACGTGCTCAGCCCCCTCGCTGACGTCGCCAGTATCCGCAACCAGCTCGAACGCGCCTGCCAGGCCTTCGCGAGCCGGCGCCGCAGCGACTTCGGCCAGCACCAGGGCCAGCAGGAGAACGGCCTGGTGATCGGGGTGCTCTCCCCCAAGGGCGGCGTGGGTAAAACTACTATCGCCACCAACGTGGCGGTCGGGCTCGGCAAGCTGGCTCCCATGAGCGTCGTCATCGTGGACCTCGACCTGCAGTTCGGTGACGTGGCCACCGGCCTCTACCTCAACCCCGAGTATTCGATTCTCGACGCCGTCTCGGGGGCTGCGATTCAGGACTCCATGGTTCTCAAGGCGTTCCTCACCGTCCACCCTTCCGGTATCTACGCTCTCTGCGCTCCCAGGAATCCAGCCGACGCCGACCGCATCAGTACTGATCAGATTACGCAGCTGCTGCAGCAGCTCGCCGCCGAATTCCGGTACGTGGTAGTGGACACGGGGCCCGGCCTGACCGAACACAGCCTCTCCGCTCTCGAACAGTGCACCGACGCCATCTGGGTCACCGGAATGGACGTGCCCAGCGTCAGGGGGCTGCGCACGGGCCTGGACCTCCTCGGCAGGCTGAACCTGCTTCCCGAGTCCCGCCACGTAGTGCTCAACTTCGCCGACTCGAAGACCGGCTTGTCGGTCCAGGACGTAGAAGCAACCCTCGGAGCCCCCGTCGATATCTCCATCCCCCGCTCGCGGGCGCTCTCCTTAGCGACGAACCGCGGTGTACCCCTTCTGCAGGAGAACGTCCGGGACCCGGCAACCAAGAACCTCCGCAGCCTCGTCCAGCGCTTCGACCACCAGTGGCGCGCGAAGTCGCAGCGCAAGCTGCACCGCAGGGTGGTCATCTGATGAAACTGTCCGATCGTATCCAGGCCGCGGGTCTGCCCCTGACCATCGCGGCGTCGGAGAAGAATTCCGCTGACAAGCAAGCAGACGAGAAACAACCGGCGCAGAAAGCCGCGCCGTCCATTCAAGCGACCCCGGGCACGGCAGAACCGCGGGCCAGCGCGCGGGTCGACGTCTTCGCCGGGCTGAAACTGCGGGCGGCCTCGGCCCTTTTCGAGCGCATGGGGTCACGCGCCAGCGACACTTCGGTCACTGAGGAGGACCTGAAGGTTGCGGCGCGCGAGGAACTCAGCGAGATCATCGACGCCGAACAGGTGCCGCTCACGCCCGACGAGCGTCGCCGGCTGATTCAGGACGTAGCCGATGACGTCCTGGGCTACGGACCGCTGCAGCGCCTCCTCGATGACCCCACGGTCACCGAGATCATGGTCAACCGCATGGACCAGATCTACGTAGAAAAGAACGGCAAGCTGACCCTCAGCGGTTCACGGTTCAGCTCTGAACAGCACCTGCGAAGGGTCATCGAGCGGATCGTTTCTAAGGTGGGCCGCCGCATTGACGAGTCCTCGCCCTTCGTCGACGCCAGGCTCGAGGACGGTTCACGCGTCAACGCCGTCATTCCGCCCCTCGCCGTCAACGGCTCCTCCCTCACCATCCGAAAATTCAGCAAGGTTCCACTGACCGTCCAGAACCTCATCGATTTCGGCACGCTGACACCGGAGATGGCGGAACTCCTTGACGCCTGCGTCAGGGCCAAATTGAATATCATCGTCTCCGGCGGAACGGGTACGGGAAAAACGACCTTGCTGAATGTCCTCTCCTCGTTCTTGCCCGACAACGAACGGATCGTCACCATCGAGGACGCCGTCGAACTCCAAATCCAGAAACAGCACGTGGTGCGCCTGGAGAGCCGTCCGCCCAACACCGAGGGCAAGGGTGCCGTCACAATCCGCGACCTCGTCCGGAATTCGCTGCGTATGCGGCCCGACCGCATCGTGATCGGTGAGGTCCGCGGCGGTGAGTCGCTCGACATGCTGCAGGCCATGAATACCGGTCACGACGGATCGCTTTCCACGGTGCACGCAAATTCACCGCGCGACGCCGTCGCCCGCCTCGAAACGCTCGTGCTGATGGCGGGGATGGACCTGCCGCTCCGGGCGATCCGGGAGCAGCTCGCATCGGCGGTGAACCTCGTGGTCCAGATCTCGAGGCTCCGAGACGGTTCCCGTCGGATCACCCACGTTACCGAGGTGCAGGGAATGGAGGGCGACGTCGTCACTCTGCAAGATGCCTTTATCTTCGACTATTCCGCGGGAGTTGACACCTCGGGCCGCTTCCTTGGAAAACCGGTACCCACTGGCATCCGTCCGCGTTTCATGGAGCGCTTCGAGGACATGGGCATCACAGTGTCCCCGGCTGTCTTCGGCGCGGGCCTAGCTCGGACCCGGTGATGGCATGACGGCTATGTTCGTGACCGGCACGGTGCTGTTGTTAGCCGCCATGGGGCTGGTGGTGCTGGCGTTCCGACCGCTACAGTCACCCGTACCGCTCGACCGGCGGCGCCCCCTCCAGCTGGAATCGGATTCGCAGCTGACCCGGTTCGCCGGATTCGCTGTTCGCGGGATGGAGAACTACCTCCGGCAACACCCAAAGCGATTTTTCCGACGTGAAGTACTTGAGACCGCGGGTGTGAGACTCAGCCAGGCCGACATGCTTCTCCTCATTGTCACCGGAGGGACCACCGGACTGGTGGTCGGCTGGGCGTTGATTGCGCCGGTCGTCGGGCTCCTGTTTCTGGTCCTCTCCCCCGCCATTGCGCACCTGATCCTCTCCTTCCTCACCGGCAGGCGCAGGAAGAGATTTGACGCCCAGCTCGGCGATACGCTGCAACTCCTGACCGGCGGCCTGCGGGCCGGACACAGCATCCTCCGCGCCATCGACGCTGCAGCCACGGAGGCAGACAGCCCTACCGCCGAGGAAATGCGGCGGATCGTCGCCGAAACGAGTCTTGGTAAAGATCTCCTGTTGTCCCTGCTGGATACATCGAAACGCATGGAGAATGAGGACTTCACGTGGATCGCGCAAGCTATTCAGATAAACCGTGAAGTGGGCGGAGACCTCGCTGACGTGCTGGACCAGGTAGGCCACACAATTCGCGAACGCAGCGAAATCAAAGGGCAGATCCGAGCCCTCGCCGCGGAAGGCAAATTCTCCGCCTACATCCTCGGCGCAATGCCCTTCGCCATCGCCATCATGCTCGCCGTGGTCAGCCCGGGCTACGTGGACCCACTCTTTACTGAACCATTGGGCTGGGCCATGCTCGGTGGAGCCGCAGTCATGATGACCATCGGGTGCCTTTGGCTCCGCAAGATCATCGACCTGAAGTTTTGAGGCGGCAGCTATGAATCTGATGCTCTCGATGTCCCTGCTCCTGGTATCTGGTCCGCTCGGCTACCTCACGTGGTCCCTGCTCACCTCCGACACCAAGGCACGCAGGACGGTGCAAAAGAACCTCAGCCGGGGAGCAGGGGCGGTCGGCGCCGACGCAGCATTCCGACCGAGCCCTCTCCTGCAGTTCGGACACCGATTAACTCCTCAGGGGTACGTCCAAAAACTGGATCACCTCCTGGCTCTGGCCGGACGGCCGGCGTCACTGCCGCTCGCCAAGGTCCTCACGGCAAAACCTGCATTGGCCCTTGTCGCCGGAGTACTGGCGCTCCTGCTCATCAGCTCGAACCCGACGAAGCAGTACATCCTCCTCGGGATTTTCGTCGTCGTCCTCGCCTACTTCATTCCCGACCTTCTGCTGTACAGCCGGGGCCAGGAGCGCCAGAAGGCCATGCAGTTGGAGCTCGCCAACACACTGGACCAGATGCTGATCTCGGTGGAAGCTGGACTCGGTTTTGAAAGCGCCATGCAGCGGGCTGGCGAAAACGGAAAAGGACCTCTCGCTGAGGAATTAGTACGAACGCTGCAGGATATGCAGGTAGGGCGCAGCCGCAGGGAGGCCTATATGGCCCTGTCCGAACGTAGTAGCATCCCTGAACTTCGAAGTTTCGTTAAAGCGATCGTTCAAGCTGACGCCTACGGAATTGCACTGTCTGGGGTGCTGCGCACCCAGGCCAAGGTCATGCGGGTGAAACGGCGTCAGCGGGCGGAAGAGAAGGCGATGAAGCTGCCCGTGACAGTGCTTTTTCCTCTGCTGTTCTTCATTTTCCCGGTGCTCTTCATCGTGATCCTCGGGCCCGCGGTGCTCAACGTCATGGCAACCTTCGCCAGTCAATGAGAATCATGTCGGCAAGCTCGATAATCGCCTCCTTCACTCAGCAGAACACAGAAGCAATTGCGCAGTTATCCGTCAGCATCAGCCGGTTTCCGGCGAACTGTCAGACCACGGCCGTAGCCTGACATGGTGTTCCCAAACGTCGCCCCGATGGTCCTCCCGCTCGTGGACCTCGCTGTCCTCTCCCAGCTGGAGCGGCAGCTGAACGACCCAGTGCCCGCCAGGGCGTTCGCCCGCGACTACATCACGGTGTTCGAGGAGCGCTACCTCCGCCTGACCAGCTCCATCGGCACCGTGGACCTCCCCGCCGCCCTCGATGCCGTTCTCAGCCTGCGCAACTCGTCCGCAATGGTCGGCGCGGCGCGGCTCTCCGCGATGGCGGCGAACCTGGAGAACGCTGTCACCTCAGCGGACCTCGAGACCGCGCAAGAAGCACTCGCCGCGATCGAGCGCTGCGGACTGGACACCATCAACGAGCTCGAGACCCGCTATCTCACGCCTGCGTAAACGCACGCGTGAACACCCGTCTGAGGCCGCGGCTCTGAACCGTCACTTGAGGTTGAGACCTCAGGATCGGGCCGGCGTCAGCCGGTAGCCCACACCGCGCACGGTCTGCAGCCAGCGCGGATTCTTGGGATCCTCGTCCAGCTTCCGGCGGAGATTGCCGATGTGCACCTCGATGGCGCGCTCATCGGAGTCGCTGATGTAGGCGTCCTCGCCGTAGTAGTCGCCACGCACCACGCGCACCAGATCGGCCTTGGTTCTCACGGCCCCATTGCTCTTCAGCATCTCGTGCAGCAGGTCGAACTCGCTGCGCGTCAACGGCAGCTCACGTCCGTCGAGGACGACTGTGCGGGCCGCAGCATTCAGGACCAACCCGTTGTGCTCCAGAACCGACGACGCCTCCGGCTGGGAAAGGCTCTGAGCCGCAACAGCGACCGCAGACGCCGGACTTGCCGGGTGTGCACCAACGACCACAGATGCTGTGGTGCCCTGATGAGCAACCGCCACTGGTTCGGGCGCCACTCGTGGGCGCCGCAGCATAGCGGCGATACGGGCCCGAAGCTCCCGCGGACGGAACGGTTTGGTGAGGTAGTCGTCAGCGCCGAGCTGCAGGGCCGTGAGCGTGTCCAGTTCATCACCGCGCGACGTCAGCATGACGACATAGCAGTTGCTGGAGCTCCGGATGCGTCGGAGGACCTCATACCCGTCGATGTCCGGCAGTCCGACGTCGACCGTCACCACGGTCGCGTCATGCAGTCGGACCAGGTCAACGCCGGCTCTTCCATTGGGCGCCACATGGACGTCGAATCCCGATTGCCGCAGGACGGCCGCCACGAGATTCCGCACGTCGACGTCGTCCTCGATGACTACTGCTACGCCCGGATCGCTCATTCAGTTCCTACCCCCATGTGACCTGCGCTGCAGCGCGCTCGACTCGTCATAAATCCCATTGTGCATGCCCGTACACCGGAATTGCGCCGCCTTCCGGTGCAAAACGCGTGATAGGGGACATAATGTGAGGCAGTACGTAGGTCTCAGCGTCGGAAAGTTATTCAGTATGTGGTCTCTCATCTTTCCTTGGATAGTGCGTGCCTAGGGATGGCGGTGCCGTGTGGTTGCGGGGAATGGCATCGAGGTTCACCATCAACCGCTCTGTTGTGCTGTGCCAAATCCCGCTCACCGTGATCGTCGTCGTCATCGGTGTCACGGCACCTGTCCTCCGCCCCGGCCTCATGTCCAATTCGACATTCGACCTCGGTTTCTCGATGATCCTGCTCCTGCTGGCCCTGAGCGTCGTGGTCCCGTGGCGTGAGCTTCCGCGCGGCAGCCTGCTGATGGTACCCATCCTCGACTTCGTCGCCATCGCCCTGGTGCGGGCCGGTGCCACGGAGACCCAGCCGGCCCTCGGCGTCCTCGCCATCTTTCCCGTGCTCTGGCTCATGCGCTCCGCGCTCCCCACCTGGGCGGCCCTCGTCCTCACCGTGGTCGGATCCCTCCTGGTCACCGCCTGGCCACTGTTGTTCTCCTTCGATTCGTCCCGCATGCGCTCGTACCTGGGAATCCTGCTGCTCCCGATCGTGATGCTGTGCATCGCCGCCACCATCCGCGTCATGAGCCTCAGCGCGACAGCGCGTGAGCTGGAAATTGAGCGCAAGGACCGCGAACTCAACGACCTCCTGCGGGCAGCCATCGACCGCGAGCGCGTGCTGACCGCCATCCTCAACACGGTCGACGTCGGGCTCACCGCCGTGGACGCGCACGGCAACACCACGCTCACCAACCGGCAGCAGGAACTGTTCAACCGGCTCGCGGCAGGTCACGACGACGATGAGCACGACTCGCTCATGTTCGGCCCGGACCGCGTAACGCCGCTCCCCGTGGACAGAAAGCCGATCCACCGCGCGCTAACGGGTGAGACCTTCGCGGATGAGATCATCTGGGTGGGCGAGGGCGATGCGCAGCGTGCCCTCTCAACGGCCGCCCGGCCCATCAAGAACACCGACGGCCACATCGCAGGCGCGCTCGTCGTCTGCAGCGACGTGACGGAACTCGTCGAGGCCGTCAACGCCAAAGACGCCTTCATTTCCAACATCTCCCACGAATTCCACGCCCCGCTCACTTCCGTCCTCGGGTACCTCGAACTGGTCATGGAGGACGAGCACCGGCTGCCTACCCACCTGAGGGGCTATGTCGACGTCGCCGGCCGCAACGCCGAGCGCGTCCTGCACCTCGTGGCCGACCTGCTGTCCACGGCCGGGGACAAGGTGCGGGTCCATCCCCGCCCCGTGGACCTGGCCGCCCTCATCGAGATGAGCGTGCGGTCCAATCGGCTGCGTGCGCAGAGAAACCAGGTGAAGCTCCAGAGCACCGCCCAGAACCCGCTCTGGACCCTAATCGACCCGCTGCGGATCTCCCAGGTGCTCGACAACCTCGTGTCCAACGCGATCAAGTACTCCCCCGGCGGCGGCGTGGTCAGCATCCGCGCGGAGGAGACGGAATCATCCATCAGCCTGCATGTCGAGGACAGGGGCATGGGCATGACGGAGCAGGAGGCCCGGCAGGTGTTCTCCCGTTTCTACCGGACGCCCGCAGCCCGGCGGGCAGATATCGAGGGGGCGGGTCTGGGACTGGCGATCACGAAGTCCATCGTCGAGAGCCACGGCGGCGCGATCTCCTGTGTAAGTTCGCCGGGCAAGGGTAGCTGTTTCACCGTGACCCTGCCGGTCAACGGCGAAGTCAGCCGTGCCCAGCACGACTCCATGCAGGAGTCCGTCTAGGTGGTCGTCGCCCTCACGACAGCCGTCCTCTCAGCGGCTCTCGGCTACGCGCTGTTCGCCTTCGCCGGCAGGGATCCGCGCACAGTGCTGCCCACATCCTGGCGGGTTCCCATGGCCCTGCTGTCGGGAGTCCTTGCGGGAGCCGGCAGTGCCATCACGGACGTGTTGTGGAACCTGCCGCTCGTCGTCGTGCTCGCTGCCTTCGGTGTCGTGCTCGGCGCGATCGACGCGCATTCTAAGCTGCTGCCGAACGCAATCCTGCTGCGGTTCCTGGCGATCACCGTTCCCCTGCTCCTCCTCGCGGGAGTGGTGACAGCAAACTGGAGCGGCCTGCTGGCTGCAGCCGCAGGAGGTGCCGGCCTCTTCGTCGTGTACCTCCTACTCGCCCTGATCTCACCGGCCGGCATGGGGATGGGCGACGTGAAGCTTGCGGCCGTCCTCGGATTGTTCGGTGGCTGGGCGGGCGCCGCTGCCTGGATGGGGACACTCCTCGGCGGGTTCCTCCTGGGCGGGCTCGCCGGAATCGGAGTGCTCCTGCTACGCAGCGGGTCGCGCAACTCGACCTTCCCATTCGGGCCCGGCATGCTGCTCGCTGCCCTGGCGAGCTTCGTCCTGCTCGGGTAGTCGTCCTGAGACGGGGGCGTTGGCGGTGATGGCCTTTCGGGTTGTGCGTACCGCGCGTGCGCAGGGCTAGAGGGTCTTTACCGGCCGTAGGGCCCATTTGATTCCTCAGCGGGGAGGCCGTGTTCGGGTCCGGACGCCCGGAGCGTTACATGTCCCACTGGAGTCCCGGCCTGGGTGCATACCCTCTTCCTACTTGTGTGAAGACCGCCCTCTAGTTGTCCACATAGGCTTCCGGGGCCGCTGGAATAGTGCGTGTGTTCGATAAATTTGGGGTATGGCCATCGCCCCGATCGAGCGTCCCGCGCAGACCCCGAGTTCAGTGGGTCAGCTGGATACGGCGTGCGCCGCCCTGGCGGAGTGTGCCCGGGAGGTGAGCCGGCAGGGCCGTGTCCTGTCCCGGCCAGAGGCACTGCAACTCATCAAAGACTTCGAGCATGCCTCGAGGATCGTGGATCACCTGCAGGTCCTCGCCGCCCGCCTGGCCGAAGAGCACTACCGGGTCGAAGAGCCTCAACCCGGCAGTACGTCCGGGACCGCATCGCTTCTGGCCCGGGCGGAACAGGCCATCTGTGTCGAGGCCCCGGCTCCAGCCGGTTCCAGCACCGCTTCCTTGGGTACCGTCTCCTTCGACGCGGCATGGTCCGGCACCTCTGGGACCTGGGGGACCTCGGGCGCCGCTTCCTCGGACGCCGCATTGTCCGACCGCGACGGCGCCCTGTCGTCCACGCGGGGTGCTGGGGCGGGTGCAGCAGTGGGTGGGTTTCGGGACTGCGCGGACTTTCTGCGCGGGACCCTGGGGATCAGCCGGGCCGAGGCCAGACGCCGGCTGGCCCTGGCGGAGCTGGTGCTGCCCCGCTTGACACCCACGGGCGCGACGCTGCCGGCCCGGCTGGAGGTCCTGGGTGCGGCGACGGAGGCGGCCCTGGTCAGCGGTCGGGCCGCGACGATCGTCTCCCAGTCCGTGCACCGGGTGCAGTCCTTCGCGACCCCGGAGCAGGTCGCGTCGATGGAGGAGAACCTGACCCGGCAGGCGGTGGAATCCGACGAGGACATCCTGCGGGTCCTGGCCCACCGCTGGGAAGGTGTGCTCGATCAGGACGGGCAGGAACCATCGGAGAAAGTCCTCCGGGCGCGCCAGGGCGTGTTCCTCAAGGGCCGGCGCCACGGACTGCACATCCTGGAAATCGGCGCCACCGACGAGCAGTTCGAGCACCTCGCCACCGTCATGAACGCCACCACCAACCCGAGGGCGCTCAACAGTCACGCCAACGGTGCTGCTGCCGGTGCTGCTGCTGGTGCTGGCGGTAGCTCCGACGCTGCGGCCGAAAGCGCAGGCGCTGCCGGCGCCTCCGGTACTGCTGCCTGTACTGCTCCCGAGAGCGGCACAGGGTCAAACATCGACACCGGTACAGGCACCGGCACCGGCTCCGACTGGGGCTCAGGATCAGGCACGGGCTCAGGATCAGGTGTCGGTCTTTTCGGTGATCCGGATGGGGCGACGAGGGCCCAGATGCTGCTGGAGGGACTGGTCGGCGCGTGCAGGATCCCCCTGAGCACGGGCGGTCTGCCCGCGACCGGCGGCCACCGGCCCCAGGTGATGGTGACCATTGACTACCAGGACCTCCTCGGCCACACCCAGGACCTCGCCCAGGACCTTACCAGCGTCCTCACCGGACAGACCCACCGCCCAGGCCAGCGCCCGGGACACGCGGTCTTCGCCGGGCAGGCCACGGCCCGGACCATCCGGCAACTCGCCTGCGACGCGGACATCATTCCGGTGGTCCTCGGCGGGGCGGGCCAGGTCCTGGACCTCGGCAGGGCCCAGCGCCTCTTCCCACCACACCTGCGCCGGGCCCTGGTCGCCCGGGACAAGGGCTGCGCCTTCCCGGACTGTTCCATCCCCGCCCCGTGGTGCGAAGCCCACCACATCGACCCCTGGTCCAGAGGCGGCACCACCAGCATCGGTAACGGGGTGCTGCTGTGCTCGAGACACCACCACCTCATCCACCAAGGCCACTGGAGAGTCGCACCACGAGACGGTGTCCCCTGGTTCCACGCACCCGGACACCCAGGCCGGGCAGGCACACCCCGGAGAAACAGGTACTGGCAGGCCGGACAGATCGTCGACGACCAACTCCACCAACTCGATGAAGAGCTCACACGCGGAGAAATCTTCCAGGAGGAACCGCTCCCCCACCGGCTTCGACCCGACCTCAGCTAGTCGGCGTCCTCCGCAGCGCTTCCTGACTGAGGCTCCAGGTGTCCGGCGTTCCTCCGAGAACGGGTCAATTCAGCTCGAGCGGCAAGCTCCTCGTCACCGGGATACGCGATCTCCTCGAGCACGAGCGGGTGCGGAGCGGCGAGGATAGACCGAGCATCCTTGAGGCGGGCTGCGAGCCTCTCCGCCAGCCACACCGGCGGCAACTCTCCCGATCCCACACGCAGCGTCGACCCGATGAGCGCACGGACCATGTTGTGGCAGAAGGCGTCCGCCTGCACGGTGGCTGTGATGACGCCGTCGTGCCCACGGACGAACTCGTAGCGCTGCAGCTCCCGGATCGTCGTCGCCCCCGCGCGGGGCTTGCAGAACGCGGCGAAATCCTGCACCCCGAGCAGGTACGCTGCTCCCTCATTGAGCAGGGCGACATCCAACGACGCCGGGTGCCACAGCGTCGTATGGCGGCGCAGCGGGTCCTGCCCGGTCGCCGTATCGGCGATGCCGTAGCTGTACCGGCGCCAGAGCGCAGAGAAGCGGGCGTCGAACCCGGCGGGTGCACGGGTGGCTGAGCGCACGACGACGGCGGGCACCGAGTTCCGGACGGAGCGGCCGCGACCCGTCATGCCATCGGTCAGCTCACGGTTGATGGTGCCGGTCAGGCGGCGCAGGAAGGCATCGGCAGGGTCGACGTCGCGGCCCCGCGCCATGCCCTCCCACTCAGCGTGCGTCAGGTCGACGTGGGCCACCTGGCCGCGGGCATGGACACCGGCGTCGGTCCGTCCGCCCACGGTGAGGCGCGCCTGCCGGCGGAGGAGGGTGAAGAGGGCACCTTCGAGGATGCCCTGGACGGTGGTGAGCCCGGGCTGCAGGGCCCAGCCCGAGAAGGGCGCGCCGTCGTAGGAGATATCGAGGCGGACACGGACACGCAAAAGCCCGCCATCCCCGGAAGGGATGGCGGGCTCGAGCGTAGTCATGGCGTGCGACGGAGGGGAAGAATTACTTCTTCTCGTCCTCGACGGTGCCTTCGACGACAACGACCTCATCTTCGGCGCCGGCTTCGGCGTCGACCGTGGTGTCCTCGGCTGCGACATCGTCGGTAGCAGGTGCCGAGTCGACCGACTCGACAGCCTCAGCGGTCTCCGGGACCTCTACGGACTCGGCGACCGGTGCTGCAGCAGCGGCGGGAGCCTTGGCCTGCTCGGCCTCGGCGACGACGGACTGCTTGGCGGACATGGGCTCCAGCACCAGTTCGATGACGGCCATCGGAGCGTTGTCGCCCTTGCGGTTGCCGATCTTCGTGATGCGGGTGTAGCCACCCTCGCGGTTGGCAACAGCGGGGGCGATGTCCGTGAACAGTTCGTGGACGATGCTCTTGCTGCTGATGACACCGAGGACGCGACGACGCGACGCCAGGTCGCCCTTCTTCGCGAACGTGATGAGACGCTCGGCGTAGGGGCGGAGGCGCTTGGCCTTCGTCACCGTGGTGGTGATGCGCTTGTGCTCGAACAGTGAGGCGGCCAGGTTGGCGAGCATCAGGCGTTCGTGCGCCGGACCGCCTCCGAGGCGTGGGCCCTTAGTGGGTGTGGGCATGGTGATTTCTCCTCATTAGGTGTCCGTCCCGCCGCTTCCCAGCGGCGGGCGGACAGATAGCGTTTTAGAGCTCTTCGTCGCCGTAGGCGGCGTCGTCCTCTTCGATGGCAGCAGCACGGGCGGCAAGGTCGAAGCCTGGAGGGGAATCCTTCAGGGAGAGACCGAGCTCGACGAGCTTCGCCTTGACCTCGTCGATGGACTTCGCACCGAAGTTGCGGATGTCCATGAGGTCGGCCTCGGAGCGTGCAACGAGTTCACCCACGGAGTGGATGCCCTCGCGCTTGAGGCAGTTGTACGAGCGGACCGTGAGTTCGAGGTCCTCGATCGGCAGCGCCATGTCGGCAGCAAGTGCTGCGTCGGTGGGCGAAGGACCGATCTCGATGCCCTCGGCGGCGGTGTTCAGCTCGCGGGCGAGTCCGAACAGCTCCACCAGGGTGGTGCCGGCAGAAGCGACGGCGTCGCGCGGGGCGATGGCGTCCTTCGTCTCGACGTCGACGATCAGCTTGTCGAAGTCGGTGCGCTGCTCAACACGGGTCGCTTCCACGCGGAACGTGACCTTCAGGACCGGCGAGTAGATGGAGTCGACCGGGATGCGGCCGATCTCGGAGTCGCCGGACTTGTTCTGCGAGGCGGACACGTAGCCGCGGCCACGCTCGATGGTCAGTTCGAGCTCGAACTTGCCCTTCGAGTTGAGGGTCGCGATGTGGAGGTCCGGGTTGTGGAACTCGACGCCTGCGGGAGGCGCGATGTCCGCAGCGGTGACGACGCCGGGACCCTGCTTGCGCAGGTAGGCGACGACGGGCTCGTCGTGCTCCGAGGAGACGGCAAGATTCTTGATGTTCAGGATGATCTCGGTGACATCCTCCTTCACCCCGGGAACCGTGGTGAATTCGTGCAGCACGCCGTCGATGCGGATGCTGGTCACAGCAGCACCGGGGATCGAGGACAGGAGGGTACGGCGGAGGGAGTTGCCGAGGGTGTAGCCGAAGCCGGGCTCGAGGGGTTCGATAACGAACCGCGAGCGGTTGTCGGCGACTACTTCTTCAGTCAGGGTGGGGCGCTGTGCAATAAGCACGTACATTTCCTTTCAGGAAGCATCCGCTATATGACGCTTCTGTATGGGCGGGACTGCGGGTCGGCCGGCTCGAAAGCTACTGGAACGGCACCGAACCGCCCTGCCGGAACATCTCGGTTCCTTCAGGGCGGCACGGTGACCGGAAAGCAGATTAGACGCGGCGGCGCTTGGGCGGGCGGCAGCCGTTGTGCGCGCTGGGGGTGACGTCCGAGATGGAGCCGACCTCGAGGCCGGTGGCCTGCAGCGAACGGATGGCGGTCTCGCGACCCGATCCCGGTCCCTTCACGAAGACGTCGACCTTCTTGACGCCGTGCTCCTGGGCACGCTTCGCAGCAGCTTCTGCAGCCATCTGCGCAGCGAACGGGGTGGACTTGCGTGAGCCCTTGAAGCCAACCTCACCGGCGGAGGCCCAGGAGATGACTGCTCCGCTGGGGTCCGTGATGGACACGATGGTGTTGTTGAAGGTGCTCTTGATGTGCGCCTGGCCGAGCGCGATGTTCTTCTTATCCTTGCGACGCGGCTTACGCACCGCTCCACGAGTCTTGGGGGGCATTACTTCTCCTACGAAGGTATTGGGTAAAGCATTGAGTGGGACGAAATTCCCGCCGGAGCTCCTGCTACGAGGGCTCCGGATAGCGGGAGTCCCCGGAAAGGGGCCTCCGCCGGCGAGGGTTCCCTGGCGTGACGAGCGCTAGCGAGTCACGTTAGGGAGCCGGTGGGGAACTAGCGTCCGACCTTCTTCTTGCCTGCAACCGTACGCTTCGGGCCCTTGCGGGTACGGGCGTTGGTCTTCGTACGCTGTCCACGTACGGGAAGGCCGCGGCGGTGCCGAATGCCTTCGTAGCTGCCGATCTCGACCTTGCGGCGGATGTCGGCTGCAACCTCACGGCGGAGGTCACCCTCGACCTTGAAGCTGCCTTCGATGTAGTCGCGGAGCTGGACCAGCTCGGCGTCGGTGAGGTCCTTGACGCGCGTGTTCGGGGAGATCCCCGTGTCGACGAGCGTCTTCTCTGCACGGGTCTTGCCCACGCCGTAGATATAGGTAAGCGCGATGACTACCCGCTTTTCGCGGGGGATGTCTACGCCAGCGAGACGTGCCATAGTGGCGGTGCTCCTTTGGTGTTACCGGAGGTCTGAAGCAGAACGTCCGCGGAACTGGTGTTCCGGTCCCCGGCCTCCGTGCCGGGGGTGTACGTCCCGTAGGGACGCTGTTCTGCCGTGAAATGTACTTCTACGCGTGGGAAGAACCTCTGGAAGAGGTTCTTAGCCCTGGCGCTGCTTGTGGCGCGGGTTCTCGCAGATGACGAGAACGTTGCCTTTGCGGCGGACCACCTGGCACTTCTCGCAGATCCGCTTCACGCTCGGGTTGACCTTCATGGTTTTCCTTCGAGTTGATTCTTATTTGTAGCGGTAGACAATACGGCCCCGGGTGAGGTCGTACGGGCTGAGTTCCACTACGACCCGGTCCTCAGGAAGGATTCGAATGTAGTGCTGGCGCATCTTTCCCGAGATGTGGGCGAGAACAATGTGTCCGTTGGCCAACTCAACGCGGAACATCGCGTTGGGCAGCGCCTCGTTCACAGTGCCTTCAATCTCAATGACACCGTCTTTCTTGGCCATATCCTCCGCTAACGTCTATGCCCGCCACTTGCACGGCGGACGGGTTTGGGGTTTTGATTGTCAGACCCGCGGGGAGCCGGAGCTCGTCTCGCGGGAAGGTCTCCGGGGCCCAAATGGGCACGAAAAGCAGAGACAACCAACAGACAACTCTACGCTACTGTCCCCGGATCGTTAAATCGGACGGGTGGGGGCTGCCCGGCTGCTGCACCAGGCCCTGCCGGAAACGACGAAGGCCCCGCACCGGAGTGCGGGACCTTCGTTCTTGCTAGCTCACTGATACCGGGCAGGTACCGAGCAGGTACCGGATAAACGCCGACCGCTTTGTGCCGTCAGCCAGCCAAGGGAGCCGGGGTGACGCCGAGCGGCTCGAGGCGTGACGCTCCCCCGTCCGGGGCCGACAGGACCCAGATGCCGCCGTCATGCACTGCGACGCTGTGTTCCCACTGCGAGGCGCGCTTCCCGTCCGTGGTGACCACGGTCCAATCGTCGTCGAGCACTGCAGTTTCCAGCCCTCCCTGCACGAGCATCGGCTCGATGGCGAGGCAGAGCCCGGGCCGCACCTTCGGGCCGCGGTTCGCGCTGCGGAAGTTCAGGACGTCGGGCGCCTGGTGCATCTGCGTCCCGATGCCGTGGCCCACGTAGTCCTCGAGGATCCCGAGGGCGGGTCCGGGGACCGACGAGACGTAGTCGTCGATCGCGGCACCGATGTCGCCGACGAACCGGGCGGAGGCCAGTGCCGCGATACCGCGCCACATCGCCTCCTCGGTGACGTCGGACAGCCGCACGTCCTCGGGCCGCTGCGTCCCGACGATGACGGTGCGCGCCGAGTCGGAGTGCCACCCGCGGACGACGGCGCCGCCGTCGATGGAGATGATGTCGCCGTCCTGCAGGGCGTAGCCGCCGGGGATCCCGTGGACGACCTCGTGGTTGACCGACGTGCAGATGCTGGCCGGGAAGCCGTGGTACCCGAGGAAGTTCGACGTCGCGCCCTCCTCGCGGAGGACCTCCTCGAAGACCTCGTTGAGCTGCGCCGTGGTGACGCCGACGGTAGCCGCGGCGACGGTGCGGTCGAGTGCCGTGGAGAGCACCCGGCCGGCCTCGCGCATCACGAGCATCTGGCTGGTCGTCTTGTACTCGATCTTGGGCTGGCGGAACATCCGGAAAGTCCTAGCTCGCTACTTTGAGTGCTGCCATGACGCGCTCGGTGACCTCGTCGATCGGGCCGATGCCGTCCACCTTGGTGACGATGCCGCGCTCGTCGTACCGGGACACCACGGCTTCGGTCTGGTCGTGGTACAGGCCGAGGCGGTGGCGGATCACCTGCTCGTTGTCGTCCGAACGGCCGTCCAGCTTCGCCCGGCCGAGGAGCCGCTTCACGAGCTCCTCGTCATCGGCGGTCAGCTGCAGCACGACATCGAGTTCGAGCTCGTTCTCACGGAGGATGTCGTCGAGTTCGGCGACCTGCGACGCGGTGCGCGGGTACCCGTCGAGGAGGAAGCCCTCCTGGACGTCGTCGGCGGCGAGACGGTCGCGGACCATGCTGTTCGTGACGCTGTCGGGGACGAAGTCGCCGGCGTCCATGTACTTCTTGGCCTCGAGGCCGAGGGGCGTCTCCCGCTTCACGTTGTCGCGGAAGATGTCGCCGGTCGAGATGGCCACGACGTCGAGGCGCTCCGAGATCCGAGCGGCCTGGGTGCCCTTGCCGGATCCGGGGGGACCGATGATCAGCATTCTCGTCAACGCAACAACCCTTCGTAGTGACGCTGCTGGAGCTGAGCGTCGATCTGCTTTACCGTCTCGAGTCCCACGCCCACCATGATCAGGATCGAGGTGCCGCCGAACGGGAAGTTCTGGTTGGCACCGATGGCCACCAGCGCGATCAGCGGGATCAGGGCCACGAGTCCCAGGTAGATGGCACCCGGGAGCGTGATGCGCGAGAGCACGTACTGGAGGTACTCGGCCGTGGGACGCCCGGCGCGGATGCCGGGGATGAAGCCGCCGTACTTCTTCATGTTCTCGGACACCTCGTCCGGGTTGAACGTGATGGCCACGTAGAAGTAGGTGAAGAACACGATGAGCAGGAAGTACAGAGCCATGTACAGGGGGTGGTCACCGCTTGTCAGGTACGTGGTGATCCAGTTGACCCAGGCGGCCGGCGCAGTGCCGTCCTGCGGAGTGTTGAACTGTGCGATCAGGCTCGGCAGGTACAGCATCGAGGACGCGAAGATCACGGGGATCACACCGGCCATGTTGACCTTAATCGGGATGTAGGTGCTGCTGCCGCCCAGCGTGCGGCGGCCCACCATGCGCTTGGCGTACTGCACGGGGATGCGTCGCTGCGACTGCTCCACGAAGATCACGAGGGCGACGACGACGATGCCCATCAGGAGGACGAAGGTGAAGACCGTGGCGCCCTGGGTGCGAAGGATCTCGCCGAGCGAGGTGGGGAACCCGGCGGCGATGGCCGTGAAGATGAGCAGCGACATGCCGTTGCCCACGCCCCTCTCGGTGATAAGCTCGCCCATCCACATGATGAGTCCGGTCCCGGCGGTCAGCGTGATGATCAGCAGGATGATGGTGATCAGCGAATCGTTCGGAATCAGGGGCACCGGGCAGTTGCCGAGCAGTGCGCCCGAGCGGGCGAGCGAGACCAGCGTGGTGGCGTTCAGCAGGCCGAGCGCGATTGTCAGGTAGCGCGTGTACTGGGTCAGCCTCGACTGGCCCTGCGCACCTTCCTCGTGCAGTTCCTGGAAGCGGGGAATGACCACCCGGAGGAGCTGCGTGATGATGCTGGCCGTGATGTACGGCATGATCCCCAGCGCGAAGATGGAGACCTGGAGCAGGGCTCCCCCGCTGAAGAGGTTCACGAACTGGTACAGCCCGCCCTCGGTGTTGCCCAGGGCAAGACACTGCTGGACGTTTCCGTAGTCGACACCGGGAGCGGGAATGAAGGCTCCGAGGCGGAAGATGGCGATGATTCCCAGAGTGAACAACAGCTTGCGCCGCAAGTCTGGCGTCCGGAATGCCCGGCCAATAGCGCTAAGCAAGCGTCCTCCTGAAGGTCTGTTGGTCCTGTGGCGGACCCTACACAACAACCGAGTCTAACGGTTGGTCACCCGTGGCAGAGCACCGGCGGGTGTGGTGGCCTGAGCCGAAAAAAGACTCCTGGTGGGCTGATACAGCCCTGCCCACCAAGAGTCTAGTTCCAAAGTGCCGCCGATCACAGCCAACCCCTCCCCCAGCGCGCCGGGGAAGGGGTGGCCAGTGACCTACAGCTCGGTGACGGTCCCGCCGGCTGCGACGATCTTCTCTGCAGCGGATGCGGAGAAGGCGTCGGCCGAGACGTTCACGGCCACGGTGATGTCGCCGGTACCCAGCACCTTGACGGGCTGGTTCTTGCGGACGGCACCGTTCGCCACCAGGCTTTCCACGGTGACGTCGCCGCCAGCGGGGTACAGCTCGGAGAGCTTGTCCAGGTTCACGACCTGGAACTCGACGCGGAACGGGTTCTTGAAGCCGCGCAGCTTGGGAAGGCGCATGTGCAGCGGCAGCTGGCCGCCGGCAAATCCTGCCTTCACCTGGTAGCGGGCTGCAGTTCCCTTGGTTCCACGGCCTGCGGTCTTACCCTTCGAACCCTCACCACGGCCAACACGGGTCTTCGCCGTCTTGGCACCGGGTGCTGGGCGCAGGTGGTGGACCTTCAGGGCGTGGACGCGCTCTGCTTTTGCCTCGGGTGCGGCCGAAGCCGCGGTGTTGTTCTCTGCCATTAGTTGGCCTCCTCAACCTTCAAGAGGTGCGGAACCGTGTTGACCATGCCAACGGTGACGGCATCGGCTTCACGGACCACGGTGTGGCCGATCCGCTTGAGGCCGAGCGACCGCAGCGTGTCGCGCTGGTTCTGCTTGCCGCCAATGGCGGACTTGATCTGGGTGATCTCGAGCTTCGCCGAGCTCACGCGCACGTTCTTCGGTGTGATCGCGGTCATTACGCACCTGTCTTCTGAGCTGCGATTGCGCGCAGCATCTGGTGGGATGCGACCTCGTCGAGGGGCAGGCCACGGCGGGCCGCGACTGCCTGGGGCTCTTCGAGGCGCTTCAGCGCGTCAACGGTGGCGTGAACGATGTTGATGGCGTTCGCGGAACCGAGCGACTTGGAGAGGACGTCGTGGATGCCGACGCACTCCAGTACCGCACGCACCGGACCACCGGCGATAACACCGGTACCCGGGGAGGCGGGACGGAGAAGAACGACGCCGGCTGCTGCCTCGCCCTGCACCAGGTGCGGGACGGTGCCACCGATGCGCGGAACGCGGAACATCGTCTTCTTGGCTTCCTCGACGGCCTTCTGGATGGCGGAGGGAACTTCCTTCGCCTTTCCGTAGCCGACGCCGACCATGCCGTTGCCGTCGCCTACCACCACGAGGGCGGTGAAGCTGAAGCGGCGGCCGCCCTTGACGACCTTGGCGACACGGTTGATGGTGACGACGCGCTCAATGAACTTGTCCTTGTCGTCATTGCGCCCGCCGTCGCGTCCGCCGTCACGGCCACCACGGCCGCGCTCACCGCCGCCGCGTGAGTTGCCGCCACGCTCGCCACCACGGGAGTTGCCGCGGCGGTTGGCGTCAGCCGACGCGGTGTCAGTTGCACCTGCAGCCGGAGCTTCGGCCGCGGGCTGCTCTGTAGCCGTATTCAATGGGGCTTCCTTTGCCTTGTTTTCCTCGGTCACAGTGCCAGCCCACCTTCACGTGCGCCGTCTGCGATTGCTGCAACGCGACCGTGGTACTTGTTGCCGCCGCGGTCGAAGACGACAGCTTCGACACCGACAGCCTTGGCACGCTCTGCAACGAGTTCGCCAACGCGCTTGGCCTTGGCGGTCTTGTCACCGTCGAATGCACGGAGGTCCGCTTCGAGGGTGGAGGCTGATGCTACGGTCACGCCCTTGGTGTCGTCGACGACCTGCACGAATACGTGGCGGGCCGAACGGTTGACGACCAGGCGGGGACGGACAGCCGTGCCCGAGACGCGCTTGCGTACACGGAGGTGGCGGCGTCCACGCGAGGCGGACTTGCTCTTCGAGCTGCGCTTCTTGTTGATGCTCAGACCCATGGTTACTTACCAGCCTTTCCGACCTTGCGGCGGATGATCTCGCCTGCGTAGCGGATGCCCTTGCCCTTGTAGGGGTCAGGCTTGCGCAGCTTGCGGATGGTTGCAGCGACCTCGCCGACCTGCTGCTTGTTGATGCCTGCGACCGAGAGCTTGGTGGGGCTGTCGACGGTCAGGGTGATGCCCTCGGGAGCCTTGACGGCCACCGGGTGGCTGTAACCCAGAGCGAATTCCAGGTCGCTGCCCTTGGCCTGCACACGGTAACCCGTGCCCACGATCTCAAGGTTCTTCTTGTAGCCCTCGGTGACTCCGACGATCATGTTGGAGATCAGCGTGCGGGTGAGGCCGTGGAGCGACCGCGACTCGCGCTCGTCGTTCGGGCGCGCGACGGTGAGGATGCCCTCGTTCAGGGAGACCTCGATGGGGCTGGGAACCGTGTGGCTCAGCTCGCCCTTCGAGCCCTTGACGGTGACCTCGTTGCCGTTCACTGCTACCTCGACACCGGCGGGAACGGCGATGGGGAGACGTCCAATACGTGACATTATTCTTTCCCTTTCCCGTTACCAGACGTAGGCGAGGACTTCCCCACCCACACCCTTCTTGGATGCCTGGCGGTCGGTGAGCAGACCGGAGGACGTGGACAGGATGGCGATGCCGAGGCCGCCAAGCACGTGGGGCAGGTTCGTGGACTTGGCGTACACGCGCAGGCCGGGCTTGGAGATACGGCGGATGCCGGCGATGGAACGCTGGCGGTCCGGTCCGAACTTGAGGTCGATGGTCAGCTTCTTGCCGACCTCCGCTTCCTCTTCCTTCCAGCCGGCGATGTAGCCTTCGGCCTTCAGGATGTCCGCGACGCGGGCCTTCAACTTGCTGTACGGCATGGACACGGAGTCGTGGTAAGCCGAGTTTGCGTTGCGCAGACGCGTGAGCATGTCTGCGACAGGATCTGTCATTGTCATGTGGGCTCTTGCCCTTCCTCGAAACGGTTTCCGGGTTCCGGCCGGCACTCAGGGTGCCCGCTGGAGTGGACCTGCAACGTAGTTAGATTAATCTTCGGATTTGAAGGGGAAGCCGAGTGCCTTGAGGAGCGCGCGGCCCTCGGCGTCGGTCTTGGCGGTGGTGACGACGGTGATGTCCATGCCACGCACGCGGTCGATACGGTCCTGGTCGATCTCGTGGAACATGGACTGCTCCGTGAGGCCGAAGGTGTAGTTGCCGTTGCCGTCGAACTGCTTGCCGTTGAGGCCGCGGAAGTCGCGGATACGGGGCAGGGCGAGGGAGATCAGGCGGTCCGTGAATTCCCACATGCGGTCGCCACGCAGGGTAGCGTGCGCACCGATGGGCATTCCTTCACGGAGCTTGAACTGCGCGATGGACTTGCGGGCCTTGGTGACCTGCGGCTTCTGGCCCGTGATCGCGGTGAGGTCCTTGACGGCCCCGTCGATCAGCTTGGAGTCCTTGGCGGCGTCACCGACACCCATGTTCACGACGACCTTGACCAGGCGCGGGACCTGGTTGACGTTGGAGTAGCTGAACTCCTCCTGCAGGGCGGCCTTGATCTCGGACGCGTAGCGTGCCTTCAGGCGAGGAAGAACCCGGGCTTCTGTGGTTTCGACAGTCATTACAGATCCTTCCCTGATGACTTGGCCACGCGGATGCGGACGACGCGCTCCCGGCCGTCGCGCTCGACGGTCTCGGTGCGGTATCCGACGCGGGTCGGCTTCTTGGTCTCGGGATCGACGACGGCGACGTTGCTGATGTGCACGGATGCCTCGACAACCTCGATGCCACCGGTCTTGGTGCCGCGCTGCGACTGCCCGACCTTGGTGTGCTTGGTGATCCGGTTGATGCCTTCCACGAGGACGCGGTTGGTCTCGGGGAACACCTTCAGTACCTTGCCCTGCTTGCCGCGGTCTCCGCCGCGTTCCTGCTTGGCTCCGGTGATGACCTGGACGAGGTCACCCTTCTTGATCTTGAGCTTTGTCTTCTGTGCCATGGACTACAGCACCTCCGGCGCCAGCGAAATGATCTTCATGAAACGCTTGTCGCGGAGCTCGCGACCGACAGGGCCGAAGATACGGGTACCGCGGGGGTCGCCGTCGTTCTTCAGGATCACTGCTGCGTTCTCGTCAAACTTGATGTAGGAACCATCCGCGCGGCGGCGTTCCTTCTTGGTGCGGACGATGACCGCCTTGACGACGTCACCCTTCTTGACGTTGCCGCCGGGGATCGCGTCCTTCACGGTGGCGACGATGACGTCACCGATGCCTGCGTAGCGGCGCCCGGATCCTCCGAGAACGCGGATGGTCAAGATTTCCTTGGCCCCCGTGTTGTCGGCGACCTTTAGCCGCGACTCCTGCTGAATCACTTATTACTCCTGTCGTCGCGCCGGTTCTCTCGTCGAGCCTTGCGGAACGGATATGGGTGGGCCCCGTAATACTGGTACTCAGCACGTGCACGCCGGGCGCGCGGCTGTGCGTGGATCCTTTGCACAGCGGATTTGTGATGAACAAGATTATCGGGCTTTTGCCTATTTGCCCGGTGTGAAGGAAACCCCCGAAAGGATGCCCCGCAAGCGGAAGTCCTGGGCAGGAGACCCTGCGGAGGAACCCTCGTGAGGGCATGCGCCAGCCCACCAGACAGACAAGGTTCTTATCGTATCGCGAAGATGCCCCGGACGCGAAATCGCGTCCGGGGCATCTGCTGCGGGGCCGGCGGGCCGGCTCCTGTGCTGCTCGGGTGTTACTTGGCCTTCTCGATGACCTCGACCAGGCGCCACCGCTTGGTAGCGGACAGCGGGCGGGTCTCGCTGATGAGGACCATGTCGCCGATGCCGGCGATGTTCTCCTCGTCGTGCGCCTTGACCTTGGAGCTGCGGCGAAGCACCTTGCCGTACAGGGCGTGCTTCACGCGGTCCTCGACCTCGACGACGATCGTCTTTTCCATCTTGTCGGAGACGACGTAGCCACGGCGTACCTTGCGGTAGCCGCGCGAGTTGGCGTCGTGGACGGCCTTCTCGGTTCCTACGGTCGTTTCGCTCTGCTGCTCACTCATTTGGCGTCCTCCTCAGAAGCCTCGGTGTCCACGGAAGGTTCGTCCTTCGTGGAGGCCTTCTTGGCTTTCTTGGGCTTGTCCGCCTTCGCGGGCTTCGCTTCCTCGACGGGAGCTTCGACCTCGGGACGGATACCCAGTTCGCGCTCACGCAGCACCGTGTAGATGCGTGCGATGTCGCGCTTCACCGAACGAAGGCGACCGTGGCTTTCGAGCTGGCCGGTGGCCGACTGGAAACGGAGGTTGAACAGCTCCTCCTTGGCCTTGCGCAGTTCTTCCACCAGACGGTCCTTATCGAAGCCGTCCAGCTGGTCTGTTGCCAGTTCCTTTGAACCCAGAGCCATAACTATTCACCACCCTCACGACGCACGATGCGTGCCTTCAACGGCAGCTTGTGGATCGCGAGGCGCAGGGCTTCGCGGGCTACCTCTTCGGAAACACCGGACAGTTCGAAGAGAACCCGTCCCGGCTTGACGTTGGCCACCCACCACTCGGGAGAACCCTTACCGGAACCCATGCGGGTCTCGGCAGGCTTCTTGGTCAACGGGCGGTCCGGATAGATGTTGATCCAGACCTTTCCGCCACGCTTGATGTGGCGGGTCATGGCGATACGAGCGGACTCGATCTGGCGGTTGGTGACGTATGCCGGGCTCAGAGCCTGGATACCCCATTCGCCAAAGCTGACCTCGGTGCCGCCGGTTGCAGCGCCGGAACGACCCGGGTGGTGCTGCTTACGGAACTTGACTCGACGTGGGATAAGCATTTAAGCCTGTCCTCCTTCAGTCGCAGCGGGGGCTGCGGCGGTCTCGGCGGGTGCCGGAGCACCCTGGCCCTCGGAGCGCTCGGGCGCACGACGACGACGGTCTCCGCCGCGGTCGCCACCACGGTCGGCGCCGGCAGGGCCACGGCCCGGACGGTCTCCACCGCGGCCACGGGAGGGAGCTGCTGCAGCCTGGGCTGCGAGTTCCTTCGCCGTGACGTCACCCTTGTAGATCCAGACCTTCACGCCGATGCGGCCGAAGGTGGTCTTCGCTTCGAAGAAGCCGTAGTCGATGTTGGCGCGGAGCGTGTGCAGGGGAACGCGTCCCTCGCGGTAGAACTCCGAGCGGCTCATTTCGGCGCCACCCAGGCGACCGGAGCACTGGACACGGATGCCCTTGGCGCCGGCACGCTGTGCGGACTGCATGGCCTTCTTCATCGCACGGCGGAACGCCACGCGGGAGGAAAGCTGCTCGGCAATGCCCTGGGCGACAAGCTGAGCCTCGATCTCGGGGTTCTTGACCTCGAGGATGTTCAGCTGGACCTGCTTGCCGGTGAGCTTCTCGAGCTCGCCGCGGATGCGGTCCGCTTCTGCTCCACGGCGGCCGATGACGATGCCGGGACGTGCCGTGTGGATGTCCACGCGGACGCGGTCGCGGGTGCGCTCGATCTCGACCTTCGCGATGCCGGCGCGGTCCATGCCGGTCGACATGAGCTGGCGGATCTTGATGTCTTCGCGGACGAAGTCACGGTAGCGCTGGCCCGGCTTGTTGCTGTCGGCGAACCAGTGTGACCTGTGGTCGGTGGTGATGCCGAGTCGGAACCCGTGCGGGTTTACTTTCTGTCCCACTTAGCGGACCTCCACTTTCTCAGGGGTAGCGACGACAACCGTGATGTGGCTGGTCCGCTTGTTGATGCGGAACGCGCGGCCCTGGGCACGCGGACGGAACCGCTTCATCGTGGGGCCTTCATCGACGAATGCTTCGCTGATGATGAGGTTGTCCTCGTCGAAGGCAACGCCGTCACGGTCCGCGAGAACGCGGGCGTTGGCGACTGCCGACTGGACCACCTTGAAAACCGGCTCCGAAGCAACCTGTGGGGCAAACTTCAGAATAGCCAGAGCCTCATTCGCCTGCTTACCACGAACAAGGTTGACGACGCGCCGGGCCTTCATAGGCGTTACGCGGATATGACGCGCAATAGCCTTGGCTTCCATTGCTTTCCTTCTCTCGTCTTAGCCGTAAGAGCAGCGCCTAGCGGCGCTTGCCCTTGCGGTCGTCCTTAACATGGCCGCGGAAAGTCCGCGTGGGAGCGAATTCGCCGAGCTTGTGCCCGACCATCGACTCGGTGACAAACACCGGGATGTGCTTGCGTCCGTCGTGCACCGCGATCGTGTGCCCGAGCATGTCGGGGACGATCATGGAGCGGCGGGACCACGTCTTGATGACGTTCTTCGTGCCCGATTCGTTCTCGCGAGCGACCTTTACGTAAAGGTGCTGATCGACGAAGGGGCCTTTCTTCAGGCTGCGTGGCATGTCTCCAGGCTCCTATCGCTTGTTCTTGCCGGAACGACGGCGACGCACGATGAGTGAGTCGCTCTCTTTGTTGGGGCGACGGGTACGGCCTTCGGCCTTACCGTTCGGGTTGACCGGGTGGCGTCCACCGGAGGTCTTGCCCTCGCCACCACCGTGCGGGTGGTCGACCGGGTTCATGGCGACACCGCGGACGGTCGGGCGGATGCCCTTCCAGCGGTTACGGCCGGCCTTGCCCCAGTTGATGTTCGACTGCTCGGCGTTGCCGACCTCGCCGATCGTCGCGCGGCAGCGGACGTCGACGTTGCGGATCTCACCGGAGGGTAGTCGCAGCTGGGCGAAGCGGCCTTCCTTGGCGACGAGCTGTACCGACGCACCGGCGGAGCGTGCCATCTTCGCGCCGCCGCCTGGACGGAGCTCGACGGCGTGGATGACGGTGCCCACGGGGATGTTGCGCAGCGGCAGGTTGTTGCCGGGCTTGATGTCAGCCCCGGCGCCGGCCTCGACGAAGTCGCCCTGCTTGAGCTTGTTCGGCGCGACGATGTAGCGCTTGGTGCCGTCGACGTAGTGCAGGAGGGCGATGCGCGCGGTGCGGTTGGGATCGTACTCGATCTCGGCAACGCGGGCGTCGACGCCGTCCTTGTCGTGGCGGCGGAAGTCGATCAGGCGGTACTGACGCTTGTGTCCACCACCCTTGTGGCGGGTCGTGATCTTACCGGTGTTGTTACGTCCACCCTTCTTGGGGAGGGGACGAACCAACGACTTTTCCGGCGTCGATCGTGTGATTTCAGCGAAGTCGGCAACGCTCGAGCCGCGACGGCCCGGGGTTGTCGGCTTGTATTTACGGATTCCCATAACTCAATTCCTCGTTAAAGTGGTCTCCGCTCTAGGAGAGCGGACCGCCGAAGATGTCGATCGAGCCCTCTTTGAGGGACACGATGGCACGCTTGGTGCCCTTGCGCTGGCCCCAGCCGAACTTGGTGCGCTTGCGCTTGCCAACCCGGTTGATGGTGTTGATCGATTCGACCTTCACGGAGAAGATCTTCTCGACCGCCAGTTTGATTTCTTCCTTGTTCGAGCGCGGGTCGACGAGGAAGGTGTACTTTCCTTCGTCGATCAGGCCGTAGCTCTTCTCCGAGACGACGGGTGCAATGACGACGTCGCGCGGATCCTTTGCGATGGTGCCGCTCACTTGGCATCCTCCTCGGAGATGGCGTCAGCCGATCCGACGAACTGCTCGTAGGCGGCCTGGGTGAAGATCACGTCGTCGGACACCAGCACGTCGTACGTGTTCAGCTGGTCGACGTAGAGGACGTGTACTGCGGGTACGTTGCGCACCGACAGTGCGGCGACATCGTTGGCACGCTCGATGACGACGAGCAGGCGAGGCCGCTCGGAGATCGCACGCAGGGTCTCGATGGCACCCTTGGTCGACGGCTTGTCGCCGGGAACCAGGGACTCGAGGACGTGGATACGGCCGTTGCGTGCCCGGTCCGAGAGAGCACCGCGGAGAGCGGCGGCAATCATCTTCTTGGGGGTGCGCTGGCTGTAGTCGCGGGGCGTCGGTCCGTGGACGATGCCACCGCCGGTCATCTGAGGGGCGCGGATCGAACCCTGGCGGGCACGACCGGTTCCCTTCTGCTTGAACGGCTTGCGGCCTGCACCGCTCACCTCGGCGCGGGTCTTCGTCTTGTGCGTACCCTGACGGGCAGCAGCAAGCTGGGCCACGACGACCTGGTGCAGCAGGGGGATGTTGGTCTGTGCATCGAAGATCTCCGCGGGGAGATCGACCTTTACAGTGTTGGCAGCCATTTGGCTATGCTCCCTTCACGGCGGTGCGTACGAGGACGACCTGGCCGCGGGCGCCGGGGACGGCACCCTTGATCAGCAGCAGCGACTTCTCTGCGTCGACAGCGTGAACCTTGAGGTTCAGCGTGGTCTGACGAACGGCGCCCATGCGGCCTGCCATTTTCATTCCACGGAAGACGCGGCTGGGGGTGGATGCTCCACCGATGGAACCGGGCTTGCGGTGGTTCTTGTGAGCACCGTGCGAGGCTCCAACACCGTGGAAACCGTGGCGCTTCATGACACCGGCAAAACCCTTGCCCTTGGTGGTGCCGATGACGTCGACCGTCTGGCCGGCTTCGAACATCTCCACGGAGAGTTCCTGACCGAGCGAGTAGGAGTCGGCGTCGGACGTCCGCAGTTCGACCACGTGACGGCGGGGCGTGACGCCTGCCTTCTCGAAGTGGCCGGCGAGCGGCTTGGTGACCTTGCGGGGATCGATCTGGCCGAAGCCGATCTGGACAGCGGTGTAGCCGTCCTTGTCCGCGCTCAGGAGCTGGGTGATGACGTTCGAGTCAGCCTGGACGACGGTGACAGGGATGAGGATGTTGTTCTCGTCCCAGACCTGGGTCATGCCGAGCTTGACGCCCAGCAGGCCCTTGACCTGGCGCGTAAGTGAAGTAGACATGTGTATCCGCTCTCCCTTACAGCTTGATTTCGATGTTCACGTCCGCAGGCAGGTCGAGACGCATCAGCGAATCGACGGCCTTGGGCGTGGGATCAATGATGTCGATCAGACGCTTGTGAGTACGCATTTCAAAGTGCTCACGGCTGTCCTTGTACTTGTGCGGGGACCGGATGACAACGAATACGTTCTTCTCCGTGGGCAGGGGCACGGGGCCCACTACCGTTGCGCCTGCGCGCGTCACCGTCTCAACGATCTTCCGTGCTGAAACATCAATGACCTCGTGGTCATATGACTTCAGCCGGATGCGGATTTTCTGTCCCGCCATGGCGTCTCGACTCTCTCTCTACATAACTGCCTGGGCAGTTCCGGTACGTACGTACATTTCCTGCGTCCGTTGTGCGACGCTTCCTGAGCAGACTGAATCCGGAAGCAATCCGGGTTCCTCACCCTGCCAGGGCTCCGACCCCCGCGCTCGGGCGTGTCGCGTTTCCTGGACACACGGTCCGCGCATTCCGGCCGAGCCGAACGGGGTGGATTATATTTGGGCCGCACGTGCCGGCGGACTTGATCCCTGCATCAGGCATTATCCTGACCGGGATGAGGTCTCGAACCGCGCGCGCGAGCGCTTGAACAACTTATCCAGTGTGGCAGATTACCGGGATGATTGCGAATCGGCGCGCTTCCCTGTAAGGGCGATGGGCACTGCGGTGCCATCGAGCTGCGCTCCCCCGCCGTCAGCGTGGCCCGCAGAAACGAAGGAACCCCCGCCGGATGGCGGGGGCTCCTTCGTTGCCGACCGGTTCGCACCGGACGGCGGGATGCTGAATTACTTCAGGATCTTGGTGACACGTCCCGAACCAACGGTGCGGCCGCCTTCGCGGATCGCGAAGCCGAGGCCCTCTTCCATGGCGATGGGCTGGATGAGCGCAACGGTCATCTCAGTGTTGTCGCCGGGCATCACCATTTCAGTGCCCTCGGGGAGGGTGATGACGCCGGTTACGTCCGTGGTGCGGAAGTAGAACTGCGGGCGGTAGTTCGAGTAGAACGGGTTGTGACGCCCGCCCTCGTCCTTGGCCAGGATGTAGACGTTGGCCTCGAAGTCGGTGTGAGGGGTGATGGAACCCGGCTTCACGATGACCTGGCCGCGCTCTACGTCCTCGCGCTTGATGCCACGGAGGAGCAGACCACAGTTCTCGCCTGCCCAGGCCTCGTCGAGCTGCTTGTGGAACATCTCGATACCGGTGACCGTGGTCTTCTGGACCGGACGGATACCGACGATCTCGACCTCGGAGTTGATGGCGAGGGTTCCACGCTCGGCGCGGCCGGTGACGACGGTTCCACGACCGGTGATCGTGAAGACGTCCTCGACGGGCATGAGGAAGGGCTTGTCCTTGTCGCGCACGGGGTCCGGCACGTTGTTGTCGACAGCTTCCATCAGTTCCTCGACGGACTTGACCCACTCGGGGTCACCCTCGAGGGCCTTGAGGCCGGAGACGCGGACAACAGGAGCCTCGTCACCGTCGAAGCCCTGCGAGCTGAGCAGTTCGCGGACCTCCATCTCGACGAGGTCCAGGAGCTCCTCGTCGTCGACCATGTCGGACTTGTTCAGCGCGACCAGCAGGTAGGGAACACCGACCTGGCGGGCGAGCAGGACGTGCTCGCGGGTCTGGGCCATGGGACCGTCGGTGGCGGCGACAACGAGGATGGCACCATCCATCTGGGCCGCACCGGTGATCATGTTCTTGATGTAGTCAGCGTGGCCGGGAGCGTCTACGTGTGCGTAGTGGCGCTTCTCGGTCTGGTACTCAACATGCGAGATGTTGATGGTGATGCCGCGCTGCTTCTCCTCGGGAGCCGAGTCGATCGACGCGAAGTCACGCTGCTCGTTGAGAGTGGGGTACTTGTCGTACAGCACCTTGGAAATGGCAGCCGTCAACGTGGTCTTACCATGGTCGACGTGACCGATGGTGCCGATGTTAACGTGCGGCTTAGTCCGCTCGAACTTTGCCTTCGCCACGGGTTCCTCCTAGAACGTTTGAGAAGAATTGCTTCCCAGCCGCGCTTTTCGCAGCTGAAACTCATGCAAGTCTACTGGGGGCTTTTGGTTTTGATGAAATTGCTGTGCACTGCCGGCCCGACCGGGCCGGCAGCTGGAGAGGGGGCCGGCCTGCCCTTCGACAGGCCGGCTCTCTCTCCGGAAATCCCGTTTCCGGGAGGGGGCTTACTCGCCGCGCGTCTTCTGGATGATCTCGTCGGCTACTGCCTTCGGAACCTCCGAGTAGCTGTTGAACTGCATCGAGTACACCGCGCGACCCTGGGTCTTCGACCGCAGGTCACCGATGTAGCCGAACATTCCGGACAGCGGAACGAAGGCACGGATGACCTTCACGCCGCTGGCGTCCTCCATCGACTGCATCTGTCCACGGCGGGAGTTGAGGTCACCGATGACTTCACCCATGTATTCCTCAGGGGTGCGGACCTCGACGTCCATCAGCGGCTCGAGCAGGACGGGCTGAGCCATCCGAGCGGCTTCCTTGAACGCCATACGTCCGGCGATCTTGAAGGCCATTTCGGAGGAGTCGACGTCGTGGTACGCGCCGTCGAGCAGCGTCGCCTTGATGCCGACGACCGGGTAACCGGCAAGCACGCCGTCGTTGAGTGCGTCCTGGATGCCGGCGTCGACACTCGGGATGTACTCGCGGGGAACGCGTCCACCGGTGACCTTGTTGTCGAACGCGTACAGGACGCCTTCTTCAACTTCCATCGGCTCGATCGCGATCTGGATCTTCGCGAACTGGCCCGAACCACCGGTCTGCTTCTTGTGCGTGTAGTCGTGCTTGGCGACGGGGCGCTTGATGGTTTCGCGGTAGGCGACCTGGGGCTTGCCCACGTTCGCCTCGACCTTGAACTCGCGGCGCATGCGGTCCACCAGGATGTCCAGGTGGAGCTCGCCCATGCCGGCGATGATGGTCTGCCCGGTGTCCTCGTTGAGGGACACCTGGAAGGTGGGATCCTCTGCCGAGAGCTTCTGGATGGCCGTGGAGAGCTTCTCCTGGTCACCCTTCGTCTTGGGCTCGATGGCCACCGAGATCACGGGAGCCGGGAAGCTCATGGACTCGAGGACGATCTGGTTCGCCGTGTCGGAGAGGGTGTCACCGGTGGTGGTGTCCTTCAGTCCGATCGCCGCGTAGATGTGGCCGGCGAGGGCCTCCTCGACGGGGATCTCCTTGTTGGCGTGCATCTGGAAGAGCTTCCCGATGCGCTCCTTCTTCGACTTCGTCGAGTTGGTCACCTGCGTACCGGCGGACACCTGGCCCGAGTAGACGCGGATGAACGTCAGCTGACCGAAGAACGGGTGCGTGGCGACCTTGAACGCGAGAGCGGAGAAGGGCTCCTCCGTGCTGGGCTTGCGCGTCAGCTCGGTCTCTTCGTCCCGGGGATCGTGGCCGATCATCGGGGGGACGTCGAGGGGCGAGGGCAGGTAGTCGATGACGGCGTCGAGCATCGGCTGCACTCCGCGGTTCTTGAACGCGGAGCCGCAGAGGATCGGGTAGAGCTCGGAGTTGATCGTCATCTTGCGGATGCCGGCCTTCAGCTCCTCGATGGAGATCTCTTCGCCCTCGAGGTACTTGTTCATGAGCTCGTCCGAGGACTCGGCGACGGTCTCGACGAGCGACGCGCGGTACTCCTCGGCCTTCTCCTGGAGGTCGGCGGGGATCTCCTGGATCTCGTACTTCGCACCCATGGTCACGTCACCCTTGGCATCGCCGGGCCAGACGAGGGCACGCATGTGGAGCAGGTCGACGACGCCGATGAAGTCGTTCTCGGCACCGATCGGGAGCTGCAGCACGAGGGGCTTGGCGCCCAGGCGGCTGATGATGGTGTCGACGGTGAAGTAGAAGTCGGCGCCCAGCTTGTCCATCTTGTTGACGAAGCAGATACGGGGCACTTCGTACTTGTCGGCCTGGCGCCAGACGGTCTCCGACTGGGGCTCGACGCCCTCCTTGCCGTCGAACACGGCGACGGCGCCGTCGAGGACGCGCAGTGAGCGCTCGACCTCGACGGTGAAGTCGACGTGCCCGGGGGTGTCGATGATGTTGATCTGGTTGTTCTCCCAGAAGCAGGTCACGGCGGCAGACGTGATGGTGATGCCGCGCTCCTTCTCCTGTTCCATCCAGTCGGTGGTGGAGGCGCCGTCGTGCGTCTCGCCGATCTTGTGGTTTACACCCGTGTAGAACAGGATGCGCTCGGTAGTGGTGGTCTTGCCGGCATCGATGTGGGCCATGATGCCGATGTTGCGGACCTTGTTGAGGTCGGTAAGCACGTCCTGTGCCACGGTGTCTCCCTTATTACGAAAATGGAGTTCTGCTGGACCGCCGGCCGGGCCGTCCCTGGTGGGGTTACGGCCCGGCCGGCAGATCTGCTACCAGCGGTAGTGTGCGAAGGCCTTGTTCGACTCGGCCATCTTGTGCGTGTCTTCGCGGCGCTTGACTGCGGCACCGAGACCGTTGGAAGCGTCCAGGATCTCGTTCTGGAGGCGCTCGGTCATGGTCTTCTCGCGGCGGGCCTTGGAGTACCCGACGAGCCAGCGAAGGGCCAGGGCGGTCGAACGACCGGGCTTGACCTCGACGGGGACCTGGTAGGTGGCTCCACCGACACGGCGTGAACGGACCTCGAGGGTCGGCTTCACGTTGTCCATGGCCTTCTTGAGGGCTGCGACGGGGTCGCCGCCGGACTTGGCGCGTGCGCCTTCGAGAGCGCCGTAGACGATGCGCTCTGCAGTGGACTTCTTGCCGTCGACGAGCACCTTGTTGATCAGCTGCGTGACCAGGGGTGAACCGTAGACGGGATCGAGTACGAGCGGCCGCTTAGGGGCCGGGCCCTTACGAGGCATATTACTTCTTCTCCATCTTTGCGCCGTAGCGGCTGCGAGCCTGCTTGCGGTTCTTCACGCCCTGGGTGTCGAGCGCGCCACGGATGATCTTGTATCGGACACCGGGAAGGTCCTTCACACGTCCGCCGCGCACGAGCACGATGGAGTGTTCCTGAAGGTTGTGACCGACACCGGGGATGTAGGCGGTAACTTCGATGCCACCGTTGAGGCGCACGCGGGCGACCTTGCGGAGAGCCGAGTTCGGCTTCTTCGGGGTGGTGGTGTAGACGCGGGTGCAAACGCCGCGCTTCATGGGGCTGCCCTTGAGTGCGGGCGCCTTGGTCTTGGAGACCTTAGGTGACCGGCCCTTGCGGACCAGCTGGTTAATCGTAGGCACTTTCGTGTTCTCCGTAATGTCAGAAGATGAGATCCCTGTCGCCCTACTCCGCGGTTGCGGCCGCTTTGCAGGGCCGCGCCATCCAGAGGTCGGGATGATCAGTCGTTTGGCGCACTACCAACGAACAAGCTGCCGCAAAACGACTGTAGGCGTGCGAAAATGTGGCATTCGTTGTACAACTTACGTACAACGCGGAGATACGTTTCGCAACGCCGATCCTTTGCCACACAAACAATTGGTCCCAAGTCTACCAGAGATCAGGCATGCCCCCTCGCCTGCCCCGCTCCCCTGTGTGGTAGTACGACGACGTGGTAGTACGACGACGGGCGAACGGGAAAGGCCCCGGACCGACTGGTCCGGGGCCTTTCCGTCCGACAGAGTGGATCAGCGGAAGTCGCTGTTGCCCATGTCGTAGTCGTCCAGCGGGATGGCGTGGAACTCGGGGCTCAGGCCACCCTCGACACCGGCGTAGTCGAAGTCGCTGAACGCGCTCGGACCGGTGAACAGGTTCGCCTTGGCTTCCTCGGTGGGCTCGACCGTGACCTTCGTGTAGCGGTCCAGGCCGGTACCGGCCGGGATGAGCTTACCGATGATGACGTTCTCCTTGAGGCCCAGCAGCGGATCGCTCTTGCCTTCCATGGCGGCCTGCGTGAGGACACGCGTGGTCTCCTGGAAGGAAGCGGCCGACAGCCACGACTCGGTGGCGAGCGACGCCTTGGTGATACCCATGAGCTCGGGACGGCCGGAGGCCGGCTTCTTGCCCTCGGATACCACGCGGCGGTTCTCGTCCTCGAAGCGGCGACGCTCCGCCAGCTCACCGGGGAGCAGGTCCGACTCGCCGGACTCGATCACGGTGACGCGACGCAGCATCTGGCGGACGATGACCTCCACGTGCTTGTCGTGGATACCCACGCCCTGGCTGCGGTACACGCGCTGGACCTCGTCCACCAGGAACTCCTGTGCCTTGCGGGGGCCCAGGATACGCAGGATCTGCTTCGGGTCGACCGCACCGAAGACGAGCTGCTGCCCGACCTCGACATGGTCGCCGTCGGCGACCAGGAGGCGTGCACGCCGGAGGACCGGGTACGCGATCTCCTCGGAGCCGTCATCCGGCGTGACCACCAGGCGAAGCTGCTTCTCGGCATCCTCGATGGTGACGCGCCCTGCGACCTCGGAGATCGGGGCGACACCTTTGGGGGTACGCGCCTCGAAGAGCTCCTGGATACGGGGCAGACCCTGGGTGATGTCCTCCGCCGATGCGACACCACCGGTGTGGAAGGTACGCATGGTCAGCTGGGTACCGGGCTCACCGATCGACTGTGCGGCGATGATGCCGACGGCCTCTCCGATGTCCACGGTCTTGCCGGTCGCGAGCGAACGGCCGTAGCACAGGGCGCAGGTTCCGACGCTGGACTCACAGGTGAGGACGGAGCGGACCTTGATCTCGGCGATACCGGCCTCGAACAGTTCACCGATGAGCACGTCCCCGACGTCGGAGCCCGCGGCAGCGAGCACCTCCCCCTTGGAATCGACGACGTCGGTGGCCAGCGTACGTGCGTACGCCGAGTTCTCGACCTCCTCGTGCAGCACCAGCTCGCCATCGGCGTTCGGCACGGCGATGGTGACCTTCAGGCCACGCTCGGTACCGCAGTCGTCCTCGCGGACGATGACGTCCTGCGAGACGTCGACCAGGCGTCGGGTCAGATAACCCGAGTTGGCCGTACGCAGGGCGGTGTCGGCGAGGCCCTTACGGGCACCGTGCGTCGCGATGAAGTACTCCAGGACCGACAGGCCCTCGCGGTACGAGGACTTGATCGGACGAGGGATGATCTCACCCTTCGGGTTGGCCACGAGGCCACGGATACCGGCGATCTGACGGACCTGCAGCCAGTTACCACGGGCACCGGAGGACACCATGCGGTTGATGGTGTTGTCCTTCGGCATCGCGTCGCGCATGGATGCAGCGACCTCGTTGGTCGCCTTGTTCCAGATGTCGATGAGCTCCTGGCGGCGCTCCTCGTCGGCGATGAGGCCCTTGTCGAACTGCGACTGGACCTTGGCGGCCTGCGTCTCGTAGCCCTCCATGATGCCGGCCTTGTTGATCGGCGCGGAGATGTCCGAGATGGCGACGGTGACGCCCGAGCGGGTTGCCCAGTAGAAACCGGCGTCCTTCAGGTTGTCCAGCGTTGCCGCCGTGACGACCTTCGGGTAGCGCTCCGCCAGATCGTTGACGATCGTCGAGAGCTGGCCCTTGTCCGCGACCTTCTCCACCCAGGGGTAGTCCAGGGGAAGCGTCTCGTTGAACAGCACCTGTCCGAGCGAGGTCTCGATCAGCGCCGGCGTACCGGGCTCCCAGCCCTCGGGGGCCGCGATGTCGGCACTGGGCACGAAGTTGTCCACGCGGATCCGGACCACCGAGTTGAGGTGGAGCGAGCCCATGTCGAACGCCATGATCGCCTCGGCGACGCTGGTGAAGACGCGGCCTTCGCCGGCACTTCCCTCACGCTTGGTGGTGAGGTGGTGCAGACCGATGATCATGTCCTGCGAGGGCAGGGTGACCGGACGGCCGTCGGACGGCTTCAGGATGTTGTTCGAGGAGAGCATCAGGATGCGCGCCTCGGCCTGGGCCTCGGGGCTCAGCGGCAGGTGGACTGCCATCTGGTCGCCGTCGAAGTCCGCGTTGAACGCACCACAGACCAGCGGGTGCAGCTGGAGTGCCTTGCCTTCCACCAGCTGCGGCTCGAACGCCTGGATGCCGAGGCGGTGCAGGGTAGGTGCACGGTTCAGCAGCACGGGGTGCTCGGTGATGATCTCTTCGAGGACGTCCCACACCTGGGGGCGGTAACGCTCGACCATGCGCTTGGCGCTCTTGATGTTCTGCGCGTGGTTGAGGTCCACCAGGCGCTTCATCACGAACGGCTTGAAGAGCTCCAGGGCCATCTGCTTGGGCAGACCACACTGGTGCAGCTTCAGCTGCGGGCCGACGACGATGACCGAACGGCCCGAGTAGTCGACGCGCTTGCCGAGGAGGTTCTGGCGGAAACGACCCTGCTTGCCCTTGAGCATGTCCGAGAGGGACTTCAGGGGACGGTTGCCCGGTCCGGTGACCGGACGGCCGCGGCGGCCGTTGTCGAACAGGGAGTCGACCGCTTCCTGCAGCATGCGCTTCTCGTTGTTCACGATGATCTCGGGAGCTCCGAGGTCCAGCAGGCGCTTGAGGCGGTTGTTCCGGTTGATGACGCGGCGGTACAGGTCGTTGAGGTCGGACGTCGCGAAACGGCCACCGTCGAGCTGGACCATCGGGCGCAGTTCCGGCGGGATCACCGGCACGGCGTCGAGGACCATGCCCAGGGGGCTGTTCGTCGTCGTCAGGAATGCGTTGACCACCTTGAGGCGCTTCAGGGCGCGCGTCTTCCGCTGGCCCTTGCCGTTCTGGATGATGTCGCGCAGCATCTCTGCCTCGGCAGGCATGTCGAAGTTCTCGAGGCGCTTCTTGATCGCCTCGGCACCCATGGAGCCCTCGAAGTACAGGCCGTAGCGGTCGCGCAGCTCGCGGTAGAGTCCTTCGTCACCCTCGAGGTCTGCGACCTTCAGGGTCTTGAAGCGCTCCCACACCTGGACCAGGCGCTCGATGTCGGCGTCGGCGCGCTTGCGGACGTTCGCCATCTGGCGGTCGGCCGAGTCGCGTGCCTTCTTCTTGTCGGCAGCCTTGGCGCCTTCGCCCTCGAGACGGGCGAGCTCGTCCTCGAGGTCCTTGGCGATCGCGGCGATGTCGGAGTCACGCTGGTCCGTCATCTGCTTCTTCTCGAGGTCGTGCTCGGCCTGGAGGTTCGGCAGTTCGGCGTGGCGGTTCTCCTCGTCGACCGACGTGATCATGTAGGCCGCGAAGTAGATGACCTTTTCGAGGTCCTTCGGAGCCAGGTCGAGGAGGTAGCCGAGGCGCGAGGGGACGCCCTTGAAGTACCAGATGTGCGTGACGGGAGCAGCAAGCTCGATGTGGCCCATGCGCTCACGGCGCACCTTGGCACGGGTCACCTCGACGCCGCAGCGCTCACAGATGATGCCCTTGAAGCGCACGCGCTTGTACTTGCCGCAGTAGCACTCCCAGTCACGGGAAGGGCCGAAGATCTTCTCGCAGAAGAGGCCGTCCTTCTCGGGCTTGAGCGTGCGGTAGTTGATGGTTTCCGGCTTCTTGACCTCGCCGTAAGACCAACCACGGATTTCGTCCGCGGTGGCAAGGCCGATTCGCATGAGGCCGAAGGAGGATTCGCTGGACATAGGGTCCCTGTTCTCTCTTTGTTCTCTAAATTCTTGAAGTCTCGTGGGGTGCGGCGGGGGTCCAGGCCCGCACCGGACCGGTATTCGAGGAAGCGGCCTTCAATATTTCAAGGCCGTCCGCGGCCGCCAGAAATTTCGTTGGCCGCGTTCGAACACCGGTTCGGGGCGTGAAACCTAGACTTCCTCGACAGAACTCGGCTCGGCCCGTGAGAGGTCGATGCCCAGTTCCTCCGCGGCCCGGAAGACTTCTTCATCCGAGTCACGCATTTCAATCGTGGTGCCGTCGGTGGAGAGGACTTCCACGTTCAGGCAGAGCGACTGCATTTCCTTGATCAAGACCTTGAAGGACTCGGGAACGCCCGGCTCGGGGATGTTCTCGCCCTTGACGATGGCCTCGTACACCTTGACGCGTCCGTGGATGTCGTCCGACTTGATGGTGAGGAGTTCCTGCAGCGTGTAGGCCGCACCGTAGGCCTCGAGGGCCCACACTTCCATCTCACCGAAACGCTGTCCGCCGAACTGTGCCTTACCACCCAGCGGCTGCTGCGTGATCATGGAGTACGGGCCGGTGGAGCGCGCGTGGATCTTGTCGTCCACCAGGTGGTGGAGCTTCAGGATGTACATGTACCCGACGGAGATCGGGTCCGGGAACGGCTCGCCGGAGCGGCCGTCGAACAGGCGCGCCTTGCCGGACTCGCCGATGAGGCGCTGTCCGTCGCGGGTGACGTTCGTGGATCCGAGCAGGCCGACGATCTCGTCCTCGGTGGCGCCGTCGAACACGGGGGTTGCGACGGTGGTCGAGGAGATCTCCCGGGGAAGGTTCGGGAGGTTCTTCATCCACTCGGGCTCGCCCTCGATCTTCCAGCCCTGCTTGGCTGCCCAGCCGAGGTGGATCTCGAGGACCTGGCCGACGTTCATGCGTCCGGGGACGCCGAGCGGGTTCAGGACGATGTCGACGGGGGTGCCGTCCTCGAGGAACGGCATGTCCTCGATCGGGAGGATCTTGGAGATGACGCCCTTGTTGCCGTGGCGGCCTGCGAGCTTGTCACCGTCCGTGATCTTGCGCTTCTGTGCCACGTAGACGCGGACCAGCTGGTTGACGCCCGGGGGCAGCTCGTCGTCGTTGTCGCGGTCGAAGATGCGCACGCCGATGACCGTTCCGGACTCGCCGTGGGGCACCTTCAGCGAGGTGTCGCGGACTTCGCGGCTCTTCTCGCCGAAGATGGCGCGCAGCAGGCGCTCCTCGGGGGTCAGCTCGGTCTCACCCTTGGGGGTGACACGGCCGACGAGGATGTCGCCTGCTTCGACCTCGGCACCGATGTGGATGATGCCGCGCTCGTCGAGCGCACCGAGGACCTCTTCGGAGACGTTCGGGATGTCACGCGTGATCTCCTCGGCACCGAGCTTGGTGTCGCGGGCATCGACTTCGTGCTCCTCGATGTGGATCGACGTCAGGACATCGTCGGAGACGATGCGCTGCGACAGGATGATCGCGTCCTCGAAGTTGTGGCCCTCCCAGGACATGAACGCCACGAGCATGTTCTTGCCCAGCGCGAGCTCACCCTGGTCCGTGGACGGACCGTCGGCGATGATCGAGTTGTACTCGAGGCGATCGCCCTCGGAGACCAGGACGCGCTGGTTGTACGCGTTGCCCTGGTTCGAGCGGGCGAACTTCATGATCGGGTAGTTCGTCTCGGTGCCGTCGTCATTGAGGACGCTGACCAGGTCGGCCGACACCTCCTTGACCACGCCTGCCTTCGTCGCGGTGACCGCGTCACCGGCGTCGACGGCCGCGTTCTTCTCCATGCCGGTGCCCACGAGGGGACGCTCGGAACGGAGCAGGGGCACGGCCTGGCGCTGCATGTTCGCACCCATGAGCGCGCGGTTCGCGTCGTCGTGCTCCAGGAACGGGATCATCGCGGTCGCGACGGACACCATCTGGCGCGGGGAGACGTCCATGTACTCGACCTCGGCGGGCTCGACGAGCACGGGCTCACCGGAACCACCACGCGTCCGTACGAGGACCATGTCCTCGACGAACGTGTTGTCCGCGTCGAGGGGCGCGTTCGCCTGGGCGATGAGGCGCTCCACCTCGTCGTCGGCGGTCAGGTAGTCGATCTGGTCGGTGACGATGCCGTCGACGACCTTGCGGTACGGGGTCTCGATGAAGCCGAACGCGTTGATGCGGCCGTACGAGGCGAGCGAACCGATGAGGCCGATGTTCGGGCCTTCAGGGGTTTCGATCGGGCACATGCGTCCGTAGTGCGACGGGTGGACGTCACGGACTTCCATGCCTGCGCGGTCACGGGAGAGACCACCCGGGCCCAGCGCGGACAGGCGACGCTTGTGCGTCAGGCCGGCGAGCGGGTTGTTCTGGTCCATGAACTGCGACAGCTGGGAGGTTCCGAAGAACTCCTTGATGGCGGCCACGACGGGACGGATGTTGATCAGGGTCTGCGGCGTGATCGCCTCGACGTCCTGGGTGGTCATCCGCTCGCGGACGACACGCTCCATGCGGGACAGGCCGGTGCGGACCTGATTCTCGATGAGCTCGCCCACGGCGCGGATGCGACGGTTGCCGAAGTGGTCGATGTCGTCGACCTCGACGCGCAGCTCGACGTCTCCGCCATCGCGCTTGCCGCCGAGGGTCTTGTCACCGGCGTGCAGGGCGACCAGGAACTTGATCATCGCGACGATGTCGTCGATGTTCAGCACCGAGGCGTCGGAATCCGTGAGGTCCTTGTCGATACCGAGCTTGCGGTTGATCTTGTACCGGCCGACCTTGGCGAGGTCGTAGCGCTTCGGGTTGAAGTACAGGTTGTCCAGAAGGGTCTGGGCAGCCTCGACCGTGGGGGGCTCGCCCGGACGCAGCTTGCGGTAGATGTCGAGGAGGGCGTCCTCGCGGGTCTCCGTCGCGTCCTTCTCCATGGTGGCGCGGATGGAGTCGTACTGGCCGAACTCCTCCAGGATCTGGCCTTCGGTCCAGCCGAGGGCCTTCAGGAGCACGGTGACCGACTGCTTGCGCTTGCGGTCGAGGCGGACGCCGACCTGGTCGCGCTTGTCGATCTCGAGCTCGAACCAGGCACCACGCGACGGGATGATCTTCGCGCTGAAGATGTCCTTGTCGCTGGTCTTGTCGGCGGTGCGCTCGAAGTACGCACCGGGCGAACGGACGAGCTGCGACACGACGACACGCTCGGTGCCGTTGATGACGAAGGTGCCCTTGTCGGTCATGAGGGGGAAGTCACCCATGAACACGGTCTGCTGCTTGATCTCGCCCGTGTTGTTGTTCATGAACTCGGCCTTGACGTACAGCGGGGCGGAGTAGGTCGCGTCGCGATCCTTGCACTCGGCCATGGTGTACTTGGGGTCGGCGAATTCAGGCTCGGAGAAGCTCAGGGACATGGTGCCCTGGAAGTCCTCGATCGGGGAGATCTCTTCGAAGATGTCGGCCAGCCCGGAGGTCGTGGCTACACCCTGCAGCCCCTTCTCCAGCGCTTCCTCAACGCGGGCCTTCCAGCGCTCGTTGCCGACGAGCCAGTCGAAGCTGTCCGTCTGGAGGGCGAGAAGATTGGGAACTTCAAGCGGTTCGTGAATCTTTGCGAATGAGAGCCGGGGTGCGGCGCCGTCGGCGTCGACCTGGCTGGTAGCGGTTGCATTATTAGAGGTGCTCGGGGCGACCAAGAGGGATCCTTCCACAGACCGTCAGGCTTGTCAGCGCATTCGCCTCAGCACCGCCACCGCAGTATGCTGCGGGGATCTCAGTGCCCACCAGTGTCCGCCCGCGTGACCCCAACCAGATGGCCAGGTTAAACAACGAGAGCAGAGCAAAGCCCACCGCTATATGAAGGCTGAGGTTTAGAGGGAAGACGCAAAGACCTACGTTACGGCATGCGCAGCGTAAAGTCCACTAGCCCCTCTCCCCTCCCTGCGTCAAGCCCACCGCGCCTGGTGGGGACGACGTCCTGCCGGTAGCATCCGGCGGCCGGGGTGCGTCCTACCCGGCGGCGGGCTCCGGCAGCGGCCCCGTGCTGGTGTCGCCGCGCAGCCGCTTGACGATGAGTTCCGCGCTGATGAGGCACATGGGGATGCCGATGCCGGGAACCGTGGAACTCCCCGCATAGAAGAGGTTGCCGACCTTCGCGCTGCGGTTCGAGCCGCGGAAGAACGCGCTCTGCTTCAGGATGTGCGCCGGCCCGAGCGACGTGCCGCGCCACGCATTGAGGTCGTCGGCGAAGTCCTGCGGCCCGTAGCTGCGGCGGACGACGATGCGCTCGGCGAGATCGGGGATGCCTGCCCACTCCGAGACCTGGCCGATGACGGCGTCGGCCAGGTCCTCGACCCTCGCGTCTCCCCCGCGCTCGAGCCCGCCCCGGCCGATCGTGACATCGGCCGGGATGGGCACGAGGACGAACACGTTCTCGTGGCCCTCCGGGGCTACGGACGCGTCCGTGGCGCTCGGTCGGCACACGTACAGCGACGCCGGCGAGGGCACCGAGGTCTCCTTGCCGAAGATGCGCCCGAAGTTGTCGCGCCAGTCCGTGGTGAACAGCAGGGTGTGGTGTTCGAGCTGCGGCAGGCTTCCCCGAACGCCCAGGTAGAGGAGCAGCGCACTGGGACCGGGCACGCGCTTCTGCCAGTACCCCTCCGGATACGTCTGCAGGTCCGCCGGCAGCATCGTGGTCTCGGTGTGGTGGAGGTCCGCCGCGGACACGACGATGTCGGCATCGATCGACGCCGTCGTACCGTCCGTACGGTACGTGACCGCTCGGACCGTCGCGGCCCGGCGGTCGAGCGGCGACCTGCCGGGCGTCCGGCGCTCGGTGTCGATCGAGACGACGTCGGCGTTGGTGCGGATCTCGACGCCGGCGGCGACCGCGACCCGGCGCATCGCGTCGACGAGGGTGCTGAAGCCGCCCATCGGGTAGAGCACGCCGTCGTCGAGGTCGAGGTGGCTCATCAGGTGGTACATGCTCGGCGCGTCGAAGGGCGAGCTGCCGAGGAACACGGCCGGGTAGCCGAGGATCTGCTGGATGCGCGGATCCCGGAAGCGCTTCTCGACGAAGGACTGCAGCGGCTGGAGGAGCAGCGACCCGATCCGCGGGAGCCGCGTGAGGACGTCGGGCCGGACGAAGGGCAGGAAGGACTGGAAGGTCGAGTAGAGGAAGCGCTTCTTCGCGATCTCGTAGGCGTCCTCCGCGGAGTCGAGGTACTTCGAGAGCTGCTCGCCGGCCCCGGCCTCGAGGGATTCGAAGAGCTTGGTGACGGCCTCCCGGTCCGCGGGGACGTCGACCGTGTCCAGCCCGTCCTCGAAGACGACGCGGTAGCCGGGATCGAGCTTCACGAGGTCGAGCTGCTCTGCGGCACTCGTGCCCATCAGCCGGAAGAAGTGGTCGATCACCTCGGGCATCAGGTACCAGGACGGGCCGGTGTCGAAGCGGAAACCGCCCTGCTCCCAGGAACCGGCACGGCCGCCCACCTGTCCGCGCTTCTCCAGGAGGGTGACGCTGTGCCCTTCACGGGCCAGCAGGGCCGACGTCGCGAGCCCGCCGATCCCGCCGCCGATGACGACGACGTCCTTGGCTGCCACGCGTATCCGACCGCTCTGCTGGGGTGTCATGCCGACCTCTCCTGCGCGGCGAGTTCCGGTACCGCGCGACCGGTGAAGGCTTGCGCCATGATGCGGAGCTTGACCGGGTTGGGGACCCGGATCCTCGCCCGGAGGAGTTCGTTGGCCGGCGTCCGGCGCAGCCTCGCGGCGAGCTCGGTGAACAGTCCCTGCGCGAGGGTGACGGCGCGCCGCGGTGTCGGGGGCAGGCCCGGAAGGGATGAGGCCGAGATGCGCAGGTCCCGGTCGATGTCGTCCAGGAGGCGGATCTTGTCCGCCTCCGTGAAGCTTCCCGGCCGCACGCCCGGGAAGTAGCTGCGGCCGAGGGTGGAGAAGTCCTCGGCGAGGTCCCGGAGGAAGTTGATCTTCTGGAAGGCGGCGCCCAGGTGCCTCGCGCCGTCGACGAGCACCGCGTCCTCCTCCGGTGTCACGGTCCGGCCGACGAGGAAGGTCCGCAGGCACATCAGTCCGACGACCTCCGCGGACCCGTAGACGTACAGGTCGAAGGACTCCTGCGTGTGCTCGCTCCGGGTGAGGTCGGCGCGCATGGAGGCGAAGAAGGGCCGGGTGAGGTCGACGCCGATGCCCGTGGCCCGAGCCGTGAGGGCGAAGGCGTGCACCACCAGGTTGGCGCTGTAGCCGGTGGTCATGGCGGTCTCGGTGTCGCGCTCGAGGTCGTCGAGGAGCCGCCCGACCTCGGCTACCGGCAGCCCCGCCCCGGCAGCGGCGCCGTCCACGATCTCGTCGGCGACGCGGACCAGCGCGTACACCGACTCGATGGAACTGCGCGTGGTGCGGTCGAGGATGCGCGAGGCCATCCCGAAGGACGTCGAGTAGCAGCGGATGACCTCCGCGGAGGTCCGGAGCGCTGCCGCGTTGTAGCGTGCGAGCGAGTCGTCCACTCCCACTCAGTGCACCCTGTCCACGACGGCCGTCACCACGGGGTGGAGGGCGGACCGCAGTGCGGAGGGCACGACGTCGGAGTCGAGGTGGGTGCGGGCGCGGGCGGCGTACTCGGCGGCGAGGTCCGAGGAGTAGTCCTTGGCACCGCTGTCGACGAGGATGCGCCGGACGAAGTCGGCGTCCGCCGCCGACATCCCGGGACTGCCGACGAGGGCCGAGATGTCGTCCCATTCCGGCCGCGCGGAGACGTAGGACAGGAGTGCGGTCCGCTTGCCCTCGCGCAGGTCGCCCCAGTTCGTCTTCCCGGTGCGCGTCTCGTTCCCGAAGACGCCGAGCAGGTCGTCGGCGATCTGGTAGGCGATGCCGGCGTCCCGCCCGAAATCGCCGAGGCGGGCGATGACCTCCTCGTCCGCACCGGCGAGGACGGCACCTGCCTGCAGCGGCCCCTCGAAGGAGTAGACGGAGGTCTTGAGCCGGGCCATGTCGACGATGGCCTCGAGGGACGGCATCGCCGGGTCCAGGGTGGTCTCGATGTCGAGGAACTCCCCCGCGGCAGACGAGAAGACGGCCTCGTCGAGGATGTCCCCGAGCCGGCGTCGAACGGCGGGGGGCGCCTCGACGCGCTCGAGCAGCCGGTAGGCGTTGGAGAGTGCCAGGTCCCCGGCGATGACCCCGGCGGAGAGGCCGACGTGGTGCGCACCCTCGGGTGACATGCCTGCCCCCTCGGCGATGGCGCGGTAGCGGCCGGAGACGTTCGGGATCCCGCGGCGGATGAAGTCGCGGTCGATCACGTCGTCGTGCACGATCAGGGCCGTATGGAGCAGCTCGAAGGCCGCTCCGACCTCGGCCGCGTTGGCGAGGTCGCGGCCACCGAGCATCTGGTAGGCGGACATCACCATGCGGGGCCGGAAACGCTTCCCACCGGCGGTGCACCGCTCGAGGGTCTCCCAGAGGGCAAGGTACCCCGGTCCGATCCTCGCGGCGCGGGCCTTGGACTCATCGAAGAACCGCTCGAGCGCACTCTCGACCTTTTCGAGCCCGGCGGGCTCGACCAGCAGAGTGTCCATGTCCATAGGTAAAGTAAACAACGGATACGGCGCCCTGACGACACGTGGGGTGTATACAGCCGGGCCGGCCGCCCGGGTGTGGCGAACCCCGCGTACCGTACGGACGATCAGCGAAAAGAGTGCCACGATGGCGAGCGAAGCAGGATCCACGCAGGACGCCGAGGTCGTGGTGCTGCTCGCCGAGGACGGCACTCCCGTCGGAACGCACGAGAAGGCGACCGTCCACACGCTCGACACCCCCCTGCACCTGGCCTTCTCCACGCACGTGTTCGACGACGCCGGACGCATCCTCGTCACGCGCCGCGCCCTGGGCAAGAAGGCCTGGCCTGGAGTCTGGACCAACTCCTTCTGCGGCCACCCGGCACCGCATGAGCCGTTCGAGGACGCCGTCCATCGGCGCGCCGCCCAGGAGCTCGGACTCAGGGTCGCGGACATTCGACCCGCACTCCCGGATTTCAGGTACCGCGCCGTGGATGCCTCGGGCATCGTCGAGAACGAGATCTGCCCCGTCTACACGGCCGTCGCGGACAGCGCCGTGGCTCCGCTGCCCGCCGAGGTCATGGACTTCCAGTGGGTCGACGCCGGCGAACTTGTGCGTGCCGTCGCAGCGACGCCGTGGGCGTTCAGCCCCTGGCTCACCCTGCAGCTCCCCCTGCTCTACCCGCAGGGCGCCGACGGCCCCGGCCCCCGCGACCTTTCCTGACGGCGCCGTCCTGCTGCCGCGGAAGCGCCACCAAAAAGTCCTAGTCTGGTAGCGGCACTATTTCAACGATGAAAGAGAGTTCTGCCATGGCGACACCCACGCCATCCCCCGACGACGTCGTTCTCGTCGGCGGCGCCCGCACCCCGACCGGACGCCTCAATGGACAGCTCGCGTCCTTCACCGCCGTCGAACTCGGTGCATTCGCCATCACGGGGGCACTGGAACGCGCGGGCGTCGACCCCTCGACCGTGGACGCCGTCATCATGGGTCACGTGGTCCAGGCCGGCTGCGGCCAGAACCCGGCCCGACAGTCGGCCGTGAAGGCGGGCATCCCCTGGAACGTCCCGGCCGTCACCGTCAACAAGGTCTGCCTCTCGGGCCTCACCGCCGTGATCGACGCCGCCCGCCTGATCCGCGGCGGCGAGGCGCGCGTCGTCGTCGCCGGCGGCCAGGAGTCGATGACCCGCGGACCGCACCTGTTGCCGGGCTCCCGCCAGGGCTGGACCTACGGGTCCATCCCTGCCGTCGATTCGGTGGCGCACGACGGTCTGACGGACGCCTTCGACGGCGAGTCGATGGGAGCGTCGACGGAGCGCGGGAACGTGCGCCTCGAGATCGACCGCACGGCCCAGGACGCGGTCGCGGCGGCGTCCCATCAGCGGGCGGCCGCCGCGACGGACAGCGGCGTGCTGATCGAGGAGATCGTCCCGGTCCGGGTGCCGCAGCGCAAGGGCGACGACGTCGTCCTCACCAGCGACGAGGGCATCCGGCCGACCACGACCGTCGAGTCACTCGCGAAGCTGCGGCCGGCCTTCAACCCGGACGGCGCGATCACGGCGGGCAACTCCTCGCCCCTGTCCGACGGCGCCGCCGCGCTCGTCGTCACCACGCGCTCCTACGCCGAGGAGTCCGGACTGGCGGTGCTGGCCGTCGTCGGGCGGCCGGGCCAGGTCGCGGGACCCGACAACACACTCCACTCCCAGCCGTCCGAGGCCATCAAGCAGGCCCTCGGGCGGGCCGGCTGGACGGCCGAAGACCTCGACTTCATCGAGATCAACGAGGCGTTCGGGTCCGTGGCCGTCCAGTCCCTCAAGGACCTCGACTACCCCCTGGAGAAGTGCAACATCCACGGTGGGGCGATCGCCCTCGGCCACGCCATCGGTGCGTCCGGCGCACGCCTCGCCCTCCATGCCGCGATGGAGCTGGCACGCCGGGGAACCGGGAAGTCCGCCGTGAGCCTCTGCGGAGGCGGCGGCCAGGGTGAAGCCCTTCTCCTCTGGCGCTGACCGGCTCCGGCCCGGAACACGAAAGAAGCCAGTACACGAAAGAGCCCCGCTTCGCGAGAAGCGGGGCTCTTTCGTGTACTGCAAGCGGCACCGGCCTTCGCCGGGCTGCGGGTGCAGCGGGTGTTACTTGAGGGTGACGGTGGCGCCGGCGGCCTCGAGGGCCTCCTTGGCCTTGTCTGCGGCTTCCTTGGTGACGCCCTCGAGGACGGCCTTGGGGGCGCTGTCGACAACGTCCTTGGCTTCCTTCAGGCCCAGCGAGGTGAGGGCGCGAACTTCCTTGATCACTGCGATCTTCTTGTCGCCAGCAGCCTCGAGGACGACGTCGAACGCAGTCTGCTCCTCTTCGGCGGCTTCGCCGGCTCCGCCACCGGCGGGGCCTGCAACTGCAACTGCAGCAGCGGTGACATCGAAGGTCTCCTCGAACAGCTTTACGAAGTCCGAGAGTTCAATGATGGACAGTTCCTTGAAAGCTTCAATGAGCTCTTCGTTGGTGAGCTTCGCCATGGGAGGCGTCCTTCCTTTAGTGGTGCACTGCACCGGAGTGTGTGGATCGAAGCGAAACTAGTTCGCTTCGGTTGCTGCGGCTTCCTCGGCGGGAGCCTCCGCGGCAGCTTCTGCAGGAGCAGCGGCTTCCTCGGCAGCAGGAGCGTCAGCGTCGGCTGCAGGTGCAGCGCCGCTTTCCTCCTCGAGCTTGATGCGCAGTGCATCGACGGTGCGGGCCAGGGCGGACATCGGTGCCTTGAGGACACCTGCCACCCGGGCGAGCTGGAGTTCGCGCGACTCGAGGGCTGCCAGGGCAACGACCTCGGATGCGTCGAGGGCCTTGCCCTCGAAGATTCCAGTCTTGATGACGAGCTTCGGGTTGGCTTTCGCGAAATCCGTGAGGCTCTTGGCCGCAGCAACGGCGTCACCCTTGATGAAGGCGATCGCGGTGGGTCCGGACAGCTGGCCATCGAACGCGTCGATGCCGGCTTCCTTTGCCGCAATGCCGGTCAAGGTGTTCTTGACGACGGAGAACTTGGTGTCCGCGCCAAGGGCACGGCGCAGTTCCTTGAGCTGAGCAACAGTGAGCCCGCGGTATTCGGTCAGGACAGCCGCAGTGGAGTCCTTGAAATCGGTGGTGATCTCGTCCACTGCAGAAACCTTTGTTGGCGTTGCCATAACCCTCCTTCCGGGGAATATGCGCCGGCTTTCCAGCTCCAATAAAAAACGCCCCGCGCAGATGCACGGGGCTTTACTCGACACGGGCACAGGCCGGTGGAGAGGAGCTTCGTTCACCTGCGTAGGCCGTCCCTCACGGGAACTTTCGGATCCTGTTCCTTTTCCCGGACCGCGCAGGAGTGCGCTGCAGGAAGTGGAGGTGGATCGACCGACGGTCTTTGGTAGTTAAAGCCTACGTGACGCGTCGGGTTCGGCCAAATCCACGCTAGCCGAGGATCTTCTGCCATCCGGCCGTGCGGCCCGACGGACGGAAGCCGAGCGCTCCGTTCACGTCGAGCATGTGCGAGTTCTCCTCGGCGTTCCACGTGTAGATCCGCTGTGCCGTCGGCCATTCATCGAGCACCCGCCGCAGGTTCGCCGCCTTGAGCCACAGGCCCAGCCTGTGACCGCGGTGCCCATCGAGCACCAGGGTGTCCTCCTGGTACACCACGGCGGGCTTCGACTCCGACCGGTCGAGGATGGTGTGCCCGACCAGCTGCCCGCTCGCCACGTGGCGGACGGCGCAGACCAGGCTCGAGGCGCCGGCCGTCCGGGACCGGTCCTCCTCCCGCCGGATGCGGTCTGCGTCCCATGCCTCCTCCTCCTGGGCGAAGCCGCCGAGCGGCGGATCGGTGCTCATTCTCCGGCGCAGGAGCGAATAGTCGTTGATGAGGTCCTCCGGGCAGCGGTCGGTCCAGCCCACGAGCTCGTAGTCCCCGGACCCCACGGCGCGCGCCTCGCGCTCCAGCCGCGCGATGCCGTCCCGCCCGTCCTCCACGTCGGCGAGGTGGAGGACGCTCTGCCGATCCACCTGCACCAGCTCGAAACCCGAACGCACGGCAAGGATGGCTGACGGGTCGGACGCCGGGAACGAGCCGGCACCGGAGGCCGGTACGAGGACCGGGCCCGCCGGCGGCGCGTCGTCGACGCGCGCGTCGCTCCACGCCATGAGGATGGAGCGGCCCCGGTCCGCGATCTCCTGCTCGGCGAAGGCGAGGAGCGCTGTGGCGATCCCCTGCCTCCGGTGGGATGGCAGGACCTCGATCTGCACGACGGCGCTCCGCAGGTTGTCCCGGGGCGGGATACCGATGCCTACGTTCGCGACGATGCGTCCGCGATCCCTTGCAACGCCCAGGACGAAACCACGGTCCGCCGTCGGCTGGTCCCGGGCGAGCCGCTCCGCCGGATCCATGCCGTGGTCGTCGTGGCCCCAGATCGCATGCTCGACGGCGTCCGTCACGCGGGCGCTCTGTACGAAGTCGTTCCCCTCGGACTCGGCGAGGGTTGCGGGGACGCGGAGCAGGCTGATCGCCGTCATGCGCCGAGCATAGCCCTGCCGGTCGGGACCCCGGTCCGGACAGCTGGACGCTTAAACGCAGAAGCCCCGCGGCTCGCGCCGCGGGGCTTCTGCAGGGATCCGCCTTAGGAGGCGTAGACCTTGGTGACGTTCGGGTCGACGGGGATGCCGGGACCGAAGGTGGTCGAAACCGTTGCCTTCTGGATGTAGCGGCCCTTCGAAGCCGAGGGCTTCAGTCGGAGGATCTCCTCGAGCGCTGCAGCGTAGTTCTCGCCCAGCTTCTGCTCGTCGAAGGAGACCTTGCCGATGATGAAGTGGAGGTTCGAGTGCTTGTCGACGCGGAAGTCGATCTTTCCACCCTTGATGTCGGTGACAGCCTTGGCGACATCCGCCGTGACCGTGCCGGTCTTCGGGTTCGGCATCAGGTTGCGGGGGCCGAGGATCTTTCCAAGACGTCCCACCTTGCCCATGAGGTCAGGGGTTGCAACCGCGGCGTCGAAGTCGGTCCAGCCGCCGGAGACCTTCTCGATCATGTCGTCGGAACCGACGAAGTCAGCGCCGGCCGCGATGGCCGCCTCTGCCTTCTCGCCGGTCGCGAAGACCAGGACACGGGCGGTCTTGCCGGTGCCGTGGGGAAGGTTCACGGTGCCACGGACCATCTGGTCCGCCTTGCGGGGGTCCACTCCGAGACGGAAGGACACCTCGACCGTGGCGTCGAACTTGGAAGGGTTGGATTCCTTCGCGAGGACTACCGCTTCGAGGGGGGTGTACTGCTTGTCCGCCTCGATCTTCGCGGCAGCGTCCTTGTATGCTTTGCTGCGCTGTGCCATCTGCTTGTTCTCCTTATGCAGTCGTGGTCTGCGGACCGCGCTGGGCCCTGCCACTCACGCCGTCGTCCGCGGGACGCGGCGCCGTCGTGCTGTGAAATGGTGGTGTGCCGTGTCCGGCAGTGCCGGACGAGGCGGTGGCGAGGGGTATTAGCCCTCGACCGTGATGCCCATGGAGCGGGCGGTGCCGGCGATGATCTTGGCGGCTGCCTGGACGTCGTTGGCGTTGAGGTCTTCCATCTTCATGGTGGCGATCTCTTCGACCTGGGCGTTGGTCAGCTTCGCAACCTTGACGGTGTGCGGCGTGCCCGAGCCCTTGGCGACTCCGGCTGCCTTCTTGATCAGCTCGGCTGCCGGCGGGGTCTTGGTGATGAAGGTGAACGAGCGGTCCTCGTACACCGTGATCTCCACGGGGATGACGTTTCCGCGCTGGGATTCCGTGGCGGCGTTGTATGCCTTGCAGAATTCCATGATGTTGACACCGTGCTGGCCAAGTGCGGGACCAATCGGAGGAGCCGGGTTGGCAGCGCCTGCATTGATCTGCAGCTTGATGAGGCCGGTGACCTTTTTCTTGGGGGCCATGAAAGGGTCCTTCTCTTGCATTGCGTTCCCGCGGGACAGGAGCGTCCCGCGGGGTGGTGGCCGTCATGGCGTGACGGCCTTCACGACGCTTCCCGGCCAAGCACGCCGGGACGCGTCGAAGCTTTACTGGATCTTGGTGACCTGGTTGTACGAGAGCGTGACCGGGGTCTCGCGCTCGAAGATCGAGACGAGCACGACGAGCTGCTGCGACTCGTGCTTGATCTCGGAGATCGTCGCCGGAAGGGTCTCGAAGGGGCCCTCGTTGACGGTGACGGACTCGCCGACCTCGAAGTTGACGGTGGCGGGCGTGAACTGGGGCTGGACCGGCTTGCCCGACTCGGCGTCGGTGTGGACGATCGTGTGCTCGAGCATCGAGAACACCTCGTTGAGGCTCAGCGGGACCGGGTTGTGGGCGTTGCCCACGAATCCGGTGACGCCGGGCGTGTGGCGCACGGCGCCCCAGGACTCGTCGGTGAGTTCCATGCGGACCAGCACGTAGCCGGGGATGCGCACGCGGTTGACGATCTTCCGCGTGGTGTTCTTGATCTCGACGACCTCTTCCATCGGCACCTGGATCTCGAAGATGTAATCTTCCATGTCCAGCGTCTGGATGCGGGTTTCGAGGTTCGCCTTCACGCGGTTCTCGTATCCTGCGTAGGAGTGGATGACGTACCAGTCACCCTCCTGGCGGCGAAGCTTGGCCTTGAATGCGGCAACGGGGTCCTCGGCAGGAGCTTCCTCCGGAGCTTCCCCGGCCTCGTCCGCGTCGGATGCGGCGGCCTCGTCGACGGCGTCCGAGGCAGTGGCCTCGATCTCGTCGTCGTCGGCGTCCACGTCGGTCTCTACGTCGTCGTCGGTCTCGTCGGCCTCTACGTCGTCGGCGAGGAGCCCGTCCTCGGCGGCGACATCGGTAGCGTCAGGGTAGTCGGCCGCGTCGGAGTCGTCCGCAGGCACGTCGAGGTCGGAGGCGTCGACCTCCGCCTCCGATCCGTACTCCTCGTTCTCCAGACCATCTTCGGGAGTGATCTGCCGTTCGAGTTCTTGCTCGGACACCTAGCCGCCTGCTTTCTGACATTCTTCGAAAGTTGTTCTGCTTGCCTGTACTCAGCCCGACACCTCAACAGCGGTGCCGGAACATGCATTCCCGGAGGACGGCGTCAGCTGTCGCCGAAGACCCACACCGCGCCGGCCCCGAACAGGAGGTCCAGGGCGGTCACGAGGAGCATCATGATGACCACGAAGGCGAGGACGGTGATGGTGAACCGAACCAGTTCCCGGCGGGTGGGCGTGACGACCTTCCCGAGTTCCGCGAGGACCTGGCGGATGAACAGCATGATGCGTCCGAAGAACCCGCGCTGGGGAGCCTTCTTCTCGGAGGGGCTTCCCTTGGAGCTGCTCGCAGCCGTATCGGTCACCGTCAACCTCATCAATCTGTGTGGTGTTCCAGCCGGACCACCAGTGGCGCCCCCAGCTGATCATGTTTACCGCCGCGCGGGGCCTGTGCCTGCGCCGGGGCTTCGTGATCTGTTTCTGCCGGGCCCTCGCGATCCATCCGCGAAGGCCACGCGCAGGGCAGACAGGACTCGAACCTGCAACCTGCGGTTTTGGAGACCGCTGCGCTACCAATTGCGCCACTACCCTTTGGTTCGAAACCGGTACAGCTTCCACTCAGGCCGGCCCGGTGCGGGCACGAACCATCATGGTGTTTCAACACCGAGGAACAAGTCTACGCAATCACCGCCGGAACGTCGAACCGGGGGACTCAGGCTGTGTCCCCGGAGTGGCCGCGACGGGCGCCGGACGGGCCCCGGTGAGCCCCGGAATGAGCCCGGGAGCGGCCGCGACGGGCCTCGGACGGACTCCAGGACGAGCTCGTTCGGGGGCCGCCGTGGCCCGCCGGTCCGACGCGGGGACGTCCGATGCGGTCCCGGGCAGGGGCCACCGCCTAAGCTGGAACCTGCCACGAAGACCTCACGGAACGGGACCCGATGAACGCGACGACCGACGACTCCACCCGCTCAGCCCTCCCCCGGATCTCCCGGCGGATCGGCTCGATCGCGGAGTCCGCAACGCTGGCCGTGGATGCGAAGGCGAAGGCCCTTAAGGCTGCGGGCCGGCCCGTCATCGGTTTCGGTGCCGGCGAACCGGACTTCCCGACGCCGGACTACATCGTCGAGGCCGCGATCGAGGCCGCCCGCCAGCCCCGTTTCCACCGCTACTCCCCTGCCGGCGGCCTCCCCGAGCTCAAGCAGGCCATCGCGGAGAAGACGCTGCGCGATTCCGGCTACGCCGTGGATCCTGCTCAGGTGCTCGTGACCAACGGCGGCAAGCAGGCCGTCTACGAGTCCTTCGCGACCCTCCTCGACCCCGGGGACGAGGTCCTCGTCCCCACGCCGTTCTGGACCACCTACCCGGAGGCCATCCGGCTCGCGGGCGGCGTGCCGGTCGAGGTGTTCGCCGGGCCCGAGCAGGGATACCTCGTGACCGTGGAACAGCTCGAGGCGGCGCTGACACCGCGCACGAAGGTGCTGCTGTTCGTCTCGCCGTCGAACCCCACCGGTGCGGTGTACGGTGCCGACGCCGTCCGTGAGATCGGCGAGTGGGCTGCCGCACGCGGGCTGTGGGTGGTGACGGACGAGATCTACGAGCACCTGACGTACGACGGCGTGCCCTTCACGTCGATCGCGACGGCGGCTCCCTCCCTCGGCGACAGGGTGGTCATCCTCAACGGCGTGGCGAAGACGTATGCGATGACCGGCTGGCGCGTGGGCTGGATGGTCGGTCCGAAGGACCTCGTCAAGGCCGCGACGAACCTGCAGTCGCACGCGACGTCGAACGTGTCGAACGTGCCCCAGATGGCGGCCCTCGCCGCTGTCTCCGGGCCGCTGACCGCGGTCGACGAGATGAAGGTGGCGTTCGACCGCCGCCGTCGTGCCATGGTGTCGGCCCTGAACGAGATCGAGGGCGTCGAATGCCCCACCCCGCACGGTGCCTTCTACGCCTACGCGGACGTGCGGCCGCTGCTCGGCCGGAGCTTCGACGGCGTCACCCCGGCCACGTCCGCCGATCTCGCCGCGCTGATCCTGGAGAAGGTCGAGGTCGCCGTCGTGCCCGGTGAGGCCTTCGGACCGAGCGGTTACCTGCGCCTGTCCTATGCGCTCGGCGACGAGGACCTCGCGACGGGCGTGGGACGCCTGCAGGAGTTCCTGGGTTCCGCCCGGTAGGCGGCCCGCACCTTCTCAGAGCAGCTTGCGCTCCGTCGCCCAGCGCGTGAGTTCGTGCCGCGAGGACAGCTGCAGCTTCCGGAGCACGGCCGACACATGCGTCTCGACGGTCTTCACGGAGATGAAGAGTTCCTTCGCCGTCTCCTTGTAGCTGTAGCCGCGCGCGATGAGCCGCATGACTTCGAGTTCGCGTGCCGAGAGGCGGTCGAGTTCGTCGTCGACGGCGACCGACGCGGTCCCGAACGCATCCAGGACGAAGCCGGCGAGCCGCGGGGAGAAGACGGCGTCCCCCGAGGCGATGCGCTGCACGGCGTCGGTGATCTCGGGTCCGGAGATGGTCTTGGTGACGTAACCGCGCGCTCCGGCACGGATGACGGCGACGACGTCCTCCGCCGAGTCCGAGACACTGAGTGCCAGGAAGCGCGACGGCGTGCCGAGGGTGCTGCAGCGGTGGATGACCTCCGCTCCCCCGCCGCCGCGGCCTCCGGGCAGATGGACGTCGAGGAGGACGACGTCGGGCGCTGTGGCACCGATCACCGATTCCGCCTCCTCGACCGTCGCTGCCTCCCCGAGGACACGGATCACCGGCCCGAGCGCGGCGCGGAGGCCGGAGCGGAAGATCCCGTGATCGTCGACGATGACGACGGACACCGTTCCCGGTGCTGCCGCGTCCGCAGGTAGATTCTCGCTGTCCACGTGTCTCCCTCTTCCTGACCGTTTCCCGGCCGTTGTGCCCGCCGGAATGTCCTGTGTTTGTTGTCCGGTGTCCATCGTCCGACCTACGCTGCGCTTCCGGCCTGCCGCGGCAGCCGGAGCCGTACCTCGGTGCCGTCCCCGTCGCTGCGGAGTTCGGAGGATCCGCCGTGGCGGAGCATCCTGCTGGTGATGGATTCCCGGATCCCGAGGCGGTCCGCCGGGACGGCTGCCGGGTCGAAGCCGCTGCCCCTGTCCCGAACGAACACCTCAACGGTGTCCGGGCCCGCCTCGAGGTAGACGGAGATGGCGCCTCCCGCGTGCTTGGCTGCGTTGAGCATGGCTTCCCTCGCAGCCTGGGCCAGGGCGTCCTCGCCCGGGCCCAGCACCGCATCACCGACGGCGACGACCGTGACGGGGTGCCCGTAGCGGTCCTCGATCTCGCCCGCCATCCCACGCAGGCGTTCGGCGAGACTGCCGGGGTCCCTCGCCGGATCGGCGAACAGCCACTGGCGCAGTTCCCGCTCCTGCGCCCTCGCCAGGCGCAGCACATCCGTCTCCGAGTCCGCGCGGTTCTGGATGAGCGCGAGGGTCTGCAGGACGGAGTCGTGCAGGTGGGCCGCGATCTCGGCACGCTCCGTCTCCCGCACGCGCGCCGCCCGCTCGGTCTCCAAATCACGCCAGAACTTGAGGCCCCACGGCGCGAGGACCAGGACGACGCCGGCGAGGACGGCGAGCACCGCGACGAGGGTGGCCATGGTCAGCGTCCACGAGCCGCTGCTGGACAGGGCGACGAGGACGCCGGCGATGACGAGCACGATGCCCGCGAGCAGGCGCAGCATCCCACTGGCGCGTCCGGCACCCGCGCGGTTCATGACCCTGGCCCGGCGCACGTCGTCGAGCTGGGACCATGCGAGGGCGGCGCCCGTCGCCACGACGGCGATCGGGACGAGGAAGCCCCAGTTGACCGGCACCCCCAGCAACTGCACCACGATCACGGCCGCCGCGATCAGCAGCACCGTGCCGAACAGGACCTCCCGCCGCCCGGCACGCAGCGTCCGCTCGCGCCATGACTCGGCGTCGAAGGTGCCCGCCGGACGGGGTGGGGCCGCCCCGGTCCCGGCGGCGGGCCGTATCTTCCCGTCCTTCGTGCCGATGTCCTGCATGAAGGCGGCCGGGCCTGTCGGCCGTCCGCGCTCCGCGGCCTTGTCCGCCGCGGTCGGGACGAAGATCCAGAGCCATGCGTACAGGAACACTCCGGCGCCGGACGCGAGGGTCAGCGCGGCCATGCCGATGCGGACCCAGGAGCGCTTGATCCCGAGGTGCACGGCGAGCCCGGCGCAGACGCCGGCGATAACGCCGTCGGATCTGCGCAGCAGCGGGGGCCTCATACCCCCATCCAAGCACGACGGCGGGCGCTCGGGGCCCTTCCCCGATGCCAATCAGGGTGTAATCAGGGTCCGCTCAGGGTAGGCCCCGATATCCCGGCGCGGCCGTCGCCGGAAGGATAGGAGCATGACTTCAGCACCCTCACCAGGCGGGCCGTCCTGGCAGCATGAACCGGCCGCATCGCACCAGGCGGAACGTCCCGCCTCGTCCTCGTTCTTCCGCTGGATCCGGGGCCTCGACATCACCCGGACGCCTGACCGCTGGGTGGGAGGTGTCGCAGGCGGCGTCGCCCGCCGCACGGGCCTCGACCTGGCCCTCGTCCGCGGCCTGATCGTGGTCCTCGCGGTCTTCGGCGGCATCGGCGTCCTGCTGTACGGGCTCGCCTGGGCGCTGCTCCCGGAACCCGATGGACGCATCCATGTCGAGCAGGCCGGGCGTGGCTCCTGGACCTCCGGGCTGACGGGAGCCGCCGTGCTCGTGGCGATCGGCCTGTGGCGCCCGGACGTTTCCGCTCATGATGGCGGAGCCGGTGGCCTGCTGTGGACGCTGTTCTGGATCGGGGCCGTCGTCCTCTTCGTCTACTGGATCGTCAATCGCTCCGGCAGGGGCGGCGCCCGTCCCAGCAGCCCGTACCCGGGCCCCACCGGCGGTGGGACCGGCCAGCCGCAGCCCTTCGGGCCGGCGGAACCCCCCGCATCCGGTACTTCCAGCGGCCCGTCCGGGCCCGGTTACGGACAGTCAGGAGCAACCGGCGCGTCCGCCTTCTCCGGGAATCGCGCAACCGGCTCCGACCTTGGACATGGGGACGGCGATCCCGCCCAGGACTCCCCCGATGCGCCTCAGCTGCCCTCTTCGGAGACCGACACGGAGTCCTACCCCCGGCCCTACACGCAGACCTATCCGCTGCCCTACCAGCCGGCGCCGTGGGCCACGGGGTCCGGCTATCCGGGAGCCGACGCCGCAGGGTCCCAGTACCCGGGAGGACCTGAGAGTGTCCCGCTGGCCATCCGGCACCACCGAGCCAACCGCATCCGGCCCTCCGGACCGGTGACGGCCCTCCTTCTCGGCGGGGCGACCATCACCGCGGCGGTCCTCCTCGTGCTGGACTACACGCGCGTCCTCGACGTCGCCAACGCCGCTGCGGTGGCGCTCGCGGCAGCCGCCATCGTGCTCGGGCTCGGCATCGTCGCGCTGGGCATGCGGGGACGGAGCTCGGGCCTCGTGGGTGTCACCGCGGCCCTGGTGACCATCGGCGCGCTCATCGCATCCCTCACCATCGTCGGCGGCTCCTGGGTCGTCGCAGAGGAGACGACGACCACGCCGGCGTCGCTCCAGGCCGCGTCCGACGGCTACAGCGTCATGGCAGCCGAGGCCACGATCGACCTCGCCGGCCTGCCCTCACCCGCACGGGACGTCGTGGTCCCGGTCAACTCCCTGGCCAGTGACGTCACGGTCATCGTTCCGCAGGACGTGCCCGTCGAGGTACGCACCCGGATGGCTCTCGCCAACGCGGATGCCCAGGAAGCGATGGCGGACCCGGACACCCTGTCGCCCGCCTTCCAGGGCGATGGAGGCGTCCTCCAATTGGGCAGGGGCGAGCTAAACCCCGAAGCCACCGGAGCCGCCCTGATCCTCGATGTGAGGGGAGCCCTGAGCAACGTCACCATCCTCACCGCAACCGGTACCGATACCGGTACCGGTACCGATGGCACCTTCCCGGCGCCGCGCACCGGCACCAACCCGACAGGAGACACACCATGAGCACATCGATCACCGGACCGGAACACCGCCCACGCGTCGTCACCATCGTGTGGGGGGCGGTGATCCTCGCGGTCGCCGGCCTGGTCCTGCTCGGGCAGTTCGTCGCACTCGACATCGACCCCGTGGTGGTGGCGCTCGGCCTGCTCGTCGGAGTCGGACTGTCGCTCGTCGCCGGGGGCATCCTGTCCCTGAGGACCCGCACGACCGACAACCAGGACGACGACGCGGTCCACGCTCCGGAATACTGAGCGAGTACGAGCACGACAGAGGGATCCGTTTCCCCCTACTCCGTCCAGACCCCTTCCAGACTCCCTCCCACTTCCTTCCCGATCGAAAGGCACTCCGATGCAACCTCTCTACAGCTTCCTCCGCTCCTCCCCGATCAAGCGGGCTCCCGGCGGCATCTTCGGTGGGATCGCATCCGGCATCGCCCGGCAGTACGGCTGGCGGGTGAGCTACGTGCGCATCGCGATGCTGCTCAGCTTCCTGCTCCCGTTCATCGGCCTTCCGCTCTACCTGGTCCTGTGGCTCCTGCTGCCCAAGACCGACGGCAGCATCGCCCTTGAGCAACTCCTCACGCACCGTTAGGGACTCCATCCTCAGGAACTCCGCTGCACGAACGTAAGGGGCATCCGCACTTCCGGATGCCCCTTCCTCTTGCCTCCAGGACCGCGGTGCACCTGCAAGGATGGATGCCGTGCCGAAGACCGCTGCCCCCCGCAGTTTCCCCCGCCTGCTCATCGCGTCCTGCGCGTTCCTCTTCGTCTCCGGCTACTTCGTGGTGCGGTTCCCGGACGTGGAAGGCGCGAGCTATGCGTCCTACGGCTTCAACCTGCTGATCGCGCTGCCGGCGTTCGTCGCCCTGGTGCGGCAGTTCGGCGCCGCCCGCGGTGCGGCAGCACTGGTGGCGGTATCCGCCTTCGGCTACCTGATCGAAGGATTCGGCGTCGCCACGGGAGTGCCCTACGGGGATTTCCACTACGGTGATCCGCTCGGTCCCACGATCCTCGGCCTCGTGCCGTACCTGCTCCCCCTCTCCTACGTCCCGCTGGTGATCGGCGCGGTGGCCGTTGTGTCAGGCACCGGAACGGCCCTGCGCAGGATCGTCCTCGGTGGCCTGCTGCTGGTCGTCATCGACGGCGTCCTGGATCCGGGAGCCGTGGCCCTCGGCTTCTGGATCTGGGAGGGCGGTGGCCCCTACTACGGGGTCCCGCTCTCGAACTACGGCGGGTGGCTCCTCTCGGGGCTCATCGCCTCGGCGCTCGTCACGTGGATCGGAGGGAGTCGCCTTACAGACCGCGCGCTGCGACCGGGCCTGCTCGACAGCCTGCTCGTCTCGATGTTCCTGTGGCTGGGTGTCTGCATCTTCTCGGGGCTCGTCTTCCCCGCTGTACTCGCTGCCGGACTGATCGTCCTGCTGGTCCGACGACGCCTGCAGCTCGCGCGTGCGGTCCATCCTGCACCGGCCGGCGCGACAGTGCACGCAGCGCCGCACCACTGAGCAAGCGCTCCTGAGCAGGCGCTCCTGAGCAGGCGCCCCGGCCCCGGAACGGCCACCTACCCTCCCCTGCGGGCGGGGTAGTTCACCTCCACGGGGTCAGCAGCGGCCGCGGCACCCGGTGATCAGAGGTCCTCGAGGAGCCTGCCCATCCGGTCGATCTCGGCCTGCTGCGTCTCGCTGATGGTCTCCGCCAGCCGGACCGCTTCAGGGTCCTGGCCGTTGTCGATCTCGTCCTGCGCCATGCCGATCGCACCCTCGTGGTGGGCGGTCATCGACTCGAGGAACAGGCGCGATGCTTCATCACCCTCGGCGGCGTCGAGTTCGGACATCTGGTCCTCGCTCATCATGCCGTCCATCGATCCCGAGTCCGATTCCGAGTCCGATTTCGATTCCGATTCCGAGCCCATGTCGTGGCCCTCCATGTCGTGGCCCTCCGTGCTCTCCTCGGCGTCGACGGGCTCGCCCCACGCTTCGAGCCAGCCGGTCATGGTCCCGATCTCCGGCCCCTGGGCGTCCCTGATCGTGGTCGCGAGATCCAGGACCTCCGTGCTGATGCCGTCCTTCGTGAGCATCATGTCGCTCATCTCCACGGCCTGCCGGTGGTGCGGGATCATCATCTGCGCGAACGTCACGTCCGCGTCATTGTGCTCCTCCGCGGCCTGCGCACTGGAGCCTGCAGCGGAGGTGTTCATGGTGTCAACCGAGTCGCTGCCGCCCGTGGAACCACAGGCGGTGAGGGTGAGGGCCGCAGCGAGGGTCAGTGCGGACAGGGGAAAGAAACGCTTCATGGTGTATCAGATCCTTCGGTACTCGGGACGGAGAAGCAATCGCCGGCAAGGGACCGGCGCCGTCGACGATGGTCATCGTGGCTGCGCGCTTCCCGCCGGGGTGTTCAAGAGCGATCAGGGCGCTCCCGATCAGGCAGGAGACCCCAGACGGGACAACAGCTTCTGGGTGGACATCATCGCGCCGCCGAGGACCGCAGGCAGGCCACCCCCGGGGTGGACCGACGCGCCGACGCGCCAGAGCCACGGCCGCAGCGGATCCGAGTAGCCCGGGACGTGGAAGGGGCCACTCAGCCAGGCCGGATGGACGGCTCCGTAGAGCGCGCCGCCTGCGGAACCGTACTCTCCGAAGTAGCCCGGATCCAGGATCTCGTAGGCCTCGAAGTACTTCTCGACAGGCTGGGGCAACCTCAGCACGCGCGTCGTCCGGTCCAGTTCGCGGCGCACGAAGGGATCCTCGAGGGAGTAGCTCCTACCGTTCGCCGGGGCGGTGAGGAGCAGTGCCAGGGTCGCTGACGCGTTCGGGTAGACGCCGTGGGCGGGGTAGTAGTTGGCGAAGGCCATGGTCTGTTCCGGCTCGTCCCCGGCTTCGAGGCCTGCGTAGAGCGCCGCGGGGTCGTCGGGCAGGATCACGCCGTGACGCGCAGTCCCTTCAGGGAGCGGTTCGGCGAGGACGGCGTAGATCCCGACGGCCGAGCAGGTGAGCTTCCTCGGCGTGCGCGGGCGCCGGCCCGCCAGCAGACCGGCGAGCCGGGCGGCATCGAGGCCGCTGACGACGGCGTCGGCCGGGTAGGTCCCGGCGGCGGTGACCACCCGCCGTCGTGCGATGCGCTGCACCGGCTCGCCCGTGCGGATCTCCACGCCGGCCTCGACGGCCAGCCGTTCCAGGGCCAGCACCAGCTCGTAGACGCCACCCTCCGGGATCCAGACGCCGTCGTTCGCCATGATCGCGGGCATGCTCGCGTACAGCGCGGGCGTGCGGGTGGGGCTGACGCCCGCGTTGAGGGTGTGGATCGCAAGAACTTCGCGTAATCCGTTGGGCAGCCAGGGCAGGCTGTCGAGGTAGCTCCGCGTCGTGAGCCGGCGGCCGTACAGGCCCGCCAGCCGAGCCAGTGCAGGGTACGACGCCTGCTCCAGCGGTCCCGTGGTCAGCAGGCGCGAGACATCCCCGCCGAGGATGCCGTGCTCGGCGGCGAAGCGCTCCCATGCCCCGTGCCAGGGGTGCCCCTCCGGAACAGGCAGGGCGCACTCCTCGCCGCGGTAGTAGTAGGTGCCGACCTCCGGCAGCCGCTCCAGGCGCAGCGCCGCGATGTCCGCCGCGCTCGCGGAACCGGACGGTGCGACGGCGTCGAGCCTGCGAAGGAGTTCCTCCCAGACGCCCGGGAAGGTGAACAGGGACGGACCGGTGTCCATGCGCTGTCCCGCCACCTCCACGCGGCGGCTCTTCCCTCCGACATGCCCGGCGGCCTCGAGCAGCGTCACGCTGTGGCCCGTCCGTCCGAGGAGCGCGGCGGCGGTCAGCCCGCCGATCCCGCCCCCGACGACGACGACGCGGCTCACCGGTAGAGGCCCAGCGTCAGGGCGGCCACGAGCTGCACACCAGCCACGGTCCCGGCCACGTAGGGGAAGGCGATGGAGTACCGGTACAGCCGGTGGCCCGTCTCGGGCCGTGGGTCGCGGTACAGGCCCAGGAGCAGCCAGCCGGCGATGAGCGCGTTCACGACGGCGACCGGGATGTTGACGAGCGCGAAGCACACCGTCGCCGCAGCCCACCACGCACCGCTCCAGGCCACGACCCCGCGAGCGCCCAGCCGAACCGCCGTCGTCGTGATGCCCACTCCCCTGTCCTCGTCGATGTCCTGGACGGCGTCGTAGGTGTGCTTGGCCGCACTCCAGGCCATCAGGCCGATCGCGGCGGCCCAGACCGGCTCGTCGCTGAGGGCATAGGGCACGAAGACCAGGGGGAAGGCGTAGGCGGCGTTGCTGATCGAATCGAGGTAGGGCCGTGCCTTGAAGCGCAGTGGAGGCGCGGAGTAGAAGACGAAGACGAGCGCGTACAGCGCGATCCAGGCGAGTGCCTCCGGGGGCAGCGTAGCTCCGAACCAGGCGAGGAACGGCACGTTGGTGACGAGGACCCAGAGCCAGATGGCCCGGACCTCGGAGGCCCGGATCCGGGCGCCCTCGAGCGATCCCTTGCGCGGGTTCAGGGCGTCGGTGTCCTGGTCGAAGATGTCGTTCACGCCGTAGATGAGCAGGTTGAACGGCAGTGTGAGCCAGACCAGGAGGGCAAGGGCTTCCCCCTGCCACAACGTGCCCGTGAGCCACATACCGACGACGCCGGTGCCCAGGGTGTTGATCCAGAGGACCGGCCGGGAGATGGAGACCATGCGCAGCGCCGCTGGCGCAAAACCTGCCTGGGGCACTGCTGTGTCCTCCTCGGACCGGCGGGGGCGCGATGGACGGGTCTGGGCCGTTCGTGCGCCGGGTGCACCCAGCCTACGTGGTTCCGGGCCGGGCCCAGCGACTGGAGGGGTCAGGGCCGGAGGCCGATGTGACGTAGTCGGGTGGGCTGCCGCAGTGTGTCTAGAATCATAGCTGGGCCCGACGGTGTGCTCCTCAAGGATCATCCACCCCCTCGTCGAAGGAACCCCAGGCCATATGAAGATCGGAATCCTCACCAGCGGCGGCGACTGCCCCGGGCTGAATGCCGTCATCCGCGGCGCGGTGCTCAAGGGCATCAAGGTGCACGAGCAGGAGTTCGTCGGATTCCGTGATGGCTGGCGCGGCGTCGTCGAGGGCGACATCATCGACCTTCCGCGCCACGCCGTGCGCGGCATCTCCAAGCAGGGCGGCACGATCCTCGGCACCTCGCGCACCAATCCCTTCGAGGGCAAGGGCGGAGCGGAGGCCATCAAGGAGAACATGGCGCGCCTCGGCATCGACGCGATGATCGCGATCGGCGGCGAAGGCACCCTCGCAGCGGCGAAGCGGCTCACGGACCTCGGCCTGAAGATCGTCGGAGTCCCCAAGACGGTCGACAACGACCTCGACGCCACCGATTACACCTTCGGCTTCGACACGGCTGTCCAGATCGCGACCGAGGCGATCGACCGGCTCCGCACCACGGGCGAGTCGCACAGCCGCTGCATGATCGCGGAGGTCATGGGCCGGCACGTGGGCTGGATCGCCCTGCACGCCGGCATGGCGTCCGGCGCCCACGCCATCCTGATCCCGGAGCAGCAGACCAGCATCGAGCAGATCGCCGAGTGGGTCGCGACCGCGAATGCCCGAGGACGCGCGCCCCTCGTCGTCGTCGCCGAGGGCTTCGTGCCCTCCCACATGGAGCAGGCGCACTCCGAGCGCGGCCTGGATACGTTCGGCCGGCCCCGCCTGGGGGGCATCGCCGACCAGCTGGCGCCGGAGCTGGAAGCACGCACGGGCATCGAGACACGCGCGACCATCCTCGGCCACATCCAGCGCGGTGGCGTCCCGACGTCGTTCGACCGTGTGCTCGCCACCCGCCTCGGGATGGCCGCCGTCGATTCCGTGAAGGACGAGCTGTGGGGCACCATGGTCTCGCTCCACGGCACCGAGATCGCGCACGTCGGCTTCGAGGCGGCGCTCGGCAACCTCAAGCGGGTTCCGCAGCACCGCTACGACGAAGCCGCGATCCTGTTCGGCTGAGGTCCCCGTGGAACTCGACCCCGGGACGGTCTCGATCATCCAGCTCGCCTGGTCGCGTCTGCTCGGGCTCGACGACGACGCCCTCACCGACGGCGGCGAGGGCCGCCTGTACAGCGTCGACGACGACGCCCCGGTCCTGACCTTCGTGACGCTGTTCGGCAGGGAGGTCCTTCGGGGCCCCGCATGGGCCGTGGACGCGGGGCGGCACCTACCGGCTCTGGAACTGCGGAGCTCCTCGACCCTGCTCACGCTGAGCCGCGACCACGGCGGGCGGGCGCTCGGCGAGGCGCAGCTCTACTTCTGCGACGCCCTGCCGCAGTTCGAGGGACCGCCCGCCGTCGTGTCCAGCGAGGCCGGCCTCGTCCGCGCACTCGAGCGGCTGTGTCCGCCCGACGACGTCGCCGAGGCCGACCTCAGGGGTGTCGACCACCCGTTCGTCCTCGTCGACGAGGACGGTCCGGAGGCGGACGAACCGACTCCCCTGGCCGGCGCAGGCTACGACATCTGGGAGGGCATCCTGGCCCATCTCGCGGTTCTCACGCCGCCCGCGCTGCGACGCAAGGGCTACGCCCAGCGAATCAGCGCGGTGGCCGTCGAAGAGGCCATGGCCGCAGGCCTGGTCCCGCAGTGGCGTGCCCGGACGGACAACACCGCGTCCCAGCGGACTGCCCGGCGCGCGGGATTCGCCTTCGCCGGAACGCAGACGTCGGTGCTGCTCGACAGCTGATCGGTGGCTTACCACGACCTATCGGTATGCGCTCGGATCCTCATCAAGCCCCCGCTCCGAACAACCCGCGCGGCACCCGGCGCACAGTCCCCGACATAATCAGTACCACTGCCTGATTCCCACCGCGCAGCAGTCCACGGGGCAAACTGGCGCCTTCGGCGGCGGTAGGGAACAGGGCCTTCATCCGACGACGAAGCGTGGTTCCCGCCCATGATGCCAAGAACGACCGTTCGTGCCGACGCCCGGCTTCCCCTTGGCGCCCTGGTGATCCTCGCGGCCATCGGCTTCACCTCGATCACTACAGAGCTGTTGCCGGCAGGTCTGCTGCCACAGATCAGCAGCGGATTCGGCATATCGGAAGCACAGGTGGGCTACCTCGCCACAGGGTATGCGGGAATCATCGTGGTCACCGTCCTACCGTTGACCAAGGTTCTTGCCCGCTTCCCTCGAAAAATGCTGCTCGTATCCCTGGTCGTGGCAATGGCGCTCAGCAACATCCTCATAGCGATCAGCCCCACTTTCGGGATCGCGGTTTCAGCCCGGCTCATCGGCGGTATTGCTCACGGCTTGCTGTGGTCGCTCATGGCACCCTTCGTGAGCCGACTGGTTCCCGAACTCAAGGTCGGCAAGGCCCTGGCCATCGTCTTCAGTGGTAACAACCTGGGACTGGCTGTCGGCACACCCCTGGGCACTGCACTGGGTACTGTCATCGGCTGGCGGGAAGCGTTCCTGTCCCTTGGAGGCGCCGGAGCGTTACTCGCACTGCTGGCCTTATGGTTGCTGCCCAGGGGCAACGGTGCGGAGCATGCACCACGTCCCTCCCTGCGGCTCGCTCTCGCCCGGAAAGGCGTCCTCCTGATCGCGATCGCATGGCCGTTGATGCTTCTCGCACGGTTCGCTCTCTTCACCTACATCGCCCCCTTCATCTCCGCCGCCGGGCTCCCCTCCTCCACCATTAGTTTCACCCTCTCGATCATCGGGATATCCGGGCTTGCCGGACTCTGGATCGCGGGCATCACGGTCGACCGGTATCCAAGGCGGGGGCTCCTTGCAGCCATAGCCCTCGTCGGCAGCGCCTATGTGGTGCTGCCGATCCTGGGCGGGAATCTGGCCTGCTTCATAGCCTTGATGTTCCTCTGGGGTGCCGGCCTCAGTGCCAGTGGCATCTACAACCAGACGGCCATCCTGCGAGCCGGCGGTCCTCATCGGGATGCGGCCAACTCGCTCCAGGTCCTCACGACACAACTCGGTATCGCCGTCGGTGCCCTTTACGGAGGGTTCGCTCTGACTCTGGGAGGAGGACTGATGCTCCCCTGGGTGGCCGCGGTTCCGGCCTTCCTCGCTATCGCGATCATCTTCTGCGGCCGCAGCGCCTCATACCCACCAGGACCCGGAGAGCGGAAGGCTCTCCAGCCTGCATCCCCGGCAGGATAGAAGGAACGCTGAACTCCCGGCCTGACGGAGACTCGTCGATCAGGGGTTGGGGGTGGCGGGACGAGTGCCCGAGGGCCTGCCGGCACATGTCCGTCAGCCCTCGCACAGCCCGCTGGCACGGACGAGTCCCGTCAGCCGAACAGCTCGACGAGCTCCGTTCGGCCGAACATCTCGGCAGCGGCACGGGCCGAAGGCGTCCCGGCGTCGGGATCCGCTCCGGCGTCGACGAGGAGCCGGACCACGTCCGTGTGGCCCTTGAAGACGGCGCCCGCCAGGGGCGTCTGCCCGCGGTCGTTGGCCTGGTCGGCATCGGCGCCACGCGCCAGGAGGTCGCGCACGATGGCTGGGTGCCCGTTGTAGGCGGCGAGCATCAGCAGGCTGTCTCCGGCGGTGTTGGTCAGCGTGAACGGCACTCCCGCGTCGAGGTACCGCACCAGGGTCGCGTTGTCCCCCTGGCGGGCAGCGTCGAACAGCGCGTGGGCCAGGGCAATCGCGGCGGCAGCGCCGGCGTCGTCGGCCACGCCCGAGCCGGCGTCACTGGTCAACCCGGCGTCACTGGTCAACCCGGCGTCACTGGTCGTGCCGGCGTCACTGGTCGTGCCGGCGTCATGGTTCGAGCCCCCACCGCCGTCGTTGCCGGCGCTCATCGCGGTCCCTTCAGGAATCCCGTCGCCCGCCCGACGACCTGCCCGGCATCCGGCGCCACGATGACCTCCTGGCCGGCGGCGTACACCTCCTCGCCGTCCTGCACCAGCAGATCGGCGGAGGCATCGGCGGAGCGCTTGAGCACGGCGAGGGCGATGGGCCCCATCTCGTAGTGGTGGCCGACCGACGTCACGCGGCCCACGGTGCGGCCCTCACTGAGGACGGCGCTTCCTACTGCCGGGAGCGTGTGCTGGCTGCCGTCGAGGTGGAGGAAGGTCAGGCGGCGAGGCGGGTGTCCGAGGTTGTGGACGCGCGCGACGGTCTCCTGCCCCTTGTAGCACCCCTTCGCGAGATGAACGGCGGTGCGCAGGAGATCGAGCTCGTGGGGAATCGTCTTCTCATCCGTCTCGAAGCCGTGTCGGGGCCGCCAGGCGGCGATGCGCAGGGCCTCGGCCGCGAGCGAACCGGCGAGGGCGAGCCCCGTGGATGTGACCGCCGCTTCCAGGCTGTCGCGCGGCACGAGGTATTCGAACCAGGGCCGTTCCCGTCCCGGGTGTCCGGCGTCGTCGACCGTCGAGTAGGCATAGCCGCCGGACCCGATGGAGGGCCAGGGATCTTCCCAGACGACGACGTCGTCACCCAGTTCGGGCAGGGCCCGGGTCGCGCCGAGGACCGCCCAGGCGTCGGTGGCATCCGTGACCTCGACGCGGAGCATGAACTTCATGCGCTCCAGCCAGGCGGCGAGCGGCGTCGCCTCGCTCCCCTCGGTGATCAGCCAGGCGACGGCGCCGTCGTCCACGACATGGACCGAGTGCTCGATGCGGCCCTGCACGGTGAGGAGCAGCGTCTCGGAACTCTGTCCGGGCCGGAGGCCGAGGAGCAGCTGCGAGGACAGTGTGTTGAGCCAGCTGAGCCGATCGGGACCGGAGACCGTCACGACGCCGTGGTTCGCGAGGTCGACGACGGCCTGACCCTCGGCGAGGAGGCGCTGTTCACGGAAGGGGTCGCCATAGTGGGCGGCGACGCCGGCCTCCGGTCCGCCACCCTCGACGGCACCGGGACGGCTCAGGAGGGGGCTTGGGATCATGACGGTATAACGCCTTCCGGGCAGGACTATTCCTGCATCAGCTGTTGGCATGCGGCGTGGCCGCACGGGTGCGGCGACCACGTGGGTACGCGGCTGCAGGGGTGCTCCGCGGTCAGGAGGCTTTCTTCAGGATGGCGGAGGCGTGCGCCTCGAGCGAGTTGCCGTCCGCCGCGACGTCCCAGCGCCAGTACAGGTTGCCCTCGACGAGTCCGAACAGGCGGGTGGCGGCCGTGTACTCCTTCGAGTGCTGGCCGCGCATCACGAGGTCGGTGCTGAGCTGGATCTGCGGACCCTTGATGCTCCCGTAGTAGAGCTCGGCTATGCCGCCGGGGTGGACGATGGTGGCCGTGATGTCGAAGCCACCGGCGTCATTGCGGAACTGCTCCACCTCGTCCGCGGTCTTGAGGGCCGGGACGATGTCCGCGGGGCTCAGGCCGGGGCCCACGTCGGCGTCGTTCAGTTTGCGGTCGAGCGCCCAGAAGCCCGTCTCGACCGACAGCGGGCGCAGCTGCGAGCCCTGCTCGTCGATGAGCCACGATTCGGCGCTGTACTGCAGGTACGGGAGGCCGTTCTGCGAGAACACGACGCGCTGCGAGAAGCGCTCCGAGTCGGCAGTGCCCTCGCCGAGCATCCCAGTCCCCTCCCAGGTTCCGAGGAGCCACGACAGTGGGACGAGCTCGGGCGTCAGGTCGGTGGGCAGGTCAATCGACATGGGTACTCCGGGGTCAGTCGGCTACTTCTGGCCCTTGTACAGGCGCGTGATGACGAGGGCTGCGAAACCCGCCATGCCGAGACCGGCGACGACCAGCAGCGAGATGAAGAAGATTTCAAGAGCGAGGATGGACATGCTTCCATCCTAACGCCCGCTCCGGACAGCACAGGACGCAGGACCGGAGGGTGGTACGAGCGCCCTGGGCCGTGTTCAGGACAGGAGGAGCTTGTCGAGGAAGTAGACCACGGAGCCGATCGCGAGCACGGGGGTGATGCCCGCCGCCACGGCTGCGATGGGGTCCAGCGGCGCCTCACGGCCGACCAGCAGCCGGCGTGTCCCGGCGATGACGGCACCACAGGCGAGTCCCACCACTGCCGCGGCGAGCGCGGGCACGTCGGTCAACAGCAGGGCGCCGAGGGGCCCGGCGAGTGTTGCGAGGGCGAGGGCGGCGGGGGCCACGAGCCGGTCCGGGAGCGGCAGGAGGGAGACCGCGATCGCGACGAGGATGCTGACCCCGGTCACGAGCATCATGCCGGAGTCGGCCGCGTTGGCGGCCAGGCGGTCCGCTGCGGCCCAGCCCGAGCCCATGCCGACGGCGATCACCCCCGCACTGGCCCCGAGGGTCGACTCCAGGCGGTGGCTCTGGCCCGTCCCGCGCAGCAGCTGGATCATGAAGACCGCGCCGACACCGAGCGCCACGGCCGCCGGGAACCACGCCAGAAAGGCCGGCCCGGGCACGGTGGCCGTCAGGACCACAGCGAGCAGGGCACTGAGCCCGATGGCCGCGGACAGGCTCTTCCTGGCGGGGACGCGAAGGATGGCGGGCCACCCGATCGCGGCCAGGACGCACACCGCGCCGGCGGTGATGGCAGTGGTGAGCGGGGAGGCGTACGAGGACGCGACGATGGCGCCTGCCGCCGCAGCCGCGGCTCCGGCCGCAGTGGCCACGCTCGTCCTCTTCACTCCAGCAATACTGCCCTACCGGCTCTTCGGACGGGAAAACCGGCCCGCGCCGCGCAGGACGCACACGTGCGTCCCATCACACGGCTGCGGCTATACTTGTCGAAATCTCTACCGCCCTCGGCCCCGGTTCCGGGAACGAGGGCACCGCTGCCCGATGATGCGCATACCCGATCCGTGGAGGACCCATGCCGCACATCCTGATGCTCACCAACACCACCGGCTCGTCGGTCGACATCCTGCCGGCCCTCGAACTGCTCAACCACAAGGTGCACATCCTCGCGGCCGAGCCCACGGCACTTCTAGAGACCGAACCGTGCGACGTCGTCCTGGTGGACGCGCGCAAGGACCTGGTCGGCGCCAGATCCCTCACCCAGCTCCTCAAGGCCACCGGCCTGAGCGCTCCCCTGGTCCTCGTCCTCACCGAGGGCGGCATGGCAGCGGTGGCGGCCAACTGGCTGGCGGACGACGTCGTCCTCGACTCGGCCGGCCCGGCGGAAGTCGAGGCGCGGCTGCGCCTCGTCATCGCCCGGTCGACGGCGGCGAGCGAGGAGACGAGCACCGAGATCCATGCGTCCGGCGTCGTGATCGACGAGGCCAGCTACACGGCGAGGGTCGGCGGCGAGCCCCTGAACCTGACGTACAAGGAGTTCGAGCTCCTCAAGTACCTGGCGCAGCATCCGGGCCGCGTCTTCACCCGGGACCAGCTCCTGCACGAGGTGTGGGGCTACGACTACTACGGCGGCACGCGCACCGTCGACGTCCATGTCCGGCGCCTCCGGGCAAAGCTGGGAGCGGACCATGAGCAGCTGATCGGGACGGTGCGGAACGTCGGGTACCGCTTCACGCTGACCCGCCTGCCGGAGGACCGCAGCCCGGTCAACCAGGACGCCTGAGCCGACATCACAGCGACACCACGCAAAAGCCCCCTTCACCTGCTGGTGAAGGGGGCTTTTGCGTATCCGGTCCTGATGGCCGGACCCTGGTGGAGGACATACGGGTCGAACGTATCGCGGGCACCCCACTGGTGCATCCCCCTCGAGCAGTTACCGACACTACCGCACTCCTTCCGGTCGGCCAAACCGGCCGGAAGGAGCGGGGACTAGGCTGGGCGCATGACCGCCGCGCAGCACGCCCCCACCTGGTCCGTCGACAGGATCGTGGGCGCCCCTTCGCCCGCCGCCCTCGAGGAGATACACCGCCTCGCAGCAGCCGCCACCGAGGCGGACGGTAATCCGCCCCTGTCCGAACAGACGCTGGTGACCCTCCGTGCGCAGGACGCCGGGGACCGGCTGCTGGTCGTCACGGCACGGAACTCCGGGCAGCAGGAGAGCGAACTGGCGGGCGTCGCCGTCATCACCCACGGCACCGAGGACGGTGCCGTGCTCGAACTCGTCGTCGCACCCGACGGCCGCGGGGAGGGCGCCGGAACGGCGCTCATCGAGGCCGTCCTGGCCGAGGGCATCCCCGGCCTCCGGGGCTGGTCGCACGGGAACCACTCCGCTGCCGCCGACCTCGCCGCGCGTTTCGGCTTCGAACCCGTGCGGGAGCTGTGGCGCATGCGCCTGACGCGTGCCGCCGTCGAGCAGTCCGTCCCCGCCCTGCAGCTTCCCGAGGGAGTGGCCCTGCGTGCGTTCGTCCGCGGCCAGGACGAGGAGGCGTGGCTCGCGGCCAACGCGGCGGCGTTCGCCCACCACCCCGAACAGGGCGCCACGACGCGCGCCGACCTCGAGGCACGGATGGACGAGGACTGGTTCGACGCCGACGGGTTCCTGCTGGCGGTGCGCGAGGAGGACGGCACCCTGCTCGGCTTCCACTGGACGAAGGTCCATCCCGGTCTCGGCGCACACCCGCCCATGGGCGAGGTGTACGTGGTCGGCGTGACGCCGGAGGCCCAGGGCATGGGCCTCGGCAAGGCCCTCACCATCGCCGGCATCGAGTACCTCCACGGCAAGGGACTGCAGGCCATCATGCTGTACGTCGACGCCGACAACACCGCCGCCGTCGCGCTGTACCGGAAGCTGGGCTTCACCCGCTGGGACGTGGATGTCATGTACGCGGGCAGGACGCCGCAACCCACCTTGTAAGGTTATTTTCGAGGCGTCTCCCGGCTGGTCGGAGCGGCGCGCTCGCTTACGCCCGCCCACGCCGCAGGAGACGCAATGGATTCAGAGACAAAACGCCGGGGAGCGTCACGGTACGGATCTTCCGAGACGGCGCCGGCCCGGGCAACCCAGGACCGCATCGACATCCCGGACTTCGCTCCCAGCCTCCTGCCGTCCGGTGACATCCGGCCGGACCGCTTCCTGGACCGCGAGATCAGCTGGCTCGACTTCAACGCCCGCGTCCTCGAACTCGCCGAGGACCCCGACCTCTTCCTCCTCGAGCGCGTCAGCTTCCTGTCCATCTTCGCGTCCAACCTCGACGAGTTCTTCATGGTGCGCGTCGCCGGCCTGAAGCGCCGCATCGCCACGGGCCTGGCAGTCCCCTCCGCGGCCGGCCTGAGCCCCATCGAGCAGCTCGAGAAGATCATGCAGGACGGCTACCAGCTGCAGCAGCGCCACGCGGCCGTCTTCGCCGAGCACATCCGGCCGGCCCTCGCCCGGGAGCAGATCCACCTCACCACGTGGGAGGAGCTCGACGAGCCCGCCCGGGCCGAGCTCCACAAGATCTTCGCCGAGAAGGTCTTCCCGATCCTCACGCCCCTCGCGGTGGACCCCGCGCACCCCTTCCCCTACATCTCCGGGCTGTCCCTGAACCTCGCCGTCGTGGTCCGCAACCCGATCAGCGAGAAGGAGCTGTTCGCACGCGTCAAGGTGCCCGACCAGCTTCCGCGCCTGATGTCCGTCGACGGGCCCCGCGCCGGCAACGTCGCCGGACGCGTCGCGCGCTTCATCCCGCTGGAGGAGGTCATCGCCGTCCACCTGGACCAGCTCTTCCCGGGCATGGAGGTCCTCGAGCACCACCTGTTCCGCGTCACGCGCAACGAGGACCTCGAGGTCGAGGAGGACGACGCCGAGAACCTCTTGCAGGCCCTCGAGAAGGAGCTGCTGCGCCGCCGCTTCGGCCCGCCCGTGCGCCTCGAGGTGACCACGGACATCAACCCGAGCATCCGGGCGCTCCTGTCCCGCGAACTCGGCGTCGAGGAGGACGAGGTCTACAACCTGCCCGCGCCCCTGGACCTGCGCGGGCTCAGCGTCATCGCCGGTATCGACCGCGGAGAGCTCCACTACCCCAAGCACGTCCCGCACACGAGCCGGTACCTCAACGAGAGCGAGACCTCCAAGGCGGCGAACGTCTTCGCCGCGATGCGCCGCCGGGACATCCTGCTGCACCACCCGTACGACTCCTTCTCGACGTCGGTCCAGGCCTTCCTGGAGCAGGCCGCCGCCGACCCGAAGGTGCAGGCCATCAAGCAGACCCTGTACCGGACGTCGGGCGACTCCCCCATCGTCGACGCCCTGATCGACGCCGCCGAGGCGGGCAAGCAGGTCCTCGCGCTCGTGGAGATCAAGGCCCGCTTCGACGAGCAGGCGAACATCTCCTGGGCCCGCAAGCTCGAGCAGGCCGGCGTGCACGTGGTCTACGGGATCGTGGGCCTCAAGACCCACTGCAAGCTCTCGCTCGTGGTGCGGCAGGAGATCGACGGGCTGCGGCGCTACTGCCACATCGGCACGGGCAACTACCACCCGCGCACGGCCCGGTACTACGAGGACCTCGGACTGCTCACGGCCAACGAGCAGGTGGGCCAGGACCTGTCGCGCCTGTTCAACCAGCTCTCCGGATACGCGCCGAAGTCCACGTTCAAGCGGCTCCTCGTCGCTCCGCGCTCCGTGCGCTCGGGCCTGATCGACCGCATCGAGCGTGAGATCGCCAACAAGCAGGCGGGCCTCGCGGCGCGCGTGGTCATCAAGGTCAACTCGATGGTCGACGAGGCGATCATCGACTCGCTGTACCGCGCATCCCAGGCGGGCGTCCAGGTCGACGTGATCGTCCGCGGCATCTGCTCGGTGCGGCCGGGCGTCCCAGGCCTCAGCGAGAACGTGACCGTCCGCTCCGTCCTCGGCCGTTTCCTGGAGCACTCCCGCGTGTTCGCCTTCGCGAACGGCGGCGAACCGGCGGTCTTCATCGGGTCGGCCGACATGATGCACCGAAACCTGGACCGCCGCGTCGAGGCCCTCGTGCAGCTCAGCTCGCCCGAGGACATCTCCTACCTGATGACCCTCATGGACCGCTACATGAACCCGGCGATCTCCAGTTGGCACCTCGACGAGACCGGGTGCTGGACGCGCCACCACAAGGACGACGACGGCACTCCGCTCGAGGACATCCAGTCCTGGCTGCTCGCCTCCAGGGCCCGCCAGCGTGCGGTGTCGCGCCGCTGATGGCAACCCCCACGAAGGTCGCCCCCGCCGGCACCACGCAGGGCAGTGGTGCCGCGGTGGTCGCCGCCGGAACGCTCTGCTGGCGCATCGAGAAAGGCGAACTCGAGCTCCTCATCATCCACCGTCCCCGGTACAGGGACTGGTCCTGGCCGAAAGGCAAGCTCGATCCGGGCGAGACGACGCCGGAGTGCGCCGTCCGTGAGACGTTCGAGGAGGTGGGGTTGAGCGTCAAGCTGGGAATCCCGCTCGCCTCGATCACCTACCCGGTCTCCTCCCGTGACAAGGTCGTGCACTACTGGGCGGCCCGGGCCGAACGGCTGGTCCCTGCCCCGGACGGCAAGGAAGTGGATCGGGCCGAGTGGGTGTCGCCGGAGAAGGCACGCGAACTGCTGTCCAATCCGTCCGACATCGAACCCCTCGACGCCCTCGTCGAAGCGCACCGGGCGAAGGACCTGCAGACCTGGCCCCTGATCGTCGTCCGGCATGCGAAGGCGAAACCCCGGTCGTCCTGGAGCAGGGCCGAGGGCGAGCGGCCGCTGGCCGCGACCGGCCGTCGACAGGCTGTGGCAGTCAGCCGGCTGCTGCAGGCCTGGAACCCCGAACGCGTGGTGAGCAGCCCCTGGGTGCGCTGCGTCCAAACCATCTCCCCCTATGTGCACCAGCGCAGCGCGAAGCTGAAGCTCGTGGACGCCCTCACCGAGCACGACGCCGCCCGCAAGCCGGGGCGTGCCAGGAACGCCGTCGAGCGGGTCTTCGACAAGCGCCGCCCGGTCGCCATCTGCACGCATCGCCCGGTGCTTCCACTCGTGTTCTCGGTCCTGGGCAGCCACATGACGAGCAGGCTGCGGAAGCTGCTCCCCGCCGACGACCCCTACCTGGCCCCGGGCGAGGCCGTGATCTGCCAGGTCAGCAGCATCAACGCCGGACGCATCGTCTCCGTGGAGCAGTTCCGCGCCTACGACGACTGACGGGAGCCTCACCGGCCCCCTCACCGGCGGGCCATGGCGGTCCGGGACCGGCGTCCCGGACCGACCGGCGTCACCCGTCGCGTGCCGCTGGTCGGGCACGATTTCCCCGTAGACTTGCCGGGTGAGCACCCCCATCCCCACCCCCTATGAGGATCTGCTGCGCGACGTGATGGCGAACGGCGCAGCCAAGAGTGACAGGACGGGCACCGGAACACGGAGCGTCTTCGGCCGGCAGCTGCGGTTCGACCTCCGCGAGTCCTTCCCGCTCATCACCACCAAGCGCGTGCACTTCAAGTCCGTGGCCCTCGAACTGCTCTGGTTCCTCCGCGGTGACTCGAACGTCCGCTGGCTCCAGGAGCGCGGCGTGTCCATCTGGAACGAGTGGGCGGACGACGACGGCGAACTCGGCCCCGTCTACGGCGTCCAGTGGCGGTCGTGGCCGACGCCCGACGGCGGGCACATCGACCAGATCGCCCAGGTCGTCGAAGCGCTGAAGACGAATCCGGACTCGCGCAGGCACCTCGTCTCGGCATGGAACGTCTCGGAGATCTCCAACATGGCGCTGCCCCCGTGCCACGTCTTCTTCCAGTTCTACGTGACCCCCGGCGTCGACGGCGGTCCGGGCAGTTTGTCCTGCCAGCTGTACCAGCGGTCCGCCGACACCTTCCTCGGCGTTCCCTTCAACATCGCCTCCTACGCACTGCTGACCCTGATGGTCGCGCAGCAGACCGGCCTGGAACCGGGCGAGTTCATCTGGACCGGCGGCGACGTCCACGTGTACGACAACCACGTGGAGCAGGTCACCGAACAACTGTCCCGCGAGCCGTACCCGTACCCGCGCATCGAGCTGAAGCGGAAACCCGCCAGCATCTTCGACTACACCCTGGAGGATTTCGACGTGGTCGACTACCAGCACCATCCCACCATCAAGGCCCCGGTGGCGGTATGAGTGAGGCCCCCGCCCACACCCTGAGCGTGCCCGACGCCGTCGGGTCACGCCCGGTGATCGGCATGATCTGGGCGCAGACCGAGAACGGCGTGATCGGCAGGGACGGCGGAATCCCCTGGCACGTACCGGAGGACATGGCGCACTTCAAGGCCACGACGACGGGGCATCCCGTCATCATGGGCCGCCGCACCTGGGAGTCCTTCCCCGAGAAGTTCCGGCCGCTGCCGGACCGCACCAACATCGTTCTTTCCCGATCCGGCTCCGCCGACCTGCCGGGCGCCATCGTCGTCGATTCACTCGATGCCGCCTTCGAGGCCGCGCAGGCCAGCCCGGGAGCCGAGGAGATCTGGGTCATCGGCGGCGGGCGGGTGTACGCCGATGCCCTGCACCGCGCCAACGCCGCACTCGTCACCGTCGTCGAGTCCTCCGTGGAAGGCGACACCGTCGCTCCCGCCCTCGGAACCGACTGGGCGCTCGCCGCGCTGACCCCGGAGTCCGGCTGGCTGGAATCGTCGAGCGGGACCAGGTACCGGGTCAGCCTCTGGGCACGGCAGGGCTAGCTGGTCCGGGCTCGCCGCGGCTCCCTGGATGGAGGCGCCGGGCAGGCGTGAGGGAGGCCTCAGTCACAAAGAGGACCGGACGGGATCCTCACGCCTAAACTGGAGGGCATGACTTCAGTACCCGAGAGTTCCGCCCTGCCATCCGTCGGATTCGTGGGATGGCGCGGCATGGTGGGCTCGGTCCTCATGCAGCGGCTCCAGGACGAGGGCGATTTCGCCCGCATCAACCCCGTGTTCTTCTCGACGTCCGCCGCCGGTGGCGCAGCGCCGTCGTTCGCCGAGGGCGCCGGTACGCTCCAGGACGCGTACGACGTCGAGACACTCGCCAAGCTGCCGATCATCGTGACCGCGCAGGGCGGCGACTACACCTCCGAGGTCTATCCCAAGCTGCGCGACGCCGGCTGGTCGGGGCTGTGGCTCGACGCCGCATCGACCCTGCGCATGGAGCAGGACAGCATCATCGTGCTCGACCCGGTCAACCGGTCCGCCATCGATGCCGGCCTCGCCAGTGGCATCCGCGACTTCATCGGCGGCAACTGCACGGTCTCCTGCATGCTCATGGGCCTGGGCGGACTCTTCCGCAATGGGCTCGTGGAGTGGGGCACGTCCATGACCTACCAGGCGGCCTCCGGTGGCGGCGCCCGCCACATGCGCGAACTCCTCACCCAGTTCGGCGCCCTCCACAGCACGGTGGCCATCAACCTGGACAACCCCGCGTCCGCGATCCTCGACATCGACCGTGCCATCCTCGCGAAGCAGCGGCACCCGAGCCTCGAGGCGACCCAGTTCGGTGTCCCCCTCGCCGGGTCTGTCATCCCCTGGATCGACAGCGACCTCGGCAACGGCCAGTCGAAGGAGGAGTGGAAGGCCGGGGCGGAGACCAACAAGATCCTCGGCACCGACACCCGCATCCCCTTCGACGGCCTGTGCGTCCGTGTGGGCGCCATGAGGTCCCACTCCCAGGCGCTGACCCTCAAGCTGACCCAGGACCTGCCGGTCAGCGAGATCGAGTCGATCATCGCCGCGGACAACGAGTGGGTGCGCGTCATCCCCAACACCAAGACGGACACCCTCGCGGGCCTGACGCCGGTTGCGGCGACCGGCTCGCTGGAGATCCCCGTGGGCCGCGTCCGCAAGCTCGAGATGGGCCCGGACTACATCAGCGCCTTCACCGTGGGCGACCAGCTGTTGTGGGGTGCGGCCGAGCCGCTCCGCCGGATGCTGATGATCGCCACCGGGAACCTCTAGGACTCCCCGCTGCCAGCGGGCGCAGCGCCCGGCGCGGCCACCTGGTAGATCAGGGCGGTGGCGACATCCCGGAGCCGCACGTTGCTGTCGTTGGACATCTGCTTGAGGCGCAGGAACGCCTCATCACTGCCGCACCGGTAGCGTCCCATGAGGATGCCCTTCGCCTGGTCGATGACTCCACGGGACGTGAGCGCCTCCTGCAACTGCTCCACCTCCCGGCGGGCGGAGTGGTAGAGGCTGGAATGCGCCATGGCGGTCGCGGCGTACTCCACGAAGCGGCGTGAGGTCTCGCTCGAGGTTCCCGGCGTCGGCTCCTGCAGGTAGCCGAGCACCTTGACGAGGTCCTCACGGTAGTCGGTCACGTCCTCCACCTGCTGGAGGATGGCGATCAGCTCCCCGTCGTCGTCGAACACGGGGATGTTGACCGGGCTCCAGTAGCGCTCCACGAAAGCGCCCGGCTGGTGGGGATCGGGGATGTCGTAGCGGTGGATCAGCATGCTGTCGCGCTGCCCGGTCGAGATCACGCGTTCCAGGGACTGGCGCATGGCCCGCGCGGGGGCATCGTCGGACTGCAGGGGATTCTCGGGGAAGAGCTCGAACGCCTGGTGCCCGACAAGTTGCTCCCGCGCCATGCCGGTCGCCTCCGCGAATGCCGTGTTGACGTCGAGGATGACGAAGTCCGTGTCCATCAGCGAGCAGGCCAGGGTCGTCGCCTCGAAAGTACTGGCGCGAAGGGCATCGGCCGCACCGACGGGACGGTGCTGCCTGACGTGCTGCTGCTGCTCGGCCATTCCGCTCCCCTGGTCCGCCATTCCAGTCCTCCTCGCCCGAAACGATCTACCGCCGGGCCGGGCCAGTGACGTGCAGTCGTACGAACATCCGATGCTATCCAGTATTCCGGACATTCCGCCGGTGCAGTCCGCGGTTGCCGCGGAGCGAAGAAAAGGTCGGTGCGCAGCGGCAGGATGTGCGCATGGACCCCGTGAACGCAGACACCATCCTCAAGCGCTTCTTCGCGGGCAGCAGCCACGTGCGGCATCCCGAGAGCCTCCTGCGCTACGAGCGGGTGCAGTGCCACCTCCGGCACTACCTCGAGCATGTCGCCGTCACCCGTCTGGCGGCCGCCGAGCGCGAGCTGCTCGAACTGGAGCGACAGTTCGGCACAGCTGCGCCGTACGTCCAGGTGATGGGTGCCCGGGAACTGCTGCACGCTCTGCCGGACTTCCTCGCGGCCCCTCAGCTCCTTCCCGACTTCCACGACCGTCTCGCCCAGATCAGCGTGGCATCCCGTTTGGCCCAGTGGCTGTGCTCGCGGCGGCTCGTGCAGCGCGAGGACAGCTGGGACGACGTCGTCCTTACGCGTGCCGCTGCTGAGCAGGCGCGGCGCTCCCCCGCGCTGTAGGAGTACCGGGCCGGACGGCCCGGCCGGCGGGATCCGGGCGGCTCAGAGCTTGCAGTTGATGAGCAGCGGCTCCGGTTCCAGTCGGATGCCGAAGGTGCGCTCGACGCCGTCCCGTACGAGCCCGGCGACAGCCAGGAGGTCCGACGCCGAGGCGCCTCCCCTGTTGGTGACGGCCAGCGTGTGCTTGGTGGACAGCGATGCCCGCCCTCCTGCCGCAGCGTGGCCGTCGTCGTCGGCGAGGCCGAAGCCCTTCGAGAACCCGGCGTGCTCGATCAGCCACGCCGCGCTGAGCTTCACCTGGCCGTCGGCTCCGGACGGGTACCGGGGGGTCTCGTCCGGCAGGCGGTCCGCGACCTCCTGCGCGACGATGGGGTTGGTGAAGAACGATCCCGTGCTCCACGTGTCCGGGTCGGGGGCGTCGAGCACCATGCCCTTGCCTGCGCGCAGCTTCAGCACCTCGCGGCGCACGTCGTTCGCGTAGGCACGGGCGCCCACCTCGATCCCCAGGGCCCGCGCGAGCTCCGCATACCGGACCGGCTTGCTCATCCGGCCCAGTCCCAGCTGGAACTCGACCGACAGCACCACGTAGCGCGGAGACCCGTCGACGGTGCTGCGCTTGAGGAGGGAGTCCCGGTAGCCGAACTTCAGCTCGAAGTTGGTGAAGCTCTTGATGCTGTCCGTCTCGCGGTCGTATGTCCGCACCGTGGCGATGGTCTGGGACACGTCCGTTCCGTAGGCCCCGACGTTCTGGACGGGCGTGGCCCCGGTGGAGCCGGGGATGCCCGAGAGGGCTTCGAGCCCGGAGAACGCGTGCATCACCGTGTACCGAACGAGCTCGTCCCAGTCCTGGCCTGCCTGCGCCTTGACCATGACGCCACCGCAGGTGGCGTCGTCGTCGTTCACCGTGAAGCCCGTGGAGGTGATGTGGAGGACGGTACCGTCGAAACCGTCGTCACCGATCAGCAGGTTCGAGCCCCCGCTGATGATCAGGAGCGACTCCCCCGCGGCGTCGGCGGCGCGGACCGCCTCGACGATCTCGGATTCCGTCGACGCTGCCACGAGGGTGCGCGCGGGTCCTCCCACGCGGGCCGTCGTGAGGTCGGCGAGGCGCGTGCCCGTGACGGGAACGGTCACGGGAGTTTCACCACGGCCTGCGCCTTGACGAGGACCTTCTGTCCGGCGAACGTCACCGTGAGGTCGATGCGCGCCGTGGACCGTTCGGTGTCGAGCGCACCGACGACGCCGGTCACCTCGACGACGGCGCCGGGCTCGCCGGGCAGCGCCGTCGTGTCCTCGACGATCACCGGTTTGGTGAAGCGCGTCTGGTAGTCGACGACGGCGGCCGGGTCACCGATCCAGTCGGTCACGAGCTGCACCGCTGCACCCATCGTGAACATTCCGTGGGCAATGACACCGGGGAGCCCCACGCCCTCTGCGAACGCCTGGTTCCAGTGGATCGGGTTGAGGTCTCCCGACGCGCCGGCGTACCGCACGAGGTCCTGCCGGGTGATGTCGATCGTGGTCGAGCCGAGCTGCTGGCCGACCTCGAGGGTAGGTGTTGAAACTGCCATGGCTACTGGTCCTCTCCGCGCACGAGAAGGGATGAGGTGGACGTGGCCGTCGGCTCGCCGTCGACGGTCGAGATCTCGGCGCGCGTGGTGATCATCGCCCCGCCGCCCATGGCGCGCACCTGGTCGACGTGCAGTTCGGCGACGAGTTGGTCTCCGGCGAGGATGGGGCGGTGGTGGATGAAGCGCTGGTCGGCGTGGACCACGCGGGTGAAGTCGATGCCTGCGTCCGGATCATTGATGAGCTGGGCGTCGGCGCGCTGGGCCACGATGATGGCGAAGGTGGGCGGGGCCACGAGGTCCCGGTAGCCGAGCGCTGCCGCAGCGTCGACGTCGTAGTGCGCCGGGTGCGTGGCCTTGACGGCCCGGGCGAAGTCGCGGATGGCCTCGCGTCCCACGGAGTAGGTGTCTCCCGCGGGATAGCTGCGTCCCTGCAGGTCTGGGTCGATGGTCATGGATCCTCCGGTGGAAGCGGGGTCGGGCGTTGCTGGTAATCCTGGTGCGGAATCTGGGGGTTCGCGCCGGTCGGCGCTCCGGTCAGCGAGTGTCGGTCCTGCGGCGTCGGGCGTCGCGCGACCGGACGACCATGCCTGCGAGGTGGCACACCATGCCGACCACGATGATCGAGATGCCCGTGAAGACGAGGCCGGTCCGGTCCGTCGCGGCGCCGCCCACGGCGATGAGGATGCCGATCGCCGTGGTCACCAGTGCCGAGACCACCAGCCTTCGGTACAGGTCCGAGCCGGTCTCCCAGGGCGTGTTCAGCATGATCCGATTCTACGGGTGTCAGCGCCGATGCTCAGAAGAGGGCTTCCTGGACAGCGGGTACCGGCGTGCTGAAGTCGCCGAAACGCAACCGCCTGCCCTTGAGCTGGGCGAGGTCCGCAACGAACTCCAGGTCCGTTCCCTCGATCGAGACCAGGGCGGACGGCCCGATCAGCTCGCGGACGCTGAACCCGTGCCGCCCGCTTCCGAGGGGCTGCGGATACGGCTGCAGTCCGCCCAGGCCGAGGACGGCGGACCACGACGGCGGCGGGTCGAACTCCTCGTGCACCACCTCGAAGCCGTCGATGCCGAGCCCGCTCTCGAGCAGTCCCCGGGCCGCCAGGGCGAAGCCGTCATTGATGGATTCGAGCCGGGCGAAGGGCAGCGGCGCGCACAGGGATGCCGCCTTGGCCCCGGACCTCACGGCCTGCTGCAGCCCGACGGTCCGGGTCACCTCGTCCTCGAGAATGCGGACGATCCGCCCGTCGGCCGCATGGGCGACGTACTGCGCGATGACGGCGCCCTGTTCCACGAGGCGCGCCCGCTTCCGCGGATCCGAGGCGGTGCCGACCTTGCTCGAACCATCCGCGAACGTCGCGACGTACAGCCAGTGGGGCTGGTCGAGGTAGCGCTTGAGCCCGGCCGGAGCGATGCCGGAGCGGTGGATGTCGTGCATGAAACGGACGTCGTCCTGTGCGAAGCACCGCCCGCACTGGTAGCCGCGTTCGGCCGGCGCCTGGTCCGCGCAGTGCACCTGGGTCCGGTCGTCACGCCCGTGGACGCGCTGGAAGCCCAGGCAGAACTTCCCCTCCTCGGGAACCTCGAAGGCCAGCTTCCTCCCCGGGAGGTCGAGGTCCCATGTCCGGTCGTCGTGCGCCCCGCCGTCGCGCGCTCCGCCCTCCTGGACCGGCGCCCCGGAGGGCGCCCCGGACGAGGCCCCCGCCGGTGCCCCGGACGGCGCCCCGGACACGTTCTCCGGGGGCACCGGATACAGCGACAGGACGGGACCCGAGGCATGCCAGGCCACGCCACTGCAGAGGTAGATGGGGTTCATCCCTTCAGCCTAGACAGGCGGATGCAGTGACGCGCTGCGGGAGCGCGGGCAGCTCAGGCGAGCACCTTGCTGAGGTCGTACGCCGCGGGGATGTCGAGCTGCTCGAAGGTGCAGGAACGCGCCTCGCGATCGGGCCGCCACCGTTCGAACTGGACCGTGTGGCGGAAGCGGTCGCCCTCCATCTGGTCGTACCGCACCTCGACGACCCGCCGGGGCTCCAGCCGGATGTAGGAAACATCCTTCGCGGAGGCGAAGCGGTTGCGGTCGGTCGCGCCGAGCTCGACCTCGCCGCCGGCGTCGCGCATCACGTCGGGCTCCAGGTCGTCCACGAGCTCCAGGCGCCGCTTGTCGGAGAAGGCCGAGATGCCGCCCACGTTCCGCAACTCGCCGCCGTCGTCGTACAGGCCGAGCAGCAGCGAGCCGACGCCCTGGCCGGACTTGTGCACCCGGTACCCAAGCACCACGACGTCGGCGCTGCGGTGGTGCTTGACCTTGAGCATGAGCCGCTTGTTCGGCCCATATGCCGCCGCGAGGGGCTTCGCCACGACGCCGTCCAGTCCGGCCCCCTCGAACTCGACGAGCCAGCGCCGCGCGAGCTCGACGTCGTGCGTGACCTGCGACAGGTGGACCGGCGCGGAGAAGGACTCCCCGATGCCCTGGAGCGCCGTCCGCCGCTCGCGGAAGGGGACGTCCGTCAGGTCGTTGTCGTCGATGCCGAGGAGGTCGAAGGCGACGAACGACGACGGCGTCTGCCCCGCCAGGAGGCGTACCCTGCTCTCCGCCGGGTGGATGCGCTGGGACAGGGCCTCCCAGTCCAGCCTCTCCGCGCCCTGCTCGCCCTGCCGCACCACGATCTCGCCGTCGACGACGCAGCGCCGAGGGAGGTTCTCGAGCAGCGCCTCGACGAGTTCGGGGAAGTACCGGGTGAGCATCTTCGAGCCGCGGCTGCCGATCTCGCAGGTGCCGTCCTCGATCCTCACGATCGCCCGGAAGCCGTCCCATTTCGGCTCGTAGAGCAGTCCGCCGGGAACGCTGTCCGGCTCGGGAACGGCGTCCACGGCCTTCGCCAGCATCGGCTGGACGGGGAACGGCAGGCCCGTCATGCCGTGACTCCGCTTCCGCCGCGGTGCGAGCTTCCGACTGTCGTGCCTGGAACGTCGTCTCCGGACATGCTGCTCTCCCGTGGATAGGGCGTGTGGCTGCCCTCTGCAACTGCGGGCATTATTAACAAACGATTAACGAACGGCATCATACTGCGCTAGAAATGTCTGATGAAGCTGAAAGCTCCGGCACCGACGCGCGTCCTCCCCGGGTTCTTCCGCGTTCCCTTCGCCGTGGCGGCGTCCTTCAGCGTCTTCACGGCGGGAACGGCCGTGGCTTTCGACTTGCCGCTGCGTGATCCGGACGGTTTCCTGGGCCCCAGCTACATCCGCCTGCCCTTCCTCCTGGCCGCGATGATCCTGGTCGACGTCGCCTCGCGGACGCTGCTCCAGCGGCCTTCCTCGCGGAACGTCCTCGGTCTGGCTGCTGCCGAGTTCCGCCGTCGATGGTCCGCCCCACGACTGGTGGCCACCTCGGTGGGAATCCTCACCTTCTACCTCGCGTATGTCTCGTACCGCAATATGAAGAGCTTCCTGCCGTTCATCCGTGACCGGGTGATGGATCCCGTTCTCCAGCAGAGCGATCGATGGCTCACCGGTGGCAGCCAGCCCGGGGACCTACTCCAGCAGGTCCTCGGAACAGGACTGAGCGCCCACGTCCTGTCCGCCGTGTATGTGTCCTACCTCGTTTTCGCCCCGTTGTCCGTTGCCGCCGCCCTCGCCTGGTCCCGGCAGTTGTCCCGCGGGGCCTGGTACGTCAGCGCGTTGTCCTTCAACTGGATCCTCGGCGCGGCAAGCTATTACGCGCTGCCCTCCCTGGGACCGATCTTCGTCGAGCGGATCCACTACACGGACCTGCCCGACACGGCCGTCACGGACCTGCAGGAATCCCTGTACCGGAATCGGCTGCGGGTCCTCGCCGATCCCCACGCCACGGACTCCATGCACGGTATCGCGGCCTTCGCGTCCCTGCACGTGTCAGTGGTCTTCACCGCCGCCCTGATCGCGCACCTGGTCCGCCTGCCGCTCGTCCTCCGGGTCATCCTCTGGATCTACGTCCTGCTCACCGCCCTCGCCACCGTCTACTTCGGGTGGCATTACCTCGTCGACGTCGTTGCCGGTGCTGCCGTCGGCGCAATCGCGACCTGGCTGGCGAGACTCGCCACACCCGAGGGACCACACACTGAACAGCGGGTGGAGCAGCAGCCGTTGACGATCGGCCTGCGTGCCTGAAGCACCGGCTCCATTCTCCTTGCCTGCCGGGCCGGTTGCGGATCCCTGGCGAGCCGGTCCCGGGTCGCGCCCTTGGCACACGCGCTCGTCGGCTCGATGATGGGTGCGCAGGTGGCGCCGCATCCGTCGGCGCCGCAGACCGGGAAGGGGTACGCCGTGCGGGTCGAGTACACGCAGGAATTCTGGGACGACCGTTACCGGCAGCGACCGAGGATCTGGAGCGGCAGGCCCAACCGCCAGCTCGTGGCCGTGGCGGAGGACCTGCCGCCGGGTAAGGCGCTCGACGTCGGCTGCGGGGAAGGAGCGGACGCCGCCTGGCTCGCCTCCCGCGGCTGGGCGGTCCTGGGCATCGACGTCTCCGAGGTGGCGGTCTCACGGGCCCGCGCCCACGCGGAAGGACTCGATACCCCTGTCGCGGAACGCCTCGAGTTCCGGCAGGTGGACCTGCTGGCCTCGCCGGAGCTCCCCGATGGCCTGGACCTCGTCTCCATCCAGTTCCTGCACCTCCCCGAACCGGAACGCTCCCGCATCTTCGGTGCGCTGGCGTACCTCGTCGGCGTCGGGGGGACGCTGCTGATCGTCGCCCATGATCCCTCGGACCTCTCCACGGAGGTCCGGCGGCCGCCCCAGCCCGACCTCTTCTACACGCCGCAGGAGATCGCAGCCCTGCTCGACGACACCTGGGACGTCCGGGCCTGCGAGTCGCGCCCGCGGACCGAGCGCACGGGGGACGGCCGCGAGGTCACCGTCCACGATGCGGTGCTCCAGGCGGTACGGATCCGCTGAGGCATCCGCAAGGGTCCGGAGGGAGCAGGCGGGACATGTTTTCCCGCGGGGCTCCTCGGTAGCCTCGACGGATGGAGTGGATCACCGAGAAGTACGTCAATTTCGCCAGCATCATCGATGACGCGACGCTGGCGCAGAACCGGATGACGAGCTCGATGCCGTTCGTGTACCCGCACTTCGCCTCCATGCCGGACGCCCACCTCGGCCTGGGATGCGCCGTCGGCTCGGTCCTGCCGACCCTCGGGGCGATCATCCCCGCAGCGGTCGGCGTCGACATCGGCTGCGGAATGGTGGCGGTGCGCACGGACTACACCGCCCGCGACATCGCACGCCTCGATCGCCGTGTCCTGCGCGAGGCGATCGAACGGGCCGTCCCTCTCTCGGCGGGCAACAACAACAAGAGGGTGAGCGCGTCAGCCGAGCCCCGCATCGACTCCCTCGAACGGGACGCGCGCTCAGCCGGCTTCGACCCGTCGAGCTATGTGAAGGCATGGCGCCTGCAACTCGGCACGCTCGGTTCGGGCAACCACTTCATCGAGGTGTCCCTCGACGAGGAGGACGACGTGTGGCTCTTCCTGCACTCGGGGTCCCGGGGCATCGGGAACCGCATCGCCCAGCGGCATATCAGGGCAGCTCAGGACTACTGCGCACGCCGGTCGATTCCCCTGCCGCACCAGGACCTCGCGCATCTCGAGGAGGGCACGCCGGAATTCGACCGGTACATCAGCGAACTGATGTGGGCGCAGAAATTCGCGCTGCTGAACCGTGAGGAGATGATGGACCGTGTGGTCCGCCAGTTCACGCACTGGGTCGGCAAGCCGGTGAAGGAGCGCGAACGCATCAACTGCCACCACAACTACACGCAGCGGGAGACGCACCACGGCAAGGACGTGTGGCTGTCCCGCAAGGGCGCCATCGCGGCCGACGCCGGGCGTCCCGGGCTGATCCCCGGCTCCATGGGCACGCGCTCCTACGTGGTCACGGGCAGGGGCAACCGGGAGGCGATGGATTCGGCCCCGCACGGGGCCGGGCGGGAGTACTCCCGCAACGCTGCCCGCAAGACGTTCACGCAGGACCAGCTCCGTGCCGCCATGCGGGGCATCGAATTCCGGGACACCCCGGCGTTCCTCGACGAGATCCCCGCGGCCTACAAGGACATCGACGTCGTCATGCAGGATGCGAAGGACCTGGTGGACGTCCGCCATACGCTCCGCCAGACCATCAACGTGAAGGGCGACTGACCCGCCGCGCCGTCGTCGCGCCCCGGCCCCGCCAGATCCCGTCCCCGGGGTGGTCGACGTCGAACGCTCCGCCGGCGCCGCGGCACGCGGTACCGGGAGTGGCGGCGATTAGGCTGGCGCCATGTCCATCCACGCTGCGCAGGTGTCCGATCCGGTCCTCGTGGAGGTCGTGTCCGATGCTCCGCAGTGGTGGGAGATCGTCGGAGCCCTCGCCCCACTGGCGGTGCTGCTGGCGGCCGTCCTGGCAACGGTGACGGCGTTCGCGACCCTCCGGCAGCGGGCATCGGCGGACCGGGCCGCCCTGGAACAGAAGAGGCGCGCCGACGACCGCGCGGAATGGTGGCGCCGGACGCAGTGGGCCATCGATGCCGCGACGTCCCTCGACCCGATCCGGCAGGAAGCAGGAGTCGAGGCCCTCCTCCAGCTCTCCTACAGCGACCTGGCGACCGAGGAAGACCGCCTGATCCTCGATGCCATCTGGGTCAGCAACCCGGTGGCCAATCCGGAGGACCCTGACGCTGGACGGCCCGCTGACGGTGCCGGACAATAGGACAGGAACGAGGACAAGGAGAATGGCGATGACCGACACAGCACGCGTCCGGCAGGCGCCGTCCGGGCAGGCAGCCTACCGCCGGCCCGCCGACACGCCACGGGTCACGGCGGCGAAGGCGAGGCTCCGAGTGGCCCTGGACCAGCAGTTGGGCCGCAAGACCCCGCAATCCGTCAAGGATGTCGCGGAGGGCAAACGCTAGCGGCGCACCCCTCATCGGAATGAAGCCCGGCAGGATCACCTGCCGGGCTTCGTCGTCTCGGAACCGGAACCGGCACCGGCCCGCTCCTGCAAGCCCGGCAGTGAACCCGACCCACGAAAAAGGCCCCGGAACCGTAGTTCCGGGGCCTTATCTGTAGCGGTGGTGGGACTCGATCCCACGACCTCACGATTATGAGTCGTGCGCTCTAACCAGCTGAGCTACACCGCCCTAAATGAGGCTGCCCGCACCGATCGGATGATCGTCACGGGCCCCTCATTTACGAGCCCCCCACCGGAATCGATCCGGTGACCTCGTTCTTACCAAGAACGCGCTCTACCACTGAGCTAGGGGGGCAACAGCAAGAAACTTTACCAGTTCCCAGCCGCTGGTGCGAAATCGACAGCCACCCCCTGAGGGACGGACCCCGGATTCCGCATCGGACCCGTGCAGTGCACGGGTCCGACGGGGTTTCGCCTAGCTAGTTCCTACCACTGCTCGGACTGCGCGGTGGAGCGTCCTGCTCCGGCTCCGGCGCCCTTCGCTGAGCGGGGCTTGCGGTTGGCGTCGCCCGAAAACCGGGTGTCGCCGTCACGCTTCGGGAAGTCCTTCTTGAAGGGCTTCTTGAACTCGCCCGCACCACGGTTGCCCGCGGGCTTGCGTCCCTTGTCGAGCTCGAGGTGGATGAGCTCGCCGCCGATGCGCGTCTTGGAGAGCGCACGCAGCTGGTCGGTCGTCAGGTCCGCGGGCAGCTCCACCAGGCTGTGGTCCGCACGGATGTCGATGCCGCCGATCTGCGAGGAGGACAGGCCACCCTCGTTGGCGATAGCACCGACGATCGAGCCCGGCATCACACGCTGGCGACGGCCCACCGCGATGCGGTAGGTGGCGTTGCCCTCGGTGAGCGTGCGCGTCGGGCCACGGGAGCCGAAGGCATCCTTGCGACCCTCGGCGCGCTCGCGCTGCCCGGCGGGAGCGACGGGGATGTCCTGGACGAGGATCGGCTGGCCACCCTGCGCCATGACGGCAAGGGCTGCAGCGATCTCGTTGGCGGGCACGTCGTGCTCACGCTCGTAGTTGGCGATGAGGTCGCGGAACAGCGCGACATCCTTGCCTGCAAGCGTCTGGGTGATCTTGTCCGCGAACTTGCTGAGGCGCAGCTCGTTGATCTTCTCGGTGGAGGGCAGCTGCATCTGCTCGACGGGCTGGCGCGTGGCCTTCTCGATCGAACGGAGCAGGTACTTCTCACGCGGGGTGATGAAGAGGATCGCGTCACCTGAACGCCCTGCGCGGCCGGTGCGGCCGATGCGGTGGACGTAGGACTCCGTGTCGTTCGGGATGTCGTAGTTCACGACGAGCGAGATGCGCTCCACGTCCAGGCCACGGGCGGCGACGTCCGTGGCGACGAGGATGTCGATCTTGCCGTCGCGCAGCGCCTCGACGGTGCGCTCGCGCTGCTGCTGGGGGATGTCACCGTTGATGGCTGCAGCCGAGAAGCCCCGTGAACGCAACTTGTCCGCCAGATCTTCGGTAGCAGCCTTGGTGCGGACGAAGGCGATGATGCCGTCGTAATCCTCCACCTCGAGGATGCGGGTCATCGCGTCGAGCTTGTGCGGGCCCATGACCTGCAGGTAGCGCTGACGCGTGTTGGTGCCCGTCGTGGTCTTGCCCTTGACCGAGATCTCAGCCGGATCGTTCAGGTACTTCTTGGCGATACGGCGGATAGCGGGGGGCATGGTTGCCGAGAACAGTGCAACCTGCTTCTCGGCGGGAGTCGAGGCGAGGATCTTCTCGACGTCCTCGGCGAAGCCCATGCGCAGCATCTCGTCGGCCTCGTCGAGCACGACGTACTCGAGGTTGGAGAGGTCGAGGGACCCCTTCTCGATGTGGTCGATGACACGGCCGGGGGTACCGACGACGACCTGGGCACCGCGGCGGAGCCCGTTGAGCTGGGGACCGTAGGGCGATCCACCGTAGACGGGAAGGACGGTGAAGCCCTCCATGTGCTTGGCGTAGGACGTGAAGGCATCGGCTACCTGCAGCGCGAGCTCGCGGGTCGGTGCGAGCACCAGGACCTGCGTGTTCTTGCTGGGTCCGCCGTTGACGTCGGCCAGTTCCGCCATCTTGGACAGCGCGGGCACGGCGAACGCGGCGGTCTTGCCGGTGCCGGTCTGCGCCAGCCCGACGACGTCGCGGCCTTCGAGCAGCGCGGGGATGGTCGCTGCCTGGATGGGTGAGGGCTTCTCGTAGCCGAGGTCGTTCAGCGCCGCGAGGATGCGGCCGTCGAGGTTCAGCTCGGTGAAGCGGATATTCACGCCGTCGTCGTCGGACTCTGCTGCGGGAACCGCTGCGGTGGTCTCGGGAACGAGGGTGGTGTCGGTGATCTGCTCGGACAGGTTTTCAGGCACGGAAAGAATTCCTTCAGGTAGGTGCCGGACGGCCTGACAGGAAGGAGCCTGCAGTGCCGAATGAACATGGAAATCCGGCACTGTTTCAATCCCGAGGCCGAACTTCCTCGTCACACCGTGGTCTCTGCTCTCTCAGCAGTGGGGTGTGACTTTTCTTCTAGCCGGCGCTCCCTGATGAATCTGCTCGCGAGTCTGTGCTCCGAGCCCCAACACAACCTATCCGGCCCTGAGGGGCGGAAATAAAGGGAATACCGGTGTGGGGGATGTATCTAGTCTACTGCACATCGGGACCCGCCCCTTCCATCGGGGGTCCTCCTGGAGGTGACCTTCGGCACGTCAGGCCGGCAAGGCTACTCTCAGCGCCTTCAGCGCCGCCTTGCGGACCTGTGGGGTGAGCGTGAGGTGCCCGGCGGCCGCGGAGTCGAGCAGCCGCTGCGCCTGCGGCTCGTCGAGGCCCGCGTGGACCTGCGCCGCAGTGACGCCGTGGTCGGGGACGCTGGCCACGCGGATGGTGTCGCCCGCGACGATGCTGCCCTTCGTCACGACGCTCAGGTAGGTGCCCACGCGGTTCGCCTCCGCGAAGCGCTTCACCCAGGACTTCTCACGGAGGTACCGGGCGAAGTTCACGCAGGGCGTCCTCGGCATGGTCACTTCGAGCACCACCTGCTCCCCCACGCTCCAGCGCTCGCCGATGACGGCACGGGAGGCGTCGATACCCGCCACGCGGAGGTTCTCACCGAACAGGCCCGGCGTCACCTCGCGTCCCAGCTGCTGCGACCAGAAATCGGCGTCCTCCTGCGCGTAGGCGTAGAGGGCCTTCGTGGGTCCGCCGTGGTGCTTGCGGCTCGCCTGGACGTCGCCGGTGAGACCCAGTGGGTGCACATTCACCGGCCCGTCGACCGTGCGTTTGTCGATCGCGGTGACGCCGGTGGAGTCCCTCGTGGGAAGGAGCTCGTGCACGCGGCAGACGGCGAGGAGGGTACCGGTGGTCATGGCGACCATCCTATGGGTGAGGCCCCGGCGCACGGGCTCACGGCTCGAACCGGTAGCCCATACCGCTCTCGGTCACGAAGTAGCGGGGAGCCCCGGGGTCTGGCTCGAGCTTCTTCCGCAGTTGCGCCATGTACACGCGGAGGTACTGGACGTCCTTCGCGTACGCCGGGCCCCACACATCGAGCAGCAGCTGCTGCTGCGAGACGAGCCGGCCCGGATGCGCGATCAGGCGGTCCACGATCTTCCACTCGGTGGGCGTGAGGCGGATGTCCCTGCCGTCCTTCAGCACCCGACGGGCTCCGGCGTCGAGCGTGAAGTCGGGTGTCTCGATGACGGGCGCGTCGGCTTCGACCGCCGCACGCCGGCTGGCCGCGCGGAGGCGTGCGAGCAGTTCGTCGAGGCCGAACGGCTTCGTCACGTAGTCGTCCGCGCCTGCATCGAGGGCATCGACCTTGTCCTGCGACCCGTGCCGGGCGGACAGCACGATGATGTGCACCTGCGACCAGCCGCGGATCCGGCGGATGACATCCACGCCGTCGATGTCCGGCAGGCCGAGGTCCAGCACGATGATGTCCGGGTGGTGCTCGGACGCGGCTGCGAGTGCCGTCTCGCCGTCGACCGCCGTCACGCACTGGTAGCCGTAGGCGCGGAGGTTGATCTCCAGGGCGCGGAGGAGTTGCGGTTCGTCGTCGACCACGAGCACCCGCGTCACAGCTCCACCACCCCTGTCGAGATGGGCAGGCGGATGACGAACGTCAGGCCTCCCCCGGGGGTCTGCTCGGCGTCGAGCACGCCGCCCATGACCTCCGTGAATCCCTTGGCCACCGCCAGGCCGAGTCCGACGCCGGCCCCCGATGGGGCGTCGTCGAGCCGCTGGAACGGGCGGAACATGGCGTCGACGTCGTCCCGGGACACACCGTGTCCATGGTCGATGACGCGCAGCTCGCTGGCCGGGAAGCCGTTGATCAGGGCCTTCCCGGTACCGCCGACGGACGCGGTGACCTCGATCGGGGAACCGGGTGCGTACTTCACCGCGTTCTCGACGATGTTCGCGATCACGCGCTCCAGCAGCCCGGGGTCCGCCTCGATGGCGGGCAGGTTCGGCGGGATGTGGACGCGGACGCGGTCCTCGGGCACGTTGGCGAGGGCGGGCCCGACGACGTCGGTCCATCTCAGTGGCCGTACGTGCGCGTTCACCGCATCTCCGGTGATGCGCGACATGTCCAGCAGGTTGTTGACGAGCGCGTCCAGCCGGTCCGAGTAGTCCTCGATGGTTTCCAGCAGTTCGTCCTCGTCCTCCTTGGAGAACGTCACGTCGGACTGCCGGAGACTGCTGACGGCGAGCTTGATCCCGGCGAGGGGGGTCCGCAGGTCGTGGGACACCGAGCGCAGGATCGCCGTGCGCATGACGTTGCCCTCGACGAGTCTCTGGTTGGTGCGCGTGCTCGCGAGGAGTTCCTGCCGCTGCAGCATCGAGCGGAGTTGACCGGCGAATGCCGTCAGCAGTCCGCGCTCGCGCGCCGAGAGGTGGTGCCCGTAGAGCGCGAGGAAGAAGTCGCCGTCGACCGCTTCGACCGTGCTCGCGGCGTCCATCGTCCAGCCGTCCACATCGCCCTTCCTTTCGTCCGAGGTCGCGCCCATTCTGGCCCCAGTCCTGGCCCCAGCCCTGGCTCCTGTCCCGACGCCCGTCCCGACGCCCGCAATGGTTGCCGCAGCGGCTGCCGCCGCCGCCCCGGGGACGGCTCCCGGCGCCGCAGGGCCGGGCACGGGTGGGCGCACGGCCAGGGCCTTGCGCTCCATCCTTCCGGCGCCCGCCCCGTCCTGCGCGGCCCCGCCCTGAACAGCGCCGTCCTGAACAGCGCCGTCGGCGTGGTCGTCGGACTCCTCATCGGCATTCCGTTCCGAGGGTGTGACGAGCCCGAACAGTGCCACGGCATCGACGTCGAACTGGGTCTGGACATGGCGCAGGAAGCCCTGGAGCGTGTCCTCCTCGGCCAGGGCACCACGCGCGAGTTCGCCGAGCAGGGCGGCCTCCTGCTGCGACAGCGCCGCTTCCCGGGACCGGCGTGCCGACAGTCCGACGACGAGCGACACCGTCACCGCGACGGCGATGAAGATCAGCACCGTGATGACGTTCTCGGCATCCGAGATCTCGAGGGACCCGAAGGGCTCCGTCGAGGTGTAGTTCAGGATGATGCTGCTCCACAGGGCGGCGAGCAGCGCGGGCCAGAGGCCGCCGATCAGTGCGACGGCGATGACCCCGGCGAGCTGGAAGAGGACGTCGACCGCGAGCAGCGAGTGCCCGGCCAGGAAGACGGCCGTCTCGAGCAGCGGCGGCAGGACCAGGGCCACGGCGCAGCCCGCGGCGACCCGGGGGCGGCTGACGGGAGCCGCGAGGGTGCGCCGCACCGCGGTGACCATCAGCGGTGGCCGCGGAGGGCGCCGTCGTCGAGCCGGCCGCGCAGGATGCCGGACACGCTGTCCCTGCCGGTGCTGCCGGTGCTGCCGCCTGCCGTGGCCTGGTCCTCGTCACTCGGGTGTATCTCCCGTGGCGGGCGCACCCTTCGCAGCGTCCGCGACAGGAGGACCCAGAAGACGGTGACGGCGAGCGCGCAGAACACGCCGGCGCTGGAGGCCATGAGCCAGCCGGTCGTCAGCTGGGAATCGAGGTCATCGGCACCGAACAGCAGTCCGATCGTCTTGGGCGAGTAGATGAAGACCAGGAGCGTGAGCACGAAGAGTACGGCCGCCGCCGTGCGGTGTGCGCGCAGTTCCCCGGGGAGCCCGGCAGCCTGGCCTGCGAGGACCGCCAGGACCACGACGATCCACACCCAGTGGTGCGACCACGAGATCGGTGAGATGAGGAGCATGAGCAGCGACGTCATGGCGATCGGCAGGAACCGGTCCCCGCGCTGCCGGGCCTCGCGGATGATGTAGGCCGTCACCGCGACGAGCAGCAGTGAGATGAGCAGCCACGGGACGGTGGAGGGGAAGTCCGGGCCCAGGAAGTGGAGGATGGCACCGCGGACGGAGAGGTTGTCCACATAACCCTCGCCGCCGATCCGGCCGGTGTCCCGGAGCATGTCCAGCCAGTACGTCACCGATTCGGCCGGCAGCAGGAGGAAGCCGAGCGCGATGGTCCCGAAGAAACCGCCCGCCATGGTGAACAGCTGCTTCCACTCGCCGCGCACCAGGAAGTACAGGCCGAAGACCAGCGGTGTCAGCTTGATGCCGGCCGCGATGCCCGTGAGCAGTCCGGTGGGCATCCTGCGGTGCGGCCCCGAGAGGAGGTCGGTGGCGATCATCGCGAACAGCAGGATGTTGACCTGCGAGAAGGCCATGGTCTCGCGCCACGGGCCGAGGAGGCAGACGAGCCCGGTTCCGGTGATCGCCAGCGGCAGGGCCGTAGGGTGCATCACCACGTCCCGGAGGCTACGGAAACCGCCGAGGTACCGCGTGGCCAGCAGGGACGTCGCGGCCGCGATGGCGATCGACAGCCACACGAAAAGCACCGCGCCGGTCTCGGCGCTGACGAGCGTGAGCACCGTGAAGGCGAGCGCCGCGAACGGCGGATACGTGAAGAGGAGGGAGCCCTCGCCCTCCCCGAAGGAGCGCGTGTACAGCGAGCCGTCGCCGTCGACCACGGACTGTCCGCCCATCCGGTACACCCGGAAATCGAGGCCGATGACGTCGGCCCAGGCGAACGCCCAGGCCACCAGGGCCCAGGCCACGACCACTGCGGCGACAAGGCCCAGCGCCCGGACGATTGCCGGGGTGCTGCGCTGGCTCATGCTTTCCTTCCGATGGACAGGGTGCGGTCGCCGGTCCCGGTAACCTGGAGAACGGCTCATCCAGTGTAGGCACGGCCCCAGGGGAGGCACCCGCGTGCGGATATGGTGGAAATCACCCCGACTCCCTGCGAAAGGCCGATCCCCCGATGTCCTCCTCCAGCGGCACGACCCCGCCCGCTCCCGCCACAGCCATCACCAATGCGCACGTCGTCCCGATCGACGGCGAGCCCTTCGACGGCACGGTTCTCGTCGAGGACGGGCGCATCACGGCACTCGGGGCCTCCGTTCCCGTGCCCGACGGCGCCACCGTCATCGACGCGGCAGGAAAGTGGCTGCTGCCCGGGTTCGTGGACGCCCATGTGCACCTGGGCACGCACGAGGAGGGCGAGGGAACAGCCGGCGACGACACCAATGAGATGACCGAACCGAACACGGCCGGCGTCCGGGCGATCGACGCCATCAACCCCTACGACCCCGGGTTCGACGATGCCCTCGCGGGCGGGGTCACCACCGTGAACGTGAACCCCGGCTCCGGCAACCCGATCGGCGGGCTCGCCGTCGCCATCCACACGCACGGGCGCTACCTCGAGGAGATGGTGCTGCGCTCCCCCAGCGGCCTGAAGTCGGCACTGGGCGAGAATCCCAAGCGCGTCTACGGCGGCAAGGGCAAGATGCCGTCGACCCGCCTCGGTACCGCGCTCGTCATCCGCGAGGCGTTCATGAAGGCCCAGAACTATCTGGGCAAGGCCGACGAGAATGCGCGCGACCCGCACCTCGAGGCCCTGGCCATGGTGCTGCGGCGCGAGATCCCCTGGCGCCAGCACGCACACCGCGCCGACGACATCGCGACGGCTCTCCGCATCGCCGACGAGTTCGGGTACGACCTCGTCCTCGACCACGGCACGGAGGCACACCTGCTCGGTGACGTCCTCGCGGAACGCGGAATCCCCGTCCTCATCGGTCCCCTCTTCACCACGAAGTCCAAGGTGGAGCTGCGCGGACGCTCCATCGCCAACCCCGGCAAGCTCGCCAGGGCCGGCGTCGAGATCTCGATCATCACCGACCACCCCGTCATCCCGATCAACTTCCTGGTGCACCAGGCCACCCTGGCGATCAAGGAGGGCCTCGACCGGGAGACCGCGCTGCGCTCCATCACCATCAACCCCGCGAAGGTCCTCGGCCTCGCGGACCGCCTCGGCTCGCTGGCCGTCGGGAAGGATGCGGACCTGGTGCTGTGGAGCGGTGATCCGCTCGATGTGATGCAGCGCGCCCTTCAGGTGTGGATCGGCGGCACCGAGGTCTACTCCTACGACACCGAGACGCGCACCGCCACGGTCGCTCCCCGGGGCTAGGCAGCCTCCCCGGTGAGTCCGCGCAAGGATCCCCTGCCGCCACGGCCGTTCCCGCTGCGGGCCGCGATCGTCCTGTGGCTCGTGATCGCGGTGCTGCTGCTCATCGCGGCGGGCACATTCATCACGTCGGCTACGGTGCAGGACCTCGACCGTGCAGGGTTCATCGGGCTCGGCGCGCTCCTCGGCGCGCTCGCCATCCTGCAGCTGCTCCTCCTGCTCCCGCTACGCCGGGGCAGGAGGAGCGCGCGAGAGGTGCTGAGCACCATCGGCATCATCGCGGGCGTGCCCGTCGTCGTCCGCGGAACGCCGGGCCTGTCCGTGATCGCCGTCGGGATGCTGGTTGCGGTGCTGCTTCTGTGGCTGCCGCAGAGCAGCGCCTTTTTCCAGCAGACCCAGCCGAAGGAGAGGAAGCGCTTCCGGCTGCCGGGGTCTCGCTAGCTCTCCGCCGTTTCGGCACCCGGCGCGGCGGCACAGACCCGGGGCGGCGCACCCCCGGGTCTGGGCACCCGGCGCGGCGGCGACCCCGCACACAGCTCCGGACACGCGAAGGACCCCTCCACCCGGAGGGGCCCTTCGATGGGAAACTCAGCGCAGCAAGGACTAGCGCAGGGAGGAGATGGCCTGCTCGAGGTCACCGATCAGGTCCTCGATGTCCTCGATGCCGACGGACAGCCGGATCAGGTTCTCTGGAACCGCGAGCTCTGTGCCCTTCACCGAGGCGTGCGTCATGTCGGACGGGTAGTTCATCAGCGACTCGATGCCGCCGAGGGACTCCGCGAGGATGAAGACGCGGGTCGACTCCGCCACCTTCTTCGCGGCCTCCGCCCCGCCCTTGAAGGTCACGGAGATCATGCCGCCGAAGTCCTTCATCTGCGCAGCCGCGAGGTCGTGGCCCGGATGCTCGGGCAGCCCGGGGTAGTACACGCGCTCCACCTCGTCCTGCTCCTGCAGCCAGCGCGCGATCGCCGCGGCGTTCGAGGAGTGGCGGTCCATCCGGACCCCGAGGGTCTTGAGTCCGCGCGTGGTGAGCCAGGCCTCCATGGGGGCGGACACGGCGCCGACGGCGAACTGGATGAAGCCGATCTTCTCGGCGAGCTCCTCGTCGTTCACGACGACGGCCCCGCCGCTGGCGTCCGAGTGCCCGCCGATGTACTTGGTGGTCGAGTGCACGACGACGTCCGCACCGAACGTGAGCGGCTGCTGCAGGTACGGCGACGCGAACGTGTTGTCCACGACGAGCAGGGCGCCGGCATCGTGCGCGAGCTGGGCGGTCGCAGCGATGTCGGTGATCTTCATCATCGGGTTCGAGGGGGTCTCGACCCACACCATCTTCGTGTTGTTCGCCGCGATGGCCGCCTGGACCGCGGTGGTGTCCGCCATGTCGACGGCCGAGTTGGTGATGCCCCACTGGGACAGGACGCGGTCGATCAGCCGGTAGGTTCCGCCGTAGGCGTCGTTCCCGAGGACGATGTGGTCCCCGGGGCGGAGCGCGGCCCGGATGAGCGCGTCCTCGGCGGCGAGGCCGGACGAGAAGCTGAAGGCGCGCTTGCCGCCCTCGAGCGCGGCGATCTGGGTCTGCAGCGAATCGCGCGTCGGGTTGGTGCCGCGCCCGTACTCGTACCCGTTGCGCAGCTTGCCGATGCCGTCCTGCGCGAAGGTGGTGGTCTGGTACAGGGGCGGGATCACCGCTCCCGTCGTGGGGTCGGGGGTCTGGCCCGCGTGGACGGCTCGGGTGTTGAAGCCCTGGTCGTTCGAGTGCGTCACGATGCTCCTGGAATTCGGATCGGGTGGTTACTTGCTCACATATGTCAGCAAGTCATGGCGCGTAAGAATTCCCACGGGCGACCCGACGAACGTCACCATCAGCGTGTCGCTGTCCTGGAGCCGTTCGCGCGCCGTCCCGATGGATTCCAGCGACCCGATCAGCGGCAGCTTGGCATCCATGTGCTGGGAGATCTTGTCGGTGAGCTTGGCCTCGCCGTGGAAGATCTTCGCCGTCAGCGAGCGCTCGTCGACCGAGCCCAGCACCTCGCCCATCTTGACGGGCGGCTCCTGGGACAGCACCGGGATGCTGGAGACCCCGTACTCGTCCATGATCGAGATGACGTCACGGACCGTCTCGGAGGGGTGCGTGTGGACGAGGTCCGGCATGGCGCCGCTCTTGGTGCGCAGCACGTCGCCGACGCTCGCGTCCTCGCCGCTGTCCATGAAACCGTAGGACTTCATCCAGTCGTCGTTGAAGATCTTGCCGAGGTAGCCCCGGCCGCCGTCGGGCAGGAGGACCACGACGACGTCGTCCGCCGTCAGGTCCTTCGCGACGCGGAGGGCCGCGACGACGGCCATGCCGCAGGAGCCGCCGACCAGCAGGCCCTCCTCGCGGGCGAGGCGCCGCGTCATCTCGAAGCTCTCGGCATCGGTGACGGCCAGGATCTCGTCCGGGATGGACGGATCGTAGGAGTCCGGCCACATGTCCTCGCCGACGCCCTCCACGAAGTAGGGGCGCCCGGTACCGCCCGAGTAGATGGAGCCCTCGGGGTCGGCGCCGATGATGCGCACGGGGCCACCCTCCCGGTCCGCGGAGATCTCCTTGAGGTAGCGCCCGGTGCCGGTGATGGTGCCGCCCGTGCCGACGCCCGTGACGAAGTGCGTGAGCTTGCCGTCGGTGTCGTTCCAGATCTCGGGGCCGGTGGTCTCGTAGTGGCTCAGGGGCCCGTTCTGGTTCGAGAACTGGTCCGGCTTGTAGGCGCCGGGGATCTCGCGGACCAGGCGGTCGGAGACGCCGTAGTAGGACTGCGGACTGTCGGGGGCGACGGCGGTCGGCGTGACGACGACCTCCGCGCCGTAGGCCTTGAGGACGTTGCGCTTGTCCTCGCCCACCTTGTCGGGCACCACGAAGACGCACTTGTAGCCGCGCTGCTGGGCGACGAGGGCGAGCCCGACGCCGGTGTTGCCGGAGGTCGGTTCGACGATGGTGCCGCCGGGCTTGATCTTGCCCTCGGCCTCCGCGGCGTCGATGATCTTCGCCGCGATGCGGTCCTTCACCGACCCGCCGGGGTTGAGGTATTCGACCTTCGCGAGGACGGTGGCTGCGATGCCGTCGGTGACGGAGTTGAGCTTGACGAGCGGGGTGTTGCCGATCAGGTCAACAATGGAATTGGCGTACTTCATGCCTACAAAGCTACCGGCTGGGGCGCCGACCTCCACGCCGCCGTTACGCCGGAGGACGTCCTCGCGCGGAGGATGGCCGCTGTGCAGTGCCACCGCCGTCGTCGTGCTCTCCTGGGGCCGATGAGCCTAGGCTGGAACGGTAAGCCGCCTGCCGATGAGGAGAACCACCATGACGAACACCTACCGGATCGCGGTCATAGCCGGCGACGGCATCGGCAAGGAGGTCATGCCGGAGGGCCTGAGGGCACTCCGGGCGGCCGCGGACGTGTACGGCTTCGAGGTGGACGCGGTCGAGTTCGACTACGCCAGCGCCGACTACTACCTGGAGCACGGCCAGATGCTGCCCGATGGCTGGTTCGAGGAACTGCGCCGCTTCGACGCGATCTTCTTCGGGGCGGTGGGCTGGCCCGACGTCGTGCCCGACCACGTGTCCCTGTGGGGCAGCCTGCTGCAGTTCCGGCGCCACTTCGACCAGTACGTCAACCTGCGCCCGGTGAGGCTGCTGCCCGGGATCACCAGCCCCCTCGCCGGCAGGAAGCCGGGCGACGTGGATTTCTACGTGGTCCGCGAGAACACCGAGGGCGAGTACTCGAGCGTCGGGGGCAGGATGTTCGAGGGCACCGACCGCGAGACGGTCATCCAGGACACCGTCATGACCCGCACGGGCGTGGATCGCATCCTGAAGTACGCCTTCGAGCTCGCACAGAAGCGTGGGAAGAAGCACCTCACGTCCGCGACGAAGAGCAACGGCATCTCGATCACCATGCCGTACTGGGACGAGCGCGTGGAGGCGATGGCGGGCAGGTACGAGGACGTGCGCGTGGACAAGTTCCACATCGACATCCTCTGTGCGAACTTCGTGCTCCACCCCGACTGGTTCGACGTCGTCGTGGCGAGCAACCTCTTCGGGGACATCCTCTCCGACCTGGGGCCGGCCTGCACCGGCACCATCGGCGTAGCGCCCAGCGGGAACATCAATCCGGACCGCACCTTCCCCAGCCTCTTCGAACCGGTCCACGGCTCCGCGCCGGACATCGCGGGCAAGGGCATCGCGAACCCGGTGGGTCAGATCTGGAGTGCGTCGATGATGCTGGACCACCTCGGCGAGACGGAGGCGGCCGCCGGGATCCTGGGCGCCATCGAGTCGGTGCTGGCCGCCGGCGGCGATGCGCTGACGCGGGACCTCGGCGGCACAGGGACGACGGCGTCGCTCGGCGGAACCATCGCGTCGGTCATCGCAGGGACGCGCTAACGTCCCGGGCCCTCCGTAAACAGCTCCCACTGCCGGGCTCCCGCCCCGGCTGCGCCGAGGGACTCGACCACGCTCCGGGTGCGCTCCCGGACGGCTGCCTCCTGCTCGGGCGACGAGCAGGCGCCGGCCGGCTGGTCGGGCGCCAGCGAGCACCAGCGATAGGGCCCGGCGACGATCAGCGACGGCAGCCAGTCGAGCCCGGAGACCGACCAGGTGCCCGCGTCGTCCCGGCTGAGGCGGGCCCGGACCATCAGTCCCTCGTTGTTGACCTCGTAGGTGGGCGACAGCTCGGTCACCCCGTTTCCCAGGCCGTAGACGATCCACGTGCCGTTGTACTTCTCGATGGGCAGGACCGAGTGGGTGTGGTGTCCGTAGATGAAGTCCACCTCACCGCTGTCGGCGAGCGCGTGCGCGACCTCGGTCTGCTGGGCATTCGGAACGGAGGCGTATTCGTCCCCGGCGTGCAGGGCTGCGACCACGATGTCCGCTCCCTGCTCTCTGGCGGCCCGGGCCTTGGCGATCATCGTGGGCGCGTCGAGCATGTCCACCCGCCAGGGCTGGTCGGGCACCAGCCCGTTGAGACCGTAGGTCGCTTCGATGACCGCGACCTTCGCCTCCGGCTGGTCGAGGATCAGGGCCTCCTCCGCGTCGGCGGCGCTTGCATAGGACCCCGTGTGCCCGAGGCCCGCCGCGTCCAGGGCCGCGAGCGTCCGCTCCACGCCCTCCGGGCCCCAGTCCATCGAATGGTTGCTGGCAGTGGTGCAGGCGTCGTAGCCGACCTCCTTCGCGGCGAGGACGATCTGCGGGGGGACGTTGAACTGCGGGTACCCCGAGAAGGGCCCTTCCGGGTCGGCCACCGAGGTCTCAAGGTGGCAGATTCCCAGCGTCCCGGCCGAGAGGTAGGGGCGCTGGCCCGCGAGCAGCGGCTCGAAATCGAGAGGAGGCTTCCCCGTCACCGCCGCATCCTCCGCGGCCTGCTCCCATAATTGCGGATGCACCAGGAGGTCTCCCGTGAGGACGATCCCGATGCAGTCCTCACATGCCGCCGATGATGCGGACGACGACGGTGCCGGCGGGGCCGGCGGGGCCGGCGTCACGGCCGAAGCCGCCGGTTGCGGCGTCGACGTCTCTGCCGCGTCCCCCGATCGGTCCGCTGTGCACCCGCCGCACAGCAGAACAACCCACAGGAGGACGAGGAGACGCCGGGCCGCGCCCAGCGGGATCCTACCCACCCGAGCCCTCCGCACCTCTGCCATCTGCTGTTCCTTCCAACTCTTCCACCGGACTGCCCGATGCTACCCCCGGAGAACCCCGAGGCCTGACACGCCGGCGAGCCGCGGGACCGCAGGGCCTCGTGGGACGATGGACGCATGAGCATCGCCCCCGCCGTCGTTCCCTCCGGCGCGGAAGCTGCGGAATGGATCCCCGACGGCCCGTACAACCTGGCAGGGACGGTCGGCACGCTGCAGTGCGGCCCGCACGACCCCTCGTTCATCGTCCAGGGCCCTGATCGCTGGCTCGCTTTCCGGACGAGTGACGGGCCGGTCACGCTCGCCCTGCGGCAGCGCGGCTCGCTGAACGACAGCCGCGTCCAGGCCACCGCCTGGGGGCCCGGTGCGGCCAGGGCGCTCGAGTCCCTTCCGCGCCTGCTCGGCGCTGAGGACGACTGGAGCGCCTTCGACAGCCCCCGGTTCCGCGCCGGCCTGCCCGAGCTCGCCCGCAAGGGCCGGTACCTCGACCCGGGCCTGCGGTTGCCGGCGTCGCGCCGCATGCTCGATACGGTGGTCCGGGCGGTCCTCGAACAGAAGGTCACGGGCATCGAGGCCAAGCGTGCCTGGCGCTACCTGCTGACGCGGTACGGGGACGTGGCTCCTGGTGCCGGGGAATTCGCCCCCGCGGCGCTCCGCCTACCCCCGACCGCGGAACAGTGGCGCCGTGTCCCCTCCTGGGACTGGCATAAGGCCGGAGTGGATTCGAAGCGCTCGGCGACCATCCTCAAGGCGGCCCTCGTGGCGAGCGGACTGGAGCGCCTCGCTTCACTGCCGGGCGGGGAGGCCGTCCGCTCCGGCCTGCGGTCCGTTCCCGGCATCGGCGTGTGGACGGTGGCGGAAGTGGTGCAGCGCACGCACGGCTGCCCCGACTCCATCTCGGTGGGCGACTACCACCTCGCGGCCTACGTGGGCGCGGCCCTCACCGGACGGCGGACCGACGACGCCGGGATGATCGAACTGCTCGAACCATGGAGGGGGCAGCGCCAGCGCGTCGTCCGGTCGCTCTACTCGAGCGGCTTCCGCAAGCCGACCTTCGGGCCCCGCCTGTCCCCCGAGGACCACCGGCGGCGCTAGGGGAAGGACGCAGGAATGCGGCGGACGAACGAGCCGCCGCTAGGGTTGAGGGATGACCCCACCAGTAGACGTCACCGCAGTATTCACCCCCCTCGACGGCGAGTTCTTCCGCGTGAAGCTCGCCCTCGACATCGCCATCGAACAGGTGGTGCAGGAGCCCGGCTGCATCCGGTACGAGATCACGGACGCGCAGGAGGACCGCATCGTCCTCACGGAGCAGTGGGAGTCCACCGCACTCCTGGACGCGCACCTGCGCGGACCTGCCGTGCAGGACCTCAACGAATCGCTGAGCGCACTGCTGGCCAGGCCGGTCGACGTGGTGCGTTCGGACCAGGCAGCCTGATCCGTCCACGAAAGAGCCCCGCACTCGTCGAGTACGGGGCTCTTCTGGTCTCGGGAAGGCTACTGCGCGTCCCCGGCCGGACTTCCGCCCTGGGCCTGCTGCTGCGCGATCTGCTCGTGCACGGCCTTCATGTCCAAGCCCTTGACGGCTTCGACGAGTTCGCCGAACTGCGTCGCGTTGAGGGCGCCGGGCTGGGAGAAGACGAGGACCTTCTCGCGGAACGCCATGAGCGTCGGGATGGAAGTGATCCCTGCGGCCGCGGCGAGCGACTGCTCCGCCTCGGTGTCGACCTTCGCGAAGGTGACGTCCTCGTGCTGCTGCGACACGGCGTCGTACACCGGCGCGAACTGCTTGCACGGCCCGCACCAGTCGGCCCAGAAATCGACGAACACGATGTCGTTGCCCTCGATGGTTTCCGGGAAGCTTGCCTCAGTGATATTGATTGTCGACATCCCTTAACGCTAGCGACCGCCGCCGGACCTGTCAGGCCTGTTCGCTACCGATGAAGTGACCGCCCGCTCCCACGCTCCCACCGGAGGCCCGCATGATCGACCCCTACGACCTCGCGCGATTCATCGAAGCCCAGGAGGCCTCCGGCACGTATGAGCGGGCCCTCGCCGAGCTGCGGAACGGCCGGAAGGTGGGGCACTGGATGTGGTTCGTCTTCCCGCAGGTGGCAGGACTCGGCAGCAGCCCGACGTCGGTCCGGTACGCCATCGGCTCGATCGACGAGGCCCGCGCCTACCTGGCGCACATCCTGCTGGGACCCCGACTGAAGGAGAGCGTTCACGCCCTCCTCAACCTGGAGGGAAGCGATCCGGTCGCGGTACTCGGCGGGATCGATGCCCGCAAGCTGCAGTCCTCCATGACGCTCTTCCATCGAGCCGGTCCCCAGGAGCCGTGGTTCAAGGCTGTGCTCGACCGGTACTACGCCGGCCAGGAGGACGAGGCGACGACGTCGATCCTGGGCGGCTGACGCCGTCGCTTCCGCGGAGGTGCCGGCCACGGCGCGTCAGGACGCCCGGCTTTGTATGGCCCGACGCCTGCGGTGGTGCCTGGGCGTGCATGGCTCCTCGCGTACCCCTAAGCGGTGTGGTTCAGCTTCTCGATGATCGGCAGGGCGGCCGCGAGCGTCGCGCGGTCGTCCTCGCCGAGCTGGTGCAGCAGCGCGGCCACGCGCTCGTTACGGCGCCGGCTGGCCGCCTCCCAGGCCGCGCGGCCCTTGTCCGTGAGCTGGACCAGGACGGCACGCGAGTCGGTGGGATCCGGCTGCCGGAGAACGAGGCCTGCCTGTTCGAGCTTGATGATCTGCTCGGTGGCCGAAGGGACGCGGATGCCGAGGTTGGCGGCGACACGGCTCACCCGGAGCGGTTCCTCCGCAGCCATGCTGAGGGTGCTCATCTGCATGGTGGTCAGCTCCCCGTCGCTGTCCATGGAGCGGCTGAGGTACACGGCGTGGCGCAGGGTGGTTCGGAAGGACTGCGCGAGGGCCAGCAGCCGCACGTCCGTGGAAAGGCTCATAGTTAGGTAGCCTAACATTTTCGAGGTGCCGAGGCAAGACGTAGAGTGCCAGAGGGCGCCGACGTGGCGCAGGGACGACCGGGTGGAGGCAGCTGAGTGGCATCGAGCGCAGTCCTCCCCGTCGACGACCCGCTCGCGTTCCTCGCCGGCAGGTGGTCGACCCGCCGCCACCTGCTGGACCGCTCGGGCGGCACGGAGGGGATCTTCACGGGCATCACGACCTTCACACCGGACGACGGCGGGCTGCGGTGGGAGGAGGAAGGCACCGTGTCCTGGCCGTCCTTCCAGGGTCCCGCCTCCCGCTCCTACCGGGTCACGGTTCAGGGCGCGACGATGGCGATCCACTTCCCGGACGGACGATTGCTCTGCCGGCTCGACCTCCGCAGTGGCAGGGCACATGACGAGCACTGGTGCTCGCCGGATACCTACCTCGTCGACTTCCGGATCCCCTCGTTCAGCACCGTCGAGTACTCCTGGAATGTCACGGGTCCGGCGAAGGACCACCTGCTGACGACGACGCTCACGCGCCAGGACTGAAACACCATTCAGGCCCTCGCCCGGTGGAAGCCGTCGGCACGCTCCCGCGGCCTGGACTTCAGCGCCGGCAGTTCGAACAGCAGGTTGACCGAGGCGTGCTCCCTCGTCGAGTACACCCAGGCGAGGCCGAGCGGCACTCCGACGCCTCCGAGGAGCAGCAGGGGGAGCACGAACCACTCCCCCGCCAGCCCGACGGCGTCGGCGAGCGCGAGCGTGATCATGATCGGTCCGAGGTGCGCGACGTAGAAGACGATCGAGTAACGCCCGACGAACTCGAGGGCCCTCGTGGCCCGGGTGGCGCCCAACCGCGGGAAGATCCAGCAGACGACGACCAGTCCGCCCAGAACCCCCCAGGCGTACTCTGCGCGATACAGGACATTCCGGTCGACGACGTTGAACACGCCCACGGCAGCCGCCGAGGCCGCTCCGGCACTCACCAGCCAGGGAATCGCGACAGCCCGCTCCAGGAGGCGGGGATGCACGGCACACCAGGCCCCGAAGAAGAAGAATGCGGCGAGGAAGGCCATCGTCCCGGGCCGACTGCCGTCGGGCAGCACCAGAGAGGCCACCAGCCCGACACCTGACGCGACGAGCGGCGGAAGGTGCCGCAGCGGGTAGGCGAGCGCGTAGAAGACGAGGATGAACCAGAGGTACCAGAGGTAGGTCGGCGCAAGGTAGACGATCTGCACCACGCCGCCGGGACTGAGATCGCCGCTCGCCGCCAGGATGATCAGTGACCACAGGAGATATGGCCATGCCACCAGGGACACCTTGCCGGCGAGGTACTCGCGCCATGGTTTCGCGACCGACCGCGGCAGCAGGATCCCCGAGAGGAACATCAGGACGGGCATCCGGAAGGGCTCGAGGAAGAGGTTGAACCCGTCGACGCCCGCAGTGGACCCGCCGGCGACCCGAAGGGACTCCCCCGCGTGCAGCACGACGACGAGGAGTATGGCGACACCGCGCAGGCTGTCCAGCCAGCCGATCCGCGGACCCGGCGTAGTGCTGATGGCGGCCTCCCCGTCGAATCGAGAAATCCTGAGCATGCGTACTGGAGCTTCGTGGACGACGCCCCTGCGGATGGCCCGCGGCCATGATGAGTGGACGAGATCGACGACGGGGTTCAGATCGCAGTTCACGAGACTTCGCCGGTGGCTATCGGGTGCAAAGCAGCGCTCCTCGGGTTAAGACAGAAGTGCCCGCTCCAGTGGAGCGGGCACTTCTGTCTCGGTGCTGGTGAAGCAATCCCGGTGCTGGTGAAGCAATCCCGCGCCCGGACACTGTCGCGGACCGGGCGCGGGAGTCCCTGTCGGCTACAACCGGGCCTTGTTGATGAGTTCCTGAGCGCGTTCCGGGAAGAACACACCGGCGCGAGGGCCTCCATTGCAGGTGCCGTCCGACTCGCCCGGAGCCTTGAGCCAGAGGAAGGCATCGACATTCGGGACTCCGGAGCTGAGGGTCGGCAGCTTCCCGAGTCCCTGCCCGGTCGGGTTGCACCATGTGGTTGCTGTGGCGACACCGTTCCGGCTCGTGTCCACGATCATCTTCCACGGCAGCTTGGAAGCCGCGATGACCCTGTTCCCGTAGTCGATGATGGAGGCGTTCGAGTTGTAGGCGGACACGTTCACGCTGATGCCGTCGATGGTGACTCCTGCCGGGATGACCCGCTTGATGCGGTTCGCCATCTCCGACGCGTCGACCCAGTTCGAAGCGTCGACGTAGACCTTCGCCTTCGGGTTTGCCTTGAGCTTCTGCACCGCGTACTTGAGGGACTCGATGCGCTCCGTCTGTTGAGCGGCTGTCAGCTCTCCGAGGTGACCGAGCGCATCCGGTTCCACGGCGACGATGACGGGAGCGATGCCGATCCCAGCGGCGAGGCCGTCGATCCATGCCCGGTATGCCGCGAGGCTTACAGCACCGCCGGAGGAATAACTGCCGACGTCCCGGATCGGGACATTGTAGGCCAGCAGGCTCACGACCTTCCCATTCGCCGCAGTGACCCGCTGCCGGGCCTCGGCCTGGACTTCGGCCGGCGTGCCGCCTGCGAACCAATGGGCCGTCGGAGTGGATTTCAGGATGTCGAAACCGGCAAACTGGTCGACCTGCCCGGGGCCGTCATACAGGACCGCCGTGGTCGTGGAAACCGGGGTTGGTGCAGCAGGAACAGTGAGGTTCTGTTCCACCGAGCTGAGGCGCAAGGCCCCCCAGGCGTAGGAACCCGCGGGAGGTCCATCGAACACCATCAATCGAAGCTCGTAGACGCCCGCTGGGAGTGCCGGGAGGCTGAGGTTCTGGGTCGTCGTCCCGGTGAGGTCCCGGCCCTCCACGAACACGTCCGCTTTCCTGACGTTGTTCTGCCACGCTTCAACGTAGACGACCTTGTTTCCCTGTGTCCCCGACGGCGAGGTGATGGTCACGGCGAGAGGCGTCGCCTTCCCAGCAGCCGCAGATCCGTAGCGGATCGACCCATCCCATGTGGCGGGGGCCGTGGTGGGTGATGGGCTGGCGCTGGGGGTGGGGCTGGGCGCGGGCACATCCGTGTCGTTCGCCTCGATCCATGCTTCAACGGCCGTGAGCCGCTGAGCCAGACAGGCCGCGTCTGCAGTTGTACAGGGGGCAGTGAAGTCGGTGGCCGCCGCAGCACCGGAGGCGCTGAGCATCATTCCGACCGCTGCCAGAGCAAGAACCTTCGTGAATCTGAGACGCATCGTGCTTCCTTACGTGAGCTGCGGGTTCGACGCTCGAGGGTGCTGCGAACCCGCCAGAATCCGGGCCTGAGCCAGCCGGATGAATTCCGAGAAGACTACATATTTGTGACGCGTGTTACAGATGATTTGGGTGTGAAAGCGCATTCTTGGGTAAAACCTGCGGCCGTCATTGGAATCCGCAGCCTCGTAGCTCCGCATTCCGGGACCGGTTGCGGGTCGTGATCCTCCTGCGACGGCGGCGGACCGAGTAGGTCGCGCAAGCGTTCTTGAGGTAGCAGATGTCTATGTCGCTGACGTGCGGTGCGGTCTGCGAGGGTCTTCAGTGGCCCGATCGGACCCGCTGGAGGGTGAGATTCGACAGTTGAACGACGGCGTCCCCCGCGTTGCACGAGGCGAGGCTCTCAAGAACGACCTTTGGGCGGCCCAGAATTCGTTCCTCGCGCAGATACGCGCCGCTGGCCGCAACTGCCACGACTGCATTGTCGGTGAAGCCTTCCGCGCCTGAACTGCTTTGAAGAGGTTCAGGAGGTCGCTCGCCGCACGGGGCATCTCTCAGTCAGATGCGACTCGCCACCCATCCGGGGAATTCGGTTATCCCAACCCCGTCCATTCCTCGATCCAAGGGAACAAGAGCTCGGGTTTACTCCACTACTGAGAAGTCGAGACTTCTGCCTCGCAGCGGTGACCAGATTTGGAACCCGCGTACCCCGTACGACGCTGAAGTATTCCGCAGTAATAAACGGATGGCCCACACCACGGGGAATATTGGCATCCGCTCACAGCACGACATCCGTTACGCCTGCGGTCCGCCTCGCATGGCCTGATGCCAGTCGCGGGTTCGGTCTGATCACCGTTGCGCGCTTCCACGTTTTGGTCGGGAATCACGATGCCATCAGCGTCGGCACTCCGAGCAGTCAGCAACCATTACATCTACGCAGTATGGCTAACGCTCTACCTCGTGTTGCTCTTCGCCGCCCGGAGAGGGCTTTCCCCACTCACATGGGACAGTGCAAGAGTGGGCGACGCAGTTCTTCCTGCCGGATTCGACGCTTGATTCATCCTCGCGCTGGCAATTTACCCAGTCCGGGAATCCTCTGTTGACGCTACCCACGAGACTTGCAAGGAGTTTGACCACCGCCCGCTGTCGGAGCATGATACTTGCGCACTGTCCCTGGTAGGCAAGAGGTGGACGTCGGCCCGGTAGCTTAAACACGAGAGGCCGGTACTTCCCCTATTTCTAGCGGAAGTACCGGCCTCTCCTTGCTGTGGCAGATGAGGGATTCGAACCCCCGTAGGCGTTGCCAGCTGATTTACAGTCAGCCCCCTTTGGCCGCTCGGGTAATCTGCCGAACGTCTTCACAGGAAGACCGCCCGCAGCAAGCGCGGGCAAGACAACTTTACAGACAAACCGCTCCAGTGACGAATCGGGCGAAGCGTTACAGCCCTGCGGCCACCCTGCGCTCGATCTGGGCATAGAATCCGTCGGCCTGTTCGGGCGTGACCAGACGCAGCAGCACCGCCCGGTCGAGGTCCGCGCGGACGCCGGCGAGCCGCTCCGCCGAGGAGATCGCTCCACCCGCGGTGGCCGCCGACACGACATGCGGTGACGACCCCGGGCGGGTTCCGAGGATCAGGGTGCGAGCCTCGTAGTCGGAGGAGTCCGAGAAGTCCGAGGAGTCCGAGGAGTCCGAGGAGTCCAAGGAGTCCAAGCCGGCAACCACTGCCGGCGGGACTGCGAGCGCGGGTGCTGCGGCAAGGCCGATCGCAGATGCCGCTGTCGCCGCGGCGAGGAAGGATCCTGCCACCGCCCTGCGGAGGCGGACCCGGTAGCGGCGGCGTGGCGTCTCGGACATGGTTTCGCTCCTCTGGTGCGGTCTGGAACTCCTACCGTGCCACCCGACCGTGTGCGCACCCCCGGCGAGAACTGGCACGGAGCTGTGAACCGTCCGGCGCCCGGCACAGGGGTTACGGATAGTCTTGATGCAAGAAACCCAATCACCCCGAGGAGGCACCGTGGCGAGCGAATCCACGTTCGACGTCGTAAGCAAAGTGGACAAGCAGGAGGTCGCCAACGCGCTCAACCAGGCGCAGAAGGAGATCGCCCAGCGGTACGACTTCAAGGGAGTCGGCGCCGAAGTCGACTTCAGCGGCGAGAAGATCCTCATGAAGGCCAACTCGGAGGAGCGCGTCCTGGCCGTTCTCGACGTCCTCCAGTCCAAGATGATCAAGCGCGGCATCTCCCTGAAGTCCCTCGACACCGGCGAGCCCTACCCGTCCGGCAAGGAATTCCGCCTGGAGACCTCCATCAAGGAGGGCATCGCCCAGGACATCGCCAAGAAGATCAACAAGCTCATCCGCGATGAGGGCCCGAAGGGCGTCAAGTCCCAGATCCAGGGTGACGAGCTGCGCGTCAGCTCCAAATCCCGCGACGACCTGCAGGCCACCATGGCCCTGCTGAAGAACTTCGAGGAAGCCGACCTTCAGTTCGTCAACATGCGCTAGGTTCCGGCAGCGGGTAATGCCCTAATCGAGTGTTGGGGGCGGTGCGTCACGCGGCCGCCGCCCCCGGATAATCGCCCGGAGAGCCGCGATCGACCCCACCAGCACGTCGCCGGTCACCGTCCCGGCCGACGCTGCCGGTGCCGCGGTCGATGAAGTCGTTCCGACGAAGGCACCCGTCGAATCCGCGGCACCGGGGCGGTCGACGAGACACCATCCGGTCTCCGGCGACCCAGGCGGTTCAGGGCCGCTCGGCCGGACCCCGTGAAAGGCTTCCGTCCGAGGAATCCCCTTCCTGGTGGTACTCAGCTCTGTTTGCACCCGTAGCCTCGCCTCGGGCGGGCCGGGTAGTGACGGGCAACGCACGAGTACCGCAGGGCCGGCCACCTAGCCCATGAGCCGTCAACCCAAGTATCAGCCGAATAGGCCGGGTATCAAATTCTGGGCAATTCGGGTACCACGGGCCGGCGACACCTCAACGATCGGGGTTTAGGCTGAAATTCACCAAGCAGTAGCTTCGAATTCACCTCCTATTCACCGGAGATTCGAAGGTTCGGCTTGGAGGACGGGCTCTCGGAACGGCTTCGGTCGTACCGAGGGCGGAGGAACCGCCGTCCACCAGGTCTGTTGGGGACCCCTCCTGGCTCTAACCAGCTGCCGCGGGCCGCCACGCCCACTCCATTCGTAAGACGGTGAATTCCTTGTCAGTCAGCGTTCCTGATTCCCGCACGCTCCGGAGCGGTGACGTGCAGGCTCCGCGAGCGTCGGTCAGCGTCGTCATCCCCACACTCAACGAAGCGATGAATCTTCCGTGGGTGCTTCGTCGGATGCCCGGTTACGTGGATGAGGTCGTCATCGTCGACGGCCGATCAGTCGATTACACCGTGGAGATCGCCCGGGCACTTCGGGCCGACGTCGTCGTGGTGGCCGAACCCCGTGCAGGGAAGGGGACCGCCGTCCGGGCCGGACTCGCGGCATGCTCCGGGGACATCATCGTCATGCTGGACGCCGATGGAAGCATGGACCCGCAGGAGATCGGCTGGTTCATCTCCCCACTCCAGCACGACTTCGATTTCGTCAAAGGCTCGCGATACGTCACCGGGGGCGGTTCCGAAGACCTCACCCTGCTACGCGACTTTGGCAATCGTGCGCTCACGAAATTGGCCAACGTAGTACTGGGCAGCAATTACTCGGACCTCTGCTACGGCTATATCGCACTGCGCAAAGAGTGCCTCGATGTCCTCGAACTCGAGTCGGACGGATTCGAGATCGAAACCGAACTGATTGTCAGGGCCGCCCGCGCAGGCCTCCGTATCGCCGAGGTGCCGAGCCTGGAACTCAACCGGATATCCGGGAATTCGAACCTCCAGACCTTTCGCGACGGGTGGCGCGTACTCCGCACACTCGCCCGCGAGTGCAGCACCTGGGATGCTCCGACAGCAGGGGCCCGTCCGGAAGCCCTTCGGCGCGTCAAGTACACCTACCCAAGCGTTCGTTTCCCCCGCACACCAACCGATCCGCAAAGTGTTCTTGCAGTGCCACATGAGGTAGGAGAGCTCCATGGCCAGTGAAATACCCACCGTTTCCGTCGTCATCTGCACATACACGGAGAAGCGTCTGAGCCTTCTGGCCAAGGTCGTCGACTCCGTCCGGGTCCAGTCGCTCGCCCCGGAACAGATCATCGTCGTCGTCGACCACAACGAGGACCTGTACAAGCGCCTCATCATGGACTTCCAGGACGTGGTGCTGGTCGAGAGCGGTGGCCAACCCGGACTCGCCGGCGCTCGTAACACCGGAGCCAGCATCGCAACAGCGGAGATCATCGCCTTCCTCGATGACGACGCCGAAGCAGCGCCCGACTGGCTCGAGCGCCTGTCCGTCTTCTACGACGATCCTGACGTACTCGCCGTAGGAGGGCGCGTCGACCCCGTGTGGGAGACGGCCCGCCCCGCCCACTTCGGTGAGGAACTCGATTGGATCGTCGGATGTAGCCACCGGGGTATGCCACGAGTGGCCACCGAGGTCCGGAACCTGATCGGTGCGAACATGTCCTTCCGCCGCGAGGTGCTGGAGCATGTCGGCGGCTTCAATCACGAGCTCGGCCGACAGGCCGTCAAGCCGCTCGGCTGTGAGGAGACGGAAATCTGTATCCGTGCGAGCCTCGCATTGCCCGGAGCCCGGATCGTCTATGACCCTGCGGCCGTGGTGAACCATCATGTGCCCGCGACCAGGGGGACGCTGAACTACATGCTGGCACGCGCCTGGTCGGAAGGGCTGTCCAAGGCGCAGGTGAGCCACCTCGTGGGGCACAAGCGGGCTCTGCGATCGGAGCGCACGTACGTGCGAAGGGTCCTTCCTCGGGCGGTACTGTCCGGGATCCGGGACTGGGGGACAGGGAACGACACGGCCGGGCTCAGCCGGGCCGGCGCCGTCCTCGCGGTTCTGGCATGTACGACCGGAGGTTATCTTCGGGGACGCCAGCTTGCCCATGCCGCGACGTTCCGGACCGAAGGTGCACCGTCGCAGAACGAGCCGTGGAGAACCGTCACCTGAGCGAGGGCGCGATCCAGGTCCTCCGGCAGCTGATAATGCGCCGCCGGCTACCGCGAGGAGGACGGCGTCAGCGGAGCGGACGGCCCGCCATGCCCTCCAGGCGCGCGATGCGCTGGTCCATCGGCGGGTGGGTGGCGAACAGTCGGCTCATGCCCCCGCCCCTGAACGGGTTGGCGATCATGAGGTGCGAGGTGTTCACGAGGCGCTGGTCCTGCGGGAGCGGAGCACGCTGGGTGCCGGTCTCCAGCTTCCGGAGTGCCGAGGCGAGCGCCAGGGGATCGTCCGTCAGGACCGCCCCGTCCTCGTCGGCGTCGTACTCGCGGGTGCGGCCGATGGCCGTCTGGACGAGGCCCGCGGCCAGCGGGGCGAGGATGGCGAGGAGCAGCGCGCCGATGGCATTGCCGCCCTGGTTCCGGTTGCCGCCCATCATGCCGGTGAAGGCGAACATCTGCGCGACCGAGGTGATCACACCTGCGACGGCGGCCGCGATGGAGCCGGTGAGGATGTCGCGGTTGTAGACGTGCATGAGCTCGTGTCCGAGGACGCCGCGCAGTTCGCGCTCGTTGAGCAGCTGCAGGATGCCCTGTGTGCAGCACACGGCGGAGTTCTCCGGGTTACGGCCGGTTGCGAAGGCGTTCGGGGCCAGAGTCGGCGAGATGTAGAGCCTCGGCATCGGCTTGTTGGCGCGCGCGCTCAGCTCCCGGACGATCCGGTACATCGCGGGCGCCTGCTGCTCGGTGACCTCCACGGCGGCCATGCTGCGGATGGCGATCTTGTCGCTGTTCCAGTAGCTGTAGGCGATCGACCCGACGCCGAACAAGGCGAAGATCCAGATGAACGACGAACTGCCCGTGGCACCGGCGATCACTGCGCCGAAGACGAGGAAGATCCCCATGAGGGCGCCGAACAACAACGCCGTCTTGGCACCGTTGAAATGGTTGTGCACTGTCACTCCTTGGATGTAGCGGCCCGGTGGCCCCTTCGTACAACGGAGGGTCGGAGCGGGGTGTTCCGTTCATCGTACGGCGACGCGCTGCACGGCGGCTGGGAAAAAGCAGCGGTCAGGGCTCCGGCCGGCGGGAATCGTATCGGGCGAAGCGCGGCTGCCAGCGGGCCAGGGCGAGCACCAGCACGGCGCAGGCAATACCACCGATGACGGCGGTCCAGCCCTCCCCCAGCCAGGCCGCCTGCCCGCCGGCCACCATGTCGCCGAGGCGGGGACCGCCCGCGACGACGACGATGAAGACGCCCTGGAGGCGTCCACGCATCGCATCCGGCGTCGCCGACTGCAGGATGGTGTTGCGGAAGACGCTGCTGATGGAGTCGGCGACTCCCGCGAGGACGAGGCATGCGGACGCGGGCAGCACCCATGCGGACAGTTCCCCCTCGCCGGGTGCCGGCAGGGAGGACGAGGTCGCGAGGACGACGACCAGCCCGAAGCCGGCCACCGACGCACCCCAGCCGACGATCGACCAGATGACGGCCTGGCCCTGCTTGTGCACGCGGCCCAGCGGCCCGGAGAACAGGCCCGCCAGCACCGACCCGAAGGCGGCCGAGGCGAGCAGGATGCCCACGGTCAGCTCCCCCCCGCCGATGAGCACCGCCCCGACGGCGGGCAGCAGCGCGCGCGGCTGGGAGGTGATCATCGCGATGAGGTCGAGGATGAAGGTCATGCGGATGTTCGGCCGCGTGCCGAGGAAACGGAAGCCTTCGAGTACCGTGGCGAGACCCGCCCGCCGGGTGGGGCCCTCGGGCGGCAGGGGCGGGAGGCGGAAGACGGCCCACAGGGCGAACGTGAAGGTGACGACGTCGACCGTGTACGTCCAGGCGTAACCCACCTGTGCCACGAGGAGACCGGCGAGCAGCGGGCCGACGGTGAACGCGAGCCCGAAGGTGATCATGCTCAGCGCATTTGCCGCGGGGAGCAGTGCCGGGCGGACGAGGCGCGGGATGATCGAGCTGCGCGTGGGCTGGTTGATGCCGGCGGCTCCCGACTGGATGGCGATCAGGATGTACAGCAGCCAGACGCTGTCGGCACCGATCCACGCCTGCGCTGCGATGGCCATGGTGGTGCCCCACAGCGCCAGGCCCGAGAAGAGCGCCACCCTGCGGCGATCCTGCGCATCGGCGACCGCACCGCCGTAGAGGCCCGCGACGACGAGCGGCACCAGGGCGAAGAGGCTGAGCAGCCCGACGCTGAAGGTCGACTGCGTGAGTGCGTAGATCTGCAGGCTCACGGCCACGATGGTGAGCTGCGTACCGATGGCGGAGAGTGCCGTGCCGATGTACAGCCGGCGGAATGCCGGGGACTCCCTCAGCGGGGTGATGTCGGCGAGGAGTCTGGGCACGGGGAGAGTCTAGCCGGGCATTGATTCGCACCAGCAACGACCTGCCGGCTACTCCAGCGGACCGCAGATCGTGATCGCCGCCTCGGGATACCGCATTCGGGCGACCGTCTGGGTGCCGTTCCACCCCGCAGCCGGGAGATAGGACTGAACCGAAAGATAGGATCCGGGCGGTGATGGGGACCGGGAGAATGAGCTGTCGCGAGCAGCACCGGTACTCCTGACGGCATTGCAGGCCGGCGGAACATCTCCCCGCGGGGAGGGGCAGGCACCCGGATAGACGTCGCACACCCTCAGTGGCTCGCCCACCTCGGGCACGGCCGGAGACGGTCGAGTTGCATCGTGCGGAGGAGGGAACATCTCCCCGCGGGCAGTGGACGCGTAGGCGGATCCTGCAAGCACGAGCCCGACGACGGCGGCCAGCAGCCGACGCCGGTGCGCCGCCGGCACGCCGGCATCGGCGCGCAGTCCGCCGTGAGGCGGCTCGACACACGGGGCACCCTGAGGCGGCTCGACGCACGGGGCACCCAGGTCCGTGATCCGGACCGGAACTCCCGGTTCTTCCGGGGCGTCCTCATCCTGCCCCATCCACCTACCGTGCGCCCGTCTCCAGGGGACCGCAATGCAGCGGCACCGAAGCGAGGGGGGTTGCGGTGTCCAGCCGGGAAGGCGCCGGAATGCGACCGGTGGGCGCCGGAATGCGACCGGTCGGCCCGCGGTTTGTGTCAGTCGACGTCAGGCGGCGTCGCGCTCCCCCGCCTCGATGGCGCGGTCGACCTCCTGCATCACGCGGGCATCGGCGATGGGACGGAAATGGCCCATCGTGTCCAGCTGGATGTTGCGTGCACCCTCCACGAAACTGCCGCCCGGGATATGGGGGTCGAACCGGCCGTAGATCGATGTGATGTGCGCATTGATCTCGAGGTTGGCGAGCAGGGCCCGCAGGGTCCGGTCCTGGGGGGAGAAGGCGCGGATGCTCGGCAGGAGGAAGAAGTTGGCATAGATGGAGCCGGAGAACGGCGTGTTGATCGCCACGAGGCGGGTGATGCGTGGCGCAACGCTGGACATGGTCATGAGGAACTTGCCGATCAGTCCGCCCTTGCTGTGCGCAACGACGACGACATCGGTGAGGTCATGCTCCTCGAGGTAGTCGGCGGCCAGCAGGGCCATGGCTTCCACCGTGCCGCGGTTGTAGCCCAGCTTCTGCACCACGTGGACGGGATGGCCGGCCCGGTGCAGGTGGTCGGCGATCGGCCGCATGAACTGCCACGTCTCGTAGATCCCCGGGATCAGCAGCACGGGTACCTTGCCTTCGGGCGCTCCCGGCGCAGGCGTGAGGTACCGTGCCGGGTCCTCCCTGAGGAGAAAGCCATGCACCTGCCAGAAACCGACATAGGCGTAGTCCAGCAGCCAGGCCCGGCCACGCTCGAGGAGATTCACGCCTTCCACGGTACCGACCGGACGGGCCGCGTGGTGTGCAAGTTAGTCGCGCCTTATTATGACTTACTCAGATTTACTGGTTGACTCGGGGCATGACGCAGACAGCCAGAACGCCGGAGGCCCGTGAGGCCCGGTGGTCGGCGGCACTGCACTCCTCCCACCGGAGGGTGACGCGCCAGCGCCTCGCCGTCCTCGCCGCCGTCGAGCAGTCGCCGCATGCCACCGCCGACGACGCCGCGACCGCGGTCCGCGCCGCCCTGCCGCACATCACCGTGCAGTCGGTCTACGTGATCCTGGCCGACCTCACCGACCTCGGCCTCCTGCGCCGCATCGACACGCCGCACTCCCCCGCCCGGTACGAGACCCGTGTGGGCGACAACCACCACCACGCCGTCTGCACCGGCTGCGGCCGGATCGAGGACGTCGACTGCGCCGTGGGACACGCCCCCTGCCTGACTCCCGAGTGGTCGCCCGGCGCGCACCGCATGACCATCCAGATTGCCGAGGTCCTCTACCAAGGCCTCTGCGACGACTGCCGCTCGGCAGCCCCCAGCCCCCAATCACCCGAATCCCACGAATAGGAGCACTATGTCCGCCAACTTCAGCACCACGCAGTCCGGCGCCCCCGTCATCGATGACAGCAACTCGTCCGTCCTCGGCCGCGACGGTGCCATCCCGCTGACCGACCACTACCTCATCGAGAAGCTCGCCCAGTTCAACCGCGAGCGCGTCCCCGAGCGCGTCGTGCACGCCAAGGGCGGCGGAGCCTTCGGCGTCTTCGAGACCACCGAGGACGTCAGCATGTACACTCGCGCCGCGCTCTTCCAGAAGGGCACGACGACGGAGACCCTCCTCCGCTTCTCCTCCGTGGCCGGTGAGCAGGGTTCGCCCGACACGTGGCGCGACCCCCGCGGCTTCGCGCTCAAGTTCTACACCTCCGAGGGCAACTACGACCTCGTGGGCAACAACACCCCGGTGTTCTTCATCCGCGACGGCATCAAGTTCCCCGACTTCATCCACTCGCAGAAGCGCCTCCCCGGCACCAACCTGCGCGACGCCGACATGCAGTGGGACTTCTGGACCCTGAGCCCTGAATCGGCCCACCAGGTGACCTGGCTGATGGGCGACCGCGGCCTGCCGAACTCCTGGCGCACCATGAACGGCTACGGCTCGCACACGTACATGTGGATCAACGAGTCCAACGAGAAGTTCTGGGTCAAGTACCACTTCAAGTCCAACCAGGGCCACGACGTCCTCACCGTGGACGAGGCCGAGTCGCTGGCCGGTTCGGACGCAGACCACCACCTGCGCGACCTGTCCGAGAACATCGCCCGGGGCAACCACCCGAGCTGGGACCTCAAGGTCCAGATCATGCCCTACGACGACGCGAAGACGTACCGCTTCAACCCGTTCGACCTCACGAAGGTCTGGCCGCACGCCGACTACCCCCTGATCCCGGTCGGCAAGCTCACGCTGAACCGTAACCCGGAGAACTACTTCGCGCAGATCGAGCAGGCCACTTTCGCGCCGTCGAACTTCGTGCCCGGCATCGCCGCGAGCCCGGACCGCATGCTGCAGGCCCGCATCTTCTCCTACGCCGACGCCCACCGCTACCGCGTGGGCACCAACCACGCGCAGCTGCCGGTGAACATGCCGAAGAACGAGGTGCGGAACTACTCGAAGGACGGCTCCGGGCGCTACCACTTCAACTCCGCGTCCACCCCGGTGTACGCACCGAACTCGGTGGGCGGTCCTGCCGCGGACCCCGCACAGTACGGTGCGCACGGCGGCTGGGAGAACGACGGCGACCTCGTCCGGGCGGCGCACTCGCTGCACGCGGAGGATGACGACTTCGGCCAGGCCGGAACGCTGTACCGCGAGGTGTTCGACGACGCCCAGCGTGCCCGCTTCCTCGAGACGATCACCGGCGCGGTCGGCGGCGTGAAGAGCGACGAGATCCGTGCCCGGGCCGTCCAGTACTGGGCCAACGTGGACGCCGAGCTCGGCGCGAAGCTCGCTGCGAACCTCGGGCGCGGCGTCACGCCGGCCACCGAGTCGGAAGCAGCCCTCTACTAGAGGGACCGCACCGGCCTGCAGGAACCACTGCAGGAACCGCGGGAATCACCGCGGAACACCCGCACGTACGAAGGGCGGACCCGCACGGGTCCGCCCTTCCGCGTCTGCACCGACGGACCGCGGCGGTTCGCCATGCGGCGGTGCGCTCTCCTAGGCTGGGGCGATGCCGTTACTGCCCTGCGCCGAACTCCACCTGCACATCGAGGGGACCCTCGAGCCGGACCTCATCTTCGCACTCGCCGCCCGCAACGGGATCGCTCTCCCCTACGCCGACACCGCCGACCTCGCGGCCCGGTACGCGTTCACGGACCTTCAGTCCTTCCTCGATCTCTACTACGCGAACATGGACGTGCTGCGCACGGAAGAGGACTTCGCGGACATGACGCGGGCGTACGTCCGCCGCGCAGCCGCCGCCGGTGTGCGCCACGCCGAGATCATGATGGACCCGCAGGCCCACCTCGCCCGCGGCGTCGCCCTCGAGACGTGCGTGAACGGAGTGGCCGGGGCCCTCGCCACGAGCGAGGCCGAGTTCGGCGTCAGCACGGCGCTCATCGCCGCGTTCCTCCGCGACCGTCCGGCCGCGGAAGCGCTCGGAGTGCTGCAGGACCTTCTCGCCATGGACGCCCCCATCATCGGTATCGGTCTCGATTCCGCCGAGGTGGGATACCCGCCGTCGCTCTTCGCCGAAGTGTACGACCATGCCCGCGACGCCGGACTGAAATGCATCGCGCACGCCGGCGAGGAGGGCCCGCCCGCCTACGTCTGGGAGGCGCTCGACGTCCTGCGGGTGGACCGGCTGGACCACGGCATCCGCTGCATGGAGGACGAGGCCCTCGTGGAGCGACTCGTCCTCGACCGCGTACCGCTGACCGTCTGCCCGCTCTCGAACGTCCGGCTCCGCGCCGTCGACACCCTGCCGAACCATCCCCTGCCGGAGATGCTGGCCCGCGGCCTGAACGTGTCCGTGAACTCGGACGATCCTGCCTACTTCGGCGGCTACGTCGACGACAACTTCTCGGCGCTGGGGAAGGCCTTCGGACTGGGAGCGGATCACCTCGCGACGCTTGCCGGGAACTCCTTCCGGTCCGCGTTCCTCGACGGCGAACGCCGTGCGGCCCTGCTGGCCGAGGTGGAGGCCTGGCGGGCCGCGGAGCAGCCCGGCACCGCCTGACTCCGGACGGCACGCCACGCGACGGGAGGCAACGGCTGTGCTTTCCTTCACATCCGGGCGAATCCGTTGGTCCCGTGGAAAGGGCCGGTGATACCTTGCGGCCATGGACACCACCACGCACCGCCCCGAGCTCGACGACGCGGACCTGATCGTCCGGCACTCCGTGCTGGAGGACATCCTCGGGATCGTCACGGGCACGTTCACGGTGTCCCTCGGCCTGTTCCTGCTCAAGACGAGCGGCGCGGTCACCGGCGGTACGGCGGGCCTCGCCCTGCTGCTGAGCTATGTGGGCGGGATCCCCTTCAGCGTCCTGTTCTTCGCCGTGAACGTGCCCTTCTTCGCCCTGGCGGTGTGGAAGAAGGGCTGGGACTTCACCCTGCGCACCATGGCGGCGGTCGCCCTCGTCTCGGGACTGTCCTATCTGCACCCGCTGGCGCTCGGCGGGCTGACCCTCGACCCGCTCTACGCAGCCCTCGGCGGCAACCTGCTGGCCGGGGTCGGACTCCTGATCCTCTTCCGGCACAAGGCGAGCCTCGGCGGTTTCAACATCCTCGCCCTGATCCTGCAGGAACGACTGAACTGGCGTGCCGGGTACGTGCAGATGGCACTGGACACGGCCATCATCCTCGCCGCCTTCACCGTCGTCGAGCCTGCGGCCGTCCTCCTGTCCGCCCTCGGCGCCGTGCTGCTCAACCTGGTGCTGGCCCTCAACCACCGGCCCGGGCGCTACCTCGGCGCGTAGCCCGCCCGGTCCACGTACCGCCCTACACCGGGACCGGCTCCCGCTCCTTCTCCTCGCGCAGGAGCTTCGCGCCCTCGACATCGACGTCGGGCAGGATCCGTCCGAGCCATGCGGGCAACCACCACGCATGCCTGCCCAGGAGGTACATCGCGGCCGGGACCAGCGTCATACGGACCACGAACGCGTCCAGCAGCACCCCGAAGGCGAGCCCGAACCCGATGGGGCGCACCATGGCGAGGTGCGAGAACACGAAGCCCGCGAAGACGGAGACCATGATGATGGCCGCGGCCGTGACCACGCGTGCCCCATGGCTGAAGCCGATGCGGACCGCCGCCTTGGGATCGTCGCCGTGGACGTACGCCTCGCGCATGCCGGACACCAGGAACATCTGGTAGTCCATGGCGAGCCCGAAGAGCACGCCGATCAGGATGATCGGGAGGAAGCTCAGGATCGGCCCGGGGTTCGTGATGCCGAAGAAGCCGCCCAGCCAGCCCCACTGGTAGATGGCGACCGTGGCGCCGAAGCTCGCGAGCAGCGAGAGCAGGAAGCCCGCGGTCGCGATGATGGGCACGAGGATCGAGCGGAAGACCAGCAGCAGCAGGATCAGCGACAGCCCGACGACGATGCCGAGGTAGACCGGCAGCGCCTCCATGAGTTTGGCGGAGACGTCGATGTTGGCAGCGGTCTGGCCGGTGACCGCGATGGGGACGCCGGTCTGCTCCTCGAATTCGTCGGTCGAGTTCCGCAGGTCGCGGACGAGGTTCTCCGTGGGCTCGCTGGCCGGACCCTCCTCCGGGATGACCTGGAAGATCGCCGTGCGGCCGTCCTCGCTCACCGTCGCGGGCACGGAGGCGGCCACTCCCGGGACCTCGCGCAGCAGGTCGTTGACGTCCAGCTGCAGGGCCGCGAGCTCCGCCTCGTCGGCCGTCTCGGGCAGGGATCCTACGACGATCAGCGGCCCGTTGGTTCCTGCTCCGAACTTCTCGCCGATGGTGCTGTAGGCCTGGAACGCGGTCGAGTCAGCGGGCTCCGTGCCACCGTCAGGCAACCCGACGCGCAGTTGCGCAGCCGGAACGGCGATGACACCCAGCAGGACCACGCCGGCGAGGACCGTCAGGACGGGCTTCCGGGTGGCGAGCCCGCCCCAGCCGGCGCCGTTCGCGGCGCGCTGGTCCGCGAGGGACGTCCCACTGTCGCTGTCCAGGGGAGCCGCAGCCGAGTGCTTGTGGCCGCGCGCCCTGTCCCAGCGGCGCTTCGAGATGACCCGCCGCCCCATCAGGGCGAGGAGGGCCGGCGTGAGCGTCAGCGCCACGAGCACCGAGACGGCGACCGTGCCGGCGGCCGACAGGCCCATCACGGTCAGGAACGGCAGCCCGGGGACCGCCAGCGCCGCAAGCGCGACGATCACCGTGATGCCTGCGAAGAGGACGGCGTTGCCCGCCGTCCCGGTCGCGCGGGCGATCGACTCCTGCATCTCCATGCCGTGCAGCAGCTGCGTCCGGTGGCGGTTCACGATGAACAGTGAGTAGTCGATGCCGACGGCGAGGCCGAGCATCAGGGCGAGGACCGGCGAGATGCTGTTCAGCTCGACGATGCCCGAGAGGGCGAAGGTGATCCCCACGCCCACGCCGACGCCCACCACGGCCATGAGGAGTGGCAAACCGGCAGCGATCAGCGTACCGAGCATGACGATGAGGACGGCGGCGGCGACGGCCAGGCCGAGGGCCTCCGTGGCACCGACGATGCCGGAGACGTCCTCGACGATCTCCTTGCTGTAATCGACGGTCACTCCTGCGGATTCGGCTTCGGCGGCCTGCTCCTGCACGGTCTTCCTCAGTTCCGGCGAGACGCTGTTGATCTGCTGGTCGAACTGCACGCTGGCGACGGCGGTGGAGCCGTCCTCGGACAGCAGGCGCACGCCCGAGGTGGCGTCGAGCTGCCGTTGCCCGAGATCGAGCTCGGCCCTGCCCGCCTCGAGCTGCTCGCGTCCGGCATCGAGTTCCGTCCGGCTGGCATCGAGCCGGGCCTGCCCCTGCTGCAGCTGCTGCTCGATGGCTGCGACCCGTGCCGGCGACAGCAGACGGCGGGCCTGCTCGAACTGGGCGCGCTGCTGGTCGAGCCGGGCCTGCCCCTGCTCGAGCTGCTCCTCGCCCGCGCTCAGCTGCTGCTCGCCCGCCTCCAGCTCGGCACGTCCTGACTCGAGGTCCTGGGCTCCTGTCGCCGTCTGGTCCGACACCTCGAACGGATCGATGACCCCCCGGACACCGTCGAGCCCGGAGATGGCGCGCAGTGCGGACTGGACGCCCTCGCGCTGCTCCGCGGAGAACGCGGCGCCGTCGTCGGTGGTGAAGACGACGGTGCCCGTGCCGCCCACGGCCTCGGGCAGTTCCTCCCGCAACCGGTCCGAGATGCGCTGCGACTCGGTGCCGGGAATCGTGAAGTTGTTCGTCAGGGTGCCGGCGAAGGCGACGGCGGCGCCCCCGACCGCGAGCATGATCGCGAGCCAGGCGGAGATGACCCACCATCGCCTGCGGAAGGCGAACGAGCCGAGCCGGTAGAGCAGAAAAGCCATGAGGAGTCCTTGCGGGGAGTCGGGAAGCGGAAGGATCAGGAACCGGCAGGGGGGCCGTCGTCGATGGCGACGGGATCGGCGAAGCCGTCCCGCAGCATGGTCAGGGAGGCGAGGATGCGTGCCTCGAGCTGCTTCCCGGAATCGTCACCCGCCTCCGGCGTACTCGCCGCCCAGTCCCGCATCGCGGCCTTCGTGCAGGACAGCACGCACCCCACGAGGGCCGAGAGGTAGAGATCCGATGCGGCGGCGCCGAGCCGACGGCGTAGTGCCCCGACGATCCGGGTTTCCGCCCGCTCCCAGGCATGCAGCTGGGCGCGGAGGAGATCGGGATTGGTGTCCGCCATGCGGAAGAGTTCGCCGTGCAGCGACAGGCCCTCCATTCGCGTCGTCTCGCTGAAGGACCGCACGATGGAGTCGAACAGTGGCTCGTCCTGGGGCATCTGCCCGAAGACCTCGAGCGCCAGCTCGAGGAACGTGTCGGTGCGGACGGTCAGCGCATCCTCTGCGCTGCGGAAGTAGTTGAAGAACGTCCGGCGTGAGACACCCGCGCGTCCGGCGATCTGGTCGACGGTGATGGCACCCGGGCCGACGGACCGCGCGAGGTCGAACGCCGCGTCGGCGATCGCATGGCGTGTGTCGACCTTGTTCTGCTCGCGGCGCCCCAGCGGCTCCGCATGGTCGGTTGTACTCAGCACGGGTCAAGCCTAGGCGGGAAGTTGCACACCGTGCAACAAAGGCGGTTGCAGGTTCTTGCCGTCCCTACGTGTTCCTCCCAGGCGTACTCTGGCCCAGGCACCGCTACCCTCGACCACGGAGGCTTCCCATGAAGACCATCACCCTCGGCTCCGGCCTCGACGTTTCCCGGCTCGGCCTGGGCTGCATGGGAATGTCCGCGTTCTATACGGGCAGCGGCAAGGACGATGCCGGCGCGACGAAGACCATCCATCGCGCCCTCGATCTCGGCGTGACCTTCTTCGACACCGCGGAGATCTACGGCCCCTACACGAACGAGGAGTTGCTGGGTCGTGCCCTCCGGGGCAGGCGCGACGACGCCGTGATCGCGACGAAGTTCGGGACGATCCGCCACACGGCCGGTGGTGCCAGGGGCCTGGACGGCAGCCCGGAGAATGTGCGGCTCTCGGTCGAAGGATCCCTCAAGCGCTTGGCGACCGATTCCATCGACCTCTACTACCAGCACCGCATGGATCCCTCCGTGCCGGTGGAGGACACCATGGGCGCCTTGGCCGAGCTGGTACAGGAGGGCAAGATCCGGCACATCGGCCTCTCCGAGGCAGCGCCGGAGACCATCCGCAGGGCGCACGCAGTCCACCCGGTGACAGCGCTGCAGACGGAGTATTCGTTGTGGAGCAGGGATCCCGAAGCCGAGATCCTTCCGCTGGTGCGCGAGCTCGGTATCGGTTTCGTGCCCTACTCCCCACTCGGCAGGGGGTTCCTGACCGGGACCATCCGCTCGGTCGACCAGCTCGACGAGACGGACTTCCGCCGCAACAATCCCCGTTTCGCGGGAGAGAACCTGCAGGCGAACATCCGGATCGTGGAACAGGTGGACGATGTCGCACGCCAACTCGACGCCACCCCCGGGCAGGTCGCCCTGGCCTGGCTCCTGGCGCAGGGAGACGATATCGCCCCGATCCCGGGCACCAAGCAGGTGCGCTACCTCGAGGAGAACGTCGCAGCCGACTCCCTGGTCCTCACGGAGGCCCAGCTCGCGCAGCTCGGCGCCGTCGCGGCTCCCGTCGGGGACCGCTATGAGGACATGTCCGCCGTCAACCGCTAGCCGCAGGGCACCACCGGCGGTTCGCAAGGGCAAACTTTCCGCCCAGGACCGCCGCCCCCGGTGATAGACCCTAAGGATGCTTGCTGATTCACCGGGGGTCCGCCACGACCCTCTGCGCAGTTCCGGCGGGCTTCACGAGGCCAACCGGCTCCAGCGCGGCGTCGCGGAGTTCCTGCGCCTTCCGCTCGTCGTGACCGCCGCCTTCTGCCTCGTGGCTGTCGGCGTCTCGCTGCTGGACCGCCTCACCCCCGACGACGCCGGTGCGCGCACGGTGGTGCGGTCGATCGTGTCCGAGGAGGGCGCCGTCGACTTCCTCGCAGCCGTGGCCACGAGCCTCCTGACGGTCACCTCGATCACCTTCTCGGTCCTGCTCCTCGCCGTGCAGCAGACGGCGAGCTCTCTCACCCCGGTGGTCTTCGACCAGTTCCTCCGCAGGACCTCGAACCAGCTGTATTTCGGCTTCTTCATCGGTGCCACCGCCTTCTCCTTCCTCGTCCTCGGGCTCGCCCACCAGCAGCCCGCCCCGCTCTACAGCGCCGCCCTGACCCTGGTCCTGGCCGTTGCCGCGCTCGTGGTCCTGCTCATGCTGATCCACTCGACGATCGACCAGATGCGCCCCGAATCCGTGGTGCGGTCCATCCACGAACTCGCGCTGCGCGCCCGCGAGGTGGAGCTGAAGATGCTCGGGCGGACCCGGATGGCGCGGCATTCGGATCCGGACCAGCCCGAGCGCGAGGTGCACGCTATGGACACCGGGTTCGTGGTCACGGTGGACACCGAGAAGCTCGGTGAGATCGCTTTGGCGGCGGGGAATGACGTCGAGGTGATCGTGGAGGGCCGGCTGGGCGAGTACCTGGTGTTCGACGACCTCCTGGTGCGGCTCGTCGGCGTGGAGCCGGAGGACTCGAGCTACGACGAGGACGTCATCGGCGCCTTCGGCATCGACGACATCCGCGACGTGAACGTCGAGTCCGGCTACGCCCTCGACCAGCTGGAGAACATCGCCTGGGAGACGGGCACCAGTGCATCCCAGAGTCCCCAGACGGCGTCGACGGCGGTGCGCACGCTCAGCGACCTGCTGGGCCGGTGGCTCATGGCGGGCGAACGCGACCGCTCGAACCGGAGCATCCCGCGGGACGAACTCCCGGTCGTCTACACCGATGGAGCGGTCGAGCGAGGCATGGTCGCCCTGTCCACCCTGCTCGTCGGTGCCTCCGAATCCCGTCAGGCGCAGACCACCGCCAAGATCCTGCACTCCTTCGCCCGGCTGCTGCCCAGGCTGCAGGACACCGACCGGCCCGCCTTCGACCAGGCCCTGGACGCAGCCCTTCCCGCGGTGATCCAGCAGGCCGAGATCCCGCCGCTGCGCGACGCACTCGCCGAACTCGAGAAGGTCATGAACCGGCACGGACACGACATCGAACGCGTCCGGCTCGCCCGGGACCTCATGCGGGAGGCGACGGTCCAGATGATGCCGAAGCCGTCGGACGAACCGGAAGCGGCCAATCCCCGGAGGTAGCGGGGACGCAGATCACCTAGGCCAGGAGCTCCGCGGCTTGTGGAGCCCGGAAAGAAGGAGAAGACATGTGTGGGATTGCCGGGGAGATCGCCTTCCGGGGTGCTCGTGCCGAGCAGGAACCCGTGGCGCGCATGACCGCCGCGATGGAATCACGGGGGCCCGACAGCCATGGGACCTGGACCAACGGGTGGGTCGCGCTGGGACACCGGAGGCTCACCATCATCGATCTCTCCGATGCCGGCGCACAGCCGATGTACGACGACGCCTCCGGCCTCTCCCTCGTGTTCAACGGCTGCATCTACAACTACCCCGAGCTCCGTGCTGAGCTCGGCGGGGACCGGGTCTTCTCCTCCACCAGTGACACGGAGGTCATCCTGCGTGCCTACGAGCGCTGGGGTGAGGACTTCGTGGACCACCTCGTGGGCATGTTCGCCATCGCCATCGTGGACGAGCGCCGCGAGCGCGTGGTGATGGCCCGGGACCGGCTCGGCATCAAACCCCTCTACGTGGCGGACCTGCCGGGACGGCTGCGCTTCGCGTCGACGCTTCCCGCCCTCGTGGCCGGTGGAGGTATCGACACCTCGATCGACGAGGTGGGACTCCACCACTACCTGAGCTGGCACTCGATCGTCCCTGCACCGCGGACCATCCTACGCGGAGTGCGGAAGGTACCCCCCGCGACGGTGCGGGTGATCGACGCCGACGGCGGCCAGCGCGATCGCGTCTACTGGAAGCCCGACTACGTCCGGGACCCGGACAAGGCGGACTGGAGCGCCGCCGACTGGCAGGACGCACTCCGGGAATCCCTGACGACCGCCGTCCGCCGCCGCCTCGTGTCGGACGTACCCGTGGGCGTACTCCTCTCGGGCGGCGTCGACTCGAGCCTGATCGTCGCACTCCTCGCGGAACTCGGCCAGGAGGGACTCAGCACCTTCAGCATCGGCTTCGATGGTGCAGGCGGCGAGGAAGGCGACGAATTCCGCTACTCGGACCTGATCGCCGAGAAATACGGGACCCGGCACCACCGGATCTCCATCGACAGCGGGGAACTGGTGCCGGCCATCGAGGACACCATCGCCGCCATGACCGAGCCGATGGGCACGCAGGATGTGACGGGGTTCTACCTGCTGTCCAAGACCGTCTCGGAACACATCAAGGTGGTGCAGTCCGGCCAGGGGGCGGATGAGGTCTTCGCGGGCTACGCCTACCACCAGCCCGCGGGTACCGCCTCACGCGATGCGGCGCTCGATGCCTTCCGGGGCGCGTTCCTGGATCGGACGCACGAAGAGATGGCCGACGTCGTCGAACCGGAGTGGTACACCGACACCGACGTCAGCAGGGCACTGCTGGAGGCGCACCTCGGCGCACCCGGCGCGGAGACCGCCCTCGACGCCGTCCTGCGGCTCGATACGCACCTGCTGCTGGTCGATGACCCCGTGAAGCGCGTGGACAGCATGACCATGGCCTGGGGACTCGAGGCCCGCGTCCCCTTCCTCGACCAGGACCTCGTCAGCCTCGCGGCCCAGTGCCCTCCCGAGCTGAAAGCGACGCAGGGCGGCAAGGGCATCCTCAAGGACATCGCGCGCAGGGTCATCCCGCCGGAGGTGATCGACCGGCCCAAGGGCTACTTCCCGGTGCCACCCGTCAAGTATCTCGCCGAGCCGCTCCTCTCGACGGTGCGCGAAGCCCTGCGGGCGCCCGAGGCGAAGGACCGCGGACTCTTCCGCACCGACTACGTGGACCTCCTGCTGGATGAACCGAACAGGCACTACAGCCCCGGCGGAAACAACATGCTGTGGCAGCTGGGCGTACTGGAGCTCTGGCTGCAACGCCACGGCATCACGGGATGACGCGGGGGCACTGACCGGATCCTGTCAGCGTCGGCCGGTGCGGCGCGCGGGAAGGCTGCCCGTGTTCGCCAGCTCCTCCGCCACCGCCAGGAGTTTGGCATTCGTCTCCGTGGACACCCGCACCAGCATGATGAAAGCCTGCCCTGCCGTGACGCCGTACCGCTCCATCAGGATGCCCTTCGCTTGGCCGATCAGGTCCCGGGTGGCGATGGCATCCCGAAACTGGTGGAGCTTCTGCGCGTCGGCGAAGGCGACGGCGGCATGGGAGGCGACCAGTAGCCCCACGTATTCGGACTCGTCGGTGAAGGCGTGCGCCGAGCGCCCGATGAGGTTCAGCGCGCCGAGGTTGTCCCCCTCGACGAAGAGCTGGAAGGAGAGCATACTGCCCGCGCCCGCCGCGGCCGCCTCGGCGGAGAACGCGGGCCACCGGTCCTCATTGCGCATGTCGGGCACGCGGACAGTCTGTTCCTTGTAGGCGGCGCTCATGCAGGGCCCTTCGCCGGTGCGTTCCTGCAGCTCATCGATCGTGCGTGCGAGGGCCCCTGACGCAGCACGCGATTCGACCCGGCGGCGTCCGAGCACCAGGGTGATCGAGCCTTCGTCAGCGCCGGGAACCAGGGTGATCGCGGCCCGCACCAGGTGCTCCAGGACGGCATCCTCGCTGTCCTCCCGCTGGAGGGACCGGGCGAGCTCGCTCAGCTTTCCGGCGACATCGTCCTGCGGCATGCTCCAGGCGTCGTCGCGCACTGGAGGCGCGTTATCCGTGGCCATTGCAGCCCTCCTGCTCGATCGACACCGTCCTCGGGGCGGAAGCCCCCCGATCGGTGACCGCAAACATCACCGTACCAGCGACTTCCACCACCCGGGCCGGTGTTCACCCACCGCTGTACTATCTCCTCATGGGTTCGCACCACCACCACGTCCCCGGCGCCGCAGCCGGCCGCCGGCCATTGGTCGGCGCACTCGTGATCACGCTCTGCGTCTTCGTCCTGCAGGTCATCGGGGCGCTGTGGACCGGCAGCCTGGCGCTGCTCTTCGATTCGGTGCACGTCCTGACCGACGCGGCCGGCCTGGCAATGGCCCTCGGGGCCGTCTCGCTCTCGGTTCGACCCGCCACGCCTCAACGTTCGTGGGGATTCCGTCGCGCGGAGGTCATCGCCGCACTGCTGCAGGCAGCGTTCCTGCTGGCGGTCGGGACCTACGTGGTCGTCGAGGGCGTACGCCGCCTGATCTCACCCGAGGACGTGGCCGCACCCGAGATGATCGTCTTCGGCGCTGTCGGCCTGGCCGGCAATCTCGCCGCCCTCGTCCTGCTTGCACGCCACCGAGCCGCCAGTTTCAACCTGAGGGCTGCGTTCCTGGAGGTGCTCAACGATGCGCTGGGATCGGTGGCCGTCATCGCCGCCGCAGTCGTCATCGCCCTGACAGGATGGATGCGCGCGGACGCCGTCGTCGCCCTCCTCATCGGTGCGCTCATCATCCCGCGCACCCTGACGCTGCTGCGCGAGACGATCGACGTCCTCCTCGAGTCCACGCCGGTCGGGATCGACCTCGAGGAGGTGCGCGCCCACATCGCCCGGCTGCCCCAGGTCCGGGACGTCCACGACCTCCACATCACCCAGATCGCCACCGGTCTGCCCGTCCTCACGGCACACATCGTCGTCGACGACGGCTGCTATCGGGACGGGTCGGCCCACGCCGTCCTCGACCAGCTCCAGGAATGCGTCGGCCAGCATTTCGACGTGAGCATCGACCATTCCACGTTCCAGATCGAGCCGCTGGGCCACGTACCCCACGAGACGGAGCTGAGCCACTGATGCCGGGAACCGTGACGTCGACGACCCTGACCTCGACGACGACCGTGACCTCGACCTCGGTGCTGGAGCGTGTGGGAAGGGCCCTGTCAGACCCGACACGCGTGCGGGTCCTCGTGGCCCTGCGGGACGCGCCGGCGTATCCCAGCGACCTGGCCGAGGCCCTGGGCGTGAGCCGCCAGAGCCTGTCCAACCACCTCTCGTGCCTGCGCGGGTGCGGTCTCGTCGTGTCCGTTCCCGAGGGGAGGCGTTCGCGCTACGAACTCGTGGACCCGAAGCTCGGCCACGCCCTCACCGACCTCCTCGGGATCGTGCTGGCGGTCGACCCCGAGCACGAGGACCACGGGCACCGGAGGACTCCTGCCGGCAAGGCAGGCGCAAGGGGCCCGGGTGTCGGTCCCAGGCCCCTCCCCTAGCCCATCAGCTTCGAGCGGATGAGGAACCGCTTGCCCTCCGGAGCTTCGACGGAGAACCCACTTCCCCGGCCCTGCACCACGTCGACGGTGAGGTGGGTGTGACGCCAGTACTCGAACTGCTCCCGCGACATCCAGAACTCGATGAGCCGGGGTGCGTCGCCGTCCGCAGGGCCGGCGGCGTCTCCGCCGCGCCCGTCCACCCGTCCCGACCCCGCGGTGATGTCGAGGACACCGAGGAGGATGTCCGCCTCGGCGGTGATGAATTCCCCCGCCGGATAGCACATCGGCGACGAGCCGTCACAGCACCCGCCGGACTGGTGGAACATCAGGGGCCCGTGGATGAGCCACAGCTTGTCCAGCAGCTCGACGGCACTGCCGGTCAGCGCCACCCGGGAGGCGACCTCCCCCGGGATGGTCACCGAAGCCTCGACCGTCATCGCATCTCCTAGAAAAATCCGAGCTTGGATTCGGAGTAGCTGACCAGGAGGTTCTTGGTCTGCTGGTAGTGGTCCAGCATCATGGCGTGGTTCTCCCGGCCGATGCCGGAGGACTTGTACCCGCCGAACGCCGCTCCTGCGGGGTAGGCATGGTAGTTGTTCACCCAGACCCTGCCCGCCTGGATCTCCCGACCCGCCCGGTAGGCCACGTTCCCGTTCCTCGACCAGACTCCGGCGCCGAGCCCGTACAGCGTGTCATTGGCGATCTCCATGGCCTCCGCGTAGTCGTTGAAGCGCGTCACGGACACGACCGGACCGAAGATCTCCTCCTGGAACACCCGCATGCTGTTGTCGCCCTCGAACACCGTGGGCTTCACGTAGTAGCCCTCTGCAAGGTCGCCTCCGAGCACATTCCGCTCGCCTCCGATGAGGATCTTCGCACCTTCCTGGGTGCCGATGTCCATGTAGGACAGGATCTTCTCGAGCTGGTCGTTGGAGGCCTGGGCGCCCACCTGCGTCTCCGTGTCGAGCGGGTTGCCCTGCACCATCTTCCCCACGCGGGCGATCGCGTCGGACATGAACGAGTCGTAGATGGAGTCCTGCACGAGGGCGCGGGACGGGCAGGTGCAGACCTCGCCCTGGTTGAACGCGAAGAGCGCGAAGCCCTCGAGCGCCTTGTCGTAGAACGGGTCGTTGCTGTCCGCGACGTCCGAGAAGAAGATATTGGGGCTCTTGCCGCCGAGCTCCAGGGTGACGGGGATCAGGTTCTGGCTCGCGTACTGGCTGATCAGGCGGCCTGTCGTCGTCTCACCGGTGAACGCGATCTTGCGGATGCGCTTGCTCGAGGCCAGCGGCTTGCCCGCCTCGACACCGAACCCGTTGACGACGTTCACGACGCCCGCGGGCAGGATGTCGCTGAGGAGCTCCATCAGCACCAGGATGGACGACGGCGTCTGCTCCGCCGGCTTCAGCACGACGGCGTTCCCCGCGGCAATGGCGGGGGCGAGCTTCCAGGTGGCCATGAGGATCGGGAAGTTCCAGGGGATGATCTGTCCGACGACGCCGAGCGGCTCGTGGTAGTGGTAGGCCGTCATGTCGTCGTCGAGCTGTGACAGGCGCCCTTCCTGCGCGCGGATGGCGCTGGCGAAGTACCGGAAGTGGTCGGCGGCCAACGGTATGTCGGCGGCGAGGGTTTCTCGCACTGGCTTGCCGTTGTCCCAGGTCTCCGCGACCGCGAGCATTTCGAGGTTCGCCTCGATGCGGTCCGCGATGCGGTTCAGGACCGAGGCCCTCTCGGCGACCGAGGTCTTCCCCCAGGCGGGAGCGGCCTTGTGCGCCGCATCGAGCGCGAGCTCGATATCCTCCGCCGTGCCGCGCGCGACCTCGCAGAAGCTCTTGCCCGTCACGGGAGAGATGTTCTCGAAATACTGGCCCTTGATCGGGGCGACCCATTCACCGCCGATCCAGTTCTCGTACCTCGGCTTGAAACTGACCTTCGAACCGTCCTGGCCGGGCTGGGCGTAAACAGGCATTGTCGAACTCCTTGAACTCCGTGAATGCGGGACGTCGTCGTCCCTGTTCCACAGCGTAGGAGCCGGATAGTTGCAGCAACGTTGCACCCGGGCGTTCCTCGCAGACGCCCCGGGCCGCCGTGCGGGCTGAGCTGCGCCTAGCCCTGCCCTGGCGTGGCACCTGTTGCAGCCTCGACCGGCTGGGACGGGTCCGTCCCAGTGGACACCGGATCGAGCACGGCTCCGGGTTCAGTACCGGGTTCAGTACCGGGACCAGCGGGATCAGCGGGATCAGCGGGATCCTCGGGATCACCGCACGGCGGATCGGCAGGGTCGGCGTTTTCGTCCGGAGCCGGTTCAGCTCCGGGGGTCGGAGCTGTGCCCGGCCCCGGGGTTCCGGTGGTCGGGTCCGGTGCGGGTGCGGGAGGAACCGGTGCGGGTTCAGGCGTCGCGGGAGCGGGCGTCGGCGTCCCCGGTGTCGCGGGAACCGTTGTCACAGGAACGGCTGTCGCCGCACCATCTGCGTCCGTTTCCGGAGTCGACGGATCCGTTGTCGACGGATCGGTGTCGCACGACGGAGCCGGAGTGGAGCCCGGTACGGTCTCCGGATCCGGGGTCGGGGTGGGAGTCGGATCCGGGGTCGGGGTCGGATCCGGGGTGGGAGTCGGATCCGGGGTCGGAGTCGGATCCGGGGTGGGAGTCGGATCCGGGGTCGGAGTCGGATCCGGGGTCGGGGTCGGATCCGGGGTGGGGGTCGGGGTCGGATCCGGCGTCGGAGTCGGATCCACCGGCTTCGTACCGTCCGGGTCGGAAGGAACCGACTTCTCCGGAACCGACGGAACCGACTTCTCCGGAGCCGGCGGGTTGGGTGCAGGCTTCTGCGGAGCCGGCGGGCTGGGTGCAGGCTTCTGCGGAGTCGACGGGCTGGGTGCAGGCTTCTGCGGAGTCGACGGGCTGGGTGCAGGCTTCTGCGGAGTCGACGGGCTGGGTGCAGGCTTCTGCGGAGTGGTCGACCCCGGCTTACCGGGCTTCGACGGCACGCTCGCCGTGGTCCTGGGGGCGCCACTCCCATCAGTGGCAGGCAGCTTCGGGGCCCGGAGTGCCGGGCCGGGCACCCTCGGCGTCGCGGGCGTGGAGTCCCCCTGTGCCCCGGAGCCGACGATCCCCGAAGGACCGGATGCCACGGGCAGCGCCGCGGGTTCCGTGGGTGCCGGCTGGTCCGAACGCGTGGAGGATTGTGCCCAGGCGGGAATGTCGGCTGCGCTGCTGCCGCCCGGCGTGTAATCCTTCAGCTCGCCCCTGCGCTCCCCATGCCGGGTGGGAACCAGCTTCCACCGCGAGGGGTCGACATGCTCGCCGTCGAGGATGGTCTCGAAGTGCAGATGGCAGCCGGTCGAGGAACCTGTCGTGCCCACCTCGGCGATGGGGTCGCCGCTGTTGACGGTATCCCCCTCCACGACCGAGATCCCCTGAAGATGGTTGTAGCTCGTGATGAGGCCGTTGCCGTGATCGACCTCGACCCGGTTGCCGCCTCCCCACTGGTGCCAGCCGACGGCACGCACCGTGCCGGCGTCGGCCGCGTAGACCGGTGTGCCGCAGGGGGCGGAGTAGTCCTGGCCGGTGTGGAATTCTCCCGCCTCCCCCGTGATGGGGCTCACGCGGAACCCGAAGGAGGAACTCGGGGCGAGCTCGTCGAGGGGTGCGAACAGTTTGCCCGTGGGCGGTCGTTGCGTGGAGACTGCCGTCGTCGTGGCAGGGTCCGCCCCGGCGCCGCTTCCTGCGTGCTTCCGAGCCGCCGTCGAGCGGGGCCCTGTCGCGTCGAGCGCATCGAGGCTGTCGAGCGGTGCGAGGAGGGACGAGCCCACGATCCCCGTCGGAAGGTCGTCACCCTGGAGGACCGCGGAATGGCGCAGCGCGTCCGGCGTCACAGCCGACGCCGCCTCCCACGACTGCGGGACGATCCCCTGGAATCCGACGAAGCAGACCACCATGGCGAGGCTTGCATTCATCTTCGTGCGGGAGGTACGGACGATACGCCCGCGCACCCCAGGTGTTCCCGGGTGCTGGCCAGCCTGCGTCACGAAATTCCCCTTGTAGTGGTGCGTCGGGTGGATCGATCCGCGGGGCCCTCTGCCCGCCGGATCGTCGGTCACCATGGACAACGTTAGCCCGATCACCGCCATGTCGCGACGGATTATCGTGATCCGCTACCAAAATTTCGGAGAACTTGAGGAGGATGACCGTGGAACTGAGAGTTCCGCCTCGAGCCACTCCACGTGCGCGACGACCGCCGCCCGCTTCGGGGACCGCCCGGGCAGCACCCGCAGCGCGACCTGCCATGCCTCGGCGTCGTACTCCGCCTCGGCGAGGGCAAGGTACTGCAGCACCGTGTCCGGCGCCCCGTCGTTGAGGACGGCGTCCCGCAGCAACGCGGACACCTCGCCGCGCAGGCGCACGATGGACGGCGCCTGCGAACGGGGCAGCACCGGCCCGCGGTAGATCTCGAGCGCCATGCGGTGTGCGCCGCGGTGCAGGTAGTTCAGGACCTGCACGGCGTCCACCACCAGTTCGGAGGGCAAGCGGTACGGCCGGGACTGGGGCACGATCGCGCCGCCGTGCCCCGCCAGGACCTTGCGCAGTCGCAGCATCTCGGCGCGGACCGTGGTGACCGACGCGTCCTCGGGGTAGGCCATGATCGCGAGCTGGTCCGCGGTCAGCCCTTCCGGATGAAGGGCCAGGAGTGTCAGCAGTTCCGCGTGGCGGGGACTGAGCTCCAGCGCCGCCCCTCCGGCATGCACCACGCCATGGTCCGTGCCGAGGATCTGGAGGCTGTTCCGGTAGAGGGCCGCCGGAGTACAGGCCGGCCGGCGCCGCTTCGCCCCCGGCAGCCGGCTCCTGAGCCGGTGGATGCTCAGGTGCGCCTCCGCTGCGGCAACCGCAGCCTCGACGAGCGACAGGGTTGAGGCGGCGACGGCGTCGGCCGTTCCGGTGATGTCGATGACGCCGAGCACCGTGCCCGAGTCGGGATCGTGCAGGGGCACGGCCGTGCAGCTCCACGGGTGGGCCAGGGGGCTGAAGTGCTCGGCTCCCGCTATCTGCACGCTGCGCTGGAGGGCCAGCGCGGTGCCCGGCGCACTGGTACCGACGCTTGCCTCGGACCAGTCCGTGCCGGCCATGAATAGCATGCCTTCGGCCCGGCGCCTCAGTTCACGGTCGCCGTCGACCCACAGCAGCCGGCCGTTCTCGTCTCCCACCGCGACGAGCATCCCCGACTCCAGGCTCGGCTGCACGAGCAGGCGGTCGATGACGGGCATGATCGCGGCGAGGGGGTGCCCCTGGCGGTACGCTTCGAGGTCCTCCTCCGAACAGAACAGCCGGGCGCGCGCTGTGGAGGGATTGGGAAGGAAAGCGAGCGACCTGAGCCACGAGTCGTGCACGACGCCGCGCAGGTTCCCGTTCACACCCTCCCCCTGGCCCAGTGCCTCGTGGGCAGCGAAGGCTTCCCGCTGCAGGACGTCGGAGGAGAGCTCCCCTACGGGGATGGAACGGGACGGCGACATCGGCACTCCGCTTCGTGACTGTCCCGTGACAGTGCGGGACAGGTCACAGTGTAGCGGGACTACTCACCGCGAGAAATGGCCACCATGTCCTCACGCGGTACGAGCTTCACGCGCTCCCGGACGAGCTCCGCGTTGCCCGACGTGTTCACGAAGTTGGCTCCCAGCTTCAGCTCGTGGGCATCCAGCTTGAGCCAGCCCTCCCAGGTCGTGTACCGCACGCCGCGCTCCGCGAGGAGGTTGATGATCGCGTCCTCGGACGGGTCCTCGGCGGGAGGAAGGTTGAGCCTGTCCTCGAGGAGGAACCCGATGGTCTCCAGCGCGTCGCCCTTCGTGTGCCCGATGAGGCCCACCGGCCCACGCTTGATCCACCCCGTGGCGTAGATTCCCGGGACGGGCTTGCCGTCCTCGTCGATGACGCGTCCGCCCTCGTTCGGGATGACGCCGCGCTTGTCGTCGAAACCGACCTCGGGCAGTTCGGAACCGAAGTACCCGATGGCCCGGTAGACGGCCTGGACGGGGTAGTCGATGAACTCGCCCGTTCCGCGGACGTTGCCGTCCCCGGTCAGCTCCGTGCGCTCGAACTTGATGCCCGCGACCCTGCCGGGCGTCTCGGGCGAGTCGTGGACCTCCACGGGCGAGTGCAGGAAGTGGAGGTGCAGGCGCCGCGAGGCACCCGTCGGCTCATCCTCCACCAGCCAGTTGGTGAGGGTCTTGACCATCGTCTTGGTCTGGTTGTTCGTTGCGATCTGCTCCTCCGAGCCCGCATCGAAGTCGAAGTCCTCGGGGTAGAGGACGATGTCGACGTCGCGTGTGTGGGAGAGTTCGCGGAGTTCGAGCGGGGTGAACTTCACCTGGGCCGGCCCACGCCGTCCGAACACGTGGACATCGGTCACCGGCGAGGACTTCAGGCCCTGGTAGACGTTGTCCGGGATCTCGGTGGAGAGGAGGTCGTCGGCGTGCTTCGACAGGATGCGCGCGACGTCGAGTGCGACGTTGCCATTGCCGATCACCGCGACCTCCTTCGCCTCCAGGGGCCAGTCGCGACTGACATCGGGGTGGCCGTCGTACCAAGAGACGAAGTCGGCGCCTCCGAAGGAGCCCTCGAGGTCGATACCCGGGATGTCCAGGTCCGCGTCCCGAATGGCGCCCGTCGCGAAGATCACGGCGTCGTAGAAGCGGCGGAAGTCGGAGAGCGTGAGGTCCCGGCCGTAGTTGACGTTGCCGAGGAAGCGGATGTCCCCGCGGTCCAGCACCTTGTGCAGGGCGTTCACGATGCCCTTGATGCGGGGGTGGTCAGGAGCAACCCCGTAACGGATCAGGCCATAGGGTGCCGGGTACTGGTCGAAGAGATCGATGCTGACGGCGAAATCGCCGCCCTGGACCTCGTTCGACTTCGTCAGGATGTCGGCAGCGTAGACGCCTGCCGGACCGGCGCCGATGATCGCGACCCGCAGCGGTCGTGCCGCAGCTGAGGTAGACACTGATTAGCCTTCTTCCCGGGATGCTCCTGGTGGATTGCGTGGCGCAGAATAAGCGCACGCTTCCCTATTCTAAATGCCGGCACGCAGCACCGCCGAAATCAGTGGCAGGGATCTCGTCCGGCGGACCCTTCCCCTCTGGACAGGTCGGAAGGGGAATAAAGACCGGTCGGGGCGGGTTCCCGACCTCGTGACTGGAACAGGCGAACCGACTCAGCGTCCCGCGAGGAGCGAGAACTCCGTGGGCATCCTCTTCGGCATCGGCGCCTATGGTCTCTGGGGTCTGCTGCCGCTGTACTTCCTCGTCCTGGCGCCGGCCGGTCCGATCGAGATCGTCGCCAACCGCGTGCTCTGGTCCCTTATCTTCTGCGCGCTCCTCCTGACGGTCCTGCGCTCCTGGCGGCCGGTGCTCACGGCCCTGCGCACCCCGCGGATCGTCGGGACGCTCGCGGTCGCAGCGCTCCTGATTGCCGTCAACTGGTTCGTATACACCTACAGCGTCACCTCGGGACAGGCTATCGAGGCCGCCCTCGGCTACTTCATCAATCCCATCGTCTCGGTGCTGCTGGGCGTGATCGTGCTGCGCGAGAAGCTGCGGCCGCTGCAGTGGACGGCAATCGGCATGGGCCTGCTGGCGGTGGTCGTCCTGGCCGTCGGATACGGGGCCGTGCCCTGGATCGCCCTGTCCCTCGCCTTCTCCTTCGGCCTGTACGGCTTCGCGAAGAAGAAGGTGGGCCCGCGCGTGGACGCGGTGACGAGCCTCAGCATCGAGACGGCGGCCCTGGCGCCGATCGCAGCGGCGGTCATGCTCTGGCTCGGTTCGACCGGTAATGCGACCCTGGTGGCCGAAGGGGCAGGTCACTTCTGGATCATGGCCGCGTCGGGTGTCATCACCGCCGTACCGCTGATCTTCTTCGGTGCTGCGGCCCGCCGCCTGCCACTGACCACCATCGGACTTCTGCAGTACCTCGCCCCCGTGCTCCAGTTCGTTCTCGCGCTCCTGGTCCTCCACGAGGAGATGCCCTTCGAACGGTGGATCGGCTTCGGCCTCGTGTGGGTGGGCCTCATCCTCCTGACCGTCGACATGCTGCGGACCGTCCGCCGCCAGCCACGGCTCGCGAAGACACCCGAGCCGGCAGCGACTGCGGCCTAGAGCGGGTCCGTCAGCAGCCCTGAGCGACCTGTAGCGGCCAGCCCGTCAGTCCGGTTGTGAGGGCCGCCTGTCAGTCCGGGTGCGGGGGCCGCGTGGACGCCCCCGGCGCCGCACCGTCCGCTGCCTCCGCGCCGAGATACGCCGCGTTGAAGCGGGACAGCAGGCCGACGAGGTCGACGACGTCGGCCGGGCTCCAGCCCTCGAGTTGCCGGCGGAAAGCCCTGCGCCGGGCCCCGCGTGCCAGCTCCACCCTGCGCATACCCTCCTCCGTCAGCGCCACCGGGTGGGAACGCTCGTCGTCGCCGGCCCTGCCGCGCTCCACGAGGCCCAGCCGCTGCAGCGCAGCCACATGTCCGCTCACTGCGGATTTGCTCATGCCCAGCGTCGCCGCCAGGTCGGTGACCCTGCAGGCCCGCGCGATGCGCACTGCGGTCAGGACGCTGTACGCGGCCGGTTCCATCCCGGGGTCGATACCGCGCGCGAGGGCACGGCACACCAGTTGCTCGCTGCGGCACATCGCGGCCGCCTTCTCCTCGACCGCGTCGAGCACGGTGCGGCGGGAATCGTCTCCTGCCTGTTCATCGCGTCCTTCCATGGCCGAATAGTAGGCACGCAGGAGGGCATCGGGACCCTATTGTGACGGCATTACCCGCCCTGATGACTGCGGGACAGCAAGGCAGCAGGCGTTACCGGACGCGCCGATGATCATCAGGCCTGCATAAGCGTCGTCGGCCACCTCGAGCAGTCCCCGGGCAGATGCGGAACGGCACGGCCGGGAGCGCTGCAGAGTCGGTTTCCTCTGACGCAGCGCTTCCGGCCGTGCCGCCCTTCCGTCCGGCTATTCCGGTCCGCTCGTCTCGGACCGTTCTTCCCCGGGCCGTTATTCCCGGGCCGTTATTCCCGGGGTGCGGAGCCCTGGGTGATCACTTCCTGGCGGAAGAAGGCCGGGTTGATCCGCGACCACACCAGCATCAGCACCACTCCGAGCAGGATGACGCCGATGCCGAGGATGAACACCATGCCGACACCGAACAGCTCCGACCCGGAACCGTACTCGGGATCCATGGAGTCGACGGCCGTCTTGAAGAACATGACCAGCAGGATCACGCCGCCGAGCAGCGGTGCCAGGAACCGGAAGAACATGTGGCGGATGCTCGAGAACGCCTGCGCCCGGAAGTACCAGACGCACGCCAGGGCGGTGATGCCGTAGTAGAAGCAGATCATCAGGCCGAGGGCCGTGATGGTGTCCCAGAGGGCGTTCTCGGAGACCAGCCGGGTGAACACGTAGAAACCGGCGGCGGCGACGGCCGCGGCGACGGTCGCGAAGCTCGGCGACTTGTGCTGTGGGCTGATCCGCCCGTAGCCCTCGGGCAGGGCCTTGTAGTGGCCCATCGCCAGCAGCGTGCGCGCCGGGGAGACGAACGTGGACTGCAGGGACGCGGCCGAGGAACTGAGCACGGCCATGGACATGAGGATGGCGAAGGGGCCCATGACAGGACCTGCGAGCGTCGCGAAGATGCTTTCCTGGTTGTCCGGGTTGCCCGCGCCCAGTTCGCCCTCGCCCACGCCGGCGAAGGCGAGGGTCGCGAGCGCGACCGTGAGGTAGATGACGACGATGACGAAGACGGTCAGCGCACCCGCGCGGCCCGGTGTCTTCTTCGGGTTGGTGGTCTCCTCGCTCATCGTGAGGGTCACGTCCCATCCCCAGTAGATGAAGATCGAGAGCGAGACGCCCGCGGCGAAGGCGGAGAAGGATCCGACGGCGAACGGGTTGAACCACTCCGCACTGATGGGCGTCGCGTCGAAGGCGGTGCCGTCGGCGACGTGGAGGAAGGCTGCGATCGCGAACCAGGCGAGGACCACGAGCTGGAAGGTGACGAGCACGTACTGGACCGTCTTGGTGGCCTCCATCCCGCGGTACGAGACGTAGCAGGCGAGGGCGATGAACACGAGTGTCGTCGCGATGTTCACCGGCAGGTTCAGCGTGAGGTCCGCGATGGCGGGATCATTCAGCAGCTGGGCGAGCATCAGGTAGAAGAAGTCCACCGCGACGGCGGCGAGGTTGGACAGCACGATCACGGTGGCGGCCACACTCGCCCAGCCGCTGATCCAGCCGACCCAGGGCCCGAAGGCCCGCGTGGCCCAGGTGAAGGACGTCCCGGAGTCCGGCATGGAGTTGTTCAGCTCGCGGTAGCCGAGGGCCACGAGCAGCATGGGGATGAAGCCCACCAGGAAGATGGCCGGGAGGTTGACCCCCACCTCCGCGACGGTGGGGCCGAGGGCTGCGGTCAGGGTGTAGGCGGGGGCCACGGAGGACACCCCGATCACGACGGCGCCCAGCAGGCCTACGGTCCCGGAGTCCAGGCCCTTGCTGCTGAGTCCTGTTCCCCTTTGTGTTGTCTCGTCGATGCTCATGCGTCCGCCTCTGTGGGTAAGGCGCCCGGGCCGGAAGTGGTGCCGGGCGTTGCGTACGTACGCGGGACGACGACCATGGGGATGGTCAGCGTACGTAGGATCTTGTTGGCCGTGGAGCCGAGGAAGATGCGCATGTGCTGCGCGAGGCGGCTCGATCCGACGAGCAGCACCTCCCCCTCGTCCCAGGCCAGGGCCTCGATGGCCTCCTCGACGGAGGCGCCTCGCGCGGTCTCGACGCTGACGCGTCCACCTGCGGCGAGCGACGACGCCGCCTCCGCGAGCCGCCGGTTCGCCTCGTCCTCCGCCCCGCCGGAATCCGGCTGGCCGGCGTCGAGCGAGACGAGGGACACGAGCCGCAGTGGCAGCCCGCGACGGCGGGCCGAGGAGACGGCGACCGAGATGACGTCGTCGGCGCCCGCCCTCCGCCCGACCGCACACGTCAGGCGTGTGACCGGATCGGTGCGCCGGTAGGACCTGGGGGCCAGGGCCACCGGCACCGGGGACGCATGCAGGAGGCTGCGCGCGACATTGCCGACATTGAACCGGGTGGCGAGCCCGCGTGAACTCGCGCCGATCACGATCAGGGACGCCTCGGTGTCCTCGGCCGCCTGGATGAGGCCCTCCGCGTTCGATTCGGCCCGGACGACGACGCCGCGGGCGGAGACGTCGTCGGGCACGAGGGCGAGCCCCTGGTCCATCCACTCCCGCATCTGCTGGGACAGGAGGCTGTCGAAGCCCTTGCCCGGCGGGTAGGCACCGGCGTAGGGCGAGTGCTCGGGCGTGACGAGGACCAGGTCCAGGGTGGCGTCCTGTCGGCGCGCGAGGGCGACGGCCAGGCAGACGGCGTCATGCCCGCGCTCGTCCGCCGTGTAGCCGACGATATAGCGCACCCTCAGGATTCCCGGCCGGACGCTGCGGACTGCAGTCCGGAGGCGAGCGCCCGGTGGATGGCCGCGGCGGTGCGCTGCCCCATCCGGATGGCGCCGTCGACGTGCTGGTAGCCCTCGGCCGCGATGTCCGAGCAGGACCAGTAGATGGGGCCGACCGGGGTGCGCTGGTCCCGGCCGTAGCGGTGCAGGCCACCGAGGTCGTAGCTCGACGCGTACGCGCCGCGCGTCCACTCCTCCGAGGCCCAGTCGGACTCGTAGTACACCTCGGGTTCGAGCGCCTGGGGGCCGAGGAACCCGGCGATCGAGGCGAGGATCCGTTCACGGCGCTCGTGCGGGGCGAGTTCGAACATCGCATCGGCCTTCTCGTCGGAGATGAAGCCGACCAGGGTGCCGCGGGGGTCCTCGTGATTGGTGTTGTCGTAGACCTCCTGGACGATCGAGTCGGCGCTGAACCCGGTTCCGGAGAGGCCTTCCTCGCGCCAGAACGGCGTGGCGTAGACGGCATGCACCTTGATCACGAGACCGAGCGACTGGTGCTGGTGCATCTGGTGCTGCCGGCGCGGCAGCGGCGGCTCGTAGCTGATGCGCGAGTAGAGGTTCGGCGGAACGGCGACGACGGCGTACCGCGCATTGACCGTCGCCGTGTCCGAGACGACCGTCACGCCGTCGCGCTCGTCCATGCCGCTCCAGCGCAGGGTGCGGACCGGGCTCGAAAGGACCACGTCCTCCCCCAGTTCCGCCGCCATGCGCTCGGATACGGACTGCATGCCGCCGATGACGCGCTTGTCGAGGATGAAGTCCTCGTCCACGAGGTTCGAGAACGAGCCGGCGGTCGCTGCCATGAGGATCGCCTGCAGGGTGGAGAAGGAGTGGGCGGGCTTGGTCAGCATGCCGCCGGCAATGAACAGGCCGATGTTGTTGCAGGCCTCTTCGTCATCCGACTGCTGCCGCAGCCAGTGGTGGAAGGAGATGGTGTCCAGGGCGCGGGCGTCGGGGTGGTTCCAGGGTGCCTCGGGTCCGGCCTCCGCCACGAGGCGGTCCAGGAGGGTGATGAGGCGCTCCATCTCCTCCCGCGTGTAGTCGCTCACGGGGAACATCTCCCCGGTGTAGCGGACGGGCTTCCCGTCGGGGCCGATGTAGACGGAGTCGCCCTCGCGGTAGCGGGAGAACGTCCCGAGGCCCAGTTCGTCGAGTAGCCCGATGAGGGCGGTCTGGTCCGGGGAGACCCACTGCCCCCCGACCTCGATGACGGCACCGTCGATGACGTCGGTATGCGTCCGTCCGCCCACGCGGTCCCGCGCTTCGACGACGGCGACCGAATGGCCTGCCTTCCTCAGTTCCCGTGCGGCGGTGAGGCCGGACGGCCCCGCTCCGATGACGACGACGTCGCGCTCGATGATTTTCACGTGTTCCTCCCGGGCCCGCATGACACAGGCCACTAAATGAATGGCGTTCATTATTTCGCCCTACTATAGCCATGGGTGCCTCCGGAGGGAAGGGTGCGCCCGTAGAGTTAACGCCACCGCAACAGGGAGCAGGATCCATGACCGCAGCTTCATCGGCACCCCGGCGCGCGGGGCGGCCTCCGCGCAGCGTCCTCTCGAGGGACCGCATCACCGGGGCGGCCCTCGACCTCATCGCCGCCGAGGGCTACGAGGGGCTGACCATGTCGGCCCTCGCCCGACGGCTGCGCGTGGCACCCTCGGCCCTCTACAACCACGCCGAGTCGAAGCAGGAAGTGCTCCGCTGGGTGCAGGACCATGTCATGACCATGGTGGATTTCAGCGCCTTCGCGGACGAGCCGTGGGACGAGGCCGTCCGGCAGTGGGCCTGGTCCTACCGGGAGGTCTTCGCGCGGCACGCGCCCCTGATCCCCGTCATCGCCGTGCTGCCCGTGACCGATGCCGCCGAGACCCTGCGCATGTACGAGGAGGTGGCCCAGGGCTTCCTGCGGGCGGGCTGGCCGGAGGACCGGATCGTACCGGCGATCGTGGCGCTGGAGTCCTTCATCTACGGCTCGGCGCTCGACGTCGCCGCCCCCGGCGACATCTTCGACTCGGGAACCCTGGCCCACCAGTTTCCCGTCTTCACCTCCGCGGTGCGCCGCGCCACCGATTCGGCGGGTTCCGAAGGCGCTGCCGACGCCGCCTTCCGCGCAGGGCTCGACGGCATGATCGCCGGCCTGCGCCAGCAGCTGGCGGCCTATTCGTCCTGACGCGCGGGCCGGACGAGCTGCCCCATCCGGTATGCGGTGGAGTGCAGCACGTCGGGGAACGTGTCGCTGTCGCTGTCGAGCCAGTCTGTCAGTGCGATCTCGAACACCAGAACGCCGTACCGCGCCACCAGGCGTGCTTCTCGTCCGCCCACGCCCTGCCCCGCGAGCGCCTCCGTGATGACTCCTGCGAGGAGGACGTTCTTCAGCAGCTCGCGTTCGCGCAGACCCTGGTCCGAGCCGATGATGGCACGCCGGGCCTGCAGGTCGGGCCTCCAGCCCTCGAACATCCCGGCTGCCATCGCCTCGAACCCGTGCATCACGATCCCGAGCGGTGACAGGAATGCGGGCGCCCCGGCGACGAGGGACGCGACGACGGCAGGGAGTTCCCGCTCGCGCAGGAAGAGCACCTCGCGCTTGTCGGGGAAGTGGCGGAAGAACGTGCGGGTGGTGAGGCCCGCACGGGTGGCGATCTCGGGTACGGAGGTCCCCGCATAGCCCTGTTCAGTGAAGAGCTCGAGCGCCGCGCGTTCGAGGCGCAGCGCTGCGTCCGGTGCCCATCGACTCATGCGTTCACCGTAGCTGATGACACGACATGTCATGACGACGCCGTGATGACACGGAGTGACGTCGTCATCGTGGAATACCTGCAGGGACGGAGGCGAGCAGTCGCCAGCAGTCCTCGGCGACGTGCGGGAGGGCGTTCCGGCGCGGACGTGGTGGTGCGACGACCTGGTGAGCCTACTGATTGCTAGAAGAACTAGCTTTACGGATGCCGAGCTAGCTGTTACGGTCTGAAGACGGTCAAGCAACGGCCCACCCCTTTTTCCGATTATTCGAGGTTCGTCATGTCTGTTGCCCCTCTCTCCCCAGCCCCCTCGCAGCACGCGGAGTACGGCTCCCGGAGCGCCTGGTCGGACCTGGACGCTGTGGACTTCGCCCCCGCGCCGGACTCGCCCGCGGCCCTCGGCCCGGCCGTTCCCGATGTCCCCCACGACCTGTCCGCCCTGTCCACCCGCGAGCTCCGCGTCCTGTGCAACCAGCTGTACCGCGTACTGGACACCGATTTCCCGCCCTTCGGCCTGCAGGAAGACTACGAAGCCGTGGTCGAGGTCCTCGCCGACCGCGAGGCCCGGGCAGCCGAACGCTCCGAGAGCGAGAAGCTGCGCGAGAAGTTCCGCGACAATCCCGTGAACTCACGCTTCGAGCTCTTCCACGACGGCACCATGGTGGGCTACGTGAAGTACGACATGCGGGCCGGACGCATCCGCCTGCTCGAGACCGTCGTCGGTCCCGAGCACCGCGGCGCCGGGCTGGAGCCCGTCCTCGTGCGGGAAGCCCTGCTGAACGCCCACCGCCGCCGCCTCGCGCCGATCCCGTACTGCAGGCACGCACAGGCCTTCCTGGCCGAGAACCCGCAGTTCCGGGCGCTCATCCCCGTGGGCTGACCGCCCTCCAACGAAAGAAGGCCCGCAGCAGCGCTGCGGGCCTTCTGCGTGCTAGGTCGTCAGCCGGCGTTCACCGTGCGGATCGCATTCGTCAGCACGTCGAGGCCGTCCGCCAGCAGCTCGTCGGTGATGACGAGCGGCGGCAGCAGGCGGACGACGTTGCCGTACGTACCGCAGGTCAGGATGATGACGCCCTCGCGCAGGCACAGTGCGGCGATCGCCTTGGTCGCGTCGGCGTTGGGCGCCTTGCTCCCGCGTTCCACGAACTCGATCGCGAGCATCCCACCGCGGCCTCGGAGCTCACCGACGATACTGGCGTCGCCCAGCTCGGACTGCAGGGCGGCGAAACGCTCCGTGACCTGGGCCTCGATGTGCCGGGCCCGGCCGGCAAGGTCCTGTTCCTTCATGGAGGAGATCGCACCCAGCGCGGCTGCACACGCCACGGGGTTGCCACCGTAGGTGCCGCCGAGGCCGCCGGCGTGGACGGAGTCGAGCAGGTCCGCCCGGCCCGTGATGGCCGAGAGCGGCAAGCCGCCGGCAATGCCCTTCGCCATCGTGATGATGTCCGGCACCACGCCCTCGTGGTTCACCGCGAACCACTCGCCGGTGCGGCAGAAGCCCGACTGGACCTCGTCGGCGATGAACACGACGCCGTTGGCCTTGGCCCACTCGGCCAGGGCCGGGAGGAAGCCGTCGGCAGGGACGATGAAGCCGCCCTCACCCTGCACGGGCTCGATGATGATCGCAGCGACCGACCCGGCGCCGATCTGCTTCTCGATCATCGTGATGGCGCGCTGCGCCGCCTCGGGCCCCGTGATCGCGGGATTCTCCTCGCGGAACGGGTAGCTCATCGGCACACGGTAGATCTCGGGGGCGAACGGACCGAAGTTGGTCTTGTAGGGCATGGCCTTGGCCGTCAGCGCCATCGTCAGGTTGGTGCGGCCGTGGTACGCGTGGTCGAACGCGACGACGGCATCCCTGCCGGTGGCCAGGCGTGCCACCTTGACCGCGTTCTCCACGGCCTCGGCGCCCGAGTTGAACAGGACGGTGCGCTTCTCGAAGTCGCCGGGGGTCAGCTCGTTGAGCTGCTCGGCAACGGCAATGTACCCCTCGTAGGGCGTGACCATGAAGCAGGTGTGGGTGAAGTGCTCGGCCTGCTCCTTCACGGCCCCGACGACGGCGGGATCGGAGGCTCCGACGGTCGTCACGGCGATGCCCGAGCCGAAGTCGATGAAGGAGTTGCCGTCGACGTCGTGGATCACGCCACCGTCGGCATCGGCGACGTAGACGGGGACCGTCGAGGCGACACCCTTGGCGACGACGGAGGCGCGCCGGGCGGCGAGTTCCGTGGACTTGGGGCCGGGGAAGTCACCGTTGATGCGGCGCTTCTGCTCGAGCCGAAAGTTCGGCGCGACCGCGCCGGAAGGAGTTGCGTATGTTGTCATGCGAGTTCCTTATCTAGACGGGACGATCAGACGTCCAGCACGCTCATGACGTGCTTGATGCGGGTGTAGTCCTCCACGCCGTACATGGAGAGGTCCTTGCCGTAGCCGGAGTGCTTGAAGCCGCCGTGCGGCATCTCGGCGGTGAGCATGATGTGCGTGTTGATCCACACGGCGCCGAAATCGAGGTCGCGGGAGACGCGCATCGCGGTTCCGTGGTTCGAGGTCCAGACGCTGGAGGCGAGGGCGTAGTCCACGCCGTTGGCGAGCTCCACCGCCTCCTCCTCCGTGGAGAACGTCTGCACGGTGAGGATCGGCCCGAAGGTCTCCTGCTGTACCACGGGATCGTCCTGGCGGGCGCCGGTGATGATGGTGGGTTCGAAGAAGTAGCCCTTCGTCCCCGCACGCTTGCCGCCGGTCGCGATGCTGCAGTGGGCGGGCAGCGCGTCGACGACCGCGTTGACGGCGTTGAAGTGGTTGATGTTGTTGAGCGGCCCGAAGTAGTTCTCGGAGTCGTCCTCGCTGCCCGTCTTCAGGGTGGCGGTGTGGGCGACCATGGCGGCGACGAGGTCGTCGTGCGCCTCCTCCTGCACGAGCACGCGCGTGATCGCGGTGCAGTCCTGGCCGGCGTTGAAGAACGCGAACTCCGTGATCGCCTCGGCGGTCTTCGTGAGGTCTGCGTCGGCGAAGACGATGGCGGGTGCCTTGCCGCCCAGTTCCAGGTGGGCCCGCTTGAGGTCCTTGGCCGCGGCGGTCGCGACGGCGATCCCGGCGCGCACGGATCCGGTGATCGACACGAGGCCGGGCACGGGGTGCTCGATCATCGCGGCGCCGGTCTCGCCCGTGCCGAGGACGACGTTCAGGACGCCGTCGGGCAGGATGCCCTGGGTGAGGCGCGCCAGAACGAGGGTGGACTCGGGCGTCGTGTCACTGGGCTTGAGCACGACGGTGTTCCCGGCGGCGAGCGCGGGGCCGATCTTCCAGATGGCCATGAGGAACGGGTAGTTCCACGGGGCCACCTGGGCGACGACGCCGATGGGCTCCCGGCGCACGAACGACGTGTGGCCTTCGAGGTACTCGCCCGCCGACTTGCCCTCGAGGATGCGCGCCGCGCCGGCGAAGAACCGCAGCTGGTCGGCTCCGGCGGCCACCTCCTCGGCCGCGATCATCTCGCGTACCTGGCCCGTGTTGCGGTGCTGCGCCTCGACGAGCTCGTCGCTCGCGGCCTCGACCGCGTCGGCGAGCCGAAGCAGCAGGAGCTGGCGCTGGCTGGGCGTGGTCCGCTTCCACGTGGTGAAGGCGCGTGCCGCGGCCTGCATGGCATCGTCGACGTCCGCGGGGGTGGAGACGGGTGACTGGGCCACCACTTCCCCGTTGGTCGGGTTGACGATGTCCAGGAGTTCGGTCCCGGCCGGCGTCACGAACACGCCGTCGATGTAGTTCTGAAGGGTCTCAGCCACGCTGCAGTGCCTTTCACGAGGTGGAGTCCGCGGGCAATCCGGATGCAACCGGCCGCAGGTATCGACACGACGCTACCGGGAGGAGGTAACCCCCGCCACGTATATCTGCACAGCGAACATCAGGGGGCCCAGTGCAACGGCACAGCCACACGTAAGCTGGCCCCATGGCCATCACGCTCACCGACCTCCTGTCCGATCCCGCACTGGGACTCGCCGCGGAGGGACGTTCCGAGACCCCGGCCTCCACCATCCAGTGGGTCGCGGTGACGGAACTCGAGGATCCCCGGCCTTTCCTCAACGGCGCAGAGGTGGTCCTCACCACGGGTGTCCGGCTCAAGACGGGGGCCGCGCAACGGGCCTTCGTGCAGCGGGTGCACGAGGCGGGGGCGCTGGCCCTCGGTTTCGGCGTCGGCCTCACCCATCGGAGGATCCCGCCGGCCGTGCTGGCGGAGGCGGACGACGTCGGCCTGCCCGCCTTCCGTGTCCCCTACGAGACCCCTTTCATCGCCATCGGCAAGAAGGTGGCCGACGCCCTGTCGGCCGACCACTATGCGGGCCTCGAGAACCTTCTCGAGGGGCACGCCGTCCTCGCCTCGGCGCTGCTCGGGTCAGGGGGCCTCGGCTCCCTCCTCGGCGAGCTCGCCCGGATGCTCGGCACCGACGTCGCCCTCTTCCAGTACGGTGCGCGCATCGCGGGGGCCCCGGACCCTGCCCGGGCGCGGGTGGACCCCCCGGAGTGGCACCGGCTCCCGATCGCCACGGGACTCAAGGACCGGTGCACCCTCGCCATCGCGGAACCCTACGGGCATGCGGCGATCGTCGACTACGCGCAGAGCCTGATCTCGGTCGAACTCACCAACCAGGCCAGGAACCGCACCGGAGCGCGGACCGCGGCCGGCCAGTTGCTGGAGGACGTGGTGCGCGGCACCCTCGCGGGGGCGGAAGCCGCAGCCAGGCTCGCCAGTTCGGGCATCGACACCTCGTCCCGGCACAGCGTGCTGATCGTCGACGTCGCGTCGGGGCAACGCCGTGCGCTGCGGACGCTGCCCCTGCCCGACGGCTGGAACAATGCCGCCGCCGCACTCGTGGACGAGCGGCTCGTCCTCGTCCTCCCGGCGGGCGCCGTGCCCGAGCCCGCGGACCTGAGCCGCTACCTGCACGGCGCCGGTCTCACCTCGCGCATCGGCGTCGGCGGATCCTACGCCCAGCCGAACGGGCTCCGCTGGAGCTACTTCGAGGCACGCGAGGCGCTTCAGCGCGGCCAGCCCGTGAACCTCGCGGACCGGCTGAGCATCACCTCCCTGCTGATGTCGAGCGCCGACGTGCCCCTCGCCGATCTCGCCGGCGAGACCCTGAAACCCCTCGAGGCCTTCGACGAGGCGCACGGCGCGGGCCTCCTGGCCACCCTCCAGCGGTACCTCGACCTCGACGGCTCGGTCGCCGCCGTCGCCGCCGACCTGGACCTGCACCGCAACACCATCCGCTACCGGCTCCAGCAGGTCGTGGCGCTGACCGGGTACGACCCGGCGGTCACCGCGGACCGCGTGCACCTGTACCTCGCCCTCCGCGTGCGTGCGCTCGGCTGACGAAGGTGAACGGCACCTGTTCCTCCGCTGCGGCCCGGCGCGGAAGGTCGGTACCACTCCGCCCGACCACGCGCATGCGATAGTGGGACCTACTACACCGGTCTCATGTTCTTCGGGGGTATACATGTCAGTGCTTCATCTCGACGAGTCGCTGGACGAGCTCGCCCGCCAGGCGATCCTGCAGGACTATCAGCTTCCCTACGGCCAGACCGACGGCGGTCCGGTGGACAGGCTCGACTACGAGACTCCCCCGGAGCTCCTCAACCTCGTGAAGCTCGCCGTGCGGGTCAGCGGCATGGACGCGGGCGTCATCAACATCATCACCGCGGATCAGCAGCACCAGATTGCCGCCGTCGGGGTGGACGCAGGAGTCTGCTCCCGGGATGACTCGATGTGCTCGAAGGTGTTCCGGTCCGGCTCGACCACGGCGCTCGCCGACGCTTCCCTCGACCCGCGCTTCGCCGACAATCCCTTCGTCAACGGCCGCATCGCCCACGTGCGGTCGTACGCGTCCGTTCCGCTCGTCACCGGGAGCGGGTATGCGCTGGGTACACTCTGCGTCTTCTCCCTCCGGGCGATCGGCTTCGGAGCGGAGGAGCGGGAAGGACTCGAGATCCTCGCCCGGCAGGTGGTCGAGGTCCTCGAACTGCAGTTCGCGACACGCCAACTCGTCGAAGCCCTCGAGGTGGTGCGCCGCAGCAACGAGGACCTCGCGGGCTTCGCCGCGCGCGTGAGCCACGACCTGAAGAACCCGCTGACGGCGATCCTGGGCTACACGGAGCTCAGCGAGCAGGACGACGACGTCGAACCCTCGGGACCGGCAGCGCGCTACTTCAGCATCATCCGCGGCAGTGCCAGCCGTATGCTGTCCACCGTCGAGGAGGTGCTCGAGTTCTCGCGGATCGGCGGGACCATCAGCCGCCGGAAGGTCCGCCTGAGCACGATGATGAACGCCGTCCTGCAGGACGTCCTGCCGCTCAGCAGCGCCTACGACGCCGTGGTGACAGTGCAGGACGCGCAGCTGCTGGTGGATCAGGCGCAGGTCACCGCGCTCCTGCAGAACCTCGTCTCCAACGCCATCAAGTACTCGGCGCAGGGCAGTCCGCCGCGGATCGAAATCCTCGCGAGTGGAGGCGAGACGCAGGTGCTGCGTGTCGTCGACCACGGCAAGGGCATCGCTGCGGAGGACCGGAAGAGGGTGCTGGAGCCGCTCGTGCGTCTGCACCGCGACGGTGATCCCGCAGGCAGCGGCATCGGCCTCGCGACCTGCGCGCGGATCGCGTCAGCGCATGGGGGCTCGATCAGCTTGACGGAGACGCCGGGCGGCGGCACGACGGTGACCGTGGACCTCGGCCCCGCAGCCTGACCCGGGGGGCTGCGCGTCAGCTTCCACGGGCTCCTGCGGTCTACAGCTCCTGGGACTGCAGCTGCTGGTTCTGGCCGACGTGCGCGAGTGGCAGACGGAACGTGAACGTCGAGCCCTCGCCCTCGACGCTCCGGCAGCTGATGGTGCCGCCGTGGCGTTCTACGATCGCCTTCGAGATGGCGAGGCCGAGCCCGACTCCGGGGATGGCCGCATTGCGTGCCGCCGAGGTCCGGAAGAACTTCGAGAAGACACCGCCGAGCTCCTCGGCGGACATGCCACTGCCCTGGTCCGTCACACTGCATTCCACCTCGCCGTCGACCTCTGCAGCGCGAACCGTCACGCGTCCTCCGCCGGGTGAGTACTTGACGGCGTTCGAGAGCAGGTTGTCGAGCACCTGGCCGATCCGCGATGCGTCGCACAACGCCACGAGGCCCGGCTCCGTGTAGTCCTCGAAACACACCTGGGGGTTGATGTTGCGCTCCCTGGCGTTGGCCACGCGCTGGACGACCAATCCGGACACATCAGTCGGAACGGGCGTGATCTCCGGTGAGCCCTCGGCCGCCGAGAGCAGGTCCACCACGAGCTTGTGCAGGCGCTCGGAGTTACGCGACACCACCTCGAGGCCGGAGGCGACCTCGGGCTGGAGGTCGGGCATGCCGGTGAGCAGTTCCAGGTAACCCCGGATCGCGGTCAGGGGCGTCCGCAGTTCGTGGGACACCGTGGCCACGAACTCGTCCTTCGCGTTCAGTGCGGTGACGAGCTCGGTGACGTCGTTGAACGTCACGACCGAACCCTCCCGGGTGCCGGCCTGGTTGGTCATCAGGCGCGACGACGTCGAGAGCACCCTCTGGTGGGGCCGCTCGCCCCACCAGAGCAGGTAATCGGAGAAGACTTGGCCCTCGGCAGCGCGCCGCGTCGGCCGCCGCGCCTCGGGCATGGCCGACTGGCCGTCCTGCTGGAAGATCTGGAGGTCCGCCTCGGTGGCGTCGCCGGTCCCGCCAGCGAGCGCCCGGAACTGCTCGAGCTTGCGGTTGGTGAGCATGGGCCGGCCGGCCTCGTCGACGGCCATCAGGCCGATGTCCACACTGTTGACCACGGTCTCCAGCAGCCGCTCGCGCCGCGCGCTCTCCTCCAGGAGGACCTGCAGCGCGCGGTCCTTCTCCTCCACGACCGCCTGCTGCGCCATCATGCTCGCCGTCATGACACGGATGGTCACGCCGATGGCGAGCATGATGAACGGCAGGAGGAAGGACTGGGTCAGTGACTCCAGGTTGACCGCTGCATCGCTGAAGAAGACAGGTGCCCAGACGATGCCGAGCGAGGCGAGGAAGCCCACCGCGAGGGCGGCGCGCGGGTAGAGCCCGGAAGCCGCCAGCCAGATGATGGGGAACACCGCCAGCAGGCCCACGCCGGTGATGACCGTTCCGGCGCCGTGCCGCATGAGTCCGATCGGGATGAAATCGAGGAGCGGGATGACCAGGAAGCTGGCGTGGGGAAGGCGGTCCCAGGGCACGAGCACGCACACCGCCAGCAGCACGACCTGCAGCCCCACGCCGACCAGGAAGGACTGGCTCGACAGGAGGTCGGGGTGGAACAGGAAGCCCCCGACGACGATGAGCAGGACGGTCAGTGAGAGTGGCAGCTGGCTGAGAACGACCCGCATCCGCAGGGTCAGTTCGTGGAACTGCCTCGTGTTGAGCGTGAGGTGGGAGAGCACCCTGTCCATCAGCTGTCATCCCCCTGTCCGTCGTCAAGCCGTCCCGTTCCTGGAGAACGTGGCAGGCGGACCTCGCGCCGGCTTCCACAGAATAGCGCGGGAGCCCTTGTATTACGGGTGCCGAAAGGGCCTCCGCACCTCAAGATCGCATCAAGTTCGGCGCAACAACCCGCCGATCAGGGCGAAGCTGCGCTAGGCGTCCGGACCATCGCGCGGCGTAGCGTTTAATGAGGACCATGACTGCCGCCCCGGAAATACGCCGTGCACTGGTTGTTGAGGACGACGTAGATATTCGGGGCCTGCTTGTGCAGATCCTGAAGCGTGAGGGCTTCGAGGTGACCGAAGCCGCCACTGCCCGCGAGGGGCTCGAGAAGGCCCGGGCCGGGGCCGACCTCATCACGCTCGACCTCAACCTGCCCGACGGCGACGGCGTGGAGGTCTGCCGCGCCGTCCGCGAGTTCTCCGACGCCTACATCCTGATGATCACCGCCCGTACCGACGAGATCGAGCGCCTGACCGGCCTCGAGACCGGCGCGGACGACTACATCAGCAAGCCCTTCAGCCCGCGCGAGCTCGTCGCGCGCATCAACTCCCTCTTCCGCCGCCAGAGCCGCCAGGCGGCCGTCGACGTCGCCAACGCGGACGAGCGCCAGCGCGCCGCCGAGGTCCAGAAGAACCTCCTCCCCCGCGACAACCTGAGGATCCAGGACTACGAGCTCGCCGGGCGGTTCCGGCCGTCCCGCAGTGTCGGGGGTGACTTCTACGACTGGTACGGCACGCCGGACGGACTGCACCTCACCGTCGCGGACGCGATGGGCAAGGGCATGGGTGCCGCGCTGATCGCGGCGACCGTCCGCGCGATCATGCGGTCCGTAGCGCCCCAGCCGAGCATCGAGACCGCCTTCGCGACGGCGGCGCGCGCGACGGAGGCGGACCTCGAGCAGACCAGCTCGTTCGTCACGCTCTTCCACGGGCGCCTCGATGCCGCCACCGGCGTCGTCGGGTATGTCGACGCCGGGCATGGCCTCGCACTGCACGTCGCGGCCGACGGTGGCGTCACGCGGCTCTCGTCGGCTGGACCGCCCGTCGGTGCGTGGCCGGACCAGGCGTGGCCGCCCGGTACGGTCAGCCTCCAGCCCGGCGACTCCCTGGCCATCGTGAGCGACGGCCTGCTGGACATCTACGAGACGGTGGATCAGTTCACCGAGGCAGTGGCGGGCGTCATCACGGCCGCCTCCAGCGCGGAGGACGCCTGCGCGGTCCTGCTGGACATGGCCGACGTGCCCGAGGTGGCCGACGACGTCACCGTCGTCGTCCTCCAGCGCCTGCAGGGCTGACGGCGACGGGGAGCGAGGCCGCTCCTCCAGGAACACCCCAAGAACATTTCAGGAACGCGGACACTTCAGGAACGCGGACAGGGATCGGAAGAGGAAGTACACATGGAATTCACCACCCAGGACAAGGGACGCTACACCGAGGTATCGGCCAGCGGCCGCCTGAACATGGTCGCGGCGCCCAAGCTGCGCGAGGTCATCAACGAGGTCGTGAGCGGGGGCGGCAAGCGGATCGTCGTCAACCTCGCGGACACCAGCTTCATGGATTCCTCCGGCCTCGGCGCACTGATCGGCTGCCTCAAGCTCGCCCGGCAGTCGGGCGGGGACCTGCGGATCGCCGCCGTGCAGCCGCAGGTCAACATGGTGCTCGAACTGACCAGCATGCACCGCGTCCTGACACCGCACGCGACACCCGAGGAAGCCTTCCTCAATGACTGACATTTTGGCCCGGCGGACCCTGGAGAAGCCGGCCGGCGAGCAGGCGATCGAGGACCTGCACGGCATCCTGGACCAGCTGTGGCTCGACGCGGCCTTCGTGCCCGCACTCGACCAGATGGCCTTCACCACGGCCGTGATCGAGGCCGCGAGCAACGTGGTGCAGCACGGCGTCCCCGAGGCCGGGTGCGACCTCCTCCTCGGAGTCGACCTCACCGTCGCCACCGGACGCCTCCGCGCGGTCATCAGCGAGATCGGAGCCGCGCCGCTCGATCCGGTGCCCGACCTTGACGGCCCGCCCCCGGCTTCCGACCCGGACGCGCTGCTCGAGGACTACGACGAATCCGGCCGCGGACTCTCGATGATCCGGGCACTCGTCACCACGGTCACGGTCGAGCGCCAGGGCGATACCAACGTGTGGGTCCTGTCCCGGGACTCCGGCGCGGGGAACTGACCCTCCGCGGCGCCCGTCCTGCTAGGGCAGTGACGGCCGCCCCAGGAACGCCGTGATGTCCGCATAGACCTCCCGGGACTCCGGCAGGCGCGGGAACGCAGGGAAGACGTGGAACGCGCCCGGATAGACGTTCATGGTGACGTCGGCGCCGGCGGCGACCGCCCTGTCCCGGAACACTGTCGCGTCCGCCATGCACACGTCACGTGTGCCCTGGTAGATCCGCGTGACCGGCATCGTGGCCAGCAAGTCATCGGGAGCGCATGCAGGGCTGACCAGCGGCGTCCTCGGATCGTCGCCCCCGGCCCACCACAGCCCGGCCTGCACGCCGCCGGCCACGGAGAGCATCGGGTCGACGGCGTCGTACTGCGGGATGGCGGGATTGGTGGCCGTGACGTCGAGCCACGGGGAGAACGCGACGATGCGGCCGGGCGCGGGCAGGCCGGCGCCGCGGAAAGCCCAGGGCTGGGCGATGGCGAGCGCGCCGCCGGCGGAATCGCCCATCAGCGTCACGTCGTCCGGTGCCGCGGTGCGAAGCACCTCACGGTAGACGGACACCAGATAGGGAAAGGCCTCGCGGTAGGTGCTCTCTGGAGCGAGGCGGTAGAGGGGAATGGTTACGGCGGCCCCGGTGCGCCTGGTCAGCTCGGCGATGATCCACCAGTGCGGGCGGCTGAGTTCGTTGATGTAGATGCCGCCATGCGTGTAGATGATGTGCGACCGCGTGCCGCCGAGGAGCGGCCGGACCGTGAGCGTGCGGACACCGTCGATCTGCTTCTCCTGGATGGTGGAGGTCTGCCTGAACGTCCAGGGGATGGCGGCCATCGACGGGTAGGTCCGGCCGGGGTACTTCGAGTTCACCCAGTCGGTGCCGGTCAGGTTCCTCTTGCTGGGGAGGAGACCGATGAGCCGGGAGGCGATGCGCATCGGCCGTGAGCCGTCCTTCGCACTCGGTTCGACCGTCTCCGTGCCTGCTGCGTATCCGCGGGTCATGGGCACAGCCTAGGGGAACCGGAGCCCGCGCCGCCTCTGTCATGCTGGTCAGGGCCCTCTGCCGCCCGTCGACGAACGGGCGCAGCGCCCCGCCGCAACCGTTCCGGTCCGCCGAAGGAAGAGATGGATACCGCTTCACACATTGCCCTCGCCGCCGATCTCCTCGGCGTCTTCTTCTTCGCGGTCTCCGGCTCCCTGCTGGCCGCGCGCAAGGGCTTCGACATCGTCGGTTCGCTCCTCCTCGCATCGCTCGCGTCCCTGGGCGGTGGAGTGGCCCGGGACCTCATCATCGACGTTCCGCCAGCGGCCTTCACCACTCCCGCCTACCTGCTGCCTCCGCTCCTGGCCACCGTGCTGGTCTATTTCGTCTTCTCCGGCGTGGAGCGCGTCAAGCGGGTCCTGGTGATCTTCGATGCCGCCGGACTCGCCCTGTTCTGCATCACCGGCACGATCAAGGCGCTCGAGGTCGGCCTGAATCCCGTGTCCGCGGTCCTGCTCGGCGTGACCACCGCCGTCGGCGGAGGCCTGCTGCGCGACGTCGTCGCCAACGAGATCCCGCAGCTCTTCGATCCGCGCGACATCTACGCCCTGCCCGCACTGCTCGGCGCCGTCACCGTCACCGCGCTGTACCTGACGGGGACCTTCACGCTCGTCACGGGCATGGTGGCGGCGTCGCTCGTGTTCACCCTGCGTGTCCTCGCCTGGCGCTACGGCTGGCATGCTCCGCTTGCAGCAAGGACGTCCAGCGTACGAAGGTGACCGGGCGCGGGGCGCGGCGGCTAGGATGGGAGCATCCCACCACCACTCCTGGAGTACTCGTGACTGAGCTGTTTGCCGACAAATTCCGCGCCCTCGTGCCCTCGTACTTCGAGGGCGACTGGGCCGAGGAGGACGGCCTGTCCGAGGACGAGCTCGCCGAGATGCTCGAGGGCAAGGACTTCGAACTGCCCCTGGCGCTCCGCGAGTTCTACCGTGCGGTCGGAGCCACCGAGGACATCATGGAGGCGTACCACTTCTTCTGGGATCCCGACGAACTCGAGATCGAGGACGGCTTCCTCCTGTTCCTCGAGGACGAGGACGAGCAGTTCACGTGGGGCATGAGGGCGGACCAGCTGGACGTGCCGGACCCCATCGTCTGGCGGCGCAACAACGCGCGGGGCGAGTGGCAGAGCGAGGAGGGCACGTTCAGCGAATACGTGCTCGACCTGTTCGAGTGGGTCTTCGAGGAGGACGACGAGGACTGATGGAGTTCGCCCACCACGCCCCCGAGGGCTACCAGTGTCCGTTCTGCGACCTGGCGCGCGATGACTTCAGCAACCCGAAGAACCTGTGCCGCCCGGGCGACGTCATCTACTCGGACGACCTCGTGCTGGCGTTCATCGCCTCCCACGGCTTCGAGCCGAACCCCGGCCACGTCCTCATCACCCCGCGCGCGCACGTCGAACTGCTGTATGAACTGCCCGACGACGTCGCTGCCCGCATCATGACGCTCACACGCGACATCGCGATCGCCATCAAGCGGGCATGGACCCCCGATGGTGTTTCCACGCGGCAGCACAACGAGCCGGCGGGCAGCCAGCACGTCTGGCACTACCACCAGCACGTGCTCCCGCGCTGGCACGACGACGGCTTCTACTTCACGCCGAAGCGGCCGATCGTCGACCCGGCCATCAGGGCCCGGAAGGCCGACGAGCTGAGGGCTTTCCTCCCGTCGGCGTAGCACCGGCTGCACTGCCCGCGCCACATCCCCCGGCGCCGCTGGTGCTGCTGCGGCTTCGTGCACGGGCATGCGATCGCGCCGGAGTGCCCGCCGGTCCGAGTGGAATGCGGCACCGTCGATCTCCACGACGAGGCATTCCTCGACCAGGAGATCGACCCGCCCCCCGCCCGCTATCCGAACCTGTGAGCGAACACCGGGACCGGCCCCACGCAGCAGGAGTCGCGTGACGACCTCGATCGCCGATTCGCCGGTGAGCTCGACCGACGCCAATGCCGCGCGAGCCCTGCCGTTGCGCTCTAGGCAGCCGAGACAGCGGAGACACAGGTGAGCCGTGCTCCCGCATCAACCGCCTCGATGAACTCCGGTGGCGCGCCTGGAAGGGCCAGCACTCCCCGTCGAATGCGGAGAAGCCTGCCGTCGCGGATGCAGCGCTCGATGGCGCGCTCCCCCACCCCTCGCTTCAGCAGGTCACCCGTGGAAGCCACACCGCCCGACACCGCGAGAATCTGCTCGATCGTCCTGGACCAACCCAAGAGGCTGCCGCCTGTGAGCGTCGCAGGGCCACCGCTATGTGGACAAGCCGAGGCAAGCGGCACGCGATGTCCCTGCCCGCGGCGTGGAGCGAGGTGCAGCGACATGGGAGGATGCGGCGTCGTGCACGCGTTTCATCGTGGAGGACGCGTGTCGTCACGGGACACGCCAATTATCACCGACACTTCCCCGAGAGAGCCGTGCACGAAGCCGAAGCAGCGACGGCAAGGCGCGGTCTAGCAGCCAGGTGCACGAAGCCGCAGGAGCGACGGCGAGGCGTGGCGCGGTGGACGCGGGAGGGGCTAGACGTCCCTGCTGACGACGGCCTGCGCGAAGCTCGCCAATGCCTGCTTGACCGTGCTGTCCGGCAGCGGCTCGAGGGCGGCCACGGCGTCGTCGGCCCACTGCTGCGCCACGGCCCACGCCTCCTGTGTCTGGGGGTGGGAGCGCACGGCTTCGACGGCGTCCGCCAGGGCCTCGTCCGAGGAGAGGTCGCTGTCGACGAGCGCGATGACGTCGGCCGCCGACGTGTCCCCTGCGGCCGCGGCACGGCGCAGCAGGATGACCGGCAGGGTGGGGACGCCCTCGCGCAGGTCCGTGCCGGGCGCCTTGCCCGACGTGACCTTCAGGCCCGTGACGTCGATGACGTCGTCGGCGAGCTGGAACGCGACGCCGACTTTCTCACCGTAGGAGACCATGACGTCGACCACCTCGGGCGGCGTGTCCGCGAACAGGGCTCCCAGCTGGCCCGAGGCCGCCACGAGCGAACCGGTCTTGTCCGCGATCACGGAGAGATAGTGCTCGAGGTCGTCCTGGCCGTCACGCGGGCCGACGGTCTCATGCAGCTGGCCCAGGCACAGCCGCTCGAAGGTGCGGGCCTGGATACCGAGGGCCTCGCCGCCGAGTTCGGAGACGAGGATCGATGCCCGGGCGAAGATGAGGTCGCCGGTGAGGATGGCGACGGAGTTGCCCCACACCTCGTGGGCGGTCGGTGCACCCCGGCGGTACGGCGCGGAGTCCATGACGTCGTCGTGGTACAGCGTGGCGAGGTGCGTCAGTTCGACGACGACGGCCGCCTGGACCACCTTGGCGTGGGTGGGGTTGCCGAGGTGGGAAGCGAGGATCGTCAGGAGGGGGCGGATGCGCTTGCCGCCGGCCTCGACCAGGTGGCGGCTCGTGGCATCGGCCAGGGGATCCGAGTTGGCGATGGCTCCGCGGAGCTCCTTCTCCACCTCGGCGAGGCATGACGAGACGGACGGCCCCAGTTCCGGGTCCTCGGCGATGAGGGCGAAGCCGGGAGGCAGACGCAGGGCGTCGGCGTCGTCCGGGATGTCCGCCGTGTCCAGCGCGCTGTTCGGACCCACGCTGGTCCACCCGGAGTTGAAGGATTGTGTCACGGTCTAAGACTAACCAAGTGGGGCGGCGCTTTGCGCACGCAGGTGGCCCGTCAGGGACGGCTGGTTGGAGGTGGGCGGCACGAGCGACTCGAGCAGGTGGATGACGCGGTCCTCGAACCCGCGGCCGCCGGTGTCGGTCAGGTTGGCGAGCATGCGCACCACGAACCGCATCAGCACGGGCACCGGCATACCGGTGCGCAGCGCCAGCGAGAGGATCGCGGGTTTGCCGATCAGCTGCGCGAACACGCGTCCGAGCGTGAAGTGGCTGCCCCACTGCTCCCGTACGTACGGCGCGTACCCGGACATCACCTGGTCGCGTCCGAGCGGCGACGCCACGCCCTGGGCCCGCGCGATGAACTCCGCGGCGTACCGTGCCGATTCCATCGCGTAGGAGATGCCCTCGCCGTTGAACGGTGACACCATGCCGCCGGCGTCACCGAGGAGCAGCAGCCCGGGGCTGTAGTGCGGCGTGCGGTTGAAGCCCATGGGCAGCGCGGCACCGCGGATCTCGCCCACCTGGTTCTCCGGCGTGAAGCCCCAGTCGGACGGCATGCCCGCGGTCCAGTCGCGCAGGACCTGCTTGTAGTCGAGCTTGCCGAACTCCGCGGACGAGTTGAGGATGCCGAGGCCCACGTTGGACGTGCCGTCGCCGACGCCGAAGACCCAGCCGTAGCCCGGCAGCGGCTTGCCGGTGGCGTCCGGGAGTTCCAGCCACCCTTCCATCCAGTCGTCATTCGTGCGGGGGCTCGTGAAGTACGTGCGGACAGCGACGCCGAGGGGCCGGTCGTCGCGCTTCTGCAGTCCGAGGCTGACGGCGGTGCGCGTCGAGTTGCCGTCGGCGGCGAGAACGACGTCGGCGGCGAAGGTGCGCGTCCCGCCCGTCTTGCGGCCATCGGCGTCGAGCAGGTTCGCGGTCACCCCGGTGACGCGGCCGGCGTCGTCGCGCAGCGCGGAGGACACGGAGTGGCCCTCGAGGATCGTGGCCCCGGCGGCCCGCGCGTGCTGCGCGAGTGCTTCGTCGAAGCCGAGGCGCGTGCGGACCAGGCCGTAGTCAGGGAAGTCGCTCAGGTCGGGCCAGGGCACCTCGACGGTGCGCTTGCCCGCGATGAGGCGGAGCCCCTTGTTGCGGCGCCACCCCTCGCTCTCGTCGTGCGGGAGGCCGAGCAGCTGCAGTTCCCGCGTGGCGCGGGGGGTCAGGCCGTCGCCGCACACCTTCTCGCGGGGGAAGTACGTCTTCTCGAGGACCGTGACCTCGATGCCGGCACTGGCAAGGTAGTAGGCCGCCGTGGAGCCGGCCGGGCCTGCCCCGACGATGAGCACGGACATCTAGACAGCCGCCGATGTCCGGCGCAGGCGGACCTGCCCCGGCAGGAGCGGCTCCTCACCGGGAGCCGCGGGCGCCTTGGTGGCGCGGTGGACGGCGACGATGCCGCCGTTGAGGTTCCGGTATTCGACGTCGTTCCAGCCGCTCCCGCCGATCCACGCAGCGAGCTCGTCCTGGTTCGGCCAGGCCCGGATGGACTCGGCGAGGTAGACGTACGCGTCGGGGTTGGAGCTCACCTTGCGGGCGATCGCCGGGAGCGCGCGCATCAGGTACTCGGTGTACGCGGTGCGCCAGAGCGCGACGGTGGGCTGCGAGAACTCCGCGATGACCAACCGGCCGCCCGGGCGCGTGACGCGGAGCATCTCCGCCAGCGCCTTCTTCGGCTCGTGAACGTTGCGGAGCCCGAAGGAGATGGTGCTCGCATCGAAGGAGTTGTCCGCGAACGGCAGGTTCGTGGCGTCGCCGGCGACGAAGGCGATGTCAGGCCGCCTGCGCTTGCCCACCTTCAGCATGCCGAGCGAGAAGTCGCAGGCAACGACGTCGATCCCGGCGTCCGCGTACGGCTCGCTCGAGGTGCCGGTGCCGGCGGCGAGGTCGAGCACGCGCTGGCCCGGTTCGGCCCCGACCGCGTCCACGACGATGCGACGCCAGCGGCGGGTCTGCCCCACCGACAGGACGTCGTTGACGACGTCGTACTTGGGGGCCACGTCGTCGAACATGGCTGCTACTTCGTCAGGGCGCTTCTCCAGGGATGCACGATTCACCCGCTCATTGTCTCAAACAAACACCCCGCACCTAATCGGTGCCGTTCCCCGAACCGGGCGGCGCCGGACAGCCCCGGCCGGGCCTCCCCGGGCCTCCCGGGACGTGCCCAAGCTCACGGTCCGGCACGGATGCCGCGCGGAGCCGCGGAGTACGCTTGGACCATCATGAGCACTCCGTCCCTCACCGCGCTGACGCCTGCGCCCGGACAGTCCCGCGGGCTCCGCAGCATCACGGTGGCACGCGGCGCCATGGATCCCCGGTCCGGCCTCCTCGAGTACGTGGTGCGCAACGACGCCCACACGTGGATCCGTCGCGGCGGCGGGCTCGTCGCCTACGGGGAGACGGCGAGATTCACCGGAACGGGGCCGGACCGCTTCACGCAGGCCCAGGAGTGGTGGCGCCGCGAACTCGCCGGTGCGGAGGTCCTGGACGAGCTGGGCGTCCCGGGCTCCGGCCTCATCGCCTTCGGGTCCTTCGCCTTCTCCAAGACCTCCTCGCACGAATCGCGCCTGATCGTCCCCGAGGTGGTGGTCGGCTGCAGCGAGGGAAGGAGCTGGCTGACCTACATCACCGACGACGCCGAGGCCGAGTTGAGCGCCTCCGCGGCGGAAGCGGCACTCGCCGCCTACCTCATCGCACCCGACCCGAACCGCTCCCCCAGCCCCGGCGACAGCCTGGGCCCGGGCGTCCTCAGCGAGGACCAGTACAAGCTCGCCGTCGCGGAGGGCGTGAAGCACGTGCAGGCCGGTGAGCTGAGCAAGCTCGTGCTGGCGCGCGACGTCGTCGCGCACCTCGAGACGCCGGTGGCCACCGCCCAGGTGCTGCGCGAGCTCGCCGTGCGGTACGAGGACTGCTGGACGTACGCCGTCGACGGACTCATCGGCTCGACCCCGGAGATGCTCATCAAGGTGGAGGACAACACGGCCCGGGCGCGCGTCCTCGCCGGCACCCTCGACCGGGCCGACGCGCCCGAGGGCGATCCCGGCTACGCCGACCGCGTCCTGGCCGGATCGGAGAAGCAGCTCCACGAGCACCAGATCGCCATCGACTCCCTCACCGAGACCCTCGAGCCCTTCACCAGCTCCATGACCTCGCACAGCGAGCCCTTCGTCCTGCAGTTGCCGAACGTCTGGCACCTCGCCTCGGATGTCACGGCCCAGCTCGCGCCCGACGACGCCGGCCGGGTCCCGACGTCGCTGGCCCTGGTCCAGGCGCTGCACCCCACCGCGGCAGTCTGCGGTACGCCCACGACCGTCGCCGGAGCCCTCATCCGCGAACTGGAACACCTCGAGCGCGGCCCCTACGCCGGGCCGGTGGGCTGGATCGACGCCGGCGGCAACGGTGAATGGGGCATCGCCCTGCGCGGAGCCGTCATCGAGGCACCCACCCGCGTACGGCTGTATGCGGGCTGCGGCATTGTCGAGGGCTCCCAGCCCGAGGCCGAGCTGGCCGAGACCTGGAGCAAGTTCCGGCCCATGACCGAGGCCCTCGGGCTCTCGCGCTGAGGCGGACCTCTGGTTACCAATAGGCAATACCTGTAGCCTGTGATGCACATCTCCCTTTCGTAGCTAGAATCAGCAGGATCTTTTTTCCGTTCCGTTCCATTCCGCCCGTCCAAGTGAGGTACCCATGTTTTCCAAGAAATCCGCAATGCTGGCCGCCATGGCCGCCGGCGCCCTCGCGCTGAGCGCCTGCGGCGGAGGTTCCGACGACGCCGGCTCCGGTTCCGGCTCCGGCTCCGCCGAGGAGAGCGGCCTGAACCTCGTCTCCGAGGGCTCGCTGACCGTCTGCTCGGACATCCCCTACCCGCCCTTCGAGTTCGAGGAGAACGGCGAGTACACCGGCTTCGACATGGACATCATGAAGGAGATCGCCTCGGGCCTGGATCTCGAGCTCTCCGTCCAGGACGTCGAGTTCAACGGCCTCCAGAGCGGCGCCGTCCTCGCGGCCCGCCAGTGCGACATCGGGGCCAGCGCGGTCACGATCACCGAGGAGCGCAAGGCGAACCTCGCGTTCTCGGACCCGTACTACGACTCGCTGCAGTCCCTCCTCGTTCCCGCGGATTCCGACATCGCCTCGATCGACGACCTCGCCGGCAAGAAGGTCGGCGTCCAGCAGGGCACCACCGGCGAGACCTACGCCACGGAGAACGCGCCCGAGGCCGAGCTGGTCGCGTTCCCCTCGGACGCCGAGATGTACGCCGCCATCCAGGCCGGCAACGTCGACGCCCTCCTGCAGGACCTCCCGGTCAACATCGGCCACACCGAGGACGGCTCCTTCACCATCGCCGAGGAATACCCCACGGACGAGCAGTACGGCTTCATCATGGCGAAGGAAGGCAGCGAGGCGCTGGTCACCGCCGTCAACGAGCAGCTCACCACGCTCCGCGACAACGGCAAGTACCAGGAAATCTACGACTCCTACTTCGCGCAGTAGCCCCATCCGACCCGTGCGGCCCGAACGTTCCGGGCCGCACGGGTGCCACTTCCCGAAGGAAGGTAGTTCCCCCGCGTGAAACGATCGACACGCAGGCGCCTGATCCAGGGCGCCCTCTACGCGGTATTCGCCGCCGTAGTCCTCCTCATCGTCCTCGCCGCCGACTGGGCGAAGATCCGTTCCAACTTCTTCGACCTCGACGTCGCCGCCGCCTCCTTCCCCGAGATCGTCACGATCGCGGCGAAGAACACCATCGTCTACACGGCCATCGCCTTTCTCGGCGGATTGCTCCTCGGGCTCTTCCTCGCCCTCATGAAGCTCTCGCCGGTCCTGCCGTACCGCTGGCTCGCCACCGGCTACATCGAGCTCTTCCGTGGCCTTCCCGCCCTGCTGGTGATCTTCGCTTTCGCCTACGCGGTGCCCATCGCGTTCCAGTGGCATCCGCCGGGCGGCAACGCGGGCGCGGGCCTGATCGCCCTCATCATCGTCTCCTCGGCCTACATCGCGGAGACGATCCGTGCCGGCATCGAGGCGGTGCCCAAGGGGCAGGTGGAAGCCGCCCGCTCACTCGGCATGAACTCCGCGTGGACCATGGTGACCGTCGTCCTCCCCCAGGCCTTCCGGATCATCACGCCTCCCCTGACCAACGAGCTCGTGATCCTCATCAAGGACACGTCCCTCCTGTTCATCGCGGGCATGGCCATCGGCGACCGTGAACTGACCACGTTCTCGCGGGACGCCCTGACCAGCCAGGCGAACGCGACGCCGCTCGTGGTGGCCGCGGCGATGTACCTGATCATCACGCTGCCGCTGACCCAGCTGGTCGCCAAGCTCGAACGACACAACAAGAGAGGCCGGTGATTCCGGTGTCCCATCCAACATCGGGTGCCACGGCACCGGGATCGACGGCGGCAGTGCCGGCCATCGAGGTCCGGGCGCTCTGCAAGACCTTCGGCAGCAACGAGGTCCTCAAGGGCATCGACTTCCACGTCGACCAGGGCGAGGTGGTGTGCGTCATCGGCCCCTCCGGCTCCGGCAAGTCCACCCTGCTCCGCTGCGTCAACCGGCTCGAGGAACCCACCACCGGCACCGTGATGGTGGAGGGCGTCGACATCACGGACAGCGAGACGGACCTCGACGATGTGCGCACGCGCATCGGCATGGTCTTCCAGCAGTTCAACCTCTTCCCCCACCTCACGGTCCTGAAGAACCTGACCCTCGCACAGCAGCGCGCCAAGAGGCGCAGCAAGTCCGAGGCCACGGAGATCGCGCGCAGGAACCTCGCCAAGGTGGGCCTCGCCGAGAAGGCCGACGCCTTCCCCGCACAGCTCTCCGGCGGCCAGCAGCAGCGCGTCGCCATCGCACGCGCCCTGTCCATGGACCCCGACATGATGCTCTTCGACGAGCCCACCAGCGCGCTGGACCCCGAGCTCGTCGGCGACGTGCTCGAGGTCATGAAGCAGCTCGCCAAGGAGGGCATGACCATGATGGTGGTCACGCACGAGATGGGCTTCGCCCGCGAGGTCGGCGACCGCGTCGTCTTCATGGACGGCGGCGTCGTCGTCGAGCAGGGCAAGCCCGAGGACGTCCTCGGGAACCCTCAGCATGAGCGGACGAAACTGTTCCTGTCGAAGGTGCTCTAGCCGGCCACAGACCGGACCCCGTCGGCCACGGCCCGGCGGATGCGGGCATGGAGGTCCCGGAGCGTACTGCGGTCCGCCCGGACCTCGAGGATGGAGCGGCCCCGAATGGGCCGCTCCATCGCTGTATCCAGCTCCTCCAGCGTGGTCGCCCGCTCGTAGTGCAGCCCGTAGGCAGCGGCGAGCGCGGCGAGGTCCACGGTGTGCGGCGTCCCGAACAGGCGCTCGACGGCGGCCCCGTACCGCTCCGTCGTCGCCTCCGCGCCGTGCTCGAGGAGGCCGAAGATGCCCCCGCCGCCGTCGTTGAGCACCACGATGTGGAGGTCCGGCTGCGCTTCGCCGCTGCCGAGGAGCAGCCCGCCGACGTCGTGCAGGAACGTCAGGTCGCCCATCAGCACGCGTGTCGGGATGCCGGCGGCGAGTGCCACGCCCGTGGCCGTCGAGATGGTGCCGTCGATCCCGGCCAGCCCCCGGTTGGCGAAGACCTCCAGGGGGTGCCAGTCGGTCGCGGCGACGAGGTCGACGTCGCGGATGGGGTTGGAGGAGCCGAGCACCAGGTTCCCGTCCGTGTGCTCCCACACCGCGTCGGCGACGTGCAGGCCGGTAATACGGTCCTCGTCCGCCAGCAGGGACTGGACGGCGGCGTCCGCCGTCGCTCCCGCTTCCCGCCACGAGCGGAGCCAGCCGTCCTCGCCGCGCCCCGCGAACTCCAGCAGGTCCGGCAGGGTGTCGATGATGCGCTCGGTACGCCGGCCCTCCTCGAACCAGGCCACCGGCGCGGGCAGGTACAGCGCATGCTCGACGTCGGCCCGGGCGAGGAGCGCTGTGACCGGACGCGACAGCGTGGGGCGACCGAAGGTCACCACGCGCGTGATGGCCGGGCCGAGGTGCTCGAGCAGCAGCCGGTAGGGAGCGATCGCACTGGTGCCGAAACGCGCGTTGGACGACGGTTCGGCGAGCAGCGGGAGGTCCAGGTGCGCGGCGAAGACCGCGGCGAGCTCTCCCGCTCCATGGCCTGCGACGACGACGGTCCGAGTGCCGTTGCGTTGCCCCTGCACCGGCGCCGGGGCCCCTGTCGCTGCAGCCGGAACCGCCGCGGGTGCGGTAGCCGGGGCGGGACGGGTTGCGCCGGAGGGCACGAGCGGATCGCGGTAGGCGAGGTTCAGGTGCACCGGCCCGGGTGGCTGGGTGGGAACCCCGTCCGCGGGCCGTCCGACAGCGGCCCCCAGGGCCTCCCCGATCGGGTCGGTCGGATCCTCACCGGCTCCCAGGTCGAGGCCCGCACGCACGTGCACACCGAACAGGTCCGGCTGCACGGTGGTCTGGTTGGCGCCGGTCCCCCGCAGCTCGCCGGGGCGATCGGCGGACACCACGACCAGGGGGACTGCCGCGTGGTTGGCCTCCATGACGGCCGGCAGCAGCTCCCCTACCGCCGTTCCCGACGTCGTCACCACGGCGGCAGGCCGCTGGGCGCCGAGTGCGAGGCCCAGGGCGGTGAAGGCTGCCGACCTCTCGTCGATCCGCACGTGCAGGCGGACGCGTCCCGCAGCCTCCGCGTCGGCGAGGGCATAGGCGAGGGGCGCGCTGCGGGAACCCGGCGCGACGACGACGTCGACGATGCCCCCTGCCACGAGGGCTGCGACCGCGCGGGCGGCCGAGGCGGCGGAGTCGAGTGGAACTGGAGGGGGCGTCGCTGTTGTCGTCACGGTCCCATCCTTCCATCCGGGCACGGGCGCACCCCCTCTGGCAGGGGGTGCGTCCGGCCCCGCGTCCAGCCAGGCGCCCGGCCCTGCATCGGCCAGACGTCCAGCGGGAATGTCTAGGCGCGGTAGACCTGCACCACGGACGGCCGGGGAAGGGCTGCCTGGCCCTTCCCCGGGGTGCTGCCGGCCGGCACGTAGTCGGGGAAGAAGGAGTACTGGTCCGCCCAGCTGCCGTCCTCACCCGGGTGCTGCACGGCGACGAAGACCGTGCCGTCCTGGTCGTGGATGACCGGGCTGCACGTCTCGGCGTCGCGCGGCACGGCGAGGAACTGCTGCACGCGCCCGCGCTCCGCTCCTTCGAGGCCCACCTTGAACAGTCCGTCGCTGAAGCCGACCGTGCCGGGCTGGCCGTCGGTGGAGATCCACAGGTTGCCGGCCGAGTCGAAGGCGACGTTGTCGGGGCAGGAGATCGGCGAGACCCTGTCCTTCGGGTAGCCGCCGAAGTACGTTGCCGGGTTGCGCTCCGGGTCGCCGCAGACGAGGAGCAGGTTCCAGGTGAACCGCGTGCCGGACGCGTCGCCGCCGGCCTCGGTCAGTTCGACGACGTGGCCGTCGCGGTTCTGGGTGCGTGGGTTCGCCTCGTCGGCGACGGCGTTGGAGCCCACGCCACGGTTGGTGTTGTTGGTGCAGGCGACGTAGACCCTGCCGGTGAGGGGGTTCGGTTGCACGTCCTCGCAGCGGTCCATCTTGGTGGCACCCATCCTGTCGGCGGCCAGGCGCGTGAAGACGGCGACCTCCGCGGCCGTCATGCCTGCGACCACCGACTGGTTGTCGATGAGGAGCGGCAGCCACTCACCGACGCCGTCGAACGCCCCGTCGGAGGGAAGCGTGCCGCTGCCGTCGATCTCGGCGACGGAATCGCCCTGGAAGCGTGCGACGTAGAGCGAACCCTCGCTCAGCAGTGTCATGTTGGCCTTGCGTGCGGCGGCGCTCGTGCCGGGCTGGACCGTGTTCGTCGACACGAACTTGTAGAGGTAGTCGAAACGCTCGTCGTCGCCCATGTACGCCACGACGCGGCCGTCGGACGCGACGGTCACATTGGCGCCCTCGTGCTTGAAGCGTCCGAGCGCGGAGTGCTTCCTGGGCGTGGAGGTGGGGTCGAAGGGATCGACTTCGACGATGTAGCCGAAGCGGTGCTTCTCGTTCTCGTAGCCGGCGTTGCGGGTGTCCCACCGTGCCTCGTCCACCTCCCAGCCACGCGCCGTCGGACGGCTGGTGAGGCCGTAACGGCGGTCGCCGTCGCTGGTGCCTGTAGCCACGAAGTAGCCGTTGAAGTTCTCCTCGCCCGAGAGGATGGTGCCCCACGGCGTGGTGCCGCCGGCACAGTTCCCGAGGGTCCCGAGGATGGTGCGGCCGGCGGGATCGTCCCGGGTCTTCAGCAGGTCCGACCCGGCGGCGGGGCCGGTCACCTCGTAGGGGGTGGTGGTCAGGTAGCGGCGGTTCAGCGGGGCGCCCTGGACGTAGGACCACGGCTTGTTCCGGTTCCTGCGCTCGAGTTCGACGACGGACAGTCCGTGGGCCGCCTTGCCGATACCGCGGACCTCGGCGGCGGGCAGGGTCGGCGGGACCATGATGGTTTCGTTGGTGTACTCGTGGTTCGCGAAGAGCACCGCGCGGCGGCCCTTGCTGCCCTCGATCTCGAGAACGTCCGTGTAGTCGCAGTTGTAGCCGAACTGCAGGGCCTGGGCCTCGGCGGTCTGGTTGTCCGCGTCGAAGGCCGGCGAGGTGCGAAACAGCGGGTCTCCCCAGCGGATCACGGGCTTCCAGCCGTAGCCCTCGGGCACCGTCATGGCGTCCACCGAGGCGTCGACCGGCGCGATCGGGTCGAACGGCAGGTTGTCCTTGAGATAGCCCGTGCCAGGCAGTGGTGCGGCCTGGGCCGAGCCGGCCCCGGTCTGCATGCCGACGAGGAGGGTCAGCGCGCCGGCGGCACCGGCGCCGAGCGCACTGCGGCGCGAGAACTCGCTCGAGACGATATCGCGGAAGTAGGCGTTGGTGGTCGTGTTGCAGACCGCGTCGGAGCAGGCGTTGTCACACTTCAGCGCACAGGTGACGGCGCTGCGCTTCCCTTTGGTGGAGCCGAGCATCGGCAGCAGGCGGCGCGGGGTTTCAGTCATGGGTGGTACCTCTCGGAGGGGTGAACGTCGTCCGCTCCCACCCTGCCGAGCTCACCTGAACAGCCGGAGTGCGTCGCGGTGAACGCCCCATGAACGCCGCCCGAACAGGAGGGCGGCCCCCGCCTCGGAACCGGCGCTGGTGTCCGACGCCGAATGCCCCTCCGCGACCGCCTCGGCCGCAGACCCCGCAGGCCCGCGTCAGGCCGCCGAGAGGCCGGCGTCCTGGAAGCCGCCGTCCATGCGCAGCGGGAGCGCCCGCCCCAGCTGCCGTTCCCGCGCCGCGTGCACGAACGCGTCGAACAGCGCCGTCTCCGTCGGGCTCTGCTCGGGGTGCCACTGGACGCCGATGCAGAAGCGGTTGGAGGGGAGCTCGATGGCCTCGATGATGCCGTCGCTGCTCCAGGCGGAGGCCTGCAGCCCGAGACCCACCCGATCGACGGCCTGATGGTGGGAGACCGGGACGGCGTCGAGGTGGGTTGCTCCCATGACCTGCGCCACCTGCGACCCGGGTCGCAGGTCCACGGGGACCTCGTTGAAGCGGTGGTTTCCGAGCTGGTAGGGGCTGTCGCCCACCAGGTCGGGCAGGTGCTGGTGCAGCGAGCCTCCGAGCGCCACGTTGAGCATCTGCTCGCCGCGGCAGATCCCGAGCAGCGGCAGGTCGATCCGGACGGCCTCCCGCACGACGGCGGAATCCCAGGCATCGCGCAGCCGGTGGGGCGCATCTGTCTCGGCGTGCGGCTCGGCCCCGTAGCGCGCCGGATCGATGTCCCAGCCTCCGACGACGATCACGCCGTCGAGCCTCGGCAGCAGCTGCTCGACGACGCCGCCGTCGGTTCCCTGCGGCGGCAGCAGCACGGGGATGGCACCGGCGGCGAGGACGGGCGCCAGGTAGTTCTGCGGCAGGAAGGCCGCCTCGATGGTTCCGCACCCCTCGGTCCCGGCGATATCGAGGTAGGACGTCAGGCCGATGACCGGCATGGGGAGCGAGTCCGAGGATGTCAAGCGAATGTTCCTTTCAAGAGACCATTGACACTCAATTCTAGTGCCCCGGCGTTGACGCCATGTTTCGGGCGCGTGAGGATTCCGTGTCGTTTTCCCCGGAGTCAGCCCTGCTGTGCTGCCGCGAGCACCGCGTAGCAGCGCGACAGGCGTTCCAGCCACTCAATCCTTCTCGCCGGAGCCGCGGCGAAGTGGAGCAGCTTCTCCCCGGAGACCTCCACGTCCCGCACGGGAAGTGCCCCGGCCAACGGCACGAGCGACGCGTCGGTGACGTCACCGGCCATGAGGGACACCGTTCCCAGGCCGCACGCGTAGGGCAGCTCCGGCAGCGCGGCGGCGAGGGCGACGCCGGCACGGATGCCGACGGACGTGTCGAGGGCGGAACTGACGACGGCGGGAAGGCCCGCACGGGCGATGATGTCGAGGGCCCGGCGCACGCCTCCGAGCGGCGGCGCCTTGATGACGAGGAGGTCGGCTGCGTCCTCCCGGGCGACGCGCAGCGGGTCGTCCTGGCGCCTTACGCTCTCGTCCGCCGCGACCAGGACCGGATCGCCGCGGCGGCGCAGCTCGAGCCGCACCGCCCGCAGGCCGGCGATGTGCGCGACCGGCTGCTCGACGTACTGCAGGCGGAACGGGGCAAGCGCGTCGAGGGCGGTGAGCGCCTCGCCGACCTCCCACCCGCCATTGGCGTCCACCTTGATCCCCGCCTCCGGGAGGAGCCTGCGCACTTCGGCGACGCGGGCGACGTCGTCCGCCAGGTCCTGCCCCTTCTCCGCCACCTTCACCTTCACCGCGCCGACGGCGCCGAAACGGGACAGCACCCCTTCGACCGCGGCAGGTCCCACCGCGGGGACCGTCGCGTTGACGAGCACCGACGCACGGACCGGGTCCGGGAATCCGTGCCAGGCCGATTCGATGGCAGAGGCGAGCCACGGAGCGGACTCGGCGTCGTCGTACTCGAGGAACGGACAGAACTCGCCCCACCCTGCCGGTCCCCGGACCAGGAGGGCCTCACGCACGAGGACGCCCCGGAACTTCACCCGCATGGGGACCGACACCACGTGCGCCGAGGCCGCGATCTCCTCCAGCGGAGGCAGCGGAAGGGGAGCCGGCGGGGCCATCGGTTGCATGTGCACGACCTCAGGCTACGGGAGCCCTCGGTGCCCCCGGAGGTTCCGGGACGGTGACGGAACTCGCAGGATCGTATGGAACCATGGGGTCGATGACCTCGCAGCGAACCCCTTCCCGGCAGGCGCGGGCAGCACGCTCGCCGCTGCTGTTCGTGCTGGCCGCCGTCGCCTGCGCGACGGCGCTCGGGTGGACCTACTGGGCCTTCGTCCGGACCACCACGGGCCAGTTCGCCGACGAATCCGCGTGGCGCGAGGCAGGAGTCGCAGCGCCCGGCACGCAGCTGCCGTTCCTGCGGTTCCTGGACACGCTGCCCACCATCTCGGTGGTCCTCGCGGCTGCCGCCATCCTGTTCGTGGCCTTCCGGCGCAGGCGATACGCCGCCGCCCTGACGGCCGTGGCCGTCATCGCGGCCTCCAACCTGACGACGCAGATCCTCAAGAACCTCGTCTTCGACCGCCCCGACCGGGGCGTCGATACGCTGGACTTCAATTCATTACCATCAGGGCATACAACGCTCGCGGCCTCGGCCGCTGCTGCCGTCTTCATCATCGCCACGCCCCGCTGGCGCCCCTTCGCTGCAGCGGCAGGAGGGGGCTACTCCGTCCTCGCCGGCGCTGCCACCTTTATCAACCTGTGGCACCGCCCGGCCGACGTCGTTGCCGCCCTCCTCGTCGTCGGGGCCTGGACGCTGGTCGGAGGCCTGATCATCATGCGCACGGGGAACACCTGGAACACCTGGCGGGGTTTCGGTGCGCACTGGGCGTCCTCGCGGGGCTGGCTCATCCTGTGCTGGGTACTCGGGCTCGGCAGCCTGGTGCTGGCCGCCGCCCTCTACCTCTCCGTCCAGGCCGCCGGCCCCGCGCCCGCACCCGGGACGGCGAGCGTGCCCCTGTTCTTCTGGTCGGGCCTCACCTGCATCGTCGGCGTCGGCTTCGCCCTCTCGGCCAGCGTCGGCTGGCTCTTCGCGGCCCAGGCGCGGGTGACGGCGGAGCAGGCACGGCCGTAACACCCTCGGGCCCCCTCCGCACGCCCTTTCCACATCCCGCCGCCCCTGTTGAAGCGCTGACGCGACGGTGCAACGCTGGCCGGACCAGCGACGAAAGAGGCGTGCGATGAAAGCCATGGTGTACCGCGGGCCCTACAAGATCCGGGTCGAGGAAAAACCCATGCCGAAGATCGAGCACCCGAACGATGCGATCGTCCGCGTCACGACCGCGGCGATCTGCGGCTCGGACCTGCACCTGTACCACGGGCTGATGCCGGACACCCGGGTCGGCCACACGTTCGGGCACGAGTTCATCGGCGTCGTCGAGGAGGTGGGTCCCTCCGTCCAGAACCTCAAGCGCGGGGACCGCGTCATGGTGCCCTTCAACGTCTACTGCGGGTCCTGCTACTTCTGCGCCCGCGGCCTGTACTCGAACTGCCACAACGTCAACCCGAACGCGACGGCGGTGGGCGGCATCTACGGCTACTCGCACACGACCGGCGGGTACGACGGCGGCCAGGCGGAGTTCGTGCGTGTGCCCTTCGCCGACGTGGGGCCCGCGATCATCCCCGACTGGATGGACAGCGAGGACGCGGTGCTCCTCACCGATGCCCTCGCCACCGGGTACTTCGGCGCGCAGCTCGGCGACATCGTCGAGGGCGACACCGTAGTGGTGTTCGGTGCCGGCCCCGTCGGGCTGTACGCCGCGAAGTCGGCCTGGTTCATGGGCGCGGGGCGCGTCATCGTCATCGACCACCTCGAATACCGGCTCGAGAAGGCCCGCACCTTCGCCTCTGCCGAGACCTTCAACTTCGCGGAGTACGACGACATCGTGGTCGAGATGAAGAAGACCACCGACTATCTGGGCGCGGACGTCGTGATCGACGCCGTGGGAGCGGAGGCGGACGGCAACTTCCTCCAGCAGGTCACCGGCACCAAGCTCAAGCTGCAGGGAGGCTCCCCCATCGCTCTCAACTGGGCGATCGACGCCGTGCGCAAGGGCGGGACGGTATCCGTCGTCGGAGCCTATGGCCCGATCTTCAGCGCGGTGAAATTCGGTGATGCGCTCAACAAGGGCCTGACCCTGCGCATGAACCAGACGCCGGTTAAGCGGCAGTGGCCGCGCCTCTTCGACCACATCCGGAACGGCCACCTGAAGCCGAACGACATCGTCACGCACCGGATACCCCTCGAGGACATCGCGGAGGGCTATCACATGTTCTCCGCGAAGCTCGACAACTGCATCAAGACGCTCGTCATCGCGAACCCCAGCTAGGAGATCACCGTGTCGTCATCCACGCCGTCAACGCCCTACGTCGCGAACAAGCCCAAGGACATCCCGACCGCGGAAGAGTTGCGCGCCCGTATCCCCGGCTGGGGCGTGGATCTCGACCCCAAGGACCGCCCGTCGTTCCCCCGGGAGGTGTTCGACCCGGCCGGGACGGGGGCGCACTGGGACTACCCCGAGGAGCAGCAGGGCCGGGAGGGGCGGGAGCGGTCGATCGAGCACGGCCAGCTGACCCCGGTCTTCGGCACGAGCGTTCCCCTGAAAGGCGTCTCCGGCAGCATCCGCCGCTACGCCTACCGCTACAGCGAGGGCCGCGCCGCGCACTGGCTCCTGCTCCTGCTCGGGGACCGCGTGGACGCGTGGGGTTCGCACGTGGCCTCGTTCGCCACGCTACGGCCCGACAACCCCATCACGGAGACGGGAGTCCTGTCCGAGGGGCGCCGGCACGGACTGGCGTCGCGCTTCGGCAAGGGGCGCGCGGACGTGAACCACTCCTGGATCGATCCGATCGTCGTCGGTGGTCCGTGGGTCGTCGCGACGGCGGGTGCGGCCCTTGCCGCGCGCGCCATCGCCCGCCACGGGCGGCACTGAGGCCGGAAGGGCACGCCTGTCGAGACGGGGCGGCGGGCCACGCTGCGATCAGTGCTGCGCCGTCGCCGCTTCCGCCGACCCCGGAGCGGCGCGCGGGATCCAGTACCAGAGAACCGCCGCGCCCAGGAAGCCCAGGGCCGCCGTCGCCCAGATCCCGATGGAGAGTGTCGCCAGGGCGGTCACGAGCGAGAGGAGCGCCGGCCCGCCCATGGTCCCGACGTCGGTGAGCAGGCGCCAGATCCCGAGGAACTGCGGGCGGCCGGGCGAGGGCGAGAAGTCGGCCCCGAGTGTCATGACGATGCCCGACCCGATGCCGTTCCCGAAGCCGATGAGCAGGGCGACGAGGAGCAGGCCCGCCGCCTCCCCGGTCAACGGCAGCAGGGCGAGCGCCGTACCCATGATCAGCATGCACGGGACTGCGATCCAGCGGCGACCCTTGACGTCCATGACCTTGCCGGAGGGGTAGAAGATCAGCATGTCGATGGCGCCGGACAGCCCGTAGATCAGCGCCGTGGTCGACGCGTCCAGCCCGATGTCCTCCGCCCACAGCGGCAGCGCCGCCTGGCGCGTGGCCCGGACCGCGGCGATGAGCAGCACGCCGATGCCCACCGTGACGAAGATGCCTGCGTGGCTGCGCAGAACCGAGCGCACCGTCGGCGCCGGCGGTGGTGCGGCTCCGACCGCTGTCTGCGGCGCGGGTCCGCTCCTGCCCGTCGGGAGTTCGGGCACCCGCCAGCTGAGTGCTGCTGCAGCGAGGCTCGCCACGCCCCCGACCCAGTACGCCCCCTCGAGCCCGAGCGCGCTCATGGCGAGGGCTGCCGCGAACGGCCCGAGAAAGACGCCGATGCGCGTGACGCCTCCGAGCGTGGAGAGCGCTCGGGCGCGGAAGTACGGCGGCACGGCCTCGGTGAGATAGCTCTGCCGCGCCAGTCCGAACACTGCACCGGCCATGCCGACCATGAAGACGGCTGCCGCGAAGACCGGAAGAGCGGGAGCAACGAGCGCCAGGAACATCGCCGCCGCGCACCACAGGGCAGCACCTACGAGTGCTTTCCGTTCGCCGAACCGGGTGGCGATCAGGGTGGCCGGGACGTTGGCGACCAGGGATCCGACGCCGGAGAGCGTGATGATCAGGGCCGCCGTGGCGACGTCGGCGCCCAGGTCCCGTGCGGTCAGGGCGATGACCGGGAGGATGGCGCCGGTTGCGACCCCGTAGAGCAGCGAGGGGCCGTACGCCCCGACAGCGATCGAGCGGAGGTCGAAGGTTTCCTGGGGCACCCTTCAACCCTAGTTCGCGCAGGATCTCAGGCGAACAGGAGGCCGACCGACAGGCCGAGGCCTGCTGCGGCGAGCGCCGCTCCCGCGGTCCCGGCCCCGGACAGCAGTGCTGCCCGGACGCGGCCCTCCTGGATCAGGCGCACCGTCTCGATACTCGCCGTGCTGAAGGTCGTGTACCCGCCGAGGAAGCCCGTGCCGCAGACGAGGGTCCATGCGGGCGGGAGTGCGGACGCGAGGACGAGCGCGGTGAGGAATCCCAGCAGGAGGGACCCGCTGATGTTGATCGCCATGGTGCCGACGGGGACGGGACCTCGGAGGCGGGACCGGATGGCGCCGTCGAGCACAAAGCGCGCGACCGATCCGAGTCCGCCCGCGATACCGAGCGCCAGGACGGATACGACATTCATGGCGCATTCCCCGGTGCCGCGCACGGGCGGGTACGACTCCCGACGGCGATGCCCGCCGCCGTGGCGCCCAGTCCCACCAGCACGGAGACGGCGAGGTAGGTGACGCCCTCGACCGGCCAGTCGCCCCCGAGGAGGAGCGCGGAGTCGACGGCGAGCGCGCTGTACGTGGTGAATCCGCCGAGGAAGCCCGTGCCCAGGAGCAGGCGCAGGGCACGGCGGCGCCCGTGGTCGGCGCCACGCCGCGCAAGCGCCTCGAGGAGGAGGCCGAGGCCGAAGGCGCCCGCGATATTGATCAGGAAGATCCCGAGCGGAAGCCCCGCGGGAGTAGGGAGTGCCGCGGCGATGCCGGAACGGGCGAGGGTTCCACTCACGCCCCCGAGGAAGACGAGGCCGAGGTAGGCGGGCCGGACGTGCGGTGGCACGTCATCGCCCTGGCTCGGCACACGCCGTCGTGCCCTGGACTCAGGCAACGTTCCGCGCGAGGAAGTCCAGGGTCAGGTCCCACGCGTCCGTGGCCGCCTCGGGTCGGTACGCGAAACGGTTCGAGTCGTTGAAGAAGGCGTGGCCGGCACCCGAGTAGACCCTGGCGGTGAAGTCCACGCCGGCATCCGCCATCGCCGACTCGAGGGCCGGGAGCGCAGTGATGAGCGCCTGGTCGTCCTGGCCGTAGAACGCCAGGACCGGCGCCTTGATGCGGGAGAGTTCCTCGCCGGAGAAGGTGGCGTGGCCGTAGAAGGGCACACAGGCGAGGAGCCTCGGCTCGTGCACGGCGAGCGAGAAGCTGTACGTGCCGCCGAAGCAGAACCCGGTGACGGCCACGCGTCCGCGCACGTCCGCGTCGTCGTACAGGAAATCGAAGCAGGCCTGGACGCGTGCGGTGGTGAGCGTACCGAACTCCGGGTTCTGCAGCGGCGCCAGGAGGGCCCGGAGCTTCGGCTGGGCCCGGTTGCGTGCCTCTGCATCCGGGCCGGCGATCGCCTCACCGATCCCCGCGGTGTTCTCCTCGGTGATCCCCTGATCAGAGAGCAGGTCGGGAGCCACGACGACGTAGCCTTCCCGCGCGAAACGGTCTGCCACATCCCGGGTATGGGCGACGAGCCCCCAGACCTCGTGGATGAGGATGAGTCCGCCCTTCGCGGGACCGTCGGGCCGCGCGACATAGGCGGAAAGGGTGCCGTGGGCAGTCGCGATGTTCTGGAACGAGCTCATTCGCCTAGGCTTGCACGCTTCTTGATGCTGCGCCAACCGCCCTCGCGGTTGGCGGCGATGATCGCCCGGAAGATCTCGCGCAGGGCATCCTCGTCGAGCGGCCGGTCCTGGTACACGGCGATGGTCCGCCCCGTGGAGTTGGTGTGGCCGCCCGTGATGATCCCCCGGGGATCGGGCGCGAGGCCGCCGTCGTACAGGAATACGTTGACGTGGTCCTTGGTGGCGAGCAGGGCGCACACGTTCCCCCGGAGGACGAAGTAGGGCTGGCGCGTGCGCTTGATCGTCTCCTCCACCTCCGGATCCGCTTCGTGCACGAGGCGGCGGACCGTGCGGCAGATGTCCTGCTGCCAGGACGGCAGCGCTGCGATGTAGTCGTCGATGCGGGGGTCGGGAGCTCCAGCCATGGGGCCAGTGTGCCAGCGCCGGCGGTCGCCGGGAAGGGGCGGGGGCCGCCGCCGCAGCGCCCGATGGGGCCGGTCAGGCGGGAGGGGAGTATCATCGATGCCACCACAATCAGTCAACGACGACGGACGTGTGATGACTACAAGGTTCCTTGTTCCACTCGGCATGATCAGCTTGTCCCTCGGAATCCTCGCCCTTGCCGCGGGCGCCCGGGGTTACCCCCTCCTCCTGATCGTGACCGGCGGTATCGTGCTCGCACTGCTGTGCTTTCGGCGGGACGGGAATTCCGCCCCCTCCTCCTGCGCTCGCAGGCACTCCGACTTCGCGATGCCTCCCGTCGGCGCATGCCCGCCGGAGCGCCTGCGTGAGGCACGCGACCTGGCCGCGCGCGTCATCAAGGCCTCCAACGAGCGGGGAACGCCCCAGCGGCGCGATCCCTGACGGCGGTCCATCGTCCGGCCGGTTCGACGGCGTCGTCGTCCTCGTGCCCGTCGTCCTCGTGCCCGATGACACTCATGACACCGGCCGGTAGAGCTACAGGGCCGTGATGGTCCAGCCCGTGTGGTGAGTCTCCCCCGCATGGAGGACCACGAGGTCCTCGCCCGTGGTGAAGGCCCCGGGCGGGCACGTCATGGGTTCCACGGCGAGTCCGAGCCGCGTACTCTCGGGCTTCTTCGGGAGGTCCGCCGTATGGACCTGCACCCACGGGCACGTCTCGTCCCACACCATGGCGGTCCCGGTCCCGGAGGCCGGATCGGTGACCCGGACCGTTGCCTGGCCGGACTCGTCGCGCGTCAGGTCGGTGAAGGCGTGGTCGATCTGCACGTTCCCCAGCGCGTGGGCCGCCCGGAAGTCGAACGGCGTGCCGGCGACGGGCTCCTTGGCCACGGGCAGCAGGCGGTCGGGGGTGACGGTCAGGACCGTGGCGGCGGGCAGGTCGAGCACCCACTCGTCGAGCGGTGAGGGACCGGCGACGAGGTACGGGTGGGGGCAGACCCCGTAGGGCGCTCGCCGCGATCCCGTGTTGAGGGCGGTGACGTCCGTCCGGAAGCCCTCCGCGCCGACCCTGAAGCGTGCGTGCAGTGCGACCGTGAAGGGGTACGCCTCCGTCGGCTCGATGGTGCACCCCAGCGTCACGGCGGACTCCGTGTGCTCCACGAGGGTCCAGGGGATGTCGAACACGAGACCGTGGAGGGCCGCGCCGCGCTCGGGCTCGTTGATCGGCAGTTCGTAGGAGGAGCCGTCGAACGAGTAGCGCCCGTCCGCGATGCGGTTGGGCCACGGCGCCACGAAGGCACCCCGGAAATTGGGCATCTCCTCGTCGGCGCCGAAGCCGACCACGAGCGGCCGTCCCTCGTAGGTCAGTTCCCGGACCGCGGCACCGAGACCGAGGACGACGGCCGTGTAGCCGCCGCCCTCGATCCTGTATTCGGAAGAGCTCATGCGAGGGATACGGCCGTCCACGACACGGGGGGAAGCGTGATGGTGACGGCGTTGCCGTCCAGCTTCGCTGAAGTGTTGGTCTTCATGGTCACGCGTTCGGGCTCCTCGAGGGTGTTCTTGGCATATACGTCCGTATCGTACAGCGACTGCGCGTCCACGGTGCTGAACCCGTCGAGTGCCGCGATGTCGATGGTCACGGTCGTCTCCTCGGTCTGCGAGCGGTTGACGAGGAAGACGGCGGTCGCGCCCGTCTCGTCGTCGTGCGTCGCCACGGCGTCCACGAGCGGCACGACGCCGTACTCGCTGGTCTGGTACGTGCCGGCGTCGAGCTTGAGCTCGAGCACCGACCCCTGTGCGAGCTTCGATGTGATGGCGAAGGGGAAGAACGTGGTCTGGCGCCAGGCCGGTCCGCCCGGCTCCGTCATGATCGGTGCGATCACGTTGACGAGCTGCGCCAGTGACGCCGAGGTGACGCGGTCGGCGTGCTTGAGCAGGGAGATCATCAAGTTGCCGAACACGACGGCGTCCGCGACCGAGTAGCAGTCCTCGAGCAGACGCGGAGCCACGGGCCAGTTGTCGAGGCCCTCGATCTTGTCGACGTTCTCGAAGCGGCTGATGTACCAGACGTTCCACTCGTCGAAGGAGATGTTGATGGTCTTCGAGCTGCCGCGGACCGCCTTCACGTGGTCCGCGGTGGCGACGACGGACTCGATGAAATGATCCATGTCGACGGCGGAGGCGAGGAACGACCCGAGGTCGCCGTTCTTCTCCTCGTAGTAGGCGTGGCAGGAGATGTAGTCGACGACGTCGTACGTGTGCGAGAGCACGACGCGCTCCCATTCGCCGAAGGTCGGCATGTGCGCGCTGGACGAGCCACAGGCCACGAGTTCGATGGACGGGTCGAGCTGGCGCATGGCCCGGGCCGTGATCGCAGCCAGCTTGCCGTAGTCCTCGGCGGAACGGTGGCCGAGCTGCCACGGACCGTCCATCTCGTTGCCCAGGCACCAGATCTTGACCTCGAACGGGTCGGGACGTCCGTTGGCCATGCGCCGGTCGGCGAGCGCGGTGCCCTTGGGCAGGTTCGAGTACTCGAGGAGCTCGAGAGCCTCGGGAGTGCCGCGCGTTCCGAGGTTCACGGCCAGCATGAGGTCGCTGTCGACCTTCTGCAGCCAGGAGGCGAACTCGTGCATGCCCACCTGATTGGTCTCCGTGGAGTGCCAGGCGAGGTCGAGACGGGTCGGGCGCTCCTCGCGTGGGCCCACGCTGTCCTCCCAGCGGAAGCCGGAGACGAAGTTTCCTCCGGGGTAGCGGATGGTCGAGACACCCATCTCCCGAACGAGCTCGATGACGTCCTGGCGGAAGCCCTCGTCATCGGCGGTCGCGTGGCCGGGCTCGTAGATGCCGTCGTAGACGTGGCGGCCGAGGTGTTCGACGAACCCGCCGAAGATGTTGCGGTTGATACGCCCGACCGTGAAGTGGGGGTCGAGCGTGAGGCGTGCGTTCTGCATCGGGCTACTTTCTGTACGAGGTGGCGTGCGGCGGGGCGGGGTGCGGGCTACTTGAGCGAGCCCAGCGACAACCCGCCCTGCCAGTACTTCTGGAGGGAGAGGAAGGCGATGATCAGCGGGATGATCGAGATGAAGGCACCCGTGGTGATCAGGTTCCACAGGGCCTCACCGCCGCTGCCCGCGTTGGAGAGGGCCTGCCAGCCGTTGAGGCCGACCGTGACGGGCAGCAGCAGCGGGTCGCTGAGGACCGCGAGCGGCAGGAAGAAGTTGTTCCAGGTCCCGACGACGGACAGCAGGAGCACCGTGACGATGGCCGGGCGCAGCAGCGGGAGGGCGATCTGGAAGAACGTGCGGATCTCGCCCGCGCCGTCGATCCGTGCGGCGTCGAGGAGCTCGTCGGGTACCGCCTCCTGGGCGAAGACCCGCATGAGGTAGACACCGAAGGGGCTGAGCAGCGACGGCAGGATGACGGCCCAGATGGTGTTGACCAGCCCCACCGAGCTCAGGAGGACGAAGGTCGGGATGACCAGCGCCGTGAGCGGCACCATGACCGCGCCGAGCAGGATGCCGAAGAAGGCGCCCCGGCCGCGGAAGTTGTACTTGGCGAAGCCGTAGCCCGCGAGGACCGCGAGGATGGTGGCGCCCACTCCGCCGGAGATCGCGTAGAGGAACGAGTTGCCCAGCCAGCGCCAGTAGATGCCGTCCTGCCGCTCGAACAGGCCCTGCAGGTTGCTGAAGAAGTGGAATTCGTTGTCGAACCAGAGCGGTCCGCCCGATCCGCCGAACAGCCCGGCGGTGTCCTTGGTGCTCGCGACCGTCAGCCACCAGATGGGAGTGATGAAGTAGATGACGAGGATGAGCAGGAAGATGTGGGAGCCGATGCGCGGACCGCCGTTGCGTGCCCGGTTGCGGGATGCCGATCCGCGGACCTTGCGGCCGCCGTCCTGCTGCTGGGGGGTGTCTGTGACGAGTGCCATGGCTTATTTCAGTCCGCTCTGCTTGCGGGTCAGGAAGAGGAAGAAGAAGGAGAAGACGAACACGACGATGCCGAGCGCGAAGGAGATGGCGGAGGCGTAGTTGAACTGGCTGTAGGAGAACGCCAGCGAGAACGCGTACATGTTCGGCGTGTACGAGGTCGGGATGGCGCCCTGCGCCACACCCCGCAGCACCTGGGGTTCGGTGAAGAACTGGAGGGTGCCGATCAGGGCGAAGATGACCACCATGACCAGGGAGGACGAGATCATGGGGACCTTGATCCGCAGGGCGATCTGCCGGTCGGAGGCGCCGTCGAGCACGGCCGCTTCGTAGATCCCGGGGTCGATGCCCCTCAGGGCGGCGTAGATGATGATCATGTAGTAGCCGGCCCACTGCCAGGTGACGATGTTCACGAGGCTGCCGAAGATGTTGTCCTGTGCCAGGAATTCCGGCGCCGCCAGTCCGAAGATGCCGAAGATGCTGCTGGCCGGGCCGAAGCGGGGGCTGTAGAGGAAGCCCCACATCAGGGCGCCGATGACGACCGGCACCGCATAGGGGATGAAGATCATCAGGCGGGAGAACTTCGAGGCCCACGTGGTCAGGTTGTCGAGGACGAGGGCCGCGACGAGTGCCACGAGCATCTGGGCCGGGATCATGATCAGGGCGAACTTCGCCACGGTGCCGAGGCCCTGGAGGAAGATCGGGTCGGAGAACGCCTTGATGTAGTTGTCTCCGCCGACGAACCTGTTGCCGGTCGCGAGGGTGCTGGTGAACAGGCTCATCCGGAAGGCATAGACCAGGGGAAGGATGAGGAAGGTCAGGAAGATGAGGGCGAAGGGCGCCACGAACAGCCATCCCCAGCGCTGCTTGCGCCGGTAGTTCCTGTCCGGGCGGTGCTTGACCTGGGAGGGTGCCTCGGCGCGGTGTGACGACGTCGGCGCGGTGGTCGTGGCCATGGTGGTCTTTCCTCGAGCTGTGGGACGGATGTGCGGCGGAAGCCTACCGGGAGCGGTTCGGGAGGGCGCCCGCAGGAGCGGGCGCCCTCCTGCGGCTTACTTGATCGTGAAGCCCTGCTCGGTCGCGTACTGCTCGAGCGAGGCCTGCAGGTCGTCGAGCGCCTGGCTCGCGTCCTTCTCGCCCTGGACCATCGCGTAGATCTCGACGGTCAGCTGGTCGTAGGCGTAGTTCTGGAACGGGCTGAACGTGGCGCCCTCGTAGCCGGCCGCGGCGTCGAGGAAGACGTCCTTGTTGATCTGCTGGCCGCCGAAGAACTCGTACTCCTTGTTGGCGAACGCCTCGGACTCGAGGACGGGAGCGTAGGACGGGAAGAGGGCTCCCTTGTCGACGCCGAGGTTCATGCCCTCCTCGTTGCCGAAGATGCCCATGGCGACCTTCGCTGCAAGCTCCTTGTCCTTCGCCTGCTCGGTCACCGCGAAGGTGGAGCCGCCCCAGTTCACCTGGACGGGGTTGGCAGCGTCCCACTGCGGGAGCGGGGCCGCGCGCCAGACGGCATTCGGATCGGCGTCCGACAGGCCCTGCAGGTAGCCGGGGCCCCAGGCGGCAGCCAGGTAGACGGCGTAGGAGCCGTCCACGAGCTTGGTGTTGTAGTCGGCGGTGAAGGCGTCATCGGTGGCGACGAGCCCGTCCTTCACGAGGCCGTCCCAGTACTCGAGGACCTTCTTGGCACCTTCGTCGTTCACCTTGATGCCGATCTCCTGCGGGTTCGCGGAGTCGTATTCGAACGGGACGGAGCCGGCCTGGGCGAAGAGTGCCTGGTTGAACGCGCGCCCGTTGGTCGGGAAGTCGGCGATGACGGCGCCGTCGCCGGACTCCTTGAGCTTCTTGGCCGCTGCCTCGAACTCCTCCCAGGTGGTCGGCACCTCGATGCCGGCGGCATCGAAGAGGTCCTGTCGGTAGAGCATGCCCATGGGGCCGCCGTCGACGGGGATCGCGTACACGGCGTCGCCGCTGCTCGCGTCTTCCCAGGCGCCCTCGGCGTAGTCCGCCTTGACATCGTTGGCGCCGAACTCGGTGAGGTCCACGAGGGCATCGCGGATGGTGAAGCTGGAGAGGACCTCGGATTCGAGCTGGATGACGTCGGGGGCGCCGGAGCCGGACTCGATGGAGGTGGAGAACTTCGTGTACTCGTCGTTGCCCTGGCCGGCGTTCGTCCAGCAGATCTGGACGTCGTCGTTGGCGTTGTTGAACTGGTCGACGACCTCGCTGAACGCGGGGTACCAGGCCCAGACGGTGACCTGCGGGGCCTCGGCGTTGACGATGGTGTTGGTGCAGGACGCAGCTTCGGAGCCGCCTCCGCCGCCGCTTCCGCTTCCTCCGGAGCAGCCGGTCAGTGCTACAGCAGTGGCGGCGACGATGCCTGCCGATGCCAGGAACTTGGCTTTCATATCTCTTGCTTCCTCTCGCGGTGGTATTCCACCGTGGTCCGCCCCAGGGGCGGCCGGTCCGGGTGCTGCAGGGAGGAGGATCGCCGGGGCACCAGATGCTGTGCCCGCTCGAATCTTCCTTGATCCGGGTCCGCCCTCCTGCAGTCCACCTATGAGAGGGGGTTCTGCAAGTGTCGGTTCCGTCGTTTACATCGTTGTAGGTAAACGATGTAGAAAGAAGCATGCAGAGTGGGACGGGTCACTGTCAAGCACCTGGGCGAAAATTTCGATGGGGGTCGGAGAACTACCCCGGGAGCGCGGAGGACTCGCGCTCGATCACGTGGAAACGCGCCTCGAACTCCCTCGGCGGGACATTGCCCTCACGGTTGGTGATGCGCTCCTGCAGGACGCGGACGGCGGTGTCGGCGATCTCGTCCCGGCCGGGGTCGATCGTGGAGAGCGTCGGCAGGGAGTACCTGCCCTCGTCGAGGTCATCGAAGCCGATCACGGCGACGTCGTCGGGGATCCTCCGCCCCGCCTCCTGCAGTACGCGCATGGCACCGAGGGCCAGCGTGTCGTTCAGGCCGAACACCGCGTCGAACTCGACGCCGGACTCGAGCAGCTGGCGCATCGATGTCGCACCGTTCGAGCGATGCCAGAGGGTCGTATATCCCAGGAGCCTCGGGTCGAACGGGACGCCGGCTTCCTCGAGCGCCTGGCGGTATCCCCGCAGGCGTAGTCCGGCGGAACCGATCACCTCACCCTCGTGCGCACCGACGACGGCGATGCGGCGACAGCCCTTGGACAGGAGGTGTGCCGTTGCGGCCCGGGCGGACTCGACGTTGCTCATCGTCACGTGGTCGGTCGGCCCACCGAAGATCCGTTCCCCAAGGAGGACGAGCGGGAAGCTGACGTTCAGGTGGTCGGCATCCTCGTTGGACATCCCCAGGGGGCTGAACAGCAGCCCGTCGGTCATCTGAAGCCGCGGGCTGGAGAGGATCTCGAGTTCGTGGGCGCGGTCACCGCCCGTCTGCTCGATGAGGACCTTGAGTCCCCGCCGCTCGGCGGCCTTGATGATGGAGTCCGCCAGTTCCGCGAAGTAGCTCAGCGAGAGTTCGGGCACGGCGAGTCCGATCACCCCCGTCCTGCCCGAGCGCAGGCTGCGCGCGGAGAGGTTCGGGCTGTACCCGAGCTCGGAGATGGCCTCCATGACCCGCTGCTTGGTGTCCGCGCGAATGTGCTGGTAGTCGTTGATGACGTTCGAGACGGTCTTGATCGAGACACCGGCCGCCAGCGCGACGTCCTTCAGTGTGGCCGCCATGCCGCTCCCTCATCCAGCCGTGATGCCCTGTACGTCACGCGTGAGGCGAGTCTACAACGATGTAGGATGGCCGGGCACCCTTTGAGGAGGCGGTGCAGCTTTCACCCCATCGTCGCGATACCGGCCAGAGAAGGACCACCCATGATCGAGGAACAGGTACGGGACCGGCTCAACTGGGCGGGGAACTACGAGTACCGCGCCCGCACGATCGAGCATCCCACGTCGCTCGCCGACCTCCAGCGGGTGGTGGCCGGGGCCACGCGCGTCAGCGCGCTCGGCTCGCGCCACTCCTTCAACGACATCGCCGACAGCCCCGAGACCCTCGTGTCACTGGACGTCCTCGACCCGGGCGTCGAGATCGACAAGCGCGCGCTCACCGTCACGGTCAGCGCCGGGGTCCGGTACGGCGTCCTCGCGGAGCACCTGCAGCGCCGCGGCTTCGCCCTCCACAACCTCGCCTCGCTCCCCCACATCTCGATCGGGGGCGCCATCGCCACCGCCACCCACGGTTCGGGGAACGCCAACGGGAACCTCGCCACCGCCGTCGTCGGGCTGGAGCTCGTCACCGCGTCCGGCAAGGTCCTGACCGTCTCCAAGGGGCATGCCGACTTCGACGGCATGGTGGTGGGACTGGGCGCACTCGGTGTCGTCCACCGCGTGACCCTGCGCATCGAGCCCACCTTCGAGGTGCGCCAGGACGTGTTCACCGAGGTGCCGTGGGACGCGGTCCTCGCCGACTACGACGCCGCGACCTCGTCCGCCTACAGCGTCAGCCTGTTCACCGACTGGGCCGGGGACACGATCGGCCAGGCGTGGCTCAAGAGCAGGATGGACAGCGGCTCCGACGTGCCGGCGCAGTTCTACGGAGGCGTCCCGGCGGGCCGCGCCTACCACCCGGTGCCGGGCGTCGCCGCCGACCACTGCACGCAGCAACTCGGCGTCCCCGGACCGTGGTCCGACCGCCTTGCGCACTTCCGCCTCGCCTTCACCCCCAGCAACGGCCAGGAACTGCAGACCGAGTACCTCGTGGGAAGCGAGCACGCCGTCGAGGCGATCCAGCGGATGCGCGAACTCGCCCCGCGGATCACGCCCCTGCTGCAGGTCTCGGAAGTGCGGTCGATGGCGGCGGACGAGCTGTGGCTCAGCACCAACTACCAGCGCCCAGGGATCGGCCTGCACTTCACCTGGAAGCCCCTGCAGGACGAAGTTGAAGCACTCCTGCCCGAGATCGAGGCCGCGCTTGCCCCGCTCCAGGCCCGCCCGCACTGGGGCAAGCTGTTCGCTGCCGACGCGGCACAGCTCGCGCCGCTCTACCCCCGCTTCGACGACTTCCGTGCGCTAGCCCTGCGCATGGACCCCGAGGGCAAGTTCCGCAACGCCTTCCTCGACCGCGCGATCTTCGGCACAACGCCGTAGGAGGGGCCACCGCTGACCCGCCTGCGCTGCTCTCCACGGTAGGGGTGCCGGACCAACGACAAGGCCGGCTACCCGGGGAGATGTCGCACGATTGCGGGCAATACTGCGTGCTGAACAGGTAGTGTCCCACCACGCTGAGGGTTGTTCAGGCAGCTTCAAACGTTGACACTGGACGAACTGGGGATCGACCTTCAACTCCGGGGAGCAACGATGCTGATCGATCCATTTTCTCCCGCGCGCGGGCGTGGTCAAGGGCGCAGGGCTTCCTGGCTTGGCGCTCTGCTGACAGCGCTGCTGCTTGCGCTGGGTGCCCTGGTGGTGCCGGTTGCGGCGTCGGCTGCTGAGGGTGATGTCGGAGTGGAGGGTCCGTCGCACACGGGGACGGGGACGCCGACCGGGTCGAAGCGGGCGACGAGTTCGCTGTGGTTCAACGACGGGCTCTGGTGGGGCAACCTGTGGGACACGGCCAGTGCGGATTTCCATATCTTCCGATTCGACACCGCAACGAGTTCGTGGGCCGATACCGGTGTGGCGACGGACCCGCGGGCAAGCACCCATCACGACGTCCTGTGGGACGGGTCGACGCTGTATGTGGCCAGCTATCGGTTCCTCGGTGACGGCCTGCCGGCCGAGCCGGGCTTCCCGACGACGATGCGCCGCTACAGCTACAACGCGACCTCGAAGACGTATACGCTGCTGAGCTCTACCCAGATCAACAACTCCAGGGTCGAGATCCTGACCATCGACAAGGACTCGACCGGCCGGGTGTGGGCCACATGGCAGCAGGGCAGCCAGATCTACCTGAACGTCACCGGCACAGATGGCAAGACCTGGGGGACGCCGTTCCCACATCCTGCGTCCTTGAGCCCTGAAGGCTTGAGCAACGTGTCCGTGGACGACACCTCGGCGGTCATCGCCTTCGACGGGAACAAGGTGGGCGTGATGTGGAGCCGGCAGGTCGGCGACTCCACCGACGGCATGTACTGGAGCTACCACGTCGATGGAGCGTCGAACACCTCCTGGACCGATCCCGTGGCGGCGGTGTCGGGACTGAACAGCGGTGATGACCACATGAACCTGAAGTGGCTGGACTCCTCCGGCGGCCGGGTCTTCGCCGCTGTCAAGACGTCCTACACCGCCGCGTCCGAGCCGCTGATCCAGCTGCTGGCACTGGACAACGCGTCCTCACAGTGGACGAAGCATACGATCGCGACCGTGGCGGAGTGCCCGAACCGGGTGACCGTCCTGATCGACGAGAGCACGCAGCGGCTGCGGACCTTCGCCACCTATCCCAAGCCCGGCGGCACGACGAACGCCGGCGTCTGCACCAGCACGGGGGGCGCCATCTACGAGAAGTCAGTGCCGCTCAGCAACATCGACTTCAGCACCGCCACGAAAATACCCCGCATCGTGGACGCCGACCAGTACGTCCACAACGTGACCTCGACGAAGCAGAACCTCAACAGCGCGGCGCGGGGCACGGCCAACAGTGGCGCGCTGGTCCTCGCCGACGCGAACGCCACGAACAGGTACTGGCACTTCTACGACTCGAGCGTCGGTAGTGGCGGTGCGGGTCCTGCGCCGACGGATACGACGGCTCCGACGGTGACGGGTACGTCTCCTGCTGATGGCACCACATCCGTGGCGGCGGCGGCAGATGGAACGGCATCGTTCTCGGAGGCGATGAACCCGGCGACGGTCACGGCGAGCACGTTCACATTGACGGCGCAAGGCAGCAGCACGTCAGTGGAAGCAGCCGTCGCACTCGACAGCACGAGCAGGATTGCAACATTGAACCCGACTGCTGACCTCGCCGCGGGAACGACGTACACGGCGACGATCAGGGGCGGTTCCACGGGGGTGAAGGACGCTGCCGGTAATGCGTTGGCCTCGGATAAGACCTGGACCTTCACCACGGCTGCGGCGGGCGGCACGTCGACGACCGCCACCCTGACGGCCACCGCCGACAGCTATGTGTCGAGCGGGGCGCCGGGGACCAACTACGGCGCAGGTACCGCCCTGTGGGTCGACGGCAGCCCGCTGGAGGCCGCGTACCTGAAGTTCGACCTGTCGGCGTACGCGGGCAGGACGATCGAGAGCGCCACATTGCAGCTGACCAGCGCCGAGAACGGGTCGACGGGCAAGCAGAACGTCAAACTGGTCGCCGATGACAGCTGGACCGAAGGCGGGATCACGTACACCAACGCTCCGGCCCCGGGCACCAGCATCGGCACGCTCGGCCCGACAGCGATCAACACCCGCTACAGCGTTCCGCTCACGGTCACCGGCCTGGCCGGTAAGCTCGGCCAGCAGCTCTCCCTGGTCATCGACTCCAGCAGCAGCGACGGCCTGCTGCTCAGCTCCAAGGAGGCCGGCAGCACGCTCGCACCCACGCTGGTACTCACCCTGAAGTAGCAGGTCGCCGCCGGTATCCGACACCATCTGCCGGGACTGACTCCCCGGGGATGCGGTCCCGGCAGTCCCACGGCGCCCGAACGGCTGTCCACCGTGCCCGCTCCCGTTGACCCCGGAACGGTTCAGGCACCCTCGGGTCGCCAGTACCGCAGCCCGCCGCTGGTGGCACCGTCGCGGGTGACGTCGACCACGACGTACGGGAACGCCCGACGGTCCGACTGGTCAGGTCCACGACCGCGGACGTCCGAACCCCATGTGCCGGTGTTGGCGTACCGGGTAGGGCTCGCCTCAAGGGCCGACTCGAGCGCCCGGTGGGTGTGGCCCGAGACGTACCAGGACACCGCGGCACCGTGCGCCTCGAGGGTACGCGCGACCCGGACCGCTGCAGCGGGGGCATCCTCCCTGACGACGTTCCGCCCGGCGGCCGCGAGCACCATCCGGGTCGCGGTGACAGGGAGCGCCGACACCGTCCGGAACCGGGACAGCTGCGCCAGGTCCCGAACGGCCACCCGATCGAGCGCGAGCCGCAGTGACTCGGTCTGCAACAACTGGTCGTACGCGTGCTCCCGGACGCGGAGTTCCGCCCGCTCGGACGCCAGGCACGCCCGCGCGACGGCCCCCGCGCGGCTCAGGCGCGACCGGGACGGATTCTCGTTCCAGGCGGCGAGCGGTGGTAGGTCCAGCTCGTCCGTACCGTTGACCGCGGCCCGGAGCACCTCGGGTATCCGGTGCAGCGCGTGGTGCTGGTGCCCGTGCTCCGCCACCAGCACGCGGGGCACGTGGAGGAACCACGGGTGCACCCGGACCCGCGCGGGCTCGACGGGTGACAGCAGGGCCGCCAGGCGGGCGGCGACCGAGGGCCGGGCCAGCTCCACGTCGTGGTTGCCGCACACGAAGTGCAGCTGTACGTCGCGCGTGGCACAGGCCTTCAGCGCCCGGAAGGTGTCGAGGTGGCAGGACAGGATGGACTCGAGCCGAGCCAGGGTCTCCTCCTCGGTGAGCCCGGCCAGTTCGAACGTGTCACCGACGAACACGACGTGCTGCTGCGGACCGGAGGCTGCAAGCACCTCGCCGCGCAGGAACTCGGGCAGTACCTTCCCGGGGGAACGGGGGTCGTCGTCCGACACGCCCAGGTGGAGGTCGCTGACGAGCCACCACCGCGCCGCGCCGCTCACAGGAGCAGTCCCATGACACGGGGAAGAACGAGGAGCAGGTACATGATCCACATGACGGCGACGCCCCTGCGACTCACGGTCCCTGCCAGGTCGATCAGCGTCCTGCCCGCCGAGCGCGTGCCCTGCACGTAGGGACTCTGATGACGCCCATCGTGTCGCCGAACACCTGCCACGGACGCAAAGCGGGGTAGAACGTCGCCGGGAGCGAGGCGGGGCAGAGCCCCAGGACGAGCAGCGTGCCGAGCAGGGGGTCGGTCAGCTGCGGACGGTAAGCCGCTGTCCGGTCCGACGCGCCGGAACTCGAGCGCGACGAGGGTGAAGAGCAGAACGGCCGTCGCGAGCAGTCCCGCCATGTCGATGATCATGCTGCCGCCTCCTGCCGTGCGCGCGCCACGCACGCGAGGATGGTGATGACGCCCATGGCGACGACGCACGCCTGCCACGACCAGAGCGCGAGGTAGAACATCGCCGTGGACACCGCCGTGAGCGCGGCGAGGCCGAGCGCCAGGACGAGCAGCGCGCCGAGCGCGAGGTCCTTCACGTGGATGAGCCGCACCAGCGCCTGTCCCGGGAGCAGGATGAGGACGGCTAGTGCGGCGACCGCCTGCAGCGGTGCCGGCAGCCCGACGAGCGTCGCCAGCGACAGCGCGACGGCCAGGAGACCGAGAGCCAGGGTGCCCCGGCTGACGCCGCTCATCGCGCCACCTTATACGCGCGCGCATCGGCGTTGCTGAATGCGAGCTCCACGCCGTCCTGCACGGTCAGCCACTCCTCCAGCTCGGCGAACTCGCCCGCGGTGGTGGTGCCCTGAAGCACGAGGCTCGCCTCCGCGGAGCGCGTGAGCAGCACGACGCCGCCGGCAGGATTGTGCCGGATGTAGTCGTAGACGGCTGGGCCGCAGGTCGCCGCCGCCAGGTCTTTCAGGCACAGGTCATCGATCGTCCGGTACCGGTGGTCCAGGTAGCCCTCGCTGCGCCACGGCGTCGGATTTGCAGCCGAGATGATCGCCGAACCGGGCTGCGCGATGCCCTGCACGGCAGCGATGGCGCTCATTTCATCGTCGGTGAACATGTCGTACCGGGCGTTCCCGAACCGGCCGGTCACAATGAGCACCGCCAGCAGGAAACAGGTGAGGACAAGGCCCGCCGCGGCGCGGGAGGAAGGACGCGTGCCGTCGTCGGGAAGCAGGACCGAACACGCCTGCAGGGCGACGAAGGGCA
>NZ_NFSC01000004.1 GCF_002157505.1 Arthrobacter agilis
AAGGCGATCCCGAAGGCCAGCATGAGCCTCAGGACGAAGGTGAAGTACACCGAGACGCTGATGTAGTTGGAGAAGTCCTCGGGCGTGAACTCCGTCAGGACCCGCACCGCGTTGGGCAGGATCGACCAGGCCAGGGCGATGCCGGCCAGGAACAGGGGGAATGCGACGGCGATGAACGCCAGCGCGATACGCCGTTCCTTCGTCTTGAGCCCGGGCGTGATGAACGCCCACAGCTGGTACAGCCAGACGGGGCTGGAGATCACCAGGCCCAGGAACACCGAGACCTGGATGAGCAGGTCGAACGGGGACGCGGCGCTGTCGAAGTTCAGGGACGCCGTGCGGCCCTCCTGCTCGTTGATCGCGATGATCGGAGCCGCCAGCGCACGCAACACGGGCTCGTAGACGAAGAACCCGGCCACGGTCGCCAGGATGACCGCGACCGCGGACTTGAACAGCCGGTTGCGTGCCTCGCGCAGGTGTTCCTTCAGGGCCATGCGCCCTTCCGGATTGGCTTTCCTGCCGCGCTTCCGGACCTTCGCGGGTGACACCGG
>NZ_NFSC01000005.1 GCF_002157505.1 Arthrobacter agilis
CCACGCCGAGCACGGTGGTCGGCCCCACGAGGGAGGTCACGTCGTAGCTGCGGTAGCGGAGCCGCCATTCGTAGGAGCTCCAGCCCGGGCTCAGGACGTCCTCGCCCACCGGGACACCGTTGATCAGCGCCTCGTAGATACCGTACGCGGTGGCGCGCAGCGTCGCCCTGGCCACGGCGCCGTGGCCCTCCTCGAGCCGGAACTCCTTGCGGAGCAGCGGGGCTCCGTCGAAGTCCTCATCGGGGGAGATCATGGCGGCGCGCCAGGGTGCCTGCGTCATCGAATGGAGTCCGTTCTGCTTGGCCGCCAGCTACGTGACGGCGGGGAAGGTCAGGGGTTGTGCTGGTGGTGCTGACGGGCCCGTCGGGAAGGTGCCGTCAAGGTGCTGTCGAGGTAGGTCAGGGGTTGTGCTGATAGTTCGGAGGGGAACGGTCAGGCCGCGTAGTGGCAGGCGACGTCGGACACGCCGACCCGCCGCAGTGCGGGGCGTTCGTCGCGGCACAGGTCGGTGGCCAGGGGGCAGCGCAACCGGAAGGGGCACCCGCCCGGGGCGGGGGTGGCGGCGGCACCGGTCCGGACGCCGAGGGATTC
>NZ_NFSC01000006.1 GCF_002157505.1 Arthrobacter agilis
ATGTTGGTTCCCACGGCGCCGATGACGGCCAGGATGATCACCGTGCCGGGCAGGGACATCATGATCTCCGTGACGCGGCTGATTCCGGCTTCCACGCGTTCACCTGCGGCTGCTGCGAGCATCGCCAGGAGGGTGCCCAGCCCGACGGCGACGATCACGGTGATCATGGAGGTCCCCAGCGTGCCGGCAGCGGAGGCGAAGATGCGGCTCAGGAGGTCCCGGCCGAGTTCGTCCGTCCCGAGCCAGTGAGCGGCGCTGGGTCCGGAGAGGACGGCGGTGAAGTCCTGGTCCTCGGTCCGGAAGGGCAACCAGAGGGGCGCCGTCAGGGAGGCGAGCACGATCGCGGCCAGCCAGACCACCCCGGCGGTGCTGGCCGGGGAGGCGAACAGCTTGGCGACGGAGAACCGGCGGCCGGCCCTGGCGGGAGCCGGAGGAAGGAGCGTAGCCGACGTCGGATCCGGAGAGTCCGCAGGGGCAGGGGCGACGTTCGGGATCATGAGGCACGCAACTTCGGGTCGAGGAACTTGGTGGCGAGTTCCAGCACCAGGTTCACGGCGACCACCACGACAGTGGCGATCACCACCACGCCCTGCACGGACGGGGCGTCATGGGTGCTGACGGAGTTCTGGACGGCCTGGCCCAGGCCGGGCATGGCGAACAACTGCTCGGCGATGACGGAACCGC
>NZ_NFSC01000007.1 GCF_002157505.1 Arthrobacter agilis
CGGCCGGTCACAATGAGCACCGCCAGCAGGAAACAGGTGAGGACAAGGCCCGCCGCGGCGCGGGAGGAAGGACGCGTGCCGTCGTCGGGAAGCAGGACCGAACACGCCTGCAGGGCGACGAAGGGCAGTGCGAACAGCGAGACCCGGATGAGCATCTCCCCGCCGTACGCCTGCGCGGGAAAGAGCATCAGGGGGGAGGCGACGAGGAGTACCACACGGATATCGAGACGCCCACGGCGCCAGTCCCGTAGTGCACCCACTGCGGCGAGGGCCCAGAGAATGAGGGTGAGAACCACCCGGATCCTCACCACGAGCACGTGCCCTGCCGACCCATCCGCGCGGTCGGTGACGTTTGCCTCGGTCGCGGTCTACAGCCCTACGTCGGCCAGGGGCGGATGCCCGACGAGGTAGGCACTGGCGGGGTAGAGAAGCCAGAGCGCCAGAACGACTGCCGTGATCAGAAGCAGCCGACTGGGCCAGATACGTCCGCTCAGCGTGAGGGCGGTGATGGCAATGAGCAACATGAACGGTGTGAGTTGATGGCTCGCACAGATCACCACGACGAGCAGGAGGGTCACCGCGAGGGCGCCCGTCCGGAGCCGCGGCCGGGTCTCGGCGGCCGATCGCCCTCGCCACCACGACGCCAACTCCGCGCGCCCGAGGCCGTGGATCCTGGGCACCCGCGCCGCCAACGGGCCGACGACCAGCGCGATCACGACGAGATACAGGAAGAGGGCGAAGGCCTGGGGGGACAGGTAGTCCTGGTCCTGCCAGTTGCCGAGGCAGAAGAGCCAGAGCACGAGCCAGCGCCGTCGCGCATCGCGCGTCAGGTAGCCGGTCAGCACGCCCATTGCAGCGAGCCACAAACCCATGTTGAGCACCGGTGCCCACAGGGCGAGGGTCACCGGGTCGAGTCCGGTCGCCCCGAGCACCGTCGCCAGGAGGGCGAAGAAACCCGGCCAGTTGAAGTACGCGTCGATGG
>NZ_NFSC01000008.1 GCF_002157505.1 Arthrobacter agilis
TGTACTGAGACAGGACGTTGGTTACATGGTGAAAGGGTGAAGACCTCTTAGGTTGGTGGTTACCACACACGCCAACGACTAAGAGGTCTTCATGTCCCACCGTAATGCCCGCCTGACCCCTACGGGTAGGCGGGTCCTTGTCGAACGCATCCTGTCCGGCCGCCCCGTGGCTCACGTAGCCAAGGAGATGGGTGTCTCACGGACCTGCGCCCATCGGTGGGTGAGCCGATACCGTGACCAGGGGTCGGCGGGCCTGGAGGACCGCAGCTCCCGGCCGGAATCCTGTCCGCACGCCACCGGCGCGCAGAAGACCGCCGAGGTCCTGGCAGCACGCCTGGAGCACCGCACCGGCCCGGTGGACCTGGCGGCCCGCACCGGGGTCGGTGCCCGCACCGTGTCCCGGGTCCTTGCCCGCGCCGGGGTTCCCAGGCTGTGGGAACTGGATCCGCTGACCGGAACCCGGATCCGCGCCGGCCGGGCCACCGAGCGCCGGTATGAACGTGACGCGCCGGGGGACATGATCCACATCGACGTGAAGAAACTCGGCCGGATCCCCGACGGCGGCGGGTGGCGGGCAGACGCTGCCCAGTCCCTGCGCAACCACGCAACAGGACACGCCCGGGTCGGGTTCGATTACGTGCACGTGGCCGTAGATGACCACTCACGGCTCGCGTTCGTGGAAGTCCACCCGGACGAGAAAGGCGCCACCTGCGCCGGGTTCCTCACCCGGGCGGCAGCGTTCATGGCCGCCCACGGGGCGCCGGTGCAGCGCGTCATGACCGATAACGCGTTCGCCTACCGGCGCTCCCGCGATTTCCAGACCGTGCTGGCCGGGCTGGACGCCAAGCACATCCTGATCAAACCCCGCCACCCATGGCAGAACGGCAAAGCCGAACGCTTCAACCGGACCCTGCAGGAAGGCTGGGCCTACCGGCAGGTCTTCACCACCAACCAGGCACGCACCGACGCCCTGCACCACTGGCTACACTTCTACAACCACCAGCGCCCCCACAGCAGCCTCGGAGGCAAAGCCCCCATCACCCGGTGCAACCAACCTGCTGTCTAAGTACA
>NZ_NFSC01000009.1 GCF_002157505.1 Arthrobacter agilis
GAGGAGTGTGAGGTCATCGGTGGGATGCAGGGGTGCGTTGATGAAGGCTTTCATCGCCGCTTTCGTGTCGGAACGGGGATCCGCCATGGCCTGCAGATCCGTCTGGAGCCGGCCCAGATCATCGTTGGCGAGTTCCAGCAGGCCGTCGCTGGGGATGATGAGGCAGTCACCGGGCTCGAGGACAAGGGTGTCCGTGGTCCATTCGTACTCGGGGATGATTCCCAGCGGTGGGCCGCTGGCTGGCAGCTGGGAGATCGCTCCTGAAGCGGTGATGCGGTGGGCGATGCTGTGCCCTGCATCGGAGTAGCGGACCGCACCCGTTCCTGTGTCGAGGCTGCCGGAAAAGGCCGTGACGAACACGTCGTCGAGCGCCAGATCGTTGTCCAGCCCGGTGGAGACCGTGGTGAAGGCATCGCCCGGGTCGACCTGCCCGGCTGACCGCAACCGTGATTGGACGGTAGCGGCCAGGATGGCCGGGCCGGCTCCCTTACCCATCACGTCCGCAACGGTGAACCGCAGGAATCGGCCGTCGAACTGCCAGTCGTAGAAGTCCCCGGACAGGTCACCTGCAGGCCGGGTGAGGGCGTGGACGTCGTACCCGGGCAGGTCCGGGAGAGCGTTGGGCAGGTGGGCCCGCTGGATCTTGGCCGCGTTCTTCATCTCCGCACTGACGAGGATCTCGCGTTGCACGATCGCGGCGAGATCCCGAAGAACCTGCTCCTGCTCGGGGGTGAAGGTCCGTGGCTGCTGATCGATCAGGCATAACGTCCCGATGTTCCATCCGCCGGGCCCCTGGAGAGGTTGCCCGGCGTAGAAGCGGATATTCGGTTCTCCTACCACCAGAGGGTTGGTGCGGAAGCGGTCGTCCTGGCGGGCATCCTCGACGACCAACGTGTTCGGGGACTTGATGGTGTGGGCGCAGAAAGCATCCGCTCGGGGGATGACTCTGTCCAGGCTTCCGGCCAGGGACTTGAGGAACTGCCGGTCATCGGCCACCAGGGCCACCGTTGCGGTACTCACCCCGAAGAGCATCTGGGCAAGCCGGGTGACCCGGTCGAACCGCTCCTCGGAAGCACTGTCGAGGAGTTCAGTGGACGCCAGCGATGCCAGGCGCTTCTGCTCATCCTC